>JBNJKL010000020.1:0-422 GCA_051751065.1 Actinomycetota bacterium | reverse complement strand
TGAGCCCGTTCCCGGTGCCGGAGGTCGCGGCGGTCAAGTCGGTCGATCCGGAGTCCGGGACGGCGGTCGTGGCGGGTCAGGAGGTCGAGTACACGTTGACGTTCGCGAACACCGGAAACGCCGCGGGTCCCGTGGAGTACACGGATGATCTGTCGGGGGTGTTGGATGATGCCGACCTGGTGGGTGACCCGGTCGTGTCCGACCCGGCGTTGACGGCTGATGTCGACGGTGAGTCCCTGACGGTGTCGGGGTCGTTGGAAGCGGATCAGGAGGTTACCGTGACGTACACGGCGGTCGTCGGGGCAGACTTCGAGCGCGGTGACAACGTGCTCGGCAACATCCTGGCTCCGGCGGATGCGGTGGATCCGCAGTGCGGTGATGAGGGTGTGAGCTGCACCGAGAACCCGATTCCGCAGTTGGAT
>JBNJKL010000019.1:0-432 GCA_051751065.1 Actinomycetota bacterium | reverse complement strand
GTCGTCCTCGACGCTCGGCGACCCGGTCGGGTTGTTGTAGAGGAGGCCGTCGTACGCCGGATCATTGACATGCACCCACGACTCTGCCGTGATCGGTGCGTTCTCCGCGTCGACATACGCGCCCAGGAACACGTTCACCGGCAGCGTGTAGCACCACGCATCCGTGCCGACGTTCTGCACCTCGCGATTGGAGGCGTGCGGCGGAACCTCGTCGAATGCGAACGTCACCACGCGACGGCCATCATCCAGAGTGGTCTGCACCACCTCGAGCCCATCGCCGACCTCGACAGGCGGGACGGAGCTCGCACCTCCCTCGTCCACGGAGACACCCACCTCGGGGTCGTAGACGACACCCTCAGGGAGAACGACGTTCATAACGACGTCCTGATAGCCGCGGACCTGATCCTGATTGACCACGCACACCCGATACTC
>JBNJKL010000018.1:0-535 GCA_051751065.1 Actinomycetota bacterium | reverse complement strand
GCGTCGACTCGTTCGTCTCCGCCATGTTCGGCTGCCCGGCGTAGTCGTACGACACGTACGCCTGGTTCACCGCCTGCTCCGACGCGTAGCCCTCATCGAGCTGCACGGGAACGATGAACTCGCTCGTCTCACCGACCGCAGCCGTGTCCTTCGACGCGCGCCATGACGTCGCGCCCTCCCACGACGAAACCCACGTGCCATCGGTCGCCGAGGTCGCATCCGAGGAATACTCGATCGTCACACCGGCCGGACCCTGCACCGGGCCGGTCAGCACGGTTGCGAGCTCGGAATCGTGCTCGTCGCCCGGCACGGGCAGCAGGTCGAAGACGGTGACGTTCGTCACCATGCTCGGAAGAGTGTTCACCGTCTGGATCCGCCAGAACGCCGTCCCGTCCTCAGCAGCGATCTGATCCGTCGCCCAGATCACACCATCCGCGCTCGCCACCTTCTCCAGCGACTTCCCGCCTCCGGTGATCACCGAGGAGGACGTCGAGTTGAAGACGATCCGGTCGGAGCCGGCAGCGAAGTCATTGAC
>JBNJKL010000017.1:0-535 GCA_051751065.1 Actinomycetota bacterium | reverse complement strand
ACGTCGACTCGTTCGTGTCCGCGACGGCCGGGGACCCCGCGTACTCGTATGAGATAGCCGCCTGGTTCACCGCCTGCTCCGAGGCGTACCCCTCATCGAGCTGCACGGGAACGATGAACTCGAGGGCTTCGCCGACCGCCGCGACGTCCTTGGTCGCCCGCCACGATGTCGCGCCCTCCCACGAGGTGCTCCACGTGCCGTTCGTCGCCGCTGTCGCATCTGCGGAGTACTCGATCACGGCATCCGCCGACCCCTGAACCGGACCCGTCAGCGTCGTGGCGAGATCCGATCCGCGAACATCCCCGGAAGCCGGGAGCCGGTCGAACACGACGAAGTCGGTCACCTCGTTCGGCAGCGTGTTCACAGCCTGAACCCTCCAGAACGCCGAGCCGTCCTCGTCCGCGATCTGCTCCGTCGACCAGATGCTGCCATCCGCGCTCGCTGTCTTCTCCGCCGACTGACCACCGCCAGTGATGACCGTCGAGATGTCCGAGTGGAAGACGATCCGATCCGAACCGTCGGCGAAGTCGTGGAT
>JBNJKL010000016.1:0-1357 GCA_051751065.1 Actinomycetota bacterium | reverse complement strand
TTCGGCACGTTCACCACGAGCGTCGCCGGCGCGGAAATCGAGGTGGACACGGAGATCGCGTCATTCATGGTCAACGTGTCGCTGGCTTCATCGCTCAGCGTCGAGCCGTCCTGGACAGGAATCGTGACTGTCGCCGTATTCGGAAGGTCCACCGACCCGCCAGGTTCACCCTCGTATGCGGCATAGCCGAACAGGAACGCGTTGGCGACACTCCCGGTCGGCACGCTCGTGCCGGCATCCGGAGACACCACCAGCCGCCACCCCGTCAAGACAGCCCCCGCGGGGAACTCCACGAGTGCGTTCGCACCACCACCACCGGCAGTCGACCCGTCCGCCCGGAACAGCACCCGGTACTGCCCCTGGCCCGTCGTGCGCGTATCGTCAGCGACCTCCCACGTACCATCATCGAACTGCACCTCTAGACGAACCGGCACGTCCGCCGCCTGCAGAATCGCGTTCCATCCGAACCGCAGTTCCTGCACCGCCGTACTCTGGAAGTACCCGGCATTGCTCGCGACCGATCCAACGTCCTCCAGCGCAATCGATTCCGCGTCCACGTCCTGACCGCCGTCCGCGTAGTAGACCGACAAATCGGTGCGGAACCGCTGGCCGTTGCTTACTGCTCCCGGAACCATGGTCTTCGTCAGAGCGGCCTGCGGAACCGGAGCGCCCGAGGTCACTTCCAACGGCTGAACCGAGTCCTCGGCGAGCGCTCCATAGCGCACGCCAGCCTGATCCTCGACGGAAAGGACGACCGTGTTCACCGGCGGGACGGTGCCTTCAGGGAAGGCCGCTTCCGGATAGCGAACCCGAAGCCACACGTCGCCCGCGCGTGTTGGCATCTGCCCGTTGTTCAGCACCGTACCGACATGGTTCCACGTGGCGGTGATCCCGGTCGACGCGTCACCCTCGAAGGTCCACTCGCCAGGGCCCGCACTACTCGCGATCACCTCGGCACCGACCGCCAGCTCGTCGACCAACTCCTGCATCGACGAAGCGAATCGGGCACCGCCGACCCCCTCGCTGATGTGAAACGGGTACAACACGACGCGATTTCCGGTGCCCGGTTGAGGAGTCATGCGTTTCTCGGTGTCGAATGTCACATCTCCCGTGACGTCGGCCATGTGCGAGTCATCGGGCACGACTCCCGAAGGCGTCTCCGTGCCCGTCACCGTCGTCGTGAACGTCGAGGTCGGATCCAACTGCCCGATGTTCTTCTGCGTCACGGCGATCGCGAAAGACGACAGCGAATCCGTCACGTCCTTCAACGTCACCGTCAACACACCGGTCGCTTCGTCATACTCATACGACTCGGCCGGCGACGTGCCGCCCGTGGCCACCGTGTCCACGTCAAGGT
>JBNJKL010000015.1:0-1433 GCA_051751065.1 Actinomycetota bacterium | reverse complement strand
GCGAACCCGGACGGAACCGGTACCCAGCCCGACAGCGATCCCATCGCCGACGTCGTGTTCGAGTACTGCCTCATCGAGGGCATCGATCTGTTCGACGGCACGAACACCGGGTGGGACGCGATCAACGCGATCACCCAGGCCGAGAAGAACGCCGCGCAGACCGGCACCACGCTCGCCGGCTACGACCTGTCCGGATGTGCGACGGTCACCACCGGCGTGGACGGCACGGTCACGACCCCCGACCTGGCGACGGGGCCCTACTTCGTGCGTGAGACCGACGCGCCGGACAACGTCGTCGCTCCGGCGGCGCCGTTCATCGTCACGGTCCCCACGCCCGCGGTCAACGAGGGTGTCGCGGGCGACCCGCTGGATGGCGAGTGGGTGTACGACGTGCACGTCTACCCCAAGAACACCGTCGCCGAGGGGCCGCGCAAGAACATCGTCGACCAGGAGGACAACGGAGCCGCCCTGGGCGCTGCGATCGACTACCAGGTGACGACGAAGATCCCCGCGCTCGCGGATGGTGAGACGTACGACCAGTTCATCCTCACGGACATCCTGGATGCACGTCTGACCCCGAACACGGACCTCTCCACGGTGAGTGTGTCGATCTTCGGTGGGGCGACGTTCGTGCAGGGTACGGACTACACGGCCGCATGGTCGGGCCAGACCCTGACGGTGACGCTCACCGCAGCGGGCCTCGCACAGCTGGAGGCCGGACAGAACATCGTCGTCGGCTTTGTCGCCGCGGCGAACGCGGTCGGTGAGATCGACAACATCGCGTACGTGAACCTCAACGACTTCGAGCTCACCCCCGGCACCCCGAACGGTCCCGACGGGTCGCCGACGAACGAGGTCTCCACCCGGTGGGGCAACCTGACCGGTGTCAAGGTCAACGCGGCCGACCCGGCCGACACGCTCGCGGGTGCGCAGTTCGAGATCTACATGGGTCTGACCGACGAGGCCGGCTGCATCGCCGACATCGACACGCTCGATGCGGTCACCGAGCCCGGTGCCGCCACGCCGCTGGTCGTGACCTCCGCCGCTGACGGCACCATCGTGTTCCCGGGCCTGTGGGTCGGCGACACCGAGCTCGAGATCGCCGCGGACGGCACCGTCACCGACGTCAACGAGCCCGGTCACGACTACACCGAGCGCTGCTACGTCCTCAAGGAGATCGCGGCCCCGGCCGGATTCGTCCTGCCCGAGGGTGCTGCGGCTCTCACCGAGGTCATCGTCGCCGCCGGCGACAACGGCACGGTCCCGCTGTTCGAGGTCGACAACACCCAGCAGGGTGTCCCGACGCTCCCCTTCACGGGTGCTGACGGTCAGTTCGCCCTCCTCCTCGGCGGCATCGCCCTCGTCGGAATGGCGCTCGGCGGAGTGCTCCTGGCACGCCGCCGCGCTCAGGCCGAGGCCTGATCCGCACGGAT
>JBNJKL010000014.1:0-1524 GCA_051751065.1 Actinomycetota bacterium | reverse complement strand
TTTGTTCGAATGTCGGTGGGTGGTGGTGGGGTGGGTTCATGACCGCTTTCCTTGACGCGACGGACTCTCAGGTGGCTTCTCTTGCTGCTGTGGTGGAGTCGCTTGCGCTGGCGGAGGCGACGATTGCGAGTATGCAGGCGGCGCGGGATGGGCTGTTGGCGGTGGCGTCGCGGATCGCGGTGGAGATCGCTCAGCAGGGTCAGCATCCCGATCACGGGGACATGGTGTCGCGGGCGGTGGCGGCGGAGATCGGTGCGGCGGTGCGGATGAGTGATCGGACGGTGGAGCGGCGGATGGGTGCGGCGTCGTCGGTGGTGTCGTTGTTTCCGGTGGTGTGGGCGGCGCAGGGTGCGGGGGTGATTTCGGCGGCGCATACGCGGGTGATCGTGGAGGCGGGGGCTGAGGTGGAGGGTGTGGGGGCGCGGGAGGCGTTTTCGCGGG
This sequence comes from Actinomycetota bacterium, assembly GCA_051751065.1. Classification (GTDB taxonomy): domain Bacteria; phylum Actinomycetota; class Actinomycetes; order Actinomycetales; family Microbacteriaceae; genus Microbacterium. The sequence goes on along the minus strand of JBNJKL010000014.1, from coordinate 1,083 downwards.
AGGTGTTGGCGGTTGCGGTGTCGGAGTCGCCGAATCGGGTGCGGGGTGTGGCGCGGCGGGTGGCGGAGGGGTTTCGGGAGTGTTCGGTGACGGAGCGTCATCGGCGGGCTCGGGCGCGACGGCGGGTGTGGGTGGACGATGTCGAGGATGGGATGGCGGTGGTGGGGGCGGTGTTGCCTGCCGCGCTCGCGCACGGGGTGTTTGACCGCCTGTCGCAGATGGCTCATGTCGTGCAGGGCGAGAGCCGGCGGGTAGCGAAGGAGCTGCGCGCAAAAGGAGCCGACGCCGGTGCCGATGGCGCAGATGGTGATGCTGCCGGACGGGTTGATGTGCGGTCGGTGGGGGAGGTGCGCGCGGATCTGTTCGCGGATCTGCTGCTCACTGGGGCGCCCAGTGCGCATGGAGCTGATGGCGATGCCGCGGCTGCGCTGGGGGCGATCACGGGCCGGGTCGAGGTCACGGTCCCGGTGCTGACGCTGATGGGCGACGAGCTCGACGCGGCGGCACTCGCTGGGCTGGAGCGGGAGTTCACTGGCCGCACTGGCCGCACTGGCCGCACTGGCCGCACTGGCCGCACGGGTGACGCCGGTGACTCTGCCCGGGTTCTTCCGCCGGCGGTGCTGGATGGGGTGTGTCCGATTGATCTGGACACGGCGCGGGCGTTGGCGGGTGCGGGGTCGGGGTGGGATCGGGTGTTGACGGATCCGATCGGTGGGCAGATGCTCGCGGTGGATCGGTATCGGCCCGGCGCGCAGCTCGCTCGGCGCCTGCGGGTGCGGGATCAGCGGTGCCGGTTCATCGGGTGTGGGCTCGCGGCGAGGAAGTGCGATCTGGATCACAATCACGCCGCCGCGACCGGCGGCCCCACGGACGCCTCGAATCTTGCGACGTTCTGCCGACGCCACCACATGCTCAAACACCACTCCCCATGGCACGTCACCCAGCAACCCGGCGGAGTACTGGAATGGCTCAGCCCCACCGGCCGCACCTACATCGACCGACCACCCGCACCGAACACCGTCACCTTCACACCCACCAACACCAGCACCGCGGACGTATCGGACGTATCGGACGTATCGGACG
>JBNJKL010000013.1:0-20580 GCA_051751065.1 Actinomycetota bacterium | reverse complement strand
ACCACACAACACACCCCGACGCACACTCATCAGAAAACCTCCTCCTCATCCACGAGCCCCGGCGCAACAGTCTCCACCGGCGCGCGATGCGTCTGATCCCCCGTCACATCACCACCCTGTCCCGTCGTCACCAGAGCCACGTTGTACAGCGATTCCGTGCGCTTGTCGAAATACCCGAACCCGCCGTCATCCGACACAAGAGCATCATGAGCCGTCGTCGCGTACAGCTCCTCCCCGCTCACCCGCTCCCCATCCGCACCGAACAGCGTCGCACCGAACTCTTCACCGACCGGATCCGCACGCCCAGAGAACGTTCGCCCCACCTGCGCCCAGGGATCCCCCACAAACCACTCCGTCGGAACCTCCGCCTTCGGGAAACGAGGAACATTCGGAGCCTGCGCCACGAACACCTCCCGGGCATGCACGTCCTCCACGTCTGACACGCCCTCCCCAAGCCCCGCAGACGCCAACATCACAAACGAGTCCACGCCGTATTCCCGATCTGACAGCGCCAACGACGCCGTCGTCGTCCCATACGAGTGCGACACCACGTTCACCCGCACCCCCGGACGCACCGCAGAGAACCCCGAAAGATCACCCCCCAGACGATCCGCACCCACACGCGCATAGTCCGCTCCGAGCACCCCGAAATCAGCGCTCCCTCCACCAACCACAGGTATCGGCGGAGTCTTGTACCCAATCCACGCGACCACCGCGAACCGCCCCGAGTCGACCGCCGCACCACTGACTCGGTACTGCTCGTCATAAATATTCTGCGACGGATCCACCCACCCGGCCGTGTCCCGCGTCGACGTATTCATCCCCGGAATCGCATACGTCACATCAGTCGCTGTATCGAGGTTCCCGATCGATACCTGCGCCAACGGCGGACTATCACCCGTCAACCCGATCAAAAACCGCGGGCCGCCCGGAACAGCTTCAGCCAGCGACGACTGAACACTCTCCAACGCCTCGAGCCGCACCTGGAGCTCCGCAACACGAAGCGCCCGCACGCCCTCGTCATACCCACCCTGGAACTCGTGACCGCTGAACTCGCCCTCCAACTCAGCACGCACCCGAACCAGCTGTTCTTCCAGCCATACCCGATTCGCCACGTCCCGGGCTGTGAACGGCACACCAGCCAGGTTCCCGAACACCGAAGACAGCCCCGTCAACAACGACGCCTGTCGACCGCTGAACAGCATCCCCCCCGTCGGCACCCCACACCTCCGCCGGATTCATCCCCGCCCACCACCGCGCAATCTTCTCCGGTGGAACTGCCTGCACCATCGCCTGCCACCCCGACGCTGACGCAAGCGCCTCAATATCGTCGTCAGACGCCGACGACAGAAACGAAAGCAATCCATCCGGCGTCAACGAGCCCGGCACCGTCGCCAGCACGAGGGCCGTGTCACTCAGCGCCACCGGGCCGATATCACCGTCCCCGCCCGCCGCACGGAATGCCGCCGCGATCCCCTCCAACCGGGACGAATCACCCCGGTTGTCGGCCATGAAGCGACGCAGGCCACCCCGCAACCCGTCCAGATCCACGAACGCCCACCCGCACGCATCCTCGAAGGCCCCGACAGCCGCCACCACCGTGTCGCAGGCGCCATCGGCAGCGTCATTCTGCACGCGCATGACACTCACCGCGGATTCCAGATCATCTGGATCCGCCGAGCTCGACCCCGACGACGACCGCCCGCTCGGCCATGCCCGTAGCGCCTGCCGCACCGTGCCCACGGACACAGTCGGACGCGGCGTCTCAGGCAACAGCACGCGCGGATCGAGGGCAAGTACGCTCGAATCCGCCGCGATCATGCCCGACTGCACCACCATCGACCGCGACTCCGCCGCCGCCAGCGCCTCTCGGCGATCCCGCTCGATCTGCGCGTCCTGTTTGGCCGCGCTCGCCTGCTGTACGACGCTCTCCAGCGCCCCTATCAGCCCGGTCCTCGCTCCCCGCTCCGCATCAACATTCGATCGGAACGCATCCGCGAACACCCCACGAAACTCACCACTCGCCAGTCCCACCACAGACTCACGCGGACCTCGCTGGTTGCCCAGCGTCGTCGCTGCGCCGTCGCATGCCGCGATCAGCCGATCGGCCACACCATCGTCAAAGTTCACGAGCGCTCCCCCTGTAGAACCGGGGACGGCCGACCCGGGGTGACCCGGCTCTCGCTCACGCGCTCCGTTCGGACCTCTGTCGCCTCCCCATCCTCGACCGCGCCGTAGTAGATGTGCTGGTCGCGTCCCGCCATCGGGCTGTGGACTCCGGACGTACTCCATCCAGACTGGTCGAGATCTCTCACCGCTGCTCCTTCTGCTCGCCACCCATGGACTGAATGAGCGCCGCCTGCCCACCCACGCACAAATACCCTCGGCCAGTGGTCATCGCCACCGGCGCCTTTCGCGGCAGCGCGGACTTCAGGAGGTCACCGTCGAAGTCGGGGTCAGGCTGCAACAGCACGCCGCACCGTGCCTTCGCCAGGGTCTTCGTCCAGTGCGAGTACAGCCCGCGAAGATCGGCCGAGCGTCCCGCAGCGACGATGCACAACCCGAGCGGTGCCGAGCTCAGCAACGACGCCATCGCCTGGTCCGCGTCATCGATGCGCTCAGCGTCGTCGACAAGCAGGAACAGGGGCCCACGCTCGAGTCGCAGCGCGGCCAGAAGGGCGGGGACCTCATCGGCGTTCCCCGCAACACGATCCAGCTCCGCGTTCGCGAGTGGTGAGCGCCTGTCGTGAATGCCCCACACGGCTGGTCGCTCGTCCTCGGGCAGCGAACGCAACGTCTCCGCGATCGCGATCAACAGACTCGACTTCCCGCTTCGCGCGGGACCTCCGATCAGGATGTGCTCCCCCTCGTAAACCTCCACCAGCGCAGGGCCCAGCGTGTCCTCGCGGATCCCGACGGGAATCCGCAGCGGCTCTCCGGTGAGGTCCGTATGGCCGACGAGGTCAGCAGCAGCGACGCTGGTGGGCAGCGTACCGATCGCTTCCGGTTTCGCCGGCACGTGCCCCCACCGGGACGCGACCTCGGCCACGGCCGCCTCCACACCGTGGTCCGGCGTGGCGATGTGCATCTGCAGCAGGGTGGCGGTGTCAACGCAGCGCCCGGGAACCGCAGCGGGGACCGCCTTACCCTTGACGCCGAGCGACGAGTAGTCATACGCGTCGGCCAGGCGGTACACCCAGCGCTGCGTGGTGACCTCATCCATCGCCGACGGCACCGATTTGGCGCGCGTGGTGGACACCGCGAAGTGCATGCCTACCGCAGGCCCGTCGGCGTAGACGCGGTAGAGGATGTCCAACATCTGGAGGCCCTCGAAGTCCTGGAAGTCGTCGCGGAGCGTCGCGAGCCCATCGATGAGGATCACCACCGTTCGGTGCGGTCCTGCGCTCTCCTGGCGTCGTTGGAACTCCTCGCGGAGGTGCCTCAGGAACCTGACCTGCTGCTCCTTCGCTCCCGTGCCCGCGCCGACGTACGCGACCGTGTGCGGCAAGCCCCTGAGAGGTGACAGTCCTCTCGAACCCATGTCGAGGCACAGGATGTCGAGCATTTCCGGGGAGTTTCCGTCGGCGAGCGCGAGCGCGATACTCGCCAGAGTGGTGGTGGTACCACTCCCCGCAATCCCCATGAGGAGCAAGTTCCCGCCCGAAAGGCTCCACCCCGCCGGACTCTGGCGCTGCTGGTCCGGTTCGTCGGCGAGAGCAACCCGGACGAGACCGTTCTCGACGCCGCCGACGAGGGGCGCGGGCCGACCGCCCACCTCGGTTCTGGCAGCATCCGTGCGGTAGCCGTGCAGGCTCACGCGTTCGCCGAGCGCTTCGGGCCACACCTGTCGCGGCGGAGCGATTCCCGCGGCCGCGTTGGCTGCGACGACGGCATCTATCAGAAGGTCGAGATCGTTCGCGTCGCTCGCGCTCGCTGGTACCAGCGTCTTCCGCGGAAGCGGCACACCGAAGAGACCGACGTCACGCACCTCGACCTGCTCGGCGAGAGTTTCCTTGGCCCGCCCGGTCACCAACGCCGTCTGCACCGGAGTGATGTCGTCCTGGCCGAGCTTCACGTAGGCGCGGCCCGTCTGAGCCCGACCGATGCTCGATGCCGACGGCACACCGATCACGTTGGTGGAGTCCTCACGGCTCTGCACGCGCAGGGCGACGCGAAGGTTCGTGTTGGCCAGGATGTCGTCGTTGACGACTCCCGCCGGACGTTGCGTCGCAAGGATCATGTGAACGCCCAGTGTTCGACCGACCGCCGCAACGCTCACGAGTGAGGCGAGCACGTCGGGAAAGTCCTTCGCGAGCATCGCGAACTCGTCGATCACGAGGAGCAGCCGAGGAAGCGGCTCAGCAGGGCCGGTCGCAAGATAGGCAGGAAGGTTGTCGATGTCGTCACCGGCTCGCGCGAAAAGGCGCTGGCGACGCTCCATCTCCGCTTCGAGCGCACGAAGCGCCCGATCCGCCAGCTGCGCATCGAGGTTGCTGATCGTGCCGATAGTGTGCGGCAACCGTTCACAGGCCTTGAAAGCGGCTCCCCCTTTGAAATCGATCAGAATGAAGTTCAATACGGTTGGATCGTTGCGCGCGGCGAGGCCCGCGACGAACGACCGAAGGAACTCGGACTTGCCCGACCCCGTCGTGCCGCCCACAAGCCCGTGGGGTCCGTCCTTCACAATGTCGAGACTGAGCGGCCCCTTCTCACCCAGGCCGACCGGCGTGGACATCCCCGGAGATGCCCACAGCTCGCGGATCACATCGGCGTTCATTCTCTCGACGTCGAGCAGGTCGGGCAACCGCACGAGGGCGGGGAGCGAAGCACCAGGGACCACGAGCTCAGGATCATCGAAGCGCGCGAGCGCGCGGGCACACCTCTCGGCGTCGCCTCTGCTGACGCCTGCGACGATCACGTCCTCCACCCGGCTAAGGTCTTCCGGATGATGCACCGTCGCCGCCGCATCCACGCCCACCTCGATCACCGTCGTGCATGCAGCGGGCAACTGATCGACGGTGGTGGCGATCACGATCCCGCTGACCCTGCGCGCCTCGGCGTTCGGTCGCAGCGAGGCTCCCGGAGTCGGACGGCCGGCGCCGAGCAGGTCGCGCGCTGGCGCATCGCGGCCCTCGGTGAGGACCTCCGAATCGAGGACCGTCAAGAGCGCACGCGTGGGCAGCGCGTCGATGCTGTCGAGCAGGCTCCGGAGGATCGAAGTGCTGGCCTCCCGCTGATTCGACATCCATCGCGCGCCTTCACTGCTACCCGCTTGACGGGTGTGGGGGAGCCATGCGGCCCACTCCCACTCGTGCTCGCGGCCTGCATCGCAGAAGACCCCGACGGTGAGGTCCGCTGGCCCGCAGTGCACCGACGCTTGCACGATGAGGCTCCGAGCCAGGGCGAGAGCGCCCTCCCGGTCACCCACGATTCCGACGACTCCCGCATCGTTCAGATCCACAAGTACCGGGGCCGCGCTCAGATGACTCTCTGCAAGAACCGCCTTGACGCGATCATCGAGCCGCGTTGAGCCGCGGGTGTCCAGTTCAGGACGCCAGGGAACATCACCGACACCGACATGCAGGCTGAGGAAATCGGACGAGTCGGCACGTCGTTGCCACATCAGCGTCGACGGGAGCGCAGGTCGCCGCATCACGGTCACGGGGTCAGGGATCATGTCCTGCCTGCGAACAGTCTCCTCGGCAGCCGCGTCTGCGATCTCTTCCCGAAACTCGGTCAGCGCAAGAGAGAAACGCTCGTCCTCTTCTCGGACATTCTTCGCGCGACGCCGACGCTGCTCAAAATACATCCCGATAGCCATGATCGGGCTGAGCAGCGCGAACATGGCAAAACGCGCGTCTCCGAGCACCACCACGAGCACACCCGCCATGACCAACGGCGCGGCGATCGTGATGAGGCTGAACTTCGAGGCCGCAGGTATGTCTTTCGGAGCAGGAGGTTCCACCCCCTCGGGTGGCGCCGGACGCCCCGGACGCGGAGGCCGATTGAACGGAGCGGTAGCAGCCGGTGTGAGGTTGCGCAGCGACCCCGCTACCGGCGCTGGCGGCTCGTCGAGACTCGGACGGAGACTCAACACAGCGCCGCCGACAAGCACGCTCTTCGCTTCGGTGACGAGCACGCCGTCCGCATCGATCCTCTCTCCATCCACGATCGTGCCGTTCGTGGAACCGGCATCCCGCAGCCGCAGCCCGTCGTCCTCGCGCTCGATCGTGCAGTGATGCCACGATGCGCTCTCGGTGGGCAACACCACATCTGCCTGAGGGGCGCGACCGACAACGAGCTGACGATGGTCGGGCACCTCGACCACATCGCCAGTTTCGAGACCACCGGCGACCGACACGTTCCAGCCCCTGATGCGCTGCACCGGCTTCGGCGCACTGCGCGAGAGAACGGACCCCTCCAGCAGCGTCAGCTCCTTCAGCTCGCTGGCGCCCGCCACCGGGACCCCGTCGAGGAACAAACGATCCGTTGCGGCAACCGCAGCGACGCCCACGGTCTCCATCAGGTCCGCGAGTGTCGCCTGTGGCTGAAATGCCTGTACGTCGATCACTTCACGGGTACCGTCGAGCTCGATGAGAATTCGCATCGCAGCCTCCTTTACATTGCAGTTGGGCGGCCTCCCGCGGATGCGAGCGACCGACCGCTCGACTGGAACCAGCTAGGGCCGATCAGGATCCGATATCCACAGCAGTGAGTTGCCCTGCTCACCGGGGTGCGGACGAAGCCCGAGCTGCTGGCCCGTGGCATACAGTGGCGTCACGTCGCTGCTGAGTGACTGCGGGAGCGTGAAGTCGAGTTCGGGGCCCGCAATGCCGTCCCCGGCAACGAGGCGGAGTTCGCCGAGGGCTTCGCCCACCTTTGACGGATCGGTGCTCCCTGCCGCAGCGGCCGCTTCGGCGAAAGCGATCACCGCATCGTGACTGCGCACGTCCGCCGCGGCGGCGGACACCGCGAACGGCGCATCAGCCGTGAGGTTCGTCACAGTTTCGTCGCCGGCGAACTGACGTATCGCTGCGAGATACGCCGACATCGCGCGGCCTTGCCCCGTGTCGCTGAGTGCCTCCGCATCGCTCCAGGCTGCGCCTACCGTGCGAAGATTCGACGACAGAGATCCACCCAGTTCGTCGAGCGTCGCGCCGAAGAGCGGGCTCACTGCGTCCGGAGTCAGCAGCACCGGGATCGATACGTTGCGGGACTGCAGCTCATGCACGACACTCGCCTGCAACACCGGGTGCCCACTCACGATCACCACATCTGCGGGATCCTCGACGGGCGGCTCAGATTCCTCATCGCCCTTCGGACTCCCCTCGTACGCACCACCGGAGCGCGGATCGACTCCTGCACGGCGAGCGACATCCGCAGCGAAGGCGCCCTTATCGATGCCGCTGCTGAATCGAATCTCGTCACCTATGGTTATCCCGGCAGGCCTGCCACCTCCGGCGTCGATGAGCAGTGGATGTTCGAACCCCGCGAGCGCCCGAGTCAACGCGTCATTCGTGCGTGACTCGTCAGGCGCAAGCGACCACGCCGCTGTCGCGTCCTCCGCCACCGGGGCGTAAGGGAGCACGATCGGAAGCCCGGCCTCAGCGGCAGTCTCCACTGCCTTGGCGAGATGCGCACCTGAGCTCGCGTACACGATGCCCGACACTTCCTCCTCGATCAGACTGCGCACCGCCTCCTCGGCGCCGTTCGGTGTACCCAGATCATCTTCGACGAGCAGCTCGACCGCACCGCCGCCGAGCGCAAGGCGCTGTTGTGCGACGATCGCCCCCTGAGCAGCCTGATCCCACTGCGTTCCCTCAGTCGGCCCCCCTCCGAGAGTGATCACCACACCGATCTTCGTCCCCTCGGGAGCATCCACATCGAGCGCGACCGGCGCACTGACCGCCACCGGGTCCGGCGCCGGACTCGCGCCAGCGCGCAGCGCGAGAACGATCACCAGTGCCGCGATGACGAGCGCTGCCATGAGCCCGATCAGCAGCGCGACGCCACCTTTCGAACGCCAGCGGAAACGCTTCGTCAGGCGTGCCACGGTTGCGCTCTCCTCCGAGGAGAGCCGGCTCTCGCTTCGCGAGAGGGTCCCCACCGGCTCCGTCATTTCTCCGCTCCGCCGAGGTGGAATGCGAAAATTGTCTGCGATGCCGCACCGGCCGGCACCTCGAGATGGAACGCAGGGAGTGTCGCTGCCGACTCCAGGGCGGCCGAGAACTGCGCCTGACGCAGCCTGATCCCCGCGATGTCCTCCGAACGCACGTTCGCGTAGCCCGCGGCCCGCTGCGACGCGAGAGCCAACTGATAGTCGGCGGTGTCCGACTTCGCCGCACTCGCAGACATCGCGCCAAGAATCCCCGAGCCCGCAACGTCGGGATCCCCGAGATCGAGGAGCACCTTGTTCAAACTGTCAGAAAGGAGAACTGAGGCCGCCTCGACATCCCGGGTGGATGCTGCTGTGCCCGCGCTGATCCGCTCCAGCGCGCTCACAGTTCGTTCGTCCAATGCTGCGGTCGCTTCGGTCTGCGCTTCCTCGAGAGCAGACCGTTGATCGTCGATCTGTCGTTTCCCGCTGCCGAGCACGACGTCTGATGTCGTCGAAAGCCCGAGGATCGTCGAGTTGTATGCGTCGATCAGCGCCTGACGGCCGACGTCGACCTGCCCCGTGACCGCATCAATCTGCGCATCCGTCTTGTCCGCGACGTTCGTGTTCGCGACGTCTACGGCACGCTGGAGCTCTCCGCCGAGCATCGTCTTGACATCGACCTGGTTCTGCTCGACGACCTCGAGCAGGGAGCCGAGTTCCTCGTGCTCCGTGAGGGCATCCTCGCTGACCTCACGGAGATCGGCTACGAGAGACTCCATCGCTTCCGCGTCAGTACTTGACGTATCCCGCAGCTCGTTGAGTTTTCCGTCGAGCGCGTCCAGATCCTGCTGCAACTCCCCGAGGCTCGACCCGCCCGGCGCGGTTGCCGCACGGACCTGGTTCCAGAGGTCGATCTGATCGTCGAGACGAGTGTCGAGCGCGCCCGTCTCCGGGACTAGCGCAGGATCCTGGGCAGTCCCGTCGCATGTCGTGTCGACCACGTGAGCACGGAGCTGTTCGATTCGCGCCGGGTCGATCGTGGCACCTGGATCCGAGGCGAGATCGCAGATGAGGTTCGCGAGATCCTCGTGCTGTTGCCTGACAGACGTGCCCCCACCGGTCAGCGCCGCGAGCGCGTCAGTCGCCGTCGCGTAGAGCGCTTCCAACTCCGCTGTTCGATCGGTCGCGCTTTCCAGCGCTGTCTCGATCTCGCCCCACAGGGTCGCGTCTTCGGTGCCGGTCCCGATTCCGGCCATATGACCGTCCAGAGACAGCAAGATCTCTCCCAGCTCGTTGTGAGTGGCGCGCGCGGCAGCGATGTTGTCGATGTTGAGCTCATCGATGATCCCCTCGCTCTCCGCGACAAGCTGGATGAGTTCTTCAGCGACAGTCCGCTTCGCGTCGTAGAGCGCGCACGTCATCGACGGCTCAGCACAAGTCGCGTCGCTGGGCTCCGTGGGACCCAAGATGCGGTCGATCTCCGCCACGACCTGGTCCCGACAACCTTCGTTCGCCTCCGAGTACCCGTCGAGCAGGCTGGAAAGGTGCAGGAAAGTCGAATAGAGCGTCCCGCTGGACGCTCGCGGGAGCACGATCGCGGCGCACCCTTCCCCGTCGAGCTGATGAGCTGGCTCACCCGCGGTGTCGCCAAGCATCGCATCCATCGACGCCACGATCTGGGAGAGCTGAGCTTGCATCGCCGATCGAGTACCCGCGACCGTGCTCGACAGATCCGAATCGAGCGTCGTGAGCTGCTGTGCGACGCTCTGCATTCCGGATGCCAGCGAGCGGGTGCTCTCGGTGAGCTGCTGCGCGGCGCGCGCGCCCAACGAATCCGACGTGTCGTTGAGGTTGTCGCGAACCTCGGTGATGGTGCTCCCCGCTCTACTGAGCACGTCGTTGACCTCCGCGACCAGAGCGATCGTCCGCTGCTGCAGCGCGAGATCGGATGTCGCGCTGTCATCGAATGCCGACGCGACCACGCCGCTGAAAGAAAGGTCGGTATGCAGACCCGCCTGCACGGCGATGTCGATGTCGGGCAAGGAGAATTCTTCGACATCAGCGACGAGCAGGAAGGTAGCTGTCGCTTCCGACTGCGGGGGAGCGAGCAACGTCGCCCACTGCACGATGGCGTCCCCATCCGTACCGGAGCTGACCACACCGTTGGTCGTGCGCTCTGCGTCAGACGAGAAGACCACATCGCTTGCACTGATTCCGTCGAGCTTCGTCGACGCGGACACGCTCAGCGGTGTCCCGACCAGGGCGGGAGACTCCCGAGACTCACCCGCCGCGTCGTAGCTGACCATCGTCGGCGCGACGGTGAGGTTCTCGACCGTAACGCCGATCTCCACTCGACCCGAGTACCCGGTGAGCCCCTCCAGCGCTGAACCCACGCCGTCAACCGTGCGGTACTGCGTCGTCACGCGCACGGGAAGGTCACCGACCACTTCCTCAGCATCGTATGCGGTGTCGTCACCCCGGGACTCGCCGGACGCGTCGTCCCGGTAGAGCGCCGTCCCCTCGATCGCAGCGATCGCCCCGCTCTCGTCCACATCGACAGCGACGGACTGCAATACGCGGGTCGTGACGCCGTCGCTCTGCTCGAACACAGTGCACCCGCTAGTGAGTGCAAGGCTCGCAAGCGCGCCGATCGCGATCGAACGTTTTCCGAACGCCACCCCCTTTTGAGTGCGTCCTGAAACTGCATTCCTACTCTTCATGCGCTGAAGCCCCCCGGCCACTCTGTGTCGTACTCGCCGTCCTCCGGCACGGCGCATCAACGCCCGCTTGATCCTAGCTGATGATCGGAGCGTTCATTTGGTTCGGACGCACCGTCCATCTCGATGGCGCGTGCGCGTGTTATTGCTCGCCTATAGAGGTGTTGCGCCAGATCGATGGATAGGGGATCAGACCGAGGGGGACGCGGCGCGCTCGCGCTCGCGCAACTGACGACGCGTAAGCTTCGGCGCGGGCGGAGTCGGGGAATCCGACCCACCGTGGTCGCCACCGGACCCTGCGCCACCCTCCCCGCCGGCACGCCTCGCCTGGCGGCGCTCACGCGCGCCCTCGACGAGGTTGTACAGGGTCGGCAGCACGATGAGGGTGAGGAAGGTCGAGGACACGAGCCCGCCGATCACGACGATCGCGAGCGGCTGCGAGATGAAGCCACCGTGCCCTGTGACGCCGAGCGCCATCGGCGTCAGCGCGAGGATCGTCGCGAGTGCCGTCATGAGGATCGGACGCAGACGCTTCTCACCACCCGCGAGGGTCGCGTCGCGTGCACTCAGACCCTTCTCGCGATACTGGTTCACGAGGTCGATGAGCACGATCGCGTTCGTCACCACGATGCCGATCAGCATCAGGACACCGATCAGGGACGCGACGCCGAGGGGCACACCCGTGATGACCTGCAGCAGGATCGCTCCGGTGGCTGCGAAAGGCACCGACACGAGCAGCAGAAGCGGCTGGCGCAGCGACTTGAAGGTCGCGACCATCACCACGTAGACGATGAGGATCGCGGCGAGCATCGCGAGGCCGAGCTGGGAGAACGAGTCCGCCTGCTGCTCCGCGACCCCTCCGACCACCGCGTCCGCAGCGTCCGGCAGCTCGACGGCGTCGATCGCGGCGGTGACGGATGCCGTCGCGACGGCGAGGTCGTCCGAGGCCGGGGGCACCGTGATCGTCGCCGTGCGTCGTCCCTGCTCGGTCGTGATCGAGGTCGGGCCCTCCCGCTCCTCGACCGTCGCGATGTCCTGCAGCTCGACCGGGCCGAGCGCGGTGGGGATCTCCAGCTCACGGAGCTGACCCACCGTGGTGGGAGGCTCGGGAGCTGCGATGTAGACAGTGAGCGCGGAGTCGTCGATCTCGATGCTGCCGGCCTGCTCGGGACGCATGGTGTTCGACACGAGGGACCCGACCGCCACCTCGGAGAGACCGCGTTCCGCGGCCTCGTCGCGGTCGACCACGACGGCGATGTACGGCTGCGCGGCCGCGAGGTTCTGCGTGACCTGACCGATCCCGTCGCGGCCCTCGAGCTCGTCGACCAGAGCGAGCGTCGCCGTCTCCAGGTCTTCCTCGCCGGCGGCGGAGACGGTGATCTCGATGTCGCTGGATCCGAAGCCCGCCGAACCGCCGACCGAGATCTCACCCACATCCTCCAGGCCGTCGACGGCCTCCTGGACATCTGCGCGCAGCGCTTCCTGATCGGCTCCGCTCTCGGTCGTGATCGAGTACGTGACACCCGCGCTGCCGGAGAAGGAGTCCATGAGAGCGGACCCCGAGGCTCCGACGGAGACCTGCATGTGCTCGATGCCGTCGACGTCGGCCAGGGCCTCCTCGACGCGGAGCGCAGCCTCGTCCTTGGTCTCCAGGCTCGCGGTCGGGCCGAGGTCCTGCGTCACCGTCATGGTGTTCTGTCCGGTGTCGCTGAGGAAGTTGATCTTCATGAGCGGTGCAGCCGCGACGGTGCCGCCGAGGACGACGAGGGCGAGCAGCAGGGTCACGAAGGAGCGCTTCAGCGTCCACGTCAGGATCGGTCGGTAGGCGCGCTGCAGGCGGGTGGGCGGCGCATCCGGGTGCTCGGGGTCGATCGCCACACCGTTCTCGTCCAGCAACGGCTTGCCCGGCCTCAGGAACCAGTACGCGAGCACGGGCACGATCGTGAGGGACACGAGGAGCGACGCACCCATCGCGATCGACACGGTCACCGCGAACGGTCGGAAGAGCTCCCCGACCATGTCTCCGACGAAGACGATCGGCAGGAACACCGCGATCGTGGTGATGGTCGAGGACGTGATCGCCGCGGCGACCTCACGCACGCCGAGGACGATGGCGGCGGTCTTGTCCGCATCACCCACATAGTGCCGCTTGATGTTCTCGATCACCACGATCGAGTCATCCACGACACGGCCGATGGCGATCGTGAGCGCACCCAGCGTGAGGATGTTGAGCGAGTAGCCGAACGCCTGGAGACCGATGAACGTGATGAGCACGCTCGTGGGGATCGAGATCGCCGTGACGAGGGTGGATCGGATCGAGAACAGGAAGACGAGGATGACGAGCACCGCGAACACGAGGCCCAGCATGCCCTCGACCGCGAGCGTCTCGATCGACTCGACGATGAACGGCGCCTGATCGAAGACGACCGTGAAGTCCGCGTCCGGGAACGCCTCACCGATCTGATCGAGAGCTGCGATGACCGCGTTCGAGACCTCGACCGTGTTCGCGGCCGGGAGCTTGGTGATCGAGATGGAGATCGCGTCCTGACCGTCGACACGAGAGATCGTCGAGACGGGATCCGACTCGAGCTCGACCGTCGCGACGTCACCGATCGTCTCCGTCGACGTCGACCCGACGAGCGGGAGCGCTGCGATGTCGTCGGCGGACGAGAGTTTCGCGCCGGTCTGCACCGTGAGCGTTTCACCGTCCTCGGTGATCTCGCCACCGGGGAAGAGCGTTCCGTTCTGCTCGAGAGCGGTCGAGATCGCATCCCGTCCGACGCCGGCCGCGAGAAGGTCGTCCTCGTCCGGTGTGATCGTGATGCGCTGACCGATGCCACCGATGATCTCGGCCGCATTGACGCCGTCGACGTCCTCGAGATCCGGGATCGCGATGTTTTCCAGGTCCGACTGCGCCTGCTCCGATCCCCCGAGTCCGGTGACGGCGATCTGGATGACCGGCAGGTCGTCGATCGACACCGACAGGACCTGCGGCTCCACATCATCCGGGAGCTGCGACGAGATCCGGTTGATCGCCTGCTGCATCTTCTGCTCGGCGGTCGCGAGGTTCTCCCCGTACGTGAACGAGGCCTGCACGATCGACGAGTTCGTCGTGCTCGTGGCGGTCGTCGATTCGAGCCCCGGAACGCCCTGGATGGCCGTCTCTATCGGGGTCGAGACGTCGTTCTCGACCACCTCGGGCGAAGCGCCGGGATAGTTCGACAACACGATGAGCGTCGGCAGCTCGAGCGAAGGGATGAGCTCCTGCTTGAGGTTCGACAGAGCGAGGCCGCCGAAGACGGCGGCGACGATCGTGACGAGAGCGATCAGCGCGCGGTTGCGCAGGCTGAGGACGGCGAGCTTGGACAAGGGCGTCTCTCTCGATGAGGTGTGCGTCAGGGTGCGGCAGACAGCGCCAGGGTGCGCGGACAGTCTTCCACAGCAGGCATGCAGGAACCTGAGAGTGGATACACAGCTGTACCGGGTTCTCGGGTCAGACGAATGCGCCGAGCGCGAGGCCGGCCAGCGCCGCGAGAACCGAGGCCACGAACGTACCGATCAGGTAGCCCACCGACGCCGGACGCTCCCCGTCGCGCCACAGGGCGAGTGCGTCCAGCATGGCTGTGCTGAACGTCGTGTACCCGCCGAGCAGACCCGCCCCGACCACGAACGCCGCATCCGGAAGAGCGGCGGTCACGACGCCGAGGGCGAACGACCCCGTGACGTTAACGACGAGGATCCCCCACGGGAAGCGGCGACCCGCGACCCGGGCCACGGCGAGGTCGAGCAGATAGCGCAGCGCCGCACCCAGGCCACCCGCGAGAGCGGCGAGCACGAAGAGAAGCGGAGTCATACGTCCGCCCTCCGCCGGCCGACCCGTATCCCCGCGAACGCGGCGGCGACACCGAACACCAGGCTGCCGAGCGCGTATCCGACCGCCAGTAGCGGCGCATCCGACCACAGCGCGACCGATCCCACCGCGAACGCGCTGTACGTCGTGAAACCGCCGAGGACCCCGGTCCCCAGGAACAGGCGGCGCTCCGACGAACCGGGCAACCGCACGGCCAGGACGCCGATCAGGAACGCCCCGAGAACGTTCGCGACCAGAACACCCCACGGGATGCCCCCGGACTCCGGCAGCAGCATCCCGCCACCGAGCCGCGCCGCCGTGCCGATCGCACCGCCCGCCGCCACGAGCAGCACGCGGACGAGCGGACGGGACGTGGTCATTGTCGAGATTCTACTTCGGTGGTCGTGCGGCACGGAGTCCGGGCCCGGCCATCAAATCACGGAGTCCGGGCTCCGGGATGCCCCCGTCGAAGTGAAGAACGGGGACCCCTGCCCCGATTCACTTCGACGGTGGCATCCCTGCGCCCTCTGTGGGAGCGGCGAGAGGCTCGATGGGTGGGGTCAGAGGGAGGCTGCGTGGATGTGGAGGGCGTCTCGGACGAACTCCGCGCCGCGCGAACCTCCCTGAGCCGTGGCGTAGTTCGCCGCGAACCGAGGGTCGGCGACGTACATGTCGGCGAGACCCCGCACGTAGCCCGCGACATCCCCTTCGGGATCCGCGGCCGGAGTACCCGGGACCGACATCAGCCACTCCACGTGGCGACGCGCCAGCTCCTGCGCCTCAGCCGATGCGGGATCGATTCCGCTCTCCGCGGCCGCGATCCAATCCGCACTCAGCTCGGACACGCGCTGCTGCCACGCGGCACGCTCCTCCTCGCTCATCCCTCGCCACCAGCGGTCGCTGTCGGCGTAGGCTTTCTTTCCCCACCGCTCCTCCACCTCGTCGCGGTAGCGCGTGTGGTCGAAGCCGTCGAACATGTTCTCGGCCATGAGTGTCTCTCCTTCGTTCAGTGCGGTGATGGTGGATTCGACCGACGCGATCTGTCGCGCCAGCCGGGTCTGCTCCTCGCGGAGCCATGCGAGATGGGACGCGAGAGCGGACGCCTCGCTCGTCTCGCGCTCGAGCACGTCCGCGATCTGCGGCAGGCCGAGCCCGAGCTCGCGCAGCAGCAGGATGCGCTGCAACCGGACGAGCGCGGCGTCGTCGTAGTGCCGGTAGCCGTTGTGCGCGATGCGCGACGGCGCCAGCAGGCCGATGTCGTCGTAGTGCCGGAGCGTCCGGCTCGTCGTGCCCGTGAGGCGGGCGATCTCCTGAATGGACCAGTCCATGCGTCCTCCTTCCGTGTCAATGTCTCCACGGTAGAAGTTGACGCCGCGTCAATGTCAAGCGCGTGGAGCGTCCGCTTTTCGGAGAACCCTGGCGATGTCGAGATATATCGTGTTACTCTCGAAACACGCGATATATCTTGATATCGCCCAAGACCCAGGAGAAGACATGACCGAGAAGTGGCTCATCGCCCCCGGCGAGGAACGCGTCATCGACATCGCCTCCGCGACCCGACTGAAGATCGGGCTCGTTGGCGGACAGGTCGACGTCGTCGCGCACGACGAACCCGGCATCCGCATCGAGGTGCACGGCGTCACCATCAAGGACCTCCGCATCGAGTCGGCAGGCGGTGAAGTCGAGATCGATCACCCGCAGCTCGGCTGGGACAACTTCCTCGAGGTCTTCCGCAACTTCGGCTCCGGCGGACCCCGCGCCGAGGTCAGCGTCGCCGTCCCCCGCAGCATCGCCCTGAACCTCGGCGTCGTGAGCGCGGGCGCGCTCGTGTCCGGCATCGGCAACGACGCACGCCTCAACACCGTCTCCGGCGACATCATCGTCGACACCCATCGGGGCGACGTCTCGCTCAACTCGGTCTCGGGCGACGTGCAGATCCGCGGACTCACCGGAGCGATCACGGCCAACAGCGTCTCCGGCGACGTCGCCGTCACGGGATCGGTCCGCAAGGCGACCATCGACACCGTCTCCGGCGCCATGTGGGTGGATGCGACGGGCGACGTCCACACGATCGCCCTCAACACCGTCGCGGGCAACAGCACCGTGCGCCTCGAAGAGACCCTTCCCGCCAACTACGTCACGCGCTCGATGAGCGGTCGCGTCCTGATCGACGGCGTCGAGCGCAGCACGTCGGGACCGTCCTCCTACTCGGGCTCGACCGGCGAACTCGCCGGCAGCTTCGTCGATGTGCGCGTGAACTCCGTCTCCGGTGACATCACCGTGCTCCGCAAGCCGACCGAGACCGTCGCCGACGACGAGGAGTGGGAATCGTGACCCCGGCGGTCTTCTCGCACGGCGACCTGCGCCTGTACCTTCTGTCGTTGCTCGCCGAAGCGCCGCAGCACGGGTACGGCATCATCCAGGCCCTGACGGAGCGCACGGGCGGCACATACACGCCCAGCGCCGGCACGATCTACCCGCGTCTCGCGAAGCTCGAGGAGGAGGGGCTCGTCACCAAGAACGCCGACGGCCGCACCACGATCTATGCGATCACGGACGCGGGTCGTGACGAGCTCGCCGCCCGCGAGGGTGACCTCGCCGGAATCGAGTCCGACCTCGCCGACTCCGTCCGCCTCATCGCCAACGAGGTCCGCCAGAGCGTGCAGGAGGCGATGAAGAGCCTCCGCGCCGACCTCGCCTCCGCCGCCCAGGAGGAGCGCACCGCGGCCAAGGCGCGACCCAAGCCTGTGTCCACCGACGACCGCTCGGTCAGCCGCGAGGAGCTGCACCGCGCGGATGCCGCGATCAACGCGTTCCGCGCCCGGGTGCGGACGGACCTGCGCACCCACGTCGCACGCGGCGGCACGCTGGACACATCGGTCGTCCGCGACCTCGAGGAGGCCCTGGACAGCGCCGCCCGCGCCGTCACCCGGGCCCTCACGCCGTAGCACCGCGGGTTCTTCTCTCAACAGCTCCCCTCTGAACACCGGAGGGGAGCTGTTCGCTTTCGGCCATCCGATCCGCCGTCGACTCCGAACAGGAGCTGTCGGGTGGTTTCCGTGCGCGTGCGCGACTGCCCGGCGGATGGACGCACCCGGCGTTGTGACGGGAGCGAGTCGCCCCGCGTGACCGAGAGGAGCCCCGATGATCGAATCATCGACCCCGCAGAGCGCCGCCCTGGACGGCTACCGCAACGTCACCGACCTGCTGGTGGCGCGAACCACAGCGGCACCCGACCACGTGGCGTTCGAGGTCAACGGCGACGATTCTTCAGCCTCGGGAGCCTGGCGGTCGATCACGACGCGGGAGTTCTCGAACGAGGTGCGCGCTCTGGCGAAGGGGTTCATCGCCCAGGGCATACGAGTCGGCGACCCGATCGCCATCATGGCTCCGACGCGCTACGAATGGGCGGTCGCCGACCTCGCATCCTGGTTCGCCGGGGCCGTCGTCGTTCCGATCTACGAGACGTCCTCGCCGTCGCAGGTGAACGCGATCGTCGCCGACGCCGGCGTACGACTGGCGATCGGCGGCACCGCGCAGCACACAGCACTTCTGCACGCGGCCCTCGATCAGACCGACGGGGTCACGCTCGGAGCCTGGACGATGGATGCCGCAGCATCCGGAACTCTCGCCGATCTGGTGACGCTCGGCGTCGATGTCACCGACGAAGAACTCGAAACCCGCAGAACCTCCGCGTCGCAGGATGACCCCGCGACGATCGTCTACACCTCGGGCACCACGGGCGAACCCAAGGGCGTCGTGCTCACGCACCGGAACTTCCTCGGCCAGGTGCTGGGCATCGCCGACGCGTACCGCGAGATCGTGAACGACGAGGGCAACACCGTCATCTTCCTCCCGCTCGCCCACGTGCTGGCACGCGGGCTGCAGCTGATCTGCCTGGCCAGCGGTATGCGAATAGCGCACCTGTCCGATCCGTCGACAGTCGTCGCCACCCTCGACACGCTGCGCCCCACGTTCCTGGTGGTCGTACCGCGCGTGCTGCAGAAGATCCAGGCGGCGGCCGCCGCCAAAGCAACCGACAAGGGTCTCGCGGGCGTCTGGGCGAAGGCACACGCGACCGCCATCGCATGGGGCCGGCGCGCCGAGGCGATCGACGCCGGGCCGGGCTCCAGGAGGGACCTCGGACTCAGCCTTCGCCACCGTCTCTTCGACGCTCTCTTCTACCGGCGCCTCCGCACGGTGATGGGTGGCCGCGTCGGGTACATCCTGTCGGGCGGAGCAGCACTCGACGCCGATCTCTCGCTCTTCTTCCGCGGCATCGGCGTTCCCGTCATCGAGGGATACGGACTGACCGAGACGACCGCGCCACTCACCGGCAACCTGCCAGGGCGCATCGCATCGGGCAGCGTCGGCTCCCCCCTGCCCGGCCTCACCGTGCGCATCAGCGACGAGGGCGAAGTCCTCGCCCGCGGCATCGGCGTCTTCAGCGGGTATCGCGACCCCGCCCACGACGAGGGCGCGTTCGTCGATGGCTTCTTCCGCACCGGCGACCTCGGGCGGCTCGACGACCAGGGCCGGCTGATCCTCGAAGGCCGACTCAAAGACGTGATCGTGACCTCGAACGGCAAGACGATCGTGCCGACCCGCTGGGAGAGCGCCGCCGAAGCCGATCCGCTCGTGTCGCATGCGGTCATGGTGGGCGAGGGGAAGCCGTATCTCTCGGCGCTTCTCGTGCTCGACCCCGAGCAGACCCAGGTGTGGGCGGACGCGGAAGGCACCACGATCCCGCCGATCTCCTCACCCGAGATCCGCGCCGTGACCGACCCGGCGCTGCGCGCACACCTGCAGCGAGTCGTCGACGCTGCCAACGCGCTCGTGGCGCGCAGCGAGCAGGTGCGTCGTTTCAGCGTGGTCTTCGCTGACCTCGATGACCGCGCGCTCGTCACACCGACCATGAAGCTCAGGCGAAGCGTCGTGCTGGATCGCGCAGCCCCCGCCGTCGAAGACCTGTACCTCTGAGAACCGGAAAGAGCACTATGTCCTCCCCCACTTCCTCCACCCCCAGATCCTCGCGCTCCGCGATCATCGCGATCGTGGCCGCTCTCGTCATCGGAGCCCTCGTCGCGCTCGCGGGCAGCCAGGGTGGTGCGTCCATCGCCGGCCTCCCTCTGTTCGCTCTCGCCGTCGCCGCGGCGTTCGCGATCCAGATCATCGCTTTCATCCCGGCGATCATCCTGCGCACCGAGCGCTTCTTCGACCTCACCGGCAGCGTCACCTTCCTCGCGATCTCCGTGGCTCTCGTGCTGCTCACGCCCATGCCCGATGCGCGCAGCTGGATCCTCGCGGCGATGGTGGCCATCTGGGCGATCCGTCTCGGCTCGTTCCTGGCGCTGCGCGTCCACAAGGCCGGGTCGGACGGCCGCTTCGACGAGATCAAGCGCTCACCGCTGCGCTTTCTGCAGGTGTGGGTGATCCAGGGAGTGTGGGTGTCGCTCACGGCGGCCGCGGCGTGGATCGCGATCAGCACGGATGCCGGGTCCCGTGCGCCCATCGGCTGGCTGACCATCGTCGGAATCGTTGTGTGGGTCCTCGGCATGGTGATCGAAATCGTCGCCGACGCGCAGAAGTCGGCGTTCCGCGCAGACCCGAGCAACAGGGACGAGTTCATCCGCACCGGCCTGTGGTCGCGCTCGCGCCACCCCAACTACTTCGGCGAGATCGTGATCTGGGTGGGCGTGTTCCTCACCGCCGCACCCGTGCTGGTCGGATGGCAGTGGGTCGCGCTGCTCTCCCCGCTGTTCGTCATCCTGCTGCTCACGCGGGTGAGCGGCATCCCGCTGCTGGAAGCACGCGCCGAGAAGAAGTGGGGAGATCGTGCCGACTACGTCGAGTACCGCGACAGCACCCCGTCGCTGATCCCGCGACTCACCCGCCCCTCCGCGCGCGCCTGACCC
>JBNJKL010000012.1:0-24695 GCA_051751065.1 Actinomycetota bacterium | reverse complement strand
CCCCCCCCCCCCCCCCCCCCCCCCCCCCCCCCCCCCCCCCCCCCCCCCCCCCCCCCCCCCCCCCGGGGGGGGGGGGGGATCGGGGGGTTAAGGGCGGGAGGCGGATAGGGCGAGGGCGCGGGCGAAGCGAGCGGAGCGCTGCTCGATGTCGGACCAGTCGCCGGATGCGAGGGACGCACTGTTCGCGAGATCGCCGCCGGCGCCCACCGCGATGGCACCCGCGGCGAACCAGGCGGCGAGGTTGTCCGGGTTCACGCCACCGGTGGGCATGAGCGGCGCATCCGGGAACGGGCCGCGGAGCGCGCCGAGGTACGACGGGCCGCCCAGCGACGCGGGGAAGATCTTGACCACGTCGACGCCGAGCCCGAGGGCCGTCATGACCTCGGTCGGGGTCATCGCTCCGGTCATCACGACGCGGCCCGTGTCGAGCATCGCGCGGGTGAGGTCAGGAAGGGTGCCGGGGCTCACGAGGAATTCCGCACCGGCATCCGCGGCCTCGGCGGCCTGAGCCGGCGTCGTCACCGTGCCCGCACCGACGTACGCGCTCTGCCCGTGGCGGGCGATGAGCTCGCGGATCACGGCGGGGGCGTCGGGCGTGGAGAACGTGACTTCGATGCCGGTCACGCCACCGCGGATGATGGCTTCGGCGGCGTCGATCGCGACCTCAGGGGAGGAGGCGCGGAGCACCGCGAGGACGCCGGTGGCGCGGGCACGGTCGAGTCGATCGGTCATGAGGGCTCCTTCATCGGGGGTCGGTTCCATTCTCCCCGATCCGAAACCTGTGCTTACACGTGGTCAGCCGCTTCCCACTCGCTCTCCCGTACCCTGGAGACATGACCGAGACCTCCCGCGTGCGTCAGGTGCGCCCCGCGACCGAGGGCTGGACCCAGAAGAAGGACGCCGAGGGGCGCCCGCTGCTGCAGTTCGCCAGCCCCAAGCGCGGCAAGCCCCCCGTGCACCTCGCCGACCTCACGCCCGAGGAGCGCACGGAGAAGGCGAAGGAGCTGGGGCTTCCCGGATTCCGCGCCAAGCAGCTCGCGACACACTACTTCCGCCACTACACCTCCGACCCCGCCGAGATGACCGACCTTCCGGCCGACCTCCGCGAACAGCTCGTCGCAGGCTTCCTGCCGCCGCTGCTGACCGAGGTGCGACGCCTGGAGACCGACAAGGGCGACACGATCAAGTTCCTCTGGCGCCTGCACGATGGTGCCCTCGTCGAGTCCGTGCTCATGCGCTATCCGGGCCGCATCACTCTGTGCGTGTCCTCGCAGGCCGGCTGCGGCATGAACTGCCCCTTCTGCGCCACGGGCCAGGCGGGACTCACCCGCAACATGTCGGCGGCGGAGATCATCGAGCAGGTCGTCCGCGCGAACCGCGTGATCGCCGAGGGCAAGCTCGGCGGCAAGAAGTCCACCGACCACAGCGCCGAGCGCGTCTCGAACATCGTCTTCATGGGCATGGGGGAGCCGCTCGCGAACTACAACCGGGTCATGCACGCCGTCCGCACGATGGTCGGCCCCCAGCCGGACGGACTCGGGATGAGCGCCCGCGGCATCACGGTGTCCACGGTCGGTCTCGTCCCCGCGATCAACAAGCTCGCGGACGAGAAGATCCCGGTGACCTTCGCGCTGTCCCTGCACGCCCCCGATGACAAGCTGCGCGACGAGCTCATCCCGGTGAACTCGAAGTGGAAGGTCGACGAGGCGCTGGACGCCGCGCGCAACTACTACGAGCGCACCGGCCGTCGCGTGTCGATCGAGTACGCGCTGATCAAGGACATGAACGACCACCCGTGGCGTGCGGACCTGCTCGCGGAGAAGCTCAACGCGCGAGGTCGCGGGTGGGTGCACGTCAACCCCATCCCGCTGAACCCCACTCCCGAGTCGATCTGGACCGCGTCGGACAAGGCGGTGCAGGACGAGTTCGTGCGTCGCCTGAACGACGCGGGCGTCCCGACGACCCTCCGCGACACCCGCGGCAAGGAGATCGACGGAGCGTGCGGCCAGCTCGTCGCCACGACCGAGGACGAGAAGGCTTCCGAAGCCATTCCCGGCTGATCGCGGGCGCGGGCCGTCGGGGTACCGACACGGATGCCGTTGCGCCTGGACGCAGGAACGCTACGGTTGATATGACCAGTCGCCGTCCTCTCCCGGTCCCGGCTGTTGCCCGCGTTTCTCGGAGATCAGAGCTCCTGCGCGGGATTCTCGGTGAGAGGAGCGGTGTCCGAGCGACGAACGGACCAGCGTGACCTCCACGACAGAATCCACCGACGACGCGACCCGGGATCCTTCAGGCGAGCGAACCAGACCGAACCATGTGGTCCTCTGGGGATCGGCGATCGCCATCCTTGCGATCGCGCTGTGGGCACTCCTCGCCCCGGAACACGCCGCCTCGGTCATCGGCGTCGTGGTCGGCTGGATCTCCACGTGGTTCGGTTCCTGGTACTTCCTGCTCACCGCCGTGGTGCTGGTCTTCGTGATCGTGGTCGCCGCCGGCCGCTCGGGGCGCATCCGCTTGGGTCCCGACCACTCCAAGCCCCGCTTCGGACTGTTCACCTGGTCGGCCATGCTGTTCGCCGCCGGGATCGGGACGGACCTGATGTTCTTCGCGGTCGCGGAGCCGGCCGCCCAATACCTCGCCCCACCGGTGACGACTCCCGAGACCGTGCAGGCCGCACGCGAGGCCGTGGTGTGGACGATGTTCCACTACGGCCACCTCGGGTGGGCCATGTACGCGCTGATGGGACTCGCCCTGGCCTACTTCACGTATCGCCGCGGGATGCCGCTGTCGATCCGGTCCGTGCTCTACCCGCTCCTGGGGGAGCGCGTCTGGGGACGATGGGGGCACGCCATCGACATCGCCGCGATCATCGGCACGGTCTTCGGCATCGCCGCCACGCTGGGCATCGGCGTCTCGATGCTCTCCCGCGGGCTGTCCGAACTCCTCGGCGTCGACGACTCGCTGGTCCTGAAGATCGTCCTCATGCTCGTCGCCGTGGTGATGGCCACGGTCTCGGCGGTCTCCGGTGTCTCGCGCGGTGTCCGCCGGCTCTCCGAGATCCAGGCCGTCCTCTCACTCGTCCTCCTCGGGTTCATCCTGGTGACGGGCGACACGGCATTCCTGCTCAACGGGCTCGCGATGAACGTCGGAGACTACGTCGCCTCGCTGCCGGCGATGACGCTGGACACCATGGCCTTCGAAGCGCCGACGGACTGGCTGAACGCGTGGACGCTGTTCTTCTGGGCCTGGTGGATCGCGTGGGCGCCCTTCGTCGGGCTGTTCCTCGCTCGCATCTCGCGCGGACGGACGATCCGCCAGTTCGTCGTGGGAACCATGACGATCCCGTTCGTGTTCATGACGCTGTGGGTCTCGATCTTCGGCAACTCGACGCTGCAGATCATCCGCGCCGGTGGAGAGGCCGGCGAGAACCTCGGATACCTCGGCGTCAACGAGCCGGAGGGGAGCCTGTTCGCGATGCTGGAGCAGTTCCCCTGGGCGCCGTTCACGATCGTGCTCGCGCTGCTCACGGGACTGCTGTTCTTCGTCACCTCGGCCGACTCCGGCGCTCTGGTGCTCGCGCGTCTCTCCAGTGACCCGCGATCCAAGCGCGACGACGCGGCACCGTGGCTGCGCGTGCTGTGGGCCGTGCTGATCGGTCTCGTCACCCTGGGAATGCTGGCGGCGGGAGGGATTCCGACGCTGCAGCAGGCGACCATGATCATGGGACTGCCGTTCTCGTTCGTGCTGCTCGCCATCATGCTCGCCTTCTGGCGTGCGCTCCAGGCCGAGACCCGCAAACGCGACGCGGGGTACTCGACCCTGCCGTCGACGATCGCGAGCCGCGGGACGAACGGCGGATGGCGGCAGAGGCTGCAGCAGCTGGTCAGCTTCCCCGGGCCGCGGGCGACGCGTCGTTTCCTGGAGAAGATCTGCAAGCCGGCGCTCGCGGACGTGGCCAGTGCACTCAACGAGCGGGGCCTGGAGACCAGACTGACCGTGACCGAGAACGCGGTGGGCCCGGAGGGACTGCCGATCCTGCGCCTGGTGGTCCTGCACGGTGACGAGGAGACGTTCCGCTACGAGCTCGTCCCGACTGAGACGCCCGTTCCCTCCTTCGCCATCCGTGCCCAGGACGACGTGACGTACTACCGCACACAGGTGCATCTCGCCGAGGGCGCCCAGGGGCATGACGTCGAAGGCTGGACGAAGGAACAGCTGATCGATGACGTTCTGGACGCGTACGAGCGACACCTGATGTACCTGCAGACGGGGGCGCTGCCCACCGTCGAGACGACCGAGGAAGAGGCCCAGTCATGACCGCAACCGTTTTCATCGACGGCCGCTGGGAATCAGCTGCCGACGGCGCGACCCGAGAGATCCGATGCCCCGCCGACGGCACGCTCGTCGGGGAGGTGTCCGAGGCCGGTCCCGCCGACACGGAGCGGGCGATCGCGGCTGCGCGTCGCGCGTTCGACACGGGGCCATGGCGGGACACGACCGCCGCCGAGCGGGGCGACCTGCTGCTGCGGGTGGCCGACCTCCTGGACGAGCGACAGGAGGACTTCGCGCGCGCGGAGTCTGCAGATACGGGGAAGCGCATCGTCGAGTCCCGCATCGACATGGACGACATCGCGGCCTGCTTCCGGTACTTCGGCAAGCTCGCCGCGAACGATGCCGGACGCCTCGTCGACGCGGGATCTGCCGACGTCCTCTCACGCGTGCAGTACGAGCCGGTCGGGGTGTGCACCCTCATCTCTCCGTGGAACTACCCGCTGCTGCAGGCCGCGTGGAAGGTGGCCCCTGCGCTCGCTGCGGGGAACACGTTCGTGCTGAAGCCTGCCGAGCTCACCCCGCACACGGCGATACTGCTGATGGGTGTGCTCACCGAGGTGGGAGTTCCAGCGGGCGTCGCCAACCTGATCACGGGCGCCGGCGCGACCGCGGGAGAACCGATGAGCTCGCACCCGGACGTCGATCTGGTGTCCTTCACCGGGGGACTGGTCACCGGGAAGCACATCATGGCGAACGCGGCCGAGACGATCAAGAAGGTCGCGCTGGAGCTCGGCGGCAAGAATCCGAACGTGATCTTCGCTGATGCGGACTTCGACGCCGCGGTGGACAATGCGCTGAACGCGGCCTTCGTGCACTCGGGGCAGGTCTGCTCGGCGGGTGCGCGGCTCGTCGTGGAGGAGTCGATCCGGGAGCGCTTCGTGGATGCCCTCGTCGCGCGGGCGAAGGACATCCGCCTCGGCGGCCCCTACGACGAGAACGCCGAGACGGGGCCGCTCATCTCGGAGGCGCACCGGGACAAGGTCCATGCGTACGTGCAGCGCGCGGTCGCCGAGGGCGGTGTCGTCCGGTGCGGCGGTCGGGCGGCCACCGCCGACGACGGCGACGGGCTGGAGGCGGGCTGGTACTACCTGCCGACCGTGATCGACGGCGTCGCGCGCGGATCGTCCGCCGTGACGGATGAGGCCTTCGGCCCGACGGTGACCGTGGAGTCCTTCACCACGGAGGGCGAGGCGATCGAGATCGCGAACGACACCTACTACGGTCTCGCGGGCGCCGTCTGGTCGAATAACGCCGGTCGCGCGCAGCGCGTCGCGAATCGGCTCCGCCACGGCACGATCTGGATCAACGATTTTCACCCGTACCTCCCCCAGGCGGAGTGGGGCGGATACGGTCGCTCGGGCTTCGGACGGGAACTCGGGCGCGCGGGGCTCGCCGAGTACCAGGAGACCAAGCACGTCTACCAGAACCTGCGGCCCGCGGTCACGGGGTGGTTCGCGGATCGTCGCGGCACCGAGTCCGCGCACACCGCCGACACCGAGAGTTGAGCGAGGCAGAACGATGAGCAGCATCACACGACCGCGGCCCGCGGAGTACGACTACCTCGTGATCGGAGGAGGATCGGCAGGTGCGGCGATCGCCGCACGGCTGTCCGAGGATCCCGCCGTCACCGTCGCCCTGCTGGAGGCGGGGCCCAGCGACGTCGGCGTCGATGAGATCCTGCAGCTGGATCGCTGGCCTGCTCTGCTGGAGTCCGGCTTCGACTGGGACTACCCCATCGAGCCGCAGGAGAAGGGCAACTCCTTCATGCGTCAGGCGCGCGCGAAGGTGCTGGGCGGATGCTCGTCCCACAACTCCTGCATCGCCTTCCACCCGCCGGCGGAGGACCTGGACCAGTGGGTCGCGATGGGCGCGGAGGGGTGGGACTCCGCATCCCTCCTGCCGTACCTGCGGCGCCTGGAGAGCAACGACCAGCCCGGCGATCACCACGGAACCGACGGTCCGGTCACCCTCCGGCAGGTGCCCGCGTCTGATCCGTGCGGTGTCGCGGTGCTCGAGGCCTGTGCGTCCATCGGTATTCCCACGGTGCAGTTCAACGACGGCAAGACGGTCGTGGAGGGTGCGAACTTCTTCCAGATCAACGCCCGCCCCGACGGCATCCGCTCATCGTCGTCGGTGAGCTATCTGCATCCGATCCTGGACCGCGAGAACCTCGACATCCTCACCGAGCACCGGGTCATGCGGGTCACGTTCGACGAGCACAAGCGGGCGACCGGCGTGGACGTGCAGGGCGCGGATCTGTCCAGCACGGTGCACATCGGCGCGCGCACCGAGGTCATCCTCTCGGCGGGCGCGATCGATTCCCCGAAGCTGCTCATGCTCTCCGGCATCGGACCCGCGGATCACCTGGCCGAGGTGGGTGTGGACGTGCTCGTCGATTCCCCCGGCGTCGGATCGCACACGCAGGATCACCCGGAGGGCGTCATCTCCTGGGAGGCGCGCAAGCCGATGCCGACCGAGTCGACGCAGTGGTGGGAACTGGGCATCTTCTCCCGCACCGAGCAGGCGGTGGAGCGCGGCGACGACCGCCCCGATCTGATGTTCCACTACGGAACCGCTCCCTTCGACATGCACACGGTCCGCCAGGGGTATCCGACGGCGCAGAACGTCTTCGTGCTGACGCCCAACGTCACGCACGCCCGCAGCCGTGGAACCGTGCGGCTGCGCTCGCGCGACTTCCGCGACAAGCCGATGATCGACCCGCGCTACTTCACAGACCCGCACGACATGCAGGTCATGGTCGACGGGATCAAGCTCGCTCGTCGGATCGTGGCGCAGCCGGCCATGCAGGAGTGGGCGGGGCGAGAGCTCTTCCCGGGGCCCGATGTGCAGACCGACGACGAGATCGCGGATTTCATCGCGAAGACCCACAACACGGTCTACCACCCGACGGGTTCCGTGCGGATGGGCGCGTCCGACGACGACAGCTCACCGCTGGATCCGCAGCTGCGCGTCAAGGGCGTGACCGGATTGCGGGTCGCGGATGCCTCCGTGATGCCGGAGATCGTCTCGGTCAACCCCAACATCACGGTGATGCTGATCGGTGAGCGCTGCGCCGACCTCGTCGCGGCGGATCGCCGTGGGGTCCCCGTGGCGGACATCGCGCCGCGTCCCTAGGCGTCACTCAGCAGAAGGCGAAGCGGTGCGTTTCCGCAGGCCGGACACACGAAGCGGCGGCCGCGACCTGAGTCAGCGACCGCCGCAACGGGGTGTCGTCTACTCCTTGACGGCGCCGGACGTGAGGCCCTGGACGATCCAGCGGCTCGCGAGGGCGAACATCACCATGGTCGGGAGGATGGTGACGACGGCCGCCGCCGACATCGAGCCCCAGTCGACGTTGAACGTCGAGATGAAGCCGTTGAGCGCCGCGGGCACCGTGCGGTTCGTGTCGGTGTGCATCAGCACGACGGACAGGAACAGCTCGTTCCAGCAGTTGACGAAGTTGAAGATGAACGCCGCGATGATGCCGGGCGTGATGACCGGCACGATCACCCGGAACAGCGCGCCGAGGCGGGAGCAGCCGTCGATCATGGCTGCCTCCTCGAGCGCTGCGGGCACGTTCTCGAAGAAGCCGCGGAGCATGACCGTCGAGAACGGGATGCAGATCGCGATGTAGACGAGGATCAGGCCGTGCCGGGTGTCCACGAGGCCGAGGTCCGACATCATCGAGTACAGCGGACCGAGGGCGATGAACGCCGGGATCATCTGCGTCAACAGGAACGCGATCAGCACCGCGCCCTTGCTGCGGAACTCGAACCGGGAGAGCACGAACGCGCTCAGCAGAGCGATGAGGGTGGCCACGGCTCCCGCTATGACGGCGACGATCGCGGAGTTCCCGAGGAAGATCGCGAAGTTCGTGCCCTCGAAGAGGTTCACGTAGTTCTGCACCGAAGGCTGGCTGGGCCAGTATTCGATCGGGAACACGTTGACCGTCTGCGGGGACTTGAACGATGTCAGGGCGATCCAGTACAGCGGGAACAGCGTGACCAGGAGCCAGACTCCCAGCCCCACGACCTTGAGCACTCCCGTGACGGTCACACGACGTGGCGCGCGGCGTTCGGGGATGACGCGTGCGGTCTCCTCGGGCAGGACGACCTGGGCGGTGGCGGTCATTTTGTCACCTTCCTCATCGCCATCAGATAGAAGGCGCAGAACACGAACAGGACGGCGACGACGATGAGACCGATGGCGCTGGCCAGGCCGTAGTTGCCCTGCTGGGTGTAGTTGATCATCCAGGTGGTGATGATGTGGGTCTGCTCCGCAGGTCCGCCCCTGGTCATCGCCCAGATGATGTCGGGGAAGTTGAAGATCCAGATCACACGCAGCAGCACCGTGAGCAGGAGGGTCATGGAGATGTACGGGATGATGATCGAGAACAGCTGACGGACCTTGCCGGCACCGTCCAGGCTCGCGGCCTCGAGCATGTCATCCGGCACCGACTGCAGTGCCGCGAGGATCATGATCGCGAAGAACGTCACGCCGTACCAGATGTTCGCGATGATCACCGCGACCATCGCGAGCTGCGGATCCGCCAGCCACGGCAGCGGGGCATCGATCATCCCGGCCTTCATGAGCAGGTCGTTCACGACGCCGAACTCGGCGTTGAACATCCAGCGGAAGAGCATCCCGATGAGGAAGCCGGACACGGCCCACGGGAAGAACACCAGCGCCTGGTAGACGCCGCGGAAGCGGAACCGCTTGCGCAGCGCGAGGGCGATGAGGAACCCGATCACGAACTGCGGGACGAGGGAGCAGACCACCCAGAGCACCGAGTTCCACGCGACCGTGGGGAACACCGGGTTGCTGAGGATGGTGACGAAGTTGTCGAAGCCGACGAAGGGTGTGGAGGTCAGATCCCACAGGTTCCAGTCGTGGAACGCCATCCGAGCGCCCTGGAGCATCGGGTAGTACGTGAACCACGAGACGAAGAGGATCGCCGGGGCGAGGAACGCCAGGATCGTCCACACCTGCCGACGGCCGAACGGACGCCGACGGCGGATGCCCGGGGAGGCCCCGCCGGTTTTACCGGCGGGGCGCTCCGTGCGCGTGAGCGTCATCATGCGGGTCAGCCCTCTTCAGAGGCGTACTTGTCCGTCCAGTAGGTGTCCCACGACTCGAGCAGCTCGGTGGTGGACATGTCGCCCAGCAGCACGCTCTGCACCTCCTGGTCCGACTTCTGGATCCACTCGGTCCACCAGCTCACACCACGCGGCTGCTGCACGTTGACGTAGGTCTCCGGGTCCTCGGTCATCGTGACGTAGCTCGTCCACGGTCCCGAGGAGTAGAACTCGTCGTCGGACGCTTCGGCGATGATCGGGACGAGGCTGTTGGCCTGCGCGAACTCGGTCGCGGGCTCCGCGGAGGAGAGGTACTCCACCAGCGTCACGGCGGCCTCGGTGTTCTCGCTGGCCTCGGCGACACCCCAGCCGGCGACGGCGAGCGGCTGTGCCGCCTTGCCGGACGGGCCGACGAGCAGGGGAGCGGTGTCCCACTGGTCCTCGGTCAGGTTGGAATCCTGGACGGTCGCGATGACCTCCGGGTCCTGCAGCAGGAACGCGGTCGAACCGTTCGTGAAGCCGGCGACCATCTCGGGGTAGCCCCACGACACGGCCGACGGCGGGGACGCCTGCTCGAACAGGGCGAAGTAGTCGTCCAGAGCCTCCTGCGCCTCGGGGGCGCTGAAGATCGTCGAGCCGTCCTCGAGGAGGAACGCGTCGTCGACGTTCAGATCGTCGATCACGTACGCCTCGATCGCCGCGACCACGTTGCTGTTCGCGTTCGCGCCGCCACGGAAGGCGTATCCGAAGGTGTTGCTGGAGGGGTCCTGGATGGCGGTCGCCTGCTCCAGGAGGTCCTTCCAGCTGTGCGGGGGACCGTCGAATCCGGCCTCCTCGACCAGATCGGTGCGGTAGAACAGCGACAGACCGTAGAAGCCGTAGGGCACGAAGTACGCCTCTCCCTCGCCGAGGGCGGCGGCCTGAGCGTTGTCGGTCAGAGCGTCCCAGCCGTCCCAGCCCTCGAGGTCACTGGTCATGTCGTACAGCCAGCCGTTGTTCGAGAACGGTCCGACGGTGATGTCGCGGACTTCGAGCACGTCGACGCCGCGGCCGGACTGGAGCATCTGCTGGATGGTCTGGTCGGCCTGCTCGGTGGGGGGAGAGACGAGCTCGACGGTGATGCCCGGGTTCTCCTCCTCGAACTGGTCGAGCATGCCGCGCAGAAGCTCAGTGCGGGCGGGGTTCGTCAGGCTCTCCACCATCTGGAGGGTGACGTCGCCGTCGGAGGAGCCGTCGGAGGCCCCTCCCGAACAGGCGGTGAGGGCGAGCACGGCAACGGAGCCGAGCCCGACGGCGGTGGTCAGACGAGTGCGCTTCACGGGGTGCCTCTCTTCTTTCTTGTGAATCCGGCGGCCGGGTGACCGTCGGTACCGCGATTCAGGGAAGGATCGTGGGGGTGGTGCGGGTGGCGACACCAGCGCGATGCAGGATCTCCGGCACGCAGCGTTCGACGAACGCGTCGAAGTCCGACGCCTCGGTGTACAGGTGGACCGAGAGGCGGAAGTAGCCGCGCCCCTCGAAGCTGGTGAAGGCCGTCCCGACGCCGGTCGAGTCCAGCAGCCGCATGCGCAGCTCGTCGGCCTCTTCGCGGGTCTTGCCCAGACCGTCGGGCAGGCGGACGAGGCGCATGGGGGCGACGGGCTGGGGGAGCTCGACGAACGCGTCCTCGCTCACGTACGGCTGCATCGCGTCGGCGATCGTGCGCGCTCCCTGATCGGCGAGCACGGACATCGTCTCGCGGGTGCGGTCCCAGCCGTACTCGCGCTCGATGAACGAGATGGCTTCGGGGGCGCTGAGGTAGGTCGTCGCGTCGATCGTGCCCTGCGTGTCGAAGCGTTCGGGGTACGCGTCCGCTCCGCCCCACGAGTCGATCAGGGGCCAGAGATCTTCGCGGTCGGAGGCCTGCGTGACCAGCAGGGCGGCTCCGCGCGGAGCGCAGGGCCACTTGTGGAGGTTGCCGAACCACCAGTCGCCGCCACCGACGGCGGCCGCATCCTCGATGAGGCCCGGTGCGTGCGCGCCGTCCACGAGGACCCGGACACCGTGCTCATGTGCGAGCGCGGTGATCTCGGCCGTGGGGAGTCGGCGGGCGGTGGGGGAGGTGATCTGGTCGACGACGATGAGGCGGGTGCGCGGGGTGATGGCCTCGCGGAACGCCTGGACGACCTCGTCCGCCGAGGCGAAGAGCGGGAGGCGGACCGTCAGGGTGCGCGCTCCGAAGCGGCGGGCGAGGCGGGCGGCGCCCATGGTGATCGCGCCGTAGCCCTGATCGGTGACGAGGATTTCGTCGTCGGCGTCCAGGCGCAGGCTGTTGTAGACGACGGTCGCGGCGGCGGAGGCGTTGGGCACGAACGCGGTGTCCTCGGCGCGGGCTCCGACGAACGGTGAGACGCGTGCGCGGGCGGCGGCGGTGTACTCCGCGATGCGGGGGAACCACCCCACGGGGCTGCGGTCGGCCTGCGCGCGGAGGGCGTTCTGATGCGCGACGACCTCGGTGGGCACAGCCCCGAACGATCCGTGGTTGAGGTGGATGAGCGCGGGGTCCAGAGGCCACAGTTCGCGCGCCGGTCGGCCCGAGGCCAACTGCACCGATGTGACCGTGGTCTGCGCCTGCGTCATGAATCCTCTAATCGTTCGTTCTCCGACTTGTTGCACAACTTTGCCATGGAAGTGTGTCAAAAGGGAGTCCCAGTGTGAATTCTGCGTAAAGTCGTTATACAACTTGGCGCACGGCCTCTCTGACGCCACACTCAGGGGAACCGAGTGGCACCAGTGAAGGGGACGACATGAGCGCGTTGGACACCGCCCTGCACGGCCTACGAGCACTCATCGCCGACGGAGACCTCCGTCCCGGCGATCGTCTGCCCAGCGAGGGTGACCTCTGCGAACGGCTCGGCGTCTCGCGCGGCTCGCTGCGCGAGGCCATCCGCATGCTCGCGGCCCTCGGTGTGCTGGACACGAGGCACGGGTCGGGCAGCTACGTGAGTGAGCTGCACGCCGCCGACCTCATCAAGGGCCTCTCCCTCACGGTCGGTCTCCTGCCCCTGGGGTCGATCATCGAGCTGTACGAACTGCGCCGCGCACTGGAGTCGCACGCCGCGAGCCTCGCCGCCGCCCGCGTGGACGAGCAGACGCTCGCCGACCTCGAGGCGCTGCTCACCGAGCTCGAGTCCGTCACGGACGAGGAACGTCAGTCGGAGCTGGACCACCAGTTCCACATGCGGATCTCCGAAGTGGCGGGCAACGACGCGCTGTCCAACCTGCTCGACGTGCTGCGCGCCCGCTCCCGCGCCTACCGGATCTTCACGACCGACGACGCCGCCGAGATCAAGATCCTCTCGGACGCCGGCCACCGCTCGATCCTGCGGGGGCTCGAGACCCGGGACCCGGTCGCCGCCTCATCCGCCGCTGCGGGCCACGTCGCCCAGACCGAGTACTGGCTGCGCAAGCACCAGCCCGCGCCCTGACGCTCGCCGCGAACACCCCGGCACCACGAGCCGGTGTCGGCGGCAGGCCGTAGCGTAGAGACATGGTCAACTATCGTCACCTCGGAAACAGCGGACTCAAGGTCTCGGAGATCACCCTCGGCAACTGGGTCACCCACGCGTCGCAGGTGAACGACGACGCCGCGATCAACACCGTGCACGCGGCGCTCGACGCCGGCATCACCACGTTCGACACCGCCGACACCTACGCCAACACCGCGGCAGAGGTCGTGCTGGGTAAGGCCCTCGCCGGTCAGCGCCGTGAGAGCCTCGAGATCTTCACGAAGGTCTATTTCCCCACCGGTCCCAAGGGCCCCAACGACACCGGCCTCAGCCGCAAGCACATTCTGGAGTCCATCGACGGCTCCCTCCAGCGCCTTGGTCTCGACTACGTCGATCTCTACCAGGCGCACCGCTACGACCACGACACCCCGCTGGAGGAGACCTTCCAGGCCTTCGCCGACATCGTGCGACAGGGCAAGGTGCTCTACATCGGTGTCTCGGAGTGGACGGCCGAGCAGCTGCGCGAGGGCCACGCACTCGCCAAACAGCTGGGCATCCAGCTCATCTCCAACCAGCCGCAGTACTCGATGCTGCACCGCGTGATCGAGGGCAAGGTCGTGCCGACCTCGGCAGGTCTCGGCATCTCGCAGATCGTCTGGTCGCCCATGGCGCAGGGTGTGCTCTCGGGCAAGTACCTGCCCGGTCAGCCGGTTCCCGAGGGATCCCGCGCGACCGACGAGAAGAGCGGCGCGGGATTCATCAAGAACTTCCTCGCGGAAGAGACTCTGACCGCGGTCCAGAAACTGCGTCCGATCGCCGAGGAGGCAGGGCTCACGATGCCGCAGATGGCGATCGCGTGGGTGCTGCAGAACCCCAACGTCGCTGCGGCGCTCGTTGGCGCCTCGCGTCCCGAGCAGCTGGCCGACACTGTCAAGGCCTCGGGCGTGACGCTCGACGCCGACATCATGACCGCGATCGATGCGGCACTGGGCGACGTCGTCTTCAGCGACCCCGAGCACACCTACTCGGTCTCCCCGAAGACCCGCCTGGTCTGAGGGACGCTCCGTCCGAGGAACGGGTCGGCGTCAGTCCGTCAGGGTGACGTCGACCTGGATCTCGGTCGCGATGCGCTCGAGTTCGGCCGTGAGGTGCGAGGGGTCCAGCGTCGCGGGGACCTTCGCCACCACGGTCGCCTCGAACAGTCGCCCGCCGGCCATCGCCGCATCGCGCGTCGTGGTCGTCATGCTCTCGATGCTCAGGTCGTGGGAGCTGAGCGCCGTCGAGATCTCCCGGACGATCCCGGCCCGGTCGTTGCCGAGGATCTGGACGGTCAGCAGCTTCGGGGTCGCCTCGGCGGGGGTCTCCGCTCCGGTCTGCAGCGCGGCCGAGAGCAGGCCGTCGAGTCCGCGCAGCGCGGTCTCCAGTTCGTCGGCGCGGTCGGCGGCCACCGACACCTGGATGACGCCCGCGAACGTCCCGGCGAGCTCGGCGAGCTGACTGTTCTCCCAGTTGCCGCCGTACGTGTTCACGACATCGGCGACGGCGGCGACGAGGCCCGGGCGATCGGAGCCGACGACGGTGAGGACGAGAGTGGTCATGCCGCCAGCGTAGACCGGTGGGGAGGAAAGTGGTCGGGACGCCAGTACTCGACCGACGGCGAAACCCGTCCGTGTAGAGGTCAGTTGTTGTTCTGGTCGTGGAAGTACACGTCGACATCGCCGGGGAGCACGTTTCCCTTTGCGCGCTCCGCGTGGTCTTCTTCGTTCAACTCTGCAGAGTCCCCGGGGACGCACTCCGCAACCGCACCGACGTCGTAGAGAGTGGGGCCTGTGCCGAAGGCTGCCCGCACCACGGGGCCTCCTGTCGCGTAGACCACTGGTCCGCCCTGTTCCACGACGCGGACGTTCATGCCGAGGGATTCCCAGTGCTCCGCCACTTTCTGTGCATCGGCGTCGAAATCCGTGCCCTGTTCAGCAAGCAGCGCGTACCCGTAGCTCGCCCCGCGATCCCCGTTGGGAAGAGTGCACCCTTCTGCCCAGGCACCGTGATCGGGCAACCATCCCTCACCACCCAACAACTCCGCCGTACCTTCGACGAAAGCGATCATCTGATCGCGCGCGCCTCTCTCGGCGTGGTCTCCGGCTCCTCGTCCGCGCATCCCGCCACGCCCACTCCTATCACCGCGACCACAAGTCCCGCGAGAACCCCACGACCGTGGGTCCGTGCTGTGCTACTACCCATCCGTCACGCCCTACCTACGGAGACGGAGACGGAGATGGGGTGGAGGTGGGGGTGAGCGAGTCCCATTGGTCTCGGGGGTCGACTTTCGGGACCACACCTTCGTCGCCGGGAAGGGTCTCGCCTGACTCTCGCGCTGACCGATCTTCCAGGATCAACTCGATCGGATCTCCCGGCGAACACGGCGCGGTTGCCCCGACGCTGTACGAGTCTTCGACTTCACCTGTGGCGAAGCTGGCGCGGAGGACTGGGCCCCCCTGGCCGTATACCGTCGGATACGCCGTCGAATCGGTGATCCTCACGGTCATGCCCAGGGACTCCCAATACTCCGCGACGATCCTCGCGTCCCGCTCACGCACGTCCCGGCGCTCCGTACTCGCACCCGCAGGCGCCCAGTGTTCGTAGCTGTAGGACGCGCCTGTTTCTCCGCACCCTTGCGGTCTTGCAACTCCGTTGCGGGGCCACCACCCGTTTATATCTAGCTGCTCTGTTGTCGAGATCACCAACTCGACCACGCGGTCGCGGCCCTCACGTGGTGTCATCTCCGGCTCCTCATTCGCGCATCCCGCCACACCCACTCCTATCACTGCGACCACAAGTCCCGCGAGAACCCCACGACCGTGAAACCGCGCTGTGCTAGTACCCATACGTTCCCCAATCCGCCACGGCCTGTGTGAACCGGGTCGGCCCCAACGGCACACGATCCGTGATCAATTCCGGCTGCCCGGAGATTGCCCACGCCGTATTTCTCAGCGACTCCGTATTCTTGTCGAGGTACCCGGCGTCCTCGCCGGCGTCTGCCATCAGCACACTGTGGTCGGTGACGACACGTCCGGCATCGCCGCCGGACTCCACCCTGAACGCTTCGGCTCCGAAGTCGTCCTGCACCGGGTTGATCCTGTGCTCAGGACTCACGGCCCGGCCGACCCACGCCCACTGATCACCGCTCTCGGACTCGAAATCAAACCTGTCGCGCGCCTGCCCTGCGTAGACAGTGCCGGCGTTGAGGTCATCTGCGGTGCGAACGTTGTTCGGCAACCCCGCAGAACCCAGCGTGACGAACGTATCCGCTCGCACGCCCGGCTGGGAGAGCGCGACTGCGGCCGTCGTTGAACCGTACGAATGCGCGATGACCCCCGTCTGCGGCATTGTCTCCGCGCGGACGGCGGCCAAGCCGCCCAACGCTGCGGCGAGATTGTTTCCGCCGGCCACTGCGCGATCCATGTCGCGCACTCCGAGATCGGGGTTGTCGAGTGTTGGCATCGGTGGGGTGTCGTACCCGATCCACGCGACCACGGCACTGTTCGGAAGAAGCCGGTCGTGCAGGTTCTGCGCTGCTTCGGCCCATCGCGTCATTCCCGCGGTCGTCGTTCCCATTCCCGGAACCGCATACGTGATGCTTGTCGCGGTGTCGAGATTCCCGATCGACACCGCCCCGAGCGGCGGACGGTCCTCGGTCAACGAAATCAGAAACCGCGCCTCCTCACCTTCCTCGGTCGCACTCATCAAAGAACCTTGGATGTTGTGGAGGGCGTCCAACTGTGCTCGGGCGGCTTCGAGCCTCTCGCGCAGCATCGCAACGCTCGGCGTCTCCCCGCCCCGCCCCGAGGCGGCGTCATACGCCGCCTGCAACTCCGCGACCGTGGCCGCGGCATCCGCGGTCGCGGCGGTGAGGGCGATCTGGTTCGCGTAGTCGCGCGCGCCGTACGGCATCCCCTCCAGATTGCCGAACAACACGGGAAATTCGGTCAACAGGGCATCCTGCTGCACCGAGAACCTCGCCCCCGCATCCGCGGGCGGATTCAACCCCGACCACCACGAGAACACGACGGCCGGAGCCATCCCCTCCAGCTGCACCCGCAGCGCAGGCGTTGCCGACAACAGCGCCGTCAGTTCCTCCGGCGGCAACGACGACAACGCCCGCAACAACTCCTGATCGCTCATCGGCGACACTGCCGTCGCCGCCAGATCCAACGCGTGGTTCGACAACGACCCGCTCCCGGCCGCGTCGAAAGCGTCAGCGATCTGCTCTATCCACTTCGCATCCGCCCGGTTCTCCGCCAGCAATCGTTCAAAGCCGCCCACAAGCGTGGTCGACCCGACCGGTACCCAAGAGCACGACCCAATGAACGCAGCCCACGCGTCGCGTACCCGCCGGCATTCCCGCGCCATCCCTGTATTGCTCGCCCGCGACTGCGACACGAACGTCCGCAAGTGATCAGGATCCGCAGAACTTACCTCGCCCGCCGCACCCGTAGACGTTCGAGTGCGCTCCACCGGAGCGTACGCTGCAGACACCGTCGGCGGACAGACCGGGTACTCAGACGGCTTCGGATCGAACACGACCTCGTCCAACGGCGCGCCGAGCACACCATCAGCCACGCCCAGCGACTGCCGGCGCCTGCTCTCCCGGTCAGCCTCGCGCACCTCCCACGCCGCCAGCAGTTCCTGCCGCTCCCGCTCCTGGTTCGCCTTCAGCTTCGCCACAGTCACCTGGTCGGCCAGCGCATCCAAGACGCCGGCCAACCGGCCACGATCATCCGACTCCGCGCGACAGGCCGCCTGGAACAGTACCGAGTACGCCCCCGCAAAATCCACGACAGCCGTTTCCGCTGCGCCACGGCGAACGATACCCTCGTCGCGCAGCTCCTCATCCGCGTCGCGCGCAGCCTTGATCAACGAATCCGCCGCAGCATCATCAAACGCCACATTCATCGACTGGCACCCCGGCACTCATGAGCGGTCGCCCGACCCGCCGGACCGACCTCGCCGCCTAGGCTATGGGACTCCTGCCCGAGGAACCAATCGAACGCTCGAAATTACTCGGTGAGTGATCGTGGGCGCTGAGTACGACAGCGTCCCGAGGTCAGTCCCGCCACTCGCCGGTGTCGAGGAAGTGGTCCATCCGCGCCCGATGCGGGGCCAGATCCCAGCCCTGCTCCGCGACCCAGTCGTCGTCGTAGTAGGTGCCCGCGTAGCGCGCGCCACCGTCGCAGATCAGCGTCAC
Source organism: Actinomycetota bacterium (assembly GCA_051751065.1). Taxonomy (GTDB): domain Bacteria; phylum Actinomycetota; class Actinomycetes; order Actinomycetales; family Microbacteriaceae; genus Microbacterium. The sequence goes on along the minus strand of JBNJKL010000012.1, from coordinate 6,552 downwards.
GACACTTCCGTGCTCGCCCGCCGCGCGCATGCGAGCGATGAGCTGGAAGGCCCCGACGAGGTTCGTCCCGGTCGAGCCGCCCGCGAAGTGCAGCGTCCGCTCGTGCAGCAGCCGGATCGCGGCGATCGAGGCGGCATCCGGGATCTGCAGCATCTCGTCGATCACGCCGGGGATGAACGACGGTTCCACACGCGGTCGACCGATTCCCTCGATCCGACTCGGCGTCCCGGTCGTGTAGTCCGCGGACCCCGTGCGCCACCCGCCGTAGAAGGCCGAACCCTCGGGATCGACGACCGCGATGCGCGTGGAGTGGCGGCGGTACTTCACATAGCGACCGAACGTCGCGCTCGTCCCGCCGGTGCCTGCCCCCACGACGATCCAGCTCGGCAACGGGTGCCGCTCGAGGGCCAACTGGGAGAACACGCTCTCGGCGATGTTGTTGTTGCCGCGCCAGTCGGTCGCGCGCTCGGCGAACGAGAACTGGTCGAGGTAGTGTCCGCCGCACTCGGCGGCGAGCCGCTCTGCCTCGCTGTACATGTCCTCCGCGCGGTCGACATAGTGGCACCGGCCGCCCGCGAACTCGATCAGCTGGATCTTCTCGGGACTCGTGGAGCGCGGCACGATCGTGATGAACGGCAGGCCGAGCATCCGTGCGAAGTACGCCTCGGATACGGCCGTCGAGCCGCTGGACGCCTCCACGAGCGTCGTCCCCTCGTGGATGCGCCCGTTCACGAGGCCGTAGAGGATCAGCGACCGTGCGAGACGATGCTTGAGCGACCCCGTGGGATGCACGGACTCGTCCTTGAGGTACAGGTCGATCCCCCACTCGGTGGGGAGCGGGAAGATGTGCAGGTGCGTGTCCGCGCTGCGGGTGGCGTCGGCTTCCAGCAGGGCGATCGCGGTGCTGGTCCAGGAGCTCACGGTCTCGAGCGTACCGGGGTCCTCACTCGTCGGTGTAGCCGCCCTCGCCGGTGTCGCCGTCGTAGCGGAAGATCCGATCCTCGCTGAGGGTGATCTGGATGTCGGAACCGAGGGGCTGTTCGGACAGCAGCAGGTCCTCCAGGCGGTCCGCTTCCGCGATGTACTCCGCCGCGGTCTCGGCGTCGACACCCCAGATGAGCGCGACCTTCATGTCGGTGAGGAGGTAGAGGAAGGCTGTCACGGCGGTGCGGTTGAACTCGGTGTCCGGGATCCGATCCCAGAGCGCGCCGTTGTCGCGGTCACGCTTGTACCCCTCGATCATGCCCTCGAGGTAGGCGTCCGCGGTCGCGCTGTCGGTGCCGTCGCCGGGGTCCGGCTCCGCGTCGGGGGCGGGGTCGTCGGCGTCGGGCTCGGTCGGGAGTGGCTCGGCGGTCGCGACCGACGGCACGGGACGGACGTCGTTCCCGCCGGCGGTCAGCAGGAATCCGACCATGGCCACCGCCACGATCACGAGCACGACGATGCCCGAGATCACCACGACGGGGATCCATCGCTGTGTCGGTGGTGTCGGTGGTGGCGTCGCGTGCGGGTATCCGGGACTCGCGTATCCGGCGCCCGGCTGCCCGGGGTTCGGCTGCGGGGTCGCATACGGCGGCAGCGCACCTCCCGGCGGCGCGGAAGAACCGGCCGAGACGAGTGGGGGCGCGAGGGACGCCGTCATCGGTGCCGGATCCGCAGCCGCGGGGGGCGCGGGAGTCGGCTGTGCCGCGTGCGGGAGTTCATGACCGCCGGACAGGTCCCGCTCGTCGGAGGGCATCCTCAGACCACCGCGGTGCCGGCGCGCGATGCGCCCCCGTGACCGTCGATGTGCATCAGGGACGCCTGAGACTGCTCCTGACGCAGCTGGAACTCGAAGCGTGATCGGTCGCCGCGGTGGTGGGCGACGAAGTACTCCATCGGGCGGTCATCGTCGTCGCGGCTGATGCTGCGCAGCCGCAGCAGCGCCGAGCCGGCGCTCACTCCGAGCAGCAGTGCCTGGTCGTGCGTGGCGACCGTCGCCTCGGCCGACCGCACGCCGTGCGTCGCGCGCACGCCGTGGCTCGCGAGCAGACGGTACAGCGATCCTTCGGAGAGGTCGCTGTCGAGCGTGAGAGCGCCGACGGCCTCCGGCATCCACGTCGTGGAGAGCGACCAGGGTTCGCCGTCGACGTGGCGGAGGCGCTCCAGCACCACGACCGGATCGCCGACCGACACCTCGAGCGCGTCCGCGACCTCGTCGTCCGCCTGCACCGACTCATGTCGGAGGACGTCGCTGCGCACGTGTCCGCCGCGCTGCTCCACGTCGTCGTACAGGCCGACGAGCGTGTGCACCAGGCTCTCGCTCGTGCGCGGGCGGGACACGAACGTGCCCTTGCCCTTGACGCGTTCGACGAGCCCCTCGTGCTCCAGCTGCGCGAGAGCCTGTCGCACCACGGTGCGGGAGATCCCGTATCGCTCGCAGAGTCGGTGCTCGCCGGGGAGCGGATCGCCGGGCTGCAGGCCGTCGCGGCCGATCCCGTCGATGATCAGCTGGCGCAGCTGGTCGTACATCGGGGCGGCGGAGTGCCTGTCGATCGCGTCGGAAGCCGTGGCGAGACTCATGTCAGTACGCCACCCCGGCATGAAGGATCACGTTCGCGTACGGGGTGAACTCCCCGGAGCGCACGAACGCGCGGGCGTCCTGGGTGCGGTGCTTGAACTCGATGTGCGGGACCAGCTCGATCTCGAACCCCATGCCGGCGAAGCGCTCCCGCAGACCTTCGAGCACCTCGGGACTCTTCTCGGCGACCTCGATGGACACGGTCGCGCCCTCCACCACCATCTCGGCGAGCACCGTGTCGAGCACGTCGAAGAATGCGGGGGCGCCGGGCCGGTAGGCGAGGTCGATGCGCTCCGATCCGGCGGGGATCGGCAGGCCGGCGTCCGTGACGACGATCAGGTCGGTGTGCCCCGTCTCGCTGATGACGCGCGAAAGGGCCGGGTTGATCGTGGTGGGGGTCTTGCGCATGGTGACTCCTTGTCGGATCAGCGGACGGCGCGCGAGGCGAGGAACGCGTCCACGTCGGAGCGGTGGGGGAGGCTGGGCGAGGCGCCCTGCTTGGTCACGGCGAGTGCGCCGGCGGCGGTAGCCAGGCGCACCGCCTCGGCGAGGTCACTGCCCGTCGCGAGGGCGGCGCCGAGGTAGCCCGCGTACGCGTCGCCGGCGGCGGTGGTGTCGACTGCCTCGACCGGGAGCGGCGGGATGATCGAGGCGCCCTCGGCGGTGACGACGCACGATCCCTGCGCAGCCAGCGTGATCACCGCGGCACCGACGCCCTGGTCCAGGAACCAGCGGCCCGCGCGCTCGGCGGACGCGGCATCCGTCACCTCGATTCCGCTGATGACGGTCGCCTCGGACTCGTTCGGGGTGACGATGTCGATCGTGCTCCACACCTCAGGCGAGAGCGGTGCGGCGGGGGCGGGGTCCAGGATCGTGGTCATGCCGAGCTCGCGACCGCGCGCGGTGATGTGCGCGGTGAGGGTCGAGGGGGTCTCGAGCTGCGTGAGCAGCACGGAGGTCGTCGGTGCCAGCGCTTCGAGAGCGGCGTCGATCTGCTCGGCGCTGAGCGCCGCGTTCGCGAGGGGAACCATGACGATGTCGTTCTGGGCGGAGGAGTCGACGCGGATGTGCGCGATGCCGGTGGGGCCGGGGACCGTCCGCAGGTGCGTGAGGTCGACTCCGGCTGCGCTGAGACCGTCGACGACGAGGTCGTGGAAGAGATCGTCGCCCACGCATCCGACGAAGCTGGTCCTCGCTCCGGCGAGTCCCGAGGCGACCGCCTGGTTCGCGCCCTTGCCGCCGAGGAGGAGGGTGAATTCGTCGCCGAGGATCGTCTCGCCACGAACAGGGAGCCGCTGGGAGAACGTGGTGACGTCGGCGGTCACACTGCCGACGATGACGACTCCGGTGCGATCTCCGGGCTGTGCGGTTGTCATGTGGCTCCTGATCGTCTTCGACTTCGGTTCTGCGGCGACGCCGACGGGACGTCTTTGACTTCGTCGGCGGCTGTCATAACATTAGCCGAATCCGCACCTGTAACGACAGGTTGCCTCTAGGAGACTCGATGACGCACCTCGCACCCACCGCCCCCCGCCTCTACGTCGACAGCGCCGACGGTGAACAGGTCTCCCGACTTCTCGGACTGGGCGTGCTGCAGGGCGTCACGACCAACCCCACCATCTTGGAACGCGGCGGCCGTGCCGCATCCGATATCCCGGATCTCTATTCGCGCTGGGTCGAGGAAGGCGCACAGGAGGTCTTCTTCCAGACGTGGGGTGGTGACGCGGATGCGTTCCTGCGCAACGCGGAGGGCATCCGGGCGCTGGGGGATCGCGTCGCGGTCAAAGTGCCGGCCACCGCGGACGGATTCCGGGCGGCATCCGCTCTCGTGCGCGATGGGGCGACCGTCCTCGTGACGGCGGTGTACTCCGTCGCACAGGCGCTCGCGTGCGCGAGCATCGGCGTGACCTATATCGCTCCCTATCTCGGTCGTCTGCGCGACGCGGGCATGGACGGCGACACTCTGATCCCCGAGATGCAGGCCGTGTGCGCGGGGAGCGGCACGAACGTGCTCGCGGCGAGCCTGCGCTCGGCCGAGGACCTCGTGTCGCTGCGACTGGCCGGCGTGCCGTTCTTCACCGCGGCGCCCGCCGTCATCGACGACGTCCTCTTCCACTCCGTGAGCGACTCATCCGCGGCCGAGTTCGACGCCGCGATGCTCCGCCTCGGCGCCTGACCCCCCCTTCTCCCTCCCCCTCTTTCGCCGAGTGGTCAGTTTTGGTTCACTTTCGGCCTAAAAGTGCGCCAAAACTGACCACTCGGCGGGGTGGAAACGTCGGCGGGGCGGGAGTGGGGCGGGTCGCGCAGGTCAGGGGGTGGCCTGGCGCAGCCAGCGCTCGACGCCCGCGATGTGCGCGGTCGCCAGCGACGTCGCGAGCGCCGAATCCTTCTGGGCGATCGCGTCGGCGATCGCACGATGCTCGGACAGGGTGCGCTCGACCGCTCCCTGTTCCGTGAGCCCCCGCCAGATCCGGGCGCGCACGGTCTGGCTGCTCAGGCTCTCGATCAGGCTCGCGAGATACGCGTTGCCGGTCATGCGGACGATCTCGCGGTGGAAGCGGATGTCGTGCTCGACGAGCTCGTCGATGGTGACGGACGGCGACACGTCGTCGACCTCGCGCTGGAGCGCCGCGATCTCATCCTCGGTGGCGAGGGTCGCGGCGAGTCCCGTCGCTTGGGATTCGAGCATCCGCCGGACGGCGAAGATCTCGAGCATGGAACCGTCGTCGTGCATGTCGACGACGAACGAGATGGCCTCCAGCAGCAGATGCGGCTCGAGGCTCGTGACGTACGTGCCGTCGCCGCGTCGGACATCCAGCACACGGATGACCTCGAGGGCCTTCACGGCCTCGCGCATCGAGTTGCGGGAGAGTCCGAGACGCTCGGCGAGCTCCTTCTCGGGCGGCAGGCGATCTCCGGGAGCGAGCTCGCCCGACACGATCATCGCCTTGATCTTCTCGATAGCCTCATCCGTGACCGCCATACGCGTCATCCTAACCATTCGTCGGATGTCTGCCGCCGCGAGCCGCGCGTATGGGGAAGGATGAGGGCATGCGCGCTCTCGACACACACCTGCACATCTGGGATCCGACCCTGCTGACGTACTCCTGGCTGGAGGGTGCTCTGCGGGCACGCTTCGCGCAGGACGAGGTGCGCGATGCTTCCGCCGGGGTCGACACGGAGTTCGTCTTCGTGCAGGCCGAGTGCCTCCCCGAGCAGTATCTCGATGAGGTCGCCTGGGTGAGTGGGCTCGCTGACGAGATCGGGGTGCGGGGGATCGTCGCCGGCGCGCATCTGGACCGCGGTCAGGAGCTCGTGGCCCACCTCGACGCCCTGAAGCGGTATCCGCTCGTGGTCGGCGTCCGCCATCTCCTGCAGGGCCTCCCCGATGGATTCGCCGGTACCCCCGCTTTTCGGGATGGGATCGGCGAGCTCGTCGCGCGCGACCTCACCTTCGACGCGTGCGTGCGTGCGAATCAGATTCCGGACGTGACCGCGCTCGCTGCGGCGTTCCCCGACCTCCGGCTCGTGCTCGACCATGTCGGCAAGCCTGCGATCGGGACGGCGGATGCCCCGCTCGCGCCGTCCTCCGAATGGTTGGCGGACATCGCGGAGCTCGCCGCGCATCCGCAGGTGCATGTGAAGCTCTCCGGACTGCCTGCGGAGGCCGGCGGAGCATGGAGCCCCGAGCAGGTGCACCCGTTCCTCGATGCGGTCGCTGTGGCCTTCGGTCCCGACCGGCTCATGGTCGCGAGCGACTGGCCTGTCTCCGGCGAGCATGCCGGGACGATGGTCGACGGCGCGATCGCGACGTGGATCACCACGGTGGCGGAGTGGGCGGAGATGCGCGGTTTCGACGTCGACGCGATCCTCCGCCGCACGGGCGAGCGCTTCTACGCTCTCCCCTGACCCCACGCCCTGCCCCCCGTCACCGTCCCGTCCACACCCTGCATCCCTGTCGAGTGGTCAGTTTTGGCGCACTTTGTCTGTCA
>JBNJKL010000011.1:0-26787 GCA_051751065.1 Actinomycetota bacterium | reverse complement strand
ATCCCGCTTCGGGGCAGGTGGCCTGTGCGCCGCCTGCCCCGGAGTTCTGACCGGATGAGAGAGAAATGACAGCCCCCGTCGCCGCCCCAGCCGACGCGCACAGCGCCTCGGACGCGTCGTCATCGTCGCGTCCCGTGCGTCGGCGCTGGCGACCGACCATTCTTCTCGTCCTGACCGTTCTCGCCGCTCTCGCCGGGGCGACCGTGCTGGTCTATTCGCCTGCGGCGAGCTGGCTCTCCTCCTACAATCAGGCCCTCATCGTCGGCGACTACAGCGACGACGTGGCAGACGCCGACCCGGGCCCCGCGGCGCAGGTCGCCGAGGCCCACCGGTACAACGCGGCGCTGTCGTCCGGCGCCCTGCTCGCCGCCAACGCGAACGTCCCGGAGGGAGCGGGCGCGAGCGACGGGGAGTTCGTCTACACCGACCTGCTGCGCACGAGGACGGGCGTCATGTCGCGGATCCAGATACCGGGCATCGGCGTGGACCTGCCGGTCTATCACGGCACGAGCGACGAGACCCTGCTTCGCGGGGCAGGGCATCTCGAGGGCACATCCCTCCCGGTCGGGGGAGCGAGCACGCACTCCGTCATCACTGCCCATCGGGGGCTCGCGGACGCCACGATGTTCACGGACCTGAACCGTGTGCGCGTCGGTGATGTCTTCACCGTCGCGACCTTCGGTGAGGTCCTCACCTACCGTGTGACGGACACACAGGTGGTCGATCCGACCGACACCGCGACCATTCGCCAGGAGGAGGGGCGCGACCTCGTGACCCTCGTCACCTGCACTCCGCTGGGTATCAACAGCCACCGGATCCTCGTGACGGGGGAGCGCGAGACGCCCACGCCGCCGGACGCCCTGGAGGCGGCGGGCGCACCGTCCGATGCTCCCGGGTTCCCCTGGTGGCTCGTCGCCTACGGCTCGGCGATCGTCGCGATCGGTGTCTACGCGTGGTGGGGCGGGAAAGCCCCGGCGTCCGGTCGGTCCCGCGACGCGCGGCGCACGCGCGCGTCCGAGTCCGATGCCTCCCCGCGATCCCTCTACGATGAAGGCTATGACCGACCGGAATCCTGATGAGAACGCCGCCCCGAACCCCGACGCACCGCAACCCGCCGAGCCCGGGGGACACCCGACCGACGGACTGACTTTCGGCGGAGCGGTGAACCAGGACCCGGCCTCCGCGGACGGGAACGCGCCTGACGCGCCCACGCCGGACGCACCCGCACCGGATGCGCCCGCTCCTGCCGCGCCTCCTGCCCCTCCCGCCCCTGACGCTCCCACCGTCGCCGGCCCGCCGCCGGCCGCGCCGGTCGCCCCCGGCGCCCCCGACGCGCAGACCGTCGCCTACCCCGCTCCCGCCGGCGCGGCCGGACAGCCGCCGTACGCGGATCAGACCGCGCAGTACCCGACGGCCCAGTACCCGGGCGGCCCGGGACAGCAGGCTCCGTTCGCCGCAGGTCAGCCGGGTGGCCCCGGCACGCCTCCGCCCTCGAAGGGCCTGTCCAAGGGCGCGCTCATCGGAATCATCGCCGGCGCTGTCGCCCTGCTCGTCCTCATCATCGTCGGTGTGAGCCTCGCGCTCTCGATGGGTCGCGGTGGCGGCGAAGCCGGTGGTGGCGGCGGTGAGGCAGGCGGCGGCGCTGCCACGGCCGCATCCCCGTCCGAGGCGGTCGAGATGTACCTCACCGCGCTCTCCGAAGGGGACGCCGAGGGCGCTCTCGTCTTCGTCGACAGCTACGGTGACGACAGCCTGCTCACCGATGAGGTACTCGCCGACTCGCTCTCGCGTGCTCCGATCACGGACATCGTGGTCGACGAGGACGCCACCGAGGGGGAATATGAGACCACGGTCGCCGCGACCTTCCAGGTCGGGGACGTCGCGGTCGACCGCACGTTCGACGTCACGAACCTCAGTGACGAGTGGGTCATCTACGACGGCCTCATCTCGGTGTCCATCGGCTCGTCGTTCGAGGGGCTCGACCTCCTGATCAACGGCGTCGAGGCGCCCGAGTCCGGATACGCCTTCCCCGGCAGCTACGAGTTCGTGGTCGGTCGCGAGGAGTTCACGATCGGTGGCGACATCGACAGCAACGTGTTCACGATCGCGACGGACGATGACCGCGAGCAGCTCTACGACATCCGGCCGGAGCTCAGTGAAGAGGGCACCGAGACCTTCCGCTCGCTGGTGTCGGCGTCGCTGGACGAGTGCCTGGCGATGAAGTCGCTGAGTACGCCGTGCGGCATGGACGTCGAGGGTGCGGATCTGCAGGGCTACAGCCCGGTGGACGGCTCGGTGAACCGCAAGTTGACCGCCGAGGGCCAGACCGCCCTGAAGAAGCTCGAGGCCGTTCCCGGCAGCTCGCCCGCGCTGGTCACGACCTACGACTCGATCCGCGTCGACATCACGCTGCAGGGGGAGAAGGACGGCACGCGCGCCGACTTCGAGATGCTCTTCGGTGCGGGTCTCGGCACGCCGTACGTCGACTTCGACGAGGAGGAGCTCTCGGTCCTCTGGGACTGACACGCACCGCTCATGTGACGGGGGTCGACGCACACGCGTCGGCCCCCGTTCGTGTTCCCGATGCCCTCCTGCAACGTTGTAGGGTGGTGCCCGATGGAGGGGGTGCGGATGGCTGCGACGCTGCACGACGTGGCGCGACTGGCTGGCGTGTCGATCAAGACGGTCTCCAACGTCATCCACGACTATCCGCACATCCGGCCGGAGACGCGCGATCGTGTCCAGGCCGCGATCACCGAGCTCGCGTACACGCCGAACCTGACGGCGCGGAACCTGCGGTCGGGGCGCACCGGCGCGATCGCTCTCGCGCTGCCGGATCTGAGCCTGGCGTACTTCGCGGAACTCGCGGCGCAGGTCATCCACGAGGCGGAGGCCTCGGGGCTCGTCGTCCTCGTCGAGCAGACCGGCGGCGATCGCACCCGTGAACTCGAGCTGCTGCGCAGCCCCCGACTCAAGCTCACGGACGGTCTGATCTTCAGCCCGCTCGGGATGGGACAGGAGGACGCCGCGGCGCTGGAGGTGCCGTATCCCCTCGTGCTGCTCGGTGAGCGGATCTTCCACGGCCCGACGGATCACATCACGATGCGCAACGTCGACGCGGCGAGAGCGGCGACGGAGTTCCTGATCGCGTCCGGCCGTCGCCGGATCGCGGTGATCGGTGCACACGAGGGTGAGGTCATCGGATCCGCGGGGCTGCGCCTGCGCGGCCACCGTGAGGCGCTCGAGGCCGCGGGCATCCCCTTCGACGAGGAGATCATCGGGTACACCACCCTCTGGCATCGGGCGAACGGCGCGCACTCGATGCGGGAGCTGCTCGCGCGAGGTGCGTCGTTCGACGCGGTGTTCGGCCTCAACGACACGCTCGCTCTCGGCGCGATGCGCGTGCTGCAGGAGTCGGGGCTGCGCATCCCGGACGACGTGCACGTCGTGGGCTTCGACGGCCTGGATGAGGCGGAGTACTCGATCCCCTCGCTGACGACCGTCGATCCTGGCCGGTCCTGGATCGCGAGCGAAGCGGTGAAGACCCTGCGCGAGCGCATCGCCCGGGGTGCCGAGGTGGGCGCTCCGCGCGAGCTCCTGGCCGACTTCCGCATCATGTATCGGGAGTCCGCACCCGCCCCGGACTGACCGGCGAAACGGGGTCTTGACAGATCCTCGAGATCTCGCGATCATTGCTCTACAACGTTTACATTCTAACGTTGTACACAACGTGGCTCACCGTGGTGCCTCTCCGGTTTCCGTGGCCCGAGCCCTCTGCGAGACAGAGCTGTCCACGCACCATGAGAGGAACACAGCGCATGAAGAGGAAGATCCTCGCCGCCTCGGGAGTCATCGCGGTCACGGCCGCGGCCCTGACCGGCTGCTCCGGAGCGGGCGACTCCGCGGAGTCCTGCACCAACGAGATCGTCAACCCGGACGCGACGCAGGTCAGCGTCTGGGCCTGGTACCCGGCGTTCGAGCAGGTCGTCGACCTGTTCAACGAGACCCACGAGGACGTGCAGGTCTGCTGGACCAACGCCGGCCAGGGCAACGACGAGTACACGAAGTTCTCCACCGCGATCGAGGCGGGATCGGGAGCGCCCGACGTGATCATGCTCGAGGCCGAGGTGCTCTCGAGCTTCTCGATCCGCGACGCGCTCGTCGATCTCTCCGAGTACGGAGCCGACGACGTCGCGGGCGACTACACCGAGGGTGCGTGGAGCGACGTCTCCAGCGGTGATGCGGTCTACGCGATCCCGGTCGATGGCGGCCCGATGGGCATGCTCTACCGCGAGGACATCCTCGAGGAGTACGACATCCCCGTCCCCACCACCTGGGACGAGTTCGCCGACGCCGCCCAGGCGCTGAAGGATGCCGGTGCGCCCGGCGTCATCGCCGACTTCCCCACGAACGGGCGCGCCTACAACCAGGCGCTGTTCGCGCAGGCGGGATCCGTGCCGTTCACGTACGACAACGCCAGCCCCACCGAGATCGGGATCGAGGTGAACGACGAGGGCTCGAAGCAGGTGCTTTCCTACTGGAACGACCTGGTCACCCAGGACCTCGTCGCCACCGACGACGCGTTCACCGCGGACTACAACACCAAGCTCGTCGACGGCTCGTACGCGATCTACGTCGCCGCCGCGTGGGGACCCGGATACCTGCAGGGTCTCGCGGACTCCGACGAGAGCGCCGTGTGGCGCGCCGCACCCGTCCCGCAGTGGGACGCGGCGAATCCCGTCCAGATCAACTGGGGTGGTTCGACCTTCGCCGTCACCAGCCAAGCGGAGGACACCGAGGCCGCAGCCCTCGTCGCGAAGGAGATCTTCGGCACCGAGGAAGCATGGACGATCGGCATCGAGGAGGCGGCACTGTTCCCGCTGTGGACGCCGATCCTGGAGTCGGACTACTTCCGCGATCTCGAGTACCCGTTCTTCGGCGGGCAGCAGATCAACAAGGACGTGTTCCTGGAGGCCGCGGCCGGCTACGAGGGATTCACGTTCAGCCCGTTCCAGAACTACGCCTACGACCAGCTGACCGAGACCCTGTTCACGATGGTGGAGGAGGGGACCGACCCCGGCACCGCGCTGGATGACCTGCAGGTCTCGCTGGAGAAGTACGCCACCGAGCAGGGCTTCACGCTCGACTGATCGTTCGGGGCCCCGGTTCCGGTCGGGGCCCCGACCGTCAGCACTCGACGATGAGAGAGCAGAGATGACCACCCAGACGATCATCACGACCACGGGTCGCGGCTCCCGCGCGACGCCGACCGGCTCGACCCTGGTGCGCAAGCGGCAGCGGTGGGGCTGGCTGTTCGTCACGCCGTTCCTGATCGTGTTCGCCGCGTTCCTGATCTTCCCGCTCGGCTACGCATTCGGGATGAGCCTGTTCACCTCGACGCTCGCGACGGGCACGGACTTCACCGGCGTCGCGAACTACGTCCGCGCGTTCAGCGATCCGCTGTTCCTCAGCGGGATCGGTCGCGTGCTGCTGTTCGCCGTGGTCATGATCCCCGCGCAGCTGCTCATCGCGCTCTCTGCCGCCCTGGTGCTGGACAGCCTGTCCTCGTGGCTGTCCAAGCTCTCGCGGCTGTTCATCTTCATCCCCTATGCGATCCCCGTCGTGATCGGCGCGCTCATGTGGAGCTTCCTCTACAGTCCCCGCTTCGGCCCTGCCGCGACGCTGTTCAGCATCGTCGGACTCGATGCGCCGGAGTTCCTCGCACCGGGGAGCATCTTCGGAAGCCTCGTCAACGTCGTCACGTGGCAGTGGTCGGGGTACTACATGATCGTCATCTACGCGGCGCTGCGCTCGATCGACCCCTCGATCTACGAGGCGGCCCGTATCGACGGCGCGAACGGATGGCAGACCGCGCTGCGCATCAAGATCCCCATGATCTCGTCGTCCATGGTCATGATCATCATGTTCGCCCTCATCGGCACCCTGCAGTTCTTCACGGAACCCGTGGTCCTGCGAAACGTCGCCCAGGGGGCGATCGATGCGGCCTACACGCCGAACATGTACGCCTACGCGCTCGCGTTCTCGTACAGCCAGTTCAACTACGCATCCGCGATCGCGTTCTCGCTGGGCATCCTCGTGTTCCTCGGCTCCTTCCTGTTCCTCTTCCTCACGCGCAAGCAGAGCGGACTGAAATGATGGCTCTCCTCCGCCCCACCGACGACGCCGCTCCCCGGACGACCACCACGGGCCTCCCCAGCCGCACGAACCGCGGCGCCCGGGGCCGGGCGGGACGCCGGCGCATCGGCTCGCACGTCTTCCTCATCATCCTGGCGATCTACTTCATCATCCCGATCTGGTGGCTCCTGGTCGCCGCGACCAAGGACACCCCGGGGCTGTTCGCAAGTCCCGCCTTCTGGTTCGACGACTCGTTCGCGCTGTTCGACAACATCGCGGGCCTGTTCACCCACCAGGGCGGGATCTACTGGCAGTGGATCGGGAACTCGTTCCTCTACGCCTTCGCCGGCGGGATCGGCGCGACGATCCTCTGTGTCCTCGCCGGGTACGGCTTCGCCAAGTACGACTTCCGCGGTCGATCCGCCGTGTTCACCGTCATCCTCGGTTCCGTCATGGTCCCGCTGACGGCGCTGGTCATCCCGACCTTCATGCTCCTCAGCCAGTACGGGATCATCAACACCCCGTGGGCGGTGATCCTGCCCTCGCTGCTCAGCCCGTTCGGGGTGTACCTGATGCGGGTCTACGCGCAGGACGCGGTGCCCGACGAGATGCTCGAGGCCGCACGCATCGACGGCGCCAGCGAGATCCGCACGTTCTTCCAGGTGGCGTTGCCGCTGCTGCGCCCTGCGATCGTGACGGTGTTGCTGCTCAGCGTGGTCGGCACCTGGAACAACTTCTTCCTGCCGCTCGCCGTGCTCACCGATCCCCAGCTGCTCCCCGTGACGGTCGGCCTCAACCGCTGGACCGCCCTGTCGAACGCGGGAGCCGGCGGCGAGCAGGTGTGGAACCTCATCACCGCGGGGTCCTTCATCTCCGTCCTGCCACTCATCCTGTCCTTCCTGTTCCTGCAGCGCTACTGGCAGGGCGGACTGTCCGTCGGAAGCATCAAGTAGCCCCGTCCTGCCCCGCTCCACCCCCGAACCCGTGAAGGAAAGCACCACCATGCCCACCGCGCACCTCACCGTCGACCCCCACTTCGTCATCGGCCGCATCGAGCGTCGACTGTTCGGCGGTTTCGTCGAGCACCTCGGTCGCCACGTCTACGACGGCATCTACGAACCCGGCCACGAGACGGCGGATGCCGACGGCTTCCGCCAGGACGTCATCGACCTCGTCCGTGAGCTCGGCGTCTCCACCATCCGCTACCCCGGCGGCAACTTCGTCTCCGGGTTCCGCTGGGAGGACTCGGTCGGTCCGCGGGAGCAGCGTCCGCGTCGCCTGGACCTCGCGTGGCACTCCACCGAGACGAACGAGGTCGGTCTGCACGAGTTCTCGTCATGGCTGGAGAAGGTCGGCAGCGACCTCATGCTCGCCGTCAACCTCGGCACCCGGGGGACCCTGGAGGCGCTCGATCTGCTGGAGTACTCCAACCTGGCCGCGGGTACGGAGCTCAGCGAGCGCCGCCGCGCCAACGGGCGTGACGAGCCCTTCGCGGTGGAGATGTGGTGCCTGGGCAACGAGATGGACGGGCCGTGGCAGCTCGGTCACCGCTCCGCCGACGATTACGGCAAGATCGCCTCGCAGACCGCGAAGGCCATGCGTCAGCTCGATCCGGGCATCAAGCTCGTGGCGTGCGGATCCTCCAGCGCGCACATGCCGACCTTCGGCGAGTGGGAGCGGGTCGTCCTCACGCACACGTACGACGACGTCGACTACATCTCGTGCCACGCCTACTACGAGGAGCGGGGTGGCGACCTGGACTCGTTCCTCGCCTCCGCGGTCGACATGGACCACTTCATCGACACCGTGGTCGCGACGGCCGATCACGTCGGTGCGGTGCGCGGCAGCACGAAGCGGATCGACATCTCGTTCGACGAGTGGAACGTCTGGTACATCGACCGCTTCCACGGCGTAGACAGGATCGAGGGCATCGACAACTGGCCGGTCGCGCCGCGACTGCTCGAGGACGTGTACTCCGTCGCCGACGCTGTCGTGTTCGGAAACCTCATGATCTCGCTCCTCAAGCACGCGGACCGGGTGACCAGTGCGTCCCTCGCGCAGCTCGTGAACGTGATCGCGCCGATCATGACCGAGCCGCAGGGACCGGCCTGGCGTCAGACGACGTTCTTCCCGTTCTCGATCACCTCGCGTCTCGCGCGGGGCGAGGCGCTCGAACTCAAGCTCGATGCGCCGACGTACACCACGAGCGCCTACGGCGAGGTCCCGCTCGTGGACGCCGTCGCCACGCACGATGCGGAGAGCGGCCACTCGGCCGTGTTCCTCGTCAACCGCAGCCGGACCGAGTCGCTCACCGTCACGGTCGACGTCGCGGGCCTGGGCGATGTGTCGATCCTCGAGACGCACACGCTCGCGGATGACGACGTGTACGCGAAGAACACGCTGACGGACCCCGAGCGGGTGTCCACCCACCCGAACGACAGTGCGGGGATCGAGAACGGCGCGCTCACCGTCACGCTTCCGCCCGTGTCGTGGTCGGCGATCGCGCTCGGCTGAGCAGGGGGTGAGGCGGCGGCGACGGGCGTTCCGGCTCGCGCTGCCGCCCATCACCTGGGAGGATGACGGCTCGCCCACCGTCTCGCTGACGTGACGCAGGGGAGAGGACACGACGTGGAGCAGAACTGGGCGGGCAACCTCGTCTACCGTGCGACCGAGGTCGCGCACCCGGTCTCGATCGAGGAGGTGCGCGGGACGCTCGCGCACGGCGGTCCGGTGCGCATGCTCGGCACACGGCACGGATTCTCCGACATCGCCGACACGGACGGGATCCTCGTCGCACTCGACAGACTCCCGCGCGTGATCGAGGTGACGTCGGATCGGACCGCCGTGCGCGTCTCGGGCGGAATCCGGTACGGCGACCTCGCGCCCGTGCTCGAGGCCCAGGGGCTCGCGCTCGCGAGTCTGGCCTCCCTGCCGCACATCTCGATCGCCGGCGCGATCGCCACCGGCACCCATGGGTCCGGCGACGCGATCGGCTCGCTCGCGAGCGCGGTCCGGGGCCTCACGATCATGACCGTCGACGGGGAGATCCGTCGGCTGTCCCGGGGCGAACCGGGGTTCGACGGCGCGGTCGTGAGCCTGGGTGCGCTCGGCGCCGTGCTGGATGTGTCTCTCGACGTCGAACCCACGTACGAGATGGCGCAGCACGTGTTCGAGTCACCCCGCTGGGATGCGATCCTCGACGATCTGGACGCCGTCACCGGCGCCGGGACGAGCGTGAGCATCTTCTCGTCCTGGCAGCGCATCGATGTCGCCGACCAGGTGTGGATCAAGCAGCGTCAGCCGGATGACCGAGCCGCGCACCGCGACGCACTCGCGGCCCGACTCGGCGCCAGGGCGGCCTCGGGTCCCCGGCATCCGATCCTCAGCGCCTCCGCCGAAGCGTGCACCGAGCAGGGTGGCGTGCCCGGCCCCTGGTTCGAGCGACTGCCGCACTTCCGGCTCGAGTTCACCCCGTCGGCCGGGGCTGAGATCCAGAGCGAGTACCTCGTGCCGCGCGCGGATGCGGTGGCCGCGATCGAGGCGATCCGTTCGCTCGCCGATCGGATCGCACCCCTGTTGTTCGTGAACGAGGTGCGCACGATCCGCGCCGACGACCTCTGGCTGAGCTCGTCCTTCGGCACCGACGCGGTCGGCCTCCACTTCACCTGGAAGCGCGACGAGCCTGCCGTGCGCGCATTGCTGCCCGAGATCGAGGCCGCGCTCCCCGCCAGTACCCGCCCGCACTGGGGCAAGGTGTTCACGCTTCCCGGCGACGAGGTCCGCCGTCGCTACCCGCGGTGGGAGGATTTCGCCGCTCTGCGCGCGGAGTACGACCCCGAGCGTCGCCTCGTGAATCCGTTCCTGGAGCGTCTCGGACTCTGATCGGACGCGCTCAGGGGTCAGACGTGGTCGCGCCAGGAGTGCTGCGGGTCGTAGCCGAGAACGCGGCGGGCCTTGTCGATCGACAGGAGCGTCTCGTTCTCGCCGACCTCGCGTCCTACCGGGACGTCGGGGAAGACCTCGGCGATCAGCTCCGCGTTCGGGCGGGACATCACGGTGTCCGCGGCCGCGATGATGAAGTTGTCGAAGCCGGGTGCCGTGTTCTCGAGGGCGCGCTGCACGGCCTGCGATCCGTCCCGGGCGTCGATGTAGCCCCAGAGGTTCCACTTGCGGCGCAGGGCGTCGTCGTCGAAGGACGGGAACTCGGCGTAGTCCTCGGGAACCATCACGTTCGAGAAGCGCAGCGCCGTGATCGACAGGTCCGGGTGCCAGCGCGTGAGCTCGGCGGCCAGACCCTCCTCCAGCGTCTTCACGAGCGAGTACACCGACTCAGGACGCGGCGGGTACTCCTCGTCGACGGGGATGTAGGGCGGCGGCGCGTCGAAGGGGAGGCCGAGGACCGTCTCGCTCGACGCGTAGACGATGCGCCGGATTCCGAGGCGGACGGCAGCCCAGAAGACGTTGAACGTCGAGGGCATGTTGTTATGGAACGTGGCGACATCGCTGCGGACACCCGGGGCGGGGATCGCCCCGAGATGCACCACGGCGTCGATCCCGTCGTGGCGGTCGCCGACGCCGCCGAGCGCGTCGATCACCTGGCCGTAGTCCGTCAGGTCCACCTGCACGAACGACGGGCCGCGCTCGCCGACCATGTCCATGCCGATTACCTCGTAGCCGTTCGCGCGCAGTTCGCGTGCGACGACGGTGCCGAGCTTGCCTGATGATCCGGTGAGTGCGATGCGCATGCTCTTACAGTGCCATGAGCGCGGAGCATCGTTCGCCCCCTTGACTCCGCGCGGCGGCATGTGCCCGACGGGGGGACGCGACTACCATGATGTTCGCGGTCACACGAGCGAGGGGTCCACATGAGCGTCGATGCCGAATCGGGGTCCACGACGGGGCGCCCCACCGGTGGCCCGCGCCGGGCGAGCATCTACGACGTCGCCGAGCACGCCGGGGTGTCGCACATGACGGTGTCGCGGGTGCTCAACGGTCACCCGAACATCCGTGAGGCCACGCGTGAGCGGGTGCTCAAGGCGATCAGCGAGATGAACTACACGCGCAGTTCGATCGCCCGTGCGCTCGCCACGAAGCGGGCGATGCGCATCGGGGTGCTGGTGGACGGGCCGGTTCAGTTCGGCCCCAGCAGCACCCTGCGCGCCGTCGAGCGCGCTGCGCGTGAGCGGGGATATGCCGTGAGCGCCTTCTCGATCGCCGACGACGATCACCTCCGCATCGATGCCGGTGTCGTGGAACTGGTCACGCAGGGCGTGGATGCGCTGTGCGTCATCGCGCCGCGCTCCTCGTCGCTGGACCGGCTGCGCCAGCAGTCCACGGGATTGCCGACCCTCGTGATCAAGGAGGAGCCGGATCCGGAGATGCACACCGCGGCGGTCGATCAGCGTGCCGGTGCCACGGCGGCCGTGCGACACCTGATCGACCTCGGCCATCGAACGATCCTCCATCTCGCCGGGCCCCTCGATTGGTACGACGCTCGGGCGCGCGCGCAGGCGTGGCGTGAAGCGATCGAGGAGGCGGGTCTCCCCGTCATCGAGCCGGTCACGGGAGACTGGTCATCGGACTCGGGCTACGAGTTCGGGCGCACCCACCCCCTGGGTGAGGCGACGGCGGTCTTCGCGTCGAACGATCAGATGGCGCTCGGCGTCGTGCACGGACTGTCGGAGCGCGGGATCCGCGTGCCCGACGATGTGAGTGTCATCGGTTTCGACGATCTACCCGATGCGCGGCACTTCGCACCTCCGCTCACGACCGTTCGTCAGGACTTCACGGCCCTGGGCGACCTGGTGATCAGTGAGCTGCTCGCGGCGATCGAGGGCGTGGAGATCGAGGATCGCGAACTGATCGAGCCCACGCTGATCGTGCGCGGCTCGACGGCACCGCCGCCACGAACCTGACGGCACTGGCCGGAAACCACGGTTCCCCGCGCTGACAGTGTTGTGCGCGGTAACAGTGAGATAACGAATGCGGATGCCCCTCTTGTTGGGCGGGATTGTTAGCGCGCACAATTGGTCCGCACGACATCTCCGCGTCCGGCGATGCGCGCACAGAACTTCGGCGAGTCGGCCGACATATCTCAAGGAGGAGATGACATGGCATCATCCAAGCGGTTGCTCGGTCTGATCGGAGCGGGTGCGCTCGCACTCGGGCTCGCAGGCTGCAGCGGGGGCGGCGACGCGGGCGGCGACGGCGGCGGCGGAGGCGACGAGATCGTCACGGTCGGATTCGTCGCGGTCGGACCCGAGGGCGCCTGGCGTCAGGCGAACGAGCAGAACATCCAGGACACGTTCACCGAGGACGCCGGATTCGAGCTCAAGTACGCCCCGGCGACGAACCTCGACCAGAAGTCGCAGATCGACGCGTTCACGTCGTTCGTCGACGAGGGAGTCGATGTGATCCTGCTCTCGGCCACGGAGGCCTCCGGCTGGGAAGACTCGCTGATGCGCGCCCAGGAGGCCGAGATCCCGGTCATCCTGCTCGACCGCGGAATCGAGCCCGATGACGACAGCCTCTACGTCACCCGCATCGCCCCCGACAACGTCGAGGTCGCCAAGGCGGTCGGCGAATGGGCGGCATCGACCTTCCCCGATGGCGGCAACTACGTCGTCCTCGAGGGCCCGGCCGGTGTCGGCGTCGTCAACGAGCGCAACGAGGGCTGGGCGGAAGGCCTGGGCGACTCGTCGCTCGAGCTGGTCGACGCGCAGACGGCCAACTGGTCGGCCGAAGAGGGCAAGAGCGTCTTCGAGACGATGCTCAAGGCGAACGGCAATGACATCCAGCTCGTCTTCGCACAGAACGACGAGATGGGTCTCGGCGCGGCGCAGGCTGCCGAGGAAGCCGGCCTCGTCGTCGGTGAGGACGTGCAGATCGCCACGATCGACGGCACCAAGGGCGCGATGGAAGCACTCGCGGCCGGGCAGCTCAGCTTCGTCCACGAGTACAACCCGCTCTTCGGCGAGACGGCGATGGAGGTCGTGAACCAGGCGCTGGCCGGTGAAGAGGTCGAGTCGTACATCATCGTCCCGAGTGAGTCGTTCGACTCGCCCGAGGCTGCCGAGGCCGTCCTCGCGGACCGCCAGTACTGAGCCTCACCACCGAAGGAACATCAACCGACAGTCGCGGTGCGGAGTACGCGCTCCGCACCGCGACTCGCGGGACATCGCTGTCCCGCAGGAGTGAGGACAGCGATGCCAGAAGCACTGCCCGTCGTGGAGATGCGCGGGATCTCGATCGAGTTCCCCGGCGTGAAGGCGTTGGACGATGTGAGCTTCCGGCTCTTCCAGGGCGAGGTGCACGCGCTGCTCGGGGAGAACGGTGCGGGGAAGTCCACGCTCATCAAGGCGCTCACCGGGGTCTACTCGGTGGACTCGGGGTCGATCGTCGTCGTCGGCCAGGAGCGCCGGTTCCAGGGGACCGCGGATGCGCAGAACGCCGGCATCTCCACGGTCTACCAGGAGGTGAATCTTGTCACGAACCTCACCATCGGTGAGAACGTGATGCTCGGACACGAGGTCCGCGGACTCTTCGGAATCAATTGGCGCGCCACGCATCGCGCGGCGACCGAGGCGCTCGCCCGGCTCGGGCTCGAGCACCTCGACACCCACAAGCCCCTCTCGACCCTCTCGATCGCCGTGCAGCAGCTCGTGGCGATCAGCCGCGCGATGGCGATCAAAGCCAAGGTGCTCATCCTTGACGAACCGACCTCGAGCCTCGACGCGGCAGAGGTCGAGGGCCTCTTCGCCGTGATCCGGTCGCTGCGTGACCAGGGGGTGGCGATCCTCTTCGTCTCGCATTTCCTCGACCAGATCTACGCGATCAGTGATCGACTCACGGTGCTGCGCAACGGACGGTTCGAGGGCGAATATCTCACGCGCGATCTGGATCGGCACGCCCTGATCTCGAAGATGATCGGCAAGGACCTCGACACGCTGCGATCGCTCGGCGGCAACCGACGCACCGAGGTGCGCTCGGCGGACGAGGCGCCTCTGCTGGCTGCGACCGGAATCGGTCGTCACGGAGCCGTCGAGGCGACGGACATCGAGATCCGCCCCGGCGAGGTGATCGGCTTCGCCGGTCTGCTCGGCTCGGGCCGCACCGAGCTCGCGCGTCTGCTCTACGGAGCCGACCGGCCCGACTCGGGCACCATAACGCTCCGCGGACGCACGACCGCGATCTCCTCACCGTCGGATGCGCTCGCGCAGCGCATCGCGTTCTCGACCGAGAATCGCCGGGACGAGGGAATCCTCGCCGACCTCACTGTCCGGGAGAACATGGTTCTCGCTGTGCAGGCGGAGCGCGGCTGGGCGCGGCCGATGTCGCGCAAGGAGCAGGACGAGATCGTCGACCGGTACATCGGCGAACTCAACGTCCGTCCCGCCGACCCTGACCGCCTCATCAAGAACCTCTCCGGCGGGAACCAGCAGAAGGTGTTGCTCGGACGCTGGCTCGCGACGAAGCCCGAACTTCTGATCCTGGACGAGCCGACGCGAGGCATCGACGTCGGGGCGAAGGCCGAGATCCAGGAGGCCGTCGCCGTTCTCGCCGAGCAGGGCGTGGCGGTCGTCTTCATCTCCTCCGAGCTCGAGGAGGTGGTCCGCCTGTCCGAGCGGATCGTGATTCTCAAGGACCACCAGAAGATCGGGGAGATCATCAACGGACCGGACGTCACAGCGCAGGAGATCGTGGACATCATCGCCGCGCACGGAGTCGAGGCCGCCGCCGACACGCTGGACGAGGCCGTCGACGACCTCGATGGCCCGACCGGATCGGAGACGGACCGATGACCACCGAGACGTCCCCCGCGTCGGTCGTCCGCGACCTGATCCGCAAGCCGTTCTTCTGGGGCATCATCGCGATCATCGCGCTGCTCGCCCTGAACGTGCTCAAGGATCCGACCTATCTCGCGCTCTCCGTCAATCCCACCAACGGCAACCTCGTCGGCAACCTCGTCGACATCCTGCGCGCGTCAGCCCCGATCATGATGATCGCGCTGGGCATGTCCCTCGTGATCGCGACGGGCGGCATCGACCTCTCCGTCGGGTCGGTCATGGCGGTGTCCGGAGCGGTGTCGATGGAGTTCCTCCGCTCGGCATCGGACTCGGGATCGGTGGGAGTCGCGCTCGCCGCTATCGGTCTGGCCCTGCTCGTGAGTGGGGTGCTCGGAGCGGTCAACGGCGTCCTCGTCGCGTACGTCGGTTTGCAGCCCTTCATCTCCACGCTCGTGATGATGCTCGCCGGCCGAGGAATCGCCAAGGTGATCACGGGGGGACAGAACACCTCGGCGACCAATGATCCCTTCCGCTGGATCGCCAACGGCTATCTCATCGGATTGCCGGTCGTCTTCCTCTTCGCACTCGCCATCGTGCTGGTGGTCGGTGTCGTGGTGCGTCGCAGCGCTCTCGGTCTCATGATCGAGGCGATCGGCATCAACCCCAAGGCCAGTCGGATGGCGGGTATCAAGCCGCAGGGCCTGCTGCTCACGGCGTACATCCTCAGCGGCGTGCTCGCCGGTGTCGCCGGCATCCTCTCGGTGGGCACGGTGATGACCGTCGACATCTCCCGCACGGGCTATCAGCTCGAACTCGACGCGATCCTCGCGGTGGTGATCGGCGGGGCATCCCTGGCCGGAGGCAAGTTCTCGCTCGGCGGCGCGTTCGTGGGGGCGCTGCTGATCGCGACGCTCGACAAGACCGTCCTGTTCCTGGGTATCTCCTCGTCCGCGACCCCGGCCTTCAAGGCGATCGTCATCGTCATCCTGTGCCTCCTGCAGTCCGAACGGGTGCGCGGATGGTTCGTCGTCCGACGTTCGGCCCGCAGTCGCCCGCCCGCGCGAGACAGCGCGCCCATCCCCCAGGAGGTGACGCGATGAGCGTCGCGGAGATCACGCGCCAGTCGGCCGCGCCGGCATCCCTGAGCGAGCGCCTGCGCAAGCTGGTCACGACGAATCCGTCCTGGCTGCCCACGCTCGCCGCGGTCGTCATCTTCATCGCCATGGTGATCTACGGCGAGGTCGCCTACGGGCGCATCCTGCAGTACAACACGGTGTCCAACCTCCTGATCAACAACGCGCATCTGATCGTGCTGGCGGTCGCGATGACCTTCGTGATCCTCACCGGCGGCATCGACCTGTCGGTCGGGTCGATCATCGCGCTGTCGTCGGTCGCGGGGGTGATGCTCTCCAACGCGGGATGGAACCCCCTGATGGTCATCGTCCTGATGATCGGCATCGGCACCGGCATGGGACTCGTGTCCGGCATCCTCATCCAGTACTTCGGGGTGCAACCGTTCATCGCGACCCTGGCCATGATGTTCCTCGGACGCGGGCTCGCGTCGCTGCTGAGCACCGTGCCGGAACGGCTCGGCGACGACTCACCCATCCGATGGCTGGGCGCGCAGGTCAAGATCATCGACGGCGAGAAGGTCAACGACCTCGTGATCACCCCGAGTGTCGTCATCGCCGTGCTCGTCGTGCTCGCCGCCGTGTTCGTGCTGCATCGCACGCGCACGGGCCGCACCGTCTACGCGATCGGCGGATCCGAGAGCTCCTCATCGCTCATGGGGTTGCCGGTGCCGCGCACGAAGGTGCTCGTCTACGTGATCAGTGGAACCCTGTCCGGCCTCGCGGCCGTGCTGTACACGTCGCGGCTCGGCACGGCGCAGAACATCACGGGTATCGGGTGGGAGCTCGATGCGATCGCCGCGACCGTGATCGGCGGCACGATCCTGACCGGGGGATTCGGCTTCGTGCTCGGATCCGTCATCGGTGCGCTCGTGCTGGGCCTCATGAATGTGTTGATCACGCGCGACGGCGGCATCCCGCCGGAGATGACCACCATCATCACCGGAGGCATCCTCCTGGTGTTCGTGCTGCTGCAGCGCGCCGTGATCAGGAAGAAGGAGTAGTCGATGACCGAGCAATCGTTTTCCCCCGCCATCGAGGAGGCGATCGCCGCCGTCCGCGCCGACGTGGCGCGGCTGCACGCGGAACTCGTCCGCTACGGGCTCGTCGTCTGGACAGGCGGCAACGTCTCGGGCCGCGTCCCGGGTGCGGATCTGTTCGTGATCAAGCCGTCCGGTGTCTCGTACGACGACCTGACGCCCGCGAACATGATCCTCTGCGACCTCGACGGCGCCGTGATCCCCGGCTCCTCCGGCAGCGACCGCTCACCCTCGTCCGACACCGCCGCGCACGCGTACGTCTACCGGAACATGCCGGACGTCGGCGGGGTGGTGCACACGCACTCCACGTTCGCGGTGGCGTGGGCGGCGCGCGGGGAGGAGATCCCGTGCGTGATCACGGCGATGGCCGACGAGTTCGGCGGTCCGATCCCGGTCGGTCCGTTCGCGATCATCGGTGACGACTCGATCGGCCGGGGCATCGTCGACACGCTCCGCGGGCACCGCTCGCGCGCCGTCTTGATGCAGAACCACGGTCCCTTCACGATCGGCAAGGATGCGAAGGACGCCGTGAAGGCGGCGGTCATGGTCGAGGATGTGGCCCGCACCGTGCACCACGCCCGTGAGGCGGGACCCCTGATCCCGATCCCGGACGAGGCGATCGACCGCCTGTTCGACCGCTACCAGAACGTGTACGGCCAGAGCTCGGACGCCCGCCGATGAGCGCCGCGCAGCCGTCCGCCGCCCGTGAGGACCTCCTCGCCGGGCGCGCGTCTCTCGGCATCGAGCTCGGTTCGACGCGCATCAAGGCCTGCCTCGTCGCCGCCGACGCGACCACCGTGCTCGCGGTCGGCGGCCACGAGTGGGAGAACAGCCTCGAGGACGGCCTCTGGACCTATCCGATCGAGTCCGTGTGGAGCGGTCTCCAGGCGGCGTACGCCGAACTGATCGCGGACGCAGAGAGCCGCCACGGTGTGCGACCCGACACGTTCGGGGCGATCGGCATCTCCGCCATGATGCACGGCTACCTCGCCCTCGACGGCGCGGGAGACCTCCTCGTGCCGTTCCGCACGTGGCGCAACACCCACACGGGCCGCGCCGCCGAAGACCTCACCGACCTGCTCGGCGTCAACATCCCGCTGCGCTGGTCGATCGCGCACCTGCACCAGGCGGTCCTCGACGCGGAGGATCATGTCGACCGGATCGCCTCCGTGACCACGCTCGCCGGCCTCGTGCACGAACGACTGACGGGCGAACGAGTCCTCGGGGTCGGAGACGCATCGGGCATGTTCCCGATCGACGCCGATACCCGCGACTACGACGCGCGGATGCTGTCCGCCTACGACGCGCTCGCCGCAGGACGCCTGCCCGCACCGCTGCGTGAGCTCCTCCCGTCGGTGCGTCTGGCGGGGGAGAGCGCCGGTACGCTCACGGTCGAGGGCGCCCGCCTGCTCGATCCCACCGGTTCCCTCCGCGCGGGGATCCCGCTCTGCCCTCCCGAGGGCGACGCTGGGACCGGGATGGTCGCGACGAACTCCATCTCCCCGCGCACCGGCAACGTCAGCGCGGGCACGAGCATCTTCGCGATGGTCGTCCTCGAGCAGGCGCTCACCCGGGTGCACCACGAGATCGATCTCGTCACGACGCCCGCAGGAGCGCCGGTGGCGATGGTCCACTGCAACAACGGAGCCAGCGAACTCGCGGCCTGGGCAGGCATGTTCGGACGCTTCGCCGAGGCGGCCGGGACACCGATGGACACGGACGCCGTGTTCGAGGTGCTCTTCCGCGAGGCGCTCGCGGGCGCGCCGGACGCCGGGGGGATCCTCGCGTACAACCATCTCGCGGGGGAGCCGATCGCCGGCCTCAGCGCAGGGCGACCGCTCGTCGTGCGCACCCCGGACAGCGACCTCAGCCTGGCGAACTTCCTGCGCGCGCAGCTCTACGGCGTGTTCGGCACCCTCAGCCTCGGTATGCAGATCCTCGCCGACGAGGGCGTCACGCTGGAGCGGATGTTCGCGCACGGGGGCATGTTCCGCACCGCCGGGGTCGCGCAGCGTTTTCTGGCGGCAGCCCTCGACGCGCCGGTCGCGGTCGGGGAGCTCGCGTCCGAGGGAGGAGCGTGGGGCATCGCCGTGCTCGCGTCCTACCTCGCTCACGCCGACTCTCTCACCCTCGGCGCCTACCTCGACGAGCGGGTCTTCGCCGCGGCGGCCCTCGAGGTCGTCGATCCGGACCCGACCGACACCGCCGGCTTCACCGCCTACCTCGACCGCTATCGGGCGGGCCTCGCGATCGAAGCCGCCGCGGTCGACGCCCTCTGACACCGACTCACCCACACGCACTCGCCGAAGGACGCACCATGCCCCGCACTCCCCTCACCACCTCGCTCGACGGCTACGAGGTCTGGTTCCTCACCGGAAGTCAGCACCTGTACGGCCCCGAGACACTGGCGCAGGTCGCCACGCAGTCCCAGCAGATCGCGCAGCTGCTCGAGTCCTCGGACGAGCTCCCCGTCCGGATCGTCTGGAAGCCCGTGCTCACGGACGCCGCGTCCATCAAGCGCATCGCACTCGAGGCCAATGCGGACGACAGCGTCATCGGTCTCATCGCGTGGATGCACACGTTCAGCCCGGCCAAGATGTGGATCGCGGGCCTCGATGCGCTGCGCAAGCCCCTCGCGCACCTGCACACGCAGGCGAACGTCGAGCTACCGTGGGCGGACATCGACTTCGACTTCATGAACCTGAACCAGGCTGCGCACGGTGACCGGGAGTTCGGCTACATCCAGACCCGTCTGGGCGTTCCGCGCAAGACCGTGGTCGGGCACGCGAGCGACCCGGTCGTGCGGCGCGAACTGGGCACGTGGCAGCGCGCAGCGGCCGGCCTCGCGGCCGCGCGCTCGCTCAAACTCGCCCGTTTCGGCGACAACATGCGCTTCGTCGCCGTGACCGAAGGGGACAAGACCGAGGCGGAACTCCGCTTCGGTGTGCAGGTCAACACGTGGGGTGTGAACGAACTCGCCGACGCCGTGCGTGCCGCCTCCGACGCCGAGATCGACGCGCTGGTCGCGGTGTACGAGGAGAGCTACGACGTGTCTCCCGAACTCCTCCCGGGTGGCGAGCGGCACGCGTCGCTCCGCGAGGGTGCGGCGATCGAGATCGGACTGCGGTCCTTCCTCGAGGAGGGCGGCTTCGGCGCCTTCACGACGAGCTTCGAGGACCTCGGCGACCTCCCGCAACTGCCGGGGCTCGCGGTGCAGCGACTCATGGCCGAGGGCTATGGCTTCGGCGCCGAGGGGGACTGGAAGACCGCTCTCCTGGTGCGCATCGCGAACGTCATGGGCGCGGGCCTTCCCGGCGGCGCGAGCCTGATGGAGGACTACACGTACGACATGACGCCGGGTGACGAGCTCATCCTCGGGGCGCACATGCTCGAGGTGTCGCCCTCGCTCTCCACCGCGCGGGCGACGCTGGAGGTCCACCCGCTCGGCATCGGCGGAAAGGGCGACCCGGTCCGGCTGGTGTTCACCGCCGACCCCGGACCGGCCGTCGTCGTCGCACTGTCGGACATGCGAGACCGGTTCCGCCTGACAGCGAACGTCGTCGAGAACGTCGCACCCCGCGCCGCGCTGCCGAACCTGCCGGTCGGGCGGGCGGTCTGGAAGCCGCAGCCCGACTTCCGCACGAGCGCCGCCTCGTGGCTGGTCGCCGGTGCCGCGCACCACACGGTCATGTCGACCGCGGTCGGAGTGGACGCGTTCCGTGACTTCGCGGACATGGCCGAGATCGAACTCCTCGTGATCGACGAGGACACGACCCTCCGCGCCTTCCAGCAGGAGGTGCGCGGGAACGCGGCGTACTACCGCCTCGCGCAGGGACTCTGAGCGTGGGAGTGCCGCGCTCTGGGCAGCAGATCTCGATCGGCGCGCACGGGTACGAGGCATCCGTCGCGAGTATCGGGGCGTCGCTGCGGGAGCTCCGCTTGAACGGTCGCGACCTGATCGTCCCGTTCGCGGCGGACGAGGTGCGGCCCGGATACCGCGGTGTCACGCTCGCGCCGTGGCCGAATCGCGTGGTCGACGGTCGCTACCGTTTCGCCGGTGTCGACCGGCAGCTCGCCCTCACCGAGCCCGAGCGTGGTCACGCGCTGCACGGGCTCCTCGCGTGGCACGATTTCGCGGTGTGCGAGCAGCAGGCGGACCACGTCGTACTGACCGCGACGATCGTCCCGCAGGTCGGGTATCCGTTCCGGGTGCGTGTCGATGTCGAGTACCGCATCGACGCGGCTGGTCTCGTCCAGACCGTGACCGCCACGAACCTCGGCGCGGACGCGGCGCCCTGGGGAACCGGACCGCACCCGTATCTCGTGGCAGGTCCGGGGCGGGTCGACGACTGGGTACTTTCCCTCCCGGCGGCCGAGGTCCTCACTGTGACGGACGATCGGCTGATCCCGATCGCGGTCGAGAGCGTCGATGCTCATCCGGAATTCGACTTCCGCGCTGCGCGCCCGATCGGTGACACGTTCATCGACCACGCCTTCACGACGTTCGATCGCGGCGACGGCATGGCACGGGTCGAGGTGACCGCAGCCGACGGGACCGGCGTCCTGATGACGTGGGACCAGACGTGCCCGTGGGTGCAGGTCCACACAGCCGATACCCCGGACCCGGCGACGCATCGGATCGGGCTGGCCGTCGAGCCGATGACCTGCCCGCCCAACGCGTTCGCGTCGGCGGTCGACCTCATCGTGCTCGAGCCCGGCTCGAGCCACAGCGCCGGTTGGACGATCAGCGCGATCTGATCGCGGGTGTCCAGCGGGTGAGCCAGCCGCGGGTGTCAGATGCTGTTCAGCGTCGCCCGAGCGTCCTTGGTGAGCAGGTACAGAGTGTGGCTCTGGTTGGGGAAACGCGTGAAGCCGAACTTCTCATAGAACGAGACGGCGGCATCGCTGAGGGCATGCACGAGCACTGCCCGAATGCCGATCGTGTCGGCCGCCTCCAAAGCCCGGCCTGTCGCGTGCTGCAGCAGCGAAAACCCCAACCCCACCCCCTGGAACTCTTCGTCGATGGCGAGCCGACCGAGCAACACGACAGGGATCGCGTTCGGCATCCCGGCGGCGAGCTCAGGCGGTCCCTCCTCGCGCAGGAGAGAGCTTGACGATAGACAGTAATAGCCGGCGACCCGCCCCTCATCTCGCGTCACCGAAACCATGGTCCGGGACGCGCCGGCCTTCTCATTGTTCCGAGCCCGGCCCCGCAGCCAGCTATCCAGGCTCTCCTCCCCTGATCGGAACTCCGAGAGCTTGTCCCCCACCGCGAGCGGACGGGGGGTGAGGAACTCAGCCAATGTTCGAGAACACAGGCTTGCGCGTCATGAGGTCACGCAACCCTTCGACTGAACGAGCGGGCTGATCCATGATCGCCTGAAAAGCATCGAACGCCGCCGCGTCAACACGCAGCTGCCGGTCCTGCTGGATCACTTCTTCCGCACGCTCGGTGAGGACTTCCGCAGAGAACGCGGTTACAGTGCGTCCCGAGATAGCCGCGGCACACTCGATAGTCTCCTTCTGCGCGGCGGTGACGCGCAGTTCGATGCGGGCGTCCTTCAGTGGGATGGTCATGCAAGAATTGTACGGCAAATTGCCGTACGTGCCCAGTGTGCGTCCTAGTGGGTGAGCCAGCCGCGGAGCATCCGGGTGACCCACGGGAGCACCCAGTACGTCATGATCGGCGTGAGCACCAGCGTCATGCCCAGCACGCGCAGCCAGAGCGGCAGCTCTCCCCACACGGGGATCGGCGCGGTCAGATAGCTGAACGCCAGGTTCACGGGGAAGAAGCCGAGCCAGATCGTCACGGCCTGCTTCCAGCGCGGAGGCGTGCGCGGGGGTGCGGCGTCCCCTGCATCCTGCGTCTGCACGGTGATCGTGCCCGTCGAGGGCTCGTCGAACCATCCCTCGATGCCGCTCCGGCGCCGAGAGCGTTCGCTGCGCACGAAACCCCGACCGAGTGACAGCCAGCCACCGCGCTCGCTCGAGTTCTCCCACGTGTCCAGCGCCTCGGCACTCGCGAAGCGGTAGAGCATGTGCCAGACGTTCGAGTCCTCGCCGGCGCGCACCCATCCGGAGCCGAGGAACCCCGGATACCTGCTCGCGAGATTCACGCCGGTCTGCACCCAGGCCGTGGCCTCGGGGATGTGGGCGGGGTCGAGCTCGCGGCGGATCGAGACGGTGATGGGGTCACTGGACATGGTGGGTCCTCAGGGATGACGGCGCTGTTCGGATCGCGAACGTGCGGACGGGGAACGCGCGGGTGTGCGCGTCTACGAGTGTAGGCACGGGATGTTTCCGTCGGTTTACACGAGTCGGACCGGGCGAATGCGCCGTGGCGGGCAGCCCTCACTTGTGGGGGTTCTCGTCAGATTCGCCTAATAGAAGCCGCGTTCCTGCGATCTTCTCCTATGAGCGTGATTGCTGCGCGCTCCGAAAGCCGATGTCCCCTGCTCTTTCCGTGCACTCTCCCGTGCACCCTGCTGAAACTCCCAGGAGAACCATGCTCGACTCACACCCGACCACCGCGACTCTCGCTCGCGACCGGCGTGCCCTACGCGGTGCGACGCCCGTACCGCGCTTTCGCCGCCGCATCCAGGGACTGCTGCTGACGGGTGTTCTCGCCGCGTCCGCGGTCGCGCCGGTGTTCGGCGGTGCGCCGGTCGCGATCGCCGCGTCAGCGAGCGGAGTCGTGAACACGTATCAGGCGGTCTCCGCGGTGTCCGGCACGACCGTGACGGTCACCGGTGCCACGCGCGGGGCGGCGACGCCCTTCGCGGTGGGTGATCGGGTCATGCTGATTCAGATGACCGGCGTCTCGCCGGCGCAGCCCGGTTCGAACATGGGAAACTACGACACCGCGACGATCACGGCGGTGGCGGGGTCGTCGATCACGCTGTCTGCTGTGACGCGGACGTACTCGGTTGGCACCGAAGCGGTGCAGCTCGTGCGCATGGAGCACGACACGGCGCCGACGACGGTGACGGGCACGATCACGGCGGCGCCGTGGGACGGCGCGACCGGTGGCGTGGTCGCGATGTCGGGCGGCTCGCTCGTGCTGAACAGCGATATCGATGCGAGCGAGACGGGCTTCACGAACGACGACCCGCCCACGGGAACGGTGGTCCCGAGCCTGTCGAGCGGTGCCGGTGACACAGTCGGGCGCGGTGAACCGGGTGGGGCGCCGATCGTCGAGCGCTATTTGACGTCGAATCCCGGTGGTCCGGGCGGTGGCCTCGGCGGCGGTGGCGGAACCGCTGGGCCCGAACTGTACGGGACGGGTGGTGGCCGCGGTGGCGGCGGAACGTCTGACGTGACTGACCCGCCCGCGGCGGGGTCGGACGGCGGACTTGCGGGCGGTGTCAAGCAGTACTACGAAGGTGCTGACGGTGGCGCCGGTGGTGGCGGAGGTGTGCTCGGCGGCGGTGGTGGCGGCGGCAGCCAGGGGAGCGGCGGCGGCGGCGGCACCGATGGCGGTGGTGCGGGCAGCGATATGCGCCAGCTGTTCACGATCGGGGACGTCGAGCTTCAAGGAGTCGGTGGCGGCGGCGGCGGCCCGCTCGGCGTCGGCAACGGCGGTGATGGCCTCGCCGGGGGGCCGACAGGCAATGCAACCAACAACAGCGCGAACGAAGGAAGTGCCGGTGGGGGCGGCGGTTCCTACGGTGGCGGAGGCGGTGCGCCCTCGAACTGGTCGGGCGGAGATGACTCCAGTGGCGGTGGTGGTGGCGGTAGCTGGACCGGAGGCGGTCAAGGCGGCACCGGTGGAGTGTACGTCGACGGCAACTCGTATCCGGCTGGTGGGGACGGGAATGCACCGGTGGCGGCGCCGCTGCCCGACTCAGCGCACTACCTGAATCTTGCGAACCCGCGGCTGATGATGGGTGGTGCGGGTGGGCGTGGCAGCCAGGATGCGGGTCACAGTGACGGCGGTGCTGGTGGGGGGATCGTGTTCCTCGATTTCGACAC
This sequence comes from Actinomycetota bacterium, assembly GCA_051751065.1. GTDB lineage: Bacteria > Actinomycetota > Actinomycetes > Actinomycetales > Microbacteriaceae > Microbacterium. Next base: position 1,725 of record JBNJKL010000011.1, on the reverse strand, counting down.
CATCGGTGGCGCGGGCGACGTGCGTTCGGACGGTGGTGAGGGTGCGACCCCGGCGGGTGGTGGCGCGCATTCCGGTTCCGGTGGCGGCGCGGGTGGTCAGATGCGTGTTCGTGCGCATACGATCGACAATCCGCTCGTGTTCGCCGCGAACGGCGGCCTGGGCGGTACGGCGACGGCGAACCTGTACCACGCGGGTGTGTCCGGTGGCGGTGGCGGTGCGGGTGGCATCTGGGTGGAGTTGCTCGGTGCAGAGCCGAGCTGTCCTGCCGATGATGTTCCGAACCTGATGTTCGAGCTTGCGGGCGGCAACGGTGGCCCGTCGATCACCAATCCGAAGAACAACCGGCCGGCCGGTACGGGAGGTGCGGGAGGCAGCGGTCTGGGGTGTGTGTCCCCGCTGCAGGCTCCGAATCTGACGTTCGACAAGTCGTCCGACCCGGTTCCCGGTACGGCGGTCAAGCCCGGTGATGAGATCACGTACGCCGTCACGATCGAGAACACGGGCACCGTGGCATCGGTCGATGGTCTGGTCACCGACGACATGGCCGATGTGCTCGACAAGGCGACGCTCGTGACACCTCCTGTGGTGGTGTGTGAGCCGGTGGCGAGTTCGTGCGGCGAGGTCGTCTTCACGAGTGGCGACACCGAGTTCATCTGGCAGTCGACGCCGGCGGATCCGCTCGATGTCGCCACGACGGCGACGGTGTCGTACACGGTCGTGATCGATGAGGGCGCGACCGGAACGGTCGGGAACCTGCTCGTCGAGCCCGATGTGTTGGTGGAGCACCCGATCATCGAGTGGTCGAAGGCGAACGATGCGGGCGACGACGTGCTCGTGGCTCCCGGTGACACGGTGGTCTACACGATCTCGGTCACGAACACGGGCTCGGTCGACAGTGAGGAGTTCGCAGCGGTCGATGATCTGAGCGATGTCGTGGATGACGCGACGTTCGATGAGGACTCGATCGTGATCGACCCGGCAGGGCTCGGGACGGCCGTCTACGATCCGGCGGAGCAGACGCTCACCTGGACCGGCGCTCTCGAGGCCGAGCAGACGGTCGAGGTCAGCTACGCGGTGACGGTCGACGAGGGCGCGGTCGGAGAGCTGCGCAACGCGTTCTTCGACACCACGGTTGTCAACCCGATCGCCGCTGCCCTGCAGTGGAACAAGGTCGACGACACCGCCGAGGCCAACCTGCTGGCCGGGGCGGAATGGGAGCTGACGCCACTCGACGACGAAGGGGATCCCGCGGGGGAGGTGATCGTGATCGTCGATTGCGTCGAGGCGCCGTGCACGGGGGTGGACACCGACCCCGAGCCCGGCCAGTTCCTCCTCACGGGCCTTGCGCCGGGCGACTACGAGCTCGTCGAGACGAAGGCTCCGTTCGGTTTCGTGCTCGATCCGACACCGATCGTGGTGACGGTGCTCGACACCGCCGCGGTCACCGTGCTCGACGACGTCGTCAATACTCAGCAGTCCGCGCCGACCCTGCCGTTCACCGGCGGGCTGGGAGCGGAACACCTGATGATCCTCGGCGGAGCGCTGCTCGCGCTCATGACCGGACTCGGCGCGTGGCAGGTGATCCGCCGGCGCGCCGCCTGAGCCCCGGGGTGGGCTCACCCTTCCGAGTCCGCCCCGGCCCTCATCCCGACGTCGAACGACGACGCCGGTACGACCCCATCACCCCGGTGATGAATCCCGAAAGGAAATGCAATGACCGCAAC
>JBNJKL010000010.1:0-29216 GCA_051751065.1 Actinomycetota bacterium | reverse complement strand
CCTGCCAGACTGGGCGCATGACGACTGTCTTTATCGGCCGCATCCGTCCGCTCGGCACGAAGATCGACGACCTGGTGGAGGCTATGGCCGTCGACGACGGGAAAGTGGTCGCGCTCGGCACGTCCTCGCAGCTCCTCGCACGATTTCCGGGCGCGGAGACTGTCACGCTGGACGGGTGGGTGATGCCCGGCCTCATCGAGGCGCACGGCCACCCGGCCTTCTCAGCGATCCTCCTGTCGGACCGCGTCGTGGACATTCGACCGGTCGTCGTTCCCGCGGCGACCGAGGTCCTCGATCGTCTCCGCGCCGCGGTGGCGGCCGCCGACGGTGCGGCGGTGTTCGCGAACGGGTGGGACGCGCTTCTGCAGCGCGGCCTTCCCGAACCGGACCGGCGGTACCTCGATGACCTTGCGGGCGACACCCCGCTCGTCGTCCTCCACAACTCCGGCCACTCTGCGTACTTCAACACCGCGGCGGCGCTCGCCGCGAACCTCGACAGGGACACCCCGGATCCGGCCGGGGCGTCATTCGGACGGGATGCGACGGGTGAGCTCACGGGCGTCGCGATCGAGGAGGCCGCGTTGGAACAGGTGATGGCTCCGCTTCTCGCCGATGCGCAACGCAGCATGCCGACGCTTCTGCTGGATCACCTCAACGACCTCGCGCGTCGCGGACTCACGACCGTCTCCGACCTGTCGTGGAACCCCGAACTGAACCCGTTGATCGCGCAGTTCCAGGATCAGGGGCTGCTCCCGGTGCGGCTGCGGTGGTACGAGATGTCGCGCCCGGGCGGGACCGCCGCCACTCGTGGGCCCGGCGATGCCCACTTCCGCCAGGTGGGGGTGAAGACCTGGTCGGACGGGTCACCGTGGATCGGGAACATCGCGACGTCGTTCCCGTACCTGGACACCGAGAGCACGCGGGCGCTCGGACTCGAGCCGGGCCACATCGGGCGCGCGAACTACAGCGCCGACGAGCTGCTCACGATCGCCGAACCGTATGCGGCCGGAGGATGGCAGCTCGCCTGTCACACGCACGGTGACCTGGCGATCGACGCCACCCTAGACGTGTACGAGCAGATCATCGACCGCCATGAGCTGATCGATCATCGCTTCCGTCTCGAGCACTGCGGCGCCATGACCGCGGCACAGTTCGCGCGCGCCGCACGGCTCGGTGTCACCGTCAGCCTTTTCGTCGATCACATCACCTACTGGGGTGAGGTGCTCGTGGACGACCTCTTCGGCGCAGCTCACGGAGGTGCATGGGCGGACGCCGGCGCGGCATTCGCCGCGGGCCACAGGGCCACGTTCCACAACGACGGATGGGTCACGCCGAACGAACCTTTCCGGAACATGGCCGTGGCCGAGTCCCGTACGACACGCAACGGTTTCCGGATGCCGGGTGGAACGCCTGTCACGCGCGAGCAAGCGCTGCGCGCCCAGACGACGAACGCGGCCTGGCAGCTCTTCAGCGATCATGAGGTCGGCGCGCTCGCCGTCGGGCTGGAGGCGGACTTCATCGTCGTCGACCGCGATCCCGTCACCGTCGACACCGAGGATCTGGCAGCGACCGTGGTGCGGGCGACCTACCTCGGTGGCACCCCCGTCTTCTCCGATCGCCGCCGCCTGTAGTCGAGTGGTCACTTTTTGCACACTTTGGCGGCAAATCTGCGCAAAAAGTGACCACTCGACGGATTGGGGCGGGAAGGCGAGGTTCTGAACTACGAGACCGACACAGAGTGGGGGGCGTCTTCGACCTCTGGATAGGCTCGGGGAATGGAGATGCGCGTCGCGGCATATGCCGTCGTCACGAATGATGACGACGAGGTGCTGCTCGCGCGCTGGACCGAAGGTCGCCGGATCGCCTGGACGATGCCCGGTGGCGGACTCGAACCCGGGGAGGACCCGGCGGACGCGGTGCGACGCGAAGTCCGGGAGGAAACCGGCTACACGGTTCACGTCGGTGAGCTCTTGGGCATCCACTCGCGCGTGATCTCCGCGAGCCGTCGCGTCCACCGCTCGGACGAGCCGCTGCACACCCTGCGGATCGTCTACCGCGCGAGGGTCAGCGGCGGAAAGCTCCGCTACGAGAAAGAGGGATCCACCGACATGGCGGCCTGGTTCTCCCTCGCGGCCGTCAAGGATCTGCAGCGGGTGAAGCTGGTCGACATCGCGCTGCGGATGGCCGGCATCCTCTAGCGATCAGGTGCGAGGCTTCTCCGGCTCGGAGATGTCGGCGACCGTCGCGCCGTAGGCGGAGATCAGTGCATCGGCATCGACGAACAGGCTGAACCCGTGGGCTCCGGCACCCATCGCGATGCGCTCGCCCACGATGGACTCATCCGCGAACACCGGCCAGTCGTTCGTGCTGCCGATCGGGACGATGGTGCCACGCTCGTATCCCGTCGCTGCGAGAGCGAGTTCGGGCTCGGGCAGTCTGAGCTTGTTCACGCCGACGAGCGCGCGCAGCTTCGGCCAGGAGATCGACCGGCCGCCGGGAACGAGGGCGAAGAGGTAGGTGTCATCCGCGCGCTTGACGACGAGCGTCTTCACGATTCCGGACGCAGGAATGCCCAGCAGCTCGGCCGCCTCGTGGAGGCTACCGGCTGCTGGGCGTTCGAGGATCTCGATCTCGAGTCCGCGCGCCGCCGCCGCGTCGCGGACTCGGGCGTGCGGATCCGTCACGCGTTGGGGGCAGCGAGCGGGTCGTCGGCGACCCACAGCTCGTCGTCCGCGCGCAGTGCCTGCCAGGCGACGTACAGAACGCCGACGGCAGCAGCCGCACCGAGGACGATCGCGACAACGGAACCGATGCCGGGGCCCTTCTTCTTGGGCGGGACGTGCGACGAGAGGAACTTGTGACGCTTGGTGTTCGCGACGTCCCACGCGGTGAGGGCGGTGCCCACGACTCCGCCGACGATCGGCACGACCTTGTCGTCCACGACGTGCTTGCCGAGCTTGACGCCGCGGTCGACGACCGGGGCGACGCGTCGGTTGTAGGTGTCGTTGACGACCGGCACGACCTGCTCGCGACCGAGCTGACCGAGCTGGCGGCTCGCCTCGCGGGCGACGTCCGCAGCATTACCTACGATCACCTGCTGGGACTCCCAGAGCTTGGTGGCGTCGTTCTGAAGACGACGCAGTTCTTTCTTACGCTTGCGGCTGAGGCTCACGATGTTCTCCTGTCCATTGGAGTACGGGTTCCCCATCTTGCCAGAAGAGACTGGGTGTCCGGCGGGAAAGGTGTGGACCCTTGCCAAAGCCTGATCGGCGCGCTACGGTCCCGCGCCCGCCCGACGTCGTATTCGCCGAACTCATCGGAAGCTCTGAGAGAATGGAGGCATGCCTCACGCTTCGCACGTAGCCACACTGCACACCAACCACGGCGACATCGTCATCAACCTCTTCGGTGACCACGCCCCCAAGACGGTCAAGAACTTCGTCGGCCTCTCCGACGGCACCCAGGAGTGGACCCACCCCGCCACCGGCAAGCCCGGCGAGGGCCCGCTCTACACCGACGTCATCTTCCACCGCATCATCCCCAACTTCATGATCCAGGGCGGCGACCCCCTCGGTCAGGGCGTCGGCGGCCCCGGATACAACTTCGACGACGAGATCAACATGGAGCTCAACTTCAACGAGCCCTACATCCTCGCGATGGCGAACGCCGGGCTGCGCCGCAACGCGATCACCGGCAAGGCCGAGGGCACCAACGGCTCGCAGTTCTTCATCACCACGGACCCGACCCCGTGGCTGCAGGGCAAGCACACCATCTTCGGAGAGGTCGCCGACGACGCCTCCCGCAAGGTCGTCGACGCGATCGCCGCTGTCCCGACCGGTGCCGGCGACAAGCCGATCGAGCCCGTCGTGCTGCAGTCGGTCGACATCGTCGCTTCCTGACGCGAGCACTGGCCGATCCGGATGACGTCGACGGAGTTCTCGAGTAATCGCGACAACTACTGCTACCGGCATCCGGATCGGCAGAGCTTCGTGCTCTGCCAGCGGTGCCTGCGCACCATCTGCCCCGAATGCCAGACACCGGCGGCCGTCGGGGTCATCTGCCCTGAGTGCATGAAGGAGCAGCGCAAGGCCCAGACGCCGGCGCAGAAGCGAGCGAACCGACGCTGGCGCGGCGGGGCCGTCGCCGTCGCCGTCGCTCAGGGCGACAAGCCCATCGTGACGTACGCGATCCTCGCGATCACCGGCTTCGTCGGACTGCTGCAGCTGATTCCCGGACTCGATGTCACGGGAATGCTCCTCTTCTGGGCGCCGTACCTCTACCCCGACCTCTTCCCGTACCCCTTCGAACCCTGGCGTCTGCTCACCGCGGCGCTCGTCCACGGCGGCATCTGGCACATCGCGCTCAACATGCTCGCCCTGTGGATGATCGGGCGGAGTCTCGAACCGATGCTCGGACGATGGCGCTTCCTCGTCCTCTACGTCCTCGGAGCCCTGGGAGGCTCTGTCGCCGTCGCGATCATCGCCCCCGGCACGCCCACCGTCGGCGCATCCGGAGCCGTCTTCGCGCTCCTCGGAGCCCTCCTCGTGATCGGCCGCCACGTCGGCGCGAACATCCGCGGCATCCTCGTGATCCTCGGCATCAACCTCGTGATCGGCTTCATTCCGCAGTTCAACATCGCCTGGCAGGCCCACATCGGTGGCGCCGCCATCGGTGCGCTCGTCGCGTTCATCTACGCCCGCACCCGCCGACCGGGCCAGCGCATCTGGCAGATCCTCGCGCTCGTGGGCGTGTTCGTCGTGCTCGTCGTGGCCGTGGCCTTCGTGCCACCGCTCCTTATTTTGGGCTGATCGCACGGCGGAAATCGGCCGCGAACCCGTGTGAATGACACCGGTGTAATTCATGCACAGGTGTGTATAAGGCTGTGGATAACTTTGTGGGCGGTGGGTTGTTCTTGGGTTCTGAGTGGGGCCGGGCTCCGGGATGCCTCCCTCGAGTCAAGAACGGGGACCCCTGCCCCGATTGACTCGAGGAAGGCATCCCTGCGCCCTCCGCATGCGCATCGCACCACGTCGTAAGGGTGAGGTAGGAAGAAGGGGGCAGCGTCGCTTTGCGACGACTGCGCCTGGCGAGGAGAGGGACAGCAGCGTCGCTTTGCGACGACTGCGCTTGCCGAGAGAGGGGAGGCAGCGTCGCGGAGCGACGACTGCGCCGGGTGAGGGGAGAAGGGGGCAGCAGCGTCGCTTTGCGACGACTGCTCCTCGGGGACGAACGAACGCCCCCTCGAGGAGGGGGCGTTCGGGAAGTGACGTGGGGCGAGGGTCAGCGCCAACGAGTGGTCATGAGGAAGCCGATCAGCGCGATGCCGAGACCGACCGCCAGATTCCACGATCCGATGCCCGGAATCGGGAACTGCATGTTCGAGATGTAGAAGACCAGGATCCACACCAGGCCGAGCAGCATGAAGCCGACCATCACCGGCTTGAACCACACGGCGTTGGGAGCAGCCTCCCCTTCGGCGCGCTCGACGATGGGCTCTTCGGGCTTACGGTCTCGTGCCATGCCGTCATTCTACCCATTCGGCTTCCTTTCACCCACGCCAGCTAGAATTCGAGCCGTGACAGCTCCCACCGTTCCGACCTCGCGTCGTGCCCGTCGGCGTCGACCCCGGTCGCGGGCGACGTTCACGAGCGTCCTCGGAGAGCTGCTGCTCACCGCCGGCGTCGTCGTACTCCTCTTCGTCGCCTGGCAGATGTGGATCGGCGACATCATCATCGCCGCCGAGAAGAACGAAGAGGGAAGTGCGCTCACCTCCGAGTGGGCAGATATGCCCGCCCCGGAACTTCCGCCCTTGATCGGCGAGGGTGAAGAGAAGATCTGGGAGCCTCCGATCCTGGATCACCCCGCGGAGGGTGAGAAGTTCGCGACCATGCTCATCCCCCGCTTCGGTGAGGACTACAACTTCCCCGTCGCGGGTGGCACGAGCCGCGCCATCACGCTCGACCCCATCGGCATCGGCGTCTACGACCAGTCCAAGATGCCCGGCGAGGTCGGCAACTTCTCCGTCGCCGGCCACCGCACCACCTGGGGAAAGCCGTTCAACCAGATCGACAGGCTGCAGCTCAACGATCCCATCGTCGTGGAGACCCCCGAGGGCTGGTACACGTACCGCTTCCGCACGCTCGAATACGTCACGCCGACCGAGGTCGATGTGCTGCGCGACGTGCCGCAGATGCCCGAGGCACAGACAGGTGAGCGCTACATCACCCTCACCGCGTGCTCACCGCTCTACTCACTCGCCGAGCGGATCGTGGCGTACGGGGTGTGGGACGGATTCCAGCCGCGTGCCGAAGGCCCGCCGGCGTCACTGACCGAGGGAGTCTCCTGATGTATGCCGGAATCTGGCGCCTCCTGCCGGGACCCTGGTGGCTGCGACTGCTGTTCGTCCTGATCGTCGTCGCGGCCATCCTCTACGGACTGTTCTTCTACGTCTTCCCCTGGGTGAGCCCGTTCATCACACCGGGTGAAGTCGACCTCGAATGACCGTGCGCGTGCTCGTCGTGGACAACCACGACAGCTTCGTGCACACGCTCGTCGGATACCTGCGCGAACTCGACGCCAGCGTCGATCTCGTCGAGTCGGATGCGATCGACGAGTCCGGCCTGATCGCGCGCATCGAGCACCATGACGCGGTCCTACTCTCCCCCGGGCCCGGAACACCCGCGGACGCGGGTATCTCCCCCGCCGCGGTGCAGGTAGCGGCCGAGCGGCGGGTGCCGCTGCTGGGGGTGTGCCTGGGCCACCAGACGATCGGGGCGGCCTTCGGCATGCGCGTGGGCGAGGCGCCCGAGCTCATGCACGGCATGGTCTCGGAGATCACCCACGACAGCACGGGTCTCTTCGCGGGTCTTCCCTCACCGCTCGCGGTGGGACGTTACCACTCGCTCGCCCTCGCCGAGGACGAGCTTCCCGAGGGATTCCGTGTGACCGCACGCACGTCGACCGGAACCGTCATGGCGATCGAGCACCGCGATCTGCCGATCCTCGGTGTGCAGTTCCATCCGGAGAGCGTGCTCACCGAGGGCGGCTACCGGTTGCTCGCCAACTGGCTCGAGCTGTGCGGAGACGCGCACGCCGTCGAACGAGCGGCTCCCCTGACTCCCCGGGCACCGCACGCCCTCTGACTCAGGAGCCCGTGCAGTACCGGAGCTCAACGGTGGAGTGCACCGCGACATCGCCCGGTGCGACGGACATCGAGGCGACGGTCGCCGGATCCGTCGCCGGGCAGTCCTCGCTCTCGACAGCTTCGGCGGTCAGACCGAGCTCCTCGAGCGCAGCTGTCGCCGCATCCACGGTCCAGCCGGTCACGTCCGTGAGCGTGACCTTGCCGCTCGCCACGACGATGTCGACCACGGTCCCCGGCGGAACCTCGGTCTCCTCTTCGACGCTCGCCTCGAGCACCGTGTCGGCGCTGAGATCCTTGTCGTTGCGTTGGATCACCGAGCCGAGTTCGAGCCCCGCATCATCCAGAGCGTCCTCGGCAGCGTCACGCGACAGGCCGACGAGCGTCGGTACCTCGACCTGCTCCTCGCCCGTGGAGACGTAGACGGTGACCTCCTGTCCGGGCGTCATCGAGGTTCCCTCTTCGGGATCCGTGCGGATGACATTGCCCTCGGCCACCGCGGAACTGGCCTCCTCGGCACGCGTGGCCACGAGATCCACCGCCTCGATCTCCTCCACGGCGCGCTCGTAGGACATGTCGATCACGCTCGGCACCATACGAGAGGACGAGGGGACGGCGGTGCCCGGCTGCATCTGAGTGACCCAGAAGAGCACGGAGGCGAGGAGGACGGCGAGCAGAGCGACCCCGGCCCAGATCCACGCGACGGGTGGGCCCGACTGCGTGCGCGTCATCGTGGTGTCCGTGCTCAGCTGCCGGAGGGAGCGGGCGGTCTCCTGCGCCTGGCGGGGGCTTGACCCATAGAGTTGACTCGAGAGAGCGCCGAGCTGCTTCTTGGTCGGGGCCTTGCCCGCGACGGCCGAGGTGAGCGCCTCGCGGAAGTGCGCGGCGTCGGGGAACCGCTGGTACGGGTCCTTCGCGAGAGCGCGGAGCACGATCGGGTCCAGGGCGCCGGGGGAGTTCTCGTTCACCTCGGTCGGCGGAACCGGTGTCTCGCTGACGTGCTGGTACGCCACCGCGACCGGAGACTCACCCCGGAACGGCTGGCGCCCGGTGAGGAGTTCGTACAGGACGACGCCCGCGGAGTAGAGGTCGGCGCGGGCATCGACCGGCTCGCCCTTCGCCTGCTCCGGGGAGAAGTACGCCGCGGTACCGATGATCTGGGTGGTCTCGGCGACGGTCGACGACGAGTCAGACACCGCGCGGGCGATGCCGAAGTCCATCACCTTCACGGTGCCGGTCGGGGTGACCATGACGTTGCCCGGCTTGATGTCGCGGTGCACCACGCCCGCGCGGTGCGAGTAGTCGAGCGCCTCGAGGATGCCGTCCACGTAGCGCACGGCGTCTTCGACCGGAACGGGGCCGTCGGAGATGATCTGCTTGAGCAGCGTGCCGTGCACGAGCTCCATGATGATGTACGGGACCGGCGCGGAGGAGTCGCCGCCGGGCTCCTCGCCGGCGTCGTACACGCGGACGATCGTCGGGTGCGACATGCGCGACGCGGACTGCGCCTCCAGACGGAACCGGGTGCGGAAGGCGGTGTCCTTGGCGAGGTCGGGATCGAGGATCTTGATCGCGACATCGCGCCCGAGGGTCAGGTCGTAGCCGCGGTAGACCTTCGCCATACCGCCATGACCGATGAGCTCGTCGACGCGGTAACGGCCCGCGAGGACGCGTGGCTCCGTGGACACAGATGACCCCCCTGTGACGTCAGTGATGGCGGTTGAGCTAAGGCCTAAGGCTACCCTTCGTCTGTTCCTTCGCCCTCATCCTCGCCGGGCTCCTCGGCAGGTGCCTGGATCGTCTCGGACATCTGCGGCGACGGGCCGGACTCGCGCTGGTCGTTGCCTCCGCCGGAGCAGTACGCGATGTACGTCGCGGTGACCTGCTGGCCCGCGCGGTCAGCGCCCGGGACGATGTCGGCGGAGCGCACGTTCGCGGCGAAGTTGGCGGTCGCACCCCCACCAGAGAACTCGGCGTTGGTGATCGTGACCGTGTAGCCGCTGAGGTTGCCGGTACCGCTCGGGCAGGTGAAGTTGGCCCAGTTGAGCGTCGCGGTCTCTCCGGCGATGAGTTCGCCCGAGACGGTCGGCGCGGCGGTCGGCGAGCCGATCTGCGCGCGCTCACCGAAGAGGATGAGCGTGATCGCGGAGCCCTCGGGGACGCTGCCCCGGGGGTCCACCGACTCGACGAGACCGACCTGGTTGTCGGCGGGCGCCGGGGTGTTGCCGGTCGTGCACGACGCCTCGAGTCCGGCGTCCGTGGCGGCGGCGCGCGCGGCGTCGCACGTCATGCCCACGAGTTCGAGCGAGTCCACATCGACCCGGGTGGAGGTCGGGGTGGGGTCTGGCGTGGGAGTGCTCGTCGGAGTGGGAGTCGATGTCGCGGTCGTCTCCGTCGGTGCGGGCTCCTCGTTGTCCTGGTTGGCGAGCAGCGCCCAGACCGTCCCGCCGAGCACCAGCACGAGCAGGACGATGAGCGCGACGAGCGGCCACGTCCACCGACTGCGCTTCTTCTTCTCCTCGCCCTCTGCGCCCTCTTCGTCACCGGTCGGCAACTGGGCCGTGGTGGGGAGGATGCGGGTGGCGTCTTCCGAGCCGTTGGCCGTCAGCAGGCGGGTCGCGTCGTCGTCGGCGACTCCACCGGTCGCGATCGCGGGAACGGCGATCGCGGCGGAGTTCAGGTCGCCGCGACGCAGGGCCTGCGCGGCGCGAGCAACGGAGGCGGAGGAGGACGGGCGATCCGACGGCTTCTTGGCGATCATCGCCATGACGAGGTTCTGGACGGGGATCGGCACGGTCGGTGGCAGCGGCGGGGGCTGCTCGTTGATCTGCGCCATCGCGATCGCGACCTGCGACTCGCCCGTGAAGGGGCGCTTGCCGGCCAGCGACTCGTACGCGACGATTCCGAGGGAGTAGGTGTCGGTCGCCGGGGATGCCGGGTGTCCGGAGGCCTGCTCGGGCGACAGGTACTGCACCGTGCCCATCACCTGACCGGTGGCCGTCAGCGGCACCTGGTCGGCGATGCGGGCGATACCGAAGTCCGTGATCTTCACGCGGCCGTCGGGAGTGATGAGCAGGTTGCCCGGCTTGATGTCGCGGTGCACGAGGCCTGCCGCGTGAGCGGCCTGCAGGGCGGATGCCGTCTGGGCGACGATGTCGAGCGTCTTGTCGGCACTCAGTGCGCCGTCACGCTCGAGGACCGTGGAGAGGGCCTCGCCGGGAACGAGCTCCATGACGAGGTAGGCGCTGCCGTTCTCCTCGCCGTAGTCGAACACGCTGGCGATGCCCTCGTGGTTGACGAGTGCGGCGTGACGGGCTTCGGCGCGGAAGCGCTCGAGGAAGCCCGGGTCCCCCATGTACTCGTCTTTGAGGATCTTGATGGCGACGGTGCGTCCGATGACGTGATCCGTCGCCTCCCACACCTCGCCCATGCCGCCGATCGCGATGCGCGACTGCAACTCGTAGCGACCACCGAACGACACACCCTGCGTCGGCCTCATCTGCCCAGCACCGCCTCAATGACCTTCTTCGCAATCGGAGCAGCGAGGCTGTCGCCACTCCCTGATTGTCCCTGTCCACCGCCGTCTTCGACGACGACTGATACCGCGATCTCCGGGTTCTCCGCCGGCGCGAAGCCGATGAACGACAGCGTGTACGGCAGTGTGTCGCCGTTCTCCGCTGTGCCCGTCTTTCCGGCCACGTCGATCCCGTCTATTCTTGCATTCGTTGCCGCGCCCGATGCCACACTCGCGACCATCGCTTCGGTCACTTCGTTCGCCGTATCCGGCTCGAGCGCCCGTCCGAACTCCGAATCCTCGTACGCGCGGAGGACCGAGAGATCGTTCCCGATCACGGCATCCACCATGCGCGGGTTCATCACGACCCCGTCGTTGCCGATCCCGGCCGCGACCATCGCCATCTGCAGCGCGGTCGAGGTGACCTGCCCCTGTCCGAATCCGGTCAGGGCGGTCTCGGGCTCGTTCAGTCCGCGCGGGTAGGACGAGGGAGTCGACACGAGCGGGGTCTCGAAGCTCTGGTTGAAGCCGAACCGCTCCGCCATCTCGAGAATGGTGTCGTCGCCGAGCTCGACCGCGAGCTGCGCCATCGGGATGTTGCAGCTCAGCTTCACGGCATCTGCAATCGACACGGTCGAGCCCGAGCCGCAGGCTCCGCCCCAGGCGTTGGAGATCTGGGTCGACGTGCCGGGGAGGGTATAGCGCGCGGGGTTCGGCAGCGTCGATTCCGGCGTCCAGTCCCCCGTCGCATAGGCCGCGGCCGCGACGACCACCTTGAACGTGGATCCCGGGGGGTTGAGGTCGCCGCCGATCGCGCGGTTCGACAGCGGCTTGTCGGGGTCGGCGACCAGCGCGTCGTACGCGGCGGTGGTCTCGGCCACATCGTGCGAGGCGAGGAGATTCGTGTCGAAGCCCGGCGTGGAGACCATGGCCAGGATGCGTCCGGTCGACGGCTCGCTCGCGACGACCGCGCCCTTCAGGCCGTCGAGCGCGTCGTAGGCGGCCCTCTGCGCGGCGGGATCCAGTGACAGCTCGACGCTGAAGCCGCGCTGCGGCTGGCCCGAGACGATGCGCTCGATCTCGGCGAAGAACGCGTTCGCGCCGGTGCCGGAGAGGTCCGCGTTCATCGCATCCTCAAGACGCGTGCTGTTCTGGATCGCGGGATTGAAATAGCCCGTCACGGTCGACCACATGGCCGCATCCGTGTACTCGCGCTGGAAGGCGTACTCGTCGTCGCTCGCGACGGAGGAGGCGATCTGGTCGCCGTCCACGATGATCGCACCGCGCTGGATCTCGTAGCTGTCCAGCAGCGTTCGCGTGTTGCGGTCGTTCTGGGCGAGCGAGTCGGCGGAGACGACCTGGATCCAGCTGGTCGCGGCGAACAGCGAGATGAACATGAACAGCATCACGATGCTGAGGCGTCGCAGTTCCTTCGTCATCCGATTACCACCCTCGGTTGCCGGCGGACGCCGTCGGAGATGCGCAGCAGCAGTGCCACGATGAGCCAGTTGGCGATCAGCGAGGATCCACCGGCGGCGAGGAACGGGGTCGTGAGGCCGGTGAGAGGGATCACCCGGGTGACTCCGCCGACCATGATGAACACCTGCAGCACGATCGTGAACGACAGCCCCGTGGCGAGCAGCTTGCCGAAATCGTCCTGACCCGCGAGTCCGATGCGCACGCCGCGGCTCGCGAACACCATGTACAGGCACAGGATCGCGAACAGGCCGACGAGGCCGAGCTCTTCACCCAGGCTCGGGATGATGTAGTCGCTGTGCGCGAGCGGGGTCACCTCGGGGCGACCCTGACCGAGCCCCGTGCCGAGCAGGCCGCCGTGCGCGAGGCCGAAGATGCCCTGCACCAGCTGGAAGCTTCCGCCGTTCGCCTCGATGACCTCGGGATTGAACGCGTCGAGCCAGTTCGTGAACCGTCCGCGGACGTAGCTGAGGATCTGCATGGCGGCGAATGCGCCGGCGGCGACGAGGCCGAGGCCGATCAGCACCCAGCTCGTCTTGCCTGTCGCGACGTAGAGCATTGCGATGAACATTCCGAAGATGAGGACACCGGTTCCGAGGTCGCGCTGGGTCACGATGATGCCCAGGGACAGCAGCCAGACGACGAGCACGGGTCCGAGCTCGCGCATCCGCGGCCAGGTCATGCCGAGGAACACGGTGCCGACGGAGGTCAGGCTCTCGCGGGTGCGCACGAGGTATCCGGCGAAGAAGATCGCGAGCGAGATCTTCGCCAGCTCACCGGGCTGGAACGAGAAGACGCCGCCGAGCGAGATCCAGACGTCGGCGTTCGCCTCGTCGACCCCGAGACCCGGGATGAACGGCAACAGCAGAAGCACGATTCCGGCGAGGCCGAACAGGTACGTGTACCGGAAGAGGATCCGGTAGTTGCGCAGAGCGATCACGAGGGCGATCGAACCGGCGAGCGAGATCGCCGTCCACGCGAGCTGCTTGGTGGAGAAGGCGTCCCAGCCGGTGAGGTCCCGCGCGATGTCGATGCGGTAGATCATCGCGATGCCGAGTCCGGTGAGGAGGGTCGCGATGGGAAGGACGATCGGGTCCGCGTCCGCCGCCACGACCCGCAGCACGATGTGCAGGGCGAAGACGAGGACGGCGAGACCGCCGCCGATGAAGAGGATCATCGGGTCGATGCTGCCGAGGGCGCCGAGCTGCACGAGCGTGAGTGCGCCCGCACCGAGCGCGAGTGCGAACAGCAGGAGCCAGAACTCGCGGTTGCGCTGCTTCTGCGGTTGGCGCATCTTGCGCAGCGCCTTCATGACGCTGGTGTCCGCGGTGACGTCGGTGGTCATTCGTCGTCACCCCCGCTGGTCGGGGTCGGGGTCGGGGTGGGGGTCGGCGGGGGCGTCGGTTCGGGCGTCTCGATCTCAGCCGCTGCGGCACCGGCGCGCAGACGGTCGACGATCGCCATCGCGTCCGACAGGGAGCGCGCGTTGATCGTGCGCTCGACCGACGAGCGCTGGTACGGCGGCAGGTCGGCGAGGAGGATGTCCGTGTCCTCGATCGACGTGGAGAGAGTTATCGGCCCGATGTTCTGTTGCACGCCCTGGAAGATCACGACGCTGTCCTCGTCGGCTCCGATGAAGTAGCGCGTCTGGGTCCAGCTGTAGGCGGCGAAAGCCGTGCCGACGAGCACCGCGAGCACCACGACGAATCCTGCGACCCACCCGACCCGGCGACGGCGTGCGCGTCGACGATCCTCTTCGATGAGCTCCTCGAGGTATTCCGCAGCCGGCTCGAAGTGGCTCGGTTCGTTCGCGGCCTGACGCACCGGGTGCAGCCAGTTGGTGCGACCAGGGCGGGCGGAGGGAACCAGGATGCCGGACGGGTTGGAGGCGGATCCGACGATCGTCGGGGTGCCGGAGGACACGGGGTGGTGGCCGCCGATGTCGACGAGCACGATCGTAACGTTGTCGGGTGCGCCGCCGTCGAGCGCCTGCTTGAGGAGGCTGTCGGCGGTGCGGCCGGGGGCGAGGCCCATCCGCAGGGTCTTGGTGACGTGGACGTCGTCGACGACGCCGGAGAGTCCGTCGGAGCAGAGCAGCCAGCGGTCCCCGGGGAGCGTGGGCATGACGAACATGTCCAGCTCGGGGTCGTTGTCCATGTCGCTCAACACGCGCATGAGCACCGAGCGGCGCGGGTGGTAGCGCGCCTCTTCCGGCGTGATGCGTCCGGAGTCGACGAGACGCTGCACGAACGTGTGGTCCGCCGTGATCTGCGTCAGCGCGTCGTCGCGGAAGAGATAGATGCGCGAGTCGCCGATGTGGCCGATGACGGCGTAGTCGTCGACCATGACGAGCGCGCTGATCGTGGTGCCCAGGCCCGCGAGCTCTGGGCGCTCCTTGGCGGCCCGGATGAGGTCGCCCGCCGCGGTGGTCGTCGCGGCCTGCAGCGAGGCCTGCGCGTCGTCGGTGGATTCGAAGGCCTGGTCGAGGCGCTCGAGACGCTGGATCGCGATGCTGGAGGCGACGTCGCCACCCGCGTGGCCGCCCATGCCGTCGGCGACGGCGAACAGGTTCGCCCCGGCGTATCCGGAGTCCTGGTTGTTGGAGCGGACCTTCCCGGTGTGGGAGATCGCGGCGCTCGAGCCTTCGAAGACCATGCCCGGGTCAGGCTCGCAGCTCGAAGGTCGTGGCGCCCACCTTGACGGGGGTGCCGATGTCGATGGCGACGGGTCCGCCGGTCACCCGGGAACCTCCGAGGAATGTGCCGTTCGTGGAGTCCAGGTCCTGGATCGTCCACGTGCCGCCGCGCAGCATGAGGCGCGCGTGGTGGCTGGAGGTGTAGTCGTCGCGGATGACGAGGCCGGACTCGCTGGAGCGGCCGATCGTCATGGGCTCGGTTCCGAGGGGGAGTTCGAGGCCCGCCTTCGGTCCCGAGGTGATCACGAGCTTGGAGACGGCGTCTGACGTCGCGGCGCCGCTCGTGCGGCCGGATCCGGACTTCGCCGCGGGCTTCGGAGTCGGAGTCGCGGCGGGGGCGGAGACGCCTGCGGCGGCCTCGGCGGGGAGCTTGCGCACCCGCACACCGAAGAGGTCCGCGCGCAGCGAGTAGACGATGCCGAAGACGAAGAACCACAGCAGCAGCAGGAAGCCGATGCGCAGAAGGAGGAGGACGAGTTCACTCACGGCGTGACCCCGAATGCTCGGGTGGAGTCGTCGGTCGGTCGCGAGGGCGAGGCGACCGCGATCACACGGAAGACGAGGTCGGTGCGGCCGATCGAGATCGTGGTGTCGGTGGGGAGCGCAGCCTCGCGCACCTTCTCTCCGTTCACCTTGGTGCCGTTGGTGGAACCGAGGTCGCGCATCATCGCGCGCTCGCCGTCCCACAGGATCTCGACGTGCTTACGGCTGGAGCCCGCATCGGAGATCGTGATGTCGGCGTCGCTCCCGCGGCCGATCACGGTACGGGCGCGGGTGACGGAGTGACGGCGTCCATCGACATCCACGACGGCCTGCCAGCTGACGCGACCCTCGGCCGTGCCGGAGTTGACCCGCACGGTTCCGGTCGAGATCTTCTCGTCCGGCTCGAGCACGATCGACAGCGGACCGGCGAAGCTGTAGCCCTGCGAGGCCGAATGCTTCGTGAGCAGCGCGTGCAGTTCGTCGGTGAGCGCACGGCCGAGACCGCGCATGTTCTCGGTGTCCTCGGGGCTCAGGCGCACGACGTAGCTGTTGGGGGCGATGATGCGGTCGCGGCTGACGACCGCGGCCTTCGTGTCCGCCTCACGGCGCAGGGCCGAAGCGATCTCCACGGGCTGGATGCCGCTACGGAAGGTCTTCGCGAACGCGCTGTTCACGGCGCGTTCGAGACCTTTCTCAAAGCTGTCAAGTAGTCCCACTGGGCTCCTCTGGCATGGCGATCGTAGGGCCATCGTAGCGAGATGTCCTGAAGATCCGCCGCTCCGGGGCCCTGGGAGGCCGCATCCGCTCGGTGACATCGGGATCTCAGCCGTGGGCGCGAGCATCCGGTGGGGTCACCGAGTTGAGCGTGCGGCGTGGATCACATCGCCCGTCGGGGCGGCGTGAATCGCCGGTGGGCTGGCGCACCCACCGGCGATTCACGCGCGACCCCCGTTATCGGCGGTGCGCCGCGCGCGACCGTCCCACGAGGACGCCCGCGGCGATCAGCAGCGCGCCGATCACCCCCGCGACCAACCACGGCCATCCCTCCTGGCCCGTGGTCGCGAGGTCCCCCTCGGATGGGTCAGCCCCCGACCCATCCGTGTCTGTTCCGGATCCGCCGTCGTCCGAGCCGTCGCCCGATCCGCCGTCCGAGCCGTCCCCGTCCCCGTCCCCGTCGCCGTCGCCGATCGTGTCGTCGGCGACCGCGTTCACGCGCACGATGAGGCCACGGTCCTCGCTGGTGTCATCGGATGCGAGCAGCACCGCGTGCAGCTCGTGCAGACCGTCGGTCTCGGGCGTGTACTGGAAGGTCGTTCCCACGGTGCCGGTGGCCGGAACGCCGCCGAGTCGCTGCACGGCGACGAGCTCACCGTCGGCGGGGTCGCCTTCGTAGACCATCACGATCTCGCCGCCGGTGGTCTCCCGCTCGGCGTCGGCGCGGATCACGACGGTGCTCGGAACGTCGGTCGTGACCGTCGGCACCTCGCTGTCGGCATCCAGGTTCCACGACGGGCTGTCCTCCGTGAGGTTGTCGCTCGTGAGGACGCCCGCCCCCGCCAGGCCGATCTGCGCGCTCTCGGTCGCCAGGGCGCTGGATGCGTCGGCCGTCGAGACGGTGTCGGAGGCAGCGGCCACGGTCACGGTGCCGAAGCCCTGGTTGTTCTGACCGCAGACGAGGGTCTCCGTCTCGCCGGTCATCGGGTCGGTGAGGGTGAAGCCGCCCTGTACCGTGCTTTCCGGGCAGACCGTGTCGGGCGTTCCTTCCCACTCGTGGATCTCGTCGATCGTGTCGTCCTGATCCAGCACGGCGAAGATGCGCCACGACTGGGCGCCACCGGCCTCGGTTCCCCGGGCGGTCCACTCGGGGGACGACACGGTGATGTGCTCCTGCGCGCCGATGCCGTCGGACACGGTCCGGCGTCCGATCTCGACGGGTTCGCCGGTGACCGTCAACCCGTCGGAGTCGGTGGGCACCGCGATGAAGTCGACCGTCAGTGGGTCGTTGAGCGGAACCAGGCTGTAGTTCGACACCTGGATGTCGAACACCACGGGGTCGCCGGCCTCGGGGCTGTCCGCGTAGGTCGCCCCCGACGTCGTCGGGTTGTCGCTCTCGGGCTGGCGCACCGTGAAGCCGCGCATCTCCTGGCGGTTGAGCAGCGGGTTCCACTGCGTCGCGCCGAGGTAACCGATGGGGTTGTAGCGCAAGAGAGAGGAGTACGGCTGGTTGAGCGCCGGGTCGGGCTTCTGCCCGTAGGAACGCAACCAGAACTCGCGCGACTCCTCGTTGGAGGTGAGGTCGACACCGTATGTGACCCTCGGGGCGCCGTCGGTGCCGTAGTAGTAGGCGACACCGAAGCCGTAGCCGAGGTTCGCGTCGACCTCCGGCACGTTCAGCTCGAACGTCGCGCCGTGGGTGTTCGCGGTGGACCCGGTCACCGAGCCGGTGAACATCTGCTCGGTGTTGAAGCCGCCGCTGAGCGATGCCTCGGTTTCCACGTTGTCCAGGAACGGGATCCCGATCTTGCCGCTCACACCGCCCTCGACATTCAGATCGAGGTCCCATCCCTTGTTCGAGGTCTCGGACGAGCTCTCCGTCCCCGAGTTGCTCAGGTTGAGGTCCACCGTCGTCTCGTTGCCGCCGATGCCGAACTCCTGGTTCAGCAGGGTCGCGTCGCCCGTCGTCTCGGTGCCGTCGGCCGCGATCGAGGTGAAGGTTCCCACATCGGTCAAGGGAACCTCACCGTTCTGGTCGAGCTGCGGGTAGGACAGTGCGTTGCCGTTCTGCCAGGGAGCGGTGAAGTACTTGTTCCCCTTGCCCGACTTGTCCGCCTGGTGGGGTTCACCGGGCACGACGACATCCCAGTATCCGTAGCAGCCTTCGTCACATCCGCTGGTCGCGGCGTCGGTGCGGTTCCAGCTGTCGACGGAGATGACCGGATAGCGCGTGACCTGGAAGTCCTGCACGATCGCGTTGACGATGTCGTCATCGTCGGTCGTCTCCTTCACCTGGTAGTCGGTGCTCCAGCTCGCGCCGGAGGTCGACTTGCCCAGCGAACCCCACGAGTAGTCGAACTTGCCGGAAACCTCGCCGCTCAGCTCGCCCTTCTCGATGAACGGGACGCCCTCTTCGATCGAGGCCTTGACGTCGAGTTCCGTCGACAGGTTGTACGTCTGATTCGACTCCTGCGAGGTCTCGTTGGTGAAGACCGTCGTCTCCTGCGTTCCCATCGCGAGATTGAAGTCCGTGTTGCGGGAGATGTTCAGGAAGCGGCCCCCTAGCCAGTCGCTGTGCGCGGGCGGCTGTCCGCCCACGAGGCTCATCGACACGAGCTTCTCGACCGTGAACACGACCGGTGTGCCGAGCTCGAGCGTCTGCCCGCCCGGATCGTAGGAGGTCAAGTCGAAGCCGCTGATGTCGAGCGCCGAGCCGCCGTTGATCGGCACGCTCTGCCGGTTGACCACGGGGTCGGCGAACGCCTCGGTCGGCTGGATCAGTGTGAGCTGATCCGAGGACGCGGATCCTCCGACCGTGGAGAGGGCGATGCCCCACTGCGACGAGTCTCCGCCGCCTCCGCCGGCGAACCCGCCAACCGCCATCGACACGCTCGACCCGGAGGTGACGGTCGGGACGACCACGGGGTCGTCGAAGATGAAGTCGACTTCACCGTCGGCGCGAAGACGGATCACCGTCACCGCTTGCTGCCCCGCCACCGTCTCGAAGCTGGCTGCAATCTGCCGACTCCCGGAGCCGTCGATCGTCTCGACGAACTGCCCGCTCTCCACACGCACGCGGGAGTTGGGATTCGCTCCCGCAGGCAGCCCCGTCATGTCGTCGAGCTGACCCCGGAAACGAGTTGTGACCGTGATCTCAGACCCCTCCACCTGGATGGCCGACGTGCGCAGCATGACGTCCGTGTCGCTGTTCGTCTCGGGTCCGACCCAGGCGATCTCCTGTATCCCGTCCCCGTTGAAGTCGAACACCGCCGCATCCGCGGACAGGGCCGCGTCCATGGGGTGATAGGTGCTGTCGGTGACCTGCGTGCCGACCAACGACAGCTCGCGGTCACCCGCGTCGCCGGCCGTGTAGTCGGCGACCGCTGCGGTGACGCGACCGTCAGCGGCGCCGTAGACGACGACCATCTCGGCGATGCCGTCTTCGTCGACGTCAGCCACGTC
The DNA here is from genome assembly GCA_051751065.1 of Actinomycetota bacterium. Taxonomy (GTDB): domain Bacteria; phylum Actinomycetota; class Actinomycetes; order Actinomycetales; family Microbacteriaceae; genus Microbacterium. The sequence goes on along the minus strand of JBNJKL010000010.1, from coordinate 9,731 downwards.
GACGGAGAGCGGCAGTAGCGCTCCGCTGTTCGTCGTTCCCAGCGTGATGCCCGTGTCGACCGAGGTGACGAGGCGGCCGCTGTCGTTCGCGTTGTAGTCGACTACCGCGAGGACGAGTTCGCCGTCGGGGTCGACGTAGGCGACGGCGGCTTCTTCGCGGCCGAGGGTTTCCGCACCGGTGACACCGTCGAGGTCGCCGACCGCGAGGTCGAACACGACGTCGTCGCGGTTCTCCACGTCGAACGCCACGGACGCCGGGATCGGGTCGGGCTGCTGCACCTCGACGAAACCCCACCAGCGTTGCGTCTCGTAGAACCCGCCGAGGGTGATGTCGTTGTTGAGCTGGAGGTAGATGTCCTCGTTGTAGTACACGCTGTGGAGCGTGGTGCGACCGTTGCCGTCGTCCTCCCGAAGCTCGAAGAGTTGATGCTCGTCATCACTGCAGACGGCGGAATGCGTGTAGATGATCCTCCCCGAGGGCGCCATCAGGCAGGCGCCATCGGATCGGTTGACGAACTGGTATTGCGGCTCGCCGCTGTCGGAGGTGCCGTGCTCGACGACCGTCCACTGCTGTGCCAGCACGGATGCCGCGTCGGAATAGTCCTGCGCGGCGTTGACGCGCGTGCTGAGTTCGTGCGTGCTGGTCATCAGACCCGGGTCTGTGGTGTCAGCGAGGTCGTCCCTGGTGCGGATGAGGTAGGTCTTCCCCGTCTCGGGGGTCGCGGTGGATTCTCCGTAGGTCGTGTACTCGCCGACCGGTTCGGCGACGTCGCTCGGCGAGGTCAGCTGCAAGATGCCACCACCGTCCGAGCCGCCGACGGTTGCGGCGAGGATGAGCGAGCGCTCGGCGAACGGGGCGGTGAAGTTGCCCGACGCGGTGGCCGCGGCGTCCACGATTCGCTCGCGGTCCCACTGCGGGAAAGCGCCCGGGTCCGGCTGGGCGAGGGTCGCGAGCGCGGTGTTCTCGGAATTCGTCACACGTCGGTAGCTGTGCTGGTTCGACGCCGTCGACAGGAGCAGCTGATCACTCGCGAACGCCACGCGCTCGCCGAGCATCGCTTCGTCGGGAAAGCTGTCGCCGATCTCGGTGGTCGTCGCATCGAACGGTTCGACCGCGGCGAGTGTCGCGGCGGTGCTGGGGGCGGCGCTGAAAGCGAGGCCGGTGATGAGTACTGCGGTGGTGGTGACGAGGGCGCGGCGGCGCGCGCGGCCGGGGGAAGTGTGCATGGTCAGGAAAGACACTCTCTGTTGCCTGGTGCGATGTGATGCCCGGCGCGGGTGTCGCCTGGACGCGCACACTCCGAAGGGTTCGCGGGGCGGACGCGGGGCAACACTAACGAGCAGGAGAGATGTCGAGGAAGGTGAACCGATCGGCGTCTCACCCTCCGTGGGTGAGACGCCCACGTTGGGGGCTACGGCCCGGATCGTTGGCGGCTCAGAACGCGTGATATCCTCGGGAAGTTGGGTTCTTCGGAACTCGATGACTCGCGCGAGTGGCGGAATGGTAGACGCGCTGGCTTCAGGTGCCAGTGTCCTTATGGACGTGGGGGTTCAAGTCCCCCCTCGCGCACAGCGGGTGTGATCAGAAAACTGAACAGATCCGTTTACGAAATCGGCCCGGTTCCTTCATGGAAACCGGGCTTTTTTCGTCACTGCTGGCGGTCGTTATCGGCGGGGTTCTCCACCTCAAGAGGAGTGCAGGATGACCGTGACAGCAGAGTTGCTCGGGCGATTGGGCTTGCCGCAAAACGCCGAACTCGCGTGGGCGGAGTCGGACGTCGCGGTCAGCTCCGCGCCGAAGGGGATGCCGTCCACGTTCTCACCGGGGGCCGCCCACTCAGGTTGCCGGAGCCGATCGCCGTGCTCGTCCGGGAGCAACTCGATCTCCGCCCCGACTAAGACACCGACGCATGGCTCTTCCCCGGTCGCCGTCCTGGGCGGCCGCTCGACCCCCAGTACCTCACACACCGCCTGGGCACGCTCGGGATCGGCATCTCCGCGCTGCAGAACACTGCCCAGTTTCGGCTGGGTGGAGCCCACCCTGCCAAGGTCCTCGCGGACATGCTCGACTTCCACGTCACCACCTTCGAGAGCTACGCCCGCCTCGCGGGCGGCACGCGCGGCGACTACCCCTTGCTTCGATCCACGCAATCCACTCAGGCAAATAGGTGAGCTGAGGCGTCTCGGAACATCCCGCCGACCGCGCTCCGATAGTGACGCTTGAATTCAGCTACTTTTTTGTGTAATGGTAGCTTTATGACGGAAGATGCGAAGCTCTCGGCACTGCGGCGGGGCATGCTCGAACCCTTCGTGCTGGCGGCTGTCGAGCATCGTCGTCGTTACGCGGCTGAGATTGCGGAGGCGCTGGCAGCTGCTGGTTTCCCTGTTCTCGAAGGCACGCTCTACCCACTACTGAACCGACTTCGCAGAGATGAGCTCGTCGAGCATGAGTGGCAGGAGTCACCCTCTGGCCCACCGAGGAAGTACCTCTCGCTCACACCAGCAGGCAGAGCGCAGCTCACGGCGTTTCGCGACTACTGGACGACCCTCACCGACACGCTCACGACGATAGGAAAGTGACATGCCCCACACCCAGCACATGCGCCTGAGCGGTCACAGCGGGGCATTCGCTCTCACCCCGGACGCGCACCGACAGATCCTCGACTACCTCGCGGCCTCCCGCGAACGACTGAGCGGGAGCCCAGACGCGGACGAGACGATTCGCGACCTCGAAGCCGCGCTCGGAGAGCGCCTCAGCGGGCTGGCTGATCTACCCGACCATGCGCTCGACAAGGGCCAGATCACCGCTGCCCTCGATGCCCTCGGCGCCGTCGAGCCCGACGCGACCGGGTCACAAGGGACCGAAACCGCGCCGCGCGGCCCTTTCTGGTGCCGCATTCTCGAAGACAAGTGGTTCGCGGGCATCTGCGTCGGCATCGCTACTCGCGGCAGCTTTGACCTCGGTTGGGTGCGCACGATCGCGATCTTCTTGATGCTGCTTTCTGGCGGTCTCATCGGGCTCGTCTACCTCGCCCTGGCTCTCTTCCTTCCCCCGGTCGCCACCGTTGCGGAGTACCGGCGGCTCACAGAATCGCCCGCAACCCGTCGCGGCAGCGGTTCGCGCAGCAAATAGTTCCTGCACGGATAGTGCACTTCCACCGGTATTCAGCCGAGCGAGGAACTCGGCGGAGCGCGACGCGAACTCGGAGTCGGAGAGGGCGTCGGTGGTCGTGAGGCCGCTCCCGCGCAACCAGCTCAACGTGTACTCTGATGCGCTGTGCATCTGCGCCGCGGGATGGAAGCTGTCGCCGTTCTTCGCGATGTTGACGGTGCGGAGCTCGCCGGCCCACTCGTACACGTCCTGGAACAGAGTTCGGTGGATGGCTCGAAAGTGTTGCAGGTCGAAGGCGCCCCCTACGGGGTTCAGCTCGGGCTGCCCCTGCCGCACGGTCACGTACCAGTGCTCGCTGACGTTGAGCTGGGTCGGGTCGAGGCTAGATCGTGTACTCGTTCGAGTAGGGCGGGTGCTGGACAGTAGGCAGATCTCCGCACGGATGACGGTCGGCTTCCACGCACATGGATTGAGACCGGGTGCACCGGCGCGGGCAAGAAGGCGAACCTGTCGAGCACGTGGGTTCTCTGCGAGCATCGTCTCTAGACAGCCTTCTCCACGAGATACAGGACCATGTATGACAAGTACGGCCTCCCGCACAAGACCAAAGCACGCGCTTGCTGCACGTCTCGCGCTCGTGGGGGTGCCGGCGATTCTTCTGGCGATTTGGCGCGTTCGCCATGGGAACTATGCAGGGGGATCTTCGTCCGGCTGCGTCGGACCCTGAGATGGCGCGGTGGGCATTCGCAACGGTCGTCGAAATTGCGGCCTTCGGCACGCTTGCGCTGGCCCTTCTCCTTGCGGCCATCGAAGCGTTCCGATGGCCGCAAGGAGAACGAGGGAAGCGAGCGCTGTTAAGCGTCGTCCTGATTCTGGGTGTCGGAGCGTTCGCGTTCGTCGGGGCTTGGGTCGTCGGCCTCGAGTTCTTCGCCCTTCCGACAACCGGGTAGCGAATCGGCAGAGGCTTGTCCGGCGCGTCGTGCGCGCGTCGCATCGGCGAAGTCATGTCAGACGAATGTTCGCGACGATCCGAACTGGCTACTTCTCGTCGCGTGCGACTCGGACGCGCCGAACAACCGCCGTAGCGCCGAGCCCGACCATGATCGCAGGCACTGTGACGGCAATGAGGGGGAGTGTGCCGCGAATGAGGGTCTCGCGGCTTGGTAGCAGCGGTGAGGAGGCTTCCGAGGCGCTGTCCGGAGGTGGCAGTGGAGCGACGTCTCCTGGGGTGACTTCCGGGTTGGGTGCCTGTGTTGCTTCGCCGCGCCGGTGGACACGGATCCATTCCGAGAGCTGATCCTTCGGGTCCACCCCCGCGTCCGGAACGTCGGCGGTCACTGCTTCGTGGGCGTTCACGATGCCGTGTCCGTAGATCGGGTCCGGTAGCGCTGTGGGACCCACGGAGTCTGCTGTGCGGAGGATGCGGTCGATGACCTCGCCGGCGTCGAGGTCGGGGTGCGCTGCACGGACGAGCGCTGCTATTCCCGCGACCATGGGCGTCGAGCCACTGGTGCCTCTCCACTCGGCGACGAAGCCGTCCGGGCCGATCCCCACGAGGTCCTCGCTGGGAGCGGATACGCCGATGGTGACGCCCTGGGTCGAGGCCTGCTCGCTGGCGACGCCATCCCTGTCGACCCCGGCGACCGCGAGCGTTCCGGGAATCGTGGCCGGCGCACCCACGACCTTGGTGCCGCTCCCTCGGTTTCCCGCGGCGACAACGACGACGACGTCATGTTCGTACGCGTGGAGGAACGCCTCATCCCAGCTCTCGTCCCAACTGAGCGTGTTGGTAGTGAACGACAGATTGATGATGTCCGCACCATTGTCGACCGCCCAGACCATGCCCTCTGCCACCTGCTCGGTAAAGGGGACCGTCGCTGACGACCCGGGGAACCCCAGGGATATCGAGAGGAGTTCCGCTTCGGGTGCGACGCCGATCATGCCGGTGTCTCCAGAGCCGGGTCGGCCGGCGGCGACTGAGGCGACGAGGGAGCCATGCTCTCGGTCCACCACGCCGACCGGGGTGCGGCCGTCTTCGGTTCCGATGCCGGACACGTCAGTGCCACCCACGACGCCATCGAACACCGTTGGTCCGCGGCCGACTCCGGTGTCGATGATCGCGATGGTCTGTCCTTCTCCGCGCGTAGTCTGCCACGCATCGCTCACGCCCGTACTGTCCAGCCAGAACTCTGCCGCGCGCACCGGGTCAGCGGGCGGAGACTGGGCGGGATCGGGCGTGGGGGCCTGCGAGCCCGCCGACGCACCGACAAGAGTCAACGAGACAGCGAGAAGAGCGGACGCGAAAGCTGTTCGGCCGCGCGATCTCCCGGCCGAACGACGAAGAGCCGTGTACTCACGAAAGGTCATCGATCTCCATTGGGCCCCAACCCTAACTGACCCCCTCAGCGAAGCCGAGCCCGATGGAGACGGCTGAGACTCGCCCCGGCCTCGGCGTCCGAGAGCCCGGAGCGCGAGCGCATCCATCTGCAGAGAACATGCGCGCCGCTCTTCCGGCGGGTGGCGCGCAGGACGCTTTGCGTGCAGTACCCGCCCACCGCGGACGGCCCCCGCGCCACGGGCCACCAGTATTCTGGACGTATGACCGACACTTACGTGCCGCAAGACGAAGCCGTCTGGGCATGCGTAGCCGATGGATTCTTCGTGGGTAGCCGGAGCGGATCATTCCTCGGCTACGTCGACCGCCAGGCGGACGGACGGTGGCGGGCATTCGACGCAGCCTCCACCGTCGTGGGGGACTTCGACACGCACGCCAGCGCGCTCGCCGCAACCACCGCGGCAGCTGACGCGGCTCAGGACCTGGGCGCAGAACCCGCCAGCGCAGGAGACAGCATCCGATGACCACAGATCACCCGCTGCTCTCGATCGTCTACTGCAGCACGGCGACGCGCCCCTTCAGCGACGAGGAGCTCGCGGATCTCCTGGAGCAGAGCCGGAGCAACAACGACGCGCAGGACGTCACCGGGATGCTGCTGTACCGCGGGGGTGAGTTCATCCAGATTCTCGAGGGCGACAAGGACGCTGTTGAGGGTCTGATGTCGCGCATCGCCGAGGATCCACGGCACAACGACGTCCGTGTGCTGCTGGAAGAGCCTCTCCACGAGCGGCGGTTCGCAGACTGGACGATGGGCTACCAGCCCATGAGCACCCCCGATCCGGCAGCGCTCGATGGATACCGCGACTCGTTCGACGACCTCCGCGTCGGCGATCGCGACATGATCGGACGGGCCCTCATGGAACTCACGATGTGGTTCCGCGTCCGCGAATCCGAGACGCAGAGCGTGTAGACGCGACACTGTGCACGGGGCCGCGGGCTACGTAGCATGAATCGATGACTCACCGAGAATGGAAGACGGTAGCTTCGACCGCGCTGCTTGCTTTCGGACTGGCAGTTCTGACTGGCTGTGCACCTTCCGCGGAGAGCGACGTGCTCGCGAGCGGCGAAGCGGCTGAGCTTCCGGACACCGCCACCGAGGACCAGCGGCAGAACATCGTTCCGACGAGCGTCAGACTGCTCGGCGAGGACGCGGACGGGGCGCGATATTACGTCGCGGAAGGCGCCGAGGTGGAGGGCGCCACCGCGCCGATCTGTCTCCTCGTGGATGGTTGGGAGAACGGCCCGATGATGGGCTGCGGCAGCATGCCCCTCGAGATCGGATCGGGGACGTCACGCGCCGAACTCCAGATGGACTACGCGGCCGATGGCAGCGAGCCGGGCGAGCGCATCGGCGACTACCTCGTCGTGTTCGCGGGGTAGTGGTCGGCGTGCGGCGGTGGGCCGGGATCGGGTGGATCAGTCTCCTGGGAAGTCTGTGGTTGGGGTCGATCGCGACGCTCGCCCTCGGCGTGGCCATCCGTCTCTCGAACTGCGACTATTCGACCGCGGGACTCTGTTCGGACGGGGCGAAGGCATCGGCGAATTGGCTGATCTCGACGCCCGTCTTCTTCGTCGTCGTCCTCGGGATCACTGTTGGCGTGGTCTGCGGAGTCGTCGTCCTCATCCGGTCAGCGTTGGTGCGGGGGTCTGCCCCCAGCATCGTTGGGAGCGTCGGACTGATCGCGACGGCACTCATCGCCGCGTTCCTCGTGTTCTCCGCCACGGTCCGGTTCGGCCTCTGGCTTCCCTCACCGTTCCTCGCGGTCAGTCTGCTCATCGGAACTGTCGTAGCGACTGCCATCGCCGTGGCGATCGGTGTGATCGTGAGCCTGATGCCGAGGGCCCGGGCGAGTTCCGAAGCGACGCAGGCGCGCGGCGCTTGAGGACTGTCGAGAACAGCGGTTAGGCTCCCGCGCATGAGAGTCACGCGGCGGGGTGTCGTGAGCTTCGCGGTCGCGCTGGCCGCGGCGAGTCTGGTGGGGTGCGGCGGTAGCAGCGGCGGATCTGTGGCCGAATCCAGCTGGCTCGGCATGCCGCCGGGGGTCGAGCTGAGCGATGACGGCCAGCCGTCACCTCCCGCGGTATGGATGGACGAGACCTCCGGACGGTTCGCAGTGGTCACCGGTGGCAGCGGAAGCTGCCCGACCGAGGTGTTCGAGCTCGCCGCCGAGAGTGCGAACGCTGTGATCGTTCGCACGCGATCGACCGGTGGTCCCGTCTGCACCGCTGACATGGCGTACTTCACCCACGAACTGGTGCTGCCGACAGAGGTCACCGATCGTCCCATCAGCGTGACGATCGAGCATGGGGCGTGGTCGACGACGTTCGAACTCGCTCAGTGAGCTGCGTCACCGAGCCGCGGTCGCGGCGTTGCGCGCCGCGAGTCGGCTGAACGCTTCGCGGAGCTCGGGCGGCTCGATGACCTCGATGTCGGTGTCGAACCTGTTGAGTGATGCCGCGAGCGCGACCCACGACCAGGACCCGAGTTCGAGTCTGCAGCGGCCGCCTCCGAGTTCCACGACGGTGCCGTCGCCGGCGAAAGGACGGACCTCCCTGGCGGGGAGATCGAGGATCACCGTTCCGGTGCACGGCCACCGGTTCTCTCGCTCGGAGCCCTTGAAGCGGGCGGACACGTACTCGGCGACGTCGCCACCCGGCACGGTGCGCGGGGTGAACCTCGGTCCGTTGGGTGTCCGGAGGGTGATCCGATCGGCGCGGAAAAGGCGCCAGTCGGAGTGGTCGAGGTCCCAGGCGACGAGATACCAGCGTCCATGGGACGTCACCAGGTGGTGGGGCTCCGCGCGGCGCGGTGCTGCCGGCGCGGACGCGGACGCGAACGCAGGGTCGGATGCCGCCTCGACGTGGGGAACGGCGTAGTCGAAGCGCACGACCTCGTGCGCGCGCGTGGCGGTCGAAAGGGCGATGAGTACATCCGGCGACACGGAGTCGGGAGCTGCTTCCCCGGGCCGGCTCGGCACGACGGTGAAATCCAGGGCGCTCAGTCGATGCCGCAGTCGCGACGGCATCACCTGTGTCACGGTGGTCAGCGCTCGCACCGCGGCCTCTTCGATCCCGACTCCGCTGGCGGCTGCCCGCAGCGCGACCGCCAGCGCGATGACCTGATCGTCATCGAACAGCAGGGGTGGGAGCTCGCTCCCGGCGTCGAGACGGTAGCCGCCGACGGGCCCCATGGTCGCCTGGATGCTGTAGCCCATCTCGCGAAGGCGATCCACGTCGCGCCGAACCGTGCGAGGACTGATCTGCAGCCGCTCGGCGAGCACCGATCCCGGCCAGTCTCGTCGCGTCTGCAGCAGCGACAGGAGGTGGAGCAGTCGCGAGGTCGTCGTCATTCTTCGAAGGTAGTTCAGGTCTAGGCCAAAAACCGACCTATATGACGGGAAGAGTGATGACTACCAGGGATCCTCCTGGCAACCGACTCACCAGGAGCAGACATGAGCCTCACGACCACCACTCACCTCAACTTCCGCGGCGATGCCCGGGCGGCGCTGGAGTTCTACGCGTCCGTCTTCGGGGGCGAGGAGAGGATCACGACGTACGCAGACTTCGGGATGCCCCAGGAAGCGCCCGGCTCCGACGGGGTCGTCTTCGGACAGATCGCGAACGCGGAGGGCTTCCGCGTGCTGGCGTACGACATCCCGGGGGAGTACGGCGGTCCTGTCGCCGCCGGATCGACCCGCCGTGAGAACGGCGTCACGATCACCGATCAGCCGTTCTTCGTCGCTGTCGACGGCAGCACCCTCGACGAGGTGCAGGGCTACTGGGCACCGCTGTCGGACGGCGCGACGATCGTCGAGCCGCTCGCGGCATCCGCATGGAGCGCCGGATTCGGCATGCTCACCGACCGTTTCGGTGTGACCTGGATCCTCAGCGTCGCGGCGCCGACGGCCTAGAACCCGGGAGTGCTGCGGCGCGACGCGTCGGTCTCGGTGCCTACAGTGGATGGAGACCCTGGAGGAGAACCAATGGACCCGCTGTCATCCGTAGCCTTGATCGGCCTCGCCATCGCGGTGTTGGCGTACGCCGTGTACGGCGCGGTCCGAAAAGGTGTGCGCGACGGACTCCATGACGATCGTGAGCGTCAGCGCACGAACGCGAACGGCGAGAGCGGCTCGACCCCTACGGCCTAGAACCCGGGAGTGGGGGGGGGGGGGGGGGGGGGGGGCGCCCCCCCCCCCCCCCCCCCCCCCCCCCCCGGGGGGGGGG
>JBNJKL010000009.1:0-46243 GCA_051751065.1 Actinomycetota bacterium | reverse complement strand
CCCCCCCACCACTCGGCGGAAGGGGGAGGTCAGGCGTCGCGGGGGCGGAGGCGGAGGGCGATCATGCCGCCGTCGACCTCGATGTAGCTGCCCGTCGTCGAACCGGCGTCCGGGCTGACCAGATACGCGACGGCTGCCGCGACCTCATCCGGCGACACGAGTCGGCCGTGAGGCTGACGAGCCTCGAGGGCTGCGCGCTCGGCGGCGGGGTCGTCGGCGGAGTCCAGGAGCCGCCCGACCCACGGAGTGTCGGCGGTGCCGGGATTCACGGCGTTGACGCGGATGCCCTCCCACAGGTGGTCCGCGGCCATCGCCCGGGTGAGCGAGAGCACCGCGCCTTTCGACGCGCTGTACAGCGCGCGCTGGGGCAGGCCGGCGGTCGCCGCGATCGACGACGTGTTGCAGACCGCCGCGGCGGGGGACTTCCGAAGCCACGGGAGTGCGGCGGAGGTCACTCGGGCGATCCCGGTGACGTTGATGGACAGCACACGCGCCCACTCGTCGTCGTCGTTCGTCGCGACATCGCCCTGCGCGCCGATGCCGGCGTTGTTGACGACGATGTCGATGCGGCCGAACCGCTCCGCGACAGCTCCGACCGCCGAGTCGACGCTCGCGCGGTCCGACACGTCCGCCGTGAAGGCGGCGAAGCGCTCATCGGCACCGGACGGATCGCGGTCGAGGACGGCGATCTCCGCGCCGTCGGCATGCAGGCGCTGGGCGATGGCCGCGCCGATGCCCGACGCGCCGCCCGTGACGATCGCGACCAGGCCGTCGAGTGCGCCGCTCACGCGTTCTTCTCCCAGGCGACGAAGTCCTGACGCTGGCGTCCGAGGCCGTCGATCTCGATCTCGACCACGTCGCCGGGCGCGAGGTAGGGGTACTTGCCGGACAGGGCGACACCCTGCGGAGTCCCGGTGAGGATGAGGTCGCCGGGTTCGAGGGCGACGTACTGCGACAGGTGGTGCACGATGTGCTCGACGCTGAAGATCATGTCGGACGTGTTCGAGTCCTGACGAGGCTCGCCGTTCACGAAGCTGCGCAGGCCCAGGGATCGGTGATCCACCTCGTCCGGGGTCACGAGCCAGGGTCCGGTCGGGTTGAAGCCGGGCGCGATCTTGCCCTTCGACCACTGACCACCCGAGACCTCGATCTGGAACTCGCGCTCCGAGACGTCGTTCGCCACGACGAAGCCGGCGACGTGCGCCAGGGACTCGTCGGGCGAGTCGAGGTAGGACGCGCGCTGTCCGATCACGATGCCGAGTTCGACCTCCCAGTCGGTCTTCTCGCTGCCGCGCGGGATCGTGACGGCGTCGTTCGGGCCGACGACCGTGTTGGGCGTCTTGAGGAAGATGATCGGGATCTTCGGCGGTTCGGATCCGGACTCCGCCGCGTGGGCGGCGTAGTTCATCCCGATGCAGATGACCGCGCTCGGGCGGGCGATCGGGGCTCCGATGCGCAGCGACTCCGCGTTCTCGAGCACCGGCAGACTATCGAGCGCGGCGGTGACGCGGGCGACCGGATCGTCGGCGAGGAAATCGCCGGTGACATCCGATGTCAGGGGGCGGAGGTCGAGGTACTGGGTGCCGTCGAAGACGACGGGGATTTCAGATCCTGGGGCTCCAAGCCGCGCGAACTTCATGCTTCTCCTGTTCGTCATGGACGCGCGTCGACGCAACGTCCCTCGTTGACAGTATAGACATCCGATGTTTACACTCCAAGAGATCCGTGCAGATCGACTGTGTGCTGCACGAGGAGAGGAATCCGTGAGCCGTATCGTCGATGTCGACACGACCGACATCCGCTTCCCCACGTCCCTGAGCCTGGACGGCTCGGATGCGATGAACCCCGACCCCGATTATTCGGCGGCGTATGTGGTGATCCGTACCGACGCCGAAGACGGCGTCGAGGGTCACGCCTTCGTCTTCACGATCGGACGTGGAAACGACGTCCAGGTCGCCGCGATCGACGCGCTCGCCGGACATCTCGTCGGGCGTGAGATCGAACCGCTGCTCGACGACATGGGCACGACGTTCCGCGACATCATCGGCGACTCGCAGCTGCGCTGGCTCGGCCCCGAGAAGGGTGTCATGCACATGGCCATCGGCGCCGTCATCAACGCGCTGTGGGACATCAAGGCCAAGCGCGCGGGTCTCCCGCTCTGGCAGCTCCTGGCCCGGATGACGCCGGAGGAGCTCGTCGGACTCGTCGACTTCCGCTACCTCACGAACGCCCTCACACCCGAGGATGCGCTCGAGATCCTCCGCGCCGCCGAGCCCGGTCGCGCCGAGCGGGAGCAGGAGCTCCTCGCCACGGGCTACCCGGGCTACACGACCAGCCCCGGCTGGCTCGGCTACTCCGACGAGAAGCTCGAGCGCCTGGCCCGCGAGGCCATGGCCGACGGCTTCACGCAGATCAAGCTGAAGGTCGGCGCGGACCTGGACGACGACATCCGCCGCTTCCGAAAGGCCCGCGAGGTGTGCGGACCGGACTTCCCCATCGCGATCGATGCGAACCAGCGGTGGGAGGTGTCAGAGGCGATCGAGTGGGTCAACGCGCTCGCCGAATTCAACCCGGCCTGGATCGAGGAGCCCACGAGCCCCGACGACATCCTCGGCCACGCCGAGATCGCGCGCGGCGTCGCGCCCATCCGCGTCGCGACGGGCGAGCACGCGCAGAACCGCATGATCTTCAAGCAACTCCTGCAGGCCGAGGCGATCTCGGTCATGCAGATCGACGCCGTGCGCGTCGCGGGGGTCAATGAGAACATCGCGAACCTGCTGCTCGCCGCCAAGTTCGGCATCCCGGTCTGCCCGCATGCGGGCGGCGTGGGCCTCTGCGAAGCCGTGCAGCACCTGTCGATGTTCGACTTCGTGGCGGTCACCGGTACCCGCGAGGGGCGGCTGATCGAGTTCGTCGACCACCTGCACGACCACTTCGTGATCCCCACCGACATCCAGGGCGGTTCGTACATGGCGCCGACGACCCCGGGTACCGGTATGGAGATGAAGGCCGCGAGCCGGGCGGAGTACACCTGGACGGGTGAGCATGTCGCGCTCTGACCTCGCGGTTCCGCGCCTCGGATATGGCGCCGCGAACGTCGGGAACCTCTTCCGCGAACTCAGCGACGAGGCGGCGTGGGAGGTGCTGGAGGCGGCGTGGGACAGTGGCATCCGCTACTTCGACACCGCCCCCCACTACGGACTCGGTCTCTCCGAGCGCCGGCTGGGCGCGTTCCTGCAGACCAAGCCGCGGGATGAGTTCGTGCTGTCGACGAAGGTCGGTCGGCTCCTGCGGCCGAACCCGGACCATGACGGCGGACTCGACACGGCGAACGACTTCTTCGTGCCCGACGATCTGCAACGCGTGTGGGATTTCAGCGCCGACGGCATCCGGACGAGCGTGTCGGAGTCGCTGGAGCGTCTGGGGCTCGACCGGATCGACCTGCTGTACCTCCACGATCCGGAACGGCACGATCTCGACCTCGCGATCGCCGAGGCGCTCCCCGCACTCGAGGACCTCCGCGACACGGGCGGCGTGTCCGCGGTGGGTATCGGGTCGATGACGTCGGACGCGCTCAGTCGCTCCGTGCGCGAGGCCGACCTCGACATCATCATGATCGCGGGCCGCTACACGCTTCTCGAACAGCCGGCGGCGGTGGATGTGCTTCCCGCGTGTCACGAGCGCGGGACGCGGATCGTCGCCGCATCCGTGTTCAACTCCGGGCTGCTCGCGAAGCCCGAGCCGACGCGCGACGGCCGGTACGAGTACGGCGGCGTCCCGGACGAGCTGTGGGATCGGCTGCAGCGGATCGTCGCGGTGTGCCGCAATCACGACGTGCTGCTTCCCGCCGCGGCGGTGCAGTTCCCGCTCCAGGACAGCGCGACGGCGTCCGTCGTGGTCGGCAGTTCGAGGGCGGAGCAGATCCGTCAGAATGCCGAACTGGCGGCAGTCGTCATTCCCCGGGCATTCTGGTCGGAGCTGGCCGACGAAGGTCTCATTCCCGCCTAGGAGGCGCCCATGCTCGAAGGAATCCACCCGCTGCTGACCGGCGAGCTGCTGCTGCACCTCGATCGGATGGGCCATTCCGACTCCGTCGTGATCGCCGACGCGCACTTCCCCGCGTGGGGGCTCGGTCGCCATGTGGTCGATCTGCCTGGGACGTCCACGCCCGAGGTGCTCGCTGCCATCCGTACGGTGATCCCGCTGGATGATGCTCCGGGACTGGATCTCATGGAGTCCGCGGATGCGACGGTGCTCGATGTGCAGCATGAGCTCATGGCCGCCGCCGGGACCTCGATCGACACGACCCGGTTCGTCGAGCGTTTCGCGTACTACGACGTCGCCAAGAGCGCGTACCTCATGGTGCGCACCGGCGAGACGCGCAAGTACGGCAACGCTCTGCTGCGCAAGGGCGTCGTGGGGCACGCCTCCGCCTGACGGGAGGCATGCCCCGAGTGCCAGAGAGGCGGACGGGGCGCGCGGCTATTTGCTGTCGATCGTGCCGATCGGCGTCCCGGCGTCACGGAGGGCGGTTCGCGCTGTGACCCAGCTGGGGCCATCGACGCCGAGCGCGGTCCGCAGGTACGCGGTGCTCATGCGCTGGATCACCGCGACGCGCTCGGGGTTCTCGTCCGTGGTCTCGGCGACCTCGTAGCCGACGATCCCGCCGAGAGCGTGTTCTGCTCCGTGGAGGGTGAGCAGGTCGGTGGCGCCGGGGCTGTGCGTGTAGACGTCGGTGAACCAGTCGGGGCCGCGGCTGGACATCTTCGACTGGTCCCGGTCGCCGGCGACCACGAGGGTCGGCGTGGTCAGTTCCCGGAACGAGGGACGCATGAAGGGGAAGTTCTCCTGCGCGAACGGGTGCAGGTCGTCCCCGCCGAGTCCGGTCGCGGCGAACAGGACCCCCGCGGAGACGCGGCTGTCGGACATGTCCTCGCCCACGGCGCCTGCCTCATCGAGGATCCTCGCCCCCAGCAGGGACTGCGCGGTCTGCCCGCCCCACGAGTGGCCGGTGGCCGCGATGCGGGTGCGGTCGATGCGGCCGGCGAGTCCGGGGACGGCGCTCTCGACGGTGTCGAGCTGGTCGAGGATGCGCGTGAGGTCGGTGATGCGCTCGGTCCAGATCGTCGGGAACACCGGGTGGTCGAATCCGAAGCCGTTCCGGCGCGAGTCCAGGTGCGTCGGCTGGATCACGACGAACCCTCGCGAGGCCCAGAACGCTGTGAGCGGGGCGTATCCGTCGTGGTTCCACCCGTTGCCGTGGGAGAACACCACGACGGGAAGGTGCGTGCCCGTCGCCGGCGCGGAGACGCGCACGTCCAGCGGGACGGGCCGCCCCGGAGCCGACAGTCGAACCGGCGCGACGGAGACGACGGGGGTTCCGGCACCGATGATGTCGTCCAGGGTGTCGAGGAGTGATGAGGTCATGGGGGTCCCTTCCGAGGTGCGGGCTCTGCGATACTGGTTATCGGAGCACCGCTCCGCAACTTTACGGAACATTGTTCCGATAAGCAAGCGCGACGTCGACCCCCTTGAGGAGCGAGCATGACGGATGGACCGCACGACGTCTCGAGCGCAGGCCCCGCACGGGCGGTGGGGCGGCCGCGCCGCAGCGAGCAGGCGCTCCTCGACGCAGCCGCCGCGGTCTTCGTTCAGTCGGGCGTGGATGCCCCCGTGCGTGCGATCGCGGAGCGGGCGGGAGTGGGAGTCGGCACGATCTACCGGCACTTCCCCACCCGGCCGGAGCTGGTCGTGGCGGTCTACCGGCACCAGGTCGAGGCCTGCGCCGAGGCGGGGCCGAGGCTCCTCGCCGACAGCGCCACGGGCGAGGCCGCGCTGCGTGCCTGGGTGGCCCTGTTCGTGGACTTCCTCGTGACCAAGCACGGGCTCGCGGGAGCACTGCGCGGGGACGCGGCCGGATCGGACGCCCTCCACGCGTATTTCGTCGACCGACTCGTGCCCGTCTGCGGTTCGCTTCTCCTCGCCGCGCGCTCCGAGCGCGGGCACGCTGCCCATGAGCCCTCCCTGAGCGGCTACTCCCTCCTGAAGGGAGTGGGGAACCTCTGCATCGGCGCGGCCGACGACCCGCACTACGACACCGAGAGGCTCGTGCAGGCGCTCATCTCGGGTGCCCTCACCGCCCGCGGCGGCGACACCTGAGGGCGCGGTCGCGCGGGGTCAGGAGCCGACGGTGGATTCCCGGACGATGAGCTCGGCGGGGAACGGCGTCGTCGCGGGCGGCGGGGCGCCGGGATCGGCGAGCTGCTGCAGGAGCGCGGTGCCCGCGGCGCGACCGATCTCGTAGCCGGGCTGGCGCACGCTCGTGAGGGGGACCACGCTCTGATGGGCCTGGGCGACGTCGTCGAAACCGACGAGCGCGATCTCGTCGGGAACGCGGATGCCGTGCCGCATCAGCTGGGTCAGCACGCCGAGGGCGACCATGTCGTTGGCCGCGAAGATCGCGTCCGGTCGCTCATCCGGTGCCATCGCGACGATTCGCTCCGCGATGCGGAGTCCGTCCTCGGTCACGAGATTCTGGACGTCGAGGACGGTGAGGGACGCATCCGTCCCGTCCAGGGCATCCCTGAGCCCGCTCACACGGTCGTTCGACTGGCTGACGGTGGGGCTGCCGAGGAATAGGATCCGGCGCCGGCCGATCGACAGCAGATGCTCGCCGGCGAGTCGCCCGCCCCCGCGGTCGTCGAAGAGTACGGACGCGACGGTGTCGGAGGTGCGGATGGGGCCGACGACGACCGAGCGGATGCCCCGATCGGCGAGCCGTTCGAGCTGCGGGACCACGTCGCCGAACGGATAGATCACGATGCCCTGCACGCGGTGTGCGTCGAACATCTCGATGTTGCGCCGTTCCTGAGCACCGTCGCGGTTGCTGTTGCTGAAGAAGAGCGACCACCCGCCCTCGCGGGTGACGTCCTCCAGTCCGCGGGAGAGTTCGTGGAAGAAGGGGAGCCAGGCATCCAACAGGATGAGGGCGAGGGCTTTGCTGGAGCCGGCGCGCAGCTGCCGCGCGGACTCGTTGGGCACGTAGCCGAGCTCGTCGATCGCGGCGCGCACCCGCTCCCGGCTGGCCTCGCTCAGGACGTGCGGGTGGTTGAGGTAGTTCGAGACTGTCGACGACGACACTCGGGCGAGCGCGGCGACATCTTTGACGCTGGCTGGCATCGGTACTCCTTTGTGAGCGGTGCGGCGAGTCCAGAGTAGCCGAAATTTGCAACGTGCCAAGAAAGTTCTTGACAGGGCCGGACGGCGCGACGTAGCGTGGCCCCGAGGTCAACTTGGCACGTGCCAATTGATCACAGGCGACGGTGCCACACGCCCGCCTTCGAGGGATCGCATGAACATCGGATGCCACGGGCTCGTGTGGACGGGGACTTTCGACGCGGACGGGATCCGGCTCTCGGTCGAGAAGACCAAGGAGGCCGGCTTCGACCTCATCGAGTTCCCCCTGATGGATCCCTTCGCCTTCGACGTCGAGGCCGCGCGGCAGGCGCTCGCGCAGCACGACCTCGCCGTCAGCGCGTCGCTCGGCCTCTCCGCGCACACCGACGTCACGAGCGCGGACCCGGAGGTCGTCGCCCGTGGTGAGGCCCTCCTGGTCCAGGCGGTCGACGTGCTGGCCGACCTCGGCGGGCAGCACTTCTGCGGAGTGATCTACAGCGCCATGCAGAAGTACATGGAGCCCGTCACGCATGCGGGCCTCGAGAGCAGCCGCCGTGCGATCGCCCGAGTCGCCGACCACGCGGCCGAGCGCGGAGTGTCCGTCTCGCTCGAGGTCGTCAACCGTTACGAGACGAACGTGCTGAACACCGCGCGCCAGGCTCTCGAGTACCTCGCGGAGGTCGACCGTCCCAACCTCGGGATCCACCTCGACACGTACCACATGAACATCGAGGAGTCCGATATGTTCGCGCCGGTGCTGGATGCCGCACCGAGCCTGCGGTACGTGCACATCGGCGAGAGTCATCGCGGCTACCTCGGCACGGGGTCCGTCGACTTCGACACCTTCTTCAAGGCGCTCGGACGCATCGGCTACGACGGGCCCATCGTGTTCGAGTCGTTCTCGTCCGCGGTCGTCGCGCCGGACCTCAGTCGGATGCTGGGCATCTGGCGCAACCTCTGGACCGACAACGTCGAGCTCGGAGCGCACGCGAACGCCTTCATCCGCGACAAGCTCATCGCCGTCGACTCGATCCGTCATCACTGATGGTCAGGGGACGCGGAGCAAGCCGTGGCCAAGATGTTATTACAGGCCTTTTACACAGCAGCACCCGTTAGGTACATTTAGATACAACTTGCATCTGTGATGATGTGAGACGAGAATTGATCCGATGTTTGATGCGGAGCATTGACGCGACGCATTGACGCGACGCACTGACAACGAACACGACTGCAAGGGAGCAGGTGAGAGCATGACCGATCCCATCCTTCGGGTCGACGGCATCAGCAAGGGGTTCCCCGGGGTGCAGGCGCTCAAGGACGTGCACCTCGAGGTGCACGCGGGCGAAGTGCTGGTCCTCGTCGGCGAGAACGGTGCCGGCAAGTCCACGCTGATGAAGATCCTCTCCGGGATCTACACCAAGGACGAGGGCACCATCGTCTTCGAGGGGGACGAGGTCGAACTGACCAGTCCGCTCCAGGCGCAGCAGCTCGGAATCACCATCATCCATCAGGAGATGAACCTGATGAGCGACCTCACCGTCGCGCAGAACATCTACGTGGGGCGGGAGCCGAAGACCGGCCCGTTCCTCTCGGAACGCAAGCTCAACGCCCAGGCGGCCGAGCTGCTCGCCCGGCTCGAGATCGACCTGAACCCGCGCCAGACCGTCGGCGAGCTCACGGTCGCGAAGCAGCAGATGGTCGAGATCGCCAAGGCGCTGTCCTTCAACGCCAAGGTCCTCATCATGGACGAGCCCACCTCGTCGCTCACGGACTCCGAGGTCGAGACCCTGTTCGTGCTCATCGAGCAGCTGCGGGCCAAGGGCACCGGGATCGTCTACATCTCCCACCGGATGGACGAACTGCGCCGCCTCGCGGACCGTGTGACAGTCCTCCGTGACGGCGAATACATCGGATCACTCGAGAAGACCGAGATCGACGTTCCGACCATCATCGAGATGATGGTCGGGCGCGCGATCGACGAGGGAGCGCGGCCGACCGCGCGCGAGCACATCGGAGACCCGATCGTGCTCGACGTGCAGGGACTGTCCACCAAGGCGCTGCTCAAGGATGTCTCGTTCCAGCTCCACCGCGGCGAGATCCTCGGGTTCGCGGGGCTCATGGGCGCCGGTCGCACCGAGACCGCCCGTGCCGTGATCGGTGCCGACCACCGCGACAGCGGCGAGATCGTGATCGACGGCAAGAAGGTCAAGATCCACCAGCCCGCCGACGCCGTCAAGCACGGAGTCGGATACCTCTCCGAGGACCGCAAACTGCTCGGCCTGATGCTCGAACAGGACGTCACGTTCAACTCGGTGCTCGCGTCGCTGGACTCGTACGCCAACGCGATCGGCTGGATGAGCGACGGGAAAGCCAAGAACCGCACGAAGGAGTACGTCCAGCAGCTGAGGGTCAAGACCCCCTCGGTGAACCAGGTCGTCAAGCTCCTCTCCGGCGGGAACCAGCAGAAGGTCGTCATCGCCCGGTGGCTGATGCGCGACTGCGACGTCCTCATCTTCGACGAACCCACCCGAGGGATCGACGTCGGTGCCAAAGAAGAGATCTACCGCCTGATGCAGCAGCTCGCAGCATCCGGCAAGTCGATCATCGTCATCTCATCGGAGCTCCCGGAGATCCTCCGCGTCGCGAACCGTATCGCCGTGTTCGCGAACGGCAGGATCACCGGAACACTCCGCAACGAAGAAGCCAGCCAGGAGAAGATCATGCAACTTGCAGCCCACGGGGAGGAAGACTGATGAGCACCCCAGAGAAGCCCGGTGGATCGACGACGACCATCATCCAGACCGCCGTCAACGAGAACACCGACAAGCGGGACATCGTCGGGTTCCTCCGGCGCCAGCTGCAGCAGTCGCTGGCGTTCGGGACCCTCGTCGTGCTCCTGATCTTCTTCTCGATCGCGAGTCCGGCATTCTTCACCTGGAGCAACATCTCCACGGTGCTGCTGTCCACGGCCGTGATCGGGATCCTCGCGCTCGGCACGACCTTCGTGATCATCACCGGCGGCATCGACCTGTCGCTCGGCACCGGTATGGCGCTCTGCGCGGTGATGACCGGTGTCTTCATCACGAACATGGGCCTGCCGATCGTGGTCGGTGTGATCGGCGGAATCGCCACGGGTGTCGTGATCGGCCTCGTCAACGGCGTCAACATCACCTTCCTGCGTCTTCCCCCGTTCATCGCGACGCTCGCGATGATGATGATCGCGGGTGGCCTCGCGCTCGTGATCTCCGGTGTCGCACCGATCTACTTCTCCAGCTCCGCACCGACGTTCAAGAACATCGCGCTCGGCACGCTCATCCCCGGTCTGCCGAACGCCGTGCTGATCACCGCGATCCTCGCGATCATCGCCTACGTGGTGATGTCCAAGACGCTCCTCGGTCGCTACAGCTTCGCGATCGGATCCAATGAGGAGGCGACGCGCCTGTCGGGTGTGAGCACCCGACGCTGGACGATCTTCGTCTACATGTTCGCGGGTGCTTTCACCGGTATCGCGGGCGTCATGATCGCGGCCCGACTCGACTCGGCCCAGCCGCAGATCGGAATGGGCTACGAGCTGCAGGCGATCGCGGCCGTCATCATCGGCGGCACGTCGCTGCTCGGTGGTCGTGGATCGATCCTCGGCACCGTCATCGGCGCGCTCATCATGAGCGTCCTCGTCAACGGCCTGCGCATCCTGTCCATCCAGACCGAGTGGCAGAACGTCGTCGTCGGCGTCGTGATCCTGATCGCGGTGTTCTTCGACTCGCTGCGCAACAGGCAGCGCACCTGATCGTCGGGAGGTGGCGAAAACCCGTGCCCGCCACCCCTCGCTCGGCTCCGGCCGAACCCGCGGAGAGATCCGCACCGGCACACAGCACCGAATGTCCCACCGTCAGCCGCAAGGCCGACATCACACAGAACAATGGAGTTTCCATGAAATTCGGTAAGAAGTCTGCATTCGCAGCCCTCGTCGCAGTCGCGGCGCTCACCATCGCCGGATGCTCGAACGACGCAGGCGGCGGTTCCGCCGGCGGCGACGCCGAAGGCAGCGAGTCCATGTCCATCGCCCTCGTCTCGAAGGGCTTCCAGCACCAGTTCTGGCAGGCCGTGAAGACGGGCGCCGAGGAGCGCGCCGCCGAGCTCGGCGTCGAGATCACCTTCGAGGGCCCCGCGTCCGAGACCGAGGTCGCGCAGCAGCTCGAGATGCTCACGAGCGCTATCGACCGTTCGCCGGACGCCATCGCCTACGCGGCGCTGGACCCCGAGGCCTGCGTCGCCCCGCTCGACCAGGCGGCAGCCGCCGACATCCCCGTCGTGTACTTCGACGCTCCCTGCAACGGTGACGTCGGCCTCAGCCTCGCCGCGACCGACAGCATGGTCGCCGGTGCGCTCGCCGCTGAGCACATGGCTGAGCTGATCGGAGGCGAGGGCGAGGTCGCCATCGTCGGCCACTCGCAGATCAACTCGACCGGTGTCGAGCGTCGTGACGGCTTCGTCGAGAAGATCGAGTCGGACTTCCCCGACATCGAGATCGTCGACATCCAGTACGGCGACGGAGACCACCTCAAGTCGGCCGACATCGCGAAGGCCATGATCGCCGCGCACCCTGACCTCAAGGGCATCTACGGCACCAACGAGGGTTCCGCCATCGGCGTCGTGAACGCGGCGAACGAGCTGGGCTTGGAGAAGGGCAAGATCACGATCATCGGATTCGACTCCGGTGCCGCGCAGATCAACGCCATCAAGGACGGCACGATGGCCGGCGCCATCACCCAGGACCCGATCGGTATCGGTGCCCAGGTCGTCCAGGCCGCCTACGACGCCGCCAACGGCGAGACGGTCGAAGAGTTCTACGACACCGGCTCGTACTGGTACGACGCTGACAACATCGAGGACGAGGACATCGCCGCGGTCCTCTACGAGTGACCCTTCTCTCCCTCTGAAGGGCCCCGCCGATTCGTCGGCGGGGCCCTTCCCTTTGTCCGTCGAGTGGTCACTTTCGGTCCACTTTCACGCCATTTCTGAACCAAATCTGACCACTCAAGTTCTCTTGCCGTGCGCACGGTACTGGTCGTCCCGTCGAGTGGTCAGATTTGGTTCAGATTTGGGGCTCTTCTGCACAGAAAGTGACCACTCGATCGATCGTGAGGTGGGCGGGGATCGACGGCAACAGCGGGGAGGACCCCTAGAAGTGGGGGAATATCGGGATGCCAGAAGGATGCGCGGAGTAGTCGGCGTAACGGCGGCGCAGGCATGGCGTCTCTCTGATGAGGTCCGCGGTCCCCACACCGCGTCACCCCCGGTTTACCCACACCGGTCGCGTACTCCCAGACGCGAAGCACGGGTGCGATCCGCACTCGATGACAATCGCCCCCGAAGGCGATAGTCGGACGCGGGCCGGCCCCACCGGCCCGCGTCCCTTCCACCGCGCTCTGCCTGTCGAGTGGTCAGATTTGGCTCACTTCGGGCCCATTTCTGGACAGAAAGTGACCACTCGACGGCGAAGGAAAGACGACCGCGGTGATCAGTCGGTGGGAAGCGCGATGATCGCGTCCACCTCGATGGCGAAGCCGCTCAGATCGGCCTGGATCGTCGTGCGAACCGGATACGGACGGGTGAGGAGGTCGCGAGTGAGGTCGTTGAGCTCCTCCCAGTCCGCCATGTCGTTCAGGTACACGCCGATACGTACGGCGTTCGAGAGCGAGGTCCCCGCTGCTCGTGCGACGGCCTCGATGTTGCCGAAGGTCTGGTGAACCTGCTCGGCGAAGGTCTCACCGCGACGCTGCCCGTCTTCGTCGAAGGGGCCCTGCCCTGCGACGAAGAGAAACCCTCCGCTGACGATTCCCGGTGAGTACGGGCCGGCGGCGTCAGGTGCTTCGGGCGAGGTGACGAGGGTGTTCATCATGCTCCTTTCAGTGCCTGGCGAGGACCGGCCAGACGTCGGTGACCACATCGTCGTCGACGACATAGACGTGGGAGTGCATGTTGGTGAGTCCACAGGCGTGGTTCGGTCGGATCTGAACAAGGTCACCGACCCGCAGGGACGCCTCAGTCCGCAGGAAACCGTGCTCCTCGTTCCCGTGCGTGACTATCCCGCCGGTCGGCGCCACGACCGTGCCGATCCGCCCGTCGCCGTGCAGGCTGCCGTCGCTGCTCATCGCCTTGATCCCCGCATCGATGAGGACGGGACTGCGCCGCTCGACGCTGATCACGCGGCTGAGCACGGCCATCGCCGTCCGAGATGGATCCACGGTGCCGATGGCCACCTGGTTCTCGTCCCCGTAGACATACGTCCCCGGTCGCGCCTCCGTCACGCCCGGCACGGTCGGTGCGGAGCGGGCACCAGCGGTCGAGCCCACTGAGACGCTGTTCACAGGGATCCCCGTGGAGCGTATCCGCTCGGCGACCTCAACAAGCACACGGCCCGCGTCGACGCCCGTGCGCAATCGTGCTTCAGGGTCGGCGCCGACACCCTGCACCTGTCCTTCGTGGGTGAACACCCCTTCGACGCGGATCCCACCGAGCTCATGGAGCGCGGTCGCGACGGCAACGGCGTCGGCAGGGGAGACGCCGGTGCGGCCGAGGCCGGTGTCGACCTCGAGGCGGACATCGATCGCCGGTGCGCCGGCTGTCTCCAGCGCAGCGATGGAGAGCGGTCGGGCGGCCGCGACGGAGTCGAGGCCGACGATGAGGTGAGTTCGCCGCGCGACGTCGACGGCGGTGCGCACCCGCTCCGGCCCGACCGGCGGGTAGGCCCAGAAGATACTGGACACGCCGGCGCCCGCCAGTGCTTCGACCTCGTTCGCAGTCGCGGCAGTCATACCCGCAGCGCCGGCGTCGAGTTGGAGCTGTGCGACCTCAGCAGACTTGCTGGTCTTCCAATGGGGGCGCAGCTCCACTCCGAGCGCCCTCGTGTGCGCGGCCATCTCGTCCACGTTTGTCTGCAGGGTGGTGCGCTGTATGAGGACGCACGGCGTGGGAAGTGACTCGACGGCATGGCCGATGAAGGATCGCGGGGCGCTCATGCTGCCGGCTCGGTTCGCAGCGTGGGTGTGTCGACCCGTACGGGGACCAGCGGGAAGTGGCACGCGACCTCACGTCCGGCTGCACCCGCGGGCGTCATCGGTGGCGTCACCCGGGCGCAGATGTCCTCCGCGCGCCAGCAGCGGGTTCGGAATCGGCATCCGCTGGGAGGCGCCGAGGCCGAGGGCAGGTCGCCGCGGAGGACGATGCGCTCGCGGACCTCCGACGGCGAGGACGGCGGTGTCGCCGAGGCGAGCGCGGCCGTGTACGGGTGGGCCGGATCGTCGAGCACGGCGTCCGCCGGCCCGGTCTCCACCACGCGCCCCAGATACATCACCGCGATGCGGTCGGTGGCGTGACGGATCACGTCGAGGTCGTGCGAGATCATCATGAAAGAGCGAGCGCTGGTGGATCGCAGCTCCATCAGGAGGTTCAGCACCTGCGCCTGGACCGACACGTCGAGAGCGGAGACGGGCTCGTCGAGGACGAGGAGCTCGGGATCCAGAGCCAGAGCCCGGGCGATGCCGATGCGCTGTCGTTGCCCACCGGAGAACTCGTGCGGGTACCGGTGACGCGCTTCCTGGGGCAGCCCCACCTGATCGAGCAGTTCCGCGACGTGGCGGGGACCGGTTCTGCCGTCCCAGCGGCCGAAGGCTCTCTTCGGCTCGGCGATGATCTCCTGCACGGTCATCCGTGGGTTCAGTGAGGACTGCGGGTCCTGGAAGACGAACTGGATCTTCTCGCGCAACGCATGTCGACGCGCACCTCGGGGACGCGTGATGTCCTCGCCGCGGAAGAGAATCCTGCCGCCGGTGGGCTGGTTGAGGTTGACGATCGCGCGTCCGGTCGTGCTCTTGCCGCAGCCGGACTCTCCGACGATGCCGAGCGACTCGTTCTCGTGGACGGTGAGATTCACGCCGTCCACGGCGTAGATCGTGCGCTTGCGACCGAAGGGCCCCGATGCCGAGAAATGCACGCGGAGGTCGTCGACGCGCAGGATCTCGGTGTGGTCGTCCGGCGGGGTCTCGGCGGGGTCGTGCATCATGTGATCACCTCGTGGTGTTCGTCGCGGTAGTGGCAGGCACTCAACCGCCCGTCGACGCTGGTGAGCAGGTCGGGGCGTTCGTCCCGGCAGCGTTCGCTCTTGAACGGCGACGCGCACCGCGGTTCGAAAGCGCATCCGGGAGGGAGAGCGTCCATCGCGGGGGGTCGCCCCGGTATCGTGACGAGCTTCTCGCCCCGCGAGTGCGCACTGGGTCGGCTTCCGATGAGCGCGGCGGTGTATGGGTGGCGGCTGTCGTCAAAGAGTTCCTCGGTCGTGGCGACTTCGACGACCCTCCCCCCGTACATCACCACGGCGCGCGAGGCGAACTGTGCGATCAGACCCAGATCGTGCGTGATCAGCGCGATCGCTACTCCCAGTTCATCTCGCGCCCGCACGAGCACGTCGAGGACCTGTGCCTGGACGGTCGCGTCGAGCGCGGTGGTGGGTTCGTCGGCGATCACGATCTCCGGGTCGTTGACGAGTGCCATGGCGATCACCGCACGCTGGCGCATTCCGCCGGACCACTGGTGCGGGTATTGCTTCGCTCGCCCCGCGGCATCGGGCACGCCGACGAGTTCGAGCATCTCCACCGTGCGTGCTCGTGCCTGCGTCTTGGACGCGCGGGGGTGGTGGATGAGATAGGCCTCATCGATCTGCTTTCCGACCGCGATGACCGGGTCGAGTGTGGTCATCGGATCCTGGAACACGATGCCGATGCGGCGCCCGCGGATCTGACGCAGCTCGCGTGCGGACAGGGTGGTCAGGTCTCCGCCGTCGAACATGATGTTCCCGCGGGTCACTCGCGCGTTGGAGGGGAGCAGCTTCAGGAGAGTCAGAGCGGTCATGCTCTTACCCGAGCCGGATTCGCCCACCACTCCGACGATCTCGCCCGGGGCGATGTCGAACGTGACGCCGTCGAGGATGCGCACGTCGCCGGAGGGCGTCGAGACGTCGAGGGTGAGATCGCGGATGGACAGGGCAGACGTGCGGGTGGTCGTGTCGGTCATCATGGCCTCACCTGTTCTTCCGGGGGTCGATCGCGTCGCGGATCCCATCGCCGACTGCCATCGCCGAGAGGATCGTCGCGGCGATGCAGGCGCCGGCGGGGATCCACAGCCAGGGCATGGTCGACAGCACGGTCAACGATTGCGCTTCGGTGAGCATGTTGCCCCAGCTGGACTGTGGGGGCTGTACTCCGGCGCCGAGGAACGACAGAGCCGATTCCAACAGAACGGCCTCGGCGACGAGAAGTGTCGCGGCGACCACCACTGCCGGAAGCACACCGGGGATGAGGTGGGCGCGGATGATGAACCAGCTCTTCGAGCCGAGGACCCGCGCTGCCTGGACGAACTCTTCCTCACGCAGCCCGAGCACGACGCCGCGGGCGATGCGAGCCGAGTTCGGCCACGAGAGCCCCGCGATGACAGCGATGAGGAGCGCGACGTTCGGCCCGATGATGCCCGCGAGGACGATCACGACCAGCACCGGCGGCACCGTCAGCATGATGTCGATGAAGCGACTGATCGCGGCATCGACGGCGCCGCCGAACCAGCCCGCGACCACACCCACGATCGTTCCGATCGTCACCGCGATGATGGCGGAGAAGAACCCGACGGCGAGGGAGACCTGTCCGCCGCTGAGCAACCGGCTGAGGACATCTCGGCCCGTCGAGTCGGTTCCCAGCAGATGGTCCGCCGACGGAGGCTGGCGGATCTGCGCGAGGTCGATCGCGTCCGGCGGGTAGGGGCTGATGATGGGTGCGAGGGCACTGGCGAGGACGACGACGATCAGCACGATCGCGCCGACGACGGCCACGGGGTTGCGCAGGAAGCGGCGCAGCGCCAGGCGGTCGGGGGAGAGCTCGCCCGCCTTCCGTCCGCCGCGCGCCGCGGTCACATCCAGGGCCTCGGTCTTCGGAGCCCTGGGCATGCGTGGTTCGTCCATCGAGGTCTTGCTCATCGGGACACCCTCACTCTCGGGTCGACAAAGGTGTAGAGCACGTCGGCGATGAAGTTGCAGACGAGCACGAGAACGGCCACGTAGAGGCCGAAGCCGATGATCACCGGGTAGTCGCGTGTGGTCAGGGCGCGGATCGCGAGCTGCCCCATGCCGGGCCAGGCGAACACCTGCTCGATCACCACCGCGCCGGCGAGGAAGATCGGGATGTACAGAGTGAGGACCGTGACGAGCGAGATCATGCTGTTGCGCAGAGCATGGCGTAGAGCGGTCGCGGGTCTCGCGCCCTTGGCGATGACGGCACGCACATAGTCCTTGTCGAGCTCTTCCAGCATCCCGCTTCGTACGTAGCGGATGAAGGGAGCCGCCACCACGAGTGCGAGCAGCCCGACCGGCATGATCATGTGCAGGATGAGGTCGCCGATGTCGTCTCTCCCCGACGAGTGCATCCCCGCGGAAGGGAGCACCTGCAGTTTCACCGCGAAGATGTAGATGGCGAGCATCGCCAGGAAGAAGCTGGGGACCGCGATCGCGACGACGCTCGCCGTACTGATCCCGTGATCGATGATCGTGTCGCGCTTGACGGCGGCGAGGATGCCCAGGGGAACGGCGATGATCAGACCGATCACCAGCGCGCTGCCCATCAGCAGCACGGTCGGGCCGATCCGGTCGGCCAGCAACTGACCGACCGGATCGCCGTTTCCGTACGAGAAGCCGAGATCTCCCGTGAGCAACCCGCCGAACCACCGCACGAACTGCACGACGAGGGGCTGATCGAACCCCAGGCGTTCACGCACGGCGTCCGTATAGGCCTCGCGGTCCGCTCCGGTCACCTCCTGGGGAACCATCATGTCGACGGGATCGCCGGGGGCAACGCGAACGAGCGCGAACAGCCCCACGGCGATCGCCAGGAAGACGACGACGCTCGAGAGCAGGCGGGTGGTGAGGGATCTCAGCATGGTGTTAGCCGGTCACCGTCCAGTCGGCGGCGTTGAGGAATCCGTTGGTGAAGTCACCGTGCGGCTCGAATCCCTGCAGGCGCTCGCTGGTCGCCCAGATCGTCTCGGGCACGTTGAGCCACAGCTGCGGCACGAGTTCGTTGTCCAGTCGAGCGGCGTCCTGGTAGATCGCCTCCCGCTCGCTCTGTACCGCGGTGGCCTCGCCTGCCTGCATGAGCTCATCCAACTCCGGATCGCAGAACAGCGCGGTGTTGGCGCCGGCGGGGTAGATCGCATCACAGGCGAGGATCGGGAACGAGCTGGCCGGGTCCGGACTGTAGACGCCACCTGCAGAGAGCATCAGATCGTATGTCGCGTCCTCGATCATCGGCAGCTGGGTGGCCGCGTCGATCTGCTGCGCCACAGCGTTGATGCCGATGTCCTGGAGGTTGGCGAGCACCACGTCGATCATCTGATCGCGGTCCCGCTGGCCGGGGATCCAGCTCACCTGGATCTCCTCGTCGAAGTCGAAGCCCGCTTCCTCCAGGAGCTCCACGGCCCGGTCGGGGTCGTAGTCGTACTGCTCGAGGTCGTCCGGCAGCGCCCACTCGGTCATGATGGTGCTGTTGATGGTGGAGCCGTATCCGCCGAGGATTCCGTCGATGATCCCCTGACGGTCGATTGCGTGCAGGAACGCCTGGCGCACGCGTTCGTCCGGGAATCGTTCGAAGTTCGGAAGCAGACGGAAGAAGCCCGCGGCAGGCATCGATGAGACCGTCACGCCCTGCATGCCTTCGACGGCGTCGAGGTCCAGCGGGGAGATCTGGACGAGATCGATCTCGCCGGTGGCCAGCTGCGCGGTCGCGACGTCGCTCGTGAGCATCTTCAGGTACAGCGTGTCGATCCCGACATCGGACCGGTAGTTCTCGTTCGCGGCGAGGACGACGTCCTCGTCGAGGTTGAACTCCTCGATCGTGTACGGTCCCATGCCGACATCGGGCATGTCGAAGAACTCGTTCTCGAGCAGGTCTGCGCCGGCCACCTCGCCGAGCACGTGCTCGGGGAGGATGTAGAACACCGAGCCGTACGCGATCAGCGAGAGGAAGCCGGCGTTCGGGCTGGCCAGGGTGACCGTGACCGTCGTGTCGTCCACAGCCTCCACACCGGACAGGGAGTCGGCCGCACCGGAGGCGAAGTCGTCGTATCCGACCACGTCCGACAGGCGGGACCCCATCGCGCTCGAGACCTCAGGGTCGGCGTAGGCGTTGAGGCTGAAGACCACATCCTCGGCGGTGAAGGGCTCACCGTCGCTCCAGGTGAGGCCCTCGCCCAGATGGAACGTGTACTCGGTCGCGTCGTCGGACACATCCCAGGACTCGGCGAGTCGGGGGACGAACTCGAAGTCCGGACCGGTGGTGACGAGGTTGTCGAACACGAGCGACATCGTCAGCTGCTCGGCCCCCTGCGGAGGCTTGAGCGGATTGAACGAGCCGGGTGAATCGTACAGATAGACGTTGGCGGACGAGTCGCCGGCGGTGTCGCCGGATGAGTCGTCCGGTGAGCCGCCGGTGCAGCCGGCGAGCAGGGTCATGGTCACGCCGAGCGTGACGGCAGGGATCAGCTTCTTCATGGTGCGTACTCCTTCTACTCCTTCAGGGGTGGATGGTGCTGTGTTGTGCAGTGCTACCGCCCCGCGGCCGGTGCGATGACCGGCGTGCGGAGGGCTCCAAGCCCCTCCACCTCGGCGACCATGACGTCGCCGGGTGAGAGGAAGTCTCCAGTCGTCGCACCGACGCCGGATGGGGTGCCGGTGAGAATGATGTCGCCGGGATTGAGCGTCATCAGGCGGGAGCTGAACGAGATCAGCGTCGCGACCGTGTGGACCATGTCGGTCGTGCTGCCGGTCTGTCTGATCTCGTCGTTCACGCGCAGGGTGAGCGTGAGGTCCTGAGGATCGGCGATCTCGTCCGCCGTCACGATGTACGGGCCGATCGGGGCCGACCCGTCCAGCCATTTGCCTTCGAGCCAGTCGAAGAAGGACGTGGCCGCTTCGCCATCGCGCGGCGAGTCCACCACGAGGCTTCGCGCGGAGACGTCGTTGCTGGTCGCATAGCCGAAGACGTGCGACAGTGCGCTGTCCTCATCGACGTCGTGCGCGGTGCGGCCGATGATGACCGCGAGTTCCACCTCCCAGTCGAGCTCCCGCGTGATCGGCGCGAGCTCGATCGGCGCGTCGGGACCGGCGAGAGTCGTGTCGGGTTTCAGGAAGAGCCGTGGCGTAGCCGTGCTCTTCTCCCGCTCCTTCGCTCCGGATTCGGTCACGTGCGACTGGAAGTTCGCCGCGACGCCGATGATCTTGCCCGGTCTGTGCAGCGGGGCGAGCACGCGCACCGCGTCGAGCGGTAGGCGTGCGATCTCATTGCCGATCGCTTCGTCGCCGGCGACGACCGGAGCCAGGTCGCCCTGGCCGGTGACGGCGATGACCGATCCGTCGAGATACCCGTGTCCTGTCGTTCCCTCATGGGCGAATGTGAGCCATTTCACGATCGTTCGTGTCCTTTCACCAGGTGAGTGTCGTCGCCGTGCGTGTTGCCGCCGACTGGGCTATGGCATCCAGCGCACGTGAAAGCACGAGGAAGTCCTCTGCGGGCGTCGCGCGAGCCGTGCCGTTGAGGATCCCGGCGAAGCGACGCATGAGTGCGGTCACCGAGCTCTCCCCGAACGGGATCGCCTGGGTGAGCGTGGGCCGGCGGACGTCGAGGGTCGGCCCGGTCAGATCCACCCGGGTCGAACCGTGCGTGCCCACGAACCGGATCGACGCGCGCAGGATCCCGCCGCCTCCGGCGTCGCGGACCGTGCGGGACACGTGCGCGTTCACGACGACGTCCCGCTCCGTCTGGCCGAGGAACGTCCACGCGTCCCCGCTCTCCGTGGCGTGGGCGTTGAGGGTGACGGTGGCCGGTCCGGTCGCGTGGCGCAGCATCTCGACGAGATACACTCCGAGGTTGCGCAGCTCGCCTTCGGGACACGGGCCGTCCTCCGAACCGACCACCAGCTCGGCCGCGACGGATCGCAGGAGACCGATCTCGGCCGAGCGTACCGCGGTGAGCGCCCGCGTGAAGCCCGGATGCGCACTGAAGTGATGCCCGGCGAGGACCGCGAGCCCGGGGATGTCCGTCAGCGGTTCCAGTTCCCCCGTCGGGTCGAGCGTGGGCTTGTCCACCAGGACGGGCATCGTCCGTTCGGCTGCATACGTGAGGAAGCGGATGCGGTCCCGGCCACGGAGGCAGGCGATCGCCCCATCGGCATCCACTTCGGGCTCGTCCGAGATCTGGAGGTCCACCTGGTGGCGCTCCGCGAGTGCCCGAGCGTGCTCGACCTCCACCTCCGTCGTGGTCGACGGCACCCAGACCGCCACCGGGACGAGACCGGCCGGAGCCAGCGATGGCGCCCACATGGCCGCCTGGTGATTCTGCGCGCCGCCTCCGCTCACGCCCGCCAGAAGTATCCGGTTCGCACTCATCGTGTGCCTCCGATCGTCGCGGCGTCCGTCTGTCGGTCTGCGCTCACATGCACGACGCGGCCAGTGCGGAGAGACTCCTCCGACGCGACCGCGACCTCGATTGCGCGCACGGCGTCGTCGACGGGCGGGACGACGTCTCCCCGGCCGCGCGCGGCATCGGCGAAGCTCTCGATCTCGCGCAGGAACGTGCGGGCCGCTCCACCGTCTACCGGCCAGGGGGCCAGACCGCTGTCCGTCCACGCGAGAACACCCTCGGCGTCCCATTCCCTCGAGAGCACCCCCTCGGTGCCGACCACGACGATCTCCAGGAAGCTCGCGCCGCGAGGGCGCTCGCCGCGGCTCACCTCGCAGACCGCCGACGCGCCGGAAGGGAAGCCCAGTTCGACGACGAGATAGTCATGGAAGTCCAGTGCGGCGCTGGTCGCGTGCTGACCGACGGAGAAGACGGTGTCTGCTCGCTCGCCGGTCCACCAGCACGCGAGGTCGGTGAGGTGGACACCGTTGTGGAGCGAGTGCCCTCCGGAGAGTGCCGGATCGAGTACCCAGGTCTGCCATCCGGGCCAGATCCATCCGCCGTTCATCGTCACACGCACGAACCGCACCGTGCCGACGGCTCCGGCGTCGATCGCCTCACGAATGGCCAGTCCCTGATCCGAGAAGCGGTGGCTGTGCCCGACGGCGAGGGCAAGCCCCCGCGCGCGGGCGTCCTCCGCGAGCTGTCGAGCGTCCTCCGCGTTCATGGCCAGGGGCTTCTCCATGAGGAGATGGCGTCCGGCAGCGAGCACGGCCCGCCCGATCGACGCGTGGGTCATGTTCGGGGTGCACACGATCACCGCCTCGACGTTGTCGGCGGCGAGGAGCGACTCGACGTCGGAGTACGCGTCGCACCGCTCGACGTGCGCGACCTCGGCTGCGCGATCGGCGTCGACGTCGCAGACGGCGACGAGCTCGGCCGCGCCCGTCACGCGTAGCGCGGCCATGTGCGACAGGGCGATGCCGCCGACGCCGACGATCCCTACTCCGAGCGGTCGGTCAGTCATGGTGTTTCTCCTTGGTCAAGAGGTCTCCGGGCCTGGCACCTGTGGGGCCGCCCGAGTGATAGACGACGACGCCGTTCACGAGGACGTGATCGAGCCCGGTGGCCTGCTGTGCGGGATGCGCGAACGTCGCGGGCGAGGCGAAGAGGGTGTCGTCGAACACGCAGAGATCCGCGCGAGCGCCGACGGCGATGCCCGCCGTCAGCCCGACGCGCTGGGCCGGAGCGGTTGACATCCGACGCACCGCGGAACCGATCGGGACGCCCACGGAGCGCATGCGCCGGTATGCCGCGGGGAAAGCGCCCCACGAACGCGGGTGCGGGACCGACAGCCGGTGAGACGGGTCGAGCGCGGTCCCGTCCGAGGCGATACTCACCCAGTCCGTTCGCATGGTGAGGTCGACATCCGCCCAGACAC
The DNA here is from genome assembly GCA_051751065.1 of Actinomycetota bacterium. Taxonomy (GTDB): domain Bacteria; phylum Actinomycetota; class Actinomycetes; order Actinomycetales; family Microbacteriaceae; genus Microbacterium. The sequence goes on along the minus strand of JBNJKL010000009.1, from coordinate 23,131 downwards.
CGCTCTGCACCGCCACATCGACCACGCCATCGCAGTCCAGCAGCAGGTCGACCAGCCACCGCCAGGGGTCGCCGTCGAGTTCGGAGAGCGACACTCCCGCAGCCTCGGGGCGCGCTGTCGCCTTCATCACGGTGATGTCGTCGGGTGCGTAGCCCGCCTCGCGCAACATGCCGGCGACCGCTGCGGGATCGACCCGGGAGGCGTCCACGGCCGCGGCGGGACCCTGTGTGCGCAGCTCGCTCGGCAGCAACTGGAGGAGAGTCGTGTGTCCGTGCACGTAAGGGTACGCATCCGCGGCGATGTCCTGATCCGAGCGGAGTCGCTCGATGTGCTCGATGACGTCCGCGAACCCGTTCTCGCCGCCGATACCGCGCAGATGCGAGATCTGCAGTCGCGCACCCGCGTCGCGCGCGGGCCCGGCCACCTCATCGATCGCGTCGCGCAGGGCCGACACGCGGTAATCACGAAGATGCACCGAGAGGAGGCCGTCATGGCGTGCGACCGTGCTCGCGATGCGGCGCAGCTCCTCAGCGGTCGCAGCCTCGCCCGGGGCGTACATCAGCCCCAGACTCGCCCCGACGCATCCGGCGTCCATCCCGGCTTCCAGCTCTCGCTCGAGAGCAGCGAGTTCGCTCGCCGAGAGCGGTCGTCCGGCGGCACCGGCGACCGCGAATCGGGCGGACCCGTGACCCACATGAGCGGCGATGTGCGTCGCCCTGGGTGTCTGGTCGAGAGTGCGTAACCAGCCGGCGACATCCGACCACGTCCACGGCAGTGTCGGCACGACGTCGATCGTGCCGATGACGCCGGCCAGTCCGACGGGGTCGCCGCCCGACGGAGCGGGCGTCATGCCGCAGTTGCCGACGACCTCCGTGGTCACGCCCTGGCTGATCCGGCTCGAGTTGTCGGGATAGGCGAGCACGCTCAGGTCGGAGTGGCAGTGAATGTCGACGAGGCCCGGAGCGACCACGCGGCCGTCGCAGTCCAGAGCCTGCGCGTCATACCCGCTCTGCGGCCGCGAGGCCCACGGAACGACGGACTCGATGACCCCATCCGCCACGACGACGTCCGCGGGGAACGGCGCGTCTCCGCTCCCGTCGGCGACCAAGCCGCCGACGAGTGCGATACGTGCGGATGAGGAGGACGTCATCTCACGCACGCCCCTCGACACGGGCGAACAGGCCTTCACGGGCCATGCCGCCCAGCACCTCGTCGGCCTGCTGCAGTGTGCGATCGATGTCCGCCGCGGTGTGCGCGAGCGAGATGTGGTTGCGCTTGAGCGACATCGGATACATCATCGAGCCCTGATCGATCATGCGTCGGTGGAAGGTCGCGTAGGCGTCGTCGTCGTTGCGCAGCAGGTCCCGGTAGCCGCGCACCTCGCCCTCGAGGAAGTAGGTGACGAACACCGAACCCAAGCCGGTGACCACGGCGGGGATGCCGTGCTGCGACGTGATCGAGCGCAGGCCCTCGCGCATCCGGTCCCCGAGACCGAACACGTGGTCGTAGAACCCGACCTCCGGGTCTCGAAGTGCACGCATGGTCGCGACCGCCGCGGCCATCGAGGCGGCGTTGCCGTTGAACGTCCCCGCGAGCATCACGTCTCCGCCGGCGGGGCTGAAGTGACGCATCACCTCAGCGGAACCGGCGAGGCCGGCGACAGGGTATCCGTTTCCCATGGCCTTGCCGAACGTCGTCAGATCCGGGGTGATCCCGCAGAGCTCCTGGTAGCCGCCGAGGGCGTGCCGGAATCCGGTGACGACCTCATCGAAGATCAGGATGGAGCCGTGGGAGCTGGTGAGACGCCGCAGACCCTCCAAGAATGCCTGGTCGGGGAGCAGAGTCCCCACGTTGTGGGGCACCGGCTCGAGGATGACGGCGGCGATGCCATCGGGATGCGTGGCGAAGAGCTCTTCGACGGACGCGAGGTCGTTGAACTCCGCGATCAGGGTGTGATCCAGTGCGTCGTCGAGGATGCCACTGGAGCTGGGGTCGCGTCCGTAAGCCAGGTCGGGGCGGGAGATCACGTTGCGTGCGATCGCGTCGTACGAGCCGTGGAAGCAGCCCTGGAATTTGACGATGAAGGGGCGACCCGTGGCGCCACGTGCGAGACGCAGAGCCTGGAGAACGCTCTCGGATCCGCTCAGGGTGGAGATCACCATCTCGGCGGAGGGGATGCTCTCGATGACGAGCTCCGCGACCTCGACCTCGAGCTCCGTGGTGCCCAGCCCGACGAGGTCGATCGTGGCGATGGCGGCTGTGATCGCCTCGTTCACGCGCTCATCCGCGTGTCCGAGGAGCGTGGCTCCGAACGCCGCGTGGTAGTCGGTGTACGTGCGCCCGTCGGCGTCGGTGATCGTGGCTCCGCTGGCCGACGAGAACGCCCAGGGCGCGCCGATGGCGCGCGTGGCGGAGTTCACGCCGCCGGGGACGATGGCCTCTGCGCGCTCCGCCAGGCGGCGTGCGGTGCCTGGGGAGGCGGAGATGGCGGACGGTGCGGATGGCATGGTGCTCATTTCCTGTGTGCTGCTTTCGATCACTGGTCGGTCAGGCGTGTCGGTGCGGTCAGTCCGAGGAGGCTCAATGTGTCTCGCTCGATGATGGATTCGATCGTTTCCTCAGCCACGTGGGGCAGGTTTCCGGCGCGAAGCGTGCCGATGTGGCGCAGCTTGGCGAGCGCGTCCGTCGGGGTCCACAGCGGGTAGTCCGAACCGAAGAGCAGCTTGTCCACGGTGCCCCACTCCTGCGAATGCACGAGGGCGAAGAAGGCGTCCATCGGTCGGGAGGGGACCCCGGAGACGTCCGCGAAGACGCGGCGGTTCTTGCGGAGGACGACGTTCGTGTCGCGCTGCCACGGGTGCCCCATGTGCGCCATGATCTGGACGAGATCCGGGTGTCGGCGGGCGACCTCGTCCACGACGAGCGGCTGACTCACGGCGAGCCTCCCGACGGGACTCGGTGTCGCTCCCATGTGCCACAGCACGACCATTCCGTGGTCGATCAGCATGCGGTAGAACTCGTCGAATTCGTCCGCGAGCGGGTCGAAGACCGCCAGCACCGGGTACAGCTTGACGCCCTGGAAGCCCAGCTCGATCGCTTCCTCCAGCTGCGCGCGCCAATCCGCGTCGGACGGGTCGATCGAGGTGAACGCGATGGTGGGTGTGGACACCCGACTCACGAAGTCGGCGACGAAGGCGTTGGGCGTGCGTACGCCCGCGCTGGACGCAGCGAGCCCGAAGGTCACGGCGACGTCCACTCCCGCTGCGGTCATGACGGCGTCGAAGCTCTCGGGGGTGACCACCGGGTACGGCTCGCCGTAGGCGCCCTCCCAGTGATCCGTGTGCTCGTTCCCCCAGTGCTCTGGCTGATGACAGTGGGTGTGGATGTCGATGATCATGCGATCCCCCATCTCAGGCGTACGGATTCCAGTGCGCTGGTCAGTCGCGGCAGGCGCGCGATCGCGGTGGCCGCTTCGGTCAGCGCGCGGTAGACGGCGGGTGCGTGCGCGTCGGTGATCTCGCCGATGGGACCGGACACGCTCAGCGCGAGCGCGAAGGGGGCGTCCGTGGGAACGATCACCGCCATGCAGCGCACGCCGCGATTGCGTTCCTCGTCATCGATGCTGTACCCGTGCTGGCGGACACGGTCGAGTTCCACATCGAGAGCGGTGCGTGTCGTGATGGTGTGTTCGGTGAAGCTCTCCCAGGGCTGCGGGGCGGGCAGGCGCTGGTCGATCTGCTCGCTGTCGAGAGCGGCGAGCAGGACCTTGCCCAGGCCGGTGCAATAGGTGTGGTCCAGGAATCCGCCGGCGGCGATACGCAGGGCCCGCTCTGGCTCTTCGACGCACAGGTGCAGCACGGAGCGCCCCTGCAGTACGCCGAGGTTGGCCGTGAAGCCGAGTCGGTTGGCGAGTTCCTTGAGCGTCGCGGAGGTGAGCGCTGCGAGGTCGACGTCACCGAGCGACTCCGCGATGTCGAACACGGAGGGGCCGACGGTGTACGACGGCGGATCCTCGAGCTTGACGACGAAACCCTCCTCCTCCATCACGGCGAGCAACCGGAGCAGAGTCGACTTCGGCAGGTCGAGTCGTTGCGCGAGCGTGGCGAGCGAGAGCGGATCCTGCGCTTTCGCCAGTGTGCGCAGCGCGGCCAGACCGCGCGACAGACCCTGGGAGTGGTATGACCCCGAGCTTGCGTCCATGGGGCGATGCTGACGTGAAATGACGTTTCATGTCAAGGGTTCGACGGGATTCCGCACGGCGTTCCACGTCGGAACCGATCGTTGACATGGAACGAGCTGCTGTGTGTGACTTCCGGAAACGTTCGTCTCAGAGAGGACTCGTCATGCGCTCCCCACGTCAACGAATCAGGACGAGGGGAGCGCGCGCCTCGATGACGGTCGCCGCCCTCGTCGTCGGCCTCCTCGCGGGGTTCCCCCCAGCGGCATCCGGAGCCGTGAACGACGGCGCTGTGCGCTCATTCGACGCCGAGACGCTGGCCGCGCCGCCTGCAGACTGCATCGTTCCCGCGGGTGGTGTGACGGTTGCGGCGGCGGAGTTCGGGGATGCGGAGATAGGCAACCGTGCGCTGCGGATCGACGATCAGGTCTCCAACGCCCACTCTCGGGTGTCGTGCGCGTACGACGACTCCGCGCAGAAGTCGGTGTCGTTCCTCCTGTCGGTCGCGCAGCTCGACCAGCCGGCGATCGTCGCGCTGCTGGACGGCGGCGGAGCGAGCGCGTGGCGATTCACGATCGCCGCCGCCGGTGCGGATCTCGTCTTCTCCGCGCATGACGGGTCGGCCTGGTCGCCCGTCGCCACGGTGCCCGGAGCCGCGGATGCCGCCGACGGCGGGTGGGTCCCCATCACGATCAACGCGACCCCGAACCGTGCCGAGATCGATGTCGACGGTGTTCGGACCCAGACCACCGTGCGGGCATCGTCGGCGGCGGCGCTCGGTGATGTGTTCTTCGCCTCGAGTGGGACCGTGCCGGTCGGTGTGGAGTACTACGTCGACGACCTGGCGGTCGACTCGATCCTTCCCTCGGACGCCTTCAGCTCCGTGCGCACCTTCGACACGGAGACCGTAGGCGATCCGCCCGTCGATTGCGTCGTCCACGCGGGAGACGTCACGGTGGCGGAGGCGGAGTTCGGTGCCGGATCAGGCGGCAACCGTGCACTTCGCATCAGCGATCAGGCCACGGACGCCCACTCGCGGGTGTCGTGCGGCTACTCCGAATCAGCGCAGAAGTCCGTCTCGTTCCTCCTGTCCGTCACGCAGCTCGATGAGCCGGCGATCATCGCCCTCCTGGACGACGACGGTGCCAGCGCCTGGCGCTTCACGGTCGAAGCGGCGGGTGCCGACCTCGTGCTGTCGGCATACGACGGCTCCACCTGGTCGGTGGTGAGCACGGTGTCGGGCGGTGCGGACGCCGCCGACGGTGGCTGGCTGCCGGTGACCGTCAATGCGTCGGTGGATCGCGCGGAGTTCGACATCGCCGGAGTGCGATCTCAGACCACCGCCAGGGCGTCGGCTGCGACGAGCCTCGGGGGAGTGTTCTTCGCCTCGAACGGGACAGCCCCTGTCGGTGTGGAGTACTACGTCGATGACCTCGTCGTGACTCCAGCGCTTCCCGGCTCGGCCTTCACATCCGTGGCCGTCGAGCCCGTGCTCGCCGGCGTCAGCTTCTCCGCCGGCGAATCGGTCACGGACCTGTCCGTCGCACGTTTCGAGTTGCCGACGGGGGAGTCCGTCGGAGAGTACTCCGCGACCGTGGAGTGGAACGGCGAGTCTCTGCCGGCCCAGCTGAGCGGACCGGACTCGAACGGCGACGTCACGGTGTCCGTCAGCCACACTCTGGACCCCGACTTCACCGGAACGGCGATCGTGCGGACGTTGGTGACGCACACCGGAGGCGTGGTGTCTGAGAATGCGCAGGAGGCGAATATTCCGCGATTCCGTGAGGTCGTCGCGGCGACCTCCGCGGCCGGAACGCAGATCCGTTTCCCTTCCGTCATCACGCTCCAGGACGAGAGCCTGCTCGTCGCGTACCATGAGGCATCCGCGCACACCCATGCCGACGGAGACATCAAGGTGGTCACCTCATCGGATGATGGTGAGACGTGGTCCACCCCGTCGACGGCGGTGGACATCACGCACGACGCACGCGATCCGAAGCTGGTCCAGTTGGCCGATGGCACGATCCTGCTCAGCTACTTCGAGTACCAGTGGACCTCGCCGCGCGTCATCCAGACGTACGTCGTCCGCTCCACCGACGGCGGTGCCACCTGGTCGTCGCCGTCGCATGTTCCGACGGTCGGTGGGGGCATCGCCGCCACGCACGGGCCGATCGTCGAGCTGGACGACGGAGATCTTCTGATCCCGCTCTACCGCACCACTGACACCGATTCCCGGCAGCGGGCGACGGTCATCCGCAGCACGGATGGAGGCGTGACATGGGACACGGCGAACGAGGTCACGATCGCGGTGGGGAGCATCCACTTCCAGGAGCCGAATCTCACGGTGCTCCCGTCGGGCGAGATCGTCGCGCTCATCCGCACTACCTCGTCACCGGTGCGTGCCTACCTCTCACGCTCCTTCGACGACGGGCTGACCTGGACCACCGCGACGGCGACGGACCTTCCTGCTGAGTCGCATGACCAACTGTTGACGTCCACGGGCGAGGTACTGCTCACGTACGGCAATCCCGAGCTGTCGGGGCGGCCGACGCAGGGCGTCCTCATCGAGGACCCCGAGGCGAGTTGGTCGGGGTACGCGGCGGACGCCGTCCCGATCTATGACTCGGGCAGCGGCGATCAGGCGAATCCATCGAGCGCCGAGATCGCCCCGGGGGAGTTCATCACGATGGGCTACGACGTCCAGTCGCGGACCCTCGTCGGCATCTTCACCGAACTCGACGACTACCGCTGACCCGCCCCCTCCCCGCCCCCTCTGCCGACTGGTCAGTTTCTGCGCACTTTGGACCCCTCAGTGCACCGAAACTGACCACTCGGGGTTCCGTGCCCGGTCAGGTCCCGCGCTTTGCCTGTCGAGTGGTCAGATTTGGTTCAGTTCGGGCCCATTTCTGGACCGAAAGTGACCACTCGGCGTAGTGGGGGAGGGGGGGATCAGGGGAGGGAGAGGAGGCGGGCGGGGTTGTCGCGGAGCATACGATCCACCGGGGCGTCGCCGAGGGCTCTGCGCAGGCGCGGGAGGTAGCGGTCGCCGAGGTAGGCGAGACCGGGCATCCCTCCGTAGGCGATATAGCGGGAGCGGCGCGCGACATCGCCGCCCAGCAGCACGCGGTCACCGGCACCCGCCTCGACGACGGCGACCGTGAGCGCGAGCAGCTCGGCATCGCTCCGGGTGCGCGGACGCGCGAACCCGTCATAGCCGAGGTATGCACCGCGCGCCGCGAGGTCGACATGCAGAGCAGGATCCGGGTCACGATCCGCGTGCGCGAGGACGACACGGTCGGACGGGACACCCGCCGCGGCGAGCAGATCCAGCACCTCGTGCGCGGCGGTGCAGAACTCCAGATGGACCATGATCGCGGCGCCCGTCTCGCGGTGCGCCGCAGCGAGGGCGTCGAGGGTCGTGCGTTCGAACGCGCTGATGGACCAGTAGTCGATCCCACCCTTGAGGATTCCCGCGCGAACCAGCCCGCCGTCCGGCATTCGAGCGAGACGGACGTCCGGCGTCTCGAAGACCTCCGCGTCGTCCGCCGCCATCCCGGTGGTGAGGTCGGCGATGAACAGCGCGGTCAGTTGCTCCGCCGTCCACACCCGCATCGGATGGTCGGGCCCGTAGTGCGCCTCGCGGTGGCGGCCCGTGGTCGCGACGATCCGCAGTCCGGTCGCCGTGCTGATGCGGGCGAGCGCCTCGGGGTCGCGGCCGAGGCCGAAGGGCGTCGCGTCGATCATCGCCGCGAAGCCGCTGTCGCGGAGGAGGCCGGCCTCGACACCCGAGGCGTCCTCGTCATCCAGCTCGTCACCCGGCAGGAGCGGTGAGACCTGGAAGAGGTGCTCGTGATAGTTCGTCGGCCCGAGCGTGGTCGGATCGACATCTCCCAGAACGGTGCGGATCATCGCCGGGCGAACTCCGCGGCCTCGGCCAGTCGCTCGACGATCTCGGGCGTCAGCTCGATCTCGAACACGTCGGCGACGACCTGCGACCAGCCGTGGATGAAGTAGCGCCACCCGTCGACCACGTGCAACGCCCGCGAGTCCTCCTGCGCACGGGCCTGGTGCAGGAACTCCAGGCTGCCGCGGTAGTTGAACTCCCACACGTACGCGGCCTCGGGGAAGACGACATCGTCGGGCAGGGGCGAGCCGGGCCGGTCCTTGCCGAGACCGGTCGCGTTCACGATGAGGGACCCGGCGGGTGCCGCCGCCACGATCTCCGCAGCGTGGTCGGGCGTATCGGTGCGCACGTACTCGATCAGTCCGTCGGCGGTGCCGTGCTGGGCGTGGACGTCACGGAGGTGCGACAGCTTGTCGTCGTCGCGTGCGGTGACCGTGATCTTCGACGGAGCATCCGCACGCTCGGCGAGCGCCCAGCTCAGGGCGGTGCCCGAGCCGCCGGCACCGAGGATGACGACCTCGGCACCGGTGCGAGCGAAGTGATCAGCGGGGAGGAAGTCGGTGAGCGCCAGATCGACCGTGATCGGATCCTTCGCGCGTCCGGAGAGTCGATCGCCGCGCTTGGCGATGCTCGAGATCTCCGAGCACGACACCGCGAACGGGTCGAGGTCGTCGAAGAGGTCGGATGCGGCGGCGTAGACGTTCATCTTGTGCGTCGTGACGAGAGCACCGCGGTGCTGCGGGTCGTCGCGGATCTGCTCCACGAGCGCGCGGTACTGCGCGAGGGTGGCGTCCATCGGCAGGTCGTGCCCGACGAGCGTGCGTGTGGGAAGCCCGAGGATGTCGGCCCAGCGGGGGAAGACCTGCATGATCGACGACGAACCGGTGCTGACGCCGACGAAGCCCATGTACTCGGCGGTGTCGCGCGTGCCGGGTGCGGTGTCGGACGGTGCGGTGGTGGTCATCGGAGTCTCGGTCTCTTCAGGGGTGGGCGGTCACGGGAAAGGCGGGAGCGTGACCGGCGAGCACGGCGAGCACATCGTCGAGGGACATCGAGCCCATGTTGTCGACGGCCTGCGTGGTCTGCGCGCCCAGATGCGGGGTGACGATCACGCGATCCGCGAGGTCCGGATCCAGGAGTGGACTCGCGCTCGCCGCGGTGTCGCCGTCGAGCGTGTCCGCCGCGTACACCGCGAGGTGCCCGTCGCGCAGGGCCGCAGCGACCGCGGCCTCGGAGACGAGGTCGGGGCGGGCCGTGTTGACGATCACGGATCCGGGGCGGACGCGGTCGAGGCGATCGGCGTCGACGAGGGTCTGTCCACCGGGCGCGTGCAGGGTGATCACGTCCGCGGTGGCGAAGAGGTCGTCGAGAGTGGCGGGCTCGGCGCCCAGCTCGCGGATGCGCTCGTCGGACAGGAACGGATCGGCAGCGATCACGCGCGACCCGAAGCCGGAGAGTCGGCGGGCGACGCCCTGTCCGATGCGACCGAATCCGATGATCCCGACCGTGGCGGCACCGAGCTCGCGCCCGCGGCGCACCGCCCAGTCGCCCTGACGGACGCGGCGGTCGCCGTCGACGATGCCGCGGAGGGCTGTGAGCATGAGGCCCACCGCGTGGTCGGCCACTGCGTCCGCATTGGCTCCGGGGGTGTTGGTGACGGGGATGCCGCGACGGTCGGCCGCGGCGACGTCCACCGCTTCCGTGCCCACTCCGTAGCGCGCGACGATCCGGAGTCCGGGGGCGGCGGCGAGGTGCTCCTCGGTCACGGGGCCCGTGCCGGCGATCCAGGCGCTGGCCGTCGCGAGCAGGGGCTGCAGTTCGTCGAGATCGTGATGAGCGGCGCCGCGGACGATCTCGTGGCCGGCGTCCCGAGCGCGCGCGACGAGATCCAGATCCCCCTCCGAGAAGGACCGACTGGTCGCGAGGATGATCCCCATCAGTGGGCTCCGTCGGCGGACGGTGCGGCGGCGAACCAGGGCGCGAGCGCGTCGTAGGCCGAGGTGAAGCGGGCGTGGCGTTCGGCGTAGACCGCGTGGCGGCCGGCGTCCGGCGTGAACTTGGCCGTGACCTCGCTCAGGGCGCGTGCGGCGGAGAAGTCGGCCAGTCCCAGCCCGACGGCGCCGGTGACAGCGGCGCCCAGACTGTTCGCCTCTTCGACGATCGTGCGTCGGCGCACGGGGACGCCCCAGACATCCGCGAGGATCGCGAGCAGCACGTCGCTCTGCGCACCGCCGCCGACCGCATCGATCCGGTCGATGCTCGCTCCGGACTCGCGGAACGCGTGGATGCTGGTGAGCAGGTTGAACGCGACGCCCTCGAGCACGGCGCGCACGAGGTGCTGACGCGTGTGGTGGCGCGAGAGACCGAGGAACGCACCCCGCGCATGCGGGTCCCAGATCGGTGAGCGCTCGCCGAGCAGATAGGGGAGGAAGTAGAGGTCCTCGGTGTCGACGTCGCCGCCCGCCTCGCCGGTCAGACGGGCGGTCTCGGGCCGCGTGGCGTCGGCGGAGAGCGCTTCGGCGATCCACTGGATCGATGCGCCACCCGCCTGCATGGTCGCGGTGGGTACGAAGCTCCCCGGGACCACGTTGTCGAACGTGAAGGTGCGCATCTTCGGGTCCCGCAGCGGGGCGTCGCTCGCGAACGAGATCCAGGACGAGGTCCCCAGGCTCACGTACGCGCCGTCCTCGGGGGCGACGATCCCGGATCCGACGGCCGCGAGGGGGCCGTCGCCGCCGCCCATGACCACGCGCACACCGGTGTGCAGGCCGAGCGCGTCGGCGGCGTCCCGGGTGAGCGCCCCGGCGATCGCGGTGGAGTCGAGGATCTCGGGGAACAGGCTCGGCTCGAGGCGGGCCGCGGCGAGCACCTCGTCCGACCATGCCCCGGTGCGCTGGTCGTAGGCGTTGGTCCCGGAGGCGTCGGAGCGATCCGTCGCGAGCCGGCCGGTGAGGCGCAGGACGATGTAGTCCTTCGCGACACCGAAGCGGCGGACGCGCGCCCAGACGTCGGGTTCGTTGTCGCGCACCCACATGATTTTCTCGACCGAGTAGGTGGGGTTCAGACGGTGCCCCAGCACCTCGTACGCGTGCTCCGCGCCGAGCGCGGCTTCGAGCTCGCGCTGCTGTGCGCCGGAGCGGGTGTCGGCCCAGATGATGGCCGGTCGCACGGGGATGCCGTCGCCGTCGAGGAGGACGGCACCCATCATCTGCCCGCTCACCACGAGCCCGGACACCCGTGCCGGAGCGGTGTCCGTGCGCGCGAGGAGGTCGCGCGTGGCGGTCACGACCGCGTTCCACCAGTCCTGCGGGTCCTGCTCGGCGATCCCGCCCGCGGCGAAGCGCGCGGGGTAGGACACCGTGACGGATGCGATGAGACGGCCGTCGTCGTGGTGCAGGGAGGCCTTGTCGCCGGTGGTTCCCAGATCGTGGGCGATGATCATGGTGAGTCCTCAGCCCGCGTACTCGCGGAGGTCGACGGTGCCGTTCTCGGTGCGGAACGCGCGCGATCCCATGCCGTGTTCGAGAACCCAGCCGTAGTCGTGTCCGGCTCCTCCGGGGTAGACGGCGAGGAACGCGTACGGCTCGTCGCCGGTGTTGATCGAGCGGTGCGCCCAGCCCGGGGGGATGTACCCGATGGTGCCGGGGAGCATGTCGAGCCATTCGGTGCGCTCGCCGTCGAACATGAGCAGTCCGCCGCGGCCTTTCAGCGCCAGGTAGATCTCGCCCTGGTGGTCGGGGTGCTGGTGTCCCTTGGTCATCCAGAACTCACCGGCCGTGGTCCCCGGCATGATCGTCGTGATCGACTGCGGGAGCTCGCGCTCCACCTCGGGGACGGGGGAGCTGACGACGGTGTACACGACCGGGTCGTCGTCGGAGACGGCGGCAGTCCAGGCGCCCGCGTCCTGGAACAGGCCCTCGAGGTCGGACATGCGCCGGGTCAGGGTCGGCCCCGCGGGGGAGAGGGTGAGCGCCTCCGCATCGAACGCGATCGCCATCGGGGTGATCGGCGGGGTGTGGAACTCGGGCATCAAGGCTCCTCAGGCAGTCATTGCGCGTCGATCGGCGCGACCGTGCGCCGGAATCCTGTAATGACAAGGAGCATACCTGTTATTACAGGTTGCGTCCAGGTGGGGACGAGCGGCTCAGTCGGCCTGGCGGGCGCGGTAGGCGGCCACCGCATTGCGGTTCGCGCACGTCGTGGAGCAGTAGCGGCGAGAGCGGTTGCGGGACAGGTCGAGGGCGATCGCCTCGCAGTCGTCGTCCGCGCAGATCGACAGGCGGCTGCCCTCCTCGGCGCGGACGACGTCGATCAGGGCCATGGCCGTCTCGGCGAGGATGCGCTCGGGGAGCGGGCGGTCGTCCTCGACGGCGTGCAGGTGCCAGTCGACATCATCGTGACGGACGAGCCGGGCGGACAGCGTCACGTCCCGGAGGGCGTCGTTGATGTGCTCGACCATGTCGTCGCGCGGGGCGAGGAGCATGGTCCGCAGTCGGGGGCGCAACGCACGGAGTGCGCGCCGCTCGGCGTCGTCGCGGTCGAGTCGTCCGGTGTAGGGGAAATCGACGAGGAACGCGTCGAACTCCTCGGGCGTCGTGAGCGTGTCCGGCTCTTCTCCCGTGTTCGCGAGGTGCACCGCAGCGCGGAGGGCCTCCGTGGTGTCATCGGTGAAACGCATGTTGACATCTTACGCCCGCGTTCGTAATGTCATTTATCATGAGCGCTGTGACGAATGACACCCTGCAGCGGTCGGCGCGCGCGCTCCGCCTCGGACTCCCCCTCGCGCTCGCCGCCGCCCTGTCCTTCGGGATGTCCGGCGCCTGGGCGCGAGGGCTGATCGACGCGGGGTGGTCGCCCGGGGCCGCCGTCATACTCCGCGTCTGGGTGGCCGCGCTCGTGTTGCTCGTCCCCGCTCTGCTCGCGCTGCGCGGGCGCTGGGGACTGCTGCGGAAGAACCTCGGTCTCCTCGCGCTCTACGGGCTGTTCGCGGTCGCGGCGACACAGCTGTTCTACTTCCAGGCGGTCGCCGTGATGGACGTCGGACTCGCTCTGCTCATCGAGTACACCGCGCCCGTCGCGGTCATGCTCTGGCTCTGGATGCGACGCGGGGAGCGGCCCACCCGCCGGAGCGTCCTGGGCGCGGGGATCGCCTTCGCGGGGCTCGTCCTCATGCTCGATGTGCTGGGCGGAGGGAACGTCGACATCACGGGCGTGCTCTGGGCCTTCGGGGCGATGATCGGAGCGGCGGCGTACTTCCTCCTCTCCGGACGCGCCGACACCGGTCTGCCGCCGATCGCCCTCGCGGGAGGGGGACTGCTGTTCGGTGCCGTGGGCCTCACTCTCGCGGCGCTCATCGGTGTGCTGCCGTTCACGTGGAACACCGAGGACGTGGTCTATCGCTTCGGCGTCGTGCCGTGGTTCGTCCCGGTGCTCGCGATCGGTGTGATCGCCGGCGCGCTCGCCTATGTGCTCGGCGTCGCCTCGACCCGCCTGCTCGGCTCGCGGCTGGCGTCGTTCGTGGCGCTCGCGGAGGTGGCTGCCGCGCTCCTGTTCGGCTGGCTGCTGCTCGGGCAGCTCCCGAATCTCGGGCAGGCAGTCGGGGCTGCCCTCGTCCTCGTGGGCGTGATCCTCGTCAAGCTCGCTGAGCCGAAGATCGGCTGACGAGTTCGCCACTCTGTGTATACGCCAGATTACTGATCTCCACCGAGCGGCCTCGCCAGCGACCTCAATGTATACACTGAGGTCATGAGCACTGCAGCCGAACGCATCCGCGCGAGCGACCGCGCGTACGACGCGCTGCTGGAGGAGATCCAGAGCGGAGCGCTCGCACCGGGCACGGTCCTGGCGGAGGTGGAGCAGGCCGCGCGCCTCGGAGTGAGCCGCACTCCTCTGCGTGAAGCCCTCCAGCAGCTCACCGCCGACGGGCTCGTGACTCAGCAGTCCGCCCGCGTGACCGTGGTCACACCGATCGACGCCGATGACATCCGTGCACTGTTCGAGATCAGGCGCGCACTGGAGGAGTCCGCCGCGCGTCTGGCCGCCGACCGCGGCGACCGGGCAGAGTTCGCTGCCCTGGCTCAGGAGTTCGCCGCAGCGACCGCCGCACTCGCCGCGGAGCACGGGCGAGACGACTACTACGCCCTGATCGCCCGATTCGACCGCGCCGTCGACGACGCCGTGCGCAACGACTATCTCCGCAACGCTCTGCGCACCGTCCGCACGCACCTCGTGCGCGTGCGCCGACTGGCGAAGGACAAGCCCGCCCGCCTGGCCGCGTCGGTGTCCGAGCACCGGCTCATCGCCGAAGCGCTGGCTGCGGGTGACGGCGATCTCGCCGCGCACGCCACACACGTCCATCTGCACAACGCCCTCACGAGCATCCTCGTCTCCCTTCCCGTCCCGACCGAAAGTCGAGTCCACGCATGACCGTCATCCATCCCGTCCGAGTCCACCGGAGCGAAGAGAACCTGGCGCGCGAGGATCAGCTCGCGTGGAAGATCGCCGAGGTCGCGACCGATCCCGTCGAGGTCGACCCTGCCGTGGCCGACATGATCATTAACCGGATCATCGACAACGCGTCCGTCGCCGCAGCATCCCTCACCCGTGCGCCCGTGACCGCGGCGCGCGAGCAGGCGTTCACGCACCGGCCGTCCGCAGGCGGCGCGGGGGCGACCGTGTTCGGTGCCGCACTCGGCGACCGCACGAGCCCGGAGTGGGCCGCGTGGGCGAACGGCGTCGCCGTCCGGGAGCTCGACTATCACGACACCTTCCTCGCGGCGGACTACTCGCACCCGGGCGACAACATCCCTCCGATCCTCGCGGTGGCACAGCACGTCGGCTCCGACGGACGCGCGGTGCTCCGCGCCCTCGCGACCGGCTACGAGATCCAGGTCGACCTCGTGAAGGCGATCTGCCTGCACAAGCACAAGATCGACCACGTCGCCCACCTCGGCCCGTCCGCCGCGGCCGGGATCGGCACGCTCCTGGGCCTGGACACCGCGACGATCTACCAGGCGGTCAGCCAGGCGCTGCACACGACCACGGCCACCCGGCAGAGCCGCAAGGGCGAGATCTCCACGTGGAAGGCGCACGCGCCCGCGTTCGCCGGCAAGATGGCGGTAGAAGCCGTGGATCGGGCGATGCGCGGCGAGACGAGCCCGTCGCCGATCTACGAGGGCGAGGACGGCGTGATCGCCTGGATGCTGGACGGTCCGGACGCCGCGTACGAGGTTCCGCTTCCCGCCGCCGGTGAGCCGAAGCGCGCGATCCTCGACTCGTACACGAAGGAGCACTCCGCGGAGTACCAGGCGCAGGCCTGGATCGATCTGGCCCGCCGACTCGGCACGGAGCGGCCGGAGCTGCGGGACCCAGCGAACATCACCTCGATCGTCCTGCACACGAGTCACCACACGCACTACGTGATCGGCTCTGGCGCGAACGATCCGCAGAAGTACGATCCGACTGCCTCCCGCGAGACGCTGGACCACTCGATCCCGTACATCTTCGCGGTCGCTCTGCAGGACGGCGCGTGGCACCACGTGGACTCGTATGCCCCCGAGCGTGCCGCCCGCCCCGACACCGTCGCGCTGTGGCGCTCGATCACCACGGCCGAGGACGCCGAATGGACGCGCCGCTATCACTCCACCGATCCCGCGGAGAAGGCCTTCGGCGGACGCGTCGAGATCCGGCTCGCCGACGGCACGACCGTGACCGAGGAGATCGCCGTCGCCGACGCGCATCCGCTGGGGGCGCGTCCGTTCGCGCGCGAGAACTACATCGCGAAGTTCCGGCTGCTCGCGGAGCCGGTGCTGGAGCCCGCCGAGATCGAGCGGTTCCTCGAGCTCGTGCAGCGCCTTCCCGAGCTCACCCCGACCGAGGTCGCCGAGCTCTCGATCGTCGCCAAGCCGGGAGTTCTCGCCACGGCGCCCACCACGAAGGGGCTGTTCTGATGCTGTACTCCACCACCCCGCCCGCCGAGAAGCGGCGGCTGTTCCGCGAGCGCCTCGCGAGCGGCGAGTTGCTCCGCTTCCCCGGGGCCTTCAACCCGCTGTCCGCGCGGCTCATCGAGCAGAAGGGCTTCGACGGCGTCTACATCTCCGGTGCGGTGCTCGCGGCCGACCTGGGTCTTCCCGACATAGGGCTGACGACGCTCACGGAGGTCGCCGGTCGCGGTCAGCAGATCGCGCGGATGACCGAGCTGCCGGCGATCATCGACGCCGACACCGGATTCGGCGAGCCCATGAACGTCGCCAGAACCATCCAGACGCTCGAGGACGCCGGGCTCGCCGGCACCCACATCGAGGACCAGATCAACCCGAAGCGCTGCGGCCATCTGGACGGCAAGGCGGTCGTCGACGAGCAGACGGCCATCAAGCGCATCCGCGCCGCGGTGGATGCGCGCCGCGACCCGAACTTCCTCATCATGGCGCGCACGGACATCCGTGCGGTCGAGGGGCTCGAGGTCGCGATCGACCGTGCGAAGGCGCTCGTGGATGCGGGGGCCGATGCGATCTTCCCCGAGGCGATGCGCGACCTCGGCGAGTTCGAGGCGATGGCCACCGCGCTGGACGTGCCGATCCTCGCGAACATGACGGAGTTCGGCAAGAGCGAGCTCTTCTCCACCACGCAGCTCAGCGCGGCCGGTCTCGCGATGGTGATCTGGCCCGTGTCGCTTCTGCGTCTCGCGATGGGCGCGGCGGGCCGGGGTCTGGATACTCTGGTCGAGGACGGTCATCTCACCGACCGGCTCGACGAGATGCAGCACCGTGCTGATCTCTACGACCTGATCGACTATTCCGGCTACAACCGCTTCGACACCAGCGTCTTCAACTTCACCATCACGAAGGAGTGAGCATGTCCGACCCCGACATCAAGAAGGGCCTGGCCGGCGTCGTCGTCGACACGACGGCCGTCTCCAAGGTCAACCCCGAGACGAACAGCCTCCTCTACCGCGGCTACCCCGTGCAGGAGCTCGCCGCGACGCAGCCGTTCGAGGCCGTGGCGTATCTGCTCTGGCACGGCGAACTGCCGACCCCCGAGGAGCTCGCGGACTTCCGTCACCAGGAGCGCTCGCACCGTGAGCTCGACGACAGCGTCAAGGCGGTCATCGACCTGCTGCCGCTCGAGGCGCACCCGATGGATGAGGTCCGCACGGCGGTCAGTGCGATCGGAGCGACGGATGCCGCGGGCTCGGCGCTGGATGCGGGAGGCACTCCCGAGCAGAATCTCGAGCGCAGCATCCGTCTGTTCGCCGCCCTGCCGTCGATCGTCGCGTACGGTCAGCGCCGTCGCCGCGGCCAGGACATCGTCGCACCGCGCGATGACCTGGACTACTCCGCCAACTTCCTCTGGATGACGTTCGGTGAAGAGCCAGCTCCCGTCGTGGTCGACGCGTTCAACCGTTCGATGATCCTCTACGCGGAGCACTCCTTCAACGCGTCCACGTTCGCGGCGCGCGTGATCACCTCGACCCTCAGCGATCTGTACTCCGCCGTCGTCGGTGCGATCGGTGCCCTCAAGGGTCCGCTGCACGGCGGGGCCAACGAGGCCGTGCTGCACGTGTTCGAGGAGATCGGCGAGGCGTCGAACGTCACGGCGTGGCTGGAGACTGCGCTCGCCGAGAAGCGCAAGATCATGGGCTTCGGTCACCGTGTGTACAAGAGCGGCGACTCGCGCGTGCCGACAATGAAGGCCGCTCTCGACACGCTGGTGGAGCATTACGGGCGGAAGGACGTCGCCGACCTGTACGACGAGCTCGAGCGCGAGTTCGTCGAGCGCAAGGGCATCTACCCGAACCTCGACTACCCCTCGGGGCCGGCCTACAGCCTGATCGGCTTCGACACGGTGACGTTCACTCCGCTGTTCGTCGCCGCACGCGTCGTGGGCTGGACCGCTCATGTGATCGAGCAGGCGGGCGCGAACGCCCTCATCCGGCCGCTGTCGCACTACGACGGGCCGGACGAGCGCCACGTCGACGCGTAGTCGCGGGAGGGGCGGGCAGGTCACCCAGATGTGAGGGTTCGGTCGAGCGCGCCGCGATGTCGTCCGTGACGACGCGGCGGGGAACTGAGAACATGGCGGTGTGAAACGCAGTCGGTCCGCTCCGCGCCCGTCCTCTCGACGGCGGTGGGTCCTCTGGGGTGCCGCCGCGGTGGTCGCTGTGTCCGCGGTGGCCGTCGCCGTGTGGTTCCTGACCGGCCCCGGGCGCGGTGTCTCCGCTCCCGACGTTCCCGAACCGACCGCGTCGGGTGTTGCCGGCTACCTCTTCCAGGACCGCGACGGAGACGGTCAGCAGGGCCCCGGCGAACCGGCTCTGGCGGGCTGGGAGGTGCGGGTGCACTCCACCGGGCCCATCGCGCTGATGGCGACGACCACCGACGACGCCGGGGTGTTCTCGTTCCCCGAGGTCGAGAACGTGACCCCGGGGGAGACCACCGTGGCGGTCCGCGTACAGCCGGCACTCGAGGGGCCGGCCGCGGCGAACCTTCCTGACCCCTCGGCGCTCACACAGTCCTTCACGCTGGCGCTGGGCGACACGGGCGCGATTCCCGTCGCCTCGTTCGCACCGTGCCTGTCGGTCGAGCAGTGTCCGGATCTCGCCCTCCCCGACCTCGTGCCGCAGCTGACGAGCACCGGGGACGACTACCCGGCCCCGACCGAGACGCGTGTGGACACCGAGACCGAGCCGGGGCGCGTGCTGCTGCGCTTCGCCACGTCGACCGCGAACCTCGGCGGCATGCTCCACGTGACGGCGGGCGAGGTGAACACCGACGGCGAGACTCAGGCCGTGCAGCAGCGCGTCTACGGTGCCGGGAACGTGCTGGTGCACGACGCCGGCGAGTTCGTCTATCACGCGGAACACCACCACTTCCATCTCGGTCAGTTCCAGAGCTACGAGCTGCTGTCCGAGGACCGGAGCACGGTTCTGGGCGCGAGCGAGAAGATCAGCTTCTGCCTCACCGATGTGCTGCCGGTCGACGTGCCGGAGCGCGCCGACGGCGACGTCTTCCTGGATCTGCCGCCGTTCGACTGCGGTGTCCAGGAGCAGGGGATCAACACCGGATACGCCGACTACTACGGCGCCGAGCTCCCCGACCAGTGGATCGACGTCACCGATGTGCCGTCAGGTACCTACTGGATCCGACTGGTCGTGGACCCGCAGGGCCTGCTGCTCGAATCGGACACCTCGAACAACACCGTGTACTTCCCGGTCGAGTACGTCGCACCATAGGGTGCACAACCCTCGACGGCCCCGGCGCGAGGGCGGCGAATGGGGGCGAAGTAGCGGCGCATGTGCGCGGGGAACCGCGAGATTCCGCCACTCGCCACGGCGCAACAAAGGCGTAACTGCGGCGCTCTATCGGCCAGGGGGCGGCTGATTCTACGATTCGACGCGTACTTGTTGGACATCCCGATCTCGTGAGAGCAACCCGAACCGCATCACAGATCAGGTCCTCAAGTCAGGGAGGGTCCCGGGGCTCATCGCCAGATTGGCATCGACGCTCGCTCACAGCAACCACTGCTTGTGGGGGAAAGCGTCGAATCGCGTAACGGATGACCCGCGCGGACACCGACTGTGCGGGCGTGCCGTTGCGCGCGCCCGCCGTCCGGATGCCTCAGTCAGCACTAATTCATCACGCGAACCACCGATGTCGGTCGTTCGCGTCTCGCACGCTTCAGGAGAGAAATGCTCGATCACGACACCACCTCGACCCCGGCGGGAGGCCATCGCCGCCGACCACGCCTGCGTACCGGGCGAGCGCCGCGCGCCCGCATCTGGCAGGCGGCGCTGGTGACGGGTGCGTTGGCGGTCTCCGCGGTCGCGCCGGTGTTCGGCTCGGTGCCGGTCGCGGCGGCGGCGTCGGTGAGCGGTGTGGTCAACACGTACCAGGCGGTCTCGTCGGTGTCGGGCAGCACCGTGACGGTCACGGGCGCCACGCGCGGGGCGGCGTCGTCGTTCGCGGTGGGGGATCGGGTGATGCTGATTCAGATGACGGGGGTCTCTCCGGCGCAGCCGGGGTCGGACTTCGGCAACTACGACACGGCGACGATCACGGCGGTGTCGGGGTCGAGCATCACCCTGTCCGCCATCACGCGCACCTACTCGCCGAACACGGAGGCTGTGCAGCTCGTGCGGATGGAGCACGACACGGCGCCGACGACGGTGACGGGCACGGTGACGGCAGCCCCGTGGGACGGGGCAACCGGTGGCGTGGTGGCGATGTCCGGCGGTTCGCTCGTCCTGAACGCCGATATCGACGCAAGCGAGACCGGCTTCACGAACCAGAACCCTCCGACCGGCGACGTGGTGCCCAGCCTGTCGAGCGGTCCGGGATCGACGACCGGACGTGGCGAAGACGGTGGACTCGACACGTTCAGCTTCCCTGCATCGATCGCCGGTGGCGGCGGCGGTGGCATCGGTGGCGGCGGAGGCGCGACCGGGGCCGAATCGCTTGGCACCGGTGGCGGCGCCGGTGGCGGCGGCGCCTCGGGAGACCGCGACGCCAGCTTCCTGCCGATCGCAGGGCCCCCGGCGGCCGGATCGGACGGTGGCATCGCAAGCGCCCTGCTCTACACCTTCGGCGGTGCCGACGGCGCGGCAGGCGGGGGCGGTGGCGTCATCGGCGGTGGCGGCGGTGGCGGCAGCGCGTCGGGTGCTGGTGGCGGCGGCACAGACGGCGGTGGCGCCGGTGGCGAGATGCGCGAACTCCCTGACCAGATCCGTGGCGTCGGCGCTGGCGGCGGCGGACCACTCGGTGTCGGCAACGGCGGCGACGGACTCATCGGCGGCATCAGCGGCAACGACCCCGACACGAGCGCGAACGAGGGCAGCGCCGGTGGCGGCGGCGGATCGTACGGCGGTGGCGGCGGAGCCCCATCCAACTGGGCCGGGGGCGACGACGCATCCGGTGGTGGCGGCGGCGGAAGCTGGACCGGAGGCGGCGAGGGCGGCCTCGGAGGCGCGCTCAGCACCGGCGAGGCACTGTACCCCGCGGGTGGTGCGGGCAACGCCCCCGTGGCCGATCAACTTCCGGAGTCCGCGCACTATCTGGACCTCGCGAACCCGCGGCTGATGATGGGCGGTGCCGGCGGTCGAGGAAGTCAGGAGGCCGGGTGGACCGACGGCGGTGCCGGCGGCGGCATCGTGTTCCTGGATTTCGCCGACATCAGAGGCGCGGGTGACGTGCGTTCCGACGGCGGCGAGGGGGCGAGCCCGGCCGGTGGCGGTGCGCACTCGGGTGCCGGTGGCGGCGCCGGCGGGCAGATGCGCATTCGAGCGAACACGATCGAGAACCCTCTCGTGTTCGCGGTGAACGGCGGACTCGGTGGCGCACCGACCGCGAACCTGTTCCACGGGGGCGTGTCCGGCGGCGGCGGGGGCGCGGGAGGCATCTGGGTCGAACTCCTCGATGCGGACGCGAGTTGCCCGGCCGAGGACGTTCCGAACATCACTTTCGAGCTTGCGGGTGGCAACGGCGGCCCGTCGATAATCAACCCCAAGAACGACATGCCCACCGCGACCGGTGGCGACGGCGGAACGGGTCTCGGATGCGTGAGCCCGAAGGCACCAGAGCCGGAGCTCGTGTTCGACAAAGCGTCGGACCCGGTCCCCGGAACGGCGGTGAAGCCCGGCGATGAGATCACGTATGCCGTGACGATCGAGAACCCGGGGACCGTCGCCACCGTCGACGGGCTGGTGACCGACGACATGGCGGAGGTGCTGGACAAGGCAACGCTGGTGAGCGCGCCTGCGGTGGTGTGTGAGCCGGTGGCGAGTTCGTGCGGCGAGGTCGACTTCACGAGTGGCGACACGGACTTCATCTGGCGCTCCACCCCCACCGCGCCCCTGGACGCCGCCACGACCGCGACGGTCTTCTACACAGTCATGATCGATGACGATGCGACCGGGACGGTCGGCAATCTGCTGGTGGAGCCCGATGTCCTGGTGGAGCATCCGATCATCGAGTGGGCGAAGACGAACGATGTCGGTGATGGTGTGCTCGTCGCGCCCGGTGACACGGTCGAGTACAGGATCTCGGTGACGAACACGGGCTCCGTCGACAGCGCGGAGTTCTCGGCGGTGGACGATCTGAGTGACGTGGTGGACGATGCGACGTTCGATGAGGATTCGATCGCTATCGATCCGGCAGGGCTGGGAACCGCGATCTACGACGCGACCGAGCAGACGCTCACGTGGACGGGTGCCCTCGAGGCCGAGCAAACGGTCGAGGTGACTTACGCCGTCACGGTGAACGAGAACGCCGCCGGCGAGTTGCGCAACGCGTTCTTCGACACGACAGTGGTGAATCCGATCTCGGCGGCGCTGCAGTGGACCAAGGTCGACGACACGGTCGAAGCGAACCCTCTGGCCGGTGCGGAGTGGGAGCTGACCCCGCTCGATGGCGACGGCGAGCCTGCGGGCGAACCGATCGTGATCGTGGACTGTGTCGAAGCGCCGTGCTCGGGAGCGGACACCGATCCCGAGCCGGGCGGGTTCCTGGTGGCCGACCTCGAGCCGGGCGACTACGAGCTCGTCGAGACGAAGGCCCCGTTCGGGTTCGTGCTCGATGCGACACCGATCACGGTGACGGTGCTCGACACGACCGCGGTGACCGTTCTCGACGACATCGTCAACGAGCAGCAGCCGGTTCCCTCTCTTCCGTTCTCGGGCGGGCTGGGGAGCGAGCAGCTGATGATCCTCGGCGGGGCGTTCCTGGCGCTCATGACGGGACTCGGCGCTTGGCAGGCGATCCGCCGCCGACGCGCCGTCTGAGACCCCGGGGCGGGCACCTCCTCCCGTCCGCCCCGGCCTGGCGAATCCGAAAGGAGACGCAATGACAACACAACACGGAGGCCACCGAGGCTGTCCCCCACAACGGGGGGATATCGCTGAAATTGTGCAATAGACCACGCCGCGAGCGGTCTTCTTACTTCGGGCAGATCTCTGTCCGGGCTCGCTCCGGCTCCCTGTCCGGCATCGAGTGTCGGTGTCGGAATACCCTCACCACTGCGGTGGTGAAACTCGAAAGGAAACAAGGAATGACTTCACT
>JBNJKL010000008.1:0-50565 GCA_051751065.1 Actinomycetota bacterium | reverse complement strand
CATTCGACACCGATCGGACGCTACCGACAGCCTCCATCCCGGACCATCGCGATCCGAGCAGGAGCAGCGTCAGAGCCACCCACGATCGCGCGCCGCGCGCGCCGCATCATGCCGCGTCGACGTCGCCGTCTTCTGCATCGCGCTCGAGAGATAGTTGCGCACAGTCCCCGCGGCCAGGTGCAACCGTCGCGCGATGTCCTTCACGGAGTACCCCTCACGGGTCTCACGCAGCACGTCGAGCTCACGATCGGTCAGCGGGGAGTCATCGACGACGGACGCCTCCAGCACGTCGTGGGCTATCCACCGGTTGCCGCCGTGCAGCGCGCGGATCACCTCCGCGATCTGCTCGGGATCGGCCGCCTTGCTCATGAATCCCTGCACACCCAGCTTGAGTGCGCGGCGGAGCACCCCGGGTCGCGCATGCCGGGTCAGCATCAGGACCCTCTGCTCCGGGATCGCCGCCGTGATCGCCGCGACCGCCTCGATGCCGTCCATGCCGGGCATCTCCAGGTCGATCACCAGGACGTCCGGACGCTCGCGCAGAGTCGCAGCGACGGCGGCGGAACCGTCCTCCGCCTGCGCGACGATCACGATGTCACCGTCGAGCGGCAGCAGCGCCGCCAGCGCAGCACGCAGGAGCGCCTCGTCATCGGCGAGGACGACCCGCACCTGTTCCCGGTCAGTCATCCTTCGACTCCTCTCCGCCCTGCTCCGACAGCGACGCTCGAGCAGGTGTCGGCGGATCGAGTTCCGCCCTCAGGCCGAAGCGTCCCGGTGTCCGCACGATCTGCAGCGCACCTCCCGCCGCGTCCACGCGCTCGCGCAGTCGACCCAACCCGTGCAGTTCCGTGTCCTCACCGTCCGTCACTCCGTCGTTCACGATCTCCACGTGCCCCGTCGACGCCACGATCGACACCGAGGTCGGACGCGCATGCCGGAGCAGATTGGTCGTCCCCTCCCGCAGCACCTGGGCGAGCAGCGGATGCGGTGACGTACCGGGCATGACCTCGTCGCGGACGTCGACGACGATGCCTGCTGCCTCGCAGACCCTGCGGGCGTTCTCGATCTCGGCACTGAGGTTCAGTTCGTAGCGCGCGTACGCCAACTGCCGTGTCCGGGCGATCGTGTCATCGACGAGGCTCCGGATCTCGTCGAGTTCGGCCGCCGCCCGGTCCGGGTCGCGATCGATGAGCCGCTGCGCGAGCGTGGCCTTCAGCTTGATCACGTGGAGCGAATGCCCCTGGATGTCGTGCAGATCGCCCGCGAATCTTGCTCGCTCGCGGGCGATCGCGAGGTCGCCCTCGACCTCCTTCGCCCGCTCGACGCGGCGAACGAGAACCCAGGTCTGCTCGCTGATCACGAGCACACCGGCGATGAACAGCGTGCCGACGAAGGGCAGGAGGAGATAGAGGCCCACGAGCGACCAGGTGATCGGGTGGAAGAAGAGAGCGGTCGCTCCGATGAGAGTGACCCCGAGCGCGAAGCCGGTGATCCACAACCAGCGCTGCCGCAGGCGGGCGAGCAGCAACGCCCCCAGCAGCGCGAAGGGCATGAAGCTGATCGGGCTGTTCGCCGAGAGGGATCCGATCAGCCACATGAGGCCGGTGAACGCGCACGCGTAGACCGCGGCACGCGGATAGCCGTCCAGGCTCCACTTCCGCAGCATCCCGAGGCACGCCAGGTACCCCGCCAGGATGATCAGCGCCTCCCACCAGGAGGTCGCCGTCAGGAGGACGCCGACGATGCAGAGCGGAGCGATCGCGATGACCGCCGTGAGCATGGATGTCCGGCGCGCGCGGCGAAGGATCGCCTCGTCCGAGGCCCCGGTGCGGATCTCAGATGCGATTCTCGTTCTCCTGTCTCGTGCTCGTCACGATAGCGGGACGGGTCATGTCCCTCGACCATGCCCGCATCCGCCGGCGCACGGTAGTGACACCGTGTCATGTGTTCGCGTCGCTCCGGGCACGCGAGCGGAATAACACCCGCGGGCGGGGCGTTGCGCACTTCATGACGACCGTGGATCGTATGGCACTGGAGCAGGTCCTCTCCTCGGTAGACCTGCGCGTCGGGGCCGGTCGCCGTGCGTACGTCGCCCCCGGTTCGCCACTCCGGCTCGGCACGGGTTCAGTGACGCTCGTGTACATCGTCGCGGGCGGGATGCTCGGAGCCCCGGAGGCCACGAGCTGCCAGGTCGACCGGACCCGTGGACTGACCGAGGTCACGGGTGAGCGCGTCGCTCGCCCTCCGCTCGCTGTCGGCGACGCGTTCCTCTCGCTCGGGCGCACCGCCCTCTCGCTGTCCTCCGACCGAGGCGCGGACGTGATGCTCGCGGAACTCGAGCTGTCGGACGGCGCGGCGTCCCTGGTCCGTGTGCTCCCGGACTCCCTTTTCGTGACCGGGTTCTCTCGGCACGAACCCGCCGCTGCCGCACTCGCGAACGTCATGGGCGTGGTCGACGCGGACGTCTCCGCATCCCGGTCCGGTGACCTCACGATCTGCCGCCTGATGGCCACCACCGTGCTGCTGTCTGTGATCCGCGCCTGGGCGGAGCGGGGATGTGCGCCGGCCGGGTGGCCCACGCACGCCACAGACCCCTTCCTCGACCGTGTCGTCGACGCGATCCACGACCGACCCGGTGCCGAATGGACCGTCGAATCCCTCGCCACGATCGGTGCGATGTCACGGTCCGTGTTCGCGGAGCGGTTCCGATCCGCACTCGGCACGTCCCCCGCGAGCTATGTGACGGACGTGCGGATGGCGTGCGCCCAGCGCATGCTCACCGCGGGACGCACGGTGTCGGATGTCTCCCGCGAACTCGGCTACTCCTCGGATGAGGGCTTCAGCCGCGCGTTCCGTCGGCACACGGGAATGACACCGTCGACCTGGCGGGCCGGTCACCGGTCACCCGCGCTCGTTCCCGCCGCGGTCTGACCCGCGATCAGACCGCGGCGCGGCGCCGGTTCGATGCCCCGAACAGCGTCGCTCCGACCAGGAGCGCTGCCGCGCCGGTCGCGTACACGAGCTCGACGCCGATCCCGTCCACCAGGAGTCCGCCCACTCCGGCTGCGATGGCGATGGCCCCCTGGAACCCGACGACCACGAGGCTGCCCCCGGCCTCCAGGCGGTCCGGCATCCTGTGACCGACCCAGGTGTTGACCACGATCAGCCACGAGGCGAAGAAGAAGCCCCACACGAAGACGGTGATGCCGATCCCGACCAGCGATCCCGAGAGCAGGATCATCGCCGCGACCGCAATGCCGATCACGGCCGGAGCGAACACCGCGAAGAACACGAACGTGCGATCGATCACGAGACCGATGGTGATGTTGCCGATCAGCCCGCCGATGCCGAACAGGGCGAGGAGCACGATGATCGTGCCGGCATCCACATCGGGGATGCGCTCCAGCGCGAGACGGATATAGGTGTACCCGAGGAAGTGTCCCAGCACCACGAGCACGTGCCCTATCAGGCCCAGCGACACCCCCGGGCGACGCACGGTGTCCACCAGCAGCGCGATGCTCGAGGTCTGTGCGGCGGGCACGGACGGCAGCAGCACGCGCAGGACGATCGCGAGCACTCCCGTGGCCACGCCGGCAACGGCGAACACCGCGCGCCAGTCGAGCAGCTCGCTGAGCATCACGCCCAGCGGGACACCGGCGACCGTCGCGAGCGACGCGCCAGCGGACGTGAACATGACCGCGCGGCCGAGGCGCTCGGGCCCGGCGATCCGCACCGCCACCGTGATCGACATCGACCAGAACGCGCTGATCGCCGCCCCCAGGAAGAAGCGCGCGAGCAGGATCAGGATGAGGTTCGGGGCGACGGCGACGATGAGGTTCGACAGTCCCGCGGCGAGCGCCATCCACACCAGCAGGGTCCGGCGATCGAGTCTCGGGAAGATCAGGCCGATCGTGGGCGCCACGACGAGGCCGACGAGGGCGGTGACGGTGACCGTCTGTCCCGCTTGGCCGGGGGTCACGCCCAGGCTCTCCGCCATTTCGGTGAGCATGCCGTTCGGCAGGAACTCCGCGGTCACGAGGAGGAAGCTCATGAGCATCACGGCGATCAGTCCGCCGTAACGGATGCGGTGAGTGGAACCCGGCTGGATCGTGGGAACGGGGGCGGTGGTCGTCATGGTTCCACGCTCGCAGAGGTGAGGGGTCGGTGCCCGACCGTGCGTCCGACGCATCCGACCGTTCGTCCGTGTGAGAGGAGCGCCCTGCGGCCAGGGCTCACGGGCGTCGGATGCGCGGCACCCAGCACGCGACCCGCGCGCAGTAGTCGTGGAAGGAGGCGCCGAAGCGCTCGGACAGGTCGGCTTCCTCGAGCGGGCGCACGAGCGTGTTCCAGACGATCGATCCGCACAGCGCGTAGACGACGACCAGCCACGACCCCGCGGCCGCTCCCACCCCGACGCCCTGTGCGACGCCCGCGACCGCCATCGGGTTTCGGACGAACCGGTACGGTCCCGAGACCACGAGTTCTCGCGCCATGGCTGAGGGGAGCGGCGTTCCCGACCCGCGCGTCGACATCGTCACCGCGGACCAGACACCCAGGGCGCTCGCGGCGACCAGCAGCAGCACACCGGCCACGCGCACACCGTCGGGGACGGGGAGCTGCAGCTGCCAGCGCGATTCGAGCACGACGATCACGGCGGGGATCACCGCGAGGAAGAGTCCCCAGAAACCGATGATCTGCACCGCCGTGCGTCCGACGTGCACACGACGAGCGGCCTGAGGTGCCGTCCGGAACGCGAACGGTCCGCGCACCAGCAGCTCGACGGGGATCCGACCGAGGACGATGAGCATCGCCGCCACGATGCTTCCGCCCGCTGCGGCCACCATGA
This sequence comes from Actinomycetota bacterium, assembly GCA_051751065.1. GTDB lineage: Bacteria > Actinomycetota > Actinomycetes > Actinomycetales > Microbacteriaceae > Microbacterium. Next base: position 45,719 of record JBNJKL010000008.1, on the reverse strand, counting down.
ACAGCGCGCCCCATCCGGCGTCGCCCGACACGGTCGCATACACGACCATGCCCGCGGCCACCGCGATCGTCCAGGGTGCTGCGATCCATACGCCGACCCGCAGACCGAGCGCCGCGACAAGCGACCCGCCGACGAACAGCGGCAGGTCGAGGAGCGCCATGATGACCGGATCGATGTCCCCGAGGGTCGCGATACGCACCTCGGGGACGGAGAACACGAGCACCCACCACAGGAGACCCGCTGCCGCCTGGACGGCGAAGTACGCCCTGCCATCCACCGTGCCGACCCGCGCGGCGAGAGCGACGTCGCGCACGGGTGAGGCCATGCCGCGAGTCTAGGGCGGCCGCGCGGAGGGCGGGATCTCAGGGCCTCTCCAGGCGCGGCCGGGAGTATGGAGCCATGTCGACGACGATCCACCGCTCCCTGTTCGGGGGAGTTCTGGTTCTCGCAGGCGTGCTCACGTTCTCCGGGTGCTCCGCGACGCCCGGTCCCGACGACTGGCTGCTCGAACCGATCGTCTTCGATGCCGGGTTGGACGAGCACGGCGGTGGCGGACGTACCGATGTCGCGTTCGGGATGTCGTCGCTGACCTCGGACGGGGCGGGCGGCTTCTGGGCGTCATCGGCGGGATCCTGGGTCCATGTGGGAGCCGACGGCGAGACCCTGGCGCGATTCAACGTCGATCCCGAGGACGAGCTGAGCACAGTGGGTAACGCGGCGGCGATCTCGCCGACCGAACTGGTGGCCGCCACCCAGCATCTCGATGATCCGGCCCTCACGATCATCGACACCACGACCTGGGCCGCAGAGGACATCTCCTACCGTCCGACCACGAATTCGTCGGTCGAGCGGGAGTTCGGCGACTTCCACTACGCCGATGTCGCCGTGCACGATGGGCAGGCCGTCATCGTGCGCTTCCAGCCGAACGACTCCGGCTACCTCGATGCGGAGGTGGTCCGCGTTCCTCTCGACGGAGGCGAGCGGACTCTCCTGCACACCGAGCCCCTGTCGCTGCCGCCCCACACGACGAGCGGATGGGCGCCGGCGGACATCGACATCGCCGCCGACGGTTCCATCCATCTCGCCACCTCGACGGATCGGATCGTGCTGGATTCCGACGGCACCGAACTCCGACGCACTCCGCAGGACGCGATGCATCCTCTCGTGACGGCGGGACCTGACGGCACCACGCTGTGGTGGGGCGGGAGCGCCGCCGATACCGTGAGTGACGAGGGCGTCGTCGTCGCCGGCGGCAGCAGCGAAGCGCGCGCGGTGATCGACAGCCAGACCGGGTGCGAGCACGCGTACATCGAGGACGCGCTGACGCTGACGTCGGGCGGCGAGGAGTCCCCGCTGTCCTTCCTGTGCGGCGCCAACGCGGCGACCTGGACCGGAGATGCGTGGATCGTCGCGATCGGAGGCGAAGGGGGCGGTGTCCTCGTTCGGGTGACTCCACCCGAACGAGTGATCGGTTGATCCTCGAAGCATGACGGGTGACAGGGCGGCGGCGCGTCGTCACCGCCTGTTCACCCGACGCCGCCAGACTTCGAGCATGACGAGCCCCGATCAGGATCCGACGTCGACGCCGACCCCGGAAGCCACAGCCAACAGCGGCGCCGTGGGTGTGATCGGACTGGATCTGCGTGGCGAGACGCCCGCCCCGAAGAAGCAGGTCTACTCGTGGGCGCTGTGGGACTGGGCGACCCAGCCGTTCAACACCGTCATCCTCACCTTCATCTTCGCCGCGCTGTATCTGACGACCGAGGCGTTCCTCCCCGCGGACGTCGCTGCCCTCGCCGAGGACGACCCGCTGCGCACCGCGGCGGAGGCGGACCTCGCCTCCGGGCTGGGCCTCGGCACGACCATCGCCGGCATCGCGATCCTGCTCCTCGCGCCCGTCCTCGGCCAGCGCGCGGACGCCGCGGGGCGGCAGAAGCTGTGGCTCGGGATCGGCACCGGCGCGCTGATCGCCTGCATGTTCGGTCTGTGGTTCGTGGAGCCGACGCCCACTCTTTTCTGGCTGGGCGTCGCGCTCATCTCCGCCGGATCCGTGTTCGGGGAGATCGCCGCGGTCAACTCGAACGCGATGCTCATCGGTATCGCCAACCCGAAGACGGTCGGTCGCGTATCGGGTCTCGGGTGGGGATTCGGGTATCTCGGCGGCGTGGTCGCCCTCGTGATCGTCATCGTGTTCTTCATCTCGGACTGGTTCGGACTCCCCACCGAAGACGGCCTGCCGTTCCGGATCATCGCGGTCGGGTGCGCGCTGTGGGCGATCCTGTTCTCCATCCCGATCTTCCTGAACGTCCCGGAGCCCTCGCTCGGTCGCCCGGAGCGCAAGGTCGGGTTCTTCGCCTCCTACGGCCTGCTCGTGAAGGACGTCATCGGCCTCTACCGTGCGCCCGAGACGCGCTCGACCTTCTGGTTCCTGCTCTCGAGCGCGGTCTTCCGCGACGGGCTGTCGGGCATCTTCACGTTCGGCGCGATCATCGCGGGACAGGTGTTCGGCTTCGAGTTCTTGGAGCTGGCGATCTTCGGGATCGCCGCGAACGTCATCGCCGGTGTCTCGACGCTTCTCGCCGGACGCCTGGATGACCGGTTCGGGCCCAAGCGGGTCATCCTCACGGCCCTCGCCTCGATGGTCGTCGCGGGCCTCGCGGTCTTCCTCCTCGTGGACGCCGGAACGGTCGTGTTCTGGATCGGCGGCCTGCTGCTGTGCGCCTTCGTCGGCCCCGCGCAGGCGGCATCGCGGTCATTCCTCGCCCGTGTCACCCCGGCCGGGCGCGAGGGTGAGATCTTCGGTCTCTACGCCACCACAGGGCGCGCCGCGGGCTGGATGGCCTCAGCCGCCTGGACCCTGCTGATCGTGCTGACCGGAGCCACGGCCTTCGGGATCCTCGGGATCGTGCTGGTCCTACTCGCCGGCTTCCTGCTGCTGCTCCCCGTGAAGGCTCCCGCGAAGGCTGCCTGAGTGTACCCGGGGTCCCCGGGGTCCCCGGCTAGGGTGGGGTCACCAGTGTCAGGTCGAAAGAGGTCAGTGCGTGTTCTATCCCGAAGCTGAGAAACACATGCGCGACATCGGACTCAGTCCGAAAAGCTGGACCAACCGCGTCATGGTTGGCGAAGCGCTGGCTCGGGGGCTCACCATACTGCCCTCGGAGAATCGCTGGATTCTCATCCGCCACCCCGACGGGCGGGAGTACACGTGGGGCGGCGGCTTCACGAGCTTCAATGCCCCACTGAGCCAGCGCGTCACCCGACACAAGGACGTCAACAGCAGACTCCTGACGGCCTACGACGTCGCCGCCACTGAGAATGCGGTCTTCTCGCATGGCGATGAGGATCGGGCGTGGCACTGGGCCGAGAAGTTCGGCGTCATCGTCGTGAAGCCCGTGGACGGCACGCACGGTAACCACGTGCACGTGGGGATCAGGACTCGCGACGAGTTCATCGCTGCGTTCCAGGATGTCGCCCGCTCCTCCTCCGGCCGCGTGCTCGTGGAGAAGTTCTACTCCGGCGTCGAGCACCGGTGCCTCGCGGTCGACGGGCGACTGGTCGCTGCCACGAGGCGCCGCCCCGCGAGCGTGCGGGGCGATGGACTGACGACGGTGGCCGACCTCGTCGCTGCGAAGAACACGAACCGCTACCCGATCCACTCGCCGCTCGAATTGGACGACGAAGCGTGCATGCTGCTCGACGAGGTGGGTATGACCGTGGATTCGGTGGTCCCCGCAGGGGAGCGGGTATCGCTCCGACGCGCCTCGAACATCCACCAGGGCGGGGATGCGATCGACGCCACGGACGATCTGCGCCCCGAAGAGGTCGACCTCGTCGAACGGGCAGTGCGCGCGATCCCGGGAATGCGCCTTGTCGGTATGGATGTCCTGCTCCCCCGCAACCCCGGCGATTCCAGCGCGCGCGTGCTCGAAATGAACGCCGGCCCGATGATCACGATGCACCACTATCCCTGGGAGGGCCAGTCGCGCAACGTCGCCGGGGCGATTCTCGACGCGATGTTCCCTCCGGCGAGCGCACCGGCGTCGTCGCTCCCCTCGCACGCGGGCCCCGGACGTGTGGGAGACGACGACGCCGTCGAGTCGAAGCGCGATGGATCCCCGTCGCTACTGGCGAAGGCACGGCGAAAGCTGCGCACGGTGATTCCGTCTCAGACGTCCGCTCCGGCGGCGAAGTCGGCGGCGCCGGCCGCCGTCGAACTCCGCGGCCTCCGGTTCGACATCCTCGGTGACCACGCCAAGCTGAGCGCCACGACCGCGGAGATGCCGACGACAGTCACGATCCCCGACCTCGTCGAGGGCGTCCCCGTGACGATCATCGGTCGAGGCGCATTCTCGGGGCAGACTGCGCTGACGGCTGTCTCCATCCCTCCCTCCGTCACCACCCTCGGGGCCGAGGCATTCCGCGGCTGTGAGTCTCTGAACTCGATCGAGCTGCCGGCCGACCTCGAGGTCATCAATGCCAAGGCGTTCGAGGGCTGCGCGGCGCTGCGCACCGTTCATCTTCCCCATCGCCTACGCCGTATCGCCAGCCATGCGTTCTCGGGATGCTCAACCCTCGAGGAGCTGCCGCACTTCGTGTGGAGCGGCCCCCGGGAGGGCGGCGCGCTGCTGCGGACCCTCGTCGAGTCGTCGCTTCCCGTGACCCTGGAGTATCTGGGAGAGGGAGCCTTCGCCGACTGCACGTCGCTGACCGCAGCAGTGATCCCTCATCAGGTCACCACGATCAAGGCATCCGTGTTCGAGGGGTGCGCGTCCCTCGAACACGTCTGGCTGCACGCGCGACTCACGGCGATCGGCGACCGCGCTTTCCACGGGTGCACGAGCCTGGACCGCGTGCGCATCCCGACCGACACCACGATCGGTGCGCAGGCTTTCGCTCCCACCACGGTGCTCGTCAGCCGCGCCGGCTCACCTGCCCACGACTACGCAGCGGCAAACGGCAACCGCGCGGTGACGGGCACGCTCCCGTCCGCACCGATCACGACCGCGTTCGGTGCGGACGACGGCCTGTCGGCTGCGGACGTCCTCGCCGACGACTCCCTTCTGCAGGGCTTCCTCGACGAATACGCTCTCCGCCCTCCCACGGTCGAATGGACCCGCGGAGCGACGCCGTCGGATGTCGCCAGTCCCTCGCGATTCGCACTCGACGACGGTGTCTATCGCCAGCGAGACGCCACTCCGGGCACAGATGTGACGCTCCTGATGGTGGGCGACCTCATGTGCGGCTTCCGGCAGCAACGCTCAGCGCTGCGCGACGACGTCTTCGATTTCTCCGCGACCTTCGAGCATGTGAAGCCGATCCTCGACAGCGGCCACCTCACGATGGGAAATCTCGAGGCGATGTTCGCCTCGTCGTATCCCCTGATGAAGGACCGCCTGTACGTCGACGATCGCCCGCATCTCAACGCGCCGGTCGACTACCTGAACGCAATCCGCGGCGGCGGGTTCGACCTCGTCCTGAACGCGCAGAACCACATGTACGACACGGGTCCGAAGGGCGTGCTCGAGACGCTCGCGGCGCTCAACAACGCGGAGCTCGTCCACGGTGGGCTGTACGCCGACCCGAACGAGCCGAGGTACCTGCTGTTCGAGATCCACGGCATGAGGATCGCCGTCGTCGCATACCTCGACCCCGCGCGGCAGCGGATGAAGCAGGCGGCATTCACTCCGGAGGCCCTCGCCGCGATGGCGAGCCCATTCGACGCGGACCGCATCGCCGCCGACACGGCTGCCGCACGTGCCGCCGGGGCGGAGTACGTGCTCGCCTACTGTCACTGGGGGCGCGAGTACACGGACGAGATCAGCGCCCGCCAGGCGCGATTCGCGCAGATGGTCGCCGACAACGGCGCCGACTACATTTTCGGATCGCACTCGCACTGCCCGCAGCGATACGACGTGCTGAGCACCCAGGATGGTCGCGATGTCCCCGTCGTCTACTCGGGCGGGAACTTTGTCGCCGACATCGAGCGCCACCCGCCGATCACCTCGGACGCGTTCATCGCCTCCCTCACGCTGACGCGCGCGGCGGACGGGCGAGTCGTCATAAAGGAGGACGGCTACCTGCCCTGCCGCATCGTCGCGGACCCCGCGGTCATCCGCGGTCACTCCGCCGTTGTTCCGACCGAACTCCTCCAGCAGGGCCGATTCGGCTACGACCCGGAGGTCGCGACCGATGACATCCGCCGCCTGGGAGACGTCCTGGGACCGCGATACCGCAGACTCGCTCTCGCCGAGTTGTCTCCGTCGAGCGATACTGCACCGTGACCGACGTCTCCGAGGCGCTGGTCGCGCAATACTCGCTGACCGAATCGACCTTCGTGCCGTGAACCTGACCGAGACAGTGGTTCAGCCGCTGTTGGGCCGCGTCAGCTGACCGGCACCGCCGTCAGCGGTGCATGCCCATCATGTCGTCGTGGTTGCGGAACGCCTCGTGCTCGTCCGGAGAGTTGAAGCCCACCGTCGCGTGATCGAGCACGCGGAACCGTGCGCCGAGGCGCACCTCGCCGAACGGGAGCCCCTCGTAGGACTGGTAGAGCTGCCAGCCCTTGCAGCTCTCGATCTCGCCGGCGAGGTACAGCGACCGGACGTGGTCCAGGTGCGCCCTGAGCAGGCTGCTGCTGGCGGACTTGACCGCGACGATGGCGCGCTCGTCACCGAAGAAGTCGAGCTCGACCGTGTCCACCGACACGATCGACTGGATCGCCGACGTGCTGTAGAGGGTGTCGCCGTAAAGGAAACACACCTGGTCCGAGATGAGTTCGGGCACGAACCTGTCGAGCTCGATCTCGTTCACGCGCGGAGTGTGTCGACGAGCGCCCTCCGTGTCGTAGCGGGGATCACTCGCCGAGACCACGATGTCCGCTGCCGGGTCCGCCGCGGCGACCTGTCGCACGATTCGACGCAGCAACGTCTCGCCGTCGAACTCGATCAGGTGCTTCGGCACGCCGGCGTGCCCTCCCCAGCGCGTACCCCGACCGTTGGCCATGATGACGTAGCGCATCAGCGAATCACTCCGTGGGACCGGTAGAAGTCACCGAGTTCGCCGTTGCGCTGCGGCCCCCACACCTGGATGATGTTGACGCCCGACGAGGTGTTGGCCTCGATCACGCATGGCCCATCCTCCCCGACGAGGATGTCCCAGGCGATGAACTGCAGGTACGGGACGGCTTCGACCGCGATGCGCACCTGACGCATGACCTCGTCCCACTGCGGGACGTACGCCCCCTGAATCGGGGCGCCGGAATCCGGGTGGGACGTGAACACGTCGCGCGACCAGAGGGTTCTGGCCTCGCTGAGTTGCCCCGTCTCCAGATCGATCTTCGCCACGAGCCCGCCGCGGCTGCCGTTGTCGACGGGGATCGTCGCTGCGGTGCCCATCCGCAGCACCGCGAAGAAGAGCTTCGCCGTACCGTCGGGCATGCGCATCGTGATCAGACGGATCGTGTTGGTCGTGTGCTCGTGGAGCGCCGCGAGATCCGCATGCTGCTCGACCGTCTCGGAGAGGAACCAGCCGTCCTCGGTCTCGAGCAACCGCACGAGCTGCTCGGCCGTTGCGGGCACGCGATCGATGCGGAAGGCGTCTCCGTCGGCGTCGAGCCGGCGCACCCCGCGCCCCTTGCCTGCCCCCAGAGGCTTCATGAAGACGGACCCGATGCCCTGCAGAACGGGGAGGACGTCCGAGACCGTACGTACCGGGGACGTGTCCCCGTGCGCGACGAGGCGCCCCTTGTTCTTGATGTAGAGGATGCGCGGCACCGCGATGTGGTGCTGAAGGATCTCATTGCAGACGATCTTGTTGTTCAGCATCGCGTCGAAAGGCTCGTTGATCCACCTCGAGCGGTACCAGTCGAACTCCGAGAGGTAGTCGCTTTTCGGGTGGTTCCTCAGGTCGTACAGCGCGTACTGATCCCCGATGAAACCGCCCGCGACCGCGTAGCGGAGTCGCGTGTGCAACGGCACGCCGAAGCGGTTGGGGGCGAGGAGGATGCGCGTCACCCAGAGGTAGGCGAGCTTCGCACGCTTGACATTCCTGCGGATCAGCGGGTTCACAGTCCTCCCTCTCGGAACATGTGGTCGACGAGGTCGGTTGTCGAGTGACCAGGATCGGGGAACAGATACGTGGCCTTGTACCGCTGGAGCACCTCGATCGGGTACTCCTGCGCCAGGGCAGCGCGAACCTCGTCGACGTCTCGGAAGACACAACCGGGCATCTCGTGCTCGATGTCGATGTTGACCCCGTTGGTCTCGAAATAGCGGTCGAAGTCGTACAGGAAGTAGAAGGTCTTCACGTCGATCAGCGCGGCCTCGAGAGCGATCGAAGAGTAGTCCGTGATGACGTAGTCGGCGACCGTCAGCAGCTCGGTCGCGGTGAAGTCAGGGCACTCGATGTGTCCCGACTCGGGCATCACGAGCGTGTCGCTGTCGTGCTTCTTGATGACGAGATGGAATCGCTCGCGATCGATCGCCTCGGTCAGCATCAACGCTCCCTGTGCGTCCTCGCCGCGACGGAACGTCGGAGCGTAGAGGACCACCGGCTTGTCCTCGAGCTCAGGGTGCCGCGTGTGGATGCGGGCAGCGATCCTCTCACGCTCGCGGACGAGGTAGTCGGCACGGGGGAGGCCGATGTTCAGCAGCTGCTCATCGTCGACACCGAAGGATGCGCGGTAGTACGGGTTCCAGATCTCGGCGCCGGCGACGACGTAGTCATAACCCTCGTGCATGCGCATGGCCGTCGCGAGCTCCGAAGAGCGGCCCTGCGACCTGTCGAGAGACTGCCGGCCGGACTGCTTGATCTTCCCCAGCGAATGCCAGATCTGGTACACGATCAGGTCCGGAGCATGGTTCAACATCGACACGGCGGGCCAGTACGAATCGAGCACGCAGACCTTCGAGGTGGCCAAGTGGTACAGACTCCTCAGCAGCACGGGAACGAACGCGAAAGACTCCCGCCGATCGCCCTTCACGAGCTTCGAGAGCATCGCGACCTCGATACGCGGATCGCGTCGAGCGAGTTCCGCGATGATCAGCTCGAAGTCGAGCGGCGCCGAATCCATCCGTCGTCCGAGGAACACGACCTTGTGCGGGTTCACCCGGGTGAACCACCGGATCACGGTGTACAACGCCTGCAGCAGCGCATGGGCGACCGCGACGTTCGCGCGATTCATCGCACCGCCCGCGCCGGGAGCGAGACGAGCGAGCGTGGACGACGACGGTCGTACCCGAAGCGCCTCTTCTTCTGCGCGAGCTTCATCAGCAGATAGTCGATCGTCTCGGGGGTGAACCGGTCGATCCGCGGGAAGTCGGGGAAGCGGTTGATCTCCGGAACCCGGAAACCATCCGGCGTCACAGCGACGTCGAAACCGAGGTACTCCAGCTGCGAGAAGTTCTCGGCCATTCGCAACACCTCGCGCTTCACGTGCTCCCAGTGCGGCACGACCCCCTCGATGAGGACACCGGTGTCCGGGTGGCGGGGGCACGGCTCGACGCGACCACGCACGAGTGTCTTCGCATCACCGAAGCGCCCCGTCTCCACGTCGATCTCGGCGAGCATCCCTCCGGCGGCCGTGTTGTCGACGAAGCCGGACGCGACCGAACCGATCCGCAGATACACGTTCCCCAGCTCCGGCGTGACGCCGTCCTTCTTGAACACGATCATCCGGATCGTGTTCACCGAGTGCGGATAGATCGCAGCCAAGGTGGGATGCATGTCGATGAACTCGGTGATGAGGTACCGGTTGTCCGGGTCGTTCAACACCGCCACGACATCCGTCGCCGTCGCCGACTCCCCGTTGAGCGAGTACGTCTCCCCGTCCCAGCCCAGGCGGTAGAAGCCGTCGCCGTGCGAACCCTCATCGGGTTTGAGGGCCAGCACACCCTTCTCGCGCGCCAGACGCAGGACGTCCTCGTAGTCCGAGCCGTACCCCTCGGGGCAGTCCATCATCGGCACGACGTGATTCCGGTCGCCGCTACGAGTCGTATAGAAGTAGTAGCCGGGCAGATACTCGGAGAAGTCCGCCGCGACGTACTTGATACTCACCTTGTCCTCGAGCCAGTACTTGTAGCTCTCGTTGATGTGGCGAAGCCAGCGGTACTCGAAGTCGGAGATGAACTGGTGCCGGTTCTCCGGAGTGATCCCGTACTGCGGGATGCGGTACGAGAGGTAGCCGTGGCGGTAGGCCCAGAGCTTCGTGCGCAGAGGGATGCCGTTGCGCTGCAGCAGATCGCGACGGATGTCGCCCGGCCACCGCACCGACTGGTACGGCAGCAGTCCCTTCGGGAAGAAGGCGGCCGCGTAGTCCCGGCGGATCTTGAGCTTCGCGTTGTGCAGCGCCCGGGAGATGCGCACGGACGGACGGTGCCACAGCGCACGTTTGGTATCGACGACTTCTCGGAGGAACGCGACCGTCGCCGGCTCGAACGGCAGGACGTCACTGTAGCGCGGGGCGGACGTCACCCGTTCCACACGCAGATGTCCACCGCTGAGGAGGAGGCGGAACTGGACGAAGCGCAGCTGCGGCGCGAAGGCGCCCATGCGCTCGAGTGTCGCGACGACTTCGCCCCATCCCGGGACCTCACCGTCGAAGCGGGCGCCCGTGACCGGGTCGGACGCGAAGGAGCGCACCCGGCCGGCGACAAGAGCATGAGCCCTTCCCCAGCGACCCGTCCTCGGGTCGATACGCGCGACGCAGCGTGATGCGTCGCCACCCGGCCGGTCCGCCGCCAGCTCAGCGACGACCGTGCTCGCCTCCGCCACCTGGGGGTGCGCACCGTCGGGGTTGATCATGAGCACGTCGACACGGAGCGGTGATTCGTCGAGTGCGGTCTTCGCCCCCGCCTCAGCGACGAGTACGGAGGAGCCGGAGCGAACGAACGTCGACAGCACCTCTCGGAAATCAGCCGGGGTGCAGGGGATTCCGTCGATCGAGAAGCCCTCGCCGTCATAGGCGACTGCGGTCTTCGTCCGCGATCGCCAGGACGACCCTGTCAGCACCAGCGTCCCCTCGGAGGCGATGAGCGCCCCCATGTCCTCGAGGGAGGTGCCCGCTGACAGCGCCTCGGGAGAGATCGGACTCACGTGCAGCAGCCCGCCGCGACGGAAGAGCTGATAATGGACCGTGTCGAAGTGCTCCCGGAACGGCGCGAACACCATCGAGGCCGATACTCGATCCCTGATCCACTTCTCGTATTTGCCGTTCAACGGCTGCGCGTAGAGGTAGTCCCGGAGAGAGACGAGATCGCGCCGCGACTCCTCCGAGATCTCGAATCCCGCGACGAGTTCGGGGCTGAAACCCCATCCGTGCGCCCGGGACCGTTCCGCTCGGGAGAACCCCTCCGCGCGGCGCTCACGCTGGAGACGCCAGACCCACGACCGGGCAGCCGGCCCCGTGAACCCGCCAGCACGAAGCCGGAACGAGCGGACGCGGCGCACGAATCGCAGGCGCTGCGCATCCATCCGGGACGGCAGAGATCGCCGCGCGGCGAGGGCCTGTCGCGCGGGGGCTCGCTCTTCGAAGAGACCGCGGAGGAACTCGTCGGCGTCGGGGGCGAACAGCCGGTCGGAGGGATACGCCGGGATGGGATCCACGTCCACCACGTGGTGCGCCGCATCCTGGACGACGACATCGATCGACACGAAGTCGAACCGCGCGGACGGATGGTTGAACACCCGCTCCACGTCGGCCACGATCTCGGCGAACCGCGGGATGCGGTGGTACGGCGGTTCACTGCCGGGCATCACCACGCGACCGCGCCCGCGGTCGATGTGGTGGTTCGTCCGCGACGAGCGCCCGTCGCGACGCGCGACGTCGTCGAGACCGACGACCACGCCGGCGTCGAGCACGTGAGCCGTTCCGTCCGCATACTTCCCCACGTACAGCCGCACCACGGCGGACGGGGCATCCATCAGCACCGCGAGCGCATCGACGCTGCTTTCGCACGCGGTGACGACCCAGCGGGATCCGCCCAGGCGCTCGACGAGAATCGGCTCCAGCTCGTCGCCGCCCACAGGAGCGCCGTCGACGGCGTAGCCGGCCCTCGTCGACGTGAGGACGAGCCCAGCACCCCGCCCCCAGCTCAGAGAGTGGATGCGCACGGCGCCGCGCGAGCGCGCCAGCGCGAGCGCAGTGTCCACACCGTCCTGGCGCTGTTCGCGATCGGTCTGCAGGAGGGTCGACTCGTCGACGGGCTGCGATCTCATGATGACGGCGAGACGAGGGGCGAGCAGATCGTCGAGTCCGGGAATCGTGCGCGCTGCGACGATCCTGTTGCTACGCCATCGACTCCGGGGGTTGATCGGACGCAGCGCGTGGAACTCCCGCGGGGAGAGCGGCTGTGCCGGAACGTCTCCGACGGTCGCCGCGCGGTTTGCGAACGTCGGGGTCGTGAAGCCCTCCCGGTGCGAACGCCACACCTCAGCGCGGGACCTCGAAGGCTCACGCCAATCGCGGTACTTCTCTCGGACCCACAGACGGGCCCCGGAGCGGGAGAAGCCGCGGCGTATCAGGGGGCCTGCGAGTGCGGTCACGAGTGCACGCCGAATGGCGCGCACCGACCTATCCACGCTGACCGTCCTCCCCATGACGCACCCTGCACTGCCTGCTTCTGTGCGGGCGATGCTCGGGCGACGACAATATACTATTCCATCGACTGGACGAATACTCCCTCGTCTGGTCAGAGGGGACCTCCAATGGCCGGCAGAAGCCGCGAGAGACTGCCGATCGCACGTCACGGCCAGCTCCGCAGCCCGCGCGCCCTCGGGCAGCTCGCGAAGGGTTTCGGAATCGCGATCGCGATCGTCCTCGTCAGCGCCCTCGGTGTCGGTGCGTACCTCGTGACGGATCTGTCGAACACCGTCACCGCCAACTCCGTCGAACTCGAGGGGCAGCAGGCCGTCCCGCCGGACATCGGCGAATACGAAGGCGGGTTCGACATCCTCGTCGCGGGGTTGGACACGTGCGAGGAGGAGTACGCAGAGCTGCTCGGCAAGCGATGCATCGGCCGGACCGACGAGGGCACGCTGAACGACGTCAACCTGCTGATCCACGTCTCCGATGACCCGCGTCGCATCACCGCGGTGAGCTTCCCGCGCGACCTGATGGTTCCGATTCCCCCCTGCGGAGACGGTGCCGAGGGCACGGGATCGACGGCACTGCAGCCGCTCAACACCGCCTATGCGATCGGCGGCCTGAGCTGCGTCGCCAAGACGATCTCCGAGTTCAGCGGCCAGGATGTCGAGTTCGCGACCTCCGTCACCTTCGGCGGCGTGATCGAGATCACGGATGCGATCGGCGGCGTGGATGTGTGCCTGGCCAACGGAATCAACGATCCCCTCACCGGCCTCAACATGGAGGCGGGAGATCACACCGTCGAAGGGCTCGAAGCTCTGCAGTTCCTGCGTACGCGTAAAGGTGTCGGCGACGGCAGCGACCTCGGGCGGATCGGCAACCAGCAGCAGTACATGTCGAGCCTCGCCCGCAAGCTCATCAGCAGCGAGGTGCTCGGAGACGTTCCGACGATGCTCCGTCTCGCGAACACCGCCCTGAGCAACCTGGAGACCAGCACCAGTCTCGCGGAGAACCCGATGACGATCGTGCAGATCGCGCTCGCGGTGAAGGATGTCGACTTCTCCGACATCGTGTTCGTGCAGTATCCGAACGGGAGCTCCGCCGCGTACCCGAACAAGGTCGTGCCGATTCCGGAGGCGGGGGCGGCGCTGTGGGAGGCCATCGAGGCCAACCGTCCGTTGGAGATCACGCACGAGAACAACTCCAACGAGGGTGTCGTGGTCACCGAGGACGACCCCGAGGAGACGGCGCCGGAGCCGAGCGAGACCGCGACTCCGACCGACGGCCCGGACGAGGACACGGACGAGGAGGCGGTCGCCCTCCCCGAATCCATCAAGGGCAACACCGCCGCTCAGCGCACCTGCTCGAACGGCAACGTCCGGTGACGCCACTCGTCCCGAGGGTCGACGGGGTCTGCCGAGCGCGCTAGCGTGAAGGGGTGATAGGTCTCCCCCGCCGCATCGCCCTTGTCAGCGTCCTCGCTGTCGCCCTGATCGTGCCTCCGGGCACCGCAGCCGTGGCGAGCGAGCCCGCCCCCCACGGCATCACGAAGCTGGCGATCAGAACGGGCTCGGCGGATGAGGCGACCATCCTCCAGCGTGTCAACCAGGCTCGCCTGAACGCCTGCCTTCCGGTCGTGCGCCGCAACAGCGCGATGGACACGGTGGCGCGCAACTGGTCCAAGAGCATGTCCACCTCGGGCAACTTCCGCCACAACCCGAACTTCTCCTCGCAGATCCCGCGGGGCTGGTCGTGGGCCGCAGAGAACATCGCCGCGGGTCAGTCCAACGGCTCGACGATGATGACCGCGTGGATGAAATCCTCCGGCCACAAGGCGAACATCCTGAACCCCCGCGCCACGGACGTCGGAATCGGCTTCATCCGCAACACGTCGGCGAAGTACCCGACGTGGGGGACACAGGTCTTCGCCCAGTACTCGCGCAAGAACGCCGCTTTCCTCGACGTCCCGAGCTGGCACAAGTTCTTCACCGAGATCGAGTGGGCCGACGACCGCGGCCTGACGTCGGGGTGGAGGTGCGGCAGTGAGGCGCAGTTCCGACCCTCTATGCACGCCACCCGTGAGGCCATGGCCGTGTTCCTCTACCGCTACGCAGGGTCGCCATCGTTCACACCGCCGTCGAGATCTCCGTTCACCGATGTCCCGACGTCGCACCTGCACTACAAGCAGATCACCTGGATGGCAGCACGCGGCATCACCACCGGGTACACGGCGTCGAACGGCACGAAGCAGTTCAAACCGGGCACTGCGCTCAACCGCAAGATCATGTCGCAGTTCCTGTACCGCTTCGCAGGATCTCCGAACATCTCGACGCCGTCACGGTCGCCGTACACAGATCTGAAGCCGTCATCCGCCTACTACGACGCGGTCATGTGGGTTCGCCAGGAGGGCCTGTCCCGAGGGTGGACCACGAGTTCCGGGAGTGTGTTCCGGCCCAACTCGACCACCAACCGGGAGACGCTGACCACCTTCCTCTACCGGCTGTCCCGCTAGCTGCCCCAGTTGTCGGCGAGCTTGCTCAGCAGCCGTGCGAGTTCTCGCTGCTCGTCGTCGGTGAAGGTCTCGAGCGCCAGGCTGAGCGCTTCGCGCCGCTCTCCACGGACACCCTTCGCGATTCCGCGTCCCTCGTCGGTCAGGCCGATCCGCGTGCGTCGGGCATCCTCAGGGTCGGCCTCGCGACGCACGAGCCCTCGCTGCACGCTCTGCTGCACCAGTCGGGATGCGCGGGGCTGATCCACACCGATCCTCTCGCCGAGTTCGCTGACGCTCAGCGGGTCGGACGCTGACGAGAGCGCCTCGAGCATCCGCATCCACGCCGGCCCGCCCAGCCGCGCGCCCGACCTCCCCACCCAGGGTGGCGCGCCCGCACCGGGATGCGGACCGTGACGGTGGTGCGGGTGCTCGTGATCGTGCTCCCGGTGTCCGAAGGGGCCGCCGTGTCCGTGCTGCCCGGCGTCATGCCCACGACCGTGCGGACGGCGTCCGCGCAGGCGTGACAGTGCGTGAGCGATGGTCTCGGCGGCGTCAGGGGTCTCGGAGGTCACTCATCCATTTTACATGCGACTTGACATGGATTCAGACTGCATGTCACACTACATATACATGCACAGTTACAAGCAAAGGAACGCCCTCATGAACACCACACAAGACACAGACACGACGTCTCGCCCGCTCGGCTACTGGGTCAAGGCCGTCGACCGCCTTCTCGCGGACGCCTTCGCGACCGCTTTCGAGTCCGAGGAGGCGAGCCGCCGCGACTGGCGGATGCTCTCCGTCATCGACGGCAGCGCCCCGTCCTCCCGACCGATCCGTGAGCACAAGCTCCACCGACTCGTCGAACGAGGCTGGATCGCCCGCGACGGCGAGTCCTGGAGCCTCACCGACGAGGGACGCGAGGCCAAGGAACGCCTCGGCGCGCTCGTCGACGGAATCCGCGGTCGCGTGGCCGACGCGGTTCCCGCGGAGGATCTCGCCACCACCCTGGCCACGCTCGAACAGATCGCGCGCACGCTCGGCTGGGATGAGAGCACCCCGCTGCCGCGCGGTGGCCACGGGCGCCGGCACCGCTTCGGATCCCGTCGCGGCCGCGGTCCGGGGCATGGCTTCGGCCAGCGCCAGGGAGCCGGCGGACCGGACGACGCGCACTGCGCGCACGGGCACGGACCGCGCGGGCGCCACCACGGCGAACACGGTCCCGGAGAGCGCGGCCACGGACACCACGGCGAACACCGTCGCGGCGAGCACCGTACACAGCACGCCTACGAGCGCGGCTTCGACGCCGGGTTCAGCCGTGGGCGCGACACGGAGTGACGAGACGACACGTTCTCGCGCAGGGTCGCGTGGCGGAGATCGCGCGCGTCAGCGGTATATGCCGAGCGTCAGCACGGCGCCGAGCCCCGCGGACTCCGACGCCGCGAAAGGCAGCGGCGCGGTGTTGATGAGGAAGATCAGCCCCACGACCGCAGCGATCAGGAGCACGGCCAGGCCGAGGAAGATGGCGATCGTCCACCCGCGATAGCTGTTGTCGACGGACGAGTCAGCCGGTGCGACCGCAGGACGCTGAGCGTCAGCCTCGGCCGCGCGGCGCATGGTCGCGCGGGTAGCCGCTTCCACCTTCGCTGCGATCGACTCCGGAGTCGGAACCTTCTTCGCGTCCGAGCTCGAGTTCCACGGGGCCGTGGCAGGCTCGGAATCGAAAGCGGGGGGCGGGGGGACATTGAATCCCGCAGCGGCGGTCTCCGCGTCGGGAACGTCGACCGACGTCGCGGACGGAACCTCGTAGGCGTCGACCACCGAGTCCGCTGCAGGACTCGCGGGCGAGTCGGGAGCGGATACCGCCGCGTCGGGCGCAACCGCCGTCGAATCCGCGGACTCCACCGCTTCCGGCGGTGAGGCCGGATCTGCCTGCGTCTCGTCGCGGGGGTCCTGCGGGTCGTCCACTCTGTCGCCGCTCATTCCTCGATCCTACGGGCGCGACCCGCAGAGCGGGCATCCGTCGGGAAAGTCAAGGGTCAGCCGCCGAGCGCTCCGACGTCGCGTGTGCCGACATCCGTGCGGTGGAAGTTCTGGAACGAGCGCGACGCCGTGGGCCCGCGCTGACCCTGGTAACGGTTGCCGTAGGGGCCGGATCCGTAGGGATTCTCGGTCGCGGACGTCAGGCGGAAGAAGCAGAGCTGGCCGATCTTCATCCCCGGCCACAGCTTGATCGGCAGCGTCGCGACGTTGGCGAGCTCGAGGGTCACATGCCCCGTGAATCCCGGGTCGATGAAGCCCGCGGTCGAGTGCGTGATGAGGCCCAGGCGTCCGAGCGACGACTTGCCCTCCAGACGGGCGGCGATGTCGTCCGGCAGCGTCACCTGCTCGAAGGTCGCCCCCAGCGCGAACTCGCCCGGGTGCAGGATGAACGGCTCCGCCGGTTCCACCTCGATCAGGCGCGTGAGTTCGGGCTGATCGACCGCCGGATCGATGAACGGATACTTGTGGTTGTCGAACAGGCGGAAGTATCGGTCCAGGCGCACGTCGATGCTCGACGGCTGGATCATCGCCGGCTCATGCGGCTCCAGTCCGATCCGGCCGGATGCGAGTTCTGCCTTGATGTCGCGATCACTGAGAAGCACGCCCCCAGCCTAGAACCTCCACGCCCACCCGCTTTGCCCATCCGCGCGGTGCGGGATAGGCTTTCGTCACCTGTACCGCTTCGGCGAGTCAGTACGGGGCTGTAGTTCAATGGCAGAACTTCTGCTTCCCAAGCAGATAGCGCGGGTTCGATTCCCGTCAGCCCCTCCACATCAGCGGGCGATGAGCTTGTCCCGAATCTTCTGGGCGACCGCCTCGCGCAGCGGACGCACGGCATCGGCGTCCCACGACTCCGGGTTCGGGAACGACCACTCCAGCACTTCTCCGCGCGGAGTGGACGGCAGCGTGAGCCCCGGCTTCATCAGCACCACGATGTCCGCAGTGTCCAGGTCATCGACCGTGACGGCGCGGGGCACCCGGTCGGTGATGTCCATCCCGAGTTCTGCCACGGTGGCGGCCACGGCCGGGTTCACGCCGTCGGCGGGAGACAGGCCCGCGGACGTGGCGGTGAAACGGTCATCGGCCAGGTGCTCCAGGAGCGCCGCCCCGAGTTGCGAGCGGCCGGCGTTGTGCTGGCAGATGAAGAGGACGGTCGGCGTGGTGTCGGTCATGCTTTCTCTTTCCGGGTGGGTTCAACTGGCGGCGAGCCGGGACGCGAGTTCCGCGATGCGGCACTCCAGCTCGTCGTACGTGGCGTCGAAGGCAACATCGGTCCCGACTCGCACAGGGTCGGGTATCGACCAGTGCAGGTGTCCGGTGACGCCGAGTTCTTCGTGGGCGTTGTCGCACACCGTGACCACGAAGTCCGAATCGTTCAGGACCGACGCCAGGGCGCGAGGCGGATCATCGGACAGAGCGAGCGCATGGCGACCCGCTGCGGCAACCGCACCAGCGTCGATCCGCTCGGCCGGCTGCGTTCCTCCGGATGACACGGGAATGCTGCTGCGCGTGGACCACAACGCTGCGGCGAGCTGCGATCGGGCGGAGTTCGCGGTGCAGACGAACACGACGCGGCTGGCCCGCGCGAGCTGTCCGGGAACGAGCCCCTGAAGTGCGGTCTCGGTCAGGTGGGCGTAGCTACGGCGCCTGTCGCCCTCCGAGCGGGAGCGGGACACCATTCCCGCGGACTCCAGCACGTTCAAGTGATGGGTGACGAGGTTCGAGGGAAGGCCCAACGCGACGCCGATCTCGGTCGGGGAGAGATCACCCAGTGTCAGGAGATCGACGATCCGCAGGCGCGACGGGTCGCTCAGGGCGGCGTGCTTGGCAGCGCGCGCCTCCACCTCAGCAGTTCTCTCAATGTTCATTGACTCAATGTTGACTGAAGTACCAGCGTCGGGTCAAGATGAACCGCCATGAACACACGCCAACCCTCCCTCCCCGCAGCCGAACGCCCGCACATGATGCGCCGGGTGGGTGCCGAGTTCCTCGGAACCGGTCTGCTCGTCACCGTCGTCGTGGGCTCCGGTATAGCCGCGCAGCGGTTGTCCCCGGATGACGTCGGCCTCCAGCTGCTGGAGAACAGCCTGACCACGGCCCTCGGCCTGACGGTCCTGATCCTCATGCTCGGCCCGGTCTCCGGCGGGCACTTCAACCCCGTCGTGACGATCACGGACTGGCTGCTGGGCCGTCGCGCCGGAACCGGGCTTCCGCTGCGCGACGTCGGCCCGTACGTACTCGCACAGGTCCTCGGCGGCATCGCCGGCACACTGCTGGCAGGGGTGATGTTCGACACCGGCCCCGCATTTTCGTCGAACGAACGGGCCACCGGTGGGCACCTGGTCGGCGAAGTGGTCGCCACGGCGGGACTCATTCTGCTGATCTTCGCTCTCGCCCGCACCGGGAAGGGCTCGGCCACGGCAGCCGCGGTCGGCGCGTACATCGGCGCGGCGTACTGGTTCACGAGCTCCACCTCGTTCGCGAATCCGGCCGTGACGATCGCCCGCATGTTCACCGACACCTTCGCCGGCATCGCACCGGTGGCCGTCGCGCCATTCATCGTCGCCCAACTCGTCGGAGGTGCGGTCGGCCTCGCGCTGCTGCTCTCCCTCTACCCGACCGCCGCCCGAACAGCCGGGGACGTCGTGGTCCCGCAGCAGCTCGAGAACCAGCCCTGAAACGGAACCCCCATGCACCTTGTAGCGATCGGCGGAAGCGACGCCGGAATCTCCACCGCCCTCCGCGCCCGTGAACTCGACCCGTCCGTCGATGTCACAGTCGTGGTGGCGGACGCGTATCCGAACTTCTCGATCTGCGGCATCCCCTACTACTTCTCCCGTGAGGTGCAGCCCTGGCAGTCGCTCGCCCACCGCACCCACGCAGACCTCGAAGCCACCGGGATGAACCTCCGCCTGAACACCCTCGCCACCGGCATCGACGTCGACGGCCGCCGCCTCACGGTCCGCGACGCCGACGGTGCCGAATCGACCATCGACTACGACGAACTCATGGTCGGCACCGGGGCATCCCCGTCGACCGCCGGCATCGCGGGGCTCGACGACCTCGGGCCCGACGACGGCGTCCACCTGCTGCACTCGATGGGCGACACGTTCGCCCTCGAGAAGCACCTCGATGACCACCAGCCGGAGACCGCGATCATCGTCGGAGCCGGCTACGTCGGCCTCGAGATGGCCGAAGCCCTCACCGTGCGCGGCCTCCAGGTCACCCAACTCCAGCGCGGACCCGAAGTGCTCTCCACCCTGGACCCCGAACTCGGTTCCCTCGTTCGGGAGGAACTCACCCGTCACGGCGTCGAGGTCCTCACCCGCACCCGCGTCGAAGCCGTCACACGCGACGAAGGACGAATCGCTGTCGTCGGCACCCGCGACGGCGACGCGTTCTCCCGTACCGCTGACGTGGTGCTGGTCGTCGTCGGCGTGCGCCCCAACACGAGCCTCCTCACCGCGGCCGGCGCCTCGACGGGAGCGGGTGGCGCCGTGGTCGTCGACGAGCGGATGCACACCGGCATGCCGCACGTCTGGGCAGCCGGCGACGGAGTCGTCACCCATCACCGCCTTCTGGGGGTCACGTACCTTCCGCTCGGCACGACAGCCCACAAGCAGGGTCGCGTCGCGGGAGAGAACGCGGTCGGTGGTGACGTGAGTTTCGCCGGGAGCCTCGGCACACAGGTGGTGAAGGTGTTCGAGGTCGTGGCAGCTCGCACCGGACTTCGCGACCAGGAAGCGGTCGCGGCCGGATTCACGCCGCACAGCCACACCGCGATCGCGGACGACCACAAGCGCTACTACCCCGGCGCGACCCCCATCAGCATCCGCATCACGGGCGACACCCGCGACGGCCGTCTGCTCGGCGCGCAGCTCCTCGGCACACGCGGCGCGGAGATCTCCAAGCGCGTCGACACGTACGCCACGTCGCTGCACCAGGGCATGTCGGTCGGCGCCATCAGCGACCTCGACCTCTCGTACACGCCTCCGCTCGGCTCGCCGTGGGATGCCGTGCAGATGGCGACCCAGGCGTGGGACCGAGAGGTGCGCAACCTCGCCGCCGTGTGAGCCGCCCGAGTACTGCGTCCGGATGACAGCGGTTCATCCTCGCGCACGATGACTGTCGCAACCGACACGAGGAGGCTGGAAAACACCAGCAACCACTCCTTCGAGAAGAGGAACCGACATGTCGAAGAACGCACGCATCGCACCCCCGACCGCCGCGGAAGCCCGTGTGGGCGATCCCGCCTACAGTCTGCTGACGCTCGCCGCCGGCGCGCTCCTGCAGGTCGGTAGGCGCGCCACCCCCTATGTCTCCAGCCTCGCTCTCGCTCCCCGCGGTACCGCCGGCCGGATGGTCGGCGCATGACTGCGCTCGCCGCACCCCCGCAGGTCGGAGCACGCGCTGCCGCCGTCGCCTTCGGCGTGGCAGAGATAGGCGCGGTCATCCTGAGCGGCATCGTGATGGTCGCCGTCGTGATCGTCTCGCAGGTCGTGCGCATCACTCAGGAGGCAGCCGAGCGGCGCAGGATCCGCCGGGCACGGACCTGACCGCTCGGCGAAGCTCAGCGGTCGAGATTGTGGAAGGTGTGGATCAGACTGTCTCTTGCACCGATCGCGGCGGCAGCACCCAGCCGGCGCGAGGGAAATGGCAGGTGTACCCGTCCGGATACCGCTGCAGATAGTCCTGATGCTCCGGCTCCGCCTCCCAGAACGGTCCCGACGACTCGATCGTGGTGACCGCCTTGCCCGGCCACAGATCCGACGCGTTCACGTCGGCGATCGTGTCACGGGCGATCTGCGCCTGCTCGGGCGTGACGGGGAAGATCGCGGAGCGGTAGCTCACTCCGACATCGTTGCCCTGTCGGTTCGACGTCGTCGGGTCGTGGATCTGGAAGAAGAACGCCAGAACGTCGCGGTAGGTGGTCTTGGCAGGGTCGAACACCACCTCGAGCGCCTCGGCGTGGCCCGGATGCCGGTGATAGGTGGGGTGGCTGTTCCGTCCGCCGGTGTGCCCGACGCGGGTCTGCAGGACGCCCGGCTGACGCCGGACCAGGTCCTGCATTCCCCAGAAACAGCCGCCCGCGAGGACAGCCGTTTCGGTGCCTGGCGTGCGGGTGATCTGCCCGGCGTCCTGAGCTCCACTGGTCATGATGCGTTCTCCTCTGCTGTGTCGGTGATGCCGAAGAGCGAGCGATACTCGCCGTATCCCTGGGCCTCGAGCTCCGCGACGGGGACGAAGCGGAGCGCGGCCGAGTTCATGCAATAGCGCAGCCCGCCGGCCTCAGCGGGACCATCGTCGAAGACGTGTCCCAGGTGGCTGTCGGCGCCTGCGGAGCGGACCTCGTTGCGCACCATCCAGAGCTTCCGGTCGCTCTTCGTCTGGACGGCATTCGGCTGGATGGGTGCGGTGAAGCTCGGCCATCCCGTTCGGCTGTCGTACTTGTCGGTGGATGAGAACAACGGCTCACCCGAGACCACGTCGACGTAGATGCCCGCTTCGTGGTTGTTCCAGTACTCGTTGCGGAAGGCCGGCTCGGTGCCGTCCTCCTGCGTGACCCGGTGCTGCAACGCGGTGAGACGGCTGAGCGCCTCGGGAGTCTTGCGGTAGTCAGTGGACACGACTTCTCCGTTTCCGCCGCCGCTTGTTTGCGGCGTCATCTAAGTGAACGCAGACCGACGAGCTTTTGGTCCCGATTGTCTGGAAAGTTGCTGTGACTCCGGCTTCCCGCCGGGCATGAGCGTCAGTGCGTGGCGCGCAGCGGACGGACCGCCTAGGACGCTACGCGGTCCGCGGCCGGCCGCGACGCGGTGTCCGACTCGATGGCGGACCAGACGGCGTCGAGCGAAAGACCCAGCACGCCGGCGATCGCAGCGACCGTCGAGAACGCCGGCGTCGCCACGCGGCCGGACTCGATCTTACGGAGCGTCTCCGGGGAGACGCCGGAATCCAGCGCAACGCTCAGCATCGACCGCTCACCTCGGGCGGTGCGCAGCAGGGCCCCCAGTCGCACGCCGCGTTCGACCTCGGTGGGAGTGAGGGGCATCCGAACCATCATGATGCCCAGTGTAATCCAGCGGGATAGTATTACCGGGATAGTTATTGGGCTACGTCGGGGAGAAGCAATGATCGAGATCCTGAACGACTCGGAACTCGCCCGCGCTCGGGAGGCCGGTGCCCTCGTCGGAACCATCCTCCAGACCCTGAAAGAGCGCACCGCGGTGGGCGTGAACCTCCTCGACCTCGACCGCTGGACGAAGCAGATGATCGCCGACGCCGGGGCCCAGTCCTGCTACGTCGACTACGAGCCGTCCTTCGGGCGCGGCCCCTTCGGACACTACGTCTGCACCGCGGTGAACGACGCCGTGCTGCACGGCATGCCCCACGACTACGCCCTCGCCGACGGCGACCTGCTCACCCTCGACCTGGCCATAACCCTCCGGGGCGTCTCGGCGGACGCCGCGATCAGTTTCATCGTCGGCGAGACACGCGACCCCCGGGACATCGCGATGATCGAGACCACCGAGCGTGCACTCGCGGCCGCCATCGCCGCCGCGCGGCCAGGGGCCCGCGTCGGCGACATCTCCCATGCGATCGGCACCGTCCTCAGCGCGGCCGGCTACCCGATCAACCTCGAGTTCGGCGGGCACGGCATCGGATCGACCATGCACCAGGATCCGCATGCCGCGAACGACGGCCGTCCAGGGCGCGGCTACAAGCTCCGCCCTGGACTCCTCCTCGCACTGGAGCCGTGGGTCATGGCCGACACCGCGGAGCTCGTGACGGACCCCGACGGGTGGACTCTCCGCAGCGCGACGGGATCCCGCACGGCGCACAGCGAACACACGATCGCCATCACCGAAGATGGCGCCGAGATCCTCACGCTCCCCCGCTAGACGGCGCGGGCTCTGCGAAATCAGCCGCCGATGGCGTTCATCCCGCGCGCGGGCTGCAAGAACGACGGATCGTTGATCGCGTGACCGGGGAGCTTGCCGTGCACGCAGGCGCGCAGGAGCGCGGCGATCTCGTCACCACGCTCGCCCGCGATCGACGTGGCGTCGCCGTCGCCGCGCATCAACGCCGCCAGGTCGTACTCCGCGAGCGAGAAGAGGCAGTTGCGCAGTTGGCCGTCGGCGGTCAGTCGCAGACGATCGCAGGCGCCGCAGAACGGAGCCGTCACGGACGCGATCACGCCGACCTCATGTGGGCCGCCGTCGATCCGCCACTTCTCGGCGGGGGCGCCCCCGCGCCCGGGGATCGGATCGAGGTGCCAGCGTTCGCTCAGCGCCTCGAGGATCTCCTCACGCGTGACCATCGATTCGCGATCCCACGTGTGTCCGGAGTCCAGGGGCATCTGCTCGATGAACCGCAGCTGCGCACCGACCTCCATCGCGAAGGCCACGAGGTCGGCGAGTTCGTCGTCGTTGACGCCGCGCATGGCGACGGTGTTGAGCTTGAGAGGCCGCAGGTCTGACGCGGCGGCCGCAGCGATGCCCTCGAACACGTCGTCCAGGCGGTCGCGACGCGTGAGCTCCGCGAACCGCTCGCGACGGATCGTGTCGATGCTGATGTTCAGGCGCGTGAGTCCGGCCTCGATGAGATCGGGCAGCTTCTTCGCCAGGGTGATGCCGTTGGTCGTCATCGCGACCTCGACCGGCCCGTCCTCCCCCTGGATCCGAGAGATCCGACGCACGACGTCGACGATGTCGGCCCGCAGCAGCGGCTCCCCACCGGTGAGACGGAACTTGCGGATTCCGAGCGACGCAGCGACCTCCGCGACCTCGACGATCTCGTCGGTCGAGAGGATGCTGGTGCGCGCGAGCCACTCGTTGCCCTGCTCGGGCATGCAGTAGGTGCACCGCAAGGAACAGCGGTCGGTGAGGGAGATGCGCAGATCACGGTGGACCCGGCCGTGCGTGTCGACGAGACCCGCGACACGGTCCGCATTGCCCTCCGCACCGGGCACGGGCGCCGGGTCAGGCACGCGCACGCCGATCGAAACCGGTACGGCCGCCACTATGCCCCCTCGATCCCCGTCATCCTTCGAGACTATCTGGCGCGGCACCGCCTGGGCCCGTGACGGCGAGACGGACGGGGCTTTGCCAGTTCCGGAACATCGACGCAGCGTCCCTGCAGAATGAGGGGATGAGTGCGTACATCCGCCCACCCATCGATCCGCTCGTCTTCCATGACGCCGACGGGCAGCTGATCGACTACGGGAATCGCTGGAGCGATTCGCCCCCTAAGGAGACGTACTCGGTCGACACGCACCCCGAGCGCTTCGCTCCGATCCACACGGTTGCGGATGCCCTCATCGCCCATCTGCGCGACACCTACGACGTCGATCTCATCAAGAGCGTGGAGACGGCGACGGACCTGCTCCGCCCGCCGCCCGACGTGGTGCGCGCCGTGCGGGTGCATCCGAACGACCCGACATGCGCGGCGCTGACCTTCGTTTTCACCTCCTACCCGGGCGTCTGGGTGCACGCGGGCCTGCTGCAGGATGACCCCTTCCCGGTGTGCGGGTGCGACGCCTGCGACTCCACGTGGGACGCCGAGGCCGACCGGTTGGAGAGGCAGGTACTCGCGGTCGCCACCGGCCACTTTCGCGAGGGCATCGGACGCGGCCCTCGGCCCTGGGTCTCGCACGCGTTCACCTACCCGGACGGAATGAACGCCGGGGAGTCCCGTGCGGCGGATATTCCTGCGGAACGTCTCGCGGTTGCGAAACCCCTCCTGCGCGGACTCTCCGATGCGCGGCCCGCCTGGCCGCGCAGGGGGCCCGATGGCCCCGGCAGCGGGTAGCCCGAGCGACCGGCGGGCGTCAGGAGGCGCTGACGAAACGGACGTGCGCGGGATCGATCTGCAGACCTATCGCGTCTCCGGGCGCGAGCCCCCGCGCCGCGGCGAGGGGGACATCGACCGCACAGACGTCGGTGCGCACGCGGACACCGGCGAGCGTGGACTCCAGCCGCGTGATCGTCGTGCGGATGACATCAGCACCCTCCGCGCCGTCGCCGACCACGCGCACGTCCTCGGGCCGGAACACCGCAGCCAGTGCGGTTCCGTCGATCGCGGCGAGCGCGCGCGAGGACGCATCAGCGCTGGTGAGGCGCATCGGCCCGCTCCGCCAGGCGCCTCCGCTCGCGACGCCGACGATCCGGTTGAGCCCGGCGATCGCGGCGACGAACTCCGATGCCGGGGCGGCCAGCAACTCGCGCACGGGGCCGCTCTGGGTCACACGGCCCGCTTCGACGACGACCAACCGGTCCGCGAGAGCCACGGCGTCAGCCGCGTCGTGCGTCACCGCGACCGTCGTGACGCCGACGAGCTGCTCCCGCAGCATCTGTCTGATGTCGCCGGCCGTGGCGGGGTCGAGCGCGACGAGCGGCTCGTCGAGCAGCACGGCTCGCGGTCCCGCAGCCAGAGCTCGTGCGACCGCGACGCGCTGACCCTCGCCACCGGAGAGCTCACGGGGCATCCGGTCCCCTGCCCCCGGCAGGCCGACACGGCTGAGCCACTCGTCCGCCGAGTCACGTGCCGCGCGCGCATCGGCGCCCCCGGCGCGCGGACCGAACGCGACGTTCTCGCGCACGGACAGGTGGGGGAACAGTCGAGCCTCCTGTCCGAGCAACACGACACCGCGCCCCATCGGCTCGGTCCGAACGCGCGGGGGCGTGCCGCGATCCACCACACGCCCGTCCACCGTGATCTCACCCGCCGCGATCGGGGTGAGACCCGCGAGCGCCTGCAGGAGCGTGGACTTTCCTGCCCCGCTCGGGCCCATCACCGCCAGCGTCTCCCCTTCGGGCACCTCGATCGCGACATCGACGACGAAGTGTTCGCGCGGAACCACCACGTGCGCACGCACCCCGCTCATCGCGCCGCTCCGGGTCGCCATCCGCGGACGAGGAGGAGGACGATGATCGCGGTCGCGAGCAGGAGCAGCGCCAGCGCGACCGCGGTGCCCTGCGAGACCCCGGCACCGTTGAACGCGGTGTAGATCGCGAGTGGCATCGTCTGGGTCACTCCCGGCCGGTTGCCGGCGAACAGTGCGGTGGCTCCGAACTCGCCGATGGCGCGCGCGAAGCACAGCACGACGCCGGCCACGATGCCGGGAGCGGCGAGCGGCAGGGTGATCCGCCGCAGGATCGTCCACCGCCCGGCGCCCAGCGCGGCGGCCGTCCGCTCATACTCGACGCCGGAGGTGCGCACCGCACCCTCCACCGCCAGCACGAGGAACGGAAGGGCGACGAACGTCTGCGCGAGCACGACCGCCGGGGTGCTGAAGGACAGCCCCCACCCGCCGAGCCAGCCCGCGCGACCGAACAGATAGAGGAGTGCCACACCACCCACCATGGGAGGCAGCACGAGCGGTACAGTGACGGCGGCGCGCAGCACGGCGGCGAGACGCGGGCCCGACCGGGCGATGAACAGGGCGAGCGGCACACCCACGAGGATGCACAGCGCCGTGGCGACCAACCCCGTGCCCAGAGAGAGGCCGAGAGCCGAGATCGCCGCCTCGGAGGTCACGTCCGCCACGAACGTCGACCAGTTCACCCGCGCGACCAGCGCGGCGAGCGGCAGGATCAGGAACGCGAGACCTACCAGCGCGGGGATGGAGAGGGTGCGCGGTGCATAGCCGCGAGAGGCGGGCGTGCTCATGGGCGACCGAACCCGAAGTCCGCGAGGATCGCCTGCCCTGCGTCCGACACGACGAAGGCGACGAACGCGTCGGCCGCCTCCGGGTTGCGAGCGTCGGCGAGCGCAGCGATCGGATACCGGTTGACGATCTCCGCCGCGCCGTCGGGCACGATCGCCTCGACGTCGGCACGGTCGATCACGTCGGTCGCGTAGACGAGCCCGGCGTCCGCCTCTCCGGCCGCCACCTTGGTGAGGACGGCCGTCACGTTCTGTTCGACACTCGCCGGTTCCACCGGGACATCCGCGGCCTGCAACAGGGCGGCAGATGCGGCACCGCACGGCACCTCGGCGGCGCACAGCACGGTGACGATGTCGGTCAGATCGGCGAGCCCCTCCACCCCGCCTGGATTCCCCTCGGGGACGGCGATCACGAGCGTGTTGGTGGCGAACATCGACGGCTCCTCGACGTCCTCGCTCACGCGCTGCATGTTCGCCTCGTCCGCCGTGGCGAACACATCCGCCGGAGCACCCTCGCCGAGCTGCGTGGCGAGCGTGGCGGAACCGTCGTAGACCGCGCTGATGCTCACGCCGGGGTGCTCGGCGACGAAGGCCTCACCCACCGCGTCGAACGCCCCGGCGAGGGACGCGGCGGCATAGACCACGACCTCTCCGCTCGGCCCGCTCTCGCCCGGATCGCTCGACGGGGCGTCCCCGGCGCACCCCGCGAGCGCGAGGATGCTCGCGGCGAGAAGAACGGACGCGGGTCGGCGCGGCGCGGGCATCGTCAGCCCGTCGGAACGTCGACGACGACCTGGGTCGCCTTGACGGACGCGGTGGCCAACGAACCCACCTCGAGGTCCAGTTCTCGGGCGGCCTCGGCCGACATCAGCGACACGACACGGTGTGGACCCGCCTGGATGTCGACCTGAGCCATCACGCCGTCGATCTGCACCCGGGTCACGACGCCGACGAAACGATTGCGCGCGCTGGAGAGCGCATCCCCCGACTCCTTCGCCTCGTCTGCGAGAGCGACCGACCGCGCCGCGAGCGCATCGCCGGGGATCTCGGCCGGGACCGCATCCGTCACGGGCAGCAATCCCTGATCGATCCATCGACGGACCGTGTCGTCGCTCACGCCGAGCAGGCGTGCCGCCCGCGCGATCCGATAGGTCTGCATGTCGCCAATTTACCGCATATGCGGAGATATCAGCCATTTTCTTCTGCTTTTTCAGGTTTCATCAGCCCTTCGGGCAGGATGCGGTGGACGCTCATCTGCCGCCGACACCTCCCCCTGGGCGCGCGAGCGGCATAGCCTGGGGGCATGCACCCTCTCGTCGCACCGGCGCCGGCTCTGGAGCCCACCGAACTCATCCGGACCGCACGCCACGCGGTGCTCGCCGGCATCGGCGAGGAGGGGCAGCGTCGACTGGCAGCCGCACGCGTCACGATCGTCGGCGCCGGCGGGATCGGATCCCCCGTGCTCCTCGCGCTCGCCGCCGCGGGCGTGGGGACGATCAGCGTGATCGACGACGACGTCGTGGAACTCACCAACCTGCAGCGTCAGCTCGCGCATCGCGTCGAGGACATCGGCACCCGCAAGACCGCGTCTGCGGAGCGGGCGATCACCTCTCTCGCTCCCGCCGCCCGCGTCATCCAGATCCCCGAACGTCTCGACGACGCCAACGCCGAACGTCTTCTCGCCGGGGCGGACGTGATCGTCGACACGAGCGACTCGTTCCCCACCCGACGCGCGGTCGCCGCCGCCACCGAAGCGCTCGGACGACCGCTCGTGTGGGGTGCCGTGCAGGAGTGGCACGCCCAAGCGACCGTGTTCTGGTCCACTCCTCCCGAAGGGAACCCTGTGGTGCTCGCCGATCTCTTCCCCCCGGGCACCGAGGGGGAACCGCCGAGCTGTGCGCAGGTCGGCGTGCTCGGTGCGCTGTGCGTGCAGGTCGGCGGACTACTGGCCGGTGAAGTGATCAAGCTCGTCACCGGGGCGGGCACGCCTCTCCTCGGTCGCCTCGCGGTCATCGATTCGCTGGCCGCGCGCCAGCACGAGATCGCGATCCGCCCCGCATCGGCGGTGCCGGCATGAGCGGCCTGCGCACGGTGGAGGACCAACTCGCCCGCGTCCTCGACGCCGCCCGCGTGCTCGAGACCGAGACGCGACCGGTGGTCGGCTCCGCGGGACTCACGCTGGCCGCACCCGCGACCGCCGCGCACGACATCCCCCTGTTCGACAACTCCGCGATGGACGGTTTCGCCGTGCGCGCCGCCGACGTCGCGGAGGCCACCGCCGAGAACCCGGTCACCCTGCGCGTGGTCGCCGACCTCCCCGCCGGCGTCTCCGCCGACCCGCCCCTGGGCTCCGGCGATGCGGCGCGCATCATGACGGGATCGCCGACGCCGTCCGATGCCGACGTTATCGTCCCGTTCGAGGACACCGCGGGCGGTCTCGCCGACTCGATGGACCACGTGCGAGTACTGCGCGCTCCGGCCACGCCGGGAGCGTTCATCCGCCGACGCGGCGCGGATCTCCGCGCCGGCGACGAGGTCGTGCACACCGGCGAGCGCCTCGGTGCATTCCAGGTCGCCGCCGCTGTCGCCGCCGGAGTCTCGGACGTGAGCGTGACGCGCCGCCCGCGGGTGGCGGTCGTGTCGACCGGAAGCGAGCTGCTGGCACCGGGAGAGGCCCCCGCGCGCGGCCGCATCCCGGATTCGAACGGTCCGCTGCTCCACCAGTCGGTCGTCGACGCAGACGCGGAGGTCGTCCTCGTCGCGCGCGTGTCGGATGACGCGGACGCCGTGCGGGCCGTGACCGCCGAGGCCGTCGAGCGCGGCGCGGACGTGATCGTGTTCACGGGCGGGGTGAGCGCGGGCGCCTACGAGCCGGTGCGCGGGGCGTTCGACGGCGGAGGGCAGGTCGAGTTCGTCGGAGTGGCGATGCAGCCGGGCAAGCCGCAGGCGTTCGGGGTGCTGTCGTCGGGATGCCTCGTGTACGGCCTTCCCGGAAACCCGGTCAGCGTCGCGGTCTCGTTCGAGGTGTTCGTCCGTCCGGCCCTGCTCGCGATGCAGGGACGCACCGAGATCCACCGACCGCGCGCCCCGTTCACGGCGGATGCGACATGGACGACGCCCCCCGGCCGCCGCCAGTACCTCCCGGCGGTCGTCGACCTCGCCGCGCGCACCGTTCGCCCTGCGACCGCCGGCGGATCGGGGTCGCACCTGGCCGGTGGTCTCGCGCGCGCCCACGCGTTCGCGATCGTTCCCGCCGAGGTGGCCGCCGTCGCCGTCGGCGACGTGATCGATGTCATGCTGGTCGGATGAGCTTCCCGCACCTGGATTCCGCCGGTCACGCCCACATGGTCGATGTGACCGCGAAGCAGCCGACCGTCCGCACCGCGACCGCACGGGGATTCGTGCGGTGCAGCACCGACGTCATCACCGCGCTCCGTGACGGCACCGTCCCCAAGGGCGATGTCCTGGCGGTCGCGCGCATCGCGGGCATCCAGGCGGCCAAGTCCACCGCGGCGCTCCTCCCCCTCGCCCACGTGATCGGCGTGCACCGTGCCGGAGTCGAGCTCGACATCGTCGACGACGGCGTGCGCGTCGAGGCGACGGTGGGTACCGCCGACCGCACGGGCGTCGAGATGGAGGCGCTCACCGCGGTGTCGGTGACCGCGCTCGCGATCGTCGACATGATCAAGGGCGTCGACCGATCCGTCGTGATCGAGGACGTGCGCATCGTCGCGAAGTCCGGCGGTCGCTCCGGCGACTGGATCCGCCCCGGCGAGGCCCCCGCGGGCGGCGAGCGATGACCCGCGTCCGCTACTTCGCCGCTGCCGCCGAGGCCGCGGGAACCGACGCCGAAGACCGTCCCGAACACACGCTCCTCGACCTGCGCGCGGCGGTCGTCGCGGACCATCCGGCGCTGGCGGACATCCTGCCGCGCTGCGCGGTCATGGTCGACGGCGTGCGCATTGACGACGACCTCGCTCTGGAGGATGCCGAGCTCATCGACATCCTTCCCCCCTTCGCGGGCGGTTGAGCACGCGCGATCTGCAGGAGTTCTGACCTTCTGCAGGGGCGATTCGTGGTGATCATCCTGCAGTTGGGGAGATCTCCTGCAGATCGGGAGGCAGAGGAAAGGCGATCAGCCTCCAATGCCCTTCCAGGACGTCGACCCGTCGGATTCCAACTGACGCTTCCACACCGGAAGCTCGCGCTTGATGTCCTCGATCACCGCGCGGCACACATCGAACGCCTCGGCGCGGTGCTCGGACGCGACGGCGATCACGACGGCCGCATCGCCCACGTCCAGCCGTCCGATGCGGTGGCTCACGGCCACCGCCGTGCGGACACCCGCGCCCGCCTGCTCGGCGATCCGCCTCAGCGTCGACTCGGCATCCGGGTGCGCGCTGTACTCCAACCCCACCACCGGAGTCTGCGCGTCGGGATCGTTGTCGCGCACGCGACCGATGAACGTCGTGACCGCACCGAGCGCCGGGTCCTCGACCGCGTCCAGATGCGCGTGCAGGTCCAGGGTCGCCTCCGTCACCGACGCCAGACGCACATCGTTCACGAGTGGTCTCCGCCCTCGACCTGATCCAGGACGTGCCCCGCGACGCCGACGATGATCGGCACTCCGGACGCCACGGCTCGCGTCGATCCGGGGAGGTTCACGACGAGCGCACGCTCCGGGTCCACGATGCCGGCGAGCCCGCGAGACAGCACGGACAGCGGGGTATCACTGAGTCCGCTGCGCCGCAGCTCCTCGGCGATCCCCGGGAGCTCGCGCGTGATGACGGGGCGGGTGCCCTCGGGAGTCTGGTCGCGCGGCCCGACACCGGTGCCGCCGGTCGTGACGATCAGCCTCACGCCGGACAGCACGGCTCGGCGCAGGGCGCCCTCGACCGACGCGGCACCGTCGGGGACCACCTCGGCATCCGGACAGGAGAAGCCGGCGTCACGCAGCAGTCCGACGGCGATCGGCCCACCGCGGTCCTCGCGCTGGCCAGCGAACGAGCGGTCGGACACGGTGATCACGTACGCGGGGGTCGCCATGGATCCACCCTAGGACGCGAGCATCGACATCGCAGAGAATCAGGTGACTCGGATGAGCGACCGCTGCCAGCCCGACGAGCCGTCCGGTGCGATCGGCGCGCGCTCCTCGATCTGCAGATCGCCGTCCTTGTTCACCGCGCGCACCGCGACGTAGTGCGTGCCCGGGCTCGCGTCCCACTCCATGAACCACTGCACCCAGGTGTCGTCGTTGATGGGCGTCGACAGCGTGGCGGGAACCCACTCACCGTCGTCGATGCTCACCTCGACCCGCTCGATTCCCACGGACTGCGCCCACGCGACACCCGCGATCGGGACGCGACCCGCCTCGATCGCCTGACCGATCTTGGGGGTGTCGACGCGCGAGGCGAACTTGATCGGAGCCTCCGCGCTGTACCCGCGCGGAGTCCAGTACGCCTCGTCCTCGGCGAAGGTCGTGACCTTGAGCTCGGTGAGCCACTTGGTCGCCGATACGTAGCCGTAGAGCCCCGGCACGACCATCCGCACGGGGAAGCCGTGTTCGAGCGGCAGCGGCTCGCCGTTCATGGCGACCGCGAGGATCGCGTCGAGGCCGTCGTCGGTCAGGGCGGAAAGGGGCGTGCTCGCGGTGTATCCGTCCACGCTCGTGGACAGCACCATGTCGGCGCCGGACTGGGGGCCCGCCATGCGCAGCACATCGCGCAGCGGCACGCCGAGCCACATGGCGTTGCCCACGAGCTCGCCACCCACCTCGTTCGAGACGCACGTCAGCGTGATCGCGTACTCGTCGAGTCCCATGTCCAGGATGTCCTGGAAGGTCAGCTCCACCCGCTGGTCGACCATGCCGTCGATCACGAGTCGCCACGTCTCGGGGTCGATCGTGGGGACGGTCAGCGCGGTGTCGACGCGGTAGAAGTCCTCGTTGGGAGTGAACAGCGGGCTGAGCCCAGGGATGTCGAGTTCAGCGCCGGAGGGCACGTCCACAGTCGATCGGGGACTCGGCAGGTTCAGCGCACCGCGGATGTTCGCGACCGAGGACACGGCCATGCTGACCGTGCGGGAGGCCACTCCCACGACGACGGCCGATGCGCTCGCGATCGCCGTGAGGACGAAGAACCGTCGACGGTCGATCCGCCCCGGAGCAGGCTGGTCGTCGGAGCTGTCGGACTCGCTGTCGGACTCGAAGGGTGCGGACGCGGGGACGGCGTCGCTCGTCCGCGTCTGAGCCGCCGCACCTCGCCACGCGCGGAGTCGGCGAGTGAGGAGCACGAGGATGATCGAACCTGCGACCATGCCGAGCACCGGCGGAAGGAACGCGAGCGGCCCGACGCCGGCACGGGTGACGATCGCCGCGGTCGACAGCGCGCCCGCGATCACGAGCGCGACCACGCCGAGCGGAGGACGCACGAGCTGCAGGATGCCCGCGATCGCCGACGCGATCACCACGGCGAGACCCAGTCCCGCCAGCAGGGCGATCTTGTCGTATTCGCCGAAGGTGGCGATCGCGAACTCCTTGAAGGGT
This sequence comes from Actinomycetota bacterium, assembly GCA_051751065.1. Classification (GTDB taxonomy): domain Bacteria; phylum Actinomycetota; class Actinomycetes; order Actinomycetales; family Microbacteriaceae; genus Microbacterium. The sequence goes on along the minus strand of JBNJKL010000008.1, from coordinate 11,393 downwards.
TGCGGGACGATGTCGATCACGAAGCCGCCGACCGCCAGGATCGGGCTCGCCGAACGCGCGAACAGCAGCGCGAAAAGCTCGGCGGTCGCGAGGAAGACCGCTCCGCTGACCACGCCCGCGATCGCCGCCCACCCGATGAATCGTTTACCAGCGCTGCGCTGAGCCACGGTCCCCTCCTCTTCCGCCCCTTGCGGTGCTGTCCCCGGGTATTCGGAGCCGGCGGGCTATCGGATGGTTTCGCGAGGGGTCAGGCTAGACCGTCGGTCTCTTTCGCCGCATCGTCCGGGAAGATCCGGCCGACCTCACAGAACTCTGCTCCGTCCGGCGTCGTCCAGATCGCGCACCCGTCACGCACGATGACATCGAGCGCACCGATCCCCGGAACAGTCGGCCACTGCGTATTCCCTCCTGTTGCGACCACCTTCAGGAGTCGCACGACGTTGACGACAAGTTGTGCGTGGTCCCCATCACCCACGATGAACTCGTGCGAGCCGACGCCGACGACGACCACAGCCGCGCCACCGTAGGTTCCTGTCCCGGACACCGACACCACACCGATCGATAGCCCGAGTACGCGGAAGTCGCGAACGGCCACGTCGACGGCAGCTGCGGCCCGCGCGAGCCTCCGAGGCGAAGCCCGGCGCGTCTTGACCCGTTCGACGATCATGAACGTGGGTTGCTCCAGCACTGTGGCCGCCCCCTCCACCCTCAGCTCCTCAATTGCAAGTGCAGCGGAGGCGGTGCCGTCCCGAAGTCCCGAGGCGTCCCGGTTCTCCGCGACCGGCACCGCCGTCCGCTGCATCATCGGCCGCTACTCCTGGATGCGCTGTCGGCGACGCACCAACCAGAGGGCGACACCGAGCGCAGCCATGCCCGCCCCGACGAGGAGGAAGGGCACCGTGGCGCCCATCGACTGTCCGGTTGTGGCCAGCGACTCCGGGCCGCTCTCCGCGGGCGGTTCTTCGACCGACGGCACCTCGGCCGGCGGCTCCACAGCGGGCGGCACTACCACCGGCGACTCCGCGACAATCGGATTCTGCGTGCACATCGGATCGCCGACCTCGCACGTGGTGCTCGGCGTGTCTCCGGCCGAGGCCACGACGTTGACGAGTTCTCCGCCCTCAGACGTGTCCGCCACGCGCACGTCGTAGATGACCTCCGCGCTCTGCCCTGCTGCGAGCGGCCCGTGAATCTCAAGGGACTCCCCGCTCATCGACACCGTCAGAGGCGACGCCGCGGCGATCTCGCCCAGGATCTCGCCGTCGTCCGTGACATCCCCGAGCACGTCGACGTGATCGACCGTCGCGCCGCCAGGGCCGCTGTTCGTGAAGGTGAGGGTGTAGGTCACGGCGTCGCCGGGCGCGACATCGACGCCGTCTCCGGCCGACACCGTCTTCTCCACCTCGATCTCGCCCTGGCACGTGGTGGCCGTCGCCGTATTGTTTGCAACGACGTCATCACGATCATTGCCGAGCACGAGCGCGTCGTTCGAAATGCACTCCGCGCTATCGGACGCCGTAGACGTGATCACCGAGATGTCGACAGCCTCTCCCACCTGGAGCCGACCGCCCACGCAGCTCACAACTCCGTCAATACTCGTGCATGAAGGCGAGTCGGCCGAGACGAAGGATGTACCCGCCGGAAGAAGATCCCGGATGACCCAGCCGGACGCGATGAACGGCCCCTCGTTGCGCACGGTGATCGTCCACTCGACGTCTTCACCCGGGGTGAACCCCGGCGCGACCGACTTGTCGATCGACAGATCGACCGGGCCACCCGGAATCGCGGTCCCGTCGTTGAGCGTCGCCGCAGGGCCCTCAGACTCCGACACGAGCTCGAAGGTCGGGGCCGCGGAATCGCCGTCGGTGATCGCGATCTGGAAGACGGTTCCGCCGTTGTTCTCCACGCCCAGGTTGCCGTTTCCGAACTGCCAGGCCGCACCGTAGGCGCCGCCCGGAAGCTCGAACGGCAGTTCGAACCGGTCGACCTGCCCTGTCACGGTGTCGATACGACTTGCAAGCGTCGAGGATATCGCCCAGAGGTTGCCATCGATGAACTCGAAGTCCGCGCTCCCGAAGGGGTCAGTCAGATCGATCGTACGAACGACCTCACCCGTGGTGACGTCGACGACGGTGATGTTGGTGCTTGCGAAACCGCCGCTGACGTACAGCATGTTCGGCTCACCGAACGCGCCCACGTTCCAGTTCCTCGTGAAGGGAGGCTCGCCGATCGAATCGCCGACAAGCTGCGGAGTTCCCTCGGCGTCGATGCGGACCACCGAATACTGCGGGAAGTCGTCATTCGCGGTCTGCACGATGCCGTACATGTAGCCGTCGGCGGGGTGCCACGACACGGCGTTGTACGAGATGTCCGCCTCCGGTGAGTGCTCCTCGAAGGTGTAGGTACCGTCTGCACCCGCCACAGCTTCGAACAGCGTGGTCCCCGTCTCGCCGGGAACCACCTGTGCGACGAACAGCGTGGGCTGATCGGGCGAGAACGGATCGCCAGGAGCAGCCCACGCTGCGCTGGGCGCCATCAACGCTGCCAGACATGCGGCGCTGATCGCAGCCGCGAAAGTTCTCTTCTTACGCGTCACCGTAAGCTCCCTATCTCTCCATTGGTCGAGAAAGCCCCGACCCACCTCGGTATGACGACTCAGTCGTCGTTTTCGTGCGCCGCGTGCGTCCGCCGGCCGCGATGGGGTGCCCGTCACGATGGGATCCGCCGATGTCCGCGACGAAGCGAGAGCAGGAGAGCCGCGCCGACTGCGAGCAACCCGAGGGCGCTCACGAGCACCGACGCATTGCCAGCCCCGCCCGTTTCAGCAAGACCGTCGGCACCATCGCCTGCCACGACTGGCGTGGCAGCGGAAGCTGGCGAGCGCCCGTCGCCATTGTCTGCGGCGCTGCTGTCTGGGTCCCCGGTGTCCACGTCGCCGCCGTCAACACCCCCGCCGTCCACGCCCCCATCGGGAGCGGTGGTAGGCGCGGTGACGGCGAACGACACCGCGCGCGGGAGAGAAGTGACTCCGTTGATCGACTGCCTCACCGTGACGTCATACTCTCCGATGCCGAGACCCGCCGCCCACGTCCAGGTTCCATCGGCACCGACGATCGCACTCCCGGTGACATCGCCGGTGAGTTCAACGGTGGCCCCCGCGTGACCGAGGCCTGCGATCTCGGTGACGTCGTTCTCCACTCGTTCGCCATCCACAGGACTGACGAGGCTCGGAGCGGCAGGGCGGACCTGGATCTGAAAGCGCGTCTCCTCCGACTGATCGAAACCACTGCGCACGAACGCGACGTAGTCATAGACGCCAGGAGCCTCGGGAGCGTCGAACGACCACTCGCCGTTTCCCTCGATCTCGACCTCGAACTGCTCTCCGCCAACCGGGCTGACCACGAGCGCGGCGCCCGCCGCTCCCGTGCCAGTGACCTCGTCGCCGAGGTCGATCTCGGTGGGCGAGCTCAGCACGGGAGCCTCCACAGCGAGCGCGACCGTGTACCCGCCAGTGAGCGCCAGTCCCGCCTGGAGGTTGGCAGCCCATGTATGAGGCACTCCGTTGACGGTTGACGTTGACGACGCGATGCCCACCGCCGTCCCGGCCTGATGCATGGGGCTCCCGGAGTCGCCCCCCTTCGACTCCATCGAAGACAGGAAACCGTAGACCATCCGGCCGCCGACGCTCGCCCACCCGTTCGTGCCGACGACGACCCCGGGCGTTCGCCCCGTCGTGCGTCCGGACTTCTCGATTGGCCCCAACGTCGCCTCACCGACCGCCGTGATGGGCGTAGCGCTCGCGGCGGGACTGTCGGGGACCGTCCAATCGGTGACCTCGGGGCGCAAGGCGATGTCGGGGTTGGTGATGTCCCAGACCGAGATGTCGGTCATGCCGGGTTCGCCGAATGTTCCCGGGGTGTTGCCGGGCCCGCCGTACTGGCTGAAACCGAGCTCGCCCAGCGGTGCGCCCGTGGGAAGAGACGCGCTCTGTCGCGTGCCGTCCTTCGTACAGTGCCCAGCCGAGATCATCGCGGGGTCGCCGTCGGGGGTCCACGCGGCGAAGCCGATCGTGCAGTTACCTCTGCCCGGCTGTCCCTCCTCGATCGCGGAGTAGCCGATCCCGCCCACGACGTCGGTGGCTGCCTGAGCGACGAAGGGAGCATCGAGCTGCTCGACCACGACATTCGAGTGATTCTCAACGAACGCTTCCGCGCTCTCTTCCAACGACTGCTCGGGGCTCGTGACATAGAGCACGATCTCGCCGCGGGAGTTGGGGAGGACTGCCTCGGCGGCGTCGTCGGCCAGAAGCTCCTGCGCGAGCGCGTCGAACGCTGCGCCCGAGGTGGGAGCGATGTCCTCTGAAGCGACAGCCTCGGAAGCGGCGCCCGTCCCGATGACTCCGGCCGAGAGCACGAGTGTGGTCGCCCCCGCGATCCCGCCGAGTTTCGTGCGCAACCCCTGCAATCTCATCTACCTATCTCCGTATCCCTTGATCTCGTCAGACGCTCGGGGTCGCCTGAGACGGCGACCCCGAGCGTCGGCGGTCCGCTTGCGAAGCGGGTGCCGTTTTCTGTCCCTACGGACGCGGGCCCGTCTACGCGAGGTAGAGGCCCAGGTAGTCAGACGACACGAGGATCAGAACGTGTCGGCACGCTGCGCGAAGGCACATCCGATCGGGAACGTGCGTCGGCTCACGAGTGGGTCGCGACGTCAGCGGGCACCCGGAACGCGACTGACGGAGAGGGTGCTAGCGTGTCGCGCTAGCGTGTCGCGCTAACGTCTAGCCGAGCAGTTCGAGGCCCCGTTCATGTCGCGACCTCGAATCTCGATAAGGCGACCGAGCGGCCTCCGGTGGATCGTCGAACGGTCGTCGAGGCGACGGCCTGGCAGTTCCGCACGGGCGCTCCTTGGCGGGACATGCCCGAGCGGTTCGGGAACTGGAACACGATCTACGAGAACTTCAACCGGTGGGCCGACGCCGGGGTTTGGGCGCGGGCGCTGGAGCACGTGCAGGCACGTGCGCAGCAGGCCGGGGACCTGGACTGGGTCGCCTCGATCGACTTCACGATCGTGCGCGTGCATCAGCACGGCGCGCCCCTCCCGCGGGCCACGGGGGGGGGGCTCCGTCGAATTACACGAAGTTCGGTGACGAGCCGTCCAATCATGCGATTGGCCGCTCCCGCGGCGGGCTGACGACCAAGAGCCACCTGGTCTGCGACGGGAAGGGGCGTGCGCTCGCGTTCATCCTCACGCCGGGCCAGTCCGCGGACACGAGCATGCCGCCCGCGACACTGGAGCAGATCCGCGTGCCCGTCGGACGCGGTCGGCCGCAGACCCGCCCGGACCGAGTGATAGCAGACAAGGGCTACCCGTCCCGGGTGAACCGCGCATGGCTGCGCGAGCGCGGCATCGCCACGACGATTCCCGAGCGTGATGACCAGATCGCGCACCGCCGCAAACGTCGCGGCCGGCCGATCGACTTCGGCGACCAGCAACGCCAGCGCTACCGCGGACGCAACGTCGTCGAGCGCTGCTTCAACAGGCTCAAGCAATGGCGCGGCATCGCCATGCGATCAGACAAGCTCGCCCGCAACTACCACGCCGGCCTCTGCCTCGCCGCGACACTCCACTGGCTCACCAGCACGAGCTGAGCTCAGAACTCCTGGAATGCGGGCGCTTGAGCGCGTTGCGTGGTCGTGGCCTGGACGTTCAAGCCAGTGCACCAGCTCGGATATACGCGGAATCCACGCTTTCCTGGCCGCCTTCCTGACGTGATGCCGAGTGCAGTGAGATGCGCGCCAGTGAACCGGAACATCCCTCGCCGATCATGTTGCACCACGAAGACAAGCAGCCCCGCAGCGGCATCGTCATCGCTGAACGGCGTCGTGTTCCCATCCGCGTCTCGTTGCCAGAACGCTACGAAGGCACCCGGCTTGGTCGGGGTGTTTCGCGCAGTCCGGATACGCCAGGCCTCTTCACCGATCTGGACAATCCCGGACTCGTAGTCGCTGTTCTGCACCTCGGGAATCACTTCAGCGGTCCCGCCCACCTCAGCCGAATAGGCCGCGAAGGCATTGAACCGCATGCAGCCACAGTATCTTGCCGAGCAGTCAGCCCCGGACCAGGGACCCCAAACCCTTTTAGCAACACGGCCTAGACCTTCAGCTGTCGGCTTTGGGCACGGGAGCAGAAAACGAGGAGGGGCGCGATGCGCCCCTCCTCGACCCGGAAGCGGGGAGGCCATCCGGGGTGTGGGAACCGACCTGGGAGTGTCGGTGCAGGAAGCCCCCCCGAGCCCCTGCTATTGATCTGACGAGCGATCGCGGAGAATCTGTCGATTCGGCTCCTGCTCTTCGCTCCTCGAACTCGTCCGCGAACTGTTTAGCTGTGCCGACCGGCCACGATTGTTGCGCCGAATAGTCACGATCGATATCGAGTCGTCAGTGCTTCGGCGCGCACGTACAGAGCCTCGCGGACGGATTCTGGCGCTAGCACTTCGGCGTCCGTGTCGAGCCGCCACACTGCCCACACCGCGTGGCGCAGGTCTTCGAAGGTCACATCCAGGTGGACCCAATCATCCGGTTCCGGTTCCTCAGATCGGATACCTCGCGCATTCTCGAGCAGTTCCTCACGACGTGACGTCTTGACGCGGACGACGACGGGGATGTGGTTCTCAGAGAGGAACTGTGCGGCGCGCTCGGCCCAGATGCGGTCGAGGTCGACCTGCGCGGGGCGTTGCGCGGGTTCGGGGAGCGCTTCGGCGCTGAGCATCCGAGATAGACGGTAGGTCCGGTTGTCTCCGGTCGTGGTTGCCAGCAGGTATGTGCGCCCGCGGACGGTGACCAGTCCGATCGGGTCGACGGTTCGAGGACTCGGGACCTTTCCGGGTGATGCGTAGTCGAATCGTAGTCGCTGGCCGGTGAGCACCGCTCTGCGGACCTCGCTCATGACGCCGTCGGCCAGGTCTTCGGTGGCGGCGCGGCGAGAGAGCAGGTCGGTCTCCGGCTCGACGAGGAAGCGTCTGGCGGCGTCGTCCAGGCTCGCTCGGTGTCCCTCGGGCAGTGCGTCGACGACCTTGCGCATCGCCGAGGCCAGCGGTGCGCTGAGGCCGAAGACCTTCTCGCCGCGATCCGATCCGGCTGTGAGGAGCGCGAGGGCCTCATCGTGGTTCAGTCCGGTGAGTTCGGTGCGGAAGCCGGGCAGCAGCGAGTATCCGCCGTATCGACCACGGTCGGCGTAGACGGGAACGCCCGCGGTCGAGAGGGCGTCGATGTCGCGCAGCACCGTGCGCGTGGACACTTCGAGCTCGCCGGCCAGTTGGTCGGCGGTCATTCGGCCTCGCTGGCGCAGCAGCAGCACCAGCGACACCAGTCGGTCTGCTCGCATCCGTCCATCTTCCCAAACAATCACGCCACAAGGTGTCGTGATTGGTTGGGAGACTGGTAGCGCGGCGTCGAGGACGGCGGCCACAGGGCGGCCGGGCGCTGCGAACGAACGAACGGAGCAGAAGATGGAACGCAGGGCAGTAAATCCGGTGACGTGGTCGCAGGAAATGGGCTTCAACCAGGGCGAGGTCGTGTCGGGCGAGGCACGGACCCTGTACATCTCCGGGCAGACAGCGATGAGCAAGGACGGTCGGCCCGAGCACGACGGGGATATCGCGGCCCAGCTTGCGCTGGCTGTGGAGAACCTCGAGGCCGTGCTTGCCGAGGCCGACATGTCGCTGGCGAACTTGATCCGCCTCAACGTCTACACCACCGACGTCGACGCGCTGTTCCCTCACTACGGTGCACTCGCCGGGAAGCTCGGGGCGGCAGGAGTCGCCCCGACCACCACGATGCTCGGCGTCACACGTCTGGCGATCCCCGGGCAGATGGTCGAACTCGAAGGGACCGCTGTCGCATAACGCTTCCCCCAATTTCGCAACTCATCTCGGACGGCCAGCAGGGTAGCCTGCTCGCCGTCCGAGAGCCTTTGGGATCCGCTGGCCCGCCGCAACTGCCGCTGGCGAGTGGCATTCGCGTCATGATTCGAGGTCTTCCTCGTCTCTACAGTGAAAGCCGGTGATGAAGCCGGCCGCTTCACGATCGATGAAGGAGCGCGACATGAGCAAGTTTCTGGTGCTGTACCGTTCGGCAGTGAGCGCTGCCGAACGGATGGCAAACGCCGACCCGGAGGCGGGCGCGGCATCCATGCAAGCCTGGATGGAGTGGAACGCACGGGCTGGCGATATGGTTGTCGACCTCGGCTCGCCTACGCAGACGGTCGCAGACGGCGAGCCCGGTGCATTCATCGGCGGATACTCGATCATGCAGGCGGCGTCGCTCGATGACCTTCAGCGCGTGCTGGCGGATCACCCGCATCGCGCGTGGGGCGGCACCATCGAGGTGCTGGAGATGCTCGAGATTCCCGGTATGTGATCGCGAGGACATGGCCGCACGATCGGGCAGTTTTGGTCCGTTCGCGCGGTCTCCTGACCTCCGACACCGCGCTCAGCGGTGCTGGTCGATGAGGATCACGTTCCCGTCCGGGTCGGTCACGGTGAACGATCCCGGCCCGGCCTCTCCCCCAGCGGTGGGGCCCTCGGAGCGAACACCCCGCTCGGCCAGGCGGCGCTGGATGTCGCGGACGTCGGTAAACGGCTCGACGTCGCCGGCTGCGGCATTCCACCCGGGATTGAAGGTAAGAATGTTGCCGTCGAACATCCCCTGAAAAAGGCCGATCACAGCGCTGTCGTTGCGCAGCATGACCCACCCCTCCTCGGCGTTGCCGCCGAAGACCTCGAAGCCGAGCGCTTCGTAGAAAGCGCGGGATCGATCGAGGTCAACGACCGACAAGCTCACCGAGAACGCTCCGAGATCCATACGACTCCCTTTCATGTCGAGGTGTCGCCCACACGATAGCAGCGGGGCGGACGGCGACGAGCGAGACTGTCGCACATGCGGATGCGCGTCATCGTCACGTACCGTGCCTGACGCACGCGGGGGAGAAATGAGGAGGGACGCGATGCGCCCCTCCTCTACCCGGCGCTGGGGAGGGAGGCCGGGCGTAGGAACCGACCCGGAAGGCCGGTGCGCAGGATTCCCCAGAATCCCGTGCTCCTGATGTGACGAGCGAAGAGAAGGAACCTGTCGGCGCGCCGCGAATCCACCGCTGGGGAGATGCTCATGTGCCGGCTGCGCGCTCGACCGTCCCCACGATCTCGGCACCGGCTGGCGTCACAGCAGTGACGGTGAATCGATATCCCCCCAGGGGCGCACTGTCACGCGGCGTCACCGTGAACTCACCTCCCCGTGGGTCAGGCTCATCCGTTGTGCAGACTGCACTGTCCCCGCCGATCTCACAGTTCCATCCGGCGGGCGCACGTACTTCCCCGACACCCGTATCGAACTGCATCGTGAGCGCGTTCACACTCCACTGGCTCTCGTGGACCTCGAAATCCACAAGGAATACCGATGATTCGCCGGTTTCCGCCGCGCGGCTCACGTCGAACTGAGCTGTGGGTTCAGGGACGAACCACAGCTGCTGCGTGGTGAACGCGTAGCCGACGAGCCCCAGAGCACCCAGCCCGACAGCCAGTGCAGCAGCGCCGCCGACCCGAGCGACAAGTCCCCGCCCACCCGTCCGCATCGACGATGTTCGCGGCGTCGCCGCTGGAGAGCCATCACTCGCGCTAGACGCTGGCGACGAACCAGCTCCCCCCGCAACTGGATCCCCAGGAGGAAGCGGCGCCGCAGAGACTGAGGCCGCTGTAGTCGGGTCCGACAGAGGTAGAGGCGCTGCAGCGGACGGGGCCGCCGACTGCGTGGTGGCCCCGGCGGTCTGCTCCGACGATGGGGCGCGCCTCGGTGACACCGACTCCGCCGAGTCTGCGCGCTGCGACTGCTCACCGTGGTCGTCCGCCTGCACTGAGGCAGTAGGGCCGAGGAGATCGCTGACGATCGCGAGGGCGGCGATACTGAGACCGGCGGAAAACGACGCGAACCCCGACCAGACGCGGCGGCAGCGCGAACACGTCCTGTAATGACTGCTCGGGTCCGAAGCGACCGTTTCGTCTGGTGTCTTGCCAACGGCATCAGGAAGTTGTCGCGCGGCCTCTCGACACGCATCAGGGGCATTCTCATCGAGCATGAGCTTCAGTACAGCGCGCCGGAGGTTCAGCCGCGCACGCCGAGACAACGAGTAGATGGCCGACGATGGACGGCCCAGCTCGCTCTCGATGTCTCGCGGCTTCTTCCCCTCCACGACCGTCGCGGTGAGGACCGCCTGTTGATCTGCCGGCAACGTGGCCAGCGCGTGGCGAACCAGGCTGAGCTCTCGATGCAGGTCCGCGCGACGCAGGCCGGGTTGCCGTTCTGCCGCAAGGTCATCTGAATCTTCGATGGGAGTCACCTTCGATCGTGGAGACTTCAGTTCGTCTTTCAGTCGATTGCGCATGGACTGCGCGATGTACGCGTTCACGAACTCCGTCGGCCCACTCCCCTGCGACCACTTGGTCAGCACGCCGAGCATCGCTTCCGAAAGCAGGTCGTCCGGATCGACAGCGTTGCCAGCGATCCGCCGCGATACCGCCGTCAACAGGCGGAGGTTCTGTGAGAAGTACTCGCCCGCAGCGCGGCGATCTCCGCGCGACGCTGCCGTGATGAGATCTCGCGAGTTGTCATGCATACGTGGGAGCCCTCCTGCGACCACCCTGCGACCCGTCCGCTGCGCGGAAGGACGAACCGGCCGTGACCGGGTGGGGCGGACTCACGACCACCCCACCCGTCGACCTACAGCTTCCGGCGCACACGCTCCCGGACAATCGCTGTCGCACCAACGCCCGCCGCTCCAAGGCCGATGACGAGCAACAGCCAGACGAGGTCCAACGACTGCCCGGTGATCGCCAACGACGACGAATCGGTCGGCTCCGCAGTCGGAGTCGGCTCAGTGTCCGGGGTCGGCTCCGGCGTCGGAGTCGGCTCCGGAGTGGGCTCGGGCGTCGGGGTCGTGTCCTGCTCGATCGGCGTGACAGTGCAGTTCGCCCGCTCTGTGCCTGCCGCTTCGCAGACGGCATCGCCCGGGACCTGCTCATCGCCCGCAATGAGGAAGTTCACCGCAAGGTCGTCACCGCGCTCATCATCCGGCAGAACCGTCACCGAGTAGACAACGGAACGAGTCGCGCCAGCGGGCACCTCGCCGACGACCCTGATGACATCGCCCGCGTGCGACGCCGACAGCCCGTCGTCCGCCACCGGGTCGACCGACACGACCGCATCATCGGTCACGTGGTCCAGCGCATCGACGGCATCGACCGGGGCCGGAGCCTCCCCCGTGTTCTCGAAGGACAGTGTGTAGGTCAACACCGAACCCGCCACCACCGGCGACGAATCGGACTCCACCGACTTCCACAT
>JBNJKL010000007.1:0-52935 GCA_051751065.1 Actinomycetota bacterium | reverse complement strand
GTGTGGAAGTCGGTGGAGTCCGATTCGTCGCCGGTGGTGGCGGGTTCGGTGTTGACCTACACACTGTCCTTCGAGAACACGGGCGAGGCTCCGGCCCCGGTCGATGTCATCGACGCGCTGGATCACGTGACCGATGACGCCGTGGTTTCGGTGGAACCGGTGGCTGGTGACGGACTGTCGGTCTCGCACGTGGGTGACGTGATCGAGATCGCCGGCGAGGTTCCGGTGGACACCACGGCGACCGTCGTCTACTCCGTGACGGTTCTGCCGGACGGTGAGCGCGGTGACAACCTCGTGGCGAACTACCTGTTGGAGGGCGACGGCCAGGTTCCCGGCGAGCCGGTCTGCCAGCCGGAGGATACGGAACGCCCGAACTGCACGGTCACTCCGGTGTCCGAGCTGGTGGTGTCGAAGTCGGTCGATCCGGAGTCGGGTGAGACGGTCGTGGTCGGAGACGAGCTCACGTACACGCTGGCATTCGAGAACGTGGGTGCAGCGCCCGTGGCCGTCGACTACACCGATCACCTGGCTCGCGTGTTGGATGACGCGACGCTCACGGGCGAGATCGCTGTCGACGAGGGACTGGCGGTCAGCGACGACGAAGCTGGTCTGCTGGGAATCACCGGCACTGTCGCTCCGGGTGAGCGGCTGACGATCACGTACACCGTGACCGTGAGCGGTTACGACGAGCTGGGCGATGGCGTGCTGGACAACTTCCTCACTCTCTCGGGTGTCATCCCCGCGGACGAGTGCACGAGCGGAACTCTGCTGTGCACATCGAACCCTGTGCTCGCAGAGGAAGAGCCCGGTCCCGATCCGGATCCCGCGCCCGGCCCGGATCCTGAGCCCGGTACCGACCCGGCACCCGGAGTCGACCCCGACGCGGAGCCGACCCCGAGTGATGACGGTCTCGCCGTCACCGGCGGAACCATCGCCGGTGTGAGCATCGCTGCCGCCCTGCTCGCTCTGTTCCTCGGAGGAGGATTCCTCCTCCTCGGACGACGTCGCGTCGAGGAGGCCGACGCCGTCACCTGACCCCCCCAGAAAGGATGTGGCGTCCCACACGGCCACATCACCCGTGGAGCGATTTGAGAGATGCGAGTCTCTCGAATCGCTCCACTCCTGTGTGCGCGTCGCTGTGGGCGCGTGTTGTCGAGAGCGTTCTCGCCGTGGCCGAAGAGTTCTTTCGACCACTCGCGTCACGATTCCCCCTGGCATGGGTCCAGTACGGCGAAGAGGTCACTGCGGAAAGAACCGCGGTGTGCCATAGGGGGGCCGCGTGGCCCATGTCAGGGAGGGAGACGTTCAGGTGTCTGAACGCAACAAAACACAGCGAGTGCTGTCGATCATGGGGGTGACGGCACTCGGCCTGGGCGCAGTGATGAGCGCAGGCACGGCCGCATACGCGGCCCCGCAGGACTACGGAAACATCGACCCGGATCGTACGGGGTCGCTCACCGTCCACAAGTTCCTGCACCAGGATGGCGACGTCGAGGGGGACATCTCCGCAGCACCCGCCGAGGGAGACTTCAGTGACCCGGTCGCGGATGTCGTGTTCACCGCGTACCCGCTGCTCGAGGCCGGCTCGCCGCTCGACCTGACCGTGCCCGAGAACTGGGACGGTCTGAGCGATCTGGCGCCCGGTGCTGCGTGCACCGCGCCCGACGGCTACACGCTGGGCGCGCCGATGGAGCTTCCGGCGACGGATGCGCAGGGTGCCGCAAGCATCGACCTCGCGGTCGGTGTCTACCAGGTCTGTGAGACGTCCGCACCGGCGAACATCGTCGACCGCGCGACGCCGTTCATCCTCGCTGTCCCGATGCCGTACGAGGACGGCTGGGTGTACGACGTCCACGCCTACCCGAAGAACGGTGAGGGCGCCATCGAGAAGACCGTGGACCCGCAGCAGGACACCGGCCTCGGAGCGGTCGTCCGCTTCCCCGTGACGGTTCCGGTGCCCACGATGCAGCAGGAGTGGACCGGCTTCGCCATCCGCGACACGCTGGATGACCGCCTCGAGCCCATCGCCGCCGGCGATGTCGAGGTGACCGCGGACGGTACCGCACTCGACCCGTCGTTCTACGAGGTCACGGTCGACGGCCAGCAGGTCACGATGGACTTCACCGCGGCAGGTATCGCCTGGCTGAACACGGGCCCCAACGCCCAGGTCGGCACCGAGATCCAGGTCGTGTTCGCGGGTACCGTCGTCGAGGTCGGCGATGGCGTGATCGCCAACGAGGCCGAGCTCTGGACGAACAACCCCGGCTTCGACCCGGACGAGCAGCCGCCGCTGCCCTCCAACGAGGTCAACATCTACTGGGGCGAGCTCGAGGTTCAGAAGCGCAGCGCCGGGACGACCGGCTCCGAGGGGCTGCTCAACGGTGCGACGTTCGAGGTGTACAACGCCGCTGACCCGTATGCCGCTGACTGCACCGCAGCAGAGGCGACCGGCGACCCCGTGTCCGTCAACGGCGAGACCGAGTTCACGTCGGCCGGAACCGGTGTGGTCTCCATTCCGGGCCTGTTCGTGAGCGACAGCGTGAACCCCGTCATCGACGCACCGCAGCGCTGCTACGTCCTCAAGGAGGTCGCGGCCCCGGCCGGGTACGTCCTGCCGGCGGACCCGTTCACCTCGGTGGCGGTCCTGATCGGTGAGACCACCACCTCCGACAACGTCGAGATCGAGAACACCCAGCAAGAGGTGCCGCCGCTGCCCCTCACGGGTGCGAACGGTCAGCTCATCCTGATCACCGCTGGTGTCGGCGCGCTCGTCGTCGCGACCGGTCTGCTTCTGATGAAGCACCGCCGCCGCGCGACCGCCGGGCAGTAAGACAACGAGCGACCCGGGCTGAGGGGGTACTCCTCCTCAGCCCGGGACGCCGTGGAACGCAGACAACGAGGGGGGACGAGGCATGCTGACACTGGACGCACCGAACACGGTCGCACCGACCGTCGGCACCGCCCTGCGTGCTGATCGTCGGCGGCAGAAGGGCCGGCGGTGGAAGCCCGGCGGTCTGACCGTCCTCATCGCCGTGCTCGCCCTGGGTGGGCTCGGTGCCGGCCTGTACCCGATGACCGCAGCCTGGATCACGTCGTACAACCAGTCGAAGGTCCTCGTCAGTTACGAGTCGGCGATCGCCGATGTCGATCCGAGCGCAGAGGAACAGTTGAGAGATGCCCGGGAGTACAACGACGCGCTGAGCGCGGGTGTCGTGCTGGGCGAGAACGCCAACATCCCGGTGGGTGACGGCACGCTCTCGGACGACTCGCTCGACTACGCATCGATCCTCCGCGCGAATGCGGAGGGACTGATGGCGCGGGTCAAGGTTCCGCGTATCGACGTGGACCTGCCGGTCTACCACGGCACCAGTGACGCCGTGCTCGATCGTGGTGCGGGGCACCTCGAGGGCTCTCACCTGCCGGTCGGCGGGATGGGAACACGGTCGGTCATCACGGCTCACCGCGGACTCGCGAACGCGACGATGTTCACCGATCTCAACCGGGTCGAGGTGGGTGACACCATCACCGTCGAGACCTTCGGGCGCGTGCTGACCTACCGGGTCAGGGAGACCAAGGTGATCGAACCCGAGGCGACGGACACGCTCCGCGCCGAGCCCGGTGAAGACCTGGTGACGCTGATCACCTGCACACCGCTGGGCATCAACACGCACCGGATCCTCGTCACGGGGGAGCGGATCACGCCGACTCCGGAGACTGACGTCACCGCGGCCGGTCAGGAGCCGGTGATCCCGGGCTTTCCCTGGTGGGCGGTTCTGGGTGGAGGCGGGGTCCTCTTGATCTCCGCGTACGTGGTCCGTCAGGGATTCGCGGATGCGAAGGCGCACACGATGACGAAGGGGTCATCCGGCGAAGAAGCCGGAGACCTGGGGAGAGAGCAATGAAGGAAACCACAGGGGGAGAGATGCGGGACGAGAACAGATTCGAGAGAGAGCGTCCGCGCCGGCGGTCCGGCGGATGGGCGCGGAAAGTGGTGGCGACGCTGGGCGTTCTGGCAGTGGTGGGGAGCCTGGGCATCGTTCACGGCGACGCCGCACAGGCGGCAACGGTGTACGAGATCGAGGGGCAGTGGCAGGAGCCGGCGCCCGCGGAGCTCTCGTCGGGCGACGCGGTCGTATCGGAGTGGCGTTTCAACATCAACGACGATTCGGCCGCGCCCACGAACGACCCGGTGGACGATGTGACCGTCACGTTCACCGCGCAGAACTCGGTGTTCACCGCCCTCCCCTCTGTGTGTCTGACCGAAGGCGTCGAACCGGTCTCGACCATCTCGGCCGACGGGCACACGCTCGTGTGCAACCTGGGTACGCGCGATCAGGGCACGGCGGAGCTCATGCTCACAGGGCTGGAGGTGGACGGTTCGACGGGTGACACGGTGACTGTCTCCGGCTCCATCGGCGGAGTCGATGCCGTGCTCCCCGAGATCCCGATCATGAACACCTTCGCGATGGACATGAAGTTCGACGGCGGACGCCCTGCCAGCACGCGCGCCGACACTCGTCAGGAAGTCGACTTCCCGTGGTCGCTGCGCCACGCACCGGGGTCCGCGGCAGGGCCGAACAGCGTCAGCTACGACCTCACGCTTTCCTCGACCGCGGGAAACACCATCACCGCCGTGCCGGCGGGGTGCGTCGTGCAGGATTCCACCCAAGCGGGCCACCCGCACTCCGGTGGCGGAGAGCCTGCGGCGGAGACCGCGCCTTTCCCCACGACGTGCACACTCACCGGAATCGGTACGAATCGAGTGCGCCTCACGCTGACGGGTATCGACTACTCGAAGACTCTTCGTCCGAGTCTCGATTCGGCCGGAAACGACCTCCCCGCCGCATGGGATGTGGTCGCCGCGGGCTTGGTGAAGCTCCAGTTCACGTACACAGACGCTACGGTCACGTCGCTCGAAGCGAGCGCCCCCACCTACACGTCCGAGCTCGGGACGACATCCGTCGACGACGCGACGAACAACACCAACAGCGTCGCCTCGACGCGTGGGGTGTGGACGGGCGGGTGGAGCCTGAACACGCTCGACCCCCCGGTGCAGGGCTCGGTCTGGACAGACACCTATCGAACTCTCGCGGGACAGCCGGTCCGGTCACTCTCGGGCGTGCGGCCACCGCTTCCCGGCGAGACGCAGAGCACCCAGGTGTGCACGGTCGTCGATTCCCGCTACGTGGACGTGACGGATGCGGCCCTGGGCACCGTGTCCGACGGAGAGGTCACGCCATATCCGGGCGTGCAGTACCAGTACTACACGGGCACGGGGACCGCCAACAACTTGAATCCGGCACATGCCAACTACAACCCGAACACCTTCACGTGCGACGGGGGCGGATGGACGTCGACGCGCCCGGCCGACATGAGCACGGTGCGTGCTGTGAAGGCCATTCTCACGCCGACGGTCGGAGCGTCCTTCCCCGGTGCCATCGGCTACCTCTATGTCGACTCACAGGTCAAGCCCACGGTGGCCGTCGGCCAGGACATCTGGACCTGGACCTCGTTCACGCTCAACGGCGGCACGAGCTGGTTCAACACGCACCGGTCGATGTCGGCGGCGGACGTGCCCCTCTCGGGCGTCGTCACCCCCGATTCGCGCTATCCGTTTACCGGTGGCGGACGCGACGTTCTCCGCATCATCGCCGCGACACCGCAGATCCAGAAGGCCGTCGACCAGAAGGAGACGGTGCCCGGAGCGACGGTGAACTACACACTCACCTATCGCGCGGAGGCTCCGGTCGACACCGAGATCGACGAGCTGGTGATGCGCGACCTGCTCCCGGCGGGAATGGAGTACGTCGCCGGCAGCGCGTCGACGCCACCGACCTCGATCACGGGCCAGAACCTCGAGTGGATCTTCGCCGACGTGCCGACGAACACCGAGTTCGTCGTCACTTTCAGTGCCAGGATCCCTGGCGACGCGGACCCGGGAGACTCGTTCGTCAACACGGCGACGGCTGATGTGGGCGGCATCGTGGTCGACGCGAGCGCGTCCACCCTGATCCGGGACGGCGGGTACACGATGCTCACCAAGACCGCCGCAGAGTCGAAGGTGCCGCATGACGACGGAACGGCCGAGGATTCCTGGACCGTGCGCATCTCGTCGCAGGACACGCGCACGCAGACGTTCACCGACACCGTCGACGTGCTCCCCTACAACGGTGATGGACGCGGCACCAGCTTCACGGGCGACTACGTCCTGAGCGCACCGGTCGATGCGGTGGCCGGGGCGACGGTCTATTACACGACAGTCGACCCCGCGACGCTCGTCGATGACCCTGCGGACGCGTCCAATGGTTCTGCCGGCGATGTGTCGGGCAACACGGTCGGGTGGTCGACGACGTTCGATGAGAACGCCACGGCCGTCCGTGTGATCGGCCCCGCACTGGCGCCGTCCGAGGCCCAGGAGTTCACGATCGCCGTCATCACGGAGGGCGCGACGTTCGAGGACGTCTACGTCAACCGGGCCGAGGCGCGGTCAGACCGCACCGAGCTGGTCATGCGCACCTCGAGCCGTTTCGAGATCGGCGCGGTGAACTCGGTCGCCCTGAAGAAGTACGTGCAGGACTCGGAGGGCGAATGGCGCGACGCGAATGACGTCGACGACTACCCGCAGTTCCACACCGGTTCGCCCCTCACCTACCGCCTGGTGGTGACTAACACGGGTGACGAGACACTGCAGGACCTCGTGATCACGGATGACCGCGTCGACCTGGCCGCTCTGGACCCGCTCCCGGTTGGTCTCGCTGCCGGCGCGACGATCCCCGAGCTGCTGCCCGGGGCGGACAACGCCGTGACGATCGAATATCAGGTGGAGCTGACCGAGCGTCCGGATGGTGGGTACCTCGTGAACACGGCGTGCGTCGCGCCGGAGGACGCACCCGCGCCGGAACCGGGTGAGCCCGCTCCGGTCGAGGAGTCGTGTGACCCCGCCGGTGTCGAGGTCCTGCCCTCGAGCCTGTCGTGGGAGAAGGTCAGCGTCGAGAACGGCACGCGTCTCGAGGGATCGGAGTGGGAGCTCACTCCGGTCGACGGAGCTGATGAGCCGACGGGCAGTTCGCTCGCGATCGTCGACTGTGTCGCCTCCGATGCGTCGGAGTGCACCGGCGAAGACGTGAACCCCGAAGCGGGTCTGATCACGGTGAACCCTCTGGAGGACGGCCGCTACCGACTGGTGGAGACGCGCGCTCCCGCGGGATTCGCGCTCGACCCGACACCGCGCTTCATCGACGTGCTGGGTGAGACGGCGTTGTCGGAGGCGATCGAGAACGAGCTCGCCGAGGGGCCCTCGATCCCGCTCACGGGTGGTCTCGGGAGCCTCGGGTTCTGGGTCGGTTCGGGGACTCTCATCGCGCTCATGACCGTCGGGCTGCTGTGGCAGCGCCGGCGCCGCCTCGTGGGCTGAGGGACATCGCCGCGCGACCGAACTGGCGCCCTTCGCTGCTGCCCGCAGCGGAGGGCGCCTCTGGGTGGGCTGGGCAGGTATTCCAATATGCTCGGAGAGACGATGCGGCCAGGGCTGCATCGTCATCGTCCTGGTCGTCGGAGATGTGGGGAGAGCGACGATGAGTGCAGGGGAGACGCCCGACTCCCTCTCGGATCATGAACTCGTGGATCGCGTGCGCGCCGGCCACACTTCCGCGTACGCGGAACTGTGGCGTCGCCATGCCGGCCCGGCGTACTCCGTCGCGCGGACCTTCGAGAGGCTCGATGCCGACGACATCGTCTCCGAAGCGTTCGTTCGAGTGCTGCGCGCGATCAAATCGGGTGGCGGTCCGACGGCGGGCTTCAGGCCGTACCTGATCATGTCCGTCCGCAACGTCGGGCGCCGCTGGTACACGCAGGACACTCCGCTTCCCGCGGGTGAGCTGGAGTACGTGATCGATCCTTCCGCGCCCGAGGGGGAGCTGGCTGCGGTCGAGGACTTCGAAGGCGGAGCGGCGGTCGCGGCATTCCGCGGCCTTCCGCCGCGCTGGCAGGAGGTGCTCTGGTACAGCGAGGTCGACGGGATGAAGCCGCGCGAGATCAGCGGCCTCCTGGGCATGGCTCCCAACGCGGTGTCGGCCCTGATCGTCCGCGCCAAACGGGGGCTTCGGGACGGCTGGATCAGCGCACAGCTCGCGGGTGCCACGACGCCGGAGTGCGAGACCGCGCTGAAGGACATGGGGGCGCATACCCGCTCCGGTCTATCGGAACGGGCTCGCGCGTCGCTCGAGACCCACCTGTCCTCGTGTCCTACCTGCCCGCAGGCCTTCGCTGAGGCGAAGAATCTCGCCACCCTGACGATGTCGATCCTCCCCGCGGTCGCGGGAGTCGCGGGGGCGGCGGGCTACATCTCGACGCTCGAGGCCCCGCCGCTGTCCGTCGCGATGGCATCCGGCATGGACGGAGCGGTCTCCGAGTCCGCCGGTGCCCCGCGTCCCGGACAGCGTCGACGGCGCCGCCGGGCTGTCCTCCTCGCTCTGCTTCTTCTGTTGCTGCTCGCGCTCGCCGCGGCGGGGATTTATGCGGCGCTTTCCTCCGACCCGGATGCCGAGCCGGCTCCCGGTGCTGCGCCGCTGCCCGTGCCGGGGCAGAGCTCCCCAGTGTCCCCGGAACCTGAAGGTCCCGCCCCATCAGCGACGCCTGGTCCCGGGACCACTCCGACTCCTTCCGCCGTGCCCACTGCGCCCTCGTCACCGCTCCCCCCGCGTGCGAACCCGGATGTCGAGGGTCCGGACGCGATCAGTCCCGACACCCCCGATCAGAATCCCCCCGGCGGGGACGGGGCGGAGCCGCCGTCACCGCCGTCCGCGCCGGGAGCGACGCTCGCCCAGTACAGCTCCCGCATGTACCCGAAGGTCTCGGGAGATGACGCGGTGCCACGGGCCGCGATCGAGATTCTCGACGCGGGCGGCGAGACGGTCGCGACCACGGTCGCAGGAGCGGACGGTCGCTGGAGAGCGCATCTCACCGATGCGGCTCCCGGCTCTCACTCGGTCCAGGTGCGCCAGATCGCAGCAGGAGAAGCGTCACCTCCGAGCGCCTCGATGTCATACACGCTGTCGACGCCTCCGCCCGCAGCGACGCCGTCTCCCGGGTCGACCGTGAACGCGTACAGGTTCCGATTCGCTTTCTCGGCCGCGCCGGGGACGGTCGTGCAACGCCAGATCGTCGATGTGACGCCGGTGCACACGCTTCGCGTTCCCGCGAGCGGGGCGTGGAACGAGTACCTCTCCACGTCGCCCGGCGAGCGATCGCTGCGGCTTCGGTACGCCAATCCGTCGACGGGGGATTACGGCCCCTGGACCACGTGGAGCTTCACCGCGGAGTGACGCACGTCGACGGCGGAGCGGCACGAATGTGGAGGTGGGGAGGGACCGGACTCGATCCCTCCCCGTCCCGGACTGGGGGGCCGGGAGAAGCCGACCGAGGTCGGTCAGGCGTTTGGGGTCGCCTGTACATATCCAGACCCCGGCGGATCGTGATCGTGACGCGGAACTCCGACCGATTTTCACCGCGTCGCAGAGCGTCCGGGCGGGATCACGATCACGCAACAGCCCACGGGTCCCTGTGAATTGTCTAGTAAAAATCCCAGAATATCCCTAGTCTCGGGGAGGCGGTGTCTTTCGGGCGCCGCTTCGACCCACGGGGAGGTAGGCCGAGATGTTCGCGAAAAAGGCAGCACACGACGGATTCGGATCGCGAGGGCGAAAGCCGCGTCGATTCTCGGTTTTCGCGGCGGTCGGCGCTCTCGTCGCCGGCGTCCTGACGGCGGTGAATCCCCTCGGCGGTGCCACTCCCGCCATGGCCGCCCCGGGTGACCCGTTCAGTCCGGTCGCCCCGGTCGTGTTCATCGCTCAGAACAGTCCCTCTCAGCTTCAGCGCGCGGAGACGGTCGGCGACGGCTCCTTCGTCTTCACGGACGAGGGCAGCACAGCGCCGGTCGGGTACAACGCGATCGGGTTCAACGAGGCGGACAACTACCTCTACGGCATGGTCACCGGCAATGCGACCGCTGGCCTCCCTCTCGGGTCGCTCGTGCGGATCGGCGAAGCGGGCGACGTCACGCGCGTCGGGACCACTACGTACACGCACCCCGACACGGGCTCGATCCGGTTCTTCTCCGGGGCGTTCAACCCGGCCGACGGGCTCTACTACATCTCTGACTCCGGCCCGAACACCACCGTGCTCGCACTGAACGTGGCCACGGGTGCGGTGGTCAACACGATCGATCTGGGTGAGCAACCGGCGGTGCAGGACTTCGCATTCAAGGATGGTTTCGCCTGGGGAGCCAACAACGCCGGCGACCTCCGTCGCATCGATGTCACCACGGGGGGAATCACCGTCTTCCCGGGCGTGATGCCGACCACCACAGGTGGATACGGCGGAGTGTGGAACTTCGGAAACGGCAACCTGGGCTTCTCGGCCAACGCCACCGGAAACGTGGTGCAGCTCGAGATCACGGACGGGGCAACTGCCACGCCGAGCTTCGACATCATCTCGACGGTCTCGGGTCCGGGATCCTCTTTCAACGACGGCGCGTCCATCCCCGGCCTCCCCGCCGATCTCGAGGTCTCCAAGACAGCCGCCGCGACGTACGAGTCCGGTGACCGCATCAGCTACGAGATCACGGTCACGAACAACGGTGCCGGACTCTCGAGCGGGTGGTCGGTCTCGGACACGCTGCCCGCGGGTCTGAGCAACCCGTCCCTCATCGGCGACTTCTCCCTCGCTGAGGACGGGAACACGCTGACCGTCAGCGGCGGATCTCTCGAGCCCGGAGAGTCCGCCACGTTCCAGATCGAGGCCGATACCGACACACCTGCGGGCACGTGCCTCGAGAACACCGCGACCGTCCTCGGCAACGAGGAGGACCCGGTCTCGGAGAACAACTCGGACACCGCGATCACCTGCGACCTCGGGCTGACGCTCGAGAAGACCTCCGACGCCACGGCGGATTCGCGCCCCGGCGATGTGATCACGTACACGATCACCGCCACCAACACCGGGTCCGGCGACTTCACCGACGAGAACCCCGCGTTCGTGTTCGACGACCTCAGCGGCGCACTGGATGACGCCGTCTACAACGGCGATGCCGACTCGACGGTCCCCGGTGACATCGAGTACACGGAGCCGCTGCTCTCCTGGAGCGGCGCCTTGGCTTCCGAAGAGTCGGTCGACATCACGTACACCGTGACGCTCCAGTCCGGAGGCGACGGTGAGGTCAGCAACGTCACCTGGCGTCCCAACGACCCCGAGACACCCACGCCCCCGGCGTGTGACCCCGCCGTCGACGGAGTGGACCCCGTGACGGGCGAGCCCTGTGCGGTCGAGCAGTTCGAGCTGCCGCGCCTCACGATCGACAAGTCCGCCGACAGCACCGAGCTCCCCGCCGTGGGCGAGCAGCTCACCTATACGATCACCGTCACGAACGAGGGCCCCGGCGAGTACACCGCGACAGCTCCCGCGACCGCGACGGATGACCTGACCGACGTGCTCGACGACGCGACGTTCGACGACGGTTCCCTCACGGCGACCACGGGTACCGCGACGCGAGTCGGCACCGATCTCACCTGGGAGGGTGCGCTCGCCGCCGACGAGGAGGTCGAGATCACCTTCTCGGTCACCTACACCGGCGAGGGCGACCAGATCCTGCGCAACCAGGCGTGCATCCCAGACAGCGACGCGCTGCCGGGAACTCCGTCGTGCGACATCGTCGAGGTGCCGGGATCGGGGCTGTCGCAGTGGAAGACCGCGACCCCGTCTTCGGACCCGGTGGTGGAAGGCTCGACCATCACCTACACGCTCTTCTTCGACAACGACGGCGAGGCGGCAGCGACCGTCGACGCCGTGGATGACCTCACCTACGTGCTCGACGACGCCGCGGTGACGTCCGGGCCGACCTCCGGCGACGGTCTGACGGTCGAGCTCGACGGCGAGCAGATCCTCATCACCGGTTCCGTGCCGGCGGGCGAGACCTACACCGTCGAGTACACCGTCACCGTGAACGAGGATGGCGAACGAGGCGACAGCGTCGCGACCAACTTCCTCCTCCCGCCAGGTGAGGAGCCGCCGCCGGGCGGAGTCTGCGTCCCGGATGGCGCCCAGCAGCCCGACTGCACCACGACTCCCATCACGGGGATCTCCTACGCGAAGTCGGTCGAGGCGTCCGAGACGCCGGTGGTCGCCGGCACCGAACTCGAGTACACGATCACGATCGAGAACACCGGCTCCACCGAGGTCGACGTTCTTCGCGACGACCTGCTCGCGGACGTGCTCGATGACGCGACGCTGACCGGTGCGCCCGCATCCGACACCGCCTCCGTGACGGTCGACGGGCCGACCGGCGACATCCTCGAGATCCGCGGAACTCTCGCGGGCGGGGAGACCGCCGTCGTCACCTACACGGTGACGGTGAACCCGCAGGCCGAGCAGGGCAACAGCGAGGCGGCGAACTTCCTCGTTCCCCCGGGGGAGACCCCCGAGCCCTGCGAGCCCGGCAGTGAGGACTGCACCACCACACCGATCCAGGCGTACACCGTGACCAAGTCCGCGAGCGTGGACGAGGTCGCCCCTGGTGACACGGTCACCTACACCGTGACGGTGGAGAACACGGGAGCCGTGGCATTCACCGACGGCGACCCGGCCACGTTCACCGACGATCTCGCTGATGTGCTGGACGACGCGACCTACAACGACGATGTGTCAGCGGGCGGCACGGTCCTCGGAGACACGCTCTCGTGGGAGAGCGCGCTCGAGGTGGACGAGATCATCACGGTCACCTACTCCGTCACGGTGAACGACCCGACCACGGGTGATCTGGTCCTCACGAACGCCGTGGTGCCCAACACCCCCGGCGGCGAGTGCGCGGCGGACTGCGTGACCGAGACCCCGATCTCGTCGTTCAGTGTGACGAAGGATGCGGATGTCACCGAGGTCATGCCCGGCGACACCGTCACGTACACGATCACCGTGACGAACACCGGCGCGACGGACTACACGGACGAGGCGCCCGCCTCGTTCGAGGACGACCTGTCCGGTGTTCTCGATGACGCCGTCTACAACGACGACGTGTCCGAGGGCGGCTCGCTCGACGACGTGACCCTGACCTGGTCGGGTGAGTTGGCGATCGATGAGGTCGTCACCGTCACGTACTCGGTGACCGTCAACGATCCGGTGAGCGGAGACCAGCAGCTGCAGAACGCGGTGGTCCCGACCGCGCCGGGCGGGGCCTGCGAGACGGAGGGTGGCTGCGAGACGACCACCGACGTCGCCTCGTACACGGTCGAGAAGGAGTCCAGCTCCGAGACCGTTCTGCCGGGAGACGTGGTCACCTACACCGTGACCGTGACGAACACCGGAGATGTGGCCTACACCGACGAAGAGCCGGCGAGCTTCGAGGACGACCTCTCTGCTGTGCTGGATGACGCGGTCTACAACGACGACGTCTCCTCCGGCGGCACCGTCACCGGCAGCACGCTCACCTGGTCGGGCGCGCTCGCCGTGGACGAGGTCATCACGGTGACGTACTCGGTCACGGTGGACGACCCGATCGTGGGCGACTTCGAGATGCTCAACGTCGTCACACCGACCGGACCCGGCGGTGAATGCGACGAGGTCTGCACCACCGAGACTCTTATCGCCTCCTTCGCCGTGGAGAAGTCCACCGAGACGACCGAGGTCGTCGCCGGTGATGTGATCGAGTACACGATCACCGTGACGAACATCGGCGAGGTCGGCTACACGGGAGGCGAGCCCGCGATGTTCACGGACGACCTGTCCGAGGTGCTGGATGACGCCACCTACAACGGTGATGCGGACAGCAGCACCGGCGAAGGTGTCTCCTACACGGAGCCGGAACTGTCGTGGTCGGGCCCGCTCGACGTCGATGAGACCGTCACGATCACCTACTCGGTGACTGTGAACGACCCGGCGACGGGCGACCGGATCCTCGAGAACGCGGTGGTGACGCCGCCGGGAACGGGCGGAAACTGCGCGCCGGGCTCGACGGACCCCGACTGCGTATCGATCGTCCCGGCCGCATCCTTCTCGATCGAGAAGACCGTCGAGCCGGAGGTCGCGCTTCCCGGTGACGTCGTCACCTACACCGTGACCGTCGAGAACACCGGCGAGGTCGCCTACACCGATGAGGACCCCGCGTCCTTCGTGGACGACCTCTCGCGTGTGCTCGATGACGCGGCGTACAACGACGACGTCTCCGCAGGTGGTGCCATCGACGGAGATGCTCTGACGTGGTCCGGTCCGCTGGAGGTCGGCGAGACGCTGCAGGTGACGTACTCCGTGACGGTGGACGACCCGGTGGCCGGTGACTTCTCGCTCCTGAACGTGGTGGCTCCCTCGTCGCCCGGTGGCGAGTGCGTCGAGGACGGTTGCGTCGCTGAGACGGCCGTGTCCGCGTACTCGGTCGAGAAGACCGCGGACGTCCAGGACGTCGTCCTGGGCGGTGAGGTGACGTACGAAGTCACGGTCACGAACATCGGACAGGCGCCGTACACCGAGGATGCTCCGGCGTCCTTCATCGATGACCTCTCCGGGGTTCTGGATGACGCGACCTACAACGGTGACGCCACAGGCGGAGCGGTCGTGGCGGAGGACGAGCTGGCGTGGAGCGGTCCCCTCGACATCGGAGAGTCGGTGACCGTGACCTACTCGGTGACGGTCAACCAGCCGATGACCGGGGACCAGGTGCTCGCGAACGCAGTGATCGCCGACGGTCCCGGCGGTGCGTGTGCGGAGACCGGTGACTGCGTCACCGAGACCCTCGTGGCGACGTTCCAGGTGCTCAAGGAGGTGTCTGCGGAGCAGGCCGCCGTCGGTGATGATGTGCGCTTCACGATCACCGTGACCAACACCGGAGAGGTGCCGTACACCGAGGAGCGTCCCGCATCGTTCACCGACGATCTGACCGACGTTCTGCGTCTCGGCACCTACAACGGCTTCGCCAGTGGCGGGGCGGTGTACGACGAGCCGGTCCTGTCGTGGGAGGGCGCGCTGGACGTCGACGAGAGCGTGACGGTCACCTACACCGTGACTCTCGAGCGGACCGGTGAGTTCCGAAACGTGGTGACCACACCCGGCACCAGCGGGGCGAACTGTGCAGCGGATTCCACCGACGACGACTGCGACACGGTCACGACGGTGACGTCGTCCGACCTCGCCACGACAGGTGGCGCGGTATGGATCGGCGCCGGTGTTCTCGGCGCGATGCTTCTCGCGGTGGGCATCTGGTTCACCGCGCGCCGCCGCGACGATGAGCTGGTCGAATCGCTCTGATCCGACGATGACGTGAGCCGGATGCACAGGACCAGCAGGTCGTGAGCATCCGGCTCACGCCGTTCTCGGCGGGGTTCGAGCGGTCGCGAGACGTCGCTCAGGCTGAGGCGCGCCAGACGACCGGGCACTCGAGCACGCGGCCACCGGAGGCGACCTCCTCGCCGCGCAACTGGCGCAGCACGAGCTCCGCGGCGACGCGACCCAGCTCGTCGGCCGGCTGATGCACGGTCGACAGGGGCGGGTCGCAGCGCAGAGCCCACGAACTGTCGTCGAATCCGACCACGCCGACGTCGTCGGGGACCACGCGGCCGGACGAGTGGAGGACGTCGATCGCTCCCGCGGCCACCGCGTCGCTCGAGGCGACCACGCCGTCGATGTCGGGGCAGCGCTTGAGGAGTTCGCGCATGCCCGCCTGTCCGTCCGAGTAGGAGTAGAGCGGGACGCTCTGCACGCGCTGCGGGTCGAAGGCTCCGCCCAGGGCATCGATGAATCCGGCGAGACGATCCGCTCCGGAATCGCGGTCCAGCGCGGCGGCGATCATTCCGATGCGCTGTCGGCCCGTTCCCGCCAGCCGCGTCGTGATCTCCCGAGATGCCCCGCGGTTGTCGACGGCCACGTAGGCGGCGTTGCCGATGTCGCGCGGGTGGCCGACGAACGCGGCGGGAAGCCCCAGATCCTCGACTGCACGCGTGATGGGATCACCGACGCGGGCCGAGACGATGATCACGCCGTCGATCAGGCCGCCGCTCAGATAGCGGCTGAGGCGATCGATGTCGCGGGTGGAGTCAGCGATGAGGCAGGACAGTTGGTAGTCGGCGTCGGACAGGGCGGCGTTGGCGCCGAGCAGGATCGAGCCGATGTTGGGGTCCTCGACGAACAGGGAGTGCGGTTCGTGGACAATGAGTCCGATCGCCTGAGAACTGCGCATCACGAGGCTGCGCGCGGCGTGATTGGGGACGAAGCCGACCTTGGCGATCGCGGCGTCGATCGCGATCCGCGCCTCGGATGACACGTACGGCTGTCCGTTGAGGACGCGACTCACGGTTCCTCGCGAGACCCCCGCTTCCAGGGCCACGTCCTTCACTGTCGCGCGGCGGCGACGCCCTGAGCTCTCATCCACGGTCCCCATCGTATGTGCACGAACACAGTCAGTACTGGGGATATCGACAACAAGAACGGTTTCCTATACTGTGTACACGTTCACAGACACTCAGCGCGGAGTTCTCGCGATTTGTAGTGTGCACGTTCACAGACGCGAGGACCCATGACCACCGCCGCACGGCCCTTTCCCCTCCCCGGCATCGCCTTCGGGGGCGACTACAACCCCGAGCAGTGGTCGGAGGATGTCTGGGACGAGGACATCGCGCTCATGCAGCAGGCCGGTGTCACCCTCGTCGCCGTGAACATCTTCGGCTGGGCGCACCTCGAGCCGCGCGAGGGCGAGTTCGAGTTCGCTCGTCTGGACGACATCATCGGGCGCCTGCACGCGGCGGGCATCTCCGTGAACCTGGGCACCGGCACCGCATCGCCTCCGGCATGGCTGACCCGTCGCCACCCCGAGATCCTCCCGATGATGGCGGACGCCACCCGTCGACACCAGGGTGGTCGACAGGCCTACTGCCCCAGCTCGCCGGTGTTCCGTGCCGCGGCCCTCCGGCTGGTCGAGGCCGTCGCCGAGCGGTACGGCACCCACCCGGCGGTGAGCCTCTGGCACGTCTCGAACGAACTCGGATGCCACAACGCCCTCTGCTACTGCGAGGCGAGCGCCGCGGCCTTCCGCGACTGGCTGCGCGAGAAGTACACCGGGCTCGACGCGCTGAACGCCGCGTGGGGCACCACGTTCTGGAGTCAGACGTACCACGAGTGGGACGAGATCCTTCCGCCGCTTGCGACCCTGTCGGCGGGCAATCCGGGCCAGGCTCTGGACTTCCACCGGTTCAGCTCGGACGCCGTGCGGGGTCTGTATCGCGCGGAGGCGGAGGTGCTTCGGCGCCTGAGCGACCGGCCCGTGACGACCAACGTCATGGCGACAGCGCACATCGAGGACCTCGACTACTGGACCTGGGCGCCGGAGATGGACGTGCTCGCGAACGACCACTACCTCGACCACCGGCTCGGAGATCCGACCACGGAACTCGCCTTCGCGGCGGACCTCTCCCGCGGGCTCGCCGGCGGCGACCCCTGGATCCTCATGGAGCACTCCACCGGAGCGGTCAACTGGCAGCCGCTGAACGCGGCCAAGGAGCCGGGGCAGATGATGCGCAATTCGGTGACGCACGTCGCGCGCGGTGCCGACGGCGTGTGCTTCTTCCAGTGGCGTGCCTCGCTGCAGGGGGCAGAGAAGTTCCATTCCGCGATGCTCCCGCACGTCGGCACGGACTCGGCGATGTGGCGTGACGTGGTGGAGCTCGGCGGGCTGGTCGGCCGGATCGGCGAGATCGCCGGCACGCGCGTCGAGGCGGATGTCGCAATCATGTTCTCGTGGGAGGCGCAGTGGGCGGCCCAGGGCGAGTGCCGTCCGACGAATGAGATCAGCTACCTCGATCAGGTCCACGCCGCGTACGGCGCACTGCGTTCGCAGGGTCTCACGGCAGATGTGGTGCGACCCGGTGCCGATCTCTCGGGCTATCGCCTGCTGATCGTGCCGGGCCTGCACCTCGTGCGTGCAGAGGAGGCCGCGGTGATCACCGACTGGATCGAGGCGGGCGGAACCGCGCTCGTGACCTTCTTCAGCGGCACGGTGGACGAGGACGACCGAGTCTGGGCCGGCGGCTACACCGGCCCGTTCCGCACCGCGCTCGGTGTGCACATCGAGGAGTTCGCTCCCCTCCCCGGCGGGACCGCCCTGACGCTGTCCGACGGCACGACCGCGGGGCTCTGGTCCGAGCGCGGACGCGTGACGACCGCCGAGGCGATCGCCACGTTCACCGACGGCCCGGCCGCCGGATCCCCTGCGATCACCCGCAACGCGTGGGGCAGCGGCGCGGCCTGGTACCTGGCGACGCAACCGGATGAGGGCGGCTGGAGTGACCTCGTCTCCCGGCTGCGCGAGGAGGCCGGCGTGACGCCCGCCGCACCCGCCCGCGGAGACCTCGCGAACCTCGAACTCGTGCGTCGCCGTGGCGCGGACGCGTCCTACCTGTTCGCCATCAATCACTCCACCGCGACGTCGACGGTGGAGACCTCCGGATACGACCTCGTCACCGAGTCTCTCGTCTCCGGCGCCGTGGAGGTGCCCGCAGGTGCCGTCCGCATCATCAGAGAGGAGGGATCACGATGACCGCAGAGACGCTGTCGCCCCATCGATCCCCGAAGATCGACCGACCGCCGAAACCCGTGCGGCGCCCGACCCCGCACAAGGGTGCGATCGCGCTGTTCACCGGACCGTTCAGCCTGCTCTTCCTGCTGTTCTACCTGATCCCCATCGGCTACGCGATGTGGCAGTCGACGCTGATGATCGAGCGCGACGGCACGTACGGTGAGCCGCGCGAGGTCTTCGGCGGGCTGACGCAGTACGCGCTCGTGTTCCAGGACGCGACCTTCTGGGAGTCCGTCGGACGCGTGCTGCTGTTCGGCGCGATCCAGGTGCCCGTCATGCTGGGGCTCGCCCTGCTGTTCGCGCTCCTCCTGGACTCTCCGGCGCTGAAGGGGAAGAAGTTCTTCCGGCTCGCGTTCTTCGTGCCCTATGCCGTTCCCGGTGTGATCGCCGCGATCATGTGGGGCTTCCTCTACTCGCCGAACCTGTCGCCGTTCACGGACGTGACCCGCGCGATCGACTTCCTCTCGCCGGAGCTCGTGCTCTGGTCGATCGCGAACGTCGTCACCTGGGTCTACGTCGGCTACAACATGCTGATCATCTACTCGTCCCTGCTGGCGATCCCGTCCGAGGTCTACGAGGCGGCGCGGCTCGACGGTGCGGGACAGATCCGCATCGCGTGGTCGATCAAGATCCCGATGGTCGCCCCGGCGCTCGTGCTGACGGCGGTGTTCTCGATCATCGGCACGCTGCAGCTGCTCGCCGAACCCCAGGTGTTCCGCTCGTTCAGCGCGGCGGTGTCCACCACGTTCACGCCCAACATGGCCGTGTACGCCACGAACTCCATCCCGAACATCCACCTCGCCGCGGCGATGTCCGTCGTGCTGGCGCTCGCGACGTTCGTGCTGTCGTTCACGTTCCTGAAGTTCACGCAGCGAAAGGCCGAGCAATGAGCCTCACCCTGACCCGCGGGGCTCTCGCGGATGACACGACCGGACGACGGGGTCCGCGGGAGAGCGTGCTGTCGCGCGGCGCGACCTTCATCGTGATGGGCGTGTTCACGCTCTACTTCCTCGTGCCGATCTGGTGGCTGTTCATCGCCTCCACGAAGGACCGCTCGGACGTCCTGTCCACGAACCCGCTCTGGTTCGCGGAGCTGAACTTCTTCGAGAACGTCAGCGCGCTGCTGAGCTACGGCGACGGGATCTACCTGCGCTGGCTGCTCAACAGCGCGGGATACGCGGGGCTCGGCGCCCTGCTGGCGACCGTCATCTCGGGCATGTGCGGCTACGCCCTCGCGAAGTACCGGTTCCCGGGCCGCGAGGTCTACTTCAACGTCGTGCTCGGCGGCGTGCTCGTCCCCGCGACGGCCCTTGCACTGCCGCTCTTCCTCCTCTTCAGCCAGGTCAACCTGACGAACACGTTCTGGGCGGTTCTGCTGCCGAGCATCGTGAGTCCGTTCGGGGTCTACCTCAGCCGGATCTTCGCGGGCGCGAGCGTCCCGGACGAGCTGATCGAGGCGGGCCGCATCGACGGAGCCAGCGAACTGCGCACCTTCTTCACGGTGTCGATCCGACTGATGATGCCGGCGCTGATCACCGTGTTCCTGTTCCAGTTCGTCGCCATCTGGAACAACTTCTTCCTGCCGCTGATCATGCTGCGCAGCGAGGAGCTGTTCCCGGTGACCTACGGGCTCTACGCCTGGAACACCCAGCTCAACCAGATCCCGGAGCTTCGCACCTACGTGCTCGTCGGATCGTTCCTCTCCATCGTCCCGCTCATCATCACGTTCCTGCTGCTGCAGCGCTACTGGCGCAACGGACTCGGCAGCGGATCGCTGAAGTGACCATTCCCTGTCCCTGTAACCGCACCACCCACGAGTAAGGAAGATCATGCCGCACACCAAGAGAGCAGTCGCCACCGGCGTCGCACTGCTCAGCGCGATCGCGCTGGCAGGCTGCGCAGGCCCCTCCACCTCCTCCGGTTCCGCCGACGCGGAGGCCTGCACGCCGGCATCCGGTGACGTGACGCTGGAGTTCACGTCGTGGATCCCGGGTATCGAAGAGGTCGTCGGGATCTGGAACGAGCAGAACCCGGAGATCCAGGTCAAGGTCCAGACCGGCCCCAACGGGAACTCCGGCACGTACCAGAGCTTCTTCAGCCAGCTCGAGGCGGGCAACGCTCCCGACCTCGGCCAGATCGAGTACGACGCCCTGTCGAGCTTCCGCGTGCAGGACGGACTGGCGAACCTCGCCGCGTGCGAGGACGTCGTCGCGGCAGAGGCCGACTTCATCCCGTGGACCTGGGGTCAGGTCACCCTCGGCGGCACCGACGGCATTTACGGCATCCCGCAGGACTCCGGTCCCATGGCGATGTTCTACCGCTCCGACCTGTTCGCCGAGCACGACATCGACGTGCCGACCACGTGGGACGAGTTCAAGACCGCCGCGAAGGAGATTCGCGAGCTCGATGGCTACATCACCAACTTCTCCACCGCCGACATCAACCAGTTCGCCGGCTTCGTCTGGCAGGCCAACGGCGGCTGGTTCGCCAACGACGGTGACGAGTGGACGGTGGACCTCACCGACGACGCCTCCACCCAGGTCGCCGACTACTGGCAGGAGCTCCTCGATGAGGACCTCGTCGCCACCTACCCGGCGTGGACCGACGAGTGGAACAACGCCTACAACAAGGGCGAGGTCTGGGGCTGGAACTCCGCGGTCTGGGGTGCGAACACGCTGATCAGCGGAGCGCCGGACACGGCGGGCAACTGGTCGGTCGCCGCCGCACCGCAGTGGAGCGCCGGCGAGGCGAGCTCGGGCAACTGGGGCGGGTCCTCGACGGCCGTGTTCCAGGGGACGGAGCACCTCTACGAGGCGACGAAGTTCGCCCTGTGGCTGAACACCTCCGAGGAGGCGCTGACCGAGCTGAACGAGCGCGCGAACCTGTACCCCGCGACCACCGAGGGACTCGAACTCGCGTCGCTCCAGGAGGGCGTCGAGTTCTACGGCGGACAGAAGATCTACGACGTGTTCGCCGAGGCGGCCGCTCAGGTGAACCCGGACTTCGTCTGGGGACCCACGATGACGCAGACGTACGCGGACGTGTCGAACGGCTTCCAGGAGGCCGTCACCGGACAGGGAAGTCTGCTCGAAGCACTGGAGTCCGCCCAGTCGTCGACGATCTCTACACTGAAGGCACAGTCGATCCCCGTTGCAGAATGAGGCCCGAGTGATCCACCACCTCCGCGCCGCGGGAGTCAGCTTCGTGCTCGACTCCCGCGGCGCGGGCGTGCCCGTCATCGTCCACTGGGGCCGTGATCTGGGGGCACTCTCTCCGGATGCCCTGATCGCGCTGTCGGATGCCACGACCCCCGCCGTGCCGCCCAGCTCGATCGACGTGCCCTTCCGGCTCTCGGTGCTGCCGCATCTCGCCGAGGGGTGGGTGGGCAGGCCCGCGGTGGCGGCATCCGGACTCCGGGGTGTGCTCGAGACGCAGACGACCCGCTCCGGCAGCGTGCTGGTCGTCGATGTCCGCACGGAAGAGCTCGCGATCGAGACCCGACTCGAACTCACCGCGGGCGGGCTCCTGCTCGCGCAGCACACGGTGCGCAACATCTCAGCGCGTTCCGTGCCGGTGACCGACGCCGCCGTGGTTCTTCCGATCCCCGATCGCGCGCGCGAGGTGCTGGATCTGTCCGGCCGCTGGGCCTACGAGCGCTCGCCGCAGCGGGTCACCCCGGGGCACGGGGTGTGGCTCCGTGAGACTCGGCACGGCCGCGGCGGACACGACGACCCGCTGCTCATGGTCGCGGGGACGCCCGGCTTCTCGTTCGAGCGCGGCGAGGTCTGGGCGACGCACGTCGCATGGAGTGGCGACACGAGGCAGTGGTTCGAGCGCACCGCGATGGGGCCCGCGGCGCTGGGGGCGGGGGAGCGACTCGGCGACGAGGTCCTCGAGCCCGGCGACAGCTACACGTCCCCGCGGATCGTGGCGGGCTGGTCCGAGCACGGGCTCGACGGCCTGTCGGATCGATTCCATCGCTGGGTGCGGTCGTGGTCGACGATCCGCTCTCCGCGCCCGGTGACGCTCAACACATGGGAGGCGGTCTACTTCGATCAGTCGCTCGAGAGGATGCGGCCCCTCGTGGCGAAGGCGGCGCAGATCGGCGTCGAACGGTTCGTGCTCGACGACGGGTGGTTCTCCGGCCGGACAGACGATCGCCGCGCGCTCGGCGACTGGACGGTCGACGCCCAGCGGTGGCCCGACGGCCTCCATCCCCTCGCGGACCTCGTGACGCAGGCCGGCATGCAGTTCGGGCTGTGGGTCGAGCCGGAGATGATCAGCCTCGATTCCGACCTCGCCCGAAGCCACCCGGAGTGGCTCCTGACACCCGCGGACTCCGTCACCTGGCGGCACCAGCACGTGCTCGACCTGTCGCAGCCCGACGTCGCGGACCACCTGTTCGCACGCATCGATGCGCTGTTGGCCGAGTACCCGATCAGCTACCTCAAGTGGGACCACAACCGTGACCTGCTCGTCGAACGCTCCCGACCCCAGGTCCTCGCGCTCTACCGTCTGCTCGACCGTCTGCGCAGCGCGCATCCGGACGTGGAGATCGAGTCGTGCGCGTCCGGGGGAGGGCGCATAGATCTCGAGATCCTGCGGCGGGTGGACCGCGTCTGGACGAGCGACAGCAACGACCCGCTCGCACGCCAGAGCATCGAACGCTGGACCGGCCTGCTCGTGCCTCCGGAGTACCTCGGCTCGCACGTGGGTGATGCGCGTGCGCACACGACCGGCCGCGTGTCCGATCTCGGATTCCGGCTCGCGACCGCTCTGTTCGGCCACGCGGGCATCGAGTCCGACCTCACCGCGCTCCCCGAGTCGGAACTGACGGCGCTCGCCGGGTGGATCGCGGTGCACAGGGAACACCGCACGCTGCTGCACACGGGTCGCTCGGTGCGGATCGACTCGACGGACGACGCCATCACCGTGCGCGGAGTGATCAGTGAGGACGCGCGGTCGGCGGTGTTCTCGTACGCCGCCGTCGGGGCGCCGCAGGCGGCGCTTCCCGAGCCGCTGCGACTGCGTGGTCTCGACCCGGACCTCCGCTACCGTGTGCAGTCCCTCGATATCGGGTCGCCCACCGGAATGCTGCAGGACGCCCCTCCCCTATGGCTCGACGACGGGGTCGTCCTGCCCGGGGCCGTGCTCGCCGAGGTCGGTCTCGCGGTCCCGTTGCTCATGCCGGGGAGTGCTCTGCTCCTCTCGGTCACCGCGATCTGAGCAGCTGGCGGCGAATTCCCTCTCCCGGACGTCGCGGGCCCGCAGTACCGTACTGAGGACAGGGTCGACAACTCATGGCGGAGGGCGAAGCATGTCTTTTCAGGCGTACCTGGACACGATCGAGGACAAGACGGGACTGACTCCGCGTCAGCTCGTGGAGATCGCGAAGAGCAAGGGTTTCGATGACCCGGCGGTGAAAGCGGGGCCCATCCTGGAGTGGCTGAAGACCGACTACGAACTCGGACGCGGCCACGGAATGGCGCTCGTCCACGTCATCAAGAAGGGCCCGAAGATCGACAGCAAACATGTCGGGTCCGACGGCGTTCACCGCGACGAGTCGGACACCCTGTGGCTCGACGGCAAGGCGAGCAAACTGTCATGATTACCGTCTCGCCGCTAGCCTGAGGCGGTGACGATGCTGAACAAGGACATGACGCTGTGCATCTCGCTGTCCGCGAGACCGAGCAACAACGGGACGCGCTTCCACAACTTCCTCTACGAGGCGCTCGAGCTCAACTGGATCTACAAGGCGTTCGCGCCGACGGACCTGACGCAGGCCATCGCCGGCGTCCGCGGTCTCGGGATCCGCGGGTGCGCGGTCTCGATGCCGTTCAAGGAGGACGTGATCGAGCTCGTCGATCGGATGGATGCGTCGGCGTCCGCCATCGACTCGGTGAACACGATCGTGAACGACGACGGCGTCCTGACGGCCTACAACACCGACTACACGGCGATCGCGCAACTGATCACGCGGGAAGGGCTCGACCCCGCGAACTCGGTGCTGCTGCGGGGCTCTGGGGGAATGGCGAAGGCGACCGCGGCCGCCTTCCGTGACGCGGGGTTCACGCGCGTGACGATCGTCGCGCGGAATGAGCCGGTCGGTCGCGCGCTCGCCGACCTGTACGGGTTCGCCGGGGCGCACGTCGGTCACGACACTGCGGACATCCTCGTCAACGTGACGCCGATCGGGATGGCCGGCGGCGCGGAGGAGCACGACCTCGCGTTCTCCGACGCTGCGATCGCAGCCGCATCCGTCGTGTTCGACGTCGTGGCACTGCCCGCCGAGACACCCCTCATCCGCGCCGCGCGGACGGCGGGCAAGACCGTGATCTCGGGCGCCGAGGTGGCGACGATCCAGGCGCTCGAGCAGTTCGTGCTGTACACCGGGATCCGCCCTGCGCCCGAGCAGGTCCGCGCGGCCGAGGAGTACGTGCGCGCCGGTCGCTGAGTCGCCCCGCGCTCCGAAGGAGAACTCCCGCAGTGAAGGAACCCTGGGCCCCATCCCTCCTTCGTTGTGGGATTACTCCTTCGCTCCCGTGCTCGCCCCCGGGCTGTGGGCGGGTGCTCGACTGACCCGATCGAGCGCGCGCTACGAAGGAGTACGCGCGTTCTGCAGGCGTCTTGGGCTCCAAACCTCCTGCATTTCGGGACTACTCCTTCGCACCCGCGAGGGGTTGGCAGATCGAGCGAACTGATCTACTGTTATTAACCACATGAACAGTAGGGAGTGCGATGCGCGTAGTGGTGTCGACGGCGTCGAGTACGCCGATCTACGAGCAGATCAAGACGCAGGTGCGCTCGTCGATCCTGTCGGGGGAGACCCGCGCGGGGCAGACCCTGCCGTCGCTGCGTCAGCTCGCCGCCGATCTGCGGGTGAGCGTGATCACCATCACCCGCGCATACAACGACCTCGCCGCTGAAGGGCTCGTGCACAGCGAGCACGGCCGCGGGTTCGTCGTCCTCGAGGTTGAGCCCGGGATCGCGTCGGCCGCGCTGGAAGCACGCGTGGATGACTCACTGCGCGAGGTGCGCGCCGCCGCCCTGCACGCCCGACTGACCCTGACCGACATCCACCACCGACTCGATGAGATCTGGAGTAGAGATGACTGACCCCGTGGCAACCCTGAAGGACCTGCGCGTACGACGCGCGACGTTCGAGATCGACGGGATCTCGCTGACCATTCCCCGCGGTGCCGTCGTCGGTCTCGTCGGCCCGAACGGCGCAGGCAAGACCACGACCATCCGCGCCCTGCTGGGTCTGCTGCGCCCCGACTCCGGGGACGTCGAGATGCTCGGCCGTGCGCCTGGCGACCCGCGGGCCCTCGCCCGCACGGGCGTCGTGCTGGATCAGCCGACCGTCGCGCCCGAATGGCGGGTCGACTCCCTCGGGCGGCGCCTCGGCCCGTTCTATCCCGGGTGGGAGGAGAGCAGATTCGTGGAACTGCTCGACCGGCTCCGAGTTCCGCGGACTCAGCGGGTGAGCGAGCTCTCGCGCGGGCAGGGCGTGAAGCTCTCCCTCGCGATGGCGCTCGCGCAGCACCCCGAGGTGCTGATCCTCGACGAGCCTTCCAGCGGCCTCGATCCCGCGAGCCGTCGCGAGATCGGCGACCTCATCCGCGAGTTCATGCTCGATGCGGACCACGCAGTGTTGTTCTCCACCCACATCACCACCGATCTGGACAGTCTCGCCGATGAGCTCGTCGTGCTCGTCGACGGGCGGGTCGCGTATCACGGAGCACTCATCGACGTCGCAGAGGAATTCGCCATGGCCCGCGGGGCCGGTGCGATTCCGAATGGACCACTGATCGGCCCGGAGCGCTCCGGTGAGCAGTGGTCCGCCCTGATCCGCCTCACCGACTCCGCCGCATTCGGTCCGGATGTGGTCATCGACACGGCAAGCATCGATGACATCGTCATCCACCTCGCATCCGAGCGACAGGAGGTCGCCGCATGATCACCGCCTTCACCCGACTGGACCTGTCGGCCTGGTTCCCCCGCACGCAGACTCTGCTGACACTGCTCGTCGTCGCCGTGGTCGGCGTCGTCCTCCCGATTCCCGGGATGGCGATCGTCGCTGCGGGCATGGTCACCTCACTGATGGTGTCGACTCCCTTCCTCGGAGACGAGCGCGGACGCCTGAACACGCTCTATGGTGTGCTGCCGGTCTCGCGGAGCACCGTCGTGGCCGGGCGGGCGCTCTCGGTGCTCGCGTACTACCTCGTTGCCGCCGTGCTCGCGACGGCGGTGACCGTTGTCATGGCGCTCGTGCGCGGGACGCAGATCCCGACGGATATCCTCCTGATCGCCCACGCTGTGGCGCTCGGGTTCGTCGGGCTCTCGATGGCCCTGCAGTTGCCGGTCTTCTTCCGTATCGGATACTCGCGAGGTCGTTTCATGGCCTACGCCCCCGTGATCGTGGTCGCGGGAGGGGCCTGGCTGCTGCAGGCGACCGGTGCGCACGTGTCGTTCCAGGACGCCCTGAGCGGGGTGCCGATTCTCGCCATCGCGGGTGTCGGAGCGCTGATCGCCCTGCTCGGGGTGGTCGTGGCCATCGTCGTGTCCGCGCGGGTCTACCGCGACCGGGAGCTGTAGAGGCGGGCCTCGCGGATCATCCGGAAGGATGACGAGGATACGGCGCTGAGCCGACGTGCGCGACAGGCGCGGACGGCGAGGGTCGAATCATGTCCTCGACAACCCTCGCCGCACTCTCCACCGCTCCCACCACACCGTCGACCGTGACGGTGTCCTCGACAGCCATCGCCGACAACGCGCGTCTGCTGCGGGCCCTGAGCGGGGTGCCGGTCATGGCGGTCGTGAAGGCCGACGGCTTCGGACTCGGAGCCGCGCGGGTGGCGCGAGCCGCGTTGGCCGGCGGCGCGTCCGAACTCGGCGTGGCGACCTGCGATGAGGCGCTCGCTCTCCGCGCCGCGGGCATCACCGCGCCGATCCTCGCGTGGCTGCTGCACGACGGGGCGCGCGTGCGGGAAGCGTTGGAGCAGCGCGTGCGCCTGTCCGTGACGTCGGCCACGCAGCTCGAGGAGATCGCGCGGATCGCCGCGGTCCTCGGGGTGGTGGCCGAGGTGGAGCTCGAGGTGGAGACAGGGATGCACCGCTCCGGCGCAGCCCGCGAGGACTGGCCGGCGTTCTTCGCCGCAGCGCGGGAGCAGGAGCTCGAACACCGGGTGAGGGTGGTCGGCGTCTGGACGCACCTGGCAGGCACCGCCGCCGAGCACTTCACCGCACCACTGGAGGCTCTCGCCGAGGCGGTCGAGATGGCGCGCGGGATGAGCTTGCGCCCCCGACGGCACGCGGCGGCGTCGGTCGCGGCCGTGACCGATCCGCGCACGCGACTCGATCTCGTGCGACTCGGCGCCTCGCTGTTCGGCATCGAGCCTGTGCCGGATCGTCCCGTCGGGCTGCGGGCGGTGGCGGTCTGGGAATCGCACGTCACCCAGGTCCGGGATGCCGAGGCGGGCGGTCTCGTGGGCTACGGGCGCGATCGGATCGGCCGTCGCACGCGCCTCGCCCTGATCCCCCTGGGCTACGCGGACGGCCTCTCCCGTCGTGCGTCGCCGGGTCTGGACGTCGCGATCGCCGGACGGCGCTTCCCGTTCGTGGGCACGATCTCGATGGATCAGGCGGTGATCGACATCGGGGACGCGGACGTGTCCGCAGGTGATCGCGCGGTGTTGGTCGGCGATGCCGACAGCGGCGCACGGAGCCTGCGCGAATGGGCGGACGCCCTCGGAACGATCCCGCAGGAGGTGCTCACGGGACTCGGAGCGCGGGTCGCACGCATCGAGGAGGGACAGGCATGAGTCGGATCATGGTCCTCGCCGGGGGACAGAGCACCGAGCACGACGTCTCGCTCGCCTCGGGTGCCGACGTGGCGGCCGCGCTCGCCGCACGCCACGAGGTCGCGCTCGCGACGATCCTCCCGGACGGAACCTGGACGCTGCCCGGTGAACCCAGCCCGCTGACGGAGACCGCAGGACTCGACGCCCTGCGGTCCGACGACATCGTCTTTCCCGTCCTGCACGGCGGATGGGGCGAGAACGGTGGGGTGCAGCGGGAGCTGGATGCCCGCGGCATCGCCTATGTCGGGTGTCGGGCCGAGGCGTGCGAGACGGGGATGTCGAAGATCGCGACCGCGGGCGCGGCGGCGCGGCGCGGAGTGGCGACGATCCCGACCCGCGTGCTGCGGAGGTGGCGGTTCTACGCGGATCCGGACCTCGTCGCCGGGGCGCTCGCCCGCGTCGCCGAGTGGCCCCTGATCGTGAAGCCGAACACCGGCGGATCGAGCGTGGGAGTGCACGTCGTCCGTCGCGCGGCGGAACTCCGGGCGGCGCTGGGCGATGTGTTCGCGCTCGACGACACCGTCCTTCTGCAGCCGCTGGTGACCGGCGCCGAGGTCAGCGTCGGCGTGTGGCGCGGGGCGGACGGTGCGCTTCGGGCCACCGGAGCGTCGCTCGTGCATCTGCCGGTGGGGGAGGATGCCTTCACCTATGACCACAAGTATCAGCAGGCCGGCGGGTGGTTGGAGATCCCGGCGTCCCTCCCCGCGCCCGTCCTGGAGCGCCTGCAGACCGCTGCCCTCGAAACTGCACAGGCGATCGGGGTGGAGGGCCTGGCGCGGGTGGACTTCTTCGTGCACGACGGGAACGTCGTCCTGAACGAGATCAACACGATGCCCGGGCTCCGTCGGGAGTCGCACTTCCCCCGCCTCGTCGCCGCAGCGGGCACCGTGTACGAGGAGCTGCTGGACGGCCTCATCGCGCACGCGACCGTCGCGGCATCCTGCTCGGCGGACGCCTGCGTCCGTTCCCGGTGAGTCGGTGGTGCGCCAGGGCGCGTCTCGAATTTCCGGGCAGTGCGTCGCGGGATGATTCTCGAGTGAGTCGCGACGCGGTGCCCGCGGCGGTGGATCCACCTGAATCCTTTGCGATGATGGGCGGGTGAGTGACTCGCCCGCCGACCCCGCCCTGGTACCTGAGCTGCTGGTCACCGATGCGGCGAAGAGCATCGAGTTCTGGTGCGGGCTCTGCGGTTTCCAGATCAGCTACGAACGCCCCGAGGAGGGCTTCGCATACATCTCGCTGGGGTCTGCTCACGTCATGCTTGAGCAACAAGGTATCGGCCGAAACTGGATCACCGCACCGCTCGAACCGCCCCTTGGACGGGGAATCAATCTCCAGATCAGCGTCCCGGACCTCGACCCGATCCTCACCGCCCTTCGAGAAGCGGACTACGCGCTCTTCATGGAGCCCGAGACGAAGTCGTATCGCATCGATGACCACACCGAAGCCGGCGTACAGCAGTTCATCGTCGCCGACCCCGACGGATATCTCATCCGATTCCAAGCGTCGACCGGCCACCGACCGGTCGCCCAGTAGGAGGCACGCCCTAGGTGTATTCCCAAGGAGGTTGTGGGCAGTGAGGCCTGATGGGATGAGGTGCGGGGACCTCCACGGGCATGCGAAATGCCGGTCTGAGGTGGGGAAGACCGGAACTGCGTGCGTGCACGTGAGCCATCGTGTCCGCGCCAGGGCCCACGCGGCGTGAGCGGCCAATTCCCGACGCGACCTCGCGCGCGCCTCGGCATGGCGGTACTCCGGTATGTTATTCGAACATTTCTTCGAAAGTCGGGGTGGTTCGACGTAAAATTGGGGCATGCCTTCACTCGCTTCTCTGCATCACGCGGTCTCCCGCCTCGATGCGGCGTGGGCGGGAGCGGACGACGCGATGGACCTCACCAGGGAGCAGCTCCTTGCCGTGCATGCGGCGGTCGGTGCCCTGCAGCGGCAGGTGGATGCGGTGCACGCGGACGTCGCGGCGGGCATCGCTCGGGAGTCACGGCCCGAGTTGGGGGCGGAGAGCCTCGCGAAGCAGCAGGGATTCCGTTCCCCCGCGAAACTGATCGCGGCGACGACGGGAATCTCGACCGGGGATGCCGCTCGGTTGGTGACGGTCGGGGAAGCGACGGCGCCGCGGAGTGATCTTCTCGGGGCGCGTCTTCCGGCGAAGTACCCCCTCGTGCGGGCGGCCCTGGATGCGGGCGCGATCGGTGCTCAGGCCGCCGCACTCATCGTGGGGCTCTTGGACCGGTGCCGGATCGCGGCCGGGGTCGAGCGGATCCGCGAGGGCGAGAAAGTGTTGACGGAGGCGGCGCCTGGCCTCGCGCTCGATGACCTCCGGAAACTGATCGTCCGTGCCGAAGCGTGGTTGGACCCCGACGGTGTGGAGCCGCGGGCCGAAGAGCGGCGCGGGCGGCGGTCGTTGACCATGTTCGAGCGCGACGGGATGGTGCACCTCACCGCCCAGCTCGACGCCGAATCCGCAGCACCCGTGGTCGCCGCGATCCGCGGGTATGTGACTGCGGCGTTCGCGGCACGCAAGGACGCGGTGGACCCGGATGCGCCGGATGCGGATCGGCGCACGGTGCCGATGATTCAGGCGGACGCGTTGAGCGTGTTCTGTGCCCATGTTCTCGGGTGTGAGTCTCAGCGGGTTCCGCTGTCCGGGGCAACCGTCGTCGTTCGGGTCGGCCTCGAGGACCTCGAATCCGGCACCGGATCCGCCACCATCGACGGAATCGACCAGCCCGTCGGCATCGGGGCCGCGCGGCGGATGGCCGCCGGCGGTGGTGTCATCCCCTGCGTGTTGGGTGGGGACAGTGAGATTCTCGACTGGGGGCGGGAGAAGAGACTCTTCACCCGCACCCAACGCCTCGCGCTCGTCGAAAGAGATGGCGGGTGTGCGATGTGTGGGTTGCCGCCGGAGATGACGAAGGCGCATCACATCCGCTGGTGGAAACGAGACCACGGACCCACCGACCTCACCAACGGAGTCCTCCTCTGCGAGACCTGTCATCACCGGATACACGACAACGGGTGGGACGTCGAGATCGAAGGCATCGGGACAGCAGCACGCGTGTGGTTCCTCCCACCCCGATACGTCGACCCCGACCGCACGCCCCGCCGCGGCGGACGCGTACGCT
Organism: Actinomycetota bacterium; assembly: GCA_051751065.1. GTDB lineage: Bacteria > Actinomycetota > Actinomycetes > Actinomycetales > Microbacteriaceae > Microbacterium. Next base: position 21,328 of record JBNJKL010000007.1, on the reverse strand, counting down.
ACGACATCGTCGCCTAGTTGTTTCTCCCCAGGAGGTTGTGAGCGCGGTCTGAGGGTGTTTGGCCGCCGATGCCGGTGTGGGCGGGTCAGGATGCGTCTTCGAGGACAGAGGCGATGCGGCGGAAGGTCTGGTCTGCCGGGTGTGCTTTCGGCTCGACATTCGACTCGTTCATGAAGACGACGATGCTCGCGCCCGACTCCGGCTGATGGAACACCGCCGCGGTGAAGCCCAGACCCTCGCCGTTATGACCCCACCACCCGTTCGTCTCGCCCACACCGAGCGCGTAGATGTCATACGGAGGGCCGGCGTCGAGCGGCGCGCCCTGCTGACGCTCCCGTTGGGTTGCCGGGTCGAGGAGAGCCCCGCTCCCGAGAACCTCCGCCCAGACGAGAGTGTCTTCGAGTGTGCTCACCATCGAACCGGCTGTGCCGTACAGCGACAGATTGTCGTTCTGCACGGTCTGCTCACCGTCGATGTCCACGTACCCGAGCGGGTGATCGTGCCATTGTGCAGCATCCGTGAGATAGCGAGTGCCCGTCTGGCCCAGCGGCTGCAGAATGCGCTCATCGAGGGCCTCGGCGAAGTCCTGCCCCGTCACCTTCTCCACGACCGCACCGAGCAGGTTGGTGTTCGCGTTGGTATAGACCCGCTGCTCACCCGGCTCGAACTGCGCGGGCTCTCCGAGGACGAGGTCGTTGAGATCGGCGAGCGTGAAAAGGTGAGCCTCGTCAGCGGCGTACGCCTCGCCGAACCCCGCCGTGCCCGTGTAGTCGGCATTGCCGCTCGACATGTCCGCGAGCTGGCGCAGGGTGATCGTGTCGCCGTTCACGATGCCCTCGACGTATTCATCGATCGTGTCGTCCAGGCTGATCCTGCCCTCGTCGACCAACTGGAGGATGAGTGTGACGGTGTACGACTTGGTGACGCTACGCAGAGGCCAGGTCATGTCGATCGACGGAGCCTCGCCCGCGTCGATATCGGCGAGCCCGGTGAGCGACGTCCACGATCCTTCCCCGGGAACCCACACGCCGACGGCCGATCCGGGAACGCCGTACTCATCCATCGAGTCGTCCACGATTCGCTGCAGCTCGTCCTGCAGACCGTCGGGCAGGTCGCCCGCCGGTGCGGCGGGACGGACGTCGGTCGGCGCACTCGTGGCGGCGTCTCCGGACGGATCCTCAGTCGACGAGGGGGCAGAACACCCCGTCAGCAGGACCAGCATCCCGGCCGCGACCATCGATACGGCGACGTGAGATGCGGGTGCGCGGCGTGCGTGTCGAATCATGAGGGTCCTCTGGATCGCATTCGTGCTGTGCCACCCAGTATTCCGCTCATCGGGACTCCCCGCGAGCGGCTCAGGCGCGGGGCGGGCCGGACGAGTCGCGCACGAGGAGCTCGTGCGTGGTCCGGATGGTGCGGGCCTCATCGCTTGCGGGACGCAGGATGAGCGCGACGGCGTGCTGGCCCATCTCGAACATCGGGATGCGGGCGGTCGTCAGCGCGGGTGCCACGTCGGCGGCGACGGAGATGTCGTCGAACCCGACGACGGACAGATCGCCGGGAACGCTGATCCCGTGCTTGCGCAACTCGCTGAGGATGCCGATCGCCATGGCGTCGTTGAGGCCGACGATGGCCGTGAGGTCACGATCCAGCAGCTCGCGGGCGCCGGCGATGCCGCCTTCGCGCGTGAACTGCTTCGAGATGACCGTCAGCTCCACTCCCGCGTCGCTCGTGCCTTCGCGAAGACCCGCGATGCGATCGGCGACGGTGTTGAGATCGAGGGGCCCCGCCACGACGCCGATCCGCCGGTGCCCGAGCTCGGCCAGGTGGCGCCCGACGGACACACCCGCTCCGTGGTTGTCGGGAAGCACGGCGTCGACCGGGAGGTGGTGGCGGCCGATGACCGCCGCGCGCCCACCCGCGAGCGTGAAGTCCGTGAGCGCCTGGGCCATGTTCTCCTCGCGCACGCCGTCCGCGTATCCGGAGCCGGCGATGATGATGGACCCGACCCGCTGACGCAGCAGCGCCTTGACCTGCGCGAGCTCGCTGTCGGGTGTGCGCTCGGCCTGGGCGATCTGGACGGAGCGCGATTCGAGCGTCGCACTGCGGATCACACCGCTGGCGATGTCGGAGAAATAAGGGTCGCCGATCTCGTGCACGACGAGGCCGATCGTGGTGACGAGGCCGCCCGCGAGTCCGCGCGCGTGCATGTTGGGTTCGTACCCGAGCTCTGCGGCGACCCGACGGACGTGGGCTGCGACATCGGGTGAGATCCCCGATCCGCCGGTGATCGCCCGGGATGCGCTCGCCAGGGAGACCCCCGCGGCCTCTGCCACGTCGATGAGTCGCGGCGCGCCTACACGCTTCACGAAACCTCCCCCTGGAGCAAAATCGACGCTGGTTGTGCCGGATGGGTTGCTCTCGTTCCTTGCTCCCTACTATAGTGGCGGAAGCGCTTACGAAAGCGCTTCCGCTACGATGACGTAGGAGACTCGGATGACTGCACCACGACATGGTCGACGCATCGCCGCGGCGATCGCCATGGCATCGATCACCGCCCTCACGGTTTCGGCTTGTTCCGGCTCCGGCGACCAGTCGGAAGGGGGTGGCTCCGACGATCCGATCGTCATCGGCATCTCCCTGCCCCTCACGGGCGACTTCTCCGAGCCTGGCAAGGGCGTCGAACGAGGCTACGAGGCCTGGCGAGACATCGTCAACGAAAGTGGCGGCCTCCTCGGTCGCCAGGTCGAGCTGAAGATCCTCGACGATCAGTCCAACGCCGACCGCGTGGTCTCCGACTACGAGTCGCTGATCGCTCAGGACGGGGTGGACCTCGTGTTCGGTCCGTTCTCCACCCGACTGGTGGTCCCGTCCGCCCGCGTTGCCCAGGAGTACGGCATGCTCTTCGTCGAGCCGGCCGGTGCGGCCGAGGAGGTGTTCGAGCAGGGCTTCGACAACCTCTTCTACGCAGCTCCCGCGATCGCGAACGACCACTACAACAACCTCGCGGACTACCTGCTCGCGTTGCCCGAGGGTGAGCGTCCCGAGACGGCCGCCGTCGCCGCGATGGACGACCCCTTCGCTCAGGGCACCGCCTACGGCCTCAGGGACAAGCTCGAAGAGGCCGGCGTCGAGGTCCTCGTGAACGAGGTCTACCCGCCCAACACGACGGACTTCTCAACGATCGCGGCGAAGATCGCGCAGTCGGACGCGGACATCGTGATCGGCGGCACGCAGTACCAGGACGCCGTCAACCTGATCATCGCGCTCCAGCAGCTGGACTACCAGCCCGAGCTCGCCGCGTTCTCCACCGCCCCCACGAACCCCGAGTTCGAGGCGGCCATCGGCGGCGCGACCGAGGGCATCCTCGCTCCGACCGGCTACTCGCCGGCGTCCGAGTTCCCCAGCAACGTCGAGTTCGTCGAGAAGTACACCGAGATCCACGGCAACCCGCCGTCGGAGGACGAGGCGAACGCGTACACGACCGGCCAGGTCGTCGCCGCAGCCGTCGAGGCCGTCGGCTGTGCCGAGCAGGGCGAATGCCAGCAGGAGCTCATCGACTGGCTGCGTGAGAACCCGGTCGACACCGTCGTCGGAGAACTCACCTGGGACGAGACGGGCAAGCCCATGGGCGCGCACCTGATCCAGCAGTGGGTCGACGGCGAGATCCAGATCGTTCTCCCCGAGGACGTCAAGGAAGCCGACTTCCTCTTCCCGAAGCCGGCGTGGTGATCCGCACATCGTGAGTGGAGCACTGCTGCTGCAAAGTGTGATCCTCGGCATTCTGCTGGGAGGGCTCTACGCCCTCCTGGCGGCCGGGCTCACCCTCTATTTCGGGATCATGCGCGTCGTCATGATCGCCCATTCCGCCTTCCTCGTCCTCGCCGCCTACCTGGCGTGGTGGTTCAACCGTGAGACGGGGATCGACCCGCTCGTCTCGCTGATCGTCACCGTCCCGCTGTTCTTCGTGACCGGTGTCGTGATGCAGCGTCTGCTCGTGTCGCGACTCAAGCCCCTCACGCTGACCATGATGTCGGTGCTGCTCACCTTCGCGGTGGCCCTCGTGATCGAAGGGGCCCTCGGGTTCTTCTTCACGGGGACGCAGCGGCGCATCCAACTTCCGTACGCGAGTGCGAGCCTGGACTTCTTCGGCGCGCAGGTGCCGGTCGTCAAGCTGATCGCCTTCGGGCTCGCCGGCCTGTCGCTGGCCGCGCTGTTCCTCCTCCTGAAGTACACGAGGTTCGGACAGGCGCTGCGAGCGACCATCCAGCACCCCGAGGCCGCACGTCTGGTCGGGATCAACACCGATCGGGTCGCCGGCTACGGATTCGGTCTGGGGCTCGCGACCGCAGCGATCGGTGGCACCGCGCTCTCGCTCGACGCCACCATCTACCCCTCGCTGCACTGGCACTGGATCGGCCCGCTCATGGCGATCATCGTCGTCGGAGGCCTCGGGAGCATCCCGGGTGCAGCCATCGCGGCGCTCGTCCTCGGGATCGCCCAGAGCCTGCTGCAGCTCCCGCTCGGGCCCACGTGGGCGCAGACGATCTTCTACGTCGCGCTCTTCGCCACGCTCATGTTCCGCCCGCAAGGATTCTTCGGAGGTCGTCTTGCCCAGCGCTTCTAGCCCCGGCCCGATCCCCACCGAAACGGTCGTGATCGCACCGCCCGCGCCTGTCCGGCGACGGTCGACGAAGTGGGTGAGCATCGCCCTCATCGTCATCGGCGCGGCTCTCATCCTCTCCTTCCCCCTGATCTCCCCGAACCCGTACATCCTGTCCGCGGGGGTCGTCATCCTCAACTACGCCGTGCTGTCGACGGGGTGGAACTTCATGGGCGGGTTCACGGGATACATCTCCCTGGGCCATGCCGCGTACTTCGGGCTCGGCGCCTACGGCACCGGACTCCTCATCAAGTACCTGGCGCTCCCCGGCTTCGTCGCCTGGATCCTCGCGGCACTGCTCGTCGCGGTCATCGCGATCCCGATCGGCATCGCTGCCCTCCGGGTGCGCGGAGCATCGTTCGTGATCGTCTCGATCGCCTTCGTGCTGATCATGCTGCTCGTCTTCCAGAGCTGGCGTGACTTCACCGGAGGATCCGAGGGGCTCACCGTCCCGCGTCCGTTCCCGGACATGCTGCGACCGGAGCACCACCTGGTGTTCTTCTACCTGTACGCGGGTCTCCTCGCCGTGGCGCTCGTCGTCTGGTGGATCATCGACCGGTCCAAGTTCGGCACCGCACTGAAGTCCATCCGCGAGGACGAGGACAAGGCCCAGTCGCTGGGCGTCCCGACGACCCGCTACAAGTTGATCGCCTACATCCTCTCGGCGTTCTTCGTGTCGCTCGGCGGCGGACTCTACGCGCTGTGGTTCGGCGACCTGGACCCGATCTTCCAGTTCTCGATCCTCATCGGCTCCTACATGGTGCTCATGGCGCTGCTCGGCGGGGTGCGCAACCTCTTCGGTCCGCTGCTCGGAGCCCTCGTGGTGGGTATCGCGCTCGAGTACTTCAAGCTCGAGTTCGGCGACACGCAGTTCCACCTCATCGCCACCGGCATCCTGCTGGGCATCGTCGTCCTGTTCATGCCGGACGGCGTCATCCCGGCCGTGAAGGGGCTGTTCACTCGGTCATCGAGCGCGGCATCCATCCGTGAGGTGTCCGCAGGCGACCTCCTCGAACAGAACAAGGCCCGAAGCGATGCGCAGGCATCCCCAGGACGCACGAACGCGTCCGGAGAGGAGTCGTCCTCATGAACGCTGCCGCAGCACGAGGCACGGCCACGCTGGAGAATCTGAGCACGGTCGAGATGACCAAGTCGTTCGGTGGAGTCACCGCCGTCGACGCCGCCTCGGTCACGTTCCACGAGGGGAAGGTCAACGGTCTGATCGGGCCGAACGGCTCGGGCAAGACGACCTTCTTCAACTGCGTGACGGGCATGATCAAGCCGGATTCCGGCGAGGTCCGCTACCGAGGGAACGGGATCACCCGGCAGTCGCCCGACCGCATCGCGCGCACCGGCATCGGCCGCAGCTTCCAGCTGTGCCGTGTCTTCCCGCGCATGACGGTGATGGAGAACCTGCTCGTCGCGGTGCGCAACGTGAGCATCCGACAGCAGCTCCGCTCGGCGCACGATCCGGAGGAACTGGAGCGGGCGCGAGGCTGGTTGCGCCGAGTCGGAATCGACCACCTCGAGCACGCCGAAGCGCGCAACCTCAGTTACGGACAGCAGAAGCTGCTCGAGCTCGCGGGAGTGCTCATGGGTGAGCCGGACACGATCATGCTCGATGAGCCGGCCGGTGGAGTGAACCCGGCGCTCATCGGTCGCATCGCGACGCTCGTCCGCGAGCTCAACGACGAGGGGAAGACCTTCATCATCGTCGAGCACAACATGGAGATGGTCATGAGCCTCTGCGACCACGTGGTCGTCTTCGACCGAGGGCGTCCGATCGCCGAGGGCACCCCGGAGATCATCCAGAAAGACCCGCGAGTCCTGGAGGCATACCTTGGAGTCTGAATCGAAGAACCTGCTCGAGCTGAACGACATCGAGGCGGGCTACGGTCGGGCGGCCCTCGTGCTCCGCGGACTGACGGTCGTCGTCCCCCCGGCGTCGGTCGTGTGCCTGGTCGGCCCGAACGGTGCCGGCAAGTCCACGGTGCTGAAGGTCGCGAGCGGGATGCTCAAGCCGCGTTCGGGAACAATCCGCATCGACGGGCAGGATGTCACCGGAGACGGGCCGCAGCGCATGCTGGACAACGGCCTCGCGCACGTCCTCCAGGGGCACAGCGTGTTCCGGGAGATGACCGTCGGCGAGAACGTCATGCTCGGCGCCTTCACGGTCAAGGACCAGAAGGTCGTGCAGGAGCGCGTCGAGTTCGTGCAGAACCTCTTCCCCATCGTGGGGGAGCGGTGGAAGCAGCTCGCCGGTCTCCTCTCGGGAGGTCAGCAGAAGCAGGTCGAGTTCGCCCGCTCCCTCATGGTGAGTCCGAAGGTCGTGCTGCTCGATGAGCCGTCGATGGGACTCGATCCCAAGACGACGGCGAAGGTCTTCGAGCAGGTCGCGCGTATGCGCGATGCGGGCACCGCTGTGCTGCTCGTGGAGCAGAACGCCCGACGTGCGCTGGAGACGGCCGACATCGGGTGCGTCCTCGACCTCGGCCGCGTGCACATCTCCGGCCCCGCGCCGGAGCTGCTCGCCGATCCGACCCTGGCCGCCCTCTATCTGGGTGGCAAGCCCGGCGCCGGCGACGATGCCGCCGCCACTCCGCCCGCCGCGGGTCTCTGACCCCACTCGCAGAACACTCACGACGGAAAGAACGGAACGAGATGTCAGTCCCCACCCCCGCCTCGACCGAGGCCGCCCTTCCCGCACCCCGCGAGATCGGCATCATCATGAACGGCGCATCAGGCCGGATGGGCTACCGCCAGCACCTCGTGCGCTCGATCCTCGCGATCCGCGACCAGGGGGGCATCGAGCTCTCCGACGGCACGCGGGTCACGGTCAAGCCGCTCCTCGTCGGTCGCAGCGAAGCGAAGCTCGCCGAGCTCGCGGCGCGCCACGGCATCGAGGACTACACGACCGACCTGGATGCGGCACTGGCCGACCCGGCGTGGGAGATCTACGCCGACTTCCTCGTGACGAAGGCCCGCGCGACCGCGCTGCGCAAAGCCATCGCGGCGGGCAAGACGATCTACACGGAGAAGCCGACCGCGGAATCCGTCGAGGAGTCGCTGGAACTCGCCCGTCTCGCGCGGGAGGCCGGCGTCAAGACCGGCGTCGTGCACGACAAGCTGTACCTCCCCGGTCTGCAGAAGCTCAAGCGCCTGATCGACTCCGGCTTCTTCGGTCGCATCCTCTCGGTGCGCGGCGAGTTCGGCTACTGGGTGTTCGAGGGGGACTGGCAGCCCGCTCAGCGCCCCAGCTGGAACTACCGCTCGGAGGATGGCGGCGGCATCATCGTCGACATGTTCCCGCACTGGAACTATGTGCTGGAGAACCTGTTCGGACGCGTGAAGACCGTCTACGCGCAGGCGTCGGTGCACATCCCGGAACGATGGGACGAGAACGGCGAGCGGTACACCGCGACCGCCGAGGACGCCGCCTACGGCATCTTCGAGCTGGAGGGCGGCACGGTCGCGCAGATCAACTCGTCCTGGACCGTCCGCGTCCACCGGGATGAGCTCGTGGAGTTCCATGTCGACGGGACGCTCGGCTCCGCCGTGGTCGGCCTGTTCGGCGCCAAGATCCAGCACCGCAACGCGACGCCGAAGCCCGTGTGGAATCCGGACCTCGCGGACGACCACGACTACGACGCGGACTGGGCCGACGTTCCCACGAACGACGTCTTCCAGAACGGCTTCCGCCAGCAGTGGGAGGAGTTCCTGGAGTCGTACGTGCTCGGAACCGAGTACGAGTTCGATCTGCTCGCCGGTGCCCGCGGAGTCCAGCTGGCCGAGGCCGGCCTCGAGTCGTCGCGTGAGGGTCGCAAGATCGACGTGACCACGCTCACGCTGGAGTGATCGGCATGACCACCCTCACTCTCCTCGACGCGAGCGGGGCGACGTCGTCCGTCGCGCTCGCCGACGCCCCGGGGCACACGCGCCCCGACGGTGCTCTGCGGAGCCGTGTGGCCTACGCCGCCGCGCACGTCGTGCCGAAGATCACGGCCGACAACACCCCCGGTCAGCCGGCCGAGGTGGATTGGGACGCGACGCTCGCGTTCCGTCGGCACGCGTACTCGTGGGGTCTGGGCGTCGCCGACGCGATGGACACCGCGCAGCGCAACATGGGCCTGGATGCCGCAGCCACGCGTGAGTTGATCTCGCGCTCCGCGCAGGTCGCGCGGGAAGAGGGAGGATCCGTCGTGGTCGGGGTCAACACCGACCACGTGGACGAGGACCACATCTCGCTGGATGCCGTGATCGACGCGTACAAGACGCAGCTCCACTTCACCGAGGAGCAGGGGGCGGGTCCTGTGCTGATGGCGTCTCGCCATCTCGCCCGCGCGGCGGAGACGGCGGACGACTACCGTCGCGTGTATCGCGAGGTCCTCGGTTCCGCCACGACCCCGGTCGTCCTGCACTGGCTCGGCACCGCCTTCGACCCGCAGCTGGAGGGCTACTTCGGCTCGACGGACTGGCGCATCGCCTCCGATGTCCTGCTGGAGATCATCGCCGAGCACCCCGACCGCGTGGCCGGGGTGAAGATGAGCCTGCTGGATGCCGCGTCGGAGGTCGCCGTGCGGGAGCGTCTGCCCGAGGGTGTGCGCATGTTCACGGGCGACGACTTCAACTACGTCGGACTCATCGGTGGCGCCGACGTCCCCGCCGCGCGTCAGCCGGAGCGGAACTCCGCCGCATCCTGGCAGCACTCGGATGCTCTGCTGGGAGCCTTCGCTGCTCTCACGACGGTCGCCTCCGCGGCGATCCAGGCGCTCGATGCCGGCGACGCGGATCGCTATCTGGAGATCCTCGGCCCGACCGAGGAGTTGAGCCGCCAGGTCTTCGCCGCCCCCACCTTCTACTACAAGACCGGTGTGGCCTTCCTGTCCTGGCTGAACGGCCACCAGCCCGCGTTCCAGATGGTCGGCGGTCTGCACTCGGCCCGGAGCCTCCCGCACCTCTCGCGCATCGTCGAGCTCGCCAACGCATCCCGGGCGTTGGAGCGACCGGAGCTCGCCGCGGAACGGTGGCACGCGATGCTCCGACTGAACGGCGTCTCGGCATGAGCGCCCCGGACCCGCGCCTGTCGATCAACCAGGCGACGATCAAGTACGCGGACCTGCGCACGGCCCTGGACGTCACGCGGGAAGCGGGCATCGGGGCGATCGGACTGTGGCGTGAACCCGTGAACGCGGTGGGTCTGGCGGAAGCAGCGACGATGCTCGCGGACTCCGGCCTGCGCTTCACCAGTCACTGTCGCGGCGGCTTCTTCACGCCCGTGGACGACGCGGCCCGACGCGCTTCGATCGACGACAACCGCACTGCCATCGACGAGACCGCGGCGCTCGCGGCCGCCGGGGCCGAGGGGTCCAGCGCGGTGCTCGTGCTCGTGGCCGGGGGCCTCCCCGAGGGGTCTCGCGACATCGTCGGGGCCCGGGAGCGTGTGCGGGACGCGATCGGAGAGCTGGCTCCTCATGCCGCCTCCGTCGGTGTCACGCTGGCGATCGAGCCGCTGCACCCGATGTACGCGACGGACCGCTGCGTGGTCTCGACGCTCAGGCAGGCGCTCGACATCGCATCGGACTTCGATGCGGACGTCGTGGGTGCCGCTGTGGACACCTTCCACATCTTCTGGGATCCGGATGTGCTCCCCCAGATCGCCCGCGCGGGACGCGAGGGGCGGATCGCGACGTACCAGGTGTGCGACTGGAAGACCCCGCTCCCCGCCGACGTGCTGTTGAGTCGTCACTATCCCGGCGACGGCGTGATCGATCTGGAGACCCTGACCCGGGCGGTGATCGCGACCGGCTACGACCGGGACATCGAGGTCGAGATCTTCAACGCGGACATCTGGGCGACGGACCCCGCCACGGCGGTGCGACGCACGGCGGAGACGTTCGAGGAGAGCGTCTCACCCCACCTCGCCTGAGCAGTCGAACCGGGCCCTTGTCCCATCCGCGTTCGCGCTGTACATTAACGAAAGCGGTTGCGAAAGCGCTTACGTACTCCTACGCTCGCGCCCGTTCTGCGTCTCTCCCGCTGCAGTGCCGCCCCGGGAGAGCGGCTGGATCGAACCGGCACGACACCACACGACGATGACGTTGAGAGGTATCTGATGCACGAAAGAACCCTGCGAACCACGAGCATGAGGCGGAGGGGACGTGCAGGAGCTGCCGTCCTCGCGACCGCTCTCGCCGCCTCGGTGCTGACCGCGATTCCCGCGGCGGCCGACGAGCCGTTCACCGAGGTGATCGACTTCGAACAGTACGAGCGCACCGCGCTCGACGGCCAGGACGGGTGGACATCGTCCAGCGCCCCACGGGTCATCGCCGACCCGCTCAACGGCAACAACCAGGTCGTCGAGTCCGTGGGTGGAGGGCAGCAGTCCTACCGGGAGATCCCGGCCATCGCCGATGGCGACACCGGCACCCTGTTCTTCCGCTTCCTGCGCACCGGCAGCGTCGACACGTCCTTCGGGCTCACCGACGTGGACGCGCCGAACGACTACCCGAACAGCCGCGCGTACGTGAACAACCAGAACAACGACGTGATGCTCGTGCGCGACGGAGGCTCCTTCAAGCCCGCGGGCGTGTGGGGCCGCGACGCGTGGCAGTGCGTGTGGATCGTCGCGGACAACGCCGCAGACGAGGTCACGGTCTACAGCCAGGGCGGTCCGTACGAGGAGTTCACCCGCCTTCCCGACGGTGCGCAGGAGCAGTTCGCCTTCCGCGAGAGCGTGGACGGAGCGCTGGACCGCTTCTTCTGGAAGAACGGCTCCTCCAGCGCCGGTCGGCTCATGCTCGACGACGTCGCGGTCGACAACACGGGGGAGAACCTGGCGATCGCCACGGGCAACCCGGGTGACTGCGCTCCCGGTGGCACGTCCAGCCAGCCGCTGCTGAACCCGCTTCCCGACCCGAAGCTCTCGACCCTCGGCATCGAGGTGACCGAGCTCGCTCAGCTCCCCGAGTCGGAGACGACTCCGGCGACGCAGGATCAGCGGCTCGTGCGTCACAACCGCATCACGCACCTCGACGAGGTTCCAGACGACTCGGGTCGCCTGATGGTCCCGGACAACAACGACATCCTCTACCTGGTCGACAAGGAGTCGGGCGAGCACGTGCCCTATCTCAACGTCCGGAACGAGTTCATCGACAACTTCCACAACAGCGCGGGCCTCGGCACCGGGCTCGGATCCGCCGAGTTCCACCCGGAGTTCGCCGACAACGGCCTGTTCTACACCGTGCACACCGAGGCGGGGAGCGCCCTGACCGGCGACACCCCCGACTTCCCGGCGTTCGGCAACACCGCCTTCCACAGCGTGATCACCGAGTGGACGGCGACCGACCCGTCTGCGGAGACGTTCGCGGGATCGCATCGAGAGGTGATGCGTGTTCCGTTCGCGGGCCGCGTGCACACCGTGCAGCAGATCGCCTTCAACCCGACGGTCTCACCCGGTGACGCGGACTACGGCAACTTGTACGTGCTCGTCGGAGACGGCGGCAACGGCGTCGGCAACGGCAACCCGCAGGATCTGGCGACCCCGCAGGGCAAGGTCCTGCGCGTTGACCCGACCGGTGATGACAGTGAGAACGGTGCCTACGGCATCCCGAGCGACAACCCGTTCGTCGACGAGGCGGGCGCGCTGCCCGAGATCTACGCGGTCGGCCTGCGGGACCCGCATCGCATCAGCTGGGACCCCGAGGGCGACCACACGATGTACCTCGGTCACATCGGGGAGTGGCAGGTGGAGTCGGTCTATGCCGTCGAACCGGGCGACAACTTCGGCTGGTCGGTGCGCGAGGGATCCTTCGTCGCCGAGAACCGCCAGATCTTCCCGCTCCCCGCGGACGACGCCGAGAACGGCTTCACGTATCCGGTGGCGGCCTACGACCACAACCGCGACCCGGGTCAGACCGGCGATGCGGGCGTGGCGCTGAACGGCGGGTTCGTCTACCGAGGCGACATCCCGGAACTCGAGGGGCGCTACATCTTCACCGATCTCGTGCGCGGCTGGGTGCTGTCCGCCGACGCGGACGAGATGGTGCGCAACGACGGGGACCCCGAGGATCTCGCGACGATCGAGGAGTTGCGCGTCTTCCACGACGGCGAGGAGACGACGTTCCAGGATCTCGTCGGCGACACCCGCGTGGATCTGCGGTTCGGTTCAGACGCGGACGGCGAGCTCTATCTCGTCTCCAAGGCGAACGGGAAGATCTGGAAGGTCACGGGGGCGCGCGAAGCCGGCCCGTCGTCGCCCTTCGTCCTCCCGGCGCTCGCGCCGAACCTCGTGACCCATCACGACTTCGACCACCCGGACGCGGATGACCCCACGCTCGAGGTCGATCAGGGGCTGTCGGGCACGGAGATCTCTCTCGTGAACGGCGGAGTGGAGATGCGCGTCGCCGACCGGGCCTATCCGGGCGCCGGCGAAGCTCTCCAGACCCAGCAGATGAGTCCGCGGACCGCCTCGAACGACGACTGGAAGGCGGGCGTGTACGACGCGTCCGGCGTCGAGTCCCTCGAGGCGCTCGGGGGCACGGATGAGATCTCCGTCATGGGATGGTTCAAGCCCACGGGCGACCACCCGGCGCTGAACTCCGGTAGCGCGAACCCGGATGATCGCTACAACGCGATCGGTCTCGCCGGGGTCCTCACCGGAACGTCGGACGGGCACGCGGTGCGCGCTCTGCTGGAGGTCATCACGGTGAACGGGGAACTGAAGCTCGTCGCCCTCGGTCGACGGGTGGACGGCGCGGGATCCTGGACGTTCGCCGCCGACAAGCCCTGGGACGAGATCCTGGAGAAGGGGAAGTGGGTGCACCTCGCCGCGACCTTCGACTTCGCCGGAGGGGAGATGAAGCTCTTCATGAACGGTGAGGAGCTCGAGGGCGACTACACCGCCTCCAACCCGTGGGGTGAGGGGTCGACGTCGGACTCCACGCCGGCCGGGATCAAGATCGGTGGAAGCTATCCGCAGAACACTCGCGAATCCAACCCGTTCACCGGACGGATGGATGACGTGATGCTTCTGGACACGGTCCCTACCGCTGAGCAGATCGCCGCGCAGTACGCGCTGTTCGACGCCGCCGAAGCGGTTGAGCCCACCCCGCCGCCGTGCACGCCGGACGGAGACGTCATCACCGACGTGATGGCCGAGGAGGACTGGGCGCCGCGGACCCCCGCCAAGTGGGACTTCCCCGGTGACGCGGTGGTGCTGACCGAGCCGGGCACGAACCCGAACGACGGCATCCGTCGCCCGTTCGAGTACGCCGTCCTCACCGAGGGGCCCGAGCTCGGGTCGTTCGATCTCGACGCGCAGGTGCGGCTGGATGAGGCGGCATCGGTGAACAACCGGGACGTGATCATCGTGTTCGGGTGGCAGTCGGACACGGAGTACTACTACGCCCACCTGTCGCAGGACAACACGATCTACGCGCACAACGGCATCTTCAAGGTCGACGGCGCGGACCGTGAGCGGATCGACGATCAGTGGGACGGGACTGTCGGCGCACCGCCGGCCGTCACGGATGAGGAGTGGCATGACGTCCGGGTCGTGCGGTGCGTGGACAGCGGCGACATCGCCGTCTATGTCGACGGATTGGACGTCCCGCTCATGACCGCGAACGACGACACGTTCACCGAGGGTCGCGTGGGCTTCGGCTCATTCGACAACTTCGGGCGGATCCGCGACCTGACGGTCACGACCGCGCCGACGGACGCGACCGCCCCCACGGTGACGGTCAAGACCGGCGCCGAATTCACGGTCGGTCGGGACGGGGTGTACGGGAAGGTCTCGTTCAAGCTCCACGACGCGGGCAAGATCGATCGTCTGACGCTCAACGGGGTCGGGAAGGATCTGAGCGACAACGCATGGTCGGATCTCAACTCGGTCGTCCCGGGGAAGTTCGGAGCTCGGGCGGGTGAGAACACGCTGGTCGTGCACGACGTCGCGGGCAACGCGACGACCGTGACGTTCGTGCTCGATGCCACCGCACCCACGGTGACGGTCAAGTCGGGATCGCAGTTCACGATCGGAGGTGACGGCGTCTACGAGAAGGTGTCGTTCAAGCTCCACGACGCGGGCAAGATCGATCGCCTGACGCTCAACGGGGTCGGGAAGGATCTGAGTGACAACGCGTGGTCGGATCTCAACTCGGTCGCGCCGGGGAAGTTCGGTGCCGTCGCGGGTGAGAACACGCTCGTCGTGTACGACATCTCCGGCAACGCCAAGACGGTCCGCTTCACGCTGGAGTAGGACTCGCAGGGCAGGACACGGGGGCCGGCGCCATGTGCGTCGGCCCCCGTGCTGTGTCCGCGCACTCCGAAGAAGCTATGCGACGCGACGCGGCGGGACAGGTCGTTGCGGCGCGAGCGGGAGTTCCACGACGGCGACGAGCCCCCCGCCGGCCCGCGCCGTGAGGGTGAGCTCTCCGGCGTGCGCGCGCACGATGCGATCGACGATCGCGAGACCGAGCCCGACCCCTCCGTGCTCGCTCCTCGTCCGTCCCGCGCCGCGCTGGAATGCCTCGGTGAGCGTGGTCAGGGACGCGGGATCGATCGGAACGCCGGTGTTCTCGACGGTCAGCACAGCGGCGTCGCTGCGCGTCGCGACCTCGACGCGCACCGTGCCGCCCGCGACGTTGTGAACGATGGCGTTGTGCACCAGGTTCGTCGCCAGGGGGGAGAGCAACGCCTCTGACCCCCGCATCGGTGCGATGTCGCCCGCCACGGTGAGTGCGACCGCGCGTTCATCCGCCAAGGACCGCAGATTCTCGACCGCCTCCTCAGCCAGGAGCGAGAGGTCCAGCTCCTCGGCGGCCAGGTCCTCCACCTCTGCACGGCTGAGGGTCAGAAGCGCCTCGGTGAGATGGATGGCACGCGTGTTCACGGCCTGCAGGCGCCGAAGCCGTTCGACGTCGGTGGTCGAATCCGCGACGGCGAGCTCCAGGAGAGTCTTCGTTATGGCCAGCGGGGTGCGCAGCTCATGCGAGGCATTGGCCGCGAATCGCTGCTGTTCCTCGGAGTGCGCTTCGAGCCGCGCGAGCATGTCGTCGAAGGCGTCCGCGAGCTCTCTGAACTCGTCCGAGCGGCCGGGCAGATCGATCCGGTGGGACAGAGACCCGCCTGCGGCCAGTCGTGTCGCGCGGGTGATGCGGGAGACTGGCGCCAGCATCCGTCCGGCCAGGAACCAGCCACCGAGGACGCCGAACACGAGCAGGAACACCATGACCGCCACTGCCGCCGGTGCGAACGCTTCGAGAAGGTCGGAACGGTTCGGCACGAACCCCGACTGCGTGCTGATGTTGCCGTCCGGAACGTGCCTCAGCAGGAAACCCCACACAGCGGCGAGCAGGAGCACGCCCGCCACCAGCAGGACGCCGGCGTAGCTCAGCGTCAGACGCAGTCGAACGCTGATACCCCGGTCCCTATGCCCGCTCATCGCGCGCGTCCTCGTCGTCGACGGAGATCCGGTAGCCGACGCCGGCGACGGTGGCGATGACCCACGGCACGCCCAGGCGTCGGCGCAGCGCGGAGATCGTGATCCGCACCGCATTCGTGAAGGGGTCAGCGTTCTCGTCCCAGGCCTTCTCGAGGAGCTCCTCGGCGCTCACGACGCCGCCCTGGGCTGCGACGAGCACCTCCAGCACCGCGAACTGTTTGCGCGTGAGTCCGATGTAGCGGCCGTCCCGGAACACCTCTCGACGGAAGGGGTCCAGCCGGAGGCCCGCGATCTCCTGCACCGGGGGGCGGTGATGCGCCCGCCGGCGGTCGAGGGCCCGAAGCCTCAGCACCAACTCACGCATCTCGAAGGGCTTGGTCAGGTAGTCATCGGCGCCCCGCTCGAAGCCGCTCGCCTTATCGTCCAGAGAGCCGGCGGCGGTCAGCATGAGGATCGGGATGCCACTGCCGGAATCCACGATGCGGCGCGCGATGTCATCGCCGGACGGCCCGGGGATGTCCCGATCGAGGATCGCGATGTCGTACGCGTTGATGCTCAACAGCTCCCAGGCCGTGTCTCCGTCTCCGGCGATGTCCGCGGCGATGGCCTCGCGTCGGAGCGCCTCGCGGACACCCTCTGCGAGGTAGGGCTCGTCCTCGACGATCAGCACGCGCATGTCTCGATGCTAGGCCGGAGGGCATATCGTCCGCGTATCGCCGTTCGCATACGGCTCTGCAACAGCACGCCGCGTTGACTCGGTCCCATGAATCGCTCCACTCGTTCTCGGACGCTCCGCTCGGCGGGGCTCATCGTTCTCTTCTTCGCCGCGGCGTTCGCGGTGAGCGCCGTGGTGCTCATCGTCGGCGTTCTCGCCAGCGCGGCCGTCGGCCCTCATGACGCCTCTCGAGGCGCAGCCGTCCAGGACGAGTCGCCGCAGGTCGATGCACCGAAGGAGCGTCCTGGGGAGACCGGATATTCACACGATGGAGCCGTCGTCGGTGACGTCAGCGTCTTCGATGATTCGCATCCGGGAGTGACCAACCTCGCCCCCGAGCTCCTCGCCGCCGTGCGCGCCGCGGCGCACGACGCGGAGGCGGAGGGGATCGAACTCCGGATGAACAGCGGCTGGCGCTCGCCGGAGTACCAGCAGCAACTGCTCCGTGAGGCGGTGTCGACCTACGGGAGCGAGGAGGAGGCGGCGAGGTGGGTGGCCACGGCGGAGCCATCGGAACACGTCTCGGGCGATGCCATCGACATCGGAGACTATGACGCGACCGCCTGGCTGTCCGTGAACGGCGACGCATACGGACTGTGCCAGATCTATGAGAACGAGCCCTGGCACTACGAGTTGCGCCCCGACGCCGTGACACAGGGGTGCCCCGACATGTTCATCGATCCGACGGAGGATCCGCGCATGGTGAGGTGATCGTGCGGTCATCGTCGGAATACCGCCACTGCCCAAATAGTTGACATGTGTATCAGCCCGGGAGTCGGGCTCGTCGAGAAGAGGGCAGTGAGATGGCGGTCGTGGAGTTCGGGCTGGACACGTTCGGAGATGTGCCGGAGACGGATGCGGGCACGCTCGCCACGCACGGTCAGGCCATCCGGCAGGTGGTGGATGAGGCGATCCTCGCGGACGAGCTCGGGATCGATGTCATCGCCCTCGGCGAGCACCACCGCCCCGAGTACTCGATCTCCAGCCCCGAGACGGTTCTCGCCGGCATCGCGACACGGACCGAGCGCATCCGGCTCTCGTCGGGTGTGACGGTGCTCAGCTCCGACGACCCGGTCCGCGTGTTCCAGCGTTTCGCGACCGTGGACGCCCTCTCCAACGGGCGGGCCGAGGTCATCCTCGGGCGCGGCTCGTTCACCGAGTCCTTCCCCCTGTTCGGCTATGACCTGTCGCAGTACGACGTGCTGTTCGACGAGAAGATCGAGCTCTTCGCCGAGCTCCTCAAAGAAGCGCCCGTGACGTGGTCGGGAACGACCCGGCCCGCGCTCGTCGATGCTGACGTCTACCCCAAGACCGATTCGGGTCGCCTGTCGACGTGGGTCGGGGTCGGTGGATCGCCGGAATCGGTCATCCGTACCGCGAAGTACGACCTGCCCCTCATGCTCGCGATCATCGGCGGCTCGGCGGGGCGGTTCGCACCCTATCTCGAGCTCTACCGCCGCGCGACCGCGCAACTGGGCACGACCGCGCACCCGGTCGGCATGCACTCTCCCGGATTCATCGCCGACACCGACGAGGAGGCCAAGGAGATCTTCTACCCGCGCTACAAGGTCATGCGCGACCGGATCGGCGCGCTGCGCGGCTGGCCGCCGATCCGGCGCGAGGAGTTCGAGGACGAGGTGCGCACCGGCTCGATGTACGTCGGCTCGCCCGAGACGGTCGCGCGCCGCATCGCCGAGGCGATCCGCACGCTCGATGTCGGACGCTTCGACCTCATCTACTCCGCGGGGCCCACGCCCATGTCCGCTCGCATGAAGGCCGTCGAGCTCTACGGCTCGACCGTGGTGCCGATGGTCAAGGACATCCTCTCGCGGGGCGCCTCCTGATGGCCGGGACAGTAGAGACCCTCGGCATCCTCGGCGCGGGGAAGGTCGGAACGGTGCTCGCGCGCCTGGCGGTCGCGGCCGGATACCGCGTACTCGTCGCCGGCTCCGGCGACCCGTCGAAGATCGCACTCACCATCGAGGTGCTGGCGCCCGGCGCGGTCGCGACGACGGCGGAGCGCGCTGTCGCCGATGCCGACGTCGTGGTGCTCGCGCTCCCGCTCGGCCGCTACGAGACCCTGGATCCGGCGGCGTTCGCGGGCACGCTCGTGATCGACGCGATGAACTACTGGTGGGAGGTCGACGGCATCCGACCCGACCTCAGTGACCCCGCGGTGTCGACCTCCCGGCTCGTTCAGCAGCACCTGCCCGCAGCCCGTGTCGCCAAAGCCTTCAATCACATGGGGTATCACGACCTGGACGAGGGTGCGACGGTCCGCGGTGCGGTGGACCGCAAGGCGATCGCGATCGCGGGTGACGATGGCGACGACCTCGCGACCGTCGAGGACATCGTGGACGCTCTCGGTTTCGATGCGGTCCGGGCGGGCTCTCTCGAGACCGGAGTCCGGATGCAGCCGGGAAGCGACCTCTTCGGCGCGAAGCTCGGCGCGACGGACGTGCGTCGCCTCCTGGCTCAGGAAGCTGTCCCGGGCTCCCTCATCGAGGCCACCCTGCCCTGAGGCGCAGGCGGCTGGACCCGGGAGTCGGTGTCACGCGGTCGCTGAGGCGCGACGGGCCCGCTCCGCATGTGCCCGTGCCTTGTGCCGGTTCCCGCACGCCGCCATCGAGCACCACCGAGCGGTTCCGGGCCGGCTGTGGTCGATGAGGAACAGGTTGCACTCCGCGTTCGCGCAGGCCCGAAGGCGTCCGGGCAGTGACGCCTGCACCGCTGACCAGGCCAGGATGACCCGCACCGCGAGCAGGTCGTCGTCGGGGGTGCTCAGGTCCCATTCGACCCCAGACGCGGAGGCGCGAGGCGTCCGCACGGTGCGCTGCAGCGCGTCGGAGATCTTTGCGAGTGCGGCCGTCCGATCGGGCTCGACGTCGCCGATGAGGGTCTGGACCGCGTCGCGGGCGCCGCGCAGCTGACGGATCTCGTCCGCCGAGCCTGAGCCGCCGAAGGGTCGCACCCACTCGGCCCCGTCCGGGCCGGCGAGATCATCGGTGGGTTCTCCTCCGACGAGCGGTGCACTGTTCAGTACCGCGAGGAGAAGGTCCTCGTCCTCGATCGTCATGTGTTCCTCTCGTCCTGGCCGATCCGCCGAAAGCCATGCTACCTTGTTGCTAACCGGTAAACAAGCTTAAAGGGGTTAGATCATGGTTTCTGTCCACCACCGCACGGTCGAGGTCGACGGTATCGACGTCTTCTGGCGCGAAGCGGGCCCGAGCGATGCGCCGGTGCTGCTGCTCCTGCACGGATACCCGACGAGCTCGCACATGTTCCGACACCTGATCCCGGCGCTCGCCGACCGGTTCCGGGTCATCGCTCCCGATCACGTCGGTTTCGGTCGCTCGTCCGCGCCGTCGGTCGAGGAGTTCGACTACACGTTCGATTCCCTGGCATCAGTGACCCGCCGGTTCCTCGAGATCATCGGCGTCTCGCGGTACTCCATCTACGTGCAGGACTACGGCGCCCCGGTCGGCTGGCGACTCGCTCTCGCGGACCCCGACGCAGTCGAGGGCGTCATCTCGCAGAACGGCAACGCCTACGAAGAGGGCTTCGTTCCTGAGTTCTGGGACGCGATCTGGGCGGACGCGGCCGAACGGACACCCGAGACCAGAGAGGCCCTGCGCCCGGCGCTGGGTCGAGAGGCCGTCGAATGGCAGTACACGCACGGCGTTCCCGACCCGTCGCTCGTCGACCCAGACGCGTGGGAGCACGATCTCGCACTCCTCGCCCGTCCGGGCAACGACCAGGCGCAGCTCGCGCTCTTCCGCGACTACGCGAGCAACCGGGACTTGTACCCCCAGGTGCACGCCTGGATCCGTGAGTCGGCGGTTCCCGTCCTCGCGATCTGGGGGCGCAACGACGAGATCTTCGCGCCCGCCGGCGCCGAGGCCTTCCGCCACGACGCCCCGCACGCGCAGATCGAGCTGGTGGACGCCGGCCACTTCCTCCTCGAATCGCACCTGGATACGGTCGTCGACGCCATCCGGAACTGGTGGAGCACGAGTCGCGAAACCATCCGATAACGCGGCGCCTCCGAACGGGCGCGGCACCCTGTCGCATGCCCCGCACGAGAAGAAACCGATGACGTCGTCGAGGTGCGGCATGCACGTCCGCGGCGCAGTGTTGCGCGACGCGCGGACACTTTTCGTGATGTTGCCGACAGAAAATCTACCGCGCATCGTCATACTCTTCAGGGGATTCCATGTGCGTTGCGCTGTAGCGCACTGACGCACCGCACGCACCAGATGGGGTGGTGGCGGCCGGGTCGATGCTGCAGCATGGGAGCCAAGCATGATTCGCCACGCAGTCCCTTGAACCCGAATCGATAGATCTGAGAGATGAATCAATGACCACGCTTGACGCGCGACGGCCGTCTCCGATACGCGGAGACGGCCGCCAGAATCCGACCCGTAGCCGATCGGCGCGAACACGACGGCGGTCCCTGGCCGCGACCCTTGTGGTATCGATGTTCCTCGCGCTCCTGAGCGCTGTGGGCGTC
>JBNJKL010000006.1:0-107973 GCA_051751065.1 Actinomycetota bacterium | reverse complement strand
GCAGTCTCGCGGTCAGGGGGTGGGGTCAGTCCAGGAAGATGTCGGGGAAGAGGCGATCGTCGGGAGTGCCGGGAACCGCGGCGTAGCGCGAGAAGTCCGTGATCCCGTCGGCCTCCAGCACGTCCTCGACGATGAGGGATTGGCCCGTGTAGTCGCGCGCCGTCTTCACGAGCACGGCGTGCGCCGCGTCCGCGTAGATGTCCGCCGTGCGGCTGGCCGCCATCACCCGGTCGCCGCCGAGCAGGTTCTGCACCGCGGCGGTCGCGATCGTCGTCCGCGGCCACAGCGTGTTTGCCGCGATCCCGTCCTCCGCGAACTCCGCGGCGATGCCGAGCGTGACCATCGTCATCCCGAACTTCGCGAGCGAATATCCGGTGTGCGCGCCCAGCCAGTGCGGCGTCGGGTTCAGCGGCGGGGAGAGCGAGAGGATGTGCGGATTCGCCGAGTCCCGGAGGATCGGCACCGCCGAGCGTGAGAGCAGGAACGTCCCGCGCACGTTGACGTCCTGCATGAGGTCGTACTTCTTCGCGGGCAGATCGAGGGAGCGGGAGAGGTCGATCACGCTCGCATTGTTGATGATGATGTCGATGCCGCCGAACTCGCCCTGCGTCTTCATCACCGCCTCGGTGATGTCGTCGTCGTTGCGCACGTCTCCCACGATCGGCAGCGCCTGACCGCCCGCCGCGCGGATCTGATCCGCGGCCGTGTGGACCGTGCCCTCGAGCTTCGGGTGCGGGGTGTCCGTCTTCGCCAGCATCGCGATGTTGGCACCGTCCGCCGCGGCGCGCAGCGCGATCGCGAGACCGATGCCGCGGCTGCCGCCGGACATGAGGATCGTCTTGCCTGCCAGAGTGCTCATGATTCTCCTTGCTCGGTGTCCGTCGGCTTACTTCGGCGCCATGCGGATCGCGCCGTCGAGGCGGATCGTCTCGCCGTTGAGGTACCCGTTCTCCACGATGTGCTGGACCAGGGATGCGTACTCCTCAGGATGCCCGAGGCGCGAGGGATACGGCACCTGCTCGCCGAGCGAATCCTGCGCGGCTTGCGGAAGCCCCTTGAGCATCGGCGTCTCCATGATCCCCGGAGCGATCGTGCAGACGCGGATGCCGTGGCGGGCCAACTCCCGCGCGACGGGCAGCGTCATCGCGTGCACGCCGCCCTTCGAAGCGGCGTACGCAGGCTGACCGATCTGGCCGTCGAAGGCGGCGACGCTGGCCGTGTTGACGATGACGCCGCGATCGCCCGACGCGTCGGGATCGTTCGTGGCGATGACGGCCGCGGCCTGCGAGAGCACATTGAAGGTCCCGACGAGGTTGATCCGGACGATGCGCTCGAAGTCCGCCAGCACCGCGGGTGTCCCGTCGCGGTTCAGCACCTTGGCGGGTGGCGCGACGCCCGCGCAGTTCACCACGATCCGCAGCGGCGCCTGCTGCTGAGCCGTGGCGACCGCGGCCGCGGCATCCTCGGCACTCGTGACATCCCCGGGGGCGAAGGTGCCGTTCAGCTCCGCGGCCATCTCGACCCCGGCCGATGACGGCAGGTCGAGGAGGGTGACGTGCGCCCCGGCGGCGGCGAGAGCCCGCGCCGTGGCGAGGCCGAGCCCGGAGGCGCCCCCCGTGATGAGGGCGCTCGATCCCTGAATCCGCATGCGTTCTCCTTCGAACTCTCGTGCAACTCGGTCCCAGTGTAGGCGGCTCCGAGTGTCAGCGCCGTGCGGACCGTGTCACAGTCGTGCCATCAAACCACCCCAGAAGGAGTAGTGTCCTCTTTCGTGGTTTCACACGGCGCTCTGCGCACTCGACTCTCGAAGAGTCGCCATCTGGCCCCCGCCCAGGTGATCGCATCCGGATTCGGAGGCGCGATCCTCCTCGGCGCACTCCTGCTCATGCTCCCCGCGTCTTCTTCAGCGGGGAAGTGGACGGACCCGATCACCGCTCTGTTCACCTCGACGTCCGCCGTGTGCGTGACCGGACTGGTCGTGGTCGACACCCCGGTGTACTGGAGCCCGTTCGGCAAGATCGTGATCCTCGTCCTGATCCAGCTCGGCGGCCTCGGCATCATGCTCTTCGCCGCTCTCGTGGGCCTCGCCCTGGCTCGCAAGCTCGGCGTGCGCTCCCGGATGATCACCGGGACCGAGACGAAGTCCACCGGCGCGGGCAACATGAAGCGGGTCGCGACGGGCATCCTCGTGACCACCCTCGCCATCGAGGCCGTGATCGCCGCCGTACTCTTCGTCCGGTTCCTCACCGGGTACGACTACGACATCGGTCGCGCGGCCTGGCATGCCCTGTTCCACGCAGTCTCCTCGTTCAACAACGCAGGCTTCGCGCTGTACACCGACAGCATGATGGGCTTCGTCACCGACCCCTGGATCTGCCTGCCGATCTGCATCGCGATCATTCTCGGCGGGCTGGGCTTCCCGGTTCTGCGGCAGTTGCGCCGCGAGCTGCGACGCCCGCTGCACTGGACGATGAACACGCGCATCGTGGTCGCGGGCACGGCGACGCTCCTGACGCTCGGCACAGTGTTCGTGTTGCTGATCGAATGGAGCAACCCCGCCACGCTGGGTGAGCTGAACCCCGCAGCGCGGGTCCTCGCCGCGTTCTTCCACTCGGTCCAGTCCCGCACGGCGGGTTTCAATTCCGTCGACGTGGGACAGATGCACGACGAGACGTGGCTCGGCACCGATGTGCTGATGTTCATCGGAGGCGGACCTGCCGGCACCGCCGGTGGGATCAAGCTCACGACGTTCGCCGTCCTCTTCTTCATCGTGTGGACCGAGCTCCGTGGCGGCGCCGCCGTGAACGTGTTCGGCAAGCGCCTCTCGCGCGCCGTCCACCGCGAGGCGATCACCGTCGTCATCGTCGCTCTGGGCGCCATCATGGCCGCGGTCATCGCCATCCTCGCGATGACGGACCTGGACCTGGACCAGGTGCTGTTCGAGGTGGTCTCGGCGTTCGGCACCGTGGGCATGTCCACCGGCATCACCGCGGATCTCCCTCCGACCGCGCATGTCCTGCTCGTACTCCTGATGTTCCTTGGCCGCCTCGGACCGCTCACGCTGGGCTCCGCCCTGGCGCTGCGCGAACGCCCCACGGCCTACGAGCTTCCCAAAGAACGTCCGGCGATCGGCTGACCATGCCGCCGTCGATTCCCTCCACCCCTGTGAAAGGACCTCCCGTGGTCAAGTTCCTCTCCTTCGGCCAGGACGCACGACGCATCGCGGAGGCGGACTCCGTCGCTGTCATCGGCCTGGGTCGCTTCGGTGTATCCCTCGCACTCGAGCTCATGGACTCCGGCACCGAAGTGCTGGGCATCGATGCGGACGAGGACCTGGTGCAGTCCCTGAACGGGATGCTCACCCAGGTCGTGCGGGCGGACTCGACGCGTCTGGACGTCCTCGAGCAGCTCGCGGTCGGCGAGTTCGACCGTGTGGTCGTCGCGATCGGCTCGGACATCACCGCGTCGATCCTCACCGCCTCGCTGCTCCTCAAGCTCGAGGTCCCGGTGATCTGGGCGAAGGCGGTCAATGAGCAGCACGGGGCCGTTCTCGAGCAGCTCGGGGTGCACAAGGTGATCTACCCGGAGAAGGACATGGGTCGCCGTGTCGCCCACCTCGTGCGCGGAGCGGCGGCCGACTACCTCGAGATCGACCGCGGCTACGCGATCGTGAAGACGGTGGCACCGCGGCACCTGCACGGCATCACTCTGACGGATGGCGCGGTCCGCGCGACCCACGGCGTGACGATCGCGGCGTACCGTCCTGCCCAGGGAGATTGGCGCAACGCGCAGGCCGATACGGTCCTGAGCGACGGCGACACCGTTCTCGTCGTCGGTCCGACCGTCAAGGTCGAGAAGTTCGCTCAGCTCCGCTGACGCGCGGAGCCGAGCGGAGTCCTACGCCGATCAGACCGCGATCTGCGTCGCGATCGCCGTGAGCTTGTGGCGGGCGAGGGCGAGGTTCGCACCCGTCCGGCTGAGCACGAGGTAGATGAACAGGCCGCTCGTTCCCTCGGCGTTCAGCACGTTGATCAGGTGGTACTGCGAACTCAGCGTGATGAGGATGTCCTCGATCTCGTCGGTCACGCCCAGGTCTCGCATGGTCGACAGCTTGGCGCGCACGACGTTGGAGTTGCCGGCGGCCGCGATCCCGAGATCGAAGGACGGATTGCCGCCCTGCGCGAGCGCCATGCCGCTGCCGTAGTCGACGATCGCGGCGCCCGTCGCCCCCTCGATCGCCAGCAGCTGCGCGAGTGCGTCGTCCAGTGAACTCATGTCGTACTCCTCTGTGTGGGGTGTGTTCGATGACTCGGACGCGACCGGGTCGCGGGGAGCGGTCTGCTCGGCACGGATCCAGCGCTCGAGCTCATCGATGTCTTCGACCTCGGCCTGCCCGCCGGTCTTCCGATGATCCGCGCGGCGTCGCCACCAGGGCGACGGGGCTGCAGCGGTCACAGGCACCTCGGGTGAGTTTGAGTCGATGGGATTGGTGTCGGTCGCAGAGCGCGACCGGACCGACCCTAGTTCCCGCGGGCGTGCCATCCCGCCGGATCAGGACGCACATCGGTATACGCTCCATCACTCCGGTATCTCGGCGCGATGAGCGGCGTCCGGATCAGCTCCAGACGAATCGGAACGTCCCCGCCAGGACCGCAGCCCACAGCGCCAGAGCCATGATCAGCGACCCGCCGAACACGGCGAGCGCATCCCGAGCATGCAGGCGGGACGGCCGCGACCACGTACGGGGAGTGTCGGAACCGAACCCGCGCGCCTCCATCGCCATCGCCAACTTCGTCCCGCGTCGCACGGCGAAGACGAGCAGCACGAACGCCATCGAGAAGAAGCGGCGGATCGCGCCGCTGTCGCCCACCCCGCGCGCTCGACGCGCGAGCGCCATGGTCCGCCAGTCGTCCAGGAAGAGCCCGAGCATGCGAGTGCCGGCGAGCACGCCGAGCACGAACCGACTCGGGAGCCTTGCGACCTGCGCGAGCGCGTCACCGAGCTCGGTGGGATCGGTACGGCCGAACAGCAGGATGGTGGGAAGGCCGAGCGCGAGCACACGCAGACTCACAGCGATCGCGAGCTCGATCGAGTCCGAACTGATGGTCGCGAATCCGAAGCTCCAGTACACGGTCCCGGCCGGCTCCGCGTAGAGCAGCATGCTCATCCCGGCCACCGGCGCGAAGATCGCGATCGGCAGCAGGCGCTTCAGCACGGTCGTGAGCCTCAGGCCGGTGAGCGGCAGACAGAGCAGCTGCAGCGCGATCGCGACCAGCGCGCTCGTCACGTCGATGGACGCGAACAGCGGGATGGACAGCAGCAGCGCCAGAAGGAGCTTCGTGACCGGATTCACGCCGTCGAGCCACGAGTCCCGCGTGGGGGTGAGGATCGCGGTCGTCACGTCTCCCCCTCGGACCACGCGATGTCCAGCTCGATGCGGTGCGCGCCCAGGTGGCGGATGACGCCGGAATCGTGCGTCACGGCGACGATGCTCGTCCCGCGGGCGATCTGCTCCTGGAGCAGCGCGACGAGTTCGACCCACCCCCGTCGATCCTGCCCGAACGTGGGCTCATCGAGCACGATGACCGCGGGGGACGCCGCGAGAACCGTCGCGACCGACAGACGGCGCTTCTGCCCGCCCGAGAGGGTGAAGGGGTTGGCGAGCGCGAGGGGCGCGAGGTGCAGGCGCTCGAGCAGCTCGTCGACGACCTCGGTGATCCGGGCGGGCGACCAGCCGAGAGCCTTCGGACCGACCGCCAACTCGTCGCGGAGGGTCTGGGTGAGGAACTGGTGCTCGGGCTCCTGGAACACGGTGCCGATGCGCGTGAGGAGCTCGCGCGAACTCCAGCGGAACGGTCGGCGCCCCCCTCGCCCGGAGAGCTCGGGCGCCGAGCGCACCTCGCCGGCATGCTCGGGGAGGAGGCCGGCGAGCGTCAGCGCGAGGGTGGACTTCCCCGCCCCGTTGGGGCCCGTGATGACGGTTCCGGCTCCTGAGGGCACCCGCACGTCGAGGCCCGAGTGCACGGCCACGCGCTTGTCGCGGGCGATCCCCAGCCCGACGGCCGCCAGAGAGTCGGCCTCGGGCACCGTACTCGGTGCGTCCGCGAGGTCGACGTTATGCCCCGGCACCCAGACGCCCGCGGCCGCCAGAGCGTCGCCGTGGGCGCCGAACACCTGCGCGGGATCGCCGTCGGCGAGCAGTCCGCCGTCCGCGGCGAGGACGATCACGCGGGTCAGAAGATCCGTCCACACCTCGGTGCGGTGCTCCACGACGATGAGAGTCGCTCCGGTGTCCTCGACCACACGCGCCACGCTGTCGCGCACCTCGCGCACGCCCTGCGGGTCGAGATTCGCCGTCGGCTCGTCCAGCAGCAGCAGTCCCGGGCGCATCGCGAGAACGCCCGCCAGGACGAGCCGCTGCTTCTGCCCGCCCGACAGCGCCTTGGTCGGACGCTGCGGGGGCACGTCGAGCCCGACGGCCTCCAGTGCCTCCGCGACCCGGCCGGGGATCTCCGCCGCGGGCACGCCGAGGTTCTCGCACCCGAAGGCCACGTCGTCGCCCACTTTGGAGAGCACGATTCCCGCGTCGGGGTCCTGGAGCACCAGACCGGTGCGACCCCGATGCTGTTCGGGCGCCTGCCCGTCCACACTCAGCGAGCCGGTGCGCTCCCCGTCCTCAGCGTCACCGAGGACCCCGGCGAGCCCGGCGAGCAGAGTGGATTTGCCCGCCCCTGATGCGCCGAGCAGCAGCACCCGCTCGCCGGGTTCGATCGTGAAGGAGACATCGCGAACGGCCGGGAGTCTCCTGCCGGAGTACCGCCAGCCCCAGCCCGCCGCCTGCACGCGGGCCGGGCTGACGTGGGACACGCTCAGACCTCGCGGACGAGCTCACGCCCCGCAGCGAACCGGCTGAGCGCCCCGGTGACCGCGAGCGCACGCACGAGCAGCCAGCCGACGAGACCCGCCAGGATCGCCCCGGAGACGACCACGGCGATGAGGTAGATCGTGTTGAACTCGAGCGACTTGAGGATGTTGGGCGAGCTGCCGTAGAAGAGCTCGAACACCCAGGCGGCTGCCGCGGCGCCGATGCCCGCGAGCATCGCGACGACGACGCCGAATCGGCGGTACAGGAACACCGCGAAGATCAATTCCGCACCCAGTCCCTGGACGAGGCCGGAGAGGATCGTGGAGACCCCCCACACGTTGCCGATCAGCATCGAGACGATCGCGGCGACGAGCTCGACGACGAGTGCGGCGCCGGGCTTGCGGATGACGAGACCACCGACGACACCGCCGAGCAGCCAGATTCCGACGGCGATCCCGCCGAAACCGGGTGTGAGCCCGTCGGCCGCCGTGAACCAGGCGTAGCCGATCGTGTTCCACCCCCAGAAGACGAGGCCGATCGCGACGCCGAGGACGGCGGCGACGACGATGTCGACGACGCGCCACCGCCAGATCGACGGGGTTGCGGTGCCGCGAGATGCGGCGGTGGATGGGGACGTGGACGTACTCATCTGTTCTCCTCCCTGCGCTGGCATGACCCAGATCAGGTTCGACGGTCGAAGCGCGATTCGCTCCCTCTCAGCCCGGCTCGCCGGACTCCCGTGGTTGTGTTGACGATCATACCGACTCGCGACACTCGCCCGCACCGTGGCCGTGCGGCGCAGGATACCGCCGCGAATTCGGTAGCGTTGGCGGGGTGACCCCCGAAGACGGCTCCGCCGAGGAGACCCCGCTCAGCCGCCGCGCCCTGCGCGCGCAGACGGGAGCGACGGCTACCGCCCCGCGGATCGAACCGGACGAGACGGTTGCCCCTGCGGACGAGACGGTTACTCCTGCGGACGAGACGGTTACTCCTGCGGACACTGACGGCGACGCTGGCGACGGCCAGCCCGCCGAATGGGCGACGAGCGCGACTCCCGCGAGCGCCCTCTCCTGGGTCGTGGTCACCGATGTCGCCGAGGGTACCGAGTCCGCGTCCTTCGACGCCCCCTCCCGCGAAGACGCCCGTGGCGACATCCTCGCGGGTGCGCGTCTGCGTCCGGGAATCCTGCGCCCCCGCGTCCTGATCCCGGTCGGGTTCCTCGTGAGCCTGGTCGCGGCCTACTCCGCCGCCGCCCTCCTCTGGCCGTTGAACGCGGTCACGCCGACGGCACAGGCGATCACCGTCGAGACCGCGACCGCCCCGGCAGCAGAGATGGACTGGCCCGACCGCGGAAGCGCCGCGATCGGCGTGTCCGGTGTCGGCGTCACGTCCTCGACGGGCGATCAGGTGGTCATCGCGAGCCTGACGAAGCTGGTGTCGTCGCTGATGGTCCTCGACCGCCTGCCGCTGCAGGTCGGCGAGCAGGGGCCCGAGTTCTCCTTCACGTACGACGACA
This sequence comes from Actinomycetota bacterium, assembly GCA_051751065.1. Classification (GTDB taxonomy): domain Bacteria; phylum Actinomycetota; class Actinomycetes; order Actinomycetales; family Microbacteriaceae; genus Microbacterium. The sequence goes on along the minus strand of JBNJKL010000006.1, from coordinate 99,592 downwards.
GCGTGGAGTACTGGGCCTACCGCACGAGCGATCAGTCCGCGCTGGATGTGCCGGTGGATGGCGTCCTCACCGAGTATCAGATGCTGCAGGGAACCCTGCTCGGCTCGGCCAACAACTACATCGATCGGCTCTCGGACGAGCTGTGGGGTTCGGACGAGGCGTTCGCGGCAGCGGCCCGCGTCTGGCTCGACGAGCGGGGCCTGGAAGACGTCACCGTGGTGAATCCCTCGGGTTTCGCCGAGGAGAACCGCGCCACTCCCGAAGCACTGATCGCCCTGACCGAGCGGGCGATGGAGAACCCGGTGATCGCCGAGATCGTCGCGACCGAGCGGGTCGATCTTCCGGGGGCAGGCACCGTGGTGAACACGAACGGCATGCTGGCCGACGAGGGCGTGGTCGGAGTCAAGACCGGGACCCTGACGGACCGCTGGAATCTCATCACCGCGAAGGACGTGACCATCGGCGACTCGACCGTGCGTCTGAACGCGGCCGTCCTCGGACAGCAGAGCAACGAGCAGCGCCTCGCCGAGACCCGTGCACTGTTCGAGGACGTCGAGAACGCTCTCGCCACCCAGGGCCCTGCGGTCACCGCGGGCACCGTGGTCGGCGAGGTGACGACGGAGTGGGGAACGACGGTCGACATCACGACCGATGCGGACACCTCCGTCGTGCTCTGGGACGGAGCGACGGCCGAGTCCACGGCGACCCTCGACCTCGGTGAGGCGCGGGAGTCCGCTGAGCAGGTCGGCATGGTCACCACGACCGGCCCGCTGGGTACCGCAGAGACGTCCGTGTCGCTCACCGAGGACGTCGAGGGCCCGAGCCCCTGGTGGCGCCTTACGCATCCCTTGGAACTCTTCGGCCTCCTCGACCGGTGATGCGGTCCTGACCCTCCTCCGCGGACGAGGGTCAGGGACGCAGGTCGTTCCCCGGAGGCACGCTGCCGGGAGGGACAACGCCGGGAGCCGCGGTACCGGGGAGCACGACGCTCGCCTCTTCCGCAACGGACTCCGTGTCGCCGGAGTCGATGCCCTCGTCCGCCGTCGCACCCACCACGGGGATGGAGCCGGTGAGTGCCTCCTCGGCGTCGATGTCGGTCGCCGCCTGCTCGAACTGCGACTGATAGAGCCGCCAGTAGGCTCCCTGAGCCGCGATCAGGTCGTCGTGTGCGCCCTTCTCGACGATGTCTCCGTGCTCCATCACGAGGATGAGGTCGGCATCGCGGATCGTCGACAGCCGGTGCGCGATGACGAACGAGGTGCGCCCCTGCCGGAGCGCGGCCATCGCCTGCTGCAGCAGCAGCTCGGTGCGCGTATCGACCGCCGAGGTCGCCTCGTCGAGGATGAGGATCGATGGCTGAGCGACGAACGCCCGCGCGATCGTGATGAGCTGCTTCTCGCCGGCGGACACGTTGGATGCGTCCTCGTCGAGGACGGTGTCGTAGCCGTCGGGCAGCGCGTGGACGAAGCGATCGACATACGTCGCGGTCGCGGCGGCCACGACCTCGTCGTCGGTCGCCGTCGCGCGCCCGTAGCGGATGTTCTCGCGGATGCTCCCGGCGAACAGCCAGGGATCCTGCAACACCATGCCCGTGCGCGAGCGAAGATCCGACCGCGTGAGCTCGCTCACGTCCTGCCCATCGAGCAGGATGCGACCACCGTCTAGCTCGTAGAAGCGCATGATCAGGTTCACGAGCGTGGTCTTGCCTGCGCCCGTGGGTCCGACGATCGCGACGGTCTGCCCTGGCTCCACCCGGAAGGAGAGGTCGGTGATGAGGGGCCGTTCGGGTGAGTACGAGAACGAGACGTTCTGGAACTCGATGACGCCCTTGCCGTCCTTGAGCGACGCGGGGTCGTCGGAATCGGCCTCCTGCTCGTCGGCGTCGAGGAAGTCGAACACGCGCTCGGCCGAGGCGGTACCCGACTGCACGACCGCAGCCATCCCGCCGAGCTCGGAGAGCGGCTGCGCGAACTGCTGCGAGTACTGGATGAACGCCTGCACGTCGCCGAGGCGGAGCTGACCGCTCGCGACCATGAGGCCGCCGAGCACGGCGATCCCGACGTACGAGAGACTGCCGACGAACATCATGCCGGGCATGATGATGCCCGAAAGGAACTGGGCCTTGAACGCGGCCTGGTAGAGCTCCTCGTTCTCTTCCTCGAACTTCTCCTGCGCGTCCTTCTCGCGTCCGAAGACCTTGACCAGCGCGTGGCCGGAGAAGGACTCCTCGACGCGGGCGTTCAGGCGCCCGACCTTGCGCCACTGTGTTCCGAACGCCTTCTGCGAGCGCGGTCCGATGACACCGAAGATCACGGCCATGAGCGGCAGCGTGACCAGTGCCACGAGCGCCAGCTGCCACGAGATCGTGAACATCATCACGAGAACACCGATCACCGTCAGGATCGCGGTGAGCGCCCCCGACAGGGACTGCTGCATCGTCTGCGTGATGTTGTCGATGTCGTTCGTGACCCGCGAGATCAGCTCGCCACGCTGCACCTTGTCGAAGTAGGCGAGCGGCAGCCGGTTGATCTTCGCCTCGACGGACTCCCGCAGGCGCCACATGGTGCGCACCATGATGATGTTGATGACGTAGCCCTGGAGCCAGGCGAGGAGCGCGGAGCCGACGTAGATCGCGAGGACGGCGGTGATGACCCACCGGAGGCGTTCGAAGTCGATCCCCCCGCCCACGGAGAAGTTCTGCATCGCCGAGACCATGTTGGCGAAGTCGTCTTCACCCGCTGCGCGAAGCGCCTGGACGACCTGTTCCTGGGTAGCGCCGGAGGGGAACCCGTCGATGAGCTGGTTCGAGATGAACCCCTCGTAGACGATGTTCGTGGCTTCTCCGAGCACGCGCGGTGCCGCGACCGCGAGGACGACCGCGAAGGCGCCCAGGACCGACACGATCGCGAAGGCGACCGCGTGCGGACGCAGCAGGCCGATCATGCGAGCGAAGCTCTTGCCGAAGTTGTCGGCCTTGCCGGGCGCCACGGCGTCCCAGTCGCCGGAGTTCAGGCGCGCCTGTTCGGCGAGCTCGGCCTCGTACTGCTCTTCGGCGGTGAGTTCCGTTTCGGGGGTGACCTTGCTCATGCGTCCACCCCCAACTGCGACTCGACGATCTCTCGGTAGGTCTCGTTGGACGACAGGAGTTCGGTGTGGGTTCCCGACCCGACCATCGCTCCTCCGTCGAGGACGATGATGCGATCGGCGTCCGTGATGGTCGAGACCCGTTGCGCGACCACGATCTTGGTCACGCTCGGAAGCTCTCGCCAGAGCGCCTGACGCAGTCGCGCGTCGGTCGTGAGGTCGAGGGCGGAGAACGAGTCGTCGAACACGAGGATCGACGGATCGTGGATGATCGCGCGAGCGATGGCCAGGCGCTGACGCTGACCGCCGGAGACATTCGTGCCGCCCTGGGCGATGCGGGACTCGAGGCCGTCGGACATCTCTTCGACGAAGTCACGCGCCTGGGCGATCTCGAGCGCGCGCCAGATCTCGTCGTCCGTCGCGTCTTCTTTGCCGAAACGCAGGTTGGAGGCGATCGTGCCGGTGAAGAGGAAGGGGCGCTGGGGCACCAGCCCGATGCTCGCCCACAGCGACTCGAGATCCGCCTCGCGCACATCGACACCGCCCACCTGCACGGCACCGCCCGTGACATCGAACAGACGGGGAATGAGCGAGATGAGCGTGGATTTGCCTGACCCGGTGGATCCGACGATCGCGACCGTCTCGCCGGGCGCGGCCCGGAAGGAGATCCCCGACAGGACCGGGGCCTCGGCCCCCGGATAGGTGAACTCGACCCCGTCGAACGTGACCGCGCCGGACTCGGGGAACGCGCGCACACCCTCGTCGGGGCGCGACAGGGAGCTCTTACTCTCGAGCACCTCCCCCACGCGCTCGGCGGACACCGCGGCGCGGGGGATCATGATCGCCATGAAGCTGGCCATGAGCACGCCGCCCATGATCTGGCCGACGTACTGCATGAACGCGAACAGCGTGCCGATCTCGACGCTGCCGTTGTTGACCTCGATACCCCCGAACCAGATGACGCCGACGACCGTGACGTTGAGCACGAGCATCGCCACCGGGAACAGGAGCACGAAGAGCGAACCGACCTTGCGACCGACCACCATGATGTCGGTGTTCGCAGCGCGGAAGCGCTCCTCTTCGATCCCCTCTCGCACGAACGCGCGCACCACGCGTACTCCGGTGAGCTGCTCGCGCATGACGCGGTTCACCGCGTCGAGCTTCTTCTGATAGCTGCGGAACAAGGGCACCATGCGGGAGATGATGAGCACCGCGACGAGGAGGAGCGCGGGCACCGAGACGCCGATGATCCAGCTCAGACCGACGTCCTGCTGGACGGCCATGATGATGCCGCCGATCGCGAGCATGGGGGCCGTGACCAGCATGGTCGCCCCCATCATGGCGAGCATCTGGAGCTGCTGCACGTCGTTGGTGTTGCGGGTGATGAGCGAACCCGCACCGAACTGCGTGACCTCTCGTTCGGAGAAGCTGGAGACACGGGCGAACACGTCGGCGCGGATGTCGCGCCCGGCGCCCATCGCGGCACGAGCGGCGAAGAAGGTCGCGATGATCGACGCGATGATCTGCCCCAGCGTGATCGCGAGCATGAACAGACCGGTCCGCCAGATGTAGGCGGTGTCGGCCTGAGCGACGCCGCGGTCGATGATGTCGGCGTTGAGGCGCGGGAGATAGAGCGATGCCAGAGCGCTGAGGAACTGGAACACCAGGATCCCCACGAGCAGCCAACGATATCGGGACAGATACCGGAACAGAATTTTGCCGAGCACGAGCGTCTTCTTTCGGAGAAGGGGGCCGAGAGCCGGCCAAGAAAAGAGTGACACGGGCCGACGACATTCGACCTCGCGATTATCTCTCGTCCGCTACCAGCGAACCAGGCCCGCCGCTATATTCCGGTCAACCGAACAGGGGCAGCGCCGGTCGATACTCGCGGGCACCGGCGGTGGCGTCCGGTGAGAGCTCGGCGATGCTCGCCGGTTGCCAGCGCGGTGAGCGATCCTTGTCCACGAGCTGAGCCCGGATGCCCTCTGCGAGATCCGGGTGGTGCTCGACGAACCACATCACGCGGCGGTACTCGCCCGCCAGTGCCGCACGGAGATCGCCCGCGCGCGCCTCCCGCACGGCCTCGAGAGTGACGGCGAGGCCCGTCGGCGCGAGCTCGCCGAGGACGCTCCGAGCCTGAGTCGCCTCCGGTTCGTCGCGCCCCTCGAGGCGTTCCAGGATCTCCCCGACGGAGTCGGCCGAGAACGCGTGGTCGATCCACGCGCGCTGAAGGGGAAGCGACGACGGCTCGGGTGTCTCGTCGAACAGCAGGACGAGCTCGGCGGGTCCGGTGGGGTCGGCCCGGTGGGCGAGGGCATCCCGCAGCGCGTCGAGCCGCTCCGATGGCACCACGTGATCGGCGAAACCGGCGTACACGGCATCCGCCGGTGACATGCTTCCGCCGGTCAGGCCGAGGAACTCCCCCAGCCGCCCCGGCGCGCGCCCGAGCAGGTACGTTCCGCCGACATCGGGGGTGAAGCCGATGCGCGTCTCCGGCATCGCCAGCTTCGAACGCTCCGTCACGATCCGGATCGACGCGTGACCGGCGAGGCCGATGCCTCCGCCCATCGTGATGCCGTCCGCGAAGACGACGACCGGCTTGGGATACTCCGCGATCAGCGCGTTGAGGGCGTACTCGGCGCGGAAGAACTCCGCCGCCTCGGATGCCTCGCCGTCGGCGATGCGGTCGTAGAGCGCGCGCACGTCGCCGCCGGCACAGAAGCCACGGTCTCCGGTGCCGTCCAGCAGGACGATCTGCACGTCGCTGTCGGTGACCCACGCCGTCAGCGCATCCGTGAGCACCCGGATCATCCCGATGTCCAGGGCGTTGATCGCCTCCGGCCTGTCGAGAGTCAGCCGACCGAGCGCTCCCTCGGTGCGGACGAGGACACGAACAGGCGCTGTGGAGTCGGTCACCCGAGCCACGTTACCCCTGCCTCCCGGCCCACGACTGCGCCCCTCCACAACTGAAATACGCGATCAGGCGCCTTTTCCGACAAGATAGGAGTAACCCGCCCACAGCAACGAGAGGTCGCGGATGCCCGACGGACAGGTGCTCGAGTTCGACCGAGTCACGAAGCGCTTCGGCGCGGTCAACGCCGTATCCGACCTCTCGGCACGGGTCGAGCCCGGTGTCGTGACCGGGTTCCTCGGACCGAACGGTGCCGGCAAGACCACGTCGCTGCGCATGCTGCTGGGCCTCATCCGCCCGACCTCCGGCACCGCCACGATCGGCGGGCAGCGGTATTCCGAGCTGAAGCACCCGCTGCACACGGTGGGCGCGGCGCTGGAGGCCTCGAGCTTCCACCCCGGGCGCACGGCCGCCAACCACCTCAAGGTCTACGCGAACGCCGCGGGACTGCCCCACTCCCGGATCGACGCCGTCCTCGGACTCGTCGGACTCGCGGACGTCGCCGGCCGCAAGGTCGGCGGATACTCGCTGGGAATGCGCCAGCGCCTGGGACTCGCGACGGCGCTCCTGGGAGACCCGGGCGTCGTCGTCCTGGACGAGCCGGCCAACGGTCTGGATCCCGAGGGGATCCGCTGGATGCGCACGTTCCTGCGTCAGCTCGCTCGCGAGGGCCGGACCGTCCTGACCTCCTCGCATCTGCTCGCCGAGGTGCAGCAGACCGCTCAGTCGCTGCTGATCATCACGCAGGGCCGACTCGTCTTCCAGGGCGGCATCCACGAACTGTCCGAAGAGGATGAGACCGCCGTCGTCGTCGACTCCCCCGACCGTGCGGCCCTCGTCCAGGCGCTGCGTGAGGCGCAGATCCCCTTCGAGGTGCTGCGTGCCGGCCTCACCGTGCGCGGAGCGGACACCGCTCAGATCGGCGCCCTCGCAGCCGGGTCCGGCATCGCCCTGTCGTCGCTGCAGAAGCGCGGTCCCGCACTGGAGGAGATCTTCCTCGAGCTCGTCAACGGACTCCGCGTGCACCACAGCGCCGCCGGCATCTCGGGCTCGCTCGAGGCGACCGCCGCATCACAGGACACCGTGGACCAGGAGCCGACGACCACCGACGGCACCCCGGAGAGCACCGATACCCCGGACACCACAGACGCGTTCCCCGTCGCCGACGCACCCCTCGAGACCGGCGAAGAGTTCCCCGCCGACCCGCTGTCGGACGACGCGATCACCGCAGACACCGCCGACACCGCCGACACCACAGACACCACAGACGCGTTCCCCGTCGCCGACGCACCCCTCGAGACCGGCGAGGAGTTCCCCGCCGACGCCGCCACGGACGACACCGAGCGCACGCTGCCGGGAGCGGCGGGCCTCGCAGCCGCCGTGGCAGGGTTCGGCGCATCCGATGACGACGAATCCGACGACCCCACGCCGCGCCCCGTCTACCACGTCGCCACGACCGGCGTGATCGACGTCGTGCCCGGTTCCGACCCCGCCGAGGACGACGAACAGTCCGACGACGAGAGCCCCGACGGCGAGAACCACACAGACGAGAACGCACCCGATACCGATTCGGATGAGGAAGGAGAACAGCGATGAGCCTGGCGACCGCGACCCGCTCCGAGATCACCAAGCAGTTCTCCACCTCGACATGGTGGATCCTGGCGATCGTCCTGTTCGTGTACGTGGCCTTCGTCACCGGTGGCCTCGCGGCGGCGATCACGTTCCTCGCCGACGGTGCGAGCGGCGAGGCGGGCATGCCGACCCCGGACGGCGCACCGACCCTGCTCTACAGTTTCGCCGCCTCACTCGGATACGTCTTCGCGCTGCTCATCGGCGCACTGATGGTGACGACCGAGTATCGCCACAAGACGCTCACCCCGACTCTCCTCGCGACGCCGCAGCGCGGCAGCGCGCTCCTGGCCAAGGTCGTCGTCGCCATACTCATCGGTGTGTTGTACGCCGTGATCGCGCTCGTCGCAGCCGTCCTCCCCGGCGCCGGACTCCTGGCGATCGGTGGCGAGGACGCCGCGCTCGGCGATGTCGACACCTGGGCGCTGTTCGGACGCATCCTCCTGGCCCTCGTGCTGTGGACCGTGATCGGCGTGGGTGTCGGAGCGCTGGTGCGCAACCAGGTCGCCGCCGTCGTGGGCGTGCTCGCCTTCACCCAGTTCCTCGAGCCCATCGTTCGGCTGGCCGCATCCTTCGTCGACGGTCTCTCCGACGTCGCCGCGTTCCTGCCGGGTGCTGCGAGCGACACTCTCGTCGGCGCGAGCTTCCTGCAGCTCGGGGCGACCGCGGAATCCACGCTGGACTGGTGGGGCGGCGGCATCGTGCTGGCCGTCTACGCCGTCGTGTTCCTGTTCCTCGGATACCTCACCAGCTGGCGGCGCGACGTCGCCTGAGTCAGGATTCCCTGAACCGGACCCTCAGGCGGGGCGGACCCTCAGGCGGGGCGGGGGCGGATGACCGGGCGCTGACGTCCGCGCGATGCGGGCGCCTTCGCAGCGATGTCGGCGACGTTCTCCGGTTCGGTGGAGACATCCAGCCGCAGGGCCTGCGTGAGGGCGAGACCGTTTCGAGTCGTGAAGATCAGCCGCTGGAACTGCTCATCGCCGTCGAGATCGATGACCACGCTCGGACGACGCCGGCGGATGAGGACGAAATCCACACTGCCGGCCGCCTTCCACGTCCCGGCCGCGACGAGGCCGGGGATGTGCGTGCCGGGACCCGGAACTCCGCGCAGCCATGTCCATGCATCATCCGTCAGCTGAACCTTGACGATCGTCTCGCGAGCGATCCGCAGGTTCTCACGGTGGAATGCGACGGCCCGCTCGATCGGCGAGAGCACGACTTCGAGCTGCGTCTGATCGAGCAGCAGGGACACCATGCTCCCAGTCTGCCAGCGACGCCCTGCGAGAAGTCTGCGACTTGCTCACAGGACGACAACGATCCGCGTCAGGCCCCCGGAACGGTCGCGTCGGCAGCGGCTCGCGCCGCGACGGGGAGCGCCCGCTCGATGCGTTCCAGAGCCGCGTCGTCGTGCGCCGCGGTGAGGAACCACGCCTCGTAGACGCTGGGCGGCAGCGCGACACCCTGTTCCCGCATCGCGTGGAAGAACGGGGCGTAGCGGAATGCTTCCTGGCGCTGCGCCATCGCGTAGTCCGCCGGCGCCTCGGCATCGAAGACGAGACCGAAGAGGTTGCCGGCGCGAGGGACGGCGTGCCTGACGCCCGCCTCGGTGAGTGCGGCGGCGAGCGCGGACCCGATCCGAGCGGCGGCGGCATCCACGTGCTCGTACACGTCTGCGGTCGCCAGCCTCAGCGTCGCGAGGCCCGCGGCCACCGAGAGCGGATTGCCCGAGAGCGTGCCCGCCTGGTAGACCGGGCCGACCGGTGCGAGCAGATCCATGACCTCGGCGCGGCCTCCGAGAGCGGCCAGGGGCATCCCGCCTCCGACCACCTTGCCGAAGGTGACGATGTCCGGGAGGCACTCCTCGCCGGATTCCGCCTGCAGTCCCCAGAATCCCGCCTGGTGCACCCGGAAGCCCGTGAGCACCTCGTCGACGATGAGCAGGGCGCCGTGCGCGTGCGCCGTGTCGGCGAGGAGCCGGTTGAATCCGGGCGCCGGCGCCACGATTCCCATGTTCGCCGCGGCAGCCTCGGTGATCACCGCGGCGATCCGGGGACCGTGCTCGGCGAAGACCGCGGCGAGCGCATCCGGATCGTTGTAGGGGATGACCAGAGTCTGTGCGGCGATCGGGGCGGGAACGCCCGCAGATCCGGGCAGCGCCAGCGTCGCGACGCCCGACCCCGCCTCGGCGAGGAGGCCGTCGGAGTGGCCGTGGTAGTGACCGGCGAACTTGACCAGCAGGTCGCGGCCGGTCGCACCGCGCGCGAGGCGGATCGCGGTCATCGTCGCCTCGGTGCCGGTGGACACCAGTCGCACCCGCTCGATCGGTCGGAGCGTTCCGACGCGGACACGGTCGGCGATGAGCTCGGCGAGTTCGACCTCGCCCTCGGTCGGTGCTCCGAAGGACAGTCCGCGGGCGGCGGCTTCCTGCACCGCGGCGACGATCTCGGGATGCGCGTGGCCGAGAAGTGCCGGCCCCCACGAGGCGACCAGGTCGACGTACTCGACCCCCGCGGCGTCCGTGACCATCGGGCCGCGCGCCGACGCGAGGAATCGCGGTGTGCCACCCACCGATCCGTACGCGCGCACCGGGGAGTTCACCCCTCCCGGCGTGACGGCGCGAGCCTGCGAGAAGAGTTCGTCGTTCCGGTCGGTCACAGTCACTCCTCGCGCAGCCACGCTGCGGCTTCGGTCGCCCAGTAGGTGAGGATCGCGTCCGCTCCGGCTCGGCGGATCGACAGCAGGGACTCCAGGATCGCGGCCCGGCGGGAGATCCAGCCGTTCGCGGACGCGGCCTCGATCATCGCGTACTCGCCGGACACCTGATACGCCCAGACGGGGATCGCGACGGCCGCGCGCACGTCGGCCAGCACATCGAGGAAGGACATCGCGGGCTTGACCATGACGACATCAGCACCCTCGGCCTGGTCGATGAGCGCCTCACGCACGCCCTCGCGACGGTTCGCGGGGTCGAGCTGATAGGTGCGCCGGTCACCCTGGAGTTGGGAATCGACGGCCTCGCGGAACGGCCCGTAGAACGCACTCGCGTACTTGGCCGCGTAGCCGAGCAGGAGGGTGTCGGCGAAGCCGGCCCCGTCCAGCGCATCGCGCACGGCGGCGACCTGGCCGTCCATCATCCCGGACAGACCGAGGAGGTGCGATCCGGCGCGGGCCTGCGCGAGCGCCATGGCGACATAGCGCTCCAGCGTGGCGTCGTTGTCGACGGCGCCCGACGGGGTGAGTACTCCGCAGTGTCCGTGGTCGGTGAATTCGTCCAAGCACAGGTCGGTCTGCACGACGAGGGCATCGCCGACCTCGGCCACCACGGCCTCGGTCGCGATGTTGAGGATGCCCTGCGGGTCATCCGCCCCCGAACCGACGGCGTCGCGCACGGCGGGCACTCCGAACAGCATGACTCCGCCGACGCCTGCCGTCGCGGCTTCCGCGGCGGTGCGGCGCAGCGAGTCGAGCGAATGCTGAGCGACCCCGGGCATCGATCCGATCGGGGACGGAGCGTCCAGCCCCTCACGGACGAACAGCGGAAGCACGAGCTGACCGGCGCTGACACGCGTCTCCCGCGCGAGCCCCCGAACCGCGGGCGACTGTCGCAGTCGTCGCGGACGCACGGCCGGGAAGCCGGCCGATCCGGCGCCCGTCACGGCGCGAACTCGTCGGCGGCGTGCGGGAGGGTGAAGTGCGAAACCGCGTCGATGAGAGCGTCCACCGTCTGGCGATCCGCCACGACCGACACGGTGAGACCCGCGCGCGCTGCGTCACGTGCCGTGCGCGGTCCGATGGCGGCGAGGAGCGTGGCATCCGGGATCGTCGCGAACTGCTCGCGGACCTGCTCGGCGACGGACCCACTCGTGATGAGGATCGCGTTGATGCGGCCGTTCTCCACATCCCGGCGGATGCGCTCGGTCACCGGTACCCCCACCGTGCGATAGGCGACGATGCTGTGCACGTCGTGTCCCGCCGCGATGAGCGATTCGGTCAGCACGGGCTTGGCGATCTCGCTGCGGAGCGTCAGGATGCGTCGCGGATCGGGCTCCAGCGCGATGAGCTGCTGCGCCATCCCCTCGGCGGAGTTGTCCGTGTCGGGAACGAGCGCCACCTCGTAGCCGACCGCCTGCAGAGCAGCCGCCGTCGTCTCACCGACCGCAGCGATCCTCGTTCCGCGGGGGATCACTGCGCGGTGGGCGTAGAGCACATCGACGGTCGTGGCGCTCGTGACGGTGAGCCAGTCGAACTTCCCCTCGGACAGCTGCGCGAGCGCCCGATCGAGCGCCGCCTGATCCGTGGTCGGGGCGAAGTTGATCAGCGGTGCGACGACGGGAGTCGCGCCTTGGGCCCTGAGGCTCGCGGCGACGCCGTCGCCCCACGGGCCACCGCGGGGCACGAGGACGCGCCATCCGCTCAGCGGCTTGTCATGGTTCGAATCGGGTGTGGTCATGAGGATTGCTCTCGGGAGACGAGTTCGGCCGCCCCGTTTGCGAGCAGCCGACGGGCGACAGCCAAACCGATCTCACGAGCTGTGCGCATCGGGGCTGCTCCATCGGCAGCATCTGCACCATTGCCACTGCCGTGCTGTCGAATATACCCCCCGTTCAGGGATTCCGTGACGTCGAGCCCGATCCGCCGCTCCCCCTCGGGCGCGTAGACCACGGCCCTGAGGCGGACGGAGGAGCCCTGGACGACCGCGTGCGCGGCCATCGGCGCCTGACACCCGGCGTCGAGCCCCTCCAGCACTCCGCGCTCGACCGTGATGGCCAACCGGGTGTCCTCGTCGTCGAGCGTGGCGAGCGCCGCGAGCAGCGACTCCGGGGCATCGGACGTCGTCTCCACGGCGAGGGACCCCTGCCCCGGAGCGGTCGGCCACTCGGCGAGCCCGAGCTCCTCGTGGTGCAATCCTGTGTCGGAGCCGAGGCGGCTGAGGCCCGCAGCAGCGAGGATGACCGCGTCCAGCTCTCCGGTGCGCACTCGGTTCAGACGCGAGTCGACGTTCCCGCGTATGTCGATGACCTCGGACCGCGGCGAACGGCGGTGGACCTGCGCGATCCGGCGCGGCGACCCCGTACCGACGGTGCTCCCGGCGGGGAGCTCATGCAAGCCGGTGCCGTCGCGAGTGATGGCCACGTCTCGCGCATCCTCCCGGACGGGCGTGGCGGCGATCCGCAGCCCGTCGGGAATGGCCGTCGGCAGATCCTTGAGCGAGTGGACGAGGAAGTCGCACTCGCCGGCGAGGAGGGCGTCGCGCAGGCGGGTGGCGAACACCCCCTGACCACCGATCTCACGGAGGGAGGCGCGGTTCGTGTCGCCCTCCGAGACGATGGGGACGATCTCCACCGACAGCCCCGTGAGGGTCTCGAGAGCTGAGGCGACGTGGCCGGACTGCGCCTGCGCGAGTGCGCTGCGGCGGGTACCCAGACGAAGAGGGATGCTCATGAGTCCTACTGCAGGACGTCCGCGATCTCGTCGAATCGCAGTCGGCGCCCCGTGAAGAAGGGCACCTCCTCGCGCACATGACGGCGCGCATCGGTGTAGCGGAGGTCACGCATGAGGTCGACGAGGTCCGTGAGTTCGTCCGCCTCGAGGGGAAGCAGCCATTCGTAGTCCCCCAGAGCGAAGGAGGCTACGGTATTGGCGATCACCGAGGTGAACGCGGCGCCCTTGCGTCCGTGCTCTGCGAGCATGTGACGGCGCTCGTCCTCGGGCAGGAGGTACCACTCGTAGCTGCGGACGAACGGGTACAGGCAGAGCCACTGCTTCGGCTCGACCCCGCGCAGAAAGCCGGGAACGTGAGCACGGTTGAACTCTGCGTCCCGGTGCACGCCGAGCGCGTTCCACACCGGCAGGAGCGCGCGGAGCAGCTCGGTGCGGCGCAGTCGGCGAAGCGCCCGCTGGAGTTCTTCGGCGGTGTCCCCGTGCATCCAGACCATGAGGTCGGCATCCGCACGAAGTCCGCTCACGTCGTAGAAACCGCGAACCGTGACGCCGGAGTCCTCGATGTAGGACACGATCGTTTCGAGTTCCGTCGAGTCGGTCTCGGTGACCGGGCTGTCGGGATTGCGTCGCCACACAGCCCAGAGGGTGAAGCCGGACGGGTTCTCTGCACTCACATCGGACATGCTTCCAGTCTGCCCCCTTCCGGGAGAGCCTGCGACCGCGATGACGACGACCCCGCCGTCAGCGCGAGAGAAGGCGGGCGATACCCCACACAGCGCCGCCGACCGCCACCGCGACCGCCACCGTCGCGGCAACAGCAGCTGCGGGGTTTCGGTCCGCGAAAGCGCGGGCCTTCACAGTCGCCTTCGCCGTGGCCTTCTGCACCCGGCGAGGGACGTTGCCCTTGATCTCGATCGCCGCGATGGCAGCCTTCAGCTCCGCACGAGCCGACTCGACCGGATCCGTGATCCCGCCGGGGACGACGGTGTTGGGCAAACGCTCAGAGTTCGTCATCGCCGGCCTCCTTGACCAATCGGACGTCATGCGCGACCGCCTGGGCGGGGTTCTCCCGCTTGAGCGCCTTGCGGAATTTGAGGAGACCGAGCAGGGCGGTCAGCAGGACCGCGAGCAGCAGGAATCCGAGCACAGCGAGCGCCGAGAGCCATACCGGCCACCAGGACGAGAGCCCGGCGATACCGAAGACGAGAAGCACCGGGATCGCCCAGAAGAGGAAGAACAGGGCGACCACGAACCAGAGCCCGCCGATGCCCGCATCCTTCGCGGTGCGCGACACCCAGGCCTTCGCGGCGTCGATCTCCGCCTTCACCAGCGTGCTGATGAGCTCCGGCAGGTCTCCGAGGAGCGTCAGCAGACTGTCGTCTGCCCGATCTCTGAATCCGCGAGGCATGTCACTTCCCGCTCTGCGGCTTCCGGGCCGTGCCCGAGGAGCTCGTCTTCTTCGCCGCGGTGGACTTCGAGGTGCTCGACTTCGAGCTGCTCGACTTCGAGATGCTCCCACCGGTCGAGGTGCTCTTGGTGGAGGAGCTGGAGCTGGAGGAGCTGGGCTTGTCGTCGGCAGCCTCCTGGACCTCTTCGACGGTCTCCTTGCCGCTGGCGATGACCGAGTCGAGCTTCTGACCCGGGCTGCCGTCGCCGGTGGTGGACTTCACGACCTTGACCGCACCGTGCCACAGGGCGACGGGAACGGCGGAGATCTGCGAGCGGGCGAAGGTCGACACCTTCTGCACCTGCTCCTGGACGGGGTCGAGATTCCAGACCTTCAACCACTGCGTCCTGATCTGCTCGTAACGCTCGCGTCCGGCACGCGTGCCGAGTACGTATCCGGCGCCGAGTCCGACGACGAGTCCGATCTTCCCCTTCATGGGGTCTCCTCACGTTGTTCCGGTCGGGCCGCGGGCCTGATTTCCCCGTCGGCCAGGGTTTCAGCGTAGCCCCATATGCCGAATTGGGCATCTAGACCGGGGAGGGGTTGACATCGGCCGCCACCTCACTCCCAGATCAGGGAGCGCCGCAACCGGTCCGCCTCGGCGACCGCATCCGGAACGACCTGGGCGAGGCCCGTACCGGCGAGCCAGGCACCCACGACGGCGAGTCCGTCGACCTCGTGGAGAGCCGCCCGTGCCGCAGCGCGGCTCTCGGCTGCACCGATCAGCGAGGCGGGCTGGGACTGTGTGTAGCGCGCCCGGTGGGCACCGCGGAGCATGTCGGGCGTCAGCGTCACGCCCAGCAGAGCTTCCGCCTCCGTGAGTGCCAGCGCCGCAGCAGCGTCTTCGTCCAGCGACGCCGTGGCGGCCTGTTCCCCCTGGGAACCGAACGAGACGCGCACGACGTGGCGGTCGCCCGCCGCCGCCCGCAGCCAGGCCCACTTCGCCGTGGCGTGGGTGAGAGCCTTGGCCGTGTGGCTGCCGGGGACGGTCAGGACGCCCGTGCCCCGCGGGGCGCCATCGAGGTCGGGGGCCGCCAGGACGAGGGTGATGACCTCGATCTCCGGAGCCTCGCGCGGTTCGCCCCACTCCTCGACATGCACATCGAGCAGCTCGCGCGCCGTCGACTCGGCGGTCGCGACGATGACCGCATCCGCGGACAGCACATCGGGGGCGTCGTCGAGCAGCGTGTGTACGAGCCACGTCGCCCCCGCGTCGGCGGCCTCGGCGTCACCCTCGGGCGCCCTGTGTTCGAGCGCGTGGACGGGAGCAGAGGTGCGCACCACAGCGCCGAGCTTCTCGAGATCCGCGCGCAGGGCCTCGACGAGAACGGTCATCCCCCCGGCGATTCCCTCGACAGCGGCCCCCGGCGTGGTTCCGCGGGAGGCAGCCGCTGCGCCTCGAAGCGCCTCGACAGCACCCGAGAGTGAGCCGACGCGCGTCAGAGCGGCGTTGAGTCCGGGAGCTGCCGCATCGGTGTCGACATCCTCCGGCAGCGCCGAGTAGACCCCGGTGGTCACGGGCGCGACCAGCCGATCGCGCACCCGTGCGCCCATCCTCGACCGCACCAGAGTGCCGAGGCTGCGCTCGTGGCCGATCGTCAGGGGCGGTCGGATCCGATCGAGATACGCACGCCACGCACCCGACCATCCGATGATGCGCCGGACGTCGTCGCGGAACGGGTTCGACGGGATGCCGAGCACTCCCCCTGCCGGAAGCGGCGCTGCCGGCGCCCCCGGGATACCCGCCAACCAGGCGCCGCCACCGGAGGGGGCGACGATGCGATCCGCGAGACCGAGCTCTTCCACCAGCGCGCGCACGTGCCCGCCGCGGGTCGCGTAGCTCTCGGCGCCGGCGTCGACCGCGATCCCGTCGATCACCGCTCCCCGGATGGCGCCACCGAGGACATCCGACTCTTCCAGGAGCGTCACGCGCATGCCGACCTTGGCGCACTCCCATGCGGCCACGAGACCGGAGATGCCTCCGCCGACGACCACGACATGGCGCTCCGCCGCGCGCGCGGCGAGATCTGCGGGACCCGACCCGGTCATGCCGACTCGTCGACTCCGTGCACCAGCTCGACGATGCGCGTGAGCTGGTCGGGGTCGGTCTCCGGGGGAACGCCGTGACCCAGATTGAGGATGTGAGCTCGAGCGGCGCGGCCACGGGCGAGCACGTCTCGGACGTGGGCCTCCAGCACCGGCCAAGGCGCGGACAGCAAGGCAGGATCGATGTTCCCCTGCAGAGTGATGTCCTCGCCGACCACGCGCACGGCGTCATCCAGCGGGAGCCGCCAGTCCACGCCGACCGCGGATGCGGCACCACTAAGGCGCATGTCCGGAAGGATCGGCCCCGTGCCCACACCGAAGTGGATGACGGGAGCCGGGAAATCCTGCACCGCCGCGAGCGAGTGCGGCGCGACGAACGTGCGGTAGTCGGACGGCGAGAGCGATCCTGCCCAGGAGTCGAACAGCTGCACGGCCGCCGCGCCTGCATCGTGCTGGGCGGAGAGGAAACGACGGGAGAGACGCGCGAGCCATCCCGCGAGGGCGTGCCAGGCGTCGGGATCCGTGTGCATCATGGCCCGCGCGCGGAGGTGCTCCTTGGACGGGCCGCCCTCGACGAGGTACGCCGCGAGGGTGAACGGGGCGCCCGCGAATCCGAGCAACGGCGTGGTGTCGCCGAGTTCCGCCGTGACGATACGGACGGCCTCGGAGATCGCGGTGGTGTCCAGCGCGTCGGGGTCGATCGCCGTGATGCGGTCGACGTCGGCACGCGAGCGCACCGGGTCGGCGAAGACCGGTCCGCGTCCCGGTTCGATCTCGACCTCGACGCCCGCGATCTTCAGCGGAACGACGATGTCACTGAAGAAGATCGCTGCGTCGACACCGTGTCGGCGGACGGGCTGGAGGGTGATCTCCGCCGCGAGATCAGGCGTCAGACACGCATCGAGCATGCGCGTCCCGACGCGCAGCTCGCGATACTCGGGGAGCGACCGCCCCGCCTGGCGCATGAACCACACCGGCGGGCTCTGAGGACGATCTCCGGCGAGGGCGCGGAGGATCGGGGCAGTCGTTGCAGGCATGCCTCCATCCTCCCATCCGCGCGCTGTGCGCACGCGGGGAGGGGTGCGCGAATGAGGGCGTAGAATGGAGGAGTGCTGCTCTGTGTGACGGCGAGCCATAAGACCGCCTCTTTCGATACCCTCGAACGCCTCAGCCGCACCCCCGACGACGTCGCGCCGAACCTGATGCGCCTCGCTTCGTGTGTGCAGGGTGCGGTGGTGCTCTCGACGTGCAACCGCTTCGAAGCGTACGTCGAGATCGACGAGCCCGTCACGGCTGCCGGCGCCGTCGGCGTCGAAGCCGTTCTCGAGGCGATCGAGATGTCCGCGGGCATCCCCGCGTCCGAGCTGGACGGCGCCTACGCGGTGCACTCCGGTCGTCGTGTCGCCGAGCACCTCTTCGCCGTGGCGTCCGGTCTCGAGTCCGTCGTCCCCGGCGAGGGCGAGATCGCAGGTCAGGTCCGCCGTGCGCTGAAGTCCGCGCGCAAGGAGGGCACCACTTCCCCCGAGCTGGAGCGCCTCTTCCAGCGTGCGAGCCAGGCGCAGCGCAAGGTCAAGAACGTCACGGCGCTCGGTCGCGCCGGTCGGTCGCTCGTGCGCCTCGCTCTGGAGCTGGCCGACAGCCGGATCGCGGACTGGAGCGCCGAGCGCGTGCTGCTGGTCGGCACCGGCGCCTACGCGGCCGTCACCCTGGCGACGCTGCGTGAGCGCGGCGCTGTCGATATCTCCGTGTTCTCACCCTCGGGGCGGGCCGCCGCCTTCGCCGAGAAGCACGGTCTGCACGCCGTGTCCGATGAGGACTACGCGCGGGTCGCGTCGCGATCCAGCCTGCTCATCACCTGCACCACCGCGACCGAACCGGTCCTCGGCCCCCAGCACCTCCGAGCCGCCCAGGGCCCTGCGCCGGTCGGATGCCCCGTGGGCACTCCTCACTCGCAGCTCGTGGTCGACCTGGGCATGCCGCGCAACGTGGATCCCGACATCGCCTCGCTCGAGGGCGTCGCACTCCTTGACCTCGAGACCATCCGCCTGCACGCCCCGCTCGAGGAACTGCAGGCGACGGATGCCGCGCTCAGCGTCGTGCGTGACGCCGCTGACACGTTCCACGTAGTCGGCGAACGGCAGAGCGTCACGCCGTCGATCGTCGCGATGCGGACGCACATCTTCTCGCTCCTCGAGGGTGAGATCGCTCGTGCCCGCAGCCGCGGAGATGACGACGGACGCGTCGAGCAGGCGTTGCGGCACCTCGCCGGCGTCCTCCTGCACACGCCGACGACTCGCGCGCACGACCTCGCATCCGCGGGCCGCGCCGAGGACTTCGCCGCCGCACTCGAGACGCTCTACGGCATCACGCCGGCCGCCGCCGACGCCCCCGGTCACGCCGCCTCCGCCTAATCCCCCCTCACCTACCCTCGAGACTGCACGCACGCGCCGAGACTGCGGGGGATACACCCTCTCTCGGCGCACAGGTGCTGTCTCGCGGGGATGGATAGGGGCGGGATGGCGCGGTGAGAGAATGTGCGCATGGCACTGCACATCACCGGCGACGCTGACGCCGACGAACTGCTCACGTCCAACCCGCTCGCGCTCCTGGTCGGGATGCTCCTGGATCAGCAGATCACCATGGAGACCGCGTTCGCCGGCCCGCTGAAGATCGACCAGCGGATCGGATCAGTGGACGCCGCGACCCTGGCGGCGTACGACCCCGACGAGTTGCTCGAGGCGTTCCGTCAGACCCCATCCGTGCACCGTTTCCCCGGGTCGATGGCCGGTCGGGTGCAGTCCCTGTGCCAGGCCCTCGTGGAGGACTGGGACGGCGACGCGACGGCGCTGTGGACGACGGGCGACCCGGACGGCGCCGAGGTCCTGCGCCGCCTCAAGTCCCTCCCGGGCTTCGGCGAGCAGAAGGCGAAGATCTTCCTCGCGCTCCTGGGCAAGCAGTACGGCTACACCGGCGACGGATGGCGTGAGGCGTCCGCGCCCTACGGCGACGAGGGTGCGTTCCGGAGCGTCGCGGACATCGTCTCGGCAGAGTCGCTCGCGAAGGTGCGCGAGCACAAGAAGGCCATGAAAGCCGCGGCGAAGGCAGCGAAGTGACCCAACCGGCAACCGCAGTCGCGGACCTCATCTCTCGCGCGACCCCGGCGATCCGTCGCCGTGATGCGGAGACCCTCGCGAAGCTGATGCAGGAGGTCTCCGGCCGTGAGCCCACAGCCTGGGGCACGATGATCGGCTTCGGGTCCTGCCACTACCGCTACCCCACCGGCAATCAGGGGGACATGGCGCTTCTCAGCTTCGCTCCGCGCAAGGCCGCGACGACCATCTATCTCGTCGACGGCGTCGACGCCCACACCGAAGCGTTGGCCCAGCTGGGCGCACACACGACGGGCGTCGGCTGCCTCTACATCAAGAGCCTCGACGAGGTCGACCTCGGAGTGCTCCGCGGCATCCTCGAGCGCTCACTCGCGTGGGCGGAAGCCGGCGGGTCCGACCGTGTCGACCTGACCGTCACCGGCTGAGACCGGGCCGCAGCACGCGACCCGGTCTGCGGATTACGCGCCGCGGAGCCGCTCGCCGAGGTAGGCGTGCAGGCTCTCGAGCGGCACGCGCTCCTGCTGCATGGTGTCGCGGTCGCGGACGGTCACCGCGTTGTCGTCGAGCGAGTCGAAGTCGACCGTGACGCAGAACGGTGTGCCGATCTCGTCCTGACGGCGGTAGCGGCGACCGATCGCGCCGGCGTCGTCGAAGTCGATGGCCCAGCGTCCGCGCAGGCCGTCGGCCACCTCGCGAGCCAGCGGTGAGAGGCGCTCGTTACGCGACAGCGGTAGCACGGCGACCTTGACCGGCGCGAGCCGCGGGTCGAGCTTCAGCACAGTACGCACGTCGGTGCCGCCCTTGGCGTTGGGCACCTCTTCTTCGCGGTAGGCATCGACGAGGAACGCCATCATCGACCGGGTGAGACCGAAGGACGGCTCGATCACGTAGGGCGTGTAGCGCTCGCCCGACGCCTGGTCGAAGTACGTCAGGCTCTGGCCGGATGCCTCGGTGTGGCTGCTGAGGTCGTAGTCCGTGCGGTTGGCGACGCCCATGAGCTCGCCCCACTCCTTGCCCGGGAAGCCGAAGCGGTACTCGACGTCGATCGTGCCGGCGGAGTAGTGCGCGCGCTCGTCCTCGGGTACATCGAACTGGCGCATGTTCTCCGGGTCGATGCCGAGATCGATGAACCAGCCCCAGCAGGCCTCGACCCAGTGCTCGAACCACTCCTGCGCCTCGGCGGGCGGGGTGAAGTACTCGATCTCCATCTGCTCGAACTCGCGGGTGCGGAAGATGAAGTTACCGGGCGTGATCTCGTTGCGGAACGCCTTGCCGACCTGTCCGATTCCGAACGGGGGCTTCTTGCGGCTGGTGGTGAGGACGTTGGCGAAGTTCACGAAGATGCCCTGCGCCGTCTCGGGGCGGAGGAAGTACAGGCCCGACTCGTCGTCGACGACGCCGAGGTAGGTCTTCACGAGCCCGGAGAAAGACTTCGGCTCGGTGTACTGGCCCTTCGTCCCGCAGTTCGGGCACGGAACCTCGGCGAGACCGTTCTCGGCCTTGCGGTTCTTGCGCGCCTCGAAGTCCTCGATGAGGGTGTCTGCGCGGAAGCGCTTGTGGCAGCTGAGGCACTCCACCAGCGGGTCGGTGAAGGTCGCGACGTGGCCCGACGCCTCCCAGACGCGCTTGGGGAGGATGATCGAGGAGTCGAGGCCGACCATGTCGCCGCGTCCGCGGACGAAGGTCTGCCACCACTCCCGACGGATGTTCTCCTTGAGCTCGGTGCCCAGGGGTCCGTAATCCCAGGCGGACCGGGACCCGCCGTAGATCTCACCAGCCTGGAAGACGAACCCGCGATGGCGGGCGAGGGCGATGACCTTGTCAAGGCGGGACTGTTCGGCCACGGTGGCTCCAATGGTCGTATCAAGGAAGTTTGTGCGGCGCACGGCGATGCCGCGGCATCCTCCATCCTAGCCGCGGGTGCGCGGCGCATCCCCCGGTCAGCGCCCCGGAAAGGCCTCCCCGCCACCCTCCGGATATCCCGTCGTGTGGCCCTCACCCGCTGCAGACGCAGATAGCCTGGGTCGGTGGGTGCGAATGACGAGCGGGCGAGGTCGCGCCTCTCCCGCACCCCGCCTCGCTGGGCCACCGTCGCCGTCCTCGCCTTCGCGGGGCTCTGCGCCTCGTTCATGTTCACGCTCGTCGTCCCCCTCCAGGCGGAGCTGCCGACGCTGCTGAACGCCTCCCGCGAGGACACGACCTGGGTCGTCACGATCACGCTGCTGGTGGCCGCCGTTGCGACGCCGATCTCCGGGCGCCTGGGTGACATGTACGGCAAACGACGCGTGATCGTCGTGCTGCTCGCGCTCCTGATCGTCGGGTCCGTGATCGCCGCGCTGTCCGGATCCATCGTCGGAGTCATCATCGGTCGGGCGCTCCAGGGTGGCGTGACCGGCGTCATCCCGCTGGGCATCGCGGTCATGCGCGACGTGCTCCCCACCGAGCGGCTCGGAACCGCGGTCGCCCTCATGAGCGCCACGATGGGAATGGGCGGAGCGATCGGCATGCCGATCGCCGCGTGGCTCGCTCTCAACGCGGACTGGCACGCACTGTTCTGGCTCGCAGCGGGTCTCGGCGTGATCGGGCTCCTGCTCGTCTTCTTCGTCGTCCCATCGGATGTCCTGCGCTTCCCCGGCCGACTCGACGTCCTCGGGGCGATCGGTCTCGCCGTCGCTCTCACCGGGATCCTGCTGTTCGTGTCCCGCGGCGCCGAGTGGGGCTGGACCTCGCCCGCGACGCTCGCCTGCATCATCGGTGGTGTCGTGGTGCTGCTCGTGTGGGGCTGGTACCAGTTGCGCACGACGGACCCGCTACTCGATCTCCGGGTCGCCGCTCGGCCCGCCGTGCTCTTCACGAACATCGCGGCGATCGGGATGGGCTTCGCCCTCTTCTCGTCGAACGTCACGTTCCCGCAGTTGCTCGAGCTACCCGTCGAGACCGGCTCCGGCTTCGGACTCGACATGGTCTCCGCCGCACTGATCGTGATGCCCGCCGGCCTGGTGATGATGGTGATCTCGCCGCTGTCCGGGTGGCTCGAACGCACGATCGGTCCACGCCTGCTGTTCACGAGCGGCGCGGTGGCGATCGTCTTCGCCTACGTCTTCGTCCTGCTGTGGTCGTCGGAGGTGTGGCACATCCTCATCGCGAACATCCTGATCGGCGTCGGGATCGGCTTCACGTTCGCCGCGATGCCCATGATCATCATGCGCGCGGTCCCGGCTCGCGAGACCGGAGCGTCCAACGGACTGAACGCGCTGTTCCGCTCGGTGGGCACCTCGAGTGCCTCCGCGGTGATGGGCGGTGTTCTGGCGGCGATGAGCGTCGAGGTCGACGGGCTCGCTGTCCCCACGCGCGCGGCGTTCGAGGTCTGCTTCTGGTTGGCGATCGCGGCCGGCATCATCACCGTGATCCTGTCGCTCTTCATCCCCAAGCACGGGACGATCGAGCAGCGCCCGTCGCTTCCCGGCTGACCGCACGGCTCAGCCGATCGTGAAACCGTCGGGGTCGCCCTCTCGCGGTGTCCGCAGACGCTCGGGCATCGGCCAGGGCAGTGTGAACCGCTGACCGAGTCCGCCCGTCACATCACCGAAGTCGTCGATCTTGACCACGATCCGACCCGGCTCCTCGGCATCGCCGGGCGTCACCTCCACGATCCGCACTCGCAGGGGGCGGTCGGTTTCGCCGTCCAGCATCCACGGGTCGGCCAGGAACGCCAGCCCGATGCTCTCGAGAGCCTCCTCGGCGGAAAGCCAGTCCGTCGGGCCCGAGGCCGGACGCCCGAGGACGTCGACCGCAGCCCAGTCATCACCCGCCTCATGGATCCAGCCCACGAGTTCCCCGTCGTCACGGCGGTGCGGGGTCCAGTCGGCGGGGATCATCCGTCGAGCCTACTGTCGGGCCACGGGCCCCGTGCTCTAGTGGGCGTACTCCATGAGCTCGACCCCGAGGAGGCGGAAGGCGTCGTGCGCGCGCAGGCGATGCGTGATGCTGAGGTCGTCGAAGCAGACGATCATCGCGTAGGCGACGCCGGCGCGGGGACCGGCGAGGACTCCCGCCTCGACGCGGACACCGCGGTCCCGGCCGGTCTTGTTGATGAACAGCAGGCCGTGCGGGTCGTGGTCGTGGGCGAACGGATCGAGACCGGTGGAGGCTGCGACGAGACTCAGATCGTGGTTGAGGCTGAGCCACTCGGACACCTGCGCACTGACCGCCGCATCCACGACCGTCGAGTTCACGAGCGCCGAGAACAGACCCGCGAGCTCGCGTGCGGAGCCGACGGCGACCTGCGGTGCATCGTCGGGTCCTCGCTGGTCGCGATAGCGATCCAGCAGCGCCGTCTGCTCCAGCCCGAGGCCGTCGATGCGCGCGCGGACACGATCGTGTCCGACTCGCTGCAGGAGCGCGTTCACGGCGATCGGGTCGCCGGCCGTCGCGGCGAGGATCGCGACGTCGATGAGCGGCAGCGCCGGCGCACGCAGGTGCCGCCACAGGCCCGACGTGGTGACCTCGTCGATCGCTGAGCGGTCCACGATCTCGAGCGGGTCCAGCGTGCCGTCCTCGAAGCCCGCCGCCACTTCGATCAGCAGGGGCACCACCCCGAGTCCCGCGATGGGCATCGTCACGTGGTCATCACCGGCGAGTGTCGTCTGACCGCTGTCGAGGTCGACGACGTGCACGGCGACCTGCGCGCCACTGCCTGCGAGTTCCTCCAGCGCGCGGATCGTGGCCGTGAAGGACCGGCGCCCGACGGCGGCACGGCGTGGGAGGCGTCGGCTGCTGCGCTGGGATCGACGTAGCGCAGCAGGCGAAGGCTCGGGGGAGTTGCCCACGCGTATTCCTTCCACGGGAGGGAGAAGCGGAAGTCGACGACGGTATCCCGTCGGCGGAGTATCGATATCGTAACCCCGCGCGCTGCGCGGAGCCTCGGAGTTCACCAGATCGTCACGCGTTCGGCAACGGGAAGGAACAGGGCGTCCTTCTCGGTCACCTCGAACGCGTCGTAGAACGCATCGATGTTGCGCACGATCTGGTTGCAGCGGAACTCGTTCGGCGAGTGCGGATCGATCGTGAGGAGTCGCAACGTCTCGGCATCGCGGCTCTTCTGCTGCCACACCTGCGCCCACGACAGCAGCAGCCGCTGCACGCCGGTGAGCCCGTCGATCACGGGCGCCTCTTCACCGCCCAGTGACAGCTCGTACGCCTTGAGGGCTATGCCGAGTCCACCGAGGTCACCGATGTTCTCACCGATCGTGAGAGCGCCGTTGACGTGGTGATCGGGATCGAGCCCGACGGGGACGAGGGCGTCGTACTGTTCGATCAGGACCTTGGTGCGCTCCTCGAAGGCGGTGCGGTCCGCATCCGTCCACCAGTCGTTGAGTCGACCGTCGCCGTCGTAGCGGCTGCCCTGGTCGTCGAAACCGTGACCGATCTCGTGGCCGATCACGGCGCCGATTCCGCCGTAGTTCGCCGCGGCATCACGCTCTGCGTCGAAGAACGGGTACTGGAGGATGGCCGCCGGGAAGACGATCTCGTTCATCAGCGGGTTGTAGTAGGCGTTGACCATCTGCGGCGGCATGTGCCACTCGTCGCGATCGATCGGCGCGCCCACCTTCGCGAGGTTGCGATCGTGCTCGAAGACTCCCGCACGACGGACGTTGCCGAGCAGGTCGGTGGCATCGATCTGGAGGGACGAGTAGTCACGCCACACGTCGGGGTGGCCGATCTTGGGCGTGAAGGTGTCGAGCTTGTCCAGAGCCCGCTCGCGCGTCTCGGGGCTCATCCAGTCGAGTTCGCTGATGCTCTGGCGGTACGCCTCGATGAGGTTGGCGACGAGCTCGTCCATCGCGCCCTTCGCTGCCGGCGGGAAGTGGCGCTCGACGTAGACCTTGCCGATCGCCTCGCCGAGGGCACCCTCGGTGACCGAGACGCCGCGCTTCCAGCGCTCGCGGATCGAGGGGACGCCGGTGATCTCGGTGCCGTAGAAGGAGAAGTTCTCCTGCACGATGTCGTCGCTGAGGAAGGGCGCCGACGCGTGCACGACCTGCGCGCGCATCCACGACTTCCACTCCTCGAGGCGGTCGGCGACCAGCAGAGTGCCGAGCCCCTCGAGGAAACTGGGCTGGTAGGCGACGACCTCGGCGAATGCCTCGGGGTGCTCCGGCGCCGTGCCGTCGCGCCAGGGGGCGAGATCGACGCCGGCGAGCGCCTGGATCTCATCCCACGTCTTGAGGTTGTAGGTGGCGACCGCGTCGCGGCTGCGCACGTTGTCCCAGTGGTGCGCGGCGATCTCAGCCTCGAGAGCGATCACGCGGTCGGCGTTTCCGCCCGCCTCGGCGACTCCGGCGAGCGCGAGCAGGCGCTCGAGGTGCGCCCGGAACGCGGCGCGCGTGCCGGCGAACGTCTCGAGGCGGTAGTAGCTCTCGTCCGGGAGGGACAGCCCGGCCTGCACGAGGAACGGGATGTAGCGCTCGGGGTTGCCCGGGTCTGGCTCGACGAAGAAGCCGAGCAGGTGAGCGCGACCGTCGCGCTCGAAGGCGCCGGCGGTGCGCAGGAAGGAGGGGATGTCGCTGATCGCATCGATCTCTTCGAGCGTGTCCTGCAGCGGGGCGGCGCCGAGCGTCGCCACACGCTCGGTGTCCATGAAGCTGGCGAAGAGGTCGCCGATCTTGCGCGTCTGGGTGCCCTCCTCGGCGTTCTGCGACTCCTCGATGATGGCGCGCACATCGGCCTCGGCCTGCTCGGCCAGCAGGTGGAACGAGCCCCACCTGGCCTTGTCGCCCGGGATCTCGGTGCGGTCGATCCATCCGCCGTTCACGTACCTGTAGAGGTCGTCCTGAGGGCGGATGGTGGAGCTGAACTCGTGGGTGTCGAGGCCTGCGGGGAGTGCATCAGTCATGCGTCCACCCTATGTCGCCCGACCGACATCGGACCGGTGTCAGCGCCGCCTCCGCCAGCGTTGCACGGACCTCCCCGTCGAGGGCGCCACGGGCACCTGTGGCGATTCTCGGCGCGCCCGTGCGCGACCACTTCGCCTCGACATCACGCGTCACGGGAGCCGCCGAGTAGGTGCCAGCGAGCCTCCATCCCTCTGCGGCAAGAGCTCGATATGTGGTCTCGAGCGAACAGGGCACCCATAGAACTGGTGGTTTGTTCGCGGCATAGACGAATTAGAACCGTCACGTCGCTAACGTGGGTCGGCCGCCGTCTCCGACAGCCCTGCCTGGAGCGTTTGCCGCGACGGCTGAACTTTGACGAACCGGAGGAAAGCTTCAATGAATATTCGACGCGCGCGCATCAATACCACTGTCGCCACGAGCACGACTTTGCTCCTTATCTTGCTCTCCACGCTGACGCCTGGTGCCGCGTCTGCCGACGCGAACGGCCTTCAGTTTGCGGAAAATGCAAATCTCTCCCGCACGGAGGTCACGGATCGAGCCTCGGAACTGGCTGGAAAGTACTCCACACTCGGCGAGACGCTTTCCCCTGAAGACGCAGAGTTTGTGCTTACCTATCTTGAAATCAACGACGCCAAAGCGATTCAAGCGAAGGTAGCCGGGACCTCGTTCCAGAAGCGCAAGGTCGTCAAGGGCCACACGGGTGCCTTCTCGGGAAACATGAAGCTCAACCTCAGCGGGGCGCTCAGCATCTCAAATAGCTACAACGTCTCTAGCAACGCCGCGGGCACGAAGGGCATCACCAAAGTGAGGACGTGTGCGCACGTTCGCGCCTACGGTGTGGTCGGCTCAAGCGGCGTCGGCCTCGTCTACAAGAACGACCCGTGTTCGACGGTGAAGCGCAGCTCGCAGAGCTTCTCCCGATCGATGAAGTTCTCGGCATACGCGCTCGCCGGCTCGATTACGATGGATGCTACGTTCTGGTACAAGGGCGGCTCGTTCCAGCTCAGTTCGTAGTGTGGAGGCTCTCATGGAGTTCGTCATCGCTTGGCCAAACGTCGTTGCCACCGCAATTGCGGTGGCGTTGCTTGCCGTGTGGTTCCTACGCGCAGTTCGAGGCCCGAGGAAACGCATCGAAGAGCCGTTCGCACCGCAGGAGCGTCGCTGACACGACGGTAAGACCCCCGGGACCGAATCGACGACCGCCGGCCCCGGTACACCTAGGCTCTAGGGGTGGCCGCGCGCAAGACCTCCCTGAATCGTGAGATCCTGCGCCTCGCCGTACCCGCTCTCGGCGCACTCATGGCCGAGCCCGCGTTCCTCATCGTCGACGCGGCGCTCGTCGGACACCTCGGCACGGTCCCGCTCGCCGGACTCGGTATCGCCGGCGCGGTTCTGCAGACCATCGTCGGCCTGATGATCTTCCTCGCCTACTCCACGACGCCGGCCGTCGCGCGACGCTTCGGTGCGGGCGAGCATCGGGATGCGGTCTCCGTCGGCATCGACGGGATGTGGCTCGCCCTCGGCCTCGGAGCCGTACTCGCCGCCGCGGGCGCCCTCGCCTCCCCCTGGCTCGTGTCCCTGTTCGGCGCGTCGGATGCCGTGGCGGAACAGGCCGAGACCTACCTGACCATCTCGATGTGGGGCCTGCCCGCGATGCTGATCGTGTTCGCCGCCACGGGCCTCCTGCGCGGAATGCAGGACACGGTCACTCCACTGTGGATCGCCGGGCTCGGCTTCACCGGGAACGCCCTGCTCAACGTCGTGTTCATCTACGGGTTCGGATGGGGCATCGCCGGGTCCGCGCTCGGCACGATCGCCGCGCAGTGGGGCATGGTCGCGGCGTACGTGGTCGTCGTGGGTCGGCTCGCGCGGCGCCACTCGGCCTCGATCCGCCCGCAGCGCGACGGAGTGCGCGGGTCGGCGCGATCCGGCGGCTGGTTGTTCCTTCGGACCGTGAGCCTGCGGGTGGCCCTGCTCGTCACCGTCGGGGTCGCGACCGGCATCGGCACCGACGAGCTGGCGGGCTGGCAGATCGTGTTCACGATCTTCTCCGCCGCCGCATTCGCGCTGGACGCGCTCGCCATCGCCGCGCAGGCCCTGGTCGGAAAGGGGCTCGGCGCGGGCGACGATCGCGAGGTGCAGCGCGTTCTCGGCCGCACCGTCGCGTGGGGTGCGTGGTTCGGTGTCGTCGTGGGCGGCATCATCGCGGCTCTTTCCGGTGTGATCGGGATCGTCTTCACGGGAGACCCCGCTGTGGCCGCGCTCATCCAGCCGGCACTGATCGTGCTCGCGGTCGCCCAGCCCGTGGCGGGCATCGTCTTCGTACTCGACGGCGTACTCATGGGCGCAAACGACGCGCGCTATCTCGCACTCGCGGGCGGTCTCACACTGGTCCCGTTCCTCCCCGCCCTGTGGATCATCGCGGCGACCGGCGTCGCCGGCACGGCAGGTCTCGTGTGGTTGTCGGTGGCCTTCTTCGGCGTGTATCTCCTCGCGCGCCTCGCCACGCTCGGCTGGCGGGTGCGCTCCGGACGCTGGCTCACCGTCGGCGCCTGAGCGGTCTCTGTCCCCCAGATCTCGGGGTTGCGGATTTGTGAAAATCCTTTACATTCGTAGACACCGCTCCGGAAATGTCGACCAAGACTCTGTCTACCGAGGACTCAACGATGAGAAAGACCACCGCCGCCCTGGCATCCGCCCTCCTGATCGCCGCGCTTCCCGCCGCCGCTGTCGCCGCGCCCTCCGACGAGGAGGAGCCGCTCTACACGTGGGTGAAGAACGACGACGGGAGCTACGGCTACAGCACGACGCCCGTGCAGACCTACCCCGCTTCCGGCGAGCAGGTCACGATCCCGACGGAACTCGCGCCGGAGAACCGCAGCTTCGCGAGCACGTGGGTCGCGACGATCAGCAACCTGAACTTCGGTCAGCCCTCCAGCGAGGCCGACTTCGTCGACCGCTTCGACACCGTGCTCGACGACTTCGAGGAATGGAACCTCAACGCGCTGATCTTCCAGGTGCGTCCACTGCTGGACGCGTACTACCCGTCAGAGAACAACCCGTGGTCCCAGTTCGTCTCCGGCGCGCAGGGAACCGACCCTGGCTACGACCCGCTCGAGTACATGGTCGAGGCCACCCACGAGCGCGGGATGGAGTACCACGCCTGGCTTAACCCCTACCGCGTGACGAACACCAAGATGACGGCACCGGCCACGCTCACGGCGCTCGACATGACCGCCGACGAGGTCACCGCCCTCTCCATCCCCGAATACATCGCCGCGCTCAACGACGCGGGCATCCTCGCGGACGAGAACTTCGCGGTCCAGAACCCCGATGAGGTGCTGGAGTTCGAGGAGAAGCTGTTCCTCGACCCCGGCGAGCCCGAGGTGCGCGAGCACGTCGCCGATACCGTCTCGGAGATCGTCGAGAACTACGACGTGGACGCGATCCACTTCGACGACTACTTCTATCCCTACCGGATCACCGTGGACGGCGTGAACGTGTACTTCGGCGACGAGGACGAGGACCGCGAGACCTTCGAGGAGCACGGATTCACCGAAGGCTACGCCGACACCGAGGCCGGCATCGAGGAGTGGCGACGGGACAACATCACGGCCCTCATCGCCGATGTCGGAGAACGCATCGACGAGCGCAACGACGCTGCGGGCACGGCCGTGCAGTTCGGCGTCAGCCCGTTCGGCATCTGGGAGCACATCGACCTCGATCCGAACGGCTCGCACACGCCCGTCACGTCATCCCAGACCTACAGCGAGACCGTGTTCGCCGACACCCGCGGCTGGGTGCAGGACGAGCTCATCGATTACATCTCCCCGCAGATCTACTGGAGCTTCGACCAGGGCGCGGCGCCCTACGGCGAGCTCGCGCAGTGGTGGAGCGACACCGCCGCAGACAGCAGGACGCAGGTCTACGTCGGGCACCCGCTCTACAAGCACGTCAACAACGGCAGCTGGGAGCAGGCCTGGATGAACCCGGAGGAAGTGCCGCACCAGATCCGGTTCAACCAGAAGATCGGCGGCCTGGACGGCAGCATCCTGTTCAGCTACAACGACATCCGCCCCAGCGACGTCGCGGCTCTCCCGACGGATCAGCAGCCGCGCCATGAGGCCAAGAACGAGGCCATCGAGCTCTTGAAGAACGAGGCGTTCGCCGAGCCGAAGCTGGTCCCCGCGAAGCCGTGGCTCTCCTCCGGTGCCGTCGCCGCTCCGCAGGACGCGACGGTTGAGGACGGCACGCTGAGCTGGAGCACCGGAGACGCCGACGGCACTCGCCAGTACGCGATCTACGCGGGTACCGGAACACCGGCGGACATCGTCGCGACCGGCGGCACCCTCGTGGACACGGTCTGGGCAGGCGGCGAGAGCGAGCTCTCATTCGAGGTGCCCACCGGCACCGCGGCGGACACGACGTGGGTCGTCACCGCGCTGGACGCCGCCGCCGTCGAGAGCGCCCCTGTCGCCGCAGCGGCACCGGTCGATCCCACGACTCCCCCCACCGACCCGACGGACCCGGACGAGCCCACCGACCCGACCGACCCGGATGACGGCGGCTCGGACGGCGGCTCCGGCGGAGGCGTCGCGGACGGCGGAAACGAGGACGGCACCGCCGACGGCGATTCCGATCTGGCGACGACCGGAGGGGACACGCCAGTCACGGCGCTGCTCGTGGGAGCCGCGCTGCTCGTCACGGGCGCGGCAGCGGCAGGCATCGCCGCCTACCGTCGCCGGCACCTCGCCTGACCCCACCCGCCCTGCACCAGCCGACCGGGGTGCGCAGTTGTCCTCGACTCCTGCGCATCCCGGAATGCAGTCCCTCGATCTCTGGCATCGTCACACGCGTCAGACGAGACTGGGGAGGTGCTGACGATGAGCGAACCGCAGGTGTGGACACTGATCGGGGTGTTCGCGACGGGAATGTTCGGAACTCTCGCGCTCATGTCGACCATGTTCGTGCGGATCCTCCGGACCGAGATCGGCTCCGTCCGGACCGAACTGGGTGCCGCGATCGGCTCCGTCCGGACCGAAATCGGCTCTGTTCGGACTGACCTGAGTGCCGAGGTGGGGGCGCTCCGCACCGAACTGCGCAGCGAGATCCGCAGTGTGGGGGTAGAAGTGGCTGCGCTGCGCGAACGCACCGACCTCATGGACCGCGATATCCAGGCGCTCATGCGCCACACCTTCGGCATCGACCGCTCGTGATGCCCACCCGCGTCACCTGATCCGCATCACGCGTAGCGGCGACACCACTCGTACATGATGACGGCCGCGGCGGCGCTGGCGTTGATCGACCGGGTCGAGCCGTACTGGGTGATCTCGATGTGCCCGGATGCTGCGGCGAGCGCCTCGTCGGAGAGCCCCGGGCCCTCCTGCCCGAACAGCAGGACGCAGCGCTCGGGCAGGTCGGACTTCTCGACCGGCACGGATCCGTCGACATTGTCCACGGCGATCACGGGAAGGTCGTTCTCGCTCGCCCACGCCGCGAAGGTCGCGATGTCCTCGTGGTGGACCACGTGCTGGTAGCGGTCGGTGACCATGGCGCCGCGCTTGTTCCACCGTCGGCGCCCGATGATGTGCACGGTGTCGGCGAGGAACGCGTTGGCACTGCGCACGATCGACCCGATGTTCATGTCGTGCTGCCAGTTCTCGATCGCGACATGGAAGGGGTGCCGACGCGTGTCGAGGTCTGCGACGATCGCGTCCATCCGCCAGTAGCGGTAGCGATCGATCACGTTGCGAGTGTCGCCCACCGCGAGCAACTCGGGATCGTATTCGGGGGCGTCGGGCCATTCGCTCTCGCCACCCGGCCAGGGCCCCACTCCGTGCGTCGTGTGTTCGACCGTCGAGGCGGCTTCGGGCGCACCCGGCGCCGTATCGGGGAACGACGGCTCAGCACTCACTCCGCCACTGTACCCAGCGTCCGCGAGCCGGACGCGATTCCCGCCCCGGGTAGGCTGGACGCGTGGCCTCCCCCGCAGCCGACGACTACCTCAAGACGGTGTTCGCGCACACCGAGTGGCAGGACGCACCCATCACTCCGTCGGTGCTCGCCGCCAAGCTCGGGATTGCGCCGTCCTCGGTCACCGAGATGGTCAAGAAGCTTGCGGCCGCCGGCCTGGTGTCCCACGTCCCCTACGGGGCGGTACGACTGACGGCCGACGGTGAACGCCGCGCGCTCGCGATGGTCCGCAGGCATCGCCTCATCGAGACCTGGCTCGTGCGGGAGTTCGGATACGCGTGGGATGAGGTGCACGACGAGGCCGAGGTCCTGGAACACACGATCAGCGATCGACTCCTCGCCGGCATCGATGAACGCCTCGGGTCACCCCGCTTCGATCCGCACGGCGATGCGATCCCCGACGCGGACGGTCACGTCGTGCGCGAGCCGTTCGTCCTGTTGGCAGACGCCCCCGTCGGGCATGCGGGGCGCGTCCTGCGGGTGAGCGACCGCGATCCGGCGCTGCTTCGCGCACTGGAGGCGCTCGGTGTCGCCGTCTCGAGCGTCATGATCGTGACCACCGAGGGCGTGGAGCTGGACGGTGCACCCGTCGCTCTTCCCGACGGCGCAGCCGATGTCGTCTGGGTGAGCGCCTGACGACGAACGCTGCACACATGCGCTACTCCCTGTGGGTGAACAGCTCGCGCCTCTAGGCTGAGGTCATGGCAGACCGCGATGGCATCGAATGCTGGCTCACCGACATGGACGGCGTGCTCGTCCATGAGAACACCGCGATCCCCGGCGCGTCCGAACTCCTCGCCGGGTGGGAGCACGAGGGCATCCCGTATCTCGTGCTCACGAACAACTCGATCTTCACCGCGCGCGATCTCTCCGCTCGTCTGCGCGCGAGCGGCCTGGTCGTACCGGAGGCGCGCATCTGGACGTCGGCCCTCGCAACCGCCGATTTCCTGCAGCAGCAGCTTCCCGGCGGCTCCGCGTTCGTGATCGGCGAAGCGGGTATCCTCACGGCACTGCACGAGGCCGGATTCGTGATGACCGAGACGGCGCCGGACTACGTGGTCGTCGGTGAGACCCGCAATTATTCGTTCGAGGCGATCACCAAGGCCATCCGGCTGATCCTCGGCGGTGCGCGGTTCATCGTCACCAACCCCGACGCGACGGGCCCGAGCGCAGACGGCCCCCTTCCCGCCACCGGCTCGATCGCAGCGCTCATCACCAAGGCGACGGGCAAGGAACCGTACGTCGTGGGCAAGCCGAACCCGATGATGTTCCGCTCGGCGCTCAACAAGATCGGCGCGCACTCGAAGAAGACCGGGATGATCGGCGACCGGATGGACACAGACATCGTCGCCGGTATCGAGGCTGGCCTGCACACCGTGCTCGTCCTCACCGGCATCAGCGATCAGAAGGAGATCGAGAAGTACCCGTTCCGCCCGGACGAGATCGTCGACTCCGTCGCGGATCTCCTCCCGGAGGACGAGGGCTGAACGATGGGCGTGCTCGACGACGGTGAACGCGTCGAGGCTGCGGATGCCGCCGCGTGGCGCACCTGGCTGGAGCACAACCACGAAAGCTCCACCGGAGCCTGGTTGCTGCGCGCACGGCCCGGTTCCGACGCCGTACTCGTCGGATACGAGGACTCGATCCTGCAGGCGCTGTGCTTCGGTTGGATCGACGGCCCTGTGCGCACGTTCGATGAGCGCACGAGCGGACTCTGGTTCGCTCCCCGCCGGCCCACGAGCGGCTGGGCGGCGACCAACAAAGCGCGCGTGGCGCTCCTCGAAGAGCAGGGCCTCCTGATGCCGGCGGGGATCCGCGCGATCGAGGTCGCCCGCGCGAACGGTGCATGGGAGGTTCTCGACGGTCCGGAAGCGGGGATCGAGCCCGTTGATCTCACGAGCGCGCTGGATGCCGTGCCCACCGCGCGCGCCGCCTGGGACGCCTTCCCTCGGTCCGTGAAGAAGATGGGCCTCACCCACATCGCGATGGCGAAACGGCCGGAGACCAGAGCCTCGCGCATCGCATCCATCGTGTCCGACGCCGCCGAAGGGAAGCGCCCATGAATCAGAGCGACCTGCTCTTCCTCGTCCTCATCCTGATCGGGCTGAGCTCACTCGTGATCGTCATCGTGCAGATGGTGCGTTCCCGCCGCGGCCGCGACTCCGGCGGCCCGGGCAACTGGTGGGAAGGCCCCTGGGACGAGGACCGCAAGGGCTGACGAGATCTCGACTACGCGGCGCGGAGGCGCGCAGGCGCGAACACCCCGCGCCGACGACAAGCTGTCGGTCCGCCCGCCCCGGACTCACGAGCTCAGGTGTGCTCCAGGGATCGCGGCGAGAAGCTCCTGCGTGTACGCACTCTGCGGAGCCTCGAAGATCTGCTCGGGCGTGCCGCTCTCCACGATCACACCCTGCTGCATGACATGCACCTCATCGGAGATCATCCGCACGACCGCGAGGTCGTGACTGATGAACAGATAGCTGAGGCCCAGGCGAGCCTGCAGTTCCGCGAGCAGATCCAGGATCTGCGCCTGAACGAGGACGTCGAGCGCTGACACCGCCTCGTCGAGCACGACCAACTCCGGTTCCAACGCCAGAGCGCGCGCGATCGCGACGCGCTGGCGCTGCCCACCGGAGAGTTCATGCGGAAGACGGGACGCCATCTCGGGGGGAAGCGCGACCTGATCCAACAGCTCCATGACGCGCGCGCGGCGGCTCGCCGAGCTGCCGATCCGGTGCACGCGCAGCGGCTCGGCGATCGACTGCTCCACCGTGAACCTCGGGTCCAGGGATGCATAGGGGTTCTGGAACACGGGCTGCACGCGACGCCGGAGCGCGAACATCTCCTTGCGGCCCAACCCGGCCAGATCCAGGCCGTCGAACAGGATGGATCCTGAGGTGATGTCCTCGAGGCCGAGGACGAGATTCGCGGTCGTCGACTTGCCCGAGCCGGATTCGCCCACGATCGACACCGTCGTCCCGCGTCGGATGGAGAAGCTCACGCCGTCCACGGCTGTGAACGTCTGCGGCTCTCCCACCTTGGCGGAGCGGAGATCGAACTCCTTGCGCAGGTCTCGGACCTCGACGAACGCCTGCTCGTCGACCGTCCTTTCGCGCGGGGGCGACGCAGTGCGCCGCGAGGAAAGACTCGGCGCCGCAGCGAGGAGCTGCTTGGTGTACTCATGCCGCGGGTTGCCGAGCACATCCTCCGAGGAGCCCTCTTCGACGATGTTCCCGCGATACATCACGACGATCCGGTCCGCCCGCTCGGCGGCGAGGGCGAGATCGTGAGTGATGAGGAAGACCGCCGTGCCGAGGTCGTCCGTCAGTTCGTCGAGTTGGTCGAGAATGCGGCGCTGGACAGTCACGTCGAGTGCCGACGTCGGCTCGTCGGCGATGAGCAGCCGCGGCGTGCAGGCGAGCCCCATCGCGATCAGCACGCGCTGCCGCATACCCCCCGAGAACTCGTGAGGGTACTGACGTGCGCGACGCGCGGCGTCCGGGATCCCGACCATCTCCAGCAACTCCACGACGCGGGCGCCCGTGGCCGATCCCGCGGTGCGGCCGTGCACCTCGAGCGCTTCGCCGATCTGATCGCCCACACGCATCATCGGGTTCAGATTGGACATGGGGTCCTGGGGGACCAGTCCGATACCCGCACCGCGCAGCGTCACCATCGCGTTCTCGCTGAGTTCGGTCAGTTCCCGGCCGTCGAAACGGACGCTGCCCGACGTGATCACGCCGTTCTCGGGCAGCAATCGATTCACGGCGGCTGCGGTGGTCGACTTCCCTGACCCGGACTCGCCGACGATCGCGACGGTCTCGCCCGCGGCCACGTCGATGTTCACATCGCGGATAGCGGTGGTCAGTTCGGCCCCGGACCGGAATGCGACCGACAGGCCGCTGATCCGCAGCACGGGCTCGGTGGTGTTCGCGGGCGCTGAGGTGCTCATGATGTTCTCGTTCCTTCGGTGGTGCGGGACGCGTCAGCGCCCAGGAGTGCGGGGAGGACCTGCTGCCAGATTCCCTGGGTCGACCGCGGGACGGGTGCGAGCAGACGGTTGCTGAGGACGACGACGGCCGAGCCCGATGCGGGCAGGACGCCGAGTGCGCATCCGGTGAACCCCGGGTGCCACAGCACTCTTCGCCTGTGTGCGTCGACGATGACCTCGTCACTCCGCCAGCCGAGTGCCTGGCCTGCGTCCGGACCGTCTCGGAACGTGTCAGCGACGAGATCCGCACTCCACAGGTCCCCGTGCGCATCGGGCGCGGCGAGCGCGAGAGCGAGGGTGAGCAGATCGTCGACAGTGCTGAACAGTCCGGCGTGGCCGGCGACACCGCCGAACGCATGCGCACAGTTGCCGTCGTTCGCGACGCCCGCTATCTCCTCCTCACGCCACGGGAAGTCCCGGCGGTCGGTGAGGATCGGATAGGGCTGTCCAGTGCTCACCATGCGCCGCTCGGCGGTGTCGCCGAGGGCGCTCGCCGCGACGGGAGAGGCTACCGGCGCATATCCGGTGCGCGTGAGACCGAGAGGGGCGGTCACGAGCGTTCGGACGGCAGAGGCGAGATCGGAACCCGCGACGTTCTCGATCACGCGACCGAGAAGCATGAAGCCGAGGTCGGAATAGTGCCGTCCCGCACTCGGCGGATACCGCAGCGGAAGTGCCGCGATCTGGTCGAAGGGCTCGCCGTCTCCGAGGTAGAGCGGCTGCCACTCCCACAGTCCTGCACGATGCTGCAGGAGGTCGCGAAGGGTGGCGTCCGGTGCGCACGGGCTGTCCCCGAGGAACGTCGAGATACGGTCGCCGAAAGCCAACTCACCGAGGCTGGCGAGCCTCAGCAGCGCTGTCGTGGTCGCGGCGACCTTGGTGACCGAGGCAACGTCGAAGGCCGTATCCACCGTGACGGCGACCCCCGCGGCGTTCGCGACGCCCCGGGCACCGCTCGCGCGCCCAGCGGAGTCCGCAATGCCGATGACGGCGCCGCGCGGTGCGTCGTCACCCGAGAGCACGATGTGTAGAGCGTCGTCGACGCGGCGGTCGCGCGCACTCATCCGGCACCTCCCCGTGCCGCGACGGGAGTGGCCGATCGCGCGCCGGATTCGGCAAGCCCGATCACGCCGATCCCCGGACCGTCTCCGAGCTCGATCGCATCACCGTCGTAGCGGATACCGCCGCGTACTGCCGGATCGCGGAGCCACAGCGCCGCATCCAGGTCGTGGATGACATCGGGTGCGAACGCGGCGGCGAGATGCGCGGCGGCCGCGACTCCGACGTGTCCCTCCATCATGCAGCCCACGACCACACCGAGCCCGGCCTCTCGTGCCGCGGTCGCCGCGCTCCACGCTTCCGAGAGGCCACCGGTCTTCGCGAGCTTGATGTTCACGAACTGCGCCGCTCCCGTTTCCGCGACGCGGCGCACATCGCGTGCGGTGCGCACCGACTCGTCGGCCATGATCGGGGTGTCGACTGCGGCGGTGACGGCTGCGAGAGAGTCGAGCGCGTCTGCGGGCACCGGCTGCTCGACGAATTCGAGCGGGATGCCCGCGTCCTCGCACGCGCGGATCTGACGGATGGCCTCGACCTCACCCCATGCCTGATTCGCGTCGATACGCAGCAGGATCCCGGGACCGACAGCGCGACGCACCGCTCCCAGCGAGGCTACGGCATCCATACCCGCGGCGATCTTGACCTTCAACGCACCGAAGCCGGCGCCCACGTGCTCCAGGGCCACCACCGCGAGGTCCGCCGGAGAAGCCGCGGACAGCGTCATGTCCGTGCGGATGCAGGACGCCGCAGCTCCCCTCGCGGTTCCGGAGAGAGCGTCCGCGAGGCGGAGCCTCTGGTGCCTGGCCGCGAGATCGGCCACCGCGCACTCCACCGCACTGCGCGCGGCGGCGTTGCCCCAGACCGCGCGTCCGATGTCGCCGGGGAGCTCCGGGTCACCCGGATGGCGACCGATGACGGTGGCCGCGAGGGGACCGCTGACCGCGGCGTCCACACTCTCCGGACTCTCCCCCGTGACGCGCCAACTGACCGCGGCCTCGCCCCATCCGATTCCGCCGCCGGCATCCCGCACCTGCACGAGGACCCCGTCCAGCGCGGTCACCTGCCGCACGGCGGTGACGAACGTGCGCACCAGCGGCGACGACACCCGCCGGACGCGTACTTCGGTGATGACGCTCATGGGGTGCTCCGTCAGCGCCCGGACAGCGTGAGCGTGTCGATACGACCGACGGGTGTCGGCAACACGAGAGGGCCAACCCCGGGGGTGATGGTGCCGAGTATGCGGGGGGCACGCGCGCCGGTTCCGCCGGGGACGACGGCGGGGACGCCGTGCAGCGTGCTCCATCCGATCAGCGCGAGCAGGATCGCTTCCTTGCTGTCCGCCGGCGCACCCAGCTCGTCCGCGAGCACCACCGTCGTGTCGGGAAGCGCGGCGCGCAGACCGTTGAGAAGGAGCGGGTTGTGGCACCCTCCGCCGGAGACCGCGAGGAAGCCGATACCCGCCGACCGCACGTCGTGCGCGACCGTGCGTACCGTGAGTTCCGTGAGGGTTCGCACGAGATCGGCGACCGGGATGTCCCTCTCCTGAGCCGCGAGATGCTCGTGCACGTAGCCGAGGTGGAAGTGCTCTTTGCCCGTGCTCTTGGGAGCGACGAGCGCGTAGTACGGGTCCTCCAGGAGCGCGGACAGCAGCTGCTCGTCGACGCGGCCCGTGAGTGCGATGCGGGCGTCCTCGTCGTAGCCGAGGTCGTTCAGGTCGTGTTCGACGATGACCGCATCGACCAGCGCGTTCGCCGGCCCGATGTCGTAGGCCACGATGTCGCCACCACCCACGACCGTCATGTTCGAGATCCCGCCGAGGTTGAGGGCGGCGGCTGTGCCGGGCTGAGAGCGCAGCAGCAGTTCGTCCAGGAACGACACGAGCGGCGCACCGTGACCGCCTGCGGTGATGTCGCGGATGCGCACGTCGGACACGACGGGGGTGCCCACCCGCTCCGCGATCCACGCGGGCTGGCCGATCTGCAGCGTGCCGAGCGCGTGCGCTCCGTCCACCCAGTGATACACGGTCTGACCGTGCGAGCAGACGGCGTCCACGCCACCGACGGCGTCCGCGATGTCGGCAGCGACATCGGCGAAGGCCATCCCGATGAGGGTGTCGAGCTCGCACACCTCAGCGAGAGTCGTCTGCGCGGGCGGTAGCGCTGCGACCAGCCGCGCACGGAGATCGGGAGCGTAGGGCACGCTCGTCGAGGCGAGCACCTCGCCGCTGACCGCGCCGCCGTCGACCGAGAAGTCGACGACCGCCGCGTCTATTCCGTCATGGGAGGTGCCGGAGATGAGTCCCAGTACGCGCATCAGTAGTTCTCCTCGAGTGCGTTCCGCAGCCGGCCGTCGGCGTCGGAGAGTCGGGTGGCCGCGGTGTCCGCGTCCTCCCCGCGGCGGATCATGACCACCGCAACCTTCACGCTGAAGCCTGACGCTTCCAGTGCTGTCAGGGCGGTGTCGCGATCCACCTCGGCGATGGTCTGCACCATCCGGACAGCGCGCTCCCGCAGCTTGTGGTTCGTCGCCTTCAGGTCGACCATGAGGTTCCCGTAGACCTTGCCCTGCTGCACCATGACGATGGTGGAGAACATGTTCAGCACGAGCTTCTGCGCCGTGCCGGACTTGAGCCTGGTGGACCCGGCGAGCACCTCTGGCCCCACCTCCACCTCGATACCGTGCTCCGCTGTCTCACTGAGCGGAGTGTCGGTGTTGCACGAGAGGCCGACCGTCAGAGCCCCCCGCTCGCGGGCGCGTCGCACGGCGGCGACCACGTACGGGGTGCGTCCGCTCGACGCGATGCCGATCAGAGTGTCCTGCGGACCGATCTCCGCGTCGTCCACGGCCGCCACGCCGGCGTTCGCATCGTCTTCCGCACCCTCGACCGGGGTGACGATCGCTCCCGGTCCGCCGGCCATGATCGCGAACACGAGTTCGGGGGGAGTGCTGAACGTCGGCGGACACTCGGAGGCGTCGACGATCCCGATCCGGCCGGGGGTCCCCGCTCCGATGTAGATGAGACGCCCTCCGGAAGCCATACGCCCTGAGGCGGCCTCGATGGCGGGGACGATCTGCGGCAGTGCGCCACGGACCGCCTCGGGAACCGTGGCGTCCGCATCGTTCATCGTCTCGGCGAGCTGGGCGACCGACATGCGATCGATGTCCGCGAACCGCGGGGCCGTCGCCTCGGTCGCGAGGACGCCGAGATCCTCCTCCACGCCCGTCACTTCTTTCCCCGATTCCGGGGATCGAGACTGTCGCGCAGACCGTCGCCGAGCAGATTCAGACCCACGACGAGCAGGACGACGACGATGCCCGGTGCGATCATCGTCCACGGAGCGATCGTCACGAGCGTGCGCGCCTCGAAGATCATCGATCCGAGGGAGGGTGCGGGCGGTGGCGTGCCGAGACCGAGGAAGCTCAGCGATGCTTCCGTCAGCACAGCCCACGACAGCGAGAGCGTGATCTGGACGATGATGATCGACGTGATGTTCGGCAGCACGTGCTGGAACATCGTCGCCATGCGACTCTGTCCCGTGCTCTTGGCGGCCCTGACGTACTCGATCTCGCGCAGTGAGAGGACGGGCCCGCGAGTGACTCGGATGAAGATGGGGACGTAGACGATCGCGATCGCCACGGCGATCGTGAACCAGTTGCGATCGAAGACGGACGCCAGCGAGAGTGCGAGCAGCAGCGGCGGAAACGCGAAGAGCACGTTCGTGACCGCCGAGATCGCGCCGTCCGAGAACCCGCGGTAGAAGCCGGCGATGAGGCCGCACAGCGTCCCGACGACGGTGGCGAACGCCACCGCGACGACGGAGATCAGGGCGGAGTTGGCGACACCGGCCGCGACCCGGGAGAACACGTCGCGTCCGAACTGGTCGGTGCCGAACCAGTGCACCGCGGAGGGCGCCTGCAAGCGGGACGCGGTGTTCTGGGCGAGGGGATCGAACGCGAGCAGCCCGAACGCCGAGGCGAGGCTGAGGATCGCGAGCGCCACGACGAGGATGAGGCCGACGAGGCCACTTCGGCTGCGGAGGAGGAGCCTCACGCGTTCCATGGTGCGGCCACCACCGGCGGAGATCGGAGGAGTCGTACTGATGTCGGTCATGCCACACGCACCCGGGGATCGATGACCCGATAGAGCAGGTCGGTGAGCAGATTCACGATGACGAAGGCGAGCGCGATCACGAGCACGGTGCTCTGCACGAGCGCGTACTCCTTCTGCTGGATACCGAGCAGCACCTGGCGGCCGATGCCGGGGAGCGAGAAGATCTGCTCCACGACCACGGCGCCACCGAGCAGGTACCCGAACTGTAGGCCGGTCATCGTCACGATCGGCACGAGCGCGTTGCGCAACACGTGCCGGAACTGAAGTCGGCGGGGCGGCACGCCCTTGGCGCGCGCCGTGCGGATGAAGTCGTTCGAGCGGATCTCCAGCACCGCCGTGCGCGTCGTGCGCATGATCGGTGCCGCGATGCCGAAGCCCAGAACGATCGAGGGGAGGAGCATCTGCTGCAGATTGAGCAACGGATCCTCGAAGAGCGTCGCGAACCGCTGTCCGTTGGGATTGAATCCGAACGACGAGGCGAGGATCGCCAGAAGAGCCGTACCGAGGAGGAAGGCCGGGATCGAGAGGCCCGCGAGTCCGACGACCTGGCCCACACCGTCACGCACGGAGTCGGGCTTGGACGCGGACAGCATTCCGAGCGGGATGCCGATCGCGAGGGCGATCACGATCGAGAAGATCGCCAGCTCGAACGTGACGGGAAGTGACGCCGCGGTCAGATCCAACACGCTCGTCTGGGCGCGGGAGGAGAAGCCGAGATTTCCGGTGAAGATGTTCCCCAACCAGGAGAAGAACTGCACGAACAGCGGCTGGTCCAGGCCGTAGTAGGCCTCCAGAGCCGCGCGCTGTGCGGGGGTGAGGGCGGCGGCCTCGGTGCCGAGGCCCGCCGTGATCTGGTTGCCCGGGATGGCGCGGAGCATCACGAACACGAACACGGCGACGCCGAAGAGCGTGCCGAACGCTGCGAGGATGCGGCGCAGCACCCGATTGCGGAGGATCTGTCTGAACATGGCTCTCTCGGAGGAAGGGGTGCGGTGCGAACGTCGCCGCTCGCACCGCACCGCGATCACTACTACTGGACGGAGGTGGTCCGCAGGTACTGCAGCGAGCCGTTCGCCATCGGGGTGAACCCGGAGACGGTGGCGTCGGTGGCGGTGTAGCTGAAGCTGGTGAACAGCCAGATCCACGCCGCGTTGTCCTCGAGATGGTCTGAGACCTGCTCGTAGATCGCTGCACGCTCCTCCGCGTCGGCGGTCTCGCGGCCGGCAGCGAACAGACCGTCGAGCTCGGGCGAGGAGTATCCGGCGACCTGGTTCAGGTTGCCGGTGCTCGTGAAGTACCGACCGTACATGCCGTCCGGGTCAGGGCGTCCGCCATTGAGCGCGACGGCCGCGTCGAAGTCCGCGGCGATCCAGCGATCCACGAAGGCACCCGACTCGAGCACCTCGATCTCGAGCGTGATGTTCGCCTCGGCGAGCTGCGCCTTGAGGTTCTGCGCCTCGTTGACGGACGTCGCG
Source organism: Actinomycetota bacterium (assembly GCA_051751065.1). Lineage (GTDB taxonomy): Bacteria > Actinomycetota > Actinomycetes > Actinomycetales > Microbacteriaceae > Microbacterium. The sequence continues at coordinate 56,415 of JBNJKL010000006.1, read as the reverse complement.
TACTCGCCCTGCGAGACGATCGCATCGATCGTCACACCACCGGACTTGCCCGCCTCGTCGAGGTACTCGGCGGCCTTGTCCAGGTCGCGCTCCGGGCACGGACGCGAGGCCGGGTCGGACTTGTACGCGGGAGACGTGATCGGTCCGGTGACCTCACCCTCGCCGAGTGCCGCCGTGTCGAGGACTTCCTGACGGTCGATCGCGCACTGGATGGCCAGACGCACGTTCACGTCGGCGAGGTCACCGCGGGTCGCGTTGAGCTGCAGTGCGTGGTAGCTCAGCTGCGGCGTGCTCTCGACCATGGCGTTCGCGGCCTCGGCGGTCTCGGCGACCAGCGGGTCGTCGAAGACGGCGAGCTGGACGTTACCGGACTGCATCGCAGAGACGATCGACGACTCATCGGGGATCACTCGGAACTCGACCGTGTCGAGGAGCGCGGTCTCTCCCCAGTACTCCTCGTTCTTGGCGAGGGTGAGCGACTGACTCGGGGTGCGGTCCTCGAGGATGAAGGGGCCGGTGCCGTTGGGGGTGGCGTTCAACTCCTCCTCGGTGTCCTCTGACGACAGGATCGCCATGTTGATCACGGCCAGATTCGCGGGGAGCGCGGCGTCCGGAGCGTTCAACGTCAGGGTCACCGTGCTCTCGTCGGTCGCCTCGACGCTCTCGACCGATGCGAGCGAGGTCGCAGCGACGGCGGCTGTGGCCTCGTCGGCGATCGCGTCGAGCGAGAACTTGACGTCCTCGGAGTCGAGCGCGCTGCCGTCGGCGAAGGTCACTCCGTCACGCAGGGTGAATGCGACGGTCAGACCGTCTTCCGACACGTCCCACGACTCGGCGAGGCCGGGAACGACGTTCAGCTCCTCATCGAACTCCGTGAGAGTTCCGTACAGGTTCTGCAGAACGTTGACGGCCTGGAACTGCGTCGCCTTCCACGGGAAGAGCGTGTCCGGATCGCTGGTGACTCCGACGACGAGGTCGCCACCTGCGGCGCCGCCCTCGGAATCGGTGGGGGTGGTGGACGGGCTGGAACACCCGGTGATGACGAGGGCCAGTGCCAGCCCTGTCGCTGTCAGAGCGCCGTAGGACGCTCGCCGTGCTGTGCTCATTGCTGATTCCTCCAGCGTGGGGGATGCTTCGGCGGGCTCCGTGCGGGATGTCTTTCGGGGTCCATCCGCGAACATCGTTGTCTTGGTGAGTACCAAAAGTACACGAGTTCGGCTTCATATGTAACAGAGTTTCCTCTAGTGTGTGTGACACCGAACGGAGACACCGATGCTGCACGACGCCGCCCCCCATGATGTCGGCGCTCCCCCCGTACTGGTGCGCATGCGGGCGATCTACCCCGAGCTGCGCCCGAGCGAACAGCGCATCGCCGACCAGTTCCTGAGCCGCCCGACCGAGGCCGCGGGACTGTCCATCTCCGAACTCGCCCAGCGATGCGAGACGTCCACGACCTCGGTCGTCCGCTTCTGCAAACGCCTCGGGTACGAGCACGTCCGGGACCTGCGCGCGCATGTCCTGCGCGACGTCGCGCAGGAGAAGTTCGACACGGCGGGACTCCCCGAGGTGTCGGGCGACATCAACCGCGATGACACCCTCGCAGACATCGTGGCCAAGGTGTCGCTCGCCGAGACGCTGTCTCTCGCCGATACGGCCAAGGTGCTGGACACCGAGGCTCTCCTCGAGGCGGTCACGGCGATCACCTCTTCGCCGCGTATCGACATCTTCGGCGTCGGCGCGAGCGCGATCGTCGGACTGGATCTGCAGCGCAAGCTCACGCGCATCGGTCGGACCGCCCTGGAGTGGTCGGACCCGCACGCGGCCTGGACCTCAGCGGCCACACTGCGTCCGGGCAACGTGGCGATCGCCGTGTCGCACTCCGGATCGACGACCGACACGATCGAGTTCCTCATGCTCGCCCGCCGCAGCGGAGCGACGACCATCGCGATCACGAACCACGCGGGCGCCCCCCTAGCCGACCAGGCCGACATCGTGCTGACCACGGCCGCTCGCGAGACCGGATTCCGCTCCGGGGCACTCGGAAGTCGCATCGCTCAGCTGATGGTCGTGGACTGCATCTTCATCGGTGTCGCCCAGTCCCACTACGACCGTTCGATGGAAGCCCTCCGCGACACGTACGCCGCCGTGCATCACCTCCCCGCCGGCGGCGTGTGACGTGACGACCCGTGGGGCCAGAGCGGGGCTCTTCGCCGCATTCGCAAGCCTCGGGGTCACCGCCTCGTTCATCCCGGCCATCCTGCCCGCGGCAGGTCGCGCCCTCGGGAGCGACCTGAGCGTGGCCATTCCGGTGCTGTTCGCCGGCCTCCTCGCCGGGGTCCTCACCTCCGGCCCCCTTCTCGGGCGATGGTCCGTGCGCCGTGTGCTCCTGATCGGCAGTGCCCTGCAGGTGGCCGCGATCGTCGCCACCGCGGTCGCCGGCGTCCCCGCCGTCTTCCTCACGGCGGCCGCGGTCGCCGGCATCGGATTCGGCCTGGTCGAGGCATCCGGCAGCGTCGCGGCGAAGGCCGCGTCCGCCGGCAGCTCCACGGGACTGCTGAGCGCGCTCACCGGCACGCTCGCGGTGTGCGCTGCCGCCACCCCGCTCCTCGTCGCAGGCGCATCGTCCGTCCTCCCCGTCCTGGGCCTCCTCGCGCTCATCCCGCTCGGAACGATCGCCATACTCGCGCGAACACCCGCGACCCCCGCCCCCACCCGCGCGCCCGCGTCCGCGGCGGCTCGGACGCTCGTGCCGCTCCTCCCCTTCGCGATCGCCCTCCCGGTCTACGTGGGAGTGGAGACCGTGCTCTCGGGCTGGTCCGCCGTGATCTCCGCGCGGGCGCTCTCGATCGACCCGGGCGTCGCAGCTCTGGGAACGAGCGTCTTCTGGGCTCTCATGGCCGTGGGGCGCTTCAGCGCTGCGACGCTCCATCGCGCTCGCGTGAGACCCCTCACGATCCTGGCGGTCGGCTCGATCAGTGCCACCGTGCTCCTCGGCGCCGCCGGCCTGTTGCGCACCAGCGCGCCGGCGTGGGCGCTTGCTGCGATCGCCATCTCGGTCGTCGCGCTCGCCCCGAGCTACGGCCTCATCCTCGGCCTCGCCCTCGACCGCCTCGAGGACGCCCAGAGCAGAGCCGTGACCGGAGCACTCGTCGCGTGCGGTGCGGTCGGCGGAACGCTCGTTCCGTCCGCGATCCTGGTCGTCGGTCGAGACCCCGCATCGGTGACCACGTTCCTCATCTCCGCCGGGCTCTGCGCACTCATCCCGATCCTGCTGGCTGTCGCCCGCCGTGCCGACCCACGGCGAACCGACCGCGAACGAATCAGCGGAGGATCAGCGCCGCGGCACCGATGAGCGGACCCTCGTCCCCCAGGCCGGAGCGCACGACGCGCGCGCGGCGGGAGTAGTCGTGCGCGGCGCTCGCGGTCAGGGCGTCCTGCACGAGATCGATGTAGTCCTCAGAGACGCGCGAGAAGCCGCCACCGATCGCCACGAGATCCAGGTCGACGAGGGTCGCGGCGTCCGCCAGCGCCTTTCCGACGGCGGTCGCCGAGCGCTCGATCGCCTGTCGTGCGAGCGGGTCGCCCGCGGCGGCGTCACGCGCGAGGTCCTCGCCCTGCTCACCGGAGTAGCCCTGGGTCTGCGCCCACGCGACGCTCGCGGGACCGGAGGCGACCTCTTCGAGCGTGAGCCCGCTCGCGACGCGCACCTGACCGAGGTGACCGGCGTTTCCGGATGCCCCGGCGATGTACTGCCCACCGACGACGAACCCGCCGCCGACACCCGTCGACACGACGATCGAGAGCGAGGATCGGGCGCCCTGCGTGGCGCCACGCCAGGACTCGGCGAGCGCGAGGCATCCGCCGTCGTGTCCGAAGACGGTCGGCACGTCGCGGGCGGCGAGATCCGACGCGGCATCACGCACGGCGTCCGCCAGCCCGAATCCCTGAGCGAGCGGCATGTTGACGGGGAAGATCGCCCCGGTGGCCCGATCGATGGGCCCGGCGCTGCCCACTCCGGCTCCCACGAGTTCGTCGGCCGCCGGCAGCGTCGCCATCGCGTGCGTGACGATCTCGGTGATCGCGGTGCGCAGGCCCTCGGGCGTGGCCGATCGTCCGGTCGGGCGGCGGCTACGGCTGCCGGGGACGAGCGTGCCGTCGGCGCGGACGAGTGCCGCTTCCATCTTCGTTCCGCCGACATCGACGGCGAGAGCGCAGGTCGTCATGGTCACTGCGGTTCGAGGCCGAGGTCGTCGAGATCGAACGCGGCCCGCCATTCCAGACCGGCCGCCTCGATCGCGGCCTGCGCGCCGGTCTTGCGGTCCACGATCACGGCGACGGCCACGACCTCCGCACCCTCGCGGCGCAGCACCTCGACGGCCTTGAGCGCGGACTGGCCGGTCGTGGAGGTGTCCTCGAGGACCACGACCCGCTTGCCCGCGATGTCCGCACCCTCGATCTGACGACCGCGTCCGTGGTCCTTGGGCTCCTTGCGGACGACGAACGCATCCAGCGGACGGTCGGTGGCGACGGAGGCGTGCAGGACCGAGTTCGCGATCGGGTCGGCACCGAGCGTGAGACCGCCGACGGCTGCGATATCGAGGTCGCCGACGAGGTCGAGCATGATCCGCCCGATCGCGGGAGCTGCCCGGTGGTCGAGAGTGAGCCTGCGCATATCGACGTAGTACGTCGCCTGCTTGCCGCTCGAGAGGGTGAAGTCGCCATGGAACACCGCTTCCTCGGCGATCAGGGCGAGCAGGGACTGGCGGTCGGCGTCGAGTGCGGTCACGGCATCCAGTGTAGGACCGCGATCCCCGTTTGCCCGCCGCGCGGGACCGTGGCTCAGGTCGCGACGTTCTCGAGGCGGTAGCCCATGCCGGGCTCCGTGATGATGTGGACGGGATGCGACGGGTCCGGCTCGATCTTCTTCCGCAGCTGCAGGATGTAGAGGCGGAGATACCCGGTGTCCTCGGCGTGCTCGGTCCCCCAGATGGTGGTGAGCAGCGTCTGCCGGGTGACCAATCGCCCGCTGTTGCGGATCAGGATCTCGATGACCTGCCACTCGGTCGGGGTGAGACGGATCTGCCTCGTCGCATCCGGAGACCCCCGCGTGACGCTGCGGGCGGCGAGATCGATCGCCACATCCCCGAGCCGCACGGACGGGAGCGCCGCCTCGTGCGGGACGCGCCGCGTGAGGGCGCGGATGCGCGCGAGCAGCTCGTCGACCGAGAAGGGCTTGGTGATGTAGTCGTCGGCGCCCGCATCGAGCGCCTCGACCTTGTCCACGGCCCCCGCGCGCCCGGAGACCACGAGGATCGGCGCCGCCGACCAGCCGCGGATGCCGTGGATGACGTCGATGCCGGTGAGCTTCGGCATCCCGAGATCCAGCAGGTACAGATCGGGATGCTCATCGACCGCGACGCTGATGGCCTGCGTGCCGTCCTGAGCGGTCACCACGTCGTACCCCTTGGCGGTCAGGGTGATGCGCAGGGCCCGGAGGATCTGCGGATCGTCGTCCGCGATCAGGATCTTCATTCGTCCGCCCCGCCCGGTGATGTCCGGTGGACGGACAGCGAGATGACCATGGTCAGCCCTCCTCCTGGGGTGTTCTCGGGTGCGAGGGTGCCGTGCATGGCTTCGACGAAACCGCGCGAGAGCGCGAGGCCGAGACCGAGACCGCTGGAGTTGTCCGTGTCGCCGAGCCGCTGGAACGGCACGAAGATGTCGTCGATGCGGTCCGCGGGCACTCCGGGGCCGTGGTCGATGATACGGATCTCCAGACGCTCCCCGAAAGTGCTGGTGGTCACCGTCACCGGCCGCCCCTCCGGGGAGTGACGAATCGCGTTGGAGAGCAGGTTCACGATGACGCGCTGCAGGAGCACCGGGTCCGCGTCGACAGCGGTGTCCTGGTGCTTCAGGGCGAGCCGCACGTCGGACGGTCCGAGCGTGAGTTCGTCCAGGGCGGGGGCGATGGCCTCTCCCGGATCGACCGCCATCGTGGCGAGCGTGAGCGCGCCCGCCTGCAGTCGGCTCACGTCGAGGAGGTCGCCGACGAGCGCGGCGAGAGCGCTGAGGCTCTCATCCGCCGTCTCCAGGAGCTCGCGCCGATCCTCCGTGGACAGCGTCGCGCCCGCGGCGCGGAGCCCTCCGACAGCGGCCGCGGCCGCCGCGAGGGGGCGGCGCAGATCGTGACTCAGCGCGGACAGGAGAGCGCCGCGTACCCGATCCGAGGCGGCGATCGGCTCGATCTCCTCGGCCGTCGCCATGAGCCTCTGATGCTCCAGAGCGGAACTCATCTGCGCGGACACCACGGCGAGCAGTCGTCGCTCGGACGCGGCGAGATCCGCTCCGTGCAGTTCGAGTTCCGCACCCTCGGACAGCGGGATCACGGTGTGGTCCCGACCGACGATCGGCTCTCCCGCCGCCGCGACGGTGCGATCGCCGATCACGACCCGCACGCCCGGAAGCTGGAAGGCCTCGCGCGTGCGGTCCACGAGCGCCTGGATGGCGCTCTCCCCACGCAGCACACTGCCCGCGACGGTCTGGATGAGTTCGGATTCCGCTGCCGCGCGCCGGGCTGCCCGCGTGCGCCGGGCGGCCCGGTCCACGACGAAACTCACCAGCACCGCGATCGTGACGTACAGCAGCAGCGCGAGGATGTGCAGCGGGTCCGCGATCGTGATCGTGTAGAACGGCTCGATGAAGAAGAAGTCGAGCGTGATTCCGGACAGCACGGCCGCGAACAGCGCGGGCCAGATCCCGCCGACGAGGGCGACGACCACGACGAGCAGCTGATAGCTGAGGACATCGCTCGTGATGGACTCCTGCGAGCGGAACGTCAGCAGGAGCGCCGTGAGTGCAGGCCCGCCGATGAGGGCGAGCAGCGACCCCAGTATGCGGCGCTTGCGCGTGAGAGCACCCCCGATCGGCGGGAGGGCGAAGCGTCCGCCCGCCGCGGCGTGGGTGACGATGTGGACATCGATGTCCCCCGACTCCCTGATGACCGTCGCACCGATACCCGGTCCGGTCAGCGCCGCTGCGATGCGTCCGCGCCGACTCACCCCGAGGACGAGCTGGGTGGCATTGGACGATCGGGCGAACTCGACCAGCGCGGCCGGGATGTCGTTGCCGACGACCTGGTGGTACGTGCCGCCGAGCTTCTCCACGAGCACGCGCTGCTGCGCCAGCGCCGCGGGGTTGCCCGCGCGCAGGCCGTCCTGGCTCGTCACATGCACGGCGATGAGTTCACCGCCCGCGGAGCGAGCCGCGACGCGCGCGCCACGCCGCAGGAGCGTCTCGCCCTCCGGTCCGCCGGTCAAGGCGACCACGACGCGCTCGCGCGCTTCCCACTTGCTGTCGATGTCGTGCTCGAGTCGGTACGTGCGCAGCGCCTGGTCCACCTCGTCCGCGAGCCAGAGCAGCGCGAGCTCGCGCAGCGCGGTGAGGTTCCCGAGGCGGAAATAGTTCGACAGCGCCGCATCGATGCGCTCCGCGGGATACACGGAGCCGCCGGCCAGGCGATCCCGCAGCGCCTGCGGGGCGAGGTCGACGACCTCGATCTGGTCCGCGTGGCGAAGGAAGCTGTCGGGGACGGTCTCGCGTTGCGGGACACCCGTGATCTTCTCCACCACGTCGTTGAGCGATTCGATGTGCTGGATGTTGAGAGTGGAGATGACGTCGATCCCCGCGTTCAGGAGGGTGTCGATGTCCTCCCAGCGCTTGCGGTTCTGCGACCCGGGCGCATTCGTGTGCGCGAGCTCGTCGACGAGGGCGACGTCGGGGGCGCGTTCGAGCACGGCACCCAGGTCCATCTCCTCGAGCTCGACGCCGCGGTGTTGCACGCTCGCCCGCGGCACGGCGGGGATCCCTGCCGTCATGTTCGCCGTCGCGGCGCGCCCGTGCGTCTCGACGATCCCGATGACGACGTCCCGCCGCTCGCCGAGCAGGCGGCGGCCCTCCTCGAGCATCGTGTAGGTCTTGCCGACGCCGGGGGCGGCGCCGAGCAGCACGCGAAGCCGCCCCCGTGTCGTCATGTTCACTCCTCCAGTTCGTCCAGGCCCAGGTTCAACTCGGCGACGTTCACGACGCGCTCTCCGATGTACCCGAGGTCCGGCTCCTTCGTATATTCAGCCACGAGATCCTCCACCTGCGCCGAGGCGAGGCCGCGCGCGTCCGCCACACGCTGGATCTGGATCGCGGCGTACTGCGGGCTGATGTGCGGATCGAGCCCGGAACTGGAGGCCGTGACCGCGTCGGCGGGGACATCCGCCTCCTCGACGCCGTTGAAAGCGGCGATGTCGCTCTTGCGCTCGGTGAGCGCGGCGATGAGCTCCTCGTTCTCCGGGCCGTGGTTCGTTCCCGACGACGCCCTGCCGTCGTACCCGTCGCCCGCCGCCGAGGGGCGGGACTGGAAGTACTCCGGCAGCGGGGCACCGTCGGCGTCGGTGAAGGACTGACCGATGAGGGAGGACCCGACGGTGTCCCCGTCGCGGTCGGTCAACGGACTCCCGTTGGCCTGCGCCGGCAGGGCGAGCTGCCCGATGCCGGTGATCAGCAGCGTGTACCCGATTCCGAGGACGACGGTGAACAGGAGCAGCGCACGTGTGGCGACCCACAGTGTCCGTCCGCTGCTGCGCGTGGCGGCGTTCATGATGATTTCTTTCCTTCGATCGTGGGGTCAGAATCCGGGGATGAGGCGCACGACGAGGTCGATGAGCCAGATGCCGAGGAAGGGGGTGAGGATGCCGCCGAGACCGTAGACGGCGAGGTTGCGCCCGAGGATCCGCGACGCGTTCATCGGCCGGTACTTCACACCGCGCAGCGCCAGGGGCACGAGGAAGACGATCACGATCGCGTTGAAGATCACCGCCGACAGGACGGCCGAGGCCGGGGAATGCAACCCCATGACGTTGAGCACCCCGAGGCCGGGGAACACTCCCATGAAGATGGCGGGGATGATCGCGAAGTACTTCGCGACGTCGTTCGCGATCGAGAACGTGGTCAGCGCACCCCGGGTTATGAGGAGCTGCTTGCCGATCGCGACGATGTCGATGAGCTTGGTGGGATCCGAATCGAGGTCGACCATGTTGCCCGCCTCCTTCGCCGCCGACGTTCCCGTGTTCATCGCGACGCCGACGTCCGCCTGCGCGAGCGCGGGGGCGTCGTTCGTGCCGTCGCCGGTCATCGCGACGAGGTTTCCCCCCTCCTGCTCGGCGCGGATGTAGGCGAGCTTCTGCTCAGGTGTGGCCTCGGCGAGGAAGTCGTCCACCCCCGCCTCCTGGGCGATCGCGGCGGCGGTCAACGGGTTGTCACCCGTGACCATCACGGTGCGGATGCCCATCGCGCGCAGTTCCGCGAACCGTTCAGCCAGGCCCTCCTTGACGACGTCCTTGAGGTGGACGACGCCGAGGACGCGACGCTCGCCGGCGGCCGACGCGGACGCAACGACCAGGGGCGTGCCGCCGGACTGCGAGATGCGCGAGACATGTTCGTCCAGCTCCGTCCGCTCGCCACCCGCACGAGGAACACTGCCCTCGTCGAGCCACGCGAGGATGGCGGAGCCCGCGCCCTTGCGGATCTGGGATCCGTCACTCAGGTCCACACCCGACATCCGCGTCTGAGCCGTGAAGGGGACGATCTCCCCGTCGACGGCCTGCCCGACCGGCACGCGCTCGGCACGGGCGAGGTCCACGATGGAGGTGCCCTCGGGGGTCGGGTCGGCGAGAGAGGCGAGCGCTGCGGATTCGGCGAGCTCCCGCTCGCTCACACCCGTGAGGGGGACGAAGGCCGTCGCACGACGGTTGCCGTACGTGATGGTCCCGGTCTTGTCCAGCAGCAGCGTCGTCACATCACCGGCGGCCTCGACGGCACGCCCCGACATCGCGAGGACGTTGCGCTGCACGAGCCGGTCCATACCGGCGATCCCGATCGCGGACAGCAGCGCACCGATCGTGGTGGGGATCAGACACACCAGCAGAGCGACGAGCACCGTGATGCTGGCGGGACTCGCCGGATACGACGCGATGGGATTGAGCGTGAGAGCGACCACGACGAAGACGATCGACAGCGACGCCAGCAGGATGTTCAATGCGATCTCGTTGGGGGTGCGCTGACGTGCCGCGCCCTCGACGAGGGCGATCATGCGGTCCACGAACGTCTCACCGGGCTTCGAGGTGATCCGCACCACGATCCGATCCGACAGCACCCGCGTGCCTCCGGTCACGGCTGAGCGGTCGCCTCCCGATTCGCGGACGACCGGCGCGGATTCTCCCGTGATCGCCGACTCGTCCACGCTCGCGATACCCCAGATGATGTCGCCGTCGCCGGGGATCAGCTCACCGGCGGAGACGACGACCGTGTCACCGAGACGGAGGTCTGCCGACGACACCTCCGCCAGCCGGGCGCCCTCGGCGGACGGGTCCGCGTCGGCGTCGTAGTCGGCGACGCGGTGAGCGGTCGTGCTCGTGCGGGTCTTGCGCAGCGAGTCGGCCTGCGCCTTTCCCCGCCCCTCGGCGATCGACTCCGCCAGGTTCGCGAAGAGCACCGTGAGCCAGAGCCACGCGGCGATGATCCCGGTGAACGACCAGGGGACGCTCGTCCCGCCCGAGGGAGCGGGACCGCCCAGGAAAGGCTCGGCCACCGCGAGCAGCGTGGTGAGCGCGGCCCCGACCCAGACGAGGAACATGACGGGGTTGCGCCACTGGGCGCGCGGGGCGAGCTTGCGGACAGCGCCCGGGAGCGCCGCGCGGATCTGGGATCCGGTGAGGGTCTTGACCGGAGTGGGAGCCGCGCTGGGCGCGGCCTCCTCGGTCGAGGGGTGTCGGGTGATCGTGGACATGGTTACAGCAACCCTTCCGCCAGGGGACCCAGCGTGAGAACGGGGAAGAAGACGAGAGCAGTCACCAGCACCGCGGTGCCGACCGTGAGGCCGACGAAGAGCGGGCGATGGGTGGGCAAGGTTCCGGCTGTTGCGGGAACCTTGTCCTGCGCGGCGAGAGAACCGGCCAGCGCGAGAACGAGAGCGATCGGGATGAACCGGCCGAACAGCATCGCCACACCGATCGCGGCGGTCAGCCACGGGGTGCTGGCGGTCAGACCCGCGAAGGCGGACCCGTTGTTGTTCGCCCCGGAGGCGAAGGCGTAGATCACCTCGGACAGTCCGTGCGATCCGGTGTTCGTGAGCGACTCGTCCACGATGCTGCCCCGGAGCGCCGGGATCGCGAAGCTGAGCGCCACGCCCCCCAGCACGAGGATCGGCATCACCAGGATGTAGAGACTCGCGAGCTTCATCTCGCGCGGGCCGATCTTCTTGCCCAGGTACTCCGGGGTACGCCCGACGAGCAGACCGGCCACGAACACCGCGATCACAGCGATGATCAGCATCCCGTAGAGACCCGCCCCGACACCGCCGGGAGCGATCTCACCCAGGAGCATGTTGATCATGGGGACCATGCCGCCCAGGGCCGTGTACGAGTCGTGCATGGAGTTGACCGACCCCGTGGAGGTGAGGGTGGTCGTCGCCGCGTAGAGCACGGACTGCACGAGACCGAAGCGGGCCTCCTTGCCTTCCATCGCCGCACCCGCGAGTTCCGGGGCGGTACCGTTCCCTGCGAACTCGAAGGCCGCGAGCGCCGTCACGGACAGCAGGTAGAGCGTGCCCATCGCCGCGAGGATCGCGTAGCCCTGACGGTTGTCGCCGACCATCTTCCCGAACGTGCGGGGAAGGGAGAAGGGAATGATCAGGATGAGGATCACCTGGAACAGGCTGGTCCAGCCGGTGGGATTCTCGAACGGGTGCGAGGCGTTGGCGTTGTAGAAGCCGCCGCCGTTCGTGCCGATCTCCTTGATCGCCTCCTGCGAGGCGACGGGCCCGCCGGGGATGGTCTGTGTCCCCCCGGTGATGGTGGTCACATCCGTGTAGCCGGCGAAGTTCTGCACCACGCCGCCCGCCATGAGGACGATCGCGGCGAGGATCGAGAGCGGCAGGAGGATGCGGAACGTGCCGCGCACGAGATCCACCCAGAAGTTGCCGATCGTCCCGGAGCGGCGATAGGCGAAACCGCGCACGAGGGCGACGGCCACCGCGATGCCCGTGGCCGCGGACACGAAGTTCTGCACCGCGAGTCCCGCGAACTGCACGGTGTACGCGAGGTCCTCTCCCGAGTAGGCCTGCCAGTTCGTGTTCGTCACGAACGAGATCGCCGTGTTGAAGGCGACGCCGGATTCCACCGCGGGCAGACCCAGCGAGTACGGCAGCCACTGCTGCGTGCGCTGGAGGAGGAACAGCAGCAGGACTCCGACGAGCGAGAAGTACAGCACCGATCGCAGGTACGCCTGCCAGGACTGTTCCCGCTGCGGATCCACACCGATGACCCGGTAGACACCGCGTTCGGCCTTCCAGTCCGTGCGCGTGGTGAACACCCACGCCATATAGTCGCCGACGGGGCGATAAAGGAGCCCGAGGGCGAGGACGACGGTCGCCACGCTGGCGATGAGCAGCCACCACTCCATCAGAATCGCTCCGGTTTCACGAGAGCGAACACGAGGTAGAAGACCGCCGCGACCGCGAGGGCTGCCGCGAGGAGCTCGACGACGATCACAGCTTCTCCACCGCCTTCCCGACCAGGCCCACGGTCACGAACAGGGCGAGGACGCCCAGCACGTAGACGATGTCAAGCACAACAAGACTCCATTCGGAGGACAGCGACAGCGGGTCCGCAGCCGCGCGCCGTCTCAGGCGCAATCCCCGATCAAACACCCCCGCGACGCGCGAAACGGCGGCCCTAACGGAACCCATACGCCGAGGCGGCGGAACCTAACGCTTCGCTCACGACCGGCGCTCCTCCGCGGCCTCGGCGCGGCCGGAAGTCTCCCCGCCCGCCTTTAGGCTGGGGGCATGCGCTTGGCCACCTGGAACGTCAACTCCATCCGCACCCGTGTCACGCGCACGGTCGAGTTCGCCGTGCGCGAGGACATCGATGTGCTCGCCATGCAGGAGATCAAGTGCAAGCCCGAGCAGTTCCCCTACGCCCCGTTCGAAGATGCGGGTTATCACGTCGAGGTGCACGGGCTCAATCAGTGGAACGGTGTCGCGATCGCGAGCCGCTCACCGATGACCGACGTGTCCACGGCGTTCACGGACATGCCCGGTTTCGCGAAGGGGCACGAGGGGCCCGGCGCGCCGCTCGAGGCCCGCGCGCTCGGTGTCATGGTCGACGGCGTGCGCGTCTGGAGCCTTTACGTTCCCAACGGCCGGTCCCTGGAGGACCCGCACTACGCCTACAAGCTGCACTGGCTCGAGGCGCTGCGTCAGCACACGGCTGCCGAGATCGCCGCCCGGCCGACGCAGCCGCTCGCCCTCGTCGGTGACTTCAACATCATCCCGTTCGCCTCGGACAACGGCGACCCCGACATCGTCGAGGGCGTCTCGACGCACGTGTCACCCGCAGAGCGCGAGGCGTTCTTCGCCTTCCAGGACGCCGGCGTCACCGATGTCGTCCGTCCGCTGCTGCCCGAGGGATTCACGTACTGGGACTACCAGCGGCTCAAGTTCCCGCGCAATGAGGGCATCCGCATCGATTTCGTCCTCGGTTCCGCGGCGCTGGCCGACGCGGTCACGGGGGCATCCATCCATCGCGATGAGCGCAAGGGCGAGCAGCCCAGCGATCACGTCCCCGTCGTGGTGGACCTCGACTTCGCCGGAGACGACGAAGACGACGACCGCCCCATGATCTTCGGGTGACCACCCCCGAGCACGCGACGCCGGCATCTGTCCCTGTGCGGCTCATCGCGACCGACCTCGACGGCACGCTGCTCGGAGCGGATTCCACCGTCTCCGCACGCTCGCGCCGCGCGCTGAATGCGGCCTGCGCCGCCGGGATCGTCGTCGTCCCCGTCACGGCACGCCAGCCGATCGGCCTGCAGCAGATCGCGGCCGGCGCCGGCTTCCAGGACTGGGCGATCTGCGGCAACGGCGCGTTCGCGATCCACCTCGGAACGCGAGAGCTGCTGTACCAGCGTGCGGTCGCGGTCGAGGCGCAGCGCGCGCTGGCCACAGCACTCGTCGCCCGTATCTCCGGGCTCCTCTTCGCGAGTGTCCGCGATGCGGGCGAGACGTTCGTCGCTCAGCACGGGTACGCGGAGATCGCCCGGCTGATCGACCACAAGCGCCCACCCGAGAGCATGGGTGGTGTCACGCGGGACGAGGTCCTCGCCGAGCCCAGCCTCAAGCTCGTGATCCGGCATCCGGAGCTGACCCCGGGCGAGATCCTCACGCACATCGCACAGCTGGACCTTCCCGGCTTCGAGAGCACGCTGTCGGGCGCACCGTTCGTGGAGGTCATGGATGCCGGGGTGACGAAGGCGTGGGGGCTGGAGCAGCTGTGCGGTCACCTGGGCATCGGTGCGCACGAGGTGATCGCGTTCGGTGATGCCCCCAACGATCTGGAGATGCTGCGCTGGGCGGGTCGGGGGATCGCGATGGGCAACGCGGACACCCTCGTGCAGGACGCCGCGGACGAGGTCGGTCCGCCCCACACCGACGACGGCGTCGCTCGGGTCATCGAGCGACTGCTCACCGCGAACGCGGCATAGCTCCCGTCGGCGCCCCGCGAGAATCCGCCCCACGGCGGATGCCGAGCCGCAGCCGATCCCCGTAGCGTGGGACCATGCCCGAACCGTCCCGCTCGATCGATCCGCGCGCGTTGCGCCACGACACGATCCTCGCCGGCGTCCTTCTCCTCTGCGCGATCCTCAGCGCGGCGCTCTCGAGCATCGCTCAGATGTACGGCGACGAGCAGGCACCCCTGTGGTCCGCTCTCGTGTACTCAGTACTCATCTGCGCCCCGCTCGCCGTTCGCCGTCGCTGGCCCGCACCGGTCGCGATCGTCATCGCTGTGCTCTACTTCGCTGCGGTGTCGCTGCGCATCCCCGAGATCTACGTCGGCAACGTCGCGATGTTCATCGCGCTCTACACGGTCGGGGCCTGGATGGCGAACCGCCGCGTGGCGACGCTCGTGCGGATGGGCATCATCGTCGGAATGTTCGCCTGGCTCCTGGTCGTGATGTACCGCGACGCGATCGACAGAGCGAGCGAGGAGGACGTCGCGGCCGGTGAACTCACCCCGTACCTGGCGTTCATGCTCATCCAGATCCTGCTCAACGTCCTCTACTTCGGCGGCGCGTACTACTTCGGCGAGCGCGCGTGGACGGCGGCGCTGGAGAGGCGTGTGCTCGAACAGCGCACGCGGGATCTGGAGCAGGAGCGCGAGCTCACCGCCGCGCAGGCTGTGGCGCTGGACCGGGTGCGGATCGCTCGCGAGCTGCACGACGTCGTCGCGCACCACGTCTCCGTCATGGGCGTGCAGGCCGGTGCCGCACGCACCGTGATCGACGCGAACCCCGATCAGGCCCGGGAGCTCCTCTCGGGGATCGAGGGATCGGCGCGCGAGGCGATCGGTGAGCTCCGGCAGCTTCTCGAGACCCTCCGCACCCCCGAGGGCGACGGCGAGGAGGGCGCATCCACGCTCACGCTCGACGACATCGAGGACCTCGTGGCGTCCGCCTCAGCCGCCGGCCTGCCGACGACGTACACGGTCGTGGGAGACCGCGTGCCCGTCGCCTCGCTCGTCGCCGTGAACCTCTATCGCATCACTCAGGAGTCGCTCACGAACGCCCGCCGTCACGCGGGCGTCGGGGCTTCCGCCGACGTGCGGGTCAGGTACTCGGACGATGCCGTGGAGGTCGAGATCGTCAACACCGGACGCCTGGTACGTGCGGCGCGCCCCGGCCTCGGTCAGCTCGGGATGCGCGAGCGCGCTCTGGCGTCCGGCGGGACCATCGAGATCGGCCCCCGCGACAACGGAGGCTGGCGCGTCCGCGCGCGGACTCCTCTCTCGGCCGATCCGTTCGCGCACCCGCAGCGTCACACCGACGCACCCGCACCCGCACCCGCACCCGCACCCGCACCCGCACCCGAGAGCACCCGATGACCGCCACGACCCCCGCGCCGATCCGGGTCCTGCTCGTCGATGATCACGCCATGATCCGAACCGGTTTCCGGACGATCCTCGACGCCCAGCCCGACATCACCGTGGTGGGCGAGGCGTCGTCCGGCGCCGAGGCGATCACCACCGCGCAGCGCCTCCAGCCCGATGTGATCACGATGGACGTGCAGATGCCGGACATGGACGGGATCACCGCGACACGCACCATCGCCGCGGATCCGACGGTGCAGGCGGCGATCGCGATCGTGACGACCTTCGATCGCGACGACTACCTGTTCACGGCGCTGGATGCGGGGGCGAGCGGCTTCCTGCTCAAGAACGCCGGGCCGGAGGATCTCGTCACGGCGGTGCGCGTGCTCGCGGCGGGAGACGGGATGCTCGCGCCGGAGGTGACGCGCCGGGTCCTGGATCGGTTCGCCACTCCCCAGCAGGGCGCCGAGTCCGCACCGCGTCCGGCACTCCAGCTGGCCGAGCCTCTGACCGACCGTGAGGACGAGGTTCTGCGCCTGATGGCCGAGGCGCTGAGCAACGGCGAGATCGCCGCCCGCCTGTTCATCGGTGAGGCGACGGTCAAGACGCATGTCTCGCGTGTACTGCAGAAGCTCGCGGCACGCGATCGCGTGCAGGCCGTCGTGATCGCCCTGCGCCACGGGCTCGCGTGATGGCGGCGGATGGCTCCGGACCTCTGCTCACCGCGAACGGCGTCGGGGTCACGATCGACGAGCAGTCGCTGCTGGGGCCCACGTCCCTCACCGTCGACGCGGGGCGTGCGGTCGCCGTGCGCGGTCCGAACGGTGCGGGCAAGACGACACTGCTGCGCGTGCTGTCCGGAGTCACCCGTCCGACCGAGGGGTCGGTCCTGCTGCGCGGCGATCCGCTGACAATCCGCCGGCCCGCGCACCGCGCGGCCGTCGCCGCGATGGTCGGCGCGCCACCGCTCGCCCGAGACCTCACGCTGCGCGAACAACTGCGCTTCGTCCGCGCCACGTGGGGCGACGACTCCGACACGGGCACGCGCGCCGCCGCCGACCGTCTGGAGGAGCTGGGGATCACCGAGCTGGGCGAGCGGTATCCGTCCGAACTCTCCTCCGGTCAGACGCAGCTGTTCTCCCTGGCGCTGACCTTCGCGCGCCCCTGCGAGCTCCTGCTGCTGGATGAACCGGAGCAGCGGCTCGACGCCGACCGACGCGACCTCGTCGCCACGGCGGTGCGACGGCGGATGGCGGACGGGGTGTGCGTCGTCTTCGCAACACACAGTCCCGCCCTCGTCGACGCGATCGGCGCGGATGTACTCGCGGTCGGCGGGGACACGTGACCGCGATCCCCGCGCGTCCTGCACGCGAGCGACTGGCCGCGGCGCGGTCCGTCCACCGCTCCCGCAACGAGCAGCGCACGCGCGGAGATACGGCCTACGTCGTCTACATCACGGTGCTCGTCGCGGCGATCGTGGGCGTCCCCGTCGTCCGTGCGGTGATTCTCGGGCTCGCCGAGCCGGCCGCGATCGCGGCGCTGACCGCGATCGCCACAGGGCCGATCGTCACTGTGCTCGGGGTGCTCGTCTGGTGCGGGGCACTCGCGCTCGGGCGCGTGCGCGGTCCGATCGTACCGACGCCGTTCGCCGCCTCCATCGTGGGCGGATCGGACCTCTCGCCCCGCGTCGCCTGGACCCGTCGCCTCCTGGGCTCCTCCGCCGGGGCGGTCGCCCTCCTCATCGGGATCGCTGCACTCGGGGTGAGCGGCCTCCTCGCGTCCGGCACCGCCGCTGCGGCGGCCGGGCAGTTCCTCCTCGGAGCGGCCCTCGTCTCCGTGACGGCATGCGCGCTGTGGCTGGCCGGTCAGGCGCTCGGACGACGCGGCATCGCGGTCCTCGGCGCTGCGCTTCTGGTGCTCCTAGTGACGAGCGCGCTCGCCGCGCTCCCTCCGCTGGCACACCTCGTGGCGCTCGGCATCTGCGCCGTCGCCGCTGTCGGGACGATCCCGCCCCTCCTTGCCCGACTCTCCGGGGACGTCGTGCTGGCTCATGCCGAACGCGCCGAGGCGATGGGCGTCCTCGCGGGCACCGGCGACCTGTCCGGTGCCCTCGATCGTGTCCGCCCGCGACCGTCGGTCGGACGGCGCTGGCGCATGCGGTTCCCTCGACCGCTGGTCCTCGCCGTGCTCCAGCGCGATGCGATCGGAGCGGCCCGCACCCCGGTGCGCGCGCTCGTGTCGCTCGCGACGCTGGCCGCAGCGGGCGCGGCGTGGGCAGCGGCGGGCACCGTTCCCCCTGGCGTGCGGTGGGCCCCCGCGCTGGCGGCGGGGCTCCTCGCCTTCGCCGCGCTCGGCGCGCTCACCGACGGGATGCGCGACGCATCCGACACCGCGGGGCGTCCGTCGCTGTATCGCCAGACTCCAGGACGCCTGCTGCTCCTGCACGCGCCCCTTCCTCTCCTGGCTGTGTCCGTCGTCTCCGGCGGCGCTGTGCTCCTCGCGGGCGGCGACCTCCTGGCCGCGATCGGAATGGTCGCACTCGGGGTCGTCGTCGTGGCCGTCCGCGCGTTCGACTCCGCGAAGGGACCGCTGCCGATCAGCCTGATGATGCCCGTGCCCACTCCGATGGGCGACGCCTCCGCGATCGGGATCTGGCTCTGGCAGGCGGATGCGCTGCTCCTCACCGCGGCGACATCGCAGCTGTTGGCCTCCGCCGCGACCGGGACCCTCAGCGCGCTGATCTGGGTCGTCCCGGCGCTCGCCCTGCTCATCGCTCTCACGGCCGGACGCCTGCATCGCGCCCTCTGATCCGGCGCGATAGCCTCGCAGTCATGACGTCCCCGCGCGCCCCGCTGAGTCGACCGATCCTCGCGGGAGTCGTGACGGCTCTCGTGGGCTTCACGAGTTCCTTCGCCGTGGTGCTCACCGGACTCAGCGCCGTCGGGGCGGACTCGGGGCAGGCAGCCAGCGGCCTGCTCGCGCTGAGCCTCACGATGGGGCTCGCCTGCATCGTGCTCGCCGTGCGATATCGGATGCCGATCACCGCCGCCTGGTCGACGCCGGGTGCCGCACTCCTCGCCACCACCGGGGCCGTCGAGGGTGGCTGGTCGGCAGCGATCGGCGCGTTCCTCGTGGTCGCGGCCCTGACGCTGCTCGCCGGACTGTGGCCCGGTTTCGGAGCACTCATCGCGCGCATCCCGACCTCGATCGCGCAGGCGATGCTCGCGGGCGTGCTCCTGCCCCTGTGCCTCGCACCCGTCACGGGGATCGTCGAGAACCCGTGGGGCGTGATCCCCGTCGTCGTGGTCTGGCTGATCGGCGCACGATTCGCCCCGCGCTGGGCAGTGCCGTTCGCTTTCGTCGCCGCCGCGGTCGTCGTGATCGTCGAGCTCGTCCGCACCGGCGCCGCGGTCGATCCCGGCCTGCTCATCCCTCGGCTGGAGTTCACGGCTCCGACGTTCACGGTGGGTGCTCTGATCGGTATCGCGGTGCCGCTCTTCATCGTGACGATGGCGTCGCAGAACGTCCCCGGCGTCGCCATCATGCGCAGCTTCGGATACGACGTTCCGTGGCGCCCGTCGATGTTCGTGACGGGGCTGGGCACCGCGGTCGGCGCGACGGCGGGCGGACACGGAATCAATCTCGCGGCGATCAGCGCGGCTCTCGCCGCCGCCCCCGAAGCAGACCCCGATCCCCGCCGCCGGTGGGTCGCCGGAGTCGCGACCGGAGGGTCGTACCTGGTGCTGGGTGCGTTCGCGTCGGCGTTCGCCGCGCTCGTGGTCCTCGCACCCGCGGCGGTCATCCCCGCCGTCGCCGGGCTGGCCCTGCTCGCAGCCCTCGGCTCCGCTGTCCATCAGGCCGTCGCAGAACCCGGCGAGCGCCTACCGGCGATCGTGACATTCCTCGTGGCCGCCTCCGGCATCGCCCTCTTCGGCGTGAGCGCCGCGTTCTGGGCGCTCGTGGCAGGTCTCGTGGCGCGCGCGGTCCTCACTCCGCGTCGGACATGAGGACCGCGCCACCGGGCGGGATCAGTTCTGGACGTCTCCGCGCCATGCGCCGGTCTCGTCGCCACGCGCTTCGATGAACTCCTTGAAGTTCGCGAGGTCCTTCTTGATCGCGTGATCGTCGAATCCGATCAGCGCGGCGGCCTTCTCGGCGAGGTGCGTCGGCTCCCAGTCGAGCTGCACGGTCACGCGCGTCTCCCGGTCGGCGAGCTTGTGGAAGGTCACGACGCCGGCGTGGTTCTCCTCGCCGCCGATGCTGTTCCAAGCGACCCGCTCGTCCGGGTGCTGCTCGGCGATCTCCGCGTCGAACTCGCGCGCGACGCCGCCGATCTCGATGGCCCAGTGGGTCGTCTTGTCGTCGATCTGCGTGACGGAGCGGACGAAGGACAGGAACCGGGGGAACTCCTCGAACTGGGTCCACTGGTTGTATGCGGTCTGCACGGGTACTGCGACATCGACCGTCTCGATAACACGAGCCATGATCGGTCTCCTCTCTGCGAACGGGTCTCGTTCTCAGACCAGTACGCCCGATCATCTCCAGGGCGACCAGGGGCTTGCGGCCCGCGAACCGTTCGCCTATGCAGGCACCGTCAGTCGAAGCGCGCACCCTCCGGACGCGATCGGCGGATCTGCATCATCAGCAGCACGAACTGCCCGAACGGGACGAACGCCATCAGCGCCCACCATCCGCTGAGGTTCGAATCGTGCAGTCTCCGCACCGCCACGGTGAACCCCGGGACGAGCGTCAGCAGCAGCCAGGCGCCGGCCACGAACGTCGACAGCACCGCGGGGAAGGGCGCGTCACCCGTCATCGGGCCGAGGTTGAGCAGTCCGATGTCCGCGAACAGCAGGGAACCGAACGGACCCACCATGATCGAGGTCAGCGCACTGCTCCCGAATGCCGCCGGGATGGTCAGCTGGAACACGACGAGCACGATGACGTTCACGAGCATCCACCACCAGTACTCGCTACGGCTCGCACGGCCGCGGAGGCGGAAGGCGTGCTCGACGAAGCGCGTGAGCGCCTGCGCCGATGTCGCACCGATCAGCGGGCGCGACGCGGTCTCGGAGACCCCTGATCGCATCATGCTCCGACGATATCGCGCACAGTCACCCCCGGGGAGGAGGGGGAGAATCCGCCGTACGGGGGATGCCCGCACGGGCACCCCCTCCCTACCGTGGAACCATGACCTCAGGACCACTCCAACTGACCGGCGTCACGAAGAGCTACGGACAGCGCCCCGTGCTCACCGACATCTCCTTCACCGTCGCCCCTGGGCACCTCACGGGATTCGTCGGCGGCAACGGCGCGGGCAAGACCACGACCATGCGCATCATCCTCGGACTCCTCTCCTCGGACGGCGGCTCGGTGACGCTCGGCGGCACGCCGCTGACCGCGGAGGGACGGCGATCTTTCGGCTACATGCCCGAGGAGCGCGGCCTGTATCCGAAGATGAAGGTGCTCGAGCAGGTGACCTACTTCGCCCGCCTGCACGGCTTCTCCAAGTCCGATGCGACCGAGCGGTCCGCGGCTCTTCTCACCGAGCTCGGCCTGGGCGAGCGCCTCGACGACAACATCGAGGCCCTGTCGCTGGGTAACCAGCAGCGCGCGCAGATCGCCGCCTCACTGGTTCACGATCCCGGCGTGCTCGTGCTCGATGAGCCGTTCTCGGGCCTGGACCCGCTCGCGGTGGAGACGGTCGCGGGCGTCCTGCAGGAGCGCGCATCCCGCGGTGTCTCCGTGCTGTTCTCCTCCCACCAGCTCGACGTCGTGGAGCGCCTCTGCGACGACCTCGTCATCATCGCCGGAGGAACGATCCGTGCGGCCGGTGCTCGCGAGGAACTGCGCGCGCAGCACTCCGCCCCGCGCTGGGAGCTGGAGACGACCGGGGACGCCGGATGGCTCCGCCAGGAGCCGGGCGTCACCGTGGTCGACTTCGACGGCGGCAGCGCCGTGTTCGACGTGGACTCCCCCGACACGGCGCAGCGGGTCCTCCGCCGCGCTCTCGACGGCGGCGATGTCAGCCGCTTCAGCCCGCAGCATCCATCGCTCTCCCAGATCTTCAAGGAGGTCATCCAGTGAGCACCTCGACCCCCACTCGCCGCGGCGCGCCCGCGCGCCTGTCCACGACCCAGGGCGTGTGGCTCGTCGCCGAGCGCGAGCTCAGCACGCGACTGCGCAGCAAGTCGTTCCTCATCTCCACCGCCATCCTCCTGGTGATCGCGCTCGCCGGCGTGCTCTGGATGGGCTTCTCGGCGAACGACACCGAGACCAGCACCACCCCGATCGCTGCGACATCCCAGTCGGTCTCGGAGCTCCCCGACGGCGAGATGTTCGAGATCACGGAGGTCGCCGATCGCGAGGAGGCGGCCGCTCTGGTCGCCGCGGGCGACGTCGACGCCGCCGTCATCCAAGACGACGCCTCCCCCACCGGGCTGACGATCATCGCGGACCAGTCCGCTCCGGAGAGCCTCATCGCGATGCTGTCCGTCACCCCGACCATCGAGCTCCTCGACCCGGACGCCCCGAGCTTCGGTCTCCGCTACATCCTCGGCCTGCTCTTCGGCCTGGTGTTCATGATGGCGACCGTCACGTTCGGTTCTCCGATCGCGACGAGCGTCGTGGAGGAGAAGCAGACGCGCATCATCGAGATCCTGCTGTCCGCCATTCCCGCGCGCGTGCTGCTCGCCGGAAAGGTGGTGGGGAACACGCTGCTCGCGATGACGCAGATCCTGCTGCTCATAGCGGTCGCGGTGATAGGGCTGATCGTGAGCGGTCAGACCGCGCTGCTGCAGGGCTTCGGTGCGCCGTTGCTGTGGTTCGCCGTGTTCTTCTTCTTCGGATTCGTGCTGATCGCGGCGATGTTCGCGGCGGCGGGATCCCTCGTCTCGCGCCAGGAGGACGCGGGGGCGACCTACACGCCGGTCATGTTCCTGACGATGATCCCGTTCTACCTGGTGATCTTCCTCGGCGAGAACGAACTCGTGATGACGATCCTGTCCTACATTCCGTTCTCCTCGCCGGTGGCGATGCCGATCCGCCTGTTCTTCAACGAGGCGCAGTGGTGGGAGCCGCTCGTCGCGCTCGCGGTCATGATCGCGACGTGCATCGTCGTCATCCTCCTCGGCGCGAAGATCTACGAGAACTCACTGCTGAAGATGGGTGCGCGAGTGAAGCTGCGCGACGCACTGCGCGGCTGATCCGAGCGCGTGCGAGAGGGGGTGTCGAGGCGACTCGGCATCCCCTCTTTCGGAATATGCACATGCATGCACTGGTTGACTGGTTCCATGACCGCTTCCACTCTCGATCGCACCGCCCCCACCGACGTCCCCGTCCTCGATGTCCTCGCCGAGCGCTGGAGCCCCCGCGCGTTCGAGGCGACGGCCCCCATCGACGAGAACAAGCTCAGCGCGGCGCTCGAAGCCGCCCGCTGGTCGCCGTCCGCCTACAACGCCCAGCCGTGGCGCTTCCTCGTCGGTCGACGCGGTTCCGAACTTCACGAGCGCATCCACGCAGCCCTCACCGGTTTCAACCAGACGTGGGCCGGGGACGCCGCCGTGCTCATCGTCGCTATCGCCGAGACGGCCTCCGCGGACGGGAAGCCCATCTCCCACGCGGGCTACGACCTCGGCCAGGCCGTCGCGCACCTCACGATCCAGGCGCACCACGACGGACTCTTCGCCCACCAGATGAGCGGTTTCGAGCCGGACGCGATGCGGACGGTGGTGTCGTTGGAGGACCGGTTCGTCCCGATGACCGTCATCGCTCTGGGTGAGCTGGGCGATGCATCCACTCTCTCGGACGTGCTGCAGCAGCGCGAGTCCGCCCCGCGCGTGCGCCGCCCGCTCTCCGAGACCATCCTCGCCACCGCCTGACCCCCCCTTCCTTTCGCCGAGTGGTCAGTTTTTGCGCACTTTTCGGTTGATTCTGCGCAAAAACTGACCACTCGACGGGAGCATCCTCGAGTCACGCGCCAGCGGGGGCGATACGTGAGTGGGAGCTCTCGACACGAGCGGTGCGCAGCGGGCACGATCAAGGCATGACCAAGTACCTGATCTCGTTCCCCAGCGACGCGATGGACGTCGCGGATGAGGACTTCCCGACCGTCGTCGCCGATTCCCACGCGGTGATCGCGGAGGCGAAGGCCGCCGGCGTCTACGTGTTCGGCGCCGGCATCGACGAGAGCTGACCTGTGCCCATCTCACCCCCGACACGACAGGAGGCATCCGTGCCTGAATCCGAGCCCGCGGAGCTCATCGTCGAAGTACATGTCCCGTTGGAAAAGTCGCCCGGCCTCGCGGAGGACGAGTACGACTACCCCTACTTGGAGACCATCGAGGAGTATCTGTTCGCGCTGGACGGCGAACACGGCGAGATGTACGACGACGGCGAGCAGCTGGGCGACGAGTATCTCTACTTCGTCTCCGGCGCCTCGGAAGCGGAACTCATCGGTCTCGCGCGCCAGATCGCGTCGCTCCCCGGTGTCCCCACGGGTATCTACGCCACCGTCACCGACAGCGACGCCGACATGGGCGAGGGCCGCGTCGTAGACCTCTGACCCCGCACCTGTACCCGAGTGGTCAGTTTTGGTTCAGAAATGGGCTGAAAGTGAACCGAAACTGACCACTCGGCATGGGGTGGGGGTCAGGGGGTGGTGAGGGCCAGGCCCGAGCCGTCGGGGGCGACGTCCACCCGGACCGCGTCGCCGTCGCGCACGCCACCCGACAGCAGCGCGGTGGCGAGCTTGTTCTGCACCTCGGACTGGATGAGTCGGCGCAGCGGCCGGGCTCCGTACACCGGGTCGTACCCGCGCTCGGCGAGCCACGACCGCGCATCCGGGGTGACGGCGAGCGTGAGGCGCCGATCCCGTAGCCGCAGTTGCAGGTGGTCGATCGCGAGTTCGACGATCTGCGCCAGGTCGTCCTCGGTGAGCGCCTGGAAGATGACGATGTCGTCGAGGCGGTTGATGAACTCGGGCTTGAACGCCTGGCGAACGAGCGCCTGCACGGTCTCGCGCTTCTCGTCGAGCGACAGCGTCGGGTCGATGAGGATCGGCGAGCCGAGGTTCGAGGTGAGCACGAGGATCACGTTGGTGAAGTCCACCGTCCTCCCCTGACCGTCGGTCAACCGACCGTCGTCCATCACCTGCAGCAGCACATCGAACACCTCGGGGTGGGCCTTCTCGACCTCGTCGAGCAGCACGACGCTGTACGGACGCCGCCGCACCGCCTCGGTCAGCTGGCCGCCCTGCTCGTACCCGACATAGCCGGGAGGGGCACCGACGAGTCGCGAGACGGAGTGCTTCTCGCCGTACTCGGACATGTCGATGCGCACCATGGCATGGTCGTCGGCGAAGAGGAACGCGGCGAGCGCCTTCGCCAACTCGGTCTTGCCGACACCGGTCGGGCCGAGGAAGAGGAAGGATCCGGTCGGGCGCCCCGGGTCGCTGATGCCGGCACGCGAGCGGCGCACGGCGTCGGACACGGCCTTCACGGCGTCCTTCTGTCCGATCAGGCGCTTGCCCAGCTCGGCTTCGAGGTGCAGCAGCTTCTCGGTCTCGCCCTGCAGCAGGCGTCCGACCGGGATGCCGGTCCACGCGGCGATCACCCCGGCGATGTCCTGCTCGGTGACCTGATCGTTGACCATGCGTCCCTCGCCGTCGTCCGACGCCTCGGAGCGCTCGGCTTCGACGACCTCGCGTTCGAGCGCGGGGATCTCGGCGTAGAGCAGACGCGATGCCTTCTCGAGGTTGCCCTCGCGCTGCGCACGCTCGGCGTCGATGCGGGCGGCATCGAGGCGGGTCTTCAGATCGCCCACGCGGTTGAGGGACGCGCGCTCGCGCTCCCACCGCTCCTGCAGCTCGCCGAGGCGGGACTGCTCGGATGCGAGGTCGACACGGAGGGCCGCGAGACGCTCCTTGGAGGCGTCGTCCTTCTCCTTCTTCAGCGCGAGTTCCTCGAGCTTGAGACGGTCGACGTGCCGCCGGAGCTCGTCGATCTCGACGGGCGCGGAGTCGATCTCCATGCGCAGCCGCGATGCCGCCTCATCGATCAGGTCGATGGCCTTGTCGGGCAGCTGGCGACTGGGGATGTACCGGTTGGACAGCGCGGCGGCCGCGACGAGCGCACCGTCTGCGATCGCGACCTTGTGGTGCGCCTCGTAGCGCTCCTTGAGTCCGCGGAGGATCGCGATCGTGTCCTCGACCGT
Organism: Actinomycetota bacterium; assembly: GCA_051751065.1. Lineage (GTDB taxonomy): Bacteria > Actinomycetota > Actinomycetes > Actinomycetales > Microbacteriaceae > Microbacterium. Next base: position 30,232 of record JBNJKL010000006.1, on the reverse strand, counting down.
GGGCTCCCCGACGTACACCTGCTGGAAGCGGCGCTCGAGCGCGGCGTCCTTCTCGATGAACTCGCGGTACTCGTTGAGCGTGGTCGCACCGATCAGCCGCAGCTCGCCCCGCGCGAGCATGGGCTTGAGCATGTTCGACGCCGCGACGGACCCTTCGCCACCGCCGGCACCCATGAGAACGTGCAGCTCGTCGATGAAGGTGATGACCTGCCCCTCGGACTCGGTGATCTCCTTGAGGACCTGCTTCAGCCGCTCCTCGAACTGTCCGCGGTACATCGCGCCGGCGACGAGGGCGGAGATGTCGAGCGTGATCAGTTCTTTGTCCTTCAGGGACTCGGCGACGTCTCCCGCGACGATGCGCTGGGCGAGACCTTCGACCACGGCCGTCTTGCCGACGCCCGGCTCACCGATCAGGACGGGGTTGTTCTTCGTGCGGCGGGTGAGCACCTGGCTCACGCGCCGGATCTCGCTGTCGCGACCGATCACCGGGTCGAGTTTTCCCTGGCGCGCGCGATCGGTGAGGTTGATGCCGAACTGTTCGAGTGCCGACTTCTGTTCGTCCTGTGCGGGGGTGGCCATCGTGTCTCCTGGAGTCTCCTTGCATTCCGATCCGGATGTGGATCAAAGTTGAGCTAAGTTGACTCAACTTTAGCAGGCTACCGGCGGTCCGGCAACGCGACGAGAGGATGCAGGAAATCCCAGATACCGGCCGCGACCTGGGATTTCGCACCTTCGATCTCGGCGAGCACCGCGCCGTCCGCACCCACGATCGCGACCGTGTTCTCGCCGCTCTCGAAACCGCGATCCCACCCGACCTCGTTCACGACGAGCAGGTCGACACCCTTGCGTTCGCGCTTGCGCCGCGCGCGCTCCAGCATCTCGTCGCGGTCCAGCGGAGTCTCCGCCGCGAAAGCGACGACGAGCTGACCGTCCCGCCGTTCGCGGGCGAGCCGGGCCACGATGTCCTCGTTCTCGACGAGCTCGATCGCCGGGATCCCGCCACCCTCTTTCGTGAGCTTGCGATCGGCGGCGAGCGCCGGGCGGTAGTCCGCCACCGCGGCGGCCATGATCATGACGTCCGCGTGGGGCGCCTCGGCGCGCATCGCCTCGCCGAGCTCGGCCGCGGTCCCGGCACGCTCGATGCGGATAGCCGGATGCGTTGCCTCGGCCAGCACATCCGGCGTGACGTTCGTCGCCACCAGTACGACCTCCGCCCCACGGTCGGCCGCGACCCGGGCGAGTGCCACTCCTTGCCGGCCACTGGAGCGGTTCCCGAGGAACCGCACGGGATCGATCGGCTCACGGGTGCCGCCCGCGGAGACGACCACGCGGACGCCGGCGAGGTTCTGAGGCACCGCGGTGGCGAGCGCCTCGGTGGCGATCTCCTCGGGCTCCACCATCCGGCCGGGCCCCGAATCGCCGCCCGCGAGTTCACCGTCCGCGGGGCCCACGATGCGCACCCCACGCTCCCGGAGCGTTCGGATATTGGCCTGCGTCGCCTGATGCGCCCACATCTCGGCGTGCATGGCCGGGGCGATGACGACCGGCGCCGTCGTGGCGAGCAGCGTCGTGCCGAGCAGATCGCTCGCGAGACCGGCGGTCATCCTGGCGATCGTGTTGGCCGTCGCTGGGGCGACGATCACGAGGTCCGCGGCCTGCCCCAGCGCGACGTGCCGCACGCGGGCGACGTCGTCGTGCACACTCGTGGTCACGGGATTGCGACTGATCGCCTCCCACGTGGGCAGCCCCACGAAGCGCAGCGCGTCCTCGGTGGGGATCACGGTCACCGCGTGCCCTGCCTTGGTCAGCAGCCGAACCAGCTGCACCGACTTGTAGGCGGCGATCCCGCCTGTCACTCCGACGACGATGTTCACCCTCTGATTCTGCCCCGTCATCCTCCCTCGCGGGTCGTCGCGCGACGGATCCGCTCCACGTCAGCCCGCCTAGACTCGTTCCGTGTGCACCGTCGTGATCGATGTCCCCGAGCCGACCGATCCCGCCGGCGTCGTCCGTCTCCTCGCAGTCCGGGACGAGGATCCCCAGCGCGAGTGGGATGACCTGGGCGCCTGGTGGCCCGAGCAGTATCCGGGAGTCATCGGTATCCGCGACCGCCGGGCGGGCGGAGCATGGCTCGCTGTCGACCCGGAGCGCCGCCGCCTGGCCGTGCTGCTGAACCGAGCGGATGTTCCGGATCTCCCGCCCGCGGAGACCGTGTCGCGCGGGGGCCTCGCGCTGGAGTCCGTGCGCGGGGAGTCCCCCACGACACCGCCGCGCACGCACGGCTTCAACCTGCTCGAGGTCACACCTGATGGTGCCCGCGTGCTGTCCTGGGACGGGGCGACGCTCAGGGAGACGCCGGTACCGTCTGGCACGCACATGATCGCCCACGACGATCTCGATGACCCCGCCACGGCGCGCATCGCGACGTGGCTCCCGCGCTTCCGCGCAGAGCCGGTGGACGCCGAGACCTGGAGCGCCCGCTGGACCGACCTGCTCGCGCGCTCGACGTCACTCTCGCCGGAGGATGACCGGGCGATCATCCGAGACAACCGGGTGCACGGGTATCCGACGCTGTCGCTGCTCTACACGCTGGCATCGGTCGGCGCCGAGGACACCCACGTCGATTCCCACGTGCTTGCCCACCCCGGCCACTGGGACTGAGCGACTCCCGCCTCAGGCCGCCGTCTCGTCGTCCGTGCGGCACGAGAACGTCATGCGGTACGCCGTCGGGGTCGTCCCGAGAACCCGCGCGAAGTTCTGCCGCAGCACGGCGGCCGACCCGAATCCGCACTCGGCGGCGATGCGGTCCAGTCCCAGATCGGTGCGCTCCAGCATCCGCTGCGCCTGGATGATCCGCTGGCGAGCGAGCCAGGCCGCCGGCGTCGCACCGTGCTCGGCTTTGAAACGGCGCGCGAACGTCCGCGGAGACATGTGCGCGCGGTGTGCGAGCTGGTCGACCGTGAGCTCCTGACGGAGGTTCTCCATCGCCCAGTCCGTGACGGCCGCGAGCGAGTCATTCTGCACGACGGGGATCGGCCGGTCGATGTACTGCGCCTGGCCCCCGTCGCGCTGCGGCGGCACGACCATGCGCCGCGCGATGCGGTTGGTCAGCTCAGCGCCCAGTTCCTGACGGAGCAGATGGAGGCACGCATCGAGCCCGGCCGCGGTTCCCGCGCTCGTGATGATCCGCCCGTCCTGCACGAACAGCACGTCGGGATCCACCTCGATCTGCGGGTACATCTCGATCATCGTGTCGGAGTACATCCAGTGCGTGGTCGCGCGCCTGCCATCGAGCACGCCAGCGGCGGCCAGGATGAACGACCCGCTGCAGACGCTCAACAACCAGGCGCCTCGGGCATCCGCCTCCCGCACGACGTCGAGCACTCGCGGGTCGATGTCATCCCAGCGCTCGCGCGGCAGCGGACAGACCACGACGAGGTCCGCCTCGGCGGCGAACGAGAGGTCGTTCTCGACGTTGATGGAGAATCCGAGCTTCGAGGTGACCGCTCCCGGCTCGGGAGCGAGGATGCGGAAGTCGAAGTTCGGGATGCCGTCACCCGAGCGGTCGAGACCGAAGGCCTCGCAGGCGACCCCGAACTCGAACGGCGCGAAGCCCTCCTGAACGATGCAGGCGACGGTCTTCATGGCGACCCCCTTGGCAAGTTTCTTCGTATCGATGTCCATCCTGCCACTCGTGGCATGATTCTGTCGACCATAGCCTTTCTGCCATGATGTTCCTCCTGCTCCTCGCCGCCCTCGCCCTGTGGTGCGTCGTCCACACGGTCCTCGTCGTCCGTCGCGACGGCTACGGCGCCCGCCCGACGGACTGGACGCGCGTCGCCGAGTACGCCGACCGGGAGGGATAGGCTCGCGGCATGAGCTCCCCGCAGTCGGGATCGCGATCGCCGGTATCGCGACCACCCTGCTGACCGCCCTGACGGTCCTGTCCAGTTGGATGCTCTACGGGTACTGACTGAGCACGCGCTCGTAGATCGCGATCATCGCGGCTGTGCGCGACGACTGACGGAACGCTTCGCGGACCTCGGCGTCCGGCACGGGAGCTCGACCGGCCGCGATGTCGGCCACCGCATCCCGGAGAGCCCGCGCGAGTCCGGCGATGCGCGCAGGCTCGCCGGCGTCCGCGCCGGGTACCTGCCAGAGACCGCCGCGGAGCTCGGAGGCGATGTCCGGGTCGCTGACGATCGTCGGCGTCCCGAGCGCCGCCGCCTCGAACGGCGTCATCCCCTGCGTCTCGAAGCCGATCGAGGTCTGCACGACGGCATCCGCCGCCGCGATCCGGGCCAGCACCTGCGCGTAGCTGAGCTTGCCCGCGAAGCGCACGCCCTCGATCCCGCGCGCGAGTCGCTCGGCGGCGCGGCGCTGACCTCCGCCGCCCACGATCTGGATGTCCGCATCGACGCCAGATGCCCGCACCGCTTCGAGGAACGGGAGCAGACGCTTCTCGGGGCTCATGCGTCCGAGCCAGATCAGGCGTGGTCGTCCCGACTCGCGCGGCGCACGGGCGGCGAGCGTGGCGTCGAGGATCTCGTCGTCGATGCCGTTCCACAGCACGTCGACGGGATCGAAGACACCGTGCTGCTCGAGTCGGCGAGCGAAGTGACCGGAGGGGGCGGTGACCGCCGCGGAGTCCGCGACGATCCCACGCAGGTACGCCCAACCGTCCGCGCCCGCGGTGCGATCACCGATCCCGCGCATCGCTCGTCGCCGCCACAGGTTCAGTGCCGCGAGGGCCGGGCGATGGAGGGGCGTGACGGCAGCCAGGCCGACATCGACGCGGTTGTGCAGTGTGTGGACGACGGGGATCCCGTGGCGGTGTGCGAAGCGATGTCCGATGAACGCGCCCCAGAAGTCCGCCTGGACGTGCACGACATCGACCGGCGGGCGCGTACGGAAAGCGCGATCCAGGAAACGATCCGTTCCCCGTCCCGGCCAGCTCATCGAGTACTCGCGATCCAGGGTGATCGGGATCGAGGGGGTGTCTACGTAGCCCGCATCCCCGGAGTGCTCGCGGGAGCCGTGCATCCGCGGAGCGACGGCCGTGACCGTGTGCCCCGCGCGCTCCAGGAAGCGCCGTTGCAGCCGCATCGAGACCTGCGCCCCGCCGAGCGACTCGAGGTGCTGATCGCCGAAGAAGACGATGTGCATCGCTACTCGGGCAGCGGTTCGTCGCGGTAGAGCGCCTCGAACGTGTCGAGGGTGCGGTGGATGTCGTGCACGACGACGCCGTCCAGCGACGCCTTCTGCATGCGCGCGTACTCCTCGGGTTCCGCCGTGAGCACGTCCGTGAGACGCGCGGCGAGCTCGTCCACATTCTCCGGCTCGAACAGGAAGCCGTTCTCCCCGTCGTGGACGAGGTGCGGCAGGGCGACGGCGTCCGCAGCGACGACCGGGAGAGCCGAGGCCATGGCCTCCATCGTCGCGATCGACTGCAGCTCGGCGATCGAGGCGATCGCGAAAAGGCTCGCACGGGAGTACAGCGCACGGAGATCTTCATCGGAGATCCGACCGTGGAAGGTGACGCGCTCGGCGAGACCCAGCTCGTTCGCGAGGTTCTCGAGGCTCTTGCGCTGGTCTCCGCCGCCGACGATGTCGAACGAGACGTCGAGAGCGGGATCGAGCTTGGTCATCGCCTGCAGGATGACCTCGATCTGCTTCTCGGCGGTGAGGCGTCCGACGAAGATGATGCGGTTCTTCTCGCGGGGGGCGACGACCGGGGAGTAGTGGGTCCGATCGATGCCGCAGCTGATCGGGACGACGCCCTTGATGTCGATCGTCTTCTCGAGGAAGTCCGCGGCGCGACGGGTCGGCGTGGTCACCGCCCGTGTGAGGCGGAACGTGCGTCGCGCGTCGGCCCACGCGAGCGAGACGATCGCGCGGTCGACGAAATCGGGGAAGATCGAGTGGTCGAGGATGTTCTCGGGCATCACGTGGTTCGTCGCGATCACGGGGATCCCGCGCTCGTGGGCGATCCGGGACAGCCCTCGCCCGATGACGATGTGCGACTGGATGTGCACGACATCCGGCTGCACGCGGTCCAGGACCTTGCGCGCGTAGTGCTTGGAGCGCCAGGGCCAGACGAAGCGGAGCCAGTCGTGCGGCGCCCAGCGGACGGAGGGAAGGCGGTGCAGCGTCATCGGCTCACCCTCGATCACCTCGGTACCTGCGGGACGACGCCGGTAGGCCTTGTTCGGCGCGACGACATGCACGTCATGGCCGCGCTGCACGAGACCGGCTGCGAGGCGCTCGGCGAAGCGCGCGGCACCGTTGATGTCCGGAGAGAACGTGTCGCATCCGATCAGGATGCGCAGCGGCCGCGGCGCGCTCGACGGATCGGTGGGAATCGACGGGTCGTCGGGGGAGGTCACAGACATGCTGCCTAACGGGTACGGCGGCCAAGGGAAAGCCCTGGTCGGGGCGCTGGCAACTCTACCCGAGCACCTCTTGCGCCCAGCCGCGCCGCGCCCCTGGGGCCGCGGCGCTCGGTCCCGCACCTCTCTGTGGCACGGCTCAGGGAGGGTCGGTAGCGTGGGGTCATGCGCCTCGTCTCCTCCGCGGACCCGGACCGTTGGATCCCCGTCACCGGCTCGCTCGGCTGGAAGGGCCGTCGGCACCGCAAGGCTGCCATCCGGATGCTGCTCGGGCAGGCCAATCAGGCTGCCGGTGCCACCGAGCGTCCCGGCTCCCGCCTCGGCGCGTGGATGATGAGCCAGGCCACTCCTCTGCTGATGCGTCGCGCGGACGGTCGTGTGCTCGTGTGGACGTGGAAGGCGGAGCCGGAACTGATCGTCGCGATGGCGACGACGCAGGAGCTGACACCGCAGGTGCGGATGGCGCGCGCGACGATGCCCATGGAGTACGACGACACCGAGGACTTCCGCACGCCCGGCCTGGGCGCCGGCGAGAAGCTCGTCGTCCCGGTCCCTCCGACGCCGTCCGCTCCGCCCTTCGCAACGTACACGTGGGACACCGGAACGCACCTCGTCACGCTGACCGCGGTGTGCGCGGATCGCGAGCGCTTCGGCACTCTCATGCCGGCCCTCGACGACCTGGCGCGCAGCATCCGCATCGCCGACGAGCTCCCCGGCGGGGAATCCCCCGGCGTCCTCCGTCTCGACCCGTCCTGATGACGGAGCGGCGCGATCACCTGCGCGCGCGATACCTGAGCCTGGGGTTCGGAGAGCTCGCCGCGGCCGTCGTGTTCGCGGGCGTCGCCGCGCTGTTGGTGATCCCCCGCCTCGGCGGCACGGACGGTGCGGCCCTGTGGTCGGCGCTGGTGCCGCTGCTCGTGATCCTCGTGCAGGCGGGCGCGTACTGGCTCGCTGCCCGCTCGTGGGTCGGGAGCGGTCGGATGCCGCGAGCGCTCGCGCTGCTCTACCGCATCTTCCGGATCCTCGACCTCGTGCTGCTGGCCGTCGGACTCGCGGGAATCGTGCTCTGGTGGCCGGGGAGTCCCGGTGCCGCGCTGCTCGTCGTCGGCGTCTGGCTGTTCGGCGTCGTGGAGTGGATCAACTACTTCCTCGTCCGGCTCGCGTATCCCGCGAACCGATGGTTCGCGCTCGTCGGTGAGCGGCGGATTCCCCAGCTCATGAAAGATGTCCGATCCGGGGATGTCGCCCACACCCCCTGACCCGGTAGGTTCAGCTCATGATCCCGCTCGACAACCTCCTGGCCTTCCTCATCGCGTCGGTCGTGATCATCGTCATCCCTGGCCCCGCGGTGCTGTTCGTCATCGGACGATCCATCGCGCACGGACGCCGTGCCGGGATCCTCAGCGTCGTGGGCAACAGTCTCGGCACTCTTCCGGCCGTGGTCGCCGTCGCGTTCGGGGTGGGTGCCATCGTCGCCTCGTCGGTGGTCGCGTTCACGATCATCAAGTTCCTCGGGGCGGCGTACCTCGTGTGGTTGGGCATCCAGGCCATCCGACACCGGAACGCGCATGTCGAGGACCCGGAGCGAGCTCCACTCGGGACTCGCAAGCTCCTCGCCCAGGGGTTCATCGTCGGGGTCACGAACCCGAAGACGATCGCATTCTTCCTCGCCGTCCTCCCCCAGTTCGTCTCTCCCTCGGCCGGGCCCGTGTGGGCTCAACTGCTCGCGCTCGGGCTGCTCTTCACCCTGATCGGCGTCGCATGCGACACGGTCTGGGCGATGGCCGCGGGCACCGCCCGACTGTGGTTCGCCCGGTCACCGAAGCGCCTGTCCACGCTCGCGGGCACCGGTGGCGCGATGATGATCGGCCTCGGGGGTACTCTCGCCCTCACCGGCGCGAAGAACTGATCGCGCATGAGCAGCCCGTGGACGCGCCCCGCATCCCGCGCCGAGCTCCTCCAGCAGGGTCGTGACGCCCGCCGCCGAACTCCTCGGCGGTCACTGGCCGAGCTCGCCAGCACGCCGCGCGATCCGCTCGGCATCCTCGCGGCGCAGAACGCGACGCGAGAGCAGGATCTGGTGCCCCTGCGGACCGAGCGGATGTCCGCCGGTCCGTTCGCCTTCTACCGCGGCACGGCGGCGCTCATGGCCGCCGATCTCGCGGACGCCCCCACGAGCGGGATCCTCGTCGCGTCGTGCGGCGACGCCCACGTGTCCAACTTCGGCTTCTACGCATCACCGCAGCGGAGTCTGATGTTCGACCTGAACGACTTCGACGAGGCCGCGTGGGCTCCCTGGGAGTGGGACGTCAAGCGGCTGGTCGCGAGCATCGTCGTCGGTGGACAGGCGACGTCCCGCGACGACGCGACGATCGAGGCAGCCGTCCGTGCCGCCGTGGACGGCTACGCGCACAACATCACCGCAAGCTCTCGGCTCAGCCCGATGGCGCGTTACTTCACGCACTTCGACGTCGAATCCACGACGGGCATGCTCGACAAGGAGTCGCGCAAGACCATCCGCCGTGCGGTGGCGCACGCGCAGAAGCGCACCGGCGAACGCGCCGTCCGACGGCTCACCGAGATCGGTGCGGACGGCCGACGCGTGTTCGTCCACCAGCCGCCGACCACCTCCGCCGTGTCGGACGACATCCGAGACCGCGTCCACGACCTCACTCTGCAGTACCGCGACACGGTCGCCCCCGACATCCGGCTCCTGTTCGCCCACTTCGCGGTCACGGACATCGCGCGTCGGGTCGTCGGCGTCGGAAGCGTCGGCACGCGCTGTTTCCTCGTGCTCTTCGAAGACGGTCAGGGCAACGCACTGCTCATGCAGCCGAAGCAGGCCGTGCAGAGCGTGCTGGTCGAGTACGGGCGCATTCCGCAACCCGACAGGCTCCGCGAGCTCGTCGAGAGATCCGGCGAGGGCGCGAGGGTCGTGGCGATGCAGCGGATCCTCCAGGCGCTGTCCGATCCGCTCCTCGGTCATATTCGCAGCGACACCGCCGACTACTACGCCCGGCAGTTCCACGACATGAAGGGCGGCATCGAACTCGAGGACCTGGACGACGGCCCGTTCGTCACGTACGCGAGAGCCTGCGCGGCGACGCTCGCCCGCGCGCACAGCCAGTCGGTGACGTCCACGAGCGTGGCCGGGTACATCGGAGACGGCAGGTCGGTGACGGACGCGCTGCTGGCCTGGGGCTACGCCTACGCCGCACTCTCACGCGCCGATTACGACGCTTTCCGCGCCGCGCACTGACCCGCCGCCCCTGATGGGATCCGTCAGATCGAGACGTCTCCGACGAGATTGACCTTGATGCCCATTCCGTCGAACATCGCCGCCTTCGCGATCAGCGCCCTGTCGGCCGTCTCGGCGTCGGGCGCGTAGACGAGCTGCGCGTGGTTCGCCTTGTGGCGGGCCATGAACTGGTCGCGCGAGACCCCGTGCAGGACGACGTGCGCGATCGGCCACTCCGGATTGGTCGCGTCCTTGCGGCGCTGCGTCTCCGCCTCGGGCAGTTCCACGACGGAGGCGCGGAAGATGTCCGCCTGCAGGATCCCGTCGGCGATGAAGACGCGGGACAGCACGATCTCGCCGGGCTTGGACACGCCGTTGATCGTGGCGCCCCCGGCCGGGAAGAACACGTGCCCCTGACGCCAGCCCTCGGCCTGGTCCCATCCGCCGAGGTGCGACGCGGGCACGGAACCGGAGATCTCGTAGACCCAGACGAACTGGCCGTCGTAGTCCTCGCCCCAGCGCACGTCGTGCAGGGTGTTGTCCGGCACGAGTCCCATCGCGGTCCACACCCGGTCGGTGACGAGCGCGTCGACCGCGACCCCCTCGTCCGCCTCGTTGAAGTGCGGGAACGCGCGTCCCTCGTGCAGGATGCGCGAGCCGTCCCGCGAGGTGACGGGAGGACGCTCGGTGGAGTTCAGGATGCCCTCGGCGAGATCGGAGGCGGGGACGAGGTCCTTCAGCCCCTGCTGGTACTGGATGCCGACCGCGTCGAGTCCGAAGTCGTCCGCGATGCGGAGGGCGGCGATGTACATCTTCAGCTGCCACTGCACCTGGTCGCGAGTGAGCTCCGTGGCGGCATCCTCGCCGTACCGGAACGTCATGCCGTGCTGGATGAGCCAGTCGTACGCGGCGTCGGCCTCGACGTCGGTGACCTGCAGCATCTCGGCGTACAGCGCCGACTGCGACAGGCGCTCCTTGTAGATGCCGGTCTTGTTGAGCAGTTCATCGTCGAAGATCGCGTTGTACATGCCCATGCAGCCCTCGTCGAACACGCCGATGATGGCCTTGTCGGCGAGCAGCTGGGCGGCGAGTGCCTGCCCGAGCTCCTTTTCAGGACTGTCGGGCAGCGCGGGGAGGGCGCGCACGTGCGACGCGTCGTGCGTGATGGTTCCGGTCTCGGTCCACTCCTTGAGCCCCGTGCGGAACCACTCGTCGGTGAAGTCGACCGACCAGATCGACGAGTAGGGCTTGTCCATCTTCGTCAGCCCCGCGTTGAGGCCGAGGAGCCCGACGAGACCCGGCCAGTCACCGGCGAAGTTCGCGACGGTGAGGATGGGGCCCTCGTGTGTGCGCAGGCCCGCGAGCACGTGGTGCGAGTACTGCCAGACGGCCTCGGCGACGATCAGCGGGGCATCGACGGGGATGCCCTTGAACACCTCGAGGCCCATGCGCTGGCTGGAGATGAAGCCGTGCCCGGTCTCGGGGTCGACGTCGTTGGCGCGGATGACTGTCCAGCCGAGGTCTGCGAGTGCGGCGGTCACGTCCTCCTCCATCGCGGCCTGGATGGGCCATCCCCCGGTGTTGGCCGCCTCGCGCAGGTCGCCCGAGGCGATCAGGTACGCGGTCTTCGGTGCGGCGCTGGGCCGGGTGGCCGGGGCGGGGAGTGCGTAGGCGGTCATTGTTCCTCCGATGTCGGGGCAGGGTTCTGGGTGATGACGCCGCGCTGGTCGGCGGCGAGTTCGTGCACGATGTCCTTCGTGCCGGCGTAGAGACGCACGTACCGGTCGAAGAGCACGTCGTACTGCGCGCGCAGGGCGGCGTTCGGCGTGATGGTCTGGACGACGGGGTTCCAGTCGGCGATGCGCGGCACCTCGCCCTCCGTCGCCACGGCTCCCGCCGCGAGGAAGGCGGCGCCGTAGCTCGCACCGATCGTGGTGGCGGGCACCTCCTGCACGAGTCCGGTGATGTCCGACACGACCTGGAGCCAGAGCTGGCCCTGGGTCCCTCCTCCGACCGCGACGATGCGGCGGATGTCCGCACCCGCCTCGCGCATCGTCTCGACGTTGTGGCGCACGCCGAGCGCGGTGGCCTCGAGGGCTGCGCGGTACAGATCGCCGCGCGTGTGCTCCAGCGTCAGCCCGGCGATCACACCACGGGCGTCGGGGTCCTGGATCGGCGTCCGCTCACCCGCGAAGTACGGCAGGATCAGCAGGCCCCGCGCGCCGGGGCCTGACTCGCCCGCCTCGGTCAGCAGCTGCGGGTAGTCGGCGTCTCCGAGGTCCTTGAGCCACGCGGTGAGCGCGCCGGAGGTGGAGAGTCCGCCGGCGAGGTTGCGCGTGCCGGGGAAAGCGCCGGCAGTGGTCCACATCGACGGGGTGCGCAGCGCCTCCGCGCCCGCAGGCCCCGTGTGCGTGTAGACCATGAACATCGTCGTGCCGTACATGAGCATGAGGTCGCCGGCCTCGTGGGCGCCGACGCTGACCGCCTCGGTCCATGCGTCGATCGTGCCGGTGACGACCGGGGTACCCGCCGCGATACCGGTGAGGGCGGCGGCATCCGCGGTGACGGTTCCGGCGACCTCGCCCGCCCAGGTGAGATGCGGCGGGTCGATCGGCCCGGCGTACCGCTCCCAGAACGGCGGATGCCACTCCTCGTTCTCGATGTCGTAGAGCGGTGAGACCTGGCTGGCGGACTGGTGGTCGAGCACGTACGCGCCGGTGAGTCGGCGGGCGAGCCAGGATGCGGGCATGAACAGGCGGCGGGCCTTCGCCCAGGCGGCGGGTTCCTCATCCGCGACCCACGCGATCTTCGCGCCGGCCGCCTGAGAGGTGAGCACGGAGCCACCGACGCGGGTGATCTCGTCGACACCGAGCTCGGAGGTCATGCTCTCGATCTGCGCGGTCGCACGCGTGTCGACGCCATACAGGATCGCTGGCCGGACGGGGACGTCGTGCTCGTCCGTCAGCAGCACGCAGGGTCCCATACCGCTGACTCCGACGGCTGTGACCTCGGCTTCCGGGTGCGCGGCGAGGAGTTCGCGGGTGATCGAGACGAACTCGTCCCACCAGATCCCGGCATCCATCTCGACCCAGCCGGTGCGCGGGCGGGAGACGTCGTGTGCGCGCGTCGCGGAGGAGAGGATCGTGCCGTCGCCGGTGACGAGCACGCCCTTGGTGCTCGATGTGCCGATGTCCACCCCGAGGGTGCAGCGCATGGCGTCCTCCTTGATCGCGACCTGTTCTGCCACTGTACGCGAAATCGATTTCATGTCGCAAGAACACAGGGTGAACCGGTATTCATCACCTTCTCCCCCGTGACACGCTCGATCCCCTGACGAACAATGGGGGTATGGCGATGACGGAACCACAGACCTGGGTGGTGATCGGGGTGTTCACCACCGCGATGCTCGGTGGCATGACGCTCATGTCGGCGCAGTTCAGCCGCGTGCTGCGCGCCGAGATCGGCCGTCTCGAGGCCAAACTCGACTCGCTCGATGCACGCGTGACGGCCCGTCTGGACGCGCTGGACCGAGATGTGGCGGCGCTCACCCGACACGTCTGGCGCGACGGCGAGTGGCCCGAGCCACCCCGCTGATGGCTGGCCGACCCGTACTTCGTGATGGGTGAGAGCAGATCTCAGGTACGAACAGCGCTCGCGGGACGGATCTCGTTGCGGAGGACCACGGTCCGCGAGGGCTGTCGATCGCCGTTGATGCGCTCGAGCAGCATCCGTGCCGCCGTCACGCCCATGTGGCGCGCGGGCAGCCGGACGACGGTGACCGCCGTCGGCGACAGGGTCGTGAAGGGCAGCGAACCGATCACCGCGACTCCGAACGCCGGCGGCGTGAGTCCGTGCTCGGTGAGAACCTGGATCGCTCCGACGCCGATGAGGTTGTTGCCCGCGACGATCGCGTCCGGTGGTTCGGGGAGCGCGAGCAGTTCCTCCATCGCGGCACGTCCGCCGTCCACGCGGAAGGTCGCGAAGCGGGACAGTTCGTCGACATCCACCTCGGGAGACGACGCACTGACCGCCGCGCGCCACCCCGCGGCTCGCTCGGCGGCGGTGTCGATATGCGCGGGCCCGCCGATGTATGCGATGCGTCGATAACCCGCCTCGACCAGGCCTTTCGCGGCCGAGGTCCCGGCCGCTCGATTGGCCATGACGACACCGTCGATGTCGTACGTCGTGCTGCGATCGACCGCGACCACGGGGCGTCCTGTCGCGAGGAGCGTGTCGAGCCGGGTCTCCTCGGACGCCGGCGCGATGATCACTCCTGACATGTGCTCGGAGATCGCGATCTGCAGGTAGGTGGCTTCCTTCTCCAGCTGGGAGTCCGAATTGCAGAGCACGACCGAGTAGCCCGCTTCGGAGGCGATGTCCTCGACTCCGCGAGCCATCTCCGTGAAGTACGGGTTCTCGATGTCGGGGATCACCAGCCCGATGACCTCGGAGCTCTGCCGACGGAGATTGCGGGCCGTGCGATTGGGGGTGAAGCTCAGCTCCGCAGCGGCCCGTCGGACGGCGGCGACCTTCTCGTCCGAGACGCTCGTGCCGTTGAAGACGCGCGACACCGTCGCGGGGGATACCCCCGCGAGTTCTGCGACGTCGTAGATCGTGGCCATCGCCACACTGTAACCGATTTCAGCGCGCCTCCACGGGCCTCGACGTGTTCTCGCTAGCGGTACAGCTCCACGACGCGGGCGACCTCGGCACGCTCGGCATCGGTCGGCTCGGCGATCGCCATGCGGCAGGCGGCGTCGGCGACGTCGAGGAGGCGGAAGGCCTCCTTCATGCGGGCCATGTCTCCGCCCACGATCGACACGACATCGTCGACGGCCTTCTGCGCCTGGGCGATCGCGTCGGCATCACCGGCGCGGCCGGCGTCCGCGAGCGCCCGGAAAGGCTTCGGCGAGACGGACGAGACGCCGGACACGACACCCTGCGCACCCGCGTCGACGGCAGCGATGAGGTCACGGTCGGCACCCGTGTACAGCTCGAAATCCGCGGGGACGGCGGCACGGTAGGCGGCGATGTCCTCGAGCGGGAGCTCGCTGATCTTCGCACCGACGATGTTCGGCAGCCCGGCCAGGCGCACGAGCAGCTCAGGGGAAACCGTGTTGCCGCTGCGCGCGGGGTAGATGTACACGTACAGACGCCCGTCGCCGACGGCCTCGGACACTGCGCGGTAGTAGTCGAAGATCGAGTCCTCGGTGGACTTCAGATAGTACGGCGTGAGCGCGGCGAACTCGGTCGCCCCGAGGCCCTTGGCGATCTCGACGAGCCGGACGGCCTCGTACGTGCTCGGCTGGCCCACGTGCACGATCACGCGCATGCGCTCAGCGAGCTCGTCGATCGCGGCGCCGACGAGAGCGGTGAACTCCTCGACGTCGATGGCCGGGAACTCGCCCGTCGTGCCGAGGACGAAGGCACCCTCGTTGCCCGACTCCCCCACGAATCGGAAGATGGCACGCGAGCCCTCGATGTCGAGGCTCCCGTCGCGGCGGAACGCCGTGGGAATCGCGGTCAGGATGTCGTAACGGGTCACTTCTCGTTCTCCTTCGAGGTGCGGCGCTTGCGGCCGCGGCGGGGGGATTCGTCGATGCTGCGCACCGTCGAGGTCAGGAGGTCGGGCTGGGCCGCGAGCTCGTCATGGGCTTTCGAGAGCTGGTCGACGCTCTCGTCGTCGAGGATCGACTCCTCCAGCGATGCACGCTTCGCGCGGGGCTTGCGTGCCGCGCGGATCGCCGGCATCACGATCGAGAAGACGGCCAGCAGGAGCAGGATGATCGCGATCGGGCTCACGACCTCGAAGAACGGACGCGTCGGCAGGATCGCTAGCGTCCTGGACAGGTTCTCCTCCGCGAGCGGGCCGAGGAGCAGACCGAGCACCACGGGCCCGGCGGGAACCTGCATGCGCTTGAGCAGCACGCCGACGACTCCGAACACGAGCATCGTCACGACCGTGGACAGGCTGTTCGATGTCGCGTACGTGCCGATGATGCAGAAGATCAGGATGCCGCTCCACAGGTATGGCTGGGGCACGTCGAGGAGCTTCACCATGCCCTTCATGCGGACCAGGCTCAGCGCGAGGGACACGAGTGTCGCCACGAGCATGATCCCGACGATCGAGACCACGAGGTCCGGACGGTTCGTGAAGAGGGTGGGGCCGGGGGTGATGCCCCAGATGATCATCGAGCCGATCATGACGGCCATCACGGAGTCGCCGGGGATGCCGAGAGCCATGGTCGTCGTGAGCGATCCACCGAGCGTGGCGGACGAGGCGGAGTCCGCCGCTGCAACGCCCTCGATGGATCCCTTGCCGAACTGCTCGGGGTGCTTCGAGACCTTGCGCGCACGCTCCCAGCCGATGAGGCCGGCGATGTCGCCGCCCGCCGCGGGGATGAGTCCGACTCCGAGGCCCACAGCGCCGCCGACGGCCGTGGCCCGACCGCTCTGGCCGAGCTCCTTGCGGTTCGGCAGCCATCGGCCGAGGCTGGAGATCGGTCGCGTGCGGGACGCACGGTGGGTGAGCAGCTGGTCGAACAGTTCGGCGATGCCGAACAGACCGATGATCACGGCGATGAAGTTCACGCCCTCGACGAGCTCGAGGAACCCGAAGGTGAAGCGCTGGTCCGCGGTGGCGGCATACGTACCGACGGTGCCGAGCATGAGGCCGAACACACCGGCGAGGATGCCCTTGAGCATCGACTTCGACGAGATCCCGATCATGATCGCGATGCCGAACACCACGAGCGCGAAGAGCTCCGGCGACTTGAAGTAGTCCCGGGCGAAGCTGGCGATCGGGACCGCGGCCACGGCGAACAGGACGAGGGAGGCGAGGACGCCGACGGCGGAGACGATCGCCGAGATCGTGAGCGCGAGGCCCGCCCTGCCCTGCTTGGCCATGGGGTAGCCGTCGAGGGTCGTCGCGATCGACGCCGGGGTTCCCGGGGTGTTGATGAGAATCGATGGGACCCGGTCGCCGAAGTTCGCGGCGACGTAGATGGTGAGCAGGACCGCGAGGCCCTGCACGGGCTCGAGCGTGATCGTGAAGCCCGCGGCGAGCGCGACGGCCATCGTCGCGGTGATGCCGGGGAAGGCACCGACCATGAAACCGAGGACGAGGCCGACGCCCATGTAGAGCAGGATCGACACGTCGAGGAGCGCGTTCAGCCCCTCCAGGAAGACGTTCATAGCGGGATCCTCAGCAGCATTCCGAACACGACGTAGATGAAGGCCGTGAGGGAGACGCAGTAGATGACGAGGCTCAGCCAGCGGCGGTGACCGTAGACGAGCATGAGTGCGGCCATGAGCACGGCGGCGGCGATCGGGAAGACCTCGATCCGGTACCCGAAGAGGATGACGGATCCGAGCGACCACACGGCGATGAAGGCGCTCGTGAGCACCAGGGTGGCCGCCACGCGCAGGATGCCACCGGGCTGGATGCGCTCGATGTCGTCGCGCTCCGCCGCGGGGCGGACGATCGCGAAGGCGAGGATGGCGATCGCTGCGGCCACCCCGGCGACTCCGAGGATCGTGGGCCAGAAGCGGGCGTCGATCTGACCGGGAGCCGCCTCACGCCGCAGCGCGATCTGGGTCGCGAG
This sequence comes from Actinomycetota bacterium, assembly GCA_051751065.1. Lineage (GTDB taxonomy): Bacteria > Actinomycetota > Actinomycetes > Actinomycetales > Microbacteriaceae > Microbacterium. The sequence goes on along the minus strand of JBNJKL010000006.1, from coordinate 13,001 downwards.
CGCGAGGTACCCGGAGGTGATGAGGAGCGAGACGACGCCGAAGGTGATCTCGAGCGGCCGGGAGGTCGCCGCCGCGTGTTCGGCGTCCTGCTCGACGGTGTCGGAGGTCGACATGATGGAAGTCCTTCCGTGCGGGGCCGGAGCTCTCACTCCGACCCCGCGACGGTGTCAGCCCAGGAGGTCCTGGAACAGGGTGAACTGCTCGTTGACGTACTCCGTGAACTCGGCGGAGTCGCGGTAGACGACGAGGTTGCCGGCGTCGGCCTGGAACTGCTGGTAGCCATCGGACTCGACGGCTTCCTGGATGGCCGACTCGAGAGTCGAGCGGACGTCGTCGGGCAGCCCTGCGGGAGCGTAGATGCCACCCCACCCGCCGAAGATGACCTCGGTGCCGATGGCTTCCTCGGTGGTGGGAACGTCCTCGGCGTCGGGGTGACGCTCGTCGTTCATGACCGCGAGGATGCGGACGGCGTCGCCCTGAGCGAGCGCTTCGCCGAGACCGGAGACGGCTGCGTCCGCCTCGCCGGAGGCCGCGGCGCTGACGGCGGTCGCGCCGCCGTCGTAGGGGACCGGGGTGAACTCCGCGTCGGTCTCGGCTCCGAGGCCGAGCGTCGCCGCCTCCCAGATGGAGCCGGCGCCGGAGTTGGCGACCGTGACGGCACCGGACTGCGCCTGGGCGACGAGGTCGTCGAGAGTCTCGACGTCGCTGTCCGCACCGACCGTGATGACGCCGGGGGCGAGCATGATCTGGCCGAGCAGGTCGAAGTCCTCGGGAAGGACGTTCGCATCCTGCGTGGTGTTGAGCATCGCGATCTCGACCGGGCCGAAGCCGATCACGTAGCCGTCGGGGTCCTGCGAGCCGACGTACTCCATCGCGAGGGCGCCGGCTGCGCCGGGCATGTTCTCGGGGATGACGCTGACGTCCAGGATTCCCTCGAGCTCGGTGGCGAGGGCGCGGGACGAGAGGTCGGATCCTCCGCCGGGATCGGCCTGGATGATCAGGCGGATGTCGCTCTCGGGGAAGGACGATTCTGCGTCGCCCCCCTCCTCGACCCGGGTGCAGGCCGAGAGGACGAGAGTGGTTGCTGTGAGGGCGGCGAGTGCGGCAGCCGCCCGGGTGATGCGCTTGCGGGGCATCTTTGCTCCTCTACGTGGGCCGACGGTGTTGTCGACGTCGCGAGCGTATCAGTGTTGACTGTTAACAGTCAACATACTCGCCCCTGTCCCGCTCGGCCGTCGCGACCCTCCTCCTAGGATGGGGGGACGCGACGTGGGAGGGACGGAGCATGTTCGACGAGCGAAGAAGACAGGCAGCGCTCGAGGAACTGGGGATCCTCGACACACCACGGGATGAACGAGTGGACCGTGTCGCACGATTGGCGAGAGAGATGTTCGGCGTTCCGATGGTGAGCGTCTCCCTGATCGATCGCGACAGGCAGTGGCGCAAGACCGAGATCGGGCTCGGCGGCGACGAGGCTCCCCGACAGGACTCATTCTGCGACTACACGGTGCGTCAGGATGCGACCGTCGTGATCGAGGACGCGAGCATCACCGAATTGTTCGCCGCGAACCCGTTCGTCATCGGCGACCCGCATCTGCGGTTCTACGCCGGACACCCGCTGCATGCTCCCGGCGGCGAACCGCTGGGGACGCTGTGCGTTCTCGACACGAAGCCCCGCAGGTTCTCCGAGGCGCAGCGTGACCTGCTGCGCGACCTCGCCTTCTGGGTACAGACCGAGCTGGCGAAGGACCAGGAGCTGGATCACGCCGCGGTCATCCAGCGTGCGCTCCGCCCTCGCACCCACCCGCACGTCGACGGGTACACGATCGCCGCCGGCGCGGCCGCGCGCGGGCACCTCGCGGGCGACTTCTACGACCTCACGCTGCACGACGGGGCACTGCGGATCACACTCGCCGACGCGATGGGCAAGGGCACGGGCCCCGCCCTGGTGGCCGCGACCGTGCGCGCATCACTGCGCACCGCGCCCGATCGATCGATCCTCGAGGCGATCACGGACGCCGAGCGCATCCTCGACGAGGACCTCTCGGACACCGCGATGTTCGTCACTGCGGTCCACGCCGAGCTGTTCCCCGAGTCGGGGGAGCTCCATGTGATCGACGCCGGCCACAGCCTCGCGTTCGTGCTCCGCGCGGACGGATCCTGGCAGCACCTGCGATCGACGGGCCTTCCGCTGGGCATGGGTGTGGATCTCGACGACGAACGAGAGGTCGCCGTCGCGCACCTCGGGCCGGGCGACGCGTTCGTCTGCTGCAGCGACGGATTGCTGGACGTCCTCGACCCCGACGACCCGTACGCCCATGTCGAGCGCGCCCTCCGCGCCCTCGGCCCCGAGGGCGCGGTACGCGAGGCGCTGCGCCTCGCGAGCGACGACCGGGCGACCGACGACATCACCGTGGTCGTCGTCCGGCGAGACGCGTGACCACGCGCTTCGCGGTCATCCGCGTCCTCGCCCTCCTCTCGCTGCTCCTCGGTGTCAACTACGTCACCTGGCGGTGGCTGGAGTCGGTGAACTGGTCGGCCTGGTGGATCGCCGTGCCGCTCGTGATCGCCGAGACCTACAGCCTCATCGACACGTTCTTCTTCTGCATGACGATGTGGCGCGCTCGGGAGCGCCCCGCCCCGGTGTCCCCGCCGCAGGGCACCGTGGACGTCTTCATCACCACGTACGACGAGCCGATCGAGCTCGTCATGACCACGGCGCGCGCGGCGTCGAAGATCACGTACCCGCATTCGACCTGGATCCTCGACGACGGGTCCCGACCCGAGCTCGAGGCCGAGGCACGCGCCGCGGGAGTGGGGTATCTCACCCGCTCCGACGACTGGACCGACAAGCCTCGTCACGCCAAGGCCGGGAACCTCAACAGCGCGCTGTTCCAGACCGACGGCGAATTCCTCCTCGTGCTGGACGCCGACCAGATCCCCGACCCGCTGATCCTGCATCGCACTCTCGGACACTTCGCGGACGACCCCGAGGTCGCCCTGGTGCAGACGCCGCAGTGGTTCATGAACGTCGATGAGGCCGATCCGCTCGGCAGCCAGGCTCCGCTCTTCTACGGGCCGATCCAGCAGGGCAAGGACGGCTGGAACGCCGCGTTCTTCTGCGGGTCGAACGCCGTGCTGCGTCGAGAGGCGCTCATGCAGCTGGGCATCATCGGGTACGTTCGCAGCGTCACCGACTCGGCCGCGCGTGCCCTGCGTGCGTCCGAGGAACTGATCGCCCGCGAGATCCGCTCGAGCACCGACTCCGCCCTCGCGATGGAACTCTCGGTCGTGGAGATCGCGATCGCGCGTGCCCGCAAGGACCTCGCCGCAGGAGACACCGTCTCCGATGTGGCGGACCGCGTGCGCACCGCCGTCGACCACGCCTCCCGCATCCTCGTCTCGCAGGACATGGCGGGCATCCGCGCGGACCTCGACGAGCTCCGACTGCTCCCGATGGAGCACGATGCGGAACTCGACGCCGTGATCGTGGATGAGGCGGGGCTGGACGCGCTCGCCTCTTCCGACCTCTCCCCGATCACCGCGATCGATGCCGTGCGCGGGCTCCTCGATGTCCTGCGCCTCGACCGGGGTGCTGAGGCGCAGCCTCTCCTGCCCCTCGCCACGATCTCCGTCACCGAGGACATGGCCACCGCCATGCAGCTGCACTCCCTGGGCTGGCGCAGTGTGTACCACCACGAGATCCTCGCGAGGGGACTCGCGCCCGAGGACCTGCGCACCATGCTCACGCAGCGCCTGCGCTGGGCGCAGGGCACGCTGCAGGTGATGCTGCGGGACAATCCGCTCGTGAAGCGCGGGCTGTCCCGCCGGGCAGCGCCTGATGTACTTCGCCACCATGTGGAGCTACCTGTCCGGGTTCACCGCGCTCGTGTATCTGACGGCGCCGGTGGTGTACCTGACCTGGGGCGTACTCCCCGTGAACGCGTGGTCGGTGGACTTCTTCATCCGCTTCCTGCCGTACTTCATCGTGAATCAGGTGCTCTTCATCGTCGTCGCCCGGGGGATGCGCACGTGGCGCGGACAGCAATACTCCCTCGCGCTCTTCCCGGTGTGGATCCGCGCGTGCTGGACGGCGTTCGCGAACGTGGTGCTCAAGCGCCCGCTGTCCTTCGCCGTCACCCGCAAGGACGGCCGGGACCCGCGGGGTATCCCGTGGCGCGAGATCTGGCCGCAGGTCACCGCCATCGTCGTCCTCAGCATCGCTCTGGTCATCGGCATCGCGAGGGTCATCATCGGAACCGGGGACGGGACGGGCACACTGGTCAATACGGTGTGGGTCCTGTACGACCTCGTCGTCCTGAGCGTCATCATCCAGGCGGCCCTGTACCGGGGTCCCGCCGCACGCATCCGCGAGAAGGAGTCGAATGAAGATCAGCACTGACACCCGCGACGGCTATGCCGTCATCGCCGTCGAGGGTCGCCTGACGGCATCGGGAGCCCCGCTGCTGCGCAACGCCGTGAACGACCTCGTGGCCGGCGGCCAGGCGCGCCTGGTGGTCGATATGGGTGCGACGGAGTTCGTGGACTCCTCCGGGCTCGGCGCGCTCGTCGGCGGATTGAAGAGCGCACGTGTCGCGGGTGGCGACCTGCGGATCGCCGCCGTGCCGGACAGCGTCCGCACGGTCCTGCGCCTCACCAACCTCGACCGCGTGCTGCGCGACTACCCCACGCCCGATACGGCGTTCGATGGCCGCTGAACCGCTCGTCAGGCGCATCGACGGGCCCGCCGGGCTCGCCACGGTGGATCGCGTCCTCGATGAGCTCGAGGCCCTCTGGCCGTCCGCGCCGCACGTCCCCACGGAGGACCGCACGCTGTTCACACTGGCCGTGAGCGAGGTGACCACGAACATCGTGCAGCACGGCGCGGAGAACTCACCCGTGACGCTGACCGTGGAGCTCCGCACGAGCCCGGACGACCTCATCGCGGTGATCCGCGACTCCGCTCCTCCGGCGGGGATCGATTGGCACGCGATCGCGATGCCCGACGAGGACAGCGAGAGCGGCCGCGGCCTGGCACTCGCTCAGGCCGCACTCGACGACTTCAGTCACCGCTTCGACGACGACGGGAACACCTGGACACTGCGCCGCCGCCTCTTCGTGCAGCGCTGAGCGCCTCCGAGCGCTCGACCGGAGCGCCGCATGAGCGCCTCAGACGCCGTACTCGAGCTGGAACCGCGCCCAGAGTTGCCGACTGCACGCGTCGAGCGCGGCGTTCCAGTCCTCGTAGGCGCCGTCCTCCGCGCTGTCCGACACGGCCCGGAAAGCCCGGATCGGAACGCCGAAGCGCTCAGCCACCCAGATGTACGCGTAGGTCTCCATGTCGACGAGAGAGGCGCCGAGCGAACGGATGGTCGCGGTCGAGTCGGCATCGTCGACGAAGCTGTCCCCCGTCGCGATGACGACGCCGTCGCGGCCGGTGGAGACGCGATCGGGAACCGAGTCGGACACGTGGCGCCCGACGGTGCCGTCGATGTCGTGCACGTCGTGCTGCACGGCCGCGGTGATCTCGTGCGCGGTCGGCTCGAGGTCGGAGTCGCTCGCACCCGCGGTACCGACCACGACGATCTCGTCGTAGTCCACGACGCTCAGGGCGCGTGTCAGGGCGTAGGTCGCGTTGAGCTTGCCGGCGCCCGTGATGAGCCGGTCGAAACCGGGCAGCTCAGCGGGGAAGGCGGAGAGTTCGGAATCCAGGGCGGCGACGAGAAGCTTCACCCGTCGATTCTCTCACCCGCACGAGTGCGCGAATCCGCCGGAGCGGGGGTCAGGCGCGGCGCTCGACCAGCTCGCTGAGCATCCGGTCGCGCGCACCGTCGAGGTGCTCGGTGAGCACGGCCGCTGCCTCCTGGGGAGTGCCCTGTCGCATGACTTCCATGAGCCGCGCGTGATCGGATGCCGACTCGTGCAGGTCCTCGTCGTGGTTGATGGTGACGTCGAGGAGCGCGGTGAACGTGGGGAGGTACTGGTTCCAGGCCCCCTCCAGGCGCGGGTGATCCGCGAGCGCGTAGATCTCGGAGTGGAACTCGAGGTCGGCGCCGACGAACGCCGCGTGGTCGCCGGCGTCCGCGGCCTCGCTCATGCGCGTGACGGCGTCCGCCATCGGCGCCCACCGTTCGTCGTCCTCCACTCGCATCGCCCGCGAGAGCGCGAGATGCTCGAGCGCCGCGCGCAGGCTGTACAACTGATCGACATCGTCGCGAGAGAGGCCGACGATGTAGACGCCCCGCGGGCGCTGAATCTCGATGAGCTTCTCGAAGCTCAGCTGCGTGAGGGCGTCACGGATCGGTCCCCGGCTCACCGCGAACTCGTCAGCGAGCGCCTCTTCGGTGAGGCGGGCTCCGGGGGCCAGCTCGCCGCGCACGATCCGCTGACGGATCACCCGGGCGACCTGCGCCCCGAGAGACTCCCCGCGCTTGACACTCTGGGTCACGGCATCCTCCTGTTAACTGTTGACAGGGTACAGTGTGCGCGCCCGGCTTGCGCCCATTGACCTGCGTGACTAGGTTTGCCCACGGTGCCGATGCGGGCGGCTCGCTCGGAGTCGCCGGAGAGCGGTGTCCCGGCGGAAGCGAGGTGGTACTCCCATGAGTGGTGATAGTAGCCATCCCCTGCCGGATATCGCACCCGCCGCAGCGCGCTCAGTTCTCACTCGCTGACGCCGCCGTCGTGCACGTGGTCCCCGGCCACCTCCTGCCCGCACCCGCTCGACCGCGCGCACCACCCACGCCGCGGCCCTCAGCACCCGCTGCGATCGACCGCGTCTCCGGACGCCACAGGCAGCAGGGAGAAAGCACGCTCATGACACCCGAGCTCACGCCCACCCAGCCCACCCCCGCCATCACCGACCGGATCGAACAGACACTCGCGCACCGCGATCTCGCGGGCGTCGCCTCCGCACTGACCGAGGTCACCACCCGCGAGATGGTGCAGATCCTCGAGCGGATCAGCGCGCATCAGGGCGCCGTGGTCTATCGACTGCTCCCCAAGCAGCAGGCGCTGGAGGTCTTCGAGTCCCTGTCCCCGGGGATGCAGGCCGATCTCGTCCGCGGCCTGCAGGACTCCGAGGTCGCCGCGCTGTTCGCGGAACTGGATCCGGACGACCGCGTGTGGCTCCTTGACGAGCTGCCGGCCTCGGTCGCTCCGCAGCTCCTGCGGGGACTCCCCGTGCGCGAGCGCTACCTCACGGCGTCCGTCCTCGGGTACCCGCAGGACTCCATCGGGCGGCGGATGAGCCCGGAGTACGTGACGACGCACCCGGACCTGACGGTCGCTCGCACCCTCGAGCGCGTGCACGCCCGGATCGCGGATGCCGAGACGGTGTACACGCTGCCCGTCACCGACCATGCCCGCCAGGTGGTCGGGGTCGTGAGCCTGCGTGATCTGCTCGGCTCCGACGGCGACGTGCTGATCTCGGAGATCATGCAGGATGCGCACACCGTCAGCGCCGACGCCGGCGCCGAGGTCGCCGCCCGCGACTGCACGACCCTGGGCATGCTGGCGATCCCCGTGGTCGACAGCGAGTCGCGACTCGTCGGCATCCTCACAGTCGATGATGCGGCCCGCATCCTGGAGCAGGCCGAGAACGAGGCCACCGCCCGCCAGGGCGGCGCCGAGCCGCTCACCCGCCCGTATCTGTCCACTCCCGTGCGGCGCATCGTCCGCTCGCGAGTCGTGTGGCTCCTGGTCCTCGCGGTGGGAGCGACCCTGACGGTGCAGGTGCTCTCCTCGTTCGAGGCGACGCTGGAGCAGATGACGGTGCTGGCGCTCTTCGTCCCGCTCCTGATCGGCACGGGAGGGAACACGGGCAACCAGGCGGCGACGACCGTCACTCGTGCGCTCGCGCTGGACGAGGTGCGCCCGAGAGACATCGTGCGGGTGCTCACGAGGGAGCTGCGGGTCGGCCTCTCCCTGGGCGTGTTGCTCGGGCTGGCCGGGTTCGGCATCGCCGCACTCATCTACGACTGGCGGATCGGCCTGGTCATCGGCTGCACGCTCGTCGCCGTGTGCGCCGTCGCCGCGACGATCGGCGGGATCATGCCGCTGGTCGCCCGCATGGTGCGCGTGGATCCGGCGGTCTTCTCGAACCCGTTCATCACGACGTTCGTCGACTCGACGGGACTGGTGATCTACTTCCTCATCGCTCGCGCGATCCTGCAGATCTGAATTCAGTCGTCGGGCGCCAGTGCACGATGCCCGTCGAGCGACGGACGCGCCTTCCCGACGGGACTGAATTCAGTCCTCGATGCTGCGGGGTCGCCAGAGCACGATGTCCGTCGAGCGGCGGAGGCGCCGACCGGAGGGAACCGGGATGACCTGGCCCGTGGCGCCGGCGGCGAAGACACGGACGCCGGGGCGGTTCTCGCGCTCGGCGCGCAGCGTCTGCTCGAGCTCGGAGACACGCCCGCGCAGCAGCCGCACCTCGTCCTCGAGATCGAGGATCCGCGCGATCGCGGGGAGACTCATGCCCTCCGCGGAGAATCGGGCGACCTCTCGCAACTGCGCGATGTTGCGCGCGGAGTAGCGTCGCGATCCGCCCCGCGTGCGACCGGGGACGACCAGTCCGATGCGGTCGTACTGGCGGAGCGTCTGCGGGTGCATGCCCGCGAGTTCCGCGGCGACCGCGATCGCGAAGACGGGGGTGTCGTCATCTCTGTGCATGTCGACCACCCCCGTCTTCTCCGATGGGACTCATCAGCCGCGCGCCTTCGCCATGAGCTCGGCTCGCGGGTTCTCCTTCGGCTCCAGAGCGTGGAAGCGCTCCAGCGCCTCCCGCGCGGCATCGTCGAGGTGCGAAGGCACCGCGACCTGGAGCTCGGCGAGCAGATCGCCGGTGCCCTTCTGCGTCGCGACGCCACGACCCTTGACCCGCAGCACGCGTCCCGAGGGAGTGCCCGGGGCGACGCGGAGTTTGACCACATCGCCACCGAGCGTCGGGACCTCGATCGTCGCGCCGAGCGTCGCCTCCGTGAAGGTGACCGGCACGGTCAGGCGCAGGTTGAGACCGTCGCGTGTGAACACGGGGTGCGGGCGCACCGCGATCTGCACCACGACATCGCCCGTCTCGCCGCCGTCCGGCGACGGACGTCCGCGGCCGCGCAGACGGATCTTCTGTCCGTCCGATACGCCCGCGGGGATCTTCACCTTGAACGGCTTGCCGTCATCGCCCTGCAGGGTGATCGTCTCGCCCTGCACTGCGGTGATGAAATCGATCGTCGTGCGCGCCGTGACATCAGCCCCGCGCTGCGGGCCGCCGAAGCCGCGGTATCCGCCGCTGGTCTGACCGAAGCGTCCGTTGCCGAACGATCCGCCCTGATTCTGCGTGAACATCGAGAAGATGTCCTCGAAGTCGGCGCTGCTCTGCCCACGGCCCTGTCCGAATCGGCTGAAGACGTCTTCGAATCCGCCCGCGCCTCCGCCGCCCGCCGTGAAGCGTGCGCCGGAACCCATCGCGCGGATCTCGTCGTACTCCTTGCGCTGATCCGCGTCGGAGAGCACGGAGTACGCCTCGCTGATCTCTTTGAAGGTCGACTCCGCCTTCGCGTCGCCCGGATTAGAATCCGGATGGTACTTGCGAGCGAGCTTGCGGTAGGTCTTCTTCAGATCGGCGTCGCTGACATCCTTCGAGACGCCGAGCGTCTTGTAGAAGTCCTTGTCGAACCAATCCTGACTTGCCATCGGCCCTCGCCTACTCCGCCGGAACGGCGACGACGACCTTCGCCGGGCGCAGCTCGACATCGCCGAGCCGGTAGCCCACCTCTACGACCTCGAGAACCGTGGCGGTCTCGACGCCGGGCGTCGGCTGCTGGAAGATCGCTTCGTGGCGCTGCGGGTCGAACGCCTCACCCTTCTCGCCGTAGGCGATGACGCCGAGCCTGTCGGTGACCGCGCGGAGCTTCTCACCGATCGCCGCGAACGGCGTTCCCTCAGCGAGATCGCCGTGCTGAGCGGCACGATCGAGATCATCGAGCACGGGGAGCAGGCCCTTGGCCGCCTCGCCCTTGGCGCGCTGGATCTCGACCTCGCGCTGATCCTCGGTGCGGCGGCGGTAGTTCGCGTACTCGGCCTGCAGTCGCTTGAGGTCGTTCAGCAGCGCGGACTCGAGGTCCGCGAGCGTCGCGTCCTCCGCGGCAGCGTCGATGTTCTGCTCGGAGTTCAGGATGTCATCGACCGTGAGCGCCTCGTCGGCGTTCGCGGACTCGTCCGTGTTCGTTGCTTCTGTGGGCTCGCTCTGAGGATCCGGCTGGGAGCCGGAGGCGTGTGCCTCCGGCCCGTCGCCAGGAACCTCGGCGTTGTCGCCGGTGTTCTTGTCCGTCATGGTTACTTCTTCTCGTCCTCGTCGTCCACGACCTCGGCGTCGATGACATCCTCGTCGGAGTCAGCGGCGGTGTCGGACGTGGGGGCCTCGCCCTCGGGAGCACCCGCGGACGCGGCGGCGTCGGCCTGGGACTGCGCGTAGATCGCTTCGCCGAGCTTGGTCTGGCTGGCGTTGAGGGCGTCGAAGGCGGTCTTGACCGCTTCCTCGTCCTCGCCGGCCAGGGCCGTCTTCAGCGCGTCGACGTCGGCCTGGACGCTCTCCTTGACGTCGGAGGGCAGCTTGTCCTCGTTCTCCGTGATGAGCTTGTCGATCGAGTACGCGAGCGTCTCGGCCTGGTTGCGGGTGTCCGCAGCCTCGCGACGCTTCTTGTCCTCGGCGGCGTTCTCCTCGGCCTCGCGGACCATGCGCTCGATGTCCTCCTTGGGCAGCGAGGAGCCGCCCGTGATGGTCATCGACTGCTCGGTTCCGGTGCCCTTGTCCTTGGCGGACACGTGCACGATGCCGTTGGCGTCGATGTCGAACGTGACCTCGACCTGCGGGATGCCGCGGGGAGCCGGGGCGATGCCCGTGAGCTCGAACGTGCCGAGCGGCTTGTTGTCGCGGGTGAACTCGCGCTCTCCCTGGAAGACCTGGATCGCGACGGACGGCTGGTTGTCGTCTGCCGTGGTGAAGGTCTCGCTGCGCTTGGTCGGGATGGCCGTGTTGCGCTCGATGAGCTTGGTCATGATGCCGCCCTTGGTCTCGATACCGAGGCTCAGGGGGGTGACATCGATGAGCAGGACATCCTTGCGCTCACCCTTGAGGACACCGGCCTGGAGGGCGGCGCCGACGGCGACGACCTCATCCGGGTTGACGCCCTTGTTGGCTTCCTTGCCGGCTTCGCGCTTGACGAGGTCGGCGACGGCGGGCATACGCGTGGATCCACCGACGAGCACGACGTGCGCGATGTCGGCGACCTTGATGCCGGCCTCGCGGATGACGTCCTCGAAGGGCTTCTTGGTGCGGTCGAGGAGGTCCTTGGTGAGGTCCTCGAACTTGGCACGCGTGATCGTCTCGGAGAGCGAGACGGGGCCCGACTCGGTGAGCGAGAGGTACGGGAGGTTGATCGACGTGCTGGTCGAGGAGGAGAGCTCCTTCTTGGCCTGCTCCGCCGCCTCTTTGAGACGCTGGAGGGCGATCTTGTCGCCCGAGACGTCGACGCCCGTCGTCTCCTTGAACTGCTTGATCAGGTAGTCGACGACGCGCTGGTCCCAGTCGTCTCCACCCAGGCGGTTGTCACCCGAGGTCGAGCGCACCTGGATCGTGGAGAAGTCGTCGTCCTTGCCCACCTCGAGCAGCGAGACGTCGAACGTTCCGCCACCGAGGTCGAAGACGAGGATGAGCTCGTCTTCCTGGCCCTTGTCGAGGCCGTAGGCGAGAGCCGCCGCGGTGGGCTCGTTGATGATGCGGAGCACGTTGAGGCCCGCGATCTCACCGGCTTCCTTCGTGGCCTGACGCTCGGCGTCGTTGAAGTACGCGGGAACCGTGATGACGGCGTCGGTGACGGTGTCGCCCAGGTAGGACTCGGCGTCGCGCTTGAGCTTCATGAGGATGCGCGCGGAGATCTCCTGCGGCGTCCACTTCTTGCCGTCGACGTCGAAGGACCAGTCCGTGCCCATGTGGCGCTTGACCGATGCGACGGTCCGGTCGACGTTGGTGACCGCCTGGCGCTTCGCGGTCTCACCGACGAGCACCTCGCCGTCCTTCGTGTACGCGACGACCGAGGGGGTCGTGCGGAAGCCCTCGGCGTTGGCGATGACCTTGGGCTCGCCACCTTCGAGGACGCTGACGACGGAGTTCGTCGTACCGAGGTCGATTCCGACAGCACGTGCCATGTGATTTCTCCTTTGTGTTGCTGAAAGTCGGGGGGCGTCTCAGCAAACCTGAGTCGCCATGACTCAAGAGTACGCGGGAGGTTGGGTGGTGTCAAATGAAGTTGATACGACCCGACTCAACTTTGGCGACGAGGCCTGTCGTCACTTCCCTCCGGGAGGGCCGACGAGCAGCAGGATCACGTACAGGGCGACGATTCCCCCGACCAGCAACACGGCGAGGACCCACGGCCGGTTGAGGAACCAGCGCATCAGCCGGTCATACCAGGCGCGGTCCGAGGGGTGGTCGCTGGCCTCGAGGCGCCAGGCGCCGCGCAGGCGCCCACGGCGGTGCAGGCCGATCTCCAGGGGGATCGTGGCGAAGGGGACGATCGCGCTGACGACGGCGAGCACGCCGAGCCCGATCGACCAGCGCTGGTTGAGCGCGACGAGGACGGCCGTGGCGGCGTAGGAGAGGAACACGAACCCGTGGATTCCGCCGCCGATCGTGACGACGACACCGGGCGCGCCGACGGCGCGGGCGATGATCGCGGAGATGAGGATCGTCCAGGTGATCGCCTCCGCGATCGCGAGGACACGGAACAGGCGGTCGGGCGTTCGGAACACGGGCTTCCCTCGGTGGCGCATTTCCCTCGGCCGCAGGTGATGGCGGCCCACGACTCGGGCGGTCGTTCCCCCCAGGGTAGAGCAGCGAATCTATGCGTCTCCGGGATGGCGCACCGGGATATCGGACGGTCAGAACGTCGCGGGACCTCCGTCGACGTCATTCAGAACGGCGCGTCGGAGTCGTCCGAGC
>JBNJKL010000005.1:0-193852 GCA_051751065.1 Actinomycetota bacterium | reverse complement strand
AAGACCGACCGCGCTGAACAGGGCGGCGATCAGCACCGTCACCAGCGTCACTGCGATCGATCGGCGCGGCCCGCGCGGAATGGAGAGCACGTGCGTGCTCCGGCGTGCGCTGCTGTCCTCAGACACGTGAGTGTCCCCTCCCTCTTTGGCCACGACACCTGCGATTGCTCAGACGAGCATCCCAGCGGGGCTCCCTTGCCTACCTGTATCGCATACGTCGCGACGGTCCCTCAATGGATGAGAGCGAAGAGGCCCTGTTTCCTCACGCGACCTCCTCGATCGGGCGCGATCTGGACACCATTTAGGGGTCACGGTTCTTCGCTCTCGCACGACTCGTCGCGAGCGCTCGACGAACCGGCGTCATGTTCGGGCCGCGCCTGGGTCATGAGAGTGATGAGCTCTCACTCCAGACGCTCGTCAGGGTGCGTGGGGCACCCGCGAATGGATCGGGAGCGCTCTTCCCTCCCCGGAGACGCTCCCGATCCGTCCGTGCTCCGCGATCACCGCCGCGGCGAGACGATCGTCAGTTCATCGGTGTCTTCGCAGGACCGGAGCGTCGCGTGCGCACCCACACCACGACCGCGATGACCACGAGCACGATGGCGATCGGGACGAACAGCGCGGGGGTGACGGCACCTGCAGAGCGGTCGAATCGATCGGTGAGGTCGGCGTGGAGGACGAACCAGAAGAGGAAGGTCATCAAGTTGAGCGCTGCGTGGATGACCACGGCGATCTCCAGTCCGCCCGTGCGCCAGGTCACGAAACCGGCGACGAACGAGAAGATCACGTAGAGGATGTTCCACCACACATCGCCCGAGGTGTGGATCACCGAGAACACCGCGGAGGACACGACGAGCCCCAGGAGGAGCGACGCCCACCGGCCGTGCACCCAGCTGCCCGCGACGCGGAAGACGAGTCCCCGCAGTCCGTACTCCTCGCCCGCTGCCTGCAGCGGGACGAGCAGCAGCACCACGACGAGCATCCCGACCAGTTCGCCGTGCGACCACACGCCCGTGGGCCGCAGCTCCAGGGATTCGGTGATCGCGAGCGCGACCACGAAGAGCGGCAGCACGAACACGAGGGAGCGACCGAAGAGGTCGAAGCGGAAGCGGGAGATCACAGAGTGCAGCGACGGGCCGGGCACGCCGTAGAGCCAGCGCTGGAGAAGCATGCTCCACGGGGTGACCAGCGCTGTGGCGACGAGGCCGGCGCCCAGGATGATCGGCGAGTTCGGCGAGTCGGCGTCCCCACCGGGGCGGATCAGTCCGTCGATCCAGGCGCCGATCGCGGAAAACGCGGCGATGGCCGCGAACATGCCGGCGATGAGAAGAACGATCGCAAGGATCCCTCGACCGATCCGCCGCTTCTCGCCGGCAAGCACGCGGTGGTAATCCACCCCCTCGGGGACGGACTTCGGGGTGCGGGATCTCGATACAGCCGAGGACATTCTGGTCTCTCCGATTCGACGGGGTGGAAGGCGAATGACCAGTACATGCCCTGACGTAGGGGCGGGGTCAAGCGACGGCCTTCGCGACGTCGAATCGGTGCTCAGCCCGCGGCGGCGGCGCGGATTCCCGCCTGCACCCTGTCCAGCCAGACCCCGAGCGATTCGCGCGCCTCGGGGGTGTCCGGATAGCGGCAGCGGAGGTGGAGTCCGGCCCCGTTCACGATGAACCAGACCATCACGCCGTCGGTCTGCACCACGGCCGACACGTACTGGATTGAGAGGTCATCGGGCACCGGTGGCAGGCGTCGCGAGTCGAGCCACGAGATCGCGAACATCCCGGGGGTCTCGGGCATGCCGCCGTATGGCGCGAGGATCGGCCCGAGCGGATGGGAGCCGAGCGCGAGCGCCTCCTTCACGGCCGCGGCACACGACTCCGGCGTCGGGACGCGGCACTCGATCACGGAGTTCGTGATGAACCAGCCGACGCTGTCGTACCAGCGAGGCTCGTGGCGGCTGTGCACGGGGAAGACCGCGCGCAGGGGCACGTCGGCGAGCGCACGGGTGACCTCCGTGAGCACCGACAGGGCGAGCGCGGTCGGACGGACGCCGCACTCGGCCGCCCGCCGTTCGAAGCCGGGAAGCTCCGTCTCATCGAGGACGTCCCGGACTTCGACGACCTCGGCGCGCGGACGCGACACATCCCCGAGCGGAAGGGGGAACCGGGGCATCAGCCCGTCGCCCTCGTCGAGGATCGCCCGCCATCGACGGGTGACCTCCTCCGGCGCCGTCGGCCTCCGCTCGAGAGCAGCCGAGTGCTCCGCGAACGACGCGACCGGCGGATGAGCGGACGCATCGTCGGCGTCCGAGCCGTCGAGCGCCGCTCGCAGGTCGCGCGCCAGGACGAGCAGCGACCACATGTCCACGTGCGAGTGATCCGACGCCACGACGACCACGGGACGCGGATCGCCCGCCATCCGGGTATCCGGGGTGACCAGGGCGAGGCGGTGCGAGGGGCGCGAGAACGGGGTGCACGTCCCATCGAGTACCGCACGCAGCGCCGCACGCGGATCCGCACCGTCCGCGACGGGGTGCGCCGCCCACTCGCCGTCGAGCGCGAGCGCTTCCGTCAGCACGAGGTCGCCATCCGCGCCGAGGGAGAAGGCCGTGTTGAGCGCGCCGTGCCGCGCGACCACCGACAGCCACGCCCGTTCGAGGTCGTCCCGCGGGGTATCGGTCGGTATGCGGAAGGCGACGGCCATCCACGAACCGGGACGATCACCCGCGCCGACGTGCCGACGCTGATCGAAGGACACTGTCAGTGCACGCCCGAGCGGGGCCGCGACGCGTACGCCGAAGCTCTGCAGGGTGCCATGGGGCAGCGCCATCTGGGCGACGTTCGTCAGACGCATCGGCCGTAGTCTAGGCACATCCAGTTCCAGTCATGTTAACGGGAGCCCCGATGCCCGCCTTCGACCTCGGCGACGCCGCGATCGACTATGCCATCACCGGCGAGGACGGCCCGCTGGTGGTGCAGTTGCACGGCCTCACCTCCAGCCGCGCACGCGATGCTGTGCTCGGCCTCGACCTCTCCCGCTCGCTGCACGCGCAGCGCGTCCTCCGCTACGACGCACGCGGCCACGGCCACTCCACGGGGTCCGCGGACCCGCGCGACTACGGCTGGGATCGGCTCGCAGATGACCTCCTTCGCCTCCTCGATCGCGTCGCTCCCGGCGAGCGCGTCCACGGTGTGGGTCCGTCGATGGGGACCGGCACGCTGCTGCACGCCGCCGTGCGCGAGCCCGACCGCTTCCGCAGCCTGACGTTCGCCGTGCCGCCCACGGCATGGAAGAAGCGGGTGGCGCAGAGCGACGTGTACCGGGGGAACGCGGCCCTCGTCGAACGCGACGGACTGAACGCCCTCGTCGAGCTCGGTCGCACCGCTCCCGCGCCGCCCGCGCTGGCGGATTCCCCGGCGACCCTCCCCGAGATCCGCGCCGATCTGCTCCCCACGGTGCTGCGCGGCGCGGCGGCGACCGACCTGCCGCCCCGGGCGTCCATCGCGACGCTCGCGATCCCCACTCTGATCCTCGGCTGGACCCACGATCGCGCGCACCCGCTCAAGACCGCCCGCACACTCCACGGCCTCATCCCGGGCAGCAGACTGGTCGTCGCGCACAGCCCGTACGACGTGATGGCCTGGCCGGGCCTCCTCGCCGACCACGTCACCGCGGCCTGATCCCGCTCGCCCCCCATTTGCCCCGACACGCCGTTTCCCCTCCCGCCGTTGCGGCGGGTCGCGGCAAACGGGCGAAGAGGGAGATCGGGTCCGGGTGTCCTCGCAGCGCACTACGCTCGAAGGTCGGTGGGTCCGCCCGCCTGACCAGGTCGGACGAACGCACGAGAGGAGAGTCGGATGCCTTCCACCGGCTTCGATTCGATCACCCAGGACGCACTGCGCGCCGCGGGGAGCATGAAGTGGACGATGTTCCCGGACGTCATCGGCGCCTTCGTGGCCGAGATGGACTTCGGCGTCGCCCCCGCGATCAAGGAGGCGGTGACCTCGGCGCTGGATGAGGGCCTCACGGGCTATCTGCCGCAGCACGTCGCCGATGCTCTGGCCGCGGCGACCGCCGACTGGTACTCCCGCTCGTACGGGTGGAGCGTGACGCCCGACCGCGTGCACCACGTGCCGGACGTCATCGCGGCCTTCGAGTTCGCGATCGAGAACTTCACCCAACCGGGCGCTGCGATCATCGTTCCGACCCCCGCCTACATGCCGTTCCTCATGGTGCCGCCGATCCACGGGCGTCGCGTGATCGAGGTGCCGAGCATCGAGATCGACGGCCGCTGGATGATCGACCACGAGGCCGTGACAGCCGCGTTCGCAGACGGGGGCGAGCTCTTCGTCCTGTGCAATCCGCACAATCCGCTCGGGACCGTCTCGACGCGCGACGAGCTCGAGCGCCTCTCGGCGACGATCGAGGCTGCGGGCGGACGCGTGTTCTCGGACGAGATCCACGCCCCGCTCGTCTACTCACCCGCCCGTCACATCCCCTACGCCTCGATCTCCGCCGAGACCGCCGCGCACACGTTCACCGCGGCGTCGGCGTCGAAGGCCTGGAACCTCGCCGGACTCAAGTGCGCCCAGGTGATCATCTCGAACGACGCCGACGCCGAGCTGTGGGAGAAGTCCGGGGCCTGGGCGGGGCACGGCACCTCGACGCTCGGCGCTCTCGCCAACACCGCCGCGTACACCGCCGGCGGCGGATGGCTGGACGAGGTCACCGAGTACCTGGACGGCAACCGCCGCCTCCTGCGCGACCTCGTCGCCGAGCACCTCCCCGGTGTGCGCGTGACCATGCCCGAGGGGAGCTACATCGCCCTGCTCGACTTCCGCGCGACGGGCCTCACCGGCGATCTCGGCGCGTGGTTCCGGGAGAATGCCGGTGTCGCCATGACCGACGGCGCGGCGTGCGGGCGTGCGGCGATCGGCTTCACTCGCTTCGTGTTCGCACTGCCCCGTCCGATCATGACCGAGGCGATCATGCGGATCGCCCGCGCTCTCGAGAACCGGTGATCGCAGGCTCTCCAGAGCCACGGACAGACTCGAGACCGCGCCGCGCGAACGCTGCGCAGAGGTCTGGCGTCATACTCGGGTACCACGCCGCCGCTCCAACGAGCGACCTGCGGAGGACGCGGAGACGGCTTCCCGCCCCGTAGCGTCGAGAGCATGATCACAGCAGAAGGCCTCACGAAGAGGTTCGGAGACAAGACAGCCGTCGAGGATGTGACGTTCTCGGTGAAGCCGGGATCGGTGACCGGATTCCTCGGCCCCAACGGTGCCGGTAAGTCCACCACGATGAGGATGATCGTAGGCCTTGACCGACCGACATCCGGCCGCGCCACGGTCAACGGCAGCGAGTACCGTCGCCTGCGCGCACCGCTCACCGAGGTCGGCATCCTGCTCGACGCGAAGGCCGTGCACACCGGCCGGACCGCGAGGAATCACCTTCGAGCCATGGCGGCCACGCACGGTATCCCCGCGTCGCGCGTCGACGAGGTGATCGACCTCGCCGGGATCGGCCCCGTCGCGCGGAAACGGGCCGGGACGTTCTCGCTCGGCATGGGACAGCGCCTCGGTATCGCCTCCGCGCTCCTGGGAGACCCCCACACGCTCATCCTCGATGAGCCCGTGAACGGACTGGACCCCGAGGGCGTGCGCTGGGTGCGCCAGTTCGTGCGCCACGCGGCTTCCGAGGGGCGCACCGTCCTGCTCTCCAGCCACCTCATGAGCGAGATGGCGCAGACCGCCGACCACGTGATCGTGATGGGGCGCGGCCGTGTATTGGCCGATGCTCCGTTGGAAGATCTCGTCCGCTCCTGGACCACGACCACCGTACGTGTGAGCACCCCTCGCGCGACCGACCTCGCCGGCGCAGTCGCCGGGCCCGACATCGAGGTCACGTCCACGAGTGCGCAGACGATGGAGATCACCGGCCTGCCCGCTGCGCGCATCGGAGACATCGCCGCAGAACGCGGCATTCCGCTCCACGAGCTCACCCCGACCACGGGGTCCCTCGAGGACGCATACCTCGCCCTCACCGGGGAATCGGTCGAGTACCGCACGAAGGAGATCGCATGACCATCCAGGCAGACACCGCCCACACTCCCCTGCCGGCGCTCCGCTCGGACCAGCGCGGTACGGACACGCACCGCCGGACCTTCCTGCGAGCCTTGCGCAGCGAGTGGATCAAGCTGTCCACCGTGCGCTCCACCTGGTGGTCCATCGGGGTCACTGCGGTCCTCACGATCGGCATCGCGATCCTGGTCGCCCAGTCGATGGGGAGCACGGGGATGAACGCCATCCAGTCGGTCGTCTCGCCGATCCAGTTCACGATGCTCCTCGCAGGCATCCTCGGTGTGATCGCCGTCACGGGCGAGTACTCGACCGGGATGATCCGCTCGACGCTCACCGCCGACCCGGTGCGCGGCTCGGTCCTCGCGGCGAAGGCGACGGTGCTCGCCGTGTTCCTCGTCGTCACGTCGTTCGTGATCTTCCTGCTGGCGGCCGCGGCCGTGACGCCGGTCCTCGCCTCGAACGGCATGGAGATCGCGTGGAACGAACCGTCTGAGTCGATCGTGCCGCTGCTCAGCGCCTCGGTCTCGATGGCCGTCTTCGCCCTCATCGGGGTCGCCTTCGGCTTCATCCTGCGCTCCGGCGCGGGAGCGATCGCCGCCACCGTCGGGGTGCTGTTCGTGCTTCCGATCGTGACGAGCATGTTCTCGGCGGCCGGTCCCGGGTGGGAGTGGATCCGCGAGGTCAGCTACCGGCTGCCGATGTCGGCCGCGCAGAGCGCCATCCTCCCGCAGGACGGCTGGGGTCTCGACGCTCCGACAGCCTTCTTGACGCTGGGCGCGTGGGTGGCCGCAGCGCTGCTCTCGGCATGGGCGGTGCTGCGGACGCGCGACGCGTAGAGTCGAGCGCGTGTCGACATCGAGCAGGCGCAGCGCCGCCGTCCGTGAGGACGACGAGCTGCGCCTGCCGCGTCCGCCCGGCGTGATCCGGCGGTTCTGGGCTCGACATCCACTGCTCGCCGACGTGCTGATCGCCCTCCTGTGTCTGCTTCTCTCGGTCGCCCCGGCCACGACGCTCTCCTCCGGCGCCGGTCGCACCGACTACGGCCTCAGGGTCGGCACGACGGAGCTCACTCCGACACTCATCAGCGTCGTGGTCGTGATCGCCTGCGCACTCCTCGTCCGACGGCGGCAGTGGCCCGTCGCCGCATTCATCGGTGCGCTCGTCGTCGCCGTGTCCTATCTGTTGCTATCGCTGCCGGTCGGTGGACCGCTCCTGCTCGTGACGATCTACACCCTCGCGGTCTACCGTTCGTCACGCGCCGCCTGGACGGCCTTCACCGTCGGGGTGGCCGTCATCAGCCTCGTCTCGGGTTCGTTCCTGCTTGCGGGAGCGATTCCCCTGTCGGTGGCGATCAACGCGATCGTCGGTGAACTGGTCCTCGGGCTGTTCGGTGTGCTCATCGGGATCAACGTCGGCAACAGGAAGCGCTACCTCGACGCCGTGATAGATCGGTCACGGCAACTGCTCGTCGAGCGTGATCAGCATGCGCAGCTCGCCGCCGCCGGAGAGCGGGACCGCATCGCACGGGAGATGCACGACATCGTGTCCCACTCGCTCACGGTGATCGTCGCGCTGTCCGACGGCGCCGCAGCGACGGCGGATCGGGATCGCGCGCGCGACGCGTCGAGCGCAGCGGCGTCGACCGCCCGCAACGCACTGTCCGAGATGCGCGCCATGCTGGGCATCCTCCGCGACGATGACGAGGGTGCCGCTTTGGCACCGGCCGCTCCCGTCTCTCCCCATGCCACGGTCGCCGCCGCACAGCGCGCGGGCTACCCCGTCACGCTCACCGTGGCCGGGGAGCGCGACGTCGGCTCGACGGTGGGCTTCGCAGTCGGCAGGATCGTGCAGGAAGGGATGACGAACGCCATGCGGCACGCCCCTGGCGCAAGCCGGATATCCGTGCGACTCGATTACTCGGCTGACCGCGTCACCATCGACATCGACAACGACGGAGTGGTCGCGACGACAGCACCGAGCGGGTTCGGCCTGCGCGGGTTGAGCGAGCGCGCGGCACATGTCGACGGGACCGTGCGATCCGGATCCGCGGGTGCGGGGCTCTGGTCCTTGCACGCCGAGATCCCCGCTCCGGCGCCGGGGGGACCCGCGTCCGAGGCCGGACCTCTGACACCGCGATTCAGTGAGGAGACCGAGTGAGCGAGCAGATCCGCGTGATGCTCGTCGACGATCAGGAGCTCATCCGCGTCGGCTTCCGACTCGTCCTGGAGGCCGAGGACGACATCGCTGTGGTCGCGGAGGCGGGTGACGGCGCCACTGCCGTGGCCCGCGCCCGGGCGCTGCATCCGGACGTGGTCCTGATGGATGTCAGGATGCCCGGCATGGACGGGATCGCAGCGACCGCGGAGATCGTCCGTGAGATCCCGGACACACGCGTCCTGGTGCTGACGACCTTCGACCTCGATGAGTACGCGTTCGGGGCGGTCCGCGCCGGTGCGAGCGGGTTCCTCCTGAAGGATGCTCAGCGTCATGAGCTCACCTCAGCCATCCGAGCGGTCCATCGCGGCGATGCGGCACTGTCCTCTCGTGTGACACGGAAGCTGTTGGACCACCTCGCACCCCAGCTCGCGGCGACCCCTCCGGACCCCGACCCGACGCAGTCGCTGACCGAACGCGAACGCGAGGTGTTCTTCGCTATCGGGCGGGGCCTGACGAACGCCGAGATCTCGCAGACGCTGCACGTGAGCGAATCGACCGTGAAGACGCACGTCGGACGAGTGCTGGCGAAGCTCGGCGCACGTGATCGCATCCACGCGGTCATCCTCGCGCTGCGCACCGACATGGCCGGGCCCGGCTGATCTCGCGCGTGAAGCCCTCGACCTCTCCGCCACATGGCTCCTCTGCGCGCGGCGCGCGGAGTCAGAACAGCGTGTACCCGCCGTCCACGACGAGGATGGTGCCGGACATGAAGCTCGCGGCCTCCGAGGCGAGGAACACGACGGACGGGCTCACCTCGTCGGGGGTGGCGTAGCGCTGCTGCGCCGAATCCTCGATCCAGAAGCGGCGGAAGCGAGGCTCGTCGACGGGCGACATGTCGGTCTTGATATAGCCGGGAGCGACCGCGTTCACACGGATGCCGAGCGGAGCCCACTCTGCGGCGAGAGACTTCGTCAGCTGATGCACGGCGGCCTTCGACGCGTTGTACGCCGGCTGCATCTGCGGTCGGTTCACGATGATCCCCGAGATCGAGCCGATGTTCACGATGCTGCCGCTGCCACGCGCAATCATGTGCGCACCGACCTCCTGCGACACGTGCCAGAGAGCGGTGAGGTTCGTGTCGATCACGTGCGACCACTCGTCGTCGGTGACCTGAAGCGCCTCGTTGTGGATGCACGCACCGGCGTTGTTGATAAGGACGTCAATCCGGCCGGCCTTCTCGATGGCCTCCGCGACGATCCGGTTCACCCCCTCACGCCCGGCGAGGTCGCCGATCACGACGTAGGCGGCGCGGCCCAACGCCTGGATCTCGGTCTGCAGCGTGGCGGCGGCGGCCTCGTCCCGCCCGTGGATGATGACGTCGGCGCCCGCCTCGGCCAGGGCGAGCGCGAAGGCGCGTCCGAGACCACGGGTCGCGCCGGTGACGAGCGCGGTCCGGTCGGTGAGCTGGAAGGTGTCGAGGACGGTCATGATCTCTCCTGAAGTGTCTGGATGATGGTGGCGTCAGCCCGGGACCGGGCGGAGCGGATGAGGACGGCATTGGGCTCGTCCACGTGTTCGACCCAGTGCGCGGCGTCCGCGGCACTGCGTCCGAAGTGCTGGTGGCGGGCGACGAGGCGCGCACGGCGCTCGGTGTCGTCCACCTGGATGAACCACACCTCGTCGAGGAGGGGACGCACGTCGCCCCAACCGTCGAGGTCGTGGAGAAGGTAGTTGCCCTCGGTGAGGATGATCGGGCTCTGCGCGCTGAGGGGGATCGCACCGGCGATCGCGGCCTCCAGTGCACGGTCGAAGCGCGGGACGACCACGTCCTCGCCCGCACGCAGACGGCGGAGAACAGTGACGTAGCCGGCGACGTCGAACGTGTCCGGGGCGCCCTTGCGGTCGAGTCGACCCAGACGAGCGAGATGCTCGTCTGCGAAATGGAAGCCGTCCATCGGCAGGACCGGCGCGGAGACCGCCTCGACGAGCGTGGACTTCCCCGCCCCCGGCTCGCCGGCGATACCCAGGAGGTAGGGGCGCGAACGCGGGGTCGCGGCCAGGTGCGCGATGCGCGCATGCGCCTGCGGCTCTGTCAGCGTGAGCATGATTCTCCTGGGAGCGGTCGGTACGGGGGACGACGTGGGAAGGGGCGGAGCAGACAGTCGCCTGCCCCGCCCCTTCGCGGGATCACTCGTCGATCAGACCGGCTTCGCGGTACAGATCGATGTACTCCTGCGCGTTCTCCTGCGTGATGAGCGGGTTGCCGACGTCGACGTTCACCTCGTCCTCGGCCCCGGTGAGGAGGTCGTGCACGGCCTTGAGGTTCAGCTCGGCGAGCTCGGCGGCGTTCTGCAGCGAGGTCGCGGTCATCGCGCCGTCCTCGATGAGGAGCGTGGCCTCGGGAGTGCCGTCCACGCCGAAGGCGAGGATGTCCTCGAAGCCGGACTTGCTCTTGACCGCCTCGAGCGCGCCCGATGCCATGTTGTCGTTCATCGAGATGATGGCATCGATGTCGGAGTTGGACAGCGACCAGTCCTCCATGAGGGTCAGGGCCTCATCCTTGTTCCAGTTCGCGATGTCCTCGGCCACGATCGTGGTGTCCGGACGCTGCGCGAAGAACTCCTCTTCCCAGGCGTCACGACGCGCGGTGCTGTGGAAGTTTCCGGCGGGGCCGTTCAGGACCACGACATTCGCGTCCTCCGGCAGGAGCTCGAGCGCGTGCTGCGCGACGATCGCACCCTGGTCATACGGGTTCGCGTCGACCGAGCTCGCACCGTCGATGTCCTCGACGCGCGGGTTGGTGGTGATGGTCACGATGCCCGCGTCCACAGCCTGCTGGATGTAGGGCCGCTGCGCCTCAGCGTTGTTGGCCTGGATGATGATCGCGTCGAACTGGTTCGCGATCGCGTTCTCGATCATCGTGTTCTCGATCTCGTCGTCGGCCTGGCCGTCGAACACCTCGAGCGTGATGTCATCGTAGTTGCCGGCTTCCTCCTGCATCTCATTCGCGAGCCAGGCGGCGAACGAGTCGGCCTGCGCGCGGGCGATGTACGCGACGCGGTACTCGTCCTTCTGTTCGCGCTCTCCTCCGTCGTCCGTGGTCGGGTTGCCGACGGTGACGGCGCAACCGGCGAGGCTGATGGCCGCGGCCGTTGCGGCGCCCATCGCGATGATCCTGCGAGTAAGAGTCTTCATTGTGCTCTCCTGTGTGGTGGGTGGAACGGGTAACTGGATGGGGAGGATGAGGTCACGTCGTGGGTTTCGCACCTCCCGATGGCGGCGCGGATGAGCCGCCGGTGGCAGGCACCGTCTCTCCTCGGGCATCGGCCTTGAGGATCGTGGTCTTCGCCTTGCCACGCTTGCTGAACACGTCGTACGCGACGGCGACGACGATGATGAGTCCCATGACGATCTGCTGGATGTACGAGCCGATCCCGATGAGGTTCATGATGTTGCCGAGGAGCCCGACGATCAGGGCTCCGGCGAGCGTCCCGAGCACGGTACCGACACCGCCGGAGAAGCTCGTGCCACCGATGATCGGTGCGGTGATGGCCTGCAGCTCGTAGCCGATTCCGGCGTTGGGGAGACCGGCGTTGACTCGCGACATGAAGATGACTCCGGCGATACCGACGAGCACACCGTTGACGAGGAATGCCTGGTACTTCACGCGCTCCACCGCGATACCGGCTGCGCGCGCCGCCTCCTCGTTGCCACCGACCGCGTACACCGAGCGTCCGTAGCGCGTCTGATTCATCAGGTACCAGACCACGAGGGTGATGATCACGAGGATCAAAGCCGGGATCGGGACCCAGCCGAGGTTGACCTGGCCGATGATGATGAAGTCACCCAGCTGCAGGACGTTCTGGCCCTGCGTCAGCTCGAGCACGGCGCCTCGAGCCATGAGCATCATTCCGAGCGTCACGATGAAGGCGGGAGTGCGCAGCGTCGCGACGAGGAAGGCGTTGACGAGGTTGCAGGCCACACCGATCGCGATGCCGGCCAGGATGGCGAGGATCATGCTGTCGGTCGACTTGTAGACCATGACCGACCCGACGCCGGCGAAGGCCATGACCGCACCCGCGGACAGGTCGATCATGCCGCCGATGATGAGGGTCATCGCGCCGTAGGCGAGGATCGTGATCACTGCCACCTGGCGCAGCACGTTGAGCAGGTTGTCGCTGCTCAGGAAGTTCGGGCTGAGGAAGCTCGCCGCCACGAACACCACCAGCAGGATGATGAAGATGGAGTAGCGGCTCATCTCGACGGACTTCAGTCTGGACAGCATTGTCATGCCACCTCGATTTCATTCATGGCGTATTTGAGGATGGTCTCCTGAGAGAACCGGTCGGGTGTCAGCTCAGCCGTCAGGCGTCCGCTGGACATCACGTAGATGCGGTCGCACATGCCGATGAGCTCGGGCAGTTCGGAAGAGATCATGAGGATCCCGCGCCCCTGGCGGGCGAGCTCGGTCATGATCTTGTAGATCTCGAACTTCGCGCCGACATCGATGCCGCGCGTGGGCTCGTCCAGGAGCATCACGGTCGGTTCGGAGATGAGCCAGCGCGCCAGCAGCACCTTCTGCTGGTTGCCACCGCTGAGCGATTCGATACGCGTCTCAGTGCTGGGCGCCTTGACGTTCATCTTCGCGAAGTATTCGTCCACGAGGGCGTTCTCTTCGCGCGTGCGGGTGAATCCGCCGCGGATCACCTTCTTCAGGCTCGCCAGCGTGGCGTTCTTCTTGATACTGAGCTTGGGGATGATGCCCATGAGCCGTCGGTCTTCCGAGAGCATGGCGACTCCCGCCGCGATGGCCTTCCGCGGGCTGGTCATCGACACCTTCTTGCCCTGGATCTCGATCGTCCCGGTGTCGAGGCGGTCGAGCCCGAACATGGCGCGGACCACCTCGCTGCGACCCGCTCCGATCAGGCCCGCGAGGCCCACGATCTCGCCGGCCTTCACCTCGAGGTCGATGTTCTCGAACATGTGCTCGCTGGACAGCCCACGCGCCCGCAGGACCGTGTCACCGATCTCGATGCGCTCTTTGGGGTACGACTGGTGATCCAGGTCCCGCCCCACCATCTGGGCGATGACCTCCGCGGGCGTGAGGTCGGCGGCCGGCTGGGAGCTGACGACCGTGCCGTCGCGCAGCACGCTCACGTCGTCGGCGAGCTCGAAGACCTCGTCCATCTTGTGCGAGATGTAGATGACGGCCTTGCCCTGCGCGCGCAGGTCGCGGATCTTCGCGAACAGCGACTCGACCTCCCGGTGGGCGATCGCCGAGGTGGGCTCGTCCATGATGAGGATGTCGGCGCTGTGGTAGACCGCGCGGACGATCTCGAGTGTCTGGATCTCCGAGACGGTGAGAGTGCCCAGGCGCCGGTTGATGGAGAAATCGAGTCCCTCCTCCTTCAGCACCCGACGGGCCTCGCTGCGGATGTGCCTCCAATCGACCTTGCCGAACTTCATCGGGAGGCGACCGAGGAAGAAGCTCTCCGCGATGCTCATGTCCGGGACGTAGTTGAGCTCCTGCGAGATCATCGCGATGCCGTGCGCGCGCGCCTCGATCGGATTGCGGATGCGCACGACCTCACCGTTGACGCGGATGGTGCCGGCGTCGGGCTGGTAGATCCCGTTGACGATCTTCATCAGCGTGGACTTGCCCGCACCGTTCTCACCGCAGAGGGCGTGGACGGTGCCAGGGCGCACGTCGAATGACACGTCGTCGAGCGCCTTGACGCCGGGGAACGACTTCGATACCCCGTGGACGGACAGCAGCGTGTCGGTCATGCGTCACCTCGGACGGCGGGCTCCTCGACACGACGCACGCCGGGCACGACCATGCGCTTGAGCGAATCGACCGACCCCTCACCGGAGAGCGCCTCCTCGACCTGCTCGATGCCGTACACGTGCGTGACCAGCGAGTCGAGCTCGACCTGACCGGATTCCAGCAGCGCTCGGGCGATCGGCCAGGTGCCGGTGTAGCGGAAGATGCCGGTCACGTTGAGCTCACGCATCGCGACGTCCGGCACCGAGAGGGGGAACTCGTCCGCGCTGCCGACGAGCACGACCGTGCCGCCGGCCCGGGTGGAGCGGATGCCGTTGAGGATCGCCGGGGTCGCTCCGGAGGCGTCGATGAACACGTGGGCGGCCAGTTCGATCGTCGATTCGGCGGCGGGGTCGACCACGCGTGCACCGTAGGACGCGGCCAACTCGCGACGCGCGGGGTTGATGTCGGCGACGACCACGTCGACGGCACCGAACGCGCGTGCGACCTGAGCCGTGATGATGCCGATGGGCCCACCGCCGGCGATGAGGACGGTGTCACCGACCTTGATCTTGCCCTGCTGGGCAGCCGCGATCCCCACCGAGAGGGGCTCCATGAGAGCGGCCGCGTGGTCGCTGATCGAATCGGGGACCTCGTAGGCGAAGTCGTCCTGGATGATGACGTAGTCGCAGAAGGCGCCGTCGATCGGCGGCGTCGCGTAGAACTCCATCTGGGGGCAGAGGTTGTAGTCGCCGGCGCGGCAGAAGTCGCATCGCCGGCAGGGGCGCTGGGGTTCGATGGCCACGCGCTGGCCGATGCGGCCCGCGTCGACATCGGCACCGACGGCGACGATCCGCCCGCTCACCTCGTGGCCGAGGATGAGGGGGGACTCCACGACGTAGGGGCCGATCCGGCCGTGCTCGTAGTAGTGCACGTCGGATCCGCAGACGCCGACGCTGTGCACCTGGACGAGCACCTCGTCGGCGGCGGGGACGGGCACCGGGCGCTCTTCGAGCACGAGGTCCTTCACGCCGCGCAGCACGCTCGCGGTCATGGTCGTGGGGAGCTCAGTCATGTTCTGTCCTGCTTTCGGGAAGGTCGGTCACGGGCGTGTCGCGCTGCGGCGCGAAGGCCGCGCAGCGACGGAGCGGAGGCTGAAGACGCGGGAGTCCAGGAATCGCGCACAGCGCGTGAGCATGGGTGACAACAGAAACTCCTTTGTTCGGTGCCGGCCCCTGCGAGTGGGCCTGCTGTACTTTAGAACGTTAAATTGATTTGGTCAATACGGCTATTTATGCGCTGATTTGACAGCGATCATCGTGCGCTCTTGCGCGGGAGGCGTGGATAAAACGTTCACGTTGATACCATCGAAGCGTGAGCAGCACTCCGAAACCGTCGCCTCCGACGCTGACCAGCATCGCCCGCGCGCTGGGGCTCTCCCCTGCGACCATCTCGAACGTCTACAACCACCCGGAGCGGGTGTCGGAGGCGGTTCGCACGCGAGTGATGGCGGCCGCGGACGCCGCCGGCTACGCGGGCCCCGACGCCGGCGCTCGACAGTTCCGTCGAGGAAAGTCCGAGACCATCGGTGTCGTCTTCACGGACGAGATGTCCTTCGCCCTCGCCGACCCCGCCTCGGTGTCGCTGCTCGCCGGGCTGTCCACGGCGCTGCAGGAGGCTCAGCTGAACCTGCTCCTGCTTCCCGCCGGCCCGCCCCTCGGCAGCTCGCGTGTCTCGAACGTGATGGGCGCCGTGGTCGACGGATTCGTCTTCTATTCGGTGCCGGAGGGCGATCCGCACTTGGCGGCTGCCCTCAAGCGCCGCCTTCCCGTGGTCGTCGTCGATGAACCGCAGGACGCCGGCGCCGCGGACTGGCTGGGGCTCGACGATCACGCCGCTGCGACCGAGCTCGGTCTGCACCTGCGCCGGCTCGGGCATCGCCGAGTCGGCGTGATCACGACGAGACTCGGCAGAGCGCGCCACAACGGCCCCGCCGACGACGGGCTCTGGAAGGACGCCATCTACTCGGTGCAACGCAACCGCATCGCGGGCCTCGTCCACGGTCTCGGCGATGGCGGCCCCGAGCCGATCGCGGTCGAGGAACGTTTCGAGAACTCGGTCGAGGCGGGCGCGACCGCGCTGCACGCGCTCGTCCAGCGCCACCCCGACATCACCGCCGTCTGCTGCCTCGGTGACGTCCTGGCCATCGGCGCTCTGGAGGCCGCCCGCCAGCGGGGTCTCTCCGTGCCGGGGGATCTGACGATCACCGGCTTCGACGACGTGCCCGAGGCGTCGCGCGCGGGCCTGACCACCGTGCGCCAGCCGCTTTTCGACAAGGGCCGCATCGCCGGTGAGATGCTCCTGACGAAGCCGCTCGCCCCGGAGCCCCGCCGCCGCGTGCTGCCGACGACGCTCGAGGTGCGCACGACCAGCGGTCGGCCCTCCGTACGCTGAGACGGCCACCGGGATGGGGCGGTCGAAAGCGATCGCCATCTAGAACGCCTCCCCCGCCGTCTGGAGGTCTGCGAGACGCAGGTACCTCTCCCACACATCCGTGCGATCCGCCGTCGGGTGGGTCGTGGAAGTGATCACGGGGGTCCATTCCCGCGTGACCTCGGCCACGCTTGTCCCGCGCGCCACCGCGGCGGCCTGGATCGCTGCACCGCGCGCCGTGCCCTCCGGAGCGTCGACGGTCACGACGGGCCGTCCGGTGAGATCCGCGATCACCTGGCGATAGGCCTCGGATCGAGCGCCTCCCCCAATGAGGATCGTTCGCCCCGACACGGTGATGCCGTGATCCCGCAGCGAGCGCTCGCCGCGCACCAGACCGAGCGCAACACCTTCGAAGGCCGAGAGCGCGAGCTGCTCGCGCGTCGTCGCGGTCGTGAGCCCGGACAGCATGCCGTGCGCCCACGGGAGTCGAGGCGAGCGCTCACCATCGAAATACGCGGCCAGGATGGGACGGTCAGGATCGAGGGGTGCCGCGAGCGCCAACCTGCTGAGCTCGGCGTGATCGACGCCGAGGAGCCGTGCCATCGTGTCCGTGACCTTCGTCGCGTTCAGTGTGCACACCAGCGGCAGGTACCCACCCGTCACGTTGGCCACGCCGTCCACTCCACCGGTGGGATCGACGATCGGAGTGAGGCTCTGCGCGAAGACGACGCCGGACGTACCCAGACTGTAGGCGATGTCGCCCTCGGCGAGTCCGATGCCCTGGGCCGCGAGATGCTGATCACCGCCCCCCGCACTGACCACGGCTCCCTCGTCGATGCCGAGTTCAGCAGCCGCCTGCGCCGTCACCCGGCCGGCGCCCTCGTCGGGCCCGAGCACGGTCGGCAGGATCGGCGCCCAGTCGCGGGTGCCGATCGTGTCGTCGAGGATGTCGGTGCGCCACTGCATGCGGGACGCCGAGAAGTACCCGGTGCCGGAGGCATCGGAACGGTCGGTCACGTGGTTGCCGGTGAGACGGTAGGTCAGCCAGTCGTGCGGCACCGCGAGGTGCGCGATGCGTGCGAGTATCTCCGGTTCGTGATCGCGGAGCCACGCGAGCTTGGAGATGGTGATGGCCGCCGAGGGTGCGATCCCGATCTGCTCCGTCCACCATGCGGTGCCCCGGCGCTCCACGAGCGATGTCGCTTGGGCGGCCGACGTGGTGTCGTTCCAGAGCTTCGCGGGGCGCAGGACGTCTCCGTTCGCATCGGAGGCGACCAGGCCATGGCACTGCGCACCGACACCGATACCCACGACCCGCACGTCGGACGCGGTCGTCGCCTGACCGATGGCCGCGCCCAGCGCACGCCACCAGTCCGCAGGCTCCTGCTCACTCACGGGCGGGAAGGTGGCAGGGTGTGCGGAGCGGCCGGTGGCGACGAGTTCGCCCGTGTGCACCTCACGCAGTTCGACGGTGCAGGACTGCGTCGAGCTGTCGACCCCGATCACGACGTCGGTCATCGCGGCACCGTCTCGTCTTCGGCGAGGAACGGCGGGATCTGCAGGGGCGCCGGGTCGGCCGGCAGGTCCTCCAAGAGCCCCACGGCTCCCGCGGGGTGCGTGGTCATGAACTCCGACCACGTGTAGCCCCGCCCCCGCATGAGCACCTCGGCGAGCGCATCGCCCCACGCCGCCTGCGCGATCGTG
Source organism: Actinomycetota bacterium (assembly GCA_051751065.1). GTDB lineage: Bacteria > Actinomycetota > Actinomycetes > Actinomycetales > Microbacteriaceae > Microbacterium. Next base: position 175,708 of record JBNJKL010000005.1, on the reverse strand, counting down.
ACACCCGTCGCCACGATGCCGCCGATCTCGGCCTCGCGGGCGACGGCCACAGAGACGCTGTGGTCCGCGATCCCGGCCAGAGGTGTGTCGTGGCTACGGGTGAGGGAGATCACACGTGCCCCACGACCGCGGGCGATGCGTGCCAGCTGGATGACCTCGTCGGAGGCGCCACCGTTGGAGATGAGGAACACTAGGTCATCCGCGGTGATCGCGCCCGAGGATCCGTGCAGAGCATCCATCGGCGAGAACGCCAGCGCGGGCGTGCCGGTGACGGAGAGGATGTGGGCCATCCGGCGTGCGACTGTGCCCGACGTCCCGGAGCCGCCGATGAAGATCTTCCCTGTGCAGGAGAGGATCAGGGACGCGGCGGTGACGAGTGTGTGATCGATGGTGTCCACGAGTGCAGCGACCGCGTCCGCCTCGGCGCGCAGCCGCTCACGGGCGACGCCCAGGATGTCTTCATCGACGCTCAACACGAACTCCTTTGTGCGCGCAGATCGAAAACTGCGTGCTCATCTGTGATGCTTGGATGTACGTTTGAGCATACGAACGGGCGCGGCGGCGTGAAAGGCGGGGGACTCATATGTCACAATTTCGTGATTTTGGCGCTCAAACGAGCACTGACAGCGCGGTCGACGATGACCGTGCACTCATGGCCGCGGTCGCTCGCGCGCACTACCTCGAGGACCGGTCACGCGTGGACATCTCCGAGTCCCTGGGGATCTCGCGCTTCAAGGTCGCTCGCCTCCTCTCTCGCGCACGAGAGGAGGGGCTCGTCACGATCGAGATCCATGACTGGGGCCTCCCCGATGTCGAACTCGGTCAGCGTCTGCAGGAGCGACTCGGCCTCGAGAGCTGCCTGGTCGTCCGCTCGCACGGCGACGATGACACCGTGCGACGCCAGATCGGGGCGGCGGCCGCCCGAACACTCAGCGACACCCTGCGTGAGGACGAAGTCCTGGGCGTCACCTGGGGCCGCACGCTGTCGGCTACGGCGAGCCAGTTCGAGCGCCTTCCCCGCCTATCGATCGTCCAGCTCACCGGGGTGGTCGCGGGAGACCTCGCCTCGTCGCCGATCGAGGTCGTCCGCCACACCTCACGGCGCTCCGGGGGCGATGTGTATCCGATCTTCTCCCCCCTCATCGTCGACGACCGGGAGACCGCACAGAGCCTGCGCCGACACGCCGATATCCGCTCCGCGATGGACCTGTTCCCCGAAGTCACTACCGCTCTGCTGTCCGTGGGCGCCTGGAATCCGCCCGTGTCCCAGGTCAGAGACGTGCTGCCGATCGACGACCTCGCCAATGCCCTCAGCAAGGGGTGCGTCGCCGACATCGCCGGCATCCTGATCCAGAGCGACGGAACACCACTGGACGAGGACTTCCAAGAACGCTGCATCAACATCTCCTACGACCAGCTCCAGAAGGTGCCACGCGTCGTCGCCGTCGCCGGCGGGGCTGCCAAAGCCGATGCGATCCGCACGGTCTCGCGGGTCGGGCTGATCAGCGAGCTGGTCACCGATCACGCACTCGCCCTGGCCATTCTCCGGGAGGACGCGTGATCGAGGTCGCCGGCTCGCTCTGGTCCGTCGCACCGCATGAGCGTCTGGACGTCGCCCTCCGTCTGCGTGACGCCGGGCTGCGCCGCGTGCACTGGGATATGACGGACGGGCGCTTCGCCGCCGCAGGCGGCTTCCGTGCGTCGGATGCTGCGGCGCTTGCCCGACGCACGGGGCTCTCCGCCGAGGCGCACATCATGGCCGTCCGGTCGCTGGGCGAGGTCGATGAGTGGACGGAGTTCTGCGACCTCGTGATCGTCCACTTCGAAAGCGAGGACTGGGCCTCGGCAGTCGATCGCATCCAGCGGCGCGGAGTGACCCCCGGAATCGCCGTTTCCCCGCACACGCCCGTCGCAGACGTTCCGCACGACATTGCGGTGCTGTGCATGTCGGTCGTTCCCGGCCAAGCCGGGAGCGCCTTCGACGAGCGCACTCCCGCGCGAGTGGCCGCCCTGCGGGCCGCGTCGCCGGGGCGCCGCATCGGCGTGGACGGCGGCGTACGACACGGCCGAATCGACGAGCTCACGCGTGCCGGCGCGGACTGGGTCGTCGTGGGGACCGATCTCGTCTTCGACCGCACCTCGGCCTGGGAAGACACCCTCCGCGACGTATGACGCCCCCTCAGGTGGCGGGCGCCAGCTCGAGCCCCAGGGTGCGCGCCGCCTGTCGCGCCATGCCCCACGCGACGAACTCGCCCGGGGCGGGGGCCGTCATGGGGATCCCGAGGATCTCGGGCGCGAGCTCGCGCATCGCCTGAGATCGCGCTCCGCCGCCGATGAGGATTCCCCGCCCGACCGGCACGCCGAGATCGCGTATCGCTTCGAGCCCGTATGCGAGACCGTGCAGGACGCCCTCGAAGGCCGAGCGTGCCACATTGCCCCGGGTCGTCGAGGCCAGAGTCATACCCGAAAGACGCGCCGTCGCGTCCGGCAGGTTCGGCGTACGCTCACCCTCGAAGTAGGGCTCCAGCACGAGGCCGGCCGACCCGGGATCGGCCGCGAGCGCCAGCCGGCTGAGCTCGTCGTGATCCACAGCCAGAAGTGCGGCGATCGTGTCGAGTACGCGGGCGGCACTCAGAGTGGCGACGAGGGGCAGGAAACCGCCACCGGCATCTGCGAACCCGGCGACGGTGCCGCTGGGGTCGGCGGTACGCCGGTCGGTGCTCGCGAAGACTGTTCCGCTCGTACCGATGGACACGACGACGTCACCAGGGTGAGCCCCCAGGCCCAGAGCGGCTCCGGCATTGTCACCCGCCCCCGGTCCCACCCTGCGCCCCGCGCTGTCCACGACGGACGCATCATGAGCCAGCACACGAGGCAGGAGGAGGTCGTGCCCGAGAGCGGCGACGACGAGGTCGTGGTCGTATCCCGCGTCCGACCAGTAGCCCGTGCCCGAGGCATCGGAGCGATCTGTGATCAGCTCGTCCAGCTCGGGCCCCAGCGGTGCGCCAGGGCCATACCCGCGCAGCCGCCACGTGAGCCAGTCGTGCGGCAGCGCGACCGCCCGGACGCGCTGAGCATTCTCGGGCTCGGCGTCGCGCAGCCACCGCAGTTTCGTGATCGTGAACGAGGGCACGGGAACCAGCCCCGTGCGCTGCGCCAAAGCGGGTGCCCCGTACTCACGGATGAGGTCGGTCGCGGCGTCCGCCGAGCGCATGTCGTTCCACAGCAGCGCATCGCGCACGACCTCGCCCTGCGCGTCGAGCGCGACCATGCCGTGCTGCTGCGCGCTGAGCGACCAGGCCTGCACATCGTCGAACCCGCCCGCGTCGCGGATCGCGCTCTGCAGCGCAGTCCACCAGATCTCGGGGTCGAGCTCTGTCACGGCTGGGTGGCTCGCGCGCCCCTCACGAACCACACGGCCGGATCGCGGGTCGACGATCACGATCTTGCAGGACTGCGTCGAGGAGTCGATACCCGCCACGAGATCCATGTTCCGATCATCGCATGCGCGAGCGGCGGCTCCTCATCTCGACCCCGCGCCGAGCGTCTCCCCTGTCGCCCGGCAACGCATCGACGGACGACCGGCCTCACACGGCCGCGGCCTCCTCAGCGGCCCGACGGCCGCGGACACGAGCGAGGAAGCGCCAGAGCGTCACGGCGATCAGCGCGACTGCGAGCGCGAGGGCCACGGATCCGACGATCGGAGCATGCGGCTCGTCTGTGAACCGGGCGATCGCGATCCACGACGCACCCCACGCGGTGCCGATCGCCGGCGCCCACCGGCCACCGACCCACGCCGTCGCCAGGGCGACGAGCCCCGCGACCACGAGCACGATCACACCGGGCCATCCCGGGGCGCCGTCCCAGCCGGGAAGGTCCATCGAGACCGCCACCGCCGCGGTGTTGGCGCCCGCGGCAAGCGTGACCCACCCCAGGTACAGGCCGACGGTACCGTCGGCGAGCACGATCTCCGCGATCGTGCCGCGACGAGGGCGGCGACAGATCCGTGCGAAGGTCATCAGCAGCACGACCAGGAGCAGCACGATGATCACGAGCGACTCCACGATGCGCCCCGCCTGCGTGCACCCGATCCACACCGCGTTCAGCAGCGACGAGCCGGCGACACCGTAGCCGATCGAGCGATGCAGAGCTTTCGATGCCTGCGCGGGGAACAGCTGCCAGATGGCGTATCCGGCGAGGCCGATGTAGATCACAGACCAGATGCTGAAGGCCGCGCCGGCTGGCGCGACCACGGTTCCGTCCGCGGCGAACGAGCCGTCGGCGGCGTCTTGGATCGGCGTGCCCCCGATGGCGCCCGATCCGAGGAAGGCCAGGACGATCGCTGCGGCCGTGGTGATGGCCACGATCGCCTGCCGGACGTGATCCGCTCGCGTACTCTCGCTCATCACCCCACGCTATCGCGGTGGCGGCCCGCGTCAGCCGCAGATCGCGTTGTCGGAGACGGCGTTGTGGTACTTCTCCGCAGTGAAGGGAAGCCCGATCTCGGGTGCCGTCTCTCCCTCGGCGGCGGGCGCCTTGGATGCGATCGCGGAGAGTTCCCACGCGAGGTGGGCGGCCATCTTGCCGCCCACGGAGGAGTTGTTGAGCACGACGGCGACGGTGAGGCCCGTCGCGGGATCCGAGTACGCGGCGGTGATGTATCCGGGGGTCCAACCGTGCTGGCCGATCAGAGACCCGACGAGGTAGGCGCCCCCCGTGGCCTGGTACCAGGTCGGCGCGCCCGAGGATTCCGGCAAGGGGGAGCCGAAGCGGTCAGGTTCAGCGTCCGCAGCGCGCAGAGCCTGTGCCGCCATGGCCTGCGTGTAGCGTCCGAGGTCGTCGATCGTGGAGACCACCCCCGAGTCCGTGAAGCCGGCGCTCGCGGACATCACCGTGATGTCGTTCGGTTCTGAGCAGACGTACTCTCCGTCTGCGCGGGAGAGGTAGTGGCCGCTGAGACTCGCGTCTCCCCCCGGCGCCGCAGCCGCGTCACTCGGCAGATAGGTGTTCGGGAGCCCCAGGGGCTCGGCGACGTACTCCTCGATGAGCTCGGACGCGCTCATCCCGGATGCGCGCTCCAGAGCAAGACCGAGCAGGAGGTAGCCCGCATCGGAATCACGGAACGTGGTGTGCGGGGTGACCCGGTCGCGCCCGAGACCGAAGCCCGCGAGTTCGAGAGGATCCCACCGGCGATCCGGAGTGTTGAACCACATGCTGCGGACCGTCGACTCCGAGGAGCCCGCCCCGCTGGTTCCGTTGCACAGATCGAGCAGTGTGATGTCGGCCATGTCGGCCACACCGGAGACATAGTCGGGCACGGCGGCATCGAGTTCCACCACGCCTTCGTCAGCGAGCGCGTACAGGACATCGCACGTCATGAGGCGTGTGACATCGGCGACGCGGAACGACATGTCCGTGGTCACCTCGGTCTCGTCCTCGGGTGACTGCGTGCCCATCCCCGCCACCCAGCTTCCGCTCCACGGAACCCAGACGCCGGCGATCGCGCCGGACGCGCCGGAGGCGGACATCGCGTTGGAGACGGCGTCTCGCAGCTGCTCGACGGTGGCTTCGGAAAGGTCGCCGTCGACCTGAGCGGGTGGCTCGTAGGTGACGGTCGGCTCGGACGAGCAGCCCGTCAGGACGAGCGCGAGCGCGGCGGCACTCGCCGCGACTGCACGCCAGCGGCGCGAGGAGAGAAGACGCATGGAACAGGACCCCCGGGGACGTATCCCACAGAGTCTAGAGCGCGAGCCTGGGAAGTTGGCACCCGGCGTAGGGTGAGGCTGTGACTCACACTTTCGACAGCGCTGTGGTCGACGCGATCCTGCACCACATGAACGACGATCACACCGAAGACAATCTGCTCATCGCGCGTGCGTTCGCCCCCACCGACGCCGGCGACATCACCGCCGCGACGATGACGGGGCTCGACGGCGACGGAGGCACCTGGTCCATCATTCTCGACGGCGCAGAGTCGGAACTGCGCGTCCCGTGGCCGAACGGTCCAATCACCGAGCGCCCGGCCGTCCGCCGCGAGGTGGTCGCGCTGTACGACGAGGCGTGCGAGCGCCTGGGCATCATCCCGCGTCCGCACGCGTGAAAACTGGCACTTCACTCCGGGTTAGGTAACCCTTACACTGGGGTCATGCCCGAGATCCTCTCCTTCTCCGCCGCCCTCCGCGAGCGCTCCTCCGGCTCCCACTCGCGCAGCGAGCACGCGGGGTTCATGGCCGATCTGCTCAAGGGCGAGGCCTCGCGCGAGGACTACATCTCGCTGGTCGCCCAGCACTACTTCATCTATGAAGCGCTCGAGAGCGCAGGAGAGCGCATGCGACAGGACCCCGTCGCCGCTGTCTTCCTCAGTGACAAACTCACACGCCTCCCCGCGCTCGAGGCCGACCTGGAATTCCTCGTCGGCGCCGACTGGCGCGAGCAGATCGCCCCGTTGCCGACCACGCAGCGCTACGTCGAGCGCATCCGTCAGGTGGGGGCGACGTGGGCCGGCGGTTTCGTCGCGCACCACTACACGCGCTATCTGGGTGATCTGTCCGGAGGCATCTTCATCGGACGCGTCATGCAGCGTCGCTTCGGTTTCGAGACGAACGGCGTGGGTTTCTACCTGTTCGACGACATCGCCGATCCGAAGGCCTTCAAGGACGTCTACCGCGAGCAGCTGGATGCGGCGCCGTGGGACCAGGCCGAGCAGGAGCGCGTGATCGACGAAGTTCTCCTCGCCTACCGCTTCAACACGGAGCTGTTCGAAGACCTCGACCGGTCGCGCGTCGCGGCCTGACCCGCTCAGCCGGCGGAGACCTTAGGGGTCGACGATGTCCTGTGCGCCGCACGCATGAAACGCATCACGTCGGGATCCACCCGGATGTCACTCGGACGCAGGGCCCGCGACAGATACAGCCCCTCGAGAGAGGTCAGTCGCGAGAGCGCGACGTAGGTCTGACCCGGAGCGAACGCGCCCGAGCCGAGGTCGACGACCGCGCGCTCGTACGTCTTGCCCTGCGACTTGTGGATCGTGACGGCCCACGCGAGCCGCAGCGGGAACTGGGTGAACTCCGCCATCACATCGCGGGTCAGCTTGCGGGTCGAGGGATCGTAGGCGTAGCGGAATCGCTCCCAGACGGCGGGCTCCACATCGACCTCCTCACCGTCGATCTCGACCCGCACGGACCCGCCGAGGATGCGCGTGACCGTGCCGATCGTGCCGTTCACCCAGCGCGGCGGATCCCCCATCGACCCCGTGTCGTTGCGCAGGAACATGACCTGCGCGCCGACCTTGAGCTTGAGTTCCGCATCCGCGGGGAACGACGACTCCCCCCGTCCGAAGTCGCCACTCACCTCGGCTTTGGCGGTCTGCTCCTTACCGGGGAGAGCCGCGAGGTGACGGCGATTGATCGTGTTGACGATGTCGTTGCGGGTCGCGAGCGTGATCATCGGCACTTCGCCGGGCTCCGGATCAGGGGGCGTCCTCGCACCCTGCGTGTTGAGCACTCCAGCGATCTCGGCCGTCACACGGCCGTAGCGCACCGCGTTGAGCATGGCCTTGAACCCGTCATCCGACTGCCGGTGGATCCGCACCAGCTCCCGCACGTGCAACTGCGCGCCGTGCCGACCCAGATCGATGAGCCCGTCGTCGCCGCCCGCATCGCCCGCCCAGACCTTCGCATCGAAGAACCAGAACGAGCGGTAGTGGTCCTGGACGTAGCGCAGCTCGTCACCGCGCGGCGGCACCGGAGCGAGCTGGTACGGGTCGCCGAACATCACCACCTGGACACCGCCGAAGGGTTCCGCTCGCCGGCCCCGCGCCTGGCGCAGCGCACGGTCCATCGCGTCCATGAGGTCCGCATTGACCATCGAGATCTCGTCGATCACGAGCGTCTCGATCGCGTTGAGGATGCGACGGGTGGCGTCGGACTGATCGATGTCGCTGTCCGCGATCAGTCCGATCGGGAGACGGAAGAGCGAGTGGATCGTCTGCCCCTCGACGTTCAGCGCCGCGACGCCGGTCGGAGCGCAGATCGCGATCTGCTTCTTCGTGTTCCACGCGAAGTACTGCAGCAGCGTGGACTTCCCCGTTCCCGCGCGTCCCGTGATGAAGACATGCTCGTGGGAGTCCTCGATGAGCCGGAACAGCTCCTGCTGCTCTTCGGACAGGGAGGGAAGGGACACGGTGCTCTCAGGGGATGAGGGGCGGACGGCGGACGCCCCACCATGCTACGTCGCCACGCCGCGACGGGCCGGGAGGGCGCTCGGCTCCGACTCAGGACGCACTCCTAGACTGGCGCCATGGTGCAGGCAGTGACGACTCCGCGACGGCGTTCCCGTCTCGCCGTCGACCTCACCGTGCTCGGTCTCGTGGGCGCCCTCCTCCTCGGAGCCCTCGCCGCGGGCGGCCTCTCGCTGTACCGCCAGTTCTACGGCCCCGCGGCGTTCGTCGAACGCTACCTGAGCCTGCTCACCGAGGGGCGAGCGGCGGACGCCCTGCGCATCCCGGGTGTCGCCATCGACAGCGCCACTCTCGAGAGCGCCGGCATCGACATCACCGCGTCCGAGGCCTTGCTGCGCGCCACCGTCCTCGCGCCGCTGAACGGCGTCGAGGTCACGTCCGAGAAGGTCGACGGAGACACCACGACCGTCGCGGTGTCCTACACCGCCGCCGGACACTCGGGAACGACCGAGTTCACTGTGGAACAGGACGGCTGGGTCGGCGTGACACCGAACTGGCGTTTCTCGCACAGCCCGCTGTCCGCGGTTGAGCTCACCCTCCGCGGCGCGGACACGTTCCACGTCAACGGCTTCGAGATCGACCGCCGCCAGATCTCCGCCGCGGGCCCGGAAGCGGATCCGCTCGATCCGCTCCCGCTGCTGGTCTTCACACCCGGGGTCTACTCGGTCACGGTGGACACCCCCATCTCGACGTCGGCCGGCGTGACCCTCCTCGCGGACGCGCCGCTGAGCAGTACTCCGGTGGACGTCCAGACCATGCCCACGGGTGCGTTCGTGGAGGTCGTGCAGGAACGCGTGGAGCAGTTCCTCGGTGAGTGCACGCAGCAGAAGGTGCTCCTGCCCACGGCCTGTCCGTTCGGCTTCGAGGTCTTCGACCGCGTGGTGGACCTGCCCACGTGGTCCATCGCGGAGCAGCCGACGGTGACGGTCGAACCGGACGGCGCCGACTGGCGGATCCCTGCCACCGACGCGGTCGCCCACATCGAGGTCGACGTGCAGTCGCTCTACGACGGATCGATCCAGCGCGTGTCCGAGGACGTCCCCTTCCAGGTGAACGGCACCATCGCAATCCTCCCCGACGGCTCCGCATCCATCCGCGTCGGGTCGCCGTCGGACGCCCCGGACGACGAGGACTGACGCCGCGTCAGACGTCGGCGGACTGCAGGTCGCGGAGGATTCCCGCCCACGCCACGAGGAACCGCGGCTCATCGAGTCTCCGACGTCGCATCCAGGACGTCACCTCGTCGTTGCTCTTGCTCGCGTTGCACGAGCGGCACGCGGGGACGACGTTGTCGAGGGTATAGCGACCGCCACGGGAGATGGGCAGCACGCAGTCCTTCTGCAGTGCGGCGCCGTCCGCTCCGCAGTACGCACAGCGCGCCCACGCATCGAGGATCCGATACCAGTCGGCCTCGGTGAGGTCGCTCCCCGAGGCCGCGACCCGGCGTGCGCGGCGCTTCGCGGCGTACGCGCGGCGGGACAGACGGGTGGCCATGCGTCGAGGATATCCGCCACCACCCGCGTTCCGCCCCCGGCGCGCGCCGCAGGCTCAGCGCTGCGCGCGGGCCTCGGCTCGGCGGTCGCGCTCGGCGAGAGCCGCGAGCTGGGCGTTGTACTCCTCGAGTTCCGCCTCCCCCGTGCGGTCCGCATGCCGGTCTCCCCGACGCTGCACCTTCGTGTCGTCTCGGCTCCACTGGATCGCCACGGTGACCGCCAGGATGAGCGTCGGGATCTCACCGATCGACCACGCGATGCCTCCGCCGATGTACTGGTCCTCCATGGGTGTCGGACCCCACGTGCGCCCCATCGCACCGAACCACTCCGCGACCATGAGCCCCTCCTGCATCATGATCGCGACGCCGAAGAACGCGTGCATGGCCATGATCGCGATGAGCGTGATGAGGCGTCCCGCCCACGGGAGGCGGTACGGCACCGGGTCGGAGCCGATGAGGGTCAGGACGAACAGGTAGCCCGAGAGCAGGAAGTGCAGCACCATCCACTCGTGGCCCAGATGCTCGTACATCGCCCAGCGCACGAGATCCGTGAAGTAGAACGCCCAGAGCGAGACGATGAAGATGCCTGCCGCCACGAACGGGTGAGTGATCACGCGCGCGAACGGGGAGTGCACGGCCCACATGATCCACTCGCGCCCGCCCCGCGTGCCGTCGTCGCGCTTGTGGATGGCTCGGAGCGCCAACGTGACGGGCGAACCGACCACGAGCAGCAGCGGTATCGCCATGGACAGCATCATGTGTCCGAGCATGTGCACGCTGAAGAGGTACTCCTGGTAGACGTTGATCGGCCCACCCGTCACCCACAGCAGCAGGAACAAGCCGCTCACCCAGAAGATCATGCGGTGGATCGGCCACCGGTCGCCGCGACGGTGCAGGCGCCACACACCCGCGAGGTACAGGAACAGACCGAAGCCGACGGCCACCGCCCACAGGATGTCGATGTCCCAGCTCGTGAACCAGCGGTCGACCGTGAACTCCGGCGGCAACGGGGAGCGGGTCAGGATCTCCGCCGGGGTCCGCGCCGAGACGACCTCTTCGCCGGTCGGCGGTTCCGTACGCGCGAGGGCCGCCGCGGCACCCGACGCGAGACCCATGAGGGTGACCTCGGCGAGCACGAGCGTCCAGAACCACCGGGCGGGACGCGCTCCGTCCAGCCGCGGGATCAATCGCGCGCGGTACCAGGCGCCCAGCACGCCCAGCGCTGCCAGCAGCACCACCTTCGCGACGAGGATCCCGCCGTAGGGACTCCACAGCCCGCCCCAATCGCCGAGCGCGACCACCGAGCGGGCGATGCCGGACACGGCGACCACCACGAAGGCGGCGATCGCGAGCGACGAATAGCGACGCACGAGCGTGGGCGTGTCGATTCCCGACGTCGGGCGCAGGATCACCAGAAGCAGGAGGCCGCCGATCCAGACCGCCGCACCGACGGTGTGGAGCAGGATCGAGTTGACCGCGACGTTGTGGCCGGCGAGATCGCCCGCGTGCCCCTGCGTCGCCATCGGGAGCATGGTCGCGACCGCGAGCCCTGCCGTGAGGAGGGTGGGGGTCCAGCTGCGCCACGCGAAAGCGAGGATCGTGACGACCGCGCCCATGATCGTCGTGATGAGCCAGGCCTGGCCGAGGGGGAGCTCCAGGAGGTAGCGCCCGAGTTGCTCACCGAACTGGCGATCGGCGCTGAGCTGCGCGGGGAACGCGTTGAGGAACGTGAGGAACCCGGCGGCACCGGACGACACCGTGAACACGGCGGCCCCGATGGACGCGGAGTCCAGCGCGATCTCGAACGGCTTCTCTCCGCTCCGCAGTCCGAACAGCGCCAGCACGAGCGATCCGATCATGACCGCCGCACTGAGATTGCTCACGACCTTCGCCAGCGGCAGACCCCACCGAACGACCGGGCCTGGGTCCTGGAGCAGAAGCGGATCCGCCCCGCCACCGAAGGCGAGCGCCGCGAGAAGCGCGGCGACCGCGGCGACGATCAGGATCGCGATACCGGTGATGCGGTACGCCGAAGACCGCGAGGTCTGGACGGCGCGTGTGCTCACCCCTCCAGCCTAGGCGCGGTACGGCTGGGCAGAGGCCCGGAAGCCCTGGCACACGAAAGGCCACCCCTCCGAGGAGGGATGGCCTTTGCGAGAAAGCGGTCTTACTTGACGGCTGCCTTCAGCTTCGAACCAGCCGTGACCTTGACGCGCTTGCCGGCCGGGATCTTGATCTCGGCGCCGGTCTGCGGGTTGCGGCCCGTGCGAGCTGCGGTGTCGACCTGCTCGAACGAGATCCAGCCCGGGATCGAGACCTTGCTGCCCTTGGCAACGGCGTCGGACACCGTGGAGAAGAGTGCGTCGAGGACACCCGAGACGGTGGCCTGGCTCTGGCCGGTGGCGCTTGCGATGCTCGCGACGAGCTCGGTCTTGGTGATGGACTTGTCAGCCATGTCATCCTCCAGCGACGAGATAATCCGTCGCATCATGTTTCTGTGAGGCGGAGGGCTTCTGCCCCCCGTTGGTCGAGTGACCGCCTCGAATGTATCAACCTAGACCCAGATTTCCGCGTCATTTCGGGGGTTTTGGCCTTTTCCCGCGCGTGTCGCGGTGCAGATGTGACGATTGTGACTCGAGTCGCGTCAAAATCAGGCGCTCGTGGCTGGCTTCGATGAGCTAGTCCTCCCGCCCCGAAGGAGAGCTCGCGCCCTGCAGGACCTCGAGACCCCATCGTTCCTTCGTATCGGGATTGTGCCTTCAGTGCAGGACGGCTCTGCGCCGCGCGCGCGGACTCCGGCGGTCTCGCGACAGCGGGTACTTCGCGTCGAGCGTCGGCTCGAGGTAGATGCGGCGGATGGCCATCAGGATGATGTACCCGCCCGTCCAATAGGCGAGGAACAGCACGAGCCCGTGGGGAAAGGTGAAGCTGACGAGGGACAGCACGATACCGACCCCGATGTACAGCCATCTCCACGCCCCCGCGATGCGATCCCGTGCCGCCTGCTGGAGGTCGGCCCTGTCCTGCAGTGAATCCACGCGGCTGCTGAGCTCGGCATCGTCGATGACCGTGAAGAGTTCGCGCACCGTGACCTGCAGGGCGTCCGCCACCAGCGACAGCGTCTCGAGGCTGGCGTCTTGGCCCGCTTCGAGACGCTGCACGGTGCGGATGCCCACGCCGCTCTCGGTCGCGAGTCGCTCCTGCGTCCACCCCTGAGCCTGGCGCAGTTCGATGATTCGTGTCGTGTTCATGGCTCCCATGCTTCCGCTTCCCTACCCGTCAGCGCCACGCCACCCTCCCGCCACCCTCCCGCCACCCTCCCGCCAGACTCCCGCCACGAAGGAGAACTCGCGCTCTGCAGGCGCCCGCGCCCCCAGCACTCCTTCACTGCGGGAGAACTCCTTCGTTGCGGACGACGCGTACTCGCCGCACTCATGCGAGATGCCGACCTTGCGCCACCGCTTCCATGATCACGGACTGCACCTCGGACCATCTCTCCATGATCTGCTCATAGCTGAAGCGGAGCACGTGATACCCGCGGAGCGTGAGCTGGGCGTCGTGTGCGATGTCGTTCGTGCGCTGCCGCCCGGTATGGGAGGCTCCGTCTATCTGAACCACGAGGCGGTCCCCGATCAACAGATCGACCCGATGGCCGTGCACCCACGCCTGCGGGAGAATCCGCACGCCCATCCACCTCAGCCGATGGATGAAGATCGTCTCCAGCCCGGAATCGGCGAAGGGCCTGGCACACTCGAGCAGTCTCCGGGCAGCGGGTGGCAGGACGAACTGCCGCAGCCACGTGCTGTCGATCAGGCCCTTGTTCATCGCGGACTCCCAGATGATCAGCGCCGTCTCGAACGGCTGGCACCGGGAGATGAGGACGAGCGCGTTCACGAGGCCGTCTTCGATGACGTCGGGCGGGCGCGGCACGATCGGGATCGACCAATGGACGACGACCGATGAATGCACCGCGACACGTGCGGCATGCGGCGGTGCGACGACGTGGATCGGCGATCGCTCCGGGACCCAGAGACCGCGGCGTTCGGCGACCGTCACGCAACTGAGCAGGACACCGTGGGCGATCGCGCCCACCACGTCGGCGTCGGCATCCGGCAGGGCGACCCATCCGCGGCGTACCGTCCGAATCTCGCCGCGTGACTTCGCTCCCCGCAGCGCGTACTCGCTCACTCCCGCCGCCCGAAGCGCGCCGACGCGGGCCACTCCTCCGCGTCGCTGCAATTCTCCGACCGGTTCCATCGCACGATCGTCGGTCATCGAGGAGACGTCGTTCGCCTGTCACCCCGCGAACTGTGGACATCCCCGCGGTCGAGGGACATGTGCAGGACACCTGGGTTCGCGGTCACCCCACGCACTCTGCAGGAGATCTCGCGAACTACAGGGGCTTTGGCTGCAGGGGCTCCTGCAGAACAGGAAAAAGCCTGCCACCCTGCGTGCGGGGGGACGCGAAAGGGCGAGGTTCCGAAGAACCCCGCCCTTTGGACTGCGGTGACTTACCAGCTGGACTTGGTCACACCGGGCAGCTCGCCTCGGTGGGCCATGTCGCGGAAGCGCACACGCGAGACGCCGAACTTCGTCAGCACACCACGGGGGCGGCCGTCGATGACGTCGCGCGAACGCACGCGAGCCGGCGACGCGTTGCGCGGCAGCTTCTGCAGGCCGACACGTGCGGCCTCGCGGGCCTCGTCGGTCGCGTTCGGGTCGACGAGGGTCTTCTTCAGCTCGGCGCGACGCTCTGCGTAACGCTCGACGATGACCTTGCGCTGCTCGTTACGAGCGATCTTGCTCTTCTTCGCCATGTTTAACGCTCCTCGCGGAAATCGACGTGCTTGCGTACCACCGGGTCGTACTTCTTCAGCACGAGGCGGTCGGGGGTGTTTCGACGGTTCTTCTTGGTCACGTAGGTGAAACCGGTGCCAGCCGTCGAACGCAGCTTGATGATCGGACGGACGTCCTGAGCCTTCTTGGCCATTAGAGCTTCACACCCTTCGCCTGGAGGTCCTTGACGACATTCTCGATGCCACGGACGTCGATGACCTTGATGCCCTTGGCGGACACGTTGATCGTGATCTTACGACCCAGCGAGGGGACGAAATAGGTCTTCTTCTGCACGTTCGGGTCGAAGCGGCGCTTCGTCCGGCGGTGCGAGTGCGAGATGTTGTGTCCGAAGCCGGGAACAGCTCCGGTCACCTGGCACACTGCTGCCATGATGTGACTCCTTCATTACCGTGAGACCGGACGGCCTCACCCAAGATCCCTTGTCTGCGCGCCAGTCCACCGCTCCGATTTCTCGGCATTCAGTGGGGGAGGCACGCGAACTGCGCACAGGAGTGTGCACAGACAAGGAGTCAGTCTAGCACGGCGGCAGCCGCCGCTCCCCTGCCCCAGCGGAAGGACGAGACCGTCGGGTCGCCGGAGATCCAGAACCGCCACGGGAACGCAGCCGTACCCGCGACTCCCGCCACTCCGACACGGGGCCCGGAGGCGATGTCGAGGTCGGTGTCCGCGACCAGGAGTTCCGCGCTCGCACCCGCACGCTCGTCGTCGTCCAGCGCGTCGAGCCCGTCGTGGAGCGGATGCCGAAGACCCAGCACCTGCCCGAGTCGACCCGGTCCGCGGGCGAGATCCCGCCCGCGGCGGGCGCTGCGCTCCTCTGCGATCTCCGCACCTTCGACGATCTCCCCCGCCCGCAGCAGGACTCCGCCGGCGAGACCGTCGGGGCCGCAGACGATGTTCACGCACGAGTGGATCCCGTGGCTGAGGTACACGTAGAGATGGCCGGGCTCGCCCCACATGGTGGCGTTCCGCGGCGTGAGCCCCATGCGGGCGTGGGAACCGGGATCCGGCGTCTCTCCTGTGCCGCGCCCGTGATACGCCTCGACCTCGGTGATGCGCAGTCCCACGGACCGGCCCTCCACGGTGGTGCGCAACAGCCCGCCCAGGAGCGTCGGCGCGGCATCGAGTGGCAGAACGGAGAGCTCGTCGCGCGTGGGTCGACGCAACGAACCCGCGGTGCGGTGGGTCATGCCGCGGGGGCCGTCTGGCACCACGAGATGTCGAATCCGGCCAGCGCCACGAGCTCGTCGCCGGACTCCACGTCGATGAGATGGGTGTTCAGCGTCTGCGGCAGCGGGAGCGTCATGTCGTCACGGATGTTCTCGACGAGATCGGGGGCGACGACGACGGCGGCGTACTGGCCGCTCGGCGACGGACATGCCTGCATGATCGCGTCGTTTCCGGTGACCTCCAGAAGGGGGGTCGCTGCACCGTCATCGTCCACGCGGATCACCGCCTGTCCGGTCGGAAAGCCCTCCGCGTCACGGGCGACGACGTGACGGAGCGTGCCGCCGGGGAAGGGCGTGATGGTGGTCGCTGTGCCGTAGTCGGGCTCGGACGCCGCGAGCGGCTCCTCGGATCCGTCCGCGAGATTCAGCTCGACCACGCTGCCGTCGATCCGTTCCACGATCGCCGTGTACGTGCCGCGCGAGATGCCGCGGATCGTCGACGCGATCCCGAGCGACTGCACGCCCGCGTCGGTCGTGACGTCTTCCAGCGCGAGCGCCCCCTCGAAGTCGATGAAGAGGACCGCGGCGGAGTCCGGGACGAACTGCCACTCGCCGATGCTGGCCTCCTCGCCGCCGACCTCGACGATGCGCGGTTCGTCGTCGCCGTTCAACGACTGCGTCACGAGCACGCTCGCCCGCCCGCTCGTGTCGCTCAGCTCGCGGTCGGAGTAGCTGTAGCCGACCAGGCCCCCGCGCTCGGAGACCTGGATGCCGCGGATGTAGCCGTCGCCGGGCAGGGTCAGCTCCCGCTCGTCGGTGCCGTCCCTGTTCATCACGAGGATGGAGGAGCGGTCGTCCTCCTCGACGGCGACGACCAGCTGCGTGGCCGTCGCACGATAGTCGTTGATCCGCGGATGCGTGAACACCGGAACCGCCTGTTCGCCGGTGAGATCCGTGCGGAAGATCGCGTCGTCGCCCTCGGCGGAGCGCTGCAGCAGGTAGATCTCCGCCGCGGGCGTAGTGAAGGACGTCTCGAGATCCCCGACCCGCCCGGAGCCGACGCCGGTCACGTCCGTCACACGGACGGTGTACTCGGTCTCGTCGTCGAGGGGGACAGTGAAACGCACGCCGATCCCGCGCCCCGCGGCGTCCACGGTGAACGGAACCTCCGGCTCCACTGTGACCTGCTCCGGGTCGATCTCGGTGAGCGGCTGATTCGCCGTGAGGATCATCCGGCTTCCGGACACCTCGATCGCCTGCGCGGGGTCGACCTGCACCTCGCTGAGACGCGGACCCTGCAACAGACTGGCACCCGCCAACGCGCCGCTGACGACCGCGAGCACACCGACGACAGCGACCATCGTCCGCACAAAGGGACTGAACCGTCGGCGCCCGGGCGCGGGCGCGGCGACGCCGGCATCCTCGGCGGGCGGGGGAACGAGAGGATCGCGCTCCGGTGCCTCGTCGACCTCGAGGGGCATCCCGGCCGCCGGTACCGCACCGACGTCGACCGGACGCTCGGGCAGGGGCACGGACGGCGCAGACTCGTCGGGGGCAGCGGGCTCAGCGGGCGCAGGCTCCTCGGGCGCCGATGCGGGCGGCGATCCGGCCGTTTGCTCGGCGGCCTCCCGCTCGGCGGCTTCCCGAGCGGCGCGCGCCTCCGCACGGGTGCGCGGCGGAGGGGTGACCTCGCTCGCGTCGTCCTCAGTACTCATACGGGTCGCCCGGCTCCTCGACGGCCTCGACGGTCGACGGATCGATGCGCAGTTCGCCGTCGGCATCAGCACGCACGACGCCCGTGATCTCGACCCACTGGCCGACCTCGTAGTCGCCCGCCCATGCCTCCAGGCCCACCGGCACCGCGGCCGGCTGGGCGTCGATTACGCAGTGCGTGATCACGAGGCGTGTCAGGCGGACCTCGTCGGGATCCTCGCCCGCAGGGGTGACGAAGCCCGTCAGCGTGACGTCCGCGCCGTCATAGGCCTCGGGGCGGGTCGCGGTGGAGAACACGCTCGCCCACTCACCGACCCCGAACGTCGAGGTGTCGGCGACGCCGAGCGTGACCACATCGGCTCCCGCGAACAGCGTGGTGTCGCCGTCGGAGCGCGACATCGCCAGTTCCACCGAGAGCGATGCGGGCGGAAGCACGAGTCCGGCCACCACGACACCGGTCGCGACGACTCCGGCGGACACCGTGCCGACCGCCGCGAGCGTGCGCCGGTTCGGGGCGCGATCGTGCCCCTCGTGCGCATCATCCGCGGGTGTCGCAGCGTGTCCGTGGTCGTGGCCGTGATCCATCTCCTCGCCGACCGGGAGCGTGAACGACCACACCGCTCCGACGAGCGTGACGACCGCGCCCGCGCACGCGAACCACACCGTCTCGGGGCTGATGTAGAGCGTGAGCTGGCCGGTGAGTCCGAGGCCCAGGGTGACGACGGAGATGACCGCCGCGAGTCCGATTCCGAGCCAGCGACTCCCGATGGCCCTCATCCGCGAGGGTGCCGTGTCGGGCGCTTCGTGCGTCGTGGCGATGTGGTCAGACAAGGACGTTCACCCCGATCCCGATCGCGAACGCGCTGAGCAGGACGACGGCGGTGATGCCGACGAGCGTGCGCGTGGTGAAGGTGGTGCGCAGCAGTGCCAGCATCTTCACATCGACCAGCGGACCGACCAGGAGGAACGCGATGATGGCTCCGGACGAGAAGGTCGACGCGAACGACAGCGCGAGGAAGGCGTCGACGTTGGAGCAGATCGCCACCGTCATCGCGAGCGCCATCATCGCGACGATCGAGAGCACCGGGTTCGAGCCGACCGCGAGCAGCACGTCACGCGGGACGAGCACCTGCACGGCTCCCGCGAGCGCGGATCCGATCACGAGCGCGGGCATCACCGCGCGGAGCTCGATGAGGAACTGGGTGAGGCTGCGGCGCATCGGCGTCCCCGGCTCGAGCGCGATGCGCTCGCACGTCGCCGTAAACTGCGAGGTGAGCAGTGCGTCCGGGGAGGGGTGGCGGCTGTAGATCCAACCGATGAGGTTGGCGATCAGGTATCCGCCGACCAGACGCGCGATGAGGATCCCGCCGTCCCACCCGAACGCGGCGTGCGTGGTGAGGATGACGATCGGGTTGACGATCGGTGCCGCGATCAGGAACGTCAGCGCCTCGGCGGGGGCGATCCCGCGCATCATGAGTCCGCGAGCGAACGGGACGTTGCCGCACTCGCACACGGGGATCAGCATCCCGAGCAGCGAAAGCACGGCGCGGCGCGCCCAGGCACGCTGCGGCAACCAGCGCTGGATCACGTCCGGCGGCAGCCAGACCTGGACGACGATCGAGAGCAGGACGCCGAGCATCACGAACGGCAGCGCCTCGATGAGGACGCTGAGCGACAGGGTGAGTCCGTCCTGCGCGCGCGTGGGGAGCGAGACCGAGAAGAGCGCCGGGAGGAACTGGTCGATCAGCATCAGCACGGCGATGACGCCGACACCGATGCCGGTCGCCACCCAGGCCGACCGCGGCGAGCGCGGCGGCCGGTGCGGCGTGCGCAGCATCGTCGGGGCGCTCACGCCGCCGGGGTGCCCTCGGTCGTCCGCTGCCGCTTGTTGGCGCACGGGGTGCACAGGCCGAAGATGTCCACGACGTGCGCGGCGTCCACGAACCCGTGGAGCGCGGCGGTGCGGTGCGCCCACTCCTCGACGTCCGTGGCCTCGATCTCGACCGTCAGTCCGCACGAACGGCAGATGAGGTGGTGATGGTGTCCCTGCGTGGAACAGGCCCGGTACAGGGCCTCGCCCTCGGGGCTCTGCAGTGAGTCGGCGTCGCCGGATGCGGCAAGCCCGGAGAGGGCGCGATAGACCGTCGCGAGGCCGATCCCGGTGTTGTCGTCGCGGAGCGTGGCGTGCAGGGTCTGCGCGCTCACGAAACCGCGCGCATCAGCGAGCGCATCACGCACTCGCTCGCGCTGCCACGTGTTGCGCTGAGCCATACCGACGATTCTAGGCCGCGACAGTGGGACGAGGCTGGGAGCGTCTGGTCACCCGGCCACGGCGACGACCGATCAGCCAGCACACCGCGTAGATGAGGAACGAGATCGTCGTGATGTAGGGGCTCACGGGCAGCGTTCCCGCGAGGGCGAGGAGGATTCCGCCGACCGCGGACACGAACCCGAACGCCGCCGCGAGCAGCGGCACCGCTACGGGGCCCGCCGATATCCGCATCGCTGCGGCTGCGGGGGTCACCAGCAGCGCCATTACGAGCAGCGCACCGATGATGTGCACGCTGACGGCGACGATCAGGCCGAGCAGGACCATGAACGCCAGGCTCACGGCGCGCGTCGGGATACCGCGCGCGGCGGCCGATTCGGGGTCCAGGGAGTCGAAACGCAGCGGATTCCACAGCAGCAGCAGGCCGAGCAACACGATCGCGCTGATCCCGATGAGCCATCCGAGGTCGGGGCTCGACACCGAGACGATCTGTCCCGTCAGGAGGCTGAAGCGGTTGGCGCTGCGCCCGTCGTAGAGCGACAGGAAGAGGATTCCGAGCCCCAACCCGAAGGGCATCAGAACACCCACGACCGAATTGCGGTCTCTGGCCTTCGCTCCGAGGATCCCGATGAGGATGGCGGCGACGAGCGCGCCGCCGAGAGAGCCCGCGACGACACTGCCGCCGAAGAGCAGTGCGGCGGCGGCGCCCGCGAAGGACAGCTCGCTCACACCGTGCACGGCGAACGCGAGGTCCCGCTGCATCACGAAGACACCAACGAGTCCACCGACGATCCCGAGCACCGCGCCCGCGAGGATCGAGTTCGCAAGGAGAGAGACGAGTGCGCCGTAGTCCTGGAACGAGAAGACGTCACTCCACTCGACGGTCTGCCACAGGCCGGTCATGCGACATCCCCGTGGTCGTGATCGTGGTGGGGCTCGGCGTCGGGCACTCCGACCACGACGAGGCGGTCGCCGGCGCGCAGCACGAACACGGGCGTGCCGTACAGGTCCGTCAGGACGCGACTCTGCAGCACCTCGTCGGGCGTACCGAGCACGAAGCGTCCGCCGGCGATGTAGAGGATGCGGTCGACGCGCCCGAGGATCGGATTGATGTCGTGAGTGACGAAGAGCACGGCCGCCCCGCGCTCGCGCCGCTGACGGTCGATGATCTCGGTCACACCGTGCTGGTTCGCCAGGTCGAGGTTCGACAGCGGCTCGTCGCAGAGGAGGAGCGCCGGCTCATCGGCGAGCGCCTGCCCGACCCGCAGCCGCTGCTGCTCACCGCCGGAGAGCAGGCCCACGCGGCGGTCGGCGAAATGCTCGGCGCCGACATCGCGCAGCAGACCGTCGATGCGTGCTCGATCACCGCGCCGAGGGATCGGGAAGCCGAAGCGTGTCCCCTGCACGCCGAGGGCGACGACATCGCGCGCTCGCATGCTCGTGTCGGGAGGAAGCGGTCGCTGCTGCGGGATGTACCCGATGCGCGGGTTGCCGCGCCGGACCGGCGCACCGTCGACGCGGATGGTCCCGGATGACAGATCCTGCATGCCCAGGATCGCTCGGAGCAACGTGGTCTTTCCCGAGCCGGAGGGCCCCAGGACCGCGAGGAACTCGCCGGGGTTCACCGTGAGGTCGAGTCCAGACCACAGCTCCCGGTCGCCGCGTTCGAGGGCGGCGTCGCGCACCTCGAGCACCGGCGTGACATCTGCCGGCGAAGATGCGGCGGGTTCCGCCGGGCGCGCGCTGCGCTCGGCGTCACCGCCCGCGCTCACGATTCGAGCGCGTCGGCGAGGTTCTGGATCGCGTCAGCCATCCACTCAGAGTACGACGATCCCTCCTCGAGCAGCTCCGTGAAGCCCACGATCGGGATGCCGGCGGTCTCGGCCGCCTCTTCCACGCGCTGGGTCTCGGCGCCGCCGGTCTGGGCGTTGGTCAGCACGACCGCCACGTCACCGCTCTCGATCACCGTCAGTGCGTCGAGCAACACGGCGGGCGCCACGTCGTTGCCCTCCTCGACGGCGGACGCGAATCCCTCGGGAGCGAGGTCATCCAGGCCAGCTGCGGCGGCGATGTACGAGGGGAGCGGCTCGGTGATGAAGACGCCGGTCCCGCCGACCTCGGCGTTCAGGGTCTCGAGGTCACCCTCGAAGCCCTCCAGCTCGGTGATGATGCTCTCCGCAGCGGCCGTGAAGTCCGCCTCGCCCTCGGGGTCGAGCTCGCTCAGCTCGTCGGCGATGCCCTCCACGACGTGGACCATGGTGTGCGGGTCGAACCAGACGTGCTCGTTGAAGCCCTCGATGTGGTCGTGACCCTCGTGGCCCTCTTCGTCGGCGTGATCGTGGTCGTCCTCGGCGTGCTCTTCATCCGCGTGCTCGTCCTCGGCGGCGTGCTCGCCCTCGTCGTGATCGTGCTCCTCTTCGGAGTGCTCTTCGTCCGAGTGGTCGTGGTCCTCGTCGGCGTGCTCTTCATCCGAGTGCTCGTCCTCCGCGTGGTCCTCGTCCGCGTGCGCATCGTCGTGGCTCTCGGCACCCGGGTAGTCGTGGGAGAACTCGACCGCGGTGAGCACGTGCGTGTCGGCGCCCTCGAGGAGCTCGGTCATGAAGGCGTCGTATCCGCCGCCGTTCTCGATCACGAAGTCCGCGTCCTGCACCGCGAGACGGTCGCGCGCCGTCGCCTCGTAGGAGTGCGGATCCTGGGTGGCGGACGTGATGATCGACGTCACGTCGACGCGGTCGCCACCGATCTGCTCGGCCAGCGATCCGTACACGTTCGTCGTCGCCGTGACCTGGATCCGCTCGTCGTCACTCGCGTCAGCGCCACCGGCGGGGCTGGCGCACCCGGCGAGAGCGAGAGCGGACACGGAGAGCATCGCGAAAGCGAGGACGGGCTTCTTCATTCCCGCAGTCTATCGCGCATGAGAATCATTCTCAAAACGCTCCCCACTCGACTCTCCTGCCGCCATTTGCCGCGACCCGCCGCATCCTCGCCCCAGGACACGGCGGGTCGCGGCAAATCGTGGGACCACTGCGCGGGCGGGAGTCAGGGCGCGGGAGGAGTGCAGGGTTCGGAGAGGGCCTCGACGACCGCCGTCGCGTCGGACTCGAACCGCTCGTAGAAGTCGGGATCCGCATTGACCTGGACCCGGTGGATCACGGCGGTCGGTTCGGCGTCCTGCCAGCCCGGCACCCTCACGAGCCGGTCGTAGAACAGGCCGGACGCCGTGGCCGGATCCATCCGTTCCTCAGGGCTTCCCCACCAGTCCTGTTGCTGGAAGAGACCGATGCTGCTCGTGCGTGAACCGTCGGGATTCGTGATGCCGCTGGTCTCCCAGTCGCCGTAGTCGATGTTGCGGAGACTGCTCTCACCCATCGCGGTCATGACGCCGAGAACCTGCGCGTCGACGCCCAGACCCCGGTCCCGCGCGGTGAGGACGATGGTCGCCGCGTTCTCCAGCTGCTCTCCGCTCCACCCCTCGACGCCGCGGTCGGGGAACGTCGCCGGCTCCGTGATGCAGATCCCGTCGTGGCGGAGCGTTCCCGCGACGAGCACCGCCAGGGCCACAGCGACCGCCAGAACTCCCCCGCTGACGGCGAGCACCAGGTTCCGCCGCTTCCGGCGAGCGCGCGCCCTACGCGTCCGCTGTGCTGCGGTCGGAGGACGGCGACGGGCAGGACGACGGCGTGTGGGACGTCGCCGCGACGTCGGTCGGCGGGAGTGGGCCATACGCCTCCGACCGGACTCAGTCCACGAGGAGTGCGGGCTCTTCGAGCACGGAGGCGACGTCGGCGATGAAGCGGCTCATGCCGTCACCGTCGATCACCCGGTGGTCGAAGGATCCGGCGACCGTGGTCACCCATCGCGGGCGCACCTCGCCGTCGACGACCCACGGCTTCTGGCTGATCGTTCCGAGGGCGACGATGCCGGTCTCACCCGGGTTGATGATCGGGGTGCCCGCATCCATGCCGAAGACACCGATGTTCGTGATCGTGATCGTGCCGCCCTGCTGATCCGCCGGCGGCGTCTTGCCCTCGCGAGCCGTGAGCGTGAGGCGCTCGAGCGCGCGGGCCAGGTCCTTCATGCCGAGGTCCTGGGCGTCCTTGATGTTGGGAACCAGGAGACCGCGGGGAGTCGCGGCGGCGATACCGAGGTTGACGTAGTGGCGCACGGAGATCTCGGCACCGGAGTCGGTGTCGATCCACGCGGCGTTGACCATCGGCGTGCGACGGGCGGCCCAGATCACCGCGCGAGCCATGATCAGCAGCGGCGACACCCGGATGTCCGCGTAGTCCGGCGATGCCTTCAGGCGCTTGACGAGTTCCATCGTGCGGGACGCGTCGACGTCCTTCCAGACCGTCACGTGCGGCGCGGTGTACGCGCTCTGCACCATCGCGCCCGCGGACGCCTTGCGCACGCCCTTGACCGGGATGGACTCGGTGCGCTCGGGGTCGGACGACGGCACGAGACCGCGCGCGACGCCGACGGGAGCCGCCTGCGGCGCGGGCACCGTCTCCTCGCGCACACTGCCCCACTCCGGTGTCTGGATGTTGCGGAACACGCTCGCCTGCGAAGCCTGCTGAACGACGTCGTCGCGAGTGACCTCACCGTCGGCACCCGTGGCGGTCACGGTCGAGAGGTCCACGCCCAGATCACGGGCGAGCTTGCGGATCGGGGGCTTGGCGATCACGCCGACCGACGAGCGCACCGGGCGCTCCGCGGGCTTGCGGCGACGCGAGGACGCACCGCCGCCGGAGCCGTACCCCACCAGCACGGATCCGCCACCCTCGTCGGCCGCGGGCGCGGGCTCGACGGGCGCGGAGGCAGCGGTGGCGTCCGACGTCACGAACGTGATGATCGCAGTGCCGACCTCGACGGTGGCCCCCTCGTCCGCGAGGAGCTCACCCACGGTACCTGCGTGCGGCGACGGCAGCTCGACGAGCGACTTGGCGGTCTCGATCTCGCAGATGACGTCGTCGATCGCCACCTCGTCACCGGGCGCGACCCGCCACGACACGATCTCGGCCTCGGTGAGGCCCTCGCCGACATCGGGGAGCGTGAAGGTCTGCGTGATCATCGGGTGTCCTTTCGAACGTCAGTACGCCATCGAGCGATCGACGGCTTCGAGGATGCGATCGGCGTCCGGGAGGTAGGAACCCTCGAGCTTCGCGGGAGGGAAGGGGATGTCGTATCCCGACACCCGCAGGACCGGAGCCTCCATCGCGTAGAACGCGCGCTCCATGATCGTGGCGGAGATCTCACTGCCGAGGCTCGTGAAGCCCGGAGCCTCCTGCGCGTAGACGACGCGGCCGGTCTTGCGGGCGGAGTCCAGGATGGGCTCGTAGTCCACCGGCGACAGCGAGCGGATGTCCACGACCTCGCAGCTCGTGCCCTCTGCCTCGGCGAGCGCGGCCGCCTGCAGGAGCGTCGTGATCATCGCGCCGTGACCGACGAGCGTGACGTCCGTGCCCTTGCGCACCACGCGCGAGGCGTGCAGCGGTGCCGCAGATCCTGCCAGATCGACTTCGCCCTTGGGCCAGTACCGGCTCTTCGGCTCCATGAAGATCACGGGGTCGTTGGAGCGGATCGACTCCTGGATCATCCAGTAGGCGTCGTTCGGGGTGGACGGCGACACCACGCGCAGACCGGGCGTGTGCGTGAAGTACGCCTCGGGGCTCTCCTGGTGGTGCTCGACCGCGCCGATGTGCCCGCCGTAGGGGATCCGGATGACGATCGGGAGCTGGATCGCACCCTCGTGCCGGTAGGTGAGCTTCGCGAGCTGCGTCGTGATCTGGTCGAAGGCGGGGAACACGAATCCGTCGAATTGGATCTCGCACACGGGTCGGAAACCCGCCATCGCCAATCCGATCGCGGACCCCACGATGCCGGACTCCGCGAGCGGGGTGTCGAGTACGCGCTGCTCGCCGAACTCCGCCTGCAGGTGCTCGGTGACGCGGAAGACGCCGCCGAGGCGGCCGATGTCCTCACCCATGAGCAGGACGCGCGGGTCGTCGAGCATCGCCTGGCGCATGCCGGCGTTGAGGGCCTTGCTGAACGGCATCGTCTCGAGGGTCATGCGGTGCCCTCCTCGAAAGACGCTTCGTACCGATCTCGCCATGCGCGCTGTTCCGCGACGAGCGAGTGCGGTTCGCTGTAGACGTTGTCGAACATCCCCGCAGCCGACGGCGGCGCGAGCGCCACGGTGCGCGCGCGGACATCTTCGGCAGCCTCGGCCGCTTCGGCCTCGACCTCATCGAAGAAGGAGCCCGCGGCACCCTTGTGCTGGAGGAACGCGCGCATCCGGGTTATCGGGTCGCGCTGCGCCCACGACTCCTCCTCGGCGTTGCCGCGGTACTTGGTCGGGTCGTCACTCGTGGTGTGCGCACCCATCCGGTAGGTCACGGCCTCGATCGCCTGCGGACCGTGGCCGGCGCGGGCGTCCTCGAGAGCGTGCCGCGAGACGGCGTAGCTGGCGAGGACGTCGTTCCCGTCGACCCGGACGCTGGGGATGCCGTAGCCGGCGCTGCGCTCGACGAGCGGAATGCGCGACTGTGTGGCGACGGGGACGGAGATCGCCCAGTGGTTGTTCTGCAGGAAGAAGACCTGCGGGGCCTGGTAGCTGGCGGCGAACACCATCGCCTCGTGCACGTCGCCCTGGCTGGAGGCGCCGTCGCCGTAGTAGACAATGACCGCCTCATCGCGCTCGGGGTCACCGGTTCCGCACTTCTTGTCGAAGACGAGGCCCATGGCGTAGCCCGCGGCGTGCAGTGTCTGCGAGGCGAGCACGAGCGTGTAGAGCCGGGTGTTGCCGTTCTTGGGATCGGTGGGATCCCATCCGCCGTGGGAGACGCCGCGCATGAGCTTGATGATGTCGACGGGGTCGACGCCGCGGATGCGGGTCACCGCGTGCTCGCGGTACGACGGGAAGATCGTGTCCTGCGGTCGCGCCGCGCGCGCGGACCCGACCTGAGCGGCCTCCTGGCCGCGGCTCGGTGGCCACAGGGCCAACTGGCCCTGGCGCTGCAGGTTGGTTGCTTGGGTGTCGATGGCGCGGATGACGACCATGTCGCGGTAGAACTGCTCGAGGTCGGCGTCCGGGAGGGCGTCGATCAGCGAGAGGTAGGGTTCCGCGGCAGCGCTGGGCGCATAGGTGCCATCGGCGTCAAGGACGCGGACGAGAGCGGGCTCAGACGAGGTCACCGTTCTACGCTATCCGAGCGGAGGTCACTCGGGCTGGAGAGTCGCAACAACGGATCCCGCCACGTGTAGGACCTTCTCCACCGACTCATGCTCGCCGACGGATATACGCAGGCCGTCTCCGGGGAAGGGGCGGACGATGAGATCGGCGTCGGCGAAGGCCGCCGCGACCTCCTCGGTGCGGGAGCCTGCGGGGAGCCAGACGAAGTTGCCCTGGGCGTCCGGCACCTGCCACCCCTGCGCGCGCAGCCCTTCGACGAGGGCGGTACGTCGCTCGACGATGACCGCGACCCGGGCGCGCAGTTCCTCTTCGGCGTCCAGACTCGCCAGGGCGGCCCCCTCGGCGGCGGACGTCACCGAGAGCGGCACGCCCGTCGCACGCGCGGCGTCGAGCACGCGGGGGTGGCCGATCGCGTATCCGATGCGGAGCCCTGCCAGGCCGTAGGCCTTGGAGAAGGTACGCAGCACGACGACGTTCGGGTACGTCTCGAAGACGCGCTCCGCGAGGCCGTCGATCGCGTCCTCTGCGGTGACGAACTCGGCGTACGCCTCGTCCAGGATCACGAGGCAGTCGGCGGGGACGCGCTTCATGAATCCGACGAACTCGTCTCGCGCGATGGTCGGGCCGGTCGGGTTGTTGGGTGTGCAGAGCAGGATCGCGCGCGTCCGGGGGGTGACGGCGGCTGCCATCGCGTCGAGGTCGTGACGCGCGTCGTGCGTGAGGGGAACCTGCACGCCGGTCGCTCCTGAGACGAGCGGGAAACTCGGGTACGCCTCGAAGGATCGCCATGCGTAGACGACCTCGTCGCCGACGGAGGCCGTCGCGAGGATGAGCTGGTGGAGGATCGACACGCTTCCCGCGGCGACGTGCACGGCGTCGGGCGTCACACCATAGCGGTTCGCGAGGCGTGCACGAAGGGCTGAGGCCGTCGCATCCGGGTAACGATTGACCGGGGTCGCCCCCTGCAACGCCGCGGCGACCGACGGAAGCGGGTCGAACGGGTTCTCGTTGCTCGAGAGCTTGAACGCGTTCGCTCCGGCCTGCTTGCCCTGGCGATACGGGGCGAGCGCGGCGATCGCGGGACGGATACGGGGAAGGGTGGGCTCGGTCACGGGATGAGTCTACGAGCGCAGAGTGCTCGACCATCGAAAACGTGGAGTGATACCATTCTGGTATGGCTATGACGGTGCGGCTTCCGGAAGACATCGACGCGCGACTCGGCGAGCTCGCGGCGCGACGGCACACCTCCAAGCACGCTCTTCTGATCGAGGCCGCCGATCGGTTTATCCGCGAAGAAGTGACCACCGAACAGGCGGTGATGGTCGCACGCGGTGTCGCGGATCGGTACTCCGAACTGCTTCGCAAGCTTGAAGACGCATGACCGTCTATCTCGAGCTTTCTCATGCTGTCGGCGTGATCGAAGCTCTCGGTCTTCACATCCGGGATGTCGGGCTGCTCTCGTCGGCGCTGGCGCGACCGTCGAGTTCGATGTTCGGCGAGGAAGCGTATCCGGACCTCTTCGTGAAGGCGGCGGCACTGTTCTCGTCGCTGGGCCAGAACCACCCGTTGTTCGACGGCAACAAGCGCTGCGCCTGGGTCCTCACGCTCACGTTCCTGGAGTTCAACGGAGTCATCATCGACATGGACGTCGAGTCGGCCTTCGCGCTGGTTCTGAACACCGCGCAGAACCGGCTCTCTCTCGACGAGATCGCCCGGAGTCTCGCAGCGCACTCCCGCTGATCGTGTCAGACTGAACGCACCATGCGCTTCATCATCCGCGTCATCGTCAACGCCTTCTCGCTGTGGGTCGTCTCGCTCATCGCCGCCCTGCAGGTCACCATCACGCCGTTCGCACCGGGCGAGACGCTGCAACTTGTCCTGACGCTGCTCGCGGTCGGGGCGATCTTCGCCCTGGTGAACACGATCGTCGGCACCGTGATCAAGATCGTGGCGTTCCCGCTGTATCTGCTGACCTTCGGCCTGATCGCCTTCGTGGTGAACGGATTCCTGCTGTGGCTCACGGCGTGGATCACGTCCGGCTTCGGATGGGGACTCGAACTGGGCAGCTTCTGGTGGGGCGTGCTGGCGGCGATCCTGATCTCGATCATCAACGGCATCTTCGGATTCATCCTGCGCCCGCAGAAGAAGTCGCGCCGCGACTGATCCTCCTCGCGCGATCACTCGTCGCGCTCCGCGCGGTACTCGGTCGCCTGCACGTCGACCGCGCTATCGAGCCCAGCCCAGACGTCTTCGAGTGCTCGCACGCGCGGGTCACCCGAGGCATCGACGAGCGCGGCCGTCTCGCGATACTCACCGACGCCATGCGTGTGCAGGAACAGGTCGTGCACCTGCGGCAGCGGATCAGCGTTGCGCTGCACGACCATGCTGTCGGGCGACCCGGTGCCGGACGGCGAACCGGGGCCCGCGAGGACGGAAACGGGGTCGTCCGTGTGTCGCAGCTGCACGCTGAGGACGTCGTCGGCCAGCGTCGGCTCGACGGGGTTGCCCGCGGTGACCACCGTGCGGACGTCGTACTCGCCCTCCATCGCCAGATGAGAGACGATCATCCCGCCCTGCGAGTGCCCCCAGGCGTGCACGGTGTCTCCCGGTTCGGCACCGGCCCGCTCGAGCGCCTGGACGGTCGCGTCGTACGAGGACGATCGCTCGGCGAGCATGAGCTCGGCGTTGGAAGTCATGTCCCACGGGTCCTTGCCGGCGATGGCCTGCGTGCCGGTGACGTAGACGGCGAACTGACGAGTGCCGTCGGGCATCGTGTACTTCTCGACCCGCACCTGCGCCGTGTCGCCCGAGGGGATGCGGGAGAGGGACGAAGCGAGACTGGTCGGCGCCTTCTGCGGAGTGGAAAGCGGCTGGGAGTGCAGCGTCACGGGCGCCGCTGAGCCCGTCAACACCGTGCCCGGGGCGATAGGTCCTCGTGAGTTGCCGAAGCTCGCGATGACGGCGGTGATCAACCCCAGGGGCAAACCGAGCGCCGCACCGCCCATGAAGGCCTGCACGTGGAGTCCGTCGTCGTGACTCGAGGCGGCGTTCGCCATGACCCGGTCGGCGAGAGCAGCGACACGAGGGTCCGCCGTCTCCAACTCGCGGATCTCGTGGGTGAGAGCGTTCGCGGTGTGCTCGTCACCCGCGGCGAGCGCCGACTGCCTCACCCGCAGCTCCACCAGCGCGAAGACGTCGGCCATGACGCCGGTCGCCTCGGCCGCGTACACGGCGTCCGAGGAGATGGCGGGGAGAGCGGCGCAGATGTCATCGATCCGCCCGGCCGTTCCCGCGGGGAGGGGAGGCGGGGCCTCGGGGATCAGCGGACCCCGAGCGTCAGGGATCGATGCGCGCGCCCTGCGGAGTGCATCGAGCGCCGTGTCCACCGCTGTCGCTGCGCCCCGCAGCCGCAGCGCGACGTCACGGAGCTGCCGAGTGTCGACAGCCACGGCACCACCGTGCCCGATCTCGAGGCCGCTCACCGGAGGGTCC
Source organism: Actinomycetota bacterium (assembly GCA_051751065.1). Classification (GTDB taxonomy): domain Bacteria; phylum Actinomycetota; class Actinomycetes; order Actinomycetales; family Microbacteriaceae; genus Microbacterium. The sequence continues at coordinate 145,288 of JBNJKL010000005.1, read as the reverse complement.
ACAGAAGCTGGGCGACGTGGGAACGCTCGACGGCGACCCGATGGGTTAGCGTGCCGACTGTCTCGGTGAGCGCGCGCATGCCCGAGGAGCTCCACGCGCACTCCTCGACGAGGGACTGCAGAGTGGCGCTCGCGTCGTGCAGTTCCGCCTGGGCGGCTTCGATCCCGCCGATCACGAGGAGGCGGACCCAGAGGTCATCGGCGGGGAGCGCGGCGGCGGAGATGTCGTACATGACTTCATGGTGCGCCGCGGACGATGTGCCCCGGGTGCCCGCAGCCATGCGGCGTGGGCGGGCTCCATCGGTCAGTCGTCAGTGCAGGAAGAGTGCGCGGTCGTGGCTCACCCGGCACAATGGACTCCATGTCCGACCGGGATCCCTTCCGCGTCATCTTCGTATGCACCGGGAACATCTGTCGTTCGCCGATGGCGGAGGTCGTGTTCCGGGACCTCGCGGAACGTCAGGGCCTCGCCTCGCGCGTCGTCTCGCGCAGCGCCGGCACGGGCGACTGGCATCTCGGCGAGCGCGCGGACCACCGGACGATCGACGCTCTCACCCGCCGCGGCTACGACGGCTCCCTGCACCGCGCGAAGCAGTTCACCTTCACGTCGTTCGCCGAGAACGACCTCGTCGTCGCCCTGGATCGTACGCACGAGCGCATCCTTCGCGAGTGGGCGCGTACCGAGGACGAGGAGGGCAAGGTCACACTGCTGCGCTCGTTCGACCGTGATGCCGACGGGATGGACGTGCCCGATCCGTACTACGCGGACACCGAGATGTTCGACGGCGTGCTCGGTATGATTGAGACCGCGAGCCGAGGGCTGTTCCATCAGCTGGAACCCGCACTTCGACTGCACCGCCCGGCGCCTCGCTTCTGAGGCGCCCTGATCAGGAGGACTCCCCTGACTTCCCAGCCCTCGCTCCCCGTCCAGCCGCTGAGCCCCCTCGACGGTCGCTACCGTTCCGCGGTCTCCCCTCTCGCCGACTTCCTGTCGGAGGCGGGCCTCAATCGGGCCCGGGTCGAGGTCGAGGTCGAGTGGCTGATCGCCCTCACGGATCGTGGACTGTTCGGCACGTCCCCGCTCGCCGATGCGACCAAGACGGAACTGCGCGGCGTCTACCGAGACTTCGGCCAGGCGGAGATCGACTGGCTCGCCGAGAAGGAGGCGGTCACCCGTCACGACGTCAAGGCCGTCGAATACCTCGTGCGTGATCGCCTGTCGTCCCTGGGCCTGGATCACATCGCCGAGCTCACGCATTTCGCCTGCACGAGCGAGGACATCAACTCGGCGTCGTACGCGATCACGGTGAAGCGCGCGGTCGAGGGCGTCTGGCTTCCCGCACTCGAGGGTGTCATCACGAAGCTCCGGCAGCTGGCCGAGGAGCACGCGGACGCGGCGATGCTCTCCCGCACGCACGGACAGCCCGCGACGCCGACCACGATGGGCAAGGAGCTCGCCGTCTTCGCCTCGCGCCTCGAGCGCGTCGCGGCCGGCATCCGATCTGCGCAGTACCTGGCCAAGTTCTCCGGCGCGACCGGCACGTGGTCCGCACACCTCGCGGCCGACCCCGACGCGGACTGGCCGACCATCGCCCGCGAGTACATCGAGGGCATGGGCATCGGCTTCAACGAGCTGACCACCCAGATCGAATCGCACGACTGGCAGGTCGAGCTCTACGACCGTGTGCGTCACGCCGGAGGCATCCTCCACAACCTCGCGACCGACATCTGGACGTACATCTCGCTCGGCTACTTCGCGCAGATCCCCGTCGCCGGAGCGACCGGTTCGTCGACGATGCCGCACAAGATCAATCCGATCCGCTTCGAGAACGCCGAGGCCAACCTCGAGCTCTCGGCGGCGCTGTTCGGTTCCCTCTCGCAGACGCTCGTCACGAGTCGCCTGCAGCGCGACCTCACCGACTCGACGACCCAGCGCAACATCGGCGTCGCGTTCGGTCACTCGCTCCTCGCCCTGGACAACCTCCGCCGCGGCCTCGGCGAGATCAGCCTCTCGCGGGATGTGCTGCTCGCCGATCTCGACACCAACTGGGAGGTGCTCGGCGAGGCCATCCAGACCGTGGTGCGCGCCGAGGTCGTCGCGGGTCGATCGAGCATCACCGATCCCTACGCACTTCTGAAGGAGCTCACCCGCGGACGCCGTGTCGGCGCAACGGAGCTCGCCGAGTTCGTGCAGGGTCTGGAGATCGGCGAGGCCGCCAAGAAACGCCTCCTGGCCCTCACCCCGCCGACCTACGTGGGCATCGCGGAGCGCCTCGCCCGCTGAACCGGCGCCCGCCCGGATCCAGCCTCCGCCCGGTGCATCGACTTGAGGGCTTCGGCGATACGTGCCAGTGTGGAAGACGGACCGAAGCTGCGATGACACAGCGGAGACCACATCTTATGCACATGAAACCCGAAGCAGTGCCCGCCCCGACCGGGGACGGTGACACGCTCTGACCTCCCCCGGCTCCCCGGGGCCGAGCAGGTCGGAAGAATCCGCGCGCAGCCGTGCGCGGACGGGCCGAGAGACCCTGATTCGCGCGCCCCGCATGGACGAAGGCGCCGAACTCTGGCGCATCGCCAGGGACTCGCAGACGCTCGATCTGAACTCGTCGTACGCATACGTGCTCTTCGCCCGTGATTTCGCCGCCACCTGCCGTATCGCGCTCGTCGATGGCGAGGCCGCCGGCTTCGTCACCGGCTACCGTCGCCCCACGCAGCCGGACTGCCTGTTCGTCTGGCAGGTCGCTGTGGACGAGCGGTTCCGCGGTATGGGCCTCGCCGGTCGCCTGCTCGACGACCTGATCGGCGACACCACCGTGACCCCGCCCGTCCGCACCGTGCAGACGACGATCACGGACGACAACATCGCCTCCCAGCGACTGTTCCGCGCCTTCGCGACGCGCTGGGGCGATGCGCCCGTCACCGTGCAGCCGCTGTTCGAGAGCGAGCACCTCTCGCCGGCCGGCCACCAGGGCGAGCACCACGCGCCCGAGCCGCTGTACGAGATCGGTCCGCCCACCCACCGATGATCCCCCCTGCCGCCCGAGGCAGCGTGCACTCCCGCACGTCGACACCAAGGAGAAACCCCCCGATGAGCATGATCAGTCCCCTCGAGTCCGAGGTCCGCAGCTATTCACGTTCATGGCCGGTGGTGTTCGACCGAGCCGTCGGCAGCACCATGTACGACGAAGCGGGCCGGGACTACCTCGACTTCTTCTCCGGCGCCGGAGCGCTGAACTACGGTCACAACAATCCCGCACTCAAGAAGGCGCTCCTGGACTACCTGTCCGGCGACGGCATCTTCCACTCGCTCGACATGTTCACCGCCGCACGCCGCGACTTCCTCGAGACGTTCGACGAGGTCATCCTCAAGCCGCGCAACCTCGACTACAAGCTCGTGTTCGCCGGCCCCGGCGGCGCCAACTCGGTCGAGGCCGCGCTGAAGCTCGCGCGCAAGGTGACCGGACGCGAGTCCGTCGTCAACTTCACCAACGCGTTCCACGGCATGACCCTCGGCGCACTCTCGGTCACGGGCAACTCCCTCAAGCGCGGCGGCGCGGGCATCCCCCTGGTGCACGCGACGCCCATGCCGTACGACGACTACTTCGACGGCGACTACCCCGACTTCTTCTACTTCGAGCGCCTCCTCGATGACGCCGGTAGCGGCCTGAACACCCCCGCGGCCGTGATCGTGGAGACCGTCCAGGGCGAGGGCGGCATCAACACCGCCCGCGCCGAGTGGCTGCGCCAGCTCGCTCGCCTCTGCAAGGAGCGCGACATCCTCCTGATCGTCGACGACATCCAGATGGGCTGCGGTCGCACGGGTGAGTTCTTCAGCTTCGAAGAGGCCGGCATCGTCCCCGACATCGTGTGCCTCTCCAAGTCGATCAGCGGATACGGCATCCCCATGTCGCTCACGCTGATCCGTCCCGACCTGGACATCTGGCAGCCCGGCGAGCACAACGGCACGTTCCGCGGCATCAGCCCCGCCTTCGTGACCGCGACCGAGGCCATCCGCCGCTACTGGAGCGACGACACCCTGAAGAACTCCACGCTCGCCAAGGGCGCCAAGGTCGAGAGCCGCTTCAACGCGCTCGTCGCGCGGTACCCGGAGCACGAACTCGTCTCCAAGGGACGCGGCCTCGCCCGCGGTCTGCAGTTCCCCTCGGGCGACCTCGCGGATGCCGTCTGCGTCGCCGCCTTCGAAAGCGGTCTGCTCATGGAGACCTCGGGGCCCGAGGGTGAGGTCATGAAGATCCTCCCCGCCCTGACGATCACCGACGAGGAGCTCGAGCGCGGACTCTCGATCATCGAGGAGTGCGTGACGCGCGTGCTCGGACAGCCGCGATCCGCGGACGAACTCGTCTCGACCACCTCGGAGGTGCGCGCATGATCGTCCGCACGATCGACGAGATCACCGACACCGACGCCGACATCCGCACGGAGAACTGGCGGAGCAAGCGGATCGTCCTCGCGAAGGAGAAGGTCGGGTTCTCGGTGCACGAGACCACCCTCTACGCGGGCACGGTGAACCGTTTCCACTACGCGAACCACATCGAGGCGGTCTTCATCGTCGAAGGTGAAGGGGAGATCACGGACCTCGCCACCGGCGAGACGCATCCGCTGGCTCCCGGTTCGCTGTACCTGCTGGACAACCATGACGAGCACGAGCTGCGCCCTCACACGCAGATGCGCACCGTGTGCGTCTTCAACCCGCCCATCACCGGGCGCGAGGTGCACGACGAGAACGGCGTGTACCCCCTGGTCACCGAGGACGCGTGACGCACGCTTCCCGCTGACCCCCTGCGAAGACAAGGAGAACGACGAATGACGATGACGACTGCATCTGCCCAGGACCTGTTCCCGACCCGCCTCGAGGAGCCCTCGGCCTTCATCCGGCGCACCCAGCCGACGGTGTGGGGAACCCCCGCAGACGGTCCCTTCTCGGCATCCGAGCTGACCACGCACGAAGCACGGGGATTCAGCGTCCTCGATGACTTCATCTCCGCGGACGAGGTGTCCCAGTACAGCGACGAGCTGGACCGGCTCTCGAACGATCCGGCGCTGGTCGGGGATCCGCGCCTGATCACGGAGCGCACCACGGGTGCTGTCCGCTCGGTGTTCGAGGTGGAATCCCTCAGCCAGAAGATCGCCGACCTCGCGCGGAGCCCGCGTGTCCTTGACCGGGCACGTCAGCTCCTCGGATCCGATGTGTACCTGCATCAGACGCGCATCAACTTCATGCCGAGCTTCACCGGTACCGGGTTCTACTGGCACTCGGACTTCGAGACCTGGCACGCGGAGGACGGCATGCCGACCCCCCGCGCGGTCAGCCTCTCCATCGCCCTCACCGACAACTACCCGTTCAACGGCGGGTTGATGGTGATGCCCGGCTCGCACAAGACGTTCGTGCCGGCCGTCGGTGCGACACCGGACGACAACCACAAGGAGTCGTTGAAGGCGCAGGAGGCGGGTGTCCCCAGCCACGCGGACATCACGAAGCTCGCCGAGGAGCACGGCATCGACCAGTTCACCGGCGCCGCGGGGTCCGCGCTCTGGTTCGACTCGAACATCATGCACGGCTCGGGAAGCAACATCACGCCGTACGCGCGCTCGAACGTGTTCATGGTCTTCAACAGTGTCGAGAACACGCTCGTCGACCCGTACGCCGCCCGCTCGCCGCGGCCGACGCACATCGCCAGCCGTGACTTCACACCACTGAGCTGACACCGCAGTGACGAGAGATGGCCAGGGCCCCACGGGGTCCTGGCCATCTCTGTGTCGCGCGGGGGATCAGGTGGTCGTGCGTCCCGATCCCGAGTCGTCTGCGGGAGACTCGTCCGTCGCGTTCTTCTCGCGGTCGTAGAGCACCGGACGATCGACGGGCTTCGACACCTGGGCCGGATCGACGGCCAGCATCAGCATCGCCAGGATCAGCAGCGTCACGATGAACGCACCGCCGCCGACGACGAGTCCCAGCGCCACGGGGGTCAGGCCGTCGTACGTGCCGTTCGCGATCGCCGTGTTCACCCGGGCGGTGAACGCTCCGGTGGAGATCAGCGTGACCGCGGCGGCGAACACACCGCACACGAGGGCGATTCCGAGCAGATGCAGCGGGCGCAGCAGCTCTCGGCGGGTCGGCTTCTCATCGCTCATGCGGCACCTCCGGGTTCGGTCGACGGCGTGGGCCGCTCGCCTCGACCGCGTCATCGCGGTCGGAGTGCTCGGGCACAGCCGGATCGGAATCCGACGAGTCCGCGCGCTGCGGCGAGAACCCGGCGATGGCGAGGTACACAGCGATGATCGCCGCATAGCCGCCGAAGATTCCGACACCGAGGATGATGCCGGTCAGCGTGAACGTGCCGGCCTCCTCGATCGTGTAATCGATCGCGTAATTGACCGGGATCACGAGAAGGACGAGACCCAGCAGGATGGTGAGGACACCGACACTGATCGCGTCGCGTGCCAGGGCGTCGCCGGCCTTTCGGGCGCGGAGCCCACCGAGTAGCTCGACGAGTCCCGTGAGCAGAGCCCACGTGATGACGATCACGAAGAAGAGGGTCGTCGATCGCCACGCCGGGACGCTTCCGACGGTGCTCGCGAGAATGCTGACCACGGCGATCAGGACGAGCGGCCAGCGGGAACCGCGCGGCACGACGAGCCCCGCGGCGATCGCGAGGGCGAGGGCGGTGGCCATCGCGAATCCGGTGAAGACCGACAGCCCCACGGCAGCGGAATGATCCGGAGAGAACGTGATCATGAGAGCTGCCGCCGCCGCGAACAGGGCGCGCAGCAACTGGACGTGACGCACGGTGATGGTGCGAGTGGGGGCAGACATGGCAGAGATCCTCGGTCTTCCGGGGTTTCCCCCCAGTCTACGCGGGGAGGCTGAGCCGACGTACCGCGGAGGGGGCGCCCGAGCCCGGCAGAAAAGGGAATCCGGCGGCCGTCCCCAGAACAGCCGCCGGATTCCCTGTGCACGCAGCGAGGGGGTCACTACGTATGGTCGAGATCCGCCGCAGAGTCGGGCACCCATCCTGCGTCGTCACTCGCCGTGAGACCCCGCGTTTCCGATCCGGACCCTGGATCGTCCGCGCGACGGCCTATGCTCCAATCTAGAGAACACTTCTTCACATACCTCGGGGGGTCTGTGATGGCGACGGATGCCACACGGGACGAGGCTGAGGGCTCTGCACTCCCTCAGCTGCTCCGTCGCGCCATCACAGCGCGCGGAGTGACCCTGGCGTGGTTGCACGAGCGTCTGACCGCGCACGGCAACCCGGTCTCGATGGCGACCCTCAGCTACTGGCGTTCGGGGGCCCGCCGCCCCGAGGGCGCGCAGTCCCGCGCCGCTCTCGGCAGTATCGAGGAGTTGCTGCACCTCGATCCCGGCACCCTCACCCGTCACCTGGGCCCGAGTGTGCGCATCGGGCCCGTCGGCGCACCCCGTTTCCCTCTCGTGCAGGAGGACCTGCTCGAGGCAGCGGTCATCGAGGCGTTCGCCGCCCTCGACTCGACGCTCCCCGAGACCTCGCGCGACGTTTCCACCCACTCCGTGACCGAGGTGGGTCCGGACGGCGCGATGACCTCGCGCACCACCCGCACTCTCATCCAGGCGGTCGTCGGCGAGGTCCTCACCGTTCCCTACCTGGAACTCTCCCCCGGCGTCCCGACTCCCGCACCGTACTTCCGGGCCATCAGCGGAGCGCAGGTGACGAAGCTCTACTCGCACCCCTCCGGCGAGGTGCACGGTGCACTGTTCGAGCTCGAGCGACCACTCGGGCCCGCGCAGACGGGTCTGCTCGAGTGGGCGATGGACCTGCCGCCGGACTATCCACCCGCGAGGGAGACCGGCCACGGGGTGTCCAGACAGAGCCGCGAGCTGCTGCTGTGGACCCGCTTCCATCCGGATGCGCTTCCCGACTGGATCGAGGAGACGGAGGAGACCCCGTCCGGCACGGTCCACACACCGCTGTCGCTCGACGGAGGTACGACCATCCACCAGATTCGCCGGCGTTTCGGACCCGGCATGCTGATCCTCCGGTGGGGATACGGCGAGCGCGAGTGACGCCGCCGCCGAGGCTCAGTCCTCGTTCACCCGCTCGACCAGCTCGTCGATGAGCGCTTGGGGCAGCGCACCCTGACTGAGGACCACCAGCTGTTGGATCGGCAGGACGAGGACAGGTGCGAGCACCTCTTCCTGCACGCCCGCCTTGACGAGGAGCTCACGAATGAGCGCACCCCCCTTCGGGTGCGCGAGCCACTCTCCGAGCGTGCTGTCCGCCGTGGGTGTCACGGGGCGTCCTCACCCTCGGGCGTCGGGCCTGTGGCGACGGGGCGACCGGGGGTGTTGCTCCACTGACTCCACGAGCCAGGGAACACCTTCGCGTCGATGTCGAGTTCGGCGAGCACGAGTGCGGTGTGCGCTGCGGTGATCCCGGATCCGCAGTACGCGGCGACGGGTGTCCCGGAATCGACGCCGAGAGCGGCGAACGCATCGCGCAGGCCGGATTCGTCACGGAGCATCCCCTCGGCGTCGAGGAGCGTCGCCATCGGCAGGTTGACGGCACCGGGGATATGGCCGGCGACGGGATCGAGGGGCTCGATCTCGCCGCGGTAGCGCTCGGGCGCCCGCGCGTCGATCAGCACGCCGTGAGTGGGGAAGTCCGCTGCCTCGTCGATCGAGAGATCGTCTCCGCGCGGGTCCTCCAGGACGATGTCGCCCGGCGCGGGGGCGAGCGTGCCGGTCTCGACCGGGTGTCCTGCCCTCCGCCACGCGGCGAGGCCACCGTCGAGAACCTGCGCCTCGACACCGTACTGGCGCAGGAGCCACCACGCGCGTGAGGCCGCCAGGCCCTTGCTGTCGTCGTAGATCACGACGGTGTCTCCTCGACGCAGGCCCCAGCGCTGCGCGGCCGACTGCAGCACCTCTCGGGGAGGAAGCGGATGACGCCCGTCCTGGGGCGTGCCGTGGGCGGCGAGGTCCCGTTCCATATCGACGAAGACCGCGCCCGGGATGTGCCCCTCGGCATACGCGCCGGGTCCCTCGGTCGGCCGGTCGAGACGCCAACGCACGTCGAGCAGGCGAACAGCATCGGTCCCCGCCATCATCGAGACGAGATCGGGCACGCGAACGAAGTGATGTCCCATACTCCGATGCTATTCGGCCACGCTGTGGCACCGGTGACGGCGATAGAATCGCGGCGCCGGACGCGGCGTGGAGGTGAGAGATGTCAGCGGAGACGACCATCGAGGCCGAGCGGACCGAGCGTGCACTCCGCGCCGACGAGCCCGTCCGCCGCTGGTGGCATCTCGATGCGGGAGGAGCGCTGGGCGGACTGCTGATGGCCGCCCTCTCGGTGACACCGTCCCTTCTTCCCCGCGCCGCCCTGTTCCAGGGAGTCATCACGGCAGTCGCCGTCGCGATCGGTTACGCCGTCGGGGCCCTGCTGTGGCTCGGTGTCCGCCGGTTCGTGCGGGTGCGGGTCACGCCCCGCCGCCGCCGCGGGCTGTGGATCGGCTACGGTGCCCTCTGGCTCGCAGCGCTCGGCGTGCTCTCCGTCATCGCCCTCGGATGGCAGAACGAGATCCGTCGGCTCGTCGAGATGCCCCCGCTGAGCCGAGGCGACCTCGCCGGGTTCCTCCTCGGCTTCCTTCCCGTCGTGGTGCTGCTCCTCGCGAGCGGCAGAGTGATCCGCCGCTCTTTCCGCGCGCTCCGAACTTCGTCGGGCACCCCGATCGCGCTGCTGGGCACCGCGACGGGGATCATCGCCATCGGTGCGGCGGTCGTGGTCACCGCGATGGTCGCGGTCGACGCGGTCTACCTCGGCCTGAACGGCGCCCCGGATGCGGCGATCGTCGAACCGTCGTCGTCCTTCCGCTCCGCCGGGCCCGACTCCGCGATCTCATGGTCGGATCTCGGTCGACACGGCAGCGCCTTCGTGGGCGCAGGACCGACCGCGGACGAGATCGCGAGCCTGACGGGAATGCCTGCAGTCGAGCCGATCCGCGTGTACGCCGGCCTCGAATCCGCCGAGACCGCCGAGGAACGTGCTCACCTCGTGGTCGATGAACTGGTCAGGACCGGCGCGTTCGAGCGATCGGTGCTCGTGGTCGCGACGCCCACCGGGTCCGGCTGGCTGGAGGCGCAGACCGTCGACGCCATCGAGTACCTCCACGCCGGGGATACCGCGATCGCGGCGATGCAGTACGCCTACACGCCGAGCTGGGTGTCCTTCCTCTTCGACCCCGACGCGCCGGTCGAATCGGCCAGAGTCCTGTTCGAGGCGGTCGAGGAGCGCTGGCTCCAGCTGCCGGAGGACTCGCGCCCGCTGCTCGTGACCTACGGGCTCAGCCTCGGAGCGCACGGAGGACAGGCGGTCTTCGCCGATGTCGACGACCTGCGGGCGCGCACCGACGGCGCCCTGTTCGTCGGCAGCCCGAACGGATCCGAGCTGTGGCGGACGCTGCAGAGCGGACGCGACCCCGAGAGCCCCGCCTGGCAGCCCGTGCTCGACGGGGGCAGAGAGGTGCGGTGGATCTCGCGCGCCGGCGACGAGGACTCGCTTCCCGGCCCCTGGGATGCGCCGCGCGTCCTGTACCTGCAGCACGCCACGGACCCCGTCACCTGGCTCGCCCCGGAACTGATCTGGCAGGAGCCGGAGTGGCTGCGACCGGAGCAGCGCGGCGACGACGTGAGCCCGTCCATGCGCTGGATCCCCGCGGTCACGGCGGTGCAGGTGGGAGTGGACATGCTCGGCGGTGAGGCGGTTCCTGCGCGACACGGACACAACTTCGGCGATGTCGTCACGACGGGGTGGCGCGAGGTGACCGGGGATGCCGGTCTCGATCCCGCGGCCCTCGACCGCATCACCCGCGAGATCGAGAGCTACGCACCGATTCCCGCGTACGTGGGCTGAACCTCGTCCACCGGCCGGATAATGCGGATTACCGCGCCGCTCTCCTGAGTCTCCGGGCCGTGGTGCGCGACTAATAATGCGCATTATCGCGTTGACCTCGCGGGTCGACTCGGCGCAGACTGCTGTCTCGTCACCCCCGTGGGACCCGATCGAGGAGGATCGATGCCGCGTCACCGTTTCACCCAGGCCGATGTCGCCGCCATGGCCGGTGTCAGCCAGTCGACCGTGAGCTTCGTGCTCAACGGGAATGCGCCGTCCGGTGTCCGCATCTCGGAGGACACCCGAATCCGCGTTCTCGACGCGATCCGCATCACCGGCTATTCCGCGAACCCCGTCGCGCAGCGTCTCGCCGGAGGGCGCAACCAGATCCTCGGCGTCTTCACCTACGAGACGACCTTCCCTCGCGGAGGCCGTGACTTCTACGGCGCTTTCCTCGTCGGGATCGAGCACGCCGCCGAACAGCTCGGCGTAGACATGCTGCTGTTCACCTCCGCCCGGGTGGTCGACGGCAAGCGCCAGCTGTCGCGCGACGGATGGCAGCGCCTCGGCATCGCCGACGGTTGCCTGCTCCTCGGACAGCACGAGGATCAGGGCGAATTGCAGCATCTGCTGGACACCAACTACCCCTTCGTCTTCATCGGCAAGCGGGTGAGCGCGGGCCACCGTCTCCCCTACGTCGGCGCGGACTACGTCGCAGCGACCGCGCGCCAGGTGGATCGACTCGTCACCGAGGGCCACCGCCGCATCGGATATGCCGGCGCGCAGGGAACGGATCAGCCGACGCTCGATCGCGTCGAGGGCTACCGCCAGGCGATGCGCGCTCACGGACTCCCGCTCCGTTTCGTCGACGTGCACGACGTCCCGGGAGCCGCGGACGAGATCGCCGAACGCGCGCTCACCGCGATCCTCGTGGCGCCGGAGAATTCGCCCGAAGAACTCGCGGACGCCCTCGAGCAGCGTGGACTGCAGGTACCGCGCGATGTCTCGATGCTGCTGCTCGGCCAGCCCACCCAGCTCGGTCGCGGCCCCCGACGCTGGTCGGGGTTCACGGTGCCGCGCGAGGAGATGGGAGCACGGGCTCTGGTTCTCCTCTCCCGCATCGTCGATCACGAGAGCGCCGGCGGGCGAGAGCCGAGCGCGACCGCTCTGGACGACGCCGACCTGCACCAGATCCTCGACTGCCCGGATGTCGTCGGTGAATCGCTCGCCCCCGCGCGCGTCCCCGCATCCGCCGATTCCACCGCCCCGGCCCCGGCCGCCACCCCCGAAGGGACCCTTCAGTGACCATGCGTGAACTCTCCACCGACATCCTCATCGTCGGAGCAGGACTGGGCGGCACCGCCGCCGCCATCGCCGCCGCAGATCGTGGCGCGCGCGTCATCCTGACCGAGGAGCACCCGTGGATCGGTGGACAACTCACCTCGCAGGCTGTACCGCCGGACGAGCACCCCTGGGTGGAGGAATTCGGGATCACCGCCCGCTACCGGGCGCTCCGCGACGGCATCCGCGACGTGTACCGGCGTCGCTATCCGCTCATCGACGAGGCTCGAGGCAAGGCCGATCTGAACCCCGGCGCCGGGTGGGTGTCGAAGCTGTGCCACGAACCGCGCGTGGCCGTCGGCGTGCTGGAGGAGATGCTCGCCCCCTACCGCTCCACCGGGCGGATCGTGCTGCTCGAACGCCGACGGCCGGTCGCCGCCGAGACCGAGGGGGACCGCGTGACCGCGGTGACGCTCGCATCGGAGATCGGTGACGAGAACGTCACGATCCGCGCGTCCTTCGTGCTGGACGCGACCGAGACGGGAGAGCTGCTGCCGCTCACGGGCACCGAGTATGTGACCGGCTTCGAATCCCGCGACGAGACCGGCGAGCCGAGCGCTCCGGACACCGCGCAGCCGGAGAACATCCAGGCCGTGAGCGTCTGCTTCGCCGTCGAACACGCGGACGGCGACCACACGATCGAGCGTCCGGAGCGCTACGACTTCTGGCGCGAGTACGCGCCCGCCGCATGGCAGGGCGAACGGCTCCTGTCATGGACGGCCCCGAATCCGCGCACCCTCGCGATGGACACCCGCGACTTCGACCCGAATCCGGGTGACGATGCTCTCGCGGTCGACGCCGACCAGTCCCGCAATGCGGGCGACCAGAACCTGTGGATCTTCCGCCGGATCGTGGCCCGTGACCTCTTCGAACGCGGCTTCTACGAGAGCGACATCTGCCTGGTGAACTGGCCGAGCATCGACTACTTCCTGGACCCGGTCCTCGACGTCCCGCGTGAGGTGGAACTGGATCGCTACGCGGACGCCCGCCAGCTCAGCCTCTCGATGCTCTACTGGATGCAGACCGAGGCTCCGCGCCCGGATGGCGGCACGGGCTTCCCCGGGCTGCGGCTGCGGCCGGACGTGATGGGCTCCGCCGACGGGCTCGCCCAGGCGCCCTACCACCGCGAGTCCCGCCGGATCCGCGCCCTCACGACCATCACCGAGAACGACGTGTCCTTCGCGGTCCGCGGCGAGCGCGGCGCTACCCGGTACGACGAGTCGGTCGGTGTCGGGATGTACCGGATCGATCTGCACCCCTCCACGGGCGGCGACACGTACATCGATGTCGCATCCACCCCGTTCGAGATCCCGCTCGGCGCCCTCATCCCCCGCCGCACCACGAACCTGCTCGCCGCGAACAAGAACATCGGCACCACGCACATCACGAACGGCTGCTACCGCCTGCACCCGGTCGAGTGGAACATCGGCGAAGCCGCGGGACACCTCGCCGCCTATTGCCTCGCGACCGGCAGCACCCCGCATGCCGTGCACGCCGACGGCGAGCACCTCACCGCGTACCAGGCGGAACTCGATACCACCGGCGTCGAACGGCACTGGCCCGAAGGGCGCGTGCATGCCTACTGACCCTGTATCCCCGCACCACATCACCCGAATCACACGCACGACCCGAACCACAGGCATCACCCGCATCACTCAGAGCAGAGAGAAGGAGTAACCATGAGCTATCGCCCGCGTACACGCACCCCGCTCGCGGCAGGCGCCGGCATCGCCGCCGTCGCCCTGGTCCTCGCCGGTTGCAGCGGATCCCCCACGGAGCCGACGACGCCGGACGAACCGGTGGACCTGCGCATGACGGTCTGGACAGCAGACGAGACCCAGCTCGCAATGTTCCAGGAGATCGCCGACGCCTACATCGAGGAGAACCCGGGCCTCGTTGCGAGCGTCACGTTCGAGACGGTCCCCTTCGAGGACTACACGACCACCCTCACGACGCAGCTCGCGGGCGGTAACGCACCCGACCTCGCATGGATCCTCGATAGCTACGCGCCCGAGTTCGTCGAGAGCGGCGCACTGGTCGACATCGCCCCGACGCTGCAGGAGACCGAGGGATACGACTACGACGACCTGTTGCCGTCCTCTCTCGCGCTGTGGCAGAAGGACGACGGCCTGTTCGCGTACCCGTTCTCGAACAGCCCGTTCGCGATGTTCGTGAACACGGACCAGCTGTCCGCGGCCGGTCAGGAGAATCCGGCCGACCTCCTCGCCTCCGGCGACTGGACGTTCGACGCGGCCCGGGACCTCTCCGCGGCCGCCGCGGCCGAGTCCGGCAAGCAGGGCCTCGTGGTCCGCGACTTCGAGTACCAGACGTGGGAGAACCTCTCCACGATCTGGAACGGCTGGGATGCGGCGCCCTGGAGCGAGGACGGCACGCAGTGCACGTTCACGGATCCAGCCATGGTCGACGCGCTCACCTGGATCCACGATGCCGTCTTCGACGACGCGGCCATGCCCGAGCCCGGCACGACGGCCGACTTCTTCGCGGGCGACGCCGCGATGACGATCACACAGATCAGCCGCGCCTCCGCTCTGGACGGCTCGTTCGAGTGGGACCTCCTGCCGCTTCCCGCTGGCCCCGCCGGCCAGCAGAACGTCATCGGACAGGCCGGCATCGGCGTCTTCGCGAACGCGGAGAACCCGACCGTCGCCGCCGACTTCCTGGCGTACTTCACCGCCCCCGAGAACGCGGAGAAGCTGGCGACGTACTTCCCTCCGCCCCGCGAGTCGCTGCTGAACGCCGAGACCCTCGGAGCCGCGAACCCCGCGCTCAGTGAGGAGCAGCTGCAGGCGGTCGTCGTCGACGGGATCCAGGGCGCGATCACCAAGCCCACGCACGTCAACTTCGCGAAGCTGCAGGACACGATCCGCGCCGAGCTGGACGCGATGTGGACGGCGAACGCCGACGTCGAGGCCGTCCTCACGGACACCTGCTCGACCATCACCCCGCTGTTGGAGGGCTGAGACCCCATGGTCAACGCTGCCGCCGTCGTGGCGACCGAAGCCTCGGAGCGGAGGGGACCTCAGCGTCCCCGCCGCTCCGGGCTGGCGCGGCGGGACGCGATCGTCGGATACACGATGATCGCGCCGGCCGTGCTCGGCGCCGTCGCCTTCGTGATCGTCCCGCTGATCGCCGTGTTCTGGTTCTCGCTCCACGACTGGAACGTGCTCGCGAACACCTTCGTGTTCTCCGGCGCCGACAACTACGAGCGCATGCTCACGGACGAGGGACTGCACGACTCGCTGCTCGCGAGCCTGTGGTTCTCGATCGGCCTCGTCGTACTGAACATCTCCCTCGCTCTCGTGCTCGCGGTGCTGCTGAACCAGAAGCTGCCCGGTACGACGACGTTCCGTACGTTCTTCTTCTCCCCCGTCGTCGTCTCGCTCGTGGCCTGGACCATCGTCTGGAGCTTCCTGCTGCAGGCGGACGGCGGGATCAACGGCTTCCTGTCCGTGATCGGCATCGACGGTCCGAACTGGCTGCGCCAGGACTTCACCGCGATGCTCTCGGTCATCATCGTGCAGGTCTTCAAGAACGTCGGCCTCAACATGATCCTGTTCCTCGCCGCCCTCCAGGGTGTGCCCGAGGAGATCATGGAGGCCGCGAAGATCGACGGTGCCGGCGCCTGGCGACGCTTCCGGTCCATCACGCTCCCGCTCATCAGCCCGACGATCCTGCTCGTCTCGATCCTGACGATCGTCGGATCCCTCGAGGTGTTCGCGCAGATCGCCGTGCTCACCGGCGGTGGCCCCGGCAACTCCACGACGGTCCTCGTCTACTACCTGTACCAGCAGGCATTCCGCTTCAACGACTTCGGCTTCGCGAGCGCGATCTCGGTGCTGCTGTTCGCCATCGTCCTGATCCTGACGCTGATCCAGTGGCAGACACGAAAGAGGTGGGTCTTCCATGAGAACTGACACGCTGCCCGCATCGGACGAACTCGACACCACCGCCGTCGTCACGGGATCGGGGAAGCGACCCCGTCGCCGATCCGCCGGTTCCGCGTCGCGGGCCAAGCGACGCTGGACATCGGCCGGGCTCATCGCGCTGCTCGCTGTGCTCAGCATCCCGTTCATCTTCCCGACGTGGTGGATGGCGACCTCGAGCCTCAAGCCCATGAGCGAGATCCTCCGCGCGGTGCCGACGCTCTGGCCGGAGAACCCGACGTGGGAGGCGTACGGCGAGGTCTTCCGACTGCAGCCGTTCGCGCAGCAGTACTGGAACAGTCTCTACATCGCCGTGGTCGTGACCGTCGGGACGCTCCTGGTCGCCGCCATGGCCGGGTACGCCTTCGCCCGGATCAAGTTCCCCGGAGCCAACGCGCTGTTCCTCGTCGTACTCGTGGGACTGCTCGTGCCGTCGGAGGTGACGATCGTCCCGCTGTTCCGCTTCGTGAACTCCCTCGGGCTGATCAACACGCACTGGCCGCTGATCGTGATCCCGATCTTCGGGGCACCGGCGGTGCTGGCGGTGTTCATCATGCGTCAGTTCTTCCTCGGGCTGCCGACGGAGCTCGAAGAGGCGGGGCGCATGGACGGCCTCGGCCGCTGGGGGATCTTCTGGCGGATCGCGTTCCCGCTCTCGACACCCGCACTCGCGGCGGTCGCGATCTTCACGTTCCTGAAATCGTGGAACCTGTATCTGGAGCCGATCGTCTACCTCTCCAGCAAGGACATGTTCACGCTCCCTCAGGCGCTCACGCAGTACGTCGACGCCTACGGAGGACCGATGTGGAACGTGCAGCTCGCCGCGACGACACTCACCGTGCTGCCCGTGCTCGCGGTGTTCCTCATCGCCCAGCGGCAGTTCGTCCAGGGTCTCGCGCACTCCGGCCTGAAGGGCTGACACCGGTCGGCCACGGGTGCGGTCAGGAGTGCTCCGGACGTAGATTGAGCACATGACCGCACCCGTCATCCTGCACGCCACGTTCACCGCCCGCCCCGATCAGGCCGACGCCGTCGCCGCCCTGATCCGCGACTACGGCACGCTCGTGCGCACGGAACCGGGGAACGTGCTCTTCGAGGTCACGCGACTGCGCGACGATCCGCAGCGCTTCTTCGTCTACGAGGAGTATGAAGACGAGGCATCGTTCCAGGGTCACCTCGGCACGCCGTACGGCGCGGAGTTCAACGCCGCACTGGGCCCGCTGATCGTCGAACCGAACTCGCAGCTGACCTTCCTCGAACGGGTGTAGTCACACCCGCCGAGGACCGCGCGGTCAGTTCTTGGTCGCGTCGTCGTCCTCGACCTCGACCTCGAGGTCCTCGTCCACCTCGAGGTCCTCATCGTCGCTCTCGTCGCTCTCGTCCGCGTCGTCGGGTGCTTCCGCCGCGGCGGACACACCGTCGGGACGGATGAGCTCGCGCACCTCCGCCATGAAGCTCGTGAGCTGCTGCTGCTGCCACCGCAGCTGGCGCGTGCGATCCTCGGCATCGTGCAGCACGGAGGTGGTGTGGCCGATCACCGAGTCGACGATCTTCTGCGACTTGGCGCGGGCGCGATCCAGCGTCTCGCGTGCACGCACCTGCGCGTCGGCCTCGATGGCCTGGGCCTGCGAGCGCATCAGACGCTCGTAGTCATCGGCCTTCGCCGAGATCCGCTGTGCGTGTTCCAGGGACGCCGTGACCTGCTCGTTCGCGTCGGAGGTGATGCGCTCGGCGTGCGCGACGGCCTGATTGTGCAGCACCAGGAACTCCTGCTGCGCGTCGTTCTGTCGGCGCGTCAGGCTCTCCTCGAACTCGAGTACGCGCGCGTTCATCTCGCGCACATCCCGCTCGGCATCGCTGCGCAGCTGCGTCGTCTCGCGCGTGACCATCGCGCGGAGCGCCGCGGCGCCCTTCTCGGCCTCGGTGCGGATGGTCGAGGCCTCCTGCTCGGCCTGCGAGACCTTCTCCGCGGCATGCGCCGCCTCGCGCTGGAGTGTCGCCTCGTGCGCGGTGTACTCCGTGTCGATCTTGAGACGCACCTGGTCGGCATCGCGCTGCGCCTGTGCGGTGATCCGCGCCACCTCCGCGTCGAGCTCGGCCCGCTGCGAGTCGGCCTCTTCGCGCGCCGCCTCCAGCAGACGCTCGGACTGCACGGCCGCGTTCTGGATCAGGACGCTCGCCTGCTCCTCGGCCACACGCAGCACCGCTTCGAACTGGACACGGGAGTTCTCGCCGTCCTGCGCCGACGTCGGTGCCTCGACGAGCTCCGCCGTGAGGGTAGCCACCTGCTGCTCGGACTCGGACAGCTGCGCGCGCACCGCGGTGAGCTCGGCCTCGACCGCCGCGAGTCGATCGTCGCTGCCGGCCTGGACGGCCTCGACCTCGCCGCGCAGGCTCTCACGGAGTTCCGCAGCCTCGGTCTCGGCGCGCTGCGCCTGCATACGCAGTCCACTCAGAGCAGCATCCACCTCGCCACGGTCGTATCCACGGAATCCGATGGTGAAGCTGGCCTGCTCGCGCTGGGCGCCCGAGGCGAGCTGGTCGAAGAAGTCGGTCGCCTGCTCGTCATCGCGGTTCTGGGGGGAGTCGCTCACAGGGAAACGCCTTTCTGACAGGTCGCGTCCCGCGTGGTCTTCGCGACACACGGTGTCGGTCCGGAAGGGCGGCACGCAGAGGTGGGGAGATAGATGCGAAGCTCGCCCTCAGCCTAATCACCCGATGCTGTGAGCGGAACCGTCGGCGATATCCTCTGCCATTGTTCACCCCTGCTCCACCTCCCCGAGCCCCCGCCGCAGGCCGATACACTGCCGCACAACCCCCGAGAAGAAGGACATCCGCAATGCCGCGTTTCGACCTGCCCCCCGAGGACCTGCGCACATACCGCCCCGAGATCGCCGAGCCATCGGACTTCGACGCCTTCTGGGAGCGCACCCTCAGCGAATCCCGCGCTCTGTCCTCGCCGGTCGAGCTGCGCCGTATCGACTCGCCCCTGCAGGCGGTCGAGGTCTACGACCTCACGTTCAGCGGCTTCGGTGGCGACCCGATCGGTGGATGGCTGCTTCTGCCCGCCGACACCGACGAGGCGCTCCCCGCGGTTGTGGAGTTCAACGGCTACGGCGGCGGGCGCGGTCTTCCGCACGAGCGACTGGGCTGGGCGACCTCCGGGTATGCGCACTTCTTCATGGACACCCGCGGGCAGGGCGCCACCTGGGGAACCGGTGGCGTCACGCCCGACCCGCACGGCTCCGGTCCCGCCGTTGCCGGTTTCATGACGCGGGGGATCGAGGATCCGCACGACTACTACTACCGCCGCGTGTTCACCGACGCCGTCCTGGCCGTGGAGGCGATCCGCTCGCTCGACCGCGTCGACGCGTCCCGTGTCACGGTGTGCGGCGGAAGCCAGGGCGGTGGCATCGCGATCGCCGTCGCCGGACTCGCGACGGGGCTCATCGCGGTGATGCCGGACGTTCCCTTCCTCTGCCACTTCGAGCGGGCCGTCGGGCTGACGGACCGGGATCCGTACCAGGAGATCGTGCGGTACCTGGCGGTGCAGCGCGGATCGGTGGATCGTGTGTTCGAGACGCTGTCCTACTTCGACGGGGTCACGTTCGCGCGACGCGCGACGGCTCCGGCGCTGTTCTCCGTGGCGCTGTTGGATCCCGTGTGCCCACCATCCACGGTGTATGCGGCTCGCAACCACTGGGGCGGGACCGCCGAGATCGTCGAGTACCCGTTCAACGAGCACGAGGGCGGGCAGGGCGTCCACTGGGAGCGCCAGGCCGCCTTCCTCGCCGAGCACCTCGCCAGCTAACCCTCTCCCTCTCCCTCCCCCTCCTCTCTCCCTCCCCCTCCCCCTCCCCCTCCCCGAGGTCGAGTGGTCAGTTTCGGTCCACTTTTGGGCCCATTCTGCGCAAAAACTGACCACTCGACGAAGGTGGTGGGGGTTTGGGGAGAGGGGCTGGGGGTGAGGGGGGCCAGGGGTCAGGGGGTCAGGAGGACCTTCGTGGCACGACGCTCGTCCATCGCGCGGTAACCCTCCGCGGCGTCCTCGAGCGGGAGGGTCAGGTCGAAGACCGCACCGGGATCGATCTTCCGATCCCAGATCAGCTGGATGAGCTCGGGCAGGAAGCGACGGACCGGGGCCGGCCCGCCATGCAGGTGCACCCCCGAGAAGAACAGCTCGTCGCCGGGGAGCGCGACGTCGTGCGCGACACCGACGTACCCGACATGACCGCCGGGACGGGTCGAGCGGATCGCCTGCATCATCGACTCCTGCGTACCGACGGCCTCGATCACGGAGTGCGCGCCGAGGCCGTTCGTGAGCTCCTTGATGCGGGCCACGCCCTCGTCTCCGCGTTCCTCGACGATGTCCGTCGCACCGAACGTCCGCGCGAGCTCCTGGCGATCGGCGTGCCGACTCATCGCGATGATGCGCTCAGCGCCGAGTTCCTTCGCCGCGAGGATGCCGAGGAGCCCCACGGCGCCGTCACCCACGACCGCCACGGTCTTTCCCGGGCCCACCTCCGCCGCGACGGCGGCGAACCATCCCGTGCCGAGAACGTCGGAGGCGGCGAGCAGCGACGGGATGAGGTCGGCGTCCGGCTGCCCCGGCGTCGCGACGAGCGTCCCGTCGGCGTGCGGGATGAGCGAGTACTCGGCCTGGGTCCCGAACCGGCCCATCGGCACGACGTGCACGCATCGCGACTGGTAGCCCGCCTGACAGATCTCGCACGTGTTGTCCGAGGCCATGAAGGACCCGACGACGAAGTCGCCGACCTCGAGGGTCCGGACGTCGGCGCCGACCTCCTCGACCACTCCGACATACTCGTGTCCCATCGGCGTGTGATCGACGGCGTCCGTGCCGCGGTAGGGCCATAGGTCGGATCCGCAGATGCAGGTCGCTGCGATCCGGATGACCGCGTCGGTCGGACGGGTGACGGTCGGCTTCTCGCGCTGCTCGACCCGCACGTCGCCGGGTCCGTACATGACTACTCCACGCATGACTGCTCCTTCGGTAGAGATACAGTCAATCCGCTTTTCGCCCCGTGCACACCCGGCGACGAGTCGGGAGGCGCCGCCTCAGCGCGTGTCGGCCTCTTCTCCGGCGGTCTCCGGCTCGGGTTGCGCGCCCCCTCCGCGCGCACGTCGACGCTTGATCTCGTAGGCGAGCAGGAGGATGCCCAGCCACACGGGTCCGGCGATCACCGCCGTGCGGTAATCCGGCGAGAGGGCCATCAACACCACGACCCCGGCGAGGAACACGAGGACGATCCAGGGCGCGAACCGAGCCAGCGGGAGTCGGTACTCGAGCTTCGCGACACCGGCGGGTCCGATGCGCCGACGGAACTTCATCTGCGTGATGACGATCATCGACCAGTTGATGATCGCGGCGATCAGGGCGATGGACATCAGGTAGCGGAACGCGAAATCGGGCCACAGGAACACGACCACCACGGCGAGGACGGTCACGGCGGACGACGTGAGGACTCCGGCGATCGGGATACCGCTCTGCGAGATCTTGCGCAGGTAGGCCGGGGCGTTCCCCTGCCGCGCCAACGAATAGAGCATCCGTCCGTTCGCATACAGACCGGAGTTGTAGACGGAGATGACCGCCGTCAGGACGACCAGATTGAGGATGTGCGCGGCTCCCGGAATGCCCACCCGGTCGAAGATCTGCACGAACGGGCTCGTCTGTCCGTCCAGGCTCGCCCACGGGACCACCGCCATCACGACGGCGAGAGCGCCGACGTAGAAGATGAGGATGCGGGGTATCACCTGGTTGATCGCCCGGGGGATCGTCCGCTTCGGGTTCTCGGCCTCACCCGCCGTGATTCCGATGAGCTCGGTGCCGCCGAACGAGAACATGACGACGACCAGCACCGCCAGCATGCCCGAGAGTCCGAAGGGGAAGAATCCGCCGTCGTTGAACAGATTCGCGAAGCTCGGTGTCGGCAGGTCGACGCTGTTGTTGATCCCGAACGCGACCACGATCGACCCGAGCACGATCATGCCGATGACGGCGCCGACCTTGACGATCGTGAACCAGAACTCGAACT
The DNA here is from genome assembly GCA_051751065.1 of Actinomycetota bacterium. Lineage (GTDB taxonomy): Bacteria > Actinomycetota > Actinomycetes > Actinomycetales > Microbacteriaceae > Microbacterium. The sequence continues at coordinate 123,047 of JBNJKL010000005.1, read as the reverse complement.
CGCCGAACGCCCGCACCCCGATGAGGTTGATGATGGTGATGAGGACCAGGAAGACCGCGGCGGATGTCCATGCAGGAACGTCCGGCAGCCAATAGTTGACGAACGACCCGACGACCGCGAGCTCGACCATCGATACCGCGATGTAGTTGAACCAGTAGTTCCAGCCGGAGACGAAGCCTGCTCGTTGGCTCCAGTTCTGATTCGCGTAGTGGCTGAACGCGCCCGACACCGGGGTGTGGACGGACATCTCTCCCAGCGCTCGCACGATCAGGAAGATGATCGCGCCGCCAATGAGGTAGGCGAGGAGCACGGAGGGACCAGCGAGTCCGATCGCTTGGGACGACCCGTAGAAGAGCCCCGTGCCGATCGCGCCGCCGAGCGCGATCATCTGGATGTGTCGGTTTTTCAGATCCCGCTTCAGCACCGGAATGCTGGCGGTGACCGCCTGCCCGGCGATGGGTCCGGCCTCGTGCATGCTCAACTCCCTTGTTCAGCGATCCGTCATAACATTGCACAAATGTGACGGTCGCGACAAGGGTGACATGCGCGGTTCATCGAGGGAATCCCCGGAACCGGGGGATGCACCCCGCACGAGTCAGCGTCGCAGCAGCCGGCGCGTGCGTCGACGCAGCTTGCCCCGGCGGGTGAGCACGTGGATCGGTTGCGTCACGACCGCATCGACGACCATCGATCCGTCCGTCGGGCCGACGACGGCGATCGGAGTGGTGAGGGTCGCCTCCTCCGGGTCGATCGGCATGCGCGCCAGCGCCCGGTGCGCACGGACGTACGCCGGAATGAGCAGCACGATCGCGCCGAGCCACGCGAGCGGGTTGCTCAGCGCGACGCCCGTGAATTCGATCAGCGCGCCGAGCACGATCGCCGCCGCCACGCGCATCACGAGCTCGATGACGCCCGTCACCGTCGGGATCATGACGTGCCCGAGCCCCTGGAGCGCGCCGCGCAGCACGAACAGGATCCCGAGCGCCCAATAGCTCAACCCGTTGACGACGAGCATGAGGTGACCGAGCTCGACGACCTCATCCGATCCCTCGCCGATGAAGAGTCGGATCATCGGTGCACCGAAGGCGATCAGCAGCGCGCCCAGCACCACCGACGCGATGATCGCGATCCACACCGCCTGCACCACGCCCGAACGGATCCGGTCCGGACGGCGTCCGCCGTGGTTCTGCGCCGCGTACATCGACATCGCCAGACCGAGGGACGACAGCAGCGCGACCGCCAGCCCGTCCACGCGCGACGCCGTCGTGTAGGCGGCGACGGCATCCGCACCGAGCGTGTTCAGCGCGATCTGCACCGTGAGCGTGCCGATCGCAATGATCGACGCCTGGAACCCCATCGGAAGCCCCAGACGCAGGTGCTCGGCAAGATCGGCTCGCGTCACGCGCCAGTCGGCGCGGTGCACGTGCAGGATCGGCACGCGTCGCCGCACATACTCCAAGCAGAGCAGGACGGACACGGCCTGCGAGATCACGGTGGAGAGCGCGGCCCCTGCCACGCCCCAGCCCCACGGGCCGACCATGAGCACGACGAGGACCACGTTCAACAGACACGCGATCGTGAGGAAGACGAGGGGAGTGCGAGAATCGCCGATCGCACGGATGATCGCGGCCAGGTAGTTGAAGAACATGACCGCGGCGGCGCCGAGGAAGCTCAGCTGGGTGAACACGATCGCTTCGGCGAGGAGCTCGGTCGGCGTCTGCATCAGCGTGAGGAGGGGACCGGCGAGCAACGGTGCCCCCACGGTCAGGACGATGCTCGAGGCTCCGGTCAGGATGACGCCCGCCGCGACGGAGCGGCGCACGCCCTGCCGGTTCCGAGCTCCGAACGCCTGCGCGGTCGGGATCGCGAATCCGCTCGTCAGGCCCCAGGCGAAACCGAGGAGCAGGAACAGCAGGCTTCCGGTCGCGCCGACGGCGGCGAGAGAGGTGACACCCAGATAGCGACCGACCACGATCGCATCCACGAACTGGTACAGCTGCTGCACGACGTTTCCGATGAGCAGCGGAATCGCGAAGGCGAGGATGACACGCCACGGACGGCCCGTGGTGAGTGAGGTGGCCATGGGGAGAGCTCGCAGAGATGGAGGATGTTCAGGGATCGGCGCGGGAGAGCACCCGCCCACCACAGTATCGAATCGATTCGGAGCGGTCGAGCCGTTTCCCGAGGACGGCGGTCGCCCCCTGTCTCACCACCCAGGGAGAGCCCTGAGACGACGGGGCAGGAGGATGCGACGCAGGGACAACGAAACCCGCGGATGGGCGAACGGGATCTTCGTACGGTGAAACTCCTACACACTCATGGAGGTTCATCATGTCGCTCGCCACACTGCGTCCCCTGCTGGGAGAAGTGCATCACATCGCGTACATCGTCGACGATCTTCGGGCCGCGGTGCTCGAGTTCAGCGCGACCACAGGCGCCGGCCCATTCTTCGTCACGGAGCACGTCGAGTTGGAGCAGACCCTCGACGGAGACGGAGCGCCGGCCGTGTTCGAGCACTCCGGAGCGCTCGGCCAGCTCGGCGACATCACCGTCGAGTTCATGCAGGTGCACCACGCTGCACCGGAGAGCGTGTCCGACGCTCTGACGAGCATGAAGGCGCCGACGCTGCACCACATCGCGTGGGTGGTCGACGACTGGGACGAGGTCGTCGCCGAGCTGAATCGCGCAGGTGCCCCCTCGTACATGCAGGCGCGTTTCGGGCAGATGCACACGTCGTATCACGACGCGTCGTCGATGCTGGGTCACCACATCGAGATCCACAAGCGGAACCCGGACCTCTCCGCCTTCTTCGGCATGATCCGCGAAGCCAGTGTCGGGTGGGACGGAACGGAGCCGTACCGCGTGCAGTGACAGTCTGACGACCGCGGCGCCGCGGAATACGCGCGGCGCAGGGAAGCTTGATCAGAGGGTGACGACTCCCTCTTCTTCCCCTGCGTCGCAGCTCCGCGAGGACGGCAGTGTCCCCGCTGTCCTCTTCCATCGAACCCGCGTCGTACGCACCGAGACAGGTCAGCGATGGGGAGTGATCCCTGATCCGGACTCGGGTCCGCGCTTTCACGCCGTACTCGAGGGCGAGGCGTGGCTGAGGATCCCCGGCCACGATCCGCAGCTCCTCACCGCTGGGGACATGATGTGGGTTCCCGCCGGACAGCACCACTGGCTCGGTTCGCACGCGGACAGCCACGCCGGCCCCTGCACCGCGGACACCGCAGACCGCTCGGCGTCGACGGGATCGTCGATGCGCGTGGGCTTCGGTGCACTGAGTTCACGGCTGCTGTCGATCGGGTACGAGACGGATCGCCATTCCCCGTGTCCGAGCCTGGACGTTTTCGACGAACCCGTGCTGCTGCGGGCCCACGATGATCCCCACCGCCTCAGCCTGCTGGGCGTTCTCGACGGAGAGCGTGCGAACGGTCAGTTCGGACACTCGACCGCCGCAGCGATGATCACGGAGCTGTTCCTCGTGCATCTTCATCGGACAGTCCGATCGGGGGGATGCACGACGCACCCGGATCACGCTCCCGCCGTCCACCTGGACGACGTCACCCGGGACTCGCACGCCCTCATCCACCGGCATCCGGAGCGGGCCTGGACGAGCGACTCCCTCGCCGCCGCCGTGAGCGTGTCGCGCGCGACCCTCCACCGACATTTCACGAAGTCCCTCGGCACGACGCCGATGCGCTACCTCGCGCAGTGGCGGATGCAGCGCGCCGCACAGCTGCTCCTCACCAGCGACGAGCCGATCCACCGCATCGCGTCGGCCGTCGGCTATCCCTCGCCGCAGGCATTCACCCGCGCCTTCCACCGCGTCCACGCGGTGAGCCCTCGTCGGTATCGCGCCGAAGGGGTTCGTGAGGCTGAGGACGCCCGTCCGCCGAAACCGCAGTGACCCCACGCCTCGACACGCCGTTCTTTTGAATCACTCAAATTAACGCGTAGGGTGGAGGGATGGAGACCGAACTCGACACAGCGTTGCGCACCGCGGGCCTTCGTGCCACCGCGGGGCGAGTCGCCGTCCTCGAGGCCCTGGACTCCATGGCCCATTCGGATGCCGAGCGGGTCTACCGCACGGTGTCCGAGGTGCTTCCGACGACGTCCATCCAGTCGGTGCACAACATTCTTGCGGACCTCACGGCGGCGGGCATGCTCCGTCGGATCGAACCGGCGGGTTCCGCAGCGCTGTACGAGCGGCGCGTCGACGACAACCACCACCACCTGATCTGCACCGGATGCGGCGCGATCACGGATGTGGACTGCGTTGTCGGCGAAGCACCGTGCCTTCACCCGTCCGCCGCGGCGGGCTTCACCATCAATACGGCCGAAGTCACCTTCTGGGGCCTGTGCCCCGGATGCCAGACCGACGCGCGATAGGAGCAACACATGACAGACCTGTCCACGCCCTCCACCCCTCTTCCCGCCACGACAACGCAGACGGGCACCCCCGCGCCCAGCGACGCCCACTCGCTCACCGTCGGAGCCGACGGCCCCACGGTCCTCCACGACCGCTACCTCGTCGAGAAGCTCGCGTCCTTCAACCGCGAGCGTGTGCCGGAGCGCAACCCGCACGCCAAGGGCGGCGGCGCATTCGGTGAGCTCGTCATCACGGAGGACGTCTCGGCATACACGCGTGCCGCGGTGTTCCAGCCCGGCGCCCGCAGCGAGACGCTCATCCGCTTCTCGTCCGTCGCCGGCGAACAGGGCTCGCCCGACACCTGGCGTGACGTCCGCGGCTTCTCGCTGCGCTTCTACACGACCGAGGGCAACCTCGACATCGTGGGCAACAACACCCCCACCTTCTTCATCCGCGACGCGATGAAGTTCCCTGACTTCATCCACTCGCAGAAGCGCCTCGGCGACTCGGCACTGCGCGACGCCGACATGCAGTGGGACTTCTGGACGCTGTCCCCCGAATCCGCCCACCAGGTCACGTACCTCATGGGTGACCGTGGCCTGCCGCGCAGCTGGCGCCACATGAACGGCTACGGCTCGCATACATATCAGTGGGTCAACGCCGCCGGCGAGCGCTTCTGGGTCCAGTACCACTTCGTGTCCAACCAGGGCGTGGAGAACATGGGCGCAGCCGAGGCCGAGCAGATCGCCGGAGCGGACGCGGACCACTACCGTCGCGACCTGTTCGACGCGATCGCCCGCGGAGAGCACCCCTCCTGGGATGTCTACGTGCAGGTCATGCCGTACGCCGAGGCCGCGGCCTACCGGTTCAACCCGTTCGACCTCACCAAGATCTGGTCGAAGAAGGACTACCCGCGCATCAAGGTGGGAACGTTCACGCTGAACCGCAATCCGCAGAACTTCTTCGCCGAGATCGAGCAGGCCGCGTTCTCGCCGGGCAACCAGGTTCCGGGCACCGGCATCTCGCCCGACAAGATGCTGATGGCACGGGTGTTCTCGTACCCCGACGCCCAGCGCTACCGCGTCGGGACGAACTACAACCAGCTGCCGGTGAACCAGCCGCACGCGGCCGAGGTGCGCAACTACATGCACCAGGGCAACATGGCGTACCACTACAACGACGCGGCTCACCGCGTCTACACGCCGAACTCGTACGGTGCAGCCGGCGGCCCCGAGGCCGACCCGCTCGCCGGCGTCGAGGCGAGCTGGGAGTCGGACGGCGAACTCATCCGCTCGGCAGCCACCCTGCACGCCGAGGACGACGACTTCGGCCAGGCGGGCACGCTGTACCGCGAGGTCTTCGATGACGAGCAGCGCGCTCGCTTCCTCGAGACCCTCACCGGTCAGGGCCGTGGGATCACGGTCGACGCGATTCGCGAGCGCTTCTTCCAGTACTGGACGAACGTCGACGCTGGCCTCGGCGCGCAGCTGCGTGTGACGGTCCCCTCGGCCTGATCACCGAGCGCTGACACCGCATACGAGAGCCCCTCGCATCCTGCCCACCGGCGGATGCGAGGGGCTCTTCGCGTGCGGCGCGGCGGGGACTCAGTCGATGCGAAGGGCGGATGCCGCAGCATCCAGAGCACCCTCGGTGAGGGTGAAGTACGCCCAGCGCCCGCGCTGCTCGCGCGTGACGAGGCCGGCCTCGGCCAGGAGCTTCATGTGGTGAGAGACGGTTCCCTGCGACAGACCGACGGGCTCGGTGAGATCGCAGATGCATGCTTCTCCGCCGTCACCCGCGGCGATCAGGGACAGCAGGCGGACGCGCGTCGGGTCACCCAGCGCCTTGAACACGCGGGCGACGCGCTCGGCGTCCTCGTGGGTGATCACCGAGGTGATCCGCGGCACGCAGCAGGCGGAGGAGGTCTCGATCGTCACGGGGAGTGTCACGTCCCGATCCTCCCACATATTGACAAACTTCGATAGATAGCGCACGCTCGTCGTATTGACGTTTTTCAATGCAAGGAGAGCTGATGTCGGATCTGCCCGTCGTCGTCGTAGGAGCGGGCCCCCAAGGACTCGCGGCCGCCGCCCACCTCGTGGAGCGCGGCATCGCCACCGTCGTGCTCGAGAAGGGCCGCACGGCCGCATCCGCCGTGTCGGAGTGGGGGCACGTCCGCCTGTTCTCCGCCTGGCCCGAATTGACCGACGCCGCCGCGCGACGCCTCCTCGCCCCGACCGGCTGGACCGCCCGCGAGTCCGGCTATCCGACGGGAGCCGCGTGGGTGAGGGACTACCTCGCTCCCCTCGCCGACGCTCTGGGCGAGCGTGTGCACTTCGGGGTCACCGTGACCGGCATCTCCCGGCAGGGTCGCGATCGCGTGGTCGACGGATCCCGCTCGGAGCAGCCGTTCGTCGTGCGCACGACCGACGCCGAGGGTCACGAAGCCCGCCTTCTCGCACGCGCCGTGATCGACGCGAGTGGCACCTGGGGGCAGCCGAACCCCGCCGGCGCGGACGGCCTTCCCGCGATCGGCGAATCCGCCGCCGCGCATCTCCTCTCGTACCGCATCCCCGACGACGTGTCGGCGTTCGCCGGACAGCACGTCGTCGTCACCGGCGCCGGGCACTCGGCCACGCATGCGGTCCTCCGCCTGGCCGACCTGGTCCGCCGCGAACCCGGAACGCGTGTCACCTGGGTACTCCGACGCGGTTCGACGGCGACGGTGTTCGGCGGCGGCGCCGGCGATGAGCTGCCGGAGCGCGCGGCGCTCGGCGGTCGAGCGAAGAAGATGATCGACGCCGGCCTTGTCGAGCTCGTGTCGGGTTTCCGCATCGCCGAACTGCGCGACGCGTCCGACACGGTGACGGTCGTCGCCGAGGACGGGCGCGAGCTCACCGGCATCTCGCACGTCTTCGCCCTGACAGGCTTCCGCCCCGACATGTCGATACTCACCGAGCTGCGCACCTCCCTGGATCCGACCCTCGAGGCCGTGACCGGGATCGCCGACGAGATCGACCCGAACATCCACTCGTGTGGATCCGTCTCGGCGACCGGGGCGCGTGAACTCGTCCAGCCCGAGAAGGACCTGTTCATCGTCGGCGCGAAGAGCTACGGGCGAGCGCCCACCTTCCTCGCTCTCACCGGATACGAGCAGGTGCGGAGCGTCGTCGCTCACCTCGCCGGGGATCACGAGGCCGCCGCACGCCGAGAGCTGTCCCTCCCGGACACCGGAGTGTGCGGCGGAGCGGGAGACTTCGACGGCGGAAGTTGCTGTGCACCGCCGGTGCTGCAGCTCGGACGCCCCCGGGTCGCTCAGCCCGTCGACGCCTGACAAGCCGCACGGGAGGAGATCCGCGCTGCGGAGGAGGATCCGCGGGGATTCATCCTCCCTCGTGCGGATCTCCTCCGACGTGCGACGGGGTGAGTAGCCAGCCGCCGGGCCTCGCGTCAGGCGAGACGCGGAGCGCGCGGACGGAAGATCGACCGCAGGGTCCCGCCGATCGCGAGCGCGATGGCGAGCGCCGCGATCGCCGCGAGCGTCGGAATCCACATGCTCGCGAAGGACGCGGTGAGGCTGAGGAGCGTGAAGACGATCCATCCGCCGATCGCGCCGGCGGACAGGCCCGCCGCCCCGAAAGCGAGAGCGGTACCGGCGACGATCGCGCAGAGCACCGCGAGAACGGCGGCGATTCCGCCGAGCGGAACGAGGAAAGTGGTCAGTGCGTTGGTCACGGCAAGAGAAGTCATCGTGCCCCCCGGTTCGATGCGCTGTTCATACCTACGACGCTACGGACAGGGCGTGCTCCTGCCATCCGCCCGCAGGCCCATCTCCCATCATCCTCCAGGCTGATCTCCCCCTCCCCACCTCCCCCTCCCGTTCTCCCCCCTTCCCGCACCCCCGCCCTTCCCGCACCCCCGCCCTTCCCCCGAGTGGTCAGTTTTGGTCCACTTTTTGGCCAGAAATGCGCAGAAAGTGACCACTCGGCGGAGTTGGAAAGGGGAGGGGAGTCGGTTTAGTTCAGGATGGCGTGTACTGTCGGGGGATGGCCACCGCGACACTCACGCACACGGCAGCACTCGCCCGCCTGGCGCACGCGCTATCGGACCCGACCCGCGCACAGATCCTGCTCGCGCTGCGGACCACTCCCGCCTACCCGTCCGAACTCGCCGACGATCTCGGCGTCTCGCGGCAGGTCATGTCCAACCAACTCTCCTGCCTGCGTGGTTGTGGACTGGTCGAAGCGACTCCCGACGGCCGTCGCTCGCTCTACCGCCTCACCGATGAGCACCTCGCTCCCGCACTCGACGAGCTCCTGAAGGTCGTTCTCGTCATCGAACCGGACTGCTGCGCCGGCGACGGGTGCACCTGCGCATGAGTGCTCCCACCCTCACCGCCGAACGACGAGGCCTCCTGCACCGCCGCATCCGCCTCATCGTGGCGATCACCATCGGATACAACCTGATCGAAGCCGTTGTCGCGCTCTCGGCCGGAGCTGCAGCGTCGTCCGCCGCACTCATCGGTTTCGGACTGGACTCGACGATCGAGGTCCTCTCCGCCGCGGCGGTCGCCTGGCAGTTCACCCGCCGTGATCCTGAGCGGTGGGAGAAGCCGACGCTGCGCGTGATCGCGGTGGCGTTCTTCGCACTCGCAGCGTATGTGGCCGCATCGTCGGCGCTGGCGCTCGCGACGGGGATCGAAGCCGAGCACAGCACTGTCGGAATCGTGCTCACGGCGCTGAGCCTGCTCATCATGCCGTTCCTCTCCGCCGCGGAGCGTCGCGCAGGTCGCGAAGTGGGTTCCGCCACGGCCATCGCCGACTCGTACCAGACGCTCATCTGCACGTATCTGTCCGCTGCGGTCCTGGCCGGACTTCTGTTGAATACCCTGCTGGGTTGGTGGTGGGCCGATTCGCTGGCTGCATTGGTCATCGCCGTGTTCGCGATCCGCGAGGGGATCGAAGCGTGGAAGGGCGACACCTGCGCCACCTCCGTCGGCATGATCCTCGAGGACTCCTCCGGCCATCCCCACGACCACGGCCACGGCTGACCCCTCCTCACATCCGTCGAGTGGTCAGTTTTGGTCCACTTTCGGGTCGAAAGTGCGCCAAAAGTGACCACTCGGCGTTGATATGGAGGGCGGGGGAAGGGGACGGGGACGGGGGCCAGGGGCCGGGGACGGGGAGGGGCGGGATAGCCTGGGGAGGCGGCGAGAGCGAAGGAGAGAGCGATGATCGACAGCCCGCTCTCCGCCTCGGCGTACGAGATCCTCCGCGTCGCCCCCACCGTCGACGACGATGAGCTCCGACGGGCCTACCGCCAGCGGCTCCGCCAGACACATCCGGACACCGGCGGTGATGCCGCGGTCTTCATCCAGGTGCAACGGGCGTGGACGCAGGTCGGAACCCCGGCGGATCGGGCCGCCTACGATGGCCGGCACGGCGGCGCAGCCCACGCGCAGTGGAGCGGATGGCGACCCCCCGCTGCCCGGCGCAGCTCACGCCCCCGCGCGAGGTCCCACGGCGAGCCCGGTGCCTACCGCCGGACCCGCTACCTCGACCTGGTCGCCGAGTGGGCGGACCGTCCGATCACGGAGGCCGAGGCATACGATCCCGTCTTCGTCCGCGATGTACCCGTCGACCTACGCCGCCTGCTTGCGACCGCACTCGCAGAGGAGGCGAGCGCCGATATCGTGAGCGACCTCGGAATGGGCTTCACGGTCTGGCACGGGATCGCAACCGGCGCGGGCGATCCCCCACGCGGCGGCGAGCGCACCCTCGATCACATCATCCTCGGGCCGTCCGGCCTCTACGGGATGATGTCGCGGGACTTCGGCGCACCGGTCGGACTCACCCGCGACGAGATCGTCGGATCAGCCGTCGCACCGGAGACGCCTGCCGCCGACGCCCTCGCACACATGCGCTCTGTCGCGCGCGCCGCCCGCGTGCGGTTCAGCGGCGGGATCGTGGTGCTGCCGGACGATGATCTCGCACAGCCGATCGCCGCGCTCGGCGACGCCCGCGTGCCGGTCTTCGCCGTGCGGCGCAGTGCCCTCCGCCCCGCATTGCGCACCGCACTTCCGGGCATGCGGGCGATCGGCGGGAATGAGCTCTTCGACATCCGCACTCGTGTGCAGCAGACGGCGCGACTCGTCTGACCCGGCATTCCGACGCGACGGGCGTCGCGTGTCCGATCCGACACATAGCGTGGGTCGTGACCCCTCGGGAGGACGCATGTCCGCACGCCTCATTCGCACCTCGACCGTAGCGACCCTGCTCGGCGCGCTCGTCCTGACCGGATGCAGCGCGCCCACCCCCGCTCCCGCCCCGTCGCCGACGGTCGCTGCGCCCGCGCCGACAGCCAGCCCGGACGATCTCCCCGCGACTCCCACCGACATCGCGACAGGACTGGACGCCCCCTGGTCGATCACCTTCCTCGGTGAGATCCCGCTGGTGAGCGAGCGCGACAGCGGTCGGATCCTCGAGGTCGCACCGGATGGAACCACCCGAGAGGTCGGGACCATCGCCGAGGTGACCGCGGGCGGAGAGGGCGGCCTTCTGGGGTTGGCGACAGCGGACGATCAGCTGTACTCCTACTTCACGGCGGCGGACGGCAACCGTATCGAGCGCTTCGATCTCGACGGGCCAGCCGGCTCCCTGACGCTCGGTGCGCCCCAGACCGTGCTCGACGGGCTTCCGTCGAGCTCGACGCATAACGGCGGACGAATCGCCTTCGGGCCGGACGGCATGCTCTACGTCGGCACCGGCGACGCGGGGCAGCCCGATCGCGCACAGGACCCGGACTCTCTCGGCGGCAAGATCCTCCGGATGACGCCCGACGGCGACGCGCCCGACGACAACCCCACGTCCGGTTCGCTCGTCTACACCCTCGGTCACCGCAATGTGCAGGGCCTCGCGTGGTCCCCCGACGGCACACTCTTCGCGAGCGAGTTCGGGCAGAACACGTGGGACGAACTCAACATCATCGAACCCGGCGGAAACTACGGCTGGCCTGCGGTCGAGGGGCAGGGCGGTGATGCCGCGTTCATCGATCCCGTCCATCAGTGGACTCCGGACGGCATCGCCGTGGCCGGCAACACGGTGATCATGGCGTCGCTGCGCGGCGAGCGCCTGACCGCGATCCCCGCGACGAGCCCCGGGTCGAGCAGCGACTACTACGTCGGAGAATTCGGACGCCTCCGCGATGCGGTGGTCGCCCCCGACGGCTCGGTCTGGTTCCTGACGAACAACACGGACGGTCGGGGTGATGCCCGCGCGGACGACGATCGCATCATCCGCGTCGAGCTCACCGACGAGGGAGCACTCCCCTGATCAGTCGAGGATCGCCGTGGCCTCGATCTCGACGAGGAAATCGGGCGTCCACAGTCCCTGCACTCCGATGACCGTGATGGGCGGCAGCGGATCGCTGTAGCCATCGGACTCCTGGGCGCGAACCGTGCCCTCCATGAGAGCACCCGTCATCTCGGTCGTGAGTCCGACGACGTACATGGTCAGTCGCGCGATGTCACTGACGTCGCCACCGGCACCGCGGACGCCCGTGGCGACGTTCTGCATCGCGCTGTGGACCTGGCCAGCGAGGTCCGTCGCGGTCGGCTCACCGTCCGGCGTGGCCGCGACCTGGCCTGCGAGCAGGAGGAAGCGGGATCCGGTCGCCGTGGCGACGGGGGCGTAGTCGGACTGCTGGAGCAGCCCTTCGGGGTGGCTGAGCTGGACGGTCATCTGTCTGCCTTTCGTCTGCGGGGTCGCCGGTTCTCGGCAAGGCAGGTGTTTCCCGCCGGATCCAACTTTAGCAGTGCTAGAGAGAGTGGGCTCCGGCCCCCTCATCCGGTCGAGTGGTCAGTTTCTGTCCACAACCGGGGCAATCCTGCGCTAAAACTGACCACTCGACGGGATGAGGGATCGGAGCACGAAGTCCACGTGCTGCCGGCGCAGCCGCTCCTTCTCACTCTCTGGGAGAGTTGACATGGGCGTGTCGATGAGCAGCATGGCCAAACCGTGACAGGCCGCCCACACGTGCACAGCGGTGTCGGCGGCATCCGATTCCGTCGCGCCATGACCGAGGAACTCCGCGACTGCTCGCCGCAGGACCTCGGACGCCGCGAGACCGCCCGCACCCCGTGCGGCGATCGACGGCTGCATGACCTCCTCGATCGAGGAGTTCAGCACCACCGCTTGGAACAGGCCCTCATGGTCGCGGGCGAAGTGCATGTACCCGAGGCACACAGCCGACAGGTTCGAAGCCTCCGGGATGACCGGATGGGCAATCGCGTCCTCGAGCGCATCCGCCAATGCGGCGGTGGCCCGGCGACTGACCGCGAGGAGCAGATCGGCCCGCCCTTTGTAGTGCCAGTACGCCGTCGCCGCGGAGACTCCCGCGCGACGCTGCACTTCACGAAGAGACAGGGCGGCAGGCCCCGTGGCCGCCGTGATCTCGTAGGCGATGTCCAGCAGGCGGTCGGCGAGGTCGGAGGGAGAGGAGTCGGGCACACTCCATTGTGTCGCCCGCGCCGCCGATCTTCGCGAATGGCACCAGACGGGGAACACGGCAGAGTGGTACGCTTTTATGTACCACACGGAAAGGTCGAGCTCATGACTGCCATCACAGCGACGGACGCGCGCAAGAGTCTGTTCGGACTGATCCAGCAGGTGAACGAGGACCACACACCCGTCGAAGTGGTGTCGCGGCGGGGCAACGCGGTCCTCATGTCGAAAGACGACTACGACGCTCTCACAGAAACGGCGTACCTGCTGCGGAACCCGGCCGGCGCAGAGCGGCTGCTCTCGGCGCTGGAGCGCGCGCGTCGTGGCGAGGTCGAGCCGCACGACCTTCTCGAGGCATGAGCCGCACGCTCGCCTTCGACGTGCACGGGTGGGAGGACTACACGTACTGGCAGGGCCAGGACCGGAAGACCCTCAAGAGGATCAATCAGCTGATCGCCGATGTTCTCCGGGACCCGTTCGAGGGGATCGGCAAGCCGGAGCCATTGAAGCACGTGCTCGCGGGGGCGTGGTCTCGCCGAATCGATCAGGCGAACAGACTCGTCTACTATGTCACTGCCGAGCAGATCGTGATCCTTCAGGCGCGCGACCACTACTAGGACACGTGTGACCAGTGCCGAGTACCACGTCGAGGAAGGGTGCGGCGCTGAAGACGAGGCGAGGCTGGTTGTCGTTCGCGGTCACTTCCGGCTCCAGACGGTGCGCGATGCGATGGTCCCGCCGATAGCCCAAGCCCGGCATGGAACGATAGGCAGATGTACTCGGAGACCCGCCTTCCGCTGGGCTTGACGCTGTGGCGATCTCGGAGCGAGTCCGACTCCATGGTTCCGGCCGACGGATGCACCGACCTCATCGCGCGGGGGGACCAACTTGTCGTCGCGGGGCCGTCAACCCGATGGATTGCCACGGACGGCGACGGGGAAGGCGGCTCAGTCGGGCTGAGGATCCCGCCCGGATTCGCTGGCGTCGTGCTGGGGACGAGCGCGGTCGAGCTGGTCGACCAAGCTGTAGCCGCAGAGGATGTCCTGCCTCATGATGTCGCCGCCGAACTGCACAGGGCGATGCTGTCCATCAACGGAAGAGGCGGCCTGCGTGACGCCGTTGCCGCCAGTATCCTCGACCGCATGACAGCGCCCCGCCCACGCCTGAGGGTCATTCGGCATGCAGCGCGGAGAGCGGCATCGTCGCGTGCGGTCGCCGCTGAACTGGGTGAGTCTGAGCGGACGTTGCGTCGTCGAATGCTCTCGGACTTCGGATATGGATACGCCACGCTCGTTCGAATCGAGCGAGCAGCCCGCGCTCGACACCTCCTTCTCCGAGGCGCACAGACCTCGGAGGCTGCCGCGTCAGCAGGCTTTGCCGACCAGGCGCACCTCACCCGGGAGTTTCGCAGACTGGTCGGCATCACGCCCGCTCAGTTCACCGGGAGCTCGGCGTAGAGGTCGACGGAGTTGCCATCCGGATCGAGAAGGGTCGCATATCGCTGACCCCAGTGTGCGTCCCACGGCTCGACATGCGCTGCATATCCTGCCTCGACCAGCGCCGCGAACGCTGCATCGACCCCTGCCGGGGAGCCCTTGTCGAACGCCAGGGCAATACGGTGCCCCCCGGACGCCGGTACGTAGCCAGGATCAAAGCCTCGGATGGTTTCGACAGTGTCCCAGGCGAGTGTCACCCCATCGTCCAACTTCGCGTCCACGTGCGGCGCCGTGTCCTGCCCCTCCTCGATGGGCACTCCGAGGGCCCGATAGAACGCGAGAGAAGAACCCATGTCTCGGGTGACTATGCCGATGAAGCCAAGTGTGAGTGTCATGCCTCCAACGTACGAGGCCCGCTCGGTCCGGTCTTGAACAGAACGGCCAACCTTTTCAGGTGAGTCCGGCGCCGCAGAGCGGGGTCAGTCGGCGGACAGCGCGTCGAACACGATCGAGGACGCGGAAGCGATGAGCGCATCGTTCGGCTCAGCGTCGGGCACGGAACGGTCGGACAGCACCGCGAGCACGATCGGCGCGCCACCTCCGGGCGGCCAAACGATCGCGATGTCGTTGCGCGTGCCGTAGGCCGCGGTGCCGGTCTTGTCGCCGACCACCCACCCCTCGGGCGCCGCGGCGCGGATGAGCGCATCGCCGGTGGTGTTCCCGCGCAGCATCTCGACGAGCAGCTCGCGGTCCGTCTCCGCGAGTTCATCCCCGAGGGCGTACGCGGAGAGGGAGGTCGCGAGCGCACGGGGCGTGCTCGTGTCCCGGTCGTCGCCCGGTGCGACGTCGTTCAGCTCGGGTTCGATGCGGTCGACCATCGTCGTGTCGTCACCGAGATCGCGCAGCATCTCCTCGAGGGCATCCGGGCCGCCGAGGTGTTCGACCAGGAGGTTCGCCGCCGCGTTGTCGCTGTACCGGATGGATGCGTCCGCGGCCTCCTGCAGGGTGACGGAACCGCCGACGTACCGCTCGATGATCGGCGAGTACGGCACGAGGTCGCCGGCATCGACGGGCACGGCTGCGGCGAGCTCTTCGTCCGTCGTCTCGGCGAGCACCGCGCCGACCGCGAGCGCCTTGATCGTCGAGGCGAAGCCGAACCGCTCTTCGGCACGGTACTCGACCGTCCGACCGGTCTCGGTGTCGATCGCGTACACGCCGACGCGGGCATCGGACTGAGCTTCGAGGTCCAGGAACTGCTGATCGGCGTCGACGGAGAGGTCCGCCGGTGCGGACGCCTCGGGCGTCGCGGACGAGGGCGCCGGCGTCGGCCCCGCAGCCGGTTCGGGGGCACACCCCACGAGAATCGCCGCGAACACGGCGCCCGCGGCGAGCGCGACGAATCGTGTGCGACCGAGGAATCGAGCCGTCACGGGAGAGGCGGCCAGGCCAGCATGGCCGTGTCGACGAGGTGTT
The DNA here is from genome assembly GCA_051751065.1 of Actinomycetota bacterium. Taxonomy (GTDB): domain Bacteria; phylum Actinomycetota; class Actinomycetes; order Actinomycetales; family Microbacteriaceae; genus Microbacterium. The sequence continues at coordinate 107,265 of JBNJKL010000005.1, read as the reverse complement.
CGAGCTCGGCGCGTCCGATGCCATTGGCGGCCTGCACGGCGATCCCGTACCCGAGCGTCATGACGTAGCGGGCGAGGTGCTCCGGGTCGGCGTGCGCGGGCAGGTCCGCCTCGGTGACGGCGCGGTGCAGACGCTCTGCGAGGCGGCGCTGCGCATCCGTACGCCAGTCGACGAGAAGGTCATGAGCGACGCTGCTCCCGGGGCTGGCCGCGAGCGCTCCCTGCACCGTAAGACACCCGCTGAAGTCATCCGGAAGCGTCGAGGTGCGCGCCGATCCTCGCAGGTATCCCTCGACGACGGCGCGTGCCGTCGGCTGGTCGAGCGCGGTCGCCGCGTACGCCGCCGGACCGTCGTTGTAGCGCTGCAGAGCCTTGCGGAACAGTTGCTCCTTGTTGCCGAACGCGGCGTACATGCTCGTCTTGGTGATGCCCATGGCGCCCGTCAGCTCGGTGAGGCTCGCGCCCTCGTATCCGCGCTCCCAGAACACCTGCATCGCCTGTTCGAGAGCGACGTCCACGTCGAACTCGCGTGGCCGGCCTACTGCTCTCGTCTCGGTGTCACCCATCCGACGATTCTACCTACTCCGTACCGCTCGGTACCGAGTAGCGGAGCGAGTGCGTCCCGGGGATCGGCGTCAGCGACGGACTCCGACGTAGACCGTGTTCGAGGAGGTCCCACCGGTCAACCGATTCTCGAAGTCGACCACGTGGGCCCGGCAGTCGTCGAACACTCTCGCGAGCGTCTCCATGAAGTCGTCGTCGGGCGGATCGTCGGACCAGAGCGCGAAGACACCCCGCTCGGCGAGGTGCTGCGCGAGGGCGGTGAGACCCGCCTCGGTGTAGAGGTCCGCGTGCGTCGGATCGAGGGTGTGCCGCGGCGAGTGGTCCACGTCGAGCAGGATCACATCGTGGCGTCGGTCGCCCTCGGCGGGTGCCGTGCGCACGACCGCGAAGAAGTCGTCGTGGGTCAGCGTGGTGCGCGCATCACCGACCAGGCGACTCGATACCGGCAGCAGCTCGCGCTCGTGCCATCCGATGACCGCGGGAAGGGCGTCGATGACCTCGAGCCGCGCGACGCGCTCGTCCGCGAGCGCCGTCACCGCCGTGTACCCCAGGCCGAGCCCGCCCACGAGGATGTCGAGTCGGTCACCGGATGCCGCGGCGAGCCCCAGGGTCGCGAGCTCTTCCTCGGCGACCGTGAAGAGGCTGGACATCAGGTACTCGTCCTTGAGTTTCACCTCGTAGATGAGTTCGCCCGTCGCAGGGTCCTGGCGGCGGCGGAGGATGAGCTCGCCCATCCGCGTCTCCTGCCAGTCCAGCTCCTCGAACCGTGCGATCATCTCGGTGCCTCTCGTCGACTGCTCTCCCACCCTACGCACCCGGGCGGCTGCTCCGCGTGCCGATGGTCCCGTTGCGCGCGGCCGGGGCGAGCGCGTCAGACCGGGAACCAGACGCCGACGAGCCGGGCGGACTCGTCCCACAGCCGGCGGGCGTCGTCCATCCGGGTCAGCGGTGCCCACAGTTCCTGCCGAGCGGGTGCGCCGCCGACGACGCGCTTCGGTCCGTCTGCTCCGACGGCTGCGGGCCCGTCCCCCGCTCCAGGCGGGCGTAGTAGTCGGTCGACATGTGGCAGAGCGCGGCGACCTCTTCGCGGCGCAGCCCGTCCGTCCGGCGACGCGGACCCCGCGTCAGACCGACGTCCTCCGGCTGCAGCGACTCGCGCCGGCGGCGAAGAAACGCCGCCAGTCCTTCACGATCGATCATCCTGTCCTCCCGAGGGAGTGCCTCTGCGGCACCGCCCCCTCGTTCCTACCGGAGTGGAGGCCGCGGAGCCAGGACTCGCCGGTCCACCCCTCGGAGACGATGTCAGGCATACCCTCCTGCGGACGTCGCCGGCCCGGCGGGACAAGCCCTCAAGCTACGTGGAGGCGCTGGTCACCGGAGACGTACTCGACGACGAGATCGCCGCCGACAGCCTCGATGTATCTACGGACTGTCCCGATCTTCGCATTCTCGAGGTCACCGTGCTCGATCTTCGACACCTGGCGTTGGCCAACACCGATGCGTTCGGCGAGCTCCTCCTGCGTCAGGCCAAGAGCTTCGCGTAGCTCGCGCAGCTGGTATGCCCGGACCTCTCCAAGCATCCGCTCCTTCTCAGCTTCGACGCGCTCACGGTTGACGGGGCGCTTCGCCAGTAGCTGTTCGCGTGACAGGGCCATCGCGATCACTCTCCTTCAGCCACTCGCCGATCAGGCTGAGGTCAACGTTCCACACCTGTTAATCGTAGACCTTGCATGGTCTACGATCAATGGTTGAGAACGTGCGCAGTCAATCGTGCGCCTAACGGATGTTCGCCTGCACGGCGTCGGGGATCGCGGACGCTCCGCCGTCGAGCTCGAGGATCTGCCGGAACACACGCGGCTCCTGGATCAGTGCGGCGAGAGTCGCGGCCACATCGTCCCGCGAGATCTCACCGTGCGCCTCGGCCGCGCTCAGGGACACCGTGCCGCCCCCCGGGGAGTCGGTGAGTCGAGACGGGCGCAGGACCAGCCAGTCCAGGCCGCTGCGGGCGACGGCGATGTCCGCCGCCTTCTTCACGGCGAAGTAGTGCTCCTCGTCCTCACCGAGTTCCTCCTCGCGCGCGGCCTCCGGGAGCACGGAGACGGACACGAAGCGTGCGACGCGCGCTCTGCGAGAGGCTTCCAGGGCGGTGAGGACACCGACCCCGTCGATCGCGTCCGTGATCTCCCGCGCGCCGCCATTGGAGCCGGCGGCGAACACGAGGACCTCGACGCCGATCAGCAGCGGAGTGAGCAGGCGCGAGGACAGCTCACTGAGGGAGCCGACGTAGGCGTCGACTCCCTCAGTGGCCAGCTGGTCGCGCTGTTCGGCGGTGCGCACGAGTCCGGAGACCTCGTCACCACGCGCCGTCAGGATCCGCGCCAGGCGACTCCCGACTGCTCCACTCACCCCGATGATGAACACCTTCATGACTGCGTCACCATCCGAGCAGCGTGAGCAGACCCAGCGCCGCAGCGGCGACGAGGCCCGTCCACAGCACGATCGCGATGACCTGCCACAGGATGACCCAGCTCTTCTTGACACCGGATGCCACGAAGAACGCGGCCGTGAAGTGCGTCGGAAGCGCGAAGGGGGCGAGGATGCTCGCTCCGGGAACGCCGAAGCGTACGAGCCAGGCGCCCAGCTTCTTGCGGCCCTTGGCTCTGCGGTCCTGCTTCTCGTCGGCCTCCGTCGTGCTCATGCCCGCGGCCGCATCGGGGCCGTCGACCGTGATGGTCGTCGTTCCCGAGGACCCGTTGGCAGCGGCCGCACGGGAGGCGGCACGGCGCGCGATGACCGACTCGCGGATCCGCGAGCTCAGCAGTACGACCAGCACCACGATGAAGATGTTTCCTGCCGCCCCGGCGATGGCCGCGACGATCGGATTGATGCCGGCGATGATTCCGAGGGCCGCCGACCCTTCACCCTCGACGTAGGGGATCATCCCGAGGAGCGCGACGAGCAGAGGCTGCACGATGTCGGGGAGCTGGCCGACGAAGTCTTGGAATCCTTCGTAGGGACTGGACATGGTTTTTCTTCTTTCTGATTCGGTGGGTTTGTCACGGTGCGGGATGCACCACGACTTCTGTACCGATCAATTCAAAACTATGTGGTCGCCACAGTGTCAAACGCGGCTGGCGTCGACCGCATCGGACTGCGACTATCGGGCGCGAGGGCCCCTCGACGGCGAGGGGAAGGCGAGACATCACGGAGCTCTGGCTCCCCGTGGAACGCGACTGACGAGCGAAAGACAACACGGTCGGCACCGCGCACCCCGCTGTGCGTGGTGCCGACCGATCCTTCAGCTACGCGATGCGGTCGCGGCCGCGACGGCCAGCGAGCTGGAGATGATCGCGATCATGGTGCGGGTCACGGCCCGCGATGCGGCGGCCGCGCCCCAGTCGCCCTTCTCGAGCTCCTTGCCCCGGGTGTACACGTCCGAGCTCCACGGGATGTCGCGATGGAACTGCGGAAGCGTGCCGCTCGCCGACAGGAGTGCGACGAGCGCCCCCGTTCGTGGATCGGGCTCCTCGCCTCGGAGGAGAACCGCCTGCACGCGCTCCAGAAGATCCGCGCGGCGATCACTGCCGAGGGCGTACCGCGTCGCCGGAATGAACCCGAGTGACTTGTAGCGTTCCTCGATGAGATCCCCGCGCTCCACGAGTCGCTCGAGCACGGGTGCGCGCAGGTTCGGTCCGACCGCCGCGAGGATCGTCTGCACCTTCCGTGGCTTGTCGATGATGTAGTCCCACGCGGGCGCCAGCAACGCATCCGCCGGCGGCGCGGTCCCGATCGCATGGATCGGACGGGAGATGACGCCGGTCTCCCGCGGCTCCGCACGCTCGGTCATCGCCAGTTCCGCCACGACCGCTCCGCCGAGCACATAGAAGAGGATGTTCTCTCCCGCGATCGACTTGGAGTCAGGCTGGAAGAGCATGAGCAGCACGTCCTCGACGAGGGCGCGCTCCGTGGGCATCGACGTGCCCCGCGCGGATTCCGGTTGGTCGGCCGGGGTGGCCTGGGTGTCGTCGTTCATCGTTCTGCACTCTTCTCGTCGTCTGTGGCGTCGGGGTCTGTCGCTGCTGCCACGCGCTCCGCGGCGAGCAGGCTCGCGCGGCCGAGCACGTCAAGCTGGGCTGCGTTGTAGAGCGCGGTCACGGATTCCACGAAGGTCTCGCCCGTCAGGCGCGCCCCCTTGGTGAGGTGCTTGCCCGGCTCGCGCAACCACGGGTACTCGGTCAGGTGCCGCGCGATCGATACGGAGTAGCCTTCGGCGATCCGCTGGCGAGTGGCCTCGTCGGCATCGTCCGGCAGTTCGTCGAACGCGCTTCGCGACTCGTCCGGTTCCTCCTCGAGCATCCGCCGCACATCCGCCATGGCTTCCTCGTCGTAGAGCTGCGCGTAGATGAGCACGAGCGCGCGATCGGTGGCCGAGAGCCGGAAAGCGACCTCCTCGAACCCCGGCGGGACATCGGCGGCGGTCGAGCCCTGAAGGATGGCACGGATTTCCGCACGTGCGCGCTGGAGCCGCTCGATGCTGGACGCGAGATCGGAGTCGATCGCGCGGAGCGCCGCGGAGGAGGTGTCACCACCATCCCCCACCTGCTCGATCTGATCGAGCGGAACGCCGAGATCGCGCAGTCGTCTGATCTGCAGGACCCGGACGAGGTGGCGCACCTGGTACTTCTTGTAGCCGTTCGTCATCCGATCGGGCTGCTCCAGGAGTCCGACCTGGTGATAGTGGCGCACGGCGTTGACCGTCGTGCCCGCGAGGTCAGCGATCTCCCGTGTACTCCATGACATGCGCGCGTGTCCTCTTTCCGTTTTCGCTTGAGTCAAGCAAAGACCGTGTGGTCACCACAGGGTCAAGCGACGGACACCGGACACCACTTCCGTAGCGTCCGGTACAGATCGATCATCCCCCGGGTGCACCCTGTGCGCAACCGTGAACGTCGGCCCGTCGGGTCGTTGATGTGTGCAGCATCGTCTACAACTGATTCAGATATCAATTAATTCCTTGAACGCGCAGCGGTGACGGCGCGCTTGACCCTGTGGTGACCACGCGGGTTGTGCTGGGTCCATGACACTCTCCACCCAGACCTCAGACAGACCGGGGCGAGCCCTGTCGCGAGCGCTCGTCGTCTCGATCCTCGCGATCTCCGCCCTGATACTCGCTGCCTGCGCGCCCGGAACACCCGATGCCTCCACGGCACCGGCCGACACCGAGCTCGCCGAGTTCTACGAGCAGGACCTCGAGTTCGGAGCATGCGCCGACTATGCGCAGACCGAGATCGACACGCAGATGTTCGCGCTCGAGACGATCGAGTGCGCGCGATTGGCGGTCCCGATGGACTACGCCGACCCCGCCGGTGAGCAGATGCAGATCGCCGTCCTGCGCGTGCCCTCGCAGGGCGACGAGGACGAGCGCATCGGCTCGCTCGTGATGAACCCGGGCGGACCGGGCGGCAGCATGGTCACCACGATCTTCGCCGGAATGGCCTGGACGGACACCCCGCTGATGCGCCAGTTCGACCTCGTCGGGTTCGACCCCCGCGGAGTCGGGTCCTCCACTCCCGCGATCGACTGCTTCACGGACGCCGAGGGCGACGCGGGCGACACGAAGACCACGCTTCTCGGGACGTCCGGCGCGTGGACGTCGGAGGACACGGAGGAGCTCACCGCGAAGTGCGCGGAGGGCTCGGGAGGAGAGCACGTCCTGTCGGCCGTGGGGACGCGCGACGTCGCCCGCGACATGGACGTCCTGCGCGCAGTCCTCGGCGACGAGCAGCTGAGCTTCTTCGGCCAGAGCTATGGCACGCGCCTCGGCGCGATCTACGCCGAGCAGTTCCCCGAGAACGTCCGTGCGATGGTGCTCGATGGTGGCATCGATCCGAATCAGGACGCCTCCGAGCGCCGCGTGGATCTGCACCGCGGATTCCAGCGCTCCTTCGACCAGCTCGCCGCGGCGTGCGCGGAGAGCGCGGACTGCCCGCTCGGCACGGACCCCGAGAAGGCGACCGCCGTCTTCCAGGACCTCGTGCAGCCACTCGTCGACGAACCGGTCCCCGCCGGTGACGGACGCACCGCGAACTTCTACCAGGTGACCGGTGGCCTCGGCTCCGGTCTCTACACGGCGCAGGCCTGGCCCGAGCTGATCAAGGGCATCGCTCAGCTGAAGGACGAGGGGCGCGCCGACATCCTGCTCGGCTTCAACGACCGCATGACCGGGCGCGGCACCGACGGCGTGTGGAGCAACATGCTGGATTCGAATCACGCGATCAACTGCACGGATCAGGATCGCCGCACGCCGGAGCAGGAGGCCGACCTGCGCGAGCGGATCGCCGAGGTGAGCCCGTGGATGGACTCGGGTGAGGACTTCCAGGGAGTCACGCGCGACTCGTGCGAGCACTGGCCGAGCGAGCCGACCCTCGGGGTTCCCTACGCGCAGGACATCCAGGGCCTGCCGGACACGCTCGTCATCTCCATCACGGGCGACCCCGCGACCCCGTACGAGGCGGGAGTGAGCCTGGCCGAGACGCTCGGATCGAGCCTGGTCACCGTCGAAGGGGAGCGGCACACGGTCGCGCTCGAGGGCATCAATCCCTGCGTGAACGAGATCGTGCTGGACTACCTGATCGATCTCGAGGTCCCCGACGAGGGCGCGCGCTGCAGCCTGTGATCAGCGGACCGTTCTGACCCACGGTGCGGGAGGGATACTTGCGGCCCTCCCGCACCGTGTTCGTCAGGAGCGCAGGTGGGACGCGCCGTTCGCATCGAGGATCGTGCCCGAGCACCATGCCGCTTCGGGTGACGCGAGCCAGTGCACCGCCGCGGCGATCTCCTCGGGCGTCCCGACGCGACCGAACGGACTCTGGTTCCGGATCCGGTCGCCCTCGTCGCCCGAGAGCTTCTCCTGCTGTCGATCGGTCGCGATGAAACCCGGCGCGACGGACGTCACCGAGATGTCGTGCGGTGCGAGCGCGACGGCGAGGGACTGCCCGAGCGCATGCAACCCGGCCTTGCTCGCGGCGTAGGCGGGGTATTCGGGCTCGCCACGGAACGCTCCGCGCGATCCCACGTTCACGATGGCGCCGGGGCTCCCGCGCTCGATGAGGTGGTCAGCGACACCCCATGCGAGGTTCGCCGCACCGAGCGGGTTGACCTCCACCATCCGCCGGAAGACCGCTGTCCATTCCGCGTACGGCGTCTCGCCCACCACGTGCCGTGTCGCCGCGGACGGCGCGATGGCGGCGTTGCACACCAGGACATCGAGCTGTCCGAGCTGCGCGACGGCAGACGACACGATCCCTGCCGCTGCCGCGGGGTCGCCCAGGTCACCGTTCACGAGCACGTGTTCCCCGGGCAGCGCGTCACGGGTCGCTTCCGCGGCGGCACGGTCGCTCGCATAGTGGATGGCCACACGGTCCCCCGCCTCCGCGAACCGCGCGGCGATCGCCGCACCGATCCCGCGGGAGGCTCCCGTCACCAGCACCGACCTCATGATGCATCCACCCGGAACACGACCCGACCCGCAGTGCGGCGCGCACCGCCCTCGATCCAGTCCGCGAGGTCCGACCACGATCTGCTGTCGATCTCACCGACATCGAGACTGCCGTCGGACGCGAGCAGGTACATCTCGGCCGCGAGGCCCGGCTCGGTGGCGAGGAAGAAACTCGTGATCACTCGATCGGCCGTCGCGGGGTCGGCCACGAACGCCCCGTAGGGGAAGTGCTCGTCGGCTTCCGCCGCGTGTCCGAGAGCGATGACCGTGCCACCCGCGTGGAGCAGGGCGTAGGCGTCGACGAGCTGCTGCCCTCCGACGATGTCGATCGCCCCGTGCACGCGCTCCGCGACCGAGGACAGCTCCGTGTGGGTCTCCGCGGCGCCGAGCCGTTCGAGCTCACCGTGACGCTGCGCATCCCGCGCGACCGCCACGACGTGCGCTCCCGATCGGGCGGCGAGCTGCACGGCCATGCGGCCGACCGCGCTGGCCGCGCCCGTGACCAGGAGGCGCCTGCCGAGAATCGAACCGAAGCGCCGGACTGCGCGCAGCGCGCTGGTCGCGGGAACGGGAAGAGTGGCGAGGTGTTCCCACGACGCGTCCGCGGGCGCGGCGGCCATCATCGCGGGGGACACCACGCGGCGCTCGGCCCAGCCGCCCGTCATCCCGAGGAAGAGGACGCGCTCGCCCGCCTGCGGGCCGGATCCGTCGGCTGCTCCTCGGATCACGACGCCACTGCCGTCCCACCCCGGGACGGTCCCCTCCGGCGATGAGGGCAGCGCCGCGATGTCACCCGGGTTGGGCGCGAAGGCCCGCACCTCGACGAGTGCCTCGTGGGGCAGCGGAACGGGTTCCTCGACCTCGACGAGCGCGAGTCCGGCGGGAGTGTCAGGAGTGATCTTCCAGGCCAACATCCCCCGAACGTAACATCTCCGCACCGACCGGTACTGAGATTGCCGAAGCCTGTAATCCCGCGGATTCCCGCGCATGTTGACCGTGTGGCGACCACACGGTGTGGGCTGTCGAGATGATCATCGACACCTCCCCACCTTCGCCGCCCCGGCGCCGACGAAGCCTGCGCGCGCTGGCCGTCGTCGTGCCGGCGCTTCTGCTTCTCAGCGCGTGCACACCACCGCAGTCCACACCACAGGACGACTCCTCCGCCTCCTCGATCGAGGAGTTCTACGAGCAGGAGGTCGCGCTCGAGCCGTGCGAGACCCCCGTCGATGCGCAGGTCTCAGTCGACGGCGAATGCGGATTCGTCCAGGTCCCTCTGGACTACGAAGCCCCCGCCGGCGACGTCGCCGAGATCGCCGTCTTCCGCGTCCCTGCGACCGGTGATGACCCGATCGGCTCTCTCCTCACCAACCCCGGCGGCCCTGGCTCCCCAGGGATCTCCTACGCAGCCCAGCTCGCGAACGGATGGGCGGACAGCGCGATCGCCGAGCGCTTCGACATCATCGGGTTCGACCCCCGCGGAACCGGCGCGACCACACCGGTACTCGACTGCCACGATGACACCGAGCGCGACGCGAACTATGCGACCGCGAGCCAGCTGAGCTATCCCGGTGCCCCGCCCCTGGTGGAGGCCTGCGCCGACAGCGTCGGTGGAGTGGACGCCCTCGCGCACATCGGCACACGGGATGTCGTCCGCGACATGGACGTCATCCGCGCGATCCTCGGCGACGAGCAGCTCACATTCGCGGGAGCCAGCTACGGGACGCGCCTGGGCGCGGTGTACGCGGAGATGTTCCCCGAGAACGTGCGCGCCCTCGTGCTCGACGGAGCGATGGACCCGCACGCGGGCACGCTCGAACGGCGCGTGCAGCAGTGGACCGCGTTCCAGGCCGCCTTCGACCAGTTCGCCGCTTTCTGCATCGAGCAGGGCGACTGCCCGCTCGGTGACGATGTGGACGGTGCGACGGCCGCGTTCCAGGACCTCGCGCAGCCCCTCACCGACCAGCCGGTGCCGGCGGGCGAGAACCGCGAACTGGGCTTCGTCGACATCAGCGACGCGATGGTGACCGGAATGTACTCGCAGGCGAGCTGGCCCGTGATGATCGACGGGCTCACCGAGGTCGCCGCGGGGCGCGGCGACACACTGCTGGCGATGCGGGACTTCTATCAGGGCCGGACGCCCGATGGCTCCTACTCGAACTTCACGGAGGCGACGCTCGCGATCAACTGCCTGGATGAGGAGCGCTTCACCCCCGAGGGCCAGACGGAGCTGCTGGAGAAGACGCGGGCGGCCGCGCCCTTCCTCGATCCCGGCACACCGATCGAGGAAACGGCGGACCTGTGCGAGGGCTGGCCGGTCGAGCCGACGCTCGGGTACCCGTACGCCACCGACATCGAGGGGCTGGCCGACACGCTCACCGTGTCCGTCACCGGCGATGCGCTCACCCCCCACGAGGGCGGCATCAGCCTTGCGGAGACGCTCGGCGGGAGCCTCCTCACCGTCGAGGGCGGGCAGCACGGCACGCTCCTCGCGGGGAACGAGTGCGTGGACACCGTCATCGCCGACTACCTGATCGACCTCGAGGTGCCGACAGACGGCGACACCTGCCGTCTGTAGCGACGCCTCCTGTCCTGTGCGGAAACCGGCACCTCGCGCCTTCGCGGCGCCCCCGGGTGTCGGTTTCCGCACGGGATGAGAGTGGGGATGAGCGCTCTCACGGCACCGTCGCCACCCGGAAAGCCGGGCTCAGCTCTGCTCGAACAGCTGCGCGAGGGAACGCCACGCTCCTGCCCGCACATAGACGGGCACCTGCGCGCGGAGCCTGACGTCCGCGTCGACGACGGCACCCCCGCTCACACGGCTCCCGGTATGCGCGTCAACCCATTCCCCGTCGGGGAGGTAGACGGGCCACGTCGTCGCCCCGGGTTCGAGCACGGGCGCCACCAGCAGGTCGTCGCCGAACATCCACTGCAACGGGTGCCGCCAGACGTCTTCGTCTCTGGGGTGATCGAAGAAGAGCGGTCGCATCAACGGGCGGGATTCGCGCACGGCGACCCGAGCGGCTTCCCTGATGTAAGGGATGAGGCGCTCTCGCAATCGCACCAGCGAGCGCACCTCGTCGAGCACATCCGGGTCCGCGGCGCGCTCCGCGATGTTCCACGGAGTCCGGTCATTCGAAGGACGACGATGGTGGTTGAACTCCGAGTGGTACTGCATGATCGGCACGAAGACACTCACCGCCATCGCCCGCACATAGAGCTCCGGATCGGGGATGGGGCCCGAGAATCCCGCGATGTCCCACCCCCAGTAGAGAACCCCGCAGGACGCCGCGGACAGCCCGGCGAACATCGACCAGCGGAACGCGTCCCAGGTCGAGTTCTCATCGCCCGCCCAGAAGGCGCCGTGCGCCGGTGACCCGGTGAACCCAGCCCGGCTGAACGTGACCGGCGCTTTTCCGGCTGATTCCAGCAGACGTCCGTAGGCTGCCGCATACGCGACGGGGAAACGGTTGTTACCGGCATCGCCCGACGTCCCATCGAGGTACTCGAGGTCGCTACCCCACGCGTGCTCGCCCCCATCGGTCTTGAAGCCGTCGATCCCGACATCCTCCACCAGATAGCGCCGCTTCTCGGTCCACCATCGCGCGGAACGTTCATCGGTGAGGTCCGGCATCAACGCGAGCGGGAACCACCAGCCGCGGTTGCGGTACGGGCGCAGCGACCCGTCCGGAGCCTGCTCGCGGATGAGGACACCCTCCCGGATGGCGGCCTGGGCATCCGCCGCCGCCTGTCCACGCGGATGCGGACGGAGCTTCAGGAGCGGGATCTGCCACAGATGCACTCGGACGCCGTGCGCGTGCAGGTCGTCGACCATGCCCTTCGGATCCGGCCAGGCGCCGTCGGCGGGGAACTCGAAGTCCGAGAGGCGATGCGCGCCGCCGTCCTCGTGCACGCGATAGCGCGAGTCCCGGAACGCGGTGAAAGTGCTCTCGTCACTCCATGCCTCGATGACGACGTTGCCGACCGGGATGTCGTGCTCACGGTGCAGCGTCATCTGCCGTTCGACCTCGGCCTGCGTGTTCCACTCGTTCCCGCTGGCCCAGAGGCGGAAGACCCAGTCCGGCAACTCCTGTGGGCGACCGGTCTCCGTCAGGAACGCCTGCAGCACGTCTTGAGGGGTCCCGCCGTACACAGCGAGTTCGATCGCGACGTCGGTCGGCGAAGGCGCGTCGACCTCCGCCTCCACGACCAACCGATCCGAGTGCCGCGCACCGATGTCGAACCACACACGACGGGAAGTGCGAACGTGTAGCCCCCAGCCCGCAGCGCCCACGACGTGCGCGAACGGCATCGGCAGGTACGTGCGTCGATGTGCGCCCTGGCTCTTGTACTGCTCGAAGACCATCGAGTCGAGCGTCGCTCCGCGGTGGTCGAGCGCATCGAAGCGTTCACCGAATCCGGCGACGTGCTCGCCGGGGTGCAACGGCACGGCGAAGCGGATCCGACGCAGTCGCTCTCCGTCGTCGAGCACCTCGACGGACCCGGGCACGATGCCGCGTGCCGAGCCGTCGACCATCACGAGCGCATCCGTGGCGGCTCGCCAGCCGGCGACGCGACAGTCGAACCATGCGGTGCGCTCCGTGCGCCCATCGGTGCGGTGGCCGTGGAACCGGTAGCGCAGGACGGCACCGACCGCCGGGAGGTCGAGCTGCGTCTCCCACCCGCCGGAACGACGTGCGAGGCGCGCCTGCGCCGATGCGAGGTGACCGCCGTCCGCTGCCTGGCCGCGGGAGGAGCGGGTCACGGCACGCAGGGGGACGATCGTGCGGTGGCCGTCCTCGTCGAGCTCGACATCGACTCGTTCGATCCCCGACGAGGTACGCACTCCCAGCCGCACCGGCTCCCCCGCGACGGGTATGACGGGACTGCGCTGCTCCGTGTCATCCGAATACGGGTGCCCGGATCCGGTGGGGCGGTGTCGGATCATGCGTTGTCCTCTCCGTCGTTCTCGTCCAGCTCCACCGCGAGCCTCAGCAGCATCGCGTGACTCCACAGCAACGGCGTCGCCACCGTCCCCCAGCGTGTGATCCACTCGGCGCGGCGGTGCGGATCGAGCAGATGCCCGTCGACCTGCTCGGGAAGGTGGCCCTCCGCGGTCGCGGTCGACGCGGCCCACCCCAGGAGCGCACGTGCCCTGTCGCGCTCCCCCCGGGCGGCGAGGCCGAGCCCGAGGAAGCACGACAGCAGGGGCCAGCGGCCACCGCCGTAGAAGGTGTCGGCGAGGAATCGGTGTACGCCGTCGTCGACGCACAGGTCGCGCTCGACGGCGTCGAGAGTGCGCGCGGCCAGCTCGGAGTCGGACGGGATCACGCCGAGCGGGGACACGAGGGCGCTCAGGCTCGCATCGATGGCGGTCGCCCCCATCCACTTCACCAGATGACCGTCGCGCACGCCCCGCTCCTGAACGACGGCGAGAATCCGATCAGCGGTCGCCTGCGCGCGCTCCGCTCGCACCGCGTCGACCAGTCCACCGTTGGCCGCGCCTCGGAGCCCGGCGGCGACGCAGCCGAGCGTCGAGACGTGGACATGCTCATCGTGCTCTTCCCACCAGTCGTAGCAGGGCCGGTCCCACGAGCTGAGCAGGTAGTCCACGGTCAGCTCGGCCGCCCGACGCCATCGGCGGGGATCGAGCCCATGCCGCCGGGTGTGCTCGGCCGCCGCCCACATCCAGGTGCCGTAGCCGTCGAGCTGGAAGTCCCACCAGTCATGCTCGCCGAGACCGCCATCGAACGTGAATCGCGCCGGAAGCATGCGCTCGTCGGGAAGCGGGGTTCCGGCAGCGGCGGCGGCCACGATCTCCTCGATTCGTTCTTCATGCCGGATGAGCACGGTCGAGCACCAGTCGAAGAACGCCGAGGCGGACGCGACCTCACCCGCAGCGGACACGCCGTCGGCGATGAACGATCCGTCGCGCAACCAGCAGTAGCCGCGGTATGCCGAGAAGGTGGGGCTCGCCGGATAGGCGCCGTTGGGCTCCTGCAGCGTTGTGATGACCGCGAGTGAGCGATCCAGCAGTATGCGCAGGTCTGTCCGAGGTGTGGTGGTCATGGGTCCTGTTTCGGTCGTGCGGAAGCTGGGGGCGGGTCTCACCGCCCCCAGCGTGGACGGTGGTCAGCCCAGGAGCGGGTTGACGCGCTCTTCGGCGTCGGCGAGCGCCTGCTCGACCGTCTTTCGGCCGGCTGCGGCCTCCGCCAGTTCCTCGGTGACGATGTCCTGCATCTCCGCCTGCCCGTCACCGATGGACGGGGCGAGGGCGACCGCGTCGAGGGAGTCGAAGACCGCCTGCCGATTGGCGGGAGGCGTCGTCTCGAGGTACACGCTCAGCGCTTCGTCATCAGCGATCGGGGGCAGCTCCCACCCGGCTTCGAGACGCACATCCGCGGTGGTCTGCGAGCCGGTCAGGTACTGGACGAACAGGCTCGCTTCCTCGACGTGCTCCGATCCCGCCGAGACGCCGACGCCGTTGGAGAACAGCGCGCTGGCGTGCTCCGCATCACCGGGTTCGACGGCGATGTCCCAGGCGAAGTCCGCGTCGGCGAGAGCGCCGAACATCCAGATCCCGGAGTGCCACATCGCAAGCTCCCCGCCGACGAACAATCCACTGTCGAAGTCGGGCGTGCCCGCTCCCTGCTCTGCGGTCGGCATCGTCGTGCCGCTCTTGTCGACCAGCCAGTTCGCGGCACGGACACCCTCCGGCGAGTTGAACGCGACGGCTGAGGCGTCATCGTTCAGGAAGTCCCCTCCGGCCTGCGCGACCGTCTTATAGAACTCGTGGTAGCTGATGGGCTGGTAGTCGCCCCACACTCCGGACTCGCTGTCGGTGAGGGCCTCGGCCGCCGCCTGCTCCTCAGCCCAGGTCCAGTCGGAGGTCGGGTAGTCCAGACCGGCCTCGTCGAAGAGGTCTGCGTTGTAGAACAGCACGACGTTGGAGAAGGAGCTCGGCAGTGCGTACTGCGTCCCGTCGGTCGCGTACGCCTCGGCGAGCGATGTCTGATAGACGCTGGTGTCCACGCCTTCCAGCGGCGCGAGCACGTTGCTGGCCTGATACGCGGAGTAGTTGGCGTACTCGAGATCGAAGACGTCGGCGACCGTGCCCCCGGCAAGGTCGGTCTGCAGAGCGGTGAAGTAGTCCGCATAGGGCAGGGTGGTCACCTCGACGGTGATCCCCGGGTTCTCGCTCTCGAACGCGTCGATGATCGTCTGCAGGTTCTCCTCGTTCCCTCCGTTCGAGATGAAGTTGGTGTAGCTGATGGTGACGCTCTCGTCACCGGGACCGTCGGCGTTTCCGTCGCCGGCGCAGCCGGTCAGGACGAGCGCCGCGGTGGCGACGATTCCGAGGCCGGCGAGGGGTGCTGTGTGCTTCATTGCAGTGTCTCCTTCGGTGTGGATGCGGGTGTTCGAGCTATTTGATGCCGCTGCTGGCGACGCCCTGGATCACGTACTTCTGCGCGAACAGGTAGATCGCGAGCATCGGCAGGATGCTGACGACCGAGCCGGCCATCATGACGTCCCATTGGGTGGTGTATTGGCCCTGCAGCCCGGCCAACGCGAGCGGCAGGGTCTGCAGGTTCTCGGAGCGCAGGATGATCAAGGGCCAGAGAAAGCTGTTCCAGCTGCTCATGAAGGAGAAGACGGCGAGTGTCGCGAGCGAGGGGCCCACCAGCGGCAGGACGATACGTCCGAAGATGCGGAAGTGCCCCGCGCCGTCGATCGTCGCCGCTTCATCCAGTTCCCGAGGGACGGAGTTCATCGCCTGACGGAGGAGGAACACCCCGAACGCGCTGGCCACTCCGGGCAGGAGCACGCCGAGGTAGGTGTCGACCAGGCCGAGGTCGCGCATCTGCACGAACAGCGGCACGATCAGCACCTGGATGGGGATCATCATCGTCGCCAGATACAGCGCGAAGACGAGTCCACGTCCGGGGAAGGGCAGCCGGCTGAACGCGTATGCGGCGAGGGCGCTGGTGGTCAGCTGCAGCAGGGTGGTCGCGATGGCCAGTCCGAGGGAGTTGGCGATCACGCGGGCGAACGGCGTGTTCGCGAACAGTTCCGTGTACGCGGCGAACGAGGGGTCGTCCGGGATCAGCTGGGGCGTGGCGTCCAGACCGGCACCCGGGGAGAGCGATGTCGTCAGCGTCCACAGGAACGGGAAGAACATGACCAACGCGCCGACGACGAGCACGATCGTCAGCAGAACCCGCGTCGTCCGCTCACGCATACGTCACCCACCGTTTCTGGCCGAAGATCTGCACGACCGTGACACCGAGCACGAGGATGAAGAGCATCCAGGACAGGGCGGATGCTTCTCCCGCGGCGCCGTAGCGGAAAGTGAGGTCGTAGATCTGCTGCACGACGACGGTGCTGGCACCGGCCGGTCCGCCGCCCGTCATCGCGTAGACCTGGTCGAACACCTGGAAGCCGTTGATGAGGGAGATCACGACGACGAAGAACGTCGACGGCGACAGCAACGGCAATGTCACGTTGAAGAGCCGCCGCCAGGGGCCGGCTCCGTCGACTCGAGCGGCCTCATAGATGTCCTGCGGGATGGCTTGAAGCCCCGCGAGGAGGATGATCATCACGAATCCGAGGTCCTTCCACGCGGACGCGATGATGATCGACGGCATCGCCCACACCGGGTCGGTCCACCATCCGGGGCCGTCGATGCCGAAGACCGCGAGCGCCGCGTTGACGATGCCGACCGAGGGGTTCAGCAGCCACCGCCACACCAGCGCGACGACGATCCAACTCGTCACGACGGGGAGGAAGTAGACGCCCCGCAGTAGATTGCGTCCGCGGATACGTTGATTGAGAGCGAGTGCGAGCGCGAGTCCTCCGATGTACACGATCGGCAGGTATCCGACGAGATACGCGAACGTGTTCAGGAATGCGCGTTGCGTGTCCGGGTCCTGGATCAGATGCACGTAGTTGCCGAACCCGACCCATTCCATCGGAGCGAGAAGATTCCACTCGTGGAGGCTGGTCCACAGCGCCCCCACCATCGGGTAGAGCGTGAACATGGCCAGCGGGATCGCGCTCGGAAGGAGGAACGCGAGCACCGTGAGCACGTAGCGGGGACGCTTCCTGCGTTGACCAGCGGGACGGTCGACGGGCGGCTGAGGCATCAGGTCCGCCCCGTCCCCCGCTCGCTCCCGCAGCGGTGTGATGCTCATCCGGACACCCCGGCATCGGACGGGCGCACCAGGGCGAGCCGCTCGCGGACGAGGCGTCCTTGCTCTCCGGAACGACCCTGGGCGTCGAACGGGGTTGCCAGGACAAGTGAGGCGGCGCCCTGTGCCCACCGGTCGTCCTGCCAGGTCTCGACGGCGACCGCAACGGCACGGTTGCGCGGCAGAAGTGCGGCACGCAGCGACGGCTCGAAGCCGAACGACCAGTGCCTCCAGGCATCGACGCCCTCACCCAGCACGATGACGATCTCGGGGTCGATCACGTTCACCACTCCGGCGAGCGCACGCCCCAGCAGATGGCCTGCGGTGGAGTACAGCTGCTGTGCGCTGGGCTCCCCCTCGTCTGCGAGGTCGCGAAGGACAGAGATGCCGGCGTCGGGGCCTAGCAGCCCATGATCTCGGGCCTGTTGCACGAGGGCCTTCTGGCCGACGAGCGCCTCGAGGCACCCCCGCGCGCCGCACTGGCAGAGGGGGCCGTCCTCGACGACGGGAAGGTGACCGATCTCCCCGGCTCCTCCCGCCCGACCTCGCAGCAGGTGCCCGTCGGCGAGTATCCCCGCTCCGATGCCGGTTCCGATCGTGACGACGAGCACGTTCTCGTGCCCGCGCGCCTGGCCGTGCAGTGTCTCGGCCATCGCGAGGGCGTTCACGTTGTTCTCGACGAGAACCGGAAGGCTCAGCTCCCGCCGCAGGACCTCACCGACCGGGACACGCTGCCATCCCAGCTGGGTGGAGTCGACCGTTCCCACATCCTGCTCATCCACGTTCCCCGGCACGCCGACGCCGACGCCCAGCAGCGGAGCCTGCCCTCGTCCCCCCGCGATGAATGCCCGCAGAAGGTCGGCGAGGCGGGTGATCGCGGTGCCGGCGGAGGCGTCGAACGGCTCCGTGGCGGAGCGGATCACCGTACCGTCGATCCCCGCTTCGACGATCGCGACGTGATCGCTGACGACCTTGACGCCGATCGCTCGCCCGGCGTCCGCCACCAGCCCCAGGAGGCGCGCCGGGCGCCCGCCCTGTGACGGGCTGTGGGACAGCTCCTGCAGCAGCCCATCGGAGATGAGCTGACGGGCGTGTTGCGTGATCAGGGCGGGAGAGACTCCGAGTTCGCGAGCAAGGTCGGCGCGCGAGGTCGGCCCGTGCCCGCCGATGTGCGCGAGCACGGCCGAACGAGTGACGTCGGTACGAGCGCTGGACGATGCCACAGGAACCCCTTTGTTTAGACCTGAATGAACTGTACGGAAACCGAGTGCGCTCGTCAAGAGAGCTGCTTCATCTGTGAAACCCGGGAATAGTGCCCATTCTCGCGCCCCTCACCCGAAGGTGAATGAATCTTTTAACTACAGAGGTGAATAAACAAGCGTCAAATCTCGACGATTCGCGGCCGCTCGCTCGGGCCGACAGTAGGGGAATCGGCCATCACCCGCGAGCCAGACTTCCTTTCGTCGCCGACGAGGAGCGTGCGCCGAAGATGACTTAGGCTCTGAGCGTGCGCTTCCTCTCCACCCGCGGTGACCAGCTCGGACAGTTCTCTGACGTTCTCCTCGAGGGCCTCGCCCCCGACGGAGGCCTGGCCGTGCCCGAACGGATCCCCGAGGTCAGCAGTGCCGACCTCGACGCGTGGCGCACGCTGGACTATCCGGCGCTGGCAGCGGAAGTCATCGGTCTGTTCGCGACCGACATCCCGCGCCCCGACCTCACCCGCCTCTGCGAGGCCGCATACGGGGGCGACAAGTTCGCAGCCGCCGAGGTCGTCCCCCTTCACCCCCTCGGCGAGGGCATCACCCTCGTCGGTCTCTCGGAAGGGCCCACGCTCGCCTTCAAGGACATGGCGATGCAGTTCCTCGGCGAGGCGATCGATCACGTCCTCGCCGCCCGGGGCGAGGTCCTCAACGTTCTCGGTGCGACCTCGGGCGACACCGGGTCCGCCGCCGAGCACGCCTTCCGTGGCCGCGAGCGCGTGTCGATCTTCATGCTGTCGCCGCTCGGTCGGATGAGCGACTTCCAGCGGGCGCAGATGTACTCGCTGCAGGACGCCAACGTGCACAACATCGTCGTGAACGGCGTCTTCGACGACTGCCAGAACATGGTCAAGGGCATCGCCGAGGACCTGGAGTTCAAGCGCCGGCACAGCATCGGCGCGGTCAACTCCATCAACTTCGGTCGCATCTCGGCGCAGATCGCCTACTACTTCTGGGCATGGCTGCGCGCGACGGACGCGCTAAGTCCGGAGGAGCGAGAGTCGTTCCGTGCCTCGTTCGCTGTCCCGTCCGGCAACTTCGGGAACATCCTGTCCGGCTTCTACGCGCGGCAGATGGGTCTGCCCGTGCACCGGCTGGTGCTCGCGTCGAACGAGAACAACGTGCTCGACGACTTCTTCCGCACCGGCCACTACCGGCCCCGCTCCGCCGAGTCGACCCACGCGACATCGAGCCCGTCGATGGATGTCTCTCGCGCATCGAACCTGGAGCGCTTCGTGTTCTGCCTCCTCGGAAACGACCCGGAGCGGACCGCTGCCGCCTGGAACGAGCTCGCCACCACCGGCGAGATCGATCTCTCCGCCGAGCAGCACCGTTTCCTCCCCGAGTTCGGTTTCGTCAGCGGCACGAGCACGCACGCGGACCGCCTGTCGACGATCCGCTCGTTCCACGAGTCCACCGGCATCACGCTGGATCCGCACACCGCCGACGGGGTCAAGGTCGCACTCGAGAACCTGGACGAGGGCATCCCGATGCTCGCGCTCGAGACCGCGAAGCCCGAGAAGTTCGCCGTGATGATCTCCGAAGCACTCGGCTCCCCCGTCGAGGTGAGTGATGCGACGCAGGCGCTCCTCGACGCTCCGCAGCGAGTGACCGAGCTGCCTGACGACGCGCGCGCCCTCCGCTCCTTCATCGCCGAGCACGCACTGCACGCATCATGACGAATCCCGATCAGATCGACGACGTGCCCATCGGCGGGGAGATGATCCGCCTCGGTCAGTTCCTCAAGTTCTCCGGCCTGCTCGATTCCGGCGGAGACGCCAAAGAGGTCATCATCGACGGCTACGTGAGTGTCAACGGTGAGGTCGACCGACGACGCGGACGCCAGCTGCACGACGGTGACCTCGTCACCTTCGAGGGACGAACGGTGCGCGTGCGCCCCTGACCGTCAGCCTGCGGCCGCGATCGTCGTGGCCGTGCCGCTCACGGTCACACCGCCAGCGTCCGGCACGTCGACCAGCAGGCGGCTCGGGCGCCCGATGTGCCGCCCCTGCAGCACGCTGAAGCGGGCGGGAGGCGAGATCGCTCCGATCGTGCGCAGATAAGCACCCAGTGACGCGGCGGCTGATCCCGTCGCCGGATCCTCTGTGATGCTGCCCACCGGGAACAGGTTGCGGGCCTCTATGAGCAGGCCCGCCTCGCCGGAATCCGTGGACGCCGGGACGTGCACCACCGTGACCGTGCCCGCCCATCCCTGCTCGTCCATGAGCGCCCGCACGGCCGCGGGTTCGAAGAGGAACCTGTCGAAGGTCGGCCCGGTCGCCAGCACGACGACGGGATGCCAGTTGCCGGCGAAGACCTCCAGCATCGGATACCCGTCCACGAGATCACTCCGGCCCAGTCCCAGGAGTCCGAGGAGCCGGTCCGCGACATCGTCGGCCAACGGTCGGGCGTCAGGCTCGACGCTCGTGAACGAGGCGATGACGCGCGATCCGTCGGACGCCGTCACGATCGGGACGGCTCCGGCCTGCGTCTGCATCACGAACTCGCCCGCTCCGCGTCGCTCGGCCAGCGCGACCGCCGTGGCGATCGTCGCGTGCCCGCAGAACGGCACCTCCGCACCCGGCGAGAAGAAGCGGATGCGGACGTGCCGAAGGTCACCATCGATCGCAGGGTCGGTGACGAACGCGGTCTCGGCGTACCCGAGCTCGGCAGCTACCGCGAGCATCTCGGCGTCCGTCATCGCCGCTGCGTCCAGGATCACCCCGGCGGGATTGCCCCCGTGCGGTGCGTCGGCGAAAGCGGAGAGATGCAGCACCTCGGGCGTAGCGGTCATCCCGTCACACTGCCCGACCGGCGTCCGCTATTCAACTCGCGTCGAGAGCTACCGCTCCCGAACCGCGTAGGTCAGGTGGGTCGCCAGCGGGGTCACCTCCGCACGAATCGACTCCAGCGCGACGCGGCTCGCGTCCACCCCTTCGAACAGACGCACCCCGGCTCCGAAGAGCACCGGTGACAGCGCGATGGAGAACTCGTCCACCAGGCCGGCATTCACGTACTGCAGGATCGTCGCGCCGCCACCGGCGATACGGACATCTCGTCCGGCAGCCGCATCGCGAGCCTGGCGAAGCGCGCTCTCGATGCCGTCGGTGACGAAGTGGAAGACCGTCCCGCCGGGTCGCTCCCACGGCTCTCGCGCCTCGTGCGTCACGACGAAGACCGGAGTGTGGAACGGGGCCTCCTCTGGCCACATCTTCTCGCCGGCGTCGAACATACGCTTGCCCATCACGCTCGCGCCCGTGCGCGCGTACGCCTCCTCGAGGATGTCGTTGTCTCGCCCTTCCTCGCCGCCCTTTCCGAGCTGCAGGTTCTCTCGGAAGAACCGCTGCGGGAAGACCCAACGCTGCAACTCCATCCACTGCCGCCCCATCAGCTCCTCGGATGACTCCGGTGCGATGTAGCCGTCGAGCGACATCGAGACACTGAAGAAGACTTTCCCGGTCATGAGCTCACGGCGTCCTGTCGAACGGTCGCCGTGACGTAGTCGGCGAGCGCACCCAGCGTCTGCTGGCCGGCTTCGACAGCGTGGTACCTCTCGACGGCCTCGTCGCGCTGCTCACGCGTCGGGAACACCGTCCGCATCTCCAGCAGGGTTCCCGTCTCCTGCGCTTCGAACGTGAGGCGGGACACGAACGCGTTCGGGTCGTCGCGTACTTCGCCATGGAGGAGCTCGATGCGCTCCGGAGGAGTGAGCTCGGTCCATCTGATCCACTCCTGGTAGTCCGTCCCGTCCGGTGCGTACATTACGAATTCCCACTCGCCGCCGACCCGGAACTCGAACGATGTCGTGGTCGTCGTGAACCCCGCCGGCCCCCACCAACGCGACAGGTGCCGCACCTCGGTGAACGCCGCGAACACACGCTCCCGCGGGGCCTCGATCACCCGCGATATGACGACCTCTCGTTCGGCCACCTCCGGCGTGCCCCACCCCGTTGCGTTCATCACTGCTCCTCTTTCTCGGTGTCCTGCACGTCGTGCAGATAGGCGTCGAGCCGGTCGAAACTCTCGTTCCAGAACTGCTCGAATCCGCCTGTCCATTCGTGTATCGGTCGCAGACCGCGAGCATCGAGCGCGTAGAGGCGCTGCTTGCCCGCTGTGCGATCCCGCACCAGCCCGACTTCCCGCAGCACTCGCAGGTGCTTCGATGCGCCCGGCTGAGTCAGACCCAACTCCCGCGCCACGTTGTTCACCGGCTGCTCGCCCGACCGCAGAAGGAGAAGGATCTCCCGACGCTGCGGCTCGGCGATCGCGTTGAAGACGTCGGACGTGGTCGCTGCTCGGGCCATGCGCACAATCATATACCCATATGGGCATGCGTCAAGGGTTCTGCCGCGACCGCCGCTCCAGCGCTTCGGAGAGCTGAGCGAGTGCCCGTCGCTGCTGATCGTTCAGGGCGGAGTCGGAGTAGTCGGCGATCAGGGCCTCGGAGCCGGCGGGGTCGGAGAACTCCGGTTCCTCCTCGAGCTCGTCGAGAAGCAGACCGACGGTCGCCACGAAGCTCTCGACGAGGTCGTCGATCTCGGGCTGGGTCGCGCCGGTGCCGAGTCGATCGAACCGCTGCACGATGTCGACGATGGCGGGCGCGATCTCCGGGTCGCTGATCCGCTCGTAGAAGCGCGCGAGCCGGGGCATCCCCTCCTCCCCGACGAGGTGAGCGAGCAGGACCGACTGCTCCCTGTCCATCCGGACGAGGTCCGGGGAGAGCCCGCGGCTCGCGAAGGCCGCGAGGAACGGCGCAAGTTCCGGCGGGACGTCCGGGGGTGCGTCGATCTCACGCAGGCGAGCGATCAGGTCGCGCTGCGCGGTGAGCCGCGCGATCTTCTCCTCGAGCTCGGCGTCCAGTTCGTCCAGCAGCCCACCGCCATCGGCAGCCTGCCCATCCGGTTCGCCATCGAGGAGCTCCGGCATCCGCTCGAGCGGGATGCCGAGGGAGGCCAGGCGCGTGATCCGCACCACACGGATCAGATCATGCACGTCGTACGTGCGGTAGCCGTTGCTCGAGCGGGCCGGCTCCGGTAGAACGCCCACCTGGTGGTAGTGGCGAAGCGCCCGCACCGTGACCCCCGCGAGGCGGGCAAGTTCCGCGCTATGCATCGACTCTCACCGCCATCTCGCCACCGTCATCCGTCGGGGTGGACTCCAGGTTACGCAGTGACCGGGAGAACAGGCCGATGCCGAGCGCGACGAGCCAGACGCTCACGAGCGCGATGGCCGCGATGTTCACGGTGGTGTATTCGGTCAGGAGCGCCGCGCCGAAGATTCCCATCGGCGGGGCGGCGGTCATGATCGCGTTCTGCGTGCCCATGATCCGTCCTCGCATGTGCTCGGGGATGCGCTCGATCATGAGCACCCCGATCAGGCTGCTGAACAGACCGTTGGCAAGGCCCACGATGAACGCGCCCACCAGCACGACCCACACGGAGAAGAGCCCCGCGATCACCGCGAAACCGATCGTCGTGCCGATGAGGCCGGTGAGGAACCACACGCGACGTCGTCCCCGCGTACCGGCGACCGCGTACACGGTGCCGCCCAGGAGCATGCCCGCGGCGAGCGCCGTAAGGACGAAGCCGAGCATCCCTGGCTGGTCGACGAGAGTGAAGTAGACGGGCAGGATCAGCGCCTGCAACGACGCGAGCACGATCACCGGCGGGAGACCGATGATGGTCGTGATGAGGAGGAAGCGGTTGCGGAAGAGCACCTTCCAGCCGTCACGGAGCTGCGCGAAGGCATTGCCCGCTGTGTGCGCTGCCGCGCCGTCCGAGGTCACGACCGCGCCGGTGCGGTGCGGGATCAGGAGGGTCATGAGGGCCGCCGCCAGCGACGTGGCCGCGGTGACCCACAGGACGGTCGATCCGTCGAACAGCACCATCAACGTTCCGGCAGCAGCAGGACCCACCACGAGCGCGACGGCACCCAGGGCCTCGCGCAGCCCCAGCATCCGCTCCGCCGGAACACCACTGTTTCGCAGGACCGCGGGCAGGAGGGCCTCTCTGGCCGTCATTCCGGGCACGTCGCCCAGGGACCCGATGATCCCGAACAGGATGAACCAGCCGAGCGTCAGCCCGGTGACCATGTCGATCAGAGGCAACGCCGCCATCGCCGCGGCCGAGATGAGATCGGTGACGACCGACGAGGTGCGCCGGTTGATTCGGTCGATCACGACCCCCATGAGCAGCCCGGCGAGCACAGCGGGAATCGCGGTCGCTGCCGCGACGGTTCCCGCCCCCAGAGCGCTCCCCGTCACCTGCAGGACGATCAGCGGCAGGGCGACGCCCGCGATCGAGTTCCCGAGCAGGGACAGCAGATAAGACGCGAGATAGGCGAAGGACGTGAGGTTCATACGTCCAGTAAGAACTATGACGTTAGGGCGGGGTCAAGCCGGCCTCGCAACGCACGAGGGCTTACACCTCACCAGCGATTCACGGATCGCAGTGTGTTACCGTCAACTTAGCAATGAGAGTAACCGATAGGAGTGCGATGACCACGTGGACGCTATCCGAGCAATGGGACGCCGGCGACGGCGACGTCCGGTGGGGTGTCTTCGGCGAGGGGGAGCCGCTGATCCTCCTGCACGGCACGCCCTTCTCGTCCTACATCTGGAGGGACATCGTTCCGGTGCTGGCTCGGGATCACGCCGTCTACGTCTGGGACATGCTGGGATTCGGCGCGTCCAGCAAGACCCCAGCGGACATCAGCCTTCGCCGCCAGGCCTCGATCTTCGTCGATCTGCTTCGGCACTGGGGGCTCAGCTCTCCCCGCGTCATCGCACACGACGTGGGAGGAGTGGTCGCTTTGCGGGCCCATCTCCTGCACGACGTCGACTTCCGCTCCCTGAAACTCATCGACGCGGCCAGCGTCGCCGGATGGGGATCGGGCGGATTCTTCCAGGCCGTGCGTACGCATCCCGAGGCGTTCAGTGCCCTACCGGATTGGGCGAGCGCCGCGCTGATCGAAGCGAAGATCCGCTCCGGGAGCCACGAGGGCCTGCGCGGCGAAGCGCTCGCGATGTACACGGCCCAGTGGGCGTCGCCCGAAGCAACGCTGGCTTTCTACCGCCAGTACGCACAGGGCGGAGAGGAGCACACCGATGATCTCCAGCACCTTCTGCCGTCGATGACCATCCCGCTTCATATCATCTGGGGCGCACGGGACGAATGGCTCGACCTGGACTACGCACGCCGTCTCGTCGACACGCTCCCACCGTCCACGCGGTTTTCGGTGATCGAGGGAGCGGGGCACATGGTGCCGGAGGACCGTCCAGGCGAACTACTCCGGCTGCTCAGCGAATGAGCGCCCGGCCCACCGACGCAGCGGAGCGACTCCGCCTCATCGAGACCTTCTGCAACAGCGCGACCCTGCTCCACGGTACCGACGAGTTGCGGTCTGTCGACACGGCGAACGCATGGCTCACGCGGCGCGGCTGGAGTGCGATCGACGGTGATGACCAGCTGACCCGGTTGCGCGCTGAGCGGGAGACGATTCGCGACTTCCTCGTCGATCGCACAGATCCCGCTGCCCGCCAGGCCCTGAACCGGATGCTTCAGGGGAACGTGCGGGGAGCCCGCATCGATGACGCCGGCGACCTCGCGCTCATCCCGACCGCGGATGTCCACTCACCGAGCACCGCAGCGTGCGAAGCTCTCCTGCTTCACGGTCTCGACGCGGGCGGACGACGCCTCAAGGCCTGCGCGTCAGAGGAATGCCGGTACGTGTTCTATGACAGTTCTCGATCTCGCACCCGCACGTGGTGCGACATGAACGTCTGCGGAGTCAGACACAAGATGAAGCAGTACCGGACCCGGCTCGACTCCACCTCGCCGTGAGCCTGTGGCGGGCGGTGCGCGGAACTCCCCCAAGGACAGCGGGGATCCCCACCACTGAGCGAGATCGACCCCCCGCGTACGATCGTCACGACGAAGGAGGCCGACCGATGGCGAAGAAGGTGAAGGCGGGAGACGGACACCCGCTGCAGCGCTACCGCTGGTGGCAGCCGTTCTCGCGATCGCTCTTCCATCTGCACCTCGCGGGTGCCTCTGGGGCCGTGGAGGTCTGGTCCGTCGACGTCCGGCACGGCGGCGATTCGAACGGCGAGGTCTGGGCCCAGCTCTATCGCGACGGGATCAATCAGGAGCGGTCGAAGCTCCCCGCGGCCTTTCCCATGCCGGGAGGGACGATCGAGGTCGTGGCAAGCGCCTACGGCCTGCGTCGATGCCACTACGTCGCCCACGACGGCACGACGCGGCAGCTCGTTCCCGATCCGGCGTCCGCCGAAGGGCGACGCGCACGGCTGGGCCAGAACCGACCGGGCGTGAGCCACGCCATCGGCCTCGTGTCCGCAGCCGTGCTGGTCGTAGCCCTCGTGCTCGGCATCCCGCAGATCATCGAGACCATCACGAGCATCCCTCCGGTCGCGGACGCGGTCGGTACATTCGTCAGCCCGATCCACCTTCCGGCCGAGCTGAACATCGCGCTCGTGGTGGGAGCGATCGCGGCGAGCACCGAGCGCGCGCTCCGCCTGCGATACAGCCGGATCCTCGACGGCGGCTTCTTCGACGGCGAAGAGTAGCGGCGCGGGAAATCTCCTCGGTCTGTCAGAGCGTGTCGACGGAGTCCGGGCGGGTACCGGAAGGCGCCTGCTGCTCGACATCGGCCCACACCTCTGTGAGCTGCACGATCAAGCCGTCGCGCATGCGTGCGAAGCTCGCGCACTCGAAGTGCTGAGTTCCACTCTCGGAACGACCGGTGACGTGCGAGCGGCACGCGGCCTCTGTCGTCCCGGCAACGAAGTCTTCGATCTTCAGCCCTTCGAAACCGGGATACTCCCGATTGAATCGGATCCACTCGTCACGGCCGAAAGACTCCCCTGTGTGCACAAGACGGCAGACGAAGTCCGGATGCAGGAAGGCTTCGAGAGCATCCCAGCGATGCTCGTCGATGGCGTTCATGAGTCCTCGAAGCGCTGATCCGGCATCCATGCTCGCATCGTAGAACAAGGCGCCGACACGAGCGGGCTACGGTCAGAACGGCCAGATCAGCGGGACGTAGAGAACCGCGACGGCGATGTACACCAGGGCGAGCGGAAGCCCGAGACGCCAGTAGTCGCCGAAGCGGTATCCAGCGGGCTGCATCACCATGAGGTTCACGGGTGTGGCGATGGGGGTGAGGAAGGCCGCGGCGCCGACGACGGTGAGCGCCATCATGAACGGGAGCACGCTCACATCCATGCTCGACGCGACCGACACGGCGATCGGAGCGACGACGAGCACGGTGGCGACGTTCGAGATGAACTGTCCCAGGACGACGGATGTCACGCAGACGGTGAGCAGCGCAAGGTACGGTGATCCGTCGCCGACGAGACGCAGAACGGCATCGCCCACGAGGTCGGCAGCGCCGGTGGACACGAAGGCCGACGACAACGGGATCATCCCGGCGATCAGTGTGACCGTCGGCCAGGAGATCGCGGTGAAGGTCCGAGACACGGTGAGCACCCGGGACAGGATGAGTGCACCCGCCGCGAGGAGACCCGCGATGACGGGCGGAACGATCCCCGTCGCGAGGAGCGCGACCATCAGACCGAGGATCACGAGGGTCCGCTTCGCGCCGCGCCCGAGCGGGACGGTTCGCTGCATCTGCTGCGGGGAGCTGACCGGGATGACGTCGGGAGAACTCGTGTATCGATGAAGCGCATCCCACGGGCCCTGGACCAGGACGGAGTCGCCGGCCTGGAGAGTCATGGCACGAGTCGTCGCGGAATCGACGCGTCCGAGACGGCTCCCCTGGCGGAGAGCGAGGATCACGAGGTCCTCGCGGCGGGTCGTCATGCCGGGAGAGACGACGCGTCCGATCAGGCTCGAACGAGGGGCGATGAGGACTTCGGCGACACCCTCGCCGACCGTGAAGAGGCGTCCGGTATCGAGGGAGACGTCGTACGTCTCTCGCCACGCACGGGCATCCTGACTGGGATCGACGGGCTCCGCCAACCGGTCGGGCTCACGATCGGGGAGCAGTTTGTCGCCCAGGGCGATCACGACGATCACGGTCAGGACGACGATCGGGACACCGACGAGGGCGAACTCGAAGTACCCGAACGGTCGCTCGCCGGCTTCCGCGGCAGCATCCGACACGAGGATGTTGACGGGCGTTCCCGTGAGCGTGAGAAGGGAGCCGGCACCCGCCGCGAATGCGAGCGGCAGAAGCATCCTGGACGGCACGATCCCCGCCCGGACGGCGACCAGCACGACGATGGGGAGGAGCGCTGCGACGGCGCCGTTGATGCTGATGACGGCGGAGAGGATCGCGGCGAGGACACACACGATCAGGAGCAGGCGAGACCGACTCGCCCCCGCACGCCGCATCAGCTGTCGCCCCACCCAGGAGGTCACTCCGGTCGCATCGAGCGCCTCACTCACGATGAAGAGCGCGACGATGAACAGCACGATGGGGTCACCGAATCCGGCGAATGCCTCGGGGAGCGAGAGAACGCCCGTCGCCCACAGCGCGATGGGCACCGCGCCGGCGACGATCACCATCGGAATGCGGTTCGAGATGAATGCGATGACCGCGACGATGAGGATCGCAAAAGTCGTGATCACGGGATCCATGCACGCCTCCGCCCCGGCGCCGGGTGGTGAGGATCTCCGGGAGGAGCAGTCATCGTCGGTCGGCTCTCTCGATCTCGTGGGGGCCTGGAGTTCTCCGCGAATCGCGTGCCCGGTGCGAGCAGAACAACAGGATGGGTGTTCGATTGACACGTACATCATTGCAGATGTAGTTAACGTGTCAACTAAAGGGGAGAACGATGGGCTCGTCCCGACGCAGTGGGCTTCCCACAAGCGAAGAATTCGCGGTCTGGCGGTCGTACATCCAGACGGTCGAAGTCCTGCGCGCGCGTGTGCAGGCGAGACTGCAGGCGGATTCACACCTCTCCGAAGGTGACTACAAGATCCTGCTCGCGCTCAGCGAGGCCGGTGAGAAGACGCTGCGCTCCTCGGAGCTCGCCGAGCAGATCGAGTGGGAACGCAGTCGCGTCTCGGGGCATCTCGGGCGGATGGAGAAGCGCGGACTCATCCGGCGCGAACCGTGCCCGGACGACGCCCGAGGCTCGTTCGTGATCCTCACCGACGAGGGCGCCGGCGCCTTCCGCGCCAGCACGATCCCCCACCTCCGTGCAATCCAGACCCAGTTCGTCGACGCGTTCA
Organism: Actinomycetota bacterium; assembly: GCA_051751065.1. Lineage (GTDB taxonomy): Bacteria > Actinomycetota > Actinomycetes > Actinomycetales > Microbacteriaceae > Microbacterium. Next base: position 77,544 of record JBNJKL010000005.1, on the reverse strand, counting down.
GCGAGGATGAACTCGCCATGGTCGACGAGACGACGAAGGCGCTCCGTGCGCACCTAGGCCTGCCTCCGATGAGGAACGCCTCCGCCGACTGAACGCGGCCTTCTCCCACCAACGAATGAGCGGAACCCGATCGGGGCTTGACTGGGTCATCACCGGTCACGCCCGTAGCCGGCGGCACGCAGGTCCGCCAGGTAGGCGCTGTCTGCCGGAGGCAAGTAGTACGCCTCCGAATGGTCATCCTCGGACGAACGCCGTCGAACCGGCATCCCGCCCGCTCCGATCACCGCGTCGAAGGCCGCTGTCGTCAGCGCCTCCCCCGGGTTGCGCAGAAGCCACTCCTGAGTGGCCTTTCCGCACCGCTGAAACCAATGCTGACCCTCGTTCGTCGTCATACGACCATCTGAGACCATGTCCCAGCCACAGGGTCAAGGGATGTCGCGCAGAGATCCGGTCCGTGCGTCTACTCCGCCGGCAGGCGGGACCTCACCCGCCAGACGTATGCCGCGCCCAGAGTCGACACGGCGAAGAGCAGCACCATGGTGAGAACTCCGAGCGAGGGGTCGTTCTCGCCCAGCGTCTGCGGCCGGAACTGGCCGACGAAGTAGAAGACGCCGCGCCCGGAGAGCGAGATCATGTTCCGGGGATCCGCCGCACCGAGCATCGGGACGAGGAAGTACAGCACGGTGAACGCGGAGAGCGCAATGGTTCTGTTCCGGGTGAGCACCCCGATCAGCAGCCCGAAGCCGGCGAAGGCTGAGCCGATGAGGACGGCGAGAGGAAGCACCAGGACTGTTCGCGACACCGACGGCCCGTCCACGGTGAACGGGCCGAGGATCTCCACCTGGGCGGCGATGATCGGTGCCGTGAAGAGCGAGGCGACCGCGCTGCTCGCTGCGACCCCGATACCCAGCGCCGCCATCGTGAGGATCAGGGCGACGGGTTTGCTCACCGCGACTCCTCGGCGGCCGCTCTGTGGCCACCGGAACGCGATGGACCCCGATCGGGTGTCGTGCGTTCCCATGAACAGCCCGAGGGCGAACCCGACGACGGGGAAGAAGACGAGGGCGCTCAGACTGAGCGTCGATGCGACAGCGCCCGCACCCACCACCTGAGTGAGCCCCTGGACCGCCTGATCGAGGTCGTAGCGCAAAGGGTTGGTGATGGTCTGCTGTTCCGCCTGCCCGGTGACCTCCGATGAGGCGGACAGCGCGCCGGCGATGTCCTCACCGTTCTCCTGATAGTCCTGGAGGGTCGCTTGGAACTGACCGACGAGGCTCAGAGCCGAGGTCGCACCGGCGACCGCGCCCCACACCGTGATCGCCACGACGGCGCCGGCGAGGGCGAGCGCCAACCTGCTGCTGGTGATCCAGCGGAACTCACGACGAACGTCGCGGAGCGTAGTGTTCATAGACGGTGGAAAGGTCCTTTGCGGCCAGGTATTCAGGGGTCAGGTCGACGAGCTTCGAGTCGTCGAGGATCAGGACGCGCGTCGGGAGCTCGCCGAAGGCGCTGAGGTCGTGTCCTGTGGCGATCACCGTGCGGGCTCGGGTCGCGAGATCGTCCTGGATGACGTCCCGGAATCGGGTCCGCGCGCGCTGGTCGAGGCCGTTCGAGAACTCGTCAAGGAGAAGCACGTCGGCATCGCTCGCCAGCAGCGCCGCGAGCAGAACGAGCTTGCGTTGCCCCGTCGACATCCTGCCGACTCGCGCTCGGAGGAGGTCGTCGCTCAGGAGGGCGCGAACCGCGGGGCGTTTCTCGGCATCCGAGTCATTGAGCGCATACCGGAGGTTCGCGGCGGCAGTCCACCGCGAGTACATCATCGGATGATCCAGGATCCCGAGGATTCGCGCCTGCGGTTCTTCGCCACGAACGCGCACGGTGCCCTCGTGGTTGTCCAGGTCGAGCAGGCAGCGGAAGAAGGTCGACTTGCCGGCCCCGTTCTCGCCCAGGATCACGCAGAAGTCGCCCGGGACGAGTTCGAGGTCGACGTCGAGAACGTGTCGGGCCCCGTAGGACTTACGGAGCCCGACGACAGAGAGGCTCGTGCTCATTCCCACCGCTGCCACGCGAGACGTGACTTCAGATTCATGGGGTTCCCTTTGCAGATTGAGGTCATATGCGCTTTAAAGCCCGGAGTTTTCATGCGCCGGACTCAAAGTAGCAACGGGAATCTCCACCGTCTGTAGGCACTTCGGGGGACAGCCGCTCGCCGATGGGATGCCCTCAGCTCGCCCGGCTCAACCCTGGCGAATCACAGTGCCCCCATGTCGAGCTCGGCATCAGTGGCCAGTCCACACATCGAATCCCAAAGTGCGCTACTTTCGTAACTTTCGTTTTAGAGTTATGCTGGTAGATCATCGGATCAGCCGGTGTCGACGCATCCGAGGGGGAACATCCATGACTGGGCCAGCACAGAGCACCACGGTCTCCCCCGAGCCGGGACACGCTGCAAGCACCGCGTCCCTCTTGCGTTTCATGGAAAACCACGAGGCTGTGCACGGCCCGCAACATGGGGAAGCGGTGCGGCCCCAGTTCTTCCTCAGCGGCGCCGGCGAACACGATCGTGTCGAGATAAATGAGCAACTCTACGGTGTGCTGAAGCAGGCCGTAGAAGCCCTGAATCGCGGGCAGTCCGTGAGTATTGCCGCGAGTGACCAACAGATCACCACGCAGCAGGCCGGCGAGATCCTGGGAATCAGTCGGCCGACGGTTGTGCAGCTGATCGAGGCGGGAGAGCTTCCGGCGCACGTGCCGGGAACTGTGAGGCGAAAACTACTCCTTTCGGACGTCTTGGCCTATCGGGACAAAATCTACGCTCGGCGAACTGCTTTCATCACAGAGAGCGCGAATGAGTTCGGTGACCTGGATCCTGACGAGATGAGCGAGCTGCTCGACGAGGCACGGAAGGCCCAGTAGCCGAGGCGTGTGTCACACTCTTCGGGTGTACAAGGCAGTCCTCGACACTTGCGCGCTGATCCCTGGGCTGCAGCGCGACTTCCTCCTGCAGCTCGCGGCCGAGAAGAGCTATGCAGCCGCGTGGGGCACCGGCATCCTCTTCGAGCTTGACTATGTGCTGGCCCGGATACACAAGAAGAACGGTGTCGGCCCCGAAGAGAGCGACCGCAAGCGCACCCACCTGTTCACTCAGATGAACAGAGCTTTCCCTGGCTCAGCGATCCACGCTCCCAAGGACAGCACCTACAACTATGGGCTCACGGACCCCAATGACGGCCACGTCGCTCACGCTGCGATCATGGGAAAGGCCGACGCGATCATCACCAACGACACCCGCGCGGGATTCCGGACGTCCAGCGCCCTTCTTGCGGCGAGTATCGAGATACTCTCCCCGTCCGAGTTCGCCGCGAATACAGTCGCTGCACATCCGCAGGCCGGACTGCGCGCGCTCGATGCGTGCGCAGAGCGCCGCGAGACAACGCCGCTCGCGCTACTCACGGAGCTACGAGCCAGGTATGGCATGAACGATCTCGAAGCGATTTTGCGTGCTCTTCTCTGAGCGGAGGTGCACCGCTCAGAGCGCGCGCCTCAAGCACCCCGCCTCGCTCGGAGGTCTTGGAGGTCTTGGAGCTCGTCCGAAACCGGCGTCTACTCGCTAGTCTCGCTGAGGCCACCGGTCAGTGTGCGACGGCGCTGATCGAGGCGTGCGGACGGCGGTCCGGATCCTGACGGGTCTCGGAGCCGAGCACGGTGAAGCCGGCGTCGCCCAGCACACGCGCCATCCCCTCGACCGACCAATACCGGGCAGGGACGACCGCGTGCGGGAACTTCTCTTCGTCCACACCGTCGAAGAATCCGACGAGGAGTCGTCCGCCGGGCGCGAGGGTTCGACGGAACTCACGGAGGATCACTGTCAACTCATCGGGGTCCGCGTGGATGAGCGAATACCAGGCGAGCACGCCGCCCAGCGACCCGTCGGGTATATCGATGTCCGCGAGCGCGCCCGTTCGGAAGGCTATCGCCGGGAAAGCGAGGCGGGCCCGCTCGATGAACGACGGCACGATGTCGACGCCGGAGACCGAGACTCCGCGCCCGTGCAGGAACGACGACCACTGCCCCGGCCCGCACCCCGCATCGAGCACGGGACCGCTGACCTCGTCGGCCCACCGCGCGACCCGTGCGCGATCTCGCTCATCGGTATCGGACACGTCGCCGAAGTGCTCAATGTACTCCGCCGCACGCGCCGTGTATGCGGCACCGACCGCATGCCCGTGTCCGTTCTCGCCGTCACCCACCGTGGAATCTTCTCATCAGTCCTCGATGCGCGACTGATCCCCCAGACGGTGCCAGGCCCGATTGTGATGGACGAGCGCATCACCGGCCGCACCCGGCGAGACATCGCGCTCGATGTGGGAGTGCAGGGCGTGTGCGGCGATCACGGTCGAGGTTCCCGCAGCCATGCGGTCGATGACCGAGCAGCGCACCCACGCGCGGACGTCGTGATAGACCGGCTCTCCGGTCGTCAGCCGCGACCAGCGGTCCCGGTCGGCGAAACGATCCACTCCCCCCGTCGCAGCGAGCCGGGCGACCTCGATGTCGTGCGCGTCGAGAAGGTGCACGATGACGGTGTCGGCGCGCGAAAGCACGGCCGCCGCCGAGGAGAACGTCGAGATCGAGAAGATCAGCAGCGGAGGTTCGGCGCTCACCGAGGAGACGGACGTCGCGGTGAGTGCGACGGGGCCGCTGCCGTCGTCCGCCGTGATGACGGCGACACCGGCGGGGTGTCCGCGGAACAGCGCTTTGAAGTCATCCGGCGAGAGGGACGAAGAGAAGCTCCGTTCCGACGCCGCGGCCGGGTCCGCGCCGCGCACGGCCTGCGACGTGCTTCGCGACGGTGTCCGCGCCGAGTGGTCAGGACTGCTCATCGGTCAGTTCCTCTCGGAGGATGGCGGTTCCCGCACTGAGCGCACTCAGCTTCTCCAGCGCGATGTCTCGTCGAAACGGTGCCATGCCGCAGTTGGTGCTGGGCATGAGCTTGTCCGCGTCGACGAACTGAAGCGCCTTGCGGAGGGTGTCTGCGACCTCTTCCGGGGTCTCGACCGTCTCGCTCGCCACGTCGATAGCCCCGAGCATGACCTTCTTGCCGCGGATGAGCTCGATGAGTTCCAGCGGGACATGGGAGTGGTGGCTTTCCAGCGAGACGATGTCGATGCTGGACTGCTGCAGGAGGGGGAAGAACTCCTCGTACTGCCGCCACTGCGACCCGAGCGACGCCTTCCAGTCGTTGTTGGCCTTGATCCCGTAGCCGTAGCAGATGTGCACCGCGGTTTCCGCGCGCAGACCTTCCGTCGCTCTCTCCAGCGCTGCGACTCCCCAGTCCCGGACCTCGTCGAAATAGACGTTGAACGCGGGCTCGTCGAACTGGATGATGTCCACCCCCGCTGCCTCGAGGTCTCTCGCCTCCTGGTTGAGGATCGTCGCGAACTCCCATGCGAGCTTCTGACGGCTCCCGTAGTGGGCGTCGTAGAGCGTATCGACCATGGTCAGCGGCCCGGGGAGCGTCCACTTGATCGGACGATCGGTGGACTGGCGGAGGAACGTCGCATCGTCGACGAACACCGGCCGCTCGCGACTGACGGACCCGACGACGGACGGAACGCTCGCGTCGTAGCGGTCGCGGATGCGCACGGTCTTGCGCTGCTCGAAATCGACCCCGCTCAAGTGCTCGATGAACGTCGTGACGAAGTGCTGTCTGGTCTGCTCTCCGTCGCTGAGGATGTCGATGCCGCGTCGGCTCTGCTCCTGCACGGCGATGCGAAGCGCATCCTTCTTGCCCTCGGCCAGTTCGTCGCCCGTCAGCTTCCAGGGGGACCACAGGGTCTCCGGCTGGGCGAGCCATGACGGCTTCGGCAGGCTGCCGACGATCGCAGTCGGAAGGAGGGTCTGTGTCTGCATCGTCGATGCCGCTGCGCCGGTCATGCGACGCGGGCGACGGAGTCGGCGGCCCAACGCTCGAGAGCGTCTCCGTAGGGCGTCATGAAGTATTCCTCCGTGTACTTGCCCTGCACGGCGGCGAGTCGACTGCGCTCGTCGCGGTCGTACGTGATCTGGGTCCGCGAGTGGTCCTGCGCGTCCAGGCTCGGCCGATACACGGCGGGAGCCGCGGAGTTCGCGTTGTAGATCTCCGGGCGGTAGATCTTCTGGAACGTCTCCATGGTGCTGATGGTGCTGGCGAGCTCCAGGTTGGAGTAGTCGTTGAGCAGGTCGCCGCGGAAGTAGAACGCGAGCGGCGCCACGCTGCCGTGCGGCATGAAGTAGCGGACCTGCATGCCCATCTTTCCGAAGTAATCGTCGGTCAGCGAGTGCTCGTCCTGCCGGTACTCGACTCCGAGCACCGGGTGGTGGTTGCCGGTGCGGTGATAGGTCTTGCTCGTGGAGACGCTGATGCAGATCACCGGCGCCTTCGGGAAGCGCTCCCGGTACGCGGACGAGTCGAGGAAGTGCTGGAAGAGTCGTCCGTGCAGATCGCCGAAGTCGTGCGGAATGGCGGGCCCGGTCCCGCTGTCGCGTGCCGCCGGCAGCAGCACGCTGAAGTCGAAGTCGCGGACGTACGACGAGAAGTTGTTCCCCACGATCCCGTGACGGCGGATGCCCGTCTGCGTGTCGACGATCTGGGCATCGAGCACCTCGAGCAGCGGGAACTGCACATCGGAGCCGTCGTCGCTGAACTGCAGGTGAGCGGAGATGATCTCGAGCTCGAGCGTGTATCGGTCGCCGTTCGGGTTGTCCCAGTGGGCGAGCTCGTTGAATCGCCGGTCGATCATCGTCAGGGTGTTGCGGAGGTTCTGCTGGCGCTTCTCTCCCCGGGCGAGGTTGGCGAAGTTCGTCGTGATCCGGGAGGTCTCGGACGGCGAGTAGTCCTCGTCGAAGCGCGTGGTGGTGATGTGGAACGTGAAGTCGTCCGCCATGGTGGGCCAATCGATGGAGGTGCAGAGCCTGGATTCAGGCCCGCGAAGCATGTGTCTCCATCGTGCAGGCTGCGACCGGATATCGGGTAACTCGCTCGATCTATGCCGTCATATAGAGTCTTCCTATGCCACAGGGATCGAGCAGCCTGACGCTGCAGCAGCTGCGCTATTTCGTCGAGGTCGTCGCCGAGGGATCGATCTCGGGGGCCGCCGACACGCTCTATGTCGCGCAGCCGACCATGTCCGCGGCAATGAAGGACCTCGAGGCCAGGGTGGGCCGCGCACTCCTGGTCCGCTCGGCACGCGGCGTCACCCTGACGTCGGATGGCACGGAGTTCCTCGGGTACGCGAGACAGGTGGTCGAACAGGTGGCTCTCCTCGAGCAGCGCTACCTGGGTCGGCCGCCGTCCCGACGGCTGCTCGGGGTGTCGACGCAGCACTACTCGTTCGCGGTGGACGCGTTCGTTCGGATGGTGACGGCCGCGGATGCGGCCGAGTACGAGTTCTCCCTCCGCGAGACGCGCACCTGGGACATCTTCGAAGACGTTCGGACGCTCCGCAGCGAGATCGGCATCCTCTACCGCAACGACTTCAACCGCCGGGTCATCGACAAGCTGCTCCGGGACTCAGGACTGGCTTTCCACCCGCTGTTCCTCGCCGAACCGCACATCTTCATCTCACGGAGCAACCCCCTCGCCGCGCGTGAACGAGCAACCCTCGAGGATCTCGACGGGCTGCCGCGACTCACCTTCGATCAGGGAGCGAACAACTCCTTCTATTTCGCCGAGGAGATCCTCTCCACCCTGTCGAGCGCGCGGGAGATCCGCGTGTCCGACCGCGCGACGATCTTCAACCTCATGATCGGACTCAACGGCTACACGATATCGACGGGCATCATCAGCGAGCAGCTCGACCCGGAGATCGTCGCCATCCCGCTCGATGTGGACGAACGCATCGAGATCGGCTGGATCGGCCACGCCGCCATCCCCCTCACGGAGCAGGCGCAGCGCTACCTGGACGAGGTGCGGGCCGTCGTGACGGAGTTCGACGTCGCACTGCTGGACTGATCGCGGACGCGATCGCCGCGCCCACAGTGTTCCCCAAGAGTTCTGGAGCGACGTCGTTGCGATCACGCATTGGAGCGAAACCTGATCAGACAGATTGCGAAGGAGTTCGGCGTCTCGGAGCCAGGTCTGCAACGCTGGGCGAAGGTCGCGGGCGTCGAAGACCAGGGGAGGCCAGCGGGCACGCAAGCGGACACGGTTGAGCTGCGCGAAGCCACGAAACGCTTCGGACTGCTTGAGCAGCAGAAAGAGACTCCCGGAGAGTAGCGGTGTATCTGTCGCAGGCCTCCCTCCTCGATGTTCCCGCTGGCCCATGACCTTGCCGCTGACCGTATCCCGTCGCGATGACCTGCGGGGGCTGGGCTTATCGAAGCAAGCGTGCCTCGAATCGCGAGCCGCTCCTGTCGCCGAGTGACTGGGACAACGTTCATCATCCGACGAGCGGTGGCACTCCCGTCGGGAACGTCATCTGGCTCGAGCGGACCTACCACCGCTGAAGCCGGCAACGACGCCTCGGGAGACATACTCCAATCGAGTTCGAGATAATCAACCCAGAGGCCACCCACGCGGCCAGAAGACCCCAACAAGACGAGTCGACCAAACCGTCAGCGGCCCCGAGAACGGCAGCCCGCGGTCCGTAGAAGGGACATGCATGTCAGTCGCATCGATGAAACTCGACGAGTCCGTCGTCAACGTCTGCGTCGCCCATCAGCGGTGCCAACATATTGGCAGATCGCCGTCTGCCGAATGCGACTGGCGTTGGATATACAGGGTTGGGGTCGCGGTATACGAGTCGATCGATGACCTCCTGGATCTCCGTCTGCGCCTATCCAACGTGCGTGAGGAGATTCTGGCGCGAACCGGCGTCGAAGATGCGCCTCGTATGCCTGGCTTCAGAGCACATGGATGGCACGCCACGAAGGACGGACCGGAGTTTGCAGAGCCTCTGCTCAACGAGCTCGACCGCGGCGCCACCTTCAAAGGCCATGTTCGGTACATCGTCACAGCGGTCGCTTTGACATCGACGCAGAAGGACCAGGCTTTTGACGCGCTCTTCATTGAATTGCTGCGCGTGCTGATGCCGCGGTATCGATCGTACGAGCATATCGACATCGTCTTTGAAGCGGACCAGAGCCCGCCCTCGCGGTACGAAGCGATCATCGAGCAGGCGCGACCTAGCAACACCGTGTCGGTGAGCGCGGAGCCGAAAGGCGACTCTGGCCTAGCCATGGCCGATTACCTTCTCTACGCGACACTGAAGTACGTGGCGCGCGTGATGGAGTGTTGCGGATCGGAAAGCTGCAACGTGCCGCACAACCCACCCGACGCAAACTCCGTCGACTACAGCCCCGACGGCGTCGTCGAGCTCGTGAGCCATCTGACTGGTAGTGATTACGCGCTCCGCATGTACAAGACGTTCGTTCGAAATATGTCGTCAGTTTTTGAGGTGTCGAGCGTGGTTGGCCGCATCACGAAATGCGAGTAGCGTGGGCCCCGTCCTTCGGGGAAGACGATTCGGTTGTATTCAACCGTCGAAACGCCCTCCAACAGGTGGGCGTCGGGCTACCGAAAGGTGCGATGCCTCGCGAGAGGTATCTGCCATGGTATATATGCTTCCCCGGAGGGCGTCTTGATCTCGTGGGAGTTGTTCTCCGTCCGAACCCACCTTTGGGGTTTGGAACCTCGCACAGCGCCTGAGTGGGGCACCTGGGCACGCAGCAACGAGCGGCCAGTGTCGTTCCGGACGAAGGGGCGCTGGAGGCAAGCACACCGTGCAGTAGGCCGCTTAGATACTGCCCACAAACAGGCGCGCGCGATTATCGCGACTGGGTGGACGCCTTCTGAGGCAGTGCACGGGTTCATTCGCGGGAAGAGCACCAAGTCCGCGGCAACGGTACATGCAGGATCGAGTTCCGCGTTGGCGCTCGATCTCGAAGACTTCTTTGGGCAAGTAACGTTCGAACGTGTTGCGAATACTCTGCGCACCAACTTCGACGAGCGAGTCTGCGACTGGATCGAAGGGGCTTGCTTCAGGGAGGGTGCTATCCCCCTGGGGTACCGCACTAGTCCCGTGCTATCGAACCTTGCATTCCGAAAGATGGACGACGAGATCGAAGACATTGCGAACCGGCACGGCGTCCACTACACACGTTGGGTGGACGACCTCGCGTTCTCTGGCGCGGGTGTTTCCGATCAGTTGCTCGCTGACATCAAGGGCGTGCTTACCTCCGAAGGATGGACGGTGAATGATCGCAAGACCAGATTCATGCGACGGTCGCCGTACATCCTTGGGCTATACGTTGGCCAGGACGTAGATATGCCCCGGCTGCCTCGACGGATGAAACGGCGGTTGCTGATCGAGACATACCATTTCTCGCGGCTCGGCTTTGAGCACTTCTCTCATCAAGGTGTGATGTCACCCAGCCGCCTGTTCGGCCGCGTGGCCTATGCAAGCGTGATTGAGCCGGAGCTCGCAAAGCTACTCAACGAAAGAGTGAGTGCAGGTCACCGGATTGGTCGTCCTCCGACTACGCCATAGCCCGCGTCTGCCGCAGAGCATTGCAGCAAACGCGGTATCACTCTCCTGCGGGACTAGCGCTGCGCTGATCCGCACCCACTCCGAAAAGTCCATATGGACACACAGCGCTGCCATTTCACTCGCGAACTGGACATTTCCCTACGCGGGACCGAAGTCGCCGCCGGGAGCCATGTCGGTGAAGCGCGAGTAGTGGCCCTGGAAGGCGACGCCGATCGTGGCCGTCGGACCGTTACGGTGCTTGGCGACGATCAGGTCGGCCTCACCGGGACGGATGTCCTTGTCGTAGAGCGACTCGCGGTGCAGGAGGATCACCATGTCGGCGTCCTGCTCGATCGAGCCGGACTCACGCAGGTCGCTGATGGCGGGCTTCTTGTCCTGGCGCTGCTCGGGACCACGGTTCAGCTGCGACAGGGCGATGACCGGCACCTGCAGCTCCTTGGCGAGCAGCTTGAGGGCACGGGAGAACTCCGAGACCTCTTGCTGACGCGACTCGACGCGCTTGCCGCTGGTCATGAGCTGGAGGTAGTCGATGATGACCATGCGCAGGCCCGAGCGCTGCTTGAGTCGACGGCACTTCGCGCGGATCTCGACGAGCGTCATGTTCGGGCTGTCGTCGATGTAGAGAGGCGCATCGTTGATGCGACCGCGCGTGGAGGCGACGGTGGTCCAGTCGCGCGGGTCGAGCGATCCCTTGCGCATGTGCTGCAGCGGGATGGAGCCCTCGGCGCTGAGCAGACGCATGGCGATCTCGGACTTGCCCATCTCGAGCGAGAAGAAGATCGACGGGATGTTGTGGCCGATGGAGGCGGAGCGGGCGAAGTCGAGCGCCAGCGTGGACTTACCCATGGCCGGTCGCGCCGCGACGACGATCATCTGTCCACCGTGCAGGCCGTTTGTGAGCTCGTCGAGCTCCTTGAACCCGGTGGGGATGCCGGTCATGCTGCCGTCGCGGCCGCTCGCGGCCTCGATCTCCTCGACCGCAGCGTCGACGGCGACGGTCAGCGGCACGTAGTCCTCGGCCGTCTCCATACCGGTGACGGAGTAGATCTCGGCCTGGGCGTTGTTGACGAGGTCGGTCGCGTCGCCCTGGCCGTCGTAGCCGAGCTGGACGATACGGGTGCCCGCATCGACGAGGCGACGGAGGATCGCCCGCTCCGACACGATGCCGGCGTAGTACCCGGCGTTCGCGGCGGTCGGCACGATCGAGGTGAGCGTGTGCAGATAGTCGGCGCCGCCCGCTCGACCGAGCTCGCCGGTCTTGATGAGTTCGTCGGTGACGGCGACGACGTCGGTCGGCTCACCGTGAGAGTAGAGGGAGAGGATCGCCTCGAAGATGAGTTCGTGCTTGGGGATGTAGAAGTCGGCGCCCTTGAGCGTCTCGATCACGTCGGCCACGGCGTCCTTGGACAGGAGCATGCCGCCCAGTGCGCTCTGCTCGGCCAGGAGGTCGTGCGGCGGGGTGCGCTCGGGACCTCGTGAGGACCCTCCGAGGCGTTCGTTCGAGATGTCGGCGATCGACACAGTTCTCCCTCCGCGGCACTACGCAGGGGCTCGTCTCCGATGGACGGCACTCCCGCGATCGAGTTCTTTCGCGTGTGCGCACAGCAGAACACGAACCCCCGACATCACGTCGCTCGACCACGCTAGGAGCGCAGTTATCCCCATGCAACACGGCCTGTGGATAACTCTGTGGAGAGTGTGCGAACAACGTGGGAGTGTCTGTGTACAACGGCTGTGGATAACCCCTGTGGGGTGTCGTGTTTTCAAAAGAGTATTGCACTCTGACCTGCGATTTCGTGTTTCCCCAGCCTGTGGATGGGAATCTGTCTCAACCGACCGTTGAAGGTTCTGCGCGCAGAGGGGGGATGTGTACAACCTGGGGAGAAGTCAAGCCCGAGTATCCCCGGGCGCGTCACGCGGCGCCACGAGACACCATCGCCGGAGATATGCCTAGACAGCGCGGCGGACGCGGAGTATTCTCGGCGGCACCGGAGCACCGCGTTCCGTAGCGTTTCCCTTCGGAGGGGGAGGTGAACGTGATGAGAGCAGAACCCGCTCGCCGAATACCCACCGGCGTCGCCTGGGCGGCGCTCATCGTGCTCGCGTGGGCCCTGCTCACTCTCTTCGTCGCTCCGTCCACCGCGCACGCCGAGGACGACCGAGACGGGCTGCTCGACGGAGTCACTTCCCTCGTGGGCGACACCGTCTCCGGTGCCACCGAGGTCGTCAAGCCCGTGGTCACCGAAGTCGTCAAGCCGGTGGTCACCGAAGTCGTGAAGCCCGTCGTGGAAACGGTCGTGGAACCGGTCCAGAAGTCCGCACCCGCCGTGGTCGAGACCGTCACCGAGACCGTGACCACCGCTCCGGTCGTCGCCCCGGTGGTCGCCCCGGTCGTCAAGGAGACCGCCGACACGGTCGAGCAGGTCACAAAGCCGGTCACGCAGGCGCTGAAGGACTCTCCCGTCTCGGCGGTCACGGACCCGGTGACCGGCGCTCTCACTGATGTCCCCGTCGTCGGCGATCTGCTGTCCGATCTCGGGCTGGTCGAGGTCCTGGGTTCCGTCACCGACACCCTCGACGAGACCGTCGGAGTCATCGGCGGCGTGGTGGACGACACGGTTCCTCCCGTGATCGATGCGCTCGACCCGCCGATCTCGATCGGAGACCCCGGCGTCGGCGGCGATCCGCTTCCGACGCTTCCCGTGCGTGATGCGAACTCGCCGGAGAGCCGAGCGAACGCCCTCCAGGACGCCACAGACGATGCGGTTCCTGGAGGCATCACGATCGCGCCTTTCCTCGCCGATGACGCAACGCCGTCGACTGGCCTTCCCGGCACCTCCGCGCCTGCCTCCCAGCCTGCCGCCCTGCCTGCGGGCGGCGACCCTCCCCCGCCCTCCGGAACCCCTGCGCACGCGCCACCGGGCTCCCCTCCGACATCCTCCGCCAGCTCCGGCGGAGGATCCTTCAGCGACGGTGCACGCCTCGGCGGCACCGCGGGCGATCCGCTCCGTGCCGGACTGCGGGCCGCCACGACGACCGACGACTCTCTGCCGCCGTCGCCGGTCCGCGATACCGACGTCTCTCCTGACTGACGGGTGATCGTGCTGTCCTCCGCGACAGCGACGACGGTGCTGCGCGCACACCCCAGATCTGCGCGCGCCAACCACACCCATTTCCTCAGTCAGGAGCTGAATCATGCGTACTTTCATCCAGCGAGCCCTGTGGGGCACGCTTCTCGCCGGCGGGATCACCCTGCTCGGCGCAACGGTGGCGACAGCCGCCGAAACCGACGGAGAGGACGGCCTCCTCTCGGGAACTCAGGCCGTCGCTCCGATCTCCGTTCCCGTGACGGTGACCGACAACGCGATCTCCCTGCTCGGGACCTCGTCAACGCAGGCGCCCGCACCGGAACCAGAACCAGAACCGGAACCGGCACCCGCACCCGCACCCGCACCCGCACCGGCACCGGCACCGGCACCGGCACCGGCACCGTCCACGGACGGGAGTTCCGGCACCGCATCGGGCACACAGGCGGTCGTCACCGTCGAGGTTCCCGTCACGGTGAAGGACGTCGCCGTGAGCGTGCTGGGCACCTCGAGGACGGAGGCGGCCCCCACACCCGCGGAGGAGCCTGAGGCGGCACCGGCGCCCGCGACACCGACGGTCACCACCTCCGGGGTCGACGGACTGCTGTCCGGAACGCAGGCGCTGGTCGACGTCGATGTCCCGATCACCGTGAGCGGCAACGCGATCTCGCTCCTCGGAACGAGCGAGGTCACCGAGGCCGACTCGGACGCGGCGGCACCCGCGCCCGAGGCACCGGCATCCGGCGCAGGAGCCGAGACGAGCGGCACCGACGGGACGGGGAGCGGCACCCAGGTGGTCGCGCCCATCACCGCACCGATCACCGCCGGTGGCAACGCCATCGCGATCCTCGGAACGAGTGAGGTAGGCGCGGCGGCACCCGAACCCACCACCACCGGCACGACCACCACAGGACCCACCACGGACGGCTCCGACGCCCTCCTCGGCGGCACCCAGGTGGTCGCACCCATCACCGCACCGATCACCGCCGCGGGCAACGCCATCGCGGTCCTCGGGACCGGCACGGTGACCGGCGGCGGAACGGGTGGACCGGGAGCGATCAGCAGCCCCATCGACGAGATCCTCACCGGCGGTGAGGGCTCGCTGCTCGGTGGAACGCAGGTGGCCCTGCCGATCACGGCTCCGATCACGATCGGAGGCAACGCGATCGGCGTGGTCGGCGATGCCACGGTGGCGAACCCCGGCACCGGTCCTGGTACCGACCCCGGGACCGACCCTGGAACCGACCCGGGGACAGACCCCGGTACGGACCCGGGAACCGACCCCGGAACAGATCCTGGCACGGACCCCGGGACCGACCCGGGAACCGACCCTGGCGTTGACCCCGGTACGGACCCCGGCCTGAACCCGGGCGCCTCCGTGCCGGCCGGCCAGGGCGGCGTGAACGCACAGGCCGGCGGCGACATGCTCGCCGCGACGGGCGGAGTCGCATCCGCCGCGCCGGTTGTGCTCGCGGTGATGCTCGCGCTCCTGGGAGTCGGTCTGCTCCGGCGCCGCACCGCCGCGTAAGAACCCCGGCAGGGCCGGCGTCCTCGGGGGAGGAGCCGTCGACCCTGCCGGAGTGCGAGCACGGTGGACGCTCGGGGCTGCCTCCCGAGCGGACGTGCTGCGTCGGGGGCGCAGCACGTGCTCCGCACTGCCGAATGCCCCGGGGCCGCACCCGGGGCATTCGGTGCGCCCGCGGGCACCTGTCGCATCGCGTGGAACCCGTCGAGGGGCTTGACGTGCGTCTCAAGCGAGCGATGTGCTGGAATACTTCAGCCCCAGAGAGGGACGCACGTGGCACGACTACACCGCATCGATCCGTCATCCGCACCAGGGATCCGCCGTGTGCGTGCCCGCGGACGCTTCCGCTATTACGCCCCAGACGGCGGCACTGTCGATGCGGAGACGCGCGACCGCATCCGCGCTCTCGTGATCCCTCCCGCCTGGGCCAAGGTGTGGATCAGTCCGGATGCCGACAGCCACATCCAGGCGGTCGGCACGGATGCCGCCGGGCGCCGCCAGTACCTGTACCACGCGCGCTGGCGCACGCGCCGGGACCTGCTGAAGTTCGATCGTGCACTCGAACTCGCTGCCGCCCTGCCCGCGGCACGCGCGATCGTGACCCGCAATCTGCAGAGCGACGATGAACGCACCCGCGCCCTCGCCGTGGCATTCCGCATCATCGACCGCACCGCCGTGCGCATCGGCTCGCCCAACTATCTGCGCAAGTACGGCACGCGCGGACTTCTCACGCTGCGCTGGGCGGACCTGCGCCTCGACGGAACCAGCATGGAGCTGTCCTTCCTGGGCAAGATGAACCGTCGTCAGCACCGCGAGTTCGACGACGCCGAGCTCGCGGACTGGATCCGCTCGCAGCCGGCACGGCCCCGTCGCGCGACACTGCTGCGCTACCGGGCCGGGCGGCGCATGCGGCTGCTGACCGCAGCTACGGTGAACGCCTACATATGCGATGTGACCGGAGGACCCTTCACGGCCAAGGACTTCCGGACCCTGCGCGGCACCACGACGGCCGCGCTCTCCCTCGCGGATGCCCGCGCCGCCGACCTCGACCGCGAGGCCCGGGAGCTGCTGGCCGTCGACGCCGTGGCGACCGTGCTCGGGAACACGCGGGCGGTGGCGCGATCGAGCTACATCGACCCCCGGGTCTTCCGCGCTGCTCGCTCCGGACGCCTGATCGACCGCGACGTGTCCGTCGAGACCGGCATCCGCCGCCTCCTCAGCACCGAACGCCCTCGCACCGTCTGACGCCCGCCGACGGGCATTCACGAGGGGCGGGGAAACGACGGATGCCCCGGTGTCCGAAGACTCCGGGGCATCCGAGCGATGCTGTCGCGACGCTTACTTGGCGGCGACGACTGCCAGGGTGATCACGGCGGTCACGTCGTCGTGCAGACGAACGGTGGCCTCGTGGTCTCCCACCGACTTGATCGGCGAGGAGATCTGGATCTTGCGCTTGTCGAGCTCGCCGATGCCGGCAGCCTTCACGGCGTCCGCAACGTGGTCGGTCTTGACCGACCCGAAGAGGCGACCCTCGGAGCCTGCCTTGACGGCGAGGCGGACCTTGGTGCTCTCCAGCGAGTTCTTCAGTGCAACGGCCTCGTCGCGATCGTGGATCGCGCGTGCCTGACGCGCGGCCTGGATCGACTCGACCTGCTTGGCGCCACCACGGGTCCACGCCGTAGCGAAACCCTGGGGGATGAGGTAGTTACGAGCGAACCCGTTCTTGACCTCGACCACGTCACCGGCACTACCCAGCCCGGCGACCTCGTTCGTGAGAATCAGCTTTGCCATCTCGATACCCCTTACCGGCCAGCGCCAGCGTAGGGCAGGAGCGCCATTTCGCGCGCGTTCTTGATCGCCGTGGCGATCAGACGCTGCTCCTGCACCGAGACACCGGTGATACGACGGGCGCGGATCTTGCCGCGCTCCGAGACGAACTTGCGGAGGGTGGCGACATCCTTGTAATCGATGACACCAACCCGGATGGACTTCGCGGGAGCGGCGTTCTTCGCGCCCTTCCGCGGCTTGCGGCGGTCGCCGCTCGACTTTCCAGCCATTGTTTTTCCTTGAGTGTTTGCGGACGCAGCACCGAGGCGCGCATCCGGAGTCTTATTTAGAAGGGGGTGTCGTCGCCGAAGCTGCCCGGAGTGCTCCAGGCATCAGCGCTGGTGGACGAACCGGGCGTGGACCACGGCTCCTCCGACACCTGCTGCTGTGCTGCGGGACGCTGTCCGCCGCCGCCACCGCCGCCGCCGGATGCCGCACGGGTGACCTGCGCCGTCGCATACCGAAGCGAGGGGCCGATCTCGTCGACCTCCAGCTCGATGCTCGTACGCTGGTTGCCCTCGCGGTCCTGGTAGGAGCGCTGACGCAGGCGGCCCTGCGCGATGACGCGCATGCCCTTCGTCATGGATCCGGCCACGTGCTCGGCGAACTCGCGCCACACGGATGCACGGAGGAACAGCGCGTCGCCGTCCTTCCACTCACCCGAGGCGCGGTCGAAGTTGCGCGGGGTCGATGCGATGGTGAAGTTCGCCACCGGCAGCCCGTTCTGCGTGTAGCGCAGCTCGGGGTCGGCCGTGAGGTTACCCACCACGGTGATGACGGTTTCGCCGGCCATGGTCCTTAGGCCTTCGCAGCCTTGGCGGACTTGCGGGCAGCCTTCTCCTCGGCACGCTTGGCCTCGGCAGCGACCTGAGCGAACGCTTCCTCGGCACGCAGAACCTTGGTGCGCATGATCTGCTCGTTCAGCTTCAGCTGACGGTCGAGCTCCTGCGTGGCTTCGCTGGTGGCGGTGAAGTTGACGACGGCGTAGATGCCCTCGTTCTTCTTCTGGATCTCGTATGCAAGACGGCGCTTGCCCCAGATGTCGACCTTGTCAATCGAGCCACCATCGTTGGTGATGACCTTCAGGAACTTGTCGAGCGTCGGGGCGACGATACGCTCGTCGATCTCGGGGGTCAGAATGACCATGAGCTCGTACTGGTGCGTCACTTACCCACCTCCTTCGGACTAGAACGGCTTCCGGGACTTTCCCGGAAGCAGGAGGGTGTGTGATTGTGTCCGCCCGAAAGAGGGCAGACAACCTGGACAGTCTAGCGGAGATCGCGATCGTCCGTGAATCCGTCCGGACGCGTCAGCGGCGGATCGGATCGTGGTGCGGGTTCGGCTCGATCGTGTGATCGGTGGATGC
Organism: Actinomycetota bacterium; assembly: GCA_051751065.1. Classification (GTDB taxonomy): domain Bacteria; phylum Actinomycetota; class Actinomycetes; order Actinomycetales; family Microbacteriaceae; genus Microbacterium. Next base: position 59,214 of record JBNJKL010000005.1, on the reverse strand, counting down.
GTCGGCCCAGCTGTCGCCGGCTTCGCTGACACGCCGACGCCGCAGCCCCACGATTCCCCGGACAACCGGTGCACCCACGCCGAGCGCGAGCGCTCCGCTCAGCGACCTGTCCTCGCGGCCGAGGACACTCGCCCGATGCCAGGCAGCGTGCAGTGCGCCACCACGCGGGGAGGGCACTCGTCGGGCCGGCAGACGCCCGGCCCGACGCTCGGCGACGAGCTCCTCGACGCGCTGCCACCACGTGGACTCGGACGCCGGGTGGAAGTAGTTGTCATGCATCCACGCGGGGTGCGGGTGCCGGAAGCGCCGCCCCGCGACCTCGCCGCGTCCACCCAGCAGTCCGCTGCCGATGAAGACGGTGTTGAGAAGCGTCTTGCTGACCCCGAACGAGTCGAGTGCGATCACCGGCACTCCGAGCGCTACGGCCTCGATCGCGGCTGTCGAGCTGATGGTCACGAGACCCTCCGCCCGCGAGAGCGCCGTCGCCATCGGTTCGTGCGAGAAGACGAGGTTGTCGGGGCGGTACCCCGCGAGCAGCTCGGAGTACGAGTCGCGCTCCAGATGCGTCTCGGCCTCGCCGGGCCGCGAGCGCAGCTTCACCACGACACGACGGTCGGGATGGGCCTCGGCGGCGCGACGCAGCGTCGCTGCCAGTTCCGCGCGCTCCGCCCGCTCGACGGGAACGAGTGCCTGCGCTGCGAACACCAGGTCCGTCGCCGGTGGACGGGTGACGACGGGCGGGGGGTCCTGACGCGGCCGCTCGGCCACAGCGACGGTTCTGACCGACGGCGCACCGGACGCACCACGCACGCGCGACTCGATCCGCTCGGCCGAGAGCATCCGGGCGGGGGACAGCACGCGCTCGGGCGTGCGAGCGAAGGGAAGCGTGGCGAGCGCGGTCGGCACCTGGATGCCCAGCCGCGCCCCGAGTTCGGCGAAGGCCCGCTCCTCTCGATGCGAGTGCACGACGAGCAGGTCGGAGTGCCGTCGGTACTCCAGGGCGCCGCGCTGGGCGGGGATCGCCATGCCGGGGAGCCCCGACACCGTCACGGGACGGTGGGTGAGCTGATCGATCTGACGCATCATCAACCGGACGAACGGCGCCCGCCCGGCGAGCACGACGACATCCGGCCGCTGCCCCTCGAGCCAGCCGACCACCCGTGCGAACCCGACCCGCGTGACGTCGTCCGTCGTGAATCCGGTGCCGGCGAGCGCGGTGCGCTCCTGCTCGGCGCTCACCGTCAACGGCGTCCGCACGAGCAGCATGTGCCGGCGGATGTCGGGCACGGAGCCGAGGAGCGCAGCCGCCCACTTCACGAACGAGTCGGCGTCGGCGATCGCGACGACCCGCAGTCCGTCGCCCCCGCTCATGCCGGGATGCGCCGCAGCTTGGCCATCGGCGCCTGCTCGCTGTCGAAGACGCGCTTCACTCCGTCGCCGAGCGCGGTCTCGATCACGCGGATATCGCGGACGAGGTGCTCGAGGCCCGTCGGTTCGAGGGACGCGGCGTGATCTGAGCCCCACATCGTCCGGTCCAGGGTGATGTGCCGCTCCACGGCGACAGCGCCGATCGCGACGGCCGCGAGGGAGATCTGCAGCCCGCGCTCGTGCCCGGAGTATCCGACGGGGATGCCGGCGTAGCGGTCGCGCAGCGTGGCGATCACACGCAGATTCGCCTCCTCCGGCTCCAGCGGGTAAGTCGATGTGGCATGCATGAGGACGACGCGGTCGGTGCCCAGGGTGTCGAGCGCGCGATCGATCTGCGCGATGGTCGACATACCGGTGGAGAGGATGACGGGCTTGCCGGTATCGCGGATCGCCGTCAGCAGCTCGGTGTCGGTGAGGCTGGCGGAGGCCACCTTGTGCGCGACGACGTGGAGCTCCTCAAGGAAGTGCACGCTCGGCACATCCCACGGCGACGCGAACCAGTCGAGCCCCTGCATCGTGGCGTGGTCGCCGATCGCGATGTACTCGTCGCGGCCGAACTCCACCCGTCGGCGGTAGTCGAGATAGCTCATGGTGCCCCACGGCGTCTCGCGGGGGACATCGCGCATGTGCTCCGGCGTGGAGATCTCGGGAGTGCGCTTCTGGAACTTCACCGCGTCCGCGCCCGCACGGGCGGCGACGTCGATGAGGCGCTTGGCGAGCTCGACATCGCCGTTGTGATTCAGGCCGATCTCGGCGATGACGTAGGCGGGTCGACCGCCCCCGATCACGCGCGATCCGATGCTGACGGTCATGGTTCCTCCGGTCTTCGAAAACCCCTCCCTCCTGGCTACGCGCCGATGGTGAACACCGCGCGACGAAGGGGTAACCGGCGGACGGTCAACTCACCAACACCCGCTCCACGAGCTCCCGCACCGCACCGTTGCCACCGGTGCGACGCAGCACGACCCTGGCCGCAGCGAGCACCAGCGGGTGGGCGTTCGCGACGGCGATCGGCCACCCGACGATCCGCATCGCGGGGAGGTCGTTCACGTCGTTTCCGAGGTAGGCGATGTCGGCGAGCGCGACGTTGTTCTCGCTCGCCCAGGTCCGCAGCGCGGACTCCTTGTCATCGATCCCGTGCAGGACGGGCACACGCAGCTTCTCCGCTCGAGCGCGCACGACGGGATTCACCTCGGTCGACAGGATCAGCATCGGAATGCCGGCCCGACGGAGCATCGCGACGCCCATCCCGTCCTCGCGGCTCACCTGCACCTGCTCGCGTCCGTCGGCATCGACGAGCGCCGTGTCATCGGTGTGGACACCGTCGAAGTCGGTCACGACAGCGGCGACGGGAATGGACTCCGGCATCTCGACGGTCGCGGCGAGCGCCGCCGCCATCGCGAGCTGCTGTGCGTCGTCGATCTCCAGCGCTGTCGCCTCGGGCACTTCGATGATGCCGATGCGTCCGAAGAAGCGGTGCCGGTGCTGGCGGAAGCCGTCGGCCCGGAAGACGTAGAACGCCCCGGTCTCGAGGTGGTGCGGTTCCCGATCCTGGCGGCGCGGCCGGTGGGCGGCATCATGGTTCACGGCAACGGCGGCGCCCTCGTCGTCCCGTCGCCACAGGAATCCGTAGGTCTCGTGCGCGGAGAACGCGCTGTCGTACGTACCCGCGCGCACCTGGGCGATCCCCGCGGCGAGCGCGTCACTCGGGAGGAACGGCGAGGTGGCTTGGACGAACGCCACGATGTCAGCGGGCTCACCCGCACGGTCCAGCTCGTCGAGCGCATGCAGGATCGCGCTCTCGGACGACGCGGTGTCGCCGGAGATGTCGGCGGGGCGGCGGATGATCCGCGCACCGGCGGCCGTGGCGACCGCGGCGATCTCGTCGTCGTCGGTCGAGACCACGACCACGTCCACACCGTCGGCGGCCGCAGCGGCACGCACGGCGCGCTCGATGAGCGGCACACCGCCCACGCGTGCCAGGTTCTTCCGGGGGACCTGCTTGGATCCGCCCCGGGCCGGGATGATCGCCGCCACTCTCGTCATCGTCCGCGTACCGCTCTCCATACTCGGCCAGCGCGACGACGCGCACCGGCGATGGTCAGTCGGATCTCTTCCGCGCGTCCGACTCCGCCCGTCGACCGTAGCGCGCGACGCACCGCGCTCTCGGCCGGAGCTCCCGGAAGTCCGAGCTCGGCGAGACGGGCGGGGGTGAAGTACCGGTCGCGCTCCGCGGCATCCAGAGTGCGCAGGAGTTCCTCTGCACGCGGTCGGAGGTACCCGGCGAGCACGGGCTGCATCGCGTATCCCACGGCGTCGACAAGCAGTTGCAGGCGGGCGGGGTCGGCGTAGGCGGTGGTGGGTCTGGTGAGCGCGTCCACGATCGTCACCGGCACCCGATTGCTGTTCGCGAAGGGGGTGAGGCGCGAGAGCACGGTGCGCGCCCCCGCGGACTCGATGCGCCGATCGAACACGGTGCGCACGGTGGGCAGCGCGGTGGAGAAGCCGGCGATCACGGCCGTCGCGTCGAGCCGCTCGGCCAGGATCTCCGCAGAATCCGGACCCCGGTACTCGGCGAACTCCCTGCCGTATCGGAGTGCGCGGTCCCGCACGGCATCCGTGACCGTCGGAGGCGCGGACGGGTGCGGTTTGAACAGGATGCGCTCGGCTCCGGTGCGTACCGCGGCGTCAATCAGATCCTCCTGCAGCGTGATCTCCTCGGCGGGCGTGACGAGCTCCAGCGCGGCGAGGTACTGCCCGAGCACCAGCGCGGTGGGCACCCCGTCGGCGAGGGGGCGCCCGTCCGTCGCCGTGGGAGGAGCGGAGTCGGATGTCTCGAGCAGCGCCGCACGGAAACGCTCGGCGGGGACCGGCACGCGGGCTGCGGTGTCGGCGCACACGAGCGGCTCCACCCCGGGCACGACGTCCGCGTAGACGACGCGATGGATCCGCGACCGCACGGACCACGGCAGCGTCACCCGCATCGGCGAGTACGTCATGAGACCGTCGCCGACGATCGTGATGCGCGCGGTCGGGAACACTGACAGCAGCGTGCGCGACGGTGCGATCTGCGGACTCTGCACGAACAGTTCCAGGTCCGTCCCGTCCAGGTCCCACGCACGGCGGAACAGGCGCTCGAGCAGCGGCAGGTCTTCGTCCTCCGGGTCCCACGAGCGCGGGTGACGCGGCGAGAGGATCTCGTTCAGCGACTCCGTGCGGTCGAACCGCGCGCGCAGACTCTCGAGCGACCCCGCCTCGTGGATCGCGGTCGCCGTCTCGGGGATCTGCACCGAGTTGACCGACAGCAGGATGTGGGGTCCGGCGTCGGCGATCAGCCCGGCGTCGATCGCGGCTGCCGCGGTCGCGAGGCCATAGGCACTGTTCAGCACGAAGAGCTGGGTCATGTCCGCACCGTCTCTCGGAGGGTGCGCGCGAGCACCCGGCGTCGCGGGCCATCGAAGCGGGCGAGCGCCGCCTCGACCTCGGCGGAGGGGAGCCGCGCGAGAACCTCGCGGACGTGAGTGCGCATCTCGCCGCGGAGGGCGGGGGACATCCGCCGGGCTCGCACGAGGTGGTGAGAACTGAGCGCGAGCGTGGTCCAGACCACCTTCGGCAGGAAGCGCTCCGCCTCGGCATCGGCGCGAACGAGATCGACGACCTGACTGAGAGCGCGGGAGAAATCGAGCTGACGACGGTCCCGGACCTGCGTCAAGGACGTCGTCACTCCGCGGCGGTAGAGCAGATGCGGCGCATCGACGACGGCGAATGACGAAGCCTGCAAATGCAGCCGCCAGATCCACGGTCGGTCCTCCGCCGTGAAGAGCCCAGGGGGGAAGGAGGCGAGGCCGTCATCCAGCACTCGCCGATGGAAGATTCCCGCCCAGGCGTACGGATAGTCGACCATCGTCGTCTCGTCCTCGGGGAGGATCGCGTCGCGCGGAACGGTCACCACATCGCGCCACGCGTGCGGGGCCCGGACGAGGGAACGATCGGAGCCGGTGACGCGCACGTGGTCCGTGCGGAGGAAGTCGCAGTCGAGATCACGCAGGCGATCCACCAGCACCTGAAGCCGACTGGGCTGCATCCAGTCGTCGCCGTCCACGAAGCAGAACGCGTCCCCCTCCACGTGGGCGAGTCCCTGGTTGCGTGCGCTCGCGAGCCCCTGCGGAGTGCGGTTCACGATGACCTCGGCGTGTGGGAAGAACTCCGCGTAGCGCCGCATCAGCGCCCCGGTGTCGTCGCGCGACCCGTCATCGATCGCGACGAGCTTGAGGGCGGCGGGGTCGTCGAACTGACGACGCAGGGTCTCCAGCGTCGTGCCGATGTACGCGCCGGCGTCCTTCGCCGGAAGGATGACGGTGACGAGCGGTGTGGGCACGGATCTCCCGGGATGTGACGGTGTCCGGATGATCGCAGGCGGCACTGACCGGCCGGCGACGCGGAGGTGAACGCCGGGTATCTCGCTCGACGTGGGAGGGGGTCCCGTTCAGGGCCCGCCGCTCTCCCGTGCGACACCAACTCAGTTGCGGTATTGTGTTGCCATAATCACCTGGATGCTTCGGCTACCGGGCGCGGCCCCCGAGAAATCGGGGGCCTGCTTTTTTATGGCCAGGACGGGGGCTTCCTGATCCTTCTCCCCATATCGTCCACGATGGTTGGCGCGAACTGCGACGCAGCAAGAGTGCCCCGCCGGATTTGGCGCACAGTCTCAAGACCTGCCTGTTCGAACGCCTTGTTGTCGCTAGGCCGACCCGGCTCGCGACGCTGGCACAGCTACGTGCCGCCACATCAACGTCAACTTTTGATTGACGCGGTCGGGCGTCAACTCTAGATTGACACTATGAACACTCTGCAGCAACGAACGTCGGTCGTCTTCACCCGCGTGCTGTGGGTCGCGATCGGCCTCATCGTCCTCGGCGCAACTGTCGTCATTCTTGCGATCGGGTTCGACTGGGAGGGCTTCCTCGGCGGCTTCGGTCTCGGCGCGGGGGTCGGCGCGATGCTCGTCGGCACCTACCTGTGGGGATTCTCGAACGGAATCCGCCGCGGCCACCCGAAGGCGGGCTGGCTCCCCAGCCAGGGCGCTCCCGAGTGAGCGATCTGGCGGACGCGATCAGTCGCGCGATCCTCGAGGATGCCGACGTCGACCAGGAACAGTCGCTCGACATCGATGCGCACCTCGCCCTGATCGCGTCGAGCGCCAGCGCCGAGGGGGAAGCGCGCGCGGTACTGCACCGTGCCGTCGCCTCCGCGCGCGCAGCCGGCGCGAGCTGGGCGCTCATCGGCTCCGAGCTGCGCATGTCGCGCCAGGCCGCCCAACAGCGCTTCGGAGATGCCGCACGCGTGCAGGACGAGGGAGATTCCGAGCGCTGGCTCGGACCGGTGACGGCATTCGACGAGATGGCGGCGCTCGACCTCGCCGGGCGCGAAGGTTGGCACACGGTCGAGGCCGGCATGCTCACCCACCGTATGGTCCGCGGGGACACGCAGTGGGAGCACCGGCGCATCCTGTGGAAAGCAACGCTGGCCGGAGAGGCGGCGAACGGATGGGAAGTCGGATGCCGGGCGTTCCCGTGGATCTATCTGGTCCGCGACACCGGCATCCCCGCGGAGGCACCGGGGCAGTGAGCAGCCGACCATCCGATCGCGCCGACGCGGTGCCACGCGACGTGGAATCGAACGGAAGGTGAACAGCTCGTGCCGGGCGGCTCCCGGGTAGCGTGGACCGCATGGACTGGATTGCGGACCCGACCCCCGGCGAGTGGCTACGCGATCGGCTGGACGACGTGTGGCTGGACATGCACAGCGCTGTACCGCGCGGTTTCCAGGCGTACGCGCGGGTCTTCCACCGACCACAGGTGCGGTGGCTACCCGACCGTCCTTTCCCGGCGAACGAGGAGTGGGAGCGCCTCACCGAGGTCGAGCACCTCTCCCTGGTCGGCAGCTTCCAGGAAGCGCAGACGACCTGGGCGGAGACCGCGGCGGCGTTCGGCACGACGATGCACCCGCTCGCGCAGTGGCAGCGGATCGTCCGCACACCCGCGGGCGAGGACTGGAACACGCGCATCGGACCCGACGGGCGCGAGTACACGGCACCAGAGGACGGGCAACTCGACCCGGAGCGTTTCGCCGCGCTGGCCGAGCATCTCCTCGCGCACACCCGCACCCCCGACGACGGCGTGGCCGCGCTCTGGGAGGGCTGGGGCGACCTGGTCGGCAGCGTCCGTTCGCCCGGGTCCACTGCCGTGTTCGCCAGCGGCGACGACGCGAGGCATCAGGCGATGCTGCAGCAGAGCATCCACGACCCGTTCAACAACGTCTTCCGCAAGCCGACCTGGCACTCCGGCATCCTCTCGGACGAGATCTCCCAGGGTCCGCGCCTCGAACTCCCCGGGCGCGAGTACGTCCTGTTCGGCGGCTCCCTGCGCGCGTTCGCGGACTCGACCTGGGTCCGCGAGGTGCCGTGGAGCGACACTCACCAGAATCCGACGTGGAGCTTCGCTGCCGAGGACGCCGACCCCGCCGCCGAGGGACGCACGGAGTGGATCACGGCACAGCACCCGAATCTGGTGTGGCCTGGCGATCGCGCCTGGGTCATGGTCTCGGAGATCGACTTCGATTCCACGGTCGTCGCCGGGTCCGCGGACCTCATCCGCGCGATCTGCGCCGATCCGCGACTCGAGGCGCTTCCGATCGTCGAGGGTTCGGATCTCAGCTGGGAAGCCGACGACCTCAACCGAGGAAGCTAGGTGAGTGGGATGAGCGACACGACGCGCAGCAAACGCATCTGGGTGATCCCGGCGATCAATGCGGTCGTCGCGGTGCTCGTGAACGTGCTGATCGACGCGACGATGGACGTGCCGATGCTCGTACGCTGGCTCATCGCCGTCGGCGTCGGCCTCGCCGTCGCGTTGGCCGCGGACTGGGTGTACCGTCGCCTGCGCTACGGCAGCGGGCGCCCGGAGTGACGGCCTAGTTCAGACAGCTTCCGACACGAAGAGCAGTTCCCACCCCGTCCGCCGCGTCTGCACCGCCGGTAGCTACGTCGCCGCCCAGAGCGCGTCCATCGGCACGGCAGTTATCCGCTCGCCGACCGCCGCCGATGATGGGCCTGTGTGCAGGATGTACCCCGCGACGAACCGATCTCCCACTCGCTCACTGAGCGCCTTGAGCCCCGCAACATCCTTGGCCCGCACCGTGGACGACGCCTTGACCTCGATACCCACGACCCGCCCATCTGGCGTCTCGACGATCGCGTCGACCTCGACACCTCGGCTGTCGCGATAGTGGTGCAGTGAAGTCCGCTCCGTCGCCCACGTCTGCTGACGTCGCAGTTCGCCGACCACCAAGCACTCCAGCAACGCCCCTGTCGCCGCATCTCCAGGTCCCCGTCCCGACGACGTCACCCCGAGCAGACTGGCCGCAAGGCCCGAATCCACCGGGAACACCTTCGGCTGCTTCACCTCCCTGGACGTGAGATTGACCGCCCACGCCGGCAGGGTGTGTGTCAGGTAGAGGGTCTCAAGAAGAGCGACGTACGGGTCGAGCGTCCTCCTCGGGATGCCGGCGTCAGCGGCAAGCGACGACCAGACCATCGTCGTTCCCATACGGCTCGCGATGAGCCTCAGCAACCGCGGCAGATCTGCGATCCTCTGCAGTCCGGAGATATCCGGCGCATCGCGACGCACGATCTGCGACACGTAGGCGTCGTACCAGTCCTCTCTTCGTCGAGACGAAGCCCGACGAAGAGCCTCTGGGTATCCGCCACCGACCGCCCGATCGACGTACTCCTCGCGCGTCAGTGAACTCGCGTGACGCGCCAGAGCATGCGGAGTGAACGCGAGATCGATGAAGGACCCGGTGTTCGGTGCCAGTTCACGTTGACTGAGTGGATAGAGCTCGATGCGCTCGGCCCGTCCGGCAAGCGACTCGTGCGTCGCCGACAGATCGAGAAGGTTCGCCGACCCCGTCACGAGAAAGCGACCGGGCCGCTGGTCCCGGTCGACTGATGCCTTGAGCGCAACCACGAGCTCCGGGGCGCGTTGCAGTTCGTCGATCATGAGCGTGCCTTCTGGCGCCTGCTCGACAAAGCCGACCGGATCCGCGCGCGCGAAGTCGAGTGATGCAGGGTCATCCAAGGTCACTGCGAGACCCGCACGGTCCGCCAGTACCTCTGCCCCCAGTGTGGACTTCCCCACCTGCCTAGCACCCTGGAGGACCACGATCCGAGTGTCCTCCAGCGCCTCCTCAACACGCGAGAAGACGAGCCGTCGAATCAGCTGGTCATTTGGCATGACCAGAGCCTACGTCGCAGCTCGCCGTTTCACCACCTCTTGCTCGCCGTTTCACCACCTCTTGCTCGCCGTTTCACCACCCCTTGCTCGCCGTTTCACCACCCCTTGCTCGCCGTTTCACCATCCCCAGATCGTCGTAGGCGCAGGTGGTTTTCGATATCCCGCTCGATGCGTGCACGCTCGCTGTGGTGCAACTGCTGCAGTGGCGTGTGCCAGATCTGCTCTGCAGCGGCGGCGCTCACGCCCAGGAGACGGCGGATGTTCGCCACCGCGTCCTCGCTCGTGGATGCCGCCTCCACCGCCGTCACGACTGCCGGAAGCGCTCCGGCGGCAGCGATCCGTGCTCGCAGCGCCGCGATCCGCTCTTCCATCGCCTGGCGCTGTTCATCCGCTGATCGCGTCGCGCGCGAGTGCACCGGTTTGTTGCGCGCGATCTGCTCCGGCGTGACATCGACGGCCAGCGGTTCCGCCGACAACCCGAGAGAGACGAGCACGGCGCGCAGGTCGTGCTTTCCCGGTTCGAGGTCCGACCAGACGCGCCCATTGATCACGACTGGCACTCGTGCATATTCTCCGGGATCGAGCGCGACGGCCGCGTGCTGTCCCGACGCCATCCATCCGAAGTTGAAGCCGGATTCACCCGGCTGAACGAAGGCACCGACCACGAGAAAGCCGTCGTCGTCAGGCGTCCACCGGGTGTCGCCGGCGTTCACGATGTCGATCGCGTAGGTCACGTCGTCCCCGCCGGCGCGCACGCTGTCCGGCCACCGAAGCTCCAGCCCGCGGCGTCGGACCGAGCGCGAGGCACGAAGTCGCTCCGGATCGGGATGGACGTGCGTCTTCCCTTGATCCGGATTCGGAACGTGAGCGATCCGCCAGCGAGTGCCATCGGCATCGAGCGGAGCACCGATCATCGCGCTGCCGCTCGTGTGCCGGGAGAGCACCCGCCATCCCTCCGTCGGCACGTTTTCGGAAGGCACCGCGGCGAGCGCAGAGCCCAGATCCGCGACGAGATCGTCGAGCACCACCCCCGGTGCGTCGAGCGCACCGTCCTCGACGTCGACCATACCGATCTGCGGAGAGTCATCTCGGGCGCGCATGCCTCGACCGTCCCATGCCTACGCGCCCCTGGGCAACCCCGTGAGCGCCAGCATCTCTAGTCTTCGGGATAGTCCATGACGGTCAGCTCGAGCGGATACTGGCCCGTGCGGGTTCCGGAATCCGTCGCGTCGATGGCGAAGGGGCCTCCGTGGGGGAGATTCGTGGCGAGGTCATCGGCAGTCACTGCACCGACCAGCTCGAACGAGTCGTACACGAACGGGAGGCCGTTCGACGCGAGCGGACTGGGGGAGTCCATCAGATGGAAGTGCAGGTGCGGAGAATCGGTGTTCCCAGTGTTGCCGAGCAGGGCGATCGTCTCACCCTTCTTCAGATCCTGACCCACCTCGAGCCCCTGCGGGTTACCCGGCTGCAGGTGCGCGTAGAACGCGTAGACCCCGTCGCCGAGATCCTGCACGATGTGGTTGCCGCCGTACTCGTCGAGCGCGAGACCCGTCGGGTCCGCGCCGGGCTCCTGTTCGGGAAGATCATCCCGCATCGAGATGATCGGCCCGTCACCGACGGCGATGATGTTCGCCCCGAAGTAGGCGTAGCTCTCGAGCTCGTCGACCGGTCCCGAGATGAACGCTCCGTCCGCGTCGAGCCGCACGTAGTCGATCGCGTACCGTTCCGGCACGTGGTAGGTCCCGTTGATCGGGTTGACGGCGCTCCGATGGGCGGACACTCCGCAGCAGCCGTTGCCGTTCATCCAGTTGTCGCCCTCCAACGGAGGGCCGATCTCGACAGGAGCGGACAGGTCCACCTCGGTCGTCGCAACACGTTCGGTCATCTCCGTCGTGATGACCGGGGGCGCTCCGGGATCGAAGCCGAAGCCGATCGAGTGACTCAGCGACGTCGGAACCTCATCCATCGAATCGACGACGACGTCGAGCCACATGAGCGCGCTCTGCCCCGGCTCGAGAATGCGACCGGGGAGCCCCGTGCCGGTCGAATGCGTCGATGCCTCGACCTCATCCTCGTCGAGTCGCAGCAACGACTCACCGTCTCCGTCGAGTACATCGATGGATTCGACGGTCGCCGTCTGCGTCGTCACGTTGTTCACGAAGAGCTCGTACGCGACATGGACCCGGCCGTCGGTCGCCAGCACAGCGCGCGGCGTCTCCAACGTGCTGACCAGCACCGGAGTGAAGACATCCTCGGGCATGTCGGATGGCGGTGCGTCGTTCGTCTCCGGCGGATCGTCGGATGCCGTGCAGCCCGCGAGCAGAATCATGGCGACGGCTCCGGCGACGAAGGCGAACGCGGTTCTTCTCATCACGTCAGTATGCAAGCGTGTCCGCCGCCACGCCAGGCGTACCTCCCGACCTCGGCGGCAGTCGCCATCGACGAGGTCGTCCGGAATGCCGCCCGCCGACTAGCGGTTCCGGCGCGCGTACTCTTCGACCACCACACCCGACTCGAATGAGCGGGTTCGGGTCAGCGCGAACGCGCGCGGCTCGTAGAGCGCTGCCCCGAACAGGGGGATCCCGGAGCCGAAGACGACGGGGTTCCGCTTGAGGACGAGGTGATCGATCTCCGGAAGGAGCGTCCCTGCGAGTTCGCCACCACCACAGAGCCAGATGTCCAGACCGTCCTCCTGTTTCAGGCTGCGGACAGTGGCGAGCGGATCCTCGGTGATGGCGATGGCCGGGTCGACCGCGCGTGCACGCCGACTCGCGACGACCTGACGCAGGTGCGGGTACGGGCTGGCGATGCCGATGTCGAGTGCGGGGGTGAGCGTGTTCCATCCCATGATCACGGTGTCGAAGCGCGACTTCGGCGGAACGATTCCCAATGCTGCGTGTGCGTGCGCGGGCAGCGCGTCGGCGTACTCGCCGAACACCACTGACGTGTGGTCACCGTCGACGAGGAACGCATCGAATCCGCCTGTCGGGTCGGCGATGTATCCGTCGATGCTGACGGCCACGTAGTAGACGAGTTTTCGCATGATGCCTCCACTCCCAACCTACTTCCCGGCGCGCGACCAGCGTCGGCACGCCTGACCTGCTCAGCGCAGGACCGGCGCCACCTCAAGCCAGGAAGCACGCTCCTCGGGCGTCGGAGCGCGGGGAATATGACCGGCACCGTCCGGTTCAGGGATCGCCGCCAGCAGTGAGCGGGTGTACGGATGCTGCGGCGCGTTCCAGACCTCGGAGGTCACCCCGGATTCCAGGACTCGCCCCCCGTACATCACCAGCGTGCGGTCCGCGATGCGCCGCACGACCGCGAGATCGTGCGAGATGAACAGCATCCCGGCGCCGGCCTCGGCCACGAGATCACGCATCAGGGCGGCGACGCTCGTCTGGGTCGACGCGTCGAGCGCCGAGATCGGCTCGTCCGCGACGAGCAGCAGCGGCCTGGCGGCGAGCGCACGCGCGATCGCGATGCGCTGCTTCTGCCCACCGGAGAACTGGTGAGGGTACCGCGAGACCCAGGAGGCATGGAGTCCGACGCGCTCCAGCCACTCCTCGACGCGTGACCCCGCGGATCCGCGTGCCACTGCCGCCGCGATGCCATCCGCGATCTGGTCGCCCACTCTCCGACGCGGGTTGAGAGAAGTCGACGGGTCCTGGAACACCATCTGGATGCCCGTGAGCGACGTCGGTCGACGACGCATCCGCAGCGTCTCGACCGTTCGCCCCTCGAAGTGAACGCTCCCGGCGGCGAGCTTCTCGATCCCCGCAGCCGCACGCGCAAGACTGGACTTGCCGCTACCTGATTCGCCGACCAGCGCGACTGTCTCCCCCGCTGCGACCCGCACCGACACGTCGTTCACCGCGACCACCGGCGGAGTACCCGGATAGCGGACGACGATCCCTGCTGCGTCGAGCACGAACTGTTCAGACATCGCTGCTCCCCTCGAGGCGCGAGCCGGGGAGCGCCGCCAGCAGCCCGCGGGTGTACTCGTGCTTCGGCGCGGAGAAGAGGGTCGCACGGTCAGCCCGCTCGACGACCCTCCCGTCCTTCATGATCGCCACGTCATCCGCGATCGCACTCATGACGCCGAGGTCGTGCGTGACGAGCAGGACGGCGAGATCCCGCTCGACGGCGAGGCCCCGGAGAAGAGTGAGTATTCCTGCCTGCACGGTGACATCCAAAGCGGTCGTCGGTTCGTCCGCGAGCAGCACCTCGGGGTCACAGGCGAGTGCGCAGGCGATCGCGATGCGCTGCCGTTGACCGCCCGAGAACTGGTGCGGGTAGCGCCCGATGGCGTTCTCCGCATCCGGCACCTGCACCCGTTCGAGCAGCTCGATCGCGCGGGCCCGCGCCTGCTTCCCGCGGAGGCCGAGGTGCGCGCGCATGTGATCGGTGAGCTGTCGCCCGACCGTCAACTGAGGATGCAACGACGACGACGGATCCTGGAACACCATGGCGACCCGAGTGCCGCGCACCCTGTTGAGATCCCGGCGTCGCATCCCCACGAGCTCGACGTCGCCCAGCGTGATCGATCCGCCGGTCTTCGCCTGTCGCGGCAACAGCCCCAGCACTGCGAGGGAAGTGAGCGTCTTGCCCGAACCGGATTCGCCCGCCAGCCCCTGCACGCGACCCGCTTCGAGGTCGAGCGAGACACCACGCACGAGGGGGCGACCGATGTCGATGGTGAGGTCGCGGATGCTGAGGACGCTCATGCCGCCACCCCCTTGGCCGACTCCACGCGTTCCGCTTGATTCTCGTGAGCGACCTCGGCCGTGGGGTCGAGCACATCGCGCATCGCGTCACCGAGGAAGTTGAACGCCATCACGATCGTGAGGATCGCCAGTCCGGGGAACACACCCAGCCACCACGCATCGAAGTTCTGCACGGCAGCAGAGATCATCGAACCCCACTCGGCCGTCGGAGGCTGGGCCCCGAGTCCCAGGAACGAGAGACCGGAGAGGAGCAGAATCGCCGCACCCAGGTCCAGCGTCGCGAGAACGAGCATGGGTCCGGCGATGTTCGGCAGGATGTCGACGACCATCGTCCGCAGCGGCGAGTGGCCGAGGAGACGACCCGCAGTGACATAGTTCTGGCTGCGGAGACTGAGCACGAGGCTGCGGGTGACGCGCGCATACTGCGGCCAGGACACGACGATCGCCGCGATGACCGCGTTGAACAGCGACGGACCGAGCGATGCGGCGATCACCATCGCGAGGATCACCGTCGGGAACGCCATGACCAGGTCCGTGATGCGCATGAGCACCTCGTCCAGCCAACCGCCGAGGAACCCGGCGAGTGTCCCGACGACGGTACCGATCACCATCGCGGCGACCACGAGGCTGAGCGCCAGCGGAATCGTGACCGTCGCGCCCGACATCAATCTGGAGAAGATGTCGCGCCCGTTGCTGTCGGTGCCGAGCAGCGTATCGGCACCCGGAGCCTGCAGCCGCGGGAAGATCTGAGCGTTCGGATCGAACGGCACCCACCATTGCGCGGTGAAAGCGACGATCACCCACGCCACGGCGATCACGGTCCCGATCACCCCGAGAGGCGTGCGCCACGCGCGGGGCCACCGCAGACGCAGACGCAGGGGCATCCGCCTGGCCTCGATCCCGGTCATGCGATCCTCACTCTCGGATCGAGCACGCCATAGAGCATGTCCACGACGAAGTTGATGACGATGTAGATCACACCGACGACGAGGCCGACCCCCATGATGCCCGGCAGATCCAGGTTGGCTGCGGAGTTGTACGCGTACGTGCCCAGGCCCGGCCACGCGAACACCGATTCCACGAGCACGGTTCCCGACAGCAACGCGCCGAAGGCTACGCCCACGACGGTGAGGATCGGAAGCGATGCCCCGCGCAGGACGTAGTCGAGGACCACACGTGTTCCGGAGAGGCCCTTGGCGCGAGCGGCACGCACGTAATCGCTCGCGAGCACCTCCAGCACCGACGTGCGGATGAAGCGGGTGAGCAGGCCGATCGTGACCAGCGACAGCACCATGACCGGGAGTCCGAGGTGCGCGAGAGCGTCGAAGAACCCGACTCCGTCGCCGTTGAGGAGGTAGTCGATCGTGTACAGGCCCGTGACTCGCGGCGGTGGTGTGATCGACGGAGAGATCCGACCCGATCCCGGGGCTATCTGCAACTCCAGGAAGAAGATGTAGAAGCTCACGAGCGCGAGCCAGAACGTTGGGACGCTGAGTCCGATCAGGGTGACGACGCGCACGATCTGATCCGTGACGAGTCCGCGCCGGTAGGCCGCGAGCGTACCGAGCACCACGCTGACCGCGAGACTGACGACGATGGCGCACAGAGCGATCTCGATCGTCGCGGGAACAGCGGACGCCAGATCGGTCGTCACCGCGCGCCCGGTGACGAGCGAGGTTCCGAGGTCGCCGCGCAGCAGGTTCCCCATGTAGAGGAAGTACTGCACGATGAGTGGCTGATCCAGACCGTTCGCCGTGATGAAGGCTTCGCGCGTCTCAGGGTTCTGGGACGCGCCCTCACCGAGAGCCGCGGAGACCGGGTCACCGGGCACCAGATTCGTCAGAACGAAGGTGACGATCGTGACACCGAGGAGCAACAACACCGAGGTACCCAGGCGTCGCAGCAGGTACCCGACCAGCGGTGAGCGGGTCGGGCGCCTGCGTGCGACGGTCGTCGTGGTCACGGAGCCGATCAGCCCGCGGGGGCGATCTCGGCGATGTCCATCTCCCACACCGAGTTGTAGACGGCGCCGGTGACATCGTCGGTCGCCGAGATGTTGCGCGCCGGAACGATCAGCGGCACGAAAGGTCCCTCGGCCTGCATCGCCTCGGCGAACTCCGTGAATGCGGCGGTGCGCGCGTCCGGGTCCGTCGCACTGGCCGCCTCGGCGGCGAGCTCGGCGATGTCCGCATTGGCCTCTTCCGTCCAGCCGGCACGCAGACCCACCTTCAGGCCGGGACCGAAGGGCAGGAAGTTCGCCGAATCGGCGTAGTCCGGGCCCCAGAACCAGAGGCCGAAGCTCTCCGTGCCGTTGACGTACGCGTCGAGCTCCGTGGCGAACGGTGCGGGCGCGAGCTCCACCTCGATGCCGACCTCGCCGAGCTGCGCTTGAACGCGCTCCGCGACAGAGGTGAAGTCGACACCGCCGACCGGGTAGTCGTTCGGGAACTGCAATGTCAGGGTTTCGCCGTCGTATCCGGATTCTTCGAGTGCGGCCTCGGCTGCGTCCAGGTCCTGTGTGATGCCCTCGGACAGCGCTCCTTCGAACCCGGGCGGGATGACTCCGGTTGCCTGCACCGCTCCGGTACCCGCGAGTTCGAGCAGCAGGTCGTAGTCCAGTGCGTAGCGGATGGCCTCAGCGATCTTCACGTTCGCCAGGTCGTCCGCGACGTCGGAGGACTGATTGAGGAGCAGGAAGATCGTCTGCCCCGAGGGGACCGAGTCGACCGAGACGTCGTCGCCGAGGTTCGTCACCTGATCGCCGTTGAGGTCCATCGCGACCATCGTGTCGCCACCGCGGAGGTTCGCCAGCTGAGTGGCACTCTCGGTGACGTTGCGGATGACCACGCGGCTGTACTCGGATGCTTCGTCACCGTTGTACTCGTCGTTGGACGTCAGCACGATCTGCGACGTGAGATCGAGCGTGTCGAGGACGAAGGGACCGGATCCGGCGGACTCGCCATCCAGGAACGACTGCGCGGTGTCGTCTCCGTCCGTCGTGCCGCCGTTCTCGGTGACGACTTCGGAGTTGACGATACCCAGGGCCGGATTCGCGAGGATCGCAGGCAGCTGGAGAAGCGGCGTCTCGGTGGTGAAGCGGACGGTCTGAGCGTCGAGCTCCTCGATCGTGACACCCGCGAGGAGGAAGTTCGGCTTCGCGTCGGTCATTCCCTGGATGCGCTGCAGAGAGAACACCACGTCCGCAGCCTCGATCGGCGAGCCGTCGGAGAAGGTACGGCCGTCCTCGAGCGTGAAGGTGAACTCGGTCGCGGTGTCGTTCTGCTCCCAGGAGGCGAGACCGGGGACGGGCGTGGATACATCCGATCCCTCGAAGTCGACCAGCGTCTCGTACAGCGCCTTGGCGAGCATGTTGCCCGTCGGGTCGTACGTGTGCCCGGGGTCCGCGGTCTCGATCGAGAAGGCGGTGTCGATCACGAGGGAATCGTTGGACGAACCGTCCTCCGCGCCGGTGTTCGCGGAGTTCCCTCCTGAGCATCCGGTGACAGCGAGGAGCGCGACGGCTCCGGCCGCGATCAATGACGTACGAGACGAAGAACGCATGGGGATACTCCTAGTGCGAGGAGAAAGCGGGATGATGGGTCCAGTTGCTGTGGACGACCGTCATCAGATTGGCACGCTCAGTGACGATCTGTCCAGTGAGCAGCCGACTACCTGCATGCATCATCGGTGAAGCACAGAGAGTGAGACAATATGTCCAGCAAACAGCCCAAGGACTCCGATCCATCTGGACGAAGTGCGCCGACCTTGGACGACGTGAACCATCGCATCCTCGAGGTGCTGCGCGAGAACGGCCGCGTGTCGATCGCCGCGCTCGCTGAGCGCGTGGGCATCTCCCGAGCGAACGCGTATACGCGGGTCGAGAACCTCGTGCAGGACAAGGTGATCACGGGGTTCTCGGCGCAGATCGATTCCGCCAAGGCGGGACTGTCCATCGGGGCCCTTGTCTTCGTGACCGTGCACCCCCAGGCCTGGGCATCTTTTCGGGAGGAGATCGTCGAGATGCCGGACATCGAGTACTGCGCCGTGACCACAGGCGAGCACGATGCGATGTTGCTCATTCGCGCGACGGATGTCAGCGGCGTCCACGAGTTCTCGACCGCCGTGATCGCCCGCCTCCCCCAGGTGCGCACGGTGGTGAGCGTGGTCATCCTCGATGAGGTGCTGCGTCGTCCGTATCTGCTGCCTTCGGACATCCCTGAACGCGCCGGCGACACTCCCCTCGGTATGACGCGATGGACACCCGCGGTGCAGGGCAGAGACGCGATGCCGCCGCGCTGACAGACGCTCAGCCGACTGTGTCGTCGGCCTCGACGCAGACGCTCAGCTGCGGGAGCCCGTGCATCTCGTAGCGCTCCACAAGGCGGAGGCCCGCGCCGTCCTCATCCTGCTCGATGTCGCTGAGCCCGTTGCCCGTCACCACGGACCCATCGGCGACGAGCACGTGGGCGAAGGCGACGGAGATCCGGTCCGCCTCGCGCGACCCGACGAAACGACCGACTGTCACGGTGTCGCCCTCGTAGTCGCCCCAGATGAGACCGTCGCGCTCACGGTAGCGAAAGATGCTCGGTGCGGTGGGATCGACGACCGACGTCGTCGACGAGGTCATGCGGAACGTCCGCCCGTCGAGCGAGGGGAGCATGGCGGTGGTGGACTCGGGCTGGGGGGAAGAAGCAGTCACCCCTCGATTATGGCAACGGGCGGCTAGCGTTGAGCCGTGAGCATGACTCCCCGCCCCACCGTGTCCTTCGACGCTCGCCCGCTGACCGACCCGGTCGATCCGCGGGCCGTGACGGCGTTCGCCCGGCAGATGAAGGCGAACCGTCCGACGAGCGCGGGCACCATCGTCCTCGCGGTCGTCATCGTTGCGGTCGTCATCGTGCCGCTGATCACGGTGCTCTTCTCGGTGGGCGTCGGTCTGAGCCTCGCGGTCAGTCGTGGGTCGGGCAGCCCGCTCGGCGTGATCCTCGCCGTTCTGGTGATCGGCGGCCTGATCGCCCTGATCGTCTGGCTCTCGCTGCGCGCCTACCGCTCGGCGCAGACGACCCGGTATCGCCTCAGCCGATTCGCCGGGGCGAACAGCATGACGTACGTCGACAGGATCACGAACCCGCCGCTTCCGGGCATGATCTTCCACCTGGGCAGCAGCCGTGCTGCGAGCGAACTCGTGCGCGGCGAGCACCCGCGCTTCGTCGAGTTCGGCAACTACCAGTACACGGTCAAGTCGGGGAAGAACTCGACGACGCATCGGTGGGGGTATGTCGCGGTGAAGCTCGATGTCCCGCTCCCGAACATCGTGCTGGACGCCGTGGGCAACAACTCCCTCTTCGGATCGAACCTCCCCGCGCAGTTCCGCAAGACCCAAAAGCTGTCGCTCGAGGGCGACTTCGACCAGTACTTCACCCTGTACTGCCCGGAGGGCTACGAGCGCGACGCGCTGTACCTCTTCACCCCGGACATCATGGCTCGCTTCATCGACAACGCCGCGTTCCTCGACGTGGAGATCGTCGACGACTGGATGTTCCTCTACGTGCCCAACCGCGCATCCACTCTCGATCCGCGCACCTGGGCCTGGCTGTTCGGCGCCGTCGGCGCCCTGATGACCAAGTTCGATCAGTGGGCCCGATGGCGCGACGATCGCCTGCGCGCGGAGGCGGGCGCGCAGGCCGGTGCGCATGTCCTGCCTGCCGCTGCCGCGTCGGAACCCGCGCTGCCGTTCGCGGCACCGGCAGGAATGCTGACTCCGCCGCCGGGTGTCGCCCACCCCGGGCGTCGTCTGCGTCGCTCCGTGCCGTGGATCGCTATCGTCTTCGTGATCGCGATCCTCGGATTCTCGTTCCTCCCGATGGCGTTCGCGTTCTTCGGCGCGTTCTTCGGTCGCTGACCGACCGCCGACGCGGTTGTGGCGTCGACCTCAGCCGACGCCACAGGAGTGCAGTCCGCGGGGTGATGCGGGGTGGAGGCCGCTGGGGACAGCCGCCCACCCCTCCCCCCTGGGATCTGAGGAACAGAGCGCTCCTCACTCGTCGGACGCACCCGCGAGTCATCTGCGATCAGCTGGGGACTGACCGGCACGATGTCGAACTCACGGTATACCAAACGACGTTGCAAGAGGTTGCGGTCATCCCTGCCGCGAAGCCGGTCACGGCGTCGGGGAATCCACCAGCCCGAAATGCTCCAGTTCGGCAGGGTCCAGCATGCGAGAGCGGATCAGGAAACGCATCCCCGTCGGCCCCTCGACGCTGAACCCGGCCCCGCGTCCCGGCACCACGTCGATGGTGAGGTGCGTGTACTTCCAGTATTCGAACTGCGACTCGGACATGTACACCTCGATGGGCGCCTCGAGCCCCGCATGAACGGCTCCGAGGAGCACATCCGACGGCCCCGTGAGGAACATCCCGATCGGATAGCACATGGGGGAGGATCCGTCGCAGCACCCTCCGGACTGGTGGAACATGAGCGGCCCGTGCTGCGCCGTGAGCTCCCGGAGCAGTACAGCGGCAGCGTCCGTCACCCCCACCCGTGTGAACGCCTCGATGCTCATCTGCTGACCCTCTCGAACGGCGAGCCGTCGCTCAGAAGAACCCCATCGGACCCTCGGCGTACGACACGAGCAGGTTCTTCGTCTGCTGGTAGTGGTCGAGCATCTTGAGGTGGTTCTCGCGGCCGATCCCGGACTGCTTGTATCCGCCGAACGCCGCGTGCGCGGGATACTGGTGATACGTGTTGGTCCACACACGTCCGGCCTCGATCGCGCGCCCCGCCCGATACGCGGTGTCTCCGCTCCGGCTCCAGACTCCGGCGCCGAGCCCGTAGAGGGTGTCGTTGGCGATCGAGATCGCGTCGTCGAACCCGTCGAACGAGGTGACCGACAGCACCGGTCCGAAGATCTCCTCCTGGAAGATGCGCATGTCGTTCGTTCCCTCGAACACGGTCGGAGCGACGTAGTAGCCCTCGGACAGATCGCCGCCGAGGTCCACTCGCTCACCTCCCGTGAGGAGCCGGGCGCCGCCCTGCTTTCCGATGTCGATGTACGACAGGATCTTCTCCAGCTGATCGTTGGACGCCTGCGCCCCGATCATGGTGGCGGGGTCCAACGGGTTGCCCTGGATGATCTTCGACACCCGATCGAGGCCGTCCGCGAGGAAGCCGTCGTAGATCGACCGCTGGATCAGCGCGCGGGAGGGGCAGGTGCACACCTCTCCCTGGTTGAGCGCGAACAGGGTGAATCCCTCCAGGGCCTTGTCGTAGTAGGGGTCGTCGGTGGAGCGGGCCACGTCCTCGAAGAACAGGTTCGGGCTCTTGCCTCCGAGTTCGAGCGTCACGGGGATGAGATTCTGCGAGGCGTACTGCATGATCAGCCGCCCGGTGGTCGTCTCGCCCGTGAAGGCGACCTTGCGGATGCGCTTGTGCTGCGCGAGCGGAGCCCCGGCCTCGATTCCGAAGCCGTTGACGATGTTGACGACGCCCGCGGGGAGCAGGTCGCCGATGATGTCGAACAGATAGAGGATCGACGCCGGCGTCTGCTCCGCCGGCTTCAGTACGACGCAGTTGCCCGCGGCGAGCGCGGGCGCGAGCTTCCACACCGCCATGAGGATCGGGAAGTTCCACGGGATGATCTGCCCCACCACTCCGAGGGGCTCCTGGAAGTGGTACGCGACGGTGTTCTCGTCGAGCTGGCTGATGGACCCCTCCTGGGCGCGCAGGACTCCGGCGAAGTAGCGGAAGTGGTCGACCGCGAGCGGGATGTCGGCGGCGAGCGTCTCGCGCACCGGCTTGCCGTTCTCCCACGTCTCGGCGACCGCGATCTCCTCCAGGTGCTCCTCGATCCGGTCGGCGATGCGGTTGAGGACGAGGCTGCGTTCGGTGGGACTGGTCTTGCCCCATCCGGCGAACGCTTTCCATGCGACCTCGACCGCACGGTCGATGTCCTCCGTCGTTCCCCTACCGACCTCGGTGAACGGCTTCCCGTTCACCGGACTGATGTTCTCGAAGAACTGTCCCTTCGCGGGGTCGACGAACTCACCGCCGATGTAGTGGCCGTAGCGCGAGCGGTACGCGGCGGCGCTCCCCGGCTGACCGGGAGCGGCATAGGCGGTGGAAACGCTCTCTTCGACGATCGTCATGACTGTCTCCTTCGACGGGCCGCAGCGACGATGCTGCGTGGCTTCATGACCGACGGTAAGTCGCTCGACGTTGCGCGCGCGTGCGCACCGTTGCAGAAGGTTGCGAGCGCCCACCCGCATCGTCAGGACGACGACGTCAGGACGCTTCGAGCCGCTCGATTCGGCTGACGAGACCGGCCCGCCGCGGCGAGCGGGCGGGGAGCATCTCCAGGGCCGATCGCAGGACTTCGACGTCATCCGCGCCCTCGGGGATGTCCGCGTAGGCGAGCAGCACGTCCACGCTCGCCTCCGCCAGCATCGCTTCGCGCAGCGCGCCCGTCAGGGTCTGGCGATACTCCTCCACACCCGGGGCCTGAGAATCCG
This sequence comes from Actinomycetota bacterium, assembly GCA_051751065.1. Classification (GTDB taxonomy): domain Bacteria; phylum Actinomycetota; class Actinomycetes; order Actinomycetales; family Microbacteriaceae; genus Microbacterium. Next base: position 36,258 of record JBNJKL010000005.1, on the reverse strand, counting down.
GGAGCACCGGCCCCCGGTACGAGGAGAGAGCCACCCGATGCGCGCCGCGATCGAGCAGGGAAAGAACGTGGTGCGCGTCCGTGTCCAACGCGATCGGCATCCGGTACGGGCGGGATTCCGGCGCCAGCGCGGGCGACACCCGCTCCAGGACTTTGCGCAGTCGCACCATTTCGGGGCGCACGGTGTCGGCCGAAGCGGTCTCACCGTAGACGAGCTCGGCGAGACGCTCGGCGGAGACACCGCGGCGGTGGACCGCGAGCATCAGGAGGATCTCGGCATGTCGTCCACTGAGTTCGATGACCGTCTCCGTCGACTCGGCGGCCACCTCGAGCTGAGCGCGGTCGCGACCCAGCACGCGCAGGGTCGCCTGCGTCGCGGCTCCCGGAACGCCCTGCATCCCCCGCGAACGGAACGGGCCGCCCGATCCCCGGGCCCGGAGTCGCTCGACCATCAGTTCGGACTCGACCGCGCGCGCCGTCGCATCCACAAGCAGTCGCGCCTGGGGGCTCGCCGCCTCGGCTCCGCCCGTGACGTCGATCAGGCCGAGGATCTGCCGGGTGTCGGGGTCGTGCACGGGCGCCGCGGTGCACGACCAGGGATGGACGAGTCGGTTGTAATGCTCGGCGCCGTGGATCTGGACGGACTGGTCCAACTGCAGCGCGGTGCCGGGTGCCGACGTGCCGACGGCCCCCTCCGCCCAGTTCGTCCCGGCGACGAAGCCCATATTGCCCGTGAGCGCGCGAACTCGGCGGTCACCCTCGACCCACAGCAGCCGACCCGCGTGGTCGCCGACCGCGACGACGACTCCTGCATCCTCCTCAGACCCGGCGAGCAGGAGGGCGCGGATCATGTCCATGGCGCTCGCGAGCGGATGCCCGCGGCGGTAATCGTCGAGCTCGTCCTCCGCGAGTTCGAGCGCGGGGCTCCCCTCGACCCCGACGCGGGACCTCCAGGATCGCTCCCACGATTCCCGCACCAGGGGCCGCACGTGCTGCAGTCGGTGATCGTCGAGGTTCCCGGCGATGAGCTCTTCGTGTGCACGCTCGATGAGAAGGCGGGACGCTGTCTGTGACGCATCCCGTGCAGACGACCACGGCGATGACACGATCTCTCCGATCGTCGGTGACGGAGCTTTGCCCCAGTCTATGAGCGCATGCGCCGCAGGGGAACAGCTCAGTCGCGCGCGGCCCACCAGGCGCGCAGGCGATCGGCCGCGGCATCCGGTCCGATGACCCCCTCGTCGAGGCGCACCTCGAGAAGATAGCGATAGGCCTCGCCGACCTCGCGGCCGGGCGTCAGGCCGAGGATCTCCTGGATCTGATTGCCGTCGAGTTCGGGGCGGATCGCGTCCAGCTCCTCCTGCTCGCGGAGGGCGACGATCCGCTGCTCGATGTCGTCGTACGCGTTGGCTAGCCGCGCGGCCTTGCGCTTGTTGCGCGTGGTGACATCCGCCCGGGTGAGGATGTGCAGGCGTTCGAGGAGGTCGCCGGCGTCGCGCACGTAGCGCCGCACCGCCGAGTCGGTCCACGCGCCCTCGGCGTATCCGAAGAAGCGCAGGTGCAGTTCGATCAGCGTGGCGACCGCATCCGTGGTGGCTCCGTCGAAGCGCAGGCTCTGCAGGCGCTTGCGTGCCATGCGTGCGCCGACGACGTCGTGGTGGTGGAAGGTCACCGCACCGCCCGGCTCGAGCTTGCGCGTGCGGGGCTTGCCGATGTCGTGCAGGAGCGCCGCGATGCGCAGGGGCACGTCGGGTCCGGCATCCGGGTTGCGTGTGCGCTCCAACTCGATCGCCTGGGTCAGCACGGTGAGCGAGTGCTCGTAGACGTCCTTGTGGTGGTGGTGCTCGTCGACCTCGAGCTGCAGCGCCGTGACCTCGGGGAGGAACTCGTCGATGAGTCCGGACTCCACCAGCACCCGGATCCCGCGCACGGGGTCGTCGGTTTGCATGAGTCGCACGAATTCACTCTGCACGCGCTCGGGACTGACGATACCGAGCGTCCCGCGCAGTTCTGTGATGGCCGCGAGCGTCGCATCCTCGATCGCGAAACCGAGCTGGGCGCTGAAGCGCGCCGCGCGGAGCATCCGCAGCGGATCGTCACCGAAACTGATCGCGGGGTCTGCGGGCGTGCGCAGAACACCGGCCACGAGGTCCTCGACACCGCCGGTCGGATCGACCAGCTTCACCTCGGGAACGTGCAACGCCATGGCGTTGACGGTGAAGTCGCGGCGCACGAGATCGCTGTCGATCGTGTCGCCGAACTCGACCGTCGGCTTGCGGGTGACGCCGTCGTAGCTGTCGGCGCGGTAGGTCGTGATCTCCACCTGCTCGCCCCGGACACGGGCACCGATCGTGCCGAACGCGCGTCCGATGTCCCACTGCGCGGTCGAGATCGGCGTGACGATCTTCAGGATGTCGTCGGGGAGGGCATCGGTGGTGAAGTCGAGGTCGTGCGTGTCGCGCCCGAGGAGCGCATCCCGCACCGGTCCGCCCACCACGGCGAGCGCGAAGCCCGCATCCGCGAATGCCTGCGAGAGGGTGGCCACGATCGGATCCTCTGCGAGGGCGCGCAGGCGCGCGAGTCCGTCGGCCATGTTGAGCATGGGTTCCAGCGTACCGGGAGCGCAGAATCGCTTCGCGATCAGCTGGTTCCGGAGGTCACCCGAGCTCGAAGCACAACAGCCCCTCTCGGTCGTCCCATGGCTCGGCGTTGACGAATCCGAGATTCTGATACATCCGGATCGCGGGCTCCCGCCAGTCCCACACGGAAAGCCGCACGGGGCGACCCGCCACACGAATCGCTTCGCGCATGAGCGCGGTTCCCACCCCTCGGCCCCGTGCCGGTGGAGTGGTCCAGAACCGCTTGACCTCCGATGCTCCCGACGTCGACATCGAAACCACGGCGATGCCGCAGTCCTCTCCCTCAACACGTGCCACGAACACACGCGTTCCGTTGAGCGATTCTGCAGGGTGGGTCACCTCACGCAGATACCGATCGGGCAACGTGCTGACGCGAGGGGCGAGGCCGCGCTCTGCCTTCTCCGCCTCGGTCTGACGGAGGTAGTCATCAAGCAACGCAGAGACGGAAGCACTGTCGTGCGGGAAGGTGGCCTCCCGGACGACGATGGCGCTCACACGGTGCTCCCCGCATCACCGACCGCGTCGCCCTGCACGGGACCCTCGGTGTTCGGCTTCCAACCGAGCGCGGGCGCCACGTGCTCGGCGAAGGCCTCCATCACGTGCAGGTTGTAGTCCACGCCCAGCTGGTTCGGGATGGTCAGCATGAGGGTGTCAGCGGCCATGACCGCCTCATCCTGCAGCAACTGCGAGATGAGGACATCGGGCTCCGCGGCGTACGTCTTGCCGAACGTCGAGCGGAAGCCGTCGATGATGCCGATCTGGTCCTGGTTCTCGCCGGAACGGATGCCGAAGTAAGCCCGGTCGCGGTCGTCGACGAGGGGGAAGACGCTGCGGCTCACGGACACGCGGGGCGTGCCGGTATGGCCGGCCGCCTTGTACGCGGCCCGGTAAAGGTCGATCTGCTCGCGCTGGAGCTGGTGGAACGGCACGCCCGTCGCCTCGGTGAGCAGGGTGGAGCTCATCAGGTTCAGGCCCTTGCGCCCGGTCTCCTCCGCCGTGGGACGGGATCCCGATCCCCACCAGATGTGCTCGCGGAGGGTCTCAGAGCGCGGCTCGATCGCGAGGTAGCGGTTCTCGCCGACCTGGCGCGGGTCGCCCTGCACGACGCCGGCACCGTCGATCGCCTCGAGGAAGAGCTCGAACTTGTCGCGCGCGAGGTCGGCGCCGCGCTCATCCTCGGATCCGACGTATCCGAACGCCTCGTATCCCCGGAGCGCGGTCTCGGGTGACCCGCGGCTCACGCCGAGGGCGATCCTGCCGTCGGCGATGAGGTCGAGCGCCGCCGCCTCTTCGGCGAACTGCAGCGGGTTCTCGTATCGCATGTCGATCACACCGGTGCCGACCTCGATGCGCTCGGTCTTGGCGGCCATCGCGGCGAGCAGAGGCATGGGAGACGCCGCCTGACGGGCGAAGTGGTGCACGCGCACGTAGGCGCCGTTCACTCCGAGCTCGTCCGCCCCCACGGCCAGGTCGATGGTCTGGCGCAGCATGTCGCCCGCCGTGCGCGTGCCCGAACCGGGTACCTGCGCGTAGTGGCCGAAAGAGAGGAATCCGAAAGCCTTCATGCTCTATTCGAACGCATGTATGCGGGAACTATTCCCCGTCGGCCTCGGCCGCAACGAGGAAGCCGTCCCGCAGAAGCGACCGGATACGGGGTTCGAGATCCGCCCAGAGCTCGGCGAACGGTACCTCGAAGAGGTCCGCGAGCGCCGCCGCGATCTGCCCGACCGTCAACTCACCGTCGCACGCACCGACGAAGCCGGCGAGCGCGGGATCGACGCCCACGACCCGGGCGAAACCCCCGCCCTGGCGCAACTCGATCACACTCGGGTCGTCGTTGCCGGGGAGCAGATGGCGTGCCTCGGTGACATCGGGGGCCACGAGGACGGTCCTGGGCAGGCCCGCGGCGAGTGCATCGTGCGCGGCGAGCCCATCGCGGAACGCGCGGCCGGGATCGGACAGGGGCTGACCGATCCGTTCGAAGCGGCGCAGCGGCGTCTCGGACTCCCCGCGACGCAGCAGCACGTAGCCGAAGCCGACCTCCGTCACCTCGCGCGCGGCGAAGTCATCCAGCCATGCGGCGAGGAGGGGCGTGAAGCCGGCGTCGCGGGGGACGGTCCCGCCGTCACGGATCCACAGCTCCGCGTATTCCAGCGGGCTGAGTCGCTCGCGCTCGACGACCCAGGCGTCCAGCCCGTCCGCCACCCAGGAGCCGAGTCGGTCCATCCCGGCGACGCCCGCCGTCGTCTCCCAGTTGCCGAGCAGCTGTGCGACGCCACCCTCGGTGAGGTGGTCGGGCACGGTCCGCACGAACAGCTCGACCAGCGCATCGCCGATCAGCCCTCCGTCGCGGTACTCGTACGCGGTCACACCATCGACGCGAGGGGTGATCACGAACGGCGGATTGGAGACCACGAGGTCGAATGCCTCACCCGCGACGGGCTCGAACATGCTGCCGTGGCGGAACTCGATGTTCGTGACGCCGTTGAGGTGCGCGTTCAGCTCGGCGAACGCGAGGGCCCTGGCCGAGATGTCCGTCGCGACGACCTCCGTCGCATGGCGCGACACGAGCAGCGCCTGGATGCCGCATCCGGTGCCGAGGTCGAGCGCCCGCTGCACCGGCGCGGGGATCACGAGCTCCGCGAGCGTGCGCGACGCTCCGCCGACGCCCAGCACGTGATCCGCCGGGAGCTCGGTGCCCAGCGCGACCTCATCGAGGTCGCTCGCGATCCACCACTCGCCCATCCCGTCGCTGTCGACGAAAGACTGCGGCCGGATGTGGGCCCGCGGATGCACCTCGGAGTCCCGCGCCTCGGCGAGGCCGAGCGCGACGAGACCATCGACCGAGAGCTGCGGCAGCGCGGCGTCCACGGCCACCCGATCCTGGACCATTCCCAGCACGAAGAGGCGCCCGAGAGTGGCGAGGGCGCCGGAGTCACCATCGACGGCGCGCAGGATCGGCTCGCGGATTCCCCGCCCGAGCGCATCGTCCGCCTCGTCTCCCCACAGCCGCCGCAGAGGCTCGGATCGGAAGTCCGCGGCATCCAGATCGGCCGCGAGAGCGCGGCAGAGACGGAGATCGGGCACAGGGGCGGGAGCGTCGGACACGGCCGTCACTCTACGCGCCTTCAGGGTTCCCCTTCGGTCGCCACCTAGAATCACAAGGTCAGAGTTCACGGACAGCCCACCGTTCGGCGGCGTTCGAGGAAGACCCCCTATGCCAGCGACCCATCCCCGATCCGGCCTCCGTGCGCGCCTGTCCCGACGCGTGCACGGTGTGCTCGCGTTCGCGGTCTCGCTCGGGCTGGCCGGCGCGGCGCTCTCCGGCACCTCGATTCCTGCCGCGGCCGAGACCGTCGAGGAGCCCGCGGACGGAGTGGTGCGCCTCTCGCTCTCCGCGGGTGTGAACGGCGTCGTCGAGGTCGGTGACCCGGTGCTCGCGACCGCCACGGTCCGCAACGGGACCACGGACGAGGTGTCAGCGGGGCGCCTGCTCCTGGAGATCAACCGCACGCCGATCACCGAGAGCACGGCTCTGACCCTGTGGACCGCCCTCGGAGCGTATGAGGGCACGTTCTCCCCCCTCGGCAACGGCAACACCCGTCCCGTCGACCCGGAGGACGACGCGACGGCGAGCGTTCTCATCGACGAGGAGGATCTCGGCGACCTTCATGCCGGCGTCTATCCGATCCGCGCCGAACTGAACGGCGCGACCACTGGCGACACGGTCTCTGGCACCCTGACCGCCCAGGATCCGACGGCACGCAATGTCCTCATCGTGTCCGATGATGCCGACACGCGCCTCGGCGTGGTCGTCCCCATCACCGCGACCCCCGAATCGGGTGAACTCCTGACCGGCGAGGAGCTCTCGGTCCTGACCGCTCCCGACGGCGCCCTCACCGCGCAGCTCGACGGCGTCGGCGGCACCGCCGCGATCCTGGCGGTCGACCCGGCGATCCTCGCCGCGATCCGCGTCCTGGGTAGCAGCGCCCCACAGACGGCCCTCGACTGGCTGCTTCGCCTGAACGCCCTGCCGAACGAACGGTTCGCGCTCCAGTTCGGCGATGCGGACGCCACGACGCAAGCTCAGGCGGGTCTCGACGCGCTGCTCGACCCGCCCGCGCTGGACACCTATCTGGACCCGATCGATTTCGTCCCGACCGCGACGACCCCGGCCCCCGCGTCGACTCCGGAACCGACCGAACCGAACCTCCCCGGTACCGAGGAGCTCACCCACCTTGAGGGAGCGGAACGCGGCGTCCTGTGGCCACGCGGCGATGCGACGAGCGACGATCTCGCGATGTTCGCGCGCGGCTCGAGTGCGTCCGAGACCACGACGATCCTCCCCTCGACGTCCGTCCGCTCCCCCGACAGCGCGGTCGGCACCGTCGACGGCGAGCGTGTGCTGCTGACGAACTCCGCGGCGTCCGCGGCGTTCTCGACCGCGACGGCCACCATCGACCCCGAAGCCCGACAGAGCGCTCTCGCCGAGGCCATCGCGCTCCTCGCCCTGGGCGACCCCGCGGAGCCCCTGCTGATCGGGCTCGCTCGCTCCGAGGATCGGACCGCTGACGCTCTCCGCGACACGATCGCCGCGATCGACGGCCGCGGCGACATGGTCGGACTTGACGACCTGCTCGCCGAGAACGCACCGGCCATCGAGGTGGTCACGGATCCAGACGCATCCCGCGGACCCGCGCTCGAGCGTCTGCTGGCGGACGAGGAGGAGCTGACCGCCTTCTCGTCGATCCTGGACGACCCGATGCTGCTGATGGCCCCCGAGCGCATCCAGATCATGCGCACGATCTCGGTCGGCTCCGTCTCCGGGGAGTTCGCCGCCGAGGTCGAGACGCACCGTGAGCAGACCAGGACGACACTCGATGCGGTCGGCATCCAACCGCCCAGCCCCGTGCAGCTCATCAGCGCGGCCGCGCCCCTTCCCGTGTGGGTGCGCAACGATCTCCCGTGGCCCGTGAACGTGCGTCTGTCGGCGCAGCCCTCCGATCCGCGACTCGCCGTCCAGCCGTTCGTCGAGGTCGAAGCCCTCGCCGCGAGCAACACCCGCGTGCTCGTCCCGGTCGAAGCACGGGTCGGCAGTGGCGAGCTCGTGGTGGGTTTCGACCTCGCAAGCCCCACGGGTGTTCCGATCGGGCCGCCCCAGTCGGCGAACGTCACCGTGCGCGCGGACTGGGAGAGCATCGGCCTGGTCGTTCTCGGGGGACTCGTCGTGCTGCTCTTCGGCGTGGGTCTGACCCGCACCGTGATCCGCAGACGCCGTGACCGGACCGAGGAGGAGTCCGCGGACGACGCCGACGACCCCGCTGCCGAACCGACCGACGCCGAACCGACCGATCGTGACGGAGACGCATGAGCAGCCTCGGACGCGCGAGCGCCCTCCTCGGCGCGGGCACCTTGGTCTCGCGCCTGACCGGCCTCCTCCGCACGATCGTGCTCGTCTCCGCGATCGGCTCCGTCGGCACACAGGCCGGTGACGCGTTCGCGGTCGCGAATCAGCTCCCCAACAACGTCTTCACGATCATCCAGACCGGCATCCTGACGGCCGTGATCATCCCGCAGATCATCCGCGCGGGGTCGCACTCCGACGGCGGCCAGTCCTTCATCTCCAAGCTCTTCACGCTCGGCACCGTCGTGTTCCTCGGAGCGACCGTGATCGCGATGCTCTGCGCCCCCTGGCTGGTACAGATCTACGCGAAGGACTTCAGTGCGGAGCAACTCGCCCTCGCGACGGCCTTCGCGTACTGGTGCCTGCCGCAGATCTTCTTCTACGGCCTGTACGCGCTGATCGGCGAGACGCTCAATGCCAAACGCGTCTTCGGACCGTACACCTGGGCTCCGATCGCGAACAACTTCATCTCGATCGCCGGCTTCCTGATCTTCATCTCGCTGTTCGGCGGTGACCGTGCGGACGTCGAGATGTGGGATCCCCTCATGATCACCGTGCTCGCGGGCACCGCGACGCTCGGTATCGCCGTCCAGGGCGGCCTGCTCCTCTTCGCCTGGCGGCGCACGGGTCTCCACCTGCGTCCGGACTTCCGGTGGCGCGGCGTGGGGCTCAACCAGATCGGCCGCCTTGCCGGGTGGACGTTCCTCATGGTCGTCGCGGGACAGCTCGCCGGCCTGGTGCAGACCACGATCGTGTCCGCCGCGTCCGGCACGGCACCCTCGGTCATGGCCATGCAGACGGCGTGGCTGGTGTTCATGCTCCCGTACTCGATCTTCGCGATCTCGATCGGGACGCCCTACTTCACCCAGATCTCCGAGCACGCCGCCGCCGGCCTGCACAGCGAGGTCCGTGCGGACGTCGCCCGTTGCATCCGCGTCGTGAGCCTGTTCATCGTGGTCTCCGCGGTCGCTCTCATGGTCGCGTCCGTCCCGGCCAGTCGTGTCTTCACGAACTCCGCCGACGACGCCGTGATCGCCGCCCCCGTGCTCATCAGTTACCTCGTGGGCCTGCTGTCGCTGTCCATCCTCTTCATCGTGCAGCGTACGTTCTACGCCTACGGCGACACCCGCACGCCGTTCTGGTTCACGGTCATCCAGTGCGCGATCATCGTGGGCACCGCGCTGCTCGCGCCCCTCCTCTTCTCCACCACCTACCTCGCGGCCGGGATCGCACTCGGACAGTCGATCGCCGGCACGATCCAGGTGATCATCGCCGTCTGGATGCTGCGCCGACGCCTGGGCGGTCTCGAGCTGCGTCGTACCCTCACCGCTCTCTCCCGATTCGTCGTCGCGGCGATCCCCGCGGCCGCCGCGGGCTGGGGCGTCTTCCTCCTCCTCGGCGGTATCGACGGATGGACGACCGCCGACAAGCTGCTCGGCGCGCTCGGCACGGCCATCATCGGTGCGGCGAGCGTCGTGGTGTACCTCGCGGTCCTCGCGCTGCTGCGCGCCCCGGAGCTGCAGGTCGCCACCGGCATGCTCCGTCGGTTCCTCCCCGGTCGCTGAGCCGGCTGCGTACCCGTCGTCCGTCACGAAAGGTTCACCTTCTGGGGCCGTGTCCGGGAATGCCGCGCGGTTACGATGGGTTGAAGCAGTCGAACGAGGAGAGCACATGCGTCAGGTCATCATCATCGGCTCCGGCCCCGCGGGTTTCACCGCCGCCATCTACGCGGCGCGCGCCAACCTCAAGCCGCTGCTCATCGCGAGCTCCGTCGAGGTCGGCGGTGAACTCATGAACACCACCGAGGTCGAGAACTACCCCGGTTTCCCGGACGGTATCCAGGGCCCCGAGCTCATGACCAAGTTCCAGGAGCAGGCGGAGAAGTTCGGCACCGAGGTCGTCTACGACGACGTCACCGAGCTGGACGTCGACGGCACCGTCAAGCGGGTAACGCTGGGCAGCGGCGTCACGCACGAGGCGCACACGATCATCTACGCCACGGGCTCCGCGTACCGCAAGCTCAACCTCGCGAACGAGGAGCGCCTGTCCGGCCACGGTGTCTCGTGGTGCGCGACCTGCGACGGCTTCTTCTTCCGCGAGCGCACGATCGCCGTCGTCGGCGGCGGCGACTCCGCGATGGAAGAGGCGACGTTCCTCACCCGCTTCGCCGACAAGGTCTACGTGATCCACCGCAAGGACACGCTCCGTGCCTCGAAGATCATGCAGGAGCGCGCCTTCGCGAACGAGAAGATCGAGTTCATCTGGAACACCGAGGTCACCGACATCCTCGGCGACGACGCCGTCAACGGCGTCGCTCTCCGCTCCACGGTCGACGGCAGCACCAGCGAACTCGCCCTCGACGGCCTCTTCATCGCGATCGGCAACGACCCCCGCACCCACCTGGTGCACGGCAAGCTCGATCTGACCCCCGAAGGCACCATCTGGGTTGACGGCCGCTCCTCGCGCACGTCGGTTCCCGGAATCTTCGCCGCGGGCGATGTCATCGACCCGACCTACCGCCAGGCCATCACTGCCGCCGGAACCGGCACGGTCGCCGCCCTCGACGCGGAGCACTTCCTCGCCGACCTCGAAGACTTATCCGTCGAGGTCCCGGCCGCGGAAGCCGCCGAGATCATCGTCGCCTGATCCCCCGGGAACACTTCACCCCCGTCCGCTGTTATCTCAGACGGGTACAACGACAAGGAGAAATCTGATGACTGCCAAGGCAACAAGCCAGGCGACCTGGGACCAGGACGTCCTGCAGGCCGAGGGCCCCGTACTGATCGACTTCTGGGCTGCGTGGTGCGGTCCGTGTCGGATGGTCGCGCCCATCCTGGACGAGATCCAGTCGGAGAACCCCGACAAGATCACCATCCTCAAGCTCAACGTGGACGAGAACCCTGAGCTCGCCATGAAGTACCAGATCACCTCGATCCCCGCGATGAAGGTCTTCCAGAACGGTGAGGTCCAGACGACCATCATCGGCGCGAAGCCGAAGCCGGCGCTCGAGAAGGATCTCGCCGCTTTTATCGGCTGATCAGGCCTTTACCGAAACCCGCTCCTCACTGGGGGGCGGGTTTCGTGCATCAGGACCGGTGATCAGGAGGCGTCCGCGACGGTGGCATCCCACCGACGGCGGTTCTGCGCGCTACCCAACAGACCCCAGACCGTGGGGGTGAGCTCCGGGTACTCGAGCGCGATCTGACGCAGGACGCGATAGTGACGCGCGGCGTTCGGACGCACGCCGTCGTTCGCCAGGATGTTGTCCGCGCGCAGCAGGTAGACCACGAGCTCATCGACGCTCGGCAGCTCCTCCATGAAGTCCCACGGGTCTTCACCGCTGAGGAGTCGCTCCTGGATCAGCACCGCCCGTTCATCCGCCGCTTCGGCGCGGAGGACTTCCAGGCTGGCACGGCGAGGTACGGACTCAGTCACTCCACAAGCCTACGCGCGCTCACGACGTCGTCGGGGCACACCCTCGGATCCGTCGGTCATGGTCTCGAGTTCTCGCCCCTTCGTCTCCGGCACTTGGAAGTACACGAAGAAGAACGACACCACCGCGAAGAAGGCGTAGAAGCCATACGCGAAGGTGAGCCCGATCTCGGCGAAGGCCGGGAAGGTGGTCGAGATCGCGAAGTTCGCGATCCACTGCGCGGCGGCGGCCACCGCCAGGGCACCGGCTCGAATGGAATTGGGGAACATCTCCCCCAGCAGCACCCACACCAGCGGTCCCCACGTGGCTCCGAAAGCCACGACGAAGCCGTTCGCGCAGATGAGGGCGATGAGCGACCACGGCTGCTCCAGAACGACCGACTGCGAGCCGTCCGCGCCCGCCTCCAGCGTGCCGAACGAGAAGGCGACCGCCATCATGCCCAGTGTGATGGCCATACCCACGGAACCCGCGAGCAGCATGGGACGGCGACCGACCTTGTCGACCAGGAGGATCGCGATGATCGTCACGACGATGTTCGTCACCGACGTGATCACCGAGGTCAAGAGCGCCGTCGACTCATCGAAACCGACCGACTGCCACAGCGTCGTCGAATAGTAGAAGATGACGTTGATGCCGACGAACTGCTGGAAGACAGACAGCAGGATGCCGACCCAGACGATCGGTTTGAGGCCGAATCGGGATCCTCGGAGATCCTTCAGCGACTCCTTCTTCTCCGAGTTCAGCGTCTTTCGGATCTCCTCGATCTTGAGGTTCACATCCGTCTCACCCGAGAAGTCGTAGAGAACCTGGGAGGCCTTGTCGATGTCCCCCTTCGCGACGAGGAAGCGCGGAGACTCCGGCAGTCGAAGCGCCATCAGTCCATAGATGATCGCAGGGATGGCCTCAGCCATGAACATCCACCGCCACGCCTCGATCCCCCACCAGAGCGTGCCCGCTGCCCCTCCGGCACCCTCAGCCAGAGCAGCGTTGGACACGAGGGCCGCGAAGATTCCGGTGACGATCGCCAGCTGCTGCAGTGAGCCCAGCCGACCACGCACACGAGCGGGCGACACCTCGGCGATGTAGGCCGGAGCGATCACGGAAGCCGCACCGACACCCAGACCGCCGATCACTCGCCAGACGATGAGGTCGATCACGCCGAATGCGAATCCGGATCCGATCGAGGAAGCCAGGAACAGCACCGCCGCGAGCACCATCACAGGGATTCGACCCCACTTGTTCGCCAACGCACCGGCGAACCACGCGCCGGCCGCGCAGCCCAGGAGAGCGGAGGACACCGCGAAGCCCTTCAGGGCAGGACCGAGATCGAACGCGCCGGCGAGAGCATCGACCGCGCCGTTGATCACCGCCGTGTCGAATCCGAACAGGAAGCCACCGAGGGCGGCGGCGATACTGATCCCGACGACGCGGGCGCTCATGCGCGCGACCCTGTTGTCTGCGTTCTTGTTCATGCTCTCTCCCGAGGGTTTTCGCCCACTCTAAGTTCTGCCCCTTCGCGGAGCGAGGCGTTGCGCTGAGACAGGAGGTGCGGTAGACGCGTCAGGACGCGCCGTAGCCGTCCTCGCCCAGTTCGGAGAGGATCCGATTCAGGTCCTGGATCGATGCGAAATCAATCGTGACCTGGCCTTTTCGTGCACCAAGCGCGACCTTGACCCGGGTGTTCAAGCGGTCTCCGAGCTTCGCTGCGACCTCGTCGAGGTACGCGCGGCGAGCACCCGCCTGAGGCTTGGAGCTCGTCGTCGAGGCCTGGGGACCCGCCTTCGCAGCCTCTTCCGTCGCTCGGACGGAGAGATCCTCATTCACGACCTTGTCGGCGAGACGCTGCATCGCCTCGGGCGTCTCCATGCCGAGGAGGGCACGGGCATGCCCCGCCGAAAGAACGCCGGCGGCCACGCGCTGCTGCACCGGAACCGGGAGCTTGAGCAGACGAATAGTGTTGCTGATCTGCGGTCGCGAGCGGCCGATCCGTGTCGCGAGCTGCTCCTGCGTGATCCCGAAGTCATCGAGGAGCTGCTGATAGGCCGATGCCTCTTCCAGAGGGTTGAGCTCCGACCGGTGCAGGTTCTCGAGGAGAGCATCCCGCAGCAGATCCTCGTCAGCCGTCTCGCGAAGGATCGCCGGGATCTTCTCGAGTCCCGCCTCGCGCGCAGCACGCGTACGACGCTCACCCATGATGAGCTCGTACTCCCCCTCGGAGTTCTCCCGGACCACGACGGGCTGAAGAACACCGAACTCGCGAACGCTGTGGACGAGTTCCGCGAGGTCGTCGGCGTCGAAGTGCGTCCGGGGCTGCCGTGGGTTCGGGACGATGAGTCGCGGATCCACCTGCACCAGACGAACGCCGGGGATCTCACTCAGATCGGAAGCGGCGGGCTCGACGATCGGTGTGACCTCCGCGCTCGACTTCGCCCCGGGGAAGAAGACATCGACAGGCCGCTCCGCCTGATCGGCGGTGGGGATGAGTGCGCCGATTCCTCGACCCAGTCCAGTGCGCTTGGCCATCAGTTCTCCTTGTTCTCTGCGACCGGACGGCGGGCGATCTCGACCGCGGCCTCCCGGTAGGCGATCGCGCCGGCGGACTGTCCGTCATAGGCGACCACGGTCTGACCGAAGCTCGGAGCCTCCGACACCCGCACGGATCGCGGGATAACTGTCGTCAGAACCTCGTTCGGGAAGTGGCTGCGCACCTCATCGGCGACCTGCTGGGCGAGGCGAGTTCGTCCGTCGAACATCGTGAGCAGGATCGTGGAGAGGTGCAGTTCGGGATTGAGGTGCTTCTGGATCATCTGGATGCTGCCGAGCAACTGACTCAGACCCTCGAGGGCGTAGTACTCGCACTGAATCGGGATGAATACCTCCGACGCAGCGGTGAACGCATTGATCGTGAGAAGGCCGAGCGACGGCGGGCAGTCGATGATGACGAAGTCGACATCGTGGTCGCGCAGATAATCATCCAGTGCGCGGCGCAGACGATGCTCACGAGCCACCTGGGCGACGAGCTCGATCTCTGCGCCCGCCAGGTGGATGGTGCTCGGTGCGCACAGCAGGTTCGGGGACTCAGGACTCTGTTGGACGATGTCCGCGAGCGGGAAATCGTCGATCAGTACGTCGTAGACGCTGGGAACCTCAGCGGTGTGGGGGACACCCAGTGCCGTGGACGCGTTTCCCTGCGGATCCAGATCGATCACGAGCACCGTCGCGCCCAGACTGGCGAGGGCTGCAGCCGTGTTCACCGCGGTGGTCGTCTTTCCGACGCCACCCTTCTGGTTCGACACGGTGAGGATGCGGGTGTCTCCCGAGAAGGTCACGTCGACATCTTCCAGGACTCGACGTCGGGCGGTCAGATCCGCGATCTCGCGGGCCAGTGGGGTGTCCATCCCGAAAGCACTACTCGGTGATGTCTCTTCGGATTGTTTCACGTGAAACATTCACTCCTTTCGGGGCCGCGTCCCACTCTAATCGGACTGTCGGACACGCAGCCGCCTGTGTCAATAACCCGCTGCGCGATGGGGATGTTTCACGTGAAACATCTTGATTCAGGCGCGGACGAGAGCACGAACCACGCGCGTCTCCTCCGGGAGGTAGCCCTCCCCCAGCACCTCCACGCGCACGTTCGAAAGCCGGAACTTCTTGATCTGCTTCTGCGCAGCCTCAACCTCGGTCGGCGCATTCATGCCCTTGAGCAGAATGAGCTCACCGCCATCGCGAACGAGCGGGGCAGTCAGAGGGATCAATGTGCGCAGCGCACTGACCGCACGTGCCGTCACCGCGTCGAACTGTCCGTCCATACGGACATCCTCTGCACGCGCACGAAGGATCTCGACGTTGGTGAGGCCCAGCGAAGAGACCTGCTCTGTCAGCCAGACGATCCGACGCTCCATCGGCTCGATCAGAGTCCAATGGACATCCGGTCGCGCAATGGCAAGGACGATGCCCGGCAGTCCTGCACCCGATCCGATATCAGCTACGCGTCCAGAGAAAAGGGGAGCAGCGATCGCACTGTTGAGAATATGGCGCGTCCAGAGGCGGGGGAGTTCCAGCGGACCAATGAGCCCACGCTCCTCGCCTTCACGAGCCAGGGCGTCAGTGAAGCTTCGTGCGAGCTCAATCCGCTCACCGAAGAACTCGGCCGCGACAGCAGGCTCGGTCTGAAGGTCACTCATCGACTCACCGATGTTTCACGTGAAACATCGCCGTCAGCGACGACGGATGACCGTGTGTCGATCGGCGCCCTCACCATAGGACTCTGAGATGAGCCCGCGGTCGGCGACGACATCATGGATGAGCTTGCGCTCGTAGCTCGACATCGCCGGGAGTGACGCCTGCGAGGCTCCCTCGTCCAACTTGACGATGGCCGCGTCCACCAGCTTCTCGAGCTGCGCACGACGCGCATCGCGGGAACCGCCCACATCGAGGATCAGGCGGGAGAAGGAACCGGTCTTGCTCTGCACCGCGAGGCGAGTGATCTCCTGCAGGGCCTGCACCGTATCCGGGTCGGAAAGCAGGGAGAGGGACTCGTCATCGGACTCGACCGACACGTACGCACGGCCCTGACGCACATCCAGGTTCAGGTCGCCGTCGATGTCCGCGATGTCGAGGAGACCCTCGACGAAGTCCGCTGCGACGTCACCCTCGTTCTCGAGTTCGCTGACGGTGGGTTCCGTGCGCTCGGTCAGGTTCTCCGTGGTCATGAGGTGGTGCCATTCCCCTTCTTCTTCGCGCGCTTCTTACCCATCGGCTGCTGACGCTTGGGTGCACTTTCCTTGGCGCGCTCTGCCTCCTCGAGGAGGCGACGCTGCTCTGCTTCGAACACCGACATCGGAACGACCTTGCCGGACGAGTCGATCGCCTTGCCCTTGCGAGCGAGTCGCTCCTCGCGTGCCTTCGCTGCCTCGGAGCCGGGTGTCGGCATCTCGCGGATGACGAGGAACTGCTGTCCCATGGTCCAGAGGTTGGAGACGAACCAGTAGATGACCACACCGAGCGGGAAGAACACACCGGAGAAGATGAACCCGAGCGGAAGCACGTAGAGCATGATCTTCTGCATCTGGTACGCCTGGCCGGTCTTGGCCTCGGGCGACAGGTTCTTGGAGATGATCTGGAGCTGCGTGAAGAACTGCGAAGCGATCATCAGGACGACGAGGATCACGAGGATCACGATCGCCGTGGTGTTCTGGGAGTCGACCGCGTTGCCGAGCGTCTCATGCAGAGAAGCGACATCGAACAGCTTCGCGTCGTAGAACTCCTTGGTGAGCTCGGCATTGAGTAGCCCGACGCCACCGATGCCCTCGGCAGCGCGCCTGGTCACATCGTTGAGCACGCTGAACAGCGCGAAGAAGATCGGCATCTGGACGAGCAGGGGGAGACAGCTCGACATCGGTGTCGTGCCGTGTTTCTTGTACAGCCCCATGGTCTCGCGACTCATGGCCTCTCGGGACAGCTGATCACGCTTGCCCTTGTACTTCTCCTGAACTTTTCGCAGTTCAGGAGCAATTTCCATCATCTTTCGCTGGCTCTTGATCTGCTTCACGAAGAGCGGGATCAGTGCGGCGCGCACCACGATGACAAGTCCGACGATCGAGAGCACCCAGGTGAGACCGGATGCCGCGGGCATGCCCACCAGGGTGAGCAGAGAGTGCCAGGCCACGAGGATGAGCTCGACGACCCACTTCAGCGGCCAGAGGATCGTTCCGAGCAGGTCGAATCCACCCCCGGACGCAGGGGCGGGAGTCGCAGTGGCGAGCAGGAGGTCAAGACCCACTGATCAGTCCTTTCGAGCAGGAACGACGAAACCTCGCGAGGTCAGGTCATAGCGGAAGTGAGAGTGCGGGCGGACGTCGTCGACGCCGCCGTGCGACCAGGGGTTGCATCGCAGGATGCGCCCGGCCGAGAGTACGGAACCCCGAAGAGCTCCGTGCTGCTGAACCGCCCCTACAGCGTAAGCGGAACAGCTGGGGTAATACGCACAGACATCTCCATACATCGGAGAGATGACCGCACGGTACGCGGTGAGGAACCCCAGGACGAGATTCCGGGGGATCAGCGGGATGCTGCGCACGACGTCACGGGACTCGAGATGCGCTGACCCGACAGAGGATGCGGGCAGAGCGGTCATGAGGTCACCGCGGCGGGCTGCAGCCGTGAGAGACACCGCGTCACATCGGCTCGCAGCTCTGCGAACGAAGCGGTGGCGGATGCAGGAAGGGCACGGATGACGACATCCGTGCCCTCGGGGACTCCGGCGATCGCTTCCGCACACACGGCTTTGAGCCGACGACGCACGGTGTTGCGGATCACTGCGGAACCCACCTGCTTGCTGATGATGAACCCGAACCGGGGTGCTCGCTTCTCGTCCGTCGACAGCATCGAGGTGATGACGACGGCTCCGCCGCACCGCGATCCGCGACGAACGACCAGGCGATAGTCGCTGCCGCGGGTCAGTCGATGCGGGCGGGCGAGCACAGCGGACTACGCCGAGAGCTCGGTGCGGCCCTTCGCGCGACGGGCGGCCAGGATGCCGCGGCCGGCACGCGTGCGCATGCGGGCACGGAAACCGTGCTTCTTGGCGCGACGACGGTTGTTGGGCTGGAAAGTACGCTTGCTCATGGGATCACTCCGAGGAAAGTGTCACCGGAGTCAACGACCGGAGACATCGGGATACTGCCGAAAATGGCATAAGTCAACCTACTTAGGGTAGGCCGTGGCAGCGCACAGGGCAAATCTTGGCTTCTGCCACCCCGGCGCACGTCCGACTCCGCACAGCCATTATCCACAACCTCGGAATCGACGCCGTGACGACACGCCCCCGGAATCCCGGGCGCAGGTTGCCCTTCCAGGTCGCCATGACTACCGTGGCATCCGTAGTTATCCACAGGGGGCCACCGAGCGATCGACCCTCCACGATCACCCCGTCCGGAGCACCATGTCCACTCCCGCCCCGCCCGATGTACCGATCTGGACCACGGTGCTGGAGAGGCTGGATGGCGACGACCGCGTCACCCCGCAGCTCCAGGGTTTCCTCAGCCTCGCCGTTCCCGCCGGGGTGATGGGTTCGACGCTGTACCTCGACGTCCCGAACGACCTGACCGCCGCGCAGCTGAACAAGCGCCTGCGGATGTCCATCCTCGAGGCGCTCACCGAGATCGGCGATGAGGTCACGACGTTCCGCGTGGTCGTGAACCACGAGCTCGTCGACCAGCCGATGGCACCGATCGCGGTGCAGGACTTCGGCCGCATGGAGAGCTCCCGTCCCGAGTCGCCGATGGAACAGCCCACCCAGTTGCGGCACGAATCGCGCCTCAACCCGAAGTACACCTTCGACAACTTCGTCATCGGACAGTCGAACCGTTTCTCGCACGCCGCGGCGGTCGCGGTCGCCGAGGCGCCGGCGAAGGCCTACAACCCGCTGTTCATCTACGGCGACTCCGGTCTCGGAAAGACACACCTCCTCCACGCCATCGGTGACTACGCGCAGTCTCTCTATCCGGGAGTGCGCGTGCGGTACGTGTCCAGCGAGGAATTCACCAACGACTTCATCAACTCGATCGCGAACAACCGCGGGTCCGCTTTCCAGGCGCGCTATCGCGATGTCGACATCCTCCTGATCGATGACATCCAGTTCCTCCAGGGGCGCGCAGAGACGCAGGAAGCCTTCTTCCACACGTTCAACACGCTGCATGATCACAACAAGCAGGTCGTGATCACGAGTGACGTCGCCCCGAAGCACCTGACCGGCTTCGAGGACCGCATGCGTAGTCGCTTCGAGTGGGGCCTCATCACGGATGTCCAGGCACCCGACCTCGAGACGCGCATCGCCATCCTCCGCAAGAAGGCGCAGAGCGAAGCCCTCCACATTCCGGACGAGGTGCTGGAGTACATCGCCACCGTGGTCTCGTCCAACATCCGCGAGCTCGAGGGCGCACTCATCCGCGTCTCCGCCTTCGCGAGCCTGAACAGGTCCACGCTCGACATCTCCCTCGCGCAGACCGTGCTCCGCGACATCATCGATCAGGCCGAGGACAACATCATCTCGCCGACCGACATCATCACGGCGACCGCACAGTACTTCAAACTCACGGTCGACGATCTCTACGGCTCCAGCCGTTCGCAGCAGATCGCCACCGCTCGCCAGATCGCCATGTATCTGTGCCGCGAGCGGACCAGCCTGTCGCTCCCCAAGATCGGTCAGCTCTTCGGCAACCGCGACCACACGACCGTCATGTACGCCTACAAGAAGATCAGCGACCTCATGAAAGAGCGTCGATCCATCTACAACCAGGTCACCGAGATCACGACTCAGCTCGGTCGTCGCTGACCGTCGGACATCCGTTTCCGCGGAAACATGCGGTTTCCCACATGTGGATAACTTGTGGATGAATACGACGGATATCGGGACGAATGTGGGTTTCACCCACGAACCTGTGGATAACTATGCTTCGAGGCTCGTGTCGTGAATCACCGTGATTCCGCGGTTTCCTCAGGCCATCCACATGTGACAACCGTGTAGTTACCTACTCGCTACTGCTATCCACCGACTTATCCACAGTTTCCACAGCTGTTAAGAACGTTAAGGAGTTAACCCAGAAGAAGCCGATCCGATCACCAGAAGGTGGGGAAACGCGCCGTAGGGCGGGGCCCGTCCAGGGGGCTAGCATGGAGATCCCCTGACCACAGAACGACGAGGGAGCGCCCGTGAGGTTCCAGGTCAACCGCGATGTCTTCAGCGAAGCAGTGTCCTTCGTCGTGAAACTGCTTCCGCAGCGCAACCCCCAGCCGATCCTGGCTGGTGTGCTGATCGAAGCGGGCGACGAGGGTCTGACGCTGTCGGCATTCGACTACGAAGCATCAGCACGAACCACGATCGAGGCCACGGTGGACACGCCGGGCACGATCCTCGTTCATGGACGCCTTCTGTCGGACATCGCCAGCCGTCTTCCCAATGCCCCCATTGAGATCGCCGTCGAGGACGACGGCGGGATCACCGTGTCCTGCGGTTCGGCACGATTCACCCTCGCGGCCATGCCTGTCGAGGAATACCCCTCGATCCCCGAGGTCTCGGGTTCCAGCGGTGTCGTTCCGGCAGACGAGTTCGGTACGGCGATCGCACAGGTAGCTTTCGCGGCGTCGCGCGACGACGTCACTCCGGTCCTGACGGGTGTTCAGCTCGCGGTGACCGAGAACACGTTGAGTCTCGTCGCGACCGACCGCTACCGTGTGTCGCTGCGCGACGTGCCGTGGGATGGCGAATCGTCCGAGCAGGCTGCGCTGGTTCCGGCGCGCACGCTGCAGGAGGTCGGAAAGACCTTCGGGCACGCGGGTCAGATCCAGATCTCGTTCTCGGGTTCCGGCGACCGCGAGATCATCGCGTTCACCGCGGGCAACAAGACCGTGACCTCGTTGCTGATCAAGGGAAACTTCCCCCCGGTCAGGCGACTTTTCCCCGAGCAGACCGAGCACCACGCGGTGGTGAACACGGGCGACCTCGTCGAGGCCGTGCGTCGTGTCTCGTTGGTGCTCGATCGCTCCGCGCCGCTGCGTTTCACGTTCTCGTCGGACAGCGTCACGATGGACGCGTCGGGTAGCGAGCAGGCGCGTGCGTCGGAGTCGGTGGATGCGCACCTCATCGGTGGCGAAGAGGTCACGCTGGGTCTCAACCCGCAGTACCTGATCGAGGCTCTGGGTGCCGTCAAGAGCGAGTTCGTCCGCGTGACGTTCACGTCGAGTGACAACGCGAACAAGCTGAGCCCGGTTCTGATCACGAGCCAGACGTCGGTGGATCAGGCCGGCGCCGATTCGTTCAAGTACCTTCTGCAGCCCAACCTCCTCCTCCGTTGACGCGCGGGTCGTTTCGTTCGTAGCCGGAACCCCTCGTCGCGAGCCTGATCTCAGAATCTGGCGCAGTCGGCGAGCGAAGCAAGCCGCTGCTAGCCCCACCCCCCAAAACAAACCGGTCTCACCCGTTCTCTCGGAAACGGAGGGCGCAGGGATGTCCGGTTCGGGTGAATCGGGGCAGGGGTCCCCGTTCTTCACCCGAACCGGACATCCCGGAGCCCGGACCAATACCTGAAGGCCCAATACCTGAAGGCGCATGCGAAGCACAGCCCTCGCAAACCCGGACCCGTGTCAGACCCGAAAGGTAGGCTGACGATCGTGATTGTGGAGCACCTGAACCTGGTCGACTTCCGCAACTACGAGACCGCCGAACTCACCCTGGTCGCTGGCCCCAATGTGTTGGTGGGCAAGAACGGTCAGGGCAAGACGAATCTCGCGGAGGCGGTCGTGTTTCTCGCGACGCTCGGCTCGCATCGGGTGTCGTCGGATGCGCCGATGGTGCGCGATGGCAAGGATTTCGCGGTCATCCGGGCTCGTCTGGCTCACGGCGAGCGTCGGGTTCTGGCTGAGGTTCAGGTGAATCGGCAGGGGTCGAACAAGGCGCGCATCAACGGTTCGCCGTCCAAGACGAGTGAGCTTCCTCGCTATGCGCATGTGGTGCTGTTCGCTCCGGAGGATCTGCAGATCGTGCGTGGTGATCCGGGTGCGAGGCGTCGGTTCGCGGATCAGTTGCTCGTACAGCGCACTCCGCGGATGTCGGCGGTACTCGCGGATTACGACCGCGTGTTGAAGCAGCGGACGGCTCTGCTCAAGTCCGCCCGTGCCCGCGGTATCCGCGGCGAGGCTCTGACGACTCTCGACGTCTGGGATGACAAGCTCATCGCGCTGGGGTCCGAGATCATCGATGCTCGTCAGCGTCTGGCCCTGGATCTGGCTGGCCCCCTCACTGAGGCGTATACCGCGATCGCCGGTGCCGATCATGATCCGCAGCTCGAGTGGGCGCTGTCGGTTCGGGGAGGTGACCCGGAAGAGGGGGAGGCTGAGGCTGCTCCCGCGACGACACAGGCGTCGATCGCCGAGCTCTTCCGCTCGACGCTTCTCTCCAAGCGCACGGCGGAACTCGACCGCGGCCTGACTCTCGTGGGTCCGCACCGCGATGATCTCGTCCTTCGGGTACGGGGTCTACCGGTCAAGGGATATGCGTCGCACGGTGAATCGTGGTCGGTCGCATTGTCTCTGCGTCTCGCGTCGGCCGAGCTGCTGCGGGCGGAGTCACCGGCCGGTGATCCGGTGCTCATCCTGGACGATGTGTTCGCCGAGCTCGATGCCGACCGTCGGCAGCGCCTCGCGTCGCTGACCGCGGGCTACGAGCAGGTGGTGGTGACAGCGGCGGTGGAGGAGGATATCCCCGCGGTGCTGCATGCGCACGTGGTGCACATCGACGCGGGTGTCATCCGCGACGACCGTGTGGCACCCGTGCCTGCGGTGTCGGCGGACGCTGCAGACGAACACGAACACGAACACGAAGACGATGAGGGGGAGCGATGACCGACGCACCGACTGCGGCCGCCCCTCCGGCTGACATCCCCGAGACGGTCGCGACATACCTGCGGTTGCGCGGACTCGCGCCGAGCTCGAAGTCGTGGAAGCGCAAGCGTCGCATCGCGGACGACGATGACAACGCTCCGTTCACTCCAGGACGTGATCCGGGCGTACTCGGTGCGGTGCTCGACAAACTGACGAAGGAGTCGGGTTGGGAGACCACTCTGGCCAGGGAGGATCTGGTCCGACAGTGGGCGGAACTCGCCGGTGACGACACCGCGAAGCACTCCGAGCCGGTGTCGATGGAGCAGGGTGTGCTCACGGTTCGCTGCGATTCCACCGCTTGGGCGAAGCAGCTCCAGTTCATGCGTGCGGTCATCATCACCGAGATCGGACGCCGCTATCCGGAGGCCGGTGTCATGAACCTCCGTTTCATCGGCCCGGACGTTCCCTCTTGGAAATGGGGCCCGAGAGCCGTTCCAGGGCGGGGCCCGCGCGATACCTACGGGTAGGGCATCATGCGAGACATCCCGATCGATTTCAGGGCCACACACGGGCGCTGAGCGATAAATCGACTCCGAAGACGGCTAGAATGGAGATTCGAGATATCGATGTGGAGATTGCCCGCTGATGACGCCCGAAACCCCTTCTGAAGACACGGAATCAACCAACGGAGGAACCCCCGCAGCCGACGGCACCGCGGACAGCACGAACATCCCCGCCGTCTACGGCGCGGATGAGATCCAGATCCTCGAGGGGCTCGAGGCCGTTCGCAAGCGTCCCGGTATGTACATCGGTTCCACGGGTCCGCGCGGTCTGCACCACCTGGTCTACGAGATCGTCGACAACTCGGTCGACGAGGCTCTCGCCGGGTACTGCGACGCGATCATCGTGACGATCCTCGCTGATGGCGGCGTCCGCGTCATCGACAACGGTCGTGGAATCCCGGTCGACCCGCACTCCTCCGACCCGTCGAAGTCGACGGTCGAGGTCGTGCTCACGATCCTGCACGCCGGCGGAAAGTTCGGTGGCGGTGGTTACGCGGTTTCCGGTGGTCTCCACGGCGTCGGCTCGTCCGTGGTGAACGCACTGTCGACGCGCTTCGAGGTCGAGATCAAGCGTCAGGGACACCACTGGCGGCACAGCTTCGCCGATGGTGGCCAGCCCCAGCAGGCGTTGGAGCAGGGTGAGCCGACGACCGAGACGGGAACGGCGATCACGTTCTGGCCGGACCCCACGATCTTCACCGAGGGTGTCGAGTTCGAGTACGACACACTCCGCACGCGTTTCCAGCAGATGGCCTTCCTGAACAAGGGTCTGCGCATCGAGCTGCACGACGAGCGTCCGAACGCGGCCATCGAGCTCAATGAGGACGGCACCACCGTCACGACGCAGCGCAATGACGTGTTCTTCTACGAGCGCGGTCTGGTCGACTACGTCGAGTACCTCAACCGCGTTCGCCACGCGGAGGTCGTGAACGAGGAGATCATCGCGTTCGAGTCCGAGGACACCACGCGCAAGATCTCGCTCGAGGTCGCGATGCAGTGGACGACCGGATACACCGAGAGCGTCTTCACCTACGCGAACACCATCAACACGCATGAGGGTGGCACACACGAGGAAGGCTTCCGCGCGGCGCTGACGACTCTGGTCAACAAGTACGCGCGGGCGAACGGCATCCTGAAGGAGAAGGACGACAACCTCTCCGGTGACGATGTGCGCGAGGGGCTGACCGCGGTCATCTCGATCAAGCTCGGTGAGCCGCAGTTCGAGGGTCAGACCAAGACCAAGCTCGGAAACACCGAGGCGAAGGCGTTCGTGCAGAAGGTGGTCGGCGATCAGCTCGGCGACTGGTTCGATCGCAACCCGTCGCAGGCCAAGAACGTCATCCGCAAGGCCATCGATGCCGCGACCGCCCGTCTCGCCGCGCGCAAGGCGCGCGAGACCGCGCGCCGCAAGAGCGTGTTCGAGTCTGCGGCAATGCCCGACAAGCTCAAGGACTGTACGAGCAAGGACCCGTCGATCAGTGAGATCTTCCTCGTCGAGGGTGACTCAGCCGGTGGCTCGGCGGTGTCGGGTCGTGACCCGCACACGCAGGCGATCCTGGCGCTGCGCGGCAAGATCCTCAACGTCGAGCGTGCGCGTCTGGACAAGGCTCTCGCCAACAAAGAGGTCCAGGCGATGATCCAGGCCTTCGGCACGGGCATCGGCGAGGACTTCTCGATCGAGAAGGCGCGCTATCACAAGATCGTTCTGATGGCCGATGCCGACGTCGACGGGCAGCACATCACGACGCTGCTGTTGACGCTGCTCTTCCGCTACATGCGCGGTCTGATCGAGGCGGGTTTCGTATACCTCGCGATGCCGCCGCTGTACCGCCTGAAGTGGACCAACTCCCCTCACGAGTACGTGTACTCGGATCCCGAGCGCGACGCGCTGCTCAGGGACGGCCTGGCGAACGGCAAGCGCATCCCGAAGGACTCCGGCGTGCAGCGCTACAAGGGTCTCGGTGAGATGAACGCGAAGGAGCTGTGGGAGACGACGATGGATCACACGACGCGGACGCTGCGTCAGGTGACGATCGACGATGCCGCCGCCGCGGATGAGATCTTCAGCGTGCTGATGGGTGAGGACGTGGAGTCCCGCCGCAGTTTCATTCAGCGCAATGCCAAGGATGTCCGCTTCCTCGACATCTGATCCCCCACCAACACCCCCTATAACCACACACGCGAATCGGAGGCTACCGCCACGTATGACGTGAGGACGCAGGGATGCCGCGGAGCGAGCATCGGGAGGGGCCCGCGAAGCGGGAGGGTTCCCGTTCTGCGAGTGAAGCGGCATCCCGGAGTCCGGTAGCCAAGACAGAATCGAAATAGACATATGACTGACGAACAACGCCCCGAACCGGTGCACGAACACGGCAAGATCGACCAGGTCGACCTGCAGTCCGAGATGCAGCGCAGCTATCTCGACTACGCCATGGCCGTCATCGTGGGTCGCGCTCTGCCCGATGTCCGCGATGGACTCAAGCCGGTGCACCGCCGCGTGATCTACGGGATGTACGACGGTGGTTTCCGGCCCGACAAGTCGTTCTCCAAGTGCGCTCGTGTCGTCGGTGAGGTCATGGGTCAGTACCACCCGCACGGTGACACCGCGATCTACGACGCGCTCGTGCGCCTGGTCCAGCCGTGGTCGCTGCGGTACCCACTCGCGCAGGGCCAGGGCAACTTCGGATCCCCCGGCAACATGGGTGCGGCTGCGCCGCGATACACCGAGACCAAGATGGCCCAGCTCGCGCTCGAGATGGTGCGGGACATCGAAGAGGAGACCGTCGACTTCTCGGAGAACTACGACGGCCAGACTCAGGAGCCCGATGTCCTGCCGGCGCGCTTCCCGAACCTGCTGGTCAACGGCTCGGTCGGTATCGCGGTCGGTATGGCGACGAACATCCCCCCGCACAACCTTCGCGAGGTCTCGGATGCTGCGCTGTGGGCACTCGACAACGCGGATGTCTCGCGTGAGGAACTGCTCGAGGGGCTGATCCAGCGGATTCCCGGTCCGGACTTCCCGACCGGTGCGCAGATCCTCGGGTCCAAGGGCATCCACGAGGCGTATCGCACGGGTCGCGGGTCGATCACGATGCGCGCGGTCGTCAATGTCGAGGAGATCCAGGGCCGTACGTGCCTGGTCATCACCGAGCTGCCGTACCAGGTCAACCCGGACAACCTGTCGGTCAAGATCGGTGACCTCGCCCGCGACGGCAAGATCACCGGCATCGCCGACATCCGCGACGAGTCCAGTGACCGTACTGGCCAGCGTCTGGTCGTCGTGCTCAAGCGCGATGCGGTCGCGAAGGTCGTGCTGAACAACCTGTACAAGCACACGGCGCTGCAGGAGAACTTCGGCGCCAACATGCTGGCGATCGTCGACGGCGTGCCGCGCACGCTCGCGCTCGACGGTTTCATCCTGCACTGGATCGATCACCAGATCGATGTCATCGTGCGTCGCACCCGCTTCCGCCTGCGCAAGGCGGAGGAGCGGATGCACATTCTGCGCGGATACCTGAAGGCGCTGGATGCGCTGGACGAGGTCATCGCGTTGATCCGTCGTTCGCCGACGGTGGACGAGGCGCGCGAGGGTCTGAAGGCACTGCTCGACATCGACGAGATCCAGGCCGATGCCATTCTGCAGATGCAGTTGCGCCGCCTGGCCGCACTCGAGCGCCAGAAGATCATCGACGAGGCGAACGCGCTCGAGGCGCAGATCACCGACTTCAAGGCGATCCTCGCCGACCCGCAGCGTCAGCGCACGATCATCCGTGATGAGCTCACCGAGATCGTGACGCGGTTCGGCGACGAGCGTCGCACGCACATCCTGCACGGCTTCGACGGCGACGTGTCCATGGAGGACCTCATCGCCGAAGAGGAGATGGTCGTCACGGTCACGCGTGAGGGATACATCAAGCGCACGCGCAGCGACAACTACCGTCAGCAGCACCGCGGCGGCAAGGGCGTGAAGGGTGCGCAGCTGCGCGCCGACGACATCGTCGAGCACTTCTTCGTCACCACGACCCACCACTGGCTGCTGTTCTTCACGGACAAGGGTCGTGTCTATCGGGCGAAGACGTACGAGGTCCCCGAGGCCGGTCGTGACGCGAAGGGCACGCACGTCGCGAACCTTCTCGCGCTGCAGCCGGACGAGAAGATCGCGCAGATCCTCGACATCCGTGACTACGGTGTGGCCGACTACCTGGTGCTCGCGACGCGCGACGGGCTGGTGAAGAAGACCCGCCTCGGCGACTACGACACCAACCGTCAGGGTGGCGTCATCGCGATCCGCCTCCGCGAGGAGGACGAGCTGGTGAGCGCACTGCTCGTGGATTCGACGGACGACATCCTCCTCATCAGCCGCCGTGGCATGTCGCTGCGGTTCGGAGCGACGGATGCGGCGCTGCGACCGATGGGTCGCGCGACCGCCGGTGTGAAGGGCATGAGCTTCCGCACGGACGACAGTCTGTTGTCGGCGTCTGTCGCCGGGGAGAACGGATTCGTCTTCGTGGTGACCGACGGCGGGTACGCCAAGCGCACGGCGATCTCGGAGTATCGCGTCCAGGGACGCGGTGGTCTGGGCATCAAGGTGGCCAAGTTGCACGACGATCGTGGCGTTCTCGCGGGGGGCCTGATGGTCTCGGAGGACGACGAGGTCTTGGTGGTTCTCTCCAGCGGCAAGGTGGTACGCTCTGCCGTGGCCGAGGTGCCTGCCAAGGGCCGCGACACCATGGGTGTCGTATTCGCTCGAGCCACTGAAGACGACCGGATCCTGGCGATCGCCCGGAACGGCGAACGCGGACTCGCGGAAGAACCCGCCGCGACGGAATCCGACACTGAGACCCCCGAGGAAAGCGCAGAGGCATGAGCACAGTAGCGGACAAGCTGGCGAAGAAGTCCACTCGCAAGACCGGCGGCAAGCAGGTCCGCCTGCGCCTGGTCTACGTCGACTTCTGGTCGGCAGTGAAGCTCTCCTTCCTCGGCGCTGTCGCGCTGGCCATCGTGACGATGGTGTCGTTCTTCCTCATCTACCTCGTGCTGCAGGCGACGAACGTTCTCGCCCAGGCGGACGAGTTCGTCGCGAGCTTCACCGACGGCGGCATCTCGCTGGCGTCGCTGGTGGGTCTGCCGCAGGTCATGGCATTCGCTGCCGTGGTCTCGATCCTCAACCTCATCGTGTTCACGGTGATGGGAGCGGTCGTCGCGGGTATCTACAACCTGGCGGTCAAGGTCACCGGCGGTCTGCTCGTCGGTTTCATGAGCAACTGATCCATCCGGATCTCAGAACGCCCGCTTCTTCGGAGGCGGGCGTTCTTGCGTTCCCGGGCGGGGGTGGACGGGGTAGGGAAAACCCGAACGGATTCGTCCGGGTGACTCGGTGTCCGCCGAGGAGTGCCGCGCAATAGCGTGGAGGCATGATGACACAGACCACTTCTCCCACGGGTGCACCGGAGGCCGTCGCCGCCCCGCCCCGGAGAATCCTCCTCACGATCCTGGAGCTCGCGGCGCTCGGCGTCGTCGGATCCGGCATCCTCGGGATGCTCGCCGCCATGCTCGGCGCCGGCGTCGGCCTCCTCTTCGTCTTCGGTGTCGGCCTCGTCCTGCTCGTCGGTCTGGTCTACGCGCTGTACGGCCTCGGATGGTTCGAGGTGGCGCGGGTCAGCGGGCTGTACGATGTCGACCTCGCACCGCTGCGGCTTCGTCCGCGCACACGCCCCGGCTTCGGCGGGTGGCTGCGCGCACTGGGACGACAGGCGATCGATGGTCGGATGTGGCGGGCGCTCGCCAACTTCGCCATCGCGTGCGTGTTCGGCACCGTGCTTCTGCGTCTCGCGTCCGGAATGGTGTGGTCGGGGATCACTGCGTTCGCGCCGCTCGTCTCCGAGGGAACAGTCGAAGGACCTTTTGGGAGCGTCCTCCGTGTCGAGTGGGCACCGCTCGTCGGCAGCCTCGGTGTCGTCGCCGCAGCGGCCGGCATTCTCGGCCTCGCTGTCCTCCACCGCATCCTCACGCTCGCGATCGTCGTCCCCAGCCGTGAGGCCGAGTTGACCGAACGCGTCCGTACGACCGTCGCGCAGCGTGAGGGGGCCGTCCGCGCCGCGGATGTGGAGCGAACCCGCATCGAGCGGGACCTGCATGACGGTGTCCAGCCTCGCCTCGTGTCGGTGGGGATGACCCTCGGTCTCGCCCACCAGAAGATCGAAGAGGACCCGTCCACCGCGAAGGCGCTCATCGAGGAGGCGCACACCTCCACCAAGGCCGCCATCACGGAGCTCCGTCAGCTCGCACGCGGAATCCACGCCTCGGTGCTGGATGATCGCGGACTGGATGCGGCTCTTTCGGCGCTCGCCGGTCGATCCCACATCCCCGTGCACCTCGACGTGCGCCTGGACGGACGATGCAGCCGGGATGCCGAGGCGGCCGTGTACTTCACCATCGCCGAATCGCTCACGAATGCCGCGAAGCACTCACGGGCGAGTGAGAGCAGGGTGGTCGTGCGGATCCGAGAGGGCGGGACCCTGTGGGCCCGCGTCGAGGACAACGGCATGGGCGGCGCTCAGGTGCAGCCCGGCGGCGGACTCGATGGGATCGCGAACCGCGTGCTCGCGGCCGGCGGCACGTTCCGGCTCGACAGCCCCCAGGGCGGTCCGACGTCGGTGGAGGTGAGTGTCCCGTGCGCATCCTGATCTGCGAGGACTCGGTCCTCCTCCGCGAAGGTCTCGTGCGTCTGCTCGAGGATGCTGGCCACGAAGTGGTCGCCGCCCTCCCCGACACGACCGACCTGCGCGAGAGTGTCGCGTCCCTCGCACCGGAGCTCTGCATTCTGGATGTCCGACTCCCCCCGACGTTCACCGACGAGGGGATCCGTGCAGCCCTCGCTCTGCGGTCCGTGGACGCCGATCTGCCTCTGCTCGTGCTGTCGCAGTACGTCGAGGAACGCTATGCGAGCGAGCTCATCGCGGCGCAGGGCGGCCCGCTCGGCTACCTGCTGAAGGATCGGGTGGCGGACGTGTCGGAGTTCCTCGCCTCGGTGGAACGGATCGCGGAGGGCGCCACGGTGCTCGACCCCGAGGTGGTCTCGCAGTTGCTCACTCGGCGCAATCGCGACGACCGGATGCTCCGGCTCACTGAGCGTGAGCGCACGGTTCTCTCGCTGATCGCGGAGGGCAAGTCCAACCAGTCGATCGCAGGTCTCCTCTTCCTCTCCGAGGCGAGCGTCGAGAAGCACATCACCTCCATCTTCCAGAAGCTCGGGTTCGATCCCGACGAATCAGGCAACCGGCGTGTGTTGGCAGCCCTGGCACATATCGAGAACAACGGCGGATCGCCGCAGACAGGAATGACACGATGACGAACGACAACCTCCCCCCGCACGGCGGCCACGATGTTCCACTGACGCCCCCGCCCGCGCCCGCGCCGGATCAGGCGACTGCGCAGGAACCGACTCCTCCGCCCTACGCCACGGAGAACCCCGCCGCGACAACGGCACCCCCGCGGAATTCGGCGCGGAAGCCGATCCTCATCGTGACTGCCGTCGTCGGTGGACTGGCCCTTCTCGGAGTGGGAGGTACCGGTGCTTTCGCGGCGGTGTCCGACCTGACCAGGAGCGATTCCGCCTCGACGCTCGACGTCACGGGCGTGAAGAGCCTCGATCTGGAGGTCGGCGCGAGCGATGTCACGGTGGAGTTCGGCGACGTCGACCAGGCTGAACTCGTCGTGACGGGCGGACGCGGCGGTCAGTGGACTCTCGATCGGGATGACGATGAGCTCGTCGTCCGGAGTCCGCAATCGTTCTTCGGGTGGTCGTTCGGCAACTGGTTCGGCAACTGGTTCGGCAACGAGGAGCGGGTCCTGTTGACACTTCCGGACGAACTGCAGGGTTCGATGTTCGATGCCGACCTCTCGCTGAGCGCCGGAAGCCTCGATGTCGAAGGTGACTTCGGCACTCTCGTCGCCGAAGTCGGAGCGGGGGCTCTCACGGTATCGGGTTCTGCGTCCGAGGTGGATGCGGACATCAACGCAGGCCGCGCGGAGATCAACATGGCGAATGTCGATGAAGCCGACTTCACGATCGCTGCAGGACGCCTCATCGCAGACCTCACGGGCACCGCTCCGGACTCCGTCACCATCGACGTCAGTGCCGGCTCTCTCGACCTGACCGTCCCGGATGAGAGCTACGACGTCCGCTCCGAGGTGTCCGCAGGATCGTTCGACAACCGCCTCGACGTGTCCACGACATCGCGGCACTCGATCGTCGCGACGGTGTCCGCCGGAAGCGCCACCGTGGAGGCGGGTGACTGATCATCCTCGATTCGGATTTTCCGGGCGTGTCCGGTAAAGTCTTGGAGGTTGACGGGGCTATAGCTCAGGCGGTTAGAGCGCTTCACTGATAATGAAGAGGTCCCAGGTTCAAGTCCTGGTAGCCCCACTCCCGTCACGGGGCCTTAGCTCAGTTGGTAGAGCGCCTGCTTTGCAAGCAGGATGTCAGGAGTTCGAATCTCCTAGGCTCCACACACAGAAGAAGGACTCCGGCGAAAGCCGGGGTCCTTCTTGCGTATGACCGGGTTCGGTGACATGCCCAGTCGTCGGCGGGTGGCCGGAGCCGAAGCGGCACACTGCGGTTGACTGTGTCCGTGACCGGCGAGATCTACACCTCATCCCCGAACCATCGCCCCGGGAAACCGTTGCGATCCTGGTCTGAACCGACTCAGGAACGAGAACACAACGCTCGATCTGTCCTGAGGTTCTCTGCTGCTCAGGACTCCCTGCGGCAACTGATCGCGGGCGAGCATCTTGCCACCGCGGACCTCGTATCGTTCGGAAGGCTGAACTCGTTCTGCGTCGCGCTGGGGTACGAGCCTCTGGTGGAGCTGATGAGGGAACCTTTCATCGACCCAGGGGTCGCAGAGTTCTTCGAACCGCTGGTGGAAGAAGAGTAGCTACGCATCCTCTTTCCACACCTGTTAACAAAGGTGTTAACAACTGTCGGAGTCCGATCTCTCACCAGAGATGATCGTCGCTCGGGATCGACACCACCACTCCTCACGCCGGAGTGCGTGCGGGGCCGGTCTTGCGCGTGATCCACCACACGATCGCGGTGATGAGGATCAGCGCGGCGCTGGGAATGAGGTTCGTGATCGAACCAGCGATCTCCTCACGACTGCTGAGTGCTCCGCCGAGGTCGACGTGCAGTGTCGTTCCGAGGACGAGCGCCGTGACGTTGTAGACGACGTGCAGGACGACGGCGACCTCGAGCCCGCCGGTGCGCCACGTGATGATCGCCAGCGATCCGAACAGCACGAGATAGGAGGTGAGGATATAGGGGTCCAGCGAGCCGTGGAAGAGCGAGAAGAGGACCGTCGGGATGATGATGCCGAGCACCGCGCCGAGGCGAGCACCGCGCGTCCACCCGCCGACGACGCGGAACATGAGCCCCCGGAAGCCGTACTCTTCACCTGCTGCCGCCAACGGCGTCAACAGCATCCCGATCACGAACATCGCGACGAGGTCCACGGTCGTCCACGGGACCGTCTCGCTGGGTGCCAGCAGGAAACCGGCGGAGATCACGACGAGCAGCAGCGGTCCGAACACCAGCAGCGATCGACCGAAGACGCCGAAGCGGAAGCGTCCGGCCGCGGAATGCAGCGAGCGGGCGGGAACTCCGTAGAGCAGGCGCTGCAGGAGCATGGAGTAGGGGATCAGGACGCTGAGCGAGAGCGCACCGGCGGCCTGCTGCAGTGGCGTGAAGCCCGTGCGCCCCAGAACGTGTGTGTCGATGAGGGCCGCGCCGATGAGGAAGAGCTGCGCGAAGCCGATCAGCCCGACGAACAGCAGCACGATCGTGAGGATGCCGCGCAGGATCCGGCGTTTCTCACCCGCGAAGACGCGGTGGTATTCGACCCCGGCCGGGACGCGAGGTGAGCGTATCGGCTCGTCGAGCTGGAGGAGGGAGTTCTGGGCGGTCGTGGACATGACTTCCTTTCGTGGGGTCAGCTTGCGAGGTCGTCGAGCCAGTTCGAGCGCAGCCGAAGGGCGCGTTCGGTGCTGCCGACGACCGCCGCGATCCCGATGAGCACGTTGGTCGTGAGCGGGAGGCGGATGGGTGAGTCGAAGCTTCCGATCGCGTCGGCGATCGGGGGGATGTGGGAGATCGTCTCGATGAGCTGGGGAACGGAGACGCACAGGCCGATGAGGACGAAAGTCGTCGAGATGCCGCCGACGATCCTGCTCAGACCGGGGCGCGTGCGGTGCATGCGCGCCCGGCGGCCCTCGGCGGAGGCGGGGTCGGGCGTCAACTGCACGTCACTGCCGTCTGCGCGTACGTAGTGGCAGCGGCTGAGTCCGAAGGTGCGGACGGCGACGTCGATGTGACCGCCGGGCACGGAGAAGCGGGCCGGCAGTTTCGAATACGACAGCAGCGCGCCGTCGAGGTAGAGCCGTGCCCGCACTTCGCCGTCGTGTGAGTCTCCCGCCTGACGAACGTCGACCGTGTAGGTGGATACGGTGCCGTTCGAGGTGCGGAGGGTGAGCGTGAGCAACGACCTGCTGAGGAGCTGCCACCAGCGGAAGCGCTGCAGCGGCTTGCCGTCGCCTGCGCGCACCCGCCGCGCCGCGCGGTGATTGCGCCACCTGTCCAACATCTTCTCCTCCGATCGGTGGCTAGTACACTGTGATAGTGCAGGACGGCAGATAGACTAGCACGCTGTAACAGAAAGACGTCGCAAGGAGGACAGCATGGATGCTCGACCGGAGGAACCGGGAACGCGGGACAAGATCCTGATCGCCGCGGCGACCATGCTCGGCGAGGACCCGACGGCACGCCTCAGTGTTCGTGCTGTCGCGGCTCGTGCCCAGGTGAGCACGGGGTCACTGCGGCACTTCTTCCCGACGCAGCGGGCCCTCATCGACACGGTCGTCGCCGGACTCTACGACGTCGACATCCCCGATGACCCGATCGGTGACCGCTCCGTCCCGCCGGCTGAACGTCTCATGGCAGGCCTGCGACTCATGCTTCGTGAGGTCGGAACCGGCGACCATGCTCGACAGCACTGGGGCGCGATCTACGAGGCGTATGTCGCGTCTGCTCCCTCGGACGACCAAGCAGCCTCGTACCGTGCGCTCGAGCGCATGGGCCGCCACTTCGTCGAGCGATGGCTGACCGCTCTCATCGAGGAGGGAGCCATACCCGCGGGTGGAGTCGAGCGGCGAGCGAAGTTCCTCGGGACCGTTCTCGCCGGGCTCACGGCGGAGCGCGCGCTCCCCGCCGACCCGCTGCACCCCCAGTCCGAAGCGGACACGCTTCGCATCGCCGTCCACGCCGTGACGACGGGATGGACCGACGCGTCGGATTCCGTGACGTCGCCCTGACGAGCATCGCCACGACGACGGATCACGAGGGACCGCGGGCCGCGCGCATATCGCGCTGACAGCCGCGACCCCCGACAATGGGAGTATGTCCCCGAACTCCCCCCGGCGACTGCTCGCTTCCCTGCGCAGAGTCCTGCATACCGACCCCTCCAGCGTCGCACCGACCGAGATGATCCCGGTCGTCGATGAACGCACGGTGCCGCGCGTCCTCGATCTTGCGACGCGCATCGGGGAGTCGATGTTCTCGGTCGGCGCCTCGGCGCACGAAGTGACCCTGGCGATCATCCGCGTCTGCGACTCGTACGGCCTCCGGGGTGTCCAGGTGGACGTGACCTACAACTCGATCACGGTGTCGTTCCACCTCAGCGGTGAGGACTGGCCGCAGACCCTCGTCCGTGTGGTGCGAATCGCAGCCCCCGACCACGCCAAGCTGCAGCGCGTGCAGGCACTCGTCATCGACATCACGAAGGGCATGAGCCTCGACGATGCGCGCACGTCGTTCCGGATCATCCGGCGGGTACCGTTCCGCTACCAGCAGCCGGTCGTGATCGTCTCGCGGGCGCTTCTCGCCGTCGGAGTCAGTATTCTTCTGGGCGCCTCACCGCTGATCGTGGGGCTCACCTTCATCGCCGCACTGTGCGCCGCGCTGACGCAGGCAGGACTCGCGCGGCTTCAGGTGCCGCTCTTCTTCAGTCAGATCGCCGGAGGCTTTGTCACGACGGCCGTCGCTGTCACCGTGTCGGCGTTGGCCTCGGCGGGAATCGAACCGTTCGTGGGCATCCGCCCCTCGATCATCGTCGCGTCCGGTATCGTCCTCATGCTCGCGGGCCTGACCGTCGTGGGTGCCGCGCAGGATGCGATCGACGGATTCGCGCTGACTGCCGGCGGACGCATTCTCGATCTGACCATCCAGACCCTCGGTGTGGTCGTCGGCATCCTCATCGGGCTCGAGCTCGGCAGCGTCTTCGGGATCAACATGGAACTCCCGGACGAACAGACGCCCTTCGGACCTCTTCCGAGCCTGCTGCTCGGTTCCATCATCGTCGCGGTCGCGGTGGCGGTCTTCAACGGTGCCGGCATTCGGATCATCCTCGTCAGTGCCGTCCTCAGCGTCATCGCGATCAGCGGCTACGCGTTCGCTTCCTCGCTGCAGCTGCACCCCGCGGCAGCGAGCGCGATCGGCGCGTTGCTCGCGAGCTTCATCGGCGTCCTCGTCGCGTACAACCTGCATGTGCCGTCCGTCGCGGTGACGACGGCGGCGATCGTTCCCCTCGTGCCGGGCTTCGCGGTGTTCCGCGGGCTGCTCGGGATGGTGCACACCGACGGTCCGGCGACGGAGATGATGCTGGGCGCGGGAAGCTCCCTCGTCTTCGCGGCGGTGATCGGAATCGGGCTCGCATCGGGTGCGTCCCTCGGAATCTATCTGGGCACCCCGGTCCGCGCGACCCTCGGCACGGTCGCGCGGACGCGCGCA
>JBNJKL010000004.1:0-288490 GCA_051751065.1 Actinomycetota bacterium | reverse complement strand
CGGGCGTGCGCGCCCCCCCCCCCCCCCCCCCCCCGGGGGGGGGGGGGGGGGGGGGGGGGGCCCCCCCCCCCCCCCCCCCACTCCCCTCCCGTCAGTCGGTGGGGGCCGTCCGACGTCGAGAGATCGTGAACGCGACCCCACCCGCCGTCAGCAGCAGGAGTGCGACGGCGAGGGACCAGCCGAGGACGAGGCCGGTGGCAGCGAGGTCACCGTCGGAAGCGTCGTCACCGCCGGCACCGGATCCGTCACCCGAGCCCGGGCCATCGGGATCGGACGGGTTCGATGGGTCATCGGGATCGGTGGGGTCCACGGGTCCGATCGGCTCCGCTCTGACGGTGCCCGTGAACTCGCGGGTCGACGCCTCGCCGATGCCGTTGCTCGCAGACACCGTGAACGCGTAGTCGCCCGTCGCGGTCGGTGCGCCTCCGAAGGTGCCGGTCGCCTCGTTCAGGGTGACTCCGTCCGGAAGATCACCCGCGGTGACGGCGTACGTCGGGGCGGGCCATCCGTCGGCACTCACGTCACCGGCAGCGTCCTCATCGACGGCGAGAGCCGCGAGCCGACCCTCGATCGGGCCCGGTGCCGCGTCGTCCCGAGCGCCGGGAACGAGCACACGCAGGGCGATCAGATCGGGGTCGCCGTCCTGCCAGCTCGTCGTGAGTGCGACATAGCGGGCGGATGCGTCGACATCCACCAGCCCGTGCGTCGTGCCGGCCTCGATGTCCGCGACGTCGCGGAAGTCGATCCCGTCATCGCTCACCGAGACGGTCGCCGCGGGCGCACCCGAGCCCTCCCACAGCGTCGCGACCGTGCCGATCTCCCGCGCCGCACCGAGATCGGTCACCATCCGACCGTCCGGCCCGGGTGTCCAGGTGGTGTCGAGGTCGCCGTCGACCGCACCCTGGGGCGAGGTCATGTCGGACGGCAACACGGAAGCGGGGAACGTGAGCGTGCCGAGCGCCAGGTCCGGCACAGGGAAAGGAGTCGCACCGGGGAAGG
This sequence comes from Actinomycetota bacterium, assembly GCA_051751065.1. Classification (GTDB taxonomy): domain Bacteria; phylum Actinomycetota; class Actinomycetes; order Actinomycetales; family Microbacteriaceae; genus Microbacterium. The sequence continues at coordinate 287,491 of JBNJKL010000004.1, read as the reverse complement.
TCGCGGCGTCGGAGACGGCCGGAGCGTCCGGACCGAGCGTCCGAGTCTCGCCCGTCTCGACGTTCGTGACCTCCAGTGCGGGAGCATCGGCGGCAGTGCGGGCGTTCGCGGGCGCCGTCGCCTCCGACGTCACGTGGATGGTTCGCGCATCCGTGACCGCCGCGATCAGACCGGCGGACGCGCTCGCCGCCTCGGCGGACACGGTCGCCCGCGGTGCGAGGACGACCGCCTGCCCCGCAGGAACCGTGATCGACAGAGTCGACGACGACTCGCCGAACTCCTGGTCGCCGTCGAAGAGCGACACCGTGTCACCCACGTACGGGATGGAGATCGTGGTCGCGATGTCGTCGCCCGTGAGGTTGAACGCGGTGACGTAGCCGTCGACCGAGCTCACGAGTACGCCTGAGTCCTCGACCGTGGGCTGTGCCGAGTCGGCCTGAGCCGCAGTCGCGCCGGAGTCCCCGGGGACCATCTCGACGAGGAACGGCTCATCACCGCCGCCGAGCCGCACGGCGTCGATGCCCTCCTGCTCCGAGGAGACCGTGATCGGGGATTGTCCGCCGCGCACGACGAAGCCGGCCTTGTCTTCGACCGTGATCCACGACCCGTCGGTCGAGGTGACCTGATCGCCGGTGTAGCGGAAGCTCGCCGCATCCTGCCAGGTCTCGCCGTCGGCGGAGGTCTGGATGCGGTACTCGCGCCCGGCCGCCGACTCCCACCCGAGCTGGACCTGAGCGATGGCCGTCGGCTCACCGAGGTCCACCTGGATCCACGAGTCCGATCGCGTGCGGTCGTCGCGGGAGACCGCCCAGCGCGATGTCGAGTCGTTGTCGGTGACGGAGGACGCAGCGCGCCCCGTGTCCTCGCTCGACGCGGTGGCCGGGCGTCCTGCCGCAGCGTCGTCGCCCTCCTCGGTCAGCGCGCGGAGCGTGTACAGCGAGTAGCCGTAGGCGGGATCGCCCTGCACGCCCTGCATCCGGATGAAGCGGGTGTCGACGGGCGCCGGCTCCTCTTCTCCCGGAGGAGTGAGGGCGACGGTGTCGAGACGGTCCACGTTCGCATCGGCGGAGCCCGTGTAGGAGGCCTGCGTGGTCCACGTCTCGCCGTCGGACGACGTCTGCACGAGGTAGCGCTCGCCGGCGCTCGCCTCCCACGCCAGCCGCACGGAACTGACGGATCGCTCGGCTCCGAGGTCGACCTGGATCCAGGAATCGGCACGTGTGCGGTCGGCCGTCGACACCGCCCAGCGTGTGTTCGGGTTCGTGTCGGTCACGCCGGACGCCGGTCGCGCGGGGTCCTCGCTCGATGCGGTGGCGGGGCGGCCGGCGGCGATGTCCACCGAGGCGTCGTCGCCCGTCCCGTACGCATGCAGCGAATAGAGGGAGTATCCGTAGCGGGGGTTACCCTGCTGGCCCTGGATGCGGACGTAGCGTGCGTCGACGGCGTCGAACTCGAGGTCGTCGATGCGTGCCGCGTTCACATCCGCCGGGTCCGGCGGGGTGACGACCGGAAGGGTCGATGTCGCCGAGCCCTCCGCCGTCGTGTATGTGCGCGAACCGTCGAGGCCGTTGTACCCGCTGAGGTCGAGGTTGCGGACCGAGACGGTCCCGTCCTGCCACCCGGCACCGGACGATGCGTACACAGCCGAGCCGGTCGGAAGCGTCACCTGGCCGGCGTACTCGTCTCCGATGCGGAACATCGACGCCGTTCCCTCGAAGCCGTCGCGCGGCGAGGAGTACGTCTTCGTGCGCCGGTCATCGACCGTGGCGGCGGAGTTCGGGTACAGGTAGGGGGTCGATCCGGAGAGCGCGAACAGCCACGAGTCGTGCTCGGGCACCCACGGGAACTTCAGGAAGCCCCGCTTGCTGGACGCTGCGGCCCACGCCGTCGACGTCTGCTGAACGGAAAGCCCCGGACCTGCGCCGAAGTCCCGGACCCCCGACATGCGCTGGAAGAACTCGTCCTGGGGAGTGGGCTCGACGGGACCGGCTTCGGACTCCGCCGCCTCGACGTGGAGGAGGTAGGAGATGGCGATCTCGGCGCGTGCTTCGGGCTCGTACTTCGGCTCACCGGAGAACTTCGCGAGTCGGTCGACGGGTGTGTACGCCTGGTAGGCCTCGAGCGCTGCCGCGAGGTTCGCCTCGGCGCGTGCGGCATCGGGGTCGCGCAGCACCTGGCCGAGGTACGCGATGGGGAGGACGTCGCGGCCGTAGAGGTACTCGCGGTCGTTGACCATCGGCATGAAGGGCTCACCCTGGTCCGACATGACGAGCTTGATCGATTCCCACAGCTCCGCGGAATTCGGCTGCTCGAGGAGGTAGTCGGGGATCGGCTGGTCGTTGAGGATGAAGTGAATGGCGTTGCGGCCGCCCGAACGCCAGATGTCGGACTGGTAGTGCGGCCCGAACGAGCCATGGTTCTCGACCAGGTACGTGTCCCAGATCGTCTGCATCGTATTGGTGTCGATCGGCTTGCCTGCGACGATCGCGGGGTTGTTGACGTCTGCCGTCGGCTGTCCGGCGGCGTTGCGGGACCAGTCGCCGAGGTGCTCGGCCCAGCGCTCGGCGTCGGCGTTGTCCGGATCCCAGGCGAGTCCGGGCGCGAGCGCCTGCGTGTACACGCCGGCCTCTTCCTGTGCGGTGTCGCCCTGGTACTTGCCCGTGGGCCAGTCGGCCGTCCAGGATCCCGAGCGGGGGTCGTTGCCGTAGTCGAGGTCGGCCGTGTAAGTCGACTGAGCCACCGCGATCGTCGTGAGGTTCTCCTGGGTCTGGGCGTCGAGTTCATCCCAGAGCAGGCGTCCGGCGTCGAGGAAGTAGGACTGGAACGTGGAATCCCAGAACAGTCGCTGGCCCCAGCTTCCGTTCGGGTCGACGAAGCGGTTCTTCGCCGCGTAGTACTGGATGGTGGACAGTGTGCGCTCGCGCAGCTCGTCCTTCGAGATCTCGGTCATCTCGGCGTCGTACTCTCCGTGCGTGAGTAGCACCGCATTGCCGAGGACGACAGCGAAGTTGAAGTCCTTGGCCTGGTACGCCCCGATCGCTGGGTCCCACACTGTGTTGACCCAGCGCGTGTGTCGGAGCAGCGCCGCGTAGTAGTCCGCGGCGGTGTCATCGGGCGCGCCGTATGCCGCGGCCGCGGGGGCTGCGACCGAGGGCGTCGCCGGCACCAGCGCGGCCATCGGAGCGGCCACGGCGGCGGCGACGATGAGGCCGAGGGCGCGACGCCGGAGGGTGCCGGGGCGCTTCGCGCGCTGATCGGATTCGGTACGTGAGGGGGCCATGTCGTCTCCTGAAGACAGCGAGTATCTCGGACTCGGTGCGAGGATCTGCAACGGCATCGTGGCTTCGGGCGAACGACATGACAACGCTGTCAGACTACGTCGCGATCAAGGTAACACCCGCGGAATCCATCGGTCAAGGACTTGGGGACGAGACCATGCTCGGAGTCGGCACACGCCAGCGGCTCTTCGCCCAGGCGTCAATCGAGAAGGCAATGGGTTCGGACGAGCGTGGCGCGCGTTTACACCGGCTCGAGTGGTTTGCCGACGCCGGCCGGCAGCTCCACGGCGATCGGGTCGCCGGGCTTCACGACACCGCCCGCGAGCACCACGCCCATCACTCCCGCCTTGCGGACGGTTCGACCCTCCGCGTCAGTCCCGACGACCTGCTTCAGTAGTCCGGGCTCGAACCGGTCGATCTGGAGACACGGATTCCGCAGCCCGGTCACCTCGACCACGGCGCCTTCTCCCAGCCGAAGCACCGTGCCGCGGGGAAGGCCGAGCAGGTCGATCCCCTCGGTGGTGATGTTCTCGCCGAGCTCGCCCGGGGACACCTCGGCGTCAACCTCGTCGAACAGTTCCCGGTGTATCAGGTGGACCTGGCGGAGATTGGGTTGGGTGGGGTCGCGTCGCACCCGGGAGAGATGCTGGACCGTCGCACCGAAGTGCGCGTCGCCCTCAACCCCCTGACCGGCGACGAGGGTGATCGACTCGCGGCGCGGCTTGGTGAAGCGGTGTTCGTCGTCGCTACTGACGGAGACGATGCGGGCGGCTGTCATGGCACCAGTGTCCACCTGTGCGCGGCTCAGCGGCAAGCGAGGAGACGCGCGGTGGAACGAGCCGGCGTGCATCGATTCGTGCTGATCACGGGGATGGGCGTAGGTCTGCCCCGCCCGTCCGAGTTCTCAGGCGGTTTCTGGGAGACGTACTTCGGAGCCAAGGAGATCTCAGAACGACGTCTGCGAGCGAGCAGCCTGCTCTGGACGATTCTGCAGCCAGGAGAGCTCCTCAACTCCGTGGGGGCGGGCACGGTGCAACTCGCTCCCGCCGGGGCGCTGCCCATCGGAAGGGTTTCGCGCGATGACGTCGCGGGAGTGGTCGCCGCCGTTCTCGAACGCGACCAGTCCGAAGGTCACACATGGGAGCTTGTCGAAGGTCGCGACACGATCGACGATGCGGTCGACGAAGCGCTCCGCGGGTAGGCAGTTGGCGGGTGCGACAGAACGTCCGCAGAAAACACGGTGAGCGATCCAATGCCGCAACTGCTGCTTCCCCTACGGAACGTGTCGGCAATCGGGCTTGCCCTCACTTGGTCAAAAACGTCTAGCAGGCAGTTTCGGGACAGCAGATTCCGGCAAGGGGATTCGGCGGGTGCGCGAATCTACACAAAGGCGGACGGCGCGTGTCACTGGGTACTGCGACGATGATCGAGTGATCACTGTGCTGTCTGCCCCCACCAACCTGGGTCTTCGACCGCCACAGCGCGGGAGCGTGCCTGGTGCGGCGAAGGCGCCGGAGGCGCTGCGCGAGGCAGGGCTGTTCAGCCGGCTCGCATCGATGGGTGCTCACGACGGTGGAGTGGTGCTGCCGGGCCGGTATGTCGATGACGACGACACTCGCGACGCGATACACGTGCGCAACCAGGAGCAGCTCGTCGACCACACCCGACGACTCGCGCGTCGAATTGACGACGTGTGGTCGTCTAGCAGTACCCCTGTCGTGATCGGGGGCGACTGTAGCGTCTTGCTCGCGGCCGGGCTCGCGTCAGCGCGACGCGGGCGGATAGGCCTCATCCACGTCGACGGACACACCGACTTCCGACACCCCGGCAATAGCGACGAGTGCGCGAGCGTGGCGGGAGAGGATCTTGCCGCTGCCGTGGGTCTTCATTGGCCGGCGATCGCCAATATCGCCGGCCAGGCTCCCTACTTCGAGCCCGCGCGCGCCGCCCACATCGGGCATCGCGAGGACGACGAGCACTTGGACGAGGTACGCGCCGTTCTCGGCTGTGTTGTCTCGGCCTCCCACCTCGCCTCGCGCGGCGCCGCAGCCGTAGCCGCAGCCGCTCTTGAGACGGCGGGAGAGTCGTATTGGGTCCAAGTCGACGTCGACGTAATCGACCCATCCGTGATGCCCGCCGTCGACAGTCCCGACCCCGGCGGCATCGACGCGGACCAGCTCACAGAGCTACTCGCCGCCCTCGCCCCGCGCGCTGCCGGCTTCTCCATCACCGTGTTCGATCCCGACCTGGACCCAGACGGTGCATACGCTCGACTCCTCGTCGACATCATCACCAACGGGCTCGCGGCAACTGTGAGCTGACGGAGGAGACGGGGGACTTCGCGTCGCGTGGCCCGAAACCAAGCCGCACCGAAAACCAGGACTGAAACTCCGACGACCCGGAACTGGTTTCATTCCGGGCGGGGTTCGCGGCATCGCGTTCGTGGCACGTCGCCTTTCTGTCCGTAAACGATCGTTTGCGGCGACTCGGCGGTTCCGACAAGGTTCGTGAGAGTACGCCATATCCGTGACCAGCCAACTGAGCATCGTTGCGCTAGTTTGGGCTCATCACGATCAGCCCGTTGCCGAATGGCGCGGGCTGATTTTCGTTTCGGGGCAGGGGCAGGGGCAGGGGCATGGTCGAGTTTCGAAGGATTCAGATCGAAGCTTCGAAACTCGATGGCGAGACCCAAGGCCGGACGGATCCCCGTGCTCGACCACTCCGCGTCCGAACACGAGCTGGCGCGTCAACTGTGTCAGCCGCGCAACGCGTCGCTGCAGCGCTCGCAACTACACTGGCGCGGTGACCGAGTGGGACGACGGGCTACTGGGAGAGATCGGCAGAGAGTTTGTCGAGCTGCACCTCGAAGAGCCCGAGCTGGTAGCGGACATGTCCTGGGGCCAGGTGGACACGACGGTTCTGCGGGTCCGTGCATGCCAGGACGACTTCGTCGTGAAAGCTGCCGGTCTCGGCAATCACCACATCGGTCGCGAGATCACTGCGCACGAGTCGTTCACCGCGCCGCTCGTCCGGATCGGTCGTACGGGCCGACTGGTCGCCGCAGATCGAACGCGGAACATACTGATCACGTCTTTTCAGCAGGGCGACCTGGTGGAAGGCACTTCGCACGAGCTGGATTTCGACCTTCATGTGCAAGCAGGAGCGATACTGCGTGCGTTTCATGATCAGAACGCGCGTGTCGGCATCGACTACGAGCGCCGGGCGACGGAGAAGGCGCTCGCGGCGCTGGATCGGCAGCACCGGATAGACCCCCGAGCCGAGTCGGAGGCGCGCCGATTGCTTGCCGGGTACGAGCCGAAGCCCGTCACGCTTGTTCCCACCCATGGCGACTGGCAACCCAGGAACTGGCTCGTGCATGAACGCCAGGTGCGTGTCATCGACTTCGGGCGGTTCGACTATCGCCCAGCCGCGACCGACCTGTGCCGGCTCGCGGTTCAGCAGTGGGCCGCATCCAGCACGCTGGAAGCGGCTTTCCTCGAGGGATATGGGAGCGATCCTCGTGACACCGACGTGTGGCGGATGGACCTTCTCCGAGAGGCGATCGGCACGGCAGTGTGGGCGTTCGGCGTCGGCGACGAGGCATTCGAGTCCCAAGGGCACGAGCTTCTGGCGCAGGCCATACTCCGCTACTAGCGGGTCACTTCGCTCCGACCGTTGTGGAACGCGGAGACGGCGTCAACCAGAGGAAGCGCCGCCGGCGCACGCGGCCTGTACGGCGATGAAGCTGCTGATGGACGCGTCGACGAGGTCATATGTCGTGGTCTGACTATGCCCACCCGTGTCGCGCTCGTGCAGCGCGGACAGGTCTTCGCTGAGCTCCTGCGCTGCGGACTGGAGCTCTTCGCTTGCCTCGAGTTCGGCGTACTCGGACGCCAGCGCGTCGAGTCGTGCGTTCAGGTCGCCGGTCGGGGGATCCGTGGCCTGGCGCTCCTGGAAGTACTGCTCCAGTCGGGAATCGAGCTCGGCCGCGGCCTGACACGCCTCGAGAGGGGATGGCGTGGACGTGGCGCAGCCCGAGAGGAGAAACGCGGCGACGATGCCACTGGCGAGAAGGGGGCGTGCTCTCATCACTTCACGCTACCGGCGACGATCCGCGGCCTGCTGGGCGAGGAGTGCGGGCTTGAGTGGTTTCGTATTTCGTAATACGATGAGTCTATGGGAAAGCGAACGATTAAGGGGCGCGAAGTCTCCGACGCACAGGTGCAGGCGTGGGCCGACGAAGCCGAGGCTGGCTATGACGTCGATGAGCTGCAGAAGCGGTGGGGGCGTCCGCCTCGGGCTGAGAGTGCGTCGCAGGTGGTGCCGACGCGGTTCTCCGACGCGGAGCTGGCCGACCTGATGAAGCGTGCCGAGCGCGAGGGGCTGGATCGCTCGGCTGCGATTCGGGCTGCTGTGCACGCGTGGGCACACGTGTGATCGTCTCTCCGTCGGCACGCAAACACGGAATCAGTGACGAGGACGCGAAGGCGGCCGCACGGTCGGTGCTCGTGGGCGGCCCGTTGGACGGTGAGAACCCCCAGCGCGAGTTGCGCATCGGGTTAGACGCCTCAGGGCGATTGCTCGAGATCGTTGTGCTGCTCTGGGATGACGGAGAGGTTGAGATCATTCACGCCATGAAGGCCCGAGCTGAGTATCGACGTCTCGTGTTTTGGCGCGCCTGATCAGAACCTCGCCGGGAGGCTCCTTGAGGCCGTAACGGAACGACGCCACCCGAGCCGATGTCAGGCGCCCGCTTCGTGCACCTCGCGTGCCTTCAGTGGCTGGTACGGCGTCACGGGGTGGGTCGCGAGGACGACCTTGCCGCGCGCATGTAGCCTCGCGAGATCCTCGTAGGCGTCCGTGATGTCCGACAGCGGATAGAGCCCGGACACGAGCGTGCGGAACGCTCCTCGGTGCGCGAGCGCGGTGAGTCGGTTGAGCTGGAGTGTCCCGTGCTGCTCGCCCTCCGCCGTGCCGTCGAGCAGGCGGAGCTCGATCTCGGTACGGTCGTCGGCCGAGCGGTAGCGGGTCTCGGGCACACCGAGTTCCTCCGCGATGTGGGCGCCGTCCTTGCCGAAGTTGTCGATGTAGGCCGTGACCGGACCCTGCGCGATGCGGCGGATCTTCTCGAGCAGCCCGTCACCGTAACGGACGGGGGAGATGCCGAGCTGTCGCAGATAGTCGAAGTTGCGGTCGCCGCACGTGCCGATGACCTTCGCCCCCCGATGCTTCGCGAGCTGCACCTGGATGCTGCCGACCCCACCCGCTGCCGCGGACACCACGACCGTGTCGCCCTCTTCGATGCGCAGGTCATCCAACACATCCATCGCCGTCACGCCGGCGAGGAACATTCCGCCCGCCACCTCCCACGACACGGATCGGGGCTTGGGGACGAGGGACGCGGCGGGGACCGTCACGTGGGTTGCATGCGCGCCGGCGCGAGTGTGTCCGATGACCTCGCTCCCGAGAGGGAAGCCGTGCACGTCCTGCCCCACCGCGACGACGATGCCCGCGAAGTCGCTACCCGAGCGGCGGGGGAACGGGACGTCCGCCCAGCTCGGCTCGTCGCCGTTGCGCAACCGCACCTCTGCGTGGTTGATCGCCGTGGTGATCACCTCGACCGTCACATCGGAGTCGTCGGGCGGAGGCAGGACTCCGATCTTCTCTTCCAGGACGTCCGCGTCACCGTGGCGCGCGTACTCGAACCAGTTCGCCGAGATCGGCTTGCTCCTGCGCATGTCGGGCCCTCTCCCTCGTCGACAGCGTGCGGCCTCTTTGCCGCCTCACAGTGTTATTCCGACGAAGGGGCCCCTGCGGATGCACCCGGAACCGATCGATTTCAGGTGCACCCGCGAGCAGGGTCAGATGCGGACGAGCATCTTTCCGGTGTTGGCGCCGCGGAGCATGTCGAGGAACGCGTCGACGGTGTGGTCGATGCCGTCGACGATGGTCTCGTCGAACACGATCTTCCCGTCGGCGAACCATCCGGTCATCGCCTCCTGGAACGCAGGGGCACGGTGCAGGTACCCGCCGAGAGTGAAGCCCTGGAGCGTGAGGCCGCGGGTGATGATGTTTCCCATATTGTCGGGGCCGGGGACCGTCTCGGTCTCGTTGTAGCTGGCGATCGCTCCGCAGAGTGCCGCGCGGCCTCCGTCATTGAAGGCATCCAACGCGGCCTCGAGGTGGTCACCACCGACGTTGTCGAAGTAGACGTCGATGCCGTCCGGTGCGGCTTCTGCGAGCTGGCCGCGCACATCGCCGTCCTTGTAGTTGAACGCCGCGTCATAGCCGTACTTCTCCGTCAGGAGGGCGACCTTCTCGGCGGAACCGGCCGATCCGATCACGCGCTTCGCTCCGAGTAGGCGAGCGATCTGACCGACGGCCGTGCCGACGGCGCCGGCTGCTCCGGACACGAACACCGTGTCGCCTTCCTTCATGCGCGCGATGTCCGTGAGCCCGACGAAAGCCGTGAGCCCGGTCATCCCGAGAATGTGGAGTCGCAGCGAGGATGACAGCCCCGGCGCATCCGGAACGACACGGAACGTCGCAGCGTCGGCCTGCACGGTGTCGGACCACCCGTGCTGATGCAGGACGAGGGCGCCGACGGGGACCTCGTCCGCGGCGGATTCCACCACGCGCCCGATCGCCCCGCCCGTGATGCGCTCGCCGAGTGCGTAGGGCGCGACGTAGCTGCGCGCGTCGTTCATCCGCCCGCGCATGTACGGGTCGACCGAGATGAACTCGTTCCGTACGCGAACCTGGCCGGGCTCGAGCTCGCCATACGTGATCTCGACGCGGCGGAAGTCATCGTGCGTGGGCCATCCGGTCGGACGGGAGGCGAGCTGGATCTGCGTGCTGGTGAAGTCAGTCATAGGGGAAGTTCTTTCTGTAGAAGGGGGTTCAGAGGGCGATGCCGAGGGCAAGCGCGACCACGGCGAGAGCGGGAATGACGCCCTGCTTGAGGGCGGCGCCCGCCTTGTCGGGGCTGGAGAGGCGGAGCACGAGGGCGGCGGCGGTCATGGATCCCGCGCCGACGAAGACGAGCGTCGCGCCGATCGCGAGGTCACCCGCGGCCACGAAGACGATGCCGATCACCACGGCGATCGCGAGGAAGAGGTTGTAGAACCCCTGGTTGAAAGCGAGGGCCTTGGTCGTTTCGGCCTCCGCGGCCGTCGTCCCGAACGTCGCGCGAGCGCGCTTGCCGGTCCAGGCGATCGACTCGAGATAGAAGATGAAGACGTGGACGAGGGCGGCGATGCCGGCGAGCACGAGACCTGCGATGACCATGGGTGCCTCCTGGATGTCGCGCCACTTTCGACGCTTTCTGTAATGACTCTTCCAATATATACTGGAAAGACCGTTTCAGAAAGTGGGTGTCGGATGGGACGCACGCAGAGCTTCGACCGCGATACCGTCGTGCGCGCCGCTCGCGCGGTGTTCTGGCGCGACGGATTCGAGAACGCGAGCATCCCCGATCTCGAACGGGCGACTGCTCTCAGCCGGTCGAGCATCTACAACGCGTTCGGCTCGAAGCGCGGTCTGTTCGACGCGACCGTGCAGAGCTATCTCGACGAAGTGATCCGCCCGCGCCTGCGTCCCCTGCAGCAGGAGCCCGTCGAACCCGATGCGCTCGTCACGTACCTCGACGGACTGCGCGCGGCGTTCCTGCGGGTCGATTCCCTGCCCGCCGCGAACGGCTGTCTCCTCATCAACGCCGCCGGCTCCCCCATCGCGCACGACCCAGAGGTCGCGCGGACGATCGCCGACTACCGCGACGAACTGCGTCACGCGCTCGGCCGGGGCGTCGATGCCGCGATGCCCGAGGCGACCACGGCGGAGCGGGGGCGGATCGCCGACACAGTCACGGGTCTGATCGTCGCCGCCTTCGCGCTGGTTCGGATCGATCCGGACGGGGCGTTTCGGCTGATCGGCACCGCCCGCGACAGCCTGACCGTGACCGCGCTGCCCGCTGCGCAGCGATAGGTCGCGTCCGGCTGAGCAGACTTCAGATCCCGAGGCTCGCGAACGGGATGCCGCGGACGACCCGGCGCCATGGGTGTTCGCCGAGGGTCCACAGCAGTCGGGCCTCCGGGTCGAGAGCGAGGTCCTCGCAGCCGATGGGGAGCGGGACCACGTGCGGGGTGAGCGTCTCGGCTGATCCACTCCAGAGCCTTCCCGGTGCCAGGCCGCGGGACTGCGAGATGAGATGACGCTCTCCCCAGCGCACCGCGCCCTGCATCTCGTCGATCCCCGGGGTCACCGTCCCCGCCTCCGAGAACTCGCCGTCCGCTCGAGCCGGGACCGAGAACTCGCCGATCCGACCGTCGTCCTCGGCGCGGTACTCCCCGATCAGCACCCGGGGAAGTGAGGTTCCTTCCTCGTCGAACGCGCGGCCGAGGAAGGAGCAGCGCAGAGGGATCGGGTGCAGGCGTGTCCGAACGGCGACCAGTGCGACGGCGCGGAGGCCCCGGCCCGAGGAACCCACGACCCGACGCGCATCGGCACCCCGTACTTCGCGCACACTCCCGAGGTCGAACTCCCAGATGCCCTGCCCGGTCGCTGCGGCGAAGAGACGATCGCCGAACCAGGCGAGTCCACCGGTGTGGATGCGGGCCGGCTGCAGGAGCCCGTCCGCGTCCTCGACCACGAGACTCACGTCCACACGGCGGGAGCGGGCGAGGTCGATGAGCGTCACGCGGGACGCGAGGTGCCGGCCCGTCCGGTCCTGGCGGAACCAGCTGACGGCGAGCGTGCGGCGACCTCGCCACGAGCCGATGTCGATGCCCTGCGGATACCAGCGCGCCGTCCACGAGCGGGCGGACAGCCACGTCAGATCGACGGTGTCGCGCTGCCTCTGTCGCACCGGGCGCCAGGAGGATCCGAGAAGCCCGAGCATGTCCCCATCGTCGTGGATCCGGGAGACACGTGCCACCCGGCGCGCGCGGCAGCCGGGTCAGATCCAGCCGCGCTCCTCGGCGATCAGTACCGCCTGTTGACGCGTGCTGACGGCGAGCTTGCCCAGGATGGTCGAGACGTGATTGCGGACCGTGCCCGGAGCGAGCATCAGGGCGCGGGCGATCTGCCCGGTGGTCTCGCCGCGACGACCCGCGCGCAGCACGTCGAGCTCCCGGTCGGTGAGCGGAGAGCGTTCGTCGCTCAGCGCGTCCGCGGCGACCTCGGGATCCACGTATCGTGCGCCCGCCGCCACGCGTCGGATGACCGCCGCAACCTCGTCGGCGCCGCGGGACTTCGGCAGGAACCCGGCGACCCCGGAAGCGAGCGCTCGCCGCAGCACGCCCGGCCGCGCGTGCCGCGTGACGACCACGCAGCGGGTCGCGATCGCACGGTTCAGCCGCTCGGCGACCTCGACACCGTCGAGCCCGGGCATCTCCAGATCGAGCAGACACACATCCGGCTCCAGGCGCATCGCCTCGGCCACCGCCTGCTCGCCGTTCTCGCATTCGGCGACGACGTCGATGTCGTCCTCCAGGCGTAGAAGCGCAGCCAGTGCCGAGCGGATCATCCCCTCGTCGTCGGCGAGCAGGACGCGGATCATCGCTCGGTCTCCTTCGTGGTGCCGGGCATGGCGGGGACGGTCATGATCACCGCGAACTCCTTCTCGCGGCGGATCTCGATCGTGCCCCCCGCGTCCGTCGCGCGGCGGGCGAGCCCTTCGAGTCCCGACCCGGAGGAATCGGTCGCACCGTGGCTCCCGGCATCGTTCGTGATCGAGTAACGCCACGAGTCACCCTCGCGAGTGAGCGAGAGTCGAGCCCACTGCCCGCCGCCGTGGCGCAGGACGTTCGTCGTGGTCTCGCGGATCACCGGACCGAGGACGGCCGCCGGCGCGAGAGCTGAATCCGGGTCGACGGTCGCCTCGGCATTCGTCCCCGCGGCGCGCAGCAGATCGACGGCGTTCGCCAGTTCATCGCGGAGCGGAACGGAACGGAATCGCAGTGCGAGATCGCGCGTGCCCTGCCGTGCCTCATCCACGCTCGCGCGGCTCGCGCGGAGCTGGGCGAGAGCGGCCTCGGGGTCGCGTTCCATCAGGCGCTCGGCGAGTTCCAGCTGCAGTGCGATGACCTGCAGGTGGTGACCCTGGAGATCGTGCACGTCGGTCGCGACGCGCAACCGTTCCTGGGTCGCTCCCAGACGTGCTTCCGATGCGCGAGCACGATCGAGCGTGACGAGCACATCCCACCACCACAGCGACAGGATCGACATCATCGGCAGTGACGTGGAGTAGAAGGCGATGAGCCACCAGTTCGTCCCCACGCTGATGCTCCCCGTCTCCGCGAGGGTGATGCGCGCGTCGACGAACCAGAGCGCGGCGAGGACGAGCGTGACCAGGACGACGATGCGCAGTCGAACTCCCGGCGGCCAGTTCAGCAGCACGAGCGACTGCGCGAGGGGCATGACCCCGAACGCCCAGATTCCCGAGATGAGTCCGGCGGTGACGGCGAACGCGACGGTGACGAGCAGAGGGATGAGCACGCGCGACCACCGCGCGATGGGCCCGGACTCGGTGCGCTGGCGATACGCGAAGAGCAACATCACCGTGGATGCCACCCACAACAGGCCGCCGATACCGACGACCACCGCGGATGTGCGTCCGTGGCCGCGCTCCAGGAGCGCCACCATGAAGATGAGGACGAGCATCACCTCGAGGAAGATCACCGCGATGATCGTGTACCACCAGGTCGCGGTGATCCCGCGGGTGAGCCGAGCGCCCCGTGCCGCTGTGGCGACGGCAACCTCAGGCGCAGACTGGCTGGTCATGCGTCCCACCTTATGGGCATGACAGTTGTCACGGATGCGACGGGGGAACCACCCGGAAAGCGGTGACAGGCGCACACTTCTGGCGAACGCGCCGGTGCGATGGACTGTATTCATCAGCGAGGGACACCATCACGAGTCACTCGCCCCCAGGACAGGAGCACAGCATGAACCTCATCGAGATCTTCCAGGGTTGGGTCGCACAGGTGCCCGAGCTGGTCCAGCCGCTCATCGTCGCACTCGCCGGCGCGATCCCCTTCATCGAGGGTGAGGGTGCCGCGACCATCGGGATTCTCGGCGGCATCAATCCGATCGTCGCGGCGATCGCTGCAGTCGTCGGTAACTTCGTCGCGGTCGCAATCGTCGTCTTCGCCAGCGCGGGTGCCCGCCGGGCCGTCGTCTCGCGTCACCGTGCACGCACCACCGCCCGCACGGCTGTTCCGGCCGGTGGCGGATCCGCGCTCGAGAACGCACCGGTCGACACCGTCGCCGACGAGCACGGTCGGGGAGGAGCGCGCAAGCAGAAGTTCCAGCGTGCGTTCGAGCGCTACGGCGTCCCGGGCGTGAGCCTTCTCGGCCCGCTGCTTCTGCCCACTCACTTCACCGCGTCGATGCTCGCCGCCGCCGGAATCGGCCGCGCACGCATCCTCGTGTGGCAGGCGCTGGCGATCATCGGCTGGACCACGGTGTTCTCCGTGATCGTGACCGGAGTCGTCTCGGCCGTCGCCTGAGCGAGACCGACTGAGAGAGCGGGCCGACCCTTCGGGGTCGGCCCGCGCTCACGCGTGTGGGCGGTGGGTCAGCGGAAGACGCGGCCGATCCCGCCGCCGATCTGGGTGAGGCTGATCCAGAAGAGGAAGCGCTGGAACGGACGCAGCGGCCAGGCGATGATTCGCCGCCAGCCGCGACGGCGGTTCCACGTGGAGGTCAGTACGAGCTGCGTTCCCGCTGCGGCCGGTGACAGCTCGATCGTGAGGTCGTTCGTGTTGCTGCGCGGAGCATCCGGGTGGGTGAACCGCCAGCCGATCCGGGTGGGCTCCTCGAGCGTGAGGAGGGTGATCCGCCGCCGTTCGAACTGTTCCTTGATCCCCGCGCGCCGCCCGTCGGGCCGTTCGATGATCGCCAGCCCCGTCCATGACCTTCCCGGCTCGTTGGGAGCGTCATCTTCGAGTTCGATCGACCCCGTCACGGGGTCCCACTCGGGCATCCGCCGGGGGTCGGCGAGCAGGGCCCAGACATCGTCGATCGGTGCGGGGACGAAGCTCTCCACGCGGCCCACCACGTGATCGCGCGTCACGCGCACTCGCCGGCCGGAGGGGAGAGGAAGGCGATCCGCCTCATCCAGGCGCTCACGCACATCCTCGAGCGGGACTCCCAGTCGCTGGAAGATCCGAGGAATGAGACCGCTCGGCTCGTCGAGCAACTCCCGCAGCACCGCAGACGCGTCGCCCTTCTTGTCGCGCTCGCCGGCGCGCTGGAGCAGCCGCGTGACGCGGTCGCTCCACTCGTACCCCTCGGTCTCGTGGAAGACGATGCGCTCGCCGCGGGGGGAATCGATCGAGACGCCGAGTCCACGCAGCTGCGCTGCCCGTTCCTCCTCGATCGCTTCGCGTGCGCGATCCAGTGTGACGCCGAGTCCGCGCAGCACGTGGCCGGCGCTCTGGTCCGAGATCGTCAGAGCGAGGAGAAGGTGCTCGATGTCACCGATGCGCTGGCCATGACGGGAGGCCTCCTCCATGCCGGCGAGACTGAGGGACTGCATCGTCGCGGCGCTCTTCAGGAAGTTGCTCATCGGGTCCTCCGTGCGGTCGGGATCGATGGGTCGACGCGCTTGGCATGCTTCTTGTGCACGGCCTGGCGGGTGACGCCGAGCGCGTCCGCGATGTCCTGCCATGTCATGCCCGCGCGGAGGGCCGCTTCGACCTGTCGCAGTTCGAGGGTGTCCGTGAGGGCACGGAGCGAGGTGACGGCGCGCAGTCCGGCGCGCGGATCGCTGGTGTCGGCGGCGGTGGTCGCCGCGGCGAGGGATTCCATGCTGTCAACCTACGTTGCTACACGAAATCTGTCAACCGAGGTTGCTCGGGGTGAGCAGTCCCTCGGTCGGGCTCACGGGGTGGATACCGGAGTACAGTGCGCGCAGGCCCTCCGCTCCCGCCGTCGCGACGGCCGCCAGTTGGCGCTCCGCACCGGTGCCGATCAGGCGGAGCCGTGCGAAGTGGTCCTCGACGAAAGCCAGATCACCGGTCTGCTGCAGTGCGGGAGCCGTCACGCCCAGCAGCAGATCGAAGAGGTCGGGGGCGGACGAGATCGCGCCGCTCAGCGGATGCACGAGCGCAGCGTTCCATCCCTCGCGGGCGGCCATCCAGAGCGAGGCGTCGATGACATCCGAGTCGATGTGCGTGTCGGCGACGGGAGCCGTGGTCACGAGCGCACGCGTCAGAACAGCGAGGAAGAGAGTGTCGTCGACGTCCAACTGCGCGTCGAACACGCGTACCTCGACGGTCGGGAACCGGTCGGACAGACGCACGGACCAGGCGACCGACGCGGCGTCGGGGGCGGCGCGCATGCGGATGAGCTGAGCGACCCGCTGTCGGTAGTCGCTCATGTCGTGGAACACGGGTGGCGCGCCCATGGTGGGAAGGCGGCGGAGGAGGATGCTCCGCCAGCTGCGATATCCCGTGTCCCGCCGGCCCCAGAACGGTGAGTTCCCGGTGAGGGCGAGGAGCACGGGCAGCCAGGCGCGAAGCGAGTTGGAGGCGCGGATGCGATCCTCGTCGTCCACGACCTCGGTGTGGACATGCAGGCCACTGCTGTGGTGACTCTCGACGATCTCGCCGAGCCAGCGGCCGATTCCCTGGTAACGGGGAGTGGGCGAGATGGTCGCCGCCTCCCCGGTACCGAAGGGTGTCCCGGTTCCGGCCGCGATGGCGCCATGTGCGGTGGCGAAGCGGGAGAGCGCGCGGCGAGCTGTATTCAGCTCAGCGCGCGCCACCTCCCGGTCCGCGACCGGTGACGTGGCGTACTCCACCTGACACGTGAGGAACTCCGCCGAGGCAGTGCCTGCGGGGTGGTCCGCACGAATGGCGTCGCGTGCGATGAGCCCCAGGGGGACGGGGCCCAGGCTCGCGCGATCGAGAAGGATGAACTCCTCTTCGATCCCGAAGCGCGGCACGGCCGGAACAATCGGGAGCGTACTCAGTTGTTGAACGCGTCCTTGGCCTTTTCGCCGGTCTGCTTGGCGTCGGCCTTGACCTGGTCGGCACGGCCCTCGGCTTCGAGGCGCTCGTTGTCGGTGACCTTGCCGGTCGTCTCCTTGGCCTGGCCTGCGATCTTCTCGGCGGCGTTCTTGGCCTTGTCTGCAGCACTCATGTGTTGCTCCCTTCGTTAGCGTCCTCACACCATCGCTGATGCGATGACGGGCGTCGAAGGGGTTGACTCCGGGCGGAAGTCGGGCTATTTGCGGGGCAGGGCCACCGTGCGATTCGTGCTTCGCGGTTTCGGGGGAGGCGGGGCGACGGATGTGCCATCCGTGCTGTTCGCCTCGTCTCCTCCCGAAACCTGCGATCCCCCGTGGGATCTTGTCCCCAACCTTTCTTCGTCATGTTCACGGGCTGGCCGTGGACGCGACGCACATCCTCCCCTAATGTGAAGGTGCATGCGCACGGGGATCGATCGTCACCGTCTTACCCCAGAAGACGGACGGCTTTCCCCAAAGCCTGACGATCCGCGCATGCGATTGGGCCCTCTCGAGTAGTTCAGTCCCCAATGGGCTACTCGAGGGGGCCGCTATCGTCCTATACTCGCACGGATTTTCCGTTTTGTCCCCCAAATGGGGGACAAGTTTTGAAAATCCAGGATAGGGTGGAATCTGACGCACCCTCCGGTCGTCTCTGGCCCTCATCGCTCCCCCCGCGGTGAGGGCCACCTCTGTTTCAGGGGGAGTGTCGCATGTGTCGAACGTGCAACATTTGGGTTACCTTCTGTCTTCACCTGTCGTTAAGCGCCCGTGTCGGCTAGCGTTAGCAACGTCGGTGCATACCTGCGTCGGCTTTTTACCCAGCAGAACAGGCAGTACATGAGCACCCAGGGCATTGTTAAGTGGTTCAACTCGGAGAAGGGCTTCGGCTTCATCTCCCCCGACGACGGCGGCGCTGACGTTTTCGCGCACTACTCCGCCATCCAGTCCAACGGCTACCGCTCCCTCGAGGAGAACCAGCGCGTTGAGTTCGACGTGGCGCAGGGCCCCAAGGGCCTGCAGGCTGAGAACATCCGCCCCGTCTAAGGGCGCGACACACTGAGAACTCCCTGACCTACCGCCTCCGGGCGTGTGGGTCAGGGAGTTCGTGCGTTGAGGCGCGTGCGCCCGCGGGTCTCGCGGGCGCACGGTCTCACGAGAGCAGGAGTGCGCGCAGCTCGTCGACGGTCGATACCCGGAAGTCGGCGTCATCGCCCTCGCTCGGGTCGCTGAAGCCCCAGTCCACGAAGATCACGGGGACGCCGTTGGCGATGCCGCCCTCGACATCGTGATGGCGATCGCCGATCAGGATCGGGCGCGAGGTGTCCGCACCGCGAGTGGACAGTCGGCGCAACGCCTCGGCGACGATGTCGGGCTTCGACGCGAGCGTCGCCTCATCCGGTGTGGAACCCACGGTCGTCAGGAACGCGGGGCGCAACCCGAAGTGCTCGACCAGGGCATCCACCTGCATCTCGGGCTTCGAGCTCGCGGTCGCCTGCGGGACGCCGGCGTCGTGGAGATCGTGGATCAGTTCGGTCATGCCCGGGTAGGTCACGACATCTGTCGTGTAGCCGTCGGCCTTGCCCAGCGTCCGGTAGAAGGCCACGGCCTCGGTCGACTGTTCGGGTGTCATCCCGGCCTGGTCCTGGAACGACTGGAACATGGGCGGTCCGATCCAGTGGATCAGGTCCTCCCGTGTGGGCGCGGGGTGACCGAAGTGGGTCAGGGCGGTGTTCAGGCGACGGAGGATTCCGACGGAGGCGTCGACGATCGTGCCGTCGACATCCCAGAGGATGCAGGAGTAGGGAGAGCGGGGCATGCTTCCAGCCTAGAGTCGCGAGGGGGACGCGGATTCCCTCCCGACGGAACGAGGCGCGAGAGTCAGAAGAGGCGGGGAACTCCCGACTCGATGCCCTTCATGTCGTCGTAGTCCAGCACGAGGCACCGGATTCCGCGGTCTGCGGCGAGGACCCGTGCCTGCGGTTTGATCTCCTGCGCCGCGAACACGCCCTGCACGGGAGCGAGGTGCGGGTCACGCCCCATGAGCTCGAGGTAGCGCGTGAGCTGCTCGACGCCGTCGATGTCTCCGCGGCGCTTCACCTCGACGGCGATCGCGGCCCCGGATGCATCGCGGACGAGCAGGTCGACGGGCCCGATCGCCGTCGGATACTCGCGGCGGACGAGGGTCGCCCCCTCGGAGATGAGGTCGACCTGCTCGGCGAGCAGGCGCTGCAGGTCTGCTTCGACGCCGTCCTTCTGCAGGCCGGGGTCGACGCCGAGCTCGTGGGCGGAGTCGTGGAGGATCTCGTAGATCTGCACACGCAGCGCATCGCCGGTCTTCTGGTGCGTCACGCGCCACACCTCGGTGACTCCCGCGCTCGCCTCCTCCTCGCCGGGGACCTCGGTCTCGAGGCGACAGGGCGGGCTCATCCAGTTCAGGGGCTTGTAGCTTCCGCCGTCCGAGTGCACGAGCAGACTCCCGTCGCCCTTGTGCACGAGCAGGCGAGTGGCGAGCGGCAGATGGGCGTTGAGTCGACCTGAATAATCGACGGAGCAGCGGGCGATGACGAGACGCACTCGACGAGCCTAACCGCTCGCGACCGCGCTGGACACCGAGGTGCGCTCGGTGGGCGATCGCTCCCGCCCGCCGCCGCTACTTCGTCACGGTGCTGTCGGTCTTCGTCGCAGTGCTGTCGGACTTCCGTGCGCCGGGCAGGGGGCGCGCGGCCCCGGAGGCGATGCCGGAGGCGATCACGAGCGCCACGAGGATGTACAGCGTGTTGAGCAGTCCGATGTGCTCGCTGATGAGGCCGAGCAGCGGGGGACCGGCGAGGAACGAGATGTAGCCGATCGTCGAGGCGGCGCTCACACGTGCCGCCGCCTTCGCCGGGTCGTCCGCGGCGGCCGACATCCCCAGAGGGAAGCCGAGCGATGCGCCCATGCCCCAGAGGGCCGCGCCGACGAAGACCAGGGGAAGCGGCTCGGCGAGGATGAACAGCAGGATGCCGCTCGCGGCGGTCACGGACAGGATGCGCAGGACGATCACGCGCCCGAACCGGTCCACGAGCGGTCCGCCGATGATGCGCACCGCCGTCATGCACACCGAGAAGACCGTCAGCGCGGCCGCACCGAGGGCGGGCCCGCCGCCGTGGTCCTCCGCGACGCCGAGCGCGAGCCAGTCGTTCGCGCCACCCTCGGCGAAGGACATGCCGAGCATGATGACGCCCAGTGCATACGTGCGAGGTTCGCGCCATGCGGACAGTGCGACGTGCATCTTCGCGCGCCACGGAGTGCGCTCGCCGTCGCTGGGCTCGTCGAACACGCCGTCGCGTTGAGGGACGTTCGCGATGCTGACGAACGCGATCGCGAGGATCAGGACGGAGACGAACCCGGCGTGCGCGACGACCGGGACCCTCCACCCGGCCGCGAGCCAGCCGAGCCCCGCCCCGAGGACGGTCCCGAAGCTGAAGAAGGCGTGGAAGAGCGGAAGGATCGTGCGGCTCGCGTGCTGTTCGATCGCGGTGCCTTCGACGTTCATCATGACGTCGACGCAGCCGTTGCCGAATCCGAACAGCACCAGGCCGATGATGACGAGAGGCACCGAGGATGCGATGGTCGAGCCGATGCCGATCAGCGAGAGACCGATGGCGAACGTCGTCATCATCGTGAGCATCCCGCGCCGAACCCCCACGCGGGCCATGACGGCTGGACTGGTGGAAATACCCAGGATGGACGCGATTCCCATCGCGAGGAGGATCAGTCCCACCTGCGCGTTGGAGATGTCGAGATCGGCCTTGATGCTCGGCACGCGCGACGCCCACGTCGCGATCGACAGTCCGCTGGTGAGGAAGATGGCGAAGATCGCGGTGCGCCAGCGCACATACTGCGAACGGGTGAGGGTGCTGTCCATGGCGACAGCGTATCGAATCGATTCGACTCTCGGAAATCCGGGGCGTATCCTGGACGCATGGACTCCGTAGTGCGCCGCGCGACAATCGCCGATGTCGCGAGGGAGGCGGGGGTTGCCCCCTCCACCGCATCCGTCGTGTTCAGCGGAAACGCCAAGGTCGCCGACGCGACACGGGAGCGCGTACTGGTAGCTGCCTCAGCTCTCGGATACACCGGCCCGGACCCGCGCGCGGCATCGCTGCGTCGTGGGCGCAGTGGAATCGTCGCGGTCGTGCTCGAAGGACAGTTGCGGCGCGCGTTCCTCGATCCCGTGACGATCGCGATGATGGACGGACTGACCGATGGGATCGCGTCTCTCGGCGCCGGCCTGCTGTTGCTCCGCGACGAACCGGGCGAGGACGACGCCCCCACTCTCGTCAACGCGCCGGTGGACGCGGTCGTCCTCATCGGATGCTCCGGCCGCGCCCGCGACTCGCTCGACATCGTGCGCGGGCGCGGGCTCCCGGTCGTCGTGATCGAGGGGGACGCGGGCGAGGGCGTTCCGCAGATCACGCTCAACGGTGGCGAGGCGGCGGGCGAGGTGGCGCAGCATGTCCACGGCCTCGGGCATCGCGACGTCGCCCTGCTCACCCTCACGCTCGACGGCCGGCGACAGCGCGGACTGATCACCGACGACCGGCTGGCGGAGGCGACGGTCGACGTGACGATCGACCGCCTGGGCGGAGTGCGCCAGGTGTTCCCCGACGCGCCCGCATACTCGGCGGCGGGCAGCTCGATCGACGAGGGTCTCATCGCAGGCCGTGCGCTGCTGGCGGATGCGGACACGCGTCCGACCGCGGTCCTCGCGCAGAGCGACCTGCTCGCCGCCGGCGTGATCCGCGCGGCCGAGGAGCTCGGTCTGCGAGTTCCGGAAGACCTGTCCGTGACCGGATTCGACGGCGTCGTGGTCGACGGGCTGGGCCCGCACGTGCTCACCACCACCGTCCAGCCGGCGATCGAGAAGGGACGGGCGGCCGGGGAGCAGGTCGCTCGGATGCTTCGCGGTGAGCCGGCGGGCTCGCTCCACTTCACGTGTCGATTCCGCGAGGGGACGACGACCGCCCCGCCGCGCGCGTGATCGGGCTCGACCGACTCAGGAGTGCGAGGGACCGATCGTGAGCAGTCCAGGCTCGAAGTCGTAGATCGAGTACCGGCCGCAGTCGACGATGTTCGTGGGCACCGCGCTCTGTCCGAAGGCCCAGTTCGCGGTCTCCTCATCCTCGACGAGGAAGGACACCGCTCCCACCGAGAAGTCGGTGCGGTTCACCAGCCAGGCGTATCCGCGCATCTCGTAGTCGACCTGGACGAGCTGGCTCGGATCCTGGAGGTGGAGCTTCGGCAGCCGCACGGTCCAGAACTGACCCGCGCCGGTACGGCCGGACTCGTCGACCCAGTCGGTCACGCACGCGAGGTCGGCATCGTGCGCCGTCGCAGTGCTGACCGCGCGAGGAATGCTGAGGCCGGCGCCGACGAGCAGGAGCACGGCCGCGGCGGCCGGTACGGCGAGTGCGCGTCGATCCCGGCGCTCGCTCGCTCGTGGAATCCGCCACGCTCGAGGCGCGGCGACGAGCGCGAGCAGGGGAGCGAAGGCGAGTGGTTGCAGATAGCGCGCAGCGTTCGTCCCCAGGGCGACGGCGCCGACGATCACGACGAGCGGCAGCATCCACGCCGCTGCCGCGACGAGTCGTTCGCCGCGAGTCGTGGCGCGTGCCGTCTGGCGCACGGCGAAGACCAGGAGCGCGAGGGTCAGCAGCGATCCGATGACCCCGAGCGGCGTGGACAGTCGAGCTCCGAGGAGCTCGAGGTAGTAGCTCGCGGACTCCGGCCAGAGACCGGGCCGCACATAGTCGGCCCCGGAGTTCGCGATCCATTCCCCGAACGGAATACGGGCGATCAGGCCGACGATCGCGCCGCCCGCCAGGACCCCGAGGAGCGTGAGCATCCGCCGCCTCAAGGGGATTCGCAGCGCTGCGATGCCGAGAACCGCGGCGAGAGGCACGGTCGCCCAGGCTGCGTAGAGAGGGTTGGACAGTGTGGAGATCACCGCGACCAGAGCGATCGCGACGACGAGACCGACGGCGCGACTCGACTCGGGGCGGTCGGTGATGCGTCGAGCCAGGCCGACGGTCACGACCACGGCGATCACCGTGGCGGAGTAGTACGAGGTCGTGAGCAGGAGCGAGCTCAGTTCGAGCGCGTTCCGTGATGATGACGCGTCCGTCATCGCGAGAACGCCGAACACCGCCAGCGCGATGAGGGACCACGCGACGGGTGCCGTTCCCTCGCGCCGTCGGCCGGCGACGAGGCGGAACCCTCCGTACAGCGCGATCAGGTTGACGACCGCGTTGATGATCAGCAGTGCCTCCACGCCCCAGGGGAGCACCAGCCGCACCAGGACAAACACCGCGGTCTCTGGGATGAAGATCACGCTGGAGAGCGCCCAGTCGAGCTGATCTCCCTCGAGTATCGAGCGGGCCAGCAGGGGGACGATGAGCGAATCACCGTCACGGAAGAGGAGTTCGGAGCGCGCGGATGCTGCGACCTGCGCCACGACCACGATCGCGATGGCGACCGCACCGATCCATCCCGCGAGTTCCCGGATCCATGCGCGTCTCATGCATCCACTCTCGCACGCGCCACGGGCCTCGCCGGCGCTCGGGATGACCCGCGGTGAAGACCACTCATGGCACCCGTGTGCACCCGGGGCTCTCCCGGCCGGTAAACTGGTCTCACACCGCCCGCCTGTGCCGCAAGGCCGACGAGCCCGAGGAGCCGCTTGTGCTGACGCTCCTCGCCGTGTTCCTCGCAGTCTCCCTCCTCATGCCGGCCCTCGTGCGCTGGCTCGGAGCCCAGGCGTTCGCCCTCGCGGCACTGGTTCCCGCCGCCGCATTCGTCCATGCGCTCGTGTATACGCCGCAGGTGATCAGCGGCGATCCGGCTCCCTACGAGTCCGTCGCGTGGATTCCGCAGCTGGGTCTGAGCCTCTCGATGCACATGGACGTGCTCGGGTGGGTGCTGACGCTGATCGTCACCGGTGTCGGCTCGCTCGTCCTCCTCTACTGCCGCTGGTACTTCCACGACGACGCCACGGCACTCGGCCAGTTCGCCGGAGTCCTGCTCGGCTTCGCCGGCGCGATGTACGGCCTCGTCCTCACCGACAACCTCGTGATGCTCGTGATGTTCTGGGAGGTCACCAGCATCCTGTCGTACCTGCTCATCGGCCACTATCGCCGCCGCGCGACCAGCAGGCGAGCGGCACTCCAGGCCCTGCTGGTGACGACGCTCGGCGGGCTCGTCATGTTCGTCGGAGTCGTCCTGCTCGTGGTCTACACGGGGACGAGCAGCATCATCGAGATCATCGAGATGATGCCGACTGGCCCGATCGTGGATGCGTCGATCGTGCTGCTCCTGGTGGGTGCGCTGAGTAAGTCGGCCATCTTCCCGTTCCACTTCTGGCTGCCGGGAGCGATGGCCGCCCCGACTCCCGTGAGCGCGTACCTGCACGCGGCGGCGATGGTGAAGGCCGGCATCTACCTGATCGCGCGGTTCGCGCCGATCTTCGCGTTCAGCGGTCCGTGGCGTCCGATCGTCATCTCTCTCGGCGTCCTGACGATGCTTCTCGGGGGGATCCAGGCGCTGCGGGAGACTGACCTCAAACGCGTTCTCGCCTTCGGCACCGTGAGCCAGCTCGGCTTCTTCGCCGTGGTGGTCGGCTACGGAACGCAGGCGACGGCGCTTGCCGGCATCGCGCTCGTGATCGGCCACGCGCTGTTCAAGTCCGCCCTGTTCCTCATCGTCGGCATCATCGACCGTCAGCTCTCCACGCGTGACATCACCGAGCTGTCCGGCGTCGGTCGGCAGGCGCCCGTCATGACGACCGTCGCGTTCATCTCGATCGCGTCGATGGCGGGTATCGCGCCGACGATCGGTTTCGTGGCGAAGGAGGGGGCTCTCACCGCGCTCCTCGACGATGCGCTGGCGGGCTCAGCCTGGGGCCTCGTCGCACTGATCGGGGTCATCCTCGGATCCATTCTCACCGCGGCATATGGCGCACGCTTCCTCTGGGGAGCCTTCTTCACCAAGCGCGACGAGAAGGGCGAGAAGCTCGCCGACACCCCGTGGCCCGACCCGCCGGTGGGTTTCCTCTCCGCGCCGATCATCCTCGCCGGTGCGACGCTCGCCGCCGGCATCGGGGCACCGGCTCTCGATGTCGTCCTGCAGGGCTACGCCGTCACGGCCGAGGCCGGCCGCGAGTCCGAGGGACCGGGATATCTCGCGCTCTGGCACGGATTCGAGCCCGCTCTGGGCATCTCGATCCTGTCGATCCTGCTGGGGTTCGGCCTGTTCATCCTCACCCGTCGCACGGGGTGGGATCGACGCCCGCGGATGATCTCGTTCACCGCGTCGGACGTCTACTACCTCATCGTCCGCGGCGTCGACCGGCTGTCCGTCCTCACGACCGGCCTCACGCAGCGCGGTTCGTTGCCCGTCTACGTCGGCACGATCTTCATCGTCTTCGTCGCCGCCGAGATCACGGCGCTGCTGGCCACCGACCTCGACAGGCTCGCCCTGTCTGCCTGGCACACACCCGCCCAGATCGCGGTGGCGCCGATCATGGCGGCGGCCGGCGTCATGGCGGTCCGGGCGCGCAAGCGGTACACCGGAGTCGTCCTCGTCTCGGTCACGGGCCTCGGTATGGGAGTGCTCTTCGCCACGAGCGGCGCACCCGACCTCGCCCTCACGCAGATCCTCATCGAAACGGTCACGCTCGTGACGTTCGCCCTCGTCCTGCGGCGTCTCCCCGCCCGGATGGGGGAGCACAACGCGTCGGTCGGACGCATCCCTCGGGCGCTGCTCGCGGTCGGCACCGGTCTGACGATGGCTCTCATCGCGATCGTGGCGACGCAGTCCCGGATCGCGGAGCCGATCTCCACGACGTTCCCCGAGCTCGCATACGACATCGGTCACGGCATGAACGTCGTCAATGTCGCTCTCGTCGACCTGCGCGGCTGGGACACGATGGGAGAGCTCTCGGTGCTGGTGCTCGCCGCGACCGGCGTCGCGTCCCTCGTCTTCGTCACGCACCGTGCCGATCTGCTCTCCGCGACCAGAGTCCTGCCGAAGTCGAAGCGCCGCGCGGCCCGACTGCAGCCACTCGTGGAGACGACGGGCGGCATCCGCATCCAGACCTCCGACAACAGCGACAGCCCGCGGGCGTGGCTCGTCGGCGGGCAGCGGATGAACCCGGAGTCGCGCTCGATCCTGCTCGAGGTCATCGTCCGCATCCTCTTCCACACCATCATGGTGGTGTCGATCTTCCTGCTCTTCGCCGGTCACAACCTGCCCGGCGGAGGATTCGCGGGCGGTCTCGTCGCCGGCATGGGACTCGTCATGCGCTACATCGCCGGCGGACGCTGGGAGCTGGGAGCCGCCGCACCGACGGACGCCGGACGCCTGCTCGGTGCCGGTCTGCTCCTCGCGGTGGGTACGGCGGTCGTGCCGCTCTTCTTCGGAGTCGCCCCGCTGACCAGCACCTTCTGGGAGTGGGAGATCCCGGGCCTTGGCCACATGGAGTTCGTCACGTCGACGATCTTCGACATCGGCGTCTACCTCGTCGTCATCGGACTCGTGCTCGATGTCCTGCGTAGCCTCGGCGCTGAGGTCGACCGCCAGAACCAGCAGTTGCACGCTCGGGCGGTGGTCGACTGATGGATGTCTCGATCACCCTGATCGTCATCATGGCCGTGCTCTTCGGAGCGGGCGTCTACGCCATGCTCGAGCGCAGCCTCACACGCGTGCTGATCGGATTCCTCCTGCTCGGCAACGCGACCAACCTGCTCCTGCTGATCGTCATGGGCGTCCCGGGTAATGCGCCGTTCTACGGCGTCGAGGGCGACGTCAGCGATCCGCTGCCGCAGGCGTTGACCCTCACGGCCATCGTCATCACGTTCGCGGTGTCGGCATTCCTGCTGGCGCTCATCTACCGCTCCTGGCAGCTCGGCCAGGCGGACACGGTCGAGGACGACGAGGCGGACATCGCCCTGCGTGCCCGTACGGACGCCGACGAAGACGTCATGGACGACGAGGGAGACGATCGCGACGACGCGACCACCGACTTCGTGGGGGTCCAGACGGCGCCGATCACGGTTCTGCAGATGCGGGATCATCCCACCATCCACGACGACGCACCGATGGACCTCGCCGACACGCTCCCCGAGACACGGACCCGCCTGGTCGACCGCGCGGATCAGGACACCGTCGAGGACGGCGCCGACACCGGCGTCGACCCGGTCGACGAACCCGCGCACGAGGACCGAGAGGATGAGCGGCCCGACGAACCGGACCTCATCGATCCCGACCACGACGCCGATCCCGACGACGACCACGAGGAGGACCGCCCATGAGCGCGCTCGTCCCCCTCCTCGTCGCGATCCCGCTGATCGGCGCCGCGATCACGCTCGTCTTCGGGCGCAACCCGCGGCTCCAGGTGGTCGTGTCGATCGGAACGCTCACCACGGTCGCCGTGATCGCAGCGGTGCTGCTCATCGCCGTGGACGCCGGCACGCCACTGGCCGTCTCGGTCGGCGGATGGCCGGTGCCGTTCGGCATCATCCTCTACGTCGACCGGCTCGCCGCGCTGCTCGTCCTCATCTCGAGCATCGTGCTGCTCGCGGTCTTCCTGTTCTCGGTCGGCCAGGGTGCCGCCGACGGGACGGATGAGACCCCCGTCTCGATCTTCAACCCGTCGTATCTGATCCTCGCCGCGGGAATCTTCAACGCGTTCATCGCGGGTGACCTGTTCAACCTCTACGTCGGTTTCGAGATCCTGCTCGTGGCGTCGTACGTGCTGATCACGCTGGGCAGTACCGAGTCCCGCATCCGCACGGGCGCCGTGTACATCGTCGTCTCGTTGGTGTCGTCGATCCTCTTCCTCGCATCGATCGCGATGATCTACGGCGCGCTCGGCACGGTGAACATGGTGCAGATCGCCGAGCGGATGGCCGAGCTCCCGCAGGACACGCAGCTCGTCCTGCACCTCATGCTCGTGATCGCCTTCGGGATCAAGGCGGCGATCTTCCCGGTCTCGTTCTGGTTGCCCGACTCCTACCCGACCGCGCCGGCGCCGGTCACGGCCGTCTTCGCCGGCTTGCTGACCAAGGTGGGCGTCTACGCGCTCATCCGCACCGAGACCCAGCTCTTCTCGGCGAACAGCATCGACACCGTGCTGCTCATCATCGCGCTCGCGACCATGATCGTGGGAGTACTGGGTGCCGTCGCTCAGGCGGAACTGAAACGAATCCTGTCGTTCACGCTGGTGAGTCACGTCGGCTACATGATCTTCGGGTTGGCGATAGCGACCCCGGCGGCGATCGGCGCGACCGTCTACTACATCGTCCACCACATCGTCGTGCAGACGACACTGTTCCTGGCCGTCGGGTTGATCGAACGACGAGCGGGCAGCACGTCGATACTCCGGGTGAAGGGTCTGATGAAGGTCGCGCCCGTGCTGGCCGTCCTCTACTTCGTCCCCGCCATCAACCTCGGCGGCCTGCCACCCTTCTCGGGATTCATCGGCAAGTTCGCGCTCTTCGAGGCCGCAGCCGAGGTCGGCACACCGATCATGATGGTGCTGATCGGTGGAGGTATCGTCACCTCGCTCCTCACGCTCTACGCGCTCATGCGGGCGTGGAACCTCGCGTTCTGGCGCGAAGAGGAGGACTCGGCCGAGACCGAGGGGCGCATCTCGTACCTCGGCAATGCTCCGGCCGCCGATGACCAGCAGGAGCGTCGTCGCATCCCGCGCATCATGACGCTCGCGACGGGCGGGATGGTGAGCGTGACCATCGCGCTGACCGTGTTCGCCGGTCCTCTCTACGCGCTGTGCGATCGCATCGGGGGCGCGCTCCTGGAGCCCGTCAGCCTCGTCCAGCTGGAAGAGGAGGTGGCACCATGACCCCCGACACCCGCAAGGGATTCCTTCGGGATCTCGGCATGCAGTTGCCGTTCCTCGCCTGGCTCGTGATCCTCTGGATGCTGCTGTGGGGCCAGTTCACGCTGCTCGCGTTCGTCACGGGACTCGTGGTCGCGGTCTTCGTGACGCGCGTGTTCCGCCTGCCGACGGTCGAGCTCTCGGGCCGGATCAACGTCTGGTACGCGCTGCTGTTCGTCGTCCAGTTCCTCTTCGCCGTGCTTCGCGGTGCTCTCACCGTGACCGCCCAGGTGTTCGATTTCCGACGCCAGCCGGGCGCCGCGATCGTCGCCGTGCCGCTCCGCTACGCGGATGATCTGGGGATGACGCACGTGGCGGTCACGTCCTCGCTGATCCCCGGGTCGCTGGTCGTCGAGGCCGATCGCGACCGCCGGATCCTCTACCTGCACATCATCGGCGCACGCACTGTGGACGACGTCGAGGCCAAGCGTCGCGAGGTGCTGGAGTGGGAGCGACGCATCATCCGCGCTCTCGGAAGCCCCGCGCAGTACCGCACACTCCGCTCGGACGAGCGTGCGGCCAAGGCAGGGACGACCCTCGGCCCGAGGGAGGGGACGCGATGAACCTCCTGCTCCTCGTGATCATCGCGATCTTCAGCGTCGCGGCCATCCTCACGATCGTGCGGATCGTGCGCGGGCCGTCGATCCTGGACCGCACGGTGGCCTCGGACGTGCTCCTCACCGAAGTGATGTGCGTGATCGGCGCTGAGATGGCGATCAACGGTCACACCCGCAGCATCCCCGTGATGCTCATCATCGCCGCGGTCGGGGTGTTCGGGTCGATCTCCGTCGCCCGCTACGTGGCGAGAAGGGACAACACGACCTCATGAACGTCTTCGGTCTGATCATCCCCGACAGCGTCATCGATGTGGCGGTGCTCGTCTTCATCCTGCTCGGCGCGATCCTGTGTCTGTCCGCCGCCGTCGGGTTGCTGCGGTTCCGGGACGTGCCGTCGCGGCTGCACGCGGCGACCAAGCCGCAGGTGCTCGGCCTCGTCTTCATCGCGATCGCGATCGCTCTGTCGCAGGGCTCCATCGTCGGCTCCCTGCTGGGGCTCGCGCTCGTCGCCCCGGTCGTGCTCATGCAGTTCGCGACCTCGCCGCTCTCCGCCCACATGGTCGGCCGGCAGGCTTATCGCAACGGGACGATCGATCAGCGCGACCTCGTCGTGGATGAGCTCGCGGATTCGAAGAAGACGCCTCCCGGCGCAGGCTGATCGACGACGCGCGCGTCAGAAGCGCTCGGAGAAGGTATGGATTAGGCGAGCCGCGGGCTCCGCGTCGCTGATGAGTGTGCCATGCCCGTGATCGGGGATCTCGGCGAACTCCGACCCGGGGATTCGTGCGATGATCTCGCGGCACCAGCGGACGGTGGCGAGTGGATCGTCTTCGCCGCGCAGCACCAGCGTCGGCTTGTCGATCGCCGCGAAGGCGTCCTCGGGCGTGTGGACGAGCGTGGCCTTGATCTTGAGGATGAGGTTCGGTCCGCCGCGCAGATACTCGCGCGCACCGCGCCACAGCACCTCCGGACGCTCGCCGACGAGGTCGCGGAGCAGGTAGGACATCTGCGCGAGCACGCTGCGGGATGCGCTGTTGACGGTCGGGCCGGCGAGCACGAGTCCCGCGACGACATCCGGGTGCCGGGCGGCGACCTCGGCCGCGATCTGGCTTCCCATGGAGTGTCCGATGATCACGGCATCGGAGATCCCCTGCTGGCGGAGGAATGCCGCCACGAGGTCGGCGTGCCGCTCCATCGTCAACACGCGCTCGGGCTCGGGGGCCTCGCCGAAACCCGGCAGATCGATGCCGATGTAGCTGCCGGGCAGGTGAGTGGCGAGATCGACGAAGACGCTGCGGCCCATGCCGATCCCGTGCAGGAGGACGAACGGATGGCCGCCCTCGCCGAAGGATTCCACGACCATCGTCGCTCCGCCGTGGTGGAATTCCACGATGGAGGCGGGGACGCCCTCCGGGGCGAGTAGACGCGACGGCACTCCGTGACTGTACCGGAGCGACCGCGGGTCCCGGGAATCACTCCGCCCGGCACCCGCAGCGATCTCCGCTCAGAGGACGGCGGAGAGGAAGTCCTTCGTGCGCTGCTCGCGCGGTTCGGTGAACATCTGCTCCGGCGTGCCCTCCTCGACGATCGACCCCTGGTCGAACATGAGGACACGGTTGGAGACGTCGCGGGCGAACTGCATCTCGTGCGTGACGATGAGCATCGTGATGTCGGTCGTCCGCGCGATGTCGCGCAGGATGTTCAGCACGTCACCAACGATCTCGGGGTCGAGCGCGCTCGTCACCTCGTCCAGCAGGAGGATGTCGGGATCCATCGCGAGTGCGCGAGCGATCGCGACACGCTGCTGCTGACCACCGGAGAGTTCGAGCGGATGCGCGTTCTCCTTGTCGCCGAGTCCGACGCGCTCGAGCAGCTCGCGCGCCTTCTCGGTCGCGTCCTTCTTCGACATGCCGAGCACGTGCACGGGTGCCTCGATGAGGTTCTCCATGACGGTCATGTTCGGGAACAGGTTGAACTGCTGGAACACCATCCCGATGCGCTGCCGCATCCGGTTGCGGTGCTTCTCCTTGAGCTCGACCCGACGACCGTCGACCTCGCGGTGGGTGAGCGGTTCACCGTCGACGAAGATGTACCCGTCGTTGGCCTCTTCGAGCGTCATCACCAGGCGGAGGATGGTCGTCTTGCCCGATCCGCTGGGCCCGATCAGCGTCACGCGATCACCCTTGGCGACCGTGAACTCCAGGTCGTCGAGCACGATGTTGTCCCCGAAACGCTTCTGTACCGACGCGAAGCGGATCGCGGGTGTCGCGGCGGACTCGCTCCCTGTCGTGGGGGCTGTGGACTCAGGATGTGTAGGCAAGGCGCTTCTCCAATCGTCCGACGAGGAGGGACGTCGGGTAGCTGGCCAGCAGGAAGATGATGCCGGCGAGAGTGAACACCTCCATGTAGCGGAAGGTGTTCCCCCCATAGGTGAGGGCGGCGCGGACGAGTTCGACGACGGTGATCGAGATGAGGAACGGGGTGTCCTTCAGCATCGAGATCACGTAGTTGCCCAGCGCCGGTGCCGTGGCCCGGAGGGCCTGCGGGATGATGACGGCCGTCCACGCGCGGCGACGCGACATCGACAGTGCGGTCGTCGCCTCCCACTGTCCGGCGGGGATCGAGTCGATACCCGCGCGGTACGCCTCGGCCATGTAGGTCGCGTAGTGGATGCCGAAGATGATGATTCCGAGCACCACGGGGTCGACGCTGAGGAAGGCGTAGTACGCGAACAGCAGCTGGACCACGATCGGCGTCATCCGGATGAAGTTCATCACGAACCCCAGCAGTGCGCTCAGCGGTTTCGGTGCGGAGCGTTTGGCGATCGCGAGGATCAGGCCGAGTACGGCGGCGATCGCGCTGCCGAGCACCGTGACCAGCAGGGTGACCCGGAAGAAGGCTTCGAGAAGCTGTGGGAGGGCGTCCCAGGCGGCGTTCCAGTCCCAGAGTTCGCTCATGCGGTCTTCTCCGGAGTCTTCGGCAGCAGGACGGTGCGCAGGGAGTCACCCATTCCGAGCTTGTGCTTGGCCCGCACCTCGAGTGCGTTCATGAGCAGCGTGAGCGCGTAGGCGAGGACGAAGTAGATGATGAGCCCCACGGTGTAGGCGAAGAAGGTGTCGGTCC
Source organism: Actinomycetota bacterium (assembly GCA_051751065.1). Lineage (GTDB taxonomy): Bacteria > Actinomycetota > Actinomycetes > Actinomycetales > Microbacteriaceae > Microbacterium. The sequence continues at coordinate 254,584 of JBNJKL010000004.1, read as the reverse complement.
GCTGCTGCAGCTTGTCGATGGCGAAGGTGAGATCGGCCATCGTGATGAAGCTCACGATCGCGGTGCCCTTCAGCAGCAGGATCAGCAGGTTGTTGAGCGAGGGGAGCATGAGCGCCCACGCCTGCGGGAAGATGACGCGCGTCATGCGCTGCACCCGGCCGAGGCTGAGAGCGGTCGTCGCCTCCCACTGCCCCACGGGCACGGCGTTGATGGATCCTCGGACGACCTCCGCGCCGTAGGCGCCGTAGTTGAGTCCGAGGCCGACGATGCCGACGAGCAGGGGCGGAAGCTCCACACCGAACTGCGGCAGGACGAAGAAGAGGAAGAAGAGCTGCACGACCAGGGACGTGCCGCGGAAGAACTCGATCACCACGCGGGCGAAGCCGCGGATGAGGATGTTCTCGGACCGGACCAGAAGTCCCAGTCCGACAGCCAGCGCGAACGCCAGGAGCGCGCCCCCGCAGGTGAGCTGGAGGGTGATCAACATCCCCTCCCACACCTGCGGGAGCGCGGCGCTCAGCGCCTCGAAGTTCTCAGTCAAGGATCAGGTCAGCTCAGGTCGCCGGAGCACAGCTGCTCGGTGGTGAGCTCGGCCGGCGGGAGGTTCTCCTCGGTGAAGCCGTACTCGCCCACGAGGCTCATGTACTCGTCGACGTCACCCGTGATGCTGCCGAGCGACTCGTTGTACGCGTCGAGCAGGTCGGTGTCGTCCTGACGGAAGACGGTGGCGCCGGCGCCGATCTGCTCGACGCCGTCGATGACCTGCACGAACGCCTCGGTGGTCTCGACACCCGAGTTCGGGTTGTTGTCGGCCATCCAGTTGAGGGAGATCGCGGTCATGGCGAACGCGTCGGCGCGACCGTTGGCGACGAGGTCCATGCCGCTCTGCGCGTTGTCGACCGACACGGTGTTGTCGATGCCGAGGCTCTCGGCGTAGCCGGCCTCGATGCCACCGGAGAGGACGGCGAGCGTGACGTCACCGTCGCTCTCGACGACGGAGTCGAGGTCGGTGAGGTCCTGCGGGTTTCCCTCGGGGACCATGAGGGTCGTCGTGTACATGATCTCGGGGTCGCTGAACGCGGCCTCGGCACAGCGGTCGGGAAGGATGGACATCCCCGCGCTGATGGCGTCGAAGCGGCCGGCGTTGAGGCCGGGGATCAGGGAGTTCCAGTCGACCTCGACGACATCGACGTTCTCGATGCCCATGTCGGCGAAGATCTGCTCGTGCATGGCGATGGTCGCGCCCTGGGGCTCGTCACCCTCGACCCACGAGTAGGGACGCTCGTCGGCGATGGCGACGGTGATCGTGCCCTCGTCGCGGAGCTGCTCGAGCGTGTTGCCGTCGGACTCGGCACCATCTCCGGAGGCGCATCCGGCGAGAGCGCCGAGTGCCAGCGTGCCGATGGCCGCGGCTGCGATACCGGTTCTGATGTTCATCTTCGTCATTTCGTTCCTCGGGTTCCGTATAGATGGGGGCGCGGGGGGAGCGCCCCAGTTTCGTGATCGACCGTCGTTTACGATATGCCGTGTGTCGACGGATGTACAGTCAGACGTGCAGATTGTCGACAAGTATACAAAACCGTGATCTTCAGGCAGACTCGTCGGAAACCGGATGGCGGCTTCGAGGGCGCACACCACGGACAATGTCTGTATCGCGTCGTTTGCGCGCAGATCGAAAGGACTCTGATGACTTCACGCACGACGCGTTCGGCGCCGGTGGCATCCGTGCTGCGTGTCGCGAGGACGTCCACCGTCGACCTGATCGCTGCCGAACTGCGCACCGCGATCTTCACCGGGGCACTCCCCGTGGGAAGCCCGATCGGCGAGGTCGAGATGTCCTCCCAGCTCGGCGTCAGTCGCAGCCCGCTGCGCGAGGCGACCCAGCGACTCGTGCAGGAAGGGCTGCTGACCGCGACGCCGGGACGCGGACTCCGGGTGAGTGTGGTCGGCCCCGAGGAGGTCGCCGATGTCTACGACGCGCGCCTCGCGGTGGAGTCACAGGCCGTGCGGATGATCGTCGAGCGGGGAGCGGTCGATCTCGCCTCGCTGGAGGCCGCGTTCCGGACCCTGCAGGATGTCAGCGAGGGGGTGGACGCCCGAGCGATCGGCGATGCCGACCTCGCCTTCCATCGTCTGCTCGTGGATTCCGCGGGCAGTCGCCGTCTCACCCAGTACATGAAGACGCTCGCGATCGAGACGCGTCTCGCGAGCTTCAGCGATCCCCACGGGTACACCGTGCGGCGCTCGGTCTCGGGCACGTACCGTCAGCTGCTCGATGCGCTGCGTGACGGCGACGCCAAGGGGGCGGTGACCGCGTTGCGACAGCAGTTCGCCGGGGCTGTGGCGCGCCTCACCGGTCAGAACGAGGGCGTCGAGACCATCGAGACTCCCGTGCAGGAGGAGCCCCTCGCGCTCAGCCCGATCGCGTTCACCGACGAGACCTGAGCGGCCCGACGGGACTCCCCGACAGAACGGATGCCCTCCGGCAGCGCGATCACGGTCAGGACGGACGGAGCACCAGGGTGTCCACCGTCGCGAGGTCGATGGACTCGGGGGAGAACGGCCACGGCTCCTGGATGCCCTGCGACCACTCCTCCGTCTGATCGATGTAGTGCGCGTGGTACGCGTGCCCGCTCGCTCCGGTGAGATGGTTCCACGTGGAACGGTCGAGATCGGCGAAGTCGATCACCATGCGCATGGACGGCACGGTGGTGGTCGCGTACGACGAACCCAGCTCCCATCCGGTCGCGTTCACGATCGACGGGCCGCCACCGGTGGCGAAGGGGCCGCGGTTGAACAGCGCCTCGATCGGTGCGATGCCCGAGGTGCCCAGGGTGTCGTGGGTGAGGGTGAGGGCATGCAGGTCGCCCCAGTTCCAGCGCGCGACCGCTTCGCCCTGGATGGCCGCCAGCTCGTCGTACGCCTGCTCGGCGGACAGGGCGAGCATCTCGTCCCTGCTGGAGACCCCGATCGCGTCGTTCGTCCAGAGCGGATCGGTGGGGTCATCGAGCAGGGCATCGACCACCGTGAACATGCGGGCCTGACTGCCGAGAGGCAGGGGCTCGTCCCGATTCGCGAACAGGTTCTGCGCGAGGTTCGACCAGAGCACGTTCGCGTACGCGGCCGCGGCGGAGGACGCGTTGTTCTGCGCGTCCCAGGTGCGCAGCAGCGCGACTGCCTCCTGCGGGCCCGCCCCCGAAACCTCGATGTCTCCGAATGCGGCGGCCAGGGGCTTGCCGATCCACATCTCGTTGTCGAGCTGGATGTTCCGCATGTCCTGCGCGGTGAGGGGCGCGGCGGCGGCACGGCGCTCGAGCATGTAGGCGATGCGTCCCGCGCGGTATCCGTAGTCCCAGTCGCGGGAGAGGAAGTACTCGTAGTCGTCGGTCACGATCGCGTTGTTCGCGGTCACGATGTACCCGGAGGACGGGTTGAGTGACACCGGCAGGTCCTCGAACGGGATGTAGCCGGTCCAGTCGTACGCGCTGTCCCATCCGGGCTGGGGGAGCCATCCGTCTCCGGCGCCGCGGATCGGCAGCTTGCCCGGTGTCTGGTAGCCGATGTTGCCCTCGATGTCGGCATAGATGAGGTTCTGCGCGGGGACATCGAAGAGGGAGGCCGCGTCGCGGAAGTCGTCGAAGTTCTGCGCGGTCGAGAGCGCGAAGATCGCGGTCGACGCCGAGCCGGGATCAAGAGCGGTCCAGCGGAGGCTGACCGCATACTCGCCGCTGAGGTCGGACGCGTCCGCGGCGGCATCGGCGGGAACCACGGTGTCGTCCTCGGCCACGATCGGCGTCTCGGCGAGCGTGGTGAAGTCGTCGGTCAGACCCGAGATGATCGGCCCGTGCACGGTCGAGCGGATCGTGAGGTCGATGTCCTCGCCGCCTGCGACCGCGATGGTCTCGGTGCGGATGTCCAGCGGCTCGAGCTCGCCGTCTCGCCAGTATTCGTCGCCGTCGACCTTCTCGATGTAGAGGTCGGTCACGTCGGTGGTGAGGTTGGTGAAGCCCCACGCGATCTTGTCGTTGTGGCCGATCACAACACCGGGGAGCCCGGAGAAGCTGAAGCCACCGACGTTGAACGGGCATTCCTCGCTGAGCGACGAGCACTTCAACTGCACCTGATACCAGACCGAGGGGAGCGAGGCGCCGAGGTGCGGGTCGTTGGCCAGCAGGGGCATTCCGCTCTCGGTGAGGTCGCCGGAGACGACCCAGGAGTTCGATCCGACGCCCTCGCCGACGTCGCCGATCATGAGGCTCGCGGCCTCGATCACGCTCGTGGCCTCCTCCCATTCGACCGTGGTGACGGCCTGCTGCGCATCGGTTCGATCTTCGTCGGAGCTGAACGCGGGGGCGGCGTCCGTTCCGGCGTCGGGGATCGTGGAGACCTGGGGGACGATCACGGGATTCTCATCGAACGGGTACCCGGGATAGAGCTGATCGAGAGTGTCTGCGGCTGTATCTTCATCCAGCGTGCCGGCCAGGAGCGCACGCTCGGTCTCGCTCTCGATGTTCGTGCGGAGGTCCCAGGCCATGGCCTTGAGCCAGGCGACGGAGTCCGCGGGCTCCCACGGCTCCGGGCTGTAGTCGGGGTTCTGAATGCCGAGCACCGCGTACTCGAGCGACAGTTCTGCGCCGGAACGTGAGGACAGGTAGGCGTTCACGCCGTCCGCATACGCCTCGTAATAGGCGAGGGTCGTCTCGTCCATCGCGGCGACCTCTTCTTCGGCGACCGCGCGCCAGCCGAGGGTGCGCAGGAACGCGTCGGTGCCCGCCTGGGACTCGCCGAACATCTCCGCGACCCGGCCGCTCGTGACGTGACGGCGGAAGTCCATCTCGAAGAAGCGGTCCTGCGCGTGCACGAAACCCTGTGCGAGGAACAGGTCGTGGGAGGAGTCCGCCGTGATCGTCGGGATGCCGCGGTCGTCGCGCTGCACCGTGACCTCCGACTGGAGGCCGTCGAGGGTGAGGTCGCCGGCGGTCTGCGGGAACGAGCGCTGGATCGTCCAGACGACGAAGAACGCCGCGGCGACGGCGAGCACGACGATGCCCGCGAGCACGCCGAATGCGATCTTTCCGATGCGCGCGCCCAGGCGTCGTCGGGGCGCATCGATGGTCGAATCCCCAGTTTCAGTCATCATCGAAGGAAGCTCTTTCGGGTCGGCGGCTGAGACTGGGTCTCACCGGTCGTCGGTGCGCGTGTCGGGAGTGGCGCCTTCGTAGACTACCTGCGCGCGCGGCGCTTCCCTAGTGGAGGCGAGCTACGGCGTCGGATCGCCCGCCCACCGATCGTTCTCGGTGCTTCGCGTCCTCAGCGCCGGACGCGCGCGGCGATCGGGTCGATCGCCGCAGCGAGGAGCCGCTCGGCGCGCTCGGTGGTCATCCGATCGCTCTGTTCGGCGGCGCGCGCCACGGCGATACCGTCGGTGACCGCGAGCACGAACGCGGCGTCGTCCGCCGTGACCCGCGAGTCGGGGAATGCTTCCGCGAGCAGTACGTGCAGCACCTCTTCCGTGCGCCGCCAGTCCGCCGCGTGGAGGGCGCGGATGCGGGTGTCGGTGCTCGCGCGGGACGCGAATGCCGTCCACACGATCGCCTCGTGCAGCCCGGCGTCCGTGATGCACGAGATCTGGGTGCAGAACACACGCAATCGCGCCTCGGGCGAGTCCTGCTGCTCCATGAGGGAGCGTGCCCGTTCGCGGAAGCGCTCGTTCACGGCTGTCATCGCGCCGACGATGAGGTCTTCTTTCGTGGGGAAGTGGTGTTGGACGGCTCCGATCGAGGCGTCCGCTTCGGCCGCGACGTTGCGGATGCTCACGCTCTCGGCCCCGCGCGAGGACAGTACGGAGATGACGGCATCGAGGATGCGCTCGCGGCTTCCGCGGGGAGCGGGCATGGGTCGTCCTTTCGCTCGTGCTCCTCTGTAGGTTACGGTGCTGTCATGACCAATACGAACGTATTGCCCAGGACGCACGGGACGTCGACCCGGATCGCCGCGATCGACGTCGTGCGAGGAGTGGCGATCATCGGCACGCTCGGAACCAACATCTGGGTGTTCTCCCACCCGTGGGGTCTGCTCGGAATGCTGAGCGCTCCGGTCACGCCCGAGACGGGCGACGCGGCGGCGATCGCGCAGCTCGCGCTCATGGCTCTGGCCCAGGGCAACTTCCTCGCGCTCCTCTCGGTCGTCTTCGGCATGGGGGTCGCGATCCAGCATCGCTCCGTCGTCCGACGGCGAGGTCGATGGCCGGGACGCTACCTCTGGCGTGCCGCGCTGCTGCTGCTCGACGGCGCGATCAACTACGTGCTCGTGGCGGAGTTCGACGTGCTGATGGGCTACGCCATCACGGGGGTCGTCGTCGCCTGGCTTCTTCTCACGAGTCCGCGCTCGCAGCGGGCGATGATCATCGTGTTCGGCGCGCTCCACCTGTGCGTCATGACGGGCGTGATCCTGGCGCTCGCGTCCGCCGGCTCGGACGCGGAGGTGTCGCTGACGGACGGACGCAACCCCTACGCGGAGGGGACGTTCATCGATCTCGCACTCTTCCGCCTCGGCAATGTCGTGATCTTCCGCGCGGAGACCATCCTCATCGGATTCCTCGCGCTCGCACTCTTCCTCCTGGGCGCGCGTCTCCTCGGCGCGGGGATCTTCTCCCCGGAGGGCGCCGTGATCCGACGTCGGTTGCTCGTCGCGGGGGCGGTGGCTGTTCCGGTCGATCTGGTGCTCGGCATCGGCGGAGGGGCGGCCGGCCTGCTCGTCGAGCGCTACGTCGTGGCTCCCGTCGTGGCGCTCGGGATCCTCGCGCTCGTGGCGGAGATCAGCCTGAGGCGCGGCACCGACGGCTGGGTCGCCCGGCGCGCCCGCGAGGTCGGCAGGGTCGCCCTGAGCGCGTACATCCTGCAGAACCTTCTGGCCGGTGCGTTGTTCTACGGCTGGGGGCTCGGGCTGGCGGAGCGCGCGGCGGACTGGCGCGTGCCGGTGACCGTCGTCGCCTTCATCGTGTTGACGGCGTTGATCACCCTGCTCGCGCACCTGTGGCTCCGACGCTTCGAGCTCGGACCCGTCGAATGGCTGTGGAAGAGAGCGGCGACCCTCGGGGTGGACCGGCGGGAATGATGATGATGCGGTCGAAAGCTGCTTCCCGCCTGTCGCGCGTGAGCGGGCCGGCTATGCGGGGCGAGCGCCGCGCACGAAGTTCGTGACCGCTTCGTCGACGAGGCCGTCGAGGAGTTCGGGCGGCACCATTCCGCCGTTGACGAGCGATGCGATGCCCTGCATCGTGGCGAACAGCAGGATTCCGACCTTGTCGGGATCTCCGGTGGCCAACTGTCCCGCCTGCTGCCCCTGGACGATGAGCTCGGACATCAGCCCGAACGCAGGGGTCGCGGCATCGAGTACGTGGTCGGCGCCCGGACGGTGCTTGCTGGTGAACATCAGTTCCAACAGGGCCGCGTCGTCGGTGGCGAACCGGATGTACGAGGTCACCGTTGCCGTCAACCGCGGCTCGAATTCGCCGCCAGCACGTTCGAGAGCGGTGCGAAGCTGGGCGTCGAGCCGCTCGAAGCCGGCCACCGCCACGGCATCCAGGAGGGCCTGTCGATCGGGGAAGTGACGGCGCGGCGCGGCGTGACTGACGCCGACCTCGCGAGCCAGCTCGCGCAGCGAGAGCTGGTCGACACCCTGCTCGCGCACGGTGCGCTCGGCGGCCGCGATCAGGGCTGGGCGCAGGTGGCCGTGATGGTACGCCCGGTCGGTGGTGTCTGGCACAGAACGATCGTACGCGATGTTGGCGTTGACAACAGAGTAGTCAGTGCCTACATTGTAGTTCATGACCACATTCACCACAGCGGATGTCCCCGATATGCGCGGAACAACCGCCATCGTCACCGGCGCGAACAGCGGGCTCGGTCGCGTCACAGCCGCGGTGCTCGCGGCGAAGGGTGCGCACGTGATCGCCGCGGTACGCGATGTCGGCAGAGGGCGCGACGCTGTCGCGGGGATCCCCGGCGATCTCGATGTCCGGAGGCTCGATCTCGCCGACCTCTCCTCGGTCCGGGAGTTCGCACACGGCATCGCAGGCCCCGTCGACCTCCTGATCAACAACGCGGGAGTCATGTTCCCGCCGTTCGAGCGCACCCCTGATGGCTTCGAGCTGCAGTTCGGGACGAATCACCTCGGGCACTTCGCCATGACCAACCTGCTTCTGCCGGTCATCACGGGGCGGGTGGTCACCGTCTCCTCGAACGGCCATCGCGCCGGCTCGATCGATCTCGACGACCTCAACTGGCGCGATCGGCCGTACCGGGCGGCGCGCGCATATGGCCAGTCCAAACTCGCGAACCTGCTGTTCACCGCCGAGCTGCAGCGACGGCTCGCCGACGCCGGATCCGCGGTGATCTCCACCGCGGCCCACCCGGGCATGGCATCCACGAACCTGCTTCGTTCGCCGGGAAAGCGCCCCAGGCTCGAGGCGATCCAACAGGCGGTCGCCCGTCGGCTCGCGCAGTCCGAGGAGGACGGAGCGCTGCCCACTCTGTACGCGGCCGTGGCCGACATCCCCGGCGGCAGTTATGCGGGGCCGGGCGGATTCCTGCAGGGGCGCGGCGCACCGCGACTGGTGAGTCGATCTCGGGCCGCTCGCGACGGCGCCCTCGCCTCGCGCCTGTGGACCGCGTCCGAAGACCTCACGGGAGTCAGCTTCCCCCTGGTGCCGGTGGAGAGGTAGGCCCGTACGCCACCCGTCCTGCGTCACCGAGCACCGTCTGTATGGCGCGAACGCGTGTTATAGGGAGCGAATAGGGTGCACGAGCGACATATAGACGGAGGGGTCGATGCGGGTCAGCCGATGAGGCTGGGCTGCAGGTCGCGCAGGGTGCGGCGGTGCGTCATGCGGGTCACGCCGATCATCGCGAGGGCGAGCGCTCCGACGAGCCAGAGCGCGAGGACCGCGAGGTCCCACGCAGCGCGTGACAGGTTCCCGCCGTACATGAGCTGGCGCATCGCATCCACGACATAGCCGAGCGGCAACACGTGGTGCAGCGCTGCGAGCGGGCCGGGGAGTGTCTGCCACGGGAACGTGCCGCCCGCGGTCACGAGCTGCAGCACCATCAGTACGAGTCCGAGGAACTGGCCGACGGATCCGAGCCAGACGTTCAGGGCCAGGATGATCGCCGCGAACGTCGCGGACGCGAACACCATCACCCCCAGAGTCCCGATCGGATTGTCGAACGTGAAGCCGAGCGTGATCGCGAGGATCCCCATGAGCCCCACCATTTGCAGAGCGCCCAGCGAGGCGGGCGTGAGCCACCCCGCGAGCGTGATGCGGATGGGAGAGTGCAGCGCCGTGACGGCTCGGCGGGAGATCGGCTTCACGATCAGGAACAGCGCGTAGATCCCGATCCACGCCGCCAGCGCCGCGAAGAACGGCGCCAGGCCTGCACCGTAGTCCTCGGCGGACGCGACCTTGTCGGACGAGACCGACACCGGGTCGGCGATCGTGTCCGCCTGCGCAGTACGCAAATCGGGCGTGCTGGCGGGGATCTGCTGCACCCCGTCGGAGAGGCCGTCGCGCAGCTCCACAGTCCCGTCGGCGAGGGTCACGAGTCCGTCGTGCAACGCGGCGGCGCCGTCCTTCGCGCTCGCCGCGCCCTCGGCGAGCGTGTCGGCACCGGTGGCGAGAGTGTCTGCGCTCGCCGCGAGAGTGGCCGCACCGGCCGCGAGCTGGTCGATGCGATCGACCGCACCCTGCACCGACGAGTTGCCGTCCTCCAGGCGCGCGGCGAGGGGATCGAGGTGCTCCAGGACCGCGTCGATCTCGTCCTGCGTCAGCCCCTGGTCCTGAAGGGTCTCGGCGATGTCGCTCCGGACCTGCGGAAGCGCATCCGCCGCCTGCTGCACGACGGACCCCGCGTCATCGGCGACGGCGGCGATCTGCGCGTTACCGTCGCTGACCTGCTGCGCACCGTCCGCCAACTGACCCGCGCCGTCCGCGAGGGTCGCGCTTCCCGTGGCGAGTTCGGCCGTCCCGTCCGCCAGCGTGCCGCTTCCCGACGACGCCGACGCTGCGCCGTCGGCGAGCCGACCTGCGCCATCCGCGGCATCGACGAGGCTGTCGCGCACGTCGCTGAGTCCGGTGAGCAGACGCTCCGCCGCCTCGCTGCCGACCATCTCGGCGACGGAGCTGCGGATCTTCTCCACGGCCTGCGTCCCCATCGAGGAGGCGAGGTAGTTGTTGGCGTCGTTCGTCTCGAGCTCGATGCGCGCCTGCCGCGGATCAGTGCCGGCGGCGGAGGTCAGGGCATCCGAGAAGTCCGCGGGGATCGTGACGGTGAAGTCGACCGTCCCGTCGTGGAGTGCGGCGTTCGCTTCGTCCGCCGTCATCTCCTGCCAGTCGAACGCGTTGCCGTCGAGCAGGTTCTCGGCGACGTCCTCGCCGTAGTTGACGGTCTCGGACTCCGCATCGTCATCGGTGCCGGCGCTCGCGGCCGATGCGCCCTCGTCCTGCACGACGAGCGCGACGGGCACGTCGGGGAAGCGGCTGTAAGGGTCCTGATTGGCCCACAGATACAGGCCGCCGTAGAGGATCGGGACGCACATCAGGGCGAGGAGTGCGACGATGCCCATCCGGCTCGCGGTGAGACGCCGGAACTCCGCGGCGATCATGGCGGGGACCTTCATGCGGACTCCTCCCCGAGGTTGCTCTCGAGCGCGGCGGGGGAGTCCGCTTCCGGCGGGGTGGCGGGAAGCGGGCGGAGCGGGTCGGGCATCCGCTCGATCGCCGCGGCGGCTGCGCCACCGAGGATGACGAGCATCGCGTACCCGCGGTCCGCGAACTCGCCCGCGATGCGCCACCATCCGTCGGGGCTGCCACCGTGACGGTCCGGGCGCACGAGGACGACGCCGTCGACGCCCTCGCGGAGCACGGCGAGTTCGCAGAGGATGCGCACGCGGGCCGCGGGGTCGACCATGCCGATCGGGACGGATGCGATCTCCGAGAACCCCAGCTGCGCGAGCCACCGCCGCGCGTGCAGGGGAGTCGCGGGGAGCCCGGCGAACATGAGCTCCTCGCCGACGACGCCGGCCAGCGCGACGTTCGGATGCGGGTCGCTCACGTCCTGCGCGTCGACCAGTGCGACCCGGCGGCGAAGGGCACGGGCGTCCGCGGCGCCGTCGATCAGGACGAGCCCGGTGTCGGAGTCCATCCGTCCGCTCGCGATGAGTCCGAGCACGGTCGGGCGCTGCTCGGTCTCGGCGAGGGCGAAGCGCACCTCGCCGGTCTCGACGTCGAGGCTCGTCCGGGGCAGCGCCTCACCGCGCCGCCCCTTGGAGACATCTCGCAGGGAGATCCTCATGCGAGCGCTCCGTCGGCTCCGAGGAGCTCGGGGTGCGCGGCGAGCAGTTCGTCGACCTCACGCCATCCGAGGCCCGCGATGCTGAGGACGGCCCGGATCGCGACCGAGTCGGCGTCGTCCACCGATCCGTCGGTGCGGACGACCATGCGGGCGGTCTCCTCGATCAGGCGAGCGAGCGTGCGCGGGTCGAGGTCGTTGCGCAGAACGCCCGTGCGGACACCGCGCTCGACGATCCCCGCCACGACCCCGCGGACGGGAGCGAGCGCCGTCGCGGTCTCGGCGACATGGGCGTCGTCGAGGGCGATGGAGGCCGCGACGTGCACATGCGCGGCCTCGTGCCACAGGCGCGCCGCGAGCTGAGCGAGCGCGAGAGCGGGGTCCTCCGCGGTGGGCTGGGTCGCGATCGCGTTGAACCGCTGCGCACCGGTGCCGATGAGCTCGCGCAGGAGTGCAGCGCGATCTTCGAAGTGTCCGTACAGCGCGCGACGGGAGAGTCCGGCGGTGCGGGCGATCAGGTCGATCGACGCGTGCGGATCCTGGGCGATTGCCTCTCTGGCCGCGGCGAGAATGCCCTCGCGGTTCGCGCGGGCATCGCTGCGGGGTGCTCTGGACGTCGGCTGACTCATGTGACCAGTGTAGCTATCCTGCACATGTGTGTGCAAGATAACCAAGCGGCGACGGTGGACACCGAACGGCGATCTGTCGTTCATCTTCCGGCTACACGCACGACAGCAGAACTGCTCGGAGCGTTCCTAGCCTGACGTCGTTCCGTTTCTAAGAGACCTCTTAAGGAGTGCGTTCCGCACATGTCTACACGACCCCCCATCCTCCGACGGGCAACCGCAGGCGCCGTCGCGATCTCGATGGCCGCTGGCGCGACCATCACTCTCGGCGCAACCGCGGCCTCCGCGGCCGAACTGCCCGAGACGTTCCTGAGCACGGCATCCACCACGTGGAGCTACTCCGACGACAACACCGACCCGGCCGCCGGAGCATCGGACCGCCTGGTCTGGACGGAGGCGGACTACGACGACACCGCGTGGAGGACGGCGACGGGATCCTTCGGCGCCAAGCGTGGGCAGGCCACCGGTATCGGTGCGAACTTCCCGATCACGACGCTGCTGAACCAGTACATCGCGGGCACCTCGACCGATGTGCCGACCTTCCACTTCCGCACCGCGATCGACATCGACGCGGAGCAGCTCGCCGAGATCGAGGGCCTCGAGGCCACGGTCACCTACGACGACGCACTGCAGGTGTTCGTGAACGGCGAGAAGGTCGCCGGGTACTTCGATGAGCGGGTCGAATCGGCGCCCGAGGCCGAGCGGAACCTCACCTACGCGGGTGTCAGCAACGGCGACCCCGTCACGTCGACCTTCACGATCGAGGCGGACGACCTCGTCGAGGGGGAGAACACGATCGCGGTCGCTCTCCACCAGGATCGCGAGACCAGCTCCGACATCTACTTCGAATTCGAGAGTCTCACTCCGCTCGTCGAGGGAGAGATGCCGGATGCGGCATATACCGACCTCGTGCTGACGATCGGGGCGGACGAGTCCGCTCGCAACGTCACCTGGTACACGAATGTCGACACCGACCAGGAGCTGCAGTACGCCGTGGGCGGCGACACCAGCTCCTTCCCGACCGCGGGCGTCACCACGGTGGACGCGACCGGTGACCGCACGAGCAGCAACGAGTTCAACCGACGCGCAGCTCTCACCGACCTCGCCGAGAACACCGATTACCTCTACCGCGTCGGCTCCGCGGATGGTGGCTGGTCCGACGTCCAGACGTTCAGCACGGCGGACTTCTCGGGTGACTACGGATTCCTCTTCTTCGGGGACCCGCAGATCGGCGCCTCCGGCCACGCGCAGCGCGACGGCGAGGGATGGGCGGCCACGCTCGATACGGCCGCCGAGACCTACCCGGACAGCGAGCTGCTCTTCTCGGGCGGCGACCAGGTGAACACCGCCTCGAGCGAGACGGAGTACGAGTACTACCTCGCTCCCGAGCAGCTCACCTCGATCCCCACGGTGCCGGTCAACGGCAACCACGACGTCGGATCGAAGGCCTACGAGCAGCACTACACCGTGCCGAACCTCGACCCCACGGCCGGCGCCGCGACCAGCGGCTCCTCCTCGGGTGGCGACTACTGGTTCGAGTACAAAGACGTGCTGTACGTCGTGATCAACTCCAACAGCGCCGACTACGCCAGCCACATCCGCTTCATGGAGAATGTCGTGGCCGAGCACGGGGACGACGCGAAGTGGTCGGTGCTCGCGTTCCACCACTCGATCTACTCCGTCGCCGCGCACGTCGACGACACGCAGATCAAGAACCTCCGTGCTGCGCTCCCCGAGACGATCTCGGACCTGGGCTTCGACCTGGTGCTGCAGGGCCACGACCACAGCTACACCCGCACGCACCTCATCAAGGACGGCGAGCTCGCCGATGCCACCGAGGTGCCCGGTCAGGGCGAGGTCACGGCTGGTGAGGGCGACGTGCTCTACGTCACGGCGAACTCCGCCAGCGGCTCGAAGTACTACGGGGTCCGCGCTCCGGACGCCTGGTACGGATCGGTCATCAACCAGGAGCAGGTGCGCAACTACTCGCACATCGAGGTGGCTGACGACTCGCTCACCATCACGACCCTCCGCAGCGAGGCGAACGGTGACGCGTCACCCGTGAACAGCGTCGTGGACGAGGTCACGGTCGTCCGCGAGGACGTCACCGCTCCCGAGATCACCGTTCCGAACAAGGACGAGGTCGAGCAGGGTGCGGACTTCGATGCTCTCGAGGGCGTCACCGCGAACGATGACCGCGACGGCGACCTCACGTCGGCCATCGAGGTCGAGGGCACCGTCGACACGGACACGCTCGGCGAGTACGACCTCGTGTACACGGTCTCGGATGCCGCAGGCAACGAGGCGTCCGCCACGCGCACGGTCACCGTCGTCGAGGCGCCGGTGGTCACGCCGATCGAGGACGCGGAGATCACCGTCACCGGCAATGCGGTCCAGGGCGGGACGATCATGTTCGACGGTGTCGGGTTCACCCCCGGCGACGTCGTGAACATCACGGTGCAGTCCGACCCGGTCGACCTCGGTGAGTTCACCGTGGCCGCCGACGGCACTCTGCGCGCCTCGTGGGCGATCCCGACGGACTTCGAGGTCGGTACCCACTCCGTCGTCGTCACCCTCGCCGACGGAAGCACCATCACGTCCGAGTTCTCGGTGGCCGCAGCCGGCGGCAACACGACCGACCCGGATGGCTCCGGCAGTGCGGATGACGCCGGTGACGGCCTGGCCGCGACCGGTGCAGAACTCCCGCTCGCCGTGGTCGGTATCGCTCTCGTGCTGCTGATCGCCGGCGGCATCCTGTTCGCCCGTCGTCGTCTGCTCGCGAACCGCGACTGACGCGACACGATGCCCCGGGCCCGTGCGGCCCGGGGCATCCCCGCATACGAAGGAAACCATGCGCATCCGAATCCTCGCCGCCGGCCTGCTGGCTGCGGCCCTCGCACTCGCCGGTTGCGCGACGCCGCCCGCCGATGCCGCGCCGCCCGCGTCGGTGTCGGCTGAGACGCCGTCGACAGCTCCCGAAGATGTCCCCGGCTCGACTCTCCCCGCGACCGCCGTGACCGCCGCACCCGCCGAGGGCCTCGCGCTCGCGGTCGTGACGTCTGCGGATCCCGGAGAGCAGGAGCAGGTCGCGCTGGATGCGTTCCGGTCGTTCGCCGCCGAGCACGGCGGCACCGCCACCGTCTTCGATCAGGCGCCCGCCGAGGAGTCGGTGGCCCAGGCGCTGGCTGCTGAGGCGGACGTGATCATCGGGATCGGACCGACCGGCATCGGCGCGATCGACCTCGCGTCCGCGTCGAACCTCGACCGGTCCTTTCTCCTTCTGGGCGTCGAACTGGAGGAACCCACGGGCAACGTCATCGCGGTCGTCTGGCCGGGTGCTTCCGATCGCGCTGTCTTCACCGGCGAGGATGCCATCGGGTTCGACGGTGCGCAGACATACGCGGCCACCGCGATCGAGACGGGTCTCGGGGCGTTCGGGTCAGGGCTCGACGGTCACGTGATCGCGCTGGACTGAGCCCATCGCGGGATCTGCAGCGCGGGTCAGTCAGTACCGGAGTCGAACGCGGCACGCTCGGATGCCTGATCGACGGCGTCCGAGAGCTTCTCGTCGACATCCTCCACGGCACCCGTGATCTCGTTCGCCTCGCCCGCCGTCACGCGCCCGACCAGCTCGCCGGTCGCACCACCGACCAGGCCGAGGCCCGCGTACTGCTCCAGGCGCGAGCGCGAGTCCGCAATGTCGAGGTTGCGCATGGTGAGCTGACCGATGCGGTCCGTCGGACCGAACGCGGAGTCGCCGACGCGCTCCATCGACAGCTTGTCCGGCCCGTAGGACAGGTTGGGCGAGACGGTGTCGAGGATCGTCCAGTCGTCGCCGCGGCGCAGGCGCAGCGTGACGGTGCCGCTGATGGTGAGTCCGACCCACCGCTGGATGGACTCGCGCAGCATGAGTGACTGCGGCTCGAGCCAACGGCCCTCGTACATCAGGCGCCCGAGGCGGCGGCCCTGCTCGTGGTACGTCGCGAGGGTGTCCTCGTTGAGGATGCCGTTGACGAGGCGCTCGTACGCGATGAAGAGCAACGCCATGCCCGGTGCCTCGTAGATGCCGCGGGACTTGGCCTCGATGATGCGGTTCTCGATCTGGTCGCTCATGCCCAGGCCGTGGCGTCCACCGATCGTGTTCGCCTCCTGGACGAGAGCGACGGGGTCGCTGAAGTCCTTGCCGTTGATCGCGACAGGACGGCCACCCTCGAAGGTCACGGTGACGTCTTCGGTCTCGATCGCGACGGACGGATCCCAGAACTTCACACCCATGATGGGCTCGACGGTCTCGAGCGAGACGTCGAGGTGCTCGAGAGTCTTCGCCTCGTGCGTCGCGCCCCAGATGTTCGCGTCCGTCGAATAGGCCTTCTCGGCCGAGTCGCGGTAGGGGAAGTTGCGCTCGACGAGCCACTCGCTCATCTCCTGGCGCCCACCGAGCTCGGTGACGAAGTCCGCGTCGAGCCACGGCTTGTACACGCGCAGGCGGGGGTTGGCGAGCAGGCCGTAGCGGTAGAACCGCTCGATGTCATTGCCCTTGTAGGTGGATCCGTCGCCCCAGATGTCGACGCCGTCCTCCTTCATGGCCTGCACGAGCAGCGTGCCGGTGACAGCGCGTCCCAGGGGGGTCGTGTTGAAGTAGGTGCGTCCGCCCGAGCGGATGTGGAACGCGCCGCACTGCAGCGCGACCAGGCCCTCCTCGACCAGGGCGGTCTTGCAGTCGATCAGACGCGAGGACTCGGCGCCGTACTCCAGCGCGCGTCCAGGGATCGACTCGATGTCGTCCTCGTCGTACTGGCCCAGGTCGCCCGTGTATGTGAAGGGCACCGCGCCCTTCTCGCGCATCCACGCGACGGCCACGGAGGTGTCGAGACCTCCCGAGAAGGCGATGCCGACGCGCTCGCCGACGGGCAGGGACTGAAGGACCTTGGACATGGCTCCCAGTCTATCGACGGCACCGAGCGCGATTTCGCCGCCCCCTTGTGCCGTCACCATTTGCCGCGACATGCCGTCTCGTGGCCGGCCAGCACCGCGTGTCGCGGCAAACGAGGCGACGGAGCGGTGTCTAGACGAAGGTCGCGCTCCTGTCGACGAAAGTCTAGACAGCGCCGACGGAAGGCGGATGCCTGGGGTGATCCGCGCTCGCTACCGTCGCTCCGGGCCGTGAGCGAGGCCCACCGACGGAAGGAACCGCGTGCACGACACGACCCCCACGCCGCCCGGCGCGACGGTGCTCCAGGAATGGATCACCGGAAACACGGACACGTGCGATCGCGTGTTCTTCGTGGAGCACGGGGTCGCGCTCGCGGAACTCGGCCGCGTCGCGACGGCCCGGGATGCGATGCTCGTCCCGATCGACTCCGGCGACGCGCAGTGGCCGGCGATTGCGATCGCGTACTCCGGCGCACTGCGGGAATCCGGTGACGACCTGTTCGTGGGCGATCTGCACGTCGAACTGCAGGACTACGTCGCCGCGTCGTTCGTCGAGATCCTCGCGCCGACGATCGTGCGCTTTCGGGACGTTCACGGTTGGCGCGCCTTCATCGAGGACGCTGATCTCGCACGGAGCACCGGCGTCTTCCCTCCGGCCGTGATCGACCCCAGGCTGCAGATCGCGGACCGCCAGGCTCTGGTCGCCCCGTTCCTCGTGGAGCCGCCCACATCGCTCCATCTGCACGCCGACGGACGGATGACCTTCGGTGCGCAGGGCATCGACCTCGGTGAGGTACGGGGCCTGAGTGCGGCCCTCGCCACGCCGCGCCCGCGGATCGCGGCACTCGGAGCCGTCGCGCCGATGGAGGTCCTCGTGAGCGACGTCGGCGCTCGGCCCTGGCTGGAGCGCTACCTCCGTGCCGGCGACCTGATGCGCACGCTGGGGTTGCGCTCGGGACAGGACCTGATCGGGGGGTTCGGCCGTGCTCTCGTCCAGGATGACGCGCAGGAGGCGGAGCCGCGCGGAACAGATCCGTTCCTCGTGGTGTCCCCGCAGGAGGTCATCCTCGCAGACCTGACCACTCTGCGACGGCAGCGGCTGACGCCCGAGTCGGCCGCTGTCGTGGAGGTCGTCCAGACCTCACGAACAGTCGAGCGTGCCGCCCGTCGTGTCGCCCGCCACCTGGGGCTCTCGCGGCCCGATGCACTGAGCCTGTGCCGCCAGGCCATCGATGAACTGGGCGTGCGGTGCGGCCGTTCAGTGGGTGCTGAGACAGCTCCGCACTTGAGTGTCGTGGCGTCATGACGGCCGCGCTGTGGACCTCCCTCGTCCCCGCCGACGCGCGATTCGCTCCGGACGAGATTCCTGTGGGGGCGCACGGGCATCACGTCGAGTACGCGGACGGGTCACGGCGTCTCTGCGCGACCAGCGGGTTGTGGAACGTCCCGCTCGGGTACGGCAATCCCGTCGTCGCGGACGCGGTGGACCGGGCGATGCGCGAAGCGTCGTACCTGTCGCTGTTCCGCACTCCGCACCGGTACGCGATGGATGCCGCCGACACGCTGGTGGATCTGGCCGGCAGCGACACGTACTCACGGGTCGTGTTCTCGACCTCCGGCGGCGCGGCGATCGACGCGGCCATGAAGCTGTGCCGACAGTTCTGGGCGCAGGGCGGGGATCCGTCGCGGAGCATCGTCGTCGGGCTGCGCGGGAGCTACCACGGAACCATGTATGGGAGCCAGTCGCTCAGCGGCGACGACCTGTTGCAGGGCGTCTACGGCGTCGATCGGCGCACCGTCCGTCATGTCGCCCACGATGACGGCGGTGAGCAGCTGACGACGCTTCTCGAGCGGGAAGGCCCGCGGGTCGCCGCGGTCGTGATCGAGCCCGTGCTGGGGACGGGGGCCCGCGAGGTCGCCGATGACTTCCTGCGTCGTGTGGGCGAGTTGCGGGAACGGCACGAATTCCTGCTCGTGGCGGACGAAGTGGCGACCGGCTTCGCGCGCACGGGGCCGCTGTTCGCATCGGGTGGATGGGATGTTCCCCCCGACCTCCTCGTGTTGTCGAAGGCGTTGACCAACGGCGCGATGGCCGCCGCGGCGCTGCTGGTGGGGACGCGGATCGCATCGACGTTCGTGCGTGGCGGGTGGACCTTCGTCCACGGCGAGACGCAGGCGGGCACGCCGGCTTCCGCAGCCGCGGTCCTGGCCGTCACCGAGGAGATGCGTCGAACCGACGTGGAGCACACGACGCGTGTGCTCGGTGAGGAGCTGCGCGTTCTCGCTGCGGAGCTGGTCGCCGACGGTCTCGTCCAGCGGGTGACCGGCCGAGGCTGTTTCCTCGGGCTCGTGGTGGAAGGACGCGCAGGGGGGAGTCTGGCGCGCGAGGAGGGGAGCGAGCTCGTTCGTGCCGTGGCCGAGCACGGGGCGAACGTGCAGCCGTCGCCGGACGGCGTGGCTCTCGTGCCGGGGTACGGTTTCGGCGCCGACGAGCTCGCGACTCTCCGACGGGCACTGTCCGAGGGGATCCGCCGATTCCGTGAGGGTCCGGTGTGAGCGCCGGACGCACGCTCCCGAGGCTCACGACGGGAGTCGGTGTCACTGCCTCCGCCGTGTCTTCGGTCATCGGCGAACGACGCTCGCTGATGATCGTCGACGCACGCGCCCCGATGCCCGCGCTCCTGTCCGCCCCGGGTGGGGTGATCCGGGTGGACGGAGTCGATCCGGCGACGGTCGCGCGACTCGCCCTCCACATCCGTCGCCGTTCGCCCGAGGTTGTCGTCGCGGTCGGCGGAGGATCCGTCATCGACGCCGTGAAGCTTGCCTCGCTCGCTATCGCTCCCGGCGATCTGCTCGGCTATGTGATGGGCCGTGCGGAGTCCTCGGCGCTCACCTTCCTGCCACCCGGTCGGGCTGGTGTCGACATCATCGCCGTGCCGACCACCCCGGGGACGTCGACCGAGACCAACGCGGTCGCGGTACTCACGGCCGACCGAGGCCACCGCCTCGTCGTGGGCGAGCAACTGCGCCCTCGCCACGCGGTGCTCGACGGAGAGGCGCTCCTGTCCCTGCCCACGTCCGCGATGCGCGAAGGCTGCGCCGAGGCTCTGCTCCGTGTCGCGGGTGCCAGCACGAGCAGCCGGAGCGCTCCGCGTGCGCGCGCACACGCGGAGGCACTCGGCGCCGCACTGGTCCGGGCGGGGGATGGTCGGTTGGACTCCCCCGAAAGCAGGCTGCGGGTGGCGCGCCTCAGTGCGGCGACCCAGCGTTCTGCCGCACTACGTGGCCGAGACCCCTACGCCGCACTGCACTGGTATGTCGCCAACGAGGTGTCGTTCCGATTGGGTGTGCGCAAAGTGGTCGCCACGACTCCGCTGATGGCACCGCTGTGGTCGCGCATCGGAGCGGGCGATCGGCGATGGGGGGATCGCGAGGGGCTCGGTTCGTTCTGGTCGGAGGTCGCGCGTTCGTCGGGACTCGCGGTGTCTCCTCACCAGGGGATCGCGGCCCTTCTCACGCGGTGGGGCATCGATGCTCCGCCCTTTCCGGGGGCGGACGTGCTTCGGACCATCGCGGCTGAGGCTCACCATGCGTGGCAGGTGCCCCTGCGCATCCCTCGTCGGCTCACCCGCGCCGACGTCCTGCACCTTCTCGAGGACTCGCGCTGGGGAGTCGGGCTCTCCGCGCCTACGGGTGCGCGTCCGCGGGACAGCCGGATCGCCGTCGAGTCGGAGAGGGGGTGAGAACGAATGAATGCATGTGCGAACGCCACGTCGCTCCGTTTCGAGGAGCTCGACGCGCTGGACGCGCCCAGCTGGGAGAGCTTCTACCAGGGCATGTTGGCGGGCCTCGGTGTCGTCGGCGTCGCGGTCATCGCGACGTGACCACGGCCCTGACCACGACTGAAGAGGAGGTGAGAGATATGAACGCAACGACCACGACACCCCACCTGGTGTTCACGGAGCTGGAGCCGATGGACGCCCCCGATGATGCCACGGACTGGATCCGAGGCTTCAACATCGGCGTCGCAGCAGGCGTCATCGCCTTCGTCGTCACCTGACACGGAGGAGTCGAAGTGAACGAGAGGAGGTGCCGTATGCACACCGATGTCCAGCTCCGTTACGAGGAGCTCGATGCTCTCGACGCTCCGCTGGAGTGGTGGGAGCACGTCGGCTACTGGGTGGCGATCGCCGGCGGTGTCGCCGCCATCGCGACCTGAACGGAGTTGCGGACGGGGTGCGCCCTGTCCGCAACTCCTCACACAGAGGAGGAACATATGCAGGACGGGCTGACGAACGACGTCCGTCGTCGGCTCCGGCGATCGCACGGGCGGGCGGTGATCCAGGACCTCTACGTCGGAGAGGGAGCGCGTTTCTACGAGCGGCTCATCGCGCACGACCGATCAGAAGTGCGCGAGGTGCTCCGGCACGCACGTGAGACGACGGGTGATGTCCTCGACCTCGCGGCCGGCGGTGGGCGCCTGACGGTGCCTCTGCTGAGGAGCGGTCGACGCGTGACAGCCCTTGACCTCTCGGAGGACATGCTCGCTCTGCTGCGCAGCGCCGCGACGGGGTCGATGGCGGAGAACCTGGAGATCGTCGCGTCGGACATGACGGACTTCGACCTCTCCGGGGAGTTCGGGCTCATCGTCATCGGCGCGACCTCCATCTCGCTCCTCGATCCGTCCGGTCGCCGCAGGCTCTATGCGGCGGTGCGCCGCCATCTCTCCTCCGGTGGTCGGTTCGTCTTCTCAGCCGCGAGCGAGAACGCCGTGACCGCGATGACGAGCGACGCGTCGCGGATGCTGAATGTGCCGGACGAACGCGGTCCGGTGGACTACCTGTTCTCTCAGCAGCTCGCGCCGTCCGGCCAGGAGCGCCTGGTGAACTTCGTCGAGATGAGCGGGTTCGAGCATCCCGGACGGACGGTGACGGTCTTCACCGGTCGTGTCCGGCTCGTGCGCCCGTCGGTCCTCGCCGCTGAACTCGTGGAGGCCGGGTTCGCGCCGCCGACGACGCACCGTGTGCGCGCCGCCGACGAGAGCCCCACGGCGGAGATCGTGCTGCTGGCGACGGCGGCGCGGAGTGAGTCATGAGACTTACTGGACACTCGCGATCATTCGACGGCGACAGCGATGCTCTCGCTCTTCCGCGTCTCGCTCCGACCGTCTCGTTCGAATCCTCCGCGGGCGAGGGCGCGCCGCTGATCGTCTCGGTCTCCGGTGTGCCGGCGTCCCGGGTGTCAGTGGACGTCGTCCATCTCCTGCGTGCGATGGACGGCCGGACGACACTCCCGGACCTCCGCGCGCGATTCGCGCCTCAGACCACGGACGAAGAGTTTCGAGATCTCCTCACGCGATTCCGCGCCTCGGGGCTTCTGGAGGGCACGCGGCAACGCACCGCGGGCGTGCTGACCTACCGGCCGCCGCTCACCGTCCAGCTCGCGACGCTGCGCGCTCCCGCGGTGTTCGCTGCGCTCGACCGCCGGCTGGCCCGACTGCGCGGAGCCTGGCTGTCGGTGGTCGCGGCATGCACGCTCGCCATCGGCCTCGTTGCGATGCTCTGGCAGGCGGGGAGCATCTGGCTCGTGCTGTCGTCCCCCGTGCCGTGGCAGTCGTTCCTCGCCGTGGCGGTCACGATGACCGTCGCCACCCTCGCGCATGAGGTCGCACACGGGGCGACCCTCACGAGATTCGGGCAGACTCCGCGCCGCGCCGGCGTGATGCTCCTCTATCTCAGCCCCGCGTTCTTCGTCGACGTCACCAACGGATGGCGGCTGCCGCACCCGCGCTCCCGGGTGATCGTCGCGCTCGCCGGCCCCGCCGTCCACGCGGTACTCGGAGCGGTCGCATTCTCGGTCGCGGCGGTCGTCTCAGGCGAGATCACGCGCACCTCCCTGCTGATGCTCGGAGCCGCGTGCATCGCGGTCGTGGTGATCAACCTGATCCCCTTCGTGCGTTTCGACGGCTATCTCGCGCTCATGAGCTGGCTCGATGAGCCGGGGCTGCGCACCCGGACCATCCTGGACGCGCGCGACCGGCTCCGCCGGATGCTCGTGGGCGGCGCGAACACGCCGCGGCGCCTGGATCGGTGGTGGAGCGTGCCGTTCGGTATCGCCAGTTGCGCGACCCCCCTGGTGCTGATCGCCTATGCGCTGACCCGGATCGTGCGTGGTCTTTCCGGAGGAGGCGTCGTCGGTGCACTGATCATCGTCGCGGTGGAGTGTGCCGTCGCCGTGGCCGTGGTCGTCCTCGCGGTCATGGCCGTGCGACATGCCGTCGGCAGCGGCGCGAACCTCCTCCGTGTCGCAGCGGTCGGCATCGCTCTGGTCGCCGCCGTCGCCTCGGCGGGAACCCTGGTGCGTCAGCCCGTGATCGTCCAGGCCGGCTTCGTGGCGACACAGACCGGCGTGGACGTGGTCATGCCCGCCACGGCAGAGAACGAAGTGCTCGTCGACGGCCTACCGGTGGAGCTGTCGACAGCCGGGCTGTTCGTGAACGTCCCCCTCGTCGCCACGACGTTCACACGCGAAGACGCACGGACGGTCTCGGTTCCGCTGTCGGCGCTGTTCCCTGTGGAGGCGGCGGACGCGAGCATTCCCGCGGTGCGCGTGGGATCAGCGGACATCACGAATCCGGGGACAGCGGCGATCCCATCCACAGGTGTCGCGCGGGTCACCGTCGGCACCGAGAACCTCTGGGAGGGTGTCTGGAGATCGCTCATCGCGGATCCGGTGCGCACCCTCCTCACCCAGGAAACAACAGAATGGAACAGACAGTGAGCACCGCTCCCGCCATCGAGATTCGACACCTCACCAAGAAGTACGGTCACCGCATCGCCGTCGACGACCTCTCGTTCACGGTCCGACGCGGCACGATCGTCGGACTGCTCGGTCCGAACGGGGCGGGCAAGTCCACCACTCTCCGCGCGCTCGTCGGACTCGTCGCGCCGACGTCGGGCGAGGCCCTCATCGACGGCGTGGCGTTCCCGGAGATCCGCACTCCCGGACGCGCGGTCGGCGTGCACATGGATGGCTTCGGCTTCGAGTCGGCCATCACGGCTCGGCGCCACCTCGAGATCGCGCGCCTTGCGATGGGTGCTGACCGCGACCGCGTCGACACCGTGCTCGCTGAGGTCGGTCTCACGGGCGCAGCCCGCCGCCGCGTCAAGGGATTCTCGACGGGAATGCTGCAGCGCCTGGGACTGGCGGCGGCGTTGCTCGGTGAGCCGCCGATCCTGGTGCTGGACGAGCCGGCCAACGGTCTCGATCCGGAGGGTATCCGCTGGCTCCGCAGAACGCTGCGCGCCTACGCGGACGCCGGAGGCACGGTGCTGCTGTCGAGTCATCAGCTCGCCGAGCTCCAGCAGATCGCCGACGAGATCGTGATCATCAAGACGAAGCTCCTGTATGCGGGGACGCTCGACTCTCTGACGGGCTCGCGTTCGTCGTCGCTGGAGGAGCGGTACTTCGACCTCGTGGACGGAGTGAACGCATGATCGGCGTCATCCGCTCCGAGACGCTCCGAGTCGTCAGCGCGCTGACGTTCCTCGCCGTCCTCGTGCTGATGCTCATGATCCCCGCGATCGTGCTCACCTCTCAAGGAGATCTCGACGACCTTCCCGGTCTCGGGGCGTCGGGAGCGACGGCACGCGTGTTCGAAGCGGT
This sequence comes from Actinomycetota bacterium, assembly GCA_051751065.1. GTDB lineage: Bacteria > Actinomycetota > Actinomycetes > Actinomycetales > Microbacteriaceae > Microbacterium. The sequence continues at coordinate 230,013 of JBNJKL010000004.1, read as the reverse complement.
CGCCTGGGCGTTCGTCACGGCCGCGTTCGCCGGTGCCTACACGGTGACCAGGGAGTACTACTACCACTCGATCGACCGCACGGTCGTGGCCGCGGGGTTCACGCGCCTCTTCTGGGGCAAGCTCGCCGCGGGGGCGTGCGTCGGTCTGGGGCTGGGAGCTCTCGTCTGCGCGGTCTGGCTCGGGGTGACCGAGGCGATCCTGCGCTCCGACGGTCTGGCCGTGGTCATCGACGCCGCGCTGTGGCGCACGGTCGCGGGAGCACTCGTCGGTTCCGTGCTCGGTGGCGCCGCGGGGGCCGCACTCGGGTGGATCGTGCGGAACTACTACCTGGGTGCGGCGATCACGCTCGGAGTGCCGGTGGGGCTCGAGTACGCGCTCACGAATGCCGCGCCGGAGGTAGCGAGGTTCTCGCCGGGAATGGCGCTCGCGTCCCTGGCCGGCCCGATGCACCGCGGGGAGGTTCTCTCCGTCGCCGCAGGTGCCGGAGTGGCCGTCCTCTGGACGGGGGCGCTCGTGGGGACGGCGTACGTGCTCGCACGGCGACGATTCCGATGAGCGCGTCGGCGCTGCGCGCGCGTGCAGTCTCCTTCGCTTTCGACACCGTCCTGCGGGTGCTGGCCCTCATCGCGGTGGTCCTTCCGCTCACGTTCCTGATCGGGGTGCCGTCGGAACTGGCCACGGCTCCCGCTGCCGTGCGGGAGAGTTTCGTCGACGAGGTTCACACGCTGAGCACCCTCTCGGCGGTGATGCTCAGTGCGATCTACGCCTCCTTCCGGTACACGATGGACCACCGCGACGGCGTCGTGTCCCGCCAGATCACGCTGACCCGGCGACTTCCCGCGTTCGCCGCACGACTGCCCTTCGCCCTGGCGGGTGGTGTCGTGATCGCCGCGGGTACCGTCATCGCCACTCATCTCGTCGCGCTCGCCGCGTGGGGCGTGGGCGAGGTCGAGGCGTGGACCGTGGCGCGCACGGTGTGCTTCGCGGCCGTGGGGGCGGTGTGGGGCCTGAGTCTCGGCGTGATCGTCCGCATGCATCTCCTCGCGCTCGTCGTGGTCCCGCTCTCGCTGGGGGGCGCGCTGCCGTTGGCCGGTTTCCTTCCCGCCATCGCCGCGTGGTTGCCGCTCCCGCTGGGTGCGCGCGCGTTCGGATTCGATCTCGAGTCGATCGGAGTCGGGGGCGGCGAGGGCATCACCGCTGTCGCCGCCGGGGCCGTTCTTGCGCTCTTTCTGGCGGTGGCTGTGGGCGTTGCGTTCCGCCTGTTCCTGATGCGCGACGTCGTCTGAAGTGCCTGGGGCGTGTCCCCCGAAGAGAGGACACGAAACCCCCGGATCGCGCTGAACAACCGTGCTACTGTTTCGCAATCAACGCTTTTATGAGATGGGGGAGAAAGCGGTCATGCGAGATCTGGGGGCTCTTCGATCATCCGCGCGTGCGGCTCACGAGGTCATGATCATCTCCCGCGAGGCGCTCGTCGCCTCGGCCCTCTCCCATCTGCTCTCGGAAACGGGCCTGACCGTCCTCGTGGGGGACATCTCCCCGGGGCCAGGAGACGAGATCACGCGGGCGTGCACCCGTGCGGGTGTGCGAACGCCCGTGATCATCTACGACGTCGCGGCCGACCTCCCCGCCGCACTCGCATCGATCGCCGTGGTGAGGACGCGACTGCGGGTCGTCGCGCTAACCCCGACTGAACTGCTCTCCGCCGTTCCCGCGCTGCTCGATGCCGGAACCGCGGGGATCGTCGGACGAGACGCGGCGCCCGAGGAACTGCTCAGAGCGGTCACCGACGTCGCGGCCGGGCACGTGTTCGCCTCGCAGTTGGTGTTGCGCGAGATGCTCTCGCTGATCGCGCGGGTCTCGCACGGCGAGCCGTCGAGCGGCGGTGGCCAGGAACTGCTCGCACCGCGCGAGCGTGAGGTCGTGCGTCTGCTCACCCGCGGAATGACGAACCGCGAGATCGCCGCGACCCTCCATCTGTCGGAGGCGACGGTGAAAGCGCACCTGGGCAGAGTCATGACCAAATGGAACGTGCGGGACAGGCTTCAGGTGGCGTTGCGAGCCGTGGGGCGCCGCGAGCAGCGGACGGAAACGCTCGTCTGATCCGTGCGGGCGTCAGGGGAAGCGTCGGACCAGGCGCACCTCGCCATTTGCCGCGACATGCCGTGTCGAGTCCGGGGGATGCCGCGTGTCGCGGCAAACGAAGAGACCGGCGGACGGACGGGACGGGTCAGAAGCCGGGGTACTCGGGAAGCAGGCGCTCGAACTCGTCGCGGTCGTCCTCGCTCAGCAGCTCGGGGGCGATCACGAGGATCTTCAGGCCCTCGACCGGCTCGCCGGTGCGGGCGCTCTGCGCCTCCCGGCTCTCGAGGAACTCACCGGTCGGGTCGTTCGAGGTGTCGTGGATCGTGGCATAGAAGCGCCGCGGCTCCGGGAAGTCGTCACTGTACCACTCCCACGTCGGCTGCGTGCGCGGGTCGTCGGTCCCGTACAGCTGTTCGAGCATCCCGGGATCGAGACCGGAGGAGGCATCGTTCAACGAGATGATGCCCCACATGCCGTGCTCCGCGATGACCCGGTCGATCACGTCCATCACCGCGAGCTTGCGGTCGTAATCCTGGATCGGCTCGTTCGTGGCCCACGTCGTGGAGGTGTACTGCACGAGCATCGATTCGCCGCCGTACCCGTTGCGCTCGGGGCGCAGGGCCTCGTCCGACCCCTCGCTCCAGGTGTAGCCGAACTCGGCGGACAGGGCGTCGCGGATGTCGGCGAGCATCGCGTCGGAGGAGTCGCGGATCTCCTCGAGCGACGACTGCGCCAGCACCTGCTCGGACGAGACGTCCTTCATACCGGGGAACGCCTCGGCGTGCCGCTGCTCTTCGGACTTCGCGCCGTCGTAGTTCCCGGCGGCGGAGGTCTGCAGTGCGCTCATGGCACCGACCGTTCCGACGTTCAGCAGCAGCGTGATGATGAGCGCGATCGCGCCGAGCGTGCGCCCGCGCGCGGTCACGAGCGCGGCGACGATGGTGGCGACGAGCACGAGCTGCAGCGTGAGGATCGTGACGCCGTAGAGCAGGTCGGTGCCGCCGGCGAGCATGGCTCCGAGCAGGGTCACCGCGAACAGGATCGCACCCACGAGGGCGACCCATCCGATCGCGTTGGCCGTCCGAGGAGCTTCCGTCGACGCCGGCTCCCCCGCGGCAGACACGGAGGCGGGCACGCCGATGGTCACGACGGAGTCGGGCCGCGCGCGACGGGCCCCGCGGTACCCGCCGGGCGGCGGGACGGGTGGCGCGCCCTCGGCGTTCGAGATGTACCGTGCCCGCTGCTGCTCGTGATCTACCATGGCCGATCCGTCCCCGAGCCGGGCTCGCCGTCTTCGCCCTGCTGATACTGCTCGCGGTCCTCGGCGCCCTGATCGAGCCGGTCCTGCAGCTCGTCGAGCTGCCCCTCGGACGGCTCCGGCTCCTGGGGCTGCTCCTGCGGTTCCTCTTCCGGCGGCGGGGTGCCCTGCTGCTTCTCCTGCAGCCGGTCCTCGAGCTCGTCGAGAGTGTCGCTCATGTCGCGCTCCGGATCGGACGACTGCTCCTGTGCTTCCGGGCTGTCGCACTCCTCGGGCGTCTCGAGCGTGATCGTCAGCGCCTCGGCGTAGTACTCGGCGGCGCCCGTGGCGTCGCCGTCGGCCTGTGCCGCATCGCCGAGCTGTTCGGTGACGATCGCGAGGTTGATCCGCACGCCGCACACCTCGAGCCCGGTCGCGAGATCCAGCGCTTCGCCGAGCGTGACGCGGGCGTCGTCGAGGTCGCCTGCGGCGGCGAGCCCGGTGCCCACATTGAAGGGGGCCTTGTACGGCTCGAAGATGTTGAGGAACCCCTGGCCCTGCGCGGAGCTGATGGACTGCGCGTGATCGCCGATCACGTACGAGGTGATCGACTGGTGGGCGAAGGCATACATGCTCAGGACCTTGCCGACCACGAGGAGCGCGGCGAGCGTCAGGGGCAGGGTCCCGATCGCGATCCACCGGCGGATGCGTCGGCGCCGGCGGTTGGCGGCGATCAGGGCCGCGGCCTCGGAGGTCGCGGCGGGGGTGGCGGACGCGGTGCTCATGAGGCTCCTCCCGTGGGCAGGTCGGAGGAGGCGGGATCACGCAGCGCGAGCCCGCGCATCCGGGCGATGAGCATGGTCGCGCGCGTGATCTCGAACGCGAGCAGCAGCGCGATCACGATCGCGGCGATCCAGTACAGCTCGGTCACGTTGCCGACCTCACCCGAGTCGGCGAAGTTCGACGTCGTCGTCGGCGCGTCGGGAAGCGCCAGGGGCTCCTCGGCCGAGCGCAGCTGCAGGGGCACACCCAGCTCATCGGCGATGGTCTGCAGCGTGGCCTCGTCGCGGACGGACAGCGCGGGCTCGCCCTGGTATTCGATGTACTCGCCGCCCCCGGCGCCCACTCCACCGGTCGTCTCGCGCATCGGCCCGCCCTCGGTGGTGCCGTATCCGAGCACCGACCCGGCGTCGACATACTCGGCGCTCTCCGCGAACGACTCCGGATCCGTCGCCGCGGTCTGCTCGCCGTCGCCGAAGTAGAACACCATCCGCCCGCGATCGGGAGAGGTGGCGGCGGCGCTCTGCAGCGTCTCGGCGAGCATGGTGTGCGCGAGTCCGACCGAGCTGCCCTGCGACTGTCCGGTGACCTCGGGCGTCATGACCTCGAGCGACGAGGCCAGCGCTGTCGTGTCGGTCGTGAGCGGCAGACGCAGCTCGGCCGCGGCGTCGAACGTGATCAGCGCGAACCGCGCGCCAGGGTACTGCGCGACGATGTCGGCGATGTCGGCGCGCACCCCCTCGAGGCGCTGCTCGTCGCCGTCCCAGTCCTCGGCCACGATGCTCGCGGTGGTGTCGACGACGAGGATGACGTCCGTGTCGGTGGCGAGGGTCTGCGTGGAGCCACCGGGGATGCCGGGGCGCAGCAGCAGGACGATGCAGGCGAGAAGGAGGATGAGCCGGAGCGCCCACAGTGCGCGCCGGCCGCGATCGCGCACGAGCGCGAGGGTGAGGCCCACGGCCACCGGGGTGCAGAGCAGCAGCAGAAGGAGGGGATGCAGGACGGGTTGCAGGATCACAGTCGCACCCTCCACAGCACCACGAGGAACGACAGGGCGAGCACGAGGAGCGCGGCGATCCAGAGGTTCGGGGTGTCGGTCCACACCACCTGCGCCTGTCCGCGCAGCTCAGTTGCCTCCTCCTCCTGCACCTGGGCGATGATGTCGGCGACCGTGGTCGTGTCGCGGAGGCCGTAGGCGGCGCCGCCGGTGGTCTCGGCGGCGGACGTGAGCTCGCCGCTGACGTCGGACGACCCCTCGATCGGGTTGAGCGCGAAGACGCGCACGCCCGCGGCCTGCGCGTAGATCGCCGCCTCCTCGAGCGTCACGATCGATGCGCCGTTCACCTCGTTGTCGGTGGCGAGGATGATCGAGCGGGATCGCTCCTCGTCGAGGTTGTCGAACCGCATGGCGCACGAGGCGAGCCCGTCGCCGATCAGTGATGCGCCCGGGCCGTTCAGCGTGCCGACCCAGTGCTCGGGAACCTCATCGAGGTAGTCGAAGCTCTCGCGGATGCTCGTGAGCTGGGTGCGGATGAACTCGTAGTCATCCGTGAGGGGGAAGATCTGCACGGGGGAGCTGTTGAAGATCGTCAGCCCGATCCGCTCTCCCTCGAATCCGTCCAGGAGCTCGTCGAACACGGTCAGGACCTCGACATCGACGTCGGTCATCGAGCCGGAGACGTCCAGGCACAGCATGATGTCGCGGTTGCTGTTCACGGGCTGGACGGTCTGGGCGGACATCGGGCGCGCGGCGACGACCCCGCCGACGACGGTCGCGAGGATGCCCAGCACGAGGATGCCGGACAGCGCGAAGGCGCGGCGCCGGACCGCCTGCTGGAAGGCGGGAAGCGAACGCAGGCGCTCGGCGCGCGCGATGGGTGCGCTGTCGTCCGACGCGTGCCGGGTGGTGCGGCGCAGACCCAGGAACAGGCCGAGCCCGATCGCGAGCAGGACGAGGATCACCGCGCCGATGAGGATCCAGAGGTTCGCTAGTGCCACGAGGTCACCACCCTCCGGGCGGCGTCGACGCCGGCGAGCGGATCGATCGCGGGTCCCTGGCGGAAGATGCTCGGATAGTAGTGCCGGTGCAGGGCGTCGATCAGGGCGGGGTGGACACCCAGGGAGATGAGGTCGTCGAGTGCGAGCACCGGCGCCTCGAGTCCGCTGTACTCATTGACGAAGGTGCGCACGGCTCGGCTGAGTTCGAGGTTCGCGCGCCGCGGGTCCAGGGCTCCCGCGCGGTAGTCCGCCTCGATCCGCGCGATCGTCGCGAGATACTCCTCGCGCAACTGCGAGAGGACATCGGCCGTGCGCGGTGCGGGCGTGCCCGAGTCCACGGGAGGGGCGAGGCGGCGCGGGCGGGTCAGGAGGATAACGAGCCACACGGCCAGCACGAGCAGCGCGAGCACGCCGAACGCGAGCAGCAGCCAGCCCCAGCCGTACTGGGCCGGGGGGTAGAGCTCATCAGAACCGGACATGCGACCTCCGGTTCAGCAGACGCAGGAGCTGCGGCACGGCATCGTCGAGGCCGGCGAGCTCGGCGTGGCTGATCTCCAGGTGGTCGAGCAACTCGGTGCGACGAATCGTCTCGGCGTCGTGCTGTCGACGCAGTTCCGCCACGACCTCCCGGTCGCCGTGCACGAAGTCGGGCACCTCCCACCGGCTCGCGACATCGGCCCTGACGCGCCCGGTCGCGTGGTCGAGCACCGGATCCGCGTCCGCGAGCGTGAGCCAGAGCAGGTCGTGCTGCACACGCAGGCGCCGCAGGAGCCGTTCGGTCTCGTCGGTCACGGGCGCCTCGTCGGTGACGACGACCACGATCATCCGGCGGGAGATCGTGCGGGCGACGTAGCCGAGCAGGCCGTCGCGATCACTCGGTGCGGTGCTGGTGCGGATCGCGCCGTCGACCGTGCGGAGCGCGTGTTCCAGTGCGCCCTCGCTGCGCCCGGGAGCGCGTCGGCGAGCACCCGCGCCGTCGCCGTAGACGAGGCTGAAGTCGTCGCCGTGGCGCAGCGTCAACACACCGAGCGCGCCCGTGGCGAGCACGGCGAGGTCGCGCTTGGGACTCTCATCCGCGGCGAGGGCCGTCATCGAGCGTCCGGTATCGACCACGAAGAGCACCGTGTGCATGCGGTTCGCGCGCGACCGTTTGACGAGAGGTTCGCCCTGTCGGGCCGTCGCCCGCCAGTCGATGTCGCGCACTTGATCCCCGTACTCGTACGCGCGCAGATCCTCGAAGTCGAGACTGCGTCCGCGCAGCAGCGAGGCGTACGCGCCGTCCAGCGCGTGCATCGACTTCTGCGACGAGTGGATGAAGAGCTTGCTCTTCACCTGGGTGATCAGGCTCGGCATCGGATCAGGGCGTGGGCACCGCGGCGAAGATCGCGTCGATGATGTCCTCGCTGCGCACGCCCTCGGCATCCGCCTCGAACGTCAGCAGCACGCGGTGACGGAGCACGAGATGGCGCAGCGTCCGGATGTCCTCCGGCACCACGTGCGAGCGGCCCATCAGCAGAGCGAGCGCGCGGGAGGCCTGCAGGAACGCGATGCTCGCACGGGGGCTCGCGCCGTACTTGATGTAGCGGGCGCGGTCCTCGCCGATGTACGGCGCAGGATTCCGGGTGACATAGGCGAGCGAGACGATGTACTGCCGGATCGCGGCGTCGACGTAGATGCGGCTCGCGACGTCCTGCAGCAGCTGCACGTCCTCCAGCGTCACGGCGCTGGACACGTGGCGGTCGGGGTCCAGCACTCCGGAGTCGATCCGGTTGAGGATCTCGATCTCCTCCGCCGGGCTCGGGTACTCCACGATCTCCTTCAGCAGGAACCGGTCCATCTGCGCCTCGGGCAGCTCGTACGTGCCCTCCTGCTCGATGGGGTTCTGCGTCGCGATCACGAGGAACGGCTTCGGGAGGTGGTGCACCTCGCCGCCGATCGTGGTCTGGTGCTCCTGCATCGCCTCGAGCATCGCGCTCTGCGTCTTGGCGCTCGAGCGGTTGATCTCGTCCAGCAGCACGAAGTTCGCGTGCACCGGGCCCAGGACCGTGCGGAACGTGCCGGTGGAGGCGTCGTAGATCTGGTTGCCCGTGATGTCGCTGGGCAGCAGGTCCGGAGTGCACTGGATGCGCTTAAACTGCGCCTTCACCGTGTCGGCGAGGGTGCTGGCTGCGGTGGTCTTCGCGAGGCCGGGGACGCTCTCGAGGAGGATGTGTCCGCCGGCGATGAGTGAGATCAGCAGGCTCATCCGCAGTCGGTCCTGGCCGACCATCTTCGCCGAGTACGCGTCGGAGATGATCTTCAGCACGGATGCCGCGCGGGACATCTCCGCGTCGCTCGGGGCGTCGCCGGCGCGGGGCGCTGTCGGTGCCGCGGGCGCTGACGGTGCGGCGGGGGACGACGGTGCGGCGGGGGACGTCTGCGCGGGAGGAGCGCTCGCCGGAGTGGACACCGCGGGCGGCGGTCCGGCCGGCAGCGATGCGGAGGGCGCGGCGGGCGGCGGGGGCGGTGCGCTCGATGCGCCGTCAGGGGCAGGGTAGGGCTGGGTCATCCGCTGTCTCCTCGCTCACGCGGGGAACAGTCCTCGTGCGATCCCCCCGATCCAGCGTAACCGGTGGTGGTCGGGCGTCGGCGGCGCGGCCGAGTCAGCGGACGGGGGCGGTGCCGCGGCGCCGAGCCACCCAGATGACCAGGCTCGCGACCCCGACGATGGCGATCGCGATGCCGACGATGTACCCGGCGACGCCCAGGTACCCACCGGGGACGAGTCGCGGATCCAGGAACGGGTAGGGGTACCACCACGTGTTGCCGCTGCTCGGGGCGACGATGAGGTTAGCCCGGACGAGTGTGTACGCGGCCCACGCGAGCGGGAAGATCGCGACGACCGGCACCGTGCTCCACGCGAGGGTGCGGCGGCGCGGTGCGACCAGCACATCGAGGAGGAGGAAGAGCGGGATGACGACGTGCAGCACCTCGTTCGACCATGCGACGGTCGATCCCTGCGGCAGCTCGACTCCACGCAGGAGGGTGTTGTAGACGATTCCGGTGACGATCATGTACGTGCTCACGCACGCGAGCAGGACCGACAGCCCACGCGGCTCGATCCTCCCGTCCCGTCCTCTCGTCCAGGCCCAGATCGCGAGGGTACCGAGCGCGATCACGGCACCGACGTTGGAGAGGATCGTGAAGAAGCTGAAGAAGTTCGCGATGACCGTCGGGAGGTGGCTGCCCCACGCGGTGGACTCGCCCAGGGCGTTGCCGATCGACCGTCCGAGCTGCGCGACGATGGCCGCGAGTGCGAGCAGCGCCGTCACCAGCCGCGCGAAGGGCCACCAGGTCGTCATGTTTCCTCCACGCACACCCTAGCGCCGCGCGAATCGATCGATATGCCGGTCATATCGCCCCTCCTCTTCGGTCGGACTCTCCCGCGTGTCGAGGAGGCATTCGGGACCGAATCGGTGCGGGCATCCGCCATGCTGAGTCCATGGAAATCGCTCTCGAGTTCACCCCCGACCTCATCGCCATCTTCCTCACCCTCTTCGTGCTCGAGATCGTGCTGGGCGTCGACAACGTGATCTTCATCTCGATCCTCGCCGCGAAGCTGCCTCCGGAGCAGCAGGCGAAGGCGCGCAACCTCGGTCTGACGCTCGCGATGCTCATGCGCGTGATCCTCGTGCTCTTCGCGGGATGGATCATCACGCTCGACACCACCCTCTTCGAGATCTGGGGCAACGAGTTCTCCGGACGCGATCTCATCCTCATCGTCGGCGGGCTGTTCCTCGTCTACAAGGCGGTCCACGAGATCCACCAGAAGCTCGAGGGTGAGGAGGACCACGGAGTAAAGGCCGGCGTCAAAGCGACCTTCAGCTCGGTCCTGCTGCAGATCCTCGCGCTGGACATCGTGTTCTCGCTCGACTCGGTCATCACGGCCGTCGGCATGACGAACAACCTCGTCGTCATCATCACGGTGGTGGTGCTGTCCTTCGCCATCATGCTCTTCGCGGCGAAGTACATCTTCACGTTCGTCAACAACCACCCGACGGTCAAGATGCTCGCGCTGGCGTTCCTGCTGCTGATCGGTGCGTTCCTGATCGCCGACGGGTTCGGCGTGTACATCGACAAAGCCCTCATCTACGGACCGATGGCGTTCGCGATCTTCGTCGAAGCCCTCAACCTCGCCGCCGCCGCGCGTCGCCGCAAGCGCAAGGGCGCCGAGGCCTCGAAGGTCCGCCTGCACACCGGTTACACCCCGGAGGAAGAGGAGCAGGCGATCCGTCGCGCCGACTCCTGAGCGATCGAGCGCCCGCGTCCCCCAGATGCACTGGAATACGCGGTCGTGCGTTGCGAACGCGCACCCGCGCCGATAGACCTGAGGCAGCGACAAGCTTGTTGTCCGGCCCCTCCCCAGGGGGCCACCGGCTGCGGGGACTACGTCCTCCCCGCAGCCACCTCACCGCTCGGGGTGCGTCGCTCTCCTCAGCGGGGAATGTGCAGGGGAAGTGTGTGGGCAGTCCGATCCGACCGTAGGCAGCGCTCGAGTCGAACGATCTCGCGCAGGGTGGTGCTCGCGACGCAGATGCTGGTCTTCGCCGTACTCCTCGCGGCCACTCTGGTCGGAGCCCTGATCTTCGCGGGTGCGGAGAACGAGCGGGGAGTCCTGGGAATGTTGCAGGGCGGCGTGGTCGACGAGATCGCGAACCGGGTGCTGCGCGGCGACTCCCGGGCGTTGGGAAGGCCCATATCGCTGTACGCGGTGGTGGATGCGCGGGGAGAAGTGATCGCCGCGCGCGGACAGGAGGGCCACACCGGGGTCGGGTCACGTCTACGCGGACTGGGCGACACCCCCGGCGCACCCGTGCAGAACGGCTACACCTTCCCTCTCGAGCGGGGCGGATGGCTGTTCGTCGAGATCGATGAGCGCTGGCGAAGCAGGCGGGTCCTGGGCATCGTGGTGCCCGTCTCGCTGCTGATCGTGGGAGCCGCCGCCCCCTCGTTCATCCTGCTGCGGGTGCTGTCGTTGCGGGTCCTCCGCGCCGCCTACCGGATGGAGCCCGAGCAGGTGGACCAGGTCGTGCGTGAGCGGGCGGCACTGCTGGAGAGCATCGGAGACGCCGCGATCGGGATCGATCGCGACGGCGGACTCCTGTGGTTCAACACCGCCGCGGGGGACCTCCTCGATCTGACCGATGCGGAGATCGGCGCGAACGCCTCGGACCTGCTGGCCGCGGCGAGCGGCGGCAGCGGAGGGCGCGCCCTGGACGCTCCTCTCATCCAGATCGGCGACCGGGTGCTGACGCTGTCGTCCGACCTCGAGATCTCCTCGGCTGCCGGGGAGAGTCGGCTCGTGATGTTCCGGGACTACTCCCGCGACGCCTCGCTCCTGCGGGAATTGGACGGAGCGCAGAGTCACATCGACGCTCTGCGCTCTCGCGGGCACGAGTTCGCCAACACGCTCCACGTCATCGAGGGACTTCTGGAGATGGGGGAGCCGACTCGCGCGCTGGAGTTCGTCCGCGGCGGAGGAGTATCGGGCGAGTTCGGAATGACTGCGGACGGGATCGAGGACCCGAGCGTGCGGGCGCTGGTCTACGCGCACCGGGCCCGCGCGCGTGAGCGGAGCATCGACCTGGTCGTCGCGCCCGGCTCCACGATTCCCGACCTTGCGGGTGCGGATCCGCAGTTCACCGAGGCCGCTCTGCTCGTCGTGGGAAATCTGTTGTCGAACGCGGTCGAGAGCTGCTCGGCGGGCGACGACATCCGCCTCACGATCCGGTCGGGGCGGGAGGACGCCGATCGAGGTTTCGCGGTGACGATCGAGGTCGACGACAGCGGTCCGGGTGTGCCGGAGCACCTGCGCGGTCGGGTCTTCGATCTGGGCATGACGACGAAGACCGGCCGCGATGCGCGGGGCTACGGTCTCGCGATCGTCCGCGGGACGGTCAGGAGGCGGGGCGGGCGATGCGGGAACGGGCCGTCCGCGCTGGGCGGAGAACGGTTCGAGGCGACCATCCCCGTCCCCGACGCCGAGAAGTGGAGGTTCGCGGATGACTGATCGGGGGGTGCTGATCGTCGACGACGAGCCGATGACGGCGGAGCTGCATCGGATGTTCGTGCAGGGCACGCCCGGCTTCGTGGTGCGGGGCGTCGCGTCGTCGGGCGAGGCGGCCGTCGAGATGATGATGCGTGAGCCCGCGGACGTGGTGCTGCTCGATCTCCAGCTTCCGGGAATCTCGGGGATCGATGTGCTTCGGCGGCTTCGCGCGCATCTCGGTGACGACATCGACGTGATCGCCGTCACTGCGGATCGCCGCGCCCGCAGCGTGGCCGAGATGCGGATGCTGGGGGTGGCGCACTACCTGATCAAGCCGTTCTCCGTGCGTGAACTCCGATCGCGGTTGCAGTCGGTGGCTCGGGTGCGCGACGAGCTCGCTGCGCGGGAGAGCTTCAGCGGTCAGGCCGAGATCGACGGGGTCATCCACAGCCGGTTCGCCGACGTCGGCCCGTCTTCCGATGATCCGGATGACCCGACCCGATGCGACATCCGCGCCGGGCACCCGCTGGACGCGCTGCGCGAGCGCTGCGATCTCCGGATCGCCGAGCACGGACATGCCCCCGACGTGACACCGCATTCCCTCGCCGAAGCGATGCACGTCTCGGTCCGGCAGCTCCAGCGCGCATATGCCCGCGTCGGCCGATCAGTGCAGGACGCGGTCCGCGACCACCGAGTGGGCATGTCCGGCATGCTCATGCTCGGCGCGGAACGACTCACGATGACCGAGATCTCGCGGCGCTGCGGCTTCGGTTCGCTGCGCACGATGCGCCGCGCGTTCCAGGATGTCCACGGGGTGTCCCCGGCGCGTTGGCGCGCGGCACGCGAGGTCGAGGCGACGCGGCCGGTATCGCGACGAGAAGCGGACAGATCGCGTCGGACAGAGGCCGGATGAGCCCCGTGTCCCGCGCGGCGTCCCAGGATTCGGGAGAATGCACGGGACGCGAAGGTGAGAGGGCCGGAGGGACCGCTGCCGGTGCGTCGGTGATCGCTTGTGGGGAGCGATCACGGGCAGTGCTCCTCGGAGCGTGCCAGGGGAGGCAACGGCGTCTCCTCGCCGTGAGGGGACCTCAGAGGGGAGAGCGTCCCCTCACGGATCGGCGCCGTGACGCAGTGGACCGTGCGCGCGCTGCGTAGACTTCCTGCTCCGGATCCCGTCGCGAGGAGGCGACCCATGAAGACCGACTTCAAGAAGGAGATCGCCGCCTACAGGGCACCGCGCGGTCGCTTCCAGATCGTCGAGGTCCCGAGTCTGCAGTTCCTGATGATCGACGGTCACGGTGACCCGAACGACTCTCCTCTCTATACGGAGTCGGTGGCGGCGCTGTATCCGCTGGCGTACAAGCTCAAGTTCCTGAGCAAGCGGGAGCTCGACCGCGACCACGTCGTCATGCCGCTGGAGGGGCTGTGGTGGGCCGATGACATGGCGTCCTTCACGAGCGGACGGGACAAGACGCAGTGGGACTGGACGATGATGATCATGGTTCCGCCCGAGATCACCTCCGAGCACCTCGACCGCGTCCGTGCCGAGGCCGACGCGGGGCCCGCGCTCGCGCGTGTGCGTCTCGAACGATTCGACGAGGGGCTGTGCGTGCAGACACTCCACGTCGGCTCCTACGACGACGAGGCGCCCGTGCTCGCCGCGATGCACGAGCGGTTCATCCCCGACGAGGCGCTGCGGATGACCGGGAAGCATCACGAGATCTACCTCGGTGATCCTCGCCGCACCGCCCCCGAGAAGCTCCGCACGATCCTGCGCCAACCCGTCGAACGAGTGGGCGTCTGAGCGCTCTCTCGGCGGTGTCGGGGCGGATCGGTAGGATGGGGGTGCCCGTTCGGGCCATCTACTCGGCAGCAACCCAGGGGGTTATCCGTGCCAGGAATCGTGATCGTCGGCGTGCAGTGGGGCGACGAGGGTAAAGGCAAGGCCACCGATCTGCTCGGTGAGCGCACCGACTGGGTCGTGAAGTTCAACGGCGGCAACAACGCCGGGCACACGGTCGTCATCGGAGACGAGAAGTACGCCCTGCACCTGCTGCCCTCCGGCATCCTCTCCCCGGGCGTCCACCCGATCATCGGCAACGGCGTCGTGATCGACCTCGAGGTGCTCTTCAGCGAGCTCGAGGCGCTCTCCGCCCGCGGGATCGACGTGTCGCGCCTGCGCGTGAGCGCCAACGCGCACATCATCACGCACTACCACCGCACGCTCGACAAGGTCACCGAGCGCTTCCTCGGCAAGCGCCAGATCGGCACGACCGGCCGCGGGATCGGCCCCGCCTACGCCGACAAGATCAACCGCGTCGGCATCCGCGTGCAGGATCTCTTCGACGAGAACATCCTGCGCCAGAAGGTCGAGGGAGCCCTCGACCAGAAGAACCACCTGCTGGTGAAGGTGTTCAACCGCCGCGCGATCACGTGCGACGAGATCGTGGAAGACCTGCTCGCCTACGCCGAGCGGCTGCGTCCGATGGTGGCCGACACCGGCCACCTGATCGCCGAGGCGCTGGAGCGCGATGAGGTCGTCGTCTTCGAGGGCGGCCAGGCCACCATGCTCGACGTCGACCACGGCACCTACCCGTTCGTGACCTCCTCGTCGGCCACGGCCGGAGGAGCGGCGACCGGATCGGGCGTGGGCCCCGGGTCCCTCGACCGCATCGTCGGCATCGTCAAGGCGTACACGACGCGCGTGGGCTCGGGTCCCTTCCCCACCGAGCTGTTCGACGAGAAGGGCGACTGGCTGCGCAAGCGCGGATTCGAGTTCGGCACCACGACGGGCCGCTCGCGTCGCGTCGGCTGGTACGACGCGCCCATCACGCGGTACGCGACGCGGATCAACGGCATCACCGACCTGGTGCTCACCAAGCTCGACATCCTCACGGGCCTCGACGAGATCCCCGTGTGCGTCGCGTACGACGTCGACGGAGAGCGCTTCGACGAGGTGCCGGTCAACCAGACCGACTTCCACCACGCCACCCCGATCCTCGAGTACTTCCCGGGCTGGCAGGAGGACATCTCCGTCGCGCGCTCGTTCGAGGAGCTGCCCAAGAACGCGCAGGACTACGTCCTCGCGCTCGAGGAGATGTCGAACACCCGCATCTCGGTGATCGGTGTCGGCCCCGCGCGCGACGCGGTGATCGTCCGCCACGACCTCATCGACTGAGCACCGCGCGCATGACTCGGTTCTGGCTCGGTGGCTACGGCGCAGGCATGGAGGGTGCAGCCGACGGCATCGGCATGCTGGCCGGCGACGAGGGGAGTGAGACCAAGCTCTCCTACCGTGGCGTGATCGTGAAGACCCCGTCGCCGTCGTGGCTGGCGCAGCACCCCACGCTCGACGTCATCTACGCGGCGCTCGAGGGAGACTCTGCGGTACAGGCGTTCCTGCGCACGGGAGATTCTTCCCTGTCGCCGCTCGGGGACCCGGTGCCCGTCGGCCAGAACGTATGCCACGTCGCCGTCTCCCCGAGCGGTTCTTCGCTGATCGCCAGTTGCTACGGCGACGGCCGTGTCGTCCGCGTCGGGGTGGATTCCGACGGGCGCTTGATGCCCGACGCGGACAACCGGGCCGCTGCTCTGCGGGCGGCACTCTTCGGCGAGCCTGCTCCGGACGACTTCGCGCCCGTGGGCACAGGTCAGGCCGCATCCGATCCGTATGCCGAGAGCGGCATGGATCGTCGACCGCATGCTCATGCTGCCGTGTTCCTGCGGGATGGCCGCGTCGCCACCACCGACCTGGGCTTCGATCTGGTGCGAATCTGGCACCCATCCGGGAGCGGCCTCGCTCTCGACCATGAGGTCGTGTTGCCGCAGGGCACCGGGCCTCGGCACATGGTGGCGCACCCCAGCGGCCACCTGCATGTCGTGACGGAGTACTCGTGCGAGGTGTTCACACTCGAGGCGTCGCGCGAGGGGCAGTTCAGTGTCGTCTCGGCGACGCTGGCGGCACCCATCGCGCAGGTCGGGTTCGACTTCCCGGCCGAACTGGCCCGCACCGGTGACGGCGCATTCCTCTACACCGCGTTGCGCGGAAGCAACACGATCGCAGCGCTGAGGGTGCGCGATGGCGGCGCGTCCCTCGAGTCCGTCGCGCTCGCCGACTCGGGTGTTGATTGGCCACGCCACCACCTCGTGCACGAGGGCAAGTTGCTCGTCGCCGGACAGCGGTCCGACACGATCAGCCTGCTGGATCTCGACGAGCGCACGGGCGCTCCCCTCGGTGTCCGCCATCAGGCGCCCGCGCCGACTCCGACCCACTTCCTGCCGGTGCGCTGAGGCTCCGGTTGCCGTAGCGACGACCGCTGCGCAGGAGAACTGCGCAAATGAAGGACAGTTTCCGGGAGAACCTCCTTCCGAGGCGAGGATCTCCTTCACTGTTCGTCCTCCACCTCCGGCGAATTCTGCGCGGACCAGCGGATCGGGCCGGCTCCCTGTGCGCCGAGGACGTCCCCGGAGTTCTGAAGTGCGCACGACCTCAGACTCAGGCAGCCACAGCCGATGCACCCGTCGAGGTCGCTGCGCAGATGCTCGAGTTGACGGATACGCGAATCCAGCTCGGCGCGCCAGCGCTGCGACAGACGTGCCCAGTCCCGCTTCGTCGGCGTGCGACCCTCGGGGAGGGAGTCGAGAGCCGCGCGGATGTCCTTGAGGGGGATGCCGACGCGCTGGGAGACTCGGATGAAGGCGACGCGTCGCAGGGTGTGCCTTGGGTACCGGCGCTGGTTTCCCGCCGTGCGCTCGGCGCTGATCAGGCCATTGCGCTCGTAGAAGTGCAGTGCGGACGCGCTCACCCCGCTGCGGCTGGAGAGCTCGCCGATCGTCAGCTGTCGGTTCCTGCCGCCGGCCAGTTGGGACACCCGCTCCTCCTTGCACTTGACCTCAACTTTAGTTGAGGTCTTACCGTCATGAGCATGACAGCTACGGGCGAGGTGCGGACGCCGAACAGTTCTGCACAGGGCATCATGAGCGGTACCTACCTCTGGATCACGATCGGTGCCTGCGCGCTCGTCTTCCTCGGCGCATTCGAATCGCTGGCCGTGACCACGGTGATGCCGGTCGTGAGTGAGGATCTGAACGGCGAGCGCCTCTATGCGCTCGCCTTCGCGGGCCCACTCGCGACCGGCGTGATCGGGATGGTCGCGGCCGGGAACTGGGCTGACCGCCGTGGTCCGAAGGGGCCGTTGTACGCGGCGGTCATCGTCTTCGTGATCGGCCTGCTCATTGCGGGGCTTGCGCCGAGCATGGAGATTCTCGTCGCAGGGCGATTCGCCCAGGGGCTGGGGAGCGGCGGGTTGACGGTGGCACTGTACGTCGTCGTCGCCCGGGTCTATCCCCGTGACCTCCACCCCGCGATGTTCGCCGGATTCGCCGCCGCGTGGGTCGTACCCTCCCTGATCGGCCCGACGGTCGCCGGCGCCGTGACCGAGCTCTGGAGCTGGCACTGGGTCTTCCTCGGTGTCGTCGTTCTCGTCCTGACCGCGCTGCTCATGGTTATTCCCGCGCTGCGATCACTCACCGACGACGGAGGGGACATCACGACGCCGTGGGCGTTCGGCCGCCTCGGGTGGTCGGTTCTCGCAGCACTGGCCGTACTCGGACTGAACCTGCTGAGTGACGTCCCCGGCTTCGGGCCCGCGCTTGCGATCGTGGCGGTGGTCGTCGCCCTCGTTGCAGTGCGGCCACTCCTGCCGCGTGGAACCCTGCGCGCTCGCCGCGGTCTCCCGGCGGTCATTCTGGTTCGAGGACTCGCCGCGGCAGCCTTCTTCGGCGCACAGGTGTATCTGCCCTACCTCTTGACCGAGCGATATGCCCTGTCGCCCACACTTGCGGGTGTCTCGCTGACCGGCGGTGCGCTGGCATGGTCGATCGCCGCGACCGTGCAGGGCCGGATGGGGGTCCGTCTGTCGAGCGTGACTGCTGTGCGGGTGGGGACAGCACTCGTCTTCACCGGCATCCTGCTCGCGGGCGCGACGACCGTGCTGTCGTGGTCGCCATGGGCGGCAGCCCTCGCGTGGATCGTCGCAGGAACCGGTATGGGGCTGATGAGTCCTCGGACCAGTGCGCTGACTCTCGCGATGTCCACCCCGGCGAACCAGGGATTCAACAGCGGCGCGATGACGGTCGCGGACTCCTTCGGAAGCGCTCTGGCGCTCGCGATCACGGGGACGGTGTTCGCCGCCGTGGCGAGCAGCGGTGACCCCTTTGCCATCATCTTCGTTCTTGCCGGAGTGATCGCCGGCGCGGCCATGGTGTTGGCGCCCAGACTACAGACCGGCGGTAGCGACGACCGCTGCGCAGGAGAACCTCGCGAAGGAAGGGCAGATTCCAGGGAAACCTCCTTCTGAGGCGCGGATCTCCTTCGTAGGGGATCCCATCCGATTCGCGGACGTCTCCGAACTCTCTGTGTGCGGTCGAGGACAGGCCGCGAAGAACCGACCCCACCGGCATTCTGCTCTGGCAGGGTGGAGGATGCGGGGCGGAGGCCCCAGAGAGTCGAGACGCAGACATGACGACCGACGAATACGGCCTCATCGTCCTCGGAGCAGGACCGGTCGGAGAGAACGTGGCTGACCGGGCGGTGCAGGGCGGTCTGACCGCCATCGTCGTCGAGAGCGAGCTCATCGGCGGGGAGTGCTCCTACTGGGCGTGCATGCCGTCGAAGGCGCTGCTGCGCTCGGCCCAGGCACTCCGCGCGGCACAGCACGTCGGTGGCGCCGCAGAGGCCATCACCGGCACCCTGGACGTCGCGGCGGTCCTCGCTCGGCGCAACTCCTTCACGAGCGATTGGTCCGACGCCGGCCATGTCTCCTGGCTCGACAGCGCGGGCATCGCACTCGCCCGCGGACACGGCCGCGTGAGCGGCGTGCGCGAGGTGACGGTGACGGACGCCGAGGGCGTCGACCGTGTGCTCACCGCGCGGCACGCGGTCGCGATCTGCACCGGATCGGATGCCGTGATCCCTCCGATCGAGGGACTGCGCGAGTCCGCGCCCTGGACGAGCCGCGAGGCGACGAGTGCGCAGGAGATCCCGGATTCGCTCGCCGTGATCGGTGGCGGCGTCGTCGCCGTCGAGATGGCGACCGCCTATGCCGAACTCGGTGCGACCGTCACGCTGATCGCGCGCAGCGGACTGCTCTCGACCATGGAGCCCTTCGCGGGCGAGCGCGTCACCGCGGGACTGCGTGAACTGGGCGTGACCGTGCACCTGAACACCGAGACCCATCGCGTCCACCGGGATACCGAGGGCGTGACGGTGACGTTCGGAGACGGCGAGGAGGTCCGCGCGTCGGAGGTGCTGGTCGCGACGGGACGCAGCCCTCGCAGCGGTGACATCGGTCTCGAGACCGTCGAGCTGGAGCCGGGGAAGTGGATCCGCACGGACGACACGCTCCGCGTGCCAGGCACGGACTGGCTCTACGCGGTCGGCGACGTGAACGGTCGCGTCCTGCTCACCCACAACGGCAAATACCAGGCGCGCGCGGCGGGCGACGTGATCGCCGCCCGCGCGAAGGACGGCAACGTGCAGGACCAGCCGTGGGGACGCCACGTCGCCACGGCCGACGACGCCGCGGTGCCCCAGGTGACCTTCTCCGAGCCCGAGGTCGCCTCGGTCGGTCTCACGGCGCAGGCCGCTGAGGATTCCGGATTCGACATCCAGGTCGTCGACTATGACCTGGGCGCCGTCGCGGGGTCCGGTCTCCGCCAGGACGGCTACAGCGGACAGGCGCGCATGGTCGTCGACACCGCGCGCGACGTGATCCTCGGGGTGACCTTCGTCGGGCCGGATGTCGCGGATCTGCTGCAGGCGGCGACGATCGCGGTGGTCGGCGAAGTCCCCCTCTCCCGCCTCTGGCACGCGGTTCCCGCGTACCCGACGGTGAGCGAGATCTGGTTGCGGCTGCTGGAGTCATACGGCAGACAGTCGTCGTAACGCAAGCACATACCCGGATCAATGTCGGTGTGGTCGAATACTCTCGACTACTGAGCCCCAGGGAGGGACGAGCATGAAGGCAACACTCGCAGGAACCGTGATCGCCGAGGCCGAAGAGAAGGACCTCGTCAAGATCGAAGGCAATTGGTACTTCCCGCCGTCCGCCGTGGCCGACGGCGCGCTCGTCGAGACCCCCACGCAGTACACGTGCCCGTGGAAGGGGGCCGCGCAATACTACTCGGTCGTCGTCGACGGCAAGACGCACGCCGACCACGCGTGGGCGTACCCCGACCTCTATCCCGGTGCCGTCGAGCGCGTGGGCCGGGATTTCGCCGGCTACATCGCGTTCGATCGTCGCGTCGAGGTGAGCGCGTAAGCGGCGCTGCCGTCCAGACGCCACGACAACCATGATCGAATTCCGTTCCGTCACCAAGCGGTTCCCCGACGGCACTCTCGCTGTCGAGGACTTCAGCCTCGTGCTGCCGTCGCGCAAGACCACCGTGTTCGTCGGCTCGTCCGGCTGCGGCAAGACCACGCTGCTGCGCATGATCAACCGCATGGTCGAACCCACTTCGGGTGACGTCGAGATCGACGGCGAGAGCGTCCTCGGTGGCGACCCCGTGGCCCTCCGCCGTCGCATCGGCTACGTCATGCAGAACTCCGGCCTGATGCCCCACTTCACCGTGATCGACAACGTCGCCACGGTGCTGCGGCTCACCGGCGTCGGCCGCAAGGAGGCGCACGAGCGCGCGCGGACTCTGCTCGACACCGTGGGGCTGGACCAGGCGCTCGCCGAGCGCTACCCGAGTCAGCTCTCGGGCGGCCAGCAGCAGCGCGTGGGCGTGGCCCGCGGGCTCGCGGCAGACCCGAACATCCTCCTCATGGACGAGCCGTTCGGCGCGGTCGACCCGATCGTGCGCGACGACCTGCAGCAGGAACTCATCCGTCTGCAGCAGGAGCTCGACAAGACCGTGGTGTTCGTCACGCACGACATCGACGAGGCGTTCCTGCTGGGGGACCAGGTGGTCATCCTCGGCAAGGGTGCTCGTGTGGTGCAGGCGGGAACGCCGAGCGAGATCATCGAGAACCCGGCCGACGATTTCGTCGCGGCGTTCATCGGATCCGACAAGGGCAAGCGCGCACTGCGCCTGAAGAAGACGGCCAACGGCACGGTCGTGGTCGACTCCGACGGACGCACGCAGGGCGCGCTCGTCGAGGACGGCGTCTGACGTGGACTGGGTGCTCGACAATCTCGAGCTGATCGGCGACCTCACGCTCGTCCATCTTCAGCAGAGCATCATTCCGCTCGTGATCGGCTTCATCATCGCGGTGCCGCTCGGCTGGGTCGCGTGGCGCTATCAGCTGGTGCGGGGTCCGGTCATCGTCCTGACCGGCCTGCTCTACACGATCCCCTCGCTCGCGCTGCTGATCCTGCTGCCCGCGGTGATCGGCTACTCCGCGATCAGTCAGACGAACCTGATCATCGCGCTCACGATCTACGCGATCGCCATTCTCGTGCGCTCGGTGGCGGACGGTCTCGACTCGGTCGATCCGTCCGTCCGGCAGTCCGCCACGGCGATGGGCTACGGCGGCGGGCGCCGATTCTTCGCCGTCGAATTCCCGCTCGCAGGTCCCGTGATCCTCGCCGGGTTCCGCGTCGCCGCCGTCAGCACCATCTCGCTCGCGACGGTCGGTGTGCTCATCGGGGTCACCAACCTCGGCTACCTGTTCACGAACGGACTTCAGCGCCGCATCATCGCCGAGGTCCTCGCGGGAGTGGTCGCGGTGGTCGTCATCGCGCTCGTGATCGACCTGCTGCTGATCCTCGCCGGTCGGATGCTCATGCCGTGGACGCGCGCGACCGCCGTTCCGTCGGCGCGTAAGGCGCGGCGCACGCTCACCACAGCGGGGGGTGCCGCGTGAACCTCTTCGCCGATGCCCTGGCCTGGCTGTTCTCCCCGGAGCGGATGGAGGGCAGTTACGCCCTTCCGATCCTGCTCGGCCAGCACCTCTTCTACACGCTGCTCACGATCCTGATCGCCGGCGTGATCGCGGTGCCCGCGGGCTGGCTGATCGGTCATACCGGCCGCGGTCGGGAGATCGCCGTCGCGATCTCCGGCGCTGCGCGCGCGGTCCCGTCGTTCGGCCTGCTCGTGCTGCTCGTGCTCGTCTTCGGGGTGCTCCGCACGGGCGAGGCCGCCATCGTGACGTTCGTCCTGCTCGCGATCCCCTCGCTTCTCGCGGGCGCCTACACGGGTCTCGAGGCGATCGATCGCCGTGTGATCGATGCGGCGCGCGCGATGGGGATGACCGAGTGGCAGATCTTCTGGAAGGTCGAGGCCCGTCTCGGGCTTCCGCTGCTGATCGGCGGCCTGCGCTCGGCGACCCTGCAGGTGATCGCGACCGTGACGATCGCCGCGTACGTGAACCTCGGCGGCCTCGGTTGGCCGATCATCCAGGGCATCCCGCTTCGCCGCTTCGACCAGGTGCTCGGCGGTGCGATCCTCGTCGCCGTGCTCGCGCTCCTCGTCGATCTGATCCTCGCGTACGCGCAGCGGGCCGCGGTCCCGACCGGGCTCCGCACGCCCGCACCCTCCCGCCGTGGGGCCGCTCGCGCGGCCGCCACCGCCTCCTGATCCGTATCCCTCCTGCATCACAGCCCTTCCCCACCGAGAGGAACACCATGTTCACCAATCGCACGCGCCGCCGGCTTCCGCTGGCCATCGCCGCTGCCGCCACCGCCACCCTCGTCCTGGCCGGCTGCGGCGGAGGCGACCCGCTCGCCACCCCGTCCGAGGAGTCCGAAGGGGCCGGCGGCACCATCGTCATCGGCTCGCAGGCGTACTACTCGAACGAGATCATCGCCGAGATCTACGCGCAGGCCCTCGAGAACGCCGGTCACGATGTCGAGCGTCAGTTCAACATCGGCCAGCGTGACGCGTACATGCCCGAGATCGAGTCCGGCGCGATCGACCTGTTCCCGGAGTACACGGGCAACCTGCTCGAGTTCCTCGATGACAGCGCGACCGCGACCAGCTCGGAGGATGTCTACGCCGCTCTGCAGGAGGTGCTCCCCGAGGGTCTCACCGCGCTCGACTACGCCGAGGCCAGCGACCAGGACACCTACACGGTGACCCAGGCGTTCGCCGACGAGAACGACCTCACCACGATCGCGGATCTCGCGAACGTCGACGGCGAGGTCACGATCGGCGCGGCTCCCGAGTTCGAGCAGCGTCCGTACGGTCCCGCTGCCGCGCAGGAGGTCTACGGCGTCGACCTCGGCTTCTCGGCCACGGGCCCGACCACGCTCGAGGCTCTGCTCGAGGGAACCATCCAGGTCGCCGACATCTACACCGCCGACCCGGCGTTCCAGACCGAGGACATCGTCGCGCTCGAGGACCCCGAGAGCATCATCCTCGCCTCGAACGTCGTCCCGATCGCGGGCAGCGACATCGCCGAGGAGATCGCCGACGTCATCAACCCCGTCAGCGCCGCCCTCACGGTGGACACGCTCGTCGACCTGAACGTGCAGAGCACGGTCGATGAGCTCTCGCCTGCGGACATCGCTTCGCAGTGGCTCGAGGAGAACGGCCTCATCTGAGTTCCTACGAAAGCCCTCCCGCCGCGCCGGGAGGGCTTTCGTGTGCGCGAAGCGGGAGCGGGTGTCAGATCCGGGCGTCCTGGCGGGGGATCCACACCTGCTTGATGATGATGAGGATGGATGCCGTCACAGGCACCGCGACGAGCGCGCCGAGCAACCCGAGCAGGGTGCCGCCGACGAGCGCTCCGATCACGACGAGCGATCCCGGGATGGAGATCGCCCTGTTCATCACGCGGGGCGTGACGACGTAGGCCTCCACCTGCATGTACACGACGTACACGGCCGCGAAGATCAGCGCCGAGAGCGGGTCGGAGAACAGTGCGATCACGGACCCGATCACCCAGAACAGCACGGATCCGACGAGCGGGATGAGGGTGATGCAGAACGCGACCGTCGCGAGCAGCAGCGGGAACGGCAGTCCGAGGAACGTGTAGAGCAGGAACACGAGCACGGCGTTGATGAATGCGAGCGTCACCATGCCCATGACGTAGCCGCCGACCGACTCGGTGATCTGCGTGCTGATCTCATCGATACGACCCCGGTCGCGGGCGGGTGCCAGGCGCAGCATCGCGTGCTTCATCATCGGCAGCGTCGCGACGAAGTAGAGGGTCAACACCAGCACGATGATGACTCCAGAGATGCCGGTGGCGATCGATGCGCCGACCTGCAGTGCTCCGCCTCCGATCGCGGCGATGTTGCCCGGATCGGTGATGAACGTGGTGAGGTCCTCGACGAGGGTCTGGAACTGCTCGCCGAACTGCGCTTCGAGGGTGTTGTAGACGTCACTCGCCATGAAGTCGTTGACCATCCCCGGAACGTCGCGGACGAAGCTGGCGACCTGAGCGGCGACGACCGGGATGATCGTCCAGAGCACGGTGATCAGCACGCCGATGAGAGCGACCAGGGTGACGACCACGGCCCACGCTCGTGACAGTCCTCGCCGTTCCAGGAAGCGCACGGCGGGGTCGAGACCGAGGGCCGCGAACAGCGCGAACGCGATGTAGATGATGACGGTCGACAGATTGCCGAGCGCGAGCCCGAGGAGGATCGCGGCCAGTGCGCCGAGAGTGACGAGGAACCCGAAGACGAACGGGCGATCGATGCGCGTCCAGAACGATCGACTCGGGGCCATGGCTTCGACGACGGGCTTGCGACGGCCGCCGCTCGCGGCGCCCGTCCGCTCTTCCGTCCCCACGGCCGCGGGGTGGTCGATCGGTGCGGGCTCGGTGGTGGTCGTGGCGTCGTCGGTCGGAGCGTCGACGTCGGCGGAATCGCCGGATGCAGACGGGGTGTCGGAACTCATGGATCTCACCTTAGAGCGCCGCCCCACCTTTCCGCCCGCCCTCCCGGATCTCGGCGATCCCCTGCGCGTGCTGAAGCGCATAGCTCAGGACGAGCGGAGGTTCTCGGCAGGGCGGAGGCGTGCCGCACGGACCGCTGCAACGGCGCCGCCGATGGTGGCAACGCCGACCCCGAGCACGACGGCAAGCGGCATCAACGTGAGATCGAAGACGGGCGCCCATCGCTGGGTAATCGTGACCACGAGGATGGCGATCATGCCGACGAAGAGGCCGCCTGCTCCTCCCAGAAGACCCACGAGAACGGCTTCGAGCGAGATCAGGATTCCGATGTCGCGCTCCTTCGCCCCCAGGGCTTTCCGCATTCCGATCTCGCCCCTGCGGGCATTCACCGCCATGAGCGTTGTGTTGACGAGCGCCGCGACGGCGACGAGGACCGCCAGAAGCGTGAAGGCGACCAGCGTCGCTTGGACCCCAGCTTCAATCTGACCCCTCAGCCGGCCGTCATCTGTGGGTGAAACGACAGAGATCTGCTCCGGGGCGTAGGGGTTGAGCGCAACAGCGAGCTGTGCCGCGACCTGCGGGGCCGCACCGGACAAGGTCTTCACGAGTAGTGCTGCTTCCGACTGCATCTCGTCGAGCGCCGAAGCCTCCGTGCCGAGCAGGAGTTCGCCCCGCAGGAGCGGAAGTCGCTCAGAGTGGGTGATGAGACCGGCGACGACATACCGTTCGCCGCCGACCTCGACTGCGGGAGCCAGCGCGATGTCGCCGAGTTCGAGGTCTCTGGCGAGAAGGTCACCAATGTACGCCTGCCCCGGCAAGAGGGCGCCGTGGTGCCACGGTGCCTCTTCGATCTCTACTCGCCCCGCTTCTTCGAGGTCCCCTGCCATCACGTGAGGTTGCACCTGCCGGGTCGCTGACGCTGTCGATACCGCTGTCGCGGCCAGATCGACCATGATCGCCGCGGCTTCCACTCCCACGATTGTTCTCGCCGCCGCAGGAGTCCTTGCGAGCGGCATCGAGTGCGGCACATCGGCGGCCCACCTCGCAGACACTTCGCGGTTGAGGTGAGCATCGAACGTCTCAGAGACCTGCACCCGAGCGGATGCGGAGAGTCCGAGAGTGGTGATGGAAAGCGCGACCGCAATCAGCACTGCCAGGCACTGCGCCAGCGTCTGAGCCTTCCTCGAAGCTATGGAGGCCCAGGCATCCGCCAGCATGTCCGTGCCACGAATGAAGGTCCTTGCCTCGTCCGCGGCCTCGGCCGAATCGCCCGTGACGTGGATCGCCGATCGTGTGGGCCGTGCGCTTGCGCCTGTGTCCGATACCACCGTCCCGTCCGAAATCCGGATGACCCGATCAGCGCGTGCCGCAACCTCAGGCGAGTGAGTGACGATGACCACCGCAGCACCCGCGCGATTCACCCGCTCGAGTTCATCGAGCACGAGCATCGCGTTGGCCGAATCAAGGTTGCCTGTGGGCTCGTCCGCGAGCACGAGTCGAGCATCCCCGGCCATCGCGCGAGCAATCGCGATTCTCTGGCGTTGCCCGCCAGAAAGAGTTGACGTGATCTGCGACGCGGACCCTTCGAGACCGACCGCCGCGAGAGCGCGGCCGGACGTCACATGTCTCGCACGAGAATCGACTCCTCGATACAGAAGATTTAGGCCGACGCTGTCTATCGCAGGGCGTCTCTCCAACAGATGAAAAGCTTGAAAGATGAAGCCGATATGGCGGGCACGCAAGCTCGCCGCGTCGGCGCGGTTGACTCGACCTGGGCTTCTTCCCGCAATGAGATACTCGCCGGACGAAGGGTCGTCAAGCAGCCCGAGAATGTTCAGCAGGGTGCTTTTGCCGCCACCTGACGGACCCACGATGGCAATGAACTCGCCCGAATCGATCTTCAGCGAAACGTTGCGCAACGCATGGACCGCCGGTCCGTGCGACGGGATGTAGGTTCGTGACACATCACTCAGTTCGATCAATGTCATGAGTCCGCCACGCGAACCTCGTCCCCGGTCCGAAGCGATGAAGATGATTTCGGGACAACGGCCGCCTTTCCGTCCAGGGTGCCCAGAACTGCGACCTCAACCTCGACGAAGTCGCCGTCGGGCCGAGCGACGACGACGACCTGATGGTCGTCACCTCGGTCGATCACCGCAATGGCGGGGACGAGCAGCGCTTGCTCATCCACGATGACCTGTTCTGAAACGACTCTTATCCGTGAACTGGATGTCTCGAGCGGTTCCGCGGGAATGACCGTGACTGTTGAGTTCTGGGAGCCCTCGCTCTCCGGCTGTTCGCCCGGTGAACCATCCTGTGAGCCTGAATCGCTCATCGTGTTCTGTTCGATGCCGGTCACGCGCCCAGCCATACTGGAGCCATCTGCTTCGATGGTCACCTCGTCGCCGTGGGTGATATGGGCGAGATCTGCTGGGGCAGCATCAAACGTCACCTTGGTTGTCGTCGAGCCCAGGGAGATATCGGTGGCGCCTTCACTCCCGACGGGAGCCCCGACTGCCAACCCCGTCAGAGAGATGGACGGAAGAGTCTTGACACCAAGCATCTCCGCGACCGGGACGAATGCCGTGATCGTTGGACGATCGGCATTCGCTTCGTCGCCGGTCCGACCACTCTCATCTCCTGACTCGCTGTGTGAGGAGTCGGCCTCGGTATCGCCCTCGCCGTTCCGTGTGGCGGGGACGTAGCCATTCTTGGCGTACCAGTCACGGACCGCGCTCTCCGTCTGCGACCCGAACTGCCCGTCGACGTCTACTGCGTACCCAAGGTGATCCAGAGTGTTCTGAATCGCTTCGACATCTGGACCGCGGTCACCGAATCCGACATCTCGGTAGAAGGGGAAGCTTGACCCTATGACGAAAACCGGGCGGCCGTTGACTTCGGTCAAGACGTCGCCGTCGTCTACCGTGGCACCCTTGTCAACCGGATGTCCCGTAACCACCGAACGCAGTGCTCCGGTCGGCACTGCCAAGGTCAGCGACTCCTCGTTCTCGGCTACAACGACTCCAGAGAATGCTGTCTGCCGAACAAGGTTCCCCGTCGACACCGTGGCGAGAATCGGGCTGGATGACGGTGGTGTCGTCGCCGCCTCGCGCTGTGCGGATGATTGGAAGGCCGTCGCTAGACCCCATCCTGCAGCCAGTGCGACGAGGGCCGAAAGCGCGATCGCGAAAGTCACCAGCCTCCCTATGGCAGGGCTGCGGCGGGTGGCTGAGGCCAGATCGGACTTGGCAGCAGGCTCGTGATCTGGGGGCGTCGTTACCTGGATATCCTCTTCGGACGGCTCGTCCGAACTGACGTCGGTGCGAAGGCGGTTCATGGTGACGGTGCGTTCTCCGCGATGGTGACCTTCAACTCCGCCGCGTGAGCGACTGCCTCGTGTCGAATTCGGTCGAGCTTGTCACGATTGCTCTTGACGAGTTCTTCCTGAGCGGACCATTCGGCTTCGTACCGCGCGCTGGTATACCCACTGGAGACGCGGCACTCCGCATCAGACTTCGCGACCAGCACTTCTTCCGCGGTGGGCTCCGACGTCGCGTTGGGGCCGTAGATCCCGAACTTCTCCGCCATCGATGGAGTCGGCATCTGAGTCCACGGATCGTCCGGCAACTCGTCGTCGACGACCTTCGAGAGGCATGATCTCCAGGCTCGAGCAGACGTGAGGACTCCGTCGTCGGACGAGATCTGGTCGCGTGCCTGTATCTCAAGACCCGCGATGTAGTTCAGCCCATCCGCGTCGACATCGGTCTGGTTGTCCCGCGCCTCATCTCCACAGCCCGCGAACCGCGAATCGAACTGATCATCCGCGGCGTAGCCATTGGCGAATGCCGTGAACTCTGCCCAGGCGAGCTGCTCGTCGGGGTTCGGTGGGGGCGCATCGTGGTATCCGTACCGCTCCGCGATTTCAGCGTTGAATATCCGTAGGGCGGTGCTGTTTATCGTCTCTGGGTACGGGAACTCAATATCCTGCCACGGTACTGGCCATTCATAACCGTGCTGCTCGAGACAGTTCGCGATGAGCAATTGTTCGGCATAGTTGCTCAAGGAGGGATTGAACACCTTGAACTCGTCCAACGGCATTGTCCACATCGACTCATTCGGTACGGGGACGGCGTCATCCGTTTCGGTGGCAGCGCAACCGGCAATGAGAATGACAAGACCGGCAAAGGCCGCCACCGAAGAAATCACTCGGTGGCGGCCCGTCCGTGAAGTCACCAGCACCTGGCCGATCCGACCAGACTCAAACCTGAGGTGAAATAGCCCGATGAGGCTCGATCGTTGAACCCGATTGTGCTCAGATTCGCCTTGCGTGTGCCGCGGAGGATGACGACTCGTGAACCGGACTTGTTCGCGCCATCGTATAGATACGCCGTTTCCGTCCTGCCATTGTTATAGACCGAGGTCGTCTTGTTGTTGATGTTCGTGTGGTTTGCAAATTTGTCAACACACCACTCGAAGCCGATGAAGCCCCCGATCGTCCCCAGTCGGTCGCGTAGTTGGCCCCCGACCAGACGCACGTTCTCCCCGACCCGCATTCGCTGAGTGAGGCGCTAGCTGGGGCGGCCGTCGAAAGCGTAGCCGTTGCCGCCATGATGATCGCTGCGGCGCCGACGAATAACTTGATGAACTGTGAACGTTCCCCAGAACTTCTCCGTGTCATATTTTCCCCCCGGATTATTCATTCGAGCATCCCGAACGCGGATGCCATCGGTCACTATAAGGGGACGTGGACAGGCTCTTCCAGACGACACCAGTATTTTGCGTTCCCGGTCCCTGAACTGCCTGCATTGTGCGCAGTGCCCGGCCGTATGATCGTCAGCCGATATACCGTTAGCGACCGGCTGCGCGTCGCCAAACCGAGAGCGAAGGCGACGGATACGGTGCTCGCATGCATGGCGATGGACAGGACTTGATGAATGCGGCGAAAGTCTCCTATCCGGTGTTCCTCATCGTCAGCGGCCTCCTCGGCGTGGTCGCTACCTTCGCGCTTCTCATCGACAGTCTGACTCTTCTCTCGGACCCCAGCGCGGAACTCAGCTGCACGGTGAGCGCGTCGCTCCAGTGCGGGACGAACATCGAGTCCTGGCAGGGCCGCGTTCTCGGATTCCCCAACCCTGCTCTCGGGATACTGCTGTTTCCGGCGCCGACCTTCGTCGGAGTCGCGATGATCGCTGGCGCACGATTCGCGGCGTGGTTCTGGTTCGTCTTCGTCACCGGGCTGTGGGGTGCAGTGGTCTTCACCTTCTGGCTCGCGTTCCAGAGTGTGTTCGTGCTGGGAACCCTCTGCCCATGGTGTGCTCTGGTCTACGTCGTCGTGATCCCGCTCTGGGTCATCTCGAGCGTGAGGCTGGTGGCGCTCGGACACTTCGGCGTCAGTGCCGCGCGGCGGGCCTCTGCGCTTCTCTGGTGGGCTCCGCTGATCTCGGTCGGGTTTCTCGTAGCGATCTTCGGCACCGCGCAGTGGCGACTGGATATCCTCGGCTCGCTCTCCTGAGGCTCGGAGGGCGCGCTATCGTCGTAGTGCGACCGTGAGGAGAGAAATGACCGACGCCGAGGACGCCCGCGCCGAACTGCTCCGCCTGCGCGCGAGCATCGACAACATCGATGCCGCCCTGATCTTCATGCTCGCCGAACGCTTCCGCGCAACGCAGCAGGTGGGGCACCTGAAGGCCGAACACGAGATGCCCGCGTCCGACCCGGGTCGCGAGGAGCAGCAGGTGTCGAGGCTTCGCTCGCTCGCCGAGGCCGCGCATCTGGATCCCGAGTTCGCCGAGAAGTGGTTCAACTTCGTCGTCGCCGAGGTCATCCGTCACCACACCGAGGCCGCCGAGGGGCGCTGATCCCGAAAGCGCCACCCCCTTGCGCGGTGGCGATGCGTGCGTAGTCTCGGCCTATGTCCATCACGACGCAGCGGGTACACGAGTTCCTCGAGCGGTACGCCGGAACGCTGACCGATCTCGACGCGCGTGCGGCCGCCGATCTGTGGTCGACCCCGGGCATGATCATCGACGAGCAGGTCTCGGGTGTGCTCGAATCGCGCGAGCACATGGTCGAGGGGATGGAACAGTCCTACCCGATCTACCGGAAGCTGGGTCTCTCGTCCGTCGGCTACGAGCTTCTCCGCGAGCAGCAGCTCTCGGACGCGCTCGTCCTGGTGAACGTCCGCTGGCTCTTCCTCGGCGTCGCCGGTGATGAGCTCACCGACACCACGAGCTACTATCTCCTGCGCGCGGAGCGCTCCCGGTTGCGCGCGTGCGTGTGCATCGAGACCGACGCCGCCGCGAAACTGCAGGCCCTCGCCGCAGCACGCGGCGTGGACCTGCAGAGTGCGGTCGACTGAGCTGGTTCGCGGCTACTTCACGCTGCCGGCGGTGAGGCCGCCGACGAGGCGCTTCTCGATGAGCATGAAGAGGATGACCACCGGGATGATCGCGACGATCGAGACGCCGAACACGTAGTGCCAGCTGGTCTCGTACTGGCCGACGAACTTCGTCAGTGCCACCGCGAGCGGCTGGTTGCCGGCGGTGGAGAGGATGACCAGCGAGGCGGCGAACTCGTTCCAGCATGCGACGAACGTGAAGACGATCGCGGTCACGATGCCGGGCCAGACGAGCGGCAGGTTGATGCGGAACAGGACGGTCAACCGGCCGGCGCCATCGATCTGGGCGGCCTCGTCGACCTCCTTCGGGATGCCCGCGAAGAACGAGTGCATGATCCACACCGCGAACGACAGGTTGAACGCCGCGTTGATGAGGATCATCGCCGCCCACGTGTCGATGATGCCCAGGGCCGCGAACTGGCGGAACAAGCCGGAGGTCAGCACGGCGGGCTGCAGCATCTGCGTCACGATGACGAGGAAGAGGAACACCATGCGACCGGGGAAGCGGAACCGCGCGGTGTAGTACGCGGCGGGTAGCGCGACCGCGAGGACCAGGAGCGTCGCGAACACGGCGATCACGATCGTGGAGATGAGGTTCTGCACGAGAGGCGTCTCGGGCGTGGACCACATGTTGATGTAGTTCTCCCAGTGCCACTCCTCGGGGAAGTAGGTGGGAGTGACGGACCGGATCTGCGCCTTCGTCTTGACGGACCCGAAGAACATGATCAGGTACGGCAGGACGAAGATCGCGAGCACGATGAATCCCGCGGCCATCCGGAGGATGACGTTGCGCATCGGCACCTGGTCGGCGGTGTAGCGCTTGACCCGTCGCATGCCCGTGGTGTCGCCGGTGCCGCGTCCGCGGCGTCCGCCGCCCCCGGCTGTCGTCATGGCCTCGGTCTCGGTGGTGACGCTCACGGTCAGACCTCCTTCATGGGCTTGACGATCTTGACGTACAGGGCGACGATCACGATCACGATGAGGAAGGCGACGACCGACAGCGCGCTCGCGACATCGATCTTCTTCTGCAGCTCGATGTATTTGAAGATGAGCGTCATGATCGTGTCCGCGTCGTAGCCAGGTATGGATCCGGTCATGACCTTGAGGATCGGCAGCGAGTTGAAGACGTTGATGATGTTGATGAGGATCGCGACGCTCACCGCGGCCCGCAGGTGCGGGAAGACGATGGTCCAGTAGATCCGGGCGGGCCCCGCGCCGTCCATCTTGGCGGCCTCGATCGCGTCGGCGGGCACCGTTCCGAGGCCCGCGAGGATCGTGTAGGTCGTGAAGGGCAGCGACACGAAGATCGCGATCACGATGGACCACGTGAAGGCTGTCGCCGGGTTGCGGGTCCAGCCGTACCCTTCCGGTGTCCCGACGAGCCCGATGTCGACGAGGAACGTGTTGATGATGCCGAAGTACGGCTCGAGGCCGTAGTAGAACACCATGGTCGTCATGACGACGGACGCGGCCCACGGGATGATGACCGCGAGCCGGACGATCTGGCGTCCCGGGAAGGCCTTGTGGAGGATCTGCGCGAGGCCGAGCGACACGATCACGGTGACCGACACGACCGACACGACCCAGATGATCGTGCGTCCGAAGATCGGCCAGAACGGCGCGAACGAGAACACCTCGACGAAGTTGTCGAAGCCGACCGAGCCGTTGTCGAGGCCGGAGAGCGAGATGTCGCGGGTGGAGTTGAAGAACATCAATCCGGCGGGGAACAGCACCACGCCGAAGATGAGGACCAGCGCGGGAGCGATCCACGGCAGCGCCTGCAGCAGATCCTTCCCTCCTGGCTTGGAGACCTTTATGTCGTCGGTCAGGGGGCGGGAGCGGTCGGTGACCGCCCCCGCCGGGTTCGAGGACTTCGTGCTCTGACTCATCGGGGTACCCGAACCTTTCCCTGACCTGGGCCTCAGCCCGCGTCGACCTGTGCCTGGATCTCGGCGAGGACGTCGGCGGCGGACGTCGACTGCAGCTGACCGAACAGCGACTTGAAGGCACCGTCTGCAGCAGACCACTGCGCGTTCGTCGACGGGTAGAACTGCGCGTCCGGGAGCACCTCGAGGAACGGCGCGAGCGCCTCCTCACCGGCGAGCTCCTCGGCACCGGACTTGGTCACCGGGAGGAAGCCCTCGGCCTGGACCCACGGCACGTAGACGTCGGATGCGTAGAAGTAGTCGAAGAACGCCGTGATCGCCTCGGCCTTGTCACCGTCGTTCTGGAACGCCATCAGCTGGTCGGCGACGCCGAGAGTGAACGGCGATCCGTCCTGCGTGGGGATGGGGACGATCGAGTAGTCGAGGTCGGGGTTGCCTTCCTCGATCTGTCCGACTGTCGGGGGCAGACCCACCTGCATGCCGATCTGGCCCTGGATGAAGATGTCCATGAGCGGCGAACGGTCCGTCGAGCCGGGGTCGGCCTGTGTCGCGCCCGCGTCGATCATCTTCTTGATCTGCTCGGCACCGGCGAGGTTCTCGGGGGTGTCGATCGTGATCGCCGACTCGTCACCGAACGATCCGCCGCCGCCCCAGAGCCACACGGCAGCCTCGGCCTGTGCCTCTTCGGAGCCGAGCGGCATGCCGTAGCCGGCGATCCCGCCGCCGAGCTCGGAGATCTTCGTGGCGGAGTCGAGCAGCTCGTCCCAGTCGGTCGGAGCCTCGACACCGGCCTGCTCGAGCAGTTCGTTGTTGACGAACAGTGCGCGGGCGGAGGCGATCAGCGGAAGAGCGTACGTCGTACCCTCGAGCTGCTCGTTCGCGATGAACGACTCCTCGAAGTCGGAGAACGTGTCGGGGCTCACGACCTCTTCGACGTCGTACAGCAGGCCCTCGGAGGCGAAGCCGGCGAACGGACCACCGTTGTAGATGTCGGGAGCCTCACCCGCCTGCACCTTGGTCGCGACGACGCTCTCGAGGTTGTCCCAGGACTGGACCTCGAGCGTCACCGTGATGCCCTCGTTCTCCGCCTCGAAGCCCGCGATGACGTCTTCCCACAGGCCCTTGGTGTTGTCGGAGTAGCTGGGGACGAGCAGGTTCAGGTTGACGCCGTCGCCGGAGTCGCCTCCGCCCGAACCCGAACCGCCGCCGAAACCGCAGGACGTGAGTGCAAGAGTCGCGGTCGCTGTGAGGGCGATCGCGCCGAACCGTACAGATTTCTTCATGTGTGCATCCTCACTCGTGTGTGGTGCAGAGCCGCTTTCATTCACGCGACAGTGCATGAACCACATTCCGCCGGGGTGGCGGACCAGAAACATCTCTTGGGGCAGAACTTCCCGCTACGGCTCTCGAGACCAGCAGGCATCCCGTCGAGCGAGTCACAGCGAATAATTAGTTCTCGCAGTAAACTATACCCAGGTTCACCCGCCGTCAACCCTCCGTTTCCCGGCGGTATGAGGTCGTTACTCAGGGGATGCCGAGCACCCGGGTCATCACGAGGATCGTGGCGCCCTGCAGGGTGATGTCGTCACCCAACTGTGTCGTTCGCAGGTTCAGCGCGGCCAGCAGATCCTCGGTGAGCCGGGGCGCCAGCGCCTCCCGCACGGAACGGAGCACGGGCGGAGCGATGCTCTCGGGCAGCCCGGTCACCACGACCGCCTCGATTCCGAGCGAGCCGATCAGCGGGGCCAGAGCGATACCGAGGCGGTAGCCCCCGGCGTGGAGGGCTGTGGCGCGCTCGTCCTCGGACGAGGCTTCCCGCAACTGAGCCTCGAGCTTGGGGAGCGTCATCGTGGCTTCCAGGCATCCTCGGCGCCCGCACACGCACAGCGGACCGTCGCCGTCGCCGATCGCGACGTGACCGATCTCACCCGCGGTGAATCGGGGACCGTGGATGAGAGTGCCGTTCGCGATGATCGCCCCGCCGATACCGAAGCCGATCTTGACGAGGATGAGGTCGTCCTGGAAGCCCTGGAGGTCGCGCTCGGCGAGGGCCGCGGCGTTGGCGTCGTTGACCACGCACGTCGGGAGCCCCGCGTGGGTCTCCACGACATCCTGCAGCGGAAGACCGCTCCACCCGAGATTGTGCGACGCGAGCACGCGACCGCTGAGATCGACGATGCCGGGCGCGCAGATGCCGATGCCGAGGAGCCGTCGGTCGGTGAGGCCGCGAAGCTCGTCGATCAGCTGGATCGTCTTGTCCAGGGCGGCGTCGCCCAGGGCGCCGTCCGTCTTCACCGACGCGCGCGCATGGACCGTTCCCGTGAGATCGATCACCGCCCCGCGCATCTCGTGATCGGGGGAGAGGTCGACCGCGACGACGCACCAGTTCTGCCGGTCGATGTTCAGGTCGACAGCGGGTCGGCCAGGACCGTCCACGGCGCGCTGTCGTGTCTCCACGACGAGCCCCTCGGAGATCATCTCGGCGACGAGGGAGGAGACGGTGGCCTTGGTGAACCCGACGGCTCGCGCGAGCTCCGCGCGCGACAGATCGCCCTGCTGGTAGAGGAGCTGCAGCAGGCGGGCGTGATTGCTGCCCGGAATCTCCTGACGGATCTCCAGCGGAGTCAGGCGTGGTGCTTCCGTGACCATTCGTGCTTCACCATTTCCTCACGGTGTCCGCTCGCGCGGAACACCTCCATCATCGCCCACTCGCACCGCGAAGTCGGTGACCGGCGGGGGACCCGGTCACCGACTCGTGGGGGGTGTGCGTCAGCCCTCGCTCAGAGAGCCCCGGCGTCGGATCATGATCCGCGCACCCACGCCGAGCAGCAGCAGTCCCAGAAGGGGGAGCAGGATGCTCAGCGCGGCGCCCGTGGTGGCGAGGCCGTCGGACGGATCCGACCCGTCGCCACCGGCTCCTCCGCCATCGGACCCGTTCCCGCCGTCCGATCCGTCGCCGTCGTCGACCGCGGCCAGTACGGTCAGATCCGCCCGGACCGACAGGGCGCTGTCCGAGCCCCGCAGTTCGATCTCGTGCGCGCCGGCGGAGACGTTCACGGGGATGGTCACGGTGCCCGAGATGCTCCCGGTCTCATCGGCCGTGAACTCCGCCAGCTGCACGGGGGTGGAGTAGAGGATCACCCGCACCTCCTCGCCGGGCTCGAATCCGGATCCGCTGAGGTCGAGGTCGCCTCCGGCACGGACCGTGTCCTCGCCGAGAGTGATCGTCGGAGTCTCCTCCGCCGGTTGCTCCTTCCAGACCGCGTAGAGGGTGACGACGTCGTCCTCGACCGCGGAGAGCTCGGAGACGGTCGAGCCGTCGCTGAACTCGACGTCGCCGTCGGCGCTGCTCGCCCATCCGGCGAACGTGAACCCGTCGCGGACGAACCCGTTGAGGGCGAGCGCGGACTCGGTGCCGAACACGTGATCCGTGTCGGCTGTCGAGCCGGTGCCCCCGTTGGCGTCGTAGGCGACGGAGTAGGGGACTCCCTCGAACACGGCGGTGACCGTCACATCGCTGTCGGGCATCCGCAGCCAGCTGCCGGGCTCGAGCGCGAGGTCGTAGTCGACCACGATCTCGGAGTCATCGCTGCCGACGAACACCGCGCGACCGTCCGCGAACGTGACCTCGTCACCCGATGTCCCGTCGTGGCCGTTGCCGCTCGTGTCCTCGGCGGACCCGTCGAACTCCCACTCCGCGAGGAGCGTGTCGTCGTCGGCGATCGTCAGCGCGTCCAGCGACCCGCGGTAGAAGTACTCGTCACCGTTGTCACCGCCGTTTCCGATGCGCAGGGGAGAGGTGCCGGAGTTCAACACCGGAGTGTCGACGTCGAACTCTTCGGCGGCCTCGCCGTCGCCGGCGACCTCGAGGCGCAGAGTGCCGTCCTCGATCGTCGCGTCCAGGTCGTAGGTGTCACCAGGGGTGACGACGACGCCCGTCCGGTAGGTCACCCAGTTGGATGCGCCCTCCGGCCACAGGTAGAACTGCAGCTCGCCGCCGGGTGCGATGTACACGACCCATCCGCGATTCTCCGTTCCCCGGCTGGAGGCGATCGCCTGATGGGTGCCCGTGAGCTCTCCCGGGGTGATCCCGTCGATCGCGAGCGTCCACGCGGTGTTGTGCGTCGTGATCGCGTCGGGAGAGGACTCCCAGGCCCCCAGACGGTGTCCGTCTTCCGGTGTCGCCGAGAGGGCGATGAGTGCTCCCGCTCGTGCGCTCTCCAGCGCGGCCGATGCCTCGCCCGCGCCCTCGGTGCGTACGTCGATGTCGTACGTGTCGTCCCCGACCGTCCACTCCGAGAAGGCCGTCACGACGCGGTCCGAACCGCCCGAGTTCACCGCGGAGGCGAGCAGACCCGCGTCCGTCGTGTCGGCGATGCCGTTCGGTGCGGCCGTGCCGAGCACGGTCCAGGTCTCGCCGTCGTCGCTGCAGGACCCCTCGAACCCGTTGCCGGTGCGCGTGAGGCGCAACCAGACGGTGTCCGAGAAGTCAGCGGCGTACCGGTGGGTGTCCAGCGATCCACTGCTCGCGCCGTTCCACGTGAGCGTGCAGCCGTTGGAGGGGGTCAGTGCCAGAAGCACCAGGGGCGAGGTCGCGTTCGTGAGGTCGTTGCCGATCACGATGCCCGAGCGCGCCCACGGACGGGAGCGCTCGCTCTCCTGCAGGTCGACGTGCACGGTGATCGTGTCGCCGTCGACCATCGCCTCGTCCTGGTAGACGGTGGAGTACTTGCGCGTGCCGCGGGACATGTCGGCTCCCGTGCTCCGGATGGCGATCTGCTCATCCGCCACCGCGAAGCCCGCGGTGCTCTCCGTCGTGAAGGTCTCCCACGGCTCGGACGGCTCCTCGCCGACGAGAACGCGGACCGAAGCGGAGCTCTCGGACTCGTCGTCGCCGCTGAGGACCGATGCGGTCGCGACGAGCTCGGCGGTCGCGGATGCGACTGCGTCGCCCGCGGACACGTCCCAGGTCATCGTCAGCCTCTCACCCGGTGCGAGATCCTCGACCGTGGTCTCGGACGTCGGCGTCGCGGTGATTCCGTCCGGTGTGTCCAGCGTCACCTCGATCTCATCGATCATCCCCAACGGCGACGTGTTCTGGATCTCCGCGGTCACGGTGCCCGAGGTGCCGGGGCGGATCTCGGACGCGGTCAGCGACAGCGA
Source organism: Actinomycetota bacterium (assembly GCA_051751065.1). GTDB lineage: Bacteria > Actinomycetota > Actinomycetes > Actinomycetales > Microbacteriaceae > Microbacterium. The sequence continues at coordinate 191,591 of JBNJKL010000004.1, read as the reverse complement.
CGCCGTGCCCTGGGCGAGCGCGTCGACCGTCTGTTCGGCCTCCTCGACGATGTCTCCCGAGGGTTCGGCTGGGTAGTCGTGGTTCCCCTTCGCCCACGCCTCATCGACCTCGTACCAGTCGATCGAGGCGGGGTTGCCGCCCTGCGTCAAAGTGGTGCGCAGGGTGTCGAAGTACTGCTCCCACCGCGAGGCGTAGAAGTCTCCGACGAGTCCCTGCCACTCGCGGTTCGCGTAGTCGTGCAGGGAGAAGCTCGCCTTCGTTCCCCACGTCGTCAGCAGGTTCTGCAGGTCGTACGCACCGATGGCCCCGTTCTGGGCCTCGGCGCGATCGACGTAGGCGCCGAGCAGGAATTCGGAGTTCGTCGCGATGACCGCATCGAGCTGGGCGATCATGTCCAACCACGTCCCGGTGAGCTCATCGAAGGTCTCCAGGTCCCGCGCGCCGTAGGCCGCGTTGATCTGCGGGAGCAGCTCGTGGCTGAGGTTCGCGATCACCTGGCGTGTGACGTCGGTCAGGTCGTACTCGTATGCCGCGCGCTGGACGACCGAGGAGTCCGCGTCGATCAGGGCGGGCAGCGCCGTGGCGAACTCGGCCAGGTCGTAGCGGATCTCTCCGCGAGCGCAGCAGGCGCGCGCCTTGGTCGCCGTCAGACTCGGCTGTGCGGCGAAGAGGCTGTCGTGCGACTCGCTGTGCGTGCCGATGGGCTCCATCGAATAGGCGGTCTCGGCGATGATCTCCCACGCATCCCCGCCGGCCTCGGAGCCGTACCGGCCCTCGGCGTAGTCGCGGAACCACTGCGTGTGATCGGGCCGGTCATCCATCCAGGGCAGCTCGGACATCAGTTCGTACGCGGCCGGGTTGTTGTAGAAGCCCTCCGGCAGGATCGCGACGCCCGTGAGCGCCGAGCCCGCCTTGTCCCGCGCGGTGAAGTAGCGATCGAGCCACACGGTGCTGATCGCGCCCATCGACGTGTTGCCGCCGAAGTTGTAGATGGAACCGAAGGCGTAGGGGATACCGGGCCAGCGCGACTCGCGGTCGAGCGTGTTCACGGTGTCCGACAGTCCGTCCACGATCAGGAGCTTGGAGTGGTCCTTCACTCCGGACAGCAGCGTCATGGTCGGGTTGCTCTGCCACCCCAGCAGCGCCCAGAGGGCGTCCGGGTGCGCGGCGCGCAGCGCGTCCTCGATGCCGCCCGCGGCACCGGGAACGGAGACGTCGCCGGGGCGACCACCCTCGTGGAGCGGGTCCATCTTGTACGCGCCGGCGTCACCGATCAGCTCGCTGGAGAGACGGTAGAAGTCCGCCGCGACGTCGGCGAAGACCTCGCCGGTCGGGTCGAGCCAGCCGGGGCGCTGGTAGTTGCTCCAGGTGCCCTGGGGGACGACCTTCGCGTCCGGGTTGCGGTCGGCGAAGTCGGTGGGGACGGTCCCGAAGTACCCGGGGAGAACCGGGGTGATGCCGAGTTCGTCCGCGCGGTCGACGATGCGTGAGGCGAGGTCGGCGCGCTCGTCGAGCATCGCCTGCGTCATCGGCTCCTGGTTCTCCGAGGAGATGTTCTGCAGCACCCACCACGGCTGGTGAGCGGGCTGCGGGATCCATGCGCGTGCCTCGGCGTCGGAGTACCCGTACTCCTGGAGCAGCTCGGCGAAGATCGCGTCGGTGCCGATGCTCAGGAACACCTGGTTCACCCCGTGCAGGGCGAGGTTGTCGAGCAGGCGCTGCCAGCCCTCCCAGTCGAGGTACGGGTCGGTGTATCCCTCGTTGGTGTCGTTCATAGCGAAGCGGTAGCCCTCGTGGCCGGTGTTCGTGATGGGGGACTCGGGGGCGGGGAGCACGTCAGGGACGACCGGGGTCGGGTTGCCGAGGTTGACCGCGGCGCGCACGACGTACTTCAGGTACCAGCCGGCACCCGCGGTGAGTGCGGAGGGCGAGGTCGCCTCGATGCTGATCGCACCGTCGGTTCCGGAGATCGTGTAGCTCTCGTCCGCATCCTCGTCGCGGACGAAGTCGAGGTCCACCTGGTCGGCGGCGTCGCCGATGGAGCGCTCGAGCACACCGCGGGCGGCGGCTTCGTACGTCTCGTCATCGAGCGGATAGGTCGGGTCCGGGATCGTCACCGGCGGCTCGGGATCGACGGGCGGCTCGCCGTCGTCCTCGCCCTCCTCGATGCCGATCGTGGCGCCTGCGATCGAGCCCGAGTAGTGGAAGTCGGTGCCCGTGTTGCCGCCGTTGCCGAAGCGCAGCGGGCCGCCGTCTGCGACGGGGATGTACGAGCCCGCGAGAGTCCCCGAGCCCGTGCCCGTCGCGCTGCCGCGCACGGCGATCGAGATCGCGTTGCCGGTGCGCTCCGCGACGATGTCATAGGTGGAGCCGGCCGTGGCCGTCACGCCCGAGGATGCGATGGCGTACTTCGTCGATCCCCCCGTGCTGGCCACCCAGAACTCGATGCGGCCCTGCGGGGTGATGTAGAGCACCCATCCGTCGTCGGCGGCGCGGGACCCGACGATGGCGCGGTGGTTGCCGCTGACCACGGTGGGGCTCACGCCGTCCACCTCGATTCGCCAGGTGTCGTCGGCGTCGGCGGCCTCCGGCTGGTAGCTCGTCGCGTATTCGACCGTGATCTCTCCGGCGTCGGAGCCGTTGAAGACCGCACCGGCGCCGGTGAAGGAGACGCCGGAGCCGGCGACGCCATCGTGTCCGTGCCACGAGACATCGGACGCGGCGCCGCCGGTGAAGTCCCACCGGGCGAGGTCGACGGCTTCATCGGCCTGCGCGCTCGCGACCGGGCCCAGCATCCCTCCTGCCAGGGCCAGGACGACCGCGGCCGCGCCGAGGAATCGTGTGCGGGTGAACCAGGACGACTTCGTTGTACGCATGTGGCAACTCCAGCTCGCCGGCAGGGACGAGCAGTCCATGTCCGTCATGCGGCGATCCGCAGGACCGAACGATCGGGTTTAGTTCAATCATTGAACTTTTGCTTGGGGGCGACGATATTGGAGGGATACGGATGATGTCAACGGTGCGGATCAAGGAAAATCCCCGCCCGCGGCCTCATCCGGAAACGGCCACCGCGCTACTATGAAGCTTTACCGACAAAACGATCAGATACGCGCACAATGCTCTGGAGAAATGATGACTGAAATGACCACCGCGCCGGGCGCGCACATGCGCGCCGAGCTCTTCTCGCAGCCCGAGACCTGGGCGCGTGCTGCCGAGCTGCGAGACGCGCAGGCGCTGCTGCCCGCCCGTGGCGCGCGGGTCGCGGTCGTCGGGTGCGGCACGTCCTGGTTCATGGCGCAGTCCTACGCGGCACTGCGCGAGCAGGCGGGCTTCGGTGAGACCGACGCGTTCGCCGCCTCCGAGTTCCCCGACCGCGGATACGACACCGTGGTCGCACTCACGCGCTCCGGCACGACGACCGAGGTGCTGGAGCTCGTCGAGCGCCTGCGCGGTCGTGTGCGCACGATCGGCGTGATCGGTGACGCGGAGTCGCCGCTCGTATCGCTCGTCGACGACGCCGTCCTGCTTCCCTTCGCGGATGAGCAGTCCGTGGTGCAGACCCGCTTCGCCACCACGGCTCTCGCGCTCTTCCGCGCGTCGCTGGGCGAGGACCTCGCGCCCGCGATCGCGGATGCGCAGTCGGTGCTGGAGGGCGACCTCGACGCGGCACTCACGGACGCCGAGCAGTACACGTTCCTCGGACGCGGATGGTCGATCGGACTCGCTCACGAGGCGGCGCTGAAACTGCGCGAGTCCTCGCAGTCGTGGACCGAGTCGTACCCGTCGATGGACTACCGCCACGGTCCGATCGCGATCGCCGCGCCCGGGCGCGTGACCTGGCAGTTCGGCCCGGCGCCCGAGGGCCTCGCCGCTCAGGTCGAGGCCACGGGAGCCCGTTTCGTGCAGCACGACATCGACCCGCTCGCCGACCTGGTCCGCCTGCACCGTGCGGCACTGGAGCGCGCGGTCGCGAAGGGCCTCGACCCCGATCAGCCCCGCAATCTGACCCGCTCGGTGATCCTGGACGACTGAGCGTGTCCGGCTCTTCGGCGCTCGGCTCGTCCGGGCGCTCTCTGACATCCCTCGGCGTCGGTGCGCCCGTCCTCGCGTTCGACGTGGGAGGCACCGACATCAAATCCGCCCTGTTCGACGGCGACGGCATCGCGCGGGACCTCCGCCGCACAGCCACGCCGCACGGAACCGGACGGGCCGAGGGACTCGTTGACCACCTCGCGGATCTCGCCGAGACGCTCCGCGTCGCGCATCCCGACGTCACTCCTCGCGCCGTCGGAATCGTCGTGCCGGGGATCGTGGATGCCGACGCCGGGGTCGGGGTGTTCTCCAGCAATCTCGGCTGGCGTGACGCGCCCTTCCGGGACCTCGCGGAGAAACGGTTCGGGCTGCCGGCCGCGTTCGACCACGACGTCCGCACCGCGAGCTGGGCCGAGCACATCCTCGGTGGCGCGCGCGCCTACAGCGACGTGATCGTGCTGGTGATCGGTACCGGCATCGCGGGCGCAATCCTGCTCGGCGGCGAGCCCTACACCGCCGGTGGATACGCGGGAGAGATCGGACATTCGCCCGTCGCAGACGGGCCGATCTGCTCGTGCGGCGCGCGGGGATGCCTCGAGGCGATCGCCTCGGCGGGGGCGATCAGCCGTCGCTACACCGAGGCCACCGGACGCGCCGTCGACGGCGCGCGCGAGGTCATCGCGCTCGCGGCCGACGGCGACGCCACGGCGCGCGAGATCTGGGAGAGCGCCCTGGATGCGCTCGCGCTCTCGCTCGCGCAGCTCACCGCCGTGATCGCCCCGCAGGCCATCGTGATCGGCGGCGGCCTCTCCCGCGCGGGGGATGCGCTGTTCCCGGAGCTGCGTACTCGCCTCGCGGAACGCCTGTCCTTCCACCGCATCCCCGAACTCGTGCCCGCCGAGCTCCAGGGCAACGGCGGTCTGCTCGGAGCGGCGCTGCGCGCCAGGGAGCGCGCATGATCCTCACCGTCACCCCCAATCCGGCGCTCGATCTGACCTGGCACGTCGACCGACTCACGGTCGGCGGCACGCATCGGGCGGACACGGGAGCGAGTCGCGCGGGCGGCAAGGGCATCAACGTCGCCCGCGTCGCGCATTCACAGGGCTACGCGGTGCGGGCGCTGACGACGGCGGGCGGCGCGTCCGGGACGGAGTTCGCGGACGAGCTCGTGGAGAGCGGTGTACCGCATCGGCTCATCCCCGTGTCCGCCCCCACGCGGCGAAGTGTCGCCTGGGTGGACCGTGCACTGGGCGACACGACGATCGTCAACGAGTACGGCCACGCGCCGAGCGACGACGAGTGGGCAGCTCTCGCGGCAGCCGTGCGCGCGGAGGTCGGCGGCTCCCGCGTCCTGGTGGTCTCGGGCAGTCTTCCCCCCGGCACCCCCACCGGCGTCCTCCCCGATCTCATCGCCGCGGGGCGCTCCGCGGGCATCGACGTGATCGTGGACACCTCCGGACCGGCGCTCCTGGATGCCGTGGACGCGGGAGCGACGATCGTGAAACCGAACCGTGCCGAGATCCTCGCGGCCACGGGAGAAGACGATCCGCTGCGTGCGGCCGTGCTCCTCCAGCGCCGGGGTGCCGAGCTCGTGCTGCTCTCCGCCGGAGCCGACGGGATGTGGGCGGTCACCGCGACCGAGCTGGTCCACGCCCGCCTGGCCGACCCGCTCGCCGGCAACCCGACCGGTGCGGGCGATGCCGCGGTCGCCGCGTGCGCGACCCTGCTCGACGACGGCGTGCGGGACCCGGAGCGTATCCTCCGCCGCGCGACCGCGTGGTCCGCCGCCGCGGTGCTCATGCCGCTCGCCGGTGACATCTCCCCGACCCATCCGCAGCTCGAGGACGCCCTGATCGTCGAGCACCACTCCCTGCCGAAGGACCTCCGATGACCCTCGTCTCCGCCGCCGACCTCGTCTCCTCCGCCGCCGCGACAGCGACGGGAGTGGGCGCGTTCAATGTGATCCACCTCGAGACGGCCGAAGCGCTCGTGGACGCGTCCGCGCGCGCCGGCCTGCCGGTCATCCTGCAGATCTCGCAGAACTGCGCCGACTACCACGGGGCGCTGGAGCCGATCGCACTCGCGACCCTCGCGGTCGCCCGGCGTGCCCAGACCCCCGTGGCCGTGCACCTCGATCACGCTGAGCGGCCGGAACTCGTCGACGAGGCGATCGCGCTGGGCTTCGGATCCGTGATGTTCGACGGCGGAGCGCTCCCGTACGACGAGAACGTCGCCCTCACCGCCGCGGTGGTCGAGAGGGCCCACGCCGCCGGCGTGTACGTCGAGGGCGAGCTGGGCGAAGTCGGCGGCAAGGACGGAGCGCACGCGCCGGGCGTCCGTACAGACCCGACCGAGGCGCAGGCGTTCGTCGCCGCGACCGGGGTGGACGCGCTCGCGGTGGCCGTGGGGTCATCGCACGCCATGACCGATCGCTCCGCGGCGCTCGACCTCGACCTCATCCGTCGACTCCGCGCGGCGCTGTCCGTGCCGCTCGTGCTGCACGGCTCCTCGGGCGTCCCCGATGCCGTCATCGCCGAAGCGATCACCGCGGGGATGGCGAAGATCAACGTCTCCACGCACCTCAACGGCTTCTTCACCCGCGCCGTCCGTGAGCGGCTCGACCGGGATGATCGCCTCGTCGATTCGCGCAAGTACATAGCCCCGGGGCGGGACGCCGTCGCGGGAGAGGCGGCGCGCCTGCTGCGTCTGTTCGCGGATGCCGGCCCGGCCGCGACGGGTTCTCCCGCATGAAACGTGCCGCGCGCCTTGCGGCGATCCTGGACCTCCTGGCCGATCAGGGACAGGTGACGGTCGACGAACTGGTCGACACGCTCGGCGCCTCGTCGGCGACCACGCGGCGCGACCTCGACAGTCTCGCCGAGCAGCGGCTCCTCACGCGCACACACGGCGGGGCGGTCGCGCAGTCCGTCGCGTACGAGCTGCCCATCCGCTACAAGAGCCACCAGCGCACGGCCCAGAAGGAGAGCATCGCGCGGGCGGCCGCCGACCTCGTCTCGCCGGGCGCCGTCGTGGGGCTCTCGGGCGGTACGACCACCACAGCGATCGCCGCCGCGCTCGCGGCACGCAGCGACCTCGCCGACAGCGGCCTCACGGTGGTGACCAACGCGGTGAACATCGCCGCCCAGTTGGCGACCCGCCCCGAGATCAAGGTCGTCGTGACGGGCGGGGTCATCCACTCCCGCAGCTACGAGCTCGTCGGCCCGTTCGCGGAGCAGCTGCTGCGCGGTGTGCAGCTGGACATCGCGTTCATCGGGGTCAACGGGATGGACGCCGGGACAGGCGCGACCACGCACGACGAGCGCGAGGCGGCGGTCAATCGCATGATGGCCGAGCGCGCGCGTCTCGCCGTCGTCGTGGTCGACGCGAGCAAGCTCGGCCGCAGCGCCTTCGCCTCCGTCGGTGAGTCCGACCTCTTCTCGACGATCCTGACGGACGGAGCCGCCGACGAGGCGCAGTGCGCCGCACTCGAGGCGGCGGGCTACCGCGTCGTCCGCGCCTGACCCCGCGCGTCGGGGAGAGGGGCGCCGCGGCCTTCCCGCGACGCCCCCCCGAATAGATGGTGTCCGTCGACAGCGCTCCCCAGCGCGCATCCCCAGATCGACTGCGCCCTCCTCGTGCCCCGTCCCACTCCGGGGCCTTCGCACGACACCTTCCGAAGATCAGGAGACGCGGGGGCTCCTCCTGATACATCGAATCGAGAAATTCCTCAGAACCCGTTGCCGTGGCACTGGAACGACACGCGCTCGCCGGACTCTGCGATCGCTCGGGACAGCGCCACCGCGGGGGAATCGCCCGCGCTGAGGCCCGTGTGAACCGCGCCGAGGACCGCTCCGGCGACGTCGTCCGACACGATGACCGGTGTCGCGATCACGCAGTCGCTTCCCGCGTGGAGCCACACCCTGGTCATCCCCAGAGCCTCCTCGCCCCACCGCAGCGACGACCTGCCGAGTTCGCACGCCGACAGCACGACGGTACTCGGCACGCGGGAGATCAGATCCACGTCGTAGCCGAACAGCGTGCCGTCGACGAGTTCGAATCCGGCGAAGAGCGGATTGTCCACCGCGTGCTTGCCGTGCGCGGCGATGTGGAGGACGTCGACGCGACTCGCAAGATCGGTCACGGCTGCAACGCTCGCCGCGGCCCCGGTGAGGGTCCCGGCGTCCGGCCACCCCACCGCGGCCGCGCGCACCTCCTCCTCCGCACGCGGGACGCGCGGTCCCGCGACGAAGCCCGCACTGCGGGGACGCTCGGGGACACCGAGGGAGTGCACCCCGTGTGACACGGACGTCGCCAGCGTGAACGGGATGGCTGCCATCGACGGCAGCATCCCCCAGGGAACCCCGCCGAGCACACCGGGGACCGTGATCACGAGTCGATCCGAGCTCCCGGCGGCCGCACGCACCGGAGCGAGCAGCTCCGCGTCCAGCCGGGCGAGCCGATCCGCGAGCGCGCGATCCACGACCCGAGCCATCGGCCCGCCGCGGGACAGGGCGGACACGTCCAGGTCGGCGCGCAGGCCGTCCAGCAGTTCCGGAATCCGCGACCACGCGACATCGACGATGTGCGCACCGGAGCGACGGATGACGACCGCGCGCAGTGCGTCCCCGGTGAAGACGTAGCAGGCCACGGCCGTGCGATCATCCACCCGCGCCTGCACCGCCCCGAGGGTCATGCGCTCGCGCGTACCCGCGGTTCCGGTGCTGGACCACTGTCGCTCCCGCACCCGATCACGGAGCATCCGCACGCGCGCATCCGCCGTCCAGTCCGCCCCCGCGAGGTCCCCGCGGAGCAGGCGCAGCTCACGCAGATCAGCAGCCAGTTCCGCATCGTGCGGCGGGCGGACCGGCGCGACCTGCAGGCTCAGGTGCCGGGCCCGCTCCGACCAGTCGAACAGCAGCGCCGGATCATCCGAGCGCGACGCCGCCTCCAGGCCCGTGCGGACGAGGCGCGTGCCGTGCATCGCGAACGACGCCTGCAGGTCGAGTGCCCCGAACGAGCGACGCCATCCAGCGAGCAGATCCAGGCCCTCGCCGGCGATCCGACGCGCCTCGGCATCCCGACCGCGTCGCGCGGCGAGCTCGGCGCGCACCTCGTGCGACCGGATGCGCAGCGGAGTCGGCGCATCGTCATCCACCCGGGGCAGGCGACCGCCGTCGTGCGACAGCCGCGCGGTGAGGCGGAGGCCGCTCGCCTCCGTGCGGAATCCACCACGGCGCAGATCCTCGATCGCACCGTCGAACTCGTCGGCAGGCGGGGGACGATGCGGATGCGCGGTCGCCGCCGCCTCCACCCGCACGGCCTCTGCACGGGCAGCCCACCCGTCGCTCCCGAGCGCCCGGAAGCGCCGGACCGCCGCGCGCGCGACCCGCTCCGCGCTCGCTGCATCGTGCCGCAGGAGTGACCGCGCGAGATGGAACTCGGCCTCGCCGCGCGCCTGCCGCATGCGCTGCGCCCCGAACGCCGCGGCGACTCTGCGCAGCAGTGCCTCGGCCTCGGTGGTGAGGCCGGCATCGCGCAGCACCTCGGCGCGATCGAGGTCGCTGATCGCTCGAGCCAGGTCGCTCGCGAGCAGCGGGCGCGAGCGGTCCATGAGGGACAGTGCTGTGACCAGGTCCCCGCCGAGCAGGGCCGCATAGCCGAGATTGTGCTGGGCTTCCGCGAGTGGCTCGTGCTGGTCGAGCGCCTCGTAGACCGGGATCGCGCGGCGCAGATCGTCGGCGCAGCGCTCCAGCTCGTGGCGGTGCATCCGCACGATGGAGCGGTTCATCAGGCAGTTGGCGAGTTCTGCCGAGTCCGCGGGGAGAGCGTCGATCGCACGGCTCAGCATCGCTTCGGCCTCGTCGAGGCGACCGCTGTGCGTCAGGAGCACACCCAGCTGCCCCTGGAGCACGGCGCGGGTCTCGGCTTGCAGGCCGCGCGTGCGCAGCGTCCGTCGGCAGAGATCCTCCGCCTCCTCTGGCTGCCCGACCTGGCCGAGCACGTACGAGAGCGTTCCGGCGATCCGAGCGCGCAGGTCGGGATCGTCGGTGCGGCGCTCCGCCTCGGCCAGCGCGCGGCGGGCCGCGGCGAAGCGTCGCGCGTTCGAGGCATCGACACCCCGCCGATACAGCTCGTTCGCGGTCAGGCGCATCCCCCCAGGATGCCCGCTGGCGCGCACGCTGGGAAGGGGCGCGGATCAGTCGCGATACGGATCGGCGGGGAGCGCCGCGAGCACCTCCTCCACGACCTTGGCGACGGACCGGGCCGGGACCGCGCGCTCCCGTGCGAGCAGCGGCCCCAGACCCGCGGCGACGAGCGCTGCGACGTAGGGCGCGGCGAACGAGGTGCCGCTCCACACCGCGAAGCCGCCACGGTAGTCATCGGGGTCCAGGGTCTCGCGCCGGAACCCGTCGACATCCGCACGCGTCGCGGCCTGCGCACCGCCCGTGAATGCCGGAGTCGTGCTGACCATCGCCGCACCGGGGGCGTACGTGCGCACCCACGGTCCGATGTTGGAGAACAGCGCGAGCGAATGACCGGACGGATTCAGCGCGCCGACCGAGACGAGGGGTGCGGCGTCGTCGGGCAGGATGCCGTTGTCGGCGCCCGGCCACGGCCAGAGCGACGCGGGGAACGCGGGACGATCGATCGCATCGTTGCCCGCCGAGCACACGACCACGCAGCCGAGCTCGCGTGCGACGCGGAGCAGGTCGTACAGCGTGCGCGAGAACTGACCGTCCACGGGGGTCTCGTGGTAATACCCGAGCGACAGGTTCAGCACGTCGATCGGATGTCCCGTGCTCGGATCCTCGCGATGGCGGCGCAGCAGCTCGATCACGGACGCCACGGTCTGCAGGAAGACGCTCTCGTCGACCACCCCGAGTGCGCCGGCGATGCGGATCGAGAGGATGTCCGCCTCCGGTGCCGCCTGCCGGATGATCCCCGCGATGAACGTGCCGTGGCCTGCGACCGCGTCGATCTCGCCGTCGAGCTGTCCGTACAGGTCGGGATACGCCTCGGGGTCCGCGTCGTCCGTGAGACCGATCGGAACCCCGTCCAGGTCGATGCGGCGCGTGACGACATCGTCCGGGAGCCACTCGTGCACACCGCACCCCGTGTCGAGGACCGCGACGACGGGCCGCCGCCCCTTCTTCGGCGCCGACCCGCGCGCGGGTGCGGACCCCAGCCACGACACGGGCTGGCGGCCACCGCGCCCGGGTTCCCGGTAGTCGTCGCTGCCGACCGGCCCCTCGCCCCGGACGGGATTGGTGCGCGTGAAGGGATTCGTGCGGGTGAACGGGTTCGTGCGCGTGAACGGATTGAGGCCGACCGGATCGATCGAGAGCACGTGCTCGAGTCCCGCGCGCGGCATGGTCGACCGGGTCAGGCGGCGTGCGCGCTGCAGCACCCGCCAGGCGTCCGGCGGGACGGGCGATTCGCCGCGCTCCGGTTCATCGGGCGTCGAGAGATGGGCGCGCAGGATCCCTGGCACGCCGGGAAGCAGCTCGCGCGGAGGCCCCTGCCACGACTCGCCGTCCAGCGTCTCGATCTCCAACAACCAGCCGAACGAGTTCGCCGCATCCCGCAGCGCCCGGACGTCGCGGTCGTACGCGCCCTCGGTGTCCTCCGGGTCCTGGCTGAGCAGCAGACGATCGGACAGGTAGGCCGTGGGGAACGCTCGCACCCCCTTGACCGGTTCGACGCTCGGATCGAGTGCCGTGCCGCGCGGGATCGATCCCTCCGCGCGGTCCTGCCAGCTCCAGCCCCGGGGAAATGCCATCGCTCATCCTCTCCGGCGGCATCTCTGCCGCCTCCTGTCTCCTGCGGCGCTACACCTCGAACTGCGGTGTCGCGAAGATCCGTGCGCCGCCGGTGGTCTCGGCGGTGAAACTCACCCGGGCGATCCCCGGGGGAATGTCGTCGAAGGCGAAGCGGCCGTGCTCGCCGGGCTCCGTCGTCCACGATCGATCGCCCTGCAGCAGGCGGATCTCGGTCGCTCCCGCATCCACCCAGCCGTCGACACGGCGGCGACCGGATGCCGCTTCGGTGACGTGCAGGAGGATGCTCAGGGTGCCGTCGCTGAACTGCAGCGTCATCGCGTCGCCCTCGCCGCGCACGGGCGCGTTCGCCCCGTCGACCAGGGTGAGCAGTGCGTACTCCCGCGAGAGGTCGTCGGTCGCGACGGCTGCGACCATGCGGTCCACGAGCTCGGCGGGCGCGGGATCGACCTCCATCCACAGGGTGCGCAGCCGCGCGAAGAGTTCGGCGTCGGCGCGGGCGTCGTCGGTGCTCATGTCGCCCCCGTCGCCGGTCGGGCGGAGTCGCCGAGGAGGCCCCGCAGTGCGGTGAGGCACCGCTGACGGGTCGGTCCGATGCTCCCCACCGGCATGGCGAGGTCCTGCGCGATACGGGCGTAGTCGGGACGATCCTCGAACGCGATGACGCGCAGCAGTCGCTGGCATCGTTCGTTCAAGCGGCGCACTGCCTGCCACAGGCGGCGTCCCTCGTCCGCGGTCTCCGCATGCTGCTCGGCGGAGGGGTGGGCGGGAAGGAGAGCGTCGAGATCGTCGGTGTCCGTGGCGTCCGTCCGTCCGTCCGCCTTGCCGATCCGCCAGGCCTCGCGGCGCGCGGTCGTGGTCAGCCAGGCGGAGACGGCGCGCGGATCCGCGACGCTCTCGTGCGCTCGGACGAGGCGGAGCCAGGTCGTCTGCACCACATCCTCCGCGAGGGTGCGCTCGAGCCCATACGCCCGCACGACGTGCCAGAGGACCGGTGTCATCAGTCGCACGAGGTCATCCATCGCCCGGCTGTCGCCCGCTCGCCACGCGCGGAAGAGGACGGCGGCTCGCTCCCAGCGTGCGGTGCCGTCGTTGTGCGCATGCGTGCGCGCGTCGCCCTCGGGGGAGGCGTCGGTCATGGCCCTTATTGTGATCACACCTACCAGGAGCGCGGCAAGGGGTTCCTGATACATGCATCCGGTCCAGGAACCGCCGTCCTCCTCTTCATTTGCCGCGACCCGCCGTATCCTCGCCGGTCGTTACGGCGAGTCGCGGCAAATGGCGGGGCAGGTCAGCGGATCGCGAACTGCGCGGCGTGAGTCGACCAGCCAGACTCCGCGGGGAGTGAGCGCAGCGGTCGGCTCACGAACGCCATGACCGCCGCGATCGCGCAGAGCGCAGCGCACACGAGGATGGTCGACTCACGCCCGATCCACGCCAGGCCCATGCCGGCGATGAGCGGGCCGAGCGGCATCGCACCCATCGCGAGCACGGAGCTGGCGCTGCTCGCCCGGCCGAGGAGTTCCGTCGGCGTCGCGACCATGAAGTAGCCCATCATCGAGGCGTTCAGCGCGGGCAGCAGGAAGACCGATCCCGCCAGCACCACCGCGATCGCCCACGGTTCGTGCACCAGGGTCATGGTCGCGCTCCCGACGGTCGCGACGGTGAGCCCGGCGATCGTGAGCATTCCGGCCCCGACGCGCGGCACGAGGAAGGGAGCCGTCAGCGCACCGATCAGCATCGCACCACCCGCCGCGGTCGAGATCCAGCCGATCGTGAGTGTGCTGGTCCCCGCCTGCTGCAGGGCGTAGATCACCGTGGTGAGCGAGGCGTTGAATCCGAGGTTGATGACCGTGGTCACCAGCAGCACGCTCCGGAGGTCGGGGCGGGAGAACAGCCACTCGAATCCCGCACGGATCTCCGCGCCCGCGTTCCGCTTCGCACGAGGGGGAGCGACGGGAGCCGTCTCCGCGACGACCTCGGCCGCCGGCCGGGTCATGCGCTGCAGCAGCGCGGCCGTGATCCCCGCGATGATGTGGCAGAGGGTCATGACCGCACCCACGAGCCAGCCGCCGGCTGCGAGCAGCACTCCACCCAGCGGGCCGCCCGCGAGCTGCAGCGCGGCGTCGCGAGCCTGGTTCGCGGCCTGCGCGCGGCCCATCGCGGCATCGGGGACGATCTCCTTCAGTGCGCTCTCGCCCGCGACGTCGAACAGGCCGCTGCGGGCGGCGAGCAGGATGTTGATCGCGAGCAGCGACGGGAAGGTGAGCGCATCGCCGAGCGCGAGGAGCGTGAAGGTGCCCGCGAGGACGATGCCGAGTGAGGATCCGATCATCATCAGCACGATGCGGCGGTGACGATCGGCGAGAACTCCGCCCATCAGCGTGGTGAGCGTGCGGACGGCGAGGCCAGCGGCTCCGATGATGCCCGCCTGCGCCGGGTCGTTCGTGATGATCAGTACGAGCAGGGGGATCGCGAAGGCGAACAGTGCCGCCGCGAGGCCCTTGCTGGTGTCGCTGATCAACCACGTCACGTAGCGCGTGTTGCGCCAGAGGCGAGGGGGGACGAGGGGCGGCGCGGTGGTCATGGGATCGAGGATATATCCGCAAGACAAGTTGCGCAACTACTATTGCGCAACTTGTCTTGCGAGGGTTGCTAACGTGGGGGCATGGCAGAGGAGCGGACGGAACCCACCGGGGTGCAGGCGACCACCGCCATGCTCAAGGCGATGGCGCATCCGATCCGCAGGCGCATCCTCCGGCTGCTGCCTCGGCGCACCTTCGTGCGTGCGGCAGACGTCGCCGAAGAGCTGGGGGAGCCCGCGAACAAGGTGAGCTTCCATCTGCGGGTGCTCGCCGATGCGGGGCTCATCGTCGAGGCCCCCGAGCAGGCGCGCGACCGCCGCGACCGGGTATGGACGTACACCAAGAGAGCGCTCACGATCGGTGGTCCTGGGCAGCCGGTCGCCGATGAGCAACTGGGCAATGTCGTCATCGCCGGACTCGTCGAGGAGCACCAGGATCTGGTGAGACGCCTCCTCGCGTGGTCGCCCGAGTACGTCGCGGGTCGCACGACCGAGATTCATGGCACGTTCATCCAACGCACGCTGCGGCTCACTCCCACCGAGTTCGAGAAGCTGCTCGTGGCGCTGCAAGAGGTGATGCAGGCCGCGGACGACGCGCATGATCCGGCCGACCCGGACAGCCGCTCCTGGGAGCTGGACATCGTCGCCGCCGACGACAGTATCTGACGCCGGGCCGGCCCCGTCCCGCGGTCAGCGGATCTTGCGGCGGTAGATCGCGATCGCTCCGAGGTAGGCGGCGACGAGGAGCCCGACGAGCCAGGCCAGGGCGATCCAGATGTCGGAGCCGACGGGCTGCTGCGCGAACAGGGCCCGCAGGGTGTCGACGATCGAGGTGACCGGCTGGTGCTCGGCGAACCACGCGACGGGGCCGGGCATGGTGTCGGTGGGGACGAACGCGGAGCTGATGAACGGCAGGAAGATCAGCGGGTAGCTGAAGGCGCTCGCGCCGTCGACGGTCTTCGCCGAGAGGCCGGCGATCACGGCGAACCAGGTGAGCGCGAGGATGAAGAGCGCGAGGATGCCGACGATCGCGAGCCAGGAGCCGACGGACGCCCCGGTCCGGAACCCGAGGGCGAAAGCGACGGCCGTGACGATCCCGACGGCGACGAGGTTCGCGACGAGCGAGGTGAACACGTGCGCCCAGAGCACGGAGGACCGCGCGATCGGCATCGACTGGAATCGCTCGAAGATGCCGCCCTGCATGTCCAGGAACAGCCGGTACGCGGTGTACGCGATGCCGGAGGCGATCGTGATGAGCAGGATGCCGGGGAGCATGTAGTCGATGTACGACTCGTCCGACCCCGTGTCGATCGCGCCGCCGAGTACGAAGACGAACAGCAGCATGAGTGCGATCGGGGTGACGGCGGTCGTGATGATCGTGTCGGGGCTGCGGAGGATGTGGCGCAGCGATCGCCCCGTGAGCACGCGGGTGTCGCTGAGGACGTGACCGGTCATCGGATTCCCTCTTCTGCGGTGCCGTCGCCGGCGGTGGGCGTGGTGTCGTCGGTCTCGCCGACGAGGGCGAGGAAGACGTCCTCCAGCGAGGGCTGCTTCTCGACGTACTCGACCGTGGCCGAGGGGAGGAGGGCCTTCAGTTCCGCGAGGGTCCCGTGCTGGATGATGGTGCCGCGGTGCAGGATCGCGATGCGGTCGGCGAGCTGCTCCGCCTCATCGAGGTACTGCGTGGTGAGGAGGACGGTCGTGCCGCCCTGCGCCAGCGTCTTCACGGTCTGCCAGACCTCGATGCGTGCCTGCGGGTCCAGGCCCGTGGTCGGCTCGTCGAGGAAGATGACGGGCGGATCGCCGATCAGGCTCATCGCGATGTCGAGACGGCGCCGCATCCCTCCGGAGTAGGTGCCCGCCCGGCGTCCACCCGCCTCGGTGAGCGCGAAGCGGGACAGCATGTCGTCGGCGATCGCCCCGGGGTTCGCCAGGTGGCGCAGCCTCGCGACGAGCACGAGGTTCTCGCGTCCGGTGAGCACCTCGTCGACCGCGGCGAACTGTCCCGTGAGGCTGATCGAGCGACGGACGTCCGCCGCGGCGGAGGCGACGTCGAAGCCGTGAACCTCGGCGGTGCCGGCATCGGCTTTCAGCAGGGTCGCGAGGATCCGTACGAGCGTGGTCTTGCCGGCGCCGTTCGATCCGAGGAGCGCGAAGATGCTCCCCGCCGCGACCTCGATGTCGACGCCCCGCAGCACGGGGAGGTCGGCGAACGACTTCTCCACGCCCGCCACCCGGATCGCGGGCGACCGGGACGCGACGGTCGTCATGACTCCCGCTCCGTCCCGCCGTCGCCGGCTGCGGCATCGATCGCCTTCAGGAGGCGTGCGCGCTCCTTGTCGATCCAGTGGTTGCCGTCGTAGGCGCGGGCGAACGTCTCGGCGAACTCGATCGGATCATCACCGACGATGGCCCGGACCGGGGTGCCGTCGACCGCGGCGCGCTCCCAGAGGTCGGCGAGGTCGGTGAGCATCCGGATGAGGGTCTCGCCGTCCGTGATGCCGCCGTAGTACAGGAGGTAGCGGTGCAGCGCCGAGGCGGCGCCGGAGTAGGGCTGGGGAAGGCCGTCGATGCGGGCCTTGTCGGTGCGGTACTGCTTCTTCTGCTCGAGTGAGCCGGTGAGGGCCTCGATCCATTTCGCGGCCATGGTCAGTCTCCTTCGTCGTGCGCGTCGGTGGTGGTGTCGCTGCTGTGGTGGAGCTGTTCGATGCGTTCGGCGAGGAAGCTCCACGTTCCCCAGAACTCGGCGAGGTACTCGCGTCCGCGTGCGTTGAGCGAGTAGACCTTGCGCGGCGGACCTTTCTCGGACGGGACCTTCTCGACGTCGACCAGACCGCGCTGCTCGATCCGGACGAGCAGCGCGTAGACGGTCCCCTCGACGATGTCGGCGAACCCCTGGTCCCGCAGGCGCGCGGTGATCTCGTACCCGTAGGCGGGTCGACGGGCGAGGATCGCGAGGACGATCCCTTCGAGCGTGCCCTTGAGCATCTCGGTCATCTGCTTGCCCATGGGCCACCTTCCGCTACTTGGTGATGCTGACTACCAGTAGACGGTAACACTGAGTACCGGTACTTGGCAATACGAAGTACCGCGCGTTCGGGGTCACTCGGTGGCGAGCGCGGGTGCCGGGGCGGTGATGATGAGGATCCGGCGCAGATGCATCGCGGTGAGAATCCCGGGACCCATCGTGCTGCGGCCCTCGAGAGTACGGTCATCGACGATCTGCAGCAGCACCCGTACCGCGCGGAACGCCTCGGCGCGCACGCGATGGCCTTCAGGCGAGCCGGGATCCTCGAGAGCGATGACGTCGGCGACGGCATGGCACGCGTCGCTCAGCGGCTCAGGGAGAGCCTCGTCGAGGGGGAGGGCGCCCGGGCGGTCCCAGATGGTGTCCGCGATGACGTCGGACACGTCATGGACGTGGTGGGTGATCCGATCCAGCGTCAACAGTGCGTCATGGATGTGCCGCGTGTCCTGGCGTCGACCCCACGCGCGCGGATTGCCCCGTCGGCTCCGGTCCGCATCGGTGAGCGCGGCCTGCACCGATCGGCCCGTCTCGGCGAGCGATCTCGCGTTGTCCGCCCAGGCCTCGTGCGCGGGCGGCCAGGACTCCGAGACCGCGTGGCCGATGTCGTGCAGGTGGGAGGAGAGGTGGGCGCGGAACGCATCGAGGCGGGCGGTCGCGTAAGAGGTGAGGGGAGCCGGCGCGATCGCGATGTTGACGACGAATCCGACGATCACCCCGACGGTCATCTGGGCGAGATAGCCGACCGAGTAGTCATCGGCATCCTGACCTCCGATGACCAGGACGAGGAGCGCGGCGATGGGAACGTACTCCTTGCCGTCGCCGAACCATCCGGTGCCGGACAGCAGCACGGCGAATCCCGCGATCAGCGTCAGGGACCACCACGAAGGACCCACCGTCAGAACCACGATGGAGGCGAGCCCGATGCCCGCCGCGAGCCCGAAGAGCGTCTGCAGTCCCGATTTCGCCGACCCCATCAGTGTCGGATACATGCTCACGAGCGCGCCGAGCGGGGCGTAGAACGGGAACTGGTCGGTGACGCCCGGCATGTGCGGTGCGAGGGCCCACGCCAGTCCGACCGCGAGGGCGGTCTTCGCCGAGAGGAGGAGGCGAGCGGGGTGCACGGCGTCGCGCAGGGAGTGCGAGAGGTACGCCCCGGCTCGCCGGATGGGCGTATCTATCCCGTTCGTCGTCATGGCGCGCTCCTCTCCGCTGTCCTCCCGCCGCTGGTCACGGTAGTCCGCGCGAGCGTCTCGCCCACGGGGGTTGCGTTCCCGGGGGTGGGGCGGATAGGCGCGGGGCGTCCACCGCACGCGACGATGCCGGCCGCCCCGAGGGGGCGACCGGCATCGTGCGGGTGGGTCGTGCGATCAGGGGATCGCGCGGCGGAAGGCGAGGAACGACACGACCGACATCACGGCCACCGCGAGCAGTCCCCAGAGCGCCAGGCCCAGGGCGCCGAGGTCCATGATCCCCTGCCCCACCTGCGGCCAGAGCTCGAGTCGCGTGACGAGGAAGACCACGCCGACCAGCAGCAGTGCGAGCACGAGGCTCACGATCGTGAGGACCATGGCTCCCCAGCTCTTGTAGATCGTGGCTCCGGTGAAGCCGATCACGAAGAAGAACAGCGCGAGGGTGAAGTACGTCACTCCCGCCCCGAAAGCGCCGGCCTCCCACAGCCACGGCAGGTGGAAGACGTACCCGCCGACCCCCCACCCGTTCGTGGCGATCTCGATGGCTCCGCCGATCAGGAAGAGGATCGCCATGAAGACGCTGCCCAGGACCGCGGTGAGGAGCGTGCCGAGGAAGAACTCGCGTCTGGTGACGCTCATCGCCTGCGAGAACGGGAACGTCATCGTGAGCGAGGTCATCCCGATCGCGAAGAAATACCAGAGTGGCGCCTGTCCGCCGCCGCCGTACTTGGGGCCATCGCCGGGGATCATCGCGTAGATGAGTATGGAGATCACCAGGGCGCCGCCCAGGATGATCAGGGGGACCCAGATGAACGTCTGGCGGTTTACGAGCTGGAGACGGACGACGTTGACTACGCGGGCCATCAGCGGACCTCCTCGGTGGTGCGTGCGCTGGACGCCTTCTGCGTCAACCGCACGATGAGCTGCTGGAGCGACACGGGGGCGAGATCCAGTTCGGATGCCGCGACCGCCGCGCGATCCTCGGGGGAGAGTGTGCCGAGCACGGTGACCGACGCGACCCGACCGAGCGCCTCGCGGTGCAGGACCTCGCGGCCCTCGGCCCAGGCATCGACCTTCGCCGCATCGCCGACGATCGTCACGGCGCGATCGCGCACGGCGTCCGTCTCCTCGTCGAGGAGGATCGTGCCGTTGTCGATCACGATGACCCGCTCGATGAGGTTGGAGACCTCGTCGATCAGGTGCGAGGACAGGATGATCGTGCGCGGGTGCTCGGCGTAGTCGTCGAGCAGGCGATCGTAGAAGATCTGACGGGCGACCGCGTCGAGTCCGAGGTAGGGCTCGTCGAAGAACGTGATCTCGGCGCGCGAGGCGAGTCCGATGATGACACCGACGGCCGACAGCTGCCCGCGGGACAGCTTCTTGATCGTCTGTTTCATCGGGAGCTGGAAGTCCTCGATCAGCTGCTCGGCGAACTCCTGATCCCAGTTGCGGAAGAAGAGGCTCGCGGCCCGGAACGCGTGCCGCGGCGTCGCGTCATCCGGGTACTTCTGGCTCTCCCGGACGAAGCAGACCCGCGAGAGCACGTGCGCGTTCTCGTAGGGGTGCTCGCCGAAGACCTTGACGTCTCCGGACGACGCGAAGTTCTGCGCCGTGAGGATCGACATGAGTGTCGTCTTGCCGGCGCCGTTGCGGCCGAGGAGGCCGTAGATGGCGCCGCCGTCGATCGTGAGCGACACGTTGTCGAGGGCGCGCTTGTCCTTGTAGCGCTTGGTGAGGTTGGTCACCTCGATGACGGCGGTCATGCGGGGGTGCTCCCTTCGGTGGTGGCGGATGCCGCGGCGCGTTCGCGCAGCAGTGCGGCGAGGTCGTCGGCGCCGAGGCCCAGCGCGCGGGCTTCGGCGATGAGTGGATCGATGTAGCGGTCGGCGAAAGCGGCGCGGCGCTCGCGGCGCACCAGTTCGTGCGCTCCGGCGGCGACGAACATGCCGATTCCACGACGCTTGTACAGCACGCCCTTGTCGGTGAGCATGGCGACTCCCTTGGCTGCGGTGGCGGGGTTGATCCGGTAGAAGGCGGCGAGCTCGTTGGTCGATGGCGCCTTGGTCTCTTCGTCCAGCGAGCCGTCGAGGATCGAGTCCTCGATCTGCTCGGCGATCTGGAGGAAGAGGGGCTTGCCTTCTTCGATCACGGTGCCTCCGTCGGTCAGTTGGTTACTTACTCCACTAGCTAACCACCCAACCCCACCCCTGTCAACCCCCCCGCCCCCATCCGTCGAGTGGTCAGTTCTTGCGCACTTTTGGGCCGAAAGTGAACCGAAACTGACCACTCGACGGAGGTGGGAGGGGGAGTGGGCCTGGGAGGGGGGCGCGGATAGGGTGGGCGAGTGACGGACTTCGACGAGACCAGGCTGCGCCGCGCGCCGGACGTCGAGGCCCCGAACCTCCAGGCGTACGACGCGACTGACCGGCTGCTCTCCGACCGGGCGCTCGCACTCGCCGCCGACGCGGGCCTGCGCGGCGAGGACATCGTGGTGATCGGAGACGACTACGGCGCGATCACGCTGCGGCTCATCGCGGCGGGATTCACCGGGATCCGCGTGCATCAGGATCTCGTCACCGGGCGTCGCGCGCTCGACAACAACGCGCGTACCCTCGGGCTCGTCGGATACATCCCGCACGAACTCGACGACACGCTCCTCACTGGTGCGCGGGTCGTCCTGCTGCAACTGCCGAAGACCCTCGCCGAGCTCGACGAGATCGCCGACGCCGTCACGTGCTGGGCTGCGGACGACGTCCTGCTCGTGGCCGGCGGACGCGTGAAGCACATGACCCTCACGCAGAACGAGGTCCTCGGACGCCGCTTCGCCCGCGTGCAGGCCGAGCGGGCCGCCCAGAAGTCGCGGCTCGTCGTCGCATCCGATCCCCTGCCCGCGCCCGCCGAGCGACCGTTCCCGGTGCGGACAGTGCACCCCGAGTTCGGCCTGACGCTGTGCGCCCACGGTGGTGCCTTCGCCGCGGACCGGATCGACATCGGTACGCGCGTCCTCCTCGAAGCGATGGACGCGATCGGCGACGCGACGGATGTCGTCGACCTCGGATGCGGGAGCGGTGCGCTCGCCGCGGTCTATGCGCTCCGCCACCCCGACGCGCGGATCATCGCCACTGACCGCTCCGCCGCGGCGTTCGCGTCCGCGCGCGCCACGATGGCGGCGAACGGACTCGCGGACAGGGTGCGCGTGACGCACGACGACGTCGGATCGGACCTCCCGGATGCCGGCGCCGACATCGTGCTGCTGAACCCGCCGTTCCATCTGGGCGCGAGCGTCCACACGGGAGCGGCGACCCGTATGTTCGGGGCCGCCGCGCGGCTGCTGCGACCCGGCGGCGAGCTGTGGACCGTCTTCAATTCGAGCCTCGGATACCGCCCGCAGCTCACCGCGCTCGTCGGTGCGACCGAGCAGGTCAGGCGGACGCCGAAGTTCACCGTGACGCGCTCGATCCGGCGCGAGTGACGGGGGCCGGAGCGTCGGCATACCCGCCGCGTTCCGTCGGAATCCAGGGGGTTGACGTCCGAATCGACACGCCGTAGTTTGCCCGTTCTCGGGTGATTCGTTACGTTGGAAGACGGGCCTTGTGCCCTGATGACCAGTCCGCGCCCGCATTCTTCTTCGATTTATCTGAGCGCACAGAAGAGATGCGGACGTACGGTCAATGTTCTCTGCGTGGATCCGAAATCCGCGTCCGTGCCGTCAGCTCAGCTTGTCGAGGCGGCCTTGTGATCATGACCCGGGCGTAACCGAAGTGGGCTCCCGAAACCCGAAGAATCGGTGAGCCGCGGGGGAAACGTGTCCGAAATCGCACTTGAAGCGAGCCATCTCTACAAGGTGTTCGGGAAGAATCCGAACCAGGCCGTCCGACGACTGAAGGCCGGTGAGAGCCGCACCGACGTCATGGACGCCGGAACCGCCGCCGTCATCGACGCGAGCTTCTCGGTCAACCGAGGCGAGATCTTCGTCATCATGGGGCTCTCCGGCTCCGGTAAGTCGACGATCATCCGCATGCTGAACGGTCTGTACGACATCACCGACGGCACCGTCACCCTGAACGGCGAGCCGATCACCGGCATCCCGACGTCGCGTCTGCGCGACATCCGCCGCGAGCACGTGTCGATGGTGTTCCAGCACTTCGCCCTCCTGCCGCACCGCACGGTCGCCGCGAACGTCGCCTACCCGCTCGAACTCCGCGGCGTCGGCAAGGTCGAGCGCCTCGCGAAGGCCGAGGAGATCCTCGGAATGGTGGGCCTGGAGGGATGGGGCGACAAGCTCCCCTCCCAGCTCTCCGGTGGCATGCAGCAGCGCGTCGGCATCGCCCGTGCGCTCGCCGCCGACACCGACATCCTGCTCATGGACGAGGCGTTCAGCGCGCTCGACCCCCTCATCCGCCGCGAGATGCAGGAGCAGCTCCTCGAGCTCCAGCAGAAGCTGCAGAAGACCATCGTCTTCATCACCCACGATCTCAACGAGGCGATGTTCCTCGGTGACCGGATCGCCGTCATGCGCGACGGTCGTATCGTGCAGATCGGCACTCCGGAGGACATCCTCACGGACCCCGCCAACGACTACGTCGAGCAGTTCGTGCAGGACGTCGACCGCGCTCGCGTGCTCACCGCCGCGAACGTCATGGAGCGCCCGCGTCCCGTCGTGTCCGACACGGGTGGACCGCGCACCGCGCTGCGTCAGATGCGCGACGCGTACATGTCCGCGACCTACGTGGTCGGCCGCGACAAGAAGCTGCTCGGTATCGTCACCGACCGTGACGCCGTGAAGCTCGTCCAGAAGGGCGAGAACTCGCTCACCTCGATCATCAAGCCCGTTCCGCAGAGCGTGTCGGAGGACGAGGTGCTGATGAACCTCTTCGTCCCGGCCGTCGAATCCCAGCTGCCGCTCGCTGTGACGGATGCCGAAGGCCGCCTCGTCGGCGTGATCCCCCGCATCACGCTGCTGGCCGCGCTCGGCCCCGGATCCACCGCGACGGGTGAGCTCACGCTTCCGCTGCAGCCGATGCACTCGGTCGAGATCGACGCCGTGCTGCAGGAGTCGTCCGGAGGCTTCGCCGCCGACGCCTCGGATGGCACCGACACCGAGGAGGTGCGCTGATGGATGATTTCCGTATCCCGGTAGGTGAATGGATTTCCACCGGCGTCGACTGGATCAAGGCCAACCTCGACGGCCTGCTGGACGTCATCGCCTTCGTCATGCGCTGGCTCGTCGAGACCCTCACGGACGTGTTCGTCGACACGCCGATCCCCGTCGCGATCCTCGTGGCCGCGCTGATCGGCTGGCTGCTGCGCTCGTGGCAGCTCGCGGTCGGAACGATCGTGTCGTTCATCCTCATCGTGGGCATGAACCAGTGGGTCACGTCCATGCAGACGCTCGCGCTGGTGCTCGTCGCCACGGTCATCGCCGTGGTGATCTCGGTGCCGTTGGGTATCTGGTCGGCGCGCAACTCCACCGTGCGTACGATCCTCAAGCCCGTGCTGGACTTCATGCAGACGATGCCCGCCTTCGTCTACCTGATCCCCGCGATCACGTTCTTCAGCATCGGTGTCGTGCCGGGTCTCGTCTCGACGGTCATCTTCGCGCTGCCCCCGGGCGTCCGGCTCACCGAGCTCGGAATCCGCGGTGTCGACCCGGAGACGGTCGAGGCCGGTCACGCGTTCGGCGCGAAGCCCGGTCAGATCCTCCGCGGGATCCAGCTGCCGCTCGCGACGCCCACCATCATGGCCGGAATCAACCAGGTCATCATGCTGGCGCTGTCGATGGCCGTCGTCGCCGGCATCGTCGGTGCGGACGGACTCGGTAAGGAGGTCGTCCAGGCGATCTCGACCGTCAACCTCGCGAAGGGTGTCGAAGCCGGCCTCAGCGTCGTGATCATCGCGGTCTACCTCGACCGTGTGACCGCGGCCCTCGGCAACCCGGCCGACTACCGCTCGTCGTTGCTCGGCCTGCTCGCGCGTCGCCGCGCCGCGAAGAGCGACGTGGCCGCAGCCGACGCGAAGGACGCCAAGGACGAGGCCGATCGCATGAAGGCCTCTCCCCGTCGCGCTCCCATCGGTGGCGGCGGCGGCATCTGATCCATCCCTGACCCATACATAACGCAGCAGAACATACGGAAGGAACGCACCATGAAGAAGAACACCAAGATCACATCCATCGTGGCTCTCGGAGCCGCAGCATCACTCGCTCTCGCGGGTTGCGCCAGTGGCGGAGACTCCGCCGGAGGCGACGGCGGATCGTCCGACGAGATGGGCACCATCACGCTCGGCTTCCTCCCCTCCTGGACCGACGGTCTCAGCACCGCGTACCTCCTGGAGAACCAGCTCGAGAAGCTCGGCTACACGGTCGAGATGGAGACGCTGACCGAGGCGGGTCCGCTCTACACCGGTCTCGCCCAGGGCGACGTCGACATCTACCCCTCGGCATGGCCCGAGCTCACGCACGCCTCCTACATGGAGGAGTACGGCGACGACATCGAGGACCTCGGTGCGTACTACGACAACGCCAAGCTCACGATCGCGGTCCCGTCCTACACGGACATCGACTCGATCGAGGACCTGAAGGGCAACGCCGACCAGTTCGGCGGCCAGATCATCGGCATCGAGCCGGGCGCGGGCCTCACCGCTCAGACGCAGGACTCGATGATGCCGGAGTACGGCCTCGAAGGCGAGTTCGAGCTCGTCACCTCCTCGACCGCGGCGATGCTCACCGAGCTCGACAACGCGATCGCGGCCGAAGAGGACATCGTCGTCACCCTGTGGCGTCCGTTCTGGGCCAACGACCGTTACGACGTCAAGGACCTCGAGGACCCGATGGGTGCCATGGGCGAGCCCGAGGCGCTGCACTTCCTGGGCACCGCCGGCTTCGCCGAGGAGAACGCCGAGGCTGCCGAGCTGATCGAGCAGATCAAGCTGGATGACGCTCAGTACGGTGCGCTCGAGGACATGGTCGTGAACGAGTACGGCGAGGGCCGCGAGGCCGAGGCCGTCGAGGCATGGCTGGACGAGTACGGCGATGACTTCGACTGGGTCATCACCGAGTAATCACTCTCTTCACGTCGGGGGGCGCCGCAGCTGCTGCTGCGGCGCCCCCTTTGTGCGCCATGCACGCGTCAGGCTCGCCCTGACCTTCATCAGCAACGGAAAGACATACGGAACATGACGAAGCACACACGTATCCTCTCGAGCACGCTCATCCTCGGCCTCGCCGGCTCTCTCGCCCTCACCGGTTGCGCGGCCGGCGATGACTCCGCGGGGGCGAGCGGCGGTGAGAAGGAGACGATCACGATCGGCTACCTGCCGTCCTGGACCGACGCCGTGAACAACGCCTTCCTCCTGCAGGACCAGTTCGAGAAGCTGGGATACACGGTCGAGCTGGAGACCCTCTCCGAGGTGGGTGTGCTCTACGCGGCGCTCGCGGAGGGGGATGTGGATCTCTATCCGTCAGCATGGTCGGACATCTCGCAGGCGTCGTACATGGAGACCTACGGGGACGACCTGGAAGATCTGGGCACCTACTACGCGGACGCGAAGGGCACGCTGGCCGTCCCCTCGTACATGGACGTCGACGCGGTCGAGGATCTCATCGGCCAGGGGGACCGCTTCGACGGCGAGATCTTCACGATCGAGCCGGGGTCGGGGACCGCGGCGATGGCACAGGACTCGCTCTTCCCGGCGTACGGTCTCGACGAGGAGTACTCGCTCGTGACCTCGTCTCTCGCGGCCATGCTGGTCGAGCTCGAGAACGCGATCGAGAACGAGGAGGACATCATCGTGACGCTGTGGCGTCCGTTCTGGGCCAACGACGCCTACGACCTGAAGGCGCTCGAGGACCCGAAGGACGGCATGGGCGAGAGCGAGGGGCTTCACTTCATGGGGCACAAGGGGTTCGCGGAGGAGTTCCCCGAGGCGGCGGACCTGCTCGGTCAGATCACTCTCGACGACGCGCAGTACGGGTCGCTCGAGAACATGGTCGTCAACGAGTACGGCGAGGGCCAGGAGCCCGAAGCGATCGACGCGTGGCTCGAGGAGAACGGCGACCAGTTCGAGTGGGTCGTCACGGAGTAGTCCGTCCCCGTAGCCGAGTGGTCAGTTTCGGTCCACAAATGGGGTCATTCTGGACCAAAACTGACCACTCGACGACAGGGGGGAGAGGCGGGACGAGGCGGGACGAGGCGGGACGAGGCGGGACGAGGCGGGACGAGCCGGTCAGGCGCGGCCCTGGAGGATCAGGTTCCAGTACACCTTCGGGAAGACGTGGCGGTCGATGATCCAGGATCGGCGGCTCTCGCGATACGACGTGCGCCACAGCGTCGGGACGAGCTGACGTCGCGAATCGAACTCGGCGAACACGGCGGTCGACCGCGACACGGTAAACGGGCAGACGCCGTAGCCGTCGTAGTGCGACAGGGGCTCACCACCGGCGAGGACGGCCACGAGGTTCTCGGCCAGCACCTTCGCCTGCTTGCGCAGCGCGCCACCCGAGCGCGAGTTCGTCGTGGCGGCGGCATCCCCCAGCGCCCAGATGTTCGCGTGCAGAGGGGACTGGAGCGTCTGGATGTCGACGTCGGCGAATCCGTCCGGATGCGTGGACAGGCCGCTGTCGTGGATCCACGCAGGGCCCGACTGCGGCGGCTCGACGAGCAGCAGGTCGTACGAGAGTTCCCGTCCCTCGGAGCCGAATGCGACGGTCCGGTGCACGGGATCGACCGAGCGCAGCTCCGCATCTGTATGCAGTTCGATGCCGTACTCCTCGATCTTCCGCTCGAGTTCCGCGTCGATCTCGGGAATGCCGAACACGGTCGGGTCGGGCACGAGCATGACGACGCGGATGTCGTCGAGCACGCCCTTCGCCCACCAGTAGGCGCACGCCTGGTACATCGGCTTCTGTGCGGCACCGGCGCACGAGGCCGGTCCCGCAGCCTGCACGAAGACGACGGTCCCGCGGGTCACATCGCGCAGCAGTCCTGAGGCTTTGACAGCCAGGTCGAACGTGTAGTTCGATGCCCCCTGCGGCGTGCGCATGGCGTCGGCGAGGCCGGGGATCGCATCCCAGTCCTGCGAGATACCGGGGCTGAGGATGAGGTGCTCGTAGGTGACGACGCCACCGGAGGCGAGGTGCACGGCGCGGGCGTCCGCGTTGACGCGGGTGACGCTGTCCCGGATCCACTCGACACCGTGCGGGATGACGTCGCGCTGCGGACGCCTCGCCTCGCTCGCCCGCGCGGTGCCCCCGGCGATGTGCGAGAAGAGCGGCTGGTAGTAGTGCGTCTCGCTGGGCTCGATGACGGCGATGTCCGTGACGCCCGCGCGCCGAAGCCGCCCGGCGACCGACAGTCCGCCGTTGCCTCCCCCGATCACGAGAATGCGATGGCGTCCGGGTGCGTTCGCTGCGTGTGACGTGGTCATCCCGCCGACGCTACGTTCCTCGCGCCGCAGCGCACACGGGGTTGACAGCCGCACGCGCGTCCCGCCGCGCCGAATTACGAGAGCGGTATGACAGCCCCGTCGCTCTGGGCGGACCTCTGCGCGGCTTTCACGATCTCGACCGTGCGGATGCCGACGCCGCCGTCGGGTTGTGGCATGCGCTCCTCGCGCAGGGCTGAGACGAACTCGCCGAGCAGGAGCGCGTCCAGGTCGGGACCGAGCGGCGTCCACGTCTCGCCGTTGGCGTCATGCCCGGCGATGCCCTGTGCGAACGGGCTGATCGTCAGGGTCCCGCGTTCGGCGACGATCTGCAGCGTCACCCCGCCCCAGGTGGGGGCGCTCATGGGCCAACTCCACGAGCAGTCGATCGTCGCGACCACACCGCTCGGGTAGCGGACCGTCACCATCCCGCCTGTCTCGACCGTGAGACCTCGCTCGCTGTGCAGGATGCGGTTGGATACCGCACGGACGGATTCGGGCCGTTCGCCGAGCAGCTCATCGAGGAGGTCGGCGCAGTGTACGACGTGGTCCACGAGTGCGCCGCCGCCGGCGAGCTCCGGATCCGTGAACCACGCGCGATCCGTCGGCAGCTTGCCGTTGTTGATTCCAGTGACGCCGAGGACTCGCCCCAGGGATCCGCTCCGTATCTGGCTGAGGGCGTCGCGGAACTCGGGAGCGAAGCGCACGGGGTAGGCGACCATCAGCATCACGCCCGCGGCGGCGCATGCGTCCCGCATGGCGATCGCGTCCGCCACCGAGGTCGCGAGCGGTTTCTCGCAGAGTACGTGCACGCCGACCTCGGCGGCGCGGATCACGAGGTCGCGGTGACGGGAGTTCTCGGCGGTGACGATCACCGCATCCGGAGCCCAGGCGAAGGCGTCGTCGTAGGAGTCGGCGTATGCAACGCCGAGCTCGGTAGCCAGCTCTCTGCCGCGCAGCGCGGCGTCTGGAGCGTTCGCCCCGTCGGGATCGGTCGTGAGGATCTCGACGCCGGGCATTTCCCGCAGAGCGCGGACGTAGCTCAGCGCGTGGCCATGGGCGAAGGAAAGGATCGCGATCTTGATGGTCATCGGACGACCTCCGTGACGGGGACGGGACCGCCCGAGGCGATCGAGGCGTAGGCGGCTTCAGCCACCGCGACAGCTGACACGCCGTCCGTGGGCAAGACGCGTGCTTCCCGTCCTTCCTCGACGGCTCGGACGAAGTCGGCGATCTCGTGAAGGTATGGACTATCGGAAAGAGACATCGGTGGCATGTATCCCGTGTCACCCGCGACGGCGGTGTCGAGGAGGAACGGCCCGGTCCCCGAGTTCCCGGACGTCAGGCGTCCTTCGCTCCCGGCGACCTCGATGCCGGTGCGGAAGGGCATGCCGGGGGCGCCCCAGCTGCACAGCAGGTGCGAGAGTGCACCGCTCCGGTGGGTGAGTACCACCTGGGCCGTGACGGGTGTGGGCACCACATCGTCCGTGGTCGGGGGATTCTGTACGGCGTAGACGGAGGTGACCGGCCCCGCCATCCACATCGCCTGATCGATGTCGTGGATCATGAGATCGCGGATGACTCCTCCGCCCGTGCTCTCGCGGAAGAACCACGGCGTGCTCGGCGCCGATCCGGTACGGAGCAGGCGCAGCGTGGCGAGATCTCCGATGGCGCCAGCGTGCACCTGTCGACGGATCTCGGCGTACTCAGGGAAGTAGCGAACCACGTGAGCGGGGAAGAGGCGGACGCCGGCCGCCGCGGCGGCGTCTACGATTTCCTGCGCCTGCTCGACGGTCGGCGCGAGCGGCTTCTCACAGATCACGTGGACGCCCGCGGCGATCGCGGCCAGGGCGAGGGCGGGATGCGTGCCGCTGGGGGTGACGATGTCGACGATGTCGGCGTCTGCGAGAACTTCCTCGATCGATGGCGCGACGGAGAACCCGTACTCGGCGGCGAGTTCCTCCGCTCCGTCGAGCGAGAAGATCCGTACCCGGGCGCCGAGGGAGCGCCAGGCGTCGGCGTGGACGCGGGAGATTCCGCCGGCGCCGATGAGGCCGACTTCCAGGTCAGTCATGGGGGTCCTTCGTGCGGTCGTCAGGCGCCGGCTGTCGGTGTGACGGGCGCCGCGAGAGGGGTGAGTGGAGGAGAGGGCATCTGTTCGAGTCCGTAGATCCCGGCCGTGCACCGCGTGAACGCGAGCGCCAGTGCTCCATAGGCGGCCGCGTCGGCACCGAGCCGGGCGCCGACGATCGGCACCTCGAAGGGAAGGCCGATGTGACGGGCGACGGCACTGCGGAGCGGCGCGAGGAGACGCTCACGAGCGAGAGAGAGGCCCCCGCCGATCACGACGATCGCGGGGTCGACGGTCATCACCAGCGTCGCGATGCCGTGCGCTAGCTCATCGAGGAACTCGTCGAGTTCGGTCCGCGCCGCTTCGTCACCCTGCTCGGCACGCTCGAAGACCTCCTCAGCGGAGCCCGCGCTGTGCCAACCGATCTGCCCGGTTCTGGCGTTCAGCCCTCGGAATGCGAGGCGACCGATGTCGCCCGCGACGTTGTGCACTCCGCGGCGCGGGACACCCCCGAGGATGAGACCGGCCGCGATGCGGTTGCCTACCGACAGGTACAGCACTTCGTTGACGAGGCGTGCGGCTCCCAGATGGTGCTCGGCCACCGCGGCGAGCCGAACGCCGTTGTCGATCACGATCTCACAGGAGAAGGCGCGGCGCAGGTGTCCCGCCACGTCGATCCCCGACCAGGTGGGGATGACGACCGAGGTGATGACCCGGCCGGTGTCGTCGACGATTCCCGGGAGGGAGACACCGATCGCGCGTAGGCGGGCAAGGGCGATGCCGGCTTCCGCGGCGACTGTGGAGATGTCCTTGACGACACGGTCGAGTTGACTGGCGCCCGATGCGGCGGGATCAAGGCCCGGCAGGGTGCGATGGAACATCACGGTTCCCGCGAGATCTGCGAGGAGGATCCGGATGCTGTGTGCGCCGACGTCGACACCGGCGACGACTCCCGCGTCCGTGCGGAAGGCATAGTGACGGGCGGGCCGCCCCGCGCCCTTGTTCGCTGCGACGGGGGCGTCGGATACGAGTCCGCTGTCCATCAGGGGCGCCAATGAGGTCTCGACCGAAGTACGCGAGACCTCGAGGGCCTGCGCGAGTTCCGTGACGCTGCGGGGGCCGTGATCGCGGAGGTGGAGCGCCAGGCGGACGGGGACAGGCATCGACGCCGTGCTGCGCATCATTCCTCCAGTCGTCCACGTTGAGCGGTGCGATCAAATTAGCACACGAGCTACTCGGAATCGATATGACAGATAAAACGCGTCACGCGCTTGAATTCACAAGGAAACAAACTCGTTACAGATCCCCTCTTGACCAATTATCACAGCGTGGTGTCATAATGTCTCAACCCCCTGCACCGTTCAGCAAAGGAGCAACATGCGTGGTTCGAAGTTCACTGGCCTGGTCGCTGGCCTCGCCACCGTCGGTCTGCTGGCCGGCTGTTCCGCCGGCGGCGACGCCGGGTCCGGTGACCAGCATGTCACCGTCTGGCTGTATCCCGTGATCGCGGACGAAGCCGCGCACAAGGCGTACTGGGATGAGACCGTCGCCGCGTTCGAAGCCGAGAACGAGGGCATCACTGTCGATTACGAGATCTTCCCCTGGGCCAATCGCGACGAGGGTCTGCAGACCGCTATCGCGGCGAAGAAGGGCCCGGACCTCGTCTACCTCATCCCTGACCAGCTCTCGGCATATCAGTCCTCGATCGAGCCCATCGGTGAATACCTGAGTGATGAGCACATGGCCGACATCCTCCCCAATGTGACGGAGTCGATCACGATCGACGGGCAGCTCATGGGGGCGCCGTTGCTGACGAGCGTCAACCCGCTCATCTGCAACGCCGCCGCGTTCGACGAGGCCGGTGTGGAGGAGTACCCCGAAACATGGGACGACCTCGTCTCGATGGCGCCGACCTTCAAGGCGGCGGACATCTACACGATCAATTACCCCGCTTCGCCGGAGAACACCCTGAACATGACCTTCTACCCGTTGTTGTGGCAGGCGGGCGGGTCCGTCTTCAACGATGACGGCACCGCTTCGGAGTTCGCAGGCGCCGAGGGAGAGTCCGCCCTCGCGATGCTTGCCGACTTCGCGGACAAGGGCTACATCGAGCCCGATCTGATCTCCACCAACCCGCCACTGGAGCAGACGGCCCTCGCCGCTGGCAAGGTCGCGTGCAGCTGGACGAACGTCCCTGCCGAGGTCGAGCCGTTCTGGGGCGAAGAGAACATCGTCGTCCTGCCGCCGCTCACCGATCAGGAATCCGTCGCATACGGCACGGTCGGATCGCTCGCGATGCTGAAGGACTCGCAGGTGAAAGACGCCGCGGGTGCGTTCGCGGAGTTCGCGACCGGTGCCGACCGCGTGACGGAGTACCTGCCCCAGGCGAACTTCTTCTCGGCGCTCACGTCCACCGGTCCGCTCTATGCGGATGACCCGGTGATGGGGCCCATGGAAGAGGCTGTGGACACCGTGACCGTCGGCGAACTGTTCCCGAGCTCACGCGAGATCATGGGGATCCTCGCCCCGGAGATCCAGGCGGCGCTGCTCGGACAGAAGAGCGCCCAGGAAGCACTGGACGCCGCAGCCACCGCAGCCGAGCCTCTGCTCGGCGACTGATCCGACGGAGCCCCGGACCCGCATGCACGCGGGTCCGGGGCCCTCTCCCGACGGAGGAGAAACCTCACATGACGACCACCACCGCGTCGCCCACGCTGCGCCAGCCGGCATCGCCGGATGCGCGACGCCCGCGCGTCACGTCGCGCGTCCTCGCACGCCGCGAAGCGCGCATCGCCCTGCTGTTCGTGTTGCCGGCCTTTCTGCTCTTCCTCGCGTTCCGCTTCGGGCCGTCGATCGTCGGAGTGCTCCTCAGCCTGTTCGACTACGACATCTCCGGTGAGATCGCGTGGCAGGGGCTGGCGAACTTCGAGCGTCTGGTCGCCGACCCGCTGTTCTGGAAGGCGCTCGGCATCACCGTCCTGTACGCGGTACTCGCCGTCCCGATCTCCCTCATCGTGTCCACCAGCATGGCTCTCGCCGTGCGACGCGCCTTCCGCGGATCGAGGTTCTTCCGTTCGATCTTCTTCCTCCCCGTCATCACCTCACTGGTCCTGGCAGGAGCGATCTTCAAGTGGATCTTCTCCACCGACGGCCCGTGGTCCCAGCTCATGGAGCCACTCGGTCTCGGCGGATCCTGGCTCGGTAATCCGGCGCTGGTGATTCCCGCGCTCGTCATCATCGGCGTGTGGTCCCGGTTCGGGTACGGAATGCTCATCATGATCGCCGCACTGCAGGACGTCTCGAGAGAGCTCGAAGAGGCGGCTCTCATGGACGGGGCGGGAGCGTGGACCCGCTTCCGCTACATCCTCCTGCCGCATCTGCGGCCCACGTTCTTCTTCCTCGCCGTCATCGAGACCACGGTCTCGTTCCAGGTGTTCGATGTGATCTACGTCATGACGCAGGGCGGACCCGCGCACGCCAGTTACTCCCTCGTCTACATGCTGTACGACCAGGGGTTCAAGTACTTCGACTACGGCTACGCCGCAGCCGTCGGGGTGGCGCTGTTCATCATGACCCTCTTCATCGCGCTCCTGCAGCGCCTCGTGATCGGGAAAGAGAAATGACCGCTGTGGCAGATGCCCCCATCCGTACCCGTGAGCAGACACTGCGTCGTCGGCCCCGTCCGTTCCGGGCGCTCGAACCCAGCCGGACCGGGATCGTCCTGCGCTGGATCGGGCTCAGCATCGCCGCGTTCTTCAGCTTCTTCCCGTTCTACGCGATGGTGGTGCTGAGCCTGAAGCCGGGTCTCGCCGTCGAGTTCCCCGGGTCGTTGCTGCCCTGGAACCTGTCCACCGAGTCTTACGAGCAGGTGCTCGGCGGGCAGAGCATCCTCGTCTGGCTCGGCAACACGGTGATCTACTCCGTGGTCTCTGT
Organism: Actinomycetota bacterium; assembly: GCA_051751065.1. Lineage (GTDB taxonomy): Bacteria > Actinomycetota > Actinomycetes > Actinomycetales > Microbacteriaceae > Microbacterium. The sequence goes on along the minus strand of JBNJKL010000004.1, from coordinate 157,554 downwards.
CGTCGCCGTGCTGTTCTTCTCCGCGCTCGCCGGATACGCGTTCGCCAAGAAGCGCTTCGCCGGCAAGGAGGTCATGTTCTGGTCGTTCCTGGCGATGGTGATGGTTCCCTTTCACGTCACCCTGATCCCGACCTTCATCTTCATGGCGACGATCGGCGGTGTGGACACCTACTGGGGGCTCATCCTGCCTACCCTGGCGAACGCACAGGCCGTGTTCCTCATGCGTCAGTTCATCCAGGGCCTACCTGATGAGCTGTTCGAAGCCGCCCGAATCGACGGCGCGAGTGAGTTCCGCATCTTCCTGCGTATCGTCCTGCCGCTGTGCAAGCCGGTGCTCGCCACCCTCGGCCTCTTCGTCTTCCTGTGGCACTGGAACGATTTCATCTGGCCACTCATCATCGGAAAGTCCAGCGAGATGTGGACCCTCACCGTCGGAATCTCCTCGCTGCAGCAGCAGAATGTGCCACTGAGCGTGATGCTCGCGGGCTCCGTGGTCGCGCTGCTGCCGATCTTCCTCGCCTATCTGATCGCTCAACGTTACGTGCAAGAGGGCGTCGCGACCGCAGGGATCAAGGGCTGACCCATGGAAAGGAATCACCACATGTCGCCGCTCGGTTTCTCTTCGGAGAATGCGCTCGAGGAGGCACTCGGGACCCCGAGCGAAGCCCTCATCGCCGACCTGGCCACCGGAACGGGGGATCTGCTGATCCTCGGGGCCGGAGGCAAGATGGGGCCGACGCTTGCGATGCTCGCGCGGCGCGGAATGGATGAGGCGGGGCGCACGAACGACGCTGTATACGCGGTCTCCCGTTTCGGCGACGCAGCCATCCGCGCTCGGCTGGAGAATGCAGGAGTCCTCGTCGTCCCCTTCGATCTCATCGAGAACGACGACTTCACCGCCCTCCCCGATGCTCCGAACGTGGTGTTCATGGTGGGCGCGAAGTTCGGTGCCGCCACCAACGCGTCCTGGGCATGGGCGGTGAATGCCGCTCTTCCGGACCGGGTCGCACGTCGCTACCGTGACAGTCGTATCGCCGTTCTCTCCACGGGCAATGTGTATCCGTTCGTGCACGCCTCCAGCGGTGGAGCGGCAGAAGGCGTGTCGCCAGCGCCCATCGGCGAGTACGCGCAGTCGTGTCTCGGACGCGAGCGCATCTTCGAGTTCAGCGCGCAGGAGCGTGGGACCGCGGTGTCCGTCATTCGCTTGAATTACGCGATCGACCTTCGCTACGGCGTCCTGGCGGACATCGGTCGTGCCGTGCAGGACGGCGAGCCGGTGTCACGGGCGACGGCCAACGTCAATGTCATTTGGCAGGGATACGCGAACGAGGTGGTTCTGCGGAGCCTCTCACACGCCTCCTCCGATGTCTTCACCATCAACCTTACCGGCCCCGAGCTGCTGAGTGTGGAGTCCATCGCCCGTCGATTCGGTGAGCTCCTGGATCGTGAGGTCACGTTCGTCGATGCCCCCCAGCCGACGGCGTTGCTCAGCGATGCGCGTCGGTGCATGGCGCTGTTCGGATACCCGGAGGCCTCGGCGGAGACGCTCATCGAGTGGCAGGCGGCGTGGTTGCGCAACGGCCTGCCGCTCACGAGCAAGCCGACCAAGTGGGCCGTTCGAGACGGGAAGTTCTGATGACGGCTGTGCCCTCGTTGCGCCCTGCCGCCGCAGAGACCCTGGCGCGGGGCGCGGTCATCCCGGCGCACCCTCTCGCGCTCACCGCTCAGCGTGCCCTCGATGAGCGCCGTCAGCGCGCGCTCACGCGCTACTACCTCGATGCGGGAGCGGGCGGCGTCGCGGTAGGCGTGCACACGACGCAGTTCGAGATCCGCGACAGCGAGCACGGGCTCTTCGAGCCGGTACTCGCTCTCGCTGCCGAAGAGCTGGAAGCGCGCGCGGACGACAGCATCGTGCGGGTCGCCGGCGTCGCCGGCGGGACCGCGCAGGCCGTCGCAGAGGCGGAGCTCGCTCGTGCGCTCGGGTACGACGCGGTTCTCGTCAGCCCGCGGGTACCGGGAGCGGATGACGCACAACTTCTCGATCGGGCGCGGGCCGTCGGCGAAGTGCTGCCCGTGATCGGCTTCTATCTGCAGGAGGCGATCGGGGGCCCCGTGCTGGATCGTGCGTTCTGGAGGGAATTCGCCAGAATCCCCTCGGTCGTCGCCGTGAAGTCCGCGCCCTTCGACCGGTACCGAACGCTCGAGCTCGTGCGCGGAGTCGCGCAGTCCGGGCGTGCCGATGACATCGCGCTCTACACGGGCAACGACGACGCAATCGTCGCGGACCTCCTCGCCGAGTTCCATGTGGACTCTCCCGAGGGGTCGCGGACCATGCGCTTCGCCGGTGGCCTGTTGGGGCAGTGGGCAGTCGGTACGCGCGCCGCGGTTCGTATGCTCGAGCGTGCGCATGCGGCCGCGAGCGGCGATCACGAGGCGTATCGCGCACTGGGCGCGGTCGCAGCAGACATGGTCGATGTCAATCAGGCGGTTTTCGACCCTGGCCATGCCTTCCAGGGTGTGATCGCCGGAGTGCACGAGGTGCTGCGGCAACAGGGCCTTCTTGACGGCGTATGGTGCCTCGATCCGAACGAGGGTCTCTCTCCCGGACAGGCCGAGGAGATCGAGAGAGTGCGTCTCGCGTATCCGGACCTGCACGATGACGCCTTCATCGCCGAGCACAGGGACAGGTGGCTGCGATGACGGGGCCGAGCGTGGTGGCCGTCGTGCCCGAGGCCCTCATGACGCAGTTCTTCTCGGAATCCGACCTCGGGCGCATGAACACCGCCGCTGAGCTGATCGGCACGGGTGACGCGAACGTGAAGCCGAATCACATGGGGCCCGCCTTCGTCCGAGTCGACGCGTTGTCCGACGTACCCGACCTGTCCTTCGTCCGGGTGGTGATCACCAGCTGGGGCGCTCCGCCCTTCGGCGCGGACAGGCTGGCCGAACTCCCCGCTCTCGAACTCGTAGTCCACACCGGGGCGAGCATCCGCCCGTTCGCGACGGAGGAGCTCTTCGACCGGGGAATCGTCGTGACGCAAGCGGGTGAGGGGATGGCGCGATCGGTCGCCGAAGTCTCCCTCGCCTTCACGCTGGCGCTGCTGCACCGCATCCCTCAGATGAACGACGCCGTCCGTGGGCGCTCCGGCGGATGGTGGCCGGGCGGTGTGCAGCACGAGATCCTCGGAACTGCGGTCGCGGTGATCGGTGCCTCGCGCACCGGTCGTGCGTACATCTCGCTGCTGCAGGCACTCGGCGCTCGTCCCCTCCTCGTGGACCCGACGCTGAGCGTGCCGGAGGCCGCCGACCTCGGTGTGCCGCTGCTCGCGCTCGACGATGCGCTCGCACAGGCACGGATCGTCGCACTGCACGCGCCGACGCTGCCCGAGACGCATCACCTGATCGGCGCCCGCGAACTAGCGATCCTCCCGGACGGAGCGGGCGTGGTGAACACGGCGCGCTCGTGGCTGGTCGACGAGACCGCGCTCCAGGCGGAACTCTCCTCCGGCAGGCTCTCGGCCGCGATCGACGTCTTCGATGAGGAACCACTACCCAGGCACAGTCCATTCCGGACCCTTCCGGGCGTTCTCGTGACTCCGCACCGTGCCGCCGGGACACAGGAAGGTCGCCGCCGTCAGGGGGCGATCGCCGTCGACGAGCTCACCGCTTTTGCTGCGGGCCGTCCTCTTCAGCACGTGGTGAGCCGTGACCAGCTCACCACGATGGGATGACGAGCCCTAGCGGCCGAGTGCGGGTCGCCTTCGCTGGCGTCGCGCATTCACACCCGTTCACGGACGCGGTGAATCTCCGTGCTCGCGACGCTGAGCTCGTGGGCGTCTGGGATACGGACGATCCCGAACGCGGTGAGGCGTTCGCCGGCGACTTCAGGACCCCGATGCTCTCCGAGCTCTCAGCTCTGCTCGCCCTCCGGCCGGACGTCGTCGTGGCCACACCGCGCACCGCCCGCGCGGCAGAGATCGCGAGGGCGTGCAGCCTCACGGGCATCCCGGTCTTCGCGAACAAGACGGTCGCCGCAGGCCGGGCCGGCCTCGGCGCCTGGTTGAGTGCAGCGCCCGGGACGTCCTTCACCACCTCTGTGCTCCGGTTCGCGCCCGACATCATCGCGCTCGCCGCGGAGCTCACGATCACACCGCCGCGGGCCATCGACATCTTCGTGCAGCACGATATCGCGGGCTTTCTCGCGCCGACTCGACGCTGGCAGGACGATCCCGGTGTAGGTGGTGGCACGCTCCTCACCATCGGGATCCATGCGTGGGAGATGCTCGACGTCCTGATGCCGGGAGCGAGTGCCGACGTGCTCTCCGCCCGCGCGGTCGGTTCCGACGCGAGCGCTTCGGAGCTTTTGGGCTCGGTCCATGCGCGCGTGGGTGCGGTCCCCGTCACGATCACCGCGTCGGGAGTCGCCGGACCGGATCGGTATTCCGTGCGCATCGTGACGGACGACGGTGTCCGAGAGGTCATCCTCGCCGACGGCGGGGAGGCACTCGGATACGCCGGAACTGCGGATGCCGTGCTTCGGCTCGCTGCCGGAGGGCTCCCCGTTGCACCGGAGCGGACGACCGCTGTCTATACGAATGCGATCGTCGCGGCCGAGGCGGCGCGATCGGCGGCCCCAGGACCTATAGGTGAGGGCAACGGGGAACTGGGGAACACAGAGAACGGATCCGCGGGTTCAGCCCGCACCTGAGGGTGGCGAAAGCTGCCGGAAGTGAGACGAGATGATGAACGAGCATCAGGACGAGACCGAGAGCGCCGCGACGGTACGGACGCGACGTATGGTCCTCGCAGGACTCGGTGCTGCGGCGTTCGGTGGCGTCGCCGCCGTGAGCACGGGAGCGATGGCGAGCGCGGCGTCCCCGCCGGTGCAGCCGCAGGGGCTGCCGATGTCTCGGGACACGGGGTCGGTCGCCACCGTCGCAGACCTCGCCAGGGAGAACGCGAAGGCAGACGACGTCGTCGCGGTGGCCGGATACGCCACACCGGGCGACGGTGGTGGCGGACTTTTCCGGTGCGTGACCAGGAAGGCCCCGGCGGTCAACGGCGGCACGGTCGTCGCCGGGCGCAGGGGCGCCGTCTGGGTGCGCATGCACGGCGGTGTCGTCGACTTCCGAGCGTTCGGGCTGTTCGGGCCGGGAGAGCCCGCCGACGATGCTCTCGACGTGATGGTGAATGACGAGAGCATCCACCGTATCGAGGCGCGTACCGACCTGAACTTCGTTCGTCGGCATCGCTTCTCGCGCTCGAACATCTCCTTCGACTTCGGCAACCAGCTGATGACGACCGAGGGTATCGAGAACGCGGGCAAGGACGATCCTTTCGCCGCCGTGATGTTCTTCCGCGGTGTGGTCACCGACGCCGTGCAGGAGTCTCGCCTCGGGGAGACGGTGCCCGACCTCGGGGACATCTTCCCCGTCTCGGATTCCTCGTTCTTCGCAGTCGGTGAATGGTACGCGGCGGAGGTGAACGCGCTGGCCGGCCGATGGGAGCGCGAGCTGCAGCGGCTCGTCCAGGTCACGCAGATCGTGGACGGCGGTCACATCCGAGTCAACTACAAGAACGGCTGGCCGCTCGGCGAGGACCGCGTCATGACATGGCGACACGTCAAGCCCGTCCACGACGTGTCCGTGTCGAACCTGCGCTTCCGCGGCAAGGGCACCGACGAATACACGGGGTCCCACCCTCTCGCCTTCGAATACGCGGTGCGGTGCGATGTGGACCACATCGTGGGGACGAAGACGTTCTGGCCGCTCATCCAGCGGCGATGGAACACGTTCTTCACGACCGAGAGCTGCACGCTGTCGAACCCGACGTCGGTGACGTGGGGCGGAGCGGGATACCTCACGCAACAGATCTACTGCCTGTACGGCTACATCGCGAACTGCCACACGTCCAACTCGCGCCACCTCAATGACTTCACCGCGAGTGCGTACTGCCTGGTCGAGAACTGTCACGGCGACGGAGACGACCAGGGCCCGTTCGTCACACACGGTCAGTACGAACACGATCTCACTTACGTCGGTAACTCCGGTCTCATGACATTCGCGAACTCGGGGGCCGCATGGGGGTCTGCCGCCAAGCGCATCACGGTTCGCCAGCACGTGTGCTCCTGGTTCGTCGCCCGCGTGAAGATCACCGACCTCACCCTCGAAGACGTCAAGGTCATCGGCAAGCCGTCTCTCGCAGGTTCCGGGATGCTGTGGATCAATGCGGACGGCGCCCAGCTGCGCGGGTGCTCGGCCACCGACACACTCGTGATCACACAGGCATCCGAGGCCTCGGTGCGACCGACCGTGATCGAGGCGTCGCAGTTCCGCTTCGTCGCGGCCGGTGACCTCACGAACGCCACGGTGAAGGCTCCCGTGATTTTCGTCGACACAACGCTCACCGGTGTCGGGGGGATGAAGGTGCTCGGCTCGGGTGCGGTCGTCTTCCGCGGCGGTCGACTCATCGGCGGTGACCGCGCCGAGGCCTTCGCTGTGGCATCCGAGCGCCTGCGCTTCGAGGGCACCACCCTCCGCGATGTTCGTGTTTCCGCGACGGGATCCGAGACGCAGTCAGTCGAGTACATCGGGGCCGACATATCGCTCACCGCGGGCGTAGGCCTCACGCACAGCGGCTCCGGAGATCTGAATGCTCTTCTCAGCGACAGTATCTTCCGAGCCGAGGGGACCGCATCGCACGTATCGCTCACCGACGGATCGACGCAGTACCGCGCGGTGGGGAATCGTTTCGAGGGCGGGAGGCTCGAGCTGGCCGACGCGGCCTTCGGGTCCGGATCCACTCTTCTGCACTCGGCCAACGTCGAGGCGGGGGTCGCACGCGCCTCGTTCCCGGACGAGGGCGACCGCGTTGTGACCGCCTCGAATCTGGTGGTCTGAGATCGTCGTGCGCGAAGACCAGGGGTGCCTTCGCCGCGGTCAGCTGCCGGTGTCCGCGGAGAGAGGGCTGATGCGAACGACGGCGCGGGACACGTGCGCCGCGATCACGTCGCGCGCGCGGCCGGGGTCCCCGCTGGCGATCGCCGCCACGATCTCCCGGTGGCTGGCGACATGCTCCTGCTGCTCGTCCGGTCCCAGAGCCGCGTTCGCGGCATGGAGGAAGCCGGCGACCCGACCGTTCAGCTGGGAACTCACCTCGTCGAGGAACCTGTGCTCGGCGAGGTCGGCGAGCGTCTCGTGGAACAGCCTGTCCTGCCGCAGCACCTCGGCGGTGTCGCCGGGCCGTGCGGCAGCCATCGCGTCGACGATCGCGGTGAGTCGAGCCTCGGAGGTGGCGGTCCATCGTTCCTGGACGCGGACAGCCATGAACTGTTCGAGCACGATGCGCAGGCTGGATATCTCCTCGAGGTCGGACGCCGTGAGGGATGCCACGCGTGCGCCCCGGCGGGGCTCGCGCACGATGAGCCGTTCCTGCGCGAGTTGCGTGAGCGCTTCACGGACGGGGATGTGGCTGACGCCGAGCTGGGCGGCGAGGGCGCGCTCGACGAGGCGCTCGCCGGGTGCGAGTTCACCCGACTGGATGGCTCCGCGCAGCTCGTCGGCCACCTGCTCCGAGATGTTCTGGTCGGACACGGTCCGCATTGCATTCCCCTCTCGTCCTGCTCGACCGATGCTATGGCAAATGCGCGGGACATGCGGTGCGCGAGGCGCCGGAAGCGACCTGGTGGCGACATGACCCAGATCGGACCGTCGGGCTCACGGCTCGGCGACCGGCACCACGTGCCTCGCAGCACGCTGGCGGTCGGCATCGCGCGACGCGACATCACGCCGCCCGCGGGGATCCGAGCGAAGAACTGGGGCCCGGCGGACTGGGAGCGCTCCGATGGTGCGCACCGCCCGTTCGAACTCACGGCTCTCGCGCTGACGGGGCACGACGGGCGCCCTCGGGTGCTGCTGGCCGTGGACGGTACCTGGTGGCGCCGCGTGGCAGATGAGCAGAGAGTGCGGGGGGCGATCCTCGCCGGTCTGGATCTCGAGCCGGATCAACTGCTGTTGTCGCTGTCGCACACTCATGCTGGAGCGGTGCTGTGTGCGGCCGATGTCGATCTGCCGGGGGGTGAACTCATCCCCGGATACCTGGACAGCCTCGCGGCAGCCGGGATCGAGGCTGGGAAGGACGCACTGGACACCGCGGTTCCGGGACGCATCGAATGGGCGACCGGGCGGTGTGGCCTCGCCGCGGACAGGGAGCTCGATGTCGACGGCCGTGCGCTCGTCGGGTTCAACCCTGCAGGTGAGGCGGATGACACGGTCGTGGTGGGGCGGATCACGACGGCGGACGGCACTGTGCTCGGGACCCTCGTGAACTACGCATGCCATCCCACGACGATGGCCTGGCACAGCCGCGAGCTGTCGCCCGACTACGTCGGAGCCCTGCGCGAGGTCGTCGAAACAGCGTCGGGCGCACCATGCCTGTTCGTTCAAGGAGCGTCCGGGGAACTCGCGCCCCGCGAACAGTACACGGGGGACCACGCTGTCGCGGATCGTCACGGGAGGGCCCTCGGACACGCGGTCCTCGCCGCTCTGGACACGCTGCCGCGGGCGGGCATGGAGCTCACGCTCGACGATGTCGTCGAATCCGGGGCGCCGCTCGCGATGTGGGTGGAGCGCCCGGCGGACGGGGGGACCGAGATAAGTGGCGCGCACGCGACCGTCGAGCTGGCCCTTCGAGACCTGCCCACGCTGGACGAGCTGTCCGAGCAATGGCGCGACATCGATCCGCGTTCACGTCGGGAGCGCCTCGATCGCGCGCGGAATCTTCGCGACGGATACATCGTCGGTCCGACCGTCCAGCACCCGGTGTGGGCATGGCGGCTGGGCGACGCGATCGTCGTCGCGCATCCGGGAGAGGCATATTCACGTCTACAGCGCACCCTGCGCGATCGGTTCGCCGATACACCGATCGTGGTGATGAACCTCACGAACGGGCCAGGATTCGTCTATCTGCCCACCCGCGAAGCATATGCCAGGGGTGCCTACCAGGCCTGGCAGACGCCGCTGGCTTCCGGTGCCCTCGAGCGCCTCGAGGAGCATGCGATCCAGCTCGTCGAAAGGCTGCTCGCGTGAGCGGCACCGTGGCGACGGCGGACCGATACCGAGACCGCACCACACTGAACCCCGAGGAGAATCATGTCTGCTGAGCCCCCCGTCGCCGTCGTCACCGGAGGAGCTGCCGGGATCGGCTGGGAGATCGGTCAGCGTCTCGCCGCAGACGGCTACTGCGTCGTCGCGGTCGATCGCGTGCCGGGCCTCACTGCGGGCGACAATCCGGCGGGCATCCTCTGGCGCGAACTCGACGTGACCGATCCCGCATCCGTTGAGCGAGTGTTCGGGCAGATCGACGCGGAGGTCGGTCCGATCGCAGTTCTCGTGAACAATGCGGGAATCCAGCGTCACAGGGGAATCGAGGATCTGACGTGGAATGAGTGGTCGGCGGTGGTCGATGTGAATCTCCACGGCGTCTTCCTGTGTCTGCAGGCGGCAGGGCGACGCATGCTCGCGCGCGGCGAAGGACGTGTGGTCAACATCTCGTCGATCTCGTCGCGTGGATCCGCAGGGCGCGCGCCGTACTCCACCACGAAGGCAGCGGTCATCGGGCTCACTGCCACAGCGGGCGCCGAGTGGGCGGCACGCGGAGTGCGCGTGAATGCCGTCGCTCCGGGTTATGTCGACACAGGCGTCTTCCGTCACGGCATCGAGCAGGGCACGCTCGATCTCGACACGATCCTGTCTCGCATTCCGGCGGGGCGCCTGGCGGATGCGAGCGAGATCGCCTCCGCCGTCAGCTTCCTCGTGTCCTCGGACTCGCGGTATATGAATGGTCAGACCGTGTACGTCGATGGCGGCTTCCTCATCGACTACGGCGTCCCGCTCGCCACGAGGCTGGCATGAGTGCCCTCCTCCGGGTCGCGACCGCCACCGCCGTCCGGCCACTCCCCGCTCCGCTACGACTGGGCGCGATGACCGTCACTCGGCGGGAGTACAGCGCGGTGCGCGTGGAAGACTCCGCAGGGACCACAGGAGTCGCGTACTGCCTGTCGAGGGAGGCGCCCATGGCCGAGATCATCGACAGGCTCATCGCTCCGCACGCGCTCGGACTGTCCGCAGACGATCCGGAGGCGGCGTGGGAGCGGATGTATCGAGGGAGCGCGATCGTCGGACGTGTCGGCCTCGTTCGTCGAGCCATCGGCATGGTCGACATCGCTCTGTGGGACATTGCAGCGCGTCGTGCCGGACTGCCTGTATGGGCGTTGCTGGGTACCGGGGTCGAGCCCAGGGAGTCCATGCTCGTCGCCGCGTATCCCTCGTCCGATCGGTCTCCGAGAGAGGTCGCGGACGAGGCCCTTGCTCAAGCCGGTGGTTGGACGAACATCAAGATCTCTCGAATTCCAGATCCGGTATACATGCGTGAACTGCTCGCGATACTCACAGCGGAGTTGCCGGTCGAGACCGGCCTGGTCGTCGATGTCGGCTTCGGATGGAGCGACGCGGACGAGGCGCTGACCGAGATCGCTCAATGGGGCGAACCGCCGCTGGCCTGGGTGGAGGATCCGCTCCTTCCGGAAGATGCTGCTGGATGCGCTCGAATACGTCGTGAGAGCGGGCTACGGACGGGCGCCGGCGATGAGGTGACCGATCCCGCTGTGTTGCGTGCGCTGATCGAGCACGGCGCGGTGGACGTGCTGCGGCTCGATGTCGTCGCGATCGGCGGGATCACTCCCGCGCGAGACATGATCGCGTGGGCGACTGCGCGCGGGGTGCCCGTGTCTGGCCATGTGTATCCCGAGATCACTGCTCATCTGGGCATGGGCGTCGAGACCTTCGGACGCGATGGCAACCCCTACGACCCCGCGCCGGAACTGATCCGGGGTGGACCCCGCTTCGACGGGCGGGTTCGGGTGACGGACGCAGTCGGACTCGGCTTCACGTTGCGCGAGGGCGTGTTCGACTTCGGTGACGCCGAGAAGGGGGTCGTGAGGATCGAGGAGGCAGCACATGAGTGATCCGCGCAGTGTGGTCGTTACGGGAACCGCGAAGGGCATCGGTCGCGCGGTCGCGGATCGGCTGACTGCGGACGGATGGGTCGTGGTCGGGCTCGAGCGGTCTCCGGGGTCGGGAACCGTCGAATCCGGAGCCTGCGCGGAGGTCGTGCTCGGGGACGCCGCGGACCGCGGGGCTCACCAGCGGGCCTTGTCCGCCGCGCTCGCGCTCGCACCCCTGGCCGGGTGGGTCAACAACGCGGGGATCACCGAGCGCACGCCCCTTCACGACCTCGACGAGGGCGTCGTGCGACGAATCATGGATATCAACGGCCTCGGGTACGTGTGGGGTTGCTCGGTCGCTGTGTCCGCGTTCGTCGCGCAGGAGATACCCGGCGCGATCGTGAACATCGGCTCGATTCACGGGCGGGCGAGCTTCGTCGATCATGCAGCCTACGAGTTCACGAAAGGCGGTATCGACGCCCTCGGTCGAAGCGTCGCAGTGTCGTATGGCGATCTCGGCATACGAGCGAACACGATCGCGCCGGGTGGTGTGCGGACGCCGCATCTCGATGCCCAGATCGCCTCCTCGCGGGATCCCGCCAGCGCGGAACGCGCGCTGTCCGAGGGTCCGCCGATGGGGAGGATCGCACGAGCGGAGGAGGTCGCGGCGGTCGTTTCGTTCCTCCTGTCCGAGGAAGCGCCATACCTTTCAGGGCAATCGATCGCTGTCGATGGCGCATGGACGGCATCCTTCGGTGATGTCCGACGCGCTCGTCGCGATCATTGATCATCCGGGGCACGGCCCACGCGGCAGGTGCGGATCTCAGGCTTTGAGCATCGAGGCGCGTGCGATGAGACCGTCGACGACGTCGAACGTCGCAATCGTTTCCGTCGCCACGCCAGCGGTGATCACCTGTTCCCTGGCGACGATCCAGCGCTCCCCGAAGGCGACGATCTCCTTGATCTCGCAGGACAGCGCGGGGTTCTGCAGGCGCGGCTCGTAGAACGCTCGGATGTCCGGGGCGCCGGTGATCGGCATGGGGGAGACTCCGGTGATGACGGCGTCCGGCGCGTAGGTGGCCACGAAGGCGTCGATGTCGTGGTCGTTGAAGGCATTGAGCTGCGCCTGGACGGTATCGAGCGCGGACCGAGTGGTGGGGTCAGTCAATGCGAACTCCTCCGTTCACGTCGTATGTCGCTCCCGTGATGAAGCGCGCGCGCTCCGAGGCGAGGGAGGAGATGATCCACGCGACGTCCTCAGGTTGACCGAACGCACCCAGCGGAATGGAGGATTCGAGCTTGTCACGCCCTGGTCCCTGCAGGTGATCGGTGATGGCGCTGGTGATGGGGCCCGGGGTGACGGCGTTGACCCGAATCCGCTCGGGAGCGAGATGGCGAGCGAAGCTGCGAGTCAGCGCCAGAATGGCACCTTTGCTCGCGGCGTAGTGCATCCCCGTCTGCAGCGCGCCGACCTGCCCGGCGATGGACGCGATGTTCACGACGGAGCGGTCACCGTCGGCTGCGCGCAGGAGGGGGAGCGCGCCTCGAGTGAGGAGGAAAGTGCCTCGTGCGTTTGTCTCCAGCACCCAGTCCCACTCCTCGATCTCGATGTCGGGGTAGGCAGTGTAGGGACACACGCCTCCGTTGTTGACCAATACGTGCAGTGATCCCCAGGTGGCGTCGATCTCGGTGAGTAAGGCGTCGATGGACCGCTGATCGCGCAGATCGAGACGGGAGACGTGGACGTCCGGGGAGCCTGCGGCATGGCATTGCGCTGCGACGGCCGCGGCTTCCTCTTCTCTCCCCGTGTAGGTGAGCCAGAGTGCAACGCCCTCCCGGGCGAGTTCGAGGGCGGTGCCGGTTCCGATGCCGGAGCTGGCACCCGTGATGAGGGCGCGGCGAACAGTCATGGATAAACGCTATAGCATCCTCGGCGAAAATTGCCATGCTTGCGTGCGAATCGCTAGATGCTATAGCGTCCTCGTCATGTCCTCCGATCTCATTCTCGTCAGTGATTGCGACCTCCCCGGAACCGTCGTGGAACAGACGCTTCGGGCCGCGGGTCTGCGTGCTGAGCGTGCAGCCGCTACCGACCGCGAGAGCCTCACCGCCGCGGGCGTGGAGGCCGTCGGGCTCGTGGTTCAGTGGGCGAACATCACCGAGGAGGTGATGGACAGCATGCCCGCACTCCGCGTCATCAGCCGTGTCGGAATCGGATATGACATGGTCGATATCGAGACGGCGACGTCCCGCGGCATCGCCGTCACCAACACTCCCGGCTATTGCATCGAGGAGGTGGCCGCGCACACGATCGCGATGATCATGGCGCAGGCTCGCGGGCTGCCCGCCTACGATCGGGCGGTCAGAGGCGGGGCCTGGAGGGCCGTCGATGCACTGCCGATGGCGGTTCGCCCCTCCTCCACCACGGTGGTGGTGCTCGGATTCGGCCGCATCGGTTCTCTTGTCGCCCGTGGAATGCGTGGGTTGGGTTTCTCTGTGCTCGTCTCCGACCCGTTCGCCTCGGAGGACGCGATCCGCGCGGCCGGCTGCAAACCGGTCGGGATCTCTGACGCTATCGCGCGCGCGGACATCCTCACTCTCCATGTGCCGCTGACCGAGGAGACGCGGCACCTGATCGACGAGAACGCGATCACCGGGATGAAGCCGGGAGCCGTGGTGGTGAACACCTGCCGCGGCCCGTTGATCGACGAGGACGCCCTCGCTCGGTCCCTGCGTGCCGGACACCTCGGAGGGGCCGCGTTGGACGTGTTCGCCGCAGAACCGCTCAGCGCGGACTCGCCGTTGCGCGACCTCGACTCCGTACTGCTCACCCCGCACGCGGCCTGGTACTCCCCGCAGGCGCTGGAGGACCTGCCGGTGCACGCTGCGAAGAACATCGTCGGTTTCCTCGCCGGCGAGTCCGTCCCGGTCGTCAATCCCGGCTACGCGGCCTACGTGCCCGCGAGCCGCTGAACCGCGTCACTCGATTCAAGGAGCACCGTGGAATTGCTGCGTCTCGGCCGGTTCGGCCACGAGCGACCCTTCGTGCGTGACGACGAGGGCGTCGTTCGAGACCTCGCTACGCTCACGTCCGACATCGACGGCGGCTTCCTCGCTTCGGATGGGATCGCGAGAACCCGTGCTGCGCTTGAGTACGGTGCGCTCCCGGTTGCGAACGTCGATGGGCTCCGTGTGGGAGCGCCTGTCGCGCGTCCGGGCGTGGTGGTCTGCATCGGGATGAACTACGCCGCCCACGCGGCCGAGTCCGGGGCGGCGCCCCCGGCTGACCCGGTCGTCTTCCTGAAGCATCCGAACACCGTCGTCGGCCCCGATGACGTCGTGCTGCTGCCGCCCGCCGCGGCGAAGGTCGATTGGGAGGTGGAGCTCGCTGTCGTGATCGGGTCCCGCGCCCGCTACCTCGCCTCCTCAGCGGATGCGGCCGCGGTCATTGCGGGATATACGGTCTCGAACGACGTCTCCGAGCGTGCGTTCCAGATCGAGGTCTCCGGCGGCCAGTGGTCGAAGGGGAAGTGTGCGGAGACGTTCAACCCACTCGGTCCGGCACTGGTCCCCGCGGACGAGGTCGATCCGCAGAACCTTCGCCTGCGTTCCTTCGTGAACGACGAACCCCGCCAGGACTCCTCGACCGCGGACATGATCTTCCCGGTGCGCGAGCTCATCCGGCATCTGAGTCACTTCATGGTCCTGGAACCGGGCGACATCGTGAATACGGGGACTCCCCAGGGTGTCGCTCTGTCCGGTCGCTTCCCGTATCTCGCTGAGGGCGACCGGATGTGCATCGAGATCGACGGACTCGGTCAGCAGCGCCAGCGCGTCGATCGCGTGCGCATCTGATCCCCCGAGTGGTCAGTTTCTGTTCAGAATGCCCGCATTTGTGAACAAAAACTGACCACTCGACGGGAGGGACGGTGGAGTAAGGCGGCTAGTCGAAGGTCAGGGTCGTCGGGTCGGGAAAGACGGCGAACGATATGTCATCCTCGATCGGAGCCAGCTCGAGGTAGCTGAGGTGGTCGTCGTCGATGAAGAGCATGAGCATACCGCCGGGACACGAACCGCTCAGCACGATCCGGGGGCCGTCCTCGGGTGCCGGCCTCTGGGAGCCGCCGAGTTCGATCGATGGGCACGTGCCGCAATCGCAGGAGCCATACACTCGGGCATCATCGGTCTGTGAGCGCCACCGCTCGCGGCTCGCCGCGCTCACCGGCGCGTCGTCGGGAACCCCGCTGTCGATCATCGCGAGAAGCGTCGCGTGCTCTCTCGGCGTGAGCGTTCGCGGCAGGGCGGTTGGCTCTGTCGAGGCGGCCATCAGCCGGCGAAGGGGAGGACGGGGAGGCCCGTGACGCCGGGGCGGACCGCGAAGACGGAGCCGGCCTCGGTGCCGTGATCGTCGCCCATGCCCTGCGCGGAGGTGGTGACGAACAGGGTCCCCAGGTCGTCCCCGCCGAAGGTGCATGCGCTGGTCTGCGTGACCGGGACGTCGATGCGCGCCACGAGCTGTCCCGACGGATCGTACGCCTGCACTCCGGAGCCGCCCCACAGCGCGACCCAGACGGACCCGTCGGCCGCGACCGTCAGGCCGTCCGGTGATCCCTGGGATTCCGGGATGTGCACGAGCGGGCGTCGGTCGGTGAGTTCCCTGTCGACGACGTCGAACACGTCGACGCGCCTCGTGGGGGAGTCCGCGTAGTAGGCGTACGAACCGTCGGGCGAGAACCCGATGCCGTTCGACACGGTCGCCGATGCCACGACCTCGGTGACGGACCAGTCCGTGTCGACGCGAACAAGCCGCGCGGCGCCCGGAGTCGCGTCGTACGCCATCGATCCCGCGAGGAGTCGGCCCTGCGGGTCGCAGCAGCCGTCGTTGAGTCGGATCGCAGGATCGTCCAGAAGCCGGGCGACCTCGCGCACCTCACCGTCCGCGGTGTCCGCGAGATACAGCGTGTGCTCGCCCGCCGCGATGAATCCGCCCGCGATGCGCGGGCGGACGAACGCGGCGTACGGATCGTTCAGCGTCAACCGGTGGATGCCGTCGTCGCGGAGTGTGAGGAGGTCGCCGCGGTAGCCGTCGACCCAGCGCAGTCCGCCCCATCCGGGCCACCACACGGGACCTTCGGCATGACCCGCGACGGGGCCGGTGACGTTCTCGGCCTTCACGGTTGCTCGTCGCGGCGCGGCATCGGCATCCGCTCCGGCTCGGTCGGTGCAGTCGCGGTGTCCGCGGCCGGCGCGGGCGGTGGCGTCATCGGTACCGACGGGGTCACGGGGGCGGCGATCTCTCTGGCGACCTTCTTCTCGAGCACGTCGACCGCGTCGTCGGAGAGCAGGATGAGCCCGTCGAGCTCTTCGCGCACACGCTTGTACGCGATGTTGCGTTCGGACTGCGTCGCGGACTCGTCGATCGCGACCTTGAGGAGCTGTTGCGCACGGTCCAGGCGTTTGCGCTCCACCTCGGTGAAGGTCGAGTCGCGGAGGCGTCTGGCATCCTTCTCGGCGATCTCGAACGCGACCGCGTAGTTGCCGACGGCGTCGAGGTACTCGCTGACCTGCTGCTCGCTGACCTTCGCGTCCACGGAGCCGGGTCGGAGGGCGTCGGCGGTCTTCTTCGCGCGGAGGAACGCGGCCGTGAGGGGCTGACGCCCGTCGCTCATGGCAGGGAAGGCGATGAGCTTCGCGACATCCAGCTCGTAGTCGAGCCAGCGGGCGGTGATCTCGTCATGATCGGTGAAGAGTCGCCCGAGGAGCTCGGTGTGCGGGACCGACGCGCCACCCGCGGCGACCTCCTGTGCGGTCGCCTTCCACGGAAGTCCGCTGTGCACGGGCGCCTGTCCTCGGGCCGCCAGCTGCGCCGTCTTGAGCTCGGCCTTGACCCGCATCATCTCGATCTTGCGCTCGTGGCGCCGCTTGGACGACCGTTCCCAGCTCTTGTACGTCGCGCCGATGGCACCGCTCGCCATACCGGCGATCGGGAACACCAACCACCAGTAGTCGCGCGCGAAATCCCAGAACTGTTCCATGACCTTTTCAGCCTACTGCGGGGCGGCTCCGGAGACAGGGGCAGTGCTCGGCGGAAGCAGGGAGCGGCTGTGGTACCGCCCCACGAGCAGGAAGATCGGAAAGAGGATCGCGAAGACGATGCCCACGGTGAAGGCGATGATCCCCGCGAGGGTGGCGACGTCGGCGAGCGCCGGGGTGACGAGGAGGGCGATCCCGATTCCGATCCCGAGGAGCCCGCCGCCGAGCATGATCCAGCACAGCATTCGGAGGCGGCGGATCGCCTGTGCGCCGTGGAACGTCGGACGCACGCCGTAGCGCGTGCCGATGTATTCGGACCACCGAGCACCCGTCCACCACCGGGACGCTTGAGGTGTGACGGGGTACCAGCCCGCGCCGGGCCCCTCCTGCTCGCCGGGCAGCGGACGCACCACATCGATCAGCGCGGGTGCGGAGGTGGGCGGTGGGACCCGTCGGATCATGGACGTCTGGATCCCCATCGCGAACCAGAACAGCCCGAGCAGCATGAACAGCACGCCGTTGACGGGCGCGCCTCCGGTCGCGACCCCCAGGGGGATCTGCGCGAGGCCGAGGGTGACGAAGACGAGGCCGAAGACCCAGACGAGCTGGGGCTGGTCGGTGGTGGACCAGTCGATGCGAACGCGCCCGTCCTGCACGCGGAACCCGTTCCAGTTGCTTCCGTCCCACCAGCGCAGCGGTCCGGTGGGCGTCGGATACCAGCCCATCGGCGGACCGTGCTGCGGAGGTGTGACAGGGACGGGGGCTGGCGTCGGCGCCACCGCACTCGCGGCCGACGGGGCGGGCGCCTCATGTGCGGTCCACTGCGTGCCGTCCCACCATCGGAGCACTCCCGGTGTCCCCGCGTCATACCAGCCCGGGGCCGCGGCCATGGGTCCCCCTCGTGAGTCTGCGTGCAGGACGACGCTATCGCGATCGTGTCGTTCAGCGACCGAGTTTCTCCGCGCACGGGACGCACAGTTCCGCGAACGGACGGGCCTCCAGGCGCGCGGGCGGGATCGGCTGTCCGCAGTTCGTGCAGATGCCGTACGTGCCCGCGTCCGAGCGCAGGAGCGCGTCGTCCACCTGCTGGAGTTCACTCCGGGCGGCCTCGGCCAGCGCGGTGAGGCGGGACCACTCCGACGACAGCGTGACACCCTCGGGGTCGTGCTCGTCGTCGTCGTTCGAACTCTCGCGGTCGTGCGTCAACTGCGCGAGGGTCGCATCCGCCGCCTCCGAGCGCGCCTGCGCGTCGGCGCGCAGCTGCTCCAGCCGTGCACGGAGCGAGGAATCGGACATGCCCTCACCCTAGGCCGCACCCCGGACACGCGCCGCTTGGCGCCGTTGCTCCCGGCACTTGCCGCGACACGCGGTGTCCCGGCGCGCGGATGCCGCGTGTCGCGGCAAATGGCCGAGAAGCGGGCGGAGGACCTCAGCCGAACAGCAGGGTCAGGACGGTCGAGCCGCCGCCGACGAGGATGAGCGAGGCGATCGTCACCCAGGCGATCACGCGGATGCGACGGTTGCGGCGCTCGCCGAGGTCGCCGTAGTCTTCTTCGCCGTCGTTGCGCTGCAGTTCACTCATGCGATCGCCGCCTCGGCGACCGTCGGGCCGAAGTACTTCGGCAGCGTGGCCTGCGAGCGCTCGCGGATCTCGGTGACCGGGAGCGTGAAGACGTCCTGCACCTCGAGGGTCGGCTCGGTGTCGGTGACGCCGATGCGCATGACCGGGTAACCGCGTCCCTCGCAGAGGCCACGGAACTTGACGTCGTCCTCGCGGGGAACCGTGACGATGACGCGGCCCGTGGACTCCGAGAACAGGGCGGTCGCGGCATCCACTCCGTCGCGCTCCATGATCTCGGTCAGCCAGACGCGCGCGCCGACCCCGAAGCGTGAGACGCCCTCGGCGAGAGCCTGCGCGAGGCCACCGGTGGACAGGTCGTGCGCGCTGGAGATCAGCCACTCGTCGACGCCCGCACGCAGCAACTGCGCGAGCTTCTTCTCGCCGGCGAGGTCGACCTTCGGGGGGAGGCCGCCGAGGTGGTCGTGCACGGTGTCGGCCCAGGCGGAGCCGGAGAGCTCGGTCGACGTGGTGCCCAGGAGGTAGATGTTGTCGCCGGCGTCCTGCCATCCGGAGGGGATGCGGCGGGCGACGTCCTCGATGATGCCCAGCACACCCACGAGCGGAGTGGGGTGGATGGGGGTGTCGCCGGTCTGGTTGTAGAACGAGACGTTGCCGCCCGTGACCGGGGTGCCGAGCTCGTAGCAGCCGTCGGCCAGGCCGTCGACCGTCTGACCGAACTGCCACATGACCTCGGGGTTCTCGGGGGAGCCGAAGTTCAGGCAGTCGGTGATCGCGGTAGGGACGGCGCCCGTGACGGCGACGTTGCGGTACGCCTCGGCGAGGGCGAGCTGCGCTCCCGCGTACGGGTCGAGCTGGCAGTAGCGTCCGTTGGCGTCGAGCGAGATCGCGAAGCCGAGGCCCGTCTCCTCGTCGACACGGATCATGCCGGCGTCGTCGGGGAACGCGAGCGCGGTGTTGCCGAGCACGTAGTAGTCGTACTGGTTGGTGATCCAGGACGTGTCGGCGAGGTTCGGGGAGGCGACCAGGGCGAGGAACTGCTCGCGCAGCGTCCCGGGGTCGTTCGAGCGGGGGAGGTTCTCCGCGGCATCCGCCTGCAGCGCGTCGATCCACGTCGGGTAGGCGACCGGGCGGTCGTAGACGGGGCCGTCGACGGCGACGGTGGACGGGTCGACGTCGACGATGCGCTCGCCCTGCCAGTCGATGATGAGGCGTCCGTCGCCGGTGACCTCGCCGAGGACCGAGGTCTCGACGTCCCATTTGCCGGTGACGGCGAGGAACGCGTCGAGCTTCTCGGGAGCGACGATCGCCATCATCCGCTCCTGCGACTCCGACATGAGGATCTCCTCGGCCGTGAGCGACGGGTCGCGGAGGAGGACGTTGTCGAGCGACACCTTCATGCCGCTGTTGCCGTTGGCGGCGAGTTCGCTGGTCGCGCACGAGATCCCGGCGGCGCCGAGGTCCTGGATGGCCTCGACGAGCTCGCCGCGGTAGAGCTCGAGGCAGCACTCGATGAGCACCTTCTCGGCGAACGGGTCGCCCACCTGCACGGCGGGGCGCTTGGTGGGTCCGCCGTCGGCGAAGGTGTCGGACGCGAGGATCGATGCGCCGCCGATGCCGTCGCCACCCGTGCGCGCGCCGAACAGGACGACCTTGTTGCCCACGCCGGTCGCGTTCGCGAGCTTGAGGTCCTCGTGGCGCAGGACACCGACCGCGAGCGCGTTCACGAGCGGGTTGGCCTGGTAGACCGAGTCGAAGACCGTCTCGCCGCCGATGTTCGGCAGGCCGAGGCAGTTGCCGTAGAAGCTGATGCCGCTGGTCACGCCGTGCACGACGCGTGCCGTGTCGGGGTGGTCGACGGAGCCGAAGCGCAGCGCATCCATCACGGCGACGGGGCGGGCGCCCATGGAGATGATGTCGCGGACGATGCCGCCGACGCCGGTGGCCGCGCCCTGGAAGGGCTCGATGAACGAGGGGTGGTTGTGCGACTCGGCCTTGAAGGTGACGGCCCAGCCCTCGCCGACGTCGATGACGCCCGCGTTCTGGCCCATGCCCACCATGAGGCGTTCCTTCATCTCGTCCGAGACCTTCTGCCCGAAACGGCGCAGGTAGTTCTTCGAGGACTTGTAGGAGCAGTGCTCGGACCACATGACCGAGTACATCGCCAGTTCGCCCGACGTGGGGCGGCGGCCGAGGATCTCGCGGATCTTCGCGTACTCGTCGTCCTTGAGTCCGAGGGCGCCGTACGGCTGGTCCTTCTCGGGGGTCTCGATCGCGTTCGAGACGGAGTCGGGGACGTGCTTACGGGCAGGTGCAGGGGCGGTGGTCACGCGCACTCCAAAGAAAGGGGCCGAGCGGGGCGGCTCCAGTCTACCGGCGGTTCAGCGACGACGAGCTGCAGAGCACGTGACCCCCATCGGAGTACAACGCCGAGCGGATTCGGGAAAGTCGCGTCATGAAACGGTTCATGCACGGTCTCATGTAGTGCAGAGGGATTTCTCTCCGCCCGACGCGCCTCTGGGTCATCCCCGGCGCATACCCACTCGGGTGCCGCGGTCGCGGTGTTTTCGCAATGAGTGCGTGTTCACATACGCACTCTTTTTTTGTTCTGGGGAGGAACATTGATTGAGTACGACGCGCGCCCCCGCGCGCGCAGGTTCATCCACTGGTTGGCCGGCATTCTGGTCGCCCTGCTCGCGGTCGGAGGCATCAGCACTCCGGCTTTCGCGGCCGGAGGCGAGGTCACGGTGCTTCCGGTGGATTCTTCGAGCACGCACAACGGCATGCCCGTACTGACCGAGGGAGAAAGCTACGCATTCCAGCTCGGGTACGGGAGCATGGATGACGGCGCGGTCGCAGTGATCGCGCTACCGGAGGGCATCTCGATCCCCGAGTCCGCGCTCGTCGTCCCGGCAGGCAACACCGCGGTCGAGTCCCTCGCCATCGACGAGGACGGCCGGCTGGTCGTGACCTTCAACGACCCGTTCCCCACCGATGTGAACCAGGGCGTGCTCGATCTGCGATTCACGCTGGAGACGGTCGAGAACTCCGAGGTGCGCGATCTCGTCTGGACGGTCGACGGCGAGACCACGACGCAGACGGTCATCGTCACCGAGCCCGGCGAAGGCCCCGAGGCGACGAACACCTACTCGAACAAGTCGGCGGGCTGGGTCTCGATCCCGCACTCCGTGGTCGACGGCGAGGTCGTCATCGACAGCAGCGCCCTCGACGTCGAGATCCCCTACACCGTGACCGTGTCGAGCACGGATGCTCGCGACGTCACGCTGACGGACACACTGGGTGAGAACCTGACGTTCGTCGACGGATCGCTGGCCGGATCCAAGGTCGTCCGCGACGCGAATGACCTCAACCCCGTCACCACTGAACTCGACGGCCTGCCGGCCATCTCCGGAACCGACTTCACCCACTCGTTCTCCGCGGAGGCGAACTCGGTCTACACCTTCACCTACAGTGCGAAGATCGCGGATGCCGCGGCTCTCGACGCGATTCGCGACGAACTGCAGCAGGCGTACGACGCCGTGGACGCGGTCCAGGGCGGCAGCTACTCCGTCTCACTCACGAACGAGGTCGATGTCGACGGCGACCAGCACACGACGAACACCAGCATCAGCGGGAACGTGCAGGGCATGGAGCAGCCGGGTACCGGTGACGCGTTCAGCAAGACAGCCGACCCGTCGGCCGTCACGCTCGACGAGCAGCTCGCCGCCGGAGCATCGCTCGGGGACGGCATTCCGGTGACGTACACGCTGGGCGCTGACCTCACCGTCTTCGCCGACTTCGCCGACGGCCCGTTCGCGCTGTCGCGCAACGTCGTCATCCGCGACACGCTGCCCGCGCAGAGCTCGTGGAACACCGACGTGGACGGTTTCCTCGTCCTCACCGACCAGGACGGCGAGCAGATCGCCCTGACTGCGGCTGAAGGCGTGTCCGGCAACCTCGAGAACGCGATGGCCGCTGACGAGTATGTGAACACCTACGTCGTCGACGGAAAGAACCTCTACATCAACATCGGCAGGGATGTCGCGGCGCAGTACACGCTGACAGCCCAGGCCACCATCGAGACCCTCCCCGAGTGGGCGAGCTCCGAGACGGCGTACGAGACGCAGTACCGCGTCGACAACAACGCCTACTTCGTCTTCGGTGACGGACGCTACGAGGCCAAGGGCGCATCCACCACGATCACCGCGCCGAAGGACACCAGCGACGGCGTCGACGACCCCAGCCGCTTCGCGAAGTCGGCTGAGGGTGGCACCGTGGCGGTCACACCCGGCACGTCGGCCATGATCCCGTACACGTTCACGATCGGGCAGGATGTCGGCGACGCCGCATCCTCGCGCATCATCGACATCATCGACCACTCCGTGTTCGATGTGACCGAGGAGACCCTCCCGGCGATCCAGGAATCGATCACCGGCACGTACGACTGGAATTACCCGCTCGACGGCGACACGTTCGACGTCTCGCTGGACGATGAGGGCAACCTCGTCATCGCACCGAACGCGGCGTTCCCGAAGGACGCGCCGTGGGGTGGGTCCGCTTCCGCGCCGTTCACCGGCACCTGGAACATCACCGTCGAACTGCCCACGCACGTGCTGCAGGGCAAGCAGACGCTCGACATCTCCAACAACGCGCGGTACGAGGGCGACGATCAGGAGATCGTGTACACCTCGGGCTTCGAGACCAGGGCCACCAGCTACGGCAACGAGATGGAGGTGCGCAAGCGTCTCTACGATCCGATCGCTGACGAGTTCACGAGCAACCTCCGGGTGGGGCTGGATGAACAGGGCGACCTCACCCAGAGCGACTTCGTGTACCGGGTCGACCTGATGCCGCACGGCACGTTCACCAACATGATCGAGGATGTCGCGGATGTCCTTCCCGAGGGCATCGAGTTCCTCGGATTCGTCGCGGCGGATGACGTCCAGTCCGGGGAGACGACCGGTGGTGACAGCTACGACATCCCCGGGTCGAACATCACAGCGGTGTACGACGTCGAGGAGAACACGGTCACGCTCGAGCGTGGGCGGCTCACGAGCGGCGAGAACGTCTCGCTGTACTTCAAGGTCCAGGTCACGGACTACGAGGCGAACGTCGGTATCACCAACATGATCGGCGCATCCGGTGCGACGATCACGCCGACGAACGACTACCCGCTGAGCCTCCTCAAGCGCGACAGCACGAACGCGTCGACCCTGATCACCGATCCGGACGCGCGATTCTCGGTCCTCGCCTCTGACGGCGAGACCGAGGTGCTGACCGGTCTGCGCGTCGAAGAGGGCAGGATCCTGACGGCCGATGGCACCACCCCGGTGGTGGCGGAGACCGGAACCTACTGGCTCCGCGAGGATGTCGCGCCCGACGGGTACGAGAAGACCGACGAGCTGAGCCTCATCACGGTCGAGGACGACGGCGGCTCCGCTGACGTCGTGCTCTACAACACGCCGGGGAGCACGGTCGAACCTGACCTGACGTACGCGATCGGTGATGTGGTCTGGATCGACGCGGACAAGGACGGTCGACAGAGCGACTCGGAGCAGGTGCTGCCCGGTGTCACGGTCGAACTGATCCGGGACGGCGAGGTCATCGCGACCACGACGACCGACGATCGCGGCCGCTACCTGTTCGACGAGCTGCCCGCCGGCGAGTACGAGGTGCAGTTCACGTTGACCGAGGAACAGCAGGAGATCTACGCGTTCACCGAGCAGAACGTCGGCTCGGACGACGCCGTGGACTCCGACGCTGACCCCGAGACGGGTCGCACCGGCACCATCGTGCTCGGCGAGGACAACATCCACCTCACGCACGACTACGAGTGGGCTGATGTCCGTGCCACGCAGGGCATCGATCCCACGTGGGACGCAGGCGTGATCGTCCTCGACGTGACCGATCCTGAGGAGCCGGGTACGGAGGTCCCCGGTGATGGATCGGAGGAGCCGGGCACCGACGTGCCCGATGGAGGCTCCGATGGTGGAGTGGACCCGTCGCACCCGGGCACCCCGGGAGTGAACGAGCTTCCGCGAACCGGTGGGGCGCTCCCGCTCGGCATCGCCGGTGTCGCGCTGCTCCTGCTTGTCGCGGGCGTTGCGCTGTTCATCCGCCGAGGCCGCACGGCCTGACGCGGTAGGGCGAGGGGCACGGATCGGTTGACTCCGGTCCGTGCCCCTCGCTGCGTGTTCGCCCGAGGCGCTCGGGGGCAGCTGCCGCGCCTGGGCGTCGGTCAGGCCAGTTCGATGAGGGGAATCTGCTGGTCGGTCGCAGCGGTGGCCAGGTCCTGATCGCAGGTGAGGATCCCCGCGATCGCATCGCGCAGTTCGACCGCGGTGGCGAGATGGAGCGCGTCCAGCGTGCGCAGGCCGCTGTGCAGAGCGATCGCGGTGTCCAGCGTGTCGTCGCCGAGCGACACCAGGGCGACGCGCGTGAGCAGTTCCTCGACCGCATCGGTGCTGATCGCCCTGCGGTCGCACACAGCATGCAGTTCCACCGCGAGGAGGCGAGACGAGACGAACTCGGCGCCATCGGCGAACAGGTGGCGGATCGCGGCGCTCTCGGGTTCGTCGATGAGCGCCTTCGCTGCGGCCGAGGTGTCGAGGTAGATCACGGACGGTCCGCGCGAAGCTGGTCCAGGATCTCGCTCACCGAAGCCGTGCTCTTCGCGAGGGGCGAGGCCAGTGCGCCGGACGTCGACGGAAGCGTCACGCGCCCTGCGGCGACGAGTTGATCCCACGCGGATGACACCGCAGGAGTGAGTTCGGCGATCGGTCGACCGCGGTCGGTGATCGTCAGGCGCTCCCCGGCGGCGACCCGCGCCAGCACGCGCGCGGTCTGCTGATTGAGTTCGGTCTTCGTCACCTTCGGCATGCTCCGGATGCTACGCCGAAAGTAGTAGAAATAGTAGGTTCTCGATTCGGCGCCCATACCTTCCGATCGTCCATCGGGCAAGGGCCTCGAACAGTCCCGTTCCCTGTCGTAGAAAGGAGACTGCACGAGAAGGAGATGGAAAGCATGGCAGCAGGAGACATCGAGACGTTCCACCAGAACGGCTTGTGGTTCAACCGGATCGAGGGCGAATCCCGCACACTCGGCGCGGGGTTCAATTCGGAGGAAGAGGCGCTGGTCGCCGGCCGCGGCGCCGCGGTCGCGCGTCAGGTCCAGCACACGCTGCGCGCCGAGGATGGTCCGTCCGAGGACGACCCGCTCGAGCGTCACCCCCGCGACGTCATCGGTGGATCCGCCGCGACTCACTGACACGGCGAATGCCCCACCCGTCAATCGGCGGATGGGGCATTCGCATGGGCGGAGCGGCTCGGGTTACTGCACGGACCAGCCGCCGTCGGAGGCGAGGATCGCGCCGTTGATGTTCACGGCGTCGTCCGAGAGCAGGAACGTGATCGACGCGGCGAGGTGCTCGGCGGTCGCGACGGTCGGGATCATCGCCTGGAACGGGCCGAGGCGTCCGGAGCCGTACTCGGACATGTTCGGGGGCATCGGGATGCCGGTCGCGACGCCGCCGGGGGCGACGGAGTTCACGCGGATGCCCTTCGGTCCGTACATGAACGCGGCGGACTTGGTGACGCCGATGATGCCGTGCTTGCTGGCCGTGTAGGCGTTGCCTGATGCGTTGCCGCGCAGGCCGGCCTCGCTCGAGACGTTGAGGATCGCGCCCTTGCCGGCTGCCTCCATCGCGGGGAGCACCGCGCGCATGAGCTTGAACGGGGCCGTGAGGTTGATCGCGATGACGCGGTCCCAGACGGCATCCGGGGTCTCGCCGGCGGGGGAGAAGTCGTCGTTGATGCCGGCGACGTTCGCGAGGGCGTCGATCCGGTCGCCGGCGGCTGCGACGACCTCGTCGATTGAATCCTGCTTCGTCAGGTCGCCTGCGACGACGGTGATGTCGGCGTCGGGGAGCTCGGCGCGGAACGCATCGAGCTTGTCGGCGGCGATGTCGCACGCGATCACGCGACCGCCCTCACGAGCGATGCGCGACGCGGTGGCCCTGCCGATGCCGGATGCGGCGCCGGTGACGATCACGGTCTTGCCTGCGAAGCGGCCGGCCGTGGTCTGCTCGGTCCATCCGGTCGATGCGGCCTCGTCCGGGATCTCTCCGCCGTTGGCAGCGCGGACGAGGTCGTCGACGACGGACTGCGGCATCGCGCCCTGGCTCAGCACGACCAGCTGCTGCAGCGGGAGGCCGAGGACGGGCGCGAGGGAATCGGGATCGGCGCCGGACTGGGCGAGCAGTCCGCGGACGAGCTCACCGCCGGTGGGGTCGTTCAGCCAGTCGCCGATGGAGGACTGTGCAGTGAGGGCCATGATGTCTCCTTCTTCTCGCCCGGATTCGGACGCGATCTGTGTTTCGCAACGGTGCGTCCACTTATGATCCATCGTACTCCTCGATACGCTCGAATGGTGCCCCGTCCTCGCAGTGAAAAAGCACGTCAGTCCGTCCTCGCGGCGATGCGGCGCGCTCTCGCGAGCGAGGGGTATCGGGCGGTGACGATCGAGGGCCTCGCCGCCGAAGCCGACGTGTCGAAGCAGACGATCTACCGCTGGTGGCCGTCGAAGGCCGCGATCCTCGGCGAGGCGCTGCTCGAGGGGGCCGTGCCGGGAGCGGACGTGGTGATGCCGATGACCGACGACCTCGCCGCCGACCTGCGCCGCTGGGTGTCGGCGATGTCCGTCGAGGTCGGGCGCCCCGAGGGCGTCGCGCTCGCGCGTGCGTTGATCGAGGTGACGGCCGCCGATCCGTCGTTGGGGGCGATCCTGAACG
The DNA here is from genome assembly GCA_051751065.1 of Actinomycetota bacterium. GTDB lineage: Bacteria > Actinomycetota > Actinomycetes > Actinomycetales > Microbacteriaceae > Microbacterium. Next base: position 130,152 of record JBNJKL010000004.1, on the reverse strand, counting down.
AGCGTCTCGCAGCGCCGATCCGAGAGTGGGTCGACGAGCGGATCTCGCGGGCTCGCGACGCCGGCGACGTGCGGGCGGATGTGGATGCGACGGTGATCGCGGATCAGTTCATCGCGATGGCGTCCTACTCCGCGCTTTTGGGCACACCGCTCGATGAGGACCGGGTCGATGCGACGCTCGCGCTGTTGATGCGGGGTATCGCGGGGTAGGTCTGGTCGGGTGGACGCGGCCACGGTGAATCACCCCTCCCGCTGTCGCATTCATGTGAATGATCTGCGTCGTTCATCTGTCATTCATCTGCCGGTCCGTGTTCGGTATCCGACGTCACTAGGTTCAGGGACGGTGCCTCGATGACCCGCTCGTGGGCGCCGTCGAAAGGACCCCCCACGAATGAGAACCGTTTCTCGTCGCGCCCGCCGGAACGCCCTCGCCGTCCTCGGCGTCGCTGCACTCGCGACCGCTGCCCTCGTCCCCGCCGTCGCCACTGCGGCGCCCGAGCCGGAGCTGGTGGGTGAGCCGATCCCGTACCTGATCGAGAGCTCGCATGCCACCGGAAAGGTGCTCGAGATCGGGAACGGCAATGCACAGCTGACCGTTCCCGACGACACGCGTGCCGCTGCCGCCGTGTTCCCGTTCGCGAAATCCGTGGACGAGATCCGGGAGCAGGCCGTTCTGGCCTACCCCGTGCTCGGTGCCGATGCGACGTTCGTGCTCGCGAACACGGACGGCGACGTGCTCGCGCGTCGCGCCAACGACGACGAGCACTTCCGCTACCTGGAACTCGCCGGTGTCGGTCTCGATGAGGCGGCGGTCGACCCGGCTGCCCAGTGGACGATGAGCGACGCGGGCGACGGGCTCAGCTACCTGCGCAATGCGAACCCGTACGCGAGCGGAGCAGTCGCGGGGCTCGACATGTACAACTGGATGACGGATGCCGGCTCCGAGGTGCAGACCTACGACGCCGGCGGCGCCGCCGTGCAGAAGTGGCGTACGCACCGGATGGTGGCCGAGGTCGAGGCATACGAGCAGCGCATCGACACCGGCACGGTGCCGAACCTTCCCGCCTTCCTCGCAGCGCGGTACAGCTGGGGCTTGGAGGCTCCGCTCACGGCGATCGAGTGGGCGGCGCCGGATGCGTCGGTATGGGAGAACGACGGCGTCGTGAGCGTCGAGGGCACCGCGACCGGGCTGTTCGGTGAGACGGTGCCGGTGAGTGCCGAGTACCTCGTCGGATCGCTGGGAGCGGCGACCGACGTCGAGTTGACCGGCCACGTCGGCATCTCGGTGAAGCAGTTGCGGATGGCGGCCCCGACGCACGTCGAGCGCACCATCTCCGGATCCGGAACCACGGTCACCGCGCCGGTCACCTGGGATTGGTCGGTCCTCTCCGACGAGGACACGGAGATCGAGGGCGTGCTGGAGGTGCCGGCCGCGGCGTCCACCGGTTTCGAAGCACGACTGCTGATCACGATCGCCGAGGCGGAGAGCGTCAACATCCTGCGCGGTGAGGGCATCAACCACGCGTTCACGCACATGAACGGCTCGAACTTCGCACTGACCGACGGAGTGCGCGATGTCGCCGGATTCGATGACTGGCGCAGCGGCGGCGCCACGAACCGCGTCAACCCGAACAGCGTGTCGTTCTACTTCGATCAGCCGCGCCAGCTCACCGGCGCGGCCGTGTACGACATCAACGGTCGCCAGAACGTCGGCGGCGTGACGGTGCAGTACCGCGATCTGATCGGCGGCTGGGTCGACCTGCCCTCCGACACCGACTGGCCCTACGTGAACGAGACGGCCGATCTGAGCCTCGTGGTCGACAGCGAGCGTGTCCTGGCCACGGGCCTGCGCGTCAGCTTCACCAACAAGACGAGCGACAACTGGATGAGCCTGTCCGAGGTCGAGGCCTACGGGCCCGAGCTCGCCGGTTGATCCGCGTACGCACGCACCTTCCCACCCCCGAGATCCGAGGAAGATCGATGACATCCCTGCCCCTGCGCCACACCTGGCGTGCCCTCACAGCGACCGCGATCGCCGCGGGCCTGGTCGCGACCTCCGCGTCCGCTGCCGCCGCGGCGACCCCGGCCACGCCTGCTCCGCCGGCTGCCCGTGCGGTCGCGGCCGCGGTGGATTCCCCCTCCGAGGAGAACCGCTCGAGCTTCACGCTGCCGGTGCTCCCCGACACGCAGTTCTATTCGCGCTACAGCGCGTCGCAGTTCTACCCGAAGTACGACACGAACCCGTTCGAGGTGCAGACCGAGTGGTTGGTCGAGCAGCAGGATGAGCTGAACATCCCGTTCGTCGCGCATGTCGGTGACGTCGTGGACCAGCAGTGGGTGACGGGGGAGTGGGATGCCGCCGCGAAGGCCATGCAGAACCTCACCGAGGGGGGCCTGCCGTACTCGGTGCTTCCCGGAAACCACGACGTCGACAACATGGGCGCGCGGTCGTCGGAGGGCAACTCCTGGCAGTACCTGCAGCGGTTCAACGCGGGGCGGATGGCTGAGCAGGCGGGGCCGATGCTGGTCGACAGCTTCCAGAACGGGCTGTCCACCGCGTACATCTTCGAGGCCGAGGGGCACCGATGGATGTCACTCGCGATCGCGTGGAACGCCTCGGCGGACACCTTCCCGTGGGCTCAGCGCGTTCTGGACGCGCATCCCGGAATCCCCGTCGTGCTCTCGTCGCACGCGATCATCAACATCGCCGAGGACCAGACCTCGCCCGCCGACTGGGCGTGGGGCGAGGAGCTGTGGGATGAGCTGATCAGCGCGAACGACGAGATCATCCTCACGGTCAACGGGCACTTCCATGGCACGACCATGCGCGAGCGCGAGAACGACTTCGGCAACCCTGTCTATCAGGTGCTGACGGACTACCAGATGGCTGCGGACGGCGGCAACGGCTACATGACGCTGTTCGAGTTCGATCTGACGAACGACCGAATCGATGTCGAGTCCGTGTCGCCGTGGATCACGCGCAAGGACGAGTCGGCGCTCACCGCGAACGACACTCCGTTCCTCGACGGGCCGTGGCAGTCGTTCAGTATCGACCTCGATTTCGAGGAGCGGTTCGGATACGCGGCCGACCCGGCGCGGGAGACGAAGGGCGACCTGTCCGAGCGGGCCAAGGAGATCGTGTCCGAAGGCTGGGGCGGTGACGGCGTCGGCGGTCAGTGGGCGGCCGCGGGCAACGCGGACGACTACATCGAGGTCGACGGCACGGTCGCGCACTGGCGCTTCGGTGATGTCGCCGAGGGCATCGTCGATGAGAACACCGAGATCCCCGACATCGCGGGCGAGAGCCCGATGTACCGCAATGCGATCGAGAACACCGACGCTCCCGAGAAGCTCGAGGACGTCACCGTCTCGCACACGAACCGTCCGTTCTACTCGGCCGACGCGGGTGCGGTCTGCTTCGACGACGTGCACCGCAACGCGTCCGGTCCGGACAACCTGTCGTACATCACCACCGAATACGGGGCGCCAGCGACGTTCGCGGACCTCAGCAGCTCGTCCGGCTTCACGCTCGAGACGTTCCTGCAGATGGATGAGGAGTGGACCGAGACGGCCAACCGCTGGGGTGCAGCGATCACCCGTGGAGGTGCGCGCCAGTGGATCGGGATCAACGACTCGTCCGATCCCGGCGCGGGGGCCGCATGGCTCGGTATCTCGAGCCTGCGTGAGTACCAGTTCTCGGCGGGCGACACCGATTCCCGCAACTCGTACACGCTGTGGTCGGGCGAGATCATGCAGGGTGCGTGGCACCACGTCGCGATCGTGAACGACCCCAAGGCCGACACGGCGATCATGTACGTCGACGGTGTGCCGGTGCTGCGCAACGCCTCCGGCGTCGGGGGAATGATGGCGGCGGACTTCATGCCGTGGATCATCGGGGCTTCCACGTGGGACACCGAGCCCGACCACGGCTGGTTCGGATGCGTCGGGGAGACGCGCGTCGTCGACCACGCCCTCCCGGCCGGGGACTTCCTCTACGAGCGTGTCGACATCGACGGCACCGGAGCGAACTTCACCGTCGAGACCGACCTGACGACGGTCCGCGCGCACGATGCCGAGGTCGGCGAACTCGCCGGTACGGGGCGTCCGGGTGCGATGGTGCGCGTCGAGCTGGACGGTGTGAACGCCGGCGAGGCAGACGTCGCGACCGACGGCTCCTGGGCCATCGAGCTCGACGAGCCGATCGCCGGTACCGGGTCGTACGACCTGTCGTTCGTGCAGTCCCTCGGGACGCGCGACGGTTCAGCGTTCGAGGCGTCACTCGTGATCGGCGATGCTCCCGAGCAGTGGGTCCCCTCCGACAGTGATCTGACGGCCGATCTCGAGGGAGCGATCTCGGTGGATCCCCACCGCTTCGCTCCGGGAGCGAACGTGACGATCACGCTGCCCGAGGGGCACGACCGCGACACGGTCTACGCGTTCGCGTTCAGCGACCCGATCGCCCTCGGCGCGCAGACGGTCAACGGCACCACGGTCTCGCTCCTGACGCCCACGAGTCTCGCGTTCGGTGAGCACCGCATGGCGCTGTACACCGCCGACGGCGCGCTGATCGGCTGGGACACCGTCGAGGTCGTCGATCCGTCGGTCGTTCCCGGGCCCGTGCCCGGTGATGGCGACGGTGGGGGTGCGGACGGCGGATCCGACGCGGGCGATGCGGGCGCCGGAGCGGACGACGGTTCACTGGCCACCACGGGTGGATCCGCAGACCTCGTGCTGCTCTGGATCGCGCTCGGTGCGGGCATCGTCGCGATCGGCATCACCCTGCGCCTGCGCCGCACGGCGGACTGAGCGCTCGCCGCAGGTATCGAGTGGAACGCACCCCGTGAGTGTCGCGGGGTGCGTTCCGTCGTGCCGGTCGGGCTCTCGCCCCCCGGTTGCGGATCTCCTCCGATCTCAGCGGTCCTTGATCCGCTGCAGGTCCTCATCGTCGATGTCGTGGAATCCGATCGCGATAGGCGCGATCCGCGTGCTCCAGGAATCACCACGGTGATCCGCGTAGTCGAGCGTGGGGCTGATGATGAAGAAGTCCATGTCAGTCGTGCAGGACAGCTCGACAGCGATTGAGTCGGTTTCGGGCTTGAGGATGGCGTTCTCAAAGGAGGCGTGGTCAGAACCGGTCGCCACGGCGTCGATCGATGACGCTGCCGGAGGAACGGGAAGCTCGGCCCGGGTGCAGCTCGACATGGCGAGCACTTCTGCGCCTGACTCCACGGTCGCGAAGTCTTCAGGTGGTGCGACGCGCAGCGACCACGGTCCGACGTCGGTTCGCACAGGTTCCGTCGACTCTTCGTAGACGAGTCCGACGGACTCGAACGTGATCCCTTCCTCCGGGGTGGTTACATGGAACGAGACGTTCCCCAAGAAGAGACCGCCCGGCCCCTCGCCGCGAATGACCTCGAATTCGCCCGGTCCGACGGACGCGTCACTCGGCAATTCGATGCCCGTCAGATCGGTCCAGATCGGATCGTCTGCGTGCGCAAGGAATATCAGATTGATGGGGTACGACTCACCCAAGGGGTGTACGACTTCGGCGGAGGTCAGCGCGAAGGCAGGAGGGGCGAACCCCTCCTGCTGCGGTGCGCACGACGAGGTGGCTCCGGTGAACGCGCCGATCACTACAGCTGCTACGACAACCCCTCGTCGCGTCGAAATCACTTGTAATACGCAATCAAGTACTGGTCATTGGTGGGTGACGAGAGGTAGCGCTCAGGTGAGTCGGACTGCGGTTCATCTGGATCCGATGCGTCGCTTGCCGAGGCGGGCGACGCGCCTGGGAACGAAAGTGTGACTAGGGCCGCGGTCGTTACCAGGGCGCTGGTCGAGGGTCTTGGGTGCATAGGATCGCTCAATTCTGTGCTCGAAGGACACGCCCCCGCTGACATGAAAGCGCGCGGAACGGGGTGCGTGCCAGGGCTGCACTGATGATCACCTAGAACTGGGAGCTCTGAGCATGAGCCCCGCCTACGCCGGAGGTGAAGCTGCTTTCGTGCGTCCGTCGGCGAAGCGGGCCTGTGCGCGGTCGTGATTGCGTCCGACCTCGACGATCTCGGTCGCTTTCGGGAGGCCCATGGGCTTGGTCGACACGTACACGCTCTCGGCGCGCTCGACGAGGAACGTCTCATGCCAGATGCCGACGGCGCCCGGAGCTTTGCGGGCCATCTTGTTGAAGCGCGTCCAGGCCGGGCGGTGCTTCTGCGAGGGGCTGGAGGCGTACGCGTAGAGCTTGTCGACGGATGACCAGTACTGCACGACGTAGGGTCCGCCGCTGCCGAAGAGGAGGTGGTAGCCGAGGAGGCCGGAGTCCTTGTCCATGGAGAGTTCGCGGAGCATGGGTGGCATGGCTCCGAAGACCGGCATCCACAGGTCGGGGCGCCACCAGCGGTTGATCTGCATGCCGATGTGGAAGACGACGAGCTCGCCCTCATAGCGGTGCGTCCTGCGCCCGGTGATGACTCGCGACATGGTGTCCCCTTCGATTGGATAGCGTCACTATCTATATTGGATAGCGCTACTATCGATGTCAAGAGGTGGCCATGAGGATTTCCGAACTGTCAGCCCAGGCGGGCGTGACCGTGCCGACGATCAAGTACTACCTGCGCGAAGGGCTGCTGCCCGAGGGCGAGCGGAGCGGTCCGACCCAGGCGACATACGGCGATGCGCACGTGCGGCGACTGCGGGTGATCCGTGCGCTGCTGGATTCCGGCGTGAGCATCGCCGAGACGCGTCGGGTGCTGGACGCGCTCGACGATCCGCCCGACGAGGCGCACGACCTGCTCGGCACCGCCCACGCTGCCGTCACTCCGCCGGGCGACGACGACCTGGACCTCGCGGATGCCGAGGCCCTCGTCGCGGGGCTCGGGTGGAAGCCGGGGATGTGCAGCGACGCCGTGCTGCACGCCGTCGCGCGTGCTCTGCAGACTCTGGAGCGTGCCGGGTTCGCCGTGCCCGACGACGTGATGCCGGTGTATCTCGCGAGCATCCGTCAGATCGCCGATGCCGAGATTGCGGGTGTTCCTGCGGAATCAGTTGATGCTGCGGTGAGCTATGTCGTGCTGGGGTCCGTGCTCGTGGAGCCGTTGCTGTTGGCGCTGCGTCGGGTCGCGCAGCAGGTTGCGTCCGCAGAGCGGTTCGGGGGCGTGGGGTCCGACGGATAGCGTCTTTCTCAGGGATGGCTGAGTTTTCGATCTGACGCACTCTCGTCGCCCTTCGGCGCACTTACCGTTGCCACGATGACCGCTGCCACCTCCTCGGATGCCTCATGTTCCCAGAAGCGCAGCACTGTCCATCCCGCGCGTTGCAGGCGCGCGTCCGACTCGCGATCGCGCTCGACATTCCGCTGAAGTTTGGGAAGCCAGTAGTCGCTATTGCGTTTCGGGTAGGTGGCATGAATCGGACAGCCGTGCCAGAAGCAGCCATCGATATAGATGGCGACACGGGCGCGAGTGAACACGATATCGGCGCGGGACCGACCACCAATCGGTGCGAAGTCAACCCTGTAGCGGAGACCAGCAGCATGAATCAACCGTCGGACGGCTAATTCCGGCTTGGTGTCGCGGCGTCGATTTCCGCGCATCGAACGTCGGGACGCCTCGTTGCTTGCCCACGACATGAGAGCAGCCTATGCCGCCCTGGTTCGACCGCGCATGAACGATGAGCTGCGTATCGCCTAATCGTCAGGAAGTCGAGTCAAGGAGATAAAGGTGCCCTTCGTTCAACAGTGACGCATAGCGCTGACGCACACTCGAGGCGAAATCCGGGTCGCGGATGATGACGCCAGCCTCGAGGTTCTTCTCATGAGCAGCTTCAGAGAGATTCGCACTGGTGATGAAAGCAGAGCTGGAGTCGACGACGACCACTTTGGAGTGCTGGACACCGCCGAGGGGGCCGGGCTTGAAGCCGAGGAAGCGCGCGCCGTGCAGCTTCTCCTGCATCCAGGCGGCCGTCTTCCCATCGTTCAAGTTCGCGTCCACAAGTACGGTTGTTTTCACCCCGCGCGCCACGGCTCGCCACAGAGACTGCACGTACGCCGAGTTCGATGATGCCGAGTAAGTGGAGGCGAAGACGTCTTCATTGGCCTCATCGATGAGGTGCGCGATGGCGGCAGTGGTGTGGTCACCGTCGCCCGCAAAGGTCGGCCCGCTCCACACTGCACGCAGGTCCGTGCCGTTCGCTTTCGCCGCTGCAGCGAAACCTCGGAGCATCGCCGCCAGATTGGCCGCGCCGAGCGCGGTGAAGCACTCGGCGAATGCCGCTTGAGATAGACCATCCGTTAACTTCGCCGACGCCTTCGCAAGGCTTCCGTCGATTTCGAGGCTCGAAGCGAGCTTGAGCGCGAGCGACGGCGATATCGCCTGCGCCAGCTTCTCGATTGCCGCGGCCACGTGTCAGGTCCAGCTCTCGTAATCGATGCCGGCGAGCAGAGGGGCGAGCCCCTGTGAACCGGCGCTCAGATCGAGCACGAACCGTCGATCGAGGAATCGGTTCGCCCGCTCGCAGGAGGTCTCCGAGACGAAGGCGCAGAAGTGGCAGGCGGCTCCGTGCAGGAAGTCCTCCTGATCGCGCGGCACGCGGTGGGCGCAGATCGGATCGGACGAGCATCGGCGAGCGCGGTGCAGGGCCTCGTGCATCACCGACTCGAGCCGGTCCGTGCGTGCCAGGTCGACGAGCCCGCCGAGTGTGCCCTCACTGTCGGGCGAGGTCGTCGTGATCAGGATGCCGGCCGCTGGTGCTCTGCCGTCTGCCTCCCGCCACGCATAGATCCGCTCGGACAGCGATGCCGACCCGTAGCCGCTCGACATCGCCATTTCGCGGATCAACAGGTGCGACAGGGTATGCAGCGCCCAGTACCGGGGCGGGAGCATTCGCGCGTCAGCGTCGAGTTCGGCGGCAGTGCGGCTCTGGCGCCGAGCGAGGTTGCGCTCATGCGCTGCGACGTGAGCATCCCAGACTTTGCTCTCGAGGACGCTCGACTCCCATGAGGAGACGACCTTCTCGTCGAAACGAAGGAAGACGCCTTCACCACGGTCCTCGGTGGCCGGCACCCACGTCGGCTTGCCGGATAACGAGATGGGTGCGACCCGGCCGGGCTCATCGCCGACCCGGTCGAGCGCATCGATTCGGGTGAATCCGATGAACGCGTTCGCTTTCCGGATGCGGTCGACGGCGATCACTTGGTGCAGAGGAGCTGTGATGGAGGGTGCGATCTCAACCGGATGCACCTTGAACCCGTTCCTCCGGTCCTCGGCGAGGAACTCGTCGGGGTGTGTGAGTGTCTCCCATTCGGGCACAAGGAGTTGGTTGGGGTCGTAGACCGTCGACACCGGCGATGCCGGGATGAGTGGAAGAAGATCGCCCTTCGCGACCTGAACCGCGTGCCAGAGGTCTTCGTCGGAGATGCCGGCGAATTTCCCGGTCAGGCTCTCAGGTGCGAACTCGCGCCACGAGCTCACCGCTGCGAGCGAGGTGAGCTTCATCACCTGGGACGGAGGCAGCCCGATGACCTCACCTACGATGTCGGCGGGCTTCGGCTCCCTGCGCGACGGCAGCACGAGCACACTCACCGTCGCCGGAAACCACTGATTCGCCGCGCCGAGCAGCATCAACCGAACCTCGCCCTTGCAGGGATCGGTCGGCGAGGCGAATGAGGGCAGGTGCGGGTGCCGCCCGCGGCAGTTCGGCAGGGAGGTCTCGCCACCGGCGCGCGTCAGCTCAGCGACATTGCGTGACGAGTCGCACTGCACGCATTTGATCGTCACCTGCGGGCCGAGGTTCGAGCGCCACTCCAGCATCCGCAACTGAGGATTCGGCACGCAGTCGGTGGGATGCCCATCGGCGCCGTGCACCCAGTCGACGTAAGGGAACTCGTCGAGATGACCGTTCGTGCAGGCGATCAAGTAGCGGGCCGGTACAGCGATGCGATCCCGGCCAGTGCCACCCTTGAATCGCCCCTTGCACTTCCGATGCAGGAATCGGGCGAGGTCGGGCCGGTGCGTGCGAGTGTTCTCGAAGTCGAACACGCCCGCCGAAACGGGCGCAAGCAGGTCGCAACCGGTGCAGCGCAACCACTGGGGGAAAACTCGGGTCGGGATGCCGATGGGCGCCGTCTCTCCACCGCCGAATACTTCTGGCATCCACGGTGGCTGGCGAAGCTCGCCGACTTTGTCGAGCCCGGGCTGGGAACGCACGGCCTGAAGGAGTCGGGGCACGAGAACGAGCGTCGGGTCCGCGCCCATACGGGCGTACGCTTTGTCCCACGCATCGATGCCCTGCGGCATGACCGCGATGTGCGGGAGGTCGACGGTCGCGCCGATGCCCGACGTGTACAGCATCGCGTTCGGCCGGATGGAGCCGACTCGCGCGCGGTTCTTCGTCTTCAGCTCGGAGCCGACGAACGGGTCCGCGACTTCACCGGGTACACCCGGTGCGGCGCCAGGGATGACGGCTTCGAATGCTGCCGGCGCGGCACTCTCGAGATCAGTCATTCGTCGTCCTTCCTCGGCGTGAATGTCCACTTCGGGGTCGTGGTCGACGCGGGCTCCGTCAGTTTGCCAGGGAACGGCGAGACGAGCAGGTCGATTTCTGGCTGCACCTCGCGCATCGAGTTCGCGACTTGGAAGAGTCGGTCGCCCTCTTCTCCGATCGTGTCCTCGGGGCTGACCAACAGCGGCACGATGTGCTGCTTGGGCAGCGACTTGCGTGCATACGTGAGTCCGCCGCCATGCAGGTCGGACCGCTCGGTCCATTCATCGAGACGGAAGACGAGCTTGCTCTTCGTCAGCGCGGCTGCGGCGTCATCGCTCGCCTGTGCGACGCGGTCTACGAGCCTGTCGACGAGCGCGTCGACGGTTGCGCGTCGGTGCGTGATGCGCCCGGCGCCGGCTACTGCATCAGGCGAGAGTGAGACGTCAGCCGCGGTACCCGCATCGATCACGCGGGCAGCCGAGACGATGAGCCCGGTGAGTCCGCGTTCGAGGGAGGCCTCCGAGAACGGTGTGACCGACAGCGCCTCAACGTTTGCGTAGAACGTGTCGTGATAGTGCTCGAACTGCTCGTAGTGCGCCATGTCGCGAGGACGCGACCGGTTGGCGAGAGTCACGACCAGGCCGGGCTTCTCCTTCTCGCGACCGACTCGAGAGGACGCCTGAATGTACTCGGCGGTGTTCTTCGGCTGGCCGACGATGAGCATGAGTCCGAGGCGCGGCACGTCCACACCGACCTGGAGCATGGATGTCGCGAGCACGACGTCGAACGGCAGCTCGCGATCGGGCAGCTTCTCGCCGGCCTTGAGCTTCGCGGCGATCATCGTGCGACCCATGGTGGAGTCGAGCTCTGCGTCGAACGGCGATGCCAGGTGCGTGAGCGTCTTGCTGATCTCCGACGATGAGATGCGCGAGGTCAGCTCGCCGATGCGCAGCGGGGTGCGCCGCCGCGGATACCCACTCGACTTGTCCGGGTTGCTGACACGCGTCGTGACGTCATCCTCGAGATAGCGTCGCATGCCCGCGAGCTCGCGCGTCGCCGAGAAGTAGTCGACCACGGTCAGATACGGCTCGGCGGCATCCCCGTGCGTGTCGAACAGGCGCTGCCCAGCGAGCAGCAGGATTTCGCTGAGACGGATCTCCGCGAGCGTGAGCCGGGCGCCGTGCAGACAGACACCCAGGTACTTACGCCCGGGCTCCTCGTCGAGGGGAACTTCTTTCGAGAAGAAGGTGTCGCTGACGCTGAGCACCTGCGGCGGGAAGACTTCGACCTCGCGCGCGTAGAGCCGTTGCACCTGCTCGGCTGCCTTGCGCACGGTCGCCGTGGATGCGATCACGAGCGGCTTGACCGTCTTCGCGGCATCCACTTCGCCGAGCTCCCAGCTCGACAGCACATCGACGGCGCCTTCGAAGAGGCCGACGGCGGTGCCGAGGGCGCCGGTGATGAGGTGCAACTCGTCCTGGATGATGAGGTCCGGCGGTCGGAGTCGACCGGTCGGCTGCACCTGCGTCGGCGGGTAAGGTAGGCCGTTCGCCTTGCTCGCGATGTGGTGCTCGGCCCCGCAGACACTCGCGTCGGTGTCCGCGTGCTTGTACCCGTGGCGCGGGCACTTCTTCGCTACGTAGCCGAAGAGGCTCGCCGCCTCGCCTTCGCGCGCGAGCCGGGCGAACTTGTCGACCGTCGCGAGCAGGAAGGTCGGCGGGTGTCGGTAGATCTCATCGTCGACCGTGAGCACCGGGAGGCCCTCGACAGCCGCGCCACCCGCACCGAACGGGCATCCGTTGCGCTTGTCGCCGCAGTAGACCCGGATGCGTTTCGCGACGTCGTCGGCCTCGACGTTCGCCTTCGGATTGATCGGAGTTCCGCACCACGGGCAGTGGCTGAACTGCAGCACGGTAAGGCCGAAGGCGGCGCCCTCGCTGTCGCGCACGCTCTTCACCTGGTCGGCCGCTTCGGCGTAGCGCTTCGGGCTCACGCTCGATCCCACCCAGAGTCCGATACGGAACGGCACCTCCCCCCACACAGAAGGGTCCTCGCGACGCACCACCTCGGCGGCGCACATCAGAGTGGTCGCACGCAGGAACTGCTGCGAGGTGAGCAGTCGCAGCGTGTATCGCATGAGCACGGCGACGCCGTCGCCCCCGTCGAGCAGCCCGTCGGGTGTCTCCACCATTCCCTGGAGGCGTCGGATGCCGAAGGTGAACGCCGCGAGACCGAGATACGCCTCGGTCTTGCCGCCACCGGTCGGGAAGAACAGGAGCTCGGCTCGAGGGAAGTCGGACGAGCGGCGCGTGTGCGTCGGATCAACGACTGCCGGGAGTTGCATCAGGATGAAGGCCAGCTGGAACGCTCGCCAGGATGCCGCTTTGTCACCATAGCCCTCGACCTTGGCCGTCGCCGCCGCGATCGTGACGGAAGCGTCGGCGATGCGCACGGCCGCGATCTGAGATCGGATCCGCTGGTCGCGCATCGCGCGATTCATGAACCAGAATGCCCGCTGCGCGTGCTGGTCGGTCGTTAGCAGCTCGAGCCCGGCGCGGAGCCTATCGAGCGCGGCTTCTCCGTCGGCGAGGCCGATCGAGCCTTCCTTTCGGAGCCACTCGGGGAGCTGGTCATTCGCATCGGCCTGCTTCTTCAGCCACACATCGTAAGCATCGATAAGAGGTTGGAGTCCCGTGCGCAACTGGTCGGGGCCAGATTCCATGAGCACGCGCATGCTCAGCACGGCGCCGGGCACTTCGGGCGCCTGCGTCTGTGGCACCTCAGCGGTCGGCAACCAGGTCGTGCGAACGGCCGTCGCGCGGCGGTCATTGTCCGGGGCGACGTCCCAGGTGGCGGACGCGGTGCGACCGACCGCGAATTCCAGACGGTCGCGGTACAGCAGGTCGAGGCGACGCACCTCGCGATCGCGAGAGGCGCGATCGTCGACGAACGCATCGCGAGTCGGGAGGAACACGGCGGATGTCGCGTCGGGAGCCGTCACCTCGAGCTCGGCTTGGAACAGCCAGAGTCTGGGTGGCAGTTCGCGCCCGGTCTGCTTGGAGTTGAGCAGTGCCGCCTCGATGACGCGACGACCTTCGTGGCCGAACACCTCGACGGAGAGGCCCACATCGTCGGCGAATGCTCGACGCACGGATGTGCCGCTCTCGATCGTGGAGATGTCTATGTCGACGATCTCTTCGAACGGGGTGCGGTCGTAGTAGGTCTGCGTCCGGCCCTTCTCGTCGACCTCCCGGTGCGACTCGTACTTGCCCCACCGGGCGATGAAGCGCAGCGTCGTCGTCTCGGCACTCACCTGGAACCTGATGCCCATCGACGAGGGTGCGATGATCTTGGACTCGGGTCCACGATCTTCATCGGAATCGGTGGGAGACGCTTCACCGATCGTCTCCTCTTCATCGGCTGGTACGCCCTGCACTTCGTGCGCAGCCGATAGATCGGCGACCGCGAGCGCTTCGTCGTTGCGGACGTCATCGAGCGTCGCCGCGGAGGCGGTGGGGGCCGTGACCGAGCCCGACCCCTCGAGCAGTGATATCGGCGCCAACGCGCCCGCCAGGTAGCGGCCGCGCGGCGTGCCGACGATCGTCTCGGTGGGCCCGTCCCATGGCCCGACGAGGTCGCGTTCGAGCAGGTCGAGCAACTCGTCGCGAACGTGCGCCGACGGCGTACTGATTTCGTCGCTCACTAGAACATCGCTCCCTCGGGTTTCGCAGAATCCTCCAGCGTCTTGCCTTTCTTCTCCGAGCCGAGCCCGGCCGCGGCCTCGGCGGCCGCGCGTCGGTGGTTCTCCTCAAGGAGTCGGTCCAGGATCTCAACGCGTGCCGCCGGCCTCACCGTCCATCGCTCCATCTGTCGGTAGGCGTGGAAGCCGTGGTCGAGCGGAATGTCGGTCCAGCCGTACGCCTCCATGACTGCCTCGTCGATCTGCACATGGATCGAGCGGATGAGCTCAACATCGGCGTCGCCCTGCACATCCAGAGAATTTACGAGATTGTAAAGCGAGGTTAGGCCGACATGGCGGCGGAGCATGATCTCGCGGCGGTCGCGATCGAGCGCCTCGCCGAGCTCGCGCATACGGCCTGAGTTCTCGGGGCGCGGCAGCGTCTCGAAGACGTCTGACGGCGTGTATCTGACACGAGTTTCTAGGGTGGACCCATGGACGATTGCCCACGTCTGATGCGGCATTGAGGACAAGAAGGCTAGGTCCGCAAAGTCGCTAGTTGCGATAACTCCTACCGCGTGGCTGAAAACCTGTCGTGCGGTGACGCGAACTGGCATCACAGACTTGCTGGTTAGCGCGATCGCGATCACAGCTTCCAGCTCAGCGATCGCCTGATAGAGCCCCGGACGCTTGTCCGCGTACTGCCACCAACGTTGTGGGAGCGGCTTGCGGAGCGCGTAATCGCCGTTATCGCGCCGACGCTGACGCTCAGGCTTGACGGTCTCGGTGATGTGCGCGAACGGGAGGGTGTACGTCGCAGCCATCGCTTCGTCGCGATTACCAAAGTCGATGACCATTCGACTTGCATCGGAACTCGGACGCGAGTTGAGATCATCGCCATTGACAAAGGGCTTCACGACCGCGCGATTCGCCGGATCTGCCGCCTGAAGCCTAAAGCCCTCCGATGTTTGGAGAACGAATCCGGCGCCGAGGACGAGGCTTCCGTTGAACGCCATGCCACGGTTAGCATCGAGCCGACGGGGCACTCCAGAGACGCGACCGGCGGGTTCCAGCTGCGTGGACAACGACGCGACTTTCAGCCCATCCGAGTAGCGCGCTCCTGAAACGGGGCCGTTTGCTCCCCAGACGGCCGCATACTCAAGGTTCGCGCCCTTCGCTGGCCATGGTGAACTTCGAACTGCCCGGAAGATGGTCATTCCACCGTCGGCAAGCTGATCCAGCCCGATCTCACGAGTTTCTCCCTGAGCGATTGTGTTCGTACCGATCAGGCCTATGGTTCCCTGGCGCGAGACGAGGGCGTCGGCGCGAAGGAAGAAATAGGCGACTAGGTCGCCGGACCCGGGCACGCCACGTCCAACTGTGTTGGCCAACCAAGTGCGCATCGACGTACCCATCGCAGTACTGATTCGCTTACCACCGAGGAATGGCGGGTTTCCAATAATCGCGTCGAATCCGTCATGATCGCGGAAGACATCTGGCGCCGCAAGGATCCAGTGCAGGGGCTTCCAGCGCGAGTCTCCTGTATCAACTGTCGGGGTGAGACCTAGGTCGATGATGGTCTCGATTCTGCCTCGATTGGCTATGCCGTGGTTCGCGGGATACGCGTCGCTGAGGGATTCCGCAAGCTCGTCGAAGCGTGCCTCAAGCTTCGGGCCGGGTTTCCCTCCTTCGAGTAGTCCGGCTGCGATGATGCCGTCAGCTACGTCGCGCAGCTTTGCGGTGACGCGCATCGAGTCGGCTAGTAGCACTCGCTTCGCGCGAGTCGAGCGCATCCGATCCGCGTCGTCGACCTGGCCTGAGGCAAGTTCGCGCCGCAGTTTGGCCGCCTTCTCGAGGTCGGCTTCGACATCGAAGTGCAGCAGCTTCTGAGGCTTGAGCTTGCTCTTCGCGGGGTCGATGTGCTGGTACCGCAGTTGGTCCTCGGTCGTCACCCCGAGCAGCGAGTTGCCGTGGAACACGCGGTCGTCGACGAACGAGAACGGTTTGCCAGGGTCCATGGTGATGAGCCAGAGCGAGAGCTTGCACATCTCGACAGCCATGCCGTTGATATCGGCACCGTAGAGGCAGCGGGCGACGACCTCGCGGATCGCCCAGCGTTCGAGCTCGGGCTCCTTCGCCACATCCAGCCCTTCGAGCGCGCGAGCCTCGACGAGCCGTGCCGCTAGATACCGTGCCGCCGCGACGAGGAAAGCGCCTGATCCCACAGCGATGTCGGCGACTTTGAGATCGAGGATCTCGGTAGACGACTTCAGCTTCCACTGCGTCTCGTCCTCGGTGTCGAGCGGTCCAGGGGAGTACACGAGCGGCTGGAGCGCGTGGAGCACGACTTCTTCAGCAAGTGATCGTGGGGTGTAATGGGTTCCGGTATTCGCGCGCTGTGGCGATTCCGTCATCACGATGCCCCCGGCCGGGACGACGTACGGGGAGTCTCGCAGGTCGGTGCGAATGAGGCCGGCGAAAGGCAGCAGCTGCTCGGCGGTCTCGTCATCACCGAGCAGCGTATGGCGCAGCTTCGTTCGGGCGTCGGCCTGCTTCTCGGCATCCGTTGACGCATACGCCTTCGCAATCTGGTTCGCGGTCTTCGGCTTCGCGTGCTCCTGCGTCTTCTTCAGATGTTCGGTCAGGCGCTTCGCGAAGTCGGCCGGTGTTGTGGCCGCTGCAGCGATCGTCTCGAGCTCGGTGAGCGGGATCTCGGGCTCGAAACCCGTCTTCCCTTCGAGTCCGACGGTGAGTTCGGGCGCGTACTCGGCCGAGTAGCCGAGCAGACCTTCGTACACGTACCCGATCTGCTCGACATCGAGCTCACGGAACGAGAGATGCCTTGCGTCGCCGGCGACGATTGCGATCTGCACCGCGTTCAGCACCTCGAGCATCGCCCGGTCGGAAACGCGGAGGAGGAGGCGGCCTTGTTCGTCGGTGGCTTTGAGCCATGGGAACCGGGTCGGGTCGAAGAGTGACCCGCCGTAGGAGGGCATCCGCATGTCCTCGAACGAAGTGCCGTTGAAGACCGCGTTGCTCGCAGCGAGCAGACGGTGCCAAGTCTCCCAGGTGTGATCGAGCGCCTCAGCCGAAACCGCCTGTGCTTCGGCCGCGAGTCTCTCGCGGATGTCCGAGATCGCATATGCCGTGCGGTAGAGCTCGTGCTCGGGCAGCAGACCGCGTTCTTCGGCGAAGAGGACGAACACGACGCGCATGAGTACGGTGACCGCGCCCTGGTAGACGAGCTTTGGGTCCTCGGGCAGCGGCGACTCACCATGGTCGGCGAGAGCACGCAGGTGCACGTCGGAGAACGACTGCAGCACCAGCTCTACCGCGCGGCGCACCTGATCGCCGAGTGCCTCGGTGATCTGCTCGGCGCTGGCGACGCTCTCGGCGAACAGGAGGTCGAGTCGCTTCTCGGGAAGGCCGCCGGCGATCGAGGTGAAACCTGCGAGGGTGAAGAACGCATCACGGCTCGGGCGCTCTTCACGCCAGAGCTGCGCGTCGAAGACACCGCTCGCTGTCGTGATGTCCTTCGCCGCCGAAACAAGCGCCCACCAGCGGCCGTCGGTGACAATGCCGACCGTGACGCCCGTCTCGCGGAGGAGATTCGCCATACGGTCGATCGCATTCGCCGACCACCCGTCGGCGCCGGTCGAACGCAAGTTCGCCGCTTTATCGACGACCGTGACGAGCGCGCGCGCCGCACCATTCGTCTCGAGCGTCGCCCATGGAGCGACCGTGACCGCGCTGTTCGGTGAATGAGCTCGGAGAGATGCTGCGGGCGTGAGGTTCAGGTCGTCCTCCCACTGCAGGAGATCGCGCAGAACGACGGCGACCCAGCGGTCGCGCGCCTCGCGAGCGCCGTCGGCCGAAGCCGAAGCGGATGCCTTCAGCCAGCGCGTATGCTCCTCGACGAAAGTCGCGTTGACATCGTCGACCGAGGCATCGGGCTTCGGAAGGCCTTGCGGGTAGAACGAGCGAAGCGCTGCCTTCGACAGGAACGGCCCATCGGTGTCGACGAGCGTCAACCACTCCCACGTGTCTTCGGTCCGGGTCTTAACGGCCACCAGCAGCCTCCAGTTTCTGCACATCATCGGGAGTCAGGGCGAAGACGAGTGCAGCCACGAAGGTGTGCGCAGTCACATTGCGGTAGCGGCGCTCGACGGACTCGCGCTCCGCCCGCTGCTCGTCGTCGAGCGTTGCGAGGCGTTTGCGTACGCGTTCGAGATCCTGCTCCCGCTGCGCTTTCTCCTCATCGAACTGGAACAGCATCTGCTCGCCGGCCAGACGGGCCTCCTCGGCCGCCGCAAGCGTGGCGGTTAGGGTGGCCCGGAAGCGGTCGAAGATCGCGTCGATCGCGGCGAGGTCGGCGACGCGGCGAGTCTCGAGATCGTCGGCGACTTCGCGCGTGCGGCGTTCGGCGCGTTTCTCGATGGCGCCCCTAACGCGGGCTCCGAGGCCCTCGGGGTGGCCGGCGTCCGTGTTCCAATGCTCGGCTGAGCGCTGCAGCGCCGACTCGCTAGGAGCCGAGAGTCGAGACCCGTCGAGCGCAGACGCGAGCAGATCTTCTGCCTTCTCGATGCCCAATTCCTGCTTGCGGGAGATTCGAGTTCCCGCGAGGAAGACCTCTTCGTGCAAGCGCACGCCGCCCTCTCCGACGAGGACTAGTCGTGCCACTCCGGCGGCGAACGATTGGTCGAGCCCATCGACGACCACCGCGCTGACACCGCGTACCTGGTCGGTTCGAGTCCAAACCTGGCCTCGCAGTTCCCGTGCCGCGCGCTGGATCAATGGATGGCCGAGATGAGCGAAGACGGTATCGGTGCCGATGCGCGCCCGCCGCTCCTCGAAGGTCAGCGCCCGGTAGACGCCGCGATTGAGGCGCGTGTCCAGCCCGTCGAGCGCTGGGACCCAGGACTTCGAGAGTCCGCGGGGCACCTCGTACAGCACGCCGTCCCCGCGGGGATCGTCTACTTCGCGCAACGGCGGCTGACCCGACAAGCGCAGACCCTCCTCCATCACACGGAGCAAGTTCTGTTCGTGGAGGTGCATCCGGTCACGTGAGTTGTCGAGGCGCTCGGCAAGTCGCGTGAGTTCTCGGCCAAGCTCGTGCTCCTCCTGGAGCACCTTATTGATGACCTGCTCGCCGGTATCCGTCTTCTGTTTGCGTGCCGGGCCCGCCCCGAATCCGAGCTCGCGCTGGAGGTCGGGAGCGATGATCTCGTTCGCCGATCCGATGTCGCGGCGAACCTGGGAGATCTTCTGCGCCACTCGCAGCAGCAGGTCGACGTCCTTCGCGTATGCGCTCCCCCCACCCGTCGCCTGGGGGTGCCACACCAGCGGCGTCTGAGTCTGCCCATACCGGTCGATGCGACCGATGCGCTGCTCGAGGCGGTTCGGGTTGAAGGGGATGTCGAAGTTCACCAGTCGGTAGCAGTAGGTCTGGAGGTCGATGCCCTCGCCCGCTGCATCCGTCGCGAGCAGAATTCGCACCGGCTCGTCCCGCGGGGGTGCGGTGAACCGGGCGCGGATGTCTTCGCGCGTGTCGGCGTCAACTGAGCCGCTGATGACGGCGAGACGGTCGCCGCCGTAGCCATGCGCGGTGAGCACGTCCTTCAGCCAATCGAGGGTGCTCACGTACTCGGTGAAGATGACGACCCGCTCGTCGCCCCAGCCGAGGCCGGGCACCTTGACGACGCCCTCGATCAAGCGGATGAGTGCCTGGAGCTTCGTGTCTGCGCGGCCCTCGTGCCGCGAGCCCCAGGCGATCAGGTGTTCGAGGTCGACGACATCCTGAGGGCTCAACGGCACCTGCGCGCGCTTCGCGCTACGCAGCGCTTCGAGCTCGGGCTGCTCGAAGCGACCCTCCTCTTCGTCGGAAGCTTCCTCGCCGAGCACTTCGTCGTATTCGGGGAGGTCGAGAGCGTCGTCACCTCGTGCTGCGAGGTACGCCTCGGCCGTCGTTGCGAACGCCACTGGCGAAGAGAAGAAGCGCTTCTTGAGGATGAGCGTCGCGAGGTCAGTCGCCCGCTTGCCGCGTTCCTGTTTCACCGCGGCGTTGCGGCGCTTCGTGAAAGCGATGAGCCGGTCGTAAGCCTCAGCCTCATCGTCGGTCGGCTCGAAGACGAGCGTCTGCACTTTGCGCGGCAGGAATCCCTTCTTCGGGAGGTCGCGCTTCAGACGCCGCACCGCCACCTCGCGGAGTGTCTGCTCGTCGAGGTCTGCGCCGCGCGCGAACCTCTGCTGGTCGATCATCTCGAGCAGTGCTGTGAACGACTCGGTGTAGCCGTTATGCGGGGTTGCGCTCAGGAAGAGGCGATGTTCGCACACCTCCGAGAGTCGGCGAACGGCGACGGTGCGCTGGCTGTCGACGGCGTAGCGGGCCTTCTGATCGTTCGCACTCCTGCTCGGTGTGGCCGGTGCGACGTGGTGCGCCTCATCGACGACGAGGATGTCGAAAGCTCGGCGTGTGGCCGTGCCGGAATCCCTCACGCTCGCATACACCTCGTCGAGCATGCGCTCGGCCCGGGGCGAGGGCAGCCACGACATCGAGACGATCACTCGCGGGTAGACGCGGAAAGGGTTCGCGTGCAGGCCGAAGGTACGACGGAAGGTCTTCATCGTCTCGGAGTTGACGATCTCGAAACTCAGGCCGAACTTATCGCGCATCTCCTCCTGCCACTTGAGCTGGAGGCCTGCCGGACACACGACGATGACTGATCGCGCCCGATGGCGCAGCAACAGTTCCTGGATGACGAGGCCCGCCTCGATGGTCTTGCCGAGGCCGACGTCGTCAGCGAGAAGCATGTTGGCGCGCGGCGATTCGAGTGCACGCCGCAGCGGCTCAAGCTGGTAGTCCTCGACCGTCGCGCTGCTGCGGAAGGGCGCCTGGAGGGTCTTCGGGTCAGCGCTCGTCAACGCGCCCCAGCGGAGGGCGTCGACGTACGCGGCGAAAGTAGTCGGGCTGTCGAACTTCTGCGGGTCGATGCGTTCAGGGAGGCCCTGCTCGCGCACGACGCTGCGGCCTGGCTCGAGTTCCCAGACGACCGTCAGCTCGCGCCCATAGTGATCGTCCTCGATCGATTGCAGGGATACGGCATGCTGCAGCTCGGCTCGACCATCGTCCGCACTGCTGCGCGGAAGCGACTGGGCCGCGACATCCGTCACCGACCAGCGGGCTCCTCGTATGTTCACGAGGCGACCGACTTCGGGCACCTCGATCGATGCTGCTTTTGTGTCCGCAGTCGAGATCACGCCTTCATTCTCCCGCCATTGATCTGAATTGTATTTCCAGTATTGCCCGGCCCATCGAATGTCAGGCCGAGTGAGCCTCGTTCGGCAGGCCCGACTCATTCGACATCTCACGGAACTCGAGGACGGCATTCAACACCGCCGCCCCGAGTTGCGGAGGCACCGCGTTTCCGATCATCGTTGCGAGGGCGGTACGAGTCGGGCAAGCCGAGAAGTCAAAGTAATCCGGGAACCCTTGAATACGAGCTGCCTCGTGCGCAGTGAGCGCACGTGCCTGCTCAGGGTGCATGTAGCGTCCCTGACCGATGCTGCCGAAGCCGCTGGTGATGGTCTGGGCCGGTTCGCTCCACTGGAGCTGTCCGTACATGGACTTGTAACTGTGATCGCCCTGGTGGCACTTCGGGCGGAGCTCGTTGGGTAGATCGTGAATATCAGGATGCGCGAGTAGCCACTGCATCCGGGCGAGGTTCTCCGCCTTTGCCTGAGGGCGGCGGTCCAGGGCTGTGCCGTCATCGATGTCGCGCAGATCGCCGATCGCCCATTCGAGATCCCGTTCGATGGCATTCCCTGCAAGCTGCTTGAAAACGTCCGATGGGAGCACCTCGCCTTCTAGCGTCGCTAGAAGCAAGTGGCGTCGCCGGGTCTGCGCAACCCCTAGAGCTGCGACGGAGACGACATCGTCGGCGACTCGATAGCGCAGATCCTCAAGGTGCTGACGGGCGCGGATGACCACGCTCTTACCTTCATGTCGATCTCTCAGAACTGCCGGAACGTTCTCGACGAGCAGTACGCGTGGTCTGAGAACTTCTGCAGCCCGAACCATCCGAAGATAGAGAGCGTTCTTCGCATCCACGCGCCGAGTGTGGTTGTTGAGGTTGCTGTGGCCTTGGCACGGGGGGCCGCCTACGAGTACATCGACTGCGCCCGTCGACTCGCGCGTGCGAGTCTCCATAAAGGTCAAGGGAGTGCCGAGGGTGCCATCGAAGAATTCCTCGACTGGGGCGAGTTCGACCCGACGAGCGTCTGGAAAGTTCGTGCGGTAGACATCGATGGCTGTCGTCTCGAAGTCAACAGCGAGCGCGACATCTGTCGCGACGCCATGGTCGTGAGCCGCCTGCGAGATCCCCAGGGTGATGCCGCCACAGCCGGCGAACAAGTCGACGAGCGTGAGCGATGGAGCGCCGTCCGCAACCCGCGGGCGAGTTGCTTCACGTAGGGGATGCTCTTCTGAAGTCCCCTCTGCGCGCATGCGATTCACTGTATCCGAGTCGGGACACGAGGTCGCGGCGCGACCTAGCGCCGAGCGGTTCAGCTGAACCCGGGTGTGCAGCCGTCGGTGCACACCCGAACAAGGCCCTCACGGGTTCACCTTGTTCGGACCGCTAGCCGGGTGACATCGGATATCGTCACCTCATGCACCGCACCCGGATCGAGCAGGACGTTATCCGTGACGATGTCTTCCGATGGCTTGATGCGCGGCGGAACGCGGGATCTTACGAGTACAGCCGGGAAGAGCTCATCAACTACTCTTTTCGGGGCGACAGGATTCCTCTCCTCGACACCAGCCGCGGCATCCGGAATCCGGCCGACTTCGATTCGACCCTCACGCTCATGACGAGCTCCAAGAAGACGGGCTACTCCGACGGGATCAGCCCGGAGGGTTTGGTCACTTACTCATATCAGTCGCGCGAGGGCGGTGACAACGTCAAGCTCCTCAAGGCCTTCGAGCACGGTGATCCGTTGGTTTACTTTCTTGGCGTTCGGCCCGGGTTCTTCGTCGCCTTCTATCCGGTCTACATCGTCCACAACGACCCGGTTCGACGTGTTGTGAGCATCGCGCTGGACGAATCGCTCCGATACTTCGACGACCCGATGAATCTGAAGGAGTATGAGCGCAGGTATGCAGAGCGTCTGGTCAGGACACGACTTCATCAGCCGATGTTCCGCGCTCGAGTCCTCCGCGCGTACGAGTCGTCGTGCGCGATCTGCAATCTGAAGCACGCGGAGTTGCTCGACGCCGCGCACATTGTTGCTGATGCTCAGCTCGATGGTGTCGCTGAGGTGACGAACGGCCTGGCTCTGTGCAAGATTCATCACGCGTCGTACGACCAGAATCTCCTGGGAATCACGCCGGACTATGAGGTGCGGATCGACAAGGATCTTCTTGAGGAGGTGGATGGTCCAATGCTGAGGTATGGATTACAGGAGATGCACGGGCGGTCACTCACACTCCCGCCTCGCCATGTTGATCGCCCTTCCAAGGAGAGGCTGGCCCACAAGTTCGCGGCGTTTGCTGCTTGATGCCCCACCACTGAAAGTTCGTGGCAAGGATGGATCTCAGCGACCTATGCCGCCGAAGGTCCCCGACAGGCCGTTGGAGCATGGCTCCTTCGGGTGCATCGCCGTTCGAGTTCTGTGGTCTTGTCTCATCCTGCCGGAATCGCGAGGCTGCCCGGAAAGCTATCGGGAGTTGGGTTCGCCCGCCCGCCCCTGCGGGAGCCGGAGCGCTTACCTCAAGACAGACGCGAGCTCGGGAACTTCCCCATCACAGAGCTCGAGCATCGCTCGCGAGACTGCTTCCGCACGCTCCCAGATGAACCGCTCGAAGTCCGGGCCGACTCCGTCGCGGAGCGCTGTCCCGGTGAGATCGGGATCGTACGGTCCGGCCTCGCGAAGCGCCGCCACCGGAATGAGATGGCTCTTCAGCCGCGCCTCGATCGACTCCGGGGCCGGCGCCGCTTCGGCGCGCGCGGTCAGGTAGGCGATCGGGTCCAGTCGGCCGATCGTCCGGTTCGTCCGCCACGTGATCAGTGCGCAGTTGAGCGCAAGATTCGGGTCGATCCCTGCATCGCTGAGCAGCTTCGCGGGGAAGAGGTGATGGTACTCCCGGGTTCGCACGTTCGAGGGGCTCAGCGGAGAGTCGTCTGCGAAGTCGCGCGCTCCGAACGAGTTCGACGCCGCGAGGACGGCACGTGCGAGGCTGCTCCGGCCGGTCGGCCATGCGGCCGCCTGCAGCGCACGCATCCCTGGCAGCGGGTAGACCTCGCGATCGAACACCGGCACCGTCGTGGCCAGCTGTTCAAGCGAGTCCTTCGTCGGTGTGGACGCGAAGTTGAGCAGAGGCTTGGCGTCCGCGTGCGCGCGGCTGGCGGCGGCTCCGTCGTATCTGCCGGTGAAGTAGGCGGTCCAGAGGTACTTCCTGCTGACGTGGTCGACGAGACCGCGTGCATCGCCGTGTTTCGGGGCGCGGATGAGCATGGCCGCAACGACCGGCACGGCAACCGCCGTCGGCAGTCTCTCCGAGTCCCAGATCCGCATCTGTGACAACAGCTCGATCGCTGCGCGCAACCCCTGCAGGCAGATGTCCCATTCTGCGACGAGTCGATGCGCATCGAGGCTGTAGAAACCCGTCTTGTTCGGCGGCAGGTCCTGATGCAGCGCGATCGTCTGCAGCAGAAGTTCCGAAACAGCACCGAAGCTCCGCACATGCGGGTGTTCCTCGATGAACGCATCGATCATCTCCTGCAGACGCGCCTCCGTCGCGTTCTCGACCTCCGCCACGACGATGTCGAACGGGCGAAGAGGTTTCGCATTCGTGTTCATGTTGATGAACACCTCCAGCGCGACAGACTTCGGGGTGCTGGCCGGAAGGCTCAGGTAGGGGAGGCGGTAGTGCTTCACCGTCTCGCGAAGCGGCGACAGCACCGACGACTTGAGGAATCCGCGACGGGCCTCGTAGGCCTCCATCGCCGCGAAGATCTGCACAGGGTCGGAATCAGGCTTCAGTATGGGCTTGAGGTGGAGAGTTGCAGCATCCACCCACGCTGCTGCCTCGCTCTCGTCTGAAGGATCGAGCAGGCTCACCGGCACCAACCCGCGTTTCGCGCACTGGGTGGGGTCCTGTGTCCAGCGAGGCATCAACTGACCGGCCTTGTTCTTCCACGTGCTGAAAGACCAGATGTCGATGTCGTCGCCGTCGTTCTGGGGGTCTTCGTCGAGGAGTGGATGATGAACGAAGAACGTGCGGTCTTCGTAGTTGTCCTTGAGTGACCGCCAGAGCGCGGTCAGCCGCTGCTGGCCGTCGAGCAGATGCTCGGTCACCTTCTCCGAGGTGGCGGGCGCGGTCTTGAGCGGGCGGGAGTGGAACTGCTCCTTGCCGCCGACATCAAGGACCAGCGTGATCCCGAGCGGGAGGTCCCGGATGATGGTCCGCAGCATCGATTCGATGCGCTTGCGATCCCAGGCTTCGCCGCGCTGAAAACTGGGGAGATGCAGCCTGCCGGCCGCGATGTCGGTCAACCACTGCTGGACGGGCCGATCGAGGGCCTTGCTGCCGGTGCTCACGGCGTCAGCCTACCGATGCGGTGGCGTGCGGATACAAGACAGGTCTCGCCGGTCCGAATGTCGGCGCTCGGAGTAGGTTGTCGTCTGTGAGCACACCAAGCCAGATCGACATCACGACGGACTTTCAGGACGATGCGGGTCATCGAGATCCGGACGCGTACAGCCCGCTGCTCCAGAGCTATCATCTCCTCCTCTGGAGCAAGCCCCTGCCCAACGGTGCGCCATTCGACCTCACCGCGGAGAAGTTCGGTTCCGCGCTAGTGCTGCGACACAGCTCCGAACTCGGGGAGTTCGTTCTCTCCAGCGACACGCTCGCCAATTCCAACCGTGGCAGGCTCCGCGAGTTCTACGAAGCGATGGGCGCAGAGACGAACCTCGCCTGGCATCGAGATGGCGGGACTATCGGCGGGCGCCTCGTCTTCCCACGCAACCGGGTCGACGGCAAGCAGACCATCAACCAGACGCGTGGCACGAACGCGAGGATCCGCGACAGGTTCGACCTCACGCTGGAATCGATCCGTCGCCACTACGTGGGCGAGGTCAGTCCCCTCAGCGAGACGCTTGCTCGGTACAGCAACTTCTTCTCGCTGTTCGAGACCTTCGACGGTTACGTGTCCTTCTTCCTGCTCGACGACCTCGTCGACGATCAGGGTGCGGTCCGTTTCTACTTGCCGTTCGACGGGTTCGAACGATCGCCACTGCCAGCCTCCATCGATGAGTACCGGGAGTTCCGTCGTGCGCAGCTCGAATTCGTGGCGGCGAGGAATCAGCGCATGCTCGCTGCTGTGGGCGGGTGAAGGGAGCCGGTGCTGGCGGAGATCGCTGACGACGAGCGGGCAAGTACCTGAAGATCGATTTCACGGTGCCGATCGTCGTTCGACCACAAGACGGCCCCTGATCCGAGGTCTGCTCTGCTGTCAGGAGGAAGCGGACTACGCGATCGCGAACCTGCCGAAGTAGTCGCCTTCCCTAGGATCGCCACGATGGACAGCGACCTGGGTGTGCGGATCGTGCTCGTCGTCGTCATGGCGGGGTCGGGGATCCTCCTCGTGTGGATGGCCCGTGCCGCGGCGTCGGGGCGGTTGAAGCGGAATGCGATCGCGGGCATCCGCATCCCCAGCACGATGGCGAGCGATGAGGCGTGGCTGGCGGCTCACATCCGAGCGAAACGGCCGACGGCGCTCGCCGGATACGTGTCGATCGCGAGCGGTCTCGTCGCGCTCCTGCCGGTTCCTGTGCCGGTGCTAGGCGTGACGGTGCTGGTGGCGTGCGGCGCGATGCTTGTCCTCACGCTCTACGGCGCGCGCGTCGGCGGTCGAGCGGCGGCGGAGATCGCGAAGGCGTCGAACGACGGATAGCGGTGTGTGGCGGGGCGGTCAGAGGGATGGCCAGGGTCGCGGCGGCATGTTGGTACTCCAGCATGGTGTTCGAACATTACTTCGAAACTCGGGGTGGTTCGAAGTATAATTGGAGCATGCACACACTCGCTTCCCTGCACCAGGCGGTGTCCCGCTTGGATGCGGCGTGGGCGGGCGCAGACGACGCGATGGGCCTCTCGCGGGAGCAGCTCCTTGCCGTGCATGACGCGATCGGTGCTCTCCAGCGGCAGGTCGATGCGGTGCATGCCGATGTTGCGGCAGGGATTGCCCGGGAGTCGCGCCCGGAGTTGGGGGCGGAGAGTCTGGCGAAGCAGCAGGGGTTCCGCACGCCCGCGAAGCTCATCGCGGCGACGACGGGAATCTCGACCGGGGATGCCGCGCGGTTGGTGACGGTCGGGGAAGCGACGGCTCCCCGGAGCGATCTTCTCGGGGCGCGGCTTCCGGCGAAGTACCCGCTCGTGCGGGCGGCGTTGGATGCGGGCGGGATCGGGGCTCAGGCCGCCGCGCTCATCGTGGGGCTGTTGGACCGGTGCCGTATCGCGGCCGGGGTCGAGCGGATCCGTGAAGGGGAGCGTGTGTTGACGGAGGCGGCGCCCGGGCTCGCGCTCGATGACCTCCGGAAACTGATCGTGCGCGCGGAGGCCTGGTTGGATCCGGATGGTGTGGAGCCGCGGGCGGAGGAGCGGCGGGGGCGGCGGTCGTTGACGATGTTCGAGCGTGACGGGATGGTGCACCTCACCGCCCAACTCGACGCGGAGTCCGCTGCCCCCGTGGTCGCCGCGATCCGCGGGTATGTGAGCGCGGCGTTCGCGGCACGCAAAGACGCGGTCGATCCGGATGCGCCGGATGCGGATCGGCGCACGGTGCCGATGATTCAGGCGGACGCTCTCGCGGTGTTCTGTGCTCACGTTCTCGGCTGCGAGACTCAGCGTGTTCCGCTGTCCGGGGCGACCGTTGTCGTCCGGGTCGGCCTCGAGGACCTCGAATCCGGCACCGGATCCGCCACCATCGACGGACTCGACCAGCCGATCAGCATCGGGGCGGCCCGCAGGATGGCCGCCGGCGGTGGTGTCATCCCCTGCGTGCTCGGTGGAGACAGTGAGATTCTCGATTGGGGTCGGGAGAAGCGACTCTTCACTCGGACGCAACGCCTCGCACTTGTGGAGCGGGATGGCGGGTGTGCGATGTGCGGACTCCCGCCGGAGATGACGAAAGCGCATCACATCCGCTGGTGGAAACGAGACCACGGACCCACCGACCTCACCAACGGAGTCCTCCTCTGCGAGACCTGTCATCACCGGATACACGACAACGGGTGGGATGTAGAGATCGACGGCATCGGGACATCGGCGCGGGTGTGGTTCCTCCCACCCCGGTACGTCGACCCTGACCGCACGCCCCGCCTCGGCGGACGCGCACGCTACGACATCGCCGTCTGACCACGTCGGCACGCGAGCGCCGATGCCGATGCGCTATTTGTCCGACGCGCTCTCGGCGTCCAGAGCGACGAGGTAAGCGGCATTGCCCCGAAGCGCGGCCTCGTAGCGCTGCACCTCCGCGGTCGGGAAGCGGTCTGCAACCACGGCCAGGACGGCTCCGAGGGCAGCGCTGGGCCGGCCAGCCGCATGCAGGGTGAGCGCACGGAAGAGGCCGAGCGACTCGGATTCGGGGAACAGGGCGATGCCCTCGTCGAATACGGTCAGGCTCTCGTCGAAGCGGCCGAGGTTGCGCAACGTGCTTCCGCACTGCAGATAGCACTGCCGCAGCCAACGACCTTCCAGACCCGCGGCCATCGCCCGCTGGTAGTAGCCGAGAGCAGTTTCCTCCTGACCGGCGGTGTCGTAACTGCCGCCGACCTCGTACAGCACGGCAGCATCCTCTGGATGCTCCGCGAGCACCTCAAGGAACGCCGCGATCGTCGGCGCCATCTGAGCGCGATCTCGCGCTGCGAAGATCTCGTCCAGTCCAGCACGCAGAGCTGCATCGGTTCCCATGGGGCCTCCTCCGTCCACGCTAACAGCGCCCGAGACACGATCGTCCGGGAGGGAGACATCGTCAGACGAGCGCTACCCCAGGTCGCCGAACTCGACGACCCCACCGACGACCGTCGCCGTCACCTGCTGCTCCGCGATCCGCTCCGGAGCAACCTCGTACAGGTCATCGCTGAGGGCAATGAAGTCCGCCAACATCCCCACGCGAAGCGTGCCCTTCACCGACTCCTGACCCACCGCATACGCCGAACCGGACGTGTACGCCCGCACGGCCTCATCGATCGTCACACGCTCCCGCTCGCCCAGAACCTCGCCCGACGCCGTCCGGCGCAGCACCATGTCCCGCAGTGAGACCAGCGGGTTCGCGTCCGACACGGGCGAATCCGTCGACCCGTTCAGCACGATGCCCGCATCCGCCAGCGACTTCACCCGATAGATGTCATCACGACGATCGTCCGCCACCGCCGCAGCCATACCGTCACCGAAGTCGGACAGGAACACGCCCTGTGGAACAGGGATCACGCCCAGGCGAGCGGCACGCGCGACATCCGCATCACTCGCGAGAGCGAAATGCTCGATCCGATGCCGCACACCGGGACGAGGAGCGACGCGCTGCGCCTCCTCCACCGCATCGAGCACGTGACTGATCGCCCGATCGCCGATCGCATGCGTCGCGACCGTCCACCCGGCCCGATGCGCGCCGACGATGTAATCCCGCAGCTGCTCGGGCTCGTGCAGCAGCACACCGAAGTTGTCCGCCTCGCCGTGGAAGCACGCGTGCATCGCCGCCGACCGGCCGATGAACGACCCGTCCGCGACGATCTTCACCGGCCCCACCCGCAGCATGTCATCGCCCAGCCCGGTCCGGATGCCGAGATCGAGACCCAGCACCTCCTTGTCGGGCAGGTCCTCGAACGGGTGCAGCACGGTGATGTACGGCATGAGCGTCGTCCGCACCCGCAGCAGCCGCCGCTCCACCGCAGTCTGGTACGCGTGGTAGTCGAGCGGACTGTTGCCGACCATCCGGATCTCACCGATGCCCGGCTCCGTCACCGACGTGAGGCCGTAGCTCAGCGCCTGATCGCTCGCGAGCCCCAGGTTCCGCTGCACCTCGTCGAGATCGACCGGCCGCACGAGCGAGTAGATCGGAGCCATCGCCGACTCCTGCAACAACCCCTCGGGCCTGCCATCCGCATCGCGCGGAATACCGCCGCCGGCGATCTCCGGATAGCCGTCGCGGCGCGGATACCCCGCGAGCTCGAACGCCCGCGTGTTCGCGACCATCATGTGCCCGGAGACATGCTCCAGAATCACCGGCCGCCCACCCGCCGCACGATCCAGCGCCTCGGCGGTCGGATGATCCTCGAGGAAGTTCTGGTCGTACCCGGAACCCCGCACCCACGCGTCGGGCGCGAGGCCCTCGGCATAGTCGTGCACGGCGTCATACAGCTCGGCGAGCGAGTTCACCGCACCGGGCCGCACGTTCAGTGACGCGAGCCGGAAACCCGTGAGCGACAGGTGATGGTGCGCGTCATGGAACCCGGGCAGCACCGGCTGACCGCCGAGATCGACGACGCGGTCGGCGTCGATCCCGTGCAGGTCGTCGTCGAACCCGACGATCCGACCGTTCAGGGTGCCGATGCTGTGCGCGGTCGGACGCTCCGGGTCGAGCGTGCGGATACGGGCATTCGTGAAGAGCGTGTCGATGCGCATGTCAGGCCGTGCGCTCCGTTCCCGTGTGCTGCGACTCCGTGCGCTCCAGCTCGGCCGTCATCCGCACCATCCGACGCTGCAGACCCCACACGCCCGCGATCGTGATGAACACCATCGCGGCGTAGAACGCGGCCACGGCCCAGACGCTGCCGTTGCTGGAGTTGAGGATCCACTGCGCCACCAGCGGCGTCGAGCCACCGAAGATCGTCGCGCACAGCTGGTACGCGAGCGAGACGCCCGAGTAGCGGATGCGCGCCGGGAAGGCGGATGCGAGGAACGTCGCGAGCAGTGCGTAGTACGCGGTGCTGCCGATGATCGTCGCGTAGAGCGTGACGGTGATCCACACCGGATCCGCCGCCTGGATCGCGAGGAAGTACGGCACGATCAGCAGCACGCTGATGAAGAGGCCCGCGAGCATGACGCGCGCGATCCCGAACCGCTCGGCGATCTTCGCGGCGATCGGCTGCCAGATGAACTGCAGGATCGCCATGCCGAGCAGGATGTTCAGCATCAGCTGACGGTCGATACCGAGCGAGCCCGTCGTCCACGCGAGCAGGAACGTGTTCGAGAAGTACGCGTTCGAGATGCCCATGACCGAGGCGAGCACGCCGAGGCCGATGAGGATCGGCGCCGTGCGGATCGCGACGAGCACCGGAGCGCTCACGACCTCCTGCTTCTCCTTCGCGGCGACGAAGTCCGGCGACTCCTCCACCTTCACACGGATCACGAGTCCGATGATCACGAGCACGGCGGAGAGCAGGAACGGGATGCGCCAGCCCCACGAGACGAACTGCTCATCGGGGAGCAGTCCCACGATGAGGAACATGACCGTGGCGAGGATCGATCCGGCAGGAGAGCCCTGCTGCACCCAGGCGCCGGCCATGCCCTTCTTCTCGCTGCGGGCGTTCTCGGTGGAGAGGAGGACGGCGCCGCCCCACTCGCCGCCGACCGCGAAGCCCTGCAGCCCTCGAAGCACCACGAGGAGGATCGGCGCGAGGATCCCGATCTGCGCATAGGTGGGCAGCAGCCCGATCATGGTCGTCGCGACACCCATGAGGACGAGCGTGATGACGAGGACGTTCTTGCGGCCGAGCTTGTCGCCGAAGTGTCCGAAGACGAGACCGCCGACGGGGCGCATGAGGAAGCCGACCCAGAACGTCGCGAACGACGCGAGGAGCGCCGCGCCTGGTGCGACGTCGGGGTAGAAGACGCGGCCGAAGACGAGCGCGGCGGCCGTTCCGAAGATGTAGAAGTCGTACCACTCGATCGCGGTGCCGACGAAGGCGCCGACCATCGATCGTCGTTGCCGGGCAGGGGAGATCTCAGTGTGCGAAGCGGCCATCGGGGGCTCTCTCTGTCGGGTGGGTCGGGTTCAGGCCATCCTGATGGCACCGGGCTATGCCCGTCCAATGAGAAAAACGGGTATCCCTATACGCTAAGCGTATGTATGGGGAGCGGGAACTCGAAGCGTTCGTGGCGGTCATCGACAGCGGATCGGTGAGCCTGGCCGCGGAACGCCTCATCAGGACGCAGCCATCCGTCTCCCGCCAGATCGCCTCGCTCGAGCGTCAGGTGGGCGCGGCTCTCTTCCGCCGGATGCCGAACGGGATGGTCACGACCTACGCCGGGGAACGGCTCGAACCGATGGCCAGGGACCTCGTCCGCCGCGGTCGGCGCGCGAGGGAGGTCATGACGGGCATCGTCGAGGAGCAGCGCTCGTTCATCGCTGCGGCACCCGAGATGACGAGCATTCTCGTGCTCGCGCCGTTCATCGCGCAGGGCGGCCCCTTCTCCGACGTGGTCGTCGCCCCACCGGTCGACACATACGATCGGCTCCGCACGGGCGCTGATCTCGCGGTCACGACGAGCCCTCCGGCGGCCCGACTGCGGGGCACACGGGTGCTCACGATGCCGCTGTTGTGCCAGCTGCCGTCGGACCACCCGCTCGCGGCTGGCGACCACGTCGAGCTGCGGGACCTGCTCGCAGGATCCTTCCTGACTTCGGGCAAAGGGTCGGCCGCCTGGGCGCAGATACAGCAGGCCGCTGAGGGTGAGGGGTGGTCCCTGGAGATGGCGAGTCTCGGGGCGGACGCGCCGATCATCCAGGCCCGGTCCGCCGCCGGCCACGGTCCGTGCGTCGTCGTCGAGCCGCCCCGCTTCGGTCTGGTCTCGAGGCCCCTGCACCATCAGGGTCGCGTGATGCAGTGCGCCCTGTACGCGGGATGGGAACGCACGCACTACGCCGGAGACGACATCCGCCGCGCTGTGAAGCTGCTCACCGACTTCGCCGCCGTGCACGTGCCCAGCCTCTACCCCGAGGGGACATACCCGATCGAGGCGTGACGCGTGACTTCCCGTTTGCCGCGACTCGCCGTATCCCCCTCGAGAGTGGCGGCGTGTCGCGGCAAATGGCGACGGGGAGGGGTCAGGAAGCTTCGGCAGCCGCGGTGATGCGCGCGGCCATGCCGGCGAAGATGAACCCGTGGAACGGGAGCACGGCGAACCAGTAGAGGCGGCCACCCAGTCCGCGAGGGAAGAACACGGCGCGCTGCTCGTAGATCGCGCCGTCGCCGTAGGGGATGGCGCGCATCTCCAGCCATGCCGAGCCCGGGACCTTCATCTCGGCGCGCAGGCGGAACAGGCCCGCCCGGCGTTCTGCGGCGGAGTCGCCGTCCCCGGGTTCCTCGACCGCCTCGACTCGCCAGAAGTCGACTGCGTCGCCGACCCGGGCGAGCGTCCGGCTCCGGCGTCCTCGACGCAGGCCGACGCCGCCGACCAGGCGATCCATCCATCCCCGGATCGCCCAGAGCACGGGCGAGGAGTACCAGCCGTTCTCGCCGCCGATCGCGACGATCACGCGCCACAGGTCCTCGACCGGCGCCGACGTGTGCATCGTGCGGGCATCCGTGAACGCGGTACGACCGGCCCATTCGGGGTCGCTCGGCAGTGGATCGCTCGGGGCGCCGGACACCTCGGAATCCTGCCAGCTTGTCTCGATGGTGTCGGCGTCCACGCGTCCCAGCGCCATCGCCACGGCGGTCCGGTAGGGAGTGAGGCCCTCCTCTGGTCGAGGGATGATGTCGTCCACTGCGTCGTCCTTCACGATGCACTCGTTCTGCAGTGACGCGACGAGCGGCCGGGCGATCGAGCGGGGGACGGGCGTCACGAGGTTCACCCAGTGCGAGGCGAGGCCCGGCGTGAGTACGGGCAGCGCCGCGATGGCACGCTGCGGGAGGCTCGCCTCGAGCGCGTATCCGTTCATCATCTGGCCGTAGCGGAGCACGTCCGGACCGCCGATGTCGACCGCGCGGTTGACGCTCGGATCCACGCGCGCGGCGCCCATCAGGTAGTGCAGGACGTCCCGCACGGAGATCGGCTGGATGCGGTTCCGGACCCACTTCGGGGCCGGCATGTAGGGGAGGACATCGGTGAGGTGGCGGATCATCTCGAACGATGCCGACCCGGAGCCGATCACGACGCCCGCCTGCAGCACGAGCGTCGGAACTCCCGAGTCGAGGAAGATCTCCCCGACCCGCACGCGTGAGCGCAGGTGCGGCGACAGCTTCGCATCGTCCGGGTGCAGGCCGCCGAGGTAGACGATGCGTTTCGTCCCCGCCTTCACCGCCGCCGCAGCGATCGTGTCGGCGGCGAGTTCGTCCGCGTCTTCGAAGCCCTTGCCTGCGCTCATGGAGTGGATCAGGTAGAAGACGACGTCGACGTCGTCCATCGCCTCGGCGACGGCATCCGCATCCTGCGCGGTTCCTTCGACGACCTCGCACTCAGCACCCCACGGGAACGACGCGACCCGCGCCGCGTCCCGCGCGAGCACCCGCACGCGGTATCCCGCCGAGAGGAGACGTGGCGTGAGGCGTCCACCGATGTAGCCGGTGGCGCCGAGGACGAGTGCGCGCGGCGCGGATCCGTCCTCGCGGGGGACAGCGCGCAGCGCCTCTTCGCGGCCGGTGGGCTGGGTGAGCTCGGTCATGTCACGAGCGTATGCGCATGGATGAATCCCGAGAACCCCCTTGCGAACTCGCCGGGGAACGGTCAAGGAGATCCGCTCGCCGCAACTGCACGGCGCCGCGGGTCTACCGGTTCCGGTGTCGCCGGAGGGCACGGCCTCTGGCGTCGAGCGATCGCCGTGGACGTCCTTCGATCTCCGCGGCTCTCGCCTCGAAGGCGTCGGACAGTCGGCGATAGGAGCGGCCTCGTCGTTGCAGCCAGAAGCCGAACGCGAGCAGTCCGAGCACGATGAGCATCGGGATCGGGGGCCCGGGCTCTTGCGATTCCCACAGTGGAGAGATGGCAGTGCCGACGAAGGCGGAGAACACGACGATGAGGCCCGCTCCCGTCCACTCGTGGATCTGCGCGATATCAGTCGCTCGCCGGGCGTACCGTCGGCTGTCCGCTGCATCGTCGAGGGATGTGGTCTCGGGGAAGCTTGGCTTGGGTCGCGTCGGCCAGGGGCGATCCGCAATCACCTTCTGTTCCTCGATCATCCCCGAGAGGTACGGCGCGCTGCGCACGCTGCGTGCGATCCGAAGGAGCCCGCGGGTGGTCAGAACGTCGACGAGTACGAGGGCGAGGGTGAGTCCGATGATGAGGAGTGCCCTCGGTGGCCCGAACGGAACCTGCATGATCGTCATGAGCGCCACCGCGATGATTCCGCCGAGGATGAGCTTCCGCGCAGTACGGGACTGAACCGTGGCTCTCACATGATCACGAAGAAGGCCATCGGGTCCGATGAAGGCACCCATCATCGGCAACGTAGTGAACATGCGCAGCATGAGGATCATGCTCAGCGCGGTGATGCTGGCAGCGAGCGCCCCGGGGAGTAGTCCCTCGATCTCCGCTCTCCGTGCGGGCCAGGCCATCCAGAGAAGCCACGCAACGGAAGTGCCAATCGGAAGGAGCAAGAACACGATCGACACCCACCACAGGACGAGAGCGACGACCATTGACCCATTGCCGATGGCGACGACGCGCCCGGTCCGTGTGGTGAATGCCATGATCTGCACGGTAACGGCGGCCTTCGTGTCGAGGTGCCGCGCCTCACGCCCTCCTTCGGGCATATTCCGATAAACACTTGACGCGATGCCCCTCACGTCGTAACGTACAACCAAATGGTTGTACAAAGTGAACTCAGCGAAGCGGAGATCGACCGTGTGTTCCACGCATTGGCGACGGGGACCCGGCGGGACATCCTGCGCCGAACGATCGGCGCGGAGCAGTCGGTGTCGGCCCTGGCGGGCGACTACGACATGTCCTTCGCCGCCGTCCAGAAGCACGTCGCGGTCCTCGAGGCTGCGGGCCTCATCATCAAGCGCGCCGAGGGACGCGAGCGGCTCGTCCGCGCGAACCCCGAGATGATCGCCCGAGCCAAGGCGCTCCTCGCCCGCTACGAAGAACTCTGGCGCTCGCGCGTCAGCCGTCTCGACGACCTGCTCGCCGAGCCCCATCCGTCCCCCACCGACCTCTGATCAACCGATCTGCAAGGAGAACGAAATGCCTGTCACCGATGTCAGCACCGATCCCCAGACCCTCACCATGACCCTCACGGCGGACTTCGCCGCACCGGTCGAGCGTGTCTGGTCCGCGTTCACGGATCCCCGCCAGCTCGAGCGATTCTGGGGTCCTCCCGGATGGCCGGCGACGTTCACCGAGTTCGACCGCACGATCGGTGGCCACGCGAGGTATCACATGACCTCCCCGCAGGGCGAGAAATCCTCCGGGGCCTGGGAGTTCCTTGCGATCGACGCGCCGAACGGCTTCGACGTCCTCGATTCATTCG
Source organism: Actinomycetota bacterium (assembly GCA_051751065.1). Lineage (GTDB taxonomy): Bacteria > Actinomycetota > Actinomycetes > Actinomycetales > Microbacteriaceae > Microbacterium. The sequence goes on along the minus strand of JBNJKL010000004.1, from coordinate 93,523 downwards.
TCGACGACGAGGGCCGACCGCTGAGCGACTTCCCATCGATGCGGATGAGCTTCAGCTTCGCCGCCACCGAGACCGGCACTCGGATGATGAACGTGACCTACTTCGAATCCGCCGACGCGCTCGAGCAGGTCGTCGCGATGGGCGCGGTCGAGGGATCCACGATGGCGATGAACCAGCTGGACGCGGTCCTCGAAGGGCTGCGGGCATACGCGCAGGGCAAGGGCACGCGGGTCGAGCTGCTCGACGACACCCACGTGCGCATCACCCGCCTCGTCGAGGGGCCGCGCGATCTCGTCTGGCGCGCGCACCACGAGCCGGACCTCATCCGGCAGTGGATGCTCGGTCCCGACGGCTGGGAGATGACGGAATGCATCGCGGCCACCGAGGTCGGCCAGACCTATCGCAACTCGTGGGCACCGGTCGGCGACACGGAGGGTGAGCCGTTCGGCTTCGAGGGCGAGGTGCTGCTCATCGAGCCCACCCGCCGGTCGGTCACCACCGAGCGCATGCAGGGGATGGAGAGTCCGTCGACCCTCAACGACCTCAACCTCGACGAAGAGGACGGCGCGACCCTCATCACCGTCCTGATCGAGTACCCGGACAAGGACACGCGTGACATGATCCTCGCCACCGGCATGGCCGATGGCATGGAGGCGTCGTTCGCTCGCCTGGAGAGCACGCTGCTCACGGCGTAGCGTTCCCCGACGCTGTCAGACCAGGCGGCGCAGTGCCTCGTCCAGGGAGATCCCCTGGGCGTCGGCACGGTCTCGCAGACGGGCATGCTCCTCTGCGCCGAGCGTCAGGCGGATCTCGATCGGGCCGGGAGTCTCCTCTTCCTCGAACCCGGAGAACAGATCCGTCGCCTCGGCCCAGAGGGGCGTGACCGCCGACGGGCCGGATGCACGCTCAGTGACCTCGGCGGGGGCAGGTGCGGGTGCGGCGGATGGGTTCGTCGCGCCGCCGCTGCCGGCGCCGGAACCGCCGAATCCCGGACCGCGCCGCGGTTCAACGCCCGCCTGGTAGGCCTTGGCGGCCGCGTTCGCGCGCTCGTCCGCCGCCTCGTTCAGCGGATGCCCCGCGTGACCCTTTACCCACACGAAGCGCACGTTCCGACCTCGCATGGCCTCGTCCAGGGCCTCCATGAGCTCGCGGTTGAGCACCGGCTTGCCGTCGCCCTTGCGCCATCCCTTGCGCTTCCACCCCGGCATCCACTTCGTGATCGAGTCGATCACGTACTTGCTGTCGCACTCGATCACGAGCGGATCGTCGGTGCCGGCGGTCGCGCGCAGCAACTCCAGCACGGCCTGCAGCTCGCCCTGGTTGTTCGTGCCGTGCGGGGAACCGCCGGCCGCCCACCGGGCGTCGTCGATGTACCAGGCCCAGCCGTTGGGCCCGGGGTTTCCGAGGGCGGATCCGTCTGCAGCCGCGGTGATCGTCATCCCTCCACCGTACGACGCGCCACCCTCTCCTCGCGCCCTGCCCCTCCCGCGCCCCGTCCGCAACATCCCGAGTGGTCACTTTCAGTGAAGAATTGCGGGAAATGTGAGCAGAAACTGACCACTCGACGTGAAATGCGGCGTGAGGGTGCGAGGATCATCGGGTGACATCACCTGCATCGGACCAGCCCCCGCACATCCCCGCGCAGCGGCCCGCCGCGCCGCCGCAGCCCCCGGCTCCCGGGTACGCGCCGCCGCAGGCGCAGGGCCAGGTGCCGCCGCAGGGTCCGGGGCAGGTCGCACCGCAGGCACCCGGATACGCGCCGCCGCAGGGTCCGGGGCAGGTCGCACCGCAGGCACCCGGGTACGCGCCGCCGCAGGCTCCCGGGCAGGCCGCGCCGCACGCTCCGGCTCCGGGGTACGCGCCGCCGCAGGCTCAGGGATACCCCGCGGCTCAGTACGGTCAGCCCGTCTACGGCGCGCCGCAGAAGCCCGCGACCGGCACCCTCTCGTGGGCCATGGGATTCATCGTGTTCCTCCCCATCCCCTTCTTCTCCGCGTTCGCGACGGGGATCGTGATGGCGGCGGTCTACCGGACCTCGGCGCAGAAGAACCCGGTGGCCGAGGCGAACGCCCGGTCGGCGGCGAACTGGGGACTGACCTTCCTGTTCGTTTCGACGGCGCTGCTCATCCTCCACTTCATCCTGCTGTTCGCGCTGACCGCGGACTCGCCGGCCACGGGCTTCTACCCGCTGGGGATTCCGATCACGCTGTACGCGCTGACGATCCTGCTGCACGTCGTCCTCACGATCGTCGGCACCGTGCGCGCGAGCTCGGGCAAGATCGTGCGCATCCCGTTCGCCATCCCGTTCCTGCGCGGCGCCTGACGGGAATCGCGGATCGGACGCTGCGGTTCCTGACCTGCGCGCACAGGAGAGTCGACCTACGCTGGGACGATGGCATTCACCATCGATTGGAACTCCTGGATCGGCACGATCGTCGCCATCCTGATCGCGCTCGTCGCGGCGTTCGCATCCCTTGTGGTGATCAGGCTCGCGGTGTCGCTGGTGAGCCGGAAGTTCGCCTGGGTCCGCGACCTCGCCCGCCGTGTGCGCAACGCCTGGACCGTCGTCGCCGCGATCATCGCGGTGTGGATCGCGTGCGCCGTCACCGTCCCGGCGGACCAGGAGTGGCGGGAGGCCGTGTCGCGGCTCTTCCTGATCGCGACGATCCTGGCCGGCGCATGGCTGCTGGCGGCGTTCGCCTCGTTCGGATTCGAGCGGCTCATGGCCCACGAGGACGCGACACTCACCGGCCCGGAATCCCGCCGTCGCCACACCCAGCTGCTCGTCATCCACCGCCTGGCTCTGGTGCTCATCGCCGTCATCGCGCTCGGGACGGTGCTCTTCACCTTCCCGTCCATGCGCGCGGTCGGCACGAGCCTCCTCGCCTCAGCGGGTATCGCGAGCATCATCGCGGGTCTCGCCGCGCAGTCCATCCTCGGGAACCTCATCGCGGGAGTGCAGGTGGCCTTCACCGACGCGATCCGCGTGGGTGATGTCGTCGTGGTCGAGGGCGAGTGGGGGCGCATCGGCGAGATCAACCTCTCGTACGTCGTCGTCTACATCTGGGACGAGCGGCGACTCGTCGTGCCGTGCAGCTACTTCACCACCAACCCGATCGAGACGTGGACGAGGCGCTCGGACGCGATCCTCGGCACGGTCTTCATGGACCTCGACTGGCGGGTGCCGATGGACGCCGTGCGCGCACGCTTCCTGGAGATCGTCGAGCAGTCCGCCGCGTGGGACGGACGTTCGGCGTCCGCGGTCGTCACGGGAACCGAGGGCGGGTTCGTCACCGTGCGGCTCGTGATGTCCGCGAAGGATTCCGATGACCAGTGGACGATCCGCTGCGAGGTGCGCGAGAAGATGATGACCTGGTTTCAGACCGAGCACCCCGAAGCGCTCCCGCGTACGCGCCTGCAGATGGAGCCTCCCGCCGACTCCTGACCTTCACGCCCCCATATCCCCCCGATATCCCGTCGAGTGGTCAGATTCAGTTCACAATTCGCGTGATTCTGCGCAAAAAGTGACCACTCGGCGGAGGGGAAGGGAAGGGGGGCGACGGAGGGGGAGGGCGTGGGCGGGGGACGTACGCTCGTAGGCATGGCTTCTTCCGGCTCCGTGCCCGACCGCGCCGTCCGTCGGGCTCGCACGGCGGTGGCCGCGCTCTTCCTCACCAACGGCGCCCTGTTCGCGAACATCCTGCCGAGGTACCCGGAGATCAAGGCATCACTCGGCCTCGACAACGTCGCGTACGGCCTCTCGATCGCCGCGTTCCCGACCGGCGCGGTGGTCGCCGGGCTCGGAGCCGCCATCCTCATCCGTCGTTTCGGATCCGCGCCCATCGCCGTCGCGGGCACCGTGCTCACCGGCGTCGGTCTGCTGTCCGCGGGTGTCGCGCCGTCTGTCGTGCTCTTCGCGATCGCCCTCTTCCTCGGGGGCGCATCGGATGCCATCACCGACGTCGCGCAGAACGCGCACGGCCTGCGCGTGCAGCGCCGGTACGGACGCTCGATCATCAACTCCTTCCACGCGATCTGGTCGATCGGGGCGGTGATCGGCGGATCGATGGCCGCGATCGCGATCGCCCTCCGCATCCCGCTCGCGATCCACCTCGGCGTCTCGACGGCCCTGTTCGCCGCCGTCGCCGTGGTCGCGCTTCGATTCTGTCTTCCCGGCCGGGATGAGGAGGTCGAGGAGGAGGCCATCGCGGACGGCCCCGAGATCCAGGCGGCGCTGCGACGCCGCGTGACGCCACGGGTCATCGCGATGCTCGCTGCCCTCACGCTCATCGCCATGGCCGGCGCAGTCGCCGAGGACGCAGGAAACTCCTGGGCGGCGCTCTACCTCTCCGAGTCCCTGGGCGCCCGGGCAGCCGTCGCCGCGCTCGGCTTCATCGCGCTCGTCGGCGCGCAGTTCATCGGACGCCTGCTCGGCGACGGGATGGTCGATCGTTTCGGACAGCGGGCGGTGGCACGCGCCGGCGGACTGATCGCCGCGGTCGGCATGGGACTCGCGCTCGCGTTTCCCAGCGTGCTCGGGACGATCCTCGGATTCGCGGCGGTCGGCTTCGGCATCGCGACCCTCATCCCCCTGGCGATGCACGCGGCGGACGAACTCCCCGGCCTCCGCCACGGCGCGGGTCTCACGATCGTGTCGTGGCTGCTGCGGTTGGGCTTCCTGCTGTCACCGCCGTTCGTCGGTTTCATCGCCGACACCCAGAGCCTGCGCGCGGGACTCCTCGTGGTTCCCGTGGCGGGAGTGGTCGCGATCCTTCTCGCCGGAGCGCTGGACAGACGCCGCCCGCGCTCCGACCGCTGATCGCGGCTGGTCAGCCCCGCGGGGAGCGGGTGGACCAGAGGGCGGCGGCGATGAGCACCGGCTGGAACGGCAGGCGCAGGAAGCGCTTCATGTCGGTGTCGAGGCCGAAGCCGTCGCGCTTGTGCATCCACTGCGACACGTTCCCCGGGAACACGGCGGCGAAGAACAGTGCCGCGATGGTACCGACCAGGCGGCGGCGCGAATGTGCGAACACGAGCGCGGTGCCGAGGGTGATCTCGACCACGCCCGACGCGACGACCGTGACATCGGGATCCAGCGGCAGCGACTCCGGCACCTGCGCCTGGAACTCACGACGAGCCCACAGCAGGTGCGACACCCCGGCGAACGCGAGAGCGGAACCGAGCAGGACGCGCGTGACGGTGCGTGCGGGGGAGGTCATGGTGCGAGTGTACGTCCGGTGTGCAGGGCGTACAGCACCGGGCGCGGCGCGACGCGGTTCTTCGCGAAGAACTGCAGCACGAAGCTGCGGAAGCTGGGCTTCGCGATGAGGGCCGGAACGACGTCGGCGTAGCGATCCCACCGGCAGTGGTTCACCAGAGTGAACGGCGATTCGACGGTGGGCTCCAGCACGGTCGAGTTGTCGAGGTCCGTCTCGTCCTGGAACCAGCCGGCCGTGTACTGCCAGGCGTGGAGGTTGCCTGCGACGTCGTCGGCGGTGAAGTAGTTGAAGAGGAAGACGCCACGCCTCTCGTGATCGACGGGGCCGATCCGGCGCACGTTCCGAGACGGGAAGACCAGTGAGTCGGGGAACTCCGCCGCGATCCGCAGGAGGCGGGAATCGCTCGCGAGTTCACGTGCGTCCTCGGGCGTGCGCGTTTCGATCAGCAGCACCGCGTCGTACGCCGCGTCTCCGGTGTGCTGTCCATCGAAGCCGCGACTCGCGCCGGGCGGGCGCAGTGTTCCCCGGAGGACATCGCCTCGCTCGACCCGTGAGTCCGCGGCCAGAGCCGTGCGGATGCTGTGCAGCGTGCGCAGTGCCCGGCGTCGCTTCGCAGAGGGCAGTGCCGGAGGAAGCGGCCAGCGACCCGACCTGATGCCCACGTAGAGGAACCCCTTCGTGGAGGGTTCGATCAACCGCGCCGTGGTCCAGGAATCGCGTACTCCATCGCTCATCGTCGTTCTTCCTTCTCTTCGGGGATGCCTCCACTGTGGCGACACGGGCGAACGTGAGCAATGCTGTTGAATTAGGCGAGCGCCCCCATCCGGGAGTGTGGATGCCCGAGTATCGTGCAGCAGGGGGACCTGATGAATAAATCGCGTGGACGACCGGCCGCGGACGGTCGCGACCGGCGGGCGCGAATCCTCGAGGAAGCGCGGCGCCTCTTCCTCGAGCGTGGATATGTGGGAACCACCCTGCGATCCATCGCGGCAGCCGCGGAGGTCGACGTGGCCCTGCTCGGCTACTACTTCGGCTCGAAGCAGGACCTCTTCGCCGCGGCGATCGCACTCCAACTGCGCCCGGCGGGCGTGCTGCATGCGGTCATCGACGAGGATCCCGCACGCGTTGCCGATCGCCTCCTGCGTGCCGTTCTGGTCGCGTGGGAGAACCCCGCGCTGAGCTCAGGCATGCGTGAGTTCGTCGCCGCTGCTCTGGGGGACGAGGATCTGCTGCGTTCGTTCCGCGAGTACATCGAGCGGGAGGTCGTCGGTGCGCTGTCGGAGGCTCTTCCCGGCGCTCACGCGCGGGTGCGTGCGCTGGCTGCGGTCCAGATCATCGTCGGACTGATCTTCAGTCGCTACATCCTCCGACTCGAACCGTTCGCGAGCATGTCTCCCCGCGAGGCGTATCGAGCCCTGCGCGGAGTGATCGCGACGGCGATCTCGGAGGGGGCGGCGCCGCGATCAGTCGTGTGAGTCCGTCGTCGAGTCCGCCTCGGGAGCGGGAACGGCGACCGGGACGACGACCGAGGTCACGTCTCCGCCCAGATCGATCGCGGACGGATCGACCGCCGGGACCGCACCGAGCGTGTCGGTGCGGTCCGTGGTGTCACGCGGTTCGGAGGGGAGCCCCGTCCAGTCGTTCTGCTGTTCCTCAGGACGTTGCATGAAGAGTGCCATGGCACCCAGTGTGCGCCACGCGGATGAACGCCCGCTGGACGGCGGGAAGATCTCCGGTGCGATCAGACGGCGGTGTAACCGCCGTCGACGAGGTGATAGCTGCCGGTGACGAAGCTGGCGGCGTCGCTCGCGAGGAACACGATGAGGTTCGCGACCTCGTCCGCCTGGCCGAGTCGGCCGATCGGGTGCTTGCCCACGAGGAACTCGCGCGCATCCGCATCCATCGTCGCGAGCAGCGGCGTGTCGATGAAGCCGGGGCCGACGGAGTTCACGCGCACACCCTGCGCGGAGTATTCGGCGGCGGCGCTCTTGGTCATGCCGACCACGCCGTGCTTGGCGGTGACGTACGCGGGGGAGTTCGCGAAGCCGACGCTCCCGAGGATCGAGGCGATGTTGACGACGGAGCCGCCGCCGTTCTCCAGGATCGAGGGGATCTGCGCCTTCATGTTGCGGAACACGGCGTTGAGGTTGATCGAGATGACCTTGTCCCACGCGTCGTCGGTGTACTCGGCGGTGGGGGCGGATGCGCCGCCGATGCCGGCGTTGTTCACTCCGATGCGCAGCGGGGCGAGGGTGTTGGCGAGCTCGACGGAGGAGGCGATCCAGGCAGCGTCGGTCGCGTCTCCCACGGATGCTTCGGCGATGCCCCCGGCGGCGCGGATCTCGTCCACCACGGCCTGGGCGTGTTCGCCGTTGAGGTCGTTCACGACGACGGATGCGCCGTTCGCGGCGAGGAGCAGGGCCACTGCTCGGCCGATTCCACTGCCCGCTCCGGTCACGATGGCTGACCGGTCGGCGACGTCATACTGAGCCACGGGTGGCTCCCTTCCGAACGGGCGCGGAGCCGGGAGGTCTTCTCGGACGGTCCGTCCTCCTCCAGCCTACGTCCGCCGAGCGAGGCTTCGGCGACGCGTCGACTCGCGACCTTCGATCGTCCCTAGTCGGCGGGCTCGTCGTTCTCGTCGCGCTCCTCTTTGCGGCGCTTCTGCTCGGTGCGCACGGCATCCACGAGCTTCTGCCACGGGCCGGACAGGCGCGAGTCGGCGACCTCGCGCTCTCGCAGCTGCGAGGGCGTGCGCACGAGGATGTTCCAGACGAAACGGTCCGCGCCCGGATCCTTCTCGTCGGGATCGTCCCAGGGGCAGCGGTCTACGAGCGTGAGCCACTTCGGCGCCTCATCGGGCGCGGGCTCGATCTTCCAGGTGCGTGCGACGCCGGCCAGTCCGCCCGACCGCACGATCGCGATGACGACCTGGTCGTCGTCAGTCTCGGGACGGGGATCGCTCATCCTGCAAGACTCCCACGGTCCGCCATGCGGCGTGAAGAGCAGCGACGGTGTCGTCGTCGATCGTCGCTGCCGCAGCCAGGGTCGCCGCGGCGAACTCGTCGAAGGTCGCGGTGGGACTGAGGCCCCCGGTGAGCGTGCGGTACCAGACGAGTCCGGCGCGCTCCCAGGCGGGTCCGCCCAGGTCGCGGGCGAAGATCGCGAAGGCCCGGTTGGGGATGCCGGAGTTGATGTGTACTCCGCCGTTGTCGTCGGTCGTCTCGACGTAGTCCCGCATGTGCGCGGGCTGCGGGTCGCGCCCCAGCTCGTCGTCGTCGTAGGCCGTGCCGGGTTCGAGCATCGACCGCAGAGCGCGGCCCTGCACCGCCTCGGTGAAGATCTCGGCACCGACGAGCCAGGTCGCCTCGTCGGCTGTCTGGCCGAGGAGGAACTGCTCCGTGAGCGCTCCGATGACGTCGGCCACCGACTCGTTCAGCGCTCCCGACTGCCCCTGATAGACGAGGGCCGCGGTGTGCTGGATGACCCCGTGCGCGAGCTCGTGCCCGATGACGCTCACGGATCCGGTGAACCCGCGGAACACCTCGCCGTCGCCGTCGCCGAAGACCATGCGCTGCCCGTCCCAGAAGGCGTTGTCGTAGTCGATGCCGTAGTGCACCGTCGCCTCGAGCGGAGCACCCGCGTCGTCGAGGGAGTTGCGACCGAAGGTCGACAGGAGGAGCTCGAACGTCGCCCCCAGGCCGTCGAACGCCTGGTTCACGGAGGCGTCGTCGACGGGCGGGTCTTCTTCGCCCCGGACGAGGATGCCCGGGAGGTCCTGAGTGTTGTTCGCGTCGCTCACGGCACGGTGCGGAGCGTCGGACAGCTGTGCGACGAGTGACCCGGATTCGTCGATCGAGAGGTCGATGCGCCCGCGGAAGGGTGGGCGTCCGACGGTCAGCGTCTGCCGCGCGGCCGCTGCGGCGCGCGGGAATCGTCCGGAGGCGGCGAGCCGATCGAGCAGGTAGGACGGCACGACGCTCGGCGGCGTGAGCGGAACGGGGTGGGAGACCTCTGCTGTCGTGTCCATGCTGTGACGATACGCCGGGCCCCGACATCCACACGGCGCGCGAGGGTCGTGACCACCGGCGCGCCGTGCTCCCGTGCGCTCGCGTAAAATCGGGACAATGACCGACGCGCCCGCCGACCCCGCCGACCTCGGCGCGGGTCTGGACCCCGCTGATCTCGAGACCACGCTGCGCGTCCTCGCCTCGATGGACAGGCTCAACGAGGAGCACCCCGACTACGTCGCCGTGCGCATGGCGACTGCGGCGATGTTCAAGGCGGTCAAGCGTGTGCGCCGCAAGGAGATCCGCGACGCGATCGCGAACGCCGACAAGGCCGTGATCGCCGCGACCGCCACGGGAGCCGCGGACCGCATCGACGACGAGACGCGCGGCATCCCGCTCTCGACGCGCACTGACGCTCCCGTCGCGGGCGAGCTCATCAAGCCGCGCAACTGCTACATCTGCAAGCAGCCGTATACGCGGGTGGACGCCTTCTATCACCAGCTCTGCCCCGACTGCGCGCGGTTCAGTCACGGCAAGCGCGACGCACGCACCGACCTCAGCGGCAAGCGCGCGCTGCTCACGGGAGGGCGCGCGAAGATCGGCATGTACATCGCCCTGCGCCTGCTGCGCGACGGGGCCCACACGACGATCACCACCCGGTTCCCCCGCGACGCCGTGCGGCGGTTCTCGTCGCTTCCGGACTCCGGGGAGTGGCTGCACCGCCTCCGGGTGGTCGGTATCGATCTGCGCGACCCGGCTCAGGTCATCGGACTCGCTGATTCCGTCGCCGCGCAGGGCCCGCTCGACATCCTCATCAACAACGCCGCCCAGACGGTGCGTCGATCGCCCGGCGCCTACTCGTTGCTCGCGGACGCCGAGCTCCAGCCCCTGCCGGACGGGCCGCTGCCCGAGATGGAGACCTTCGGGCACACCGCCGACCAGCACCCCGAGGCGCTCGCGGCGTCCGTGTCCGCACACCCGCTGCTGTCCGTCGCGGCCCTCGGAGGCACGATCGCCGAAGCCGGCGGTCAGGCGCTCACGGCCGACGAGCTCGCGCACCTCGCCATGGCACCCGGGTCCTCGTCGATCGCGAAACACGCGGACGGCACCGCGATCGACGCCGGGGGCCTCGTCCCGGATGTCGAGCGGACGAACAGCTGGGTGCAGAACGTCGAGCACGTCGATCCGCTGGAGATGCTCGAGGTGCAGCTCTGCAACACGACCGCGCCGTTCCTGCTGATCAGTCGCCTGCGTCCGTCGATGGCCGCAGCACCCGCGCGCCGGAAGCACATCGTCAACGTCTCGGCCATGGAGGGGCAGTTCTCCCGCCGCTACAAGGGCCCGGGGCACCCACACACGAACATGGCCAAGGCCGCGCTCAACATGCTCACGCGCACGAGCGCCGGTGAGATGCTCGAGACCGATGGCATCCTCATGACCGCCGTCGACACCGGATGGATCACGGACGAGCGTCCGCACTTCACGAAGGTCCGTCTGGCCGAGGAGGGCTTCCACGCACCTCTCGACCTGGTCGACGGTGCCGCGCGCGTCTACGATCCGATCGTCCGCGGCGAAGCGGGCGAGGACATCCACGGTGTGTTCCTGAAGGACTACAAGCCGAACCCGTGGTGACCCGCGCTCGCCGCGACCGCCGCCGCCGCGATCGCGGTCAGTGTGCGGGAGCGGAGAGGTTCGCGGAGGCCCAGGTGCCCAGCTGATCGAGGATCGGCAGCAGCCCCTCGCCGCTCTGCGTGAGGGCGTAGGAGACGGTGACCGGCGGGCCGGCGTCGACCGTGCGTTCGACCAGGCCCGTCTGTCCGAGTTCGGCGAGGCGGTCGGAGAGGACCGTGTCGCTGATGCCGGAGACCGCGCGGCGCAGCGCGACGAACGACGACGGGCCGGAGCCGAGCGTGGAGACGATCATGCCGTTCCATCGTTTGCCGAGCACGCTGAACGCCAGTGTGACGGCCGCGTCACACACATGGACTTCACCGTCGCTTTCGGGCATGACCCCATCCTAACGGTGCTACGATCACACAAGCCGCTAATAAAACCGTAGCGACTCCGAAAACCGAAAGGCACGTGAATGTCCCTCTTCCGCTTGGATGCCAGCATCATGCCGTCGATGTCCGCCAGCCGTTCGCTCGCCGATCTCGTCGAGGCCGAGTGGTCGGCCGCGCACCCCGACTCGACCGTCACGCGGCGCGATATCGCGCAGGATCCGCTGCCCGCGACCGTCTGGGCCGATGTCATCACGTCCGGGCACCTCGCCCCCGAGGACCGCACCGCGGCGCAGACCGAGGCGCGCTCGCTCGCGACGACGCTCGCGGACGAGCTGATCGGCGCGGACGCGCTGCTGTTCGCTGTGCCGCTGTACAACTACGGCGTCTCGCAGCACTTCAAGACGTGGTTCGACGTCGCGTACACCGACCCGCGTATCGATCCCGCCGGCACGGCGCTCCGAGGCAAGCCCGCCACTCTGGTGACGGTGCTCGGTGGCAATTACGCCGAGGGGTCGCCCAAGGAGGGCTGGGACCACTCGACCGGATGGCTGCGTCGCGTTCTCGAGGATGTCTGGGGTCTCGACCTCCGCGTCGTCCAGCGCCCGTTCACCCTGGTCGGGGTGAACCCGGCGATGGATGCGTTCGCCGACGTCGCTCAGGAGCTCAAGGACCACGCGGAGACGTCCGCGCGCACCTACGGTCGCGAGCTCGCCGCGACGCGCGAGAACCGCGTCGCCTGAGCGCGTTGTTTGGCCGCGCCGACTGATCGCGTCGACTGATCGCGTCGACTGATCGCGTCGGGACCCGTGTCGTGGAACCGCGCCGCCTGACCGCGCCGCCGAACCGCGCCGCCTGACGAACCGCGTCGTCTGAGCGATACGCATTCCTCGCCGAGGCGAGACGCGCGCGCTGCATCGCTGTGTGCCCACGTGGTCAGGCGGCGATGTCGTAGCGTGCGCGTCCGCCGAGGCGGGGCGTGCGGTCAGGGTCCACGTAGCGGGGTGGGAGGAACCACACCCGCGCCGATGTCCCCACACCGTCGATCTCTACATCCCACCCGTTGTCGTGTATCCGGTGATGACACGTCTCACACAACAGGACACCGTTGGTGAGATCCGTGGGTCCGTGGTCTCGTTTCCACCAGGGGATGTGGTGCGCTTTCGTCATCTCCGGCGGCAACCCACACATCGCACACCCACCATCCCGCTCCACGAGCGCGAGACGTTGGGTGCGGGTGAAGAGTCGCTTCTCCCGACCCCAGTCGAGGATCGCACTGTCTCCCCCGAGGACGCAGGGGATGATCCCGCCTCCGGCGGCCATCCGCCGCGCGGCCCCGACGCTGATCGGCTGGTCGATTCCGTCGATGGTGGCGGATCCGGTGCCGGATTCGAGGTCGTCGAGGGTCAAGCGAACGATGACCTTCGCGCCAGCCAGGGGGAGATTCTCTCCCTCACACCCGAGAACGTGTGCGCAGAACACCGCGAGGGCGTCGGCCTGGATCATCGGCACGCTCCGGCGGTCCGCATCCGGTGCATCGGGGTCCACCGCGTCTTTGCGTGCTGCGAACGCCGCGCTCACGTATCCGCGGATCGCGGCGACGACGGGGGCGGCGGATTCGGCGTCGAGTTGGGCGGTGAGGTGCACCATCCCGTCGCGTTCGAACATCGTCACCGACCGCCGGCCCCGCCGCTCCTCCGCCCGCGGCTCCACACCATCCGGATCCAACCAGGCTTCCGCCCGCACGATCAGCTTCCGGAGGTCATCGAGCGCGAGCCCGGGCGCCGCCTCCGTCAACACACGCTCCCCTTCACGGATCCGCTCGACCCCGGCCGCGATACGGCATCTGTCCAACAGCCCGACGATGAGTGCGGCGGCTTGGGCGCCGATCGCGCCCGCATCCAGTGCGCCCCGCACGAGCGGGTACTTCGCCGGAAGTCGCGCCCCGAGAAGATCGCTCCGCGGTGCCGTCGCTTCCCCGACCGTCACCAGGCGGGCCGCATCCCCGGTCGAGATCCCGGTGGTCGCCGCGATCAGTTTCGCCGGAGAACGGAACCCCTGCTGCTTCGCCAGACTCTCCGCCCCCAACTCCGGGCGCGATTCTCGGGCGATCCCCGCCGCAACATCCGCATGCACCGCATCCACCTGCCGCTGCAACGCACCGACCGCCGCATGCACCGCAAGGAGCTGCTCCCGGGTGAGGTCCATCGCGTCGTCTACTCCCGCCCACGCGGCATCGAGGCGGGAGACCGCGTGATGCAGAGAAGCGAGTGTCGACATGCCCCAATTTTACTTCGAACCACCCCGAGTTTCGAAGTAATGTTCGAATACTATGCCGGAGTACCAACATGCCGCCGCGAGCCGTGACCCCGGGAAAGGCGATCGTGACGGCGACGGTCGAGGAGTCGAGACGACAGCCTGCCAGCGCGGCGTGGGTACGGTCTCCCGTGAATGGACGTCACCCCCCGGCCTCCGCGTCGCGGCTCGCGCGGCTGCAGGCCGAGACAGGGGTGCGCCTCCCGGATTGCTGTGCGCTGGATGCGGCGTTGCGGACCGGCTCTGCGATCGCGACGTTCGACCACTCGCCGGCGCGGAAGGCTGAAGGCATCGCCTCCGCCGTCGTCAGGACTCGGGCCCCTACAGGCGGTCGACACCGGTGACGACGACCACGGCCTCGCCGGCCTCGTCGGAGGCGGCGAGGTCGATCGTCGCGGAGATGCCCCAGTCGTGATCGCCGGACGGATCGTCGAAGATCTGACGCGCCGTCCAGACCGGACCGGACTCGTCCAGGATCAGCAGCGCGGAGCTGCGCGCGTCCGCGCCCGTGAGGATCTCTTCGTGATCGGCGAAGTATCCGTCCAGCGCGGTCGACCAGCGATCCGCCCCGAAGTCCGGATCGAGGGCCGCGAGAGCATCCACGTCTTCTCGGGCGGCGAGCTGCACGTGACGGAACAGCTCGTTGCGGACGAGGATGCGGAACGCGCGCACGTTGCTGGTGAGCCTCTTCGGCGCGGGCGGCACGATCGGCTCGTCCGAAGCGGGGTGGAGTGTTCCGTTGACGAGCTCCTCCCATTCGTCCAGGAGCGAGGAGTCGACCTGCCGGACGAGTTCGCCCAGCCACTCGATCAGGTCCCGCAGATCCTCGGTCTTGAGGTGCTCGGGAATCGTCTGCGAGGCGGCCCGATATGCGTCGGACAGGTAGCGCAGCACGACGCCCTCGGAGCGCGCGATCTTGTAGAAGGCGACATATTCCCCGAACGACATGGCGCGTTCGTACATGTCACGGACCACGGACTTGGGGCGGAGCGGGAAGTCCCGGATCCAGGGCTGCGCGGCGCTGAACGTCTCGAACGCCGCCTCGAGGAGTTCGTCGAGCGGCTTCGGGTACGTCACCTGCTCGAGGAGCTCCATGCGCTCGTCGTATTCGATTCCCTCGGCCTTCATCCCGGCGACCGCCTCGCCGCGCGCGATGAACTCCTGTTGGCTCAGCACGGCGCGCGGATCATCGAGCGTCGACTCGACGATCGACACCATGTCCAGGGCGAATCCGGGAGCCTCGGGGTCGAGAAGGTCGAAGGCGGCGAGAGCGAAGGGCGACAGGGGCTGGTTGAGCGCGAAGTTCGGTTGCAGGTCGACCGTGAGACGGATCTGCCCCTCGTCGGTCCGTTCCACGATGCCCGACTCCCGCAGTGTGCGGTAGATCCCCAGCGCCCGGAGCGCGAGGATGCGCTGCTTCTCCCGCGGCTCGTGATTGTCGTATACCAGCGCGCGCATATTGCCGAACACGTCGCCACCGCGGGCGATGAGGTTGAGCATCATCGCGCTCGTGATCTGCATGTGCGAGGTCAGTGTCTCGGGCTCGGCGGCGACGAGCTTGTGGAAGCTCGGCTCACCCCACGACACGAAACCGTCCGGTGCCTTCTTGCGGATGATCTTCCGCTTCTTCTTCGGGTCATCGCCCGCCTTGCGGATCATGGCGATGTTCTCGGACTCGTGCTCGGGAGCCTGCACCACGACCGTGCCGGCGGTGTCGTACCCGGCGCGTCCCGCGCGTCCGGCGACCTGGTGGAATTCACGGGCGTTCAGCTGGCGCATCCGGGTGCCGTCGAACTTCGTGAGCGCCGTGAGGAGCACGGTGCGGATCGGCACGTTGATCCCGACGCCGAGAGTGTCGGTTCCGCAGATCACGCGCAGGTAGCCGCGCTGGGCGAGCTGCTCGACGAGCCGCCGATACTTCGGGAGCATCCCCGCGTGATGCACGCCGATGCCCGCCCGGATGAAGCGCGACAGCGTGCGCCCGAACGCGGTCGTGAAGCGGAACTCGGCGATCAGTGCGCCGATCTCGTCGCGCTGCTCGCGCGTCGCGACCTTCGTGCTCGACAGCGCCTGCGCCCGCTCCATCGCGGCGGCCTGCGAGAAGTGCACGATGTAGACCGGCGCCTGACCCGTGGTCAGCAGCTGCTCCACCGTCTCGTGGATGGGTGTCGTCTCGTAGTAGTAGTGCAGCGGAACCGGGCGCTCGACGCCCGTGACGGTCGCGGTCTCGCGCCCGGTGCGACGTGAGAGATCCTCGGCGAGGGCCGTGACGTCGCCGAGCGTCGCGGACATCAGCACGAACTGCGCGTTCGGAAGGGTGAGCAGCGGCACCTGCCATGCCCAGCCGCGGTCGGGATCCGCATAGAAGTGGAACTCGTCCATGACGACCTGGCCGACGTCCGCGTCGGGTCCCTCGCGCAGGGCGAGGTTGGCGAGGATCTCGGCCGTGCAGCAGATGATCGGCGCATCCGCGTTCACGGAGGAGTCGCCCGTGACCATCCCGACGCTCTCCGCGCCGAACACGTCCACCAGAGCGAAGAACTTCTCACTCACGAGGGCCTTGATGGGGGCGGTGTAGTACGTGCGGCGGCCATCGGCGAGAGCGGCGAAGTGCGCGCCCACCGCGACGAGCGATTTCCCTGTGCCGGTCGGCGTGGAGAGGATCAGGTTCTGACCGAAGGCGATCTCGATGACCGCCTCGTCCTGCGCGGGATACAGGCTGATTCCCGTCGACGCGACCCACTCGGTGAATGTCCCATAGACCGCGTCAGGGTCGGCGGCACCTCCCGCGGGGTCTCGCAGCGGCGCGGGATCGAGACGGGGAGCGGAGGTCATGGTCCTTCGATCATCCCCCATCGTTCCCGCTCCGGTCTCCAGAACGGTGACCCCCAGCAGGGGTCGGTGGCGTCGAGATGTTGGCGAACAGCGGTGCGACCCCGCCAGCATGGCTCGTGGGGAGCAACACAACTGGGGATCTCAGACATCGAGTTGTGGAGCGCGCAGAGCGCTCAGGGAGAGACACGTGAAGAAATCCATTGCCGGAACCGCCGCGCTCGCAACAGCGACAGCACTCGCCATCGTCGTCGCTCCTGCTGCGTACGCGGATGCGAGTGACGGCACACTGACGCTGCAGGTCGTGCAGGACGTGGACGTCGACAGCACGTTCTCAGGAGCCGACACGCCGCTGAGCGGGACCACCGTGCGCATCTCCGATGCCTCCGGGACGACCCTCACCCGCAGCACGAATGCGGCGGGTGAAGTCGTACTCACCGGTGCTGACGCCGGCAACACGCTCGTCGGGGGTCAGTACCGCATCGAGGTCGTCAATCCGAACGCGTCGACCTTCACCGAGGCGTACATCCTCGACGGGCATGCGCATCCCCAGTTCGCGCCGGCAACCTCTTTCGTCGACGTCGCGGACGGCACGGATGTCGAGGTCGCCGTCGGATACGTGGACCTGGACGTCCTCGGACCGGAGAACGCGACGATCTTCTCCGCACTGCAGCCGGACAACATCTGGCCGGCTGCCTCGGAGAACAAAGAGATCTACTCCGTGCCGTACCGGTTGGACAGCGCGCCGACCGCCGTCACGGAGAGGCTGAGCGTGGGGTCGGTGTATGGCATCGGGCTCGATCAGGACGAGCAGACCCTGTATGCGGGAGCTTTCGCGAAGCGCGGGTCCGCCTACGGTCCGGGTGGCCCGGGCGCGATCTACCGGGTGAACCACCTGACGGGTGCCTTCGACGTCTACGCCACGGTCGCCGATGCCGGAACCACCGAGCATGACATGACGGGAACGAACGACGCAGGGCACGAACTGCAGGACTTCGCCTTCCGCACTGCGGTAGGACGAGAGAGCCTCGGCGACGTCGAGGTCACGGAAGACGGCGAGTACCTCATCGCCATCAACATGAACACCGACTCCGCCGTGGTGTATCCGGTACAGGACGCCGCGGACCCGGAGCCTGTGCACACCCTGCCGATCCCTGCTGTCGCGTGTGCGGCCGATGAGGACTGGGCGCCGATGGCGATCGGTGAGAACGACGGGATGATCTACATCGGCGCGGTCTGTGGCGTCACGATGCAGGCGAGCGTCATCGAGTACGAGATCTCGGGTGCCGGGACCCTCATCCCCACGGGCGTGGTCTTCTCCGGAGACCCGACCACAGCCCCCGGACACAGCGGGGCGGTGTCCGGCAACCTCGCCGTCGATGCCTCATGCCGCTTCGTGGACTGGCTGCCTTGGAGCGACGGCGTCGCCCAGAGCTGCATCGACGCCGCGCCGTCGTCGACGCCGATCAACCCGGCGTCCAACGGGCTCGCTGGTCAGTTCTCCGTGCCCCAGCCCATGCTCTCCGACATCGAGTTCACCGAGTCCGGCGAGATGTTCCTCGGGTTCCGCGACCGCGGTGGCGACCAGTACAGCTCGCTGCTCTACTACGGCACCCGCACCAACGGTCTCGCCTCCTACGCGAACTACGTCACGGCGGGCGACATCGTCGGTGTGTGCGCCTCCGGATCCACGCTCGACTTCGACTGCCGCGGCGATCTGCCTCGCGGGGGAGACTTCGACGACTACGGCGGCTTCCACAACGAGGCGGCCTTCGGGGGCATGGTTCACGTGCCGGGAACCGATCGGCTCGTGATCAATCAGATGGATGCCACCGGGTTGTTCTCGAATGGTGTTCGCGCCTTCGATCCCGCCACCGGCAACGAGGCCGCGAGTTCCACGGGCACGGCGAACCGGCTCATCTCTGAGGACTTCCAGAAGGCACAGGGTCTCGCCGACATGGAGGCGCTGGTGCTCGAGGCTTCCCAGCAGATCGGGAACCGGATCTGGCTCGACACGGGCGAGAACGGTGTGCAGGATCCGGGTGAGCCGGTCGTCGCCGGTGTCCAGGTTTCGCTCTACGACGATGCCGGTGTGCTGATCGCGACGACCGAGACCGACGAGAACGGCGAGTACTGGTTCGACACCGCTGACGGCCTGTTGCCGGAGACGGACTACCAGATCCGCCTCGACCGCGAGGAGGACTTCGCCGCGGGCGGGCCCCTTGCCGGCACGACGCCCACGAGCACGGCCACCGGCCCGAACCGCGGCATCGACAGCAACGGCGAGACACAGGACGTCGACGGGACGCCCACGGTGCTCGCGGATGTCACGACTCCCGAGGAATATCGCAACGACCACTCGTTCGACTTCGGTTTCGTCCCCACACCTGTCTCGATCGGAGACTACGTCTGGATCGACGCGGATGGCGATGGCCAGCAGGATGATGACGAGGTTCCGGTCGCCGGCGTGACGGTGCGTCTTCTCGACGACGACGGCGCCGAGATCGCCACGACGGTGACCGACGCCGACGGCTACTACTCCTTCACCGACCTGCGGGCGTCCAGCGACTACACGGTGGAGTTCCCGACCTCGGTGACCGTGGAGGGCGTGGCGTACGCGCTCACGCAGCCCATGACGGGAGATACGGTCTCGGATTCGAATCCGGCTGTGGACACGGGGCTCGCTCCGGTCACCACGCCTGCGTCCGGGTCGAACTCGGGCGAGCCTGGCGAGGCGGACGACCCGACGATCGACGCGGGATACCGTCCGGTGGTGTCGGTCGGTGATTATGTCTGGATCGATGCGGACGAGGATGGTGTTCAGGACGACGGTGAGGCGCCTGTCGAGGGTGTGACGGTGCGCCTGTTGGACGAGGATGGCGAGGAAGTCGCGACGGCTGTGACTGATGAGGATGGGTATTACGTCTTCACGGATCTGCCGGGTTCGACGGACTTCGTCGTGGAGTTCCCGACCACTGTGGAGGTGGGCGGTATCGACTACCCGTTGACGGCTCCGAACCAGGGTGGGGATGACGAGGCGGATTCTGATGCGGATGTCGAGACCGGTCAGGTGTCGATCACGACGCCGGTGACGGGGGAGAACTCCGCTGAGCCGGGTGAGGCGGATGACCCGTCCATCGATGCGGGTTATGTCCTGCCGCCGGTGTCGGTCGGTGACTATGTCTGGATCGATGCTGATCGTGATGGTCAGCAGGATGCGGGTGAGGCGCCTGTGGAGGGTGCGATCGTCCGCCTGCTGGATGCGGATGGCGAGGAGGTCGCGACGACCACGACCGACGAGGACGGGTATTACGCGTTCACGGATCTTGCCCCGGACACGGATTACACGGTGGAGTTCCCGACGATGGTGACGGTGGACGGTGTGCGCTATGAGCTCACGACGCCGGCTCAGGGAGATGCGGTCTCGGATTCGAATCCGGCTGTGGACACGGGGCTCGCTCCGGTGACGACGCCGCTTTCGGGTGACAACTCGGGTCAGCCGGGTGAAGCCGATGTTCCGACCATCGACGCCGGATACGTCCCCATCCTGGTGTCGATCGGAGACTACGTCTGGATCGACGAGAACTCCGACGGCACGCAGAACAGCGGGGAGGCGCCGGTAGACGGCGTGACCGTGCGTCTGCTGGACGAGGACGGTGAGGAGGTCGCGACCACCGTGACTGACGAAGACGGGTACTACGTCTTCACCGATCTCCCGAACTCGACGGACTTCGTCGTGGAGTTCCCGCTCCTGGTCACGATCGACGGAGTCGAACACCAGCTCACCGCACCCGGTGTGGGAGACGGCAGCGCCGATTCCAACCCGGCGGTGGCCACCGGGCGTGCTCCCGTGACGACTCCCTCCGACGGGGAGAATTCGGCGGAGCCCGGACAGGCGGATGACCCCACCATCGACGCGGGGTACCTCGTTCCGCCGGCACCGATACTCGTGTCGGTCGGTGACTACGTCTGGATCGACGAGGACGGCGATGGCGTCCAGGACCCGGGTGAGGCTCCCGTCGAGGGGGCGACGATCACCCTGCTGGACGCCGACGGCGAGGTCGTGGCCACCACCACGACGGATGAGGACGGCAACTATGTCTTCACGGACCTCGAACCGTCCACGGAGTACACGATCGTGTTTCCGACGACGGTGACCGTGGGCGGCGTGGAGTACACGCTCACGCATCCGAACCGAGGCGACGACGACACGGACTCGAACGCTGATCCGACGACCGGCCGTGTGACCTTCACCACTCCGGCTTCGGGGGCGAACTCTTCGGTGGCGGGAGAGGTCGACATCCCGGCGATCGACGCGGGGTACGTGGCCGTGCCGCCGTTGGCTGTCACCGGCGGCGCGTTGCCCTGGGCGCTGGGCGGGACCGCAGCTCTGCTGCTCCTGGTCGGCATCGGGCTCACGCTCATGCGTCGTCGGCACGCTGCCGCCACGGT
Organism: Actinomycetota bacterium; assembly: GCA_051751065.1. GTDB lineage: Bacteria > Actinomycetota > Actinomycetes > Actinomycetales > Microbacteriaceae > Microbacterium. The sequence continues at coordinate 72,694 of JBNJKL010000004.1, read as the reverse complement.
GATCGGCGACAGCGGTGACGGAGATCTTCTCCGGTGAGGCTGAGAGGCTCGAAGGCCGTCGCGCTCGTCGCGGCGGCCTTCGCCGTGCTCGCCCTCGCCTCATGCGCTCCTGAGAGTGGTGCGCAGGAGCCCGCGACCCAGGACATCGTGCGCGTGCCCGAAGACGCGTCCCTCGGCGAAGCGGGGGACCGTGTCTCGGACGGCGGGATCATCCTGATCGCGCCCGGGACGTACACCGAGACCCTGGAGGTGCGTGGCGACGACATCACCGTCCGGGGGGAAGACCGCAACGGAGTGATCCTCGACGGCGAACTCTCACTGAGCAACGGCGTCGTTGGCACAGGGGAGAGGATCACGGTGGAGAACCTCACCGTGCAGAACTTCCTTCAGAACGGCGTCCTGATCACCGGAGTCACCGATGAGGGCGGAGCAGGCGTCGCTCGTGGGCCGGACGGATATCTGCCCGACGAGGCGCCACCTCCCGTCGAGGGCTATCTCGTGCAGCACGTCACCGCCGAGAACAACGGACTGTACGGGATCTACGCCTTCAACCGCACTGAGGGGGTCATCCGGGACAACCTCGCCAGCGGTGGGTCCGACTCCGGCATCTATGTCGGCCAGTGCGAGGAGTGCAACGCGCTCGTGCAGGACAACGTGATCACGTCGAACGCGGCGGGACTCGAACTCGCCAACGCGTCGGCGGTCGTGATCGTCGGGAACAGGATCGAGCACAACCGCATCGGAATCAGCGTGCTGAGCAACTACCTCGAGGCGCACGGGCCGACCCGCGGCGTGCAGATCGTGGGTAATCTGATCGCCGACAACAACGGGGTGGCGACACCGGTGCACGCGGGCGGAGCGTTCGGAGTCGGGATAGGGCTGGGAGGCACCGTGGAGGCCGAAGTCCGAGCCAACACCGTCATGGGCAATGACGCCGTCGGTCTGTGGATCACGTCGTCGGAGGACTTTCCCCCGACGGGGAACAGGGTCGCGCAGAATGACTGGTCCCGTAACGGTCTGGACGTGGCGATGGCCGCGAGCGAGGTCGTTCCCGGAACCGACAACTGCTTCGAGCTCGCCGATGCCACAACGACCTCCCCGGATGGCGTGAAAGGTTGCACGGACATGAGTGCACCGTTCGAGCAATCGACGGCACCGGACGGCATCATGTTCTCCGAGGTCCCCTCGCCGACCGAACGCAGCGGTCTGGCATCGATCGACTCCGAGCCGCGGGTGCTTCCGCATGCCGTCGATCTCCCGTCCCTCGACTCCGTCGTGCCGCCGTCGGCCGATCTCCTGGCGGAGCAAGAGTGAGGAGGACATTCGCCCTCGTCGCCGTTGTCCTGCTCAGCCTGTCCGCCGTGACGGGGTGCGGGGCGTCGCTCTCGGAGGAGGGCGAGCCGCTCACGATCGAGCAATCCGAGGCTCTGGCGCAGGTGCGCTTCCAGCTCGCCAGCGCTGGAGACGGCGTGCTCGAGGTCCGGATCGGAGCAGACGAGGACATCGAACGCGTCGTCGCGGAGGTGACGGTCGATTTCAGCGACGGTGTCGCATGGGGGACGCTTGAACGTGGTCCCGAAGGCATCGCGGTGGCCGAGACGGTGGCGTTCTCGCCGGAGCTCTACCTCATCGAGAGCGCGGATGGTTGGCAGCAGTCCACGTACCCGTCGCCGTTCCTCTCGATCGTCTTCGCCCTCGGAGCCGATCGTCCGGAGAACGCGTCCTTGCTCAGGCAGTCCGACGCGTCGTACCTCGGCACGTCCCGGGACGAGGGACTGGACCTGCAGGTGTTCCGCGTCCCGAGCGTCGAGGGCGAGCAGGCCCGAACTCGGATGTGGATCGACGACGACGGTGCGATGCGGCGAGTGGACGCCGGTGACGACGACACGCTCGTCATCCGCACCAGTGACGCGGACCCCACGCCGTGGAACCCGCGGCTGGACGCGGTGTTCGGATCGACTGATGGGTGACGGCGGCCACGTAGCCGGAGAAGAGACGCCAGGGTCGGGTGAGGGGCCGCGCGTGGGAATCACCAGACGTGGGTTGTTCGCCACGCTGGGAACGGCGGCCGCCGCGAGCGCTGCGGGGTGGGCGATCGGGCGGGCGGGCGGGGCTCCCGATGTCATCGAGTCCTCGGCGTCCGCCGATGTCCTCGACAGTGACGCGGGGCTCTCGGAGGCCGACAGGCGGGCGGGAATCACGTTCCCCGCCGTACCGCAGCGTCACGTCCGGATCGACATTCTCGATTTTCCGAGTGAGAGCGCGTCACAGGTACGGGAGCGGGTGCGCGCGGCGCTTCGTACGACGCCCGTGCACAACGAAGACGCCGGAGAGGTGACGGTGACAGTCGGGTTCGCGCCGCACCATGCGCGCGAACTCTGGCCGGAGCGGGCGGCGGCAGCCTCCGAGATTCCGTCGTTCCCCAGCGATGCCGCCACGCTCACCTCGGGCGGTGACGTGGCGATACAGGTGTGTGCCGAGACGGCATCAGCTGTCCTCGACACCATGATCGAGTTGCGTGCGGCGCTCGAGGCGAGCGAGACCGTATGGAGCCAGTCGGGCTTTCGCGATGCCCCGACGTCGCACGGAACAGCTCGCATCACGACCGGGTTCATCGACGGAATCACCAATCCACGGTCGGCAGCTGAGCTCGCGGCGGGCGTGTGGTCCGACTCAGACCTACGCGACACGCACTGGGTGGTGAGGCGCATGCGTGTCTCCTCCGATTTCGGGAGGTTGTCCACCGAGGCCCAGGAGCGGGCCATCGGCCGTCGTTGCGACACAGGCGCACCGCTCTCCGGTGGCGGTGCGCACGACGATATCGATCTGTTCGCCAAGAAGCCGGATGGAACGCTGCTCATTCCGTTCGATGCGCACGCCCGCAGGGCGCACCCGTCGAATATCGGCCGTGGGCTGATGCTGCGCCGTAGCTACAGCATCGAGGTCGAGTCCGGCGCCGGCCTGCTGTTCATCGCTTTCCTGTCGGATCCGTCCACGTTCGTGCTCACGCAACGGCGGCTCGAGGAACAGGATGCGTTCATCGCGCATACGAGCACGGATGCATCGGGGGCGTTCTTCGTTCCCGGTGAGATCTGACGGTCGGTGTCGGCGCGCCGGCCGCTCAGGCCGTCTGTCGGCGGACCATCTCGCCGATCCATAGGGGTGCGTAGGGCGAGGTGCAGCCGGGCGGTGTGGGGTAGTCGGCGAGCACCTGGAGCCGCTCGCCGATCGCGACAGCCCGGTCGCGATACGCGGGGTGGTGGATGCCGATGTACGCGAGGGTGTCGTTCATCGACCACTGCGGGCGTGGCGGAGCGTCCTTCATGTCGCGCTCGATCAGATCGAGCAGGTGGTCCAGATCGAGCCCGTCCGCGTCCTTGACGACACGGACCGCAGTGAGCGACCAGGCAGCGGCCGCGACGGTCGGATCCGGATCATCGAACCACCGCAGACGCATCTCTTCGGCGACCGGGGATTTCTTCGCCACGTAGTTCACGAACCAGTCATTGACCTTCGGCACGTCGGTCTCGCGGAGCATCGAGTCGAGCTCGTCGGCGGTGAAGTCCTTGGGCCGACAGATCAGCATCGCGAGGAGGCGCGCTGCGGTCTCTCCGGTTCCCCAGAGCTCGCGGGCGAGATCCTGGTTCGTTCGGATGCGCTTCGCGAGCGCACGCATTCGACTCAGGTTGATTCCGTGATCGTCGCCGCGTTTCTCGTTCGCGGCGCGCATCTTCGGATCCTCGAGCGCTGCCAGCTCGCGAAGCGCGTCGGAAAGCGTGAAGGTCTCAGCCATGCAGCCATCGTAGGCGTGCCCTCCGACGCTGCGTCAGTGCGGGATCAGCTGTCGTCGCTCGTCCCGCTCGCGGCGTCCGCCTCGGCCTCGCCGGCGTCGATGTCGCTCGTGAACTCGTCGCCTTCGAGGGACTCGCCCCTGAACTCGTTCTCATCGCTCGGTTCGGCGTCGGGACTGACGTGGTGCTCGGGCTCTGGGCGTGCGTTGTCGGTGCTCATGCCTCCACGATGGCGGGGAGAAGCGCGAGACGGGAGGGGCTTGACACCGTCGTGGTGCGCGATCCGTCAGTCGACCAGCTCGCCGCGGATGCGACGGAGATCTTCCATGAGGGAACCGATGAGGATCCAGTGGTCGGAGGCAGGCGGCTTCACCACGAGTGGTGCGGTCAGCGCCGGGATCGCTGAGGTCGTCGTCTCGGGCTCCGGTACGACCTCGGCCGTCTGCACCGCGAGGCGGACGTCATGTCCTGCGCGGCGCAGCTGCTCGGCGATCGCGTGCACGGTGGGTTCATCCGACAGGCCGTCGTCGTAGTGATCGAGGTACGCCCTGGTCATCCCGATCACCTGGGTGACGATGGGCGAGAGTCGATCGAGCAGAGCCCGCATCTCGCCGAGGTCCGCGCGGTGGGTCGAACGACGAGGGTTGAGGGTGAGCGATTCCTCGCCGGCGGCGATCGAGGTCTCGGCGGCATCTTTCATGGGTCGGAGCAGCCGCGCCTCGATCATCAGCCCCTCCAGGCCGGCGCGCGTCTGCGGGGCGGGAAGGGCGAGGGCGAGTCGATCCAGACTCGCGGCGAGTTCCGCGCCCAGGAGCCCGAGGTCGCGCCGTGCAGGGGCGATCAGCACGGGTGGGACGATCAGCGCGTTGACGATCATTCCGATGGCCACCCCGATGAGCGTCTCGACGATCCGGTCGATCGCGTACTCCGGGCTCGACGAGCCGAGCGCGAGGACGAGCATGGCTGAGATCGCCACCTGGTTGCCCGTGCCGGGGGAGGCGCGGAACGCCCATGCGGTGAGCATCGCCACGACGATCGCGAGAAGCACGACCCAGCTCTGCGGGCCGAGCAGGAGACTGAGGCCGACGGCGATCATCACACCGACGATCACGCCGATGCTGCGCTCGAGAGCCTTCGCGAGCGACTGGTTGACGCTCGGCTGCACGACGAGCACCGCGGCGATCGCCGCGAACACCGGCAGCTGGCCCGGTACGAGGGCCCCGGCGATCAGCCAGGCGGCGATCGTGGCCGCCGCGGACTTCACCACCTGCAGCAGCGGCGCGCGCTTGGCGCTGCGCAGTGAGGCGGGGATTCGCATGTCTTCACGGTAGTCCTCGGGGCAGGACGCCGTGGCTGCTCCTCAGTTCCCGGAGGTGCCCCAGGCCACACGCAGTGCGTCGATGACGTGCTCGGCATCGACTCCGGCGGCGCGCGACTCCTCGGCGAGCTGGCGGATTCGCCGGACGACCTGCGCGGGAAGGACGCCCGCGGACTCCGCGACCCTCGTCCCGGCGGCCGTGCGCGTGACGACGAGTCCGTCCTGCTCCAGCATCCGGTAGGCCTTGGCCGCGGTCCCCGGAGCTATCCCGAGATCCGCGGCGGTCTGGCGCACCGTGGGCAGTCTCTCGCCCGTCCCCAGCTGCCCCGCCGCGATCAGGCCGCGGAAGCGGTGATAGACATCGAGCGCAGAAGGGGACTCGATCGGTCCGGTCATGCCGCCGCCTCGGCGCGCATGTCGCTGACGGATGCGTGGGCGACGCGGACCTCGCGTGCGACGAGGAGAAGGACGACGAAACCCGCGATCTCGACGACGGGGGCGAGCCATCCCGCGGCGGCGGCGAGATCGGCGTAGCGCCAGGTGACCTCGTAGGTCCCGAGCGGATCGGTGAGAGTGTTCGTTCCCCCGGCCTCCGCGACGAACCGCCATGCGCTGCCCAGGGACAGGAGCAGACCGCCGACGGCGACGTGGCTGGCGGCTCGAGTCACGCGGGTGCGCATGCGCCGTTCGTCGGCCACGGTCGCGGGGCGGAGGAACGGCCGCCGGGCGTTCGCTGCGAGGGCAGCCCACAGGACGACGGCCAGGAGCGTCGCGCAGATCAGCACCGGCACCCCGTATGCCCACCCGAAGAACCAGACGCGCAGCGGATCGACCTGCGTGTTGGCCATGGGGAGGACGAGATGGACGTAGCGCCCTTCGGCGTCGGGCGACGAGGCGAGCCCCGCGGCGAGGGTCGTCGCGATCAGTGCGGCGAAGACGGCGACGCCTGCGATCAGGTCGGCCCGCGGCAGGAAGGTGAGCCAGCCGCGGCGCGCGGACGGCCCCACGGGCACCGTCGAGGGGGAGGAGCCCCGCGTCGCGATGCGCACCAGGACGAGCGCGACGACGATCGCCGCGACGAGGACGGGGAGAGCCTGGGCCCACCACGAGACGGCGTTCGCCAGGTTCAGGACGTACCCGCGGACGACGCTGTCGAGGATGGAGAGGATGATCACGCCGAGGGCGCCGGCGCCCAGGATGCCCAGTTCGGGAAGATATCGCCCCGCCGCGTCGTCCGCGACGGCGGCCTCGGCGGGCCGTCGCGCGCTCTGCACGAAGGCCAGCGTCGCGAAGATCACGGCGGCGATCGCCAGGGTGACCAGCGGGATGCCCATCGCGGCGCGTGCGAGATCGAAGACACCGGCGGCCATTGTCGCTCCGATGCTCCCCGTGATGATCGTGCTCATGTTCAGCCTCCGATTGCTTGTGTCACATGTCTAGCACAACTTGTATCACTAGTGAAGCACAAGAAATCGCGCGTGTGAGGGCATCCTTACTCGTCTGATAAATTAGGTCAGGCTTACCAAAGTCTCCGACGCGGATCGCGTCAGCACCCATCACATCTACCGAAGGAAACGCCTGTGCGTATCTCCCGTCTCATCGGCCTCGGCGCGACCGCGGTCCTCGCCGTGGGCCTCGCCGCCTGCTCCTCCACTCCGGCCAGCACCGGTGACGACACCGCCGGCGGCGCGTCCGACGACGCCTTCCCCGTCACGATCGAGCACGCGTTCGGTTCGACGACGATCGAGGAGAAGCCCGAGAACGTCGCGAGCATCGCCTGGGCCAACCACGAGGTGCCGCTGGCCCTCGGGATCGTGCCGGTCGGCATGAGCAAGGCCACGTGGGGCGATGACGACGACAACGGCGTGCTGCCCTGGGTCGAGGAGAAGCTCGACGAGCTCGGCGCCGACATGCCCGTCCTCTTCGACGAGACCGACGGGATCGACTTCGAGGCCGTCGCGGACACCGCGCCCGACGTCATCCTCGCCTCGTACTCCGGCCTCACGCAGGAGGAGTACGACACCCTCTCCCAGATCGCCCCCGTCGTGGCCTACCCCGAGATCGCCTGGGCCACCCCGGTCGAGGACATGATCACGATGAACTCCCAGGCCCTCGGTCTCGCGGAGGAGGGCGAAGCCCTCATCGAGGAGCTGCACGGTGAGATCGACGCCGCGCTCGAGGCGAACAGCGCACTCCAGGACAAGACGGTCCTCTTCGCCTTCCTCGACGTGAACGACCTCAGCCAGGTCGCCTTCTACACCAGCCACGACACGCGCCCCGGCTTCCTGGAGAGCGTCGGCCTACCCGCGCCCAGCATCGTCGAGGAGATGAGCGCGGACTCGACCGAGTTCTACCTCTCGGTCAGCGCGGAAGAGGCCGACCGCTTCGACGACGTCGACGTGTTCGTGACCTACGGCGACGAGTCGATCATCCCGATCCTGCAGGCGGACCCGCTCCTGTCGAAGATCCCCGCGATCGAGGCCGGACAGATCGTCGTCCTGCCGGACAGCAGCCCGATCGCGGCGTCCGCGAACCCGTCGCCGCTGTCGATCAGCTGGGGCATCGACGAGTACTTCGCGCTCCTCGCAGCGCCGTTCGCCGACGACTGATCATCGGCTCCGAGTGACCATCACGACGCAGGCCACAGCGCCGGGCACCGCACACCTGCGGCGCCCGGCGCTGGTGCGCATGGCCTGGCTCCTCATCGGAGTCGGCGTCATCCTGGTGCTCTGCGTCCTGTCCGTCTCGTTCGGCGTGCGCGAGGTCAGCGTCGCCGACATCCTCTCGGCCCTCAGCGGCAACGACGACACCCTCGCGGAGGCGGCGGTCATCACGCGCGTCCCTCGGACCGTCCTCGCGCTGCTGGTCGGTGCCGCCCTCGCCCTGTCTGGCGCGACCATGCAGGCGGTCACTCGCAATCCGATCGCCGACCCGGGCATCCTCGGCGTCACGAACGGGGCCTCGTTCGCGATCGTGCTCGGTATCGCCTTCTTCGGTCTCGCCCACCCGTTCGAGTACATGGGGGTCGCGGTCGTCGGTGCAGGCGTCGCCGCGGTCTTCGTCTACACGGTCGGCTCCCTCGGCCGCGGTGGGGCGACACCCCTCAAGCTCGCGCTCGCCGGAGCCGCGACGTCGGCCGCGTTCGCCTCGCTCATCAGCGCGGTCCTCCTGCCGCGCGTGAACATCCTCACCAACTTCCAGTCGTGGCAGATCGGCGGCGTCGGCGGCGCCGACTGGTCCCGCATCGCAATGGTCGCCCCCGTGCTCGCGATCGGTGCGCTGATCTGCATGGCGAGCTCCCGGGGGATGAACTCCCTCGCCCTCGGCGACGATCTCGCCACGGGCCTCGGCGAGCACGTGATGCGCACGCGCCTCGTCTCCGCGGCCGGGGCCGTCATCCTCGCGGGTGCCGCCACCGCGATCGCGGGACCCATCGGATTCGTCGGCCTCATCGTGCCGCACATCTGTCGCCTGCTGATCGGTACCGATCACCGCTGGCTCCTGCCCTTCTCCGCTCTCGCCGGTGCCGCGCTGCTCGTCGCGGGGGACATCATCGGTCGGGTCATCGCGCCCTCGTCGGAGGAGATCCAGGTCGGCATCATCACGTCGATCATCGGAGCCCCCTTCTTCATCTGGATCGTGCGCCGCCAGAAGGTGCGTGAACTGTGACCGTCACCCTTCCCGCCACCTCGGCAGCCGCCGGGGTCGCCATCCACGCAGGTCGTCGGGCGCGCCAGCGCCGGCAGCGCGTGGCCGTGGCCGTGCTCGCGGTCCTCCTCTTCGTCGTGTTCGCCGTGACCCTCATGGTCGGCAACACGTTCTACGGTCCGGACGAGGTGCTCGCGGTCATCTTCGGCCAGACGGTTCCCGGCGCGTCGTTCACGGTCGGCGAGCTGCGACTCCCGCGCGCCGTGCTGGCCGTCCTCGCGGGGGCGTCCTTCGGCATCGCGGGCGTCACGTTCCAGACCCTGCTGCGCAACCCGCTCGCGTCCCCCGACATCATCGGCATCTCCTCCGGGGCGAGTGCCGCCGCCGTCATCGGCATCGTCGTGGTGTCGCTGGACGGTCCGGCGGTCTCGGCGATGGCCCTCGCGGGCGCGCTGCTCACCGCAGCCGCGATCTACCTGCTCTCCAACAAGGGCGGGTTCGCGGGCACCCGCCTCATCCTCATCGGCATCGGTCTCGCGGCGATGCTGCAGAGCGTCGTGTCGTACGTGCTCTCCCGTGCCGCCGAGTGGGACATCCAGACCGCCATGCAGTGGCTGACAGGCAGCCTGAACGCCGCATCGTGGGATCGCGTGGTTCCCCTCGCGCTCGTGTGTGCGGTCGTGATGCCCCTGCTCCTGCTGCAGGCGCGGTCGCTGGGCATGCTGCAGCTGGGAGATGACTCGGCTGCGGGGCTCGGCGTACGGGTGCACACCTCCCGGATCCTCCTCATCCTCGGAGCCGTCACCCTCCTCGCCGTCGCGACCGCCGCTGTCGGACCGATCGCTTTCGTCGCCTTCATGGCCGGCCCCATCGCCGCGCGCATCACGGGACCGGGCGCGGTTCTCATGGTGCCCGCGGGGCTCGTGGGCGCCCTGCTCGTGCTCAGCTCCGATCTCCTCGCGCAGTTCGCGTTCGAGACCCGCTACCCGGTGGGTGTCGTCACCGGCGTGCTCGGAGCGCCGTACCTGATCTATCTGCTCATCCGTACGAACCGCTCGGGAGGCTCCCTGTGACTGAGTCGCGTCAGCTCGCCGCAACCGGGGTCACCCTCGCCTACGGAGACCGCACCGTCATCGACGGGCTCGACCTGCAGGTCTCGCCCGGCAAGATCACCACGATCGTCGGCGCGAACGGCTGCGGCAAGTCCACGCTGCTGCGTGCTCTGGCGCGGCTGCTCACCCCGACCGCCGGGGAGATCGTGCTCGACGGCAAGGCGCTGCACTCCTGGCACACGAAAGAGGTCGCCCGCGTGCTCGGGCTGCTGCCGCAGTCCCCGATCGCCCCCGAGGGGATCGCCGTCGCCGACCTCGTCGGCCGCGGACGCCACCCGCACCAGAAGGTGCTCGCGCGCTGGAGCGCCCACGACTACGAGGTCGTGGCGGACGCGCTCGCCGCCACCGGCATCTCGGACCTCGCCGACCGCAGCGTCGACGAGCTGTCCGGCGGTCAGCGTCAGCGCGTGTGGATCGCGATGGCGCTCGCGCAGGAGACCGACATCCTGCTCCTGGACGAGCCGACCACGTTCCTCGACGTCGCGCACCAGATCGAGGTGCTCGACCTCCTCACCGACCTGAGCGTCGCCCGCGGCACCACGATCGTGATGGTGCTGCACGACCTCAACCTCGCCGCACGCTATGCCGATGAGATCATCGCCATGAAGGACGGCCGCGTGCACGCCACCGGAGCCCCGCAGGACATCGTCACGAGCGAGCTCGTGGAGGATGTCTTCGGACTCCCCAACCAGATCACTGTCTGCCCGGTCTCCGGCAGGCCGCTGTTCACCCCGATCGGAAGGCATCATGTCCGCTGAGACAACGACCAAGCGCCCGTACGTCCTCACTCTCGCCGAGGTGCGTGCCGTCGACCGAGTCTCACCGAACTTCGTGCGCGTCACGTTCGGCGGTGATGAGCTCGACGAGTTCGGCACGCCGGGCGACGTGTTCGACGCGCGGATCAAGCTGATCTTCCCGCCCGCTTCCGGGGTCCTCCCCGACCTCGACCGTGAGACGGACGACTGGTGGGGCTCGTACCTCGCGGTCCCCGAGGAGGAGCGCGGATCGATGCGCACCTACTCGGTCCGCGACCTGATCGTCTCGGATGCCGGCACGGAGGTCGTGGTCGACTTCGTCCTGCATCTGCAGCCCGGCCTCAGCGGTCCGGCGTCGAGCTGGGCGAACTCGGCAGCGGTCGGCCAGCGGCTCTATCTGATCGGCCCGCGGCGCGATCGTGAGGAGCGCTCGGGCATCGAGTACGCTCCGGGTTCGGCGCGCTCGGTCATCCTCGCGGGCGACGAGACCGCGGCTCCCGCGATCGCCCGCATCCTCGAGGATGCGCCTCGCGAGCTGCGCGGCGCCGCGTTCATCGAGGTCCCTTCGTCCGACGACATCCTCGACATCGATGCGCCTGCAGGGGTCGATGTCCACTGGCTTCCGCGCGGTGAGGAGCAGCACGGTCTGCAGTTGATCCCGACGGTGCTCACGCACCTGGGCGATGAGGACGCCGAGGAGATCGACCAGCTCACGGACAGCGAATCCGACGTGCTCCTGTGGGAGACGCCGGCGTTCTCCGCGCTCGGCGAGGAGATCGGCGAGATCTCTCCTGCGAACGATCGCTACTTCTGGATCGCGGGCGAGAGCGCGGTCGTCACCACGCTGCGCCGTCACCTCGTGAAGGACCTCGGCATCGACCGCGGGCAGGTGGCTTTCATGGGCTACTGGCGTCGCGGCGTCGCCATGCGCGGCTGATCCGCGCTCTGATGCGGTCTTTTCGCCCGCCGCATCCAATATGCCGATGTCTTGCATGGCTCGTCATCAGGGTTAGATAGCCATATGGACGAACTCCCCCAGGTCGCACACGAGACCCGCGCGACCTGGGTGACCGCCGTGAGCTTCGCGCTCGGGACCATCGTGGGAAGCCTCGTCCTGTGGGGAGCGCCGCGCCCCATCGCGGGGGAGGGGTCCGTCGGATTCCCCGCGGCGATCGTCTCGGGCGCGATCGCCGCGGTCGCGTTCGTCGTCAGCACTCTCTGGCATCGGCGGGGTGAGACCGTACCCATGCCGCGCTGGCAGGCCCTCGTCTCGGACGCCTCGACCGTCGCCGTCACGATCGCGTTCGCCGGGGTCACGGCGCTCGGTGTGCTGCTGGCGGGCGAGATCCTCAGCGTCGGACTGGAAGGTCTCGAACTCCCGCCGATCGGCGGCGGACTTCTGACGGGCGTCGCGGCCTCCGTCGGTGCCCGCTTCGCGTTCGTCGCCGGGGTCGGGCTCGAGACGGGAGACCTCGCCGGTCTCCTGTTCGGCTACCTGGTGATCGGAACCCTCTTCGCCATGGTCACCGCGGCCGACCCGCGGTGGTGGGAGCTGAACTTCTCCCAGCTCGGCATCGGATCGCGGTCCTGGGCGTTCAACGGGACGCTCGTGGTCGCGGGGCTGCTCGTCGCGACCGTCGGAGCGTACATCGGCCGTGACCTCCACCGGCTGCGCGGCGATGCGTTGATCACCCGCATCGCCGTCGTCGTGATGCTGTGGGTGGGTACCGGGGTCGCTCTGGCCGCCGTCGGGATCTTTCCCATCCACCGGGTCGTCGTCGCACACAACATCGCCGCGGTCGGCACGCTGGGCCTGTTCATCGCCGCCGCCATCCTCACCACTGTCGTGATGCCTGGCCCCCCGCGCGCGCTCATCATCACGACCATCGGTGTCGTGGTCCTCCTGGTCGTCGCCGTCATCCTGTGCGATCCGCTGCGGCTGTATTCGCTGACCGTGCTCGAGGTCATCGTCGTCGGACTCGGGCTGGTCTGGATGACCACACTCGTTCGGATCCTGGCGGTCGTCGTGCCGCCGAGACCGCGCCTGTCCGCCCGCGAGACGCTCATCCACGGCTGATCCGCGCTCGCCCGACCGATATTCCGGCGAAGGGGGTGGCATGGCTCTCAGCATTTTGACAGGATCGGGGGACCGCACGCCCCGATCAGCAGGAAAGGACGATGATGTCCGACCAGATCTTCATCTACGCAGCGCTCGCGCTGTACTTCGCCGGGATGCTCGTCATCGGCTACCTGGCCTTCCGTCGCACGAAGGACCATGAGGACTACATGCTCGGCGGGAGAGACCTGCCGTCGTGGGTCGCAGCGCTCAGCGCAGGCGCCTCGGACATGTCCGGATGGCTCGTCATGGGCCTCCCCGGGGCGATCTACGCGGCGGGCCTCATCGAGGCCTGGATAGCCGTCGGTCTCACGATCGGCGCCTATCTCAACTGGAAACTCGTCGCACCGCGCCTGCGCGCGTACACGCAGGTGTCGCGCAACTCGATCACGGTGCCGAGCTTCTTCGAGAACCGACTGCGCGACTCGTCGCGACTCCTGCGGATCCTGTCGGGCGTCGTCATCCTCGTCTTCTTCACCCTGTACATCTCCGCGGGGATGGTCGCGGGCGGCGTGTTCTTCGAGAGCTCCTTCAACTCGGACTACCTCACCGGCATGCTCATCGTCGGTGGCGTCACGCTCGCGTACACGCTGTTCGGCGGATTCCTGGGTGCCTCGTTCACCGATGTCGTGCAGGGGCTCATGATGGTGATCGCCCTCATCGTGGTTCCCGCCGCCGCGATCATCGCGATCGGCGGTCTGGGGGAGACCGGAGCACTGATCACCGAGATCGCCCCCGACCACCTGTCGATGCTCGCGGGCACGACGATCACGGGTGCGACCGTCCTCGCGATCGTCTCGTCGCTCGCGTGGGGTCTCGGCTACTTCGGGCAGCCCCACATCATCGTGCGCTTCATGGCGCTGCGCAGCCCCGGCGAGGCCAAGAGCGCTCGCCGCATCGGGATGACCTGGATGATCATCTCGCTGTTCGGTGCGGTGATCTCGGGCCTGGTCGGCGTCGCCTACATCGCGCAGGAGGGCATCGACCTCGCGAACCCCGAGACGGTCGTGCTGGTGATGTCGCAGACGCTGCTGCATCCCTTCATCGCCGGTCTCATCCTCGCGGCCGTCGTGGCGGCGATCATGAGCACGATCTCGAGTCAGCTCATCGTGTCGTCCTCCGCGCTCGTGGAGGACCTCTACAAGGTCATCAAGAAGACCCCGCCGGATGAGAAACGACTCGTCCTGCTCGGTCGCGGGGCGGTGCTCGGCGTCGCGGTGATCGCCATGGTTCTCGCCATCACCCCGAACGACACGATCCTGGGACTCGTGAGCTTCGCGTGGGCCGGGTTCGGTGCCGCGTTCGGTCCCGTCATCCTCCTGTGCCTGTTCTGGCGCAAGCTGACGAACTGGGGCGCGCTGGCGGGCATGTTCGTCGGAGCGGCCACGGTGTTCATCTGGAAGGCGTTCGACACGGGGCTCTACGAGTTGTTGCCGGCGTTCGTGCTCGGTATGGCGGCGGCCGTCATCGTGAGCCTGGTGACGTATCGGCCGAACGCCGAGATCCAGCAGGAGTTCACCGACACCGGTGCGATGCTCGTGATCCCGAGGGGTCGCGTCCCCGGCGGCGACGTTCCCTGACCACGAGGTCACACGCGAAGAGGGCCCCGTCGCGAGACGGGACCCTCTTTCGTGTGTGAGCGTGCTTACTTCTGCAGGAAGGAGCGGAGCGCGGCGTTGACCTCGTCCGCGTGGGTCCACAGCAGTCCGTGCGGGGCGCCCTCGACCTCGACGTACTCCGCCTCGGGGAGAGCCTTGTGGAAGCGGCGTGCGGTGGCGTCGATCGGCAGGATGTTGTCCGCCGTGCCGTGCAGGATCAGTGCGGGCTTGCCGCTGGCGCGGACGGCCTCGACGTCGCTGCGGAAGTCCTCGATCCAGGACGAGACCACGGCGTACGCGGCTACCGGCGCGCTCGAGGTCGCGACGTTCCAGCTGCCGGTGACGACCTCCTGGCTGATGCGCGATCCGAGGTTCTCGTCGAGGTTGAAGAAGTTCGAGAAGAACTGCGTGTACCAGGCGTAGCGGTCCCCCTTCGCGGCGGCTTCGATCCCGTCGAACACGTCCTGCGGGACGCCCTCGGGGTTGTCGTCGCGCTGGACGAGGAACGGCTCGAGCGAGGCGAGGAAGGCGAGCTTGGCGACGCGTTCGTGTCCGTAGCGACCGACGTAGCGGGCGAGTTCTCCCGTGCCCATCGAGAAGCCGACGAGGATGACGTCGTGCAGGTCGAGTGTCTCCAGGACGGTGTTGAGGTCGGCGGCGAACGTGTCGTAGTCGTATCCGGTGCCGACCTTGGAGGACTGTCCGAAGCCGCGGCGGTCATACGTGATGACCCGGTAGCCCTGGGCGAGCAGGTCGCGCGTCTGACGCTCCCAGCTGTGTCCGTTCAGCGGATATCCGTGGATGAGGACGACCGGCTGACCCGCGCCCTGGTCCTCGTAGTAGAGCTCGATGGGGGTGCTGTTCTCGGTCCCGACGGTGATGGTTGCCATGATGATCTTCCTTCTTTCCGATCCGAGGTGAGAACGGTCGTTCTCGCCGATGTCCTCCACCATAGAGAACGTTCGTTCTCATGTCAAGTAGGATGTTGTCATGAGTATCGAGGACCCTCGTGAACGCATCCTTTCCGCCGCGGAACAGCTGTACTACCGCAAGGGGTACGCGGCCGTCGGGATGGACGAGCTGCGCGCCGCGGCGGGAGTGTCGCTGCGACGGCTGTACTCCGTGTTCCCCGCGAAGGATGACATCGTCACCGCCGTGCTCGCTCGGACGCACGAGGAGTGGGAGCGCGAGCTGACGAGCCGTGTCGAGGCGGCGGGACCCGCAGCGCGCGACCGCCTGCTGGCCGTGTACACGTACCTGGAGGACTGGTTCTGCACCGACGATTTCCGTGGCTGCGCGTTCATCAACGCGTTCGGCGAGCTGGGCGGCACGAATCCCCGAGTCGCCGAGGCGGTCCGCGAGCACAAGGCGTCGTTCCAGCGCTACATGTCGGGGCTCGTCCGCGAGCTCGGTGCGCCGGAGTCCCTCGCCGCGCAGCTGTCGATCCTCGCGGAGGGCGCGCAGAGCACGGCCGCCATCTCCGAGGAATCCGACGCCGCCGTCCAGGCGCGGGCCGCCGCCGCGACCCTGATCGACGTCGCCACCCCCTCCTGACCCCCTCCCCCCTCCCCAATCCGCCGAGTGGTCACTTTTGGTCCACTTTCCACCCGATTCTGAACCGAAACTGACCACTCGACGTCGGATGGGAGGGGGACCGGCGGGCTCGCGGGAAGAGGGACGGAGGGGAGAGGGGGAGAGGCGGGAGGGGAGAGGCGGGCTAGGATCGCACGGTGAACGGACAGATCATCTCCGCGGTCGCAGCCATCGGACTCGGTCTTGCGGTCGGTGCGCTGCTCTTCGTGCCGTTCGTCGCGGTGAGCTACCGGCGACGCGGTCGACTCGCCCCCGGCAGGGTAATGCTCTGGAGCGCGGCGCTGGTCTATTTCTGGGCGATCTGGACGTACACGCTCCTGCCGTTGCCCAGTCCGGACGACCTGCAGTGCGTCGGGACGATCACCGACCCGTGGCAGCTCGTGCGCGACCTGCGCGGTGCACTGGCAGGCGGGAGCGGGTTCCTCACCGATCCCGCGTTCCTGCAGATCGCGCTGAACGTCCTCCTGTTCCTCCCGCTCGGTTTCTTCCTGCGCGTGCTCGGGGGTCGGGGGATCGTCCTGGCGGTCCTGATCGGGTTCGCGGTCTCGCTCGCGGTCGAGACGACCCAGCTCACCGGCGTGTGGGGCATCTACCCGTGCGCCTACCGGTTCTTCGACGTCGGAGACCTCATGACCAACACGACGGGCGCGTTCCTCGGATCTCTGGTGGGGCTGATTGTCCCCCGCACGCACCGGGGACTCGACGAGTCGCCGGATGCGGATCTCCCGCGCCCCGTGACCCGCGGGCGTCGAGTGCTGGCGATGCTCTGCGACGTTCTCGGGTTCACCCTCGTGGGTGCCGCGGCGAGCGTCGCGGTGACGGCCTGGCGGCTGTACCTGCTCGAGGATCGGATGGCCAACTCCGGCGACGAACTGGCCGTGTTCGTGGGCACCGTGGTCCCCGCCGTGCTCTGGATCGTGATCGTTCTCGTGAGCGGTCAGACCGTCGGTGATGCCGCGGTGCAGTTGCGCTATTCCGGCGGACGCCTTCCCGTACCCTTCGCGCGGCTCCTCCGAGGTCTCGCCGGATATGCCGGGATCTCCGCCATCCCGCTGCTGGGTGACCTGCCCGCGCTCGCGGTGCCGATCCTCGTCCTGCTGAGCATCATCCTGGTGTTCACCACCCGTCACGGGCGGGGACTGCCCGGACTCCTCTCGGGGCAGCAGTTGCACGACGCGCGCGCCGACCGCTCCTCCCGCTGATCCCGCGTCCTCCACAGGAACGAAGGCGTTCGCGGTGGGGATACTCAGGCCATTCCGAACACGAGTGCGTAACGTCGATGACATGACCACGGTCCCCATCGATGATCCTGCGATCGTCGAGACGCGCAAGTTGCGCGATGAGTTCCAGCGCTTCCTCCGCGAGTACGAGTTCGGAATGCGCGAGGTCGAGACGAAGATCTCGATCCTCCGCGACGAGTTCACCCACGATCACGCGTACAACCCGATCGAGCACGTGAAGAGTCGGCTGAAGACCCCCGACAGTATCGTCGAGAAGGTCGCCCGCAAGGGGATCGAGGCCGACTTCGACAGCATCCGCGCCGAGATCACCGACATCGCGGGGGTCCGGGTCACGTGCAGTTTCGTCGCGGACGTCTACCGCCTCTTCGACCTGCTGACGCAGCAGCACGACATCACCGTGCGCGTGGTGAAGGACTACATCGCCCAGCCGAAGTCGAACGGCTACAAGAGTCTGCACGTGATCCTCGAGGTCCCCGTGTTCCTCTCCACCGGCCCGATCTCCGTGCCGGTCGAGGTCCAGTTCCGCACGATCGCGATGGATTTCTGGGCGAGCCTGGAGCACAAGATCTACTACAAGTTCTCCAACCAGGTCCCTGGGCACCTCGTGGAGAGTCTGTCGGATGCGGCAGACGCGGCGAGTGAACTCGACGTGCGGATGGAGCGGCTGCACCGCGAGGCCCACGGTGTGCCGCGGCGTCAGCTCGCGCCGCCGCCCCCGCCGACGATCCGGATCTGACCCGACGGCCCGCGGCGCGAGCGGGGTCCCGCTTGTGCCGCGACTCCGGGGATGCCAGGCTCAGAACCATGAGCTCGGCCGTCTCCCCTCCCACGATCGACCGTCGTGCGGATGCCGCCGACCTCACCGCGATCGAGGAGGGTCTTCGCGACTCCCGACGGCGCCCGGAGTGCGAGTGCGATCACGGCTCGGAGGAGGCCTACGCGCCGTGCGGACGCCGCGCGAAGTGGCGGGTGACGATCGACTGCGTGTGCGGTGAGGAGCATCCGCGCACGGTCGAGATCCTGTGCTCGCGGTGCCTGCGCACACTGCGCGCGAGTCACGGCCGCGAGGCGATCACCGCCCGTTCGCTCTGACGCGCCCCGTCCGGCTCAGTTCAGGAATTCGCGCGCGGCGGTCGTCATCGCCTTCACGCCGACCTCGATCGTGGGGTGGATGACGGGCGCGAAGTGGGGCGAGTGGTTCGAGGGCACATCCTGGTCGATCGTTCCCTTCGCCTTGGCGTCCGCGAACAGCGCGGGGTCCACGCCGCCCCAGAACCAGAACACCAGCGGGACTCCGGCGTCGCGCGCGAACCAGGAGACGTCCTCGCTGCCGGTGAGCATGCCGGGGTCGACGACCGCCGTCTCGCCGAACTCGCGGCGGAATGCGGCGGACGCTCGTGCTGTCGCATCCGGGTCGTTGACGGTCGGGGGCAGCACGTGGTCGGTGCGGATCGTCGGCTCTTTCTCGGCACCGGATGCCGCAGCCTCCGCCCGCACGATCCTCTCGACCTTCTCGAGCACGACTTCGCGCATCGCGTCGGTGGGGTAGCGGAGGCTGAGTTCGAGAGTGGCCTCGGCGGGGATGATGTTGTTCTTGCGTCCGGCGTGGATCGAGCCGACCGTCACGACGGCGACGTCGCGCGGGTCGACTTCGCGTGACGCGATCGTCTGCAGGCGCATGACGGTCGCGGCCGCCATCACGATCGGGTCGATGGTCGTCTGCGGGCGTGATCCGTGACCGCCGCGGCCGAACATCGTCACGGTCAGGCCGTCGGACGCGGCCATCTGGGTGCCCGGTCGCAGACCGATCGTGCCGGCGGGCAGAGGTGTGACGTGCTGGCCGAGCACGATGTCGGGCCGGGGGAAGCGCTCCAGGAGTCCGTCGTCGAGCATCGCGCGGGAGCCGGCGCCGTACTCCTCGGCGGGCTGGATCAGGATCACCAGGGTTCCGGACCACTCGTCGCGAGTGGCGACCAGCTGCTCCGCCGCGCCGACCATCGCGGTGACGTGCATGTCGTGACCGCACGCGTGCATGACGGGGACGGTGTTCCCGCTCGGGTCCTTGCCCTGTGCCGTGCTCGCGTAGGGCAGGCCGGTCAGCTCCTCGACGGGGAGGGCGTCCATGTCGGCGCGGAGCCAGACCACGGGGCCGTCGCCATTCGCGAGCAGGCCGACCACTCCGGTGACGCCGACGCCCTCGGTGACCTCGAAGCCGAGGTCCCGCAGGTGTCCCGCGGCGATCAGGGCGGTGCGTGTCTCCTGGAACGACAGTTCCGGGTGCTGGTGCAGGTCCGTGTACAGGGCGTCGAGGTCGATGGTCATGCCCTGAGCATATCCGCGCCCCTCCCGCGCCCGTCCTCTTCCGCCGAGTGGTCACTTTTTGCGCACTTTCTGCGTGAAAGTGGACCGAAACTGACCACTCGGCGGAAGGGAGGGAGGGAGGGAGGGAGGGGGGAAGGAGGGGGGTCAGGCGGGGCGGTAGCTCTCGAGCTCGGGACCGGGATGCAGGACGGCGTTGACGATCGCGCGGATCGCGAACTCGCTCGCGTCACCGAGCTCGATCGCGGCGGGATGCAGCAGCCACTGCATCTGCAGCCCGTCCATGACGGCGAGGATCGCGGCGGACGCGGCGGCGATCGTCTCCGGTTCCGTCACCCCCTCCTGCGCGCACAGCTCGCTGAACGCGGTGGACACCTCGCGGCGGAGAGTCGTGTAGCGCTCCTCGAAGAAGTCTCGCGCCGGGTGGTCGTCGGTCACGGACTCCGCCGACAGCACTGTGTACACCTGCACGATCCCCGCACGCCTGGCGTTCGCGAACGCGGTGCGCACGAGGTGCAGGAAGAGTTCGGGTCCGCCGGGGATGTGCTGCTCGTCGAGGTCTGCGACGTCCGCCTGGTCGCGGTACGCGAGGACCTCCAGCAGGAGTCGCTGCTTCGAGCCGAAGTGGTGCAGGACGCCGGCGTGGGTCATGCCGACCTGGTCGGCGATGTCGGCGAGGGTGCCGTTCGTGTATCCCTTGTTGCCGAAGATCTCCACGGCCGCCTTCAGGATGTCCGTGCGCTTCTGCAGCGTCGCGGGTCGTGCACGCGATGTGCGTATGGGTTCCAGGGCCACGGCATCCTCCTTTCGGGCTGAGTGTAACGGGGCGGGGACGGTCACTTGCCATCGTACTTACTTGTCGGTAACCTCACATCAACTTACTTTCTAGACAGTAAGTGAATGTTCCCGCCGGGCACCAGCGCCCGCGCACAGCACAATGACCCGTGCCCAAGGAGAAGCAATGAAGCTCAAGAAATCCCTGCTGGCGATCCCGGCGATCGCAGCCCTCAGCGTCTCGGCGCTCGCCGGATGCTCGACGGACGGCGATTCCGGACAGGAGACGTCCGGAGAATCCCCCGCGCTCACGATCGCGAAACCCGACGGTGCCGTGTCGACGGAGTCGAACAACCCGTGGATCGGGGACTCCTCCGCGAACAAGCTCGGCTACAAGAACGTCATCTTCGAACCGCTCGCGATGGTCAACCTCGTCGGCGAGAACGAGACGACCCCCTGGCTCGCCGAGGCCGTGGAGTGGAACGAGGACTACACGCAGCTCACCATCACCCCGCGCACGGACGTGACGTGGAACGACGGCGAGGAGTTCACCGCCGACGACATCGTCTTCACGTTCGACCTCATCCGCAACACCCCCGCGCTGGACACCGGCAACCTCCAGCTGACCGACATCCAGGAAGACGGCGGGAACGTCATCCTCTCGTTCGCGGAATCGAAGTTCGTCAAGCAGGCGCAGGTCCTGCACATCTCGATGATCCCGGAGCACATCTGGAAAGACGTCGAGGACCCCACCACCGAGGTGAACCCCGACCCCGTGGGCACGGGCCCCTACACGCTGGACAGCTTCAGCACGCAGTCCGTCACGCTGCAGGCGCGCGATGACTACTGGGCCGGCGATCTCGCCGTGCCGACGCTCTATTACATCTCCTACAACGACAACACGGCGCTCACCACCGCCCTCGCGAACGGCGACGCCGACTGGGCGCAGGCCTTCATCACGGATGTGCAGACCGCGTTCGTCGATCAGGACCCCGAGCACAACGTGTTCTGGGCCGCCAACGTCATGGCCCCTGACGTGCTCTTCGTGAACCACCAGCAGAAGCCGTTCGACGATCTCGCCTTCCGCCAGGCGGTCAACATGGTCATCGATCGTGCCGCGCACACCGAGATCGCGCGCGAGAACGCCGGCCCCGAGCTCACCTCCGTCACGGGGCTGCCGACGCCGGTGGGCGAGCAGTACATCTCGCCGGACTTCGCGGGCGAGGAGTTCTCGATGGATGTCGACGGCGCGCGTCAGATCCTCGAGGACGCCGGATACACCTGGGAGAGCGACGCCCTGATCGACCCCGACGGCGAGGCCGTCTCGTTCACGCTCGAGGTTCCGCAGGGATGGAACGACTACGTGACCGGCATCAGCCTCATCGCCGATCAGGTGTCCGAGACCCTCGGCGCCGACGCGAAGGTCGACACCCCGGACGCGGACACCTGGTGGGCCAACAAGCGCTCGGGTGACTTCGACGCGATCATGCACTGGACCGACAGCGGCACCACGCCCTACGACCTGTATTCCGACACGATGGACGGACGCTGGCTCGTCGCCGGCGATGAGGTCGACTACAACTTCGGGCGCTACGAGAACGAGCGCGTGACGGAGCTGCTGAACACGTACGCGACCACAGCGGACGAGGACGAGCGCACCGCGGCCCTCTACGAGATCCAGACCGTCTTCGTGGAGGACGTCCCCGTGATCCCCGTCGGGACGCACCCGTACCTGGGTGAGTACAACACGCGCGGATACGTCGGATGGCCCAGCGAAGAGGACCAGTACGCCACGGCCGACCCGACGCAGGTCACCGTTCCGCTGATCCTCACGAAGCTGACGCCGGCCGAGTAACCGACCGGCGGTGGGGCGGGTGCACACCGTCGATGCACCCGCCCCACCCGCGCGTCCGCCCTCCACGAAAGCGAAGGACCATGCCCGAACCTCTCCTCACCGTGCACGACTTCTCGGTCGTGTACGACGTCGATCCGCCCGTCGAGGCGGTGAAGAATGTGACCCTCGAACTGCAGCGCGGCGAGATCCTCGGCCTCGCCGGCGAGAGCGGCTGCGGCAAGACGACCCTCGCCTACGGGGTGCAGCGTCTGCTGCGCGCACCCGCCGTGATCACGAGCGGCAGCGTGACCTTCCACGACTCGTCCGGCGTCGACGTCGACGTGAACGCGCTCGACGTCGAGCAGATGCGCCGCTTCCGGTGGGACAAGGTGTCGATGGTCTTCCAGGGTGCGATGAACGCGCTGAACCCCGTGACGACGATCGGCGCGCAGCTCGACGACGTGTTCCAGGTGCACCGTCCGGAGCTGTCGCGCCGCGAGCGCCGCGCCGCCAGCGAGGAGCTGCTGGAGATCGTCGCGGTCGGTCGCGAGCGCATCCGCTCGTACCCGCACGAACTGTCCGGCGGTATGCGTCAGCGCGTGATGATCGCGATGGCGCTGGCCCTCCGGCCCCAGCTGATGGTGATGGACGAACCGACGACGGCGCTGGATGTCCTCGTGCAGCGCGAGGTCCTGCGCCAGATCTCCCAGCTCCGGCACGAGTTCGGCTTCTCGGTGATCTTCATCACCCACGACCTTCCGCTGCTGCTGGAGATCAGCGACCGGATCGCCGTGATGCGCGAGGGCGAGATCATCGAGCTCGCCACGGCCCGAGACCTCTGGGAGCGTCCGCAGCACGAGTACACGAAGACCCTGCTCGCCTCCTTCCCGCGCCTGACCGGCGAGAGAGGAGTGCTGGTCCGATGACCACTCTCGAATTCACCCACGTCACCAAGCGCTATCGCGTGCGCGGCTCATCCTCGATCCTCGCGCTCGACGACGTCAGCTTCACGCTGCGCGAGCGCCAGACGATCGCGCTGGTCGGCCAGTCCGGCAGCGGCAAGTCCACGATCGCCAAGATCCTCACGCAGCTGGAGACGCCCACGAGCGGCGAGGTGCGCCTCGACGGGAAGCCCATCCCGCGTCACGGCCGTGGGCTGCGTCGCTATCGGCAGCAGCTGCGCATGGTGTTCCAGGATCCGTTCGCCTCGCTCAACCCGTACCACTCGATCCGATACCACATCGAGCGACCGCTGCGGCTGGACGACGTCGTCCCGAAGGCCGAGACCGAGTCCGAGGTGCGCCGTCTGCTCGAGCGCGTTCGGCTCGACCCGGACGCCGTGATCGATCGTCGCCCGCATGAACTCTCCGGGGGCCAGCGCCAGCGCGTCGCGATCGCGCGCGCCCTCGCGTCGCGTCCGTCGCTGCTCGTCGCCGACGAACCCGTCTCGATGCTCGACGTGTCGATCCGCCTGGGAGTCCTCACCCTGCTCGCCGAACTGCAGCGCGAGGAGGGGCTGGGAGTGCTGTACATCACGCACGACCTCGCGACCGCCCGGCACTTCAGCGACGAGATCATGGTGCTCCATCACGGGAAGGTCGTCGAGCACGGCACCGCCGACGACGTCATCCTGAACCCCCAGCACGAGTACACCCGGGAGCTGCGCTCCGCGTCGCCCGACCCGGAGAAGCACTTCGCCTCCGCGTCCCCCCGTCCGTTCGGAGGACTCGAATGAAGATCCCGTTCCGCTTCATCGCCAGTCGTGCCGCGTTCTATCTGTTCACGGCGTGGGCGGCGATCACGATCAACTTCTTCCTGCCCCGCATGCTCAAGGGCGACCCGGTCACCGCCTACATGCAGAAGCAGGCCGGCCAGATCACGCCGGAGGCCGAGCGCGCTCTGCGTATCCTCTTCGGGCTGGACAAGGACACCTCGCTCTGGCAGCAGTATCTGGACTACTGGGGCCTGCTCTTCAGCGGTGACCTCGGTCGGTCGTTCTCGAACGGCCTCGCCCCCGTCGCCGATGTGATCGCCGCGGCGCTGCCCTGGACCCTCGGTCTGGTCGGTATCGCGACGATCGTGTCCTTCACACTCGGCACGGCCACCGGAGCGCTGATCGGATGGCGCCGCGGCAGCAAGGCAGACGTCATCATCCCGATCTCGACGTTCTTCAGCACCGTGCCGTACTTCTGGCTCGGACTGATCGCGATCGCGGTGTTCTCCTCGATGCTCGGATGGTTCCCCGCCTCGCACGCGTACGGCAAGGGATCGTCGCCGGAGTTCACGGCCGAGTTCATCGGCGAGGTGATCGCGCACGGCGCGCTGCCGGCGATCACGATCGTCATCGCGTCTCTCGGCGGGTGGATCCTGGGCATGCGCAACATGATGCTCACGGTCCTCGACGAGGACTACATCACCGTCGCGCAGGCGAAGGGGATGCCGAACCGCCGCGTGCTGTGGAACTACGCGGCCCGCAACGCCATGCTCCCGCAGCTGTCGAGCTTCGCGCTGTCGATCGGTTTCATCGTCGGCGGCACGATCGTCATGGAGATGGTCTTCTCCTATCCCGGCGTCGGCAAGCTGCTGCTGGATGCGACGAACGCGAAGGACTACCCGCTCATGCAGGGGCTGTTCCTCATCATCACGATGGCCGTGCTGTGCGCGAACATCCTCGCCGACATCGCCTACGCGGTGCTGGATCCCCGCACTCGTCAGACGGAGGCCTGAGATGACGATCCCCACTCCCCCCGAGACCCCGAGCATGAACGCGGGCGTGCCCGAGACGGCGACCCTGCGCGCCGCTCCCGCGCCGAGCGAGAAGAAGGACAAGACCTTCCTGTCGCAGCTCGCCGCCTCGTTCGCGATGTTCCGCAACCGCAAGTCCCTCGCGGGTCTCATCATCCTCGGGATCTTCGCGCTGATCGCGGTGTTCGGCGATGTGCTCGCCCCCTACGGTCCGCTCGAGAAGGACTACTCCGCGCTCCGCCAGGGGCCATCGTGGACGCATCTGCTCGGCACGACCCACATGGGCGAGGACCTGCTCAGTCAGTTGATCTACGGCACCCGCGGCGTCCTCGTCGTCGGGTTTCTCGCCGGCATCATGGGTACCGCGATCGCGGTGATCATGGGGGTCGTCTCCGGATACACCCGCGGATGGCGCAGCGAGTCCCTCTCGGCGCTCACCAACGTGTTCCTCGTGATCCCCGGTCTTCCGCTGATCATCATCGTGGCCTCCCAGTTCGAGAACCCTCCGCTCTGGATCATCGCCGCGGTCCTCGCGATCACCGGGTGGGCGTGGGGCGCGCGCGTGTTGCGCGCGCAGACGATGTCGCTGCGCAACCGCGACTTCATCCAGGCGGCGCGTGCGAACGGTGAGCCGCTGCGGCGGAT
Source organism: Actinomycetota bacterium (assembly GCA_051751065.1). Taxonomy (GTDB): domain Bacteria; phylum Actinomycetota; class Actinomycetes; order Actinomycetales; family Microbacteriaceae; genus Microbacterium. The sequence continues at coordinate 47,205 of JBNJKL010000004.1, read as the reverse complement.
CATCTTCGTGGAGATGCTGCCGAACCTCATGGCGATCATCGCCTCGAGCTTCGTCGGGACCGTCACCGCGGCCGTGCTGGGTCTGACCACCCTGGCGTTCATCGGTGTGATTCCGATCAGCAATCTCAACTGGGGGACGATCCTCTTCTGGGCCCAGCAGAACGGCGCCTTCCCCCACTACTGGTGGTGGTACGTGCCGGCTGGACTCTGCATCGCGATACTCGGCGTGGCACTGTCACTGATCAACTTCGGCATCGACGAGTACGTCAATCCACGCCTGCGTTCGGCGGGTGAGCGCGCGCGAGCCATGAAGAAGAAGGGGCTCGACGTGAACGATGCGGTCACGGCCGTCCGTTCCGCTCCCGAGACGACGCCGAAGACCGAGAACCGCACGACCGAGGACACGGAGAAGCGATGACCCCCACACTCACCACCCCGCTCCCGTTCCGCGACGTGCACCGGTCGATCGCCGATCGCGTCGCCGACCTCCTCTCCCGGATGACGCTCGAGGAGAAGATCGGGCAGATGCTGCAGCTCGATGCCCGCGACGACCTCGACGACCACGTCCGGCGTCGCCACGCGGGGTCGATCCTGCACACGTCCCCCGAGCGCATCATCCGGGCGAACGAGCTGACCGCGCAGACGCGTCTGCAGATCCCCCTGCTCGTAGCCGAGGACTGCATCCACGGCCACTCGTTCTGGCCCGGTGCGACGATCTATCCCACCCAGCTCGGGATGGCCGCGACCTGGGATGCGGACCTGATCGAGCGGGTCGCGCGGGCGACGGCGGTCGAGGTCGCGGCGACCGGCATCCACTGGACGTTCTCTCCCGTGCTCTGCATCACGCGGGACCTCCGCTGGGGGCGCGTGAACGAGACATTCGGGGAAGATCCGTTCCTGATCGGGGAGTTGGCGTCGGCGATGGTGCGCGGCTATCAGGGCGCCGGCCTGGGCGACCCGACCGCGATCCTCGCGACCGCCAAGCACTTCGCCGGCTACTCCGAGACGCAGGGCGGGCGCGACGCGAGTGAGGCGGACATCTCCCGGCGCAAGCTCCGCTCCTGGTTCCTGCCGCCGTTCGAGCGTGTCGCGAAGGAGGGCTGCCGCTCGTTCATGCTCGGCTACCAGACGATGGACGGCGTCCCGATCACGATCAACGACTGGCTCCTCAGCGACGTGCTCCGCGGTGAGTGGGGATACACGGGAACGCTCGTGACGGACTGGGACAACGTCGGACGCATGGTGTGGGAGCAGCGCGTGCAGCCGGACTACGCACACGCGGCGGCCGCGGCCGTCCGCGCGGGCAACGACATGGTCATGTCCACCCCGCGTTTCTTCGAGGGGGCGCTCGACGCGGTGGAGCGCGGGCTCCTCTCGGCGGACTCCTTCGATGACGCGGTCGCGCGTATCCTCACGCTCAAGTTCGAGCTCGGGCTCTTCGAGCACCCTCGGCTGCCGGTCGCGGACCTCGACCGCATCGTCGGGCAGGCCGATCACGCGACTCTGAACCTCGAGACCGCTCGCCGCTCGCTCGTGCTGCTCGAGAACGACGGCACACTGCCGCTCGCGGAGTCCGCGCCGGGGCTGCGTATCGCGGTCACAGGGCCCCTCGCCGACGACGCGCAGACCCAGCTCGGCGACTGGGCGGGAAGTTCGGGTCAGGCCGGGTGGCTCGACGGCCAGCCGCGCGACATGATCACGACCGTGCTCGACGGGATCCGTGAGCTGGCACCGGCCGGATGGGATGTGAACCACACGCGCGGCGCGGACATCCTGACCCTTACGCCGGACCCCGCGGGCGCGACCTTCCCCGACGGGCAGCCGCGCCCCCCGCACGTGAGCGCGTGCCCGCCCGACGAGGCGCTCATCGCCGAGGCCGTCGGGGCCGCTGCGGTAGCCGATGTCGTGGTCGCGGTCGTGGGGGACCGGATCGAACTCGTCGGCGAGGGGCGCTCGACCGCCACACTCGAACTCCTCGGCGGGCAGAACGCGCTACTGGAGGCGGTGATCGCGACGGGGACCCCCGTGGTGGTCGTGCTGCTCGCATCGAAGCCGCTCGTGCTCCCCGCATCCGTCGAGCGTGCGGCCGCGGTCATCTGGGCGGCGAATCCCGGGATGCAGGGCGGTAGGGCGCTGGCCGAGATGCTCCTCGGTCGCATCGAGCCCTCCGGTCGCCTCCCCGTGTCGTTCGCGCGCCACGTGGGACAGCAGCCGACGTACTACAACCAGATCCGCGGTCAGCACGGTGATCGCTACGCCGACCTCACCCAGTCGCCGGCGTGGGCATTCGGCGAGGGACTCAGCTACACGCGGGTCGACTACGGCGACCTCGTACTGGAGCGGGCGGAGCTCGGGCGGGACGACGTGCTCGTCGCGCAGGTGACGGTCCGCAACACCGGCGAGCGACCGTGCCGCGAAACGGTGCAGGTGTACGTGCGCGACGAGGTGACGAGCGCGAGCTGGGCCGATCGGGAGCTGAAGACGTTCCGCCAGGTCGAGCTCGCTCCGGGGGAGTCGGCGCGCGTGCGTGTGGAGGTGGCGGTCGCGGACTGCTCGATCGTGGATGCCCGGGGCGACCGCGTCGTGGAGCCTGGCGACTTCACCCTCCTGGTGGGTCCGTCCTCCCGTCCGGAGTCTCTGCTCTCCGCCCCCTTCACGATCTCCCCCTGACCTGCCCCTCCCGTCCGTCCGCCCCCGCCCCGTCCCGCCCCGTCCCGCCCCGTCCCCCCTCTCCACATCCGCCGAGTGGTCACTTTCTGTTCACTTTTGGGCCATTTCTGCGCCAAAACTGACCACTCGGCGGGGGATGGGCGGGGGAATGGCGGGGGATGGGCGGGGGATGGGCGGGGGAACAGCGGGGGATGGGCGGGGGATCGGCCGCGGACACGCAGACCTTGACAACGCGGTGCGCTCCGAGGAGATTCGTGAGTGAGGAAAGACTTCCCGATTCTCGCCGAAAGATCGACCCGACAGATCAAAGGAGATCCGATGAAGAAGCTCATCAATGCCCCGGAGGACGTGCTCGCGGAGTCGCTGAAGGGAGTGAGTCTCGCCCACCCCGAACTGGCGGTGGACTTCGAGAACGCGGTCATCACCAGGGCGACGCCCAAGGCCCAGGGCAAGGTCGCCGTCGTCTCGGGCGGAGGGTCGGGGCACGAGCCCCTGCACGGCGGATTCGTGGGGGTCGGGATGCTGGATGCCGCCGTCGCGGGTGAGGTCTTCACCTCTCCCACACCCGACCGCGTGCAGGCGGCGACTCAGGCGGTCGATCGCGGAGCGGGCGTCCTCCACATCGTGAAGAACTACACCGGCGACGTGCTCAACTTCGAGATGGCGGCGGAGCTCGCGGCGATGGAGGGCATCGAGGTCGGAACCGTCGTCGTCGACGACGACGTCGCCGTGCAGGACTCGCTGTACACCGCGGGACGACGCGGCGTGGGGCTGACGGTCCTCCTCGAGAAGCTCGTCGGAGCGGCAGCCGAAGAAGGGCAGGATCTCGCCTCCGTCGTGGAACTCGCGAACCGCATCAACGGGCAGGGCCGTTCGATGGGGATGGCGCTCACCAGCAGCACGGTTCCCGCGGCCGGCAAGCCCACTTTCGACCTCCCCGACGACCAGATGGAGATCGGGATCGGTATCCACGGCGAGCCGGGTCGGCATCGCGAGCCGCTCGCTCCGGCATCCGAGATCGCACGTCAGCTCGTCGAACCGATCCTCGCCGACCTCGATGTCGCGGGTCCTGCGATCGTGATGCTCAACGGGATGGGCGGGACCCCCCTCATCGAGCTCTACCTCATGTACGGCGAGGTCGCCGCTCTTCTCGAGGCGGCGGGTGTGCAGATCGCGCGCACGCTCGTGGGCAACTACATCACCGCGCTGGACATGGCGGGATGCTCGGTCACGGTGCTCAAGGCCGATGATGAACTGCTGCGTCTCTGGGACGCGCCCGTCAACACCCCGGGCCTGCGCTGGGGTGCCTGAGCGCGAACCCGGCGCATCCTCCGCTCGTCCACCACGACCACTCCACCCATCCCCGAACACGAAGGACCAGGCATGAGCTCCTCCCCCCTCGACACGACCGCCCTCACCTCCTGGATCATGCGCTTCCGTGATGCCGTCACCGAGAAGCGGGACTGGCTCACCGAGCTCGACTCCGCGATCGGTGACGCAGACCACGGGGCGAACATGGCGAGAGGGATGAGCGCGGTCGCGGACAAGCTCGAGGCGGGCGCCCCGGAGACCGCGGATGCGCTGTTGAAGACCGTCGGGATGACCCTCGTCAGCTCGGTCGGGGGTGCGAGCGGACCACTCTACGGCACGTTCTTCCTGCGGATGGGGGCCAGCGCGGGAGCCGTGGCCGAGCTCGACGCCCCGGCGCTCGCCGCGGCGCTCCGCGCCGGGCTCGAGGGCGTCATCGCCCGAGGCAAGGCGGCGGCGGGGGACAAGACGATGATCGATGCAATGGCCCCCGCGGTCGATGCGCTCGACGCGGCGATCGAGGCCGGTGAGGACGCGACCGCGGCGACTCGGAGCGCGGCGGACGCGGCAGCCGCGGGACGCGATGCGACGCTTCCCCTCGTCGCTCGCAAGGGTCGCGCGAGCTACCTGGGCGAGCGCAGCGTCGACCACCTCGATCCGGGCGCGGCCTCGACAGCGATCCTCTTCGCGACACTCGCCGACGCGGTCGCGGGCTGATGATCGGCATCGTCGCCGTCTCCCACAGTGCGCGTCTGGGGGAGGCGGCGCTGGAGTTGGCCCAGCAGATGGTCAGCGGGGACGGGGCAGAGGTGCGCGTCGCGGCCGGTGCGGGGTCGGATGCCGACGGCACCCCGATCCTGGGTACGGATGCCCTCGCCGTCGCAGAGGCCATCGACGAGCTGGCGGATTGCGACGGTGTGCTCGTGCTGATGGACCTCGGATCCGCCGTGCTCAGCGCGGAGCTCGCCCTGGAGCTGCGGACGAGCGATGTGCCGGTGCGGCTCGTCCCCGCACCCTTCGTCGAGGGGCTGCTCGCCGCGGTCGTCTCGGCGACGGCCGGGGGAACGCTCGACGACGTCGCGGCCGAGGCGATCGCCGCGCTCGGTGCGAAGACGGGGCAGCTCGGCGACGCGGACCCCGATCCGGCCCCGGATGCGGGGACGGAGGACACCGCGCAGACGGCGGATGCGCCGGCGGACGCGGGACCGACCGCAACGCGCCGGGTGGTCGTGCGCAATCCCCTCGGTATCCACGCCCGTCCGGCGGCGCTGATCGCCGAGGGGTCCGCCGGGGCATCCGTACGGGTGCGCCGCCTTCCAGACGGTCCCGACGCGAGTGCGGCGAGCCTCTCCCGCCTGCTGATGCTCGGAGCGCGGCAGGGGACCGAGCTCGAGCTCTCGGCCACAGGTGCCGAGGCCGAGGCGGCGCTGGCGCGGCTCGCCGAGCTGTTCGAGGACGGATTCGGGGAGGGGACCGCGCCGGCCAGCGAGCCGACCGCCGAACCCGGAACGCCGTCGGCCCCCGCGCCGGAGGCGACGGACTCCGCCACCGCCGCACCGGTAGCCGCGGGCAGCGTGATCCGCGGGCGCGGTGTGAGCGCGGGACGCGCGGCGGCACGGGTCGTCCACCTGTCTCCGTCCGTGGCCGAGCCGGACGCGGGAGTGGTCATCGCGACCGGGGAGCGCGCGGACGAGGTCGCCGCGATCGAACGGGCGAGTGTGTCGGTGACCGAAGATCTGGCGGCCCGGATGGCCGTGGCGACGGGCGAGGCGCACGCGATCCTCGATGCGTCGCGCATGATGGCGTCCGACCCGGAACTCGTGTCCGCGGCGACAGCGCTCGTGCGCGAGTCGGGCCGCAGTGCGGCACGTGCGATCTGGGAGACGGCCGCCGAGCACGCGGAGGCCCTCGCGGCGCTGGGTGGACGGATGGCCGAGCGTGTCGCCGACATCCGCGACGTCCGGGACCGCCTCATCGCGACCGTCCTCGGGGTCGATCTGCCGGGGATCCCGGAGCGTGACGAGCCGTTCGTGCTCGTCGCGAGCGATCTGTCACCCGCGGACACGGCGGCTCTCGACGGCGGGCAGTGCGTCGCCCTCGTCACCGAGCAGGGCGGTCCGACCTCGCACACCGCCATCATCGCGCGTTCCCTCGGACTGCCCGCCGTCGTCGGCGCGGCGGGTGCCACGGGGATCGCCGTGGGCGAGACGGTGCTCGTCGACGGGGACCGCGGGACGGTCGAGGTGGATCCGCCGCAGCCCAGGATCGACGCGGCGATGGCGGCGTCGACACCTGTTCCCTTCGACGGGGAGGGTGTGCTCCGCGACGGAACTCGCGTGCCGCTCCTGGCGAACGTCGGCGGCGCGGCGGACGCGTCGACGGCCGCCGCAGCGCTCGCCGAGGGCGTCGGACTGTTCCGCACCGAATTCTGCTTCCTCGATCGGACGGACGCGCCGACGGTCGACGAACAGGTCGATGCGTACCGTGGCGTGCTCTCCGCCTTCGCCGGACGCCGGGTCGTGGTGCGGACCCTCGACGCGGGGAGCGACAAGCCGCTCCCCTTCGCGAACGCCGACCATGAGGACAACCCGGCTCTCGGCGTGCGGGGACTGCGCATCGCGCGCCGGTCGCCGGAGCTGCTGGATGACCAGTTGCGCGCACTCGCGCTCGCAGCCGACGCGGAGTCCGCGCTCGTCGAGGTCATGGCACCGATGGTGTCCACGGTCGAGGAGGCCCGTGATTTCGCCGACCGGGCGCGCGCCGCCGGCCTGACGACGGTCGGGATCATGATCGAGACGCCCGCCGCCGCGCTCCTCGCAGCCGAGCTTCTCGAGATCGTCGACTTCGTGAGCCTCGGTACCAACGATCTCGCCCAGTACACGCTCGCGGCCGACCGGCTCGTGAGCGAGCTCGGGGATCTGAACGATCCGTGGCAGCCGGCGGTCCTGCGTCTGATCGGCACGGTGGGGGCCGCGGGGCGCGCGGCGGGCAAACCGGTCGGCGTGTGTGGCGAGGCTGCGAGTGATCCCGAGCTCGCGCCGATCCTCGTGGGCCTCGGCGTGACGTCGCTGTCCATGACGCCCCGTGCGCTCGGACGGGTGGCCGCCGCGCTCGCGGGTGTCACAGCGGACGAGTGCCGTCGCGCGGCGGACGCTGTCCTCACCGCCTCGACCCTGGACTCCACCCGGGCCCTCTCCCACCCCCATCCCTGACTGCCCCCTCCCCCAACCCCTGACTGCCCCCTCCCCCCAACCCGAGGTCGAGTGGTCAGTTTTGGTCCACAATCACGCCAATTGTGCGCAAAAACTGACCACTCGGCGGACAAAAACAGGGGGTCAGTGGCGGGCGGTGGTGCCGCGCACGATGAGCTCGTACGGCAGGGCGCTGGGGGCGGGGTCCGGATCGGCGTCCTCGAGCTTCGCGAGTACGGCATCCGCCGCGCGCTCTCCCTGCCCGAGCGGGAACTGATCCACGGTCGTCAGCTGGAAGAACTCGCTGAGCTCGTGACCGTCGATCCCGATGACCGACAGATCCTGCGGCACGCGGAAACCGAGGTCCCGAGCGGCGAGGATCGCCCCGATCCCCATCTCGTCGGACGCGGCGAAGATCGCCGTCGGACGCGGACCCGGACGACCCAGCAACTGCTTCGCGGCTCGGTAGCCGCCGTCCACCGTGAAGTCCGCGGGTTCGAGGAAAGCGGGATTCGGCGCGATGTCGGCATCCGCGAGGGCCTTCTCGAAACCGAGGCGGCGATGCGTGGGGATGTGGAAGTCGAGATCGAACTCCGGGTTCGCGCCGATGTGCGCGATGTCGGTGTGTCCGAGCCCGAGCAGATGCTCCGTCGCGAGACGCGCCACCGCGACATCGTCCACCGTGAGGGTGTCGAGGCGCGGATTCGGGCCGCCGATCGCGGTGATGGGCAGGCCGAGATCGAGCAGCTGCTGCGTCTCCTCGACGTCGAGCTCGATCGACACCGCGATCAGCGCATCTACCCGTTGCCTGCGCAGCGCGGTCGCGAAGACCTCGCGGCGCACGTCGCGGTCGGCGGTGATGTTGTAGAGCGTGATGTCGTACCCGCGCCGCATCAGGGCGCTCGACACCCCGGAGAGCACGGTGCTGAAGAACCAGCGGTCCAGGAACGGGACGACCACGCCGACGTTCTTCGTCCGTCCGGATGCGAGGCTCGACGCCCGCGACGAGACGACGTAGCCCAGTGAGTCGGCCGCGATCCGCACTCGTTCGCGGGACTGCTCGGACACATGGCCGCGACCGCTGAGGGCGCGCGACACGGTGGCGGTGGACACGCCGGCCAGTCGCGCGACCTCATCGATGCTCACCATGAGGTGTCAGCTCAGTTGCGCGTGAACCACGCCGCAGTGTTCGCGGGCAGAGCGGTGCCGTCGAACGGCTGGCTCTGCAGGACGAACTCGACGGGACCCGACTCGGAGAGCTCCAGCGGAGCGTCGCCGAGGTTCGCGACGACGAACAGATCCCCGCGGCGGAAGGCGACAGCGTCCTGGCCGAAGTCCTCCCACGCGAGGGTTCCCGAACCGAGCTCACGCTCGCGCCGCCGGGACAGCAGGTCGCGGTACAGGTTCAGCGTCGAGGTCGGATCGTTCTCCTCGCGGTCGCGGGCGTACGTCGCCCACTCCGCGGGCTGCGGCAGCCAGGAGTCGCCGGTGTCGTTGAAACCGAACGCCGGAGCATCCGCCTCCCACGGGATCGGGACGCGGCAGCCGTCGCGACCGTAGCGCTCTCCGCCGGTGCGGAACCACGTCGGGTCCTGACGGAACTCGTCGGGTATCTCCATCGCTTCGGGGAGCCCGAGCTCCTCGCCCTGGTAGAGGTACGAGGAGCCGGGGAGCGCGAGCATGACGGTCGTGGCTGCCCGCCCGCGGGCGAGACCCACGGCCGTGTCCGGCTTGTTCGGCGTCGCCGGTCCGACGCCCTCGCCCTGGGGGTTGTCGGCCGTGAGCGCGAGGCGCGAGGCGTGACGGACGACGTCGTGGTTGGAGAGCACCCAGGTGCTGGGAGCTCCGACCTTGCCGAACTCGTCGAGGGACTCGCGGATGACGTCACCGAGCTCCTTCGCGTCCCACGGCGTCATCAGGTACGGGAAGTTGAACGTCTGGTGCATCTCGTCCGGACGCACCCAGAGCGCGGTCTTCTCCAGCGTGGGCAGCCATGCCTCGCCGCAGAGCGCGCGGTCGCCGTCGTACTCGGCGAGCACCCTGTTCCAGTCGCGGTAGATCTCGTGCACCGCGTCCTGACCCCAGTACGGGACGTTCTCCTCGCGACCGCCCATCGAGTCGGCGTCGGCGGCCGGGGTGTAGTCGGGGAGCCCGTCCTCCTTCACCATGCCGTGGGCGACGTCGACGCGGAAGCCGTCGACCCCGCGATCGAGCCAGAAGCGGAGCACCGAGCGGAACTCCTCCTGGACCTCTTCGTTGGTCCAGTCGAAGTCGGGCTGGGTGGGGTCGAAGATGTGCAGGTACCACTGTCCTGGCGTGCCGTCGGGCTCGACGATGCGCTCCCACATTCCGCCGCCGAACACGGACTCCCAGTTGTTTGGCGGGAGTTCGCCGTTCTCGCCGCGGCCGTCGCGGAACACGTAGCGCGCACGCTCGGGGCTTCCGGGCGCCGCCTTCAGCGCCTCCTGGAACCAGACGTGCTGGTCGGAGGAGTGGTTGGGGACGAGGTCGACGATCACACGGATGTCGCGGGCGTGGGCCTGCGCGAGCATCTCGTCGAAGTCGGCGAGGGTGCCGAAGATCGGGTCGACATCGCGGTAGTCGGCGACGTCGTAGCCGGCGTCCATCTGCGGTGAGGTCATGAAGGGGCTCAGCCAGATCGCATCGATGCCGAGCTGCTGCAGCGAGTCCAGACGGGAGGTGATTCCGGGGAGGTCGCCGATTCCGTCGCCCGACGCATCCGCGAAGGAACGGGGATAGATCTGGTAGATGACGGCGCTGCGCCACCACTCGGAACCGGGTGCGGCTGACTGCTCGAGGTATGCCATGCGCAACAGGCTACTGCAAACGCTTACATTCGGTCGAGCATCACCGTTCCCGAGTCAGGATACCGGGTCGATCACGAGGTTGACGGGATCCTCGCCCTGCAGCATCCGATCGATCTGGGTGCGGACCAGGCGTGCGATCCGCGGGTGCATGGCGTCGGTCGCTCCGCCCACGTGCGGTGCGATCAGGACACCCGGAAGCGACCAGAGCGGGTGATCGGTGGGGAGCGGCTCGGGGTCGACGACGTCGAGCGCCGCGCGGATACGCCCCTCCCTGGCGTGGTCGACGAGTGCGTCCGTGTCCACCAGCGGCCCGCGACCGACGTTCACGACCAGCGCGCCGTCCGGCAGGGCGGCGAGGGCGTCGTCGTCGATGAGGTGCCGTGTCTCGTCGGTGCCGGGGAGCGCGAGGATGAGGATCTCCGCATCGGCGAGCAGGTCGGTGAGCTCGGCGATCGCGTGGACCTCGACGGCGCCCAGTGTGTCGTGCTGGACGGTGCGAGCGGTGCGCGCGATGACGGTGAGATCGACTTCGAACGGCGCAAGACGCTCAGCGATCGCCTGTCCGACGCCACCGAATCCGACCAGCAGTACGCGTCGGTCGGCGAGCCCGGCCGACCACGGGCGAGACCAGTCGCCGTGCTCCTGTGCCAGGACGAACTGGGGGATGTGGCGCTGCGCGGCCACGACGAGGCCGAGGGCGAGCTCGGCGGTGGCCGTCTCGTGGACGGACGCGGCGTTCGCGAACCGCAGGCCCTCGGGAAGGAACTCCGCCACGCTGTCGTAGCCGATCATCTGCCCCTGGACGAGTCCGACGTCCAGGCCGTCGAGGACACCCAGGACGTTCTTGCTGTCCATGTACGGCGGCACGACGATGTCCAGCCGCTCGCGCGGCGGCGGCGTCTCCATGTCCCAGACGATCACCTCGACGCCCTCGGGGAGAGGGGCGAGGTCTGCGGACAGTCGGGCGGTGGGGACGGTGACGACGATGCTCACCCCTCGACCCTATCGATCCCTCGTCCGCAGCCTCGTCCCCCTGGCGGGTCTGCACCCCTGACGGGGATGCACGACTCCGAATGCGCGGCATACTGCGCCGCGGTGTGCGAGGCGAGTACGGTGTGAGCCAACGCGGCGCCGACGGGCGCGCAGACAGGGGTGCAAAACATGGTTCCGGAGATCAACTACTGGGCGGTTCTGCTCGCGATGCTCTCGAGCATGATCGTGGGATCGATCTGGTACACGCCGAAGGTGTTCGGTACGCGGTGGTCCAAGCTCGCGAACGTCGACATGGATCGTCCGGCATCCAGCGCCACCATGGCGATCATCACCACGGTGATCGTGAGTTTCATCACGGCGTGGGTGCTCGCTGGGGCGACCGCGCTGGCATGGCACTTCTACGACGGGTCGTTCTTCGTCGCGGCGCTGTTCACGTCCGTCGCGCTGTGGGCGGGCTTCACCGCTGCGCGGTTCATCACCCACGATGCCTTCGAGGGGCGCCCGACCGCGCTGACCACACTGAACATCGCGCACGAGCTCGTCACGCTGCTCGTGATGGCGGTCATCATCGGAGTCTGGCCGCCCGCGCTGGGCTGATCCCGGTGGGTTCCGCGAGTCGGGTCAGGCGGCGACGCGGGTGACGGCGGCGATGGCGCTCGTGAAGAACGCCAGTCCGTCGACGCCCGAGCGCATGGCGGCGGGGGTGTTCGGACCGAAGCCGGGCTCGGTCGCGTGCTCGGGGTGCGGCATGAGGCCGACGACGTTGCCGGCGACGTTGCGGACGCCCGCGATGTCGCGCAGCGATCCGTTCGGGTTCACGCCCGCATAGCGGAAGGCGACGAGGCCCTCGCCCTCGATGCGATCGAGCGTCTCGTCGTCGGCGATGTATCCGCCGTCGGCGTTCTTCAGCGGGATGATGATCTCCTGGCCCGCGGTGAACTCATTCGTCCATGCGGACGTGGTGTCCTCGACGACCAGCCGCTGGTCGCGACGGACGAAGTGCTGGTGGTCGTTGCGGATCAGGCCGCCCGGGAGCAGATGAGCCTCGACGAGCATCTGGAAGCCGTTGCAGATCCCGAGGATCGGCATGCCCTTCGCCGCGGCGTCCTTCACCTCGGTCATGATCGGGGAGAGCGCGGCGATGGCACCGGCACGCAGGTAGTCGCCGTAGCTGAATCCGCCGGGGAGGACGAGCGCGTCCACACCCTCGAGATCGTGCGAGCCGTGCCAGAGGGCGACGGGCTCGCCGCCAGCGAGCTGGATCGCGCGCTGCGCGTCACGGTCGTCGAGCGAACCGGGGAACGTGACGACCCCGATGCGAGCGGTCACTCCACGACCTCGATACCCACGACGTCCTCGATGACGGAGTTGGAGAGGATCTCGTCGGCGATGCGCGTGGCGTCCGCGAGGACGGCGTCGGTGACCTCGCCGTCGACCGTGAGCTCGAAACGCTTGCCGATGCGCACCTCGCTGAAGGTGGAGTCGCCGAGGCGACCGAGTGCCCCCGTCACGGCCTTCCCCTGGGGGTCGAGCAGTTCGGACTTGGGCATGACGTCGACGACGATGGTGGGCATAGGAGGCTCCGGAAGTCGCGGGGTGGCGGGCTCGGCCAGTCTATCGCGCGGCGTCCGCACTCCGGCCCGCGGTGTCTCGGGGCGGAAGGTCAGGAGTGGAAGACGGTGTGCAGATCGCCGATCGCGTCCCGGCCGCCGAGGCCGTCGATCTCGAAGAGGACCGTGATCCCGGCGACGTGGCTCCCGAGGCGCTCGATCAGGGTGCGTCCCGCGGCGAGCGTTCCGCCGGTCGCGAGTACATCGTCGATCAGCAGGACGCGCGATCCCGCGGGCAGGTCGTCGTGCATTTCGATCGTCGCGGTGCCGTACTCGAGCGCGTAGTCGACGGACGCGGCGGGGCGGGGCAGCTTGCCCGCCTTGCGGATCGGGATGAGGCCGACGCCGGCGGCGATCGCCGCGGCCCCGGCGAGCAGGAATCCGCGCGCCTCGATCCCGGCCACGACGTCGAACTGACCCGCGAACGGCTCCAGCAGCGCATCGGTGGTCGCCCGCAGTGCTTCACGGTCGGCGAGGAGGGGCGTGATGTCGCGGAACAGGATGCCCGGTTCCGGGTAATCCGGGATGGAGCGGATGAGGGATTCGGCGCGGGCGAGTTCGGGTGACGTCACCGAGCAAGGCTACCCGAGCTCCATCCGGTCCCATCCGGGCGCACGAGCGAGCTGCAGAATATCGGCTCTTGACTTTCGTGGGAGCGCTCCCATAGAGTCGACCCCACGCTCGTGGGAGCGCTCCCATGAGCGGTCTCGAGCATCACGAAATCGCATTTCCCTGCACACACATCGCACAAAGGAGTGACCTGTGAACACACGCGCCCTGCGCCGTCGGATCACCACGGTGACCGCCGTAGCATCCGTTTCCGTCTTGGCCCTCGCCGGCTGTTCGACCGGCGGCGACAACGCCGATGGCGGAGCCGGCACCGACGAGGAGATCACGCTGACGATCACCACGTTCGGAACCTTCGGATACGAGGACCTCTACGAGCAGTACGAGGACCTCAACCCGAACATCACGATTGAGGCCACCAACATCGACACTGGTGGCAACGCCCGCACCGACGCCTTCACCAAGATCGCTGCCGGCTCCGGCCTCAGCGACATCGTCGCCATCGAGGAGGGCTGGCTCGGCGCGATCATGGAGGTCTCGGACACGTTCGTCGACCTCCGTGACTTCGGGATCGAGGACCGTCAGGGCGACTGGGTGGACTGGAAGTACGCCCAGGGCACCGACGCCGACGGCCGCGTCATCGGCTACGGCACCGACATCGGCCCGTCGGGCATCTGCTACAACGGCGCCGCGTTCGAGGAAGCGGGCCTGCCCAGCGACCGCGAGTCGGTCGCCGAGCTGCTGGACGGCGACTGGGAGACCTACTTCGAGGTCGGCGCCGACTACACCGAGGCCACAGGCAAGGCCTGGTACGACCATTCCGGATTCGTCTGGAACGCGATGGTCAACCAGCTCCCCGAGGGCTACTACACCGCCGACGGTGAGCTGAACGTCGAGGGCAACGCCGAGCTGCAGGAGCGGTTCGAGATGCTGGGCGCCGCCACGGAGAACGGCCAGTCGGCCGCGCAGGCGGCGTGGGACTGGAACGGCGGCAAGTCGTTCGTCGACGGCACCTTCGCGACCTTCGTCTGCCCCGGGTGGATGCTCGGTGTGGTGCAGGGCCAGGTCGAGGCCGGCGGCGGCGACGCCAGCACGGGCTGGGACTTCGCGGACGTCTTCCCGGGTGGGGCTGCCAACTGGGGTGGAGCATTCCTCTCGATCCCGGAGTCCTCGCCCAACCAGGAGGCCGCAGCGGCTCTCGCCGACTGGCTGACCCAGCCCGAGCAGCAGGAAGTGCAGTCCGCAGCCGCGGGCAACTTCCCTTCCACGCTCGGCGCGCAGGAGGCTCTCGCCTCTGAGGCCACGCCGAACGAGTTCTTCAACGATGCTCCGACCGGATCGATCCTCGCGGCTCGCGCTGAGGGCGTCGTCGCTCAGTTCAAGGGACCGGATGACTCGGTCATCCAGGAGAACGTCTTCGGTCCGGCGCTCAGCGCCCTCGACCGCGGCGAGCTCGACACCGCCGGCGCCTGGAACGAGGCGCTCGCGCTCCTCGACGACCTCGTCGGCTGACCCCCCTCCCGCACTCCGGTCGTGGTTCCCGTCCGGTCTGGTTCGCCAGACGGACGGGAGCCGCGGCCGGAGCCGAGGTCGACCGACCTGAGACAGGAACGAACATGACCCTCACCGCTCCTCCCGCGGAGCGTCGTGACACGGCGGCGCCCGCGGCCGGCACGACGAAACGCCCCTGGCGGCACCGCCTCTCGCGGGCCGACCAGAACGCCTCCCCGTACATCTACATCGCGCCGTTCTTCCTGCTCTTCGGTCTCGTGGGCCTCTTCCCGCTGCTGTACACGGTCAACGTCGCCGTGCACGAGTGGGACCTGCTCAAGGGGCAGGGCGAGTTCGTCGGCATGGGCAACTTCACCGAGATCCTCGGTGACGCCATGTTCTGGAACTCGATCTTCAACACCCTGAGCATCTTCCTGCTCTCCGCCATCCCGCAGCTGGCGATGGCGCTGCTGATCGCGTACCTCCTGGACCGCGGACTGCGCTCGCCGACCTTCTGGCGGATGAGCGTGCTCATCCCGTTCGTCGTGACGCCCGTGGCCGTCGCCATCATCTTCTCGAGCGTGTTCAACGAGGCCGACGGTCTCGCCAACAACCTCCTCAACCTGATCGGCATCGTCGATCAGGAGTGGAAGCACGACACCTTCCTCAGCCACGTCGCGATCGCCATCATGGTGAACTTCCGTTGGACGGGCTACAACGCGCTGATCCTGCTCGCGGCGATGCAGTCCGTGCCGCGCGACCTGCACGAGTCGGCGGCGCTGGACGGCGCGGGCTCCGCGCGGCGGTTCTTCTCGATCACGATCCCCTCGATCCGTCCGACGCTGATCTTCGTCATCATCACCTCGACGATCGGTGGCCTGCAGATCTTCGCCGAGCCCCGACTGTTCGACGTGTCCACCGCCGGTGGCATCGGCGGCAGCGACCGGCAGTTCCAGACGACCGTGCTGTTCCTCTGGGAGCTCGCGTTCTTCCGTCGAGACCTCGGTGAGGCGTCGGCGGTCGCGATCCTGCTGTTCCTGCTCATCGTCGGAATCGGCATCATCAACTTCCTGCTCTCCCGGCGCATCGCCACGGGAGGCGGATCCACCCGCGCGACACGTCGCGCAGCCCGTCGCCGACGCGCACCCCACGAAGGAGAGCTGCGATGACCGCCACGCAGATGGTCACCGTCCCCGAGCGGATCCGCCGACGCCGCGGAGCGGCCGGAGGGTCCGCGGGCATCGGAAGCCGCCCCGGTTTCCTCACCTACGGTCTGCTCGTCGCGTTCATCATCGGCAGCGTCTACCCGCTGTGGTGGTCGGTCGTCGTCGCCAGCGGTACGAACGCCACGCGTGGTGAGACCCTCCCTCTCATCCCCGGCGGCAACTTCTTCGCGAACGCCGCGACGGTGTTCGATGCGATCCCGTTCTGGCTCGCGCTGGGCAACTCCGTCCTGATCTCGACGATCATCACGCTGTCGGTGGTCACGTTCTCGACGCTCGCGGGCTACGCGTTCGCCAAGCTCCGCTTCAAGGGGCGCGACGGACTCATGGTCTTCGTGATCGCGACGATGGCCATTCCGACCCAGCTCGGCATCATCCCGCTGTTCATGGTGATGCGCGAACTCGGGTGGACGGGGTCGATCGGCGCCGTGATCGTACCGACGCTGGTCACCGCGTTCGGGGTGTTCTTCATGCGTCAGTACCTCGTCGACGTGATCCCCGATGAGCTCATCGAGGCCGCGCGCGTGGACGGCGCGAACCAGTTCCGCACCTTCCTCACCGTGGGTGTGCCCGCCGCCCGACCCGCCATGGCGATCCTGGGTCTGTTCACGTTCATGACCGCGTGGACCGACTACCTCTGGCCGCTGATCGTGCTGTCGCCGCAGAACCCGACGCTGCAGACTGCGCTGAGCCAGCTCCAGTCCGGCTACTACGTCGACTACTCGATCGTGCTCACCGGTGCGGTGCTCGCGACCCTCCCGCTGCTCATCCTGTTCGTCGTCGCGGGCAAGCAGCTCGTGAGTGGAATCATGCAGGGCGCGGTGAAAGGATGACCCCTATGACTTCGAGGGCATTTCCGAACGACTTCCTCTTCGGCGCGGCGACGGCGGCGTACCAGATCGAGGGTGCGGCGTTCGAGGACGGCCGCACCGCATCGATCTGGGACACGTTCTGTCGGGTGCCGGGCGCCGTGATCAATGCCGACAACGGCGATGTCGCGTGCGACCACTACCACCGCTACGCGGACGATGTGGCACTGATGAAGCGCATGGGTCTGCAGACGTACCGGTTCTCGACGTCCTGGTCGCGCGTGCGTCCGGACGCCGGTGCGGTGAACCCCGCGGGTGTGGACTTCTACAGCCGCCTGGTGGATGAACTGCTCGGCGCCGGAATCCTGCCGTGGCTCACGCTGCACCACTGGGACATGCCGCAGGCGCTGCAGGACCGCGGCGGATGGGCGTCGCGGGAGAGCGTCGACCGGTTCCTCGAATACGCGGGCACCATGCACGACGCGCTCGGCGATCGCGTGAAGGTCTGGACGACGCTGAACGAGCCGTGGTGCTCGTCGTTCCTCTCCTATACGGGCGGTGAGCACGCGCCGGGCCACACGAGCATCGAGGAGGGGCTTCTCGCCTCGCACCACCTGCTGCTCGCGCACGGCGCGACGGTCAAGGAGCTCCGAAGCCGCGACTCGTCGCTCAACCTCGGCATCACGCTGAACCACACGGTCGCGGACCCTGCCGATCCGACCGACCCGAAGGACGTCGATGCCGCGCGACGGATCGACGGGCAGTTCAACCGGTGGTTCCTCGATCCGATCTTCCGGGGGTCGTACCCGGCCGACATCGTCGAGGACTTCCGCGCGGTGGACCCCGACGCGGTCGCGCGGTTCGAGGCGGCCGTCCAGGACGGCGACCTCGACACCATCGCGCAGCCGATCGACTCGCGCGGCGTCAACTACTACCACGGTGACTTCGTCTCGGGCACGCCGCAGCCGTCGACCGTGGCCTCCGGTGCACCCAAGACCGTGCGCGAGGTACGCAGCCCCTATCCGTCCTCGCACGGTATCCACGCCGTCGAGCGGGGCCTGCCGCGCACGAGCCAGAACTGGGAGGTGCAGCCTGAGGGGCTCACCCGCCTGCTGCATCGGGTGTGGGAGGAGTACGACGGCCCCGCCGGCACGGTCCTCTACGTGACCGAGAACGGCGCCGCATACGACGATGTCGCCGTGGTCGAGGACGGCGAGACCCGCGTGCACGACGAGGAGCGCGTCGACTTCCTGCGCGTACACCTGGACGCCGTGCTGGACGCGGTGGACGAGGGCGTCGACGTCCGCGGCTACTTCTACTGGTCGTTGCTGGACAACTTCGAGTGGGCCTGGGGCTACGACAAGCGCTTCGGCATCGTCCACGTCGACTACGACACCCAGGTGCGGAGCATCAAGGACAGCGGGCGGGAGTACGCTCGCATCATCGCTGATCGCGCGCTGTGAACTCGTCCTCCCTCCCGGTGACGGCAGCGCCGTCCGGAAGGGGAGACGTGACTTCTCGCGCCACGATCGAAGAGGTGGCCACGGCCGCCGGGGTCTCACGGTCGACCGTCTCCCGCGTCGTCAACGGGTCGACCGCGGTGAGTCCGGAGGCGCTGGATGCGGTGCGCGCCGCGATCGAGCGGATGAACTACGTGCCCAATCGTGCGGCACGATCGCTCGCGAGCAGGCAGACGCACGCGATCGCCCTGATCGTTCCCGAGGACACCACGACGTTCTTCGGGGATCCGTTCTTCGCGGCGATCGTCGCGGGGATCACGGGTGCCCTGGGCGGATCGGACTATCTGCTCAACCTGCTGATCGCGAGTGACGACCCCGGTGAGAAGATGACCAGCTTCGTGCGCAACGGAGGTGTGGACGGTGCGCTGATCGTCTCGCATCACACGAGCGACGCGTTCATCGGGCGGATCGCCGACGCCGTGCCGGTGGTCTTCGGCGGTCGGCCCGTGCGGGTGCGCGAGAACGACTACGTCGTGGACGTCGACAACGTCGCGGGTGCCCACAAGGCCACCGCGCATCTCGTCTCGCAGGGGCGTAAGCGCATCGCGACGATCTCCGGCCCCCTGACGATGATCTCCTCCGCCGACCGCGTGCAGGGATACCGTGCGGCGCTCGCGGATGCGGGACTCTCCCCGTTCGCGGAGGTCGAGGGCGACTACACCGAGGCGAGCGGAGCGGCCGCCGCACGACAGATCCTCGAGCACGGTGTGCCCGACGCGATCTTCGCCGCGAGTGACCTCATGGCTCGCGGTGCGCTCACGGCGCTGCGATCCGCCGGGCTCTCGGTGCCCACGGATGTCGCGATGATCGGCTACGACGACACGTCCGTCGCGCTGTCCACGGACCCCCCTCTCACCACCATCCGTCAGCCGATGTACGCGCAGGGTTCCGCGATGGCCAACGTGCTGCTGTCCCGGCTCTCCGGCGGCGAGCCGCCGCAGACGACGATCCTGCCGACCGAACTCGTGGTCCGCGACTCCGCCTGACGGCCAGAGCGTCCGGTCAGGCGACCGCGGCCTGCAGGGTGTTGTTCCAGGGGTCCTCGAAGCTGAGCGTTCGCCCGTCGTCGCGGACGTCCGTTCCGTAGTGGGAGAGGCGCTCGCCCAGGGACCCGAGCGCATCCGGGTCGGGAAGTGCGAGGTCGACGCGTCCCAGCCCGAGCGCGGGCATCCGGGGACCGGCGCCGCGCGAGTTCCACACGTTCATGGCCATGTGGTGGTGGTATCCGCCGGCGCTGACGAAGAGCGCCTGGCTGCCGAGGCTCGCGGTCTCGTCGAACCCGAGGCGTCGCACGTAGAAGTCCCGTGCGCTCGTCACGTCTCCGACCGAGAGGTGCACGTGTCCGATGCGAGCATCTTCGTCGGGGGGAGTGTCCGTGGCGGACTCCTCGACCATATGCTCCTGGAGGAATGCATTCGGATCCAGGTACAGGGTGCCCATCTCGATCTGTCCGTGCGTCCACGACCACTCCGTGCGCGCGCGGTCCCAGTAGAGCTCGATTCCGTTCCCCTCGGGGTCGGTGAGGTAGAACGCCTGGCTGACCAGGTGGTCCGCGCTGCCCGTGAACGTCTGCGGTGCCCGCTGTGCCACCGAGAACAGTGCCGCCGCCAGGGCGGACTGCGACTCGAACAGGATCGCGGTGTGGAAGAGCCCAGCGGATCCGGAGCGGGCATGGCCGAGCGACGGAGTGTGGCGGAGGATCACGAGCGGACGTCCCGCGCGGCCGAGCGTCACCGTGTCCCCCTCGGCGCCCAGCACACGGAGAGTGACCACGTCGCGATAGAACCGGGTCATCCCGTCCAGATCGCCGACGAGGAGGGTGACAGCGCCCATGGTGGTCGCCGGGGCCAGTGGATTTTCCATGACCCGGTCAACCGCCACGGGGCGCGTTCTATTCCCTCTGCTGCATAGGGCTCAGCGCGTGGCCTCTTCCTCGGCGTCGCCACCCAGCTGTCCGACCGCGGGGATGGGCCCGCCGTCGTCCGCACCGGTCCGACGCCAGCGGGCGACGGCATTGCCGACGTGGTAGATCGCGAGTGCCGCGACCGTGCCGATCACGATCGCACCGAGCTGGAACGAGCCCCAGTTCATCTGGAACCCGGCGATCGCGATCACGAAGGAGACCGCGACCGTGTACTGGTTGACCGGTCGGGAGAAGTCGACGCGGTTGTCGACCCAGATCTTGATTCCGATGACACCGATCAGGCCGTACAGTGCGGTGGTCACTCCGCCCAGGACGCCCGGGGGGATGGTGTTGAACAGCGCCCCGACCTTGGGGGAGAAGGCCAGCAGGATCGCGACGGATCCGGCGACCCAGTACGCGGCGGTCGAGTACACGCGGGTGGCCGCCATGACGCCGATGTTCTCGCCGTACGTGGTGGTTCCCGAACCGCCGAACCCACCGGCGAGAGTGGTCGCCAGGCCGTCGGCGATGAGTGCGCGTCCGGTGTGCCTGTTCATCGAGGGGTCATCGGTCATGGTCGCGACGCCGCGCACGTGACCGACGTTCTCAGCGATCAGCACGAGCACGACGGGGAGGAACATCGGCACGAGAGCCCACGCGGCGGGGTCCGTGACAGCGGCGAGGTGGAAGTCCGGCAGGCCGAACAGCGGAGCGTCCGCGACGGGCTCGAAGTCCACCTGTCGGGTGACGACGGCGACGATGTACCCGACGATCACGCCGAGGAAGATCGAGATGCGCCCGAGGAAGCCGCGGAACAGCACGCTGAAGAGGATCACGGCGATCAGAGTCACCGTGGCGAGCTCCGGCTGAAGCTTGAAGTTGTTCCAGGCTGCGGGAGCGAGGTTGAATCCGATCAGAGCGACGATGGAGCCGGCCACGACCGGCGGCATGAGCTTCTCGATCCAGCCCACGCCGACCGCCTGCACGAGGAAGCCGACCGCGGCGAGCAGTACGCCCGACGCCGCGACGCCGACCAGCGCCAGGGTGATCTGCTCGGCTGTCTCCAGTGCCTGGCCGGAGTTGATCGCGGTGATCGGGGCGATGAACGCGAACGACGAACCCAGGTAGCTGGGCAGGCGGTTGCGCGTCAGCAGCAGGAACAGCAGCGTTCCGACGCCCGAGAACAGCAGCGTGGTCGACACGGGGAAGCCCGTGAGGATCGGGACGAGGAACGTCGCGCCGAACATCGCCACGACGTGCTGGGCGCCGATCGCGATCGTCGCGGGCCAGTTCAGGCGTTCATCCGGGCGGACGACGGAGCCGGCCTCGACCGTGCGTCCGTCTCCGTGCAGCTTCCACAGCGGCATGCGTGTCTCCTCGGTGTTCGGGGTGGGGTGGTGCGGCCGTGGTGGCCGAATCAATCGTCAGGACGTCAGGCGCTGGATGAGCTCGGCGTAGCGGTCGGCTGTGCG
The DNA here is from genome assembly GCA_051751065.1 of Actinomycetota bacterium. GTDB lineage: Bacteria > Actinomycetota > Actinomycetes > Actinomycetales > Microbacteriaceae > Microbacterium. The sequence goes on along the minus strand of JBNJKL010000004.1, from coordinate 25,620 downwards.
CTCGACGACGTCGTCGGGGAGCGTCGGCGGCTCCCCCTTCTTGTCCCAGCGGGCGGCGAGCCAGTCCCGCACGATCTGCTTGTCGAAGCTCGCCATGCGCTCGGTGGGAGTGGTACCCGTCCGCCACGCCTCGGCGTCCCAGTAGCGAGAGGAGTCGCTCGTGAGCACCTCGTCGGCGAGGCGGAGGGTGCCGTCCGTGTCGACGCCGAACTCGAACTTCGTGTCCGCGAGGATCAGCCCCTTCTCCTCGGCGATCGCGGCCGCGCGGGCGTAGATCGACAGTGAGGTGTCGCGCAGCTCGGCAGCCCGCTCCGCGCCGACGAGCTCGACGGTGCGTCCGAAGGTGATGTTCTCGTCGTGCTCGCCCATCGGCGCCTTGTATGCCGGGGTGAAGAGGGGCTCGGGAAGGCGGTCGCCGTTCTGCAGACCGGCGGGGAGGGGGATGCCGCACACCGTGCCATCCGCGGTGTACTCGGCCCACCCGGATCCGGTGAGGTAGCCCCGCACCACGCACTCGATGGGCATCATGTCCAGAGACTGCGCCAGCATCGCGCGGTCGGCGACCACGGCGGGGATGTCGCCCTCGGCGAGGTGATTCGCGACGGGTGCGTCGCCCTCCGCGAGCCGGTCGAACCACCAGGTGCTGAGACTCGTCAGGAGCGCACCCTTGCGGGGGATGCCGGGGGAGAGAACGACGTCGAACGCGCTGACGCGGTCGGACGCGACGACGAGGATCCGCGTGTCCGCGGCCTCCTCCGAGGCGTAGAGGTCTCGGACCTTGCCGGAGTACACGTGTCGCCAGCCGGGAATCTTCTGTGCATCGCTCACTCGCCCATTATCCCCGCCCGGCGGCTCGCGGCCGACGTCCCCGTCCCCGCCGCCCGTGTCCGTCGACGGGTGTAGCTTTGCCGAGTGACAGACGCATCCCCCTCCACGACGGCCCCCGCGCGCAGCCCCTGGCCCGCTCTCTGGGCGCTCGTGATCGGCTTCTTCATGATCCTCGTCGACACGACGATCGTGTCGGTCGCGAACCCGGCGATCAAGGCGGCTCTCGACCCCGACACCAACAGTCTCGACCGCGTGGTGTGGGTCACGAGCGCATATCTGCTCGCCTACGCGGTGCCGCTGCTGATCACGGGGCGTCTGGGCGATCGCTTCGGTCCGAAGAACATCTACCTCTTCGGTCTCGCTCTGTTCACAGCGGCGTCGCTGTGGTGCGGCCTGTCCACGACGCTCGACGGACTCATCATCGCGCGCGCCGTGCAGGGCCTCGGTGCCGCGTGCATGACCCCGCAGACGATGGCGGTCATCACCCGCACGTTCCCGCCGAATCGTCGTGGTGCGGCGATGGGCCTCTGGGGCGGCACGTCGGGCGTGGCGATGCTCGTCGGTCCCCTCGCGGGCGGCGTGCTGGTCGATGGCCTGGGGTGGGAGTGGATCTTCTTCGTGAACGTCCCGGTCGGGATCGTGGGTTTCGTGCTCGCCTGGATCCTCGTGCCGCGCCTCGAGACGAGCCCGCACCGCTTCGACATCCCCGGCGTGATCCTCAGCGCGATCGCGCTCTTCCTCATCGTCTTCGGGCTGCAGGAGGGGCAGACGTTCGACTGGGGGGTGATCTGGGGGCCCATCTCGGTGTGGAGCCTCATCATCGCGGGCTTCGTGGTGCTCGCACTCTTCCTCTGGTACCAGGCGCGCACCAAGAACGAGCCGCTCGTTCCGATGGAGCTGTTCCGGGACCGCAACTTCGCCGGCTCGAATGCGGCGATCATGGCCGTCGGATTCACGGTCACGAGCATGTCGTTGCCGTTGATGTTCTTCCTGCAGCTCGCGCGTGGGCTGACCCCGACGGAGTCCGCGCTCACGCTGATCCCCATGGCGGTCATGGCCGGTGTGCTTTCTCCGCTCGCCGGAAAGGTGCTCGACCGCGTCGATCCCCGGGTCATCCTGATTCCGGGTCTGCTCCTCGTCTCCACCGCCCTGCTGCTCTTCTCGCTGCTCATGAGCGCGAACGCCCCGATCGGCTGGCTGCTGATCCCCTCGGCGCTGCTCGGGATCGGCAACGCCGGCATGTGGGGTCCGCTCGCCACCACCGCGACCCGCAACCTGCCGCCGAGGCAGGCGGGCGCCGGCGCGGGCATCTACAACACCACCAGGACGATCGGGTCGGTGCTGGGTTCCGCGGCGATCGCGGCGTTCATGCAGGGGCGGATCGAAGCGAACATCCCGGTGCGGGCGAGAGCACCGGAGGGTTCGGTCAGGGCGCTCTGCCGGAGGGGGTCGCGGCACCGTTCGCAGCGGCCATGGCGCAGACCATGCTGCTGCCCGCGGTGGTCATCCTCATCGGCGTGGTGGCGGTGCTGTTCCTCCGCGGCAAGCCCACCGCCACGAGCGTGCGCGAGGACGCGCCGGTCGATGTTGCGCCCGGCCCGCGGATCTGATCTTCTGATGCGATGACGATCGCTCTGCTCCGCCCGACGCACGACCTCCTCGACAGCTGGGTGGAGGCCGTGTCGGAGTTCGACGGCGGCCACGTCGACGGTGCGAGCCTGGTCGCGGGAGCGCCCGCGGATCAGGTGGCGCTCGACGAGCTCATCCTGCGGGCGGTCCAGCTCGCCGACACCTCGATCGCCCCGCCCGAGGGCTTCGTGCACAACGATCTGTACTGGATCGTCGACGATTCCGAGGTCGTGGGTTTCATCTCGGTCCGGCACGAGCTGAACGAGTATCTCCACGCGTTCGGCGGGCACATCGGTTACTCGGTGCGTCCGTCCCGTCGGCGTCGCGGGTACGCGACAGCCGCTCTCGCGCTGGCCCTGGAACGCTCCCGCGAGATCGGCCTCGAGCGCGTGCTGCTCACGTGCGACGACGACAACGTCGCCTCCGCCCGCACCATCGAGAACGCGGGCGGCGAGCTCGAGGATGTGCGCGAGGGCCCCGAGGGACACGACGCCCTCGTCCGTCGCTACTGGATCGCGCTCTGACGCGCTGACCTCCGACGCCTGCTCTCCGACACCCATCGGGAGCGCGATGCGGCCTGCCCGAGAACGGGAAGGAAGTTTTTTCGCACCGACTGCATCCGAAACGCACCGACTTCCGGAATGACTCTCTGAAGGGCCGCAGAAGGCAGCCCCCGTTCTAGGAGGAAGATAGTGCGCAAAACAGCAGCCGCCGGCCTCGCCGTCGCAATGTCAGCCGCTCTCGGTCTGGCGCTGCCCGCAGCGGCGGCGACGAGCGACGACGCTCAGCTCTCGGTCCTGCACGGCATCCCCGACACCCCCGTGGACGTCTACGTCAACGGCGAGCTCACGCTCGACGACTTCGCGCCCGGCGACCTCGCCGGCCCCCTCGACCTGCCCGCGGGAGACTACGACGTCGCGATCACCGCACCGGATGCGGAGGACGACAGCGAGCCCATCCTCGGCCCGGCAACGGTCACCCTCGAAGGCGGCATGAACTACACGGCCGTCGCTCACCTCACCGCAGAGGGTGAGCCGGGTCTCAACCTGTTCACGAACGACACGTCGCAGACCGCCGCCGGGGAAGGACGACTGACCGTCCGCCACACCGCGGCGGCCCCCGCCGTGGACATCCTCGCCGGGGACTCCCCGGTGATCGAGGGGCTCGCGAACCCGGATGAGGCCTCGCTCGACCTCGCTGCGGGTACCGTCTCGGCCTCGGTCGCGCTCGCCGGCGAGACCGACCCGGTCATCGGCCCGGCAGACGTCGAGATCCAGGACGGCGTCCTCACGATCGTCTACGCGTGGGGCAGCGCCGAGGACGGCAACCTCGACCTCGCCGTGCAGACCATCGAGGGGCTGCACTCCGACCCGGGCGGCGTGCCCTCCGGTTCGGCCGGGTACCTCGCTCAGAACGACTCCACGATGATGCTGCTCACCGTCGCCGGAATCGGAGCGCTCGCGCTCGCGATCGCCGTCGGCGCCGGTGTCGCCGTCCGTCGACAGCGGGTCGAGCACTGATGGGGCGGGGCGCGTCGCGGGGATCGTATCGCGGTGGGCGAGCTGTCATCGCTCTCGCCGGTGTCGTCCTCGCGGCGGGCCTCGTCGCCTGCACACCCGTGGGGGCGGGGGGCCCGGCGTCGCCGCCATCTCCCCTCGGCACCCGAGGCGACCAACCGTCTCCCGTCCCCACCTCCACCCTCCGACCGGAGATCCGGTCGGGGGCGCTCCCCGCTCCGGCCGCCGCCCCCCTGGCGCCGGAGCGGGTGCGGATCCCTGCCCTCGATGTCGACATGCCGGTCACGGATGTCGGCGTCGAGGACTCGGGTCAGATGGAGCTCCCCGTCGACCCGGCGGTCGCCGGTTGGTACCGCTACGGTCCGGATGCCGACAGCGACGAGGGACACATGATGCTGGCGGCCCACGTCGATGCGGTCGGCTACCCGATCGGACCGCTCGCCCGTCTGCGGGACATCGACGAGGGAGCGAGCATCCAGGTGGCCGCCGCCGACGGCTCAACCCGCGACTACGTGGTCGAGTCGCTCACTTACTACGAGAAGTCCGATCTGCCCACCGCCGAGCTCTTCGCTCGCGACGGCGATCCGGCGCTGGTGATCATCACCTGCGGCGGCCCGTTCGATACCGCCAGCGGCCACTATCGCGATAATGTCGTGGCAGTCGCCATCCCCCAGTGAGTCGAGATGTCACACAGGAGTGATCGGAGAGGAGGCGCGGGTGCAGGACCGTGCAGAGCTGGACGGTGAGAACCGTCTGAACGAGCGCTTCGTCGCGGGCGATGAGACGGCCCTCGCTGAGCTGTACCGTCGGTGGTCGCCCGTGATCTTCACCCTCGCGCTTCGTTCGCTCGGCGATCGGGGCGACGCGGAGGACGTCACGCAGCGCACGTTCGTCTCGGCGTGGTCGTCGCGGGCGAGCTACGACTCCTCGAAGGCGCGACTGTCCACCTGGCTGGTGTCCATCGCCCGCCGTCGGATCGCGGACACGCATGAATCACGGGCGAAGATCCGCGCTCTCCAGGAGGAGATGGAGCGGCTGACCGCTCCGGCGGACCTCGTCAGCGGGCCGATCGATCTGGCAGAGAGCATTCTTGTCGCCAACGAGCTGCAGCAGCTGCAACCGGACGCCCAGGCGGTGATGCGGCTCGCCTTCTACGATGACCTGACCCATGAGGAGATCGCCCGTCGTCTGGACATGCCCCTCGGTACCGTGAAGAGCCACATACGTCGAAGTCTCACCCGAATGCGTGATCGATTGGAGGTCAGCCATGTCGCACCTTGACCCGGAACAGCTCGCACTGCTCGCCCTGGGCGAGCCCGTCGCTTCAGAGGCTGAGCGCGGGCATCTGGCGCAGTGCGCCGACTGCGCCGCTGACCTCGCCGAGATGACGCACGCGGCAGGGGTCGCGCGATCCACCGTCGCCGACGGTGAGCTCGATCTCCCGTCGAGTCGGGTGTGGGAGAGCATCCACGAGGAGCTGCGCCTGGGCACTGCGGTCGCGCAGGACCCCATGGCGGACGCTGCGCCGTCGAGTCCCGGCGATACGTCGAAGTCGACGGAGCAGGCCTCCACGGAAACCGACGTGCAGACACCGACGACGTCGCCGGATCGCCGTGTGCGTCGGCGCCGTTCGCCCCGGGCACTGTGGACGCTCGCGGCCTCCCTCGTGCTCGTCGCGGCGGTCGGCACCGCCGCGTGGATCGGGATCTCCTCGACGCTCACACCGGTGTCGGTGGCGGCGGCCTCACTGGACGCGTTCCCGGATCACCCGGATGCGGTCGGCACCGCAGAGGTCGACGAGGACCGCGACGGCGTGCGCACGCTCACCGTGAGCCTCGAGGGCGCCACGACCGCAGACGAGTATCGCGAGGTCTGGTTGATCCGCAACGACGGTCAGGCACTCATCAGTCTGGGCGTGCTCGAGGACACGACCGGCACGTTCGCGATCCCCGCAGGACTGGACCTGGATGAGTACGACCTCGTCGACATCTCGTTCGAGCCGCTGGACGGTGACCCCGCGCACTCCGGCAACTCGATCGTGCGCGGCCGGCTCGACGCGGTCTGACCGGTCGCGGCGGTGCCGGTGTCGTTATTCGGCGACGCGGGCGGCGATGTCGGTGCGGTGGTGTGATCCGTCGAGCTGGATGCGACCGATCGCGTCGTACGCGCGCGCACGAGCCGTGGTGAAGTCCGCTGCCACCGCGACGACGTTGAGCACGCGTCCGCCCGTCGCCACGAGCGCACCACCGGGAGCGTCGGGTCCTGCGGTCGCGGCGTGCACGAGATGGACGCCCTCGACGCCGGCCGCCTCTGCGAGACCCTCGATCGGGCGTCCGGTTTGCGGAGCGTCGGGGTAGCCCTCGCTCGCAAGCACGACGGTGACCGCGACGTCGTCGCTGAACTCCGGGTCCGGCTGGTCCTCGAGGGTCCCGGACGCGGCGGCGAAGAGGAGCTCCGACAGGGGGGTACGCAGGCGCGGAAGGACGATCTGCGTCTCCGGGTCGCCGAACCGGGCGTTGAACTCGATCACGCGCACGCCGGCATCCGTGAGGATGAGGCCGGCGTAGAGCAGACCGATGAACGGCGTGCCCTCGGCGTCGAGCTGGCGGATCACCGGCATCGCGACGTCGCGGGTGACCTGCTCGACGAACGCGCGCTCGCCGCCGAACTGCTCATCCAGCCAGGGGAGGGGGGAGTAGGCGCCCATGCCGCCGGTGTTGGGGCCCGCGTCGCCGTCGAGCGCGCGCTTGAAGTCCTGCGCGGGGCTGAGTGCACGGACGGTGTCGCCGTCGCTGAGGAAGAAGAGCGAGACCTCGGGGCCGCTGAGGAACTCCTCCACGAGCACGGGGCCGGCGGGCAGATACTGCTCGGCGTGTGCGAGGGCCTCGGCGCGGTCGGACGTCACGATGACGCCCTTGCCCGCGGCGAGTCCGTCGGCCTTGACCACGTAGGGGGCTCCGAGTTCGTCGAAGGCGGCGGCGACATCGTCGATGGTCGCGGCGCGGACGGCGCGGCCGGTCGGAACCCCGGCGTCATCCATGACACGCTTCGCGAAGGCCTTCGAGCCCTCGAGCTGTGCGGCGGCTTTTCCGGGGCCGAACACGGGGATACCGCGTTCACGCAGCGCATCCGCGACTCCCGCGACGAGCGGCGCCTCGGGGCCGATCACGACGAGGTCGATCGCGTGCTCGTTCGCGAAGCCGGTGACCGCGCCCCCGTCGAGCGGATCGACCGCGACGATCGTGGCGTTCTGTGCGATGCCGGCGTTGCCGGGGGCGGCGAAGAGCTCGTGCTCCGTCGTCTCGGCGCGCAGGGACAGGATGATCGCGTGCTCACGGGCACCGGAACCGAGGACGAGGATCTTCACGCTCTCCACCCTACCGACGACCCCGGACCCGCTGCAGTGACGGTCAGGGGGATCGAGGTGCTTCCCGCATCGGCCGAGAGGCCGAAAGCCCGCATAAGCTCGAAGGATGAGCTCGCAGCACCCCCTCGGCGCCCGCAGGCAGCTCCTCGACGCTGTCCGTGCGCACGGATGGACGGGCTTCCCCGGCCTCCCGAGTCCCGAGGCTGCGCGACAGGCAGCCGTGCTGATCCTCTTCGGCGTGCTCGACGACATCCCGGCTCCGACGCCGGACGCAGAGGTCGCACGCGATCTCGACGTGCTGCTGCAGCGTCGCGCGTCGACGCTCTCCTCCCATCCGGGCCAGGTCTCCTTCCCGGGTGGCGGCTACGAATCGGGCGACGCGGATGCCGCAGCTACAGCGCTCCGCGAGGCGGAGGAGGAGACCGGCTTGGACCCCGACGGTGTCGAGGTGCTCGCGACGCTCCCCGAGATCCCTCTCGCCGCCAGCAACCACCGGGTGACCCCTGTGCTCGGGTGGTGGCGGACGCCGTCGCGCGTCGCCGCGGTCGACCATGCCGAGACCGTCGAGGTGTTCCGCGTGCCCGTCGCGCAGCTTCTCGACCCGGCCGTGCGGTTCACCTCGGTGCGCCCCTACGGCACCCTGACCTTCCGTGGTCCCGCGTTCGACATCGACGGCACGATCGTGTGGGGCTTCACGGCGATGGTGCTCGACGGTCTGTTCGACGCCGCCGGATGGACGGTTCCCTGGGACGCCTCGGTGGAGCGCTCCGTCTGACGCGGTCGTAGGCTGGACGCATGGCACGCAGGATCGACGTCTCCGATGGCCGGGCCGCGCTCGCCGCGGTGGCAGCGACGCCCGACGGTGAGGCCGCGCCACGCACCGTGCTCGCCACGGCCGTGCGGTATCTCCTCCAACTGTTGGACGAGAAGGCGCCCGGGAACAGCGTCGAGGTGCGCGTGCCGCCGTTCGGGGCCGTGCAGGTGGTGCAGGGTCCTCGGCACACGCGCGGTACGCCGCCGAATGTCGTCGAGATGGACGCGAAGACCTGGATCGCCGTCGCGACGGGCGCCGAGGCCTGGGCGGATGCCGCCACGGACGGGCGCATCCAGGCCTCGGGGACACGCGCCGACCTCGTCGGGCTCCTGCCGCTGAGGCCCTGAGGCGCGCCGCTATGCTCGCGGGATGACACGCATCGCACGACTCCTCATCGCCCCGGCGGCGCTCCTCGCCCTGACTCTCGGTGGTTGCGCTCCCGCCGCGCCGGAGCCGCCGAACGAGGCCGATGTGCAGGAGTGGCTGGACCAGTGGGATCACGCGGCCGAGACCGATCCGCCCACGCTCGGCTCGGCGGCGGGACGTCCGATGACCCTGTCCGACTACGAGGACGGCTCGGACATCGCAGGGGTTCCGGAGGGGACCACGATCACGTCCGATTCTCCGATCGACGTGACCGAGGTGCTGTTCTCGTGCTTCGGTGTCGAGGAGATGTCCGCGGCCTTCTCGTCGATGGCGGAGGACGTGAGCTACGGTCTGACCGAAGAGGGCCTCGTGTGCGCCGACAGCCCGCACGTGATCGCTGATGGGCTGGACCTGTCGCAGGTGATGAGCATCTCCATGAGCGCTGTGGAGGAGCACGGGTACGGCGCGTGGGCGATGGAGATCCGCGGCACCGAGTGAGGTCGGGGCCGCGAGCAGCGGACCATCTCGGACGATCTCACCCGGCAGCGTCGGCAGTCCGCTGCGGATGGGCGAGTAGCGCGTGGAGTTCACCTGCGGCCCCGAGGAGCGCGACGCTGCGGCGGCCGAGGTCCGACAGCCGCGCGTCGAGAAGTGCGTGGGCCTCGGCCGTCAGACCGTGCTCGCGGAGTTGGTCGAGTACGCGCGATATCGGCGGGATGCGGTACCCACCGCTGCGCAGCGCCGCGACGATGCGCGCTTCTGCGATGGCCCGGGCGTCGTATCGACGGGTTCGGGACGGACTGATCCGGTCCGGGGTGACGAGCCCTTCGTGCTCCCAGTGGCGCAGTGCCGATGTGCGAACACCGAGGGCTTCCGCGAGCTCGCTGATCGTCATGGCATCGTGGTCGTCGAAGACGAGTGTGGTGTCGGCGAGGACGGCCTGGAGACCACGGCTTGCCTCGTGAACGTGCTCCCGGCTGCGAGCGAGCAGGGCGTGCAGTGCATCGATCTTCTCTGCGGCGGCGTCCAGGGTGCCACTGACGAGTGTGGGCATCATCTGTCGCGCGGGCACGGGACCGATCGCCGCGGCCAGGGCGCGGTAGGCGCGCAGCGCGATGATGTGACGTTCCCGGTAGCGCCGGTACCCGTTGGGTGTGCGCTCGGCGACGGGGAGGACTCCCAGCCGTTCAAGGTCACGGACCTGTTGCGTGGAGTAGCCCACAGCCCGGGCAACGGCGGCGGTTGTCAGCAGGGCCTCTTGAGACTTCGTGGCGTTCACCCGTGCTCCTGTCTGTCCTAAGTCCACATAAGCACGTGAAGGTGACGATTGAGAGATGGAGATGAAAAGGATGGGGTCACCGCAGGCGCTGAGCGAGGCTGACCGCCGGGCAGTGGCGTCGTGGGCGGCGGACTGCGCCGAGCGGGTCCTGACGATCTTCGAGTCGGAGTCGCCTGCCGACTCCCGGCCGCGTGACGCGATCGCCCGAGCGCGGGCCTTCGCACGCGGCGAGCTCGACGCCGCGGGCGAGATCCGTCGCCGCTTCGTCGCGGGACGCGCTGCCCATGACGTCGCGACCCCGCCGGCGATCGCGGCGGCGCGAGCGGCTGCGCAAGCCGCGGGCGTGGCCCACATGGGCGCACATGCGCTCGGGGCCGCCGCGTACGCGGCCACGGCTGTGGGCCTGTCGCAACACGGCCGGGGCGATGCGGTCGGCGACGAGATCCGGTGGCAGCTGGACCGGCTGCGCCCGGAAGCCGCGACGGCACTGCGACGGCTTCCGCTCCTAGGCGAAGATGCGTCCGGTCCGCTCGGGCCCGGTCTCCTCAGCCGAGGTGTTCTCGCCGTGAACATCCGCGCCATCCAGGCGGGTCTGCGGTGAGATCGGGATCACAAGCAGCATCCGGGGTTGCAGTTAAGGGCATCCTTACTTAGGCTAACCTTGCCTTACTTCACCCGTCATCCGGTCTGCCGGAGTGCGCGTCGCGGTGCTCGCCGAACACCCCTGGAGCACCGGTATTCGTCGCGCCTTCGAGCCGGAGGAAGTCTTCGATGCGCCCCACAGATCCTCGCTCCGCCCGCCGCGGTCGCCGCTCCATCGCCGCACTCCTGCTCGCGCTGACCCTCGCCGTCTCGGCATGCGCGGGCCCGGCAGGGGCGGGGGAGGGCGTCTCGGCAGAAGCGACGCCGCGTCTGTCCACGGTCACGCCGCTCGACGACCCGCGCGCGGCCGAGGGCGGCAGCACGGCCGTCGCGAGCGCGTCGGCGATCTCGCCGATCACGGGTGGCGAGCAGGTGCTCCCGACGTCCACGATCGACAACCAGGGGACGCAGGTCACCGTCACCGACACGAGTCGGATCCTCGCGCTCGACATCTACGGCTCGCTCTCCCGCATCGTCTTCGAGCTGGGTCTCGGCGACAGCGTCGTGGGTCGTGACGTCTCGACGGCCTTCCCCGAGGCGGCCGACCTCCCGCTCGTGACCCAGAACGGCCACGACCTGAACGCCGAGGCGATCCTCGACCTCGATCCCAGTGTGATCATCACCGACACGAGTCTCGGGCCGTGGGACGTGATCCTCCAGATGCGCGATGCGGGCATTCCGGTCATCGTCGTCGACAGCGCCCGCTCGACCGACAACGTCGACGCCCTGATCACCACGGTCGCCACCGCTCTGGGGGTCCCGGAGCGCGGCACGCAGCTCGCGGAGCGCACGCAGACGGCGATCGACGAGAAGATCGCCGAGATCGCCGACATCGCCCCGGAAGACGACGGCGACCGGATCAGGATGGTGTTCCTGTACGTGCGCGGCCAGGCCGGTGTCTACTACATGTTCGGCGAGGGCTCGGGGGCGCAGTCCCTCATCGCAGCGCTCGGCGGCCACGACGTCGCCGCCGAGATCGACTGGCAGGGCATGCGTCCCGTCACGGACGAGGGCCTGATCGCCGCCCAACCCGAACTCATCCTCATGATGTCGAAGGGCCTCGAGTCTGTCGAGGGCGTGGATGGACTCTTGGAGGCACTTCCCGCGCTCGCCCAGACCCCGGCGGGGCAGTCGAAGCGCATCGTGGACATGTCCGATACCGACATCCTCAGCTTCGGGCCCGCGACCGCCGACGTGCTCGATGCGCTGGCTGTCGCCGTGTACGCCCCGGATGAGGCGCGATGACCTCGACGATCGCGGCGACGGAGCCCGTGGTGTCCGAGCCCGAAGTCTTTACCCGCCTCGGCGCACCGGGCGCGGGGGAAACGCGCGCGGCTCGCGTGCGGCACCGGAGCCTCCGCGTCGTGGTGACGTTCGTGCTCCTCTCCGCCGCGCTCGTCGTGTTGATCGTCGTGTCCGCCGGCACCGGGCAGCTGTCGATTCCGGCAGCCGAGGTCGTCGGCTCGATCACCCGCCACTGGAACGATCTCGTCTCAGGCGTCGGTCTCGCGTGGCTGCAGGTGCCGCAGGGTGCTCTCCCCGCGCATCCCAACGGGGACGCCACCCTGTGGTCGGTCCGTTTCCCCCGCCTGCTGCTGGCGGTGCTCGTGGGGGCAGCGCTCTCGATCGCGGGGGCCGTCATGCAGGGCGTCTTCGGTAATCCGCTGGCCGAACCCGCGGTTGTCGGCGTCTCGACCGGCGCGGCCGTCGGCGCGTGCCTCGTGATCGTGTTCGGATTCACCTTCGCGGGGTCCTTCACTTCGGTGCTCCTGGCCTTCGCGACGGGGATCGCCACGACGCTGTTGGTGTATCTGTCCGCACGGTCGAACGGGCGCACCGAGGTCGTCACGATCGTGCTCACGGGCGTCGCGGTCAATGCCCTCGGCGGCGCGGTGATCGCGCTCCTGGTGTTCCTCGGCGACACCCAGCAGCGCGAGCAGATCGTCTTCTGGCAGCTCGGATCCCTCAACGGCACACGCTGGCAGGACGTCGCGGTGGCGGCTCCGCTCATCGCGATCGGAGTGTTCGGATGCCTGCTCCTCTCGCGGCGTCTCGATCTGCTCGCGCTCGGGGAGCGTCAGGCGCGCCACCTCGGTGTGCGTGTCGAGAGCCTTCGTGTCGTGAGCATCACGCTGGTCGCGCTTCTGACCGCTGCGGCGGTCGCGATGTGCGGGATCATCGCGTTCGTCGGACTCGTCGTCCCGCACGTCATGCGCATGGTGCTCGGCCCCGGCCACCGCGTCCTGCTCCCCGCGAGCGCGCTCGCCGGCGCCGTGCTGCTGACCGCCGCCGATCTCGTCGCCCGTACCGCCGTCCCTTACGCAGAACTGCCCATCGGCATGATCACCGCGCTCGTGGGCGGCCCCTTCTTCTTCTGGTTGCTGCGGCGCTCGCGTCGGCAGGCGGGGGGCTGGGGATGAGGGCGCGCGTCCTGGTCGAAGCGGTGTCGCTCAGCGTCGAGCTGGGCGGACGCATGCTGCTGCGTGACATCTCGCTCCGGCTGCACGCGGGCGAGGTTCTGGTGCTCGTGGGTCCGAACGGGGCGGGCAAGTCCACGCTGCTGGGGGCACTCGTCGGTGACGTCACCCCCGCCGCCGGCACCGTCCTGTGGGACGGAGCGCCCGTCGAGCGCATCTCCCCGCGCCGGCGTGCACGGATGCGCGCCGTGCTGCTCCAGAGCAACGAGGTGTCGTTCCCCTTCACCGTCGCCGAGGTCGTGGAGATGGGCCGCACGCCGTGGCGCGGACATGAGCGGGAGGACGACGACGAGCGGGTGGTCGAGGCGGCGCTCGCCGACACCGAGGTCGCGCACCTCGCGCAGCGCAAGACGTCGCAGCTGTCGGGTGGGGAGAAGGCTCGCGCCGCTCTCGCCCGCGCCCTTGCCCAGGTGACGCCCGTGCTCGTCCTGGACGAGCCGACCGCGGCGCTCGACATCCGGCACCAGGAGCGTGTGCTCCGCAGGGCCCGCGCGCACGCCGCGGCGGGCGGCGCGGTGCTCATCGTGCTGCACGACCTGAACCTCGCCTCCGCCTACGCGGACCGGATCGCGGTGCTGCACGACGGCGCGCTGCGCATGTGCGATGTGCGGGAGCGGGCGATGAACGCCGCCCTTCTGTCCGAGGTCTACGGCCACCCCGTGCGGGTGATCACGCCGTTCCCCGGCGAGGCGCCACTCGTGATCCCCGAGCGCCTCACCGAACCGCTGTCGCTCGCGCCCGAGGTCGCCGCCGGTATCCATCCCCACCCCAACCCCACTCTTGAAGGACATCTCCGATGACGCATCGCACTCCGAGGACACGCCGCTCCCTCCGCTCCCTGCGGGCGCTCGCCGCGACGGTGGCGGTCGCCGCCGCCGGGGCGGTGCTCGCGGGTCCTCTTCCCGCGGCGTACGCGGCAGCCGGGGTCAGCGTGACGAGCGAGCTGGGTTCCGCGACGGCGGATGCCGAGTACTCGACGGCCATCCGCGTCGAGGGCGGCGGATTCCAGTCCATCCCCGGCGGCATGGGCGGCATCTACGTGCTCTTCGGGTGGGTGGATCAGGACGGGTGGCGGCCGAGCGCGGGCGGCGTGGTCGGAGCGGACTACCTGTACGTGCCGGACAGCGAGGCCAAGGACAACCAGGGGTTCCAGCGGTTCGTGTCCTTCCCCGGGTCCGAGACCGAGGCGGCCGCGCAGACCGTGATGAGTGCGGACGGCTCCTGGGGCGTCGACATGACGATCCCCGGTTCCACGTTCCAAGCGGTGGACCGCGACGGTGCGGCCACCTCCGTCGACTGCCTCGAGGTGCAGTGCGGGATCATCACGATCGGAGCCCACGGCGTGAAGAACGCCAACAACGAGACGTTCACTCCGATCACCTTCACCACTCCGACGGCAGGAGCAGCATCGGGCGGTGAGAGCAGCGGCGAGGAGAAGGAGGAGCCGGACACCGTAGCGGCGATCGGCACGCTCTCGCTCGGTGTCGACGGCACGGGGGCGGTCGCCGGCAACGCCCTGCCCTTCACGGCGCGTGGCTTCGCCGTCGGTGAGCAGGTCGTCGCGAGCCTCGACGGCGGTGCCGTCGCCGTGGGGCCGCTGACAGCAGGCAACGCGGGCGAGGTGGCGGGGGTCCTTCCTCTTCCCCCAGACCTCGCCGCGGGCACGCATCTGCTCACCGTGCACGGCGCGGGAACCGGTGGTTCGGTCGAGGCGGAGATCACGGTCGCTGCGAATCCGCTGGCGGTCGCTGCCGCGAGTACCGACAGTGGGGCGCCCGCGTGGCTGCTGATCGTGACGGTCGTCGCGATCGCTCTCGCTCTCGCACTGCTCGTCGCCAACGTGATCGTCGCGATCGTCCGGGCGAGGCGCCGCGGGAAGGCACGTCGTCTCGCGGCGGCGGTCCCCGAGCCTGCCGAGGTCGCGCCGTCCGCGGCGGAGGTGCCACCGGCCCCGACGCCTCGACCCGACGTTCCCCCTCCCGCTTCCGTGGATGCGGACGCCGTGACCGAGCGTCTTCCCGTCGGGGCGCACTCGTGAGCGCGGCGCACCGTCGAGGGCGGTCGGCGTGGATCGTGGGGGCTCTCCTCGGGTCACTCCTGCTCGCCCCGGTCGCGCCGGCGTTCGCCGCGGAGGATGAGGAGGATGTGACCGTCACCGTCACGATCCCCGAGGGGACAGAGCCCGCGCCGCCGGCCGAGGGCGACATCACGGACGCCGAGTTCCGCTGGGGCATCAACACCGAGAGTGGGAGTGGTGCGTTCGCCGGCGGCTGCAACTTCCTCTCCGCGGGCAAGGCCGGCAATGCCGGTGGCGCGAAGGTATGGACGCAGGCCGACGGTCTGTATGCGGCGTCGTCCGGCGATGTGCGCATCGTGAAGGCGAACGCGAACGGCGGATGGAGCGCCGCGACGTTCGCGGACCGGTGCCGGGATCGTCACGGCGACCCCGTGTCGGTGACGTCCCTCACCGCGCACACCGAATCGCAGGTCGTGATCGACGGCGGTGTCGGCGAGGCGGACGACGACGGCGTCGAGATCCGATGGACCGGGTCCTTCACCGCCGTGATGTACGGCGGGATGACGTACTGGACTGCGACCGATCCCGTGCTCACTCTCGACGCGAAGGGGAACGGCCGGGTCACGGCGACCGTCAGCGGCTATGCCACCTCTCGCGACGACATGGGCAAGTGGTCCGCGATCTCGCCGCGCACGGCCGTGCTCGCCGAGATCCGGGGTGCGACGCTGACAGACGACGGGGTCGCGCAGGCGCCCGAGTACGTGGGGGTGACCTCCGCGGTGCCCGGGCAGTCGTCCATGACCCTCGACAATGTCGACCACTGGGGCGCCTTCCCCGCGTCGTTCATGCGCTTCCAGGATGTGGTCGGCCAGGCCGGTTACTGGATGACGACCGGTGGTCAGCGCGATCGCGCGAAGGTGCCGACCACGCTGTACGTCAGCTACGACGCCGCGTCCCCGATCCAGCCAGCGCCGGGGCCCGCTCCCACGGCCGGGACGGGAGCCGCCGTGTCGAACCCGGTCTCGGAGCGGGCTCTCACCCGGGGTGGGGCGATCGTCCCGGTCGCGGATGAGGCCGAGAGCGCGTCCCCCGATCTCATCGCCGTGGACGCCGCGACGGTCGTGCGGGACGACGGCAGCTCACTGATCCCGCAGGCGTTCGCGGGACTGCCCGCCGTCGCGCTGCCCGGTGCGCTGACTCTGCTGTCGGTGCTCGCAGGAGCGCTGTCGGTTCTCCACCTGTCCGGAGCACCGGTGCTGCCGTGGCTCCGGCGTCCGTGATCGCATCTCTCATGAGAAGTGATCCTTGTAAGGTTAGCCTTACCTAACTAAGCTGAACTCGCACGACTCCTGAGATCGCGGCTGGGGACTCCGTCCGCGACGAGGACACATCAGAAAGGACCACACACAGTGGATTCGATACCTCTGCACCGGCGCCGTGGGGCGCGCGCAGCAGCTGCCGCGCTCAGTGCCGCAGCCCTCACCCTGGGCGGACTCGCGCTCGCCGCACCCGCCCAGGCCGCCGAGAACGACGTCGTCGCCGAGAGCGGCTCGCTCGACTGGGGCTACAAGGCCAGCTTCCGCAACTACGTCGCGAACGGCGGCCAGATCTCCGCGTCCGACGGCGCCACCCGCTCCGGTGAGGAGGCGAACGCCGGCTTCGTGTTCCCCGTCTCCGGCGGACACGTCACGGATGCGGACAACCTCACGATCGACACCGTGGGAGCCGCGCAGTTCACCTACACCGCGCACTTCTTCGACGTGAAGCTCTCGAACATCCAGATCGTCGTCGAAGGCGGCGACGCGACCATCGTCGCCGACACGTACCTGTGGGCGGGAATGGACTTCGGTGACACGCCCGAGGGGACGCACGAGAACGAGGACGTCGCTCTCGCGGACGTCGCGAACACGGTCGTCACGGTCGAGGACAGCACGGTCACGGTGTCCGGCACGGGGGTCACGGTGTCCGCTGAGGGCGCCGCCGCCAACCCGCTCTACGCAGCGGGCGCGCCGCTCGACGACTTCACCGTCACGGCCGAGGTCGAGGGAACGGGCACCACGGAGCCCGAGCCCGAGCCCGAGACGGGTGCGGAGGACATCGAGGTGACCGTCCCGGACGCGGCGACCGAGCCCGAGCCGGGCACCGGATCGTTCGGCTGGGCCTGGGCCAGCACCTCGCCCGTGTCCCTGGGAACCGCGAGCGAGACCGGCGGTTCGTTCGTCGCCTCCGGTGCGCTCAACGACATCGTCGTCACCGACACCCGCGTCGGTGGCACGTCCTCGTACGGCTGGGAGCTGACCGGGTCCGTGAGCGACTTCACCTCGGGCTCCGATTCGTTCAGCGCGTCGAGCCTCGGATGGACGCCGAGCGTCACCGATGCCGGTGCCGGCGTGATCGCGGGCCCCGCAGCGCAGAGCCTGTCGAGCTCGGCGCTTCTCGCGACCTCGAACGCCGCCGCGAGCGCCACCGTGCAGGCTGCGCTCGACCTCACCCTGCCGACCTCGACACCGGCGGGCGATTACGCCGCGACGGTGACGATCACCGCCGTCGGCTGACATCACCTGTACCGGTCGTGACACTCGATCGGTGAGGGGGGCATCCGGCTCTGCGCTGTGCAGGGTCGGATGCCTCCGTGTCCTCACTTTGGAAGCACCCATGATCCGCACCCGTTCCCTCCGCCTCGCGAGCGCCCTCGTCGGCGCTCTCGTCGCCACTCCGCTCGTCGCCCCCGCGGTCTCCGCAGTCGCTTCACCACCGACCGCCGCCGCGGACGGTGCCTCGTGGAGCGTCGAGACGGCGGACACGCGCCAGGGGGAGGGGCGAGCGAACTACGCGTACGAGGTCGATCCGGGCGACGTGATCTCGGACCGGCTGGTGGTCACCAACACCGGCACGGACGACCTGGACCTCGCGCTCTATGCCGCCGATGCGTTCACCACGCCTGAGGGCGTGCTCGACCTGCGCCTGGCGGACGACCCGACGGTGGACTCCGGGTCGTGGATCACCCTGCGCGCGGAGTCTCTCGCGCTCGCGCCGGGGGAGAGCACCGAGGTGCCGTTCCGGATCACCGTTCCCGACGATGCTCGGCCCGGGGATCACCCAGCGGGCATCGTGACCTCGCTCCTCACGAGCGACGCGGGCTCCCCGCTGAGTCTCGATCGACGACTCGGGATGCGGGTGCATCTGCGGGTGTCGGGTGAGCTCACGCCGGCGGTCGAGGTGCGAGACGCGACGGCGGATTTCACGCCGTCCTGGAATCCGTTCGCTGGTGGCACGGTCACCGTGTCGTACACGCTCGCGAACACCGGGGACACCCGCCTCACGGCGAGCGACGCGGTCGCGCTCGCCGGCCCGCTCGGCGTCGGCGGAGCCGCCCTCAGTCCGCAGACCACGGCCGAGGTCCTTCCCGGGTCTGCGCTCGACGTGGTGCGCACACTCGAGGACGTCGCCCCGCTGGGGTGGCTCGGAGGATCGCTCACCGTCGCGCCTGCCGCGGTCGGTGTCGGCGCTCAGGCGCTCGACGCGGTGACCGTGGACGTGTCCACGGTCACTCTCTCGTGGACGCTGTTGGGTCTCCTGGTCCTGGTGCTCCTCGTCGCGGCGGCCGTCGTGCTCGTGGTCGCCCGACGCCGGCGACGCACGGCGGCGAGCATGCCCGCCGCACCCGATCCCGCCTGACAGGATCGTCTGCTGCCCCACAGCGAACAGTGGGACAATGGACACATGACTGCTCAGCCCCCGCATGAGGTCGTCGAGGCCACCGTACGTCGCGTCCCGCGCTACGGCGTGTTCATGGGCATCGGCCTCGTCCTCGGCATCATTGCGGCGGCGATCCTCACCGCGACCGGCAGTTTCGAGCCGTCGACGACGCTCGAGGTCGTCTACCCGCCGATGCAGGTCTTTGGCTTCGTCCTGCTGTGGACGGCCCCCATCGGTATCGCGCTGGGTGGTGTCGTCGCCCTCGTCCTGGAGCGCACGGGTCGTCGGCATGACCGCGTCGTGCGCGTCGATCGCGAGAGGGTCGTCGAGTCCGACTGACGCTCACCGGGTCCGGCCGATCTTCGCCCAGAGGACGATGCCGCCCATCCGTCGTGGAGTCGTCGCGGGGTCGTGCACCCGCCCCTGAGGCCCCGGGTGAGGCCCGAGCCCTACGCGAGTTCGGCGATGACGGGGCGGATGGCGCCGTCGAACGCGACGACGTCGCGGCGCAGCCCGTCGGTGACGGCGACCGTGAGTGCGCCGATCCACCAGATCCCCCGCTGCGAGAAGGGGAGCACCTGCACGTTGAGTTCGAACGAGTGAGCGCGGCGTCCGATGTCGCGCTCGAACTCGGCGATCGCGCTCGCGTAGGCCCGGTACGCGCCTCCGTCGCCCGCGGTCTTCATGGTGTCGACGTAGCGGGCGTGCGCTCGCTCGGCGTACTGCATGACGGACGCCGCGTGCGGGGCGATCGCGGTGCGCAGTTCCTCGGCGCCCGTGGTCGGCAGGGCGACGAGCGTGTCGAAGCCGTCGATGAGTTCGAGCGGGACGGAGGCGCGATGTGCGCGCGGCTCGACGGTCATGTTCCAGTAGTCGCGCCACTGGCGCTCGACCGCGGGGCCGGCCTCGATCGCATCCGGCGCACGCACCTCCCGGTCGCGCAGGCTCGGCAGGTCCTCCGGCGCGCGGACCCCGAGCGCTTGGCGCAGGGCGAGCGCGACGAGCACGGGAACGCCCGCATCCTCGCGAATGAGCCACTGCGGCTTGTCGGCCATGGCCCCATCGTAGGGCGAGGAGCCGACCGGGGCGCAGAATTCCGCTCCGCACCCCGCTCGCGCAGGTCCTACTCGGAGGCGATCGGCCCCGACTCTGGGCGGTAGGCTTGTCGGGTGGCACATCCCCCCACCAACTCCTACTCCGAAGCCGGCGTCGACACCGCGGCGGGCGATCTCGCCGTCGAACTCATGAAGTCCTCCGTCCGTGCCACGCACGGGCCCGAGGTCCTGGGTGGTGTCGGCGGATTCGCCGGCCTGTTCGACGCGAGCGCACTGCTCGGCTACACCAAGCCTCTTCTGGCGACCAGCACCGACGGTGTGGGTACCAAGGTGGCCATCGCGCAGGCGATCGACAAGCACGACACGATCGGCCAGGACCTGGTCGGAATGGTCGTCGACGACATCGTCGTGGTGGGCGCGAAGCCGCTGTTCATGACCGACTACATCGCGTGCGGCAAGGTCGTCCCCGAGCGGATCGCGGACATCGTCCGCGGTATCGCCGAGGCCTGCACGGCGACCGGCACCGCGCTCGTCGGTGGCGAGACCGCCGAGCACCCGGGTCTCCTCGGTCCTCGTGACTACGACGTCGCAGGGGCTGCGACCGGCGTGATCGAGGCGGACGCCGTGCTCGGCGCCGACCGCGTCACCGACGGCGACGTCGTCCTCGCGCTGCGCTCGAGCGGCCTGCACTCCAACGGCTACTCCCTCGTCCGCCACATCGTCACGGGCGCGGGGATCTCCTACGGCGACAACGCCGCGGACTTCGGCGCCACGTGGGGCGAGGCGCTCCTCGAGCCGACCCGCCTGTACACGCTGCCCCTCCTCCGCCTGATCGAGACGCTCGGCACCGGCGTGCACTCGCTGAGCCACGTGACCGGCGGCGGTATCGCGGCCAACCTCGCGCGCGTCCTCCCGGTCGGAAGCTGGGCCGAGGTGGATCGCTCCACCTGGAGCCCCAGCCCCGTCTTCCGCGTCCTCAGCGACATCGCCGGGTCCACGCTGGAATCCGCGGAAGGCACGTGGAACCTGGGCATCGGCTTCCTCGCCGTCATCGACGCCTCGGCGAAGGATGCCGCGATCGCCGCGCTCGCCGCCGAGGGCATCGACGCCTGGCAGGTCGCGTCCGTGGGAACGGGCGCACGCCCGGCCGGAGAGTTCGAACAGGGCGCCAAGGGCGTCGACGGTGGTGCGGTGCGCCTGGTGGGCGCGTACGCGGACGGAGCGAAGTAACCCCCCATGTGCGGCATCGTCGGAATGGTCGGCAACGGCCCGGTCAACCAGGACATCTACGACGCTCTCCTTCTTCTGCAGCACCGAGGGCAGGACGCGACCGGCATCTCCACCGCGGAGACCAACGGAGTCATGCACATGGCGAAGGCCAGCGGCATGGTGCGCGAAGCCTTCCGCACACGCGACATGCGCTCGCTGCTGGGCAACGTCGGCCTCGGCCACGTGCGCTACGCGACCAAGGGCACCGCGTCCAGCGAGGAAGAGGCCCAGCCGTTCTACGTGAACGCGCCGTACGGCATCATCCTCATCCACAACGGCAACCTCACCAACACGCGTGAGCTCACCGCCGACATGGCTCACCGTGACCGTCGTCACCTGAACTCCTCGAGCGACACCGAGCTGCTGCTCAACGTCCTCGCGGGCGAGCTGCAGGCCACGACCTCGACGGTCGACCTCGATCCCGAGCGGATCTTCGAGGCCGTCGCGCGCACGTACACCCGCATCGAGGGCGCCTACGCCGTCATCGCGGTCATCGCCGGATACGGGCTTCTCGCGTTCCGTGACCCGTTCGGCATCCGACCGCTCATCCTCGGCCGTCGTCAGGGTGCGGAGGGCGACGAGTGGGTCGTCGCGAGCGAGTCGCTCGTGCTCGAGAACGGCGACTACGAGGTCGTCCGCGAGGTCGAGCCCGGCGAGGCCGTCTTCATCTCCAACGAGGGCGAACTGCACAGCCGCCAGTGCGCGGAGTCGCCGACGCTCAAGCCGTGCGCTTTCGAGTACGTGTACCTCGCGCGCCCCGACTCCATCATGAACGGCATCTCGGTCTACGAGTCGCGTCTGCGCATGGGCGACCGTCTGGCCGACACGATCGCCAAGCACGTTCCGCTCGAGAAGATCGACGTCGTCATGCCGATTCCCGACTCGTCGCGACCGGCAGCCATGGAGGTCGCTCGCAAGCTCGGGATCGAGTACCGCGAGGGCTTCTACAAGAACCGCTACGTCGGACGCACGTTCATCATGCCCGGCCAGGCCGTGCGCAAGAAGAGCGTCCGACAGAAGCTGAACGCGATGTCGACCGAGTTCCGCGGCAAGAACGTCCTCCTCATCGACGACTCGATCGTGCGCGGCACCACGAGCCAGCAGATCATCCAGATGGCTCGGGATGCGGGCGCCGCGTCCGTCACGTTCGCGTCGGCGGCTCCCCCCATCCGCTATCCGCACGTCTACGGGATCAACATGCCGTCGCGCCACGAGCTCGTCGCCTACGGGCGCACGATCCCCGAGATCGCCGAGGTCCTCGGCTGCGACCACCTGGTCTACCAGGAGGTCGACGATCTGCGGGCGGCGATCACCGAGGGATCCGACGTGGAGGATCTCGACATGAGCTGCTTCGACGGCCGCTACGTCACCGGCACGGTCAGCGACGAGTACCTCGCCTGGGTGGAGGGCTCACAGACCTCGTGACCGCGACCCGCCCGCAGCCGCTCTGGCAGGGTCGGGTGCTCGCGGTCCTGGGCATCCTCCTCTGCGCGTTCTCGCTGCGCTCGGCGGTCGCCTCACTCTCCCCGGTGATCGATCACGTTTCCGAGGACTTCCCGCTGTCGTCCGCCGTGGTCGGGCTGATCGGAACCGCGCCTCCGGTGTGCTTCGCGATCTTCGGGCTGCTCACCCCGGTGTTCGAGAAGCGGCTCGGGCTCGAGCGCGTCACAGTCATCGCCCTGCTCGCGATCTCGACGGGACTGGTGCTCCGCGGGTTCTCGGTCGACGCCGTCACCCTGCTGCTCGCCACGGCCCTGATCTTCGCGGGCGTGGGCATGGGGAACATCCTCCTCCCGCCCCTGGTCAAGAAGTACTTCCCCGACCGCCTCGGTCTGATGATGACGCTGTACACGACGGCCATGGCGCTGTCCACGTTCATCCCGCCGCTTCTCGCGGTGCCCGTCGCCGACGCGACGAGCTGGCGCGTATCGCTGGGGATGTGGGGCGTGTTCGCGCTCGCGGGCATGATCCCGTGGATCCTGATGCTGCTGCGCGGCCGCGCCGCGGCTCAGCAGCCCGCGTCCACCGGGGCCACGTCGGACCGGCCGGAGAGGCCTGATTTCGAGGACGCCGCGGTTGCTGCGACCGGACCCATCGCGGTCGAACCGGCTGACCGGCGCCTGTTCTCCCGACTGTGGCGCCTGTCACTGGCCTGGGCGCTCGCAGCGGTGTTCGCCACGTCGTCGACCATGGCCTACGTCTCGTTCGCGTGGCTCCCGACCATCTTCGTCGACCAGGCGGGCGTCACGCCGGCGGTCGCGGGTCTGCTTCTGTCCCTGTTCGCGTTCATGGGGTTGCCGGCGTCGCTGATCGTGCCGATCCTCGTGGTCCGGTTCCAGGCGACGCGTCCGCTCTACCTCGTGGGCGTCTCCGGGGGACTGATCGGCGTCGCGGGGTTCGTCCTCGCTCCGGTACCGGAACTGCTCTGGCTGTGGACGGCGACCTTCGGACTCGTGGGTGCCCTGTTCCCGCTGAGTCTCGTGCTGATCGGCATCCGCGCGCGCACACCGGAGAGCGCGGTCGCGCTGAGCGGCTTCGTGCAGAGCGTCGGTTATCTGGTCGCCGCGGCGTTCCCGTTCATGCTGGGCATCCTGCACGACGCCACCGACGACTGGACGATCCCGCTTCTCGTGATCGGCGCGGTGATCCTCGCGTCGATCCCCGCCGGACTCATCGCCGGCCGCCGGCGGACGATCGAAGACGAGTGGGAGCAGCGTCACGGCCGCTGGTGAGTCGCTCGTCTCCCTCGGGACTCAGCCCACGACGACCTCGTCGCCGATGCGGATGACCCCGCCGCTCCAGGACTCTGCGGCCCCGGTCTGCTCGGACGCCGGCAGCAACAACCGGCCGAGCATCGGTTCGACGTGTTCGAGAACCTCCGTGAGAGTCGTCAGCACATCGGCGTCGCGTACGCCGGAGTCGGGGTTCGCGTGCGTCGCGAGGCAGCGCACGATCGGACCCGCTGTGCGGAAGGTGACCGGCCCGAGACGAACCTCGCCGCTCCAACCGAGCTCGGACCATGCATCCACCCCGTCGATGACGACGTTGGACCGGAAGCGGCGATCGTCGATCTCGAGCCCGAGCGCATCCCCGAGGGCAGTCGTGCTGCCGCGACTGTGCACGGAGACGTACCCGGGCGCCCGGTCCTGGAATCGCGAGGTCACCCCGTCGCCGACGAGGACGATCGGAAGCAGACCGGGGCGGCGGAGCCGCCGAGCATCGTCGCCGGCGAGGATGAAGTCCGTGACTGCCGCAGACAGTTCGGCGCGACCGTCGTCGTCGAGTCCGGCATCGACGAGAACGGATCCGTTGTGCTCGATGCGCACGCGCCGTAGCTGCTCGTCGTAGCTCGTCCGCAGCGCGGCGAGAGTGGGGAACCCCTGGAGGGAGAGTCCCTTCCCCTTGGGCCAGTAATCCAGACCGTCGCTGTTCTCAGGAGTGGTCGCGTCGGCGAAACGGAACGCGAGCACACGGTCACCGGCCACGCGACCATCGGCCTGCACCGTGAGGGAATCGGTGACTTCGGGAGTGAACCCTTTGATCGGGTGACGGTAGAGGGAGACGATGCGAGCCATGAGGAGATTCTCTCAGGCGGAGCGCGCGACGAAGCGCCTCACGACATCACGGATTCGGCGTGCAGAATCCGAACATGACGAATCCTCCGTGCGGTCCACGGAGGAAACGACGAGCGAATCGGCGGTCAGGCCTTTTCGAGTTCGTCCTCGTCTTCGTCTGCGTACTCGTCAGCCCACTTGTCCACATAGGCGTCTTCATCGCTCGGGTGCGCGAGTTCGCGCTCCAGAGCGGAGTAGTTCACCGACGGACTGTACGACTTGAGTTCGCGGGCGATCTTGGTGTGCTTCGCCTTTTGACGGCCACGGCCCATGCGCGAGACCCCCTCACGAGTTAAGCTGCGGGCTCGGGAGCCCGATGCATTCACGACACCGGCGCGAAGCCGGTAAGAGTAGCATTCAGAATAGCACGCGGGCCAGGTCCCCTGGCCTTCGCCCGGCTGGTGAAGGGAACGATCTCATGACCGATACCGAGTCCACAGCGTCCGATGAGGCGGCCCAGAACGCGGCTCTCCAGGGCGCTGTGATCGTGGGAATGCAGCCGGGGCAGGCGACGCGAGTCCTCAGTGAGGCCGTGCGCTACGCGAAGATCCTCGCGGCTCCGCTCGTCGTCGTCCATGTCGACGTCACGCGATTCGTAACGTACGAGGATCCGGACGGATACGTCCACTCCGCTCCGATCGATATGAACCTCGAATCGGGTGCTGCGGAGTTCGAGAGGGTGCAGGAATCCGCGGCGGCGACGCTCGACGGTTCCGGTGTCACGTGGACCGCCCGCCAGCTGGTCGGCGATCCGGCGCTCGCGATCAAGCATCTCGCCGACAAGATCGACGCGCAGCTGATCGTGGTGGGTACGCGCAAGCGCGGCCTCGGCGAATCGATTCGCGAGTTCTTCACCGGTTCCGTCGCGGCGCGCCTCGCTCACCGGCAGCACCGGTCGATCCTCGTCGTCCCGCTGGAGGAGCCGGTCCCCGAGTCTCAGGACATCTGGCTCGACTGACCCACCCATCCGTCACTCGGTCACGTCGCCCCGTCCCCTCCCCCCCCGTCACCCCCCCCGTCACCGAGCCCGAGTGGTGGGGGGGGGGT
>JBNJKL010000003.1:0-378099 GCA_051751065.1 Actinomycetota bacterium | reverse complement strand
CCCCCTACCCCCCGCCGTGTGGTCATTTTCTGACAATAATGGGGCTAATCTTCAACACAATGTGACCCCTCGGCAGGGGGTGCGGGGTCAGGGGGGGCGGGGTCAGGGGCGGGGGGTCAGCAGGTAGGTGTTGAGGGACGCGGTGAAGTCGGCGTCGACCGACAGAGTGGTGTCGTCGATCGCCGTGATCGGGGCCACCAGTCGGACGCTCGAGACCAGCCAGGCCGCATCGGCGACAGACAGATCGCTCGTGGGGATGTCGGCGTACGACGTCTCGAAGCCGCGCTCCTCGAGATGGGCGTAGACACTCAGCTGCGTCGTGCCGTGGAGGATGCCACCGGAGGGCGCCGGAGTGACGAAGCGGTCGCCGAACCGGAGGATGAGAGAGGCGGTCGGCGCCTCCAGCACGAAGCCGTCGGAGGTCGTGAAGATGGCGTCGTCCGCGCCGCGACGACGAGCCTCACGCAGCGCCGCCATGTTCACCGCGTAGGACAGGGTCTTCGCGCCGAGCAGGAGCCACGGCGCACGCCCAGCGGCCCCCAGGTCGTATCCGCGATCGAGCGTCACCACACGGATGCCCTGAGTCCGCGGCATCGTGAAGTCCGGCGCGGGGGCCGCCGTCACCCACGCGGTCGGCGTCGGCCCGTGCTCGACACCGCGACTGAGGATGAGCTTGATGACGGCCTCGCCCGCAGGCGCCTCGGCAGCGGCACGGTCCACCGCCTGTCGCCATTGCACGAGATTCGGCGCGGGGAGGTCGCAGAGAGCCGCGGAATGGGCCAGACGCTCCAGGTGTGGGATGAGCTCCTGTGTCGTCCCGTCCACGACGCCGATCGACTCGAAGACGCCGTCACCGCGCTGGGTGCTGAGCTCGCCGACGCTGAGCGCGGGAGCCGAGACGTCCATCGGAGTGAAGGTGTCGGAGTAGTCGCGGCGATCGTCGGTCACGGGAACGGGGTCGATCATCAGAGCGAAGCGCCGGGTCATGACATGAGCCTACGACGCGTCCACAGCACGGGAATACCTCGTTCTTCGGCTTGTTACACTGGAGTGGCCGGGCCGCATAACCCCGGGCTCCAAATTCTGCCGCTACGAGCGGCCTTCCGCCGAGAGGCGTTCTTGCGGCCCGGTCTTTTCATGCCCGGGCCGAGTCACATCAGAGCGCCGCGTCTCCACAGCAGGGCGGAGGCGGCCAGATCGTCCGCGTAGGTGCTCAGCCGCAGCGCTCGCTTCGTGAATTCCGTCGCGCGCTCAGGCTCGGTGGGTTCCGCGTCGTCCGCCGCGTGCGTCGCTCCGGATGCCTGCACCCGGCAGAAAGCGGCAGCGCGGTCGAGGGCGACGGAGAAGTCGCCGCGGAAGGCGCCCCGCAGGATGGTGTCGATCAGTCCGACGAGTTCCTCCGGGCTCGCGGGGACCGGCGCCCCCGCGACCGCCGCATCGATCGACGGGAGCTCGACGCGGCCCCGCTCGTGCAGCAGCGCGGCCGTCTGAGGATCGGTGTGGATCGACAGCTGCAGCAGGTACAGCCGCCACAGCGCCCCCGGGAGGGACCGCGGCGGCGCGGGCGCCCAGAGCTCGGCGATCTCGTCGATCCCGTGTTCGGCGGTGAAGGCGATCAGTCGCTCCGCGCTCGCCCCGGACGGGTCGTTGCGCGCGCGAGTGAGCAGCGCCGACGCCGTGGCATGCGCCATGCGCGTCGCTTCGGCAGCGTCCGCGGATCCGACGAAGTTGTCGAAGGACTCGTTGGGACGCCGCTCCGGGCGGGAGAACTCGGGCATCGGACCAGGCTACCCGCGATGCGGGCGGCTCAGGCCGTGGGGATGGCGACGACCGGGTCCGTCGTCGGCAGGCCGTTCGGCGATCCACCGGCCTGCTCGACCGTGACCGCGATGACATCGCCGGAGTGCAGTTCACCCTCGAGGACGGCGGTGGTCTCGCCGTCGTCAGCGGCGAAGACACCGGCGGAGATCGGCGTCTCACCGCGCACGAGCCAGAGCTCGTAGGCCTGATCCTCGCTGAGGGTCGAGATCCCGTCTGTCACGAGGACCGCGGATCCGAGCGATGCCGACCAGTGCGCTGTGGCCGTGCCGCCGTCGGCGAGCTCGACCGTGGACTGCTCCGCATCCGGAGCGCCCGTGATCTGCTCGAGGGCGACGACGGACGCCGGGCGGTTCAGGTAGTCATTGATCGCGACGGCTCCGATGCCGACGCCCACCAGCAGCGCGAGGCATGCGGCGAGCGCGAAGATCGAGCGGGTCCAGCGTCGCCCGCGCACGACCTGCTGCATTCCGGTCGTGGGCGGAGTGGCGATCGAGCTCACCGTCGGTACATCGGGCTCGTCGGCGGCGGAATCCTGCGGCGTCGTGGCGATCTGCGCGAGCAGTGCACCACGGATGTGTGCGGGAGGCGCGGTCGGGGCGGCATGACCTGCCAGCAGCGCGACCGTCTCGTCGTCGTCCTCGGCGATCGCTCGCCATTCCGGGTGCGCGTCGAGGGCGGCGGCGTAGCGCGCCTCATCCTCTCGGGACAGCGCGTGCAGGGCGTGGCCTGCGGCCAGTTCCGCGAAGTCCTGCTCGTTCATGCCGTCACCCCCATTGCCATCCGGAGACGGGTCAGCCCGTCTCGCATCCGTGTCTTGATCGTTCCCAGCGGTGCACCCAGCAGCGCGGAGATCTCGCTCTGGCTGTACCCGCCGTAGTACGCGAGGACGATCGTCTCGCGCTGCGCGTCCGGAAGCCCGGAGAGTGCAGCGACGACCTTCTCGCCTTCGATACCCAATTCCACCTGTTCCGAGACGGTGTCGTGAGCGACTCCGATGTCCCGTAGGCCGGCTCGCACGTCCCGATCCGCACTGGACTGGGATGCACGCACCCGGTCCACGGCTCGGCGATGTGCGATCGTCATCACCCAGGTCCGTCCCTGTCCTCTGTTCGGAGCGAACCGCGATGCGGATTGCCAGATCTCGAGGAAGACTTCCTGCAGCACCTCTTCACTCTGCGACCGGTTGACGAGCACGCGCAGGATGAGGCCGAAGGCGCGCGAAGAGAGCATGTCGTACAGCTCCGCGAACGCGGCCTGGTCGCCGGAGGCTATGCGAACGAGGAGGGCGGCGGCATCGTCCTGTGCCGTTCCGTCCTCCGGCACATCCATGCCATCAATGACCATCCCCTTAAGCATGCCGTATATACCGTCATATTCCGGTCATGGTGACCCAAATGTGAAGGTCGCGTGGCGCACGCCGTTGTCGTCGCCTCGGGGTGCGCGCCGAACACGGCGAAAAGAAAGTTCGAGAATCTCCCATCCGATCCCCGGGGTGCTCCGAACACCTGTCAACGCCACGGAAAAGCCGTGGCCTCGAATACCCCGGAGGTTGAGATGTTCAGCACCAAGAAGAAGGCCACAGCAGCCCTGACCCTGACGCTGGCGAGTGCATTCGCACTGTCGGCCTGTTCCATGGGCGACACCACGGCTGAAGAGCCGATGGAGCCGACGACTCCCGAGACGTCCGAAGAGGCGCCTGACACGATGGACCCGGCCGCGAACCTCGTCGGCCCCGGCTGCGAAGGCTACGCCTCCGAGGTCCCCGACGGTGGCGGATCCATCGAGGGCATGGCTCAGGACCCGGTTGCGGTCGCCGCATCCAACAACCCGCTGCTGACGACCCTGACCTCGGCTGTCAGCGGTGAGCTCAACCCCGACGTCGACCTCGTCGACACGCTCAACGGTGGCGAGTTCACGGTCTTCGCACCGGTGGACGACGCCTTCGGCAAGATCGACGCCGAGACCATCGAGACGCTCGGAACCGACGCAGACCTGCTGTCGACGATCCTCACGTACCACGTGGTCGAGGGTCAGATCGCTCCCGACGCCATCGAAGGCACGCACACCACCGTGCAGGGCTCTGACCTCGAGGTCACCGGCAGTGGCGACGAGATCATGGTCAACGACTCCGCGATGGTCATCTGCGGTGGAGTCCAGACCGCGAACGCCACCGTGTACCTCATCGACACGGTCCTGATGCCCGCGATGTAAGCGGAGTTCACCGACTGGGGCTCTCGGTGACATGAAGACCTCCCGTCAGGGAGGGGAGCCCTGGCGAGAAGGATGGCGAGGCCGTCGACGGAGCTGTACCGTCGGCGGCCTCGCTGCTGCGCCCTAGACTAGAAGCACGGGCCTGTAGCTCAGTTGGCAGAGCATCGGACTTTTAATCCGCGGGTCGAGGGTTCGAGCCCCTCCGGGCCCACCCCGCATCATCGGCCTCCTCACGGAGTACCGAGCACCATGAGTTTCTCCGGCGTCGGGTAGGTCACGAAACCGACCTTCTCGTACAGCCCGTGCGCATCGGCCGTGGCGAGAAGCACGCGCTTGAGCCCGAAGGGGCGCAGCCGCTCCACGACCGCCGAAGCGAGCATCGTTCCCGCACCGCTTCCACGCGCCGAGCGCGCGATGTACACGTCGCAGAGCCAGGCGAAGGTGACCTCGTCCGTGACGACACGCGCGTATCCGATCAGGCGGTCCTCGTCGTCGAGGACACCGAAGTTCAGCGACGCCCGCGCCGCCTTCTCGACGGTCTCGCGGGAACGCCCCATGGCCCAGTAGGCGTCCGTCGACAGCCACGTGTGCACGGTGTCCAGATCGATCTCGCTGATGTCCATGGTGATGCGCATGCCGGTCATCGAAGAAGGATATTCCGTTTAGCACGCTCGTCTCGCGCTGGCCACCCCCTTCACCCTCCGAGCCCACCGCGAGAGGGTCGAGATATCCCTGATCCGGGGATCACCCACTTTCGTGAAAGGACGAGAACATGGCACAGCTCACACAGAACCGCGTGGCATTCCTGGCGACCGACGGCTTCGAGGACAGCGAACTGACGAGTCCGTGGGAGGCCGTGACCGGCGAGGGCGCCACCGCGTCGCTCGTCGCGCCGTCCGGCTCGGAGATCACCGGCAAGAACGGGCACGTCCAGCCCGTCGACCTCAAGGCCGCCGACGCGAAGGCGGAGGAGTTCGACGCGCTCGTGCTCCCCGGCGGCGTCGTGAACGCGGACCACCTGCGCATGGACGCCGCGTCCATCGCGTTCGCCAAGGCGTTCTTCGAGCAGCACAAGCCGGTCGGCGTGATCTGCCACGGCGCCTGGATCCTCGTCGAGGCGGATGTCCTGAAGGGACGCACGCTCACGAGCTACCCCAGCCTCGCCACCGACCTCCGCAACGCGGGTGCCGAGTGGGTCGACGAGGAGGTCATCGTCGAC
The DNA here is from genome assembly GCA_051751065.1 of Actinomycetota bacterium. GTDB lineage: Bacteria > Actinomycetota > Actinomycetes > Actinomycetales > Microbacteriaceae > Microbacterium. Next base: position 372,848 of record JBNJKL010000003.1, on the reverse strand, counting down.
GCGGGCTTCGTCTCCAGCCGCACCCCCGACGACCTGCCGGCGTTCAACGCCAAGCTCGTCGAGGAGATCGGTGAGGGCAAGCACGAGGGCCAGACCGCCTGACGCTCGCCCCGCTCTACCCCCGTGCCCGTGTGATCTCCGACATCACACGGGCACGGTGTCGTCTGACGGCCGACCGGTTCGCACACTGCACCGAGCAGTAGCGCTGGCGGCCGTTGCGCGTGACATCAGCGACCACACGCTCGCAGTCCTCTGCCGCGCAACGCGCGAGCCGGTGCATCCCGCGCGTGACGAGGTGCAGGGCCGTACCGACGTTGATCACGGCGCGCAGGACGAACGGCAGCTCCTGGACGTCGTCTCGGTAGTGCAGGTGCCATCCCTCCCCGTCGTGATTGGTCAGACGCGGGTACGCAGCGGCCGTGGCGAGATGCTCGTTGAGCAGCAGCGCGCGTTCGTCGGGGTCCGTCGTGTCCACGATGCGCAGCCAGTCGTCGATGACCAGACGGACCCCGGCATGATCGTCCGCACGTTCGGGGAAGAACATCGTCATCCCGTGCTCACGGGTACACGACTCGATCCCTTCGCGGTCGTCGGGCCAGTCGTTCGCGAGCGACGCGGCCATCACGACGGCATACTCGCCGTAAGGGTTGAGATGCATAAGGGCATTACATCATGGTGGACACATGAGCGCCCTCGACACCCGCCCCACGCCGCTGCACCGAACGCTGCCCGCACCGCACGAACACGGCTGGCTCGTCGAGTCCCGGCATGCGACGTCCGAGGGGACAATCCTCTACGTGCGCTGCGCAGCGTGTGGAGCCCTGCGGGTGGATCGCCATGTGGCCCACGCCGCCGCTCCGGAAGCCGTCTCGCGGGAGTCGGCGACCCGAGCGCCCCGAATCGCCGTCAGGCCGTGAGATCGGCGAGTGCGCGCGTCGTCCGCAGGTTCCTCGCCGTTCCCTCCACGCCCAGCGCGCGATCGAGCGCCGCGCGCGACAGCTTGGTGCTGTGCACACCGCCCTCGGCATAACTGATCCAGAGATCGTGCCCGACGAGAGCGATCGCCTCGCCGCGGACGAGCCGGGGCGTGAGCGCCTCGACAGCGCCGGATGCGGGTTCGTCCGCGAGGAACATCGCGTGCAGCAGCTTCTCGTGCGCGTCGGAGAACGGCTGGTTCTCGAGCGAATCGACGAGCTCCTCGTGCGTACGGGAGATCACCGGCGTGTCCACCGCGAACTCGGTGGAGATCAGCCGCCGGATCTCGTCGCACGCCGCCGCGCGGTCGGGAGGCAGGTCGCAGAGGATGTTGCCGCTGGCGATATAGGTCGACACGCCCTGGAGTGCCGTCCGCTCGGCGAGCAGCTCGCGCAGCTGCGCCATGGGGACCTTGTTGCGCGCCCCGAGGTTCACCGCCCGCAGGAGGAGGACACAGCGCCGGCTCACGCGTCGGCGTCCGCCGGGACGATCTCCGCTCCGGCATGGGCGAGCTCGGCGAGCGCGGCCGCGCTGGACTCCGCCCCGACACCGGCGATGAGGCCGGTGAGCACCCGCACGTGCACACCGTGTGCGATCGCGTCCAGAGCCGATGCGCGCACGCAGTGGTCCGTCGCGAGCCCCACGACATCCGCGCTGAGAACGCCCTGCGCGGTGAGCACGGCCCCGACGGTGGACTCGTCGTCGGTCACGCCCTCGAACATCGAGTATGCGGGCACGCCCTGCCCCTTGCGGACATGGTGAGTGACCGCCTCGACGACGAGCAGCGGGTCGTAGTCCGCGCCCGTGGTGCCCGCCACGCAGTGCACGGGCCACGTGTCGACGAAGTCCGGTTCGGCGGCGAAGTGGCCTCCGTTGTCTCCCGCGGCGTCGTGCCAGTCGCGCGACGCGATGATGACGTCGTAGTCATCGGCGTGGAGGGTGAGATGGCGGGTGATCCCCTCGGCCACCGCGTCTCCGCCGTCGACGGCGAGCGCGCCGCCCTCGGTGAAATCGTTCTGGACGTCGACGATGAGGAGTGCCCTGGTCATGACTCGAGCGTACGCCGCGCGCTCCACCGGGGGAAGGTGCGCGAGAGCGCGGTGGCTGAGTCCCGGAGACTCGGCCACCGCGCTCTCGATGATCAGACCGTTCGCTGGCGGCGTGCCCGCACGGCGAGCAGACCGAGCGCGAGCAGCAGGAGGCCGAGGAGGACCGTAGCCCCCACCTCGACACCCGTCACCGCGAGGTCGCCATCGCCCGGGGCGCTTGCGGCCGCGGTGATCTCGATGTCGTCCCAGCCGATCAGCTCGCCGTCCGCGTCCGTGAGGGCGATGCGGTGCATGCCGGCCTCGACCGAGGCGGGGATCGCGATCCGCACCTCTGCCGCACCGTTGACCGTCGCCGATCCGAGCGCGGTCGGGGTGGAGAACAGCCATCCGCGGACCTGCTCACCGGCGTAGGCGGCATCCATCTCGATGAGCGCGAAGCCACCCGCCTCGGCGGACCCGATCACTCGGATCCCCCCGCGGTTCTCATCGGTCAGGTCGTCCTCCGACGGCGCGCCGCCCGGGTCCGTCGGGTCCGTCGGCTCACCGGGTTCGCCCGGCTCACCCGGCTCACCCGGCTCGTCGGTGAACGCGAACGTCCACACGGTCTGCGCTCCCTCGGCGATCACGAAGCCCTCGGTCGCACGAGCGGTCACCGTGATCTCGCCCGCGCCCGGGTACTCGCCCCGGTCGACGACCTCGCCGTCGATGAGGTACTCGACGCCCTGAAGAGCAGGGATCGTGTAGATATCCGAATCGGTGCCGACGCGATCGGTGAACGTGACCTCGGCAGGCACGACCTCGATCGGCTGCGGCTCGTCCTCACCCGGCTGCAGAAGGGTGACCCGATCGATCTCGATCGACGCCTCATCCAGGCGGAGCCCGAACGTCGGCGCCCACTCGCGGATCTGCTCCGCGGACATCGACAGCGGAAGGAGCTCGGAGCGGATCTTGATCCACTCACCGTCCTTCTCGATCCAGGTCGTGAGCTCACCATGGTCGACCACCGTGGCGAACCGGTCTCCCGACTCCCAGACGATACCCCGGTGGGCACCGATCCCGGCGGTCAGCCCGACGTTCGCACCATCGCGGACCACATCCACACCGCTCTCGTCGCGGCTGTTGTTGAACCAGCTCTGCGCGCGATCCGCCGGACCGTCCGCGAGGCCGATGAACAGGCTGTCCTCGGGGCGTCCGGAGTCGCTGAACGCGGCCGGCTCGACCACGAGGGCGAAGCTCTCCCCCGCCTCGGCGGGCAGCGAGATCTGACTCCAGGCCCGCTCATCCGCCGCCGCTTCCAGGACACCGCGTTCGGTGTCCACGGACAGCTCGGCCGCCGGCTCACCCGGTCCACCGGAAGACGTGTACTCGTCGAGGCGATCCTCGGTGAAGTCGTCATCCCAGACGATCTCGCCGAAGGTCTCGTCGTCGAACGCCGCGTTCGTGGGCCGCTCAGTGTTGACACCGGGCACATCCTCGCCCGGAGCATCGACACCGGCCTCGGTGACCCACTTGGCGCCGTTGTCGCGCTTCGTGATCGTGAACGAGTCCAGCGTGTCCCCCGGGCTCGTCGTCGCAGCCCCGCCGTTGCGGGTATAGGTGACGACCGACTCGTAGGTCAGCGTGTCACCGTCCACGCGGATCGACTGGAACGTCGAGGTGTCCTGGGCACGGACGACCGCGGTCGCGCCGTTCCTCGTCCAGATGTTGTCGTCCGCGCTGGGGAGCGTGTACTGCTTCTGCCCCGAATTGGAGACCACGTAGACCGGACCTGCGGACACACCGTCGATGTCGGTCCCCGTGGATCCGTGGAACCCACGCCCGTAGGTGTGGTCATGGCCCTGGAGCACGAGATCGACGTTGTTGCTCTCGACGACCGGAAGGATGAACTCGCGCCAATCCTTCTCGTCGCGCAGTCCGTTCCCGCTCACACCGGTGGAGAACAGCGGCTGGTGAGCGATCACGACACTCCACTCGTGCGGGTTCTCGGTGAGGACCCGGTCGAGCCAGGTGGCCTGCGCCGTCATCCACGCCTTCTTGCCGATCGCGCAGTCGAAGTTCGCAAGACCCTCGGGGCGCACGATCGGGCAGATGTCATCGCGGTTCGCGTTCAGCCCGACGAAGCGGACGCCCTGATAGTCGGTGACGTACACGGTGTCCTTGAGGATCGTCGCGAGGTGCTCGCCGTACTCCGCCGCGTACTCACCGGCGTCCGAGGGCCGAGGTCCGTTCGCGTCGTACTCGAAGCTGTCGGTGAAGGACTCGATGAACGGCTGTCCGCCGATCTCGTGGTTACCGAGCACGGAGAGAGCGTTGATGCGCTCACCGATCCCCTCGATGCCCGCGAACCAGTCGCGCCACTCGCTCTCGTTGGTCGCGACATTCACCATGTCGCCGGCATAGACGGCGAGCTCGGCGTCGGGGTGGGCCTCGACGGCCCGGTCGACGCTCTCGTGCCAGACGCTGCCGATGCCCTCCTGCGCGTCACCGAAGTAGAGGAACGTGAACGGGTCCGCCTCGCTCGCCGCGGTCTCGAACGTGAACCACTCGCTCCAGGCCTTGCCCGAGCTGACACGGTACTCGTACGCCGTGTCCGCCTCGAGGCCGCTCAGGCGCGCCGAGTGGCTCCGCGCGGGGTACCCGTCGACGACACGCTCTGGCTTCTGCTCGGCATCCACCGTGCGCGCGTCCGTCTCGCCCTCGATCCGGTACTCCACGACGCCCTCGAGCGGCAGCGCGCTGCGCGACCGCCAGGTCACGTACTGCGACGTGGACGGGTCATCGGTGCTCGTCAGGATCACACGCTCCGGGTCGCCCTGCGGCGCGTTCGGGTCCTCGTACTCGTCCTCGCCGAGAGCGACGTCGAACACGTGCATGAGTCCGTTGTAGGTGGCCTCGGGGAGGATCACAGCGGCGACCGTCTTGTCGACGTCGAGCAGCGCGGGGCGCGTGGCGAATACCCGGAAGGTGCCGCCCGCGGGGCTGCCGTTGCCGTTCACGCGGCCGTTGACCGTGATGGCGGTGGTGTTGCCGCTGCCCGGGTTGGATCCCCAGTCCGTGAAGGAGACCGGGACGCGCTGCGTCGAGCCGTCGGTGTACTCGACGGTCGCGTCCGCACTCGACGGTCCGTTCGTGGCGAGGCCGAGGAACGAGATCGAGCCTGCCGCGATGTCGTCGACGTCGATGCGCTGACCATGGGGAATCCAGTTGTCGGGCTCACCGGGAGCGACATCCGGCCACGTGAACTCGATGTCGGTGCCCTCCAGCGGGATGCTCTCGCCCGGTGCGGCTCCGGCCGCGGCGAGGGTCTCACGCGAGAACGCCCAGTCACTGAGGTCCATCGAGGCCTGATAGCGCGCGGCGTTCTCGGCAGTGCCGATGTTGTTTCGCGCATCGGCGCCGTCGGTCCACGACGGCGGCGCGTCGTCAGCGCCCGTGCCCCACGTACCGGGGGTGGCGGACATCGTGAACTCGAGCGTGCCGCCCTCGCGGGCGAAGTCCTCACCGACCCAGGACGCGGTCTGCGGGGTGCCGTTGACGGACAGGCCCGTCGTGTACTTCGCATCCGCACCGGCGCCGGGGGCGACGATCTCGTACACGCGGTCGCTCTCGGCGCTCGCGATCGTGATCCGATCGAACATCGGAGCCGTCACCACGAGGTTCGCTGTGCCGTAGATCGTCGGGGAGATACCGAGGTTCGCGAACACGTACCAGGAACTCAGGGCGCCCTCGTCGTCGTTTCCGGGGAGGCCCGCGGGCGTGGTGTCGTACAGCTCCGTGACGGCGCGGTGCAGCACATCGGTCGTCTTGTGCGGCGCCCCGAGCCAGTTGTAGACCCACGGCGTGCTGAGAGCGGCCTCGTTGGAGAGGTAGTTGCCGGTCTGCGTGTAGGCACCGGCGTCCAGGTCCTCCATGAGCACGTCGAGCGCCTGCTCCGATGTCTCCGCACCCCCGCGCTTCTCGATGAGCGTCTCGAGGTTGTGGGGCACCATCCAGCCGTACTGGTAGCCGGTGGACTGGTTGAACTGGTCACCGGTGCGTCCGTTGCGGTTGCGCAGGTCGAAGTCGCGCTCGAAACCGCTCCGCTCCCGCGGACGGATGTGATCCGTCTCGGGGTCGAACACGTTCATCCAGTTCTGTGCGCGCTCCTGGAATCGCTCCGCGGCATCCTCGTCGCCGAGGCGCTCCGCGAGCTGTGAGATCGCGAAGTCGTCGACCGCGTACTCGAGTACGCGGGAGGTGGCGAAGTTGCCCTTCCGGCTCTCGACCATCCCGGTGGTGAAGTACTGGTAAGCGTCCGAGCGGTTGGACTGCGTCGCCGGAACCGACTGCGTCTCGACGAGCGAGGCGAGAGCCGCGTCGCGGTCGTAGTCCGTCGCACCGAAGGCGTCGAGCGTGGACAGGATCACGGGGTAGTTGTCCCCCGACATCCGTGCGGCCCCGGGCGACCAGTTGCCGCGCTGCTCGGCGAGGAGCACGAGTGAGCGGTTGATGTCGTTCGCGACCTCGGGGAAGAGCATCGCGATCAGCTGCGCCTGGCTGCGGTACATGTCCCAGCCCTGGCCGGCGAAGTTGATCCGCCGGAAGAAGTCCCGCCCGTCCTCGATCTGATACTGCTCCCCGTCGTACCCGACGTAGCTGCCGTCGACATCCTGGCCCGGCGTCGGCTGGAGCAGCGAGTGATAGAGCGCGGTGTAGAGCTTGACGCGCTCCTCCTCGGTACCGCCCTCGGCGTCGATCGTGCCCAGCGCGCCCTCCCAGGCGGAGCGAGCGTCGTCGCGCACCGCGTCGAACGACAGCGACGCTGCCTCCGCCTCACGGTTCGCCGCAGCACCCTCGACGCTGACGTAGCTGAAGCCGGTCTTCGCGGTCACCACGGCGTCGTCCTCGAACGTCACCCAGCCACCGGTCTTGTGACGCTGGTCGGAGTTCGTGTCGCCCGTCACGATGCCCGCGGACGTGGACCCCGCTTCGATGTCAGCGTTCGTCCACGTGCCGTACGTGTCGAAATCGGCATCGTAGGTCGTGGAGAAGTACGCCTTGTAGAAGTTCCCGTTGTCGCACACATCGGTGCCATAGGTCCATCCGCTGACGGTGCGGGTCTCGGGATCGATGTCGATCTCGACGTCGAACGTGCGGTTGTTCGCACCCGACGCATCGAGGATGAGCGTCGAGCCGTCCGCCTCGGAGAAGTCGAACCGGGACACCGCCGTGCGCGTGGTCGCCGTGAGCTCGGACGTGATGCCGTCGTCCGTCGTGACCCGGTAGTAGCCGGGCTCCGCGACCTCGTTGTCGTGGCTGAACGGAAGGAAGTAGGACCGGTGGTCCTGGGCGGGGCTCACGGGGAGTGCGCCGTCCTCTGCCAACGCGCCCGAGTACGGGATGGTCGGGAACTCGTATCCGCCGAAGCGCTGGTGACATCCCGTGCCGGAGTAGCGGGTCATACCGAAGCCGCGGATCTGGTCGGCCGTGTACTCGTAGCCGCCCTTCTCCTGGACGAGGCCGTTGCTCTCGCCCGTCTTGTACGTCGTCGGGCTCGGCTGCACCATGCCGAAGGGAAGCGCCGCTCCCGGGTAGGTGTTCCCGTAGGCGTCGTTGCTCTTGTTCTCGGTGGTGTCGAGCTCGGTCCCGATGAAGAGATTCACGGCGTCGAAGGGCGCGATGTCTTCCGCAGCCGCCGCGGGAGTCACGACGAGCCCTCCGACCGGCAAAGCGATCGCGATGGCGGCGGCGATCAGCCGTGAGATCGATCGCCTCCCCCGGGGTGTGGAGCGTGCCGTGTCGTCAGGGCGCCAGGAAGGCATACGGAATCCTCTCGGGGGAAGAGCGCGCCCGGGGGATCAGAGCGCGACGCGCCACGCGGGGGACGGGCACTTCCTCGAGACAAGCGATCGCCGATGACCACGCCGCGTCCCCGGGGTGGACAGTAGATGAACGCAACGTCACTGCACGGAGAACGGGGCTGACACCCGGTCGGGCGACCGGGAAGGAGAAAGGTCCGGGATGCGATGTGCATCCCGGACCTGTGTGGAGCCGCCCAAGGGAATCGAACCCTTGACCTTTTCATTACGAGTGAAATGCTCTGCCGACTGAGCTAGGGCGGCGTGCGGCGCATGCGCGGCACGAAGATCGATATTACCCTGTCGCGGCCTGTGTTGCGAACCAGGACCCAGGATCGGGCGTCATTCGCAGCGCAGCCCGTCCTCAGGGGTGACATCGTCGAGCAGGAAGCCCTCGACGGCGTCGTCCACACAGGCGTTGCCCTTGTTGTAGCCCGTGTGCCCCTCACCGACGCGGGTGATGAGCACACCCTCCTCGAGCTGGTTCGCGAGCGACTCGGACCACTCGTAGGGCGTCGCCGGGTCGTTCGTGGTGCCCACGACGACGATGGGACCCGCGCCCTCGGCGGCGATCTCACCGCGCGTCCCCGACGGCGGATACGGCCATTCGGCACACGCGTCCGGCCCGCTCCAGTACGGGGCGATCGTGGGAGCGCCCTCTTCGATCTTGGCCATCATCGCGTCCTCGGCGGCCTGATCGTCCTCGACCGGATAGTCCATGCAGTTGTACGCACGGAACGCCTCGGTCGAGTTGTCCAGGTACATGCCGTTCTCGCGAGCGTTGTAGAAGTCGGCGAGGTAGAACATCACCGTCGGGTCGCCCTGCAGCGCATCGCCCAGTCCCTGGGTCAACGCGCTCCAACTGTCGGGCGAATAGAGGGCGGCGATGATCCCGGTCATCAGCGCGTCCGCGCCCAACAGGCGTCCGTCGCCGTTCTCCTGCGGCCGACTGTCCACCGACGCGAGCAGTGCGCCCAGGTCGGTCATCGCCTCGTCCACGGTGCCCGTGAACGGGCATCCCTCGGTGTCGAGGCAGTCCTGCATATACGCACGCAGGGCGGATTCGAAGCCGAGAGCCTGGGTGGCGCCGACATCGGAGCCGGGGATCGAGGGATCGACGGCGCCGTCGAGGACCAGGCGTCCCGCGCGATCCGGGTACAGGTTCGCGTACGTCGCGCCGAGGAATGTGCCGTAGGAGAACCCGATGTAGTTCAGCTCCGCGTCGCCGAGCACCGCACGGATCAGATCCATGTCGCGAGCCGAGTTGACCGTGGTGATGAACTCGAGGATGCCCCCGCTGTTCGCCTCGCACGCCTCCGCGAATCCGCGGTGCGCGTCGAGGAGCTCGTCCTCCCACTCGCCGCTCCCGCGCGGAGCCCTGGGGATGTCGTAGAGGTATGAGTCCATGTCAGCGGCGTCGTAGCACGTGACCGCGGTGGACTGGCCGACTCCGCGGGGGTCGAAGCCGATCACATCGTAGTTCTCGATGAGCTCGGGGCCGACGGCGTAGTCGAGGGATTCGAGGATGAAGTCCGCACCGCTCGCACCGGGCCCACCCGGGTTGGTCAGGAGCGACCCGATCGGGGTTCCCGTCGCCTGGTGGCGCACGACGGCGAGCGTGATCTCGCCTGCCCCGGGGTTCTCCCAGTCCAGCGGAGCGGTGACATCGGTGCAGTCGAATCCGGCTCCACACTCGGTCCAGTCCAGTGTCTGCTCGTAGAACGGCAGCAGGTCCTGTGAGATACCGCTCGTGTCGGGGGCGTTGGTGGTCGAGGGGCGAGGCGTCGCCCCCTCGGGAATCGCCGCGTAGAGGCAGCCGGAGAGGGCGACCGCGGCGACGGCGATCCCGGCGACGGCGGCGAGCAGCCGGCGCGGTCGACGTGGGCGGGAAGTCTTGAGAGTGTTCACGGTTTCCTCCCGCTCGTGACCGTTACGAGCAAGCTCTCCAGCGCGAGGGTCGGAGCGACGTTGCGCTCCAGCGCCTCTCTGGTCTCGGCAAGATGATCAAGAACGGCAAGCGTACGCTCCACCGGCCATACGGCGGCGAGGGCGCCGAGCTCTTCGCTCAGCTCCAGATTGATGAGTTCGTCGGGGCGACGGAACTGCAGCATGACGACGTCTCGGAACAGCGACTGGAGGTCGGTCAGGACACGGTCGATGCCGTCGCGCAGGCTGCGGGTCGCGCGCTTCTTCTGATCGTCCTCGAGGGCTGAGACCTGGGACCGGACGGCCGCTGGCACCGCTTGCCCCTCGGCGACGCCGACCGTGCGCAGGAGCGACTGACGCTCCGCCGCATCGCGTTCAACAGTGAGCGCCTTGGCATCTTCGGTCGCGGCCTGGATGATCCGACCGGCGACCTCGACCGCGTCGCCGACGCCACGCACCCCGAGCACGGCCCGAAGCGTGTCGTCGCGGCGACGGCGGGCGCTCTCGTCCGTCGCGAGCCGCTGAGCCATTCCGATGTGCCGCTGGGCGTGCCGTGCCGCCTGTTCGGCGATCGACGGGTCCGCACCGGTGCGCTCGACGATCAACCGCGCGACGTCGGCCACATCCGGCTCACGGAGCCGCAGCGTGCGCACCCGCGAGCGGATCGTCGGGAGCAGGTCGGCGTCGCTGGGGGCGCAGAGCACCCAGACCGTCCGCTCCGGTGGTTCTTCGAGGGCTTTGAGGAGCACGTTCGAGGTGCGCTCGACCATGCGGTCCGCGTCTTCGACGACGATCACGCGGTAGCGCCCGGACGACGGCGAGAAGTAGGAGCGCTCGACGAGCGCGCGCGCCTCGGCGATCGTGATGATGACCTTGTCGGTGCGAAGCGCTGTGACGTCGGGGTGCGTCCCCGCCAGCACCTGACGCATGGTCGTGACGTCGTCCGGAGTCTCGGCGATCAGTGCGGCGGCGAAGGCGTGTGCGAGTGTGGAGCGACCGGAACCCGGAGGGCCCGTGATGAGCCACGCGTGCGAGAGGGCGTCGGGATCGGCCGCGGCCTCGCGCAGAGTGGCGACCGCATCGTCCTGCCCCCACACGTCTTCCCACGGGAAGGTGAGGGTGGCGGTCGGCATGTGCTCAGCCTATCCGGCACCGCTGACAGCGGACTGTCGACTCGGGCCTGATCCGGCGGTCAGGACGACGGGAGCGCCGCCGCGATCCGCTCGCGCACGGCCTCGGCGATCGCGTCCGGGGATTCTGCCGCATCCAGCACGAGGAAGCGGTCGGGCTCTGCGGCGGCCAGCGCCAGGTAGGCGTTGCGCACTCGATCATGGAAGTCGATGCGCTCCGCCTCCAGGCGATCGAACGGCTTGTCGTCGGAGTCGAGCCTGGCGCGGGCGAGATGCGGGTCGAGATCGAGCAGCACGGTGAGATCGGGGAGCGCTCCTTCCGCGGCCCAGAGCGAGAGCTCGCGCACTTCCGCAGGATCGAGGACGCGCCCGGCGCCCTGGTACGCGACGGAGGAGTCGAGATAGCGATCTTGGATCACGATGTCCCCGCGGTCGAGGGCGGGTCGGACGACGGTCGCGACATGGTGTGCCCGGTCCGCGGCGTACAGGAGCGCCTCGGCACGGGGTGCGATGTCTCCGCGATGGTGCAGGACGATCTCCCGGATCAGGTGGCCGACGTCGGATCCCCCGGGCTCCCGCGTGCGCACGACCGTGCGACCGCTGTCCGCGAGCCAGCTCTGCAGTCGATCCGCCTGCGTCGTCTTCCCGGAGCCGTCGCCGCCCTCGAGAGTGATCCAGAAGCCGCGGGCTTCGGTCACGAGGTCGCGGCTCCGTCGGTCGCGGCGCCCGCTGTGGCCTTCTTCGCCGGAGCGCGCGTGGCCGTCGTCTTCTTGGCAGCCGTCGTGCTCTTCGTCGTCGACGCCTTGGCCGGAGCCTTCTTCGCAGCCGTCGTCTTGGTCGCAGCGCTCTTGGCGGCCGTCGTCTTGGCAGCGGTCGTCTTGGCAGGAGCCTTCTTCGCAGGAGCCTTCTTCGCGGGGGCCTTCTTGGCTGGAGCCTTCTTGGCGGGGGCTTTCTTGGCGGCTCCACGCTTGGGCGCGGGGCCCTTCGCGCGCTTGTCGGCGAGCATCTCGACGGCTCGCTCGAACGTGATGTCCTCGGGCTTCTCGCCGCGGGGAATCGTGACGTTCGTCTCACCGTCGGTGACGTAGGGACCGAAGCGCCCGTCGCGGACGCGGATCGGCTTGCCGCTGACGGGGTCGGCGTCGAATTCGGCGAGCGCGCTCGCTGCGCGGCGAGCCCCGTACTTCGGCTGCTTGTAGATCTCCAGCGCCTGCTCGAGCGTCACGTCGAAGATCTGCTGCTCGCTCTCCAGCGAGCGCGAGTCGGTGCCCTTCTTGAGGTAGGGCCCGAAGCGACCGTTCTGTGCCGTGATCTCGTCGCCCGACTCGGGGTCGGTGCCCACCACGCGCGGGAGGCTCAGCAGCGTGAGTGCGGTGTCGAGGTCGATCTCGTCGACGGACATGGAACGGAACAGTGACGCCGTGCGCGGCTTGGGTGCCGCGTCCTTCTTCTTCGTGGTCTTCTTCTTGGCGGGAGCATCGATGACCTCGCCCGTCGATGCGTCGACCGCTTCGGGGTCCTCGGGTTCGTTCTCCTGGACGTACGGTCCGTAGCGACCGTCTTTCACGACGACCACCTTGCCGTTCTCGGGGTTCTGTCCGAGAACACGGTCGCCGGCCACCGGCGCATCGATGAGCTCCTGGGCCTTGGCCTCGGTGAGCTCGTCCGGCGCGAGGTCTTCGGGGACGTTGACGATGCGCGCCTTGGCGTCCGGGTTCTCGGGGTCGGCGATCTCGAGATACGGGCCGTACTTGCCGAAGCGGAGCGTGGCGACGTCGGTGATCCGGGTGGAGTTGAGCGCGCGGGCGTCGATCTCTCCGAGGTTGTCGACGACCTGACGCAGACCCACGTGTGCGTCCGAGCCGAAGTAGAACGACTTGAGCCATTCGACGCGCTTCTGCTCACCGCGGGCGATGGCGTCGAGGTCGTCTTCGAGTGCGGCGGTGAAGTCGTAGTCGATCAGATCCGCGAAGTGCTCTTCGAGGAGACGCACGACGCTGAATGCGAGCCAGGTCGGAACGAGCGCCTGTCCGCGCTTGGTCGCGTAGCCGCGGTCGATGACGGTGCCGATGATGCTCGCGAATGTGGAGGGCCGGCCGATGCCGTGCTCTTCCAACGCCTTCACGAGCGAGGCCTCCGTGTAACGCGGCTTGGGGTTGGTGCGGTGCCCCTTCGCCTCGGCCTCGGAGACGCCGAGGCGGTCGCCGACGGCGACGGCCGGGAGAGCCTGGTTCTCGGCGGCGTCCGAGTCGCCACGCTTCTCGTCGCGGCCCTCTTCGTAGGCTTCGAGGAATCCCTTGAAGGTGTAGACGGTCCCCGATGCGGTGAACTCGGCCACCTGGCCGTCGGCCTCGACGGAGAGGGTGACGGTGGTCGTCTCGTACTTCGCGTCCGCCATCTGGCTGGCGACGGTGCGCTTCCAGATCAGGTCGTAGAGACGGTGCTCTTCGCGGTCGAGCTCGGAAGACAACGACGAGGGCGTACGGAAGGTCTCACCCGACGGGCGGATCGCCTCGTGTGCTTCCTGGGCGTTCTTGCTCTTGGACTTGTAGACGCGCGGGTTGAGCGGCACGGCCTTGTCGCCGTACAGACTCACGGCCTGGCTCCGCGCCGCCTGCACCGCCTGGGTGCTGAGCGCGACGGAGTCCGTACGCATATAGGTGATGTAGCCCTTTTCGTACAGGCGCTGCGCGGCGCTCATCGCCTGCTTGGCGCTCATAGAGAGCTTGCGGCCGGCCTCCTGCTGCATGGTGGAGGTCGTGAACGGAGCATAGGGACTGCGGGTTCCGGGCTTCGCCTCGACCTTGGTCACGGTGCCTGCGCCTGCGGCATCGACCGCGTGGGCGAGGGCGGTGGCCTTGGCCTCGTCGAGGATGACGACGGCCTTCTTCAGCTTTCCGGAGTCGTCGAAGTCAGTGCCGCGGGCGAGCTGACCGCCGTCAACGCGGACGAGACGGATGCGGAACGCGGAGCCCGTCGCCGCAGCGGCGGCTTCGACGTCCCAGTACTCGGCGGAGGTGAACGCCATGCGCTCGCGCTCCCGCTCGACGATCATGCGCGTCGCGGCGGACTGCACTCGACCGGCGGACAGCCCGGTCTTGACCTTGTACCAGAGGACGGGCGAGACATCCCACCCGTAGAGGCGGTCGAGGATGCGTCGTGTCTCCTGCGCGTCGACGAGCGCGAGGTCGAGGTCACGGGTGTTGCCGATGGCCGCCTGGATGGCGTCCTTGGTGATCTCGTGGAACACCATGCGCTTGACGGGGACCTTGGGCTTGAGCGTCTCGAGGAGGTGCCACGCGATGGCCTCACCCTCGCGGTCCTCATCTGTCGCGAGCAGGAGCTCGTCGGCGGTCTTGAGGGCGCGCTTGAGTTCGGCGACCGTCTTCGACTTGCGGTCGGAGACGACGTAATAGGGGTCGAAGTCGTTCTCGATGTCGATCGAGTACTTCCCGTATGCCTGCTTGTCGGCGGCCGGGATGTCCTTCTTGTCGGCGAGATCACGGATGTGACCGACAGAGCTGAGCACCTCGAAACCGTCTCCGAGGTAGCCCTGGATCGATCGCATCTTCGTCGGCGACTCGACGATGACGAGCTTCTTGCCTTCAGCCAAGGGTGCGTCCTTTCTACGAAGCACACCATACACACCGCCTTCATGGATGGTTCCCAGCGGTGTCGTACGTTTCGCCGTCAGAATCCCTCGGGGGTGGCCCAGCGCGGGCTCGGGAGACGGCTGCCCCTCCAGAGTACGCCGCTGAGACCTCGACGGACGCCACAAGTCCTTCGACGGCGCATCGGGTGAGGGTCGCACCGGACGCCGCGGCCACGTCCGCAGCGAGCGTGCACGGTGCCTCCTCGCTCGCGATCGCTCCGGATGCGGCATCGGCGGCCGCGAGCGCCGCGGCGTCCGCGGCACCTGCGGCCCGTTGCGCCGTGACCGCCGCGCCGCCGACCACGGCGAGCCCGACGACGAGCGTCGCCGCGGTCACGAGAAGGCCCGCGGCGAGCGCGGCGCCGGCCATCAGCGCCCTCCGCCGAGAGCACAACTGCGTGCGGTGACCGGCAGTGAGAGGAACGATGCGACCCGCACGTCAGCCCCGGCGGTCACACAGACGAGGTCGCCTCTGTGCTCTGTCGTCATGCGCGCGCCATCCACGGAGGCCGCCACGAGTCCGCGCGCGGCGGCCTGCTCCTCGCCGCGTCCGAGCAGCCGAGCGGCATCCGCCGTCGCGTCCTGCAGGACGACCTGACGTGACGCCGCTCCGAGCGCCGTGGCGCCCAGGAGCAGGGTCAGCATCACCGCCGGGAGTGCGAGTGCCAGCTCCGCCGCGACGGCACCGGCGTCGCCTCCCGCGACAGAGGCTCTCCCTCTCTCGCCGCGTCGACTCATGACACGCTCAGTGCGCGGCGCACGAGATCCGTGAGGATCCCTCGCACCTCGTCGGAACGCATGATGACGACGAGCAGCCCCGCGAACGCGACCGCGGCCATCGTTGTGATCGCGTACTCCGCGGTGGCCGCGCCGCTCTCGTCGGCGAACAGCTGCGCCGCGCGGCGTGGGGTGAGGGTCGGGATGGTGTTCATGATTCCTTCTTTCTCTTGTCGTGGTCTTCTCATCGGTGGTGTTGGTTTCGGAGCGCGGACTCAGAACGGCAGGTGAGCGCCCGCGAGCACGCTCAGCAAGAGGGGTGCGACACCCAGAAGCAGAAAGGCGGGCAGCGTGCACACGCCCAGCGGGATCAGGAGCTTCGTCGCGAGCCCTGAGGCGCGCAGGCGGCCTCGGACACGCGCAGCGTGACGCTCCTGCGCGGCCGACGCCCGCAGGAGTTCGACGGCCGGCACACCGGCCGCACGGGAGAGTGCGAGGACCGACTCCGTGTGTTCGGCACCGGCGTGCTCGCCGGTCGGGGCGTCCGCGACGAGCTGCAGCGCGCGGGCGATGGATGCTCCCCCGGCGAGCGCGACAGCGATCAGTTCCGCGTGCATGCCCGGGGTCCCCGGGGGCGGTTGCGCCGCGCGCACCAGACGGCGTGTCCACAGCCGCGCCGCGACCACCAGCAGCAGCCCGCCGATCACGCAGGCCGCACCTGCGGGCCGGACGAGCACCGCCAGCGTGTCGAAGCCGAGGACGGCACCCAGTCCCAACCCGGCGACCGGCATCCACAGGAGCAGACGAGCGGTGCCGACGGGCTCGGCGAGCGCGATGCGCACGTCATCCATGGCCTCGGCGGCGTCGCGGAGGGAACCGGACACCACGCGCAGAGCATCGGCGAGGGGCGCTCCCACCGTGGTGGCGACCTCCCAGGCCGCAGCCACGTCCTGCCAGGCCCCGCCCTCCGCGTGGATCGCGTCCACCAGATCAGCGCCGTCCTCACACCTCTCGACGATGCGGGCCGCCGCGGAGTCACCGGTGTCAGCGAGATGCCGCCACGCGGTCAGCGGCATCGCCCCCGCGTGCAGCAGGACCGCCAGTGTCTGCACCGCGGACGCGGCGGCGTCGGCCGACTCGTCCGTCGCGCCTGGAACTCTCTTCACCATGGCCTCACCTCCTCGATCGCGAGTCGGTCGCTGACCAGGTGGAACCGCCCGACGGTCGCGATCCGTCGCACGCCGTCCGCTGCACGCTCCAGATGGATGACCACTGTGAAGGCGCTCACCGCTTGCCGCGCGAGCGCGACGGCGTCCATTCCCGCGAGGGCTCCGAGTGCCTCCAGCCGTGCCGGGACGTCGGCGAGTCCGCTGGCGTGCAGCGTTCCGGCACCGCCGTCGTGACCCGTGTTCAACGCGGTCAGCAGGTCTCGTACCTCTTCGCCGCGACACTCGCCGACGACGAGGCGGTCGGGTCGCATTCGCAGGGATTCGCGGACGAGGCGTGAGAGCGTGATCGCACCCGCACCTTCGAGATTGGCTTGACGAGCCTCCAGCGCGACATGGTGCGGGTGACGCGGGCGCAGTTCGGCGACGTCCTCGATCGTGACGATCCGTTCGGTGTGCGCCACCTCGGCCAGCAGCGCGGAGAGGAGCGTCGTCTTGCCGGTTCCCGTGCCTCCCGTGATGAGGACATTCGCGCGTCGGGCCACGAGACCGAGGAGCCACTCGCGCTGCCGGTCGTCGACGGTGCCCAGCCGTGCGAGCGCTGCGAGATCCGCCGCGTGCACACGCGGGATGCGCACGGACAGGGCCGTGCCCGTGGTGGAGACCGGCGCCAGCACCGCGTGGATCCGGATGCCGTGATCCAATCGCACATCGACGCACGGCGCCTGATCATCGAGGTGGCGTCCGCCCCGACCGACGAGGGCGACGGCGAGATCGCGGACCTCACGCTCCGACGCGCGCCACGACTCGTCCTTCTCCGACCCGCTCCCCCGGTCGACGAACAGTCCGTCGACACCGTTGACGAAGATGTCGGTGACGCGCTCATCCTGACCGTGTGCCGCGAGCGGGCCGAGCACACGCACCCACTCGTCCGGAGTCGGCACCGCGGGCCCCGCCGGGGTGTCGGCGCTCCGGCCGGAGGGCCTGGGTTGGATGACGAAGGGTGCGGGCATGCAGAGACGCTACGTCCCACTCCGAAGACGCCGGACAGCGCCACCCGCACACTGTGCAGAAGCGGAATCAGGCCCCCGCCCGTGCAGAACGCCCGAGTGGAGAGCCGGAAGTCTGGGAGCGCTTCCAACAAGAAAGGGCGACATCTCACGGGGGGAATGAGATGTCGCCCAGAGGCGGCCCACGATCGGGGGAGGCGGGCGCGCCGAGGCCAGAATAGAAATTCGGCTGGAGTCGAGTGTACGCATGGCAACGGTCCTGACAAAACCCGACCGAGATACCGACTTTCGGCGGTACTCGACACGGGGGCGGACGGTTAGATTCGCGGTGTCACGTCGTGCATTTTCCTGCCCGACACGTCCCGCCGCAAAGGAGCGCGAGCATGAGCAGTCAGATCGACCACCTCCTCGACGAGACCCGGAGCTTCCCGCCCAGCGATGCTTTCGTCGCCGACGCGATCGCCGGCCCCGACCTCTACGACCGTGCCGCCGCCGACCGCGAGGGTTTCTGGGCCGAGCAGTCCCGTGAACTCCTGCACTGGCACACGCCGTTCACGAACGTTCTCGACTGGTCGACCCCGCCGTTCGCCAAGTGGTTCGACGACGGCGAACTGAATGTCGCGTACAACTGCCTCGACCGCCACGTCGAGGCCGGCAACGGCGATCGCGTGGCTCTGCTCTGGGAAGGCGAACCGGGCGACTCCCGCCGCATCACCTACGCCGAGCTCACGGACGAGGTCAAGCGCACGGCGAACGTCCTCGCCGACCTCGGAATCGGTCACGGCGATCGCGTGGCCATCTACCTGCCGATGATCCCCGAGGCCATCGCCGCGATGCTCGCCGTCGCACGCCTCGGCGCGATCCACTCCGTCGTGTTCGGCGGGTTCAGCGCCGATAGCCTGCGCACGCGCATCGACGATGCCGGCGCCAAGGTCGTCATCACCGCCGACGGCGGATACCGCAAGGGCAAGGTCTCCGCGCTCAAGCCCGCGGTCGATCAGGCGCTGAGCGACCGCGGTGACGGAGTCCAGCAGACCGTCGAGCACGTGCTCGTCGTCCGCCGCGGCGAGAACGACGTCGACTGGGTCGAGGGCCGCGACATCTGGTGGCACGACGCGGTCCCCGCTGCCTCTGCGGACCACGTCGCGGAGGCGTTCCCCGCCGAGAACCCGCTCTTCATCCTGTACACCTCCGGCACCACCGGAAAGCCGAAGGGCATCCTCCACACGTCCGGCGGCTATCTCACCCAGGTGGCGTACACGCACCGGAACGTCTTCGACCTGCACCCCGACAATGACGTCTTCTGGTGCACCGCCGACATCGGATGGATCACCGGACACAGCTACGTCGCCTACGGTCCGCTCGCGAACGGGGCGACGCAGGTGCTCTACGAGGGCACGCCCGACGCACCGCACCCCGGACGCTGGTGGGAGCTGATCGAGAAGTACGGCGTGACGATCTTCTACACCGCACCGACCGCCATCCGCTCGTTCATGAAGATCGGACGCAGCGTCCCGCAGAAGTTCGATCTGAGCTCACTGCGCGTGCTCGGGTCGGTCGGCGAACCCATCAACCCCGAGGCGTGGATGTGGTACCGCGATGTCATCGGCGCAGGCAAGACGCCCATCGTCGACACGTGGTGGCAGACCGAGACCGGCGCGATCATGGTGTCCGCCCTCCCCGGCGTCACGGCGACGAAGCCCGGCTCCGCACAGGTGCCCGTTCCCGGGATCTCGCTCGACGTCGTGGATGAGACCGGCGGCGAGGTCGGCAACGGCAACGGCGGCCTGCTCGTGATCACCGAGCCGTGGCCCAGCATGCTGCGTGGGATCTGGGGCGACCCGGAGCGCTACAAGGAGACGTACTGGGACAAGTTCGCCTCGCAGGGCTACTACTTCGCCGGTGACGGAGCCCGCCTCGACGCGGACGGCGACCTCTGGTTGCTGGGTCGGGTCGACGACGTCATGAACGTCTCCGGCCACCGGCTCTCCACCGCCGAGATCGAGTCCTCGCTCGTCGCGCACGAAGCGACAGCCGAAGCCGCGGTCGTCGGCGCATCGGACGAGGCCACCGGCCAGGCCGTCGTCGCCTTCGTCATCATCAAGGAGAGCTACCTGAAGGCGCATGAGCCCGCCGGACTCGCACAGCTCCTCCGCCAGTGGGTGGGAGAACAGATCGGCCCCATCGCGCGTCCCCGCGACGTGTACATCGTCGGCGAACTGCCCAAGACCCGCTCCGGCAAGATCATGCGCCGCCTGCTTCGGGACGTCGCCGAGGGTCGCGAGGTCGGCGACACGACGACGCTGGCGGACACGGCGGTCATGAGTGTGATCTCGGCGCAGGTTCGCTGAGTACGGGTTGGCGGTGGTGGGAGCCGCTCCGCGATGCCCCTGGGTGGAGTGAAGAACGGGGACCCCTGCCCCGATTCACGCCACCCAGGGGCATCGCTGCGCTCGACCCAGCATCGGCAACACGCACCCCGAGAACCGTCCGAGAAGGTAGAAGTAGAAGGGAAGAAGCGAGCGAGCATCGCTGCGCTCGCTCGCGCTCGAGGATCAGGCGAGGGTGAAGGTGACCTCGACCTCGACGGGGCTTCCCAGCGGCAGCTCCGCCACACCGACGGCCGCGCGGGCGTGGATGCCGGCGTCGCCGAAGATCTCACCCAGCACCTCGCTCGCGCCGTTGATGACGCCGGGCTGACCTGTGAAGCCGTCAGCGGACGCGACGAAGCCTCCGACGCGCAGCACTCCGCCGATCCGTTCAATGCCACCGGCAGCCGCAGCCGCCGCGGCGACCGCGTTCAGTGCGCACGTGCGGGCGTAAGCCTTCGCATCGTCGGCGCTGACATCCCCGCCGACCTTGCCGACCGCAGGAAGAGCACCGTCGACGAACGGCAGCTGTCCCGACGTGTAGACGAGATCGCCGTGTACGACCGCGGGCACATAGGCCGCGACAGGAGCGGTGACGGCGGGAAGCTCGATACCGAGCTCGGAGAGGCGTGCAGCGATGCTCACGCGGCACCTCCCTCGAACTGGCGGGCGGCCTGCTCTGCGGCGGCGAGACCGGCGTTGCCGGAACCGTCCTGCGTTACCGGGCGCTTGAGGTACGCGACCAGGCCCCCCTCCGGCCCCGGAACGACCTGCACGAGCTCCCAGCCCTGCTTGCCCCAGTTGTTGAGGATGGCGGCCGTGTTGTGGATCAACAGCGGCGTGGTGAGGTACTCCCACGTAGTCATGGCACTCCTGCGTCTCAGCGGCGGACGCGACGGTCCGTCGAGGCGGTTTTTCAGGGAACTCCCCTACGATCTAGCGTATGCCTCAGAAGAATCGCACGGTGAAAGGCGTGCTCGGCGGCTTCGTCGGGCTCGTCGGGCTAAGTGCCGTGGCCGGTGTCCTCGTGACCGCCACGGTGACCCCCGCAATCGCGATGACAGGGTTGGCAGGGTCTCAGGCCCTCACCCTGTTCGACAACCTCCCCACATACCTCGAAGTCGATGCCCCCATGGAGCCGACGACGATCTACGCGACGCGCGACGGCAAGCCCGTCAAGCTCGCATCGTTCTACGACCAGAACCGCGTACCGGTCACGTACGAGCAGGTCTCGCCGACCCTCTACGACGCGATCCTCTCCAGCGAGGACAAGAACTTCTACGAACATGGTGGCGTCGACCTCGTCGGCACCACCAGCGCCGTCGTCGACAACCTCCGTGGCACCTCGTCCCGCGGTGGTTCGACCATCAGCCAGCAGTACGTCAAGAACGTGCAGATCCAGAAGTGTGAGAAGGAGGCGAGCCCCAGCGACGAGGGCTACGCCGATCAGCTCCAGCAGTGCTGGCTGGATGCCACGAACGCCGTCGGCGCACAGGGCATCGAACGCAAGCTGCAGGAGATGCGCTACGCGATCCAGATCGAGAAGGAGTACTCGAAGAACGACATCCTCCTCGGGTACTTGAACATCGCGAACTTCGGTGGCACGGTCTACGGCATCGAGGCCGCAGCCCGCTACTACTTCGACACGACGGCCGCGAAGCTGAACATCTCGCAGTCCGCGACGCTCGCCGGAATGGTGCAGAACCCGAACTCGCTCCGCATCGACAAGCCCAAGGGCTCGTTCACCAACTCGGAGGGCGAGGTCCTCAACAGCAAGGAAGACGGCTACGCCCTCACCACGGATCGTCGCAACTACGTCATCGACCGCATGCTCGCGGACGGGAAGATCACCGAGGACGAGCACGAACGCGCGCGCAGCGGAGCCATCACGCCGAAGATCGTCGAACCGACGCAGGGCTGCAGCGCAGCGGGCAACAACGCCTACTTCTGCCAGTACGTGAAGTCGATCGTCGAGACCGATGAGGCCTTCGGGTCCACCATCGAGGAGCGTCAGGAGACTCTGCGCCGCGGCGGTCTGGAGATCTACACCACGCTCGACTTCCGTGTGCAGCGGGCAGGCGTGCAGGCCATGAAAGACTGGGCCCCGTCGTCCTACGAAGGCATGAGCTTCGGCGCCGCTGCCGTGAGCGTCGAGGCCTCGACCGGCCGAGTGCTCTCGATGGTGCAGAACACGAAGTTCACCGAGTCCGAATCGCAGGCGAAGAAGCCCGGCTACTCGGGGCTCGTCTACGCGGCGGACAAGGCACATGGTGACGCGAACGGCTTCCCCGTCGGATCGACGTACAAGCTCTTCACGCTCGTCGACTGGCTTGAGAAGGGCCACTCCGTCAACGAGGTCCTCAACGGCACAAACCGCCTCTTCGACAAGATGACCTGCGACGGCGACCCCGTCTACTTCGGCAACGAGATCGTCGGGAACTTCGGAAACAGTCGTGGCGAAACGGCATCCGTGATGCGCTTCACCTCGACCTCGCTCAACAGCGGCTACATGGCGATGGCAGAACGTCTGAACCTCTGCGACATCAACCGCGTCGCGGACCGCATGGGCGTCACCCTCGGCAGCGGCGGCAAAGTCACCGACGAGAACGTTCCCTTCGATGTCCTCGGATCGAAGAACATCGCACCTCTTGCCATGGCGGGTGCGTACGCCACCGTCGCGAACGACGGCGTGTACTGCACACCGAAGGCGATCGACAAGATCATCGGCCAGGACGGCGACGAGTTGCCCCTGCCGAAGTCCGAGTGTTCACAGGTTCTCGAACCGAACATCGCGGCGACCACCGCGTACGCACTCCAGGGCGTCATGAACGGCGGCACGGGCGGGCAGTCGAATACCAACGACGGCATCCCGCTGATCGGCAAGACCGGCACACACAACGAGGATTCGACCATGATGATCGAATCGAGCACTGAGGTCGCGACGGCCGTCTGGGTTGGGAACACAAAGGGCCAGGATTCCCTTTACTCTCGCACATACAACGGATACAGGCTGTCTGATCTCCGCCACCGGATCGCTCCGATGATCCAGCGCGCCGCGAACGCGGCCTACGGGGGCGACGCCTTCCCGACGCCCGACCAGGAGCTGCTCCGCCGCGTGCTGACGAACCTCCCGAGCGTCGTCGGCATGTCGGTCGACGAGGCCACGACGACTCTCGAGAACGCCGGCTTCCGCGTTGCCGTCGGCAGCGCGGTGGACAGCAGCGAGGCGGAGGGCAGCATCGCCGAGCAGAGTCCGGGAGCGGGCCAGGTGGCGGGCGGCACGACCGTGACCATCTCCCCGAGCAACGGTCGCGGCGCCGAAGTGCCGAACGTCTCAGGGCAGGACCCCGGGGACGCCGCAAGCGCGCTCCAGGGTGCCGGCTTCAACAACGTCTCCCAACACAGCTCGTGCAGTGGCGACGACGACGCTGAGGTGCAGAGTACCCGTCCCCGTGCCGGCTCGACGGCTGACACGAACGACACCGTGACGCTGGTCTGCCGCTAGTGGCAGAACGTTCGGTCCACCCGGCCCTCATCGCGCTCGGCGCGGTGGGGGCCGCTGGCGTGGCGGCCGCAACGTGGGGCATCGGAATCGAGCGGTACCTCTTCACGGTCCGCGAGGGCCGTGCGGCGACGCTCGCGCCCGGCTCCGCCGCCATCCGGGTGCTGCACATCTCGGATGCGCACATGGCGCCGTGGCAGCACCGCAAGCAGGACTGGCTGGCCTCGCTCGCCGACCTCGAACCCGATCTGATCGTCAACACCGGCGACAATCTCGGACACCGCGACGGTCTCGACGGCATCCGCCGGGCGTTCGCGCCGTTCGAGGGGGTCCCCGGAGTGTTTGTGCACGGGTCGAACGATGTGCACGGCCCGTCCCCCCGCAATCCGCTCCGCTACTTCCAGGGCCCGTCGGCGCACAGCCGCCTTCCGGAGACGCTCGATACGGCCGCGATGGATCTGTACTTCACGGAGGAGCTCGGCTGGACGGATCTCGACAACCGCGCCGCGCGACTCACCGTCGCGGGCAACACGCTCGACCTGTTCGGTGTCGACGATGCGCACCGCGACTGGGATCGACTCGACGTGCTTCCCGCCGCGATCAAGTCTCTCGGTCGACGGCGTGCCAGAACGTCGGTCCTCGGCGTCACCCACGCGCCATATCAGCGCGTGCTGAACACCTTCACGTCCCTGGGCGCGGACGCCATCTTCGGGGGGCACACGCACGGCGGCCAGGTGCGCCTACCCGGCTACGGCGCGCTGGTCGCGAACTGCGACATCCCCCTCGACCAGGCCAGAGGCCTGAGCACGTGGTCCTACGACAACCGCAGCATCCCGCTCAACGTCAGTGCCGGATGCGGCCACTCGATCTACGCCCCGGTGCGTTTCGCCTGCCGTCCCGAGGCGACTCTCCTGACCCTCACCGCGCGCTCGGAGTGACACCTCGCCTCAGCAACGTCTCGTCGATTCGGTGAAGGCGCCGTCGGGGATGTAGACTCGGAGGGTTGCCACGGGGTGTG
This sequence comes from Actinomycetota bacterium, assembly GCA_051751065.1. Taxonomy (GTDB): domain Bacteria; phylum Actinomycetota; class Actinomycetes; order Actinomycetales; family Microbacteriaceae; genus Microbacterium. The sequence goes on along the minus strand of JBNJKL010000003.1, from coordinate 348,497 downwards.
GCGCAGCTTGGTAGCGCGCTTCGTTCGGGACGAAGAGGCCGCAGGTTCAAATCCTGTCACCCCGACACATGATGAGGAAAGCCGCCCCGCGGGGCGGCTTTCCTGTATCGAGAGAGGACCCACGCGTGGATCAGCTCCTTCCCCCGCCGCATCGACTCACGCGTCGCATCGCTCTCATCCTCGGTATCCCGTTCCTGCTGGCGCTCGGCTTCCTGACGCTCTGGCCGCAGCGGGTCGAAGACTCGATGCCCGTGCTCCTCGACCGCGTTCTCGGGTTCCTCCGAGACGACCTCGCCTGGACCTGGATGGGATTCTCGACACTCGAGGTCCTGGCGAACATCCTCGTGTTCATCCCGGTCGGCATCCTCGCCTTCGTGTTCGCACCCCGGCGCATCTGGCCGGTCGCCTTCCTCGTCGGGCCGCTCGTGTCGATCGCCATCGAACTCGTCCAGGGAATCGCCCTGCCCGAACGAGCATCGACCGTCGCCGATGTGATCGCGAACTCCGCTGGAGCGACCATCGGAGTCGGCGTCGCGCTCCTCTGCACGCTGCTGGCATCGTCGATGTCGTCGACGCCAGCGACGCCCGGCCCCGTCCCGTCACTCTCCCCGGAGGCCCCATGACCTCGCCGCGCCTGGTCGCGTTCGACCTGGATGACACGCTCGCGCCGTCCAAGGCCGCCATCGATCCCCGCATCGCGGCGCTCCTGCGCGCCCTCCTGCGACGCGTCGACGTGGCGATCATCTCCGGCGGGAACGAGGCGCAGTTCCGCTCGCAGGTGATCGGCCGGATCAGCGACGCGCCGATCTCCGAACTCGGACGGCTGCACCTGCTGCCCACGTGCGGCACGCGCTACCTCCGCCATGACGGCACGGAGTTCTCCCCCGTCTACGCGCACGACCTGAGCGACGCCGAGAAGGACGCGGCGCTGCGGGCGCTCCGTGAGGAGGCCGAGCGACTCGGTTTCTGGGAAGTCGAGCCGTGGGGGGACATCCTCGAAGACCGTGGCTCGCAGATCACCTTCTCGGCTCTCGGCCAACGCGCACCCCGCGAGGCGAAGCACGCGTGGGATCCGGATGAGCGCAAGCGCGCCGCTCTGCGCGACGCCGTGGCCGCCCGCCTCCCCGGACTCGAGGTGCGCTCGGGCGGCTCGACGTCGATCGACATCACCCGCGCGGGCATCGACAAGGCGTACGGCATGCAGGAACTCGCGGACCGGACGGGTATCCCCCTCTCCGCGATGCTCTTCTACGGTGATCGCCTCGACGAAGGCGGCAACGACTATCCCGTCCGCGCGATGGGCGTCCGCTCGATCGCCGTGGAGGGCTGGGAGGACACCGCATCCCGCCTCGACGAGCTGCTCCTCTCCCTGGAGGACGCCTCCCGGTCGTAGCATGACCGTATGGACGCCCTGAGCCTCGTCATCACCGTCGCCGCGATCGCCAGTGCCGCGTGCTGGATCCTCTCCCTCCTGACCCGCGACACCTCCTGGGTGGACCGCGCGTGGTCGATCGTCCCCGTCGTGTACGTGTGGATCTTCGCCGGAGCCGCGCTGTCCAGCGGTGCCGACAGCGCTCGCATGGTCCTCATGGCCGTGCTGGTGACCGTGTGGGGCGTGCGGCTCACGGTCAACTTCGCTCGCAAGGGCGGCTATACAGGCATGGAGGATTATCGCTGGGCGATCCTCCGTGCCCGGATGAGACCGTGGCAGTTCCAGGTCTTCAACCTGCTGTTCATCATCGGTTTCCAGATGACGCTCCTCGTGCTCATCACCCTTCCCGCCCACGTGGCGCTCCAGAACCCCGGACCGCTGACCGGGTGGGATGTCGCGTTCGCGGCGTTGTTCCTGGCTCTGCTCGCCGGTGAGACGATCGCCGACCAGCAGCAGTGGGCGTTCCATCAGCGCAAGAAGGCTGCGGGCGGAACACTCGAGCCCGGCTTCGCGACCGAGGGACTGTTCCGCGTCAGCCGCCATCCGAACTTCTTCTTCGAGCAGGCCCAGTGGTGGGTGTTCTACGCGATCGGCGCGACCGCCGCCGTGTCCGCCGGCGGCGGCCTCATCGGAGGCGCCGTGAACCCGACCATCGTCGGAGCGGTGCTGTTGAGCGTCCTGTTCGTCGGCTCGACGATCTTCACCGAATCCATCACAGCGTCCAAGTACCCCGCCTACGCGGAGTACCGGCGCCGCACGTCGATGCTCGTCCCGCTGCCGCCGCGTCGTGTCTCCACCGCGGCGGCGAGCGGGATCGAGTCCGCTACCGCGGGACCGGGACGAGGCGCTGCAGCTGGGTGACGTGCGCGGGCTCCAGCTCCGCCAGTGACGCAACACCCAGAAGACGCATCGTGCGCTCGATCTCGGTGCGGAGGATCTCGATGGTCCGGTCGACGCCCGCGCGCCCTCCGGCCATGAGGCCGTACAGGTACGCGCGGCCGATGAGAGTGAAGTCCGCCCCCAGAGCGACCGAGGCGACGATGTCCGCGCCGTTCATGATGCCGGTGTCGACCATGACGGTGAAGTCCTCGCCGACGGCCTTGCGCACACTGGGCAGCAGGTGGAACGGGATCGGCGCGCGATCGAGCTGACGACCTCCGTGGTTCGACAGCACGATGCCGTCGACACCCGCGTCACGCAGGCGCACCGAGTCCTCGACGTTCTGCACGCCCTTGATGATGATCTTCCCGGGCCAGATGCCGCGGATGACCTCGAGATCGTCGTAGCTGATCGTCGGGTCCATCGCCGCGTCCAGCAGCTCGCCGACGGTGCCGCCGGTCGCGTCCAGCGACGCGAACTCGAGCTTGGGCGTCGTGAGGAAGTCCCACCACCACCACGGGCGGGGCAGCGCGTTGATGATGGTGCCGAGAGTGAGCTGCGGGGGGATCGAGAACCCGTTGCGCTTGTCCCGCAGCCGCGCGCCGGCGACCGGGGTGTCCACCGTGAACATCAGGGTGTCGAAGCCCGCGGCGCCCGCACGTCGGGTGAGCTCGTACGAGATCTCCCGATCGCGCATGACGTACAGCTGGAACCAGTTGCGTCCGTGCGGGTTCGCCTTCACGACGCCCTCGATCGACGTCGTTCCGAGTGTGGACAGCGTGAACGGGATTCCGGCGGCCGCAGCAGCACCGGCGCCGGCCCCCTCGCCCTCGGTCTGCATGAGCCGGGTGAAGCCGGTCGGCGCGATCCCGAACGGCAGCGCGCTCGGTCCGCCCAGGATCTCGACGCTCGTGTCTACGTCGGGAGCGGGCTTGAGGATCCCGGGGTGGAATTCGACGTCCTGGAAAGCCTGACGTGCCCGGGTGAGCGACAACTCGCCCTCCGCGGCCCCGTCGGTATAGTCGAACGCCGCCTTGGGCGTGCGGCGCTTCGCAATGATCCGCAGATCGTCGATCGTGAGTGCGGAACTCAGCCGGCGCGTCTTGCCGTTGAGTTCCGGCTTCTTGAACTTCATCAGATCGAAGATCTCAGCGGGCTTGGGAACCTGGCGTCGCACCATCGTGTACCTTTCGGTCGGGTCGGGAATCGGAAACCGGACGGGTGAGACCCGTCGCGGCGTAATAGCCGGTGATGTGGTCGTGGACGAGGTCCCGGGCGCGCGGGACGTCGCCCGTGTCGATCGCCTCGATCAGAGCGCGGTGCTCGGCGCGGAGGGTCGCGGACATCCCGTTCCAGTCCGCGACGAGCGCGGCACCGGCGAGGACGTACGACTCGATGGAGGTGCGGAGCCCCGCCATCATCGCCGCGATGACGGTGTTCCCGCTCGCCTCGGCGAGAGACAGGTGCAGCTGGGCATCCAGCGCGAGGAACTCCCCCGGCGTGAGGCCGTCGGCGTCCATCGCCTCCAGCAGTCGATGCGCGTCGTCCGTGCGTCGATCCGCATCGGCTGCGAGCGCGGAGACCACCGCGCCCTCGAGCACCAGTCGCGTCTGCACGACGTCCTCGAGGGGGAAACCTCGGGCCGCGACCTGCAGGCGCAGGAGCGCGGACATCCCCCCGGTCGGAGTCGCGATCACGATCGCCCCCGACTGCGGACCGGAGCCAGTCGCCGTGCGGATGAGGCCCAGCACCTCGAGGACGCGGAGCGCCTCGCGGACACTCGAGCGACCGACGCTCAGGTCCGCCGCGAGATCCCGTTCGGACGCCAGCCGGTCGCCCGGCGCGAGGGATCCGTCGAGAAGGTCGCGTTCGATGCTCTCGAGTACCGTCCGCCACGCGCGCGGAGCGGCGTCACGTGCGCCCTCGCTGTGCGACATCCGTCCTCCTGTGGTCAGACCACAGGCTATCCCATGTGGTCAGACCACAGCAATCCGCCCCGTGTCCCATCCGGCGACGAGGCGGACCGCGTCAGCCCAGGCGCCCGCCGGACTCCTGGAGATAGCAGACACCGCAGAGGGACTCGTAGGTGGTGATGACCTCGTCCCCTCCCCCGTCGATCGCGACCTGGTCGCCGTCGAACACGAAACGCCCGCCGACCACGCGGCCGTTGAACACGGCCTTGCGCCCGCAGCGGCAGATCGTCTTCAACTCCTCGAGCGAGTGCGAGATCGCGAGCAGGCGCGCGGACCCCGGAAATGCATGAGTGAGGAAGTCGTTGCGGATGCCGTAGGCCATCACCGGGATGCCATCGTTCACCGCGATCCGGAAGAGGTCATCCACCTGTGCGGCGGTGAGGAACTGCGCCTCATCCACGAGCAGGCAGGCGACGTCGACCGGATCGGCCGGGATGAGACCCTCGCCGCTCTCGCGCCGCACGCGCTCACGCTCACTGCTGAACAGAGTCCGCGCGTCGTCGTCCTCGCCGATGAGGAAATCCACCGCGCGGGTCACTCCGAGACGGCTCTCGATCTGCGTCGCGCCCTTGGTGTCGATCGCGGGCTTGGCGAGCAGGACGTGCTGGCCTCGCTCCTCGTAGTTGTACGCGGCCTGCAGGAGCGCCGTCGACTTGCCCGAGTTCATCGCGCCGTAGCGGAAGTAGAGCTTCGCCACGGGTACTCGTTACTCGGCGATGCCGAGACGCGAGGCGGTCGCCGCCATGGACGCCTTCGCAGCGCCGGCGTCCGCGTTCAGGCTCTCACCGTACGTGGGGATGAGGTCTCGCAGAGTCGGCTCCCACGACGAATACTGCTCGGGGAAGCACTTCTTCAGCAGGCTGAGCATGATCGGCACAGCGGTCGATGCGCCGGGCGAGGCTCCGAGGAGACCGGCGATCGTACCGTCGGCTGCGGAGACGACCTCGGTGCCGAACTGCAGGATGCCACCCTTCTCCGGGTCCTTCTTCATGACCTGAGCGCGCTGGCCCGCGTCGATGAGCGTCCAGTCCTCGTCCTTGGCAGTCGGCATGAACACGCGGAGGCTGTCGACCTTCTTGCTGTGGTTCTTCAGGAGCTCACCGACGAGATAGGTGATGAGGTCGGGGTTCGCGAAGGCGACCCGCAGCATCGGCCACAGGTTGTGCGGGCGCACCTGAGAGACGATGTCGAGCATCGATCCGTTCTTGAGGAACTTGGGGCTGAACGTCGCGAATGGGCCGAACAGCAGCGAACTCTCCCCGTCCACGACACGGGTGTCGAGGTGCGGGACGGACATCGGGGGCGCACCGACCGAGGCCTGCGAGTACACCTTCGCCTTGTGCTGCGAGACCACATCCGGATTCGTGGTCTTGAGGAACTGACCGCCGATCGGGAAGACGCCGTACCCCTTGATCTCCGGGATCCCGGAGCGCTGGAGCAGCTTGAGTGCCCATCCGCCCGCGCCGACGAAGACGAAACGCGCCTTGATCTCATTGGGAGTCCCGCCGAGGAGATGACGGTACTTGACCAGCCAGGTGCCGTCCTTCTGCTTCTTCAGGCGACGGACCTCGTGGTTCGTGAGCAGGTAGACGCCGTTCTCGGTGAGGTGGTCGAAGAGCTGATGGGTGAGAGCACCGAAGTCGACATCGGTGCCCGCGGGGACGCGCGTCGCGGCGAACGGCTCGCCCTTGCGGCGGTGCTGCATCAGCAGAGGTGCCCACTGGTTGATGACGCGGGAGTCCTCGCTGTACTCGATCCCCGCGAACAGCGGCTGCTCCTTGAGCACTTCGTAGCGCTCACGCAGATAGGCGACATCCTTCTCGCCGCGGACGAAGGTCATGTGGGGGGTCGAGTTGATGAACGTCGAGGGCTCATCCAGGACCTCGCGCTCCACGAGGGACGACCAGAACTGCCGGCTCTGCTGGAACTGCTCGTTGATCGCAACGGCCTTGGCAGGATCCAGCGGCCCCTTCGCGTTCTTCGGCATGTAGTTGAGCTCGCACAGCGCAGCATGCCCGGTGCCCGCATTGTTCCAGGGGTTGGAACTCTCCTGGCCCACATCCGAGAGTCGCTCGAAGGCCACGATCTTCCAATCGGGCTGCAGTTCGCGCAGGAGGGTACCCAGTGTGGCACTCATGATGCCGCCACCGATGAGGACGACGTCGACGGTTTCAGTCACCAGAACAGTCTAGTTCTCACCCCACGCGCCCCGGACCACGGGGCGGCGGACCGGGGCGATGGCTACGCGGGAACGCGCCCGAACACGCGGGACGCGACGACCTCGGCGATCTGGACGGCGTTGAGCGCGGCGCCCTTGCGGAGGTTGTCGTTGCTGATGAAGAGGACGAGTCCGCGGTTCTCCGGCGCGGACTGATCCGCGCGGATACGACCGACGAAGCTCGGGTCCTTGCCCGCCGCGTGCAGGGGCGTCGGCACCTCGGCAAGCTCCACTCCCGGAGCCTCGGCGAGCACCTCGCGCGCGCGATCGGGCGTGATGTCGCGAGCGAACTCGGCGTTGATCGACAGCGAGTGCCCGGTGAAGACGGGAACACGCACGCAGGTGCCCGCGACACGCAGGTCGGGGATCTCGAGGATCTTCCGGCTCTCGTTGCGGAGCTTCTTCTCCTCGTCCGTCTCGTTCGATCCGTCCTCGACGACGGAGCCCGCGAGAGGGATGACATCGAACGCGATCGGTGCGACGTACTTCTCGGGAGCGGGGAAGTCGATCGCGGAACCGTCGTGCACGAGCCGGAGCGTGTCGCCCTGTGCGAGCACGCCCTCGACCTGGCCGAGGAGTTCCTGCGCCCCGGCGAGACCCGACCCACTGACCGCCTGATACGTGCTGACGATCAGACGCTCCAGCCCCGCCTCGGCGTCGAGCGCCTTGAGGACGGGCATGGCGGCCATCGTCGTGCAGTTGGGGTTCGCGATGATTCCTCGCGGGCGGTCATCGATCGCGTGCGGGTTGACCTCGCTCACCACGAGCGGCACCTCGGGGTCGTTGCGCCAGGCGCTGGAGTTGTCGATGACGATCGCACCCGCCTCGGCGAACCTCGGCGCGTACGCGCGACTCGCGGTCGCGCCGGCGGAGAACAGGGCGATGTCGATCCCCGTGGCGTCGGCGGTCTCGACGTCCTCGACGATCACGGAGACACCCCCGAACTCGATCGCCTTCCCAGCCGAACGCGCCGAGGAGAACAGACGCAGATCGCCGATGGGGAACGCGCGTTCGGCGAGAATCTCGCGCATGACGGTTCCCACCTGGCCGGTGGCGCCGACGATGGCGACGGAGAGTCCTGAGTCGGAGATGCGTGTCATGAGTTCTTCCTTGGCGTCGTGCGGATGAGTCTAATGGCCGCGAGACTGCATCTGCGCGCCGAGACTGCGGGGTTCAACCACGTTCTCGGGGCGGGGGCGCAGTCTCGCGGTCGGGATGGGGTCAGCGTCCGGTTCCGGCGTGGACGACCGCGTCCTGGTCACCGTCCAGGCCGTACGCGGTGTGCACCAGGCGCGCCGCATCGGCGAGGTCGTCACCGCGGAGCACGACCGAGATGCGGATCTCGGACGTCGAGATCATCTCGATGTTGATCCCGGCGTTCGACAGCGCCTCGAACAGGATCGCCGAGACTCCGGAATGCGTACGCATTCCCGCGCCGACGACGGAGAGCTTGCCGATCTGGTCGTCGTGCACGAGATTCTCGAAGCCGACGTCGTTCTGGTCCGCAGCGAGCGCCTTGATGGCAGCGGGCGAATCGGACTTGGGCAGCGTGAACGAGATGTCGGTGCGGCTGGTGGCCGCCGCGGACACGTTCTGCACGATCATGTCGACGTTGGCACCGGACTTCGCGACGATCTTGAAGATCTCGGCGGCCTTGCCCGGCACATCGGGAACACCGATGACCGTGATCTTCGCGTGGCTCTGGTCGGTGGCGACGCCTGCGACGACCGGTTCTTCCATGGCTGCTCCTTCGGGTTCGCGGGGGCTCTTCATGCCCTCGCCCAGAACGTAGGTGCCCTCGGACGACGAGAAGGTCGACCGAGCGTGAATGAGGACGCCGTGACGGCGAGCGTACTCGACGGCGCGGATATAGAGGACTTTCGCGCCGTTCGCGGCGAGCTCGAGCATCTCCTCGCTGGAGACCTGACCGAGCTTGCGGGCCTTCGGGATCACGCGAGGGTCTGCCGTGAAGATCCCGTCGACATCGCTGTAGATCTCGCACACGTCGGCATCGAGCGCTGCGGCGAGAGCGACGGCCGTCGTGTCGGATCCGCCACGTCCCAGCGTGGTGATGTCCATCGTGTCCCGGTTGAAGCCCTGGAACCCGGCGACGATCACGATCGCCCCCTCGTCGAGTGCCTCGCGAAGGCGGACCGGGGTGACATCGACGATCCGTGCCGAGCCGTGGTGCGAATCCGTGATCATCCCGGCCTGACTGCCGGTGAAGGATCGCGCCTCGAACCCCATCGAGTGGATGGTCATGGCGAGCAGGGCCATCGAGATGCGCTCGCCGCTCGAGAGGAGCATGTCCAGTTCGCGTGGCGCGGGGATGGGCGCGACTTCGTTGGCGAGCTCGAGAAGCTCGTCGGTGGTGTCGCCCATGGCGCTCACGGCGACGACGACGTCGTGACCGGCACGACGAGTGTCGACGATGCGCTTGGCGACGCGTTTGATGCTCTCTGCGTCGGCGACGGATGAGCCGCCGTACTTCTGCACGATGAGGGCCACGATCACTCCCGGGGATGTCGGGCGGTTTCGCCCACCGGACAGTCTAGGGGCGGGTGGCATTCCGACTGCTGCATGTGTCCACCGCTCGCACTACCGTGCCCGGCCGCGTTGCCCCGCGGCGAGCGGGAGATCGAGTGTGAACCTCCGCCGACTGCGCTCGACGGGAGGACGGCTCGTATTCCGCGGGGAGAATACCCGTCAGAGCGTGCGGCGGCCCTCGAAGGCCCGACCCAGCGTGACCTCGTCTGCGTACTCCAGGTCTCCTCCGACCGGAAGACCCGAGGCCAGGCGCGAGACCGTGATCTGCATGGTCGTGAGGAGGCGGCTGAGATAGCTGGCGGTCGCCTCGCCCTCGAGGTTCGGGTTGGTCGCGAGGATGACCTCCTGGACCGTCCCGTCCGCGAGCCTGGTCATGAGCTGAGCGATGCGCAGATCGTCGGGGCCGATGCCCGAGAGCGGACTGATCGCGCCGCCGAGCACGTGATACAGGCCACGGAACTCTCGTGTGCGCTCGATCGCCGCGACGTCCTTCGCATCCTCGACCACGCAGATGAGCGCGCCGTTCCGGCGAGGATCACGACAGATACCGCATCGTTCCTGCTCGGCGACGTTGCCGCAGATCTCGCAGAAGCGGACCCGGATGCGCACCTCGGTGAGAAGCTCGGACAGGCGCGCGACGTCGAACGTCGGCGTCTGCAGGATGTGGAACGCGATGCGCTGCGCGGACTTGGGGCCGATACCGGGCAGGCGACCGAATTCGTCGATGAGCTCTTGGACGATGCCGTCGTACATCAGGCGAACCTCGTGGTCGTCGGGGGTTCGTACGGCTCTTCGCGCACGAAGGTGGCACCGAGCACCTGCCGGATGACCGCTTCTCCGTAGCGCTGCACGCCGGGGGCGGATGATCTCGCCGTGGAGGCCGCGGGTGGGGATGAAGGAGAGGTGGCGGCGGGCGCAGGCGTCGCGACGGGCGGCGCTGCCTGCGGGGCAGCCGCGAGCGGTGCCTGCGGAGCGGGAGCCTGCGGAGCGGGAGCCTGCGGAGCGGGAGCGTGCGCGTCGTGCATCGGCGGCTCGTCGTCGTCTGGCGCATCGGCGTCGTCGGGGAGCGGGGGCTCGTCATGATCGACGGCGCCGTCGACCGGAGGCTCGGGCGCTGCCGCGGCGGCCTCGACCTCGGTCGGCTCGTCGTCGACGGGCAGCTGAGGCTCGGGGACAGCCGGTGCCTCATCGGCGGACGGGATCGCCCTGACCTCCCACTCGGTCACGGGTCCGGAGGCGGCCGCGGATGTTCCGCCCGCGGGAGCACTCGGACTCGGGGGCGACGCGGGGGCGGCGGAGGCGCCCGCTGCAGACGGCGCTGCAGTGGATGGCGTGGTGGCGGATGTCGGCAGCGGTGCGGGCTTGTACTTGACCCGTACTCCGACCTCCTGCTCGATGGCGGTTCGCAGGTGGTCCGGCGCACCTGCGCCGGGCGTGGCGCCCTTGAAATTGGCGACGTCCTGAGGGCTGGCGAAGCCGAGAGTGAGCACCTCGGAGTCCGTGTCGTACGCGAGCGGCTGCACGGCGGTGACGAGCAGCCACGATGTGCGGCTGACCTCTTCGAGGCGGGTGAGGACGGCCGGCCAGACCGCGCGGATCCGATCGAACGTGACGGGACCTGCGGGGACCTCCGGGACGGCAGGCTCTGCAACCGCCGGCACCGCGGCGGGAGTCTCGGGCGCGACCGCGGCAGGTGCGGCTGGCACGGTGGCAGGCGCGTCCGGGGCCGTGGCAGGTGCGACCGGCTCGGCTACCGGTGCCGGTGCCGGTGCTGGTGCCGGTGCTGGTGCTGGTGCTGGTGCTGGTGCTGGTGCTGGTGCTGGTGCTGGTGGCGCAGCATTCTGCGCGGTCGGTACCGACCCCTGGGCGGTCGGCACGGCACTCGGGGCCGCGGGCCGGGGCGCCCCGGGGGCAGCCTGCTCTGCCGCGGCCAGCTCGCCGGTCCCTGCGAGCACGCGGGCGATCAGCAGTTCGAGGTGCAGTCGCGGTGACGTCGCGCCGGTCATGTCGTCGAGCGCTGCCGACACGAGATCGGCTGTCCGGGAGAGCCGCGCCGTACCGAAGGCGGTGGCCTGGTCGCGCATGCGAGTGAGTTCGTCGTCGGCGAGGCCACGGAGCACGGCGGATGCACCACTGCCGACGGCGGCGATCACGATGAGATCGCGAAGACGCTCGAGCAGGTCATCCACGAAGCGGCGGGGGTCCTGGCCGGTCTGGACGACGCGGTCGATTGCAGGGAAGGCGGCTGCCGCGTCGCTCGCGGCGAGCGCATCGACGATCTCGTCGAGCAGAGCGCCGTGCGTGTAGCCGAGCAGGGCGACGGCTCGCGCATAGGCGACATTGTCTCCGTCGGATCCTGCGATCAGCTGGTCGAGCAGCGACAGGGTGTCTCGAGGGGATCCTCCTCCGGCCCGGACGACGAGAGGCAGCACGCCCTGGTCGACGCTCACGCCCTCTGTCGCACACAGTTCCTGCACGTACTCGAGCATGGCCGCGGGAGGTACGAGCCGGAACGGATAGTGGTGAGTGCGCGAGCGGATTGTGCCCAGCACCTTCTCGGGCTCGGTCGTGGCGAAGATGAACTTGATGTGCGGCGGCGGCTCCTCGACGAGCTTGAGAAGCGCGTTGAACCCCTGCGGGGTGACCATGTGGGCCTCGTCGAGGATGAAGATCTTGAACCGGTCACGGCTGGGCGCGAACGTCGCGCGCTCCCGCAGATCACGCGCGTCGTCGACGCCGTTGTGGCTGGCTGCGTCGATCTCGACGACGTCGAGCGACCCGCCTCCGGCCCGCGACAGCTCGACGCAGCTCGGGCAGGTGCCGCAGGGGGTGTCGGTCGGCCCCTCGGCACAGTTGAGGCAGCGGGCGAGGATGCGCGCGGAGGTCGTCTTGCCGCACCCGCGTGGCCCGGAGAACAGGTAGGCGTGCCCGACCCGGTCGCCGCGCAGGGCGGTCATCAGCGGCTCGGTCACCTGGGACTGCCCGATCATCTCGCCGAACGTCTCGGGCCGGTAGCGGCGGTAGAGGGCTGTGGTCACTCGTCCAGCCTACGGCGTGCCGCTGACATCCGGATCGCCCTCTCGAGAGCCGCGCCGCCCGTCCACACGGACGGCGCGGAACACGATCACTCGAAGACACCGCCGACGACGGGCATCGCCGAGGTCACGACCGGGACGGAGGCCGAAAGACGTGTGCCGTCCTCCCGTCGGGCACCGGCGAACTGTCCGATGGTCGGCCGACCGGGAAGGAGGGGTCCCTGGTCCGCGAGTGGGATGACCGCCTCGGACTCGTGGGTGGCCGTGTGCTCGACACCACGGACCGTGAAGGTCACCGGGTCACCCGAGCGGACCGTGACGCGCATCTCGTCGCGCGTGACGGTCACCTGAAGTGCGGACTCCTGCCACTGCAGGGCGTACGACAGCGAGGGCCAGTCGGCCGGAAGACGCGGGTCGAAGCTGAGCTCCCCCGCGTGATCGCGCATGCCGCCGAAGCCGCTCACGAGGGCCGTCCACACGCCACCCGCCGACGCCACGTGCACGCCGTCGGCGGCGTTGTGATGCAGGTCGCCGAGGTCGACGAACAGGGACTGCTCGAAGTAGGTGCGCGCGAGATCCTGGTAGCCGACCTCGGCCGCCAGGATCGACTGCACCACCGCGGAGAGCGTCGAGTCCCCCGTGGTCAGCGGGTCGTAGTACTGGAAGTCCGCGAGCTTCTCCTCCGGCGTGAAGTGGTTGCCCTGCAGGAACAGCGCGAGCACGACATCCGCCTGCTTCAGCACCTGGAACCGGTAGATCACCAGCGGGTGGAAGTGCAGCAGCAGCGGGTGCTGATCCTTCGGCGTGTGGGCCAGATCCCAGACCTCGCGCTCCAGGAACAGCGAGTCCTGCGGGTGGATACCGAGGCTCTCGCTGAACGGGATGAACATCGCCCCCGCCGCGCGCTCCCACGCTTCGGGTTCCGTGGTGTCCAGCCCGGTGCGCTCGACCACACCCGCGTAGGCACGGGGATCCGACTCGGCGATCTCCCGCACGACGCGCGCGGCGTAGCGCAGGTTGTACCGGGCCATCACGTTCGTGAAGAGGTTGTCGTTGACGACCGTGGTGTACTCGTCCGGCCCCGTGACCCCGTGGATGTGGAAGGTCGAGGTGCCGTCGCTGTCCCGCCAGAAGCCGAGGGTGGCCCACAGCCGCGCGGTCTCGACGGCGATGTCGACGCCCTCCCGGTGGAGGAAATCGTCGTCACCGGTCGCTCGCACGTACTTGCCGAGGGCGAAGCTGATGTCGGCGTTGATGTGGTACTGCGCGGTACCGGCCGCGTAGTACGCGGATGCCTCTTCACCGTTGATCGTGCGCCACGGGAACAGCGCGCCCGCCTCGTTGAGCTGCGCCGCACGGCGACGCGCGGCCGGGAGCATGATGGCGCGTGCCCGCAGGGCGTTGCGCGCCCACTGCGGGCTCGTGTACGTCAGGAACGGGAGGACGTAGATCTCGGTGTCCCAGAAATAGTGCCCGCTGTAGCCGGATCCCGAGACACCCTTGGCGGGAACACCGTGCCCGTCCGCGCGGGCCGAAGCCTGCGCGAGCTGGAACAGGCACCACCGGGTGGCCTGCTGCAGGTCGTCCTTGCCGCCGATCTGCACGTCCGAACGCTCCCAGAACGCGTCCATCCAGTCGCGCTGCTTACGGAACTGCGCCTCCACGCCCTCGACCGCGACGCGGTCCAGCGAGCGACGGCAGCGGTCGACGAGCTCGCGCGGGGGGACACCGCGGGAGGTGTGGTAGCTCACGAGCTTGGTGACGGTGATGGGGACACCGGCCTTGGCCTGCACACGGAAGACGTTCTTGGCGATGTCCGGCTCGATGAGCTCGCGCGCATCGACATCGTTCTCGGTCTCGATGATGTGGTCCGCGAGGACCGCGACCGTCATACCGGAATCCGTCACCCGGTACGAGAGGGCGGAGCGCAACCCGTCCTGCCAGAACTCATCCGGCTGCAGCACCCGCTCGGTAATCTGCTCCGCCCGCCGAGGGTCGAAACCGGCCTTCTGTGCGGCCGCGGGCGTCCCCGTGTAGACGTTGCCGCCGTCCTGGCGGTTGAGCACCTGGCAGCTGATCGTCACGGGAGCATCGGAGTTCTCCACGGTCACCTCGAGGCGCAGGATCGCGAGATGCCGCTCCTCGAAACTCACCAGACGCTCGTCGCGCATGCGCACGCGCTTGCCCGAGGGCGTCTCCCAGACCACGGAGCGCTCCAGAATTCCCGTGCGCATGTCGAGAGTGCGGGCGTACTCGCGGACATCCGCCTCGTCGAACGAGATGGGCTCGTCGTCGACGTAGACCCGCATCACCTTCGCGTCGGGAGCGTTGACGATCGTCTGACCGACCTCGGCGAACCCGTACGCCTGCTCGGCGTGGCGAATCGGCCAGGTCTCGTGCAGGCCGTTGAGGAACGTGCCGTGCTCGTGCGCGCCACGACCCTCGATGTGGTTGCCCCGGAGTCCGAGGTAGCCGTTGCCGAGCGAGAAGAGAGTCTCGCTCGGCCCCTCTTCGGAATAGCGCGTCTCGATGAGACGCCACGGGTCGACGGGGAAGCGTTCGCGGTCGATCATGCGGTCTCCGGGGAGTCGAGGAAGCGGGCAAGGTCATCGACGATACATGTCGCACCGGCGGCGCGGAGCGCATCGGCACCGGCTCCGCGGTCGACGCCGACCACGACGCCGTAGCCGGCGGCAGCCGCGGAGGCGACACCGGACACGGCATCCTCGACGGCGATGCTCGTCTCGGGGACGACGCCCAGGGCCTCTGCCCCCGCACGGAACATGTCGGCGGACGGCTTGGATGCGAGGCCCTCGCGCTCGGCGACGACTCCGTCGATCACGACGGTGAAGCGGTCGCGGATACCCGCGGAGCGGAGCACCTCTTCGGCGTTCTTGGAGCTCGAGACGACACCCAGCGCCATGCCGGCGTCGCGGAGCTCATCGAGCAGGGCGAGGGAGCCGGGGAAGGGCGCGATGCCCTCCGCGCGCAGGGCGGTGGAGAAGGCGGCGTTCTTGCGGTTGCCGATTCCGCACACGGTGTCGGCCGTGGGGTCGTCGTCGACCTCGCCCCACGGGATCTCGACGTTGCGGCTGTGCAGCAGGCTGGCGACGCCGTCGTAGCGCTTCTTGCCGTCTACGTAGGCGAAGTAGTCCTCGTCCGTGTACGCGGGGCTGATGCCCCACTGGGCGAACACCTCGTCGAACACCGACTGCCAGGCGCGCATGTGCACCTCGGCGGTCGGGGTGAGGACACCGTCGAGGTCGAACAGGATGCCATCGGCGGCGTGGAGGTCAGGCAGGGCTTCGGGCATGCGGGCTCCCCAGAACAGAACGAAAAAGACCGGCACCGCTGCGTGCCATCTGCAAGCGTAGTGGCGTGCGATGCCACGGGGTAAGGGGCACGGCCCGGGCGTGTCAGGCGAAGCCGCTGGCCTGTCGGGCGATCTCGAGTTCCTCGTCGGTCGGCACCACGAGCACGGCGACGGAGGAGTCGTCGGTCGAGATGCGGCGTATGCCCTTCTGTCGCGCCTCATTGCGCTCGGGGTCGACCCGGATTCCCAGGAATCCGAGAGTCGCGAGCGCCTCGGCGCGCACGCGGGCGGCGTTCTCGCCCACGCCCGCGGTGAAGGAGATGACGTCGACCCCGCCCAGCTGCGCGAGATACGCGCCCGCGTAGCCGCGCAGCCGATGGACGTAGACGTCGAACGCGAGCGTCGCGGCATCCTCCCCCGCGTCCACCCCGGCGAGGATGTCCCGCATGTCGGACCGGCCGGCGAGTCCCTGCAGCCCGCTTCGCGAGTTGAGGAGCCTGTCGAGGTCGTCGATCGAGAGATCGGCCCGACGGGCGAGGTGCAGCAGCGCGGCGGGGTCGAGGTCGCCCGACCGTGTGCCCATCACGAGCCCTTCGAGGGGAGTGAGTCCCATGGACGTCTCGACCGATCGACCGCCGTCGATCGCCGTGACCGAGGCGCCGTTTCCGAGATGGAAGACGAGCTGCCGAAGCTCTCCGAGGTCGCGACCGAGGAAGCGCGCCGCCTCCTCGGAGACGAATTTGTGGCTCGTGCCGTGGAAGCCGTACCGGCGCACCCGGTGCGCCGCGGCGATCTCCGCATCGATGGCATAGGTGTACGCCGCGGGCGGAAGCGTCTGGTGGAACGCGGTGTCGAACACGGCCACGTGGGGCACGGTGTCGAAGATCGCGCGTGCGGCGGTGATGCCGGCGAGGTTCGCCGGGTTGTGCAGCGGTGCGAGGACCGCGAGCTCCTGGATCGATCTCTCGACGTCGTCCGTGATGAGCGTGGGCGCGTAGAAACGCGCGCCGCCGTGCACGACGCGATGCCCCACCGCGGCGGGCGGGTGCTCGGCGAGCGCAGGACCGTGCTGGGCGAACTGGTCGAGCATGACGTGGAACGCGCGATCGTGGTCTGCGACGGGCAGTTCCGCGGCGTGGGTCGCGTCCAGCACCGCCGGCGCGGGCTCCCCCTCCGCGACCAGTCGGCGCACGGTGTGCGACACCGTGCCCGTGTCCTGCCCGATCCGCTCGATCAGTCCCTGCGCGAGCGGCAGCTCGCGCTCCCGGTCGATCAGGCTGTACTTGAGCGACGACGATCCGCTGTTGATGACCAGCACGACGCTCATGCGTCCGTCTCCCCCTGCGCCTGGATCGCGGTGATCGCGACCGTGTTGACGATGTCATCCACCAGGGCTCCCCGCGAGAGGTCGTTGATGGGCTTGTTGAGGCCCTGGAGCACCGGACCGATCGCCACCGCACCGGCTGACCGCTGCACCGCCTTGTACGTGTTGTTGCCGGTGTTGAGGTCCGGGAACACGAACACGGTCGCGCGGCCCGCGACGGCGGAGTCCGGAAGCTTCGCGGCGGCGACGGCGGCATCCGCCGCCGCGTCGTACTGGATGGGGCCCTCGACGGGAAGTTCCGGCGCCCGTTCCCGAACCAGCGCCGTCGCCTCGCGCACCTTGTCGACCTCGGCACCGGATCCGGACTCGCCGGTCGAGTACGACAGCATCGCGACCCGCGGGTCAATCCCGAACTGCCGCGCCGTCGACGCGGACGAGATCGCGATGTCCGCGAGCTGCACGCTCGTGGGGTCGGGGATCACGGCGCAGTCACCGTAGACGAGGACACGGTCGGCGAGAGCCATCAGGAACACACTCGAGACGACGTCCACGCCCGGCTTGGTCTTGATGATCTCGAACGACGGTCGGATGGTGTGCGCCGTGGTGTGGGCCGCACCGGAGACCATGCCGTCCGCGAGGCCGAGGTGCACCATGAGCGTTCCGAAGTACGAGACGTCGGTCACGGTGTCCGCCGCCTGCGCGAGGGTCACGCCCTTGTGCGCCCGGAGTTTCGCGTACTCGGCCGCGAAGCGTTCGACGTACTCGGGATCCTCGGGGCTGATGAGGCTCGCGGCACTGATGTCGATGCCCAGCTCCATCGCGCGGGCCTTCATCGCATCGACGTCGCCGAGGATCGTGAGGTCCACGACATCGCGTGCGAGCAGCGTGGCCGCCGCCCGCAGGATCCGGTCGTCGCTCCCCTCGGGGAGCACGATGTGGCGCCGGTCGGAGCGCGCCCGCTCGATGAGGCCGTACTCGAACATCAGCGGTGTGACGACACGGGATTCCGCGAGCCCCAGCTGCGTGGTGAGGTCGGTGATGTCGACGTGGTTCTGGAAGAGACCGAGCGCGGTGTCGTAGCGTCGCCGGGAGTCCGCGGCCAGCCGCCCTCGCGCGCCCATCACGCGAACGGCGGTGTCGTAGGTGCCGAGGTCCGTCGCGATGATCGGCACGGTCGAGGAGAAGCCGTCGATGAGGGTGTCGATCGGCTCCGGCAGCGGGAACGGGCCGTTGAGGATGATGCCCGCGATCGAGGGGAACGTGCCCGAGGCATCCGCGAGGAGCGTCGCCAGCAGCACCTCCGTGCGGTCGGCGGGGATCACGACCACGGCGTCCTCGGTGAGACGCGGAAGCACGTTGACCATCGACATCCCGGCCACGACGACGCTCAGCGCCTCGCGTGTGAGGAGCTCAGGGTCGCCCTTGATGAGGCGGCCTTCGACCGCCGCGAGGATCCCCCGGATCGAGGGGGCGACGAGCGTGCGGTCCTCCGGAATCGCCCAGACGGGCGTCCGACGCGGTTCGGCGCTGTGGACCGCCTCGATCGTCTCGGCGAGGGTGTCCGGATCAGCGCGGTTCACGACGACCGCGAACAGCTCGGCACGCTCGGCGACGAGTTCCGGGAGAGCCAGGGAGGCGACCTGCCCGATGACGGCCGGGGTACGCGCGGTGGTGGTGCCCAGCTGTTCGGCCTGCCGCTGCTGATCCCGCCCACTGAGCACGAGGAGGACGGGGGCTGCGAGATTCGCGGCGATGCGTGCGTTGTACCCGAGCTCGGCGGGGCTTCCGACGTCGGTGTAGTCGGTGCCGACGATCACGACCGCGTCGCACTGCGACTCGACCGCCTTGAAGCGACGGACGATGGTCGCGAGTGCGCCGTCGGTGTCGGCGCGGACGTCGTCGTAGGTCACCCCGACGCAGTCGTCGTAGTCGAGCTGGACGCCGTCGTGGGCGAGCAGCAACTCGAGGACGTCGTCGCGCTCATCGGCGGACCGCGTGATCGGACGGAAGACACCCACGCGGGGAGTCACTCTCATCAGTGCGTCCAGCACGCCCAGCGCGATGGTCGACTTGCCGGTGTGTCCTTCGGCCGAGGTGATGTAGATGCTCTGCGCCACCCCCTCAGCTTAGGCGGGAGCCCACTCCTTCGGGCCGTCCGCGACGGGCTCCGGCGAGCGCGGCGACGCCACCACCGACCGCTCCGAACAGGTGCGCCTGCCAGGAGACCCCGGGGCCGGCGGTGATGATCCCGGCGAGCATCGATCCGCCGTACAGCACGAGGATGCCGAGCGCGACCAGCGCGTACAGGATCCGATGAGCGACCCTGTACGGCGAGAACACCCGCAGCACGACGTATGCGAAGTAGCCGAACACGAGACCGGACGCGCCGACCGTGAGGGTGCCGGGGGTGTTCACGAGCCACGTACCCGCTCCCCCGATGAGCGCCACGATCGCCGTCACGAGCCAGAACCGTCGCGCGCCCTCGACCGCCACGAGGCAGCCGAGCACGAGGAAGGGGACGGAGTTCGCCACCAGGTGCGCCCAGTTCGCGTGCAGCAGTGGGCCGAGCACGAGTCCGAAGACGCTGCCGAGATCCCACGAGCGCAGCCCGAACCCGGTGAAGGAGCCCGGGAGGATCGCGTCGAGGATCTGAATCGCCCACATGAGGGCGAGGAGCAGGATCGGCGATGCGAACCGCGCGAGGGCTGCGGGCCGATCCGAGGACGAGGAGATGCTCACGACTCGATCCTCGCAAAGAAAAGACCCTCCGCGCACCCGACAGAGCCCGGTTACCCTTGCTACGTTTCCGTCCTGGGGGAATTGGCCTGGGTGTCGCCACGCGGAGAGCCGAGTCAATACTACCTGACCATTCCCCGACCACCGGCGCCGCGGTGGGCAGCGCGGGCTACGATCGAGACACGCGCGCTGCGGCGCACACGTCGAGAGGGACACGCATGTACGAGACCGAGCCCCGCATGACCGCCGATCTCTTCGCGACCCAGACCTCCGCGATCCTGGACTCCGTCAGCTCGGTGATCGACGGCAAGCCCGAGGCCGTACGCAGCGCTGTCGTCTGCCTCCTCGCCGAGGGGCACCTTCTGATCGAAGACGTTCCCGGCGTCGGAAAGACCGTGCTCGCCCGAGCGCTCGCGGCGAGCATCGATGCGACGGTCCGGCGCATCCAGTTCACGCCCGACCTGCTGCCCGGCGATGTGACAGGGGTGTCCGTCTACAACCCGGTCGACCGCGAGTTCGAATTCAAGGCGGGAGCGGTGTTCGCACACATCGTGATCGCAGACGAGATCAACCGCTCCTCACCCAAGACGCAGTCGGCGCTCCTCGAGGCGATGGAGGAGAAGCAGGTCACGGTCGACGGTCGGACGCACCCCCTGCCCGATCCGTTCCTCGTCGTCGCGACCCAGAACCCGCTCGAGATGGAGGGGACGTACGCCCTCCCCGAGGCGCAGCGGGACCGTTTCATCATGCGCATCTCGATGGGGTACCCGGATGCCGCCGCCGAAGCGCTCATGCTGCGCCAGCGAGACACCGTCAATCCCCTCCGCGCGCTCACACCCGTGGCGGACGCCGTGTCCATCTCCCAACTGATCGCGTGGGCGCGGTCGGTGCACGTCGCCGCGGCGGTCGAGGAGTATGCGGTCGCCCTCGCCAGGGCGACCCGTGCTGATCCGAGCCTGCATCTCGGTGCCAGCCCGCGAGCCACTCTCCAGCTGGTGCGCGCGGCGAAGGTCTGGGCGGCTCTCGACGGCCGTGACTTCGTGATCCCGGACGATCTCAGCGAGCTTCTCATCCCGGTCTTCTCGCATCGGCTCCTGGCCGCGCGCGGGGTGAACCGCGCGGGAGCGCAGCCCGTGGATGCCGCCCTCCGCCAGATCATCGAGCGGGTGCCCGTCCCGGTCGCCACGCGCGTCTGAGTGACCCCCGCCATGAGCCGCCGACATCCCCTGACGCTCCAGGGCACGATGGCGCTCCTCGCGGGCATCGGCTGCGCGATCGCCGCGAACATCGTCGCCGCGCCGATCCTGCTGTACGTCGCGCTGCTGTTCCTCCTGACCACTCTGTTCGCGGCGATCGCCGTGCACCTCCCGCGCCGCAGCGGGTCCGTCACCCGGTTGATCTCCACCGATCTGCTCACGGTCGGGGAGACCTCGCGCGTGACCGCGCAGTTCGATCTCCGGGCGACGGGAACTCCACACGGACTGTGGCGCGACGTGTTGCCCGACGCGGTGTCGGGAGAAGCGACGGGTGAGTTCCCGCAGGAATCGGGTTCGCCTTCGCTGACCTACTCCATCACCGGGGTACGTCGGGGCGTCTGGACGATCGGCCCTCTGGTCCTGCGCACCACGGATCCGTTCGGGCTCGCGCAGCGCGAGCAGGAGTTCGGCGAGGTGCGCTCGGTCACGGTCGTCCCCGCGGTCGTGCCGTTGGCGGCACTGGCCATCCCTGCGGGGACGGCCGGCGGGACCGCCCATACCTCGTCGAGTCGACTCGGTCAGGGAAGCGACAACCTCTCACCGCGACGCTACGTCTCGGGTGACTCCATGCGACGCATCCACTGGCGAGCGACGGCGCACCGCGGCGAACTCATGGTCCGTCAGGAAGAGGAGGAGTCGAGTCCCGACGCTCTCGTGGTCCTCGATCGCAGCGTGGATCGGTGGCAACCGACGAGCGACGCACCGGACGCGCGGTTCGAAGCAGCGGTGTCCCTGTGCGCATCGGCCGCACTCCGACTCGCCCACGAGGGCTATGGCGTCGACGTGCTCGACAGCTCCGGCACACTGCTCGGTGCCCTGCGCGGACACGAGGATGATCGCGACAGCCTGCTCGTCGCCCTGGCCCGCATCACCCCGCAGGGCAGCGGCCGAGCGTTGCCCGCACTGATCGGAGGAACTCCGCCGGGTCCTCTCGTGTACATCGCCGGCCGCCTGGAGGACGAGGGCGCAGCCCGGCTCCGGCACGCCGGAGCGACACTCCCCCTGCTGCTCGCCGCCTCCGCCTCTCCTGAAGCCCTCGAGACTGCACGGCAGCACGGATGGGCGGCGGCCGAATTCGGTGACGACATCGCAGCCGCCTGGGACGAGGTCGCACCCCAGAGCATGGGAGCCACGCATGTCGACGCCTGAGCGCGGGCGCGCAGAGCGCCGCAACCGCGTCGTGATCGCGACACTGCTCGCGGCTTTCGCCTCGGTGATCGCACTCTGGCCCTACACCGGGGTGATCCAGGCGGGCCCCTGGACGGGTCTCGTCGCCGTGATCATCGTCGCGGTCGGTCTCGTCGGGGCCGTCACTCGAGAGGTGCTCGCGCGGAGCCGCGACGGCCTCCGCTCCCTCGTGACTCTCCTCGCCCAGGTGATCGTCGTGGTCTGCCTGCTCACGGCGCTGGTCGCCGGCGGGACCGCGGCCTTCGGCATCCTGCCGACCGTGGGAACCCTGGGCGCATTCGGCGCACTCGCCACCCAGGCGCTGTCGGAGGTGGCCTTCGGATCGGCGCCCCTCACCGACACCCTCGCGCTGCGCGCCATGATCGCGGTGGGCTTCGCGGTCGTCGCGATCCTGCTCGACCACCTCGTGTCGTTGCGCCTCGCGCTGCTGTCGGCCCTCTTCGTCGCCGCTGTCGGCGTCGTGCCGACGATCATCACGCTCGGCGATCCCGACGTGATCTGGTTCATCGCGCTCGGGATCCTCGCCCTCCTGCTCCTGCGACACAGGGCCCGCCATGACCGGCGCGCTCCCCACCGGACGTCCGGCGTGATCGCGGTGGGGATCGGTGTCTGTTCCCTGGTCCTCTCGGTCGCCGTCGCCCCCGCGCTTCCGATCTCGGCCACCTGGGCCGGCGTCGGAACCAGCCAGAGCCTCAACCCGTCGCTGCGCCTGGGTGAGGACCTGCGCCAGCCCTCGGCCGCTGAGGTGATGACCGTCGCCACAGAGGATGCCGTCGCTCCCTATCTGCGCATCGCGACCCTGTCGTTCTTCGACGGCCGGGTCTGGCGCGCGGACGAGAGCGATCTGCAACCCCTCGACGAGGGATTCGGCGAGCCCGAGTGGGGAGAGGATGTCCAGACGCGCGAGCTGCGCACCTCGGTCCGCATCCTGAACGTGTCCAGTTCCTGGCTGCCCGTACCGTATCCGGCGACCGAGGTGAACGACCTGAGCGGACGATGGAACGTCATGCCGTCCAATCGCACGGTCGTCTCCCGCACGGCCGACGCGGCGGGTCAGGACTACACCGTCACCTCGACGGTATTGGAGCCGACGCTCGAGCAGATTCGAGCTTCTACCGTGAACGACTCGGGCGACGTCCGATTCTCCGACTCGCTCCCCGACGTGATCAGCGACACCGCGCGCACCGTCACGGCCGACCAGGCCACGGACTACGACCGGCTGGTCGCGCTGCAGGACTGGTTCCGTTCGGAGTTCACCTACTCGCTGGAGACCCCGGTCGAGGAGGGGTTCGACGGCACGGGTGCGGACGCGGTGGAGACCTTCCTCGAGGTGCGCTCCGGCTACTGCATCCACTTCGCCGGGGCCTTCGCGCTCATGGCGCAGTCTCTCGACATGCCCGTGCGGATCGTCGTGGGCTACCTCCCCGGGCGCGTGACGGACGAGAGGCGTGGCGCGGACTACGTCTACTCCGTCACGAGCGACCAGCTGCATGCCTGGCCCGAGGTGCACTTCCCGGACATCGGCTGGGTCCCGTTCGAGCCGACCGCGTCTCTCGGAGTGCCGACCGAGTTCCTCCCGGGCGAGACGGAGGGCGGCAGTGACGCGCCGTCGCCGTCGACGCCGGCACCGACCACCGAACCGAGCACGGCCCCCACGGACGGCCCCGACATCGAGCGCGAAGACGAGACGGCCACGTCGGGCGGAACCGACACCCTGCGCGGCCTCGACCCCACGCCGGTCCTTCTCGTGTCAGCGGGAATCCTGCTGGCTCTCCTGCTCCCCGGCTTCGTCCGCGCTGCGCGACGCGCGGGGAGGCTGCGGCGCGCACGGCACGGCGACTCGGATGCCGCGTGGGCAGAGCTCCGCGATTCGCTGATCGATCTGGGGATGCCCGCCTCTGACGCGGACACGCCCCGCGGGCGGGCGGCGCGCCTGGTCGACGATCGCGGTGTCGACGCCGCGGCGGTCGCCGAGCTCGTCACAGCCGTCGAGCGTCGCAGCTACGCACGCACACCCGATGCGGACACGGACCTCGCGGCGCCGCTGTCCACCGTGCTCGCAGAGCTCCGCGCGAGCACCGACGGCCGCGCCCGACTCGCGGCGCTCCTGCTTCCCCGCTCGCTCATCACGGCACGGACGGCGACCGCCACCGAACGCCCCTGACGCGAGCCGCTCGCCTCATACTCAGTCGGCGTGCTCCGCGCACGCCACGGCGTCGCACGCTTCGCAGACCACGAACTGCCGGCGACACGACGCATCGGGGCAGTTCGCGGTGCGCTTGGTCGAGGTGCCGCATCCGACGCACGTGCCGATCACTGCGGTGTGATCACTGAAGTCCACTGAACCGCGACGGTCGAAGACGTACAGCGAACCGTCCCAGAGCCCGTCGTCCCCGAAGCGCTCTCCGTACCGGACGATGCCGCCCTCGAGCTGATACACCTCGCCGAACCCACGCGACGTCATCAGACTCGACAGCACTTCGCAGCGGATGCCTCCCGTGCAGTACGTGACCACGGGCTTTCCCTTGAGGTCGTCGTACGCACCGGAGTCCAGCAGGCGGACGAAGTCGCGGGTCGTCTCGGTGTCGGGGACCACGGCATCGCGGAAACGACCGATCTGGGCTTCCAGCGCGTTGCGTCCGTCGAAGAAGACGACATCGTCCCCGCGCTCGGCCACGAGCGCGTGCAGGTCATCCGGGCTGAGCCGCACACCACCGCCGACGACACCGGTCTCGTCGACGCGGATCTCCCCCGGCGCACCGAAGGAGACGATCTCGTCGCGCACCTTGACGCTGAGCTTCGGGAAGTCGAGGCTCCGACCGTCCTCGTCGAGGCCGGTCCCCTCGCTCCACTTGATGTCGGCCTTGGCGAGCGGCGCGTAGGAGCGGAACGAGCGCACCCACTTCTTGAGCTCGGGGAGGTCACCGCCGAGAGTTCCGTTGATCCCGTGCTGCGAGATGATCAGTCGTCCGCGGAGCCCCAGCGCCTCGCCCATGTCGCGCTGCCAGACCCGGACCGCTTCCGGGTCTGGAAGCGGAGTGAAGGCGTAGAACAGCACGATCTTGGGGGTGGCCACCTAGCGATTGTAGGCGGGCATCGGAGCAGTGCCGGTAAGGGGCGTTGCTCCAACACGGCCTCGAGCCGCGTCTCCCACGGAGCAACGCCCCTCCCCCCAGTGATGCACCGGCACGGAGCGAAGCACACAGTGACCTGCTCCGTGTTCGAGGTGCACAGACACTCGCGCTTCTTTGCGCGCGCATCTGTGAGATGAACGATACGCCCGACCGCGCGTCAACACCTGGAGTCGATCGGCATACCGGAATCCAGTCCGAAGGCGGCTCAGGGAAGCCCGGAGTCGTCGAGCTCCGGGTCGTCGGTGTCGGGATACTCGTCCGAGTCACGACTGTTCTCGTCGGGAGCGAGGGACGGATCGATCGGGTCGGATGTGATCGGTCCGACGTTCTCGGGGAGCAGATAAGGATCGGACATGGCGTCTCCTGTCGACGGCGGATGATCACTCCAGACTCCCCCGCCCACGATCACGCAGCGACCCCGTTGACACCGCCGGGCTTGGAGGGGATTATTCGCGATCTCGGCGCCTGTGGCGCCTACCTCCTGCGAATCCGCTCAGTCGATAAACGCATGAAGGGCCGCCCCTGCGGGGCAGCCCTTCATGCGTTGGCGGAGGATGGGGGATTCGAACCCCCGAGGGGTTTCATCCCCAACACGCTTTCCAAGCGTGCGCCATAGGCCACTAGGCGAATCCTCCGGAGGCCCCGAAGGGCCGTCGACTATCCTACCCTGCCATGGCGCTCGACCCGAACCGGGGTCAGCGCGGGAAGCTTATCCCGTAGCTCAGCGACCCCGCCGGAGCAGGCAGACGCTCCAGTCCCATCCGCTCGTAGAACGCCGCGGCCGGCAGGTTGGCGGGGTCCATACCGAGATGCAGACCCGGGAGGCCACGCCGCGTCAACTCGTCGAAGACCGTCTCCAGAAGCCGGCGTCCGAGCCCCTGCCCCTGCGTCTCGGGGAGCAGGTCGATGTGCAGGTGCGCCGGGTACTCGGCGGTGTTGACGTCCTTGCCCGGCCCCCGCCCGTACGCATAGGCGAGCATCTGCTCTTCACGCGAGCGGCGTGCGGAAGGGCGCGGGAAGCGCTCGGCGAACGGCGGCCACCACTCGTCTCGGAACCACTGCTCGAAGGCGTCGGTGTCATCCGTCGACACGAGGTACCCGATCACACGGGCATCGTCCGCCTCCACGACCCAGGCGAGGTCGGGGTGCCGCTCGACATAGGGGACGGCGAAGAGCAGTCCCCAGAGTTCGTCATCCGAGAAGAGGCCCGTGGCATCGGCGCCCGCGTCGGCGGTCCGCACGCAGATGTCGATCAGTGCCGGTCGGTCCTCGGGACGATACGGACGGATACGGGGCATGCGGGACTCCTCGGCGCTCGGGTCACTCCACCCTAGCGAGGGGCGTGCGCTCATCGACACGGGTGCGCACCCACGGCAGCAGCACCGCTCCCACCAGGAAAGCGGCGGCCGCACCGACGAGCAGTCCCGCGATCGTGTCGGTCAACCAGTGCACCGACAGCGCGGTCCGCGACAGCGCCATCGCGAGCGCCCACAGGATCCCGAGGATCCCGACCCACACTCTCGGGAACAGCAACCACAGCACCAGGGCGATCGTCGCCGCATTCGCGGTGTGACCGGAGGGGAAGGAGCCGTAGTCCGAGAGCACGAGCATCTCCTCGGGGCGCGCACGACCGAAGATCGCCTTCAGCAGCTGCACCAGCAGAGCGCTGAACACGAAGGTCGACACCGCGAACACCGCAGCCCGCCACCGCCGCGCGATCACGAGGGCCACGGCGATGAGTACCGGCACCACAAGGATCGCGATCCACCCTCCACCGACGCGGTTCATCACGAGCGAGAACTCCACGAGCCACGGCGGACGTGACTGGTTCATCAGGTCGTTCCACCACTGGTCCACTCCCCCGGCGATGCCGTCGAGGAGCCCCATGAGCACGAAGCCCAGGAAGACCGCACCTGCGAGCGCGCCGAATCCGGACCAGAGGAGCGCGCGTCGTGTCATCCGCCCATTCTCGCCCATCCCCTCCGTCGCGATGCTCAGGGGGTGAGCATCTCCACGGTGCGAGGCCGGATGATCAGCCAGAGCGAGAGGATCGCGAGCACGGCGCAGCCGACCATCACGACCGCCATCGACGTCGCCGTGATCTGCGAACCGTGCGAGATGAGTCCGACGACGGGCGAGATCAGGGCCGCGACACCGTTGTTGGCCGCCCCCAGGATCGATGCCGCGGTGCCGGCCGCCTTGCCGTGCCTGTCGAGCGCGAGCACCTGGACGCACGGGAAGGTGAACCCGCACGCAGTCATGAACACGAACAGCGGAACCACGGTTCCCCAGAGTCCGAGTCCGAGCTGGTCCGTCACGATGATCGCGACCCCGGAGACGAGGAGCGTAGAGGTGGAGAACGCGAGGACCCACTGCGGCCCGAAGCGCGCTGCAAGCCGGGATGCCGCCTGCACACCCGTCACGACACCGATCGAGTTCACGGCGAACAGCAGACCGTACTGCTGCGCGTCCAGACCGTGCGTCTGCTGGAAGAGGAACGGCGACGCGGACAGGTAGGAGAACAGACCGGAGAACGTCATGCCGCCGATCACCAGCACTCCCAGGAAGACACGGTCCGACAGCACGCTGCGATAGCGCTGCAGCACCGTCGTGTTGCCCCGATCCTGTCGACGCGCCTTGGGCAGCGTCTCGGGGATGAACAGCGCAGCCGAGAGCATCATCACCGCACCGTAGGCGGCGAGCACGAGGAAGATCCCCTGCCAGGGCATCACGCCCAGCAGGGCTGAGCCGATCAGTGGCGCCACGACCGGCGCGACAC
Source organism: Actinomycetota bacterium (assembly GCA_051751065.1). Lineage (GTDB taxonomy): Bacteria > Actinomycetota > Actinomycetes > Actinomycetales > Microbacteriaceae > Microbacterium. The sequence continues at coordinate 320,683 of JBNJKL010000003.1, read as the reverse complement.
CCGAGACGAGCGCGAGACGGGAGAGCATGACGACCAGGCGGCGTCCACCGAACAGGTCGCGCACGATCGCCATCGCGACCACGCCACCCGCCGCGGCGCCGATGCCCATGAAGACGCGCGCACCGCCGAGCAGGAGGAGCGTGGGGGCGACGGCTGCGGCGACGCTCGCGAGGATGTGCAGCCCCGTCACGATGATCAGAGGTATCCGGCGTCCGAACTTGTCACTCAGCGGCCCGACGACGAGCTGACCGATCGCGAACCCGATCATGGTGCCGGTGAGCGTGAGCTGGATCGCCGCAGCAGAGGTCTGGAAGTCCCGCTCGAGCAGGGGGAACGCCGGCAGGTAGAGGTCGATCGTGAACGGTCCGAGGGCCGTGAGCGCACCGAGCAGGATGATGTAGAGCACGCGCCGCCGCGCGGGGAGCGCGTCCCCGGGGTGCAGCATGATGGGCGCTGTCTCGGGGTTCGGTCCGAGCGTGCGGATCGCCCCGGTGGGCGTGCTCGTGCGGATCGTGCCGGTCACCGTGCGCAGCGTCCCCGTGGCGGTTCGGAAACTGCCCATCGGCAGGGGCTCGCCGGTGGGCGGCGTGTCAGGGTTCAGTGGTGTATCGCTCAAGAGTGCTTTCGAGGAGTGGCCGAAACGTTAGCCCCCCATCGTATCCCGCTCCCTAATCCGCGAGACTGCAACTCCGCGCCGAGAAGGTGGCTTTATCGTCCACTCTCGGCGCGTGCGTGCAGTCTCGCGGATAGGGAGGGCCGCGAGGGGATCAGCGAGCGATGCGCGCGAGCCCCTCCTCGAGGTCGGCGAGGAGGTCCGAGACGTCCTCGATGCCCACCGAGAGGCGGATCACGTTCTCTGGAACCGCGAGATCCGTGCCGCGCACCGACGCGTGCGTCATCTCCGGCGGGTAGCCGATCAGCGACTCGACGCCACCGAGGGACTCCGCGAGCTGGAACAGGTGCGTGGACTCCGCGAACGCTCGCGCAGCATCGGGTCCGGCGGAGAGTCCGAGGGACAGCATGCCCCCGAACCGGCTCATCTGCCGCGCGGCGATGTCGTGGCCTGGGTGCGAAGCGAGACCGGGGAAGTACACCTCGGAGAACTCCGGACGCTCCGACGCCCACTCCGCGATCGCCTGGGCGTTGTCGCTGTGCTGTCGCATCCGCACGGCGAGGGTCTTGATCCCGCGCGTGGTGAGCCACGCATCCATCGGAGCGGACACGGCACCGACGGCGAACTGCTGGAACTTGACCTGGTCGAAGAACCGGTCGTCGGAGAACACGACGGCACCACCGAGGACATCCGAGTGTCCCCCGAGGTACTTGGTCGTGGAGTGCACGACCACATCGGCACCGAGCGCGAGCGGGCGCTGGAGGGCGGGCGACGCGAAGGTGTTGTCCACCACGAGCAGGGCGCCTGCCGCGTGGGCGACCTCGGCGAGCAGCGCGATGTCGATGATCTTCAGCAGCGGGTTGCTGGGCGTCTCGACCCACACGATCTTGGTCTCCGGACGGAGCGCTCCGCGGAGCGCGTCGGCGTCGCCGAGCTCGACGGTCGTCGTCTCGATCCCCCACGGCGCGAGCACCTGGGTGAGCAGCCGGTACGTGCCGCCGTAGACGTCGTTACCGAGGAGCACGTGGTCCCCGGGCCGCAGGAGGCCGCGCAGCAGAGCGTCCTCCGCCGCGAGCCCCGAGGCGAAGGACAGCGCGCTCGCGCCGCCCTCGAGCGCGGCGAGCTGGGTCTCGAGTGCGGTGCGCGTCGGGTTCCCCGCGCGGTTGTACTCGTAGCCGTTGCGGAATCCGCCGATCCCGTCCTGCACGAAGGTCGAAGCCTGATAGATCGGCGGGATGATCGCCCCGGTGGTCGGGTCGAACTGTTGGCCGGCGTGGATGGCGCGAGTGGCGAAGGCGTGATCGGACATGCGATTCAGCCTACGACCGCTGCCCGAGCCGGCGCGCCCCCTGTTACGCCCCGCGTCCGTCCGGAGCCGCCTGCCGCGTCAGCGGGACAGGTACGAGAGGAGGTCCTGGCGGGTGAGGACGGTGTGCGGCTTTCCGTCCTCGGTCACCAGCAGCGCATCGGCCTCGGCGAGCGCCGCGCGCGCCTGGGCGATCGGGGCATGGATGCCGATGAGCGGCAGACGCTCCCCCACGTGATCCCCGACGGCGTCGGCGGGTCGCGCGTCGCCGCGGAACAGGAGATCCAGCAGCCCCTTCTCGTCCACGGCACCCATGACCTCGCCCATCATGACCGGGGGCTCCGCGCTGAGGACCACGAGCTGCGAGACGGCGTACTCCGTCATCATCCCGATCACCTCCAGCACCGTGTCCGTGGGGTGGGCGTGCACGAGGGCCGGGATGCGTCCGCTCTCGGACGCCGTTCGCGCGGCGAGGACGTGGGCGACCGTCTCGCCCTCCTCCACCTCGCTGAAGCCGTAGGAGCGCATCCAGGAATCGTTGAAGATCTTCGAGAGATATCCGCGCCCGCCGTCCGGCAGGAGCACGACCACCACGGCGTCGGCGGGGAGGTCCCGCGCGACACGGAGCGCGCCGACGACCGCCATACCACTGGACCCTCCGACGAGGATTCCCTCCTCGCGGGCGAGTCGGCGCGTCATCGCGAACGACTCGGCGTCTCCCACGGGCACGATCTCGTGTGGGACGGTCGGGTCGTAGGCTCCCGGCCAGATGTCCTCGCCGACGCCCTCCACGAGGTACGGCCGGCCCGTGCCCCCGCTGTAGACGCTGCCCTCGGGGTCGACTCCGACGATTCGGACGCGATCCTCCGAGACCTCGCGCAGATAGCGTCCCGTCCCGGTGATCGTCCCGCCGGTGCCGACGCCAGCGACGAAGTGGGTGATCCGACCGTCGGTGTCCCGCCAGATCTCCGGCCCCGTCGTCTCGTAGTGGCTGCGAGGGCCGTTCGGGTTCTCGTACTGGTTCGGTTTGAAAGCGCCGGGGATCTCCCGCACCAGGCGATCACTGACGCTGTAGTACGACTCGGGGCTGTCGGCGGGCACCGACGTCGGCGTGACCACGATGTCGGCACCATACGCCCGGAGCACGTTGATCTTGTCGTCGCCCACCTTGTCGGGCAGCACGAACACGCAGCGGTATCCGCGCTGCTGGGCGACGAGGGCGAGCCCCACCCCGGTGTTCCCACTCGTGGGTTCGACGATCGTGCCGCCGGGGAGCAGATCGCCGGCGGCCTCCGCGGCGTCCAGGATGCGCCGCGCGATGCGGTCCTTGCTGGATCCGCCGGGGTTCAGATACTCGAGCTTCACGAGCACCGTGCACGCGATCCCCTCGGTGACGTTCCGCAGTTTCACCAGGGGAGTGTCGCCGACGAGGTCGACCACGCTTTCGGCGTATCTCATGCACCCAAGGGTACGGGGCGTGGGGCCCGTATTACCGAGCCCCACGCCCCGTCTCCGGCGTCGAATCGCGCGACTATCCCTTCGTGGATCCTGCCAGCAGACCTCGGACGAAGTACCGCTGCAGGGCGAAGAACACGATGAGAGGCACGATGATCGACACGAAGGCTCCTGCGGTAAGCAGATACCAGTCGTTGCCGCGCGTTCCCACGATCTCCGCCAACAGCTTCGTGATGGGAGCCGCCCGTCCGTCCGCGAAGACGAGCGCGACGAGCAGATCGTTCCAGACCCAGAGGAACTGGAAGATCGCCACCGATGCGATCGCGGGCATCGTGAGCGGGAGGACGATCCGGAAGAAGATCTGACCGCGCGACGCACCGTCGACGCGCGCGGCCTCGATGATCTCGCCCGGGATCTCGGACATGAAGTTGTGCAGCAGGTAGATCGCCAGCGGCAGCGCGAACATCGTGTGGGCGAACCACACCTGCGCATAGCCGTCGGAGGCACCGAGCGGCAGCGTGACCGGCATCCCGAAGATCTCCAGGCCGCGCGAGAACGAGCTGAGCAGGGGCACGAGGGCCATCTGGATCGGCACGATCTGGAGCGCGAAGACGAAGATGAACAGGAAGTTGCGGCCCTTGAAGTCGATCCACGCGAACGCGTACGACGCCATCGCGGCGATCATCAGCGGAACGACCGTCGCCGGGATCGTGATCGCGATCGAGTTGACGAACGCCTCGATCATCGTCAGCTGCGTCGTGCCGGACTGGAGCACCTGGGTGTAGTTGTCGAACGTCACCTCGGGGTTGACGAAGAACTCCCACCAGCCGCTGGACTGGATCTGGTCCCTCGGTCGGAACGACGAGATGAACAGTCCGAGCGTCGGGATGGTCCACAGGATCGCGATGAGGATCGAGGCGACGGACGCCCAGGGACGACTGAGCTTCTTGCGCGCTCGACCGGCCGACGCATCGATCTTGCCGCCGGTGACGATCGCCCTCGTGCTCGTGGGCGTGGTGGTCTTCACGGTGTCGCTCATCGGATCTCCCGCTGACGCTTGATCTGGCGCGCGTTGTAGATCACGATCGGGAGCACCAGGATGAACAGGATGACGGAGAGCGCAGCGCTGCGACCCGCCTCGAACTTCGAGAACTGCGTGTACATCTCGTTCGCGAGGACCGAGGTGCCGTAGTTACCACCGGTCATCGTGCGGACGATGTCGAACACCTTCAGCGACGCGATCGAGATGGTCGTGAGCACGACGATCAGCGCGGGGCGGATCGAGGGCACCGTGACGGATCGGAACCGCTGCCAGGCGTTCGCGCCGTCGAGTTCCGCAGCCTCCAGCAGCTCGGCCGGCACACCCTTGATCGATGCCGAGAGCACGACCATGGCGAAACCGGTCTGGACCCAGATGAGCACGATGATGAGGAAGAGCGTGTTCCACGGTTCGTTCAGCAGGAACTGCTGGGGCTCGGCGCCGAACCACACGAGGATCTGGTTGAGCAGACCGATCTGCTCGAACTCGCTTCCCCGGTAGACATACATGAAGCGCCAGATGATGCCCGCGCCGACGAACGAGATCGCCATCGGCATGAAGACGAGGACCTTGTAGATCTTCTCTCCGCGCGTCCGGTCGATGAACACCGCGTAGGCGAGACCGACGATCGTCGAGACGGTCGGCACCACGAGGACCCACACGATCGTGTTGATGACCGAGGTGATGCCGTCGGACTGCGTGAAGATCCACGCGTAGTTCGTGAGGCCGACGAACTCGTTTCCCGAGGCGCTCATGAACGAGGTCACCATCGTCTGCAGCGACGGCAGGATGAGTCCGACGAGCAGAAGGAGCAGCGCCGGAGCCATGAAGGCGACGAGCTGGATCAGATATCCGGTGCCCTCACGGGATCGGAAGTCGAGCAGGAAGAAGATCGCTCCCACAGCGACCGCGACTCCCATCGCCCAGTAGTACGAGTTGAAGGCCCACATGATGGCGAGTGGGATGAGGAGGCACATCGCGAGGCGAATGCCGGTGTAGACGGCGCCCTTGCGCGGCGCCAGATCGACGAGAAGCAGGATGGCGGCGATCACCAGCGCGAATGCGATGACGACGATCACCGCCTGCAGGACCGGAGGCATGGTGCCGATCCACGTGAAAAATGCGGTCACAGGAGTCCCCTTTGGAGAGTGCAGATCATCAGCGGTTCACGCGACGGTGCGCGAACCGGAGGAAGCGGGCCGCCCCGTGAAGGGGCGACCCGCTGTGATTCCGATCAGCCGGCGGGCCAGCCGGTCTCGATCTGCTCGAGAACCTGGTCCGTGCTGTCACCGTTGACCCAGGCGACCATGCCCTTCCAGAACGTTCCGGTACCGACAGCACCGGGCATGACGTCAGATCCGTCGAAACGGAACGTGGTCTGGTCGTCCTGCAGGATCTTGATGGTCTCCTGCAGGATCGGGTCCTGCGCGGCGTCGGGGTCGAGCCCGTTGTTCGCGGACGTGACGCCACCGAGGCTGACGCGGCTGTTCGCCCACTCGGGGCTGGACAGGTACGCGAGCACCTTCTGGGTCGCCTCGCTGTCGCTGAAGGCACCGACGATCTCACCGGCGCCCGTGACGGCGGTCTCACCCGCGGACTCGCCCGGCAGCATGAATGCCCACACGTCGCCGTCCTCGGCGATGTTCGTGCCCTCGGGGAAGAAGCCCGAGAGGAACGACGCCTGGTGCGTCAGCGCGCAGTCACCCTCGGCGAGGGCCGGAGCCACGTCACCGAACGCGGTCGAGTTGATCGAGCGGACGTCACCGAAGCCGGCGTTGACGTAGTCCGAGTTCAGGAGGATCTCGCCCACCGAGTCGAACGCCGTCTTGATCTGCGGGTCGGTGAAGTTGACCTCACCGGCGACCCACTGGTCGTAGACGTCGGGTCCGGCCTGGCGCAGGACGTAGTCCTCGATCCAGTCGGTTCCCGGCCAGCCCGTGGCCGTTCCCGATTCGAAGCCGGCGCACCAGGGTGCCGATCCGGTCTCCTCCTGGATGGTCTGCGTGAGAGCGGTCATCTCGTCCAGGGTCTCGGGGACCTCGACGCCCCAGTCCGCGAACTGCGTCGGCGAGTACCAGATCCAGCCCTTGACGTTCGCCATGAGGGGCGCGCCGTAGAACTCACCGTCATAGGTGCCGTAGTTCACCCAGTCCTCGGTCCAGTACTCGTTCGCGTTGCTCTCGACCTCTTCAGGGGCGGGGAGCAGGAAGTCGCGGGCCGCGAAGTCCGCGAACAGACCCGGCTGCGGGAAGATCGCGATGTCGGGCGGGTTACCACCCTGCGCGCGGGTTCCGAGCTGAGTCTCGAAGTCCTGGCTACCTTCGTACTCGATCTCGATGTCGTTCTCCTCGGCCCAATCGGCCCAGGACTCCTGCAGCAGTTCCGCCTCTGCATCGACGATCGTGCCGTACACCGTGACGGTGTTGTCGCCCTCTTCGCCGCCGCCTCCGCCGCCGGGAGCACCGGGGGCGCCGCAACCTGCGAGCGCGATGCCGGCCGCGCCGAGAAGGGCAAGCGGCGCAAGCCGCCGATACCGCTGTGACCGTGCCATGTGATGTCTCCTCTTCGAGTTCACGTTCCCTGCGCGTGTGCGTCCGTCGATGGCTGCACATCCCCTGCGCGTGTGCGTCATGACGAGCACAGTCGGGAACCGATTCCAGGCCAACCTACTTGGCCAGCGGGCCCCGACACAATGCCCAAGTATCACAAGCTCGCAACCTTTCCCCATATGCCGGTATGACTGGGCGGGAGCGCTCTCACGGCCCGCTCGTGGAACCGGTTCCTTTTTCGACCGCCGACGGCTACCATGTGGACGGGTGCGCGCCGACGAAGGTGCGACGGTGTCGAGGAGGACGCATGAGCACGATCGCGGACGTCGCCGCGCGCGCCGGAGTCTCCAAAGCCACCGCCAGTCGGGCTCTGAGCGGTCGAGGATACGTCTCAGACGAGACGCGCGAGCGGGTCACGAACGCGGCCAGCGAACTCGCGTACATCGCCCATCCGACCGCCACGAGCCTGGCCACCGGACGCACGGGCACGGTCGGGGTGGTCATGCCCACCGTTGACCGATGGTTCTTCGCCGAGCTGCTCGAGGGCATCCAGGAGTCGCTGCTCGAATCGGACCACGACCTCACGCTCTACGGGGTCCGCGAGGGCTCGCCCGCTCGCGCACGGATCTTCGAGCACGTCCTGCCCCGCCGTCGTTTCGACGGAATGATCGCCATCGGCATCCAGCCCGACGCGCACGAACTCGAACGACTGTTGAGCATGGGGAGGCCGCTGGTGAGCATCGGCCCGCACAGTGATCTCTCGAGCGCGGTGTCGATCGATGACACCTCCGCGGCCCGCATCGCCACCGAGCACCTCCTGGACCTCGGGCACACCGACATCGCCTTCGTCGGCGGTGTCGCCGGCCGGCTCGACGTGGGAGACTCACGCCGCCTGGCCGGCTACCGCGACGCCATGACCACCGCCGGGCACGCGTCCCGGATCCGACACGCTTCCACGCTTCCGACCATGCACGGGGGCTACGCGGCAGCCGTCGACCTGCTCGGCGACCGCCGTTCGCGGCCGACGGCGGTCGTGGGGGCCTGCGACGAGGCGGCCATCGGTGCCGTCATCGCCGCTCGCCGCCTGGCGATATCCGTCCCGACGGAGCTGAGCGTCGTCGGCATCGACGACCACGAGCACGCCGAGATGTTCGCCCTGACCACGATCCGCCAGCACCCTCGGGAGCAGGGGCGCGCCGCCGTCGCCCTCCTCCGCGCGAGGATGGACGATCCGCGCGCACCCGTCGAGCATGTGATCGCCGCCTCCCGCCTCGTCGTGCGCAGCTCCACCGCCGCCCCGCGTTCCTGAGCTCTTCACCGGCCGGGGAACGCACGAAGGCCCCGGGAGAACCCGGGGCCTTCGCAGCACAGCGTGAAGCGTGATTACTTGAGGGTAACCGTCGCGCCAGCCTCCTCGAGGGAAGCCTTGGCCTTCTCGGCGGCCTCCTTGGTGGCGCCTTCGAGGACAGCCTTGGGGGCGCCGTCGACGACAGCCTTGGCCTCGCCGAGGCCCAGCGAGGTGAGCTCACGGACCGTCTTGATGACCTGGATCTTCTTGTCGCCCGCAGCCTCGAGGATGACGTCGAACGAGTCCTTCTCCTCCTCGGCCTCGGCAGCGCCACCCGCACCCGCAGCGCCGGCAACGGCGACGGGGGCAGCAGCGGTGACGTCGAACTTCTCCTCGAACGCCTTCACGAACTCGCTGAGCTCGATGAGAGTCAGCTCCGAGAACTGCTCGAGCAGCTCTTCAGTGGTGAGCTTCGCCATGATGTATCTCCTAATTGATGGGGTGTATGAGGGGAACGCCGGTCGCTTACGCGGCCTCGGCGGTCTCCAGCTTGTCGCGAAGCGCGTCGATGGTGGCCGCGGCCTTGCCCATCGTCGCCTTCATCATGCCCGCAGCCTTCGCCAGCAGAACCTCACGGCTCTCGAGCGAGGCGTACTTGTTGATCTCGTCGGCGTCGAGAGCGTTGCCCTCGAAGATGCCGCCCTTGATCACCAGGTGCGGGTTGGCCTTGGCGAAGTCACGCAGAGCCTTCGCAGTGGTGACGAAGTCACCGTGCACGAACGCGACGGCCGACGGACCCGTGAGTCCCTCGTCCAGCGCCGTGATCCCCGCGTTGTTCGCGGCGATCTTGGTCAGCGTGTTCTTCACCACGGCGTAGTCCGCTTCCTGACGAATGCTGTTGCGCAGCTCCTTGAGCTGGGCAACCGTCAGACCGCGGTACTCGGTCAGCAGGACGGCGTTCGAGTTCTCGAAGTTCTTCGTGAGCTCGGCAACCGATGCATCCTTCTGCGCCATGGTCACTCCTTGGTGGGTACGAGCTGCTCCACGGTGGTGGAGCAACGACCTCGACCTCGGCGGATTCCTGGCACTGCGGGCAAAGAAAAACGCTCCGCGCAAGTGACGGAGCGTGGCCAGCGAACTGGAGATACGATCTTGTCCCTGCGCAGGCCCTCTGCTTTTTCGATCCGGGGATCAGAGCAGTGCTTCGATCATGCTGTACTTTCGCACACCACGACGACCGGCGGTCTTCGGTTACGCACACTCTACCCCGCGCAGACGGACCCCACCAAATCGAGGCGTGCTGCCTCAGCGCCGGTCGGCAGCGCGTCCGGCGTGCCCACCGAGCGCATCGGCCGCCCTGACCAGGGCGAGGTGCGAGAGCGCCTGAGGCGTGTTCCCCGCGTGACGCCCGCCCTCGACGTCGTATTCCTCGGACAGAAGGCCCAGATCGTTCGCGAACGACACCAGACGCGACATCAGAGCGACCGCATCGTCCCGACGACCGCTCGCGGCATACTGCTCGACGAGCCAGAAGCTGCACGCCAGGAAAGGATGCTCGTCTCCGGCGAGACCGTCGACACCGGATTCGGTGCGATACCTCAGCAGGAGACCGTCCCTCAGCAGTGTGCGCTCCATCTGCTCGACCGTACGGAGCATCCGCGGGTCGTCGGCTGCGCAGTAGCCGACCTGCGCGATCGTGAGCAGGGACGCGTCGACCTCATCATCGTCGTAGTGCTGCACGAAGTAGCCGTCGGCGTGCACGCCGCGGGTGTCGATCTCCTCGCGCAGGCGGTCGCGCACCTGCGCCCAGCGGTCGCCGTCCCCGCTGAGGCCGTGCTCGCGGACCGCGCGCACACCCCGATCCAGTGCGGCCCACATCATCACCCGGGAGTGCGTGAACCATCTCGGCTCTCCGCGAATCTCCCAGATCCCGTTGTCGGGCTGATCCATCCCCGCGACGACCCGCTCGATCAACGCCCGTTGCAGCGGCCAGGAGAACGCCGACTCCTCGAGCCCGGCGATCCGTGCCGCCTCGAGCGCTACGAGCACCTCACCGATCACGTCGGCCTGATACTGATCCACCGCTCCGTTGCCGATGCGCACCGGAGCGGCACCGTCGTAGCCGGGGAGACTGGCCAGCTCGCGCTCCGCGAGGTCCCGCTCACCCGCGATGCCGTACATGATCTGCACCTCGGCGGGCTCCCCCGCGACGGCACGGAGCAGCCACCGCCGCCAGTGATGCGCCTCCCGCAGGAAGCCGTGCGCGATCAGGACCTCGAGGGTCAGTGCGGCGTCACGCAGCCAGACGAAGCGGTAGTCCCAGTTGCGTGAGCCGCCGAACTCCTCGGGGAGCGAGGTGGTCGGCGCCGCCACGATGCCGCCGGTGTCTCGGTGGGTGAGTGCACGGAGGACGAGGAGCGAGCGCACCACCTCGTCGCGGTGCGGTCCGTCGTGCTCGATCCCGCTCGCCCATCCCTGCCACCAGGCGCGTGTGCGCGCGACCGCCTCTTCGACGTCCAGAGGCTCGGGCGCCTCCTCGTGCGAGGGGAACCATGTGAGCGTCAGGTCGCGGATCTCGTCCGCCGCGACGACCACGCGTCCCGTGTGCACATGGTCCGAGGCGGCGAGCGCGATCCCGCGGACGACGACGGCCTCAGGGCCGGCCGCCGCGTGAAGGACGGGAGCCGCGGGTGTCCCCATCTGGCGGACCCAGGGGAAAGCCCTGGCGTAGTCGAAGTGCATGCGCAGCTCGGTCACGAGCTCCACGGAGCCGGAGACGCCGACCACCCGGCGCACCAGATCCGTACGATCATCCGATCGCGGCATGAAGTCGTGCACCTCGACGACGCCGCCTGAGGTCTCCCAGCGCGTGACGAGGTTGAAGGTGTCCGACACGTAGTGCCTGTGCATCCGCGCCTGCTCGTCGACAGGCCGGAGACTCCACATGCCGTGCGTTTGATCGCCCAGCAGGGCACCGAACATCGACGGGGAGTCGAATCGCGGCAGACAGAGCCAGTCGACACTGCCCTCGCGGGAGATCAGGGCCGCCGTACGGCAGTCGCTCAGCAGGGCGTAGTCCTCGATGGGGGAAGGCATTCCCTCGAGTCTCGCACGACCTGGCGCACGGCGCACGGCCGCACGTACGGTGGGGACATGGATGACCGGACGACACTCGTGATCTTCGGGGCGTCGGGAGACCTGACCTCCCGCCTCCTCCTGCCCGCCCTGGGACAGCTGCTCGTCCGCGAGCCCGAACGGCGCGTGGAGGTGATCGGCGCCGGCACCGATGCGTGGACGGATGACGATCTGCGGCGAGTTGTGCGCACCGCGTTCGCAGCGGCCGATGCAGAGCACGCGATCGACCGCGTGGAGGTCTCGTACCGCCGCGCCGACATCACCCGCGCCGACGACCTCCGGGGCCTGCTGCACGGCCTCGACGGGCAGGTCGCGCTGTACTTCGCGGTCCCGCCCGCGGTCACGGCGGCGGCGTGCGACGCCCTCGATGCGGACATGCTCCCCGCGGGTGCGATGCTCGCGCTCGAGAAGCCGTTCGGGGTGGACGAGGCGAGCGCTCGAGACCTCAACGCTCGGCTCGGCACGCTCGTTCCCGAGCGCCGGGTCTTCCGCGTCGACCACTTCCTCGGTCGCTCGACGACCCTGAATCTCCTCGGCGCCCGATTCGCCAATCGTCTGCTCGAGCCCCTGTGGTCCGCCGAGAGCATCGAGTCCGTCGCCATCGTGTACGACGAGCGCCTGGGGCTCGAGGGCCGAGCGGGCTACTACGACGGCGCGGGAGCGTTCGTCGACATGACGCAGAGCCACCTGCTGCAGGTGCTCGCCGTGCTCGCGATGGAGCAGCCGGCGACGCTCGGCGAGGTCGACTTCCGCGAGGCCACGACCGCCGTACTGCGCGCCACGCATATCTGGGCGGACGATCCGGGAACCTCGTCACGGCGCGCTCGCTATACGGCGGGTTCGGTGGACGGGATCGACAAGCCCGCCTACGTGGATGAGCCGGGGGTCGACGCCGCGCGCGGGACCGAGACTCTGGCTGAAGCGGTGTTCGAGGTGCGCAACGTCCGATGGGCGGGAGTACCGTTCACCCTGCGCTCGGGCAAAGCCCTGGGAGACCCGGCCACCGAGATCGTGGTGCGCTTCCGCGCGGTGCGGCATGTACCCACCGGACTCACCGGGAGCGCCGACGGTGCGGTACTGCGTTTCTCGCTGGGACCGGATCGCATCAGTCTCGAGCTCAACGTCAACGGTGCCGACGACCCGTTCGAGCTGGAGCGCGCGACGCTGTCCGCCGAGCTCGGCGCCGGCGCGTTGCGCGCGTACGCCGAGGTGCTCTCGGGGATCCTCGACGCCGATCCCCTGCTCTCGGTGCGCGGGGACGCGGCTGAGGAGAGCTGGCGGATCATCCAGCCGATCCGAGACGCGTGGACACGGGGAGAGGTACCGCTGGAAGAGTATCCGGCAGGGTCCCCCGGCCCCACCGGATGGCCGTCGCTGCGGTGATCCGACGCCGCCTCGGCGTGTACATGGAGTCGAGGTCGGCGGGCGGAGTTAGGCTCGACAGGTGACCCCCGAAATCGCCGCACGCATCGTCGCGGACTCGCGCGATCGGGTGCAGTGGCTGCGGGCACGCTCTCGCGGCATCACCGCCACCGACGTCGCCGGGCTCACCAGCGATGTCTCGATCGCCCGCGCTGCGGATGCGAAACTCGGCGGCGGTGCACGGTTCGGCGGCAACGCCTACACCGACCACGGGCGCCGACGCGAACCGGAGATCGCCGCATGGGTCGCGGCCACCCACGGGATCTTCCCTTCCTCCGCGCTCTTCCACGCCGTGGTCGAGCGACGCCACCTCGCCACACCCGATGGCATCTGCGTCGACGCCGACGGTCGCGTGACGCTCGCCGAGATCAAGACGACCAACAAGTCCTGGCGATCCATCCCCCGCTCCTACCTCCGTCAGGTGTGGTGGCAGCAGCACGTACTCGGCGCAGAGCGGACACTGTTCGTCTGGGAGGAGCACGTCGGCTTCAACCCGGTGCACGATGAGCCCCGTTCGGTGTGGATCGACAGGGACGACCGGGAGATCGGTCAGCTCGTGCGGCTCGCGACGGGACTGATCGACGAGCTGTACCGCCGCACGACCGGACAGGCGCCGCCTTCCCGGGCCGAGAGCCGCCCCTCCGACACGAGTCGTCGCGACGCGCTGCGCGAGCGCGACATGTTCCGCGCCCTCGCCCTGTCCGAGTAGCCCGCTCGCGAACCGGGAGGCCCACGAGCCCCGGTCCCACCCGCACGATTCGGTGACGCCCACACGACGGCTCGGCCGACGCCGTCGTGCGCGTGGTTCCGGGTCGCGTACGCGCCCGCCTGTCGACGTTTGGTTGACGAAGATCAACGATCGGCGTATGGTTGACGAAGTTCAATTACTTTCGTCGTGCCAGAGCAGCCGCGACACTCGCTCCTCGCTGTGAAAGGTCGCGCATGTCCGCCGACACCATCCCCGCCAAGATGACGCACCGGCAGGTGCTCGAGGCCCTCACCGGGCTGCTCCTCGGCATGTTCGTCTCGATGATCGCGACCACGGTCGTGTCGACCTCGCTTCCGGTGATCGTCCACGATCTCGGTGGCGACCAGGCCGCGTACACGTGGGTAGTCACCGCCACGCTCCTCACCACCGCGATCTCGACCCCGATCTGGGGCAAGCTCGCCGACCTGATGAACCGCAAGCTGCTCATCCAGATCGCGCTCGTGATCTTCGTGCTCGCGACGGCGGCTGCGGGCTTCGCCCAGGACACGGGGACTCTCATCGCCTTCCGCGCGATCCAGGGCCTCGGCGGCGGCGGACTCGCAGCCCTCAGCCAGGTCATCATGGCCGACATCATCAGCCCCCGCGAGCGCGGCCGGTACATGGGCCTGTTCGGCGCGGTCATGGCCGTCGCGACGGTCGGCGGTCCGCTCCTGGGAGGCTTCATCACCGACGCCATCAACTGGCGCTGGAACTTCTTCGTCTCGCTGCCGTTCGCGGTCGCGGCGCTGTTCATCCTGCAGAAGACGCTGCACATCCGCGAGCGCGAAGCCCGAAAGGTCTCGATCGACTACGCCGGTATCGTGCTGCTGTCCTCCGCGGTCTCGCTCCTGCTCATCTGGGTCACGAACGCGGGCTCCACCTTCGACTGGTGGAGCACGGAAACAATCCTCATGGTCGGCGGCGCGCTGATCGCTGCGATCGCGTTCATCATCGTCGAGTTCAGGGTCCGCGAGCCCCTCATCCCCCTGACCCTGTTCCGCGACCGCACGTTCACGCTGGCCGTCGTCTCGTCGATCTCGATCGGCATCGCCATGTTCGGCACCTCGGTGTACCTGTCGCAGTACATGCAGCTCGCCCGGGGCGCCACTCCGACCGAGGCGGGTCTGATGACTCTGCCGATGATCGGCGGACTGCTGCTCTCGTCGATCTTCATCGGTCAGCTCGTCACCAGGTTCGGCCACTGGAAGCCGTACCTGATCCTCGGCGCCGTCCTGCTCCTCGCCGGAACCACGATGCTGTCGACGCTGCACTACGACACGAACTTCGTACTCGTCTCCCTGTACATGTTCCTGCTCGGATCAGGCGTCGGCATGACCATGCAGAACCTCGTGCTGGTCGTCCAGAACGTCGCGAAGCCCGAGGAGATCGGCGTCGCGAGCTCCGGGGTGACCTTCTTCCGCAGCCTCGGCGGCACGGTCGGCGTGTCCGTGATGGGCGCCGTGCTGGCGACCACCGTCTCGAACCTCTTCGTCGACGGCAAGGCGCAGATCGCACAGGCGATCGCCGGTCTCGGCGACAAGGGTGCGGAGGTCGCGGCAGAGCTCGCGAGCGGCACGCTTCCCGAGGTCCGCCTCATGCCCGAGACCGTGCGCGTGATCGTCGAGGACTTCTACGCCCAGGGGATCTCCCACGCGTTCCTCATCGGCATCCCCCTCGCGGTGATCAGCCTGATCGCGATCCTGTTCCTCCCGAACACCCCGCTCACCCGGATGACCACGAGCGAGCGCGCCGAGGCCGATGCACTGGGGGACGGCTACGCGGTCGCGGGCTCCGCCACCTCCCCGATCGCCGTCGTCTCCGGTAGCGACCCGGCGCGCGCGACCGACGCGGACGGGAACGACCGTGGCGCCCGCTGATGCCGACGACGCAGAGGCGCGCACCGAGGCGGTGCACGCTCTCGAGTCGGAGTTCAGCGAGCTGATCACCCACTTCCGCCGGCTCATCACCGCGAACGCCCATCGCGTGAGCCCCGGCATGCTGCCCGGGGCCTACAAGGTGTTCACCACGATCGTGCGACGCGCTCCCATCACGCCGTCCGCGCTCGCCGAACACCTCCTGGCCGACAAGGGGCAGGTCAGTCGCACGGTGAAGGAGCTGGAGGACCTCGGCCTCATCCACCGCGAGCCCGATCCGAACGACGGACGATCGTCCGTGCTCTCCCCCACACCGGAGGGCGTCGAACGGCTCGCCGCCGCACGGCTCCCCCAGGAGGGCCTTCTGCTCACGGCTCTCGCGGAGTGGCCGATCGACGACATCCGCAACCTCAGCAGACTGCTGCACGCGCTCACCTCCGGCGCCCGCCCCGAGAGCGACGGCCCAGGAGCCTGACTCAGGTCGCCAGCACCGCACGCGCCTCGAGAGCGACCTCCGCGGCGATCGCGTCGAGCAGCGCGGATCGCAGGTTCCACTGCTGCCAGTAGAGCGCCACCCGCACGGGTTCTCCGCCGAGCGGAAGCAGATCCGTGGATCCCTGCAGCCGCGGAACCATCCCCCATCCGAGAGCGAGCGAGACGGCGAGCGCATAGTCGTGCGACGCCGGGACATAGTGCCGAGGGACTCCCTGGTGCGGCACTCCCCACTGCTGCAGCCACTCGTGCTGCAGCGAGTCCCTCCGATCGAAGTCCACGAACGGCGCGACCGCGAGGGACTCGGCATCCACGCCGTCGGGGAACCAGCGCTCGACGTACCGGCGCGTCGCCATCGCCGTGTACTCGAGGACGCCCAGCGGTGTGACGGTGCATCCGGAGACGGGCGATGCCTCACTCGTGACGGCCGCGAGGACCGTCCCCGACTCGAGCAGACGGGCGGTGAAGTTCTGATCGTCGCGATGCAGGTCGAAATCCATCCCGTGCCTGTCCGCCAGACGCGCGAGCGGTGCCAGGAACCAGGTCGCCATCGAGTCGGCGTTGACCGCCAGCGGGATGCTGACGCGCGCTGACCCCTCGTCCGCGTCCAGCCCCAGGTTCGCGAGCGCCTCGTGCTCCAGTAGCGCGATCTGCCGCGCCCACCGAACCACGGACTCCCCCGCCTCCGTCACCCTCGCGGGCTTGGACCGGACGAGCAGGACGCGTCCGAGCTGCTGCTCGAGGCTCTTGATGCGCTGGCTCACCGCTGACGGGGTGATGCGCAGCTTCCGTGCCGCCGCCTCGAGCGTGCCCTCATCGACGACAGCGGCGACCGTGGAGGCGAGTTCGGGATCGATGCGCACATTAATGATACTAATGCTCATGAAGGAATCTGCGCTGGCGTTCACGATTGCCGAACCGTAGCCTCAGAGCGTGCTCCCCTTCTTCGCGGGTCTCGGACTCGGCCTCTCTCTCATCATCGCCATCGGCGCGCAGAACGTGTTCGTGCTGCGCCAGGGAATCCGTCGCGAGCACGTGCTCGCCGTCGTGATCGTCTGCGCGGTATCGGACGCGGTCCTCATCGTCGCGGGAGTCGCCGGCCTCGGGCTCCTCGTGAGCTCCGCGCCTTGGATCATCGACGTGGCCCGCTGGGCCGGCGGAGCGTTCCTCCTCGGATACGGACTCCTCGCCGCGCGACGCGCCTGGCGAGGCACCGGCCAGGCACTCCAGGTCGAGGAGGAGCCGGAGGAACGTACGCCGGACACCGCGTCGGCCGGAGCGGTCCGCACGGCCGTGAAGAGCGGGCAGCGGGTGCGGCTGGCCCCCGTACTCCTGACCGTGCTCGCCCTCACGTGGCTGAACCCGCACGTCTACCTCGACACGGTCCTCCTCCTCGGATCGGTCGCTGCGACCCAGGGCGACGATCGCTGGCTGTTCGCCACGGGTGCGGTGATGGGGAGCTTCCTCTGGTTCACCGCGCTCGGCTTCGGCGCGCGCTATCTCGGCCGATGGTTGCGCACGCCACGCTCCTGGCGGATGCTCGACGCGGGAATCGCGGTCGTGATGATCGTCCTGGCCGTGAGCCTCGTCCTCCCCGCGATCAGCTAGCTCACTCGGGCTGCGCGCGGCAGGGCTCAGGCGCCGTCGAGCGGACGAAGGATCCGCGCGAGGAATCGCTGCGTGCGCTCGTGGCGCGGCGCGCTGAAGACCTGGGTCGGCGTGCCTTCCTCGACCACGACGCCCCCGTCGAGGAACAGCACGTGGTCCGCCGCCTCCCGCGCGAAGCTCAACTCGTGAGTGACGACGACCATCGTCCACCCCTCATCGGCCAGCTCCTTGATGACGAGCAGCACCTCCCCGACGAGTTCGGGGTCCAACGCACTCGTCGGCTCGTCGAACAGCAGCAGATCCGGTTGCAGCGCGAGCGCGCGGACGATCCCCACGCGCTGCTGCTGGCCGCCGGAGAGCTCGTGCGGACGGGCGTCCTCCTTCTCGGCGAGGCCGACTCGAGCGAGGAGCGCCTTCGCCTCGGTGAGGACCTGAGCCTTCGGGCGCTTCTGCACACGCCACGGACCCTCGATCACGTTCTCGAGAACCGTGAGGTGCGGGAAGAGACTGTGGTGCTGAAAGACCATGGCCGACCGGTCACGCAGGGCGAACCGCTGCTTCGGCGTCGGTGGCGTCGCGAAGTCGATCTCCGGCCCGCCGTCCACCGACACGGTTCCCGCATCCGGCGTCTCCAGACCGTTGAGCGACCGCAGGACCGTGGTCTTCCCCGATCCGCTCGGCCCGATCAGGACGACGACCTCGCCGCGGTGGAGCGTGAGGTCGATGCCGCCGAGCACCTCGTTCGCACCGAAGCTCTTGCGGAGCCCGCGCGCGGTGAGGAGCGGCGTGGCGGACGCGGCGGCGGTGTGCTCAGAGTGCGACATGACGATCGAGCCTCTTCTCCAGTACGCTCTGGCCTGTCGAGAGAACCAGGCAGAACACCCAGTACACCAGAGCTGCCGTGAGGTAGATCACCATGAACTGGTACGTCGACGCGGCGATCTGCTCCGCGACCTTGAACAACTCGGTCACGAGGATGAGCGACGCGAGCGATGTGTCCTTCACGAGCGAGATGAACGTGTTCGACAGCGGCGGCACCGAGACCCTGGCCGCCTGAGGCAGGATCACGCGCGCGAGCGTCCGCGTGCGTCCCATGCCGACCGTGTACGCCGCCTCCCACTGCCCCTTCGGCACCGACAGGATCGCCGCCCTGATCACCTCGGCGGCGTATCCGCCGACGTTGAGCGAGAAAGCGACGATCGCGCTCGGCCAGGGGTCGATCGTGATCCCGATCGAGGGCATGCCGTAGAAGATCACGAACAGCTGCACGAGCAGCGGGGTGCCGCGGATGATCGAGATGTAGACCCGGGCGATGCCGGAGACGACACGCTTCGTGGAGATCCGCATCAGCGCGACCACGAGCGCGAGCACGAGACCGAGCGCGAACGAGCTGAGCGCCAGTGGGATCGTGCCGACCAGGCCCCCGAGGGCGATCGGCCCGACGGAGTTGAGGAACAGCTCCCAGGGGGTCATCGGTTACTCGGTGACGTCGGCGCCGAAGTACTTCTCACTGATCTCCGCGAGCGTGCCGTCTTCTCGGAGCTCGGCGAGGGCCTCGTCGATCGCGTCGGCGAGTGCCTCGCTGTCCTGCGGGAGCACGAACGCCTGCTCACCGGCCTCGTCCGTCTCGGCAGCGATCTTCAGACCCGTGGGGCCGTCGGTGGTCTCGTAATCGAGGAAGGTGAGCTTGTCGTTCACCGTCGCGTCGACCCGGCCCTGGCGCAGCAGCTCGGCAGCCTGCGCCCAGCCCTCGACGGGCTCGACGTCCGCACCGCTCTCGGTCGCGAGGTCGTACCAGTTGCTCGTGAGCGACTGCGCCGTGGTCTTGCCGTCGAGATCCGCGAACGAGGTGATGGAGTCGTCGTCCTCCGCGACGACGATCACTCCGGGCGACACCGTGTACGGGGCGCTGAACAGGTACGCCGCCTCGCGCTCCTCGTTGATCGTCACCTGGTTGGCGATGAGGTCGAAGCGACCGGCGTCGAGCCCGGCGAAGATCGCGTCCCACTGCGTCTCCTGGAAGTTGATCTCCAGACCGAGCTTGTCGGCGACAGCCTCGATGATCTCGACGTCGTAGCCGATCAGGGGGCCGGTGCCGTCATCGTCGTGGAAGCTGAAGGGACGGTACGTGCCCTCGGTCGCGACCGTGAGCGTTCCCTCCGTCACGAGACCGAAGTCGGATCCCGCGCCACTCTGCGTCGTGCCACCCTCTTCGGAAGCGGTTCCTCCGCTGCACGCGGTGAGCGCTGCGGCGGAGATGACGAGTGCGGCGACGGCGGTGAGACGACGGGACATGGATACCCTCCTGGGGTATTCGGATGCGCTGTGATGGAGCGGAACCTGAACACGATAATCGCCCGATGCGCCGAGACGTGCATCGTATGTCGTTTCGTGTCATTCCGCGATGCGATGGCCGAACGCACGAGAGCCCCCGCCGTGAGGCGAGGGCTCTCGTTTCCGAGTGGGACTCAGAAGACGTTGACGTCCAGCGGGATTCCGGGGCCGAACGTGGTCGACACGGCACCCTTCTGGATGTAGCGACCCTTCGAGCTCGACGGCTTGAGGCGGACGATCTCCTCGAGCGCAGCGTCGATGTTCTCGTTCAGCTGCTCGGTGGAGAAGGACGCCTTGCCGACGATGAAGTGCACATTGGCGTGCTTGTCGACGCGGAACTCGATCTTTCCGCCCTTGATCTCCTCGACGGCCTTGGCCGGGTTCGGAGTCACGGTGCCCGTCTTCGGGTTCGGCATGAGGCCACGCGGGCCGAGCACCTTACCCAGGCGACCGACCTGGCCCATGAGCTCCGGGGTGGAGACCGCGGAATCGAAGTTGGTCCAGCCGTCGGCGACGCGCTGGATGAGCTCGGCGCCGCCGACCTCATCCGCACCTGCGGCGATCGCTGCCTCGGCCGCGGGGCCGGTGGCGAACACGATGACGCGGGCGGTCTTGCCGGTGCCGTGGGGCAGGATGACGGTGCCGCGCACCATCTGGTCTGCCTTGCGCGGGTCGACAGCGAGCTTCAGCGCGACCTCGACGGTCGAGTCGAACTTCGCCGAGCCGGTCTCCTTCGCGAGGGCGACAGCCTCAGCGGGAGTGTAGAAACGGTCTGCCTCGATCTTCTCGACGGCAGCCTTGTAAGCCTTGGACTTAGCCATGATGTGTTATTCCCCTCAGCCCTCGACCGTGATGCCCATGGAACGGGCGGTGCCGGCGATGATCTTCGAGGCAGCCTCGATGTCGTTCGCGTTCAGATCGGCCTTCTTGGTCTCGGCGATCTCGCGGACCTGGTCCTTGGTGATCTTGCCGACCTTGACCGTGTGGGGCGTGGGCGATGCCTTCTGCACGCCGGCGGCCTTCTTGATGAGCTCCGCTGCGGGCGGGGTCTTCAGGATGAACGTGAAGCTGCGGTCCTCGTAGACGGTGATCTCGACGGGGATGACGTTGCCGCGCTGCGACTCGGTCGCGGCGTTGTACGCCTTGCAGAACTCCATGATGTTGACGCCATGCTGACCGAGCGCGGGCCCGATCGGCGGCGCCGGGTTGGCTGCACCGGCGTTGATCTGAAGCTTGATCAGGCCGGTCACCTTCTTCTTCGGTGCCATTTCCTCTTCCTTTCATCGAACGGATGCCGGATGCATCCGCTCTCCCGCGAATCCGGCGTTTCCGGACTGCGGTGTGTTCGCGCACGCCGAAGCGGCACACAAACCATGTAAGTCTACCCGATCCTGGCTCCCGCCCGATACGCGAGAAGGCCGCCCCGACAGGGACGGCCTTCTCGCTGACGACGGAGCGTCAGAGCATCTTGGTGACCTGGTCGAACGACAGCTCGACCGGCGTCTCGCGCTCGAAGAGGGAGACGAGAACGGTGAGCTTGCCGCTCTCCGGCTTGATCTCGCTGATCGACCCGGGAAGACCCGCGAACGAGCCCTCCTTGATCGTGATGGTCTCGCCGACCTCGAAGTCCACCTCGGCGGGCGTCGGGCGGGCGACCGCGGTGCCACCCTTGGCCGTGACGGCCTTGGCGGTCGGGACATCCTTGACCTCGACGAGCGACTTCAGCATCGTGAACGCCTCTTCGAAACGCAGCGGCGTCGGGTTGTGCGCGTTGCCCACGAAGCCGGTGACACCCGGGGTGTGACGCACGACCGACCACGTGTCCTCGTTGAGCTCCATACGCACGAGCACGTAGCCGGGGATACGGACGCGCGTGACCATCTTGCGCTGTCCGTTCTTGATCTCGACGACGTCCTCCATGGGGACCTCGACCTGGTAGATGTCGTCCTCGACCTCGAGCGTGGACTTGCGCTGCTCGATGTTGGCCTTCACCTTGCGCTCGAAACCGGCGTAGGAGTGGATGACGTACCACTTGCCGGGGAGCATGCGCAGATCCATGCGGAAGGCCTCGTACGGGTCCTCCTCCGCGTCGGCGTCGTCCTCACCGAGCTCGGGGCCGTCGTAGGGCGTGACCTCGTCCGCTGCGGCGGCCTCGTCCTCCGAGACCTCCTCGGCGACGGACTCGTTGAGAACCTCGGCCGCGGCCTGGGATTCCGCCGCTTCGTCCAGGTTGAGAGCGTCGTTCACGATCGCATCCGCCTCCGGGTCGCTGATCTCGATGTCGTCTTCGGGCTGGACCGGGGCGTCGACCTCGTCGCCGCCCTCGGTCTCGATGTGCAGGGCGACGTGCTCGGCCGGGGTCACCGACTGCTCCTGCTCGGAGAGCACGTTGCCTTCCTGCGCCTCGTCGTCCTCACTGGACTGCTCTGCAGCAGTCGACCAGTCGGCGTCGTCGGCATATCGTTCTGACACGTTTACATATCTCCGTTCGGTGCGGCACATGCCGCGGGGGGCCTCAGTTTCCCGGAACCCCGAATACCTGGGACGCCAGCCACGAGAACACGAAGTCGAGGCCGTACACGATGCCCATCATGATGATCACGAACACGAGCACGACCGCGGTGAACTTGACCAGTTCCTTGCGGGTCGGTGTGACGACCTTGCGAAGCTCGGCAATGACCTGACGGAAGAACAGCGCGATCCGACCGAAGAAGCCGAGCTTCTTCTCACGGGTAGCGCCGCTTGCCGCGACGACTTCGCCGCGAGGGTCGTCCTGATCCATCCTGAATGTACCTTTCGTGTGTCAGCGTGGAGCTGACGCGCAGGGCGGACAGGAATCGAACCTGCAACCTGCGGTTTTGGAGACCGCTGCTCTGCCAATTGAGCTACCGCCCTAGAGGCCGGTGGCCTCGGGATCCGCATCTTCGCCGCACCTGTTCAGGCATGGCGAAAGAATGCAGACAACTGCCTCACCAGTGTAGGGCATCACGCACGGCAGGCCGAACTCTCACAGGAGCTGACGCCAATTCGCGCGCGCGAGGTCGAGCAGTTCGTCCCCGCGCCCCGACATGACGGTGCGGATCGCGTAGAGCGCGAAGCCCTTGACCTGCTCCGCCGTGACCGACGGCGGCATCGACAGCTCCTGACGTTCGGTCACGACATCCAGGAGCGCGGGGCCATCGTGCGCGAGGACCTCGGCCACTGCCGCGGGCAGGTCCTCGGAACGCTCGACCCGGCGCGCGAAGATGCCGAGCGCCTCGGCCACCGCCGCGAAGTTCGGATTGTGCAGATCCGTACCGTAGGTGACGAATCCCGCGGCCTTCATCTCGAGCTCGACGAAGTTCAGGGAGGAGTTGTTGACCACGATCGTCTTCACGGGCAGACCGTTCTGGGTCAGGGTGATCAGCTCACCGAGCATCATCGCCAGTCCGCCGTCGCCCGCGAGAGCCACGACCTGGCGGTCAGGGTGCGCGACCTGCGCGCCGATGCCGTGCAGCAGAGCGTTCGCCATCGACCCGTGCGTGAAGGATCCGATCAGTCGACGGTTCTCCGTCATGGTGAGATACCGCGCCGCCCAGACGGTCGGGGATCCGACATCGGCGGTGAAGACCGCGTCGTCGTCGGCCGCCTCGTCGAGGAGCCGGGCGAGATACTGCGGGTGGATCGGCTTCTTACCGCGGGACGGCACCGCGAGCTCGTCGAGCTTCGCACGGGTCTTCCGGTAGTGCGCGACGGCGTCCTCGACGTGCGACCGGTCACCCTTCGGAGAGAGACGTGGGAGCAGGGCGTCCACCGTGTCACGGACGTCACCCACGAGACCGAGGTCGAGCGGATGCCGCTTGCCGAGCTGCTCTCCCCGGATGTCGACCTGGATCGTGGTCGCCTTCTCGGGATAGAACTGCGGATACGGGAAGTCCGTGCCCAGCATCAGCAGCGTGTCCGCGGACTCCATCGCCCGGAACCCCGAGGCGAAGCCCAGCAGTCCCGTCATGCCGACATCGAACGGGTTGTCGTACTCGATGAACTCCTTGCCGCGCAGGGCGTGGACGATCGGCGCCCCGAGCCGGTCGGCGAGGGCGACGACCTCGTCGTGCGCGCCCTCGACGCCGGCGCCCGCGAGGATCGTCACCTTCTCGGAGGAGTTCAGGAGTTCGGCCGCACGGTCCAGCTCCGACGCCGACGGGACCACGACGGGACGCGCGCGCTCGATCACGGTGGCCCGGTCGTGCGGCACGTCGGAGAGCGCGACGTCGCCGGGGATCACCACGACCGCGACCCCGCGCTTCTCGATCGCGGCTCGCATCGCGATCTCGAGCACCCGCGGCATCTGACTGGCCTGGGCGACGTACTCGACGTACACGCTCGCCTCGCGGAAGAGCTCCTGCGGGTGGGTCTCCTGGAAGTAGCCCGTCCCGATCTCCGACGTCGGGATGTGCGCGGCGATCGCGAGCACCGGCACGCGCGACCGGTTCGCGTCATAGAGGCCGTTGATCAGGTGCAGGTTGCCCGGTCCACAGGATCCGGCCACGACGGCGAGGTCACCCGTCGTCGCGGCATCCGCAGCGGCGGCGAACGCGGCGGACTCCTCGTGACGGACGTGGACCCAGCGGATGGTCCCGTCCTTGCGCAGCGCGTCGGTGAACCCGTTCAGCGAGTCCCCCGGCAGACCGTAGACGCGTTCGACCCCGTTGACGCGGAGTGTGTGGACGATGTTCTCGGCAACGGTGACCATGCCCCCACGCTACTCCCGCCCCCTCGCGTATCGTCCCCTCCCCGCGAGACTGCATCCGCGCGCCGAAACCGCGTGGATTAGCCGCTCTTTCGGCGCAGAGATGCAGTCTCGCGGGGCGGGGGCTAGCCGACTCGGATCAGCTTCTTGTTCACGAACTCGTCGGCGGCCAGGTGTCCGAGCTCGCGAGACGTGCCGCTGCGCTTGACCCCACCGAACGGCAGCTCCGGGCTGTCCGCGAGCACGAGGTTCACATAGACCATGCCGGCTTCGATCCGATCGGCCACCCGCTCGGCCTGCTCGGCATCCGTGGTGAACACATAGGACCCGAGCCCGAAGGTCGTGTCATTTGCGAGCGCGACCGCGGCCTCCTCGTCCGCCACCCGGTAGACGACCGCGGCGGGACCGAACAGTTCCTCGCCGTAGACGTCCATGGCCGGGGTCACATCGGCGAGCACGGTGGGAGCGAAGAACGCGCCCTCGCGGGTTCCTCCGGTGAGGAGGGTCGCCCCCTGCGACACCGCCCGGTCGATCTGCTCCTGCAGGCGCTCAGCCGCCGCCTCCGACGCGACGGGGCCGAGGACCGTGTCGTCGCGCATCGGGTCGGTCGCGGTGACCGCGGACATCGCGGCCGTGAACTTCTCCACGAACGCGTCGTAGAGCTCGTCGACGATGATGAACCGCTTCGCCCCGTTGCACGCCTGCCCGTTGTTGTCGATACGGGCGTCGACGCCGGCCTGGACGGTCGCATCCAGGTCGTCCGTGGACAGCACGATGAACGGGTCGGATCCGCCGAGTTCCAGCGCCACCTTCTTCAGGTTCCGGCCGGCGATCTCCGCCACCGCCGCACCCGCACGCTCGGACCCCGTGAGCGAGACACCCTGCACGCGGGGGTCGGCGATGATCTCCGCGATCTGATCGTTGGTCGCCAGGACATTGACGTACGCGCCCTCGGGGAAGCCCGCGTCGCGGTAGATCCGGGCGATCGCGGTGGAGGACTCGGGGCACTGCGGTGCGGGCTTGAGCAGGATCGTGTTGCCGACCACGAGATTGGGGGCCGCGAAACGCACGATCTGGTACGCCGGGAAGTTCCACGGCATGATGCCCAGCAGGACCCCCAGCGAGTCCTTGCGGATGATCGCCGAGCCATCGCCCAGGATCGCGATCGGCTGGTCGGCCATGATCGCGTCCGCCTGGTCGGCGTAGTACTCCGCGATGTCGGCGGCGAAGTCGACCTCGCCGAGTGCGGCCTCGAGGGGCTTGCCCATCTCGCGCACGAAGATCTCCGCGAGCTCCTCGCGACGCTCGCGGTGCAGTTCCGCTGCCCTGCGCAGGAGTGCGGCGCGTTCGGCCACGGTGGAGCCGCGCGACCACTCGCGGTGAGCGGTGTCGGCGGCGGCGATCGCCTCCTCGATCTGCGCATCGGTGAAGGTGTCGTAGGAGCTCAGCGTCTCCCCCGTTGCCGGATTGACGACGGCGTAGTCGGTCATGTCTCGTCCTCTCGCTCTTGTGCGGTCCGCAGGGTCAGTTCGGGATCAGGGTGTACTTGGTGGACAGGTACTCGTGGATGCCCTCGAGGCCTCCCTCGCGGCCCACGCCGGACTGCTTGACGCCTCCGAAGGGAGCTGCCGCGTTGGACACGACGCCCACGTTGAGACCCATCATGCCGGTCTCGAGAGCGTCGATCATGCGGTGTCCGCGGCCCAGATCCTCGGTGAACACGTAGGACACCAGTCCGTACTCGGTGTCGTTCGCGAGGCGCACGGCCTCGGCCTCCTCCGTGAAGGTGGCGATCGCGAGCACCGGACCGAAGATCTCCTCGCGGAGAATGGCGCTGCCCGCCACGACATCGGTGAGGACAGTCGGCTCGTAGAACGTCCCGACCCCCTCGACGGCCTTGCCGCCCGCGAGCAGGGTGGCACCACGCTCGACGGCGTCCTCGACGAGCTCGCCGGCCTTGTCAACGGCGTCCGAGTCGATGAGCGGGCCGATCGCGACGCCCTCTTCGGTGCCGCGTCCGATCTTCATCGCCTTCACGCGCTCGGTGACCCGCGCGGCGAACTCGTCGGCGATGTCAGCGTGCACGATGAACCGGTTCGCCGCCGTGCACGCCTGACCGATGTTGCGGAACTTGGCTGCGAGCGCGCCATCGACGGCCTTGTCCAGGTCCGCGTCCGCGAAGACCACGAACGGAGCGTTGCCGCCGAGCTCCATCGACACACGCAGCACGCCCTCGGCCGCCTGCGCGATGAGCTTGCGTCCGACCTCGGTCGACCCGGTGAAGGACAGCTTGCGCAGCCGCGGGTCGGAGATGATCGGCGCCGACAGTGCACTGGACTTCGACGTCTGCACGACGTTCACGACCCCCGCCGGGAGTCCCGCCTCCTCGAGGAGCTTCGTGAAGAAGAGGGTCGTCAGCGGCGTCAACGCCGGCGGCTTGATGATGACGGTGCACCCCGCGGCCAGGGCGGGCGCGATCTTGCGGGTCGCCATCGCGAACGGGAAGTTCCACGGAGTCACGAAGAAGGACGGACCCACCGGACGCTGGGACACGACCATCCGGCCCGTGCCCTCGGGGTTGATGCCGTAGCGGCCGGAGATGCGCACCGCCTCCTCGCTGAACCACCGCAGGAACTCGCCGCCGTAGACGACCTCGCCGCGGGCCTCGGCGAGCGGCTTGCCCATCTCGAGGGTCATCAGCAGCGCCAGGTCCTCCTTGTGCGTCTGCACGAGGTCGAACGCCCGGCGCAGGATCTCGCTGCGCTCACGGGGTGCCGTGGCCGCCCAGCTCTCCTGGGCGGACGCCGCGGCATCCATCGCGCGGAGACCGTCGGCGGGTGACGCGTCCGCGATCGAGCGGATCACCGACCCCGTCGCGGGGTCCAGCACGTCGAAGGTCCGGCCGTCCTCCGCGTCCTGCCACTCTCCGGCGATGTAGAGCCCCGTGGGGACGCTGTCGAGGAGGGACTGCTCGGCGGGGGCGAGTGCGGTGGTCATCGATCTCTCTTTCTTCGGGGGACGGAGGTGGGGGTCAGCGACGGCGACGACGCAGGCTCGCCGGCGCATCCAGAGCGAGGGTCTCGCCGCGGAAGAACGCAGGGCGACGCACGGCCTGCCAGATCATCACGATCACACCGACGACGATGATGAGCATCCCCAGGATGAACACGATGCCGATACCGCCGATCTGCGCACCGCTGCCGTAGGCGGGGTCCATCGAGTCGATGAGCGTCGTGAAGAACAGCACCGCGAGGATGAGTCCACCCACCAGGGGGAACAGGAACGTGAAGAAGACGTTGCGCACCGAGTCGAACCACTGCTTGCGGAAGTACCAGACGCAGGCGAAGGCCGTGATGCCGTAGTAGAAGCAGATCATCATGCCGAGCGTGAGGATCGTGTCCCACAGCGTGTTCTCGCTGACCACGCGCATCACCGCGTAGAACGCCGAGGCGACGATGGCCGACACGATCGTCGCGAAGCCCGGTGTGAAGAACCGCGGGGTCACCTTCGAGAACGCGGGCGGCAGGGCGCCGTAGTGGCCCATCGCCAGGAGCGTCCTGGCCGGACCGACGAAGGTGGACTGCAGCGAGGACGCGGAGCTGGTGAGCACCGCGAGCGACACGAGGAACGCGAGCGGTCCGAGGACCGGACCCGACAGGAAGAAGAACACGTTCTCCTGGATGTCGGCGTTACCGAGTCCCAGGTCACCCGTACCGACGCCGGCGTACATGATCATCGCCACCGCGAGGAGGAGGTACAGCGACACGATCGTGAGCACCGTCAGCGTGGCGGCGCGACCCGGAGTCTTCTCCGGGTCCTTCGTCTCCTCGTTCATGGTGAGGGTGACGTCCCACCCCCAGAAGATGAAGATCGACAGCGAGAGCCCCGCGGCGAGTGCGCTGAAGGAGCTCACGGCGAACGGGTTGAACCAGTTGAGATCGAACGGCTGGAAATCGAACCCGTTGCCGCTGACCGCCTGCGTGATCGCGGCGCCGGCGAAGAACACGAGCACGAGCACCTGGAATCCGACGAGCCAGTACTGCAGCTTCTGCGTGGTCTGCATGTCGCGGTACGAGACGTATGTCGCTCCGAGCATGAACAGCAGGCACACGAGGATGTTGACCCAGGTGATGCTCGCGATGTCGGCGATCGCGGCGTTCCCGGTGATCTGCGAGATCAGCAGGAAGAGGAAATCGACCGCGACCCCCGCCAGATTCGACAGCACGAGGATCGTCGCCACGACCAGTCCCCACCCGGCCATCCATCCGATCCAGGGACCGAACGCACGGGCCGCCCAGGTGAAGGAGGTTCCGGAGTCGGGCATCCGGTTGTTGAGCTCGCGGTATCCGAAGGCGACCAGCAGCATCGGGATGAACCCCATGAGGATGATCGCCGGGACCTGCGCTCCGACCTCTGAGGCGGTCGGGCCCACCGCGGCGGTGAACGTGTAGGCCGGGGCGATGCACGAGATGCCGATGACGACGGCACCGAGGAGCCCGACCGTCCCGGCACTCAGGCCCTTCTTGGAGAGCCCGCCGGTGACGGCGTCCGGCTCGGTGGTCTCGGGTGTGGTGCTCATGCGCGGTCTCCTTCGACACGGGCACCGGAAGCGGTGCGAGGCACGACGATCATCGGGACGGGCAGCTCGCGCAGCATCTTCGCCGCGGTGGAGCCCAGGAAGAGCCGGCGCGGCTGTGCCAGGCGGCTCGAGCCGACCAGCACGACCTCGCCGGGAAGCCAGGTGAGGTTCGCGACCGCGTCCTCCACGGTCTCGCCCGGCGCGTGCTCGATCTCGGCCGTGATGCCCGCGGGCAGAGCCGCCCTGGCCGTGGTGAGAACCTGGTCGGCGTGCGTGTCGCTCACCACGCGGATGGCTCCGGTGTCGAGCCCAGGCGGAACGTCGAACGGCACGAGAGAGATGAGCCTGAGCGACGCCCCCGCGGCGGTCGCAGCGCTCACCGCCGCGGCGAGCAGGTCGTCGGCGCCCGAGCGCGTGCCGACGGCGGCGGTGATCCTCGTGAGCGGTTCCTCGCCCTTCGACGCGGTCCCGCTCGGAGCGAGAGCGACCGGAATGGGCGACGAGTGCAGCAGCTCAGAGGCGACGCTGCCCAGACGATGCCGACCGAGAAGCCCACCGACCGCGGCACCGACGACGATAAGCCGCGCACCGAACTCTTCGCCCGCGGCGATGAGTCCCTCGGCGAACGACTCGGCGAACCGGACGTGACCGCTGCGGGTGAGGTCCTGCGGGAGACGCGTCATCGCTTCCGCGAGCCACGCCTTGGCCTGGCCGCGGATGTGCTCCTCGTATGCGCGCTCCGGCGGAACCGCGGCGCTGCGCGTGCCCTCGGCGGGGAGGACGATCACCAGGTGCAGGCGTGCGCCGAGGCTCCGGGCGAGACGTGCTCCCAGCGCTGCGGCATCCGCTCCTGCATCGGTCGCCGTGTACCCGACGACGATCGAGGCGGTCATGACCGGCTCGCAGACACGATGTCGGCGGCGACGAGGCGTCCCATGCGGATGGCTCCGTCGACGTGCTGATAGCCCGCACCCGCCATGTCGCTGCACGCGAAGTGGATCGGGCCGACAGGGGTGCGCAGGTCCGCTCCGTAGCGGTGCAGTCCGCCGAGATCGAAGCTGGCGGCATAGGCGCCGCGCGTCCACTCCTCACTCCCCCAGTCGCTCTCGTAGTACACGACCGGATCCATCGCCTCGGGGCCGTAGTAGTGCGACAGGGATTCGAGGATCCGTTCCCTGCGCTCCTCGGCGGAGAGCTCGAAGACACCGTCCGCGTTCCGGTCGGACACGAAGCCGACAAGCGTTCCCCGCTCATCGCCGTGGTTGGTGTTGTCGTACGCCTCGTGCGAGAGCTCGTAGGGGCTGAACGCGGTCCCGGACAGGCCCTTGTCCCGCCAGAACGGCCGCTCGTAGACCGCGTGCACCTTGATCACGAACCCCATCGAGATGTGCTGGTGCAGCTGGTGCTGACGCCGCGGGAGCGGCGGGACGAACGAGATACGGCTGTAGAGCACCGGCGCGTGCGCGAGGATCGCGAACCGCGCACGGACGGTGAGATCGTCGGTCGTCGCGGTGACGCCGGCGTCGCTCCACTCGAGGCTCCGGACGGGCTGGTTCAGCAGCACATCCTCACCCAGGCGCTCGGCGAGGAGCACGGGCACCTGCTGCAGACCTCCGACAACGCGCTTGTCGAGGATGAAGTCCGCATCGACCAGATGCGAGTAGGCGCCCGCGGACGCGGCCATGAGCAGCGACTGCAGAAGCGAGAACGCGTGCGTCGGCTTGGTCAGCATCGCGGAGCCCGTCGCGAAGGCCAGGTTCAGCACCGCCTCGTCGTCGTCCGTCTGCTCGCGCAGCCACGCATCCCAGGAGATGGAGTCCCACTCGGCGGCGTTCGGATGCTCCCAGGGGCGGTCCGGGTCGATCTCGGCGACCATCGCGTCGAGACGCTCGGTGATCTCCGCGATCGTCTTCTCCGTCTCGGCGGATACCGGGAACATCTCGCCCGTGAAACGCGCGGCGACGCCGTCCGGACCGACATAGACGCTGTCGCCCTCGCGGTAGCGGCTGAACGTCTCGAGGCCGAGTTCGGAGATCGTGTCGATCAGAGCGTCCTGATCGGGTGAGACCCACTGGCCGCCGATCTCGAGCATGGCTCCGTCGATGACGTCCGTCCAGAGGCGACCGCCGACGCGATCACGAGCTTCCAGCACGGCGACCGACAGGCCCGCCTTGCGGAGGTCGTTCGCTGCGGTCAGGCCCGCTGCTCCCGCCCCGACGATGAGGACATCGCGAGTGATCTCACCCATGTACAGCTCCTTTGCGTGTTGTAGGTGCCGGCCGCGACCTGAAATCCCCCGATACCGATCGCGGCCGGACGTGGTGTCAGGCGGCGGCGAGCGCCGCCTGGACGATGTCGAGCCCCTCGGCGAGCAGGTCGTCGCCGATCGCGAGCGGGGGCAGGAAGCGGATGACGTTGCCGTAGGTACCGCACGTGAGGACGATCACGCCCTGTGCGATGCACGCCTTCGCGACGGCCGCGGTGAGGGCGGCATCCGGGGCCCGGGTCTCTGGGTCCACGAACTCCGCGGCGATCATGGCGCCGTGCCCACGGATGTCCCCGATACGGGCGTCGTTCTGCTGCATCTCGGACAGGCGCTCCACGAGGATCGCGCCGATCTCGCGTGCGCGCTCGATGACGCCGTCGTTCTCGAAGACGTCGATCGCGGCGAGTGCGGCCGCGCAGGCGATCGGGTTGCCCCCGTAGGTGCCGCCGAGCCCTCCCGCGTGGGACGCGTCCATGATCTCGGCGCGGCCGGTGACCGCGGCGAGCGGGAGCCCTCCGGCGATGCCCTTGGCCGTGGTGATCAGGTCGGGTTCGATCCCGAAGATCTCGCTCGCGAACATGTGCCCCGTCCGCGCGAAACCGGTCTGGACCTCATCGGCGATGAAGACGACGCCGTTCGCGCGGCACCACTCGAGGATCGCCGGAAGGAAACCGTCCGCCGGGACGATGAATCCGCCCTCGCCCTGGATCGGTTCAATGATGACGGCGGCGAGGTTGTCCGCACCGATCTGCTTCTCGAGCTGCAGGATCGTGCGCGCCGCCGCTTCGTTGCCATCCAGCCCGTCACGGAACGGGTAGGACATGGCTGCGCGGTACACCTCGGGGGCGAACGGTCCGAAGCCGCTCTTGTAGGGCATCGACTTCGCCGTGAGGGCCATCGTCAGGTTCGTGCGCCCGTGGTAGCCGTGATCGAAGGCGACGACGGCCTGTCGTCCGGTGTGCTTGCGGGCGATCTTGATCGCGTTCTCGACGGCCTCGGCGCCGGAGTTGAACAGGGCGCTCTTCTTCGCGAAGTCCCCGGGGGTGAGGCGGTTCAGTGCCTCGGCGACCTCGATGTACGACTCGTAGGGCGAGATCATGAAGCACGTGTGGGTGAACTGCGCGGCCTGGGCGGCGACGGCGGCGGCGATCTTCGGGTGAGCGTTGCCCACGGTCGTGACCGCGATACCGGAGCCCAGATCGATCAGAGAATTGCCGTCCGCGTCCACGACGACGCCTCCTCCTGCTGCGACCGCGGCGACGGGCACCGTGTGCCCGACACCGGACGGGACCGCCTGCGCCTTGCGGGCGAGGATCTCGGCCGATCGGGGGCCGGGAAGGTCAGTCACGAGGCGTCGCTGCTGCGGAAGGTCGGGGCCTCCCACGGGTCGGGCGTCGAGGAGGGTCATGTTCGTGAGCGTAGGCCCGCTCATGCCACCGACACACTGTCCCCTCTGTACAATTTTCAATATATTTTCGCCATTTCGTACAGAGGGAGATGCATGGTCGCCGTCGGACCCCCCGTGCTGCGCTCGCTGCTGCGGCGGCGCGACCTGCGCCTGCGCCTCGTCACCGCCGAGGTCGATCTGCGCCCGGGGACCCTGGATCGCCCGCTGCGCTGGGTGCACAGTTCGGATCTCGCCGATCCGACGCCTTTCCTCGCCGATGACCTCGCCCTCCTGACGACCGGGACGCAGTTCGAGGACGGAGACGTGGACGGCGTCGAGGCGTACGTGGGCCGCCTCATCGAGCGCGGCGTCATCGGCCTCGGTTTCGGCACCGAGGTGCAGCGTCAGGGCATCCCCGATGAGCTCGTCGACTCCTGCCGCCGGGCGGGCATCGCGCTGTTCGAGGTCCCGTATGACACCCCGTTCATCGCGATCGCGCGCGCCCACTCCGAGGCGATCGCGGCAGAGGCGTACGCACGGCGGACCTGGGCTCTGGACACGCAACGAGCGCTCGCGATCGCGGCGCTGCGCCCGCACGGCCTGGACGCGACGCTGACCGAGCTCGCGCGCCGCCTGGGTACGTGGGTCGGCATGTTCGACGGCACCGGCGCTCTCACGCACGAGCACCCGCGGGGCACGCTCGCCGCCGCAGACCTGGATCTGCTGACGGCCCGCGCCGGTGAGCTGGCGGTCCGCGGTGGTCAGGTCAGTCAGTCGCTCGAGCTCGCCCAGGGCGCAGCCACTCTCTTCACCGTCGGACGCACGCACCACCTCCGCGGGGTCATCGCGATCGCATCCGCAGCCCTCGACCCTGAATCGCGTGCGGTGATCACCTCCGTGATCGCCATGGCGGGGCTCTCGCTAGAACAGAACGAGCAGGTCGCTCGCAGCCGGCGGCGACTGCGCTCCCAGCTGCTGGCGTCGCTCCTTCTCGACGATGCGACGCTCGCCCGTCGCGTCCTCGGTTCGCTCCCGACGAGCCCGGTGGTGGTCGCGGTCGCGGATGCGGATGCCCCGGCCGAGGCCATCCTGGAGTGGTGGGATCGTCGGCGCGGGGAGCACGACACGGCACTCTTCGCGGCCGAGTCCGACGACGGGCTGACGCTGTGCATCTCGGCGAACGACGAGCAGGTGCTCGATCTGCTGGCCGCGCACTTCGGCATCCGCGTCGGAGTCTCGGCACCGGAGAACTATTCGGCGTTCTCCCGCGCGCATGACCAGGCTCTGACAGCTCTCCGGCGAGCGCACACCGGCGTCACCCGCTTCACGGACCTCACCGAGTCGAGTATCCTCGCCGCCCTCGCAACGGACGAGGCGCGCGTGCTCGCGGAGTCCCGCCTCGCGCCCCTGCGGCGCCACGATCAGGCGCACGGGGCGGAGCTGGAGCGCTCGCTGCGCGTCTGGTTGGAGCACGATGCTCGCGCCGAGGCCGCCGCCGCCGCACTGGGCGTCCACCGGCACACCCTGCGCGCTCGGATCGCTCAGGCCGCCGCCCTGCTCGAACTCGACCTGTCGACGTTCCCCGCGCGCGCCGAGCTCTGGGCCGCGCTCCACACCGCCCGCGACTGACCTCTCCCCCACCCTCTATCTCCCCCATCCCCGCGAGACTGCACGCACGCGCCGAGACTGCGGCGAAACGCCGCTCTCTCGGCGCGCGGATGCAGTCTCGCGAGTTGAGGGGATGGGCAGGGCGAGCGGGGAAAGAGGTCAGATGCTCGCACCGAGTAGCGCACGACAGCGGGCGACGTCGGCTCTGGATTGGGCGATGAGGTCCTGCACGTCGTCGAAGCGGTATGTGTCACGCAGCAGGAATCGCAGACACACATCGAGCCGCCGTCCGTACAGATCCATATCCGCATCCAGCACGTGGACTTCTGCGCGCCGCGCCCTCTCGCCTGCGAATGTCGGATTCCCGCCGACACTCACGACCGCCCGGCACTGCACATCCACCCCCTCGATGCCGACCGTCCCGGCATAGATCCCGTCAGGGGGAAGCTCGACGTCCGCGCAGCCCAGGTTGGCAGTCGGGAAACCGAGCTCATGACCGCGACCATCACCGGGCACGACGATTCCCGTGAGGCGAATTTCCACTGCATTCACGCGTCAGGCAGCGCGTCCGCTGTGATGGACCGGTACCGACTCTGGTGGAACACGAGAGGTTCGACACCGTCGAACAGTGTCACGTCGAGCACTTCGTAGAGCGCGACCTCGTGGTCACCGCCGTCGAAGCGACTGTGGGGTCGGCAGGTCAGCCAGAGCGCAGCGTCGTCGAGAAGGACGGCTCCCCCCTCAGACACCTGCCAACTGTGCTCGCCGAAACGGTCCTCGTCCCGAGAGGCCAGCCTCCGGCTCAGGGGCTCGTGGTGAGCCGCGAGCACACTCATCCCCAGCTCCGGCGCCGCTGCGAGCCGCGGCCATGTGCGAGAGGTGCGCGACGCGCTCACGGCCACGAGAGCCGGTTCCAGAGAGATCGACGTGAAGGAGTTGACCGCCATACCCACGGCTCGCCCCTCGATCCTGGCCGCGAGGGCGACCACTCCAGTCGGGTAGGCCGAGAACGCATGTCGCAATGCACGGTCACGGGGAAGCGCTTCAGTGGGGGCACTCATGGTCACCAACTTTCTTTCGTCAACTTTGACTATATGAGAGTATACAAGAATTGACCATACAAACAACGACTAAACTCGCGCTCCGGAGGTACCATGGGCGGATGTCGACCACCCGTCTCGTCGTCCTCGGAGCCGTCAAGCAGTTCCAGCCCGTGCACGGCTACTTCCTGCGCCGCGAGCTGATGACGTGGCACGTGGATGAATGGGCTCACATCCAACCCGGGTCCATCTACAACGCGCTCCGCGCCCTCGAGGTCGACGGCTACGTGGAGGAGAGCGGCACCGAGACCGAGGGGAAACGCCCGGCGCGGACCACGTATCGGATCACTCCGGCAGGCGAGGTCGAGTTGCAACGCATGCTTCGGGACAACCTGTGGAACGTGGCGGCGTTCGACACGCAATCCGTGATGACCCTGGCGTCGTTCATGTTCGTCCTCAGCCGGCAAGAGGTCATCGCCGGGCTTGAGCACCGACTCAGCAAGGTCGACGCGATCATCATCTCCAATGGCTTCAACGTGCAGGACACCTTGCGCTCCGAGACCACACCGAAGTATGTGAGGGAGATCTTCGATCTCTCCACGGCACGACTCATGGCTGAGAAGGAATGGTCCCATGCGCTGATCGAGCGCCTGGGCGCGGGCGAATACACATTCGCCGGCGAGAAGACCACGGCACGCTAACCGACGAGCGCCGCGATCGCGATCGGCGTGAGTGCGTCCGTCGTAGCCCCGAGATGCTGAGCGGTGATCGCACCAGCCGCGCTCCCGCATGCGATCGCCTCAACGAGGCTCGCCCCGGCAGCGAGAGTGGCCGCCAGCGCGCCGCAGAACGCGTCACCCGCTCCGGTCGTGTCGACGGGAGTGATGGGATGCGCAGGCATGCGGGATGGAGCAACGCCCGGCCGATGGAACTCAACCCCATGGGAACCGAGCGTTCGTACGACGACCACCCCCGAAGCACACAGTCGAGCAAGCCCTCCCAGTTCATCGCATTCCGTCTCGTTCACGACGAGGATGTCGACGTCGACGAGCAGTTCGACAGCACTCGGGTGCGCCGGGGCGGCGTTGAGAATCGTGATCGCCCCGGATGCCCTGCCAGCTCTGAGTGCTGCTGCGACCGCCAGCAGCGGCACCTCGAGCTGGGCCAGAACGACATCCGCTGACTCCACAGCACGTGCCGCGTCGGCGGCGGTGAGATGCGCATTGGCTCCCGCCGCGACGACGATGCTGTTGTCGGAGTCGGGGAGAGCGAGAATATGGGCGACACCACTCGGAACCTGATCCACCCGGAGAAGCGCTCCGTTCACACCCGCGGCCGCGGCTGCCCGCTGGAGGAGGTCACCGGCCTCGTCGGCGCCCACGACGGCGCACAGCTCCGTGAAGGAACCTGTGCGCGCAGCCGCGCACGCCTGATTCAGCCCCTTGCCTCCAGGGAACCGACCCCTGGCACTGCCGAGGAGGGTCTCCCCAACGTACGGAAGGCGAGCGACCTCGACCACGAGATCAAGGTTCGCACTCCCTATAACGACAACACGACCGGGGCGGCCCACCTCGTCAGCCGTTCCGGATCGCCGCGCCAGGGTGCGACATCGGCAGCGCGGGTCCGTCGGTGCCCATCAGGCGCTCCCGTAGCGACTGCGGCTCGTCGGGCTGCGGTGCGACCACGCCGCGCTCCCGCAGAACCGGCAACACGTAGTCGATGAAGTCCTGCGTCGATGCGGGCGGGATGAGCGGCGAGAAGAGGAAGCCGTCGAGATCGGCTCCTTCGGCGAGTTCGCACATGGTATCTGCGATCTGTTCGGCGGTCCCCACCACGGGGCGGGCTCCGACGCCGTGCACGTGCCAGTCCCGCAGCACGTCGGCGACGGTCTTGTCGGCGAAGCGTGCGACCTGCGTCTGGGACAGTTCGGTGCGCAGCTCGGACATCGGGGTCTCCGGTGCGTAGGACGAGAGGTCGAGCCCGGTGAACCAGGCATAGGATGCCACCGCGACATCGGGATTCTGCGCCTCCGCGACCGAGGCGTATTTGCGTCGCGCATCCTCCTCGGTCGCGCCGACCACGGCGGCGAAAGCCGACATGATCTTCACCTCGTCCGCGGCGCGGCCATTGCGCACTGCCTCCTCTCGAATGGCGATCGAGTGCGCGCGCAGTTGCTCGACCGTTCCACTGCCGACGAAGATCGCCTCGCCGTGCTTGCCGCCGAACCCCCGTCCCGCCGGAGACGCACCCGCCTGGAAGAGCACGGGCGTACCCTGCGGCGAGCGCGAGGTGTTGCCATACCCATGGGAGCGGAAGTACTTTCCCTCGTGGGCGATGCGATGCACCTTGGACGGGTCCGCGAAGCGTCCGTCCTTGTCCCGTTCGAGCGCACCCTCCTCCCACGCCGCCTCCCACAGCTTGTAGACGACCTGCATGAAATCGTCGGCCATCAGGTACCGCTCATCGTGATCGACCATCGGGACGCCGAAGCCCTGCACCGCGGTGTCGGCGGTGCCGGTGGTGACGACGTTCCACCCGATGCGGCCGCCGGAGAGTATGTCGAGCGTCGCCATCCTCCGCGCGAAGGCGTACGGCGGCTCGAGAAGTGTCGAGCCCGTTGCCACCAGACCGAGGCGGGTGGTGTGCGGAATGAGCGCGCCAAGAATGATCGCCGGGTCGAGACGCGGCAGATCAAGCCCCTCGAGGCTGGAGATCTCGGGACGTTCGCCCGCGACATCCGCCCACCCCCACGCGTCAGCGAGGAACAGGAAGTCGAAGCCCGCGTCCTCAGCCATACGTGCGGTGTCGCGCCAATAGTCGAGCCTGTCGAAGAGATAGCGCCCGTTGTCCGGGTGCCGCCAGGTGGCGGTGCCCGAGTCGTTCGCCTGCGCGTTCTCGAACAGTCCGAGGCGGAGCTGCTTGACCATGATGAAGCCTTCCTTCGTGGGAGTGATGATTGGGTCGTCGGGGTCGCCGATCACCGCCGACGCTGACGCGCCGTCGTGAACGGAAAGTGGCGTCAGCCGCGCGCGTTCACTTCGCCGTCGGACCACCACAGGACCCGCTTGCGAACCAGGGCGAGCAACACGATGAGCAACACGCCCAGGAGACAGAGGAGCGCGATTGCGGCCCACGTCACGGGGAGGTTCGCCTGAGCCGCCGAGGTCGTCACGAGAGAACCGAGTCCGGCCTGCTGGCCCGCGGCGACGAACTCCGCGACGGCAGCTCCCACCACGGCAAGAGGCAGCGCGATGCGAAGACCGGCGAACACATAGGGCATACAACCGGGGAACCGCAGCTCACGGAAGATCTCCCACCGACTCGCGTGCAGCGTCGTGAACACGTCCAGGGCGCGCTGGTCGACGTCACGAAGACCCGCCAGAGCGTTCACGAGCATCGGGAAGAACACCACCAGGGCCGTGACGATGAACTTCGGCATCATGCCGAATCCGAAAGCCACGACGAGTGCCGGGGCGATCGCGACGATCGGGGTGACCATCACGATCACCACGAGCGGCATGACAGCCCGCTCGATGATGCGGAACTCAGCCATGATCACCGCGAGGAGGAACCCTGCGATGATACCGCTCGCCGCGCCGACCACGACCTCGAGGAGCGTGGTGAGGAAGTTCGTCCAGTACATGCCGGGGTCGGCGACCAGACTGCCCAGGATCGCGTCGATCGTCGGGATCACGAAGGGGTTCGTCAGCGCCGTCACCTGCCAGAGCGCCGCTGCGATCACGAAAGTGATCAGGGTCGGCACCCACGATCCCCATCGCAGCCACGGCGGGACCCCCGTGCGGGCTGCTCCCCCCTCACGGGCGGTGGCGATCGTCTCAGTGGTTTCCCTCATCGTGAGCTCAGACATGTGCCTTCTCCATCTGGGCGCGCAGCGTCCGGCGCACGACCCCTTCGAGTTCTCGGAACGCATCGGTCGCGTACGCTGCCTCCGTGCGAGGGCGGGGGAGGTCGACCTCAATCACGTCGGCGATCCGTCCGGGGTGGGCAGCCATCACCACGATCCGGTCGGAGAGCATGATGGCCTCCGGCACTGAATGCGTCACGAACATCACTGCCTTGCGATTCGACTGCCAGAAGTCCAGCAGAGCGATCCGCTGCAGGTCGCGGTTCATCTCGTCGAGGGCTGAGAACGGCTCGTCCATGAGCATGATTGCCGGATCGAAGACAAATGCCCTCGCGATCGCCGCGCGTTGCTGCATACCCCCGGAGAGCTGACCGGGATATTTGTCCATCGCCGCACCGAGCCCGAAAGTCGCCAGCAGTTCTCTCGCATCCCTCAGCGCGCGATCACGATTGGCGCGACGGTTGATCGTGAGCGGCAGGGTGACGTTTTCCAGCACGGTGCGCCACGGCAGCAGCGCAGGCGACTGCGGAACGAGACCAATCTTCTTGTCCCGGGCGGCCGCCGTCACGCTCTCGCCGTCGATCGTGACCGTGCCGGAGTCTGCGTCGATGAGGCCGGCGACGACTTTGAGGAGGGTCGATTTGCCGCAGCCGGAAGGTCCGATCACGGAGACGAACTCTCCCATGCCGATGGTGAGCGATACATCGTCGAGCACCGTGACCGGGCGCCCCTCCACGCCGAAGGATTTCGTGATGCCGCGGACCTCGACGCCCGCTTCTGTCGCCGGCGCCATCACTCCGCCGCCTTCGCGGGCCAGATCAGCTCGTCGCCGTCGTAGAGGTCGGCGACCAGGTC
This sequence comes from Actinomycetota bacterium, assembly GCA_051751065.1. Classification (GTDB taxonomy): domain Bacteria; phylum Actinomycetota; class Actinomycetes; order Actinomycetales; family Microbacteriaceae; genus Microbacterium. The sequence goes on along the minus strand of JBNJKL010000003.1, from coordinate 280,491 downwards.
GGCGTCCATCATGTCGGCGATGTCCGGCAGATCAGCGATGCCACCGAACTCCTCCACGAGCTCGTGCTCCGGCTTCCACATCTCCTCGTTCTGCACGCCCGGATTGCCGCCCAGGCTGGTACGAACCCATTCCGATTCGACGGCCCACGTCCGCGCCAACTGGTCGCGTGGGAATGCTGCACCCTGGTTGTTTCGCTCGGCGAGTTCCGCGATCATGTCGATGCACTCGTCCGACTCATCGAGGCAGAACTCGAGCGCTCGCAGTGTCGCGCGCATGAAATCCGCGACGACCGCTCGGTTCTCGGCGAGGAAGCGGGAGTTCACCTCCATGACGTTGTAGGTGCCCGACACGCCGAGGTCCTCGGGAAGGAACTCACTGAACGGGAGACCCTGAGCACGCAGCGACTCGGGCTGGTTCGAGGCATACCCGACGATCGCATCCACCTGACCCCGGATGACGACCGTGGGGTCGTAGTTGGTCATCTTGACCATCTCGACGTTGGAGACCTCCACGCCCGCGTTGTCGAGCATGGCGGAGGCAACGGGGGTCAGGTTGATGAAGTAGCCGAGGGACCCTCCCTCGAGGTCGGTCAGGTCATCGAGCTTCTCGTTGCCGAAGATCGAGAAGGGAGGTGTCGTTCCGTAGGTGGCGACGGCAGTGAGATTCTTGCTGTTCGCCGCGGCGAGCATGACATCGGACGCAGAGCCGAGCGCTGTGAACTGCGCCTGCCCTGCGGCGACGAGCTGCTGCCCGTTCGCACCCGACGCATTGATCTCGACGTCGAGGCAGAGTTCGTCGAAGTAGCCGAGCTCTTCCGCCAGGAATACGTCCAGCTGTCCGGCGCTCGCGGAGTAGCCATAGCCGGAGATGTAGGTGATCGTTCCGACATCCTGGTTCCTGGTGCAGCTGTCGACATCGGCAGCGTCGTCGGAGTTCGTGTTCTGTCCGCCTGCCTGGGGAGCGCATGCTCCCAACAGGAAGGCGGCGGTGATCACACTCGTCAGGGTGGCGGCGGCGCGGATACGGGTGTTTCGCGCGGAGGAATGAGCCATGAGGTTCCCTTCTCGGCCGTTCATCATTGATGGCATGCCGAAACTAACATAGTCAATCTTGACTAAGCAAGAGAAAACTAGTTCTGTCTTCCCGTCGCCTCATTCCGCCCGATCAGCGGGGGCGTGAGCCTCGAGGAATTCGTAGACGTCCGTCGTGTCGATACCGGGGAAAGACCCGGTGGGGAGGGTGGCGAGCAGCGTGCGCGGCGTCTTGACGTTGGGCCAGGAGTTCTCCCGCCAGCGCTCCTCCAGGTCCGCCGGCGCGCGACGACAGCAGACCTCGACGGAGTGCTTCGAGACGCCGCGATGCGGAGTGTCCCGCCCCACGAACCAGCGTGTGTCGTCGAAGCGCACCCCGACGCTGACGGAGTGCAGACCCTCGCTGGACGCCTCGACGCGTGCCGTGCACCAGTACGTCCCGTTCCCGGTATCGGTGTACTGGTAATACGGGTTGAATCGGTCGTCCTCGTCGAACACGACCCGACTCGTCCACTTGCGACAGCACATCTGGCCCTCGATCGCGCCGAGCCGGTCCGTGGGGAAGTTCACGTCGTCGTTCTCGTACGCCTTCGTGATGGTCCCCGACTCATGCACCTTGAGGAAGTGGACGGGGATATCGAGGTGTCGCGTGGCCAGATTCGTGAAGCGGTGCGCGGCGGTCTCGTACGACACCGAGTACGCGTCGCGCAGGTCCTCGATCGAGATCGCGCGGCGGGCCTTGGCGTCCGTCAGCGACGGCACCACGTGCGCCTCGGGAATCAGCAGCGCCCCGGTGAGGTAGTTCGTCTCGACACGCTGGCGCAGGAACTCCGCGTAGCTGCGCGGCTCGCTGTGTCCGAGCATCCGGCTGGACAGCGCCTGCAACACGGCCGTGCGCGCGTCGCCCTTCGCGGGCACCCGGCTGGAGAGGTACAGGCGACCGTTCGCCAGGTCGGCGACGCTGCGCGTGGTCTGCGGCAGGTCGGGGGCGTAGTGCAGCGTGAACCCGAGGTAGGCGGCGATCTCGGACGCAGTGCGCTGTGTGAGCGGACCTCCGGGGTGCCCGACGGCCGCGAGAATCTCCGCCGCCTTCGCCTCCAACTCCGGAAAGTGATTGTCCTGACGGCGCATGAGGTGGCGCAGCTCCACATTCGCGCGCCGAGCTTCCTCCGGAGTCGCCGCGCGTTCGTCGCGGAGCCGGTCGATCTCGCCGTGCAGAGCCAGCAGGGCCTGCAGCGCTGGAGTCGGGATCCCCTTCGCGATACGGAACGGTGCGATCCCCAGCGCCTGGAACGTCTGCCCCTTCATCGCCCGCTCGAGGGCGATCTCCGCGGCGCTGCGCTCATCGAGAGGTTCTCCCTCCAGCAGTGCATCCAGCGTGACCCCGAGCGCCCTCGCGATCGCCTGGAGCAGCGTGAGCTTCGGCTCGCGCTTGCCCGTCTCGATCATCGACAGCTGGCTCGGGGCGCGATCCACCGCCGCGGCGAGATCCTCCAGCGTCATCGACCGCGCGGCGCGGAGCTGGCGGATACGACGGCCGATCGTGAAGGCATCGGCCTCTTCTGCGACGTCTGTGGCGCTCATGGCGGCGATTCTGTCACGAAAACAGAAGTTCGGGCAATCTTCTCCTCGGTTTCGTCCGTATCGGTCGCCGAACTTCCCACACAGTGGAACCACGCCATTCCGGCATCGCCGCCGGATCCACATCGAGGAGACACCATGACGATCCACGCCACCCCCGGCCAGCCCCCGCTGCGCAGCGGAGACCAGACCCAGACCGCCGCCGAGCTGCGGGAGATCTGGGAGAGCGACCCCCGCTGGGACGGCGTCCAGCGCACCTACACGGCCGAGGACGTCATCCGCATCCGGGGCTCCGTGCGCGAGGACTCGACCCTCGCGGCCCGCGGCGCCGAGAACCTCTGGAACCTCCTGCACACCGAGGAGTACATCCGCGCACTCGGCGCCTACACGGGCGGACAGGCCGTACAGCAGGTCAGGGCGGGGCTCAAGGCGATCTACCTCTCCGGATGGCAGGTCGCCGCCGACGGCAACCTCGCCGGCCAGACGTACCCGGACCAGTCGCTGTACCCCGCGAACTCAGTTCCCGCCGTGGTCCGCCGCATCAACAACGCACTGCTGCGGCAGGACCAGCTCGAGCACGCGGAGGGCACGATCACCCGCGACTGGCTCGCACCGATCATCGCCGACGCCGAAGCCGGATTCGGTGGGCCCCTGAACGCCTACGAGCTCGCGCAGTCGCTCATCCAGGCCGGCGCTGCCGCCATCCACTGGGAGGACCAGCTCGCGAGCGAGAAGAAGTGCGGACACCTCGGCGGCAAGGTGCTCGTCCCCACACAGCAGCACATCCGCACGCTCAACGCGGCCCGCCTGGCGGCCGACGTCGCGGGAGTCCCCACGGTGATCATCGCCCGCACGGATGCACTGGCCGCCGACCTCCTCACCAGTGACGTCGACGAGCGGGATCAGGCCTTCACCACCGGCGAGCGCACCGCGGAGGGCTTCTACCGCATCCGCCCCGGGATCGAGTCCGTCATCAGCCGCGGCCTCGCCTTCGCGCCCTACGCGGACCTGCTCTGGGTGGAGACCGGCGAGCCGGACATCCAGCTCGCCCGCGAGTTCGCCGCGGCGATCCACGCGGAGTTCCCCGGCAAGCTCCTCGCGTACAACTGCTCGCCGAGCTTCAACTGGAAGAGCCACCTGTCCGACGCCGAGATCGCGACGTTCCAGCAGGAACTCGCGGGCCTCGGCTACCGATTCCAGTTCATCACCCTGGCGGGCTTCCACGCCCTCAACCACTCGATGTTCGACCTCGCCCGCGGATACGCCGAGCGCGCCATGAGCGCGTACGTCGATCTGCAGGAGGCCGAGTTCGCCGCAGAAGAGCACGGCTACACCGCCACCAAGCACCAGCGCGAGGCGGGCACCGGATACTTCGACGTCGTCTCGACAGCGCTCAACCCCGACAGCGCCACGCTCGCCCTCGCCGGCTCCACCGAAGCCGCGCAGTTCCACTGACCCGCACTGCCACGACAAGGACGAAGATCATGACCACTCCTCTCGCATCCCCCATCACCTCTGAGACCCGCACACCGCAGGGCCCGAGCATGCGCGTCACCGGGCCGCTCCGCGACCGCTACACCGAGATCCTCACCCCCGAGGCGATCGCCTTCCTCACCGAGCTGCACCACAGGTTCGGCGCCCGGCGTCACGATCGACTCGCCGACCGGATGCGCCGGCGCTTCGAGATCGGGAACGGACGGGACCCGCAGTTCCGCGATGACACCGCCCACATCCGGGAGGACACGGGCTGGCGCGTCGCCGGAGCGGGGCCGGGTCTCGAGGACCGCCGCGTCGAGATCACCGGGCCGACGGATCCGAAGATGACCATCAACGCGCTCAACTCCGGTGCACGGGTCTGGCTCGCCGATCAGGAGGATGCCACGAGCCCCACATGGACGAACGTCATCGAGGGCCAGCTCTCCCTGCGCGACGCGATCCGCGGCGAACTGAGCTTCACGAATGCGGAGGGCCGGGAGTACCTGGTCACGGCCGACACGACGCCGACGATCGTCATGCGCCCGCGAGGATGGCACCTGCTGGAGAAGCACCTCGAGTTCACGGACCGCACCGGGCGTGCGATGGCGGCTTCCGGGTCGCTCGTCGACTTCGGGCTGTACTTCCTCCACAACGCCCAGGCCCTCATCGATGCGGGGCGCGGGCCGTACTTCTACATCGCCAAGCTAGAGTCCAGCGAGGAGGCGAGGCTCTGGGACGACGTGTTCACGTTCAGCGAGGAGTACATCGGTATCCCGCACGGCACGATCCGAGCGACCGTGCTCATCGAGACGTTGCCCGCGGCATTCGAGATGGACGAGATCCTCTACGAGCTGCGCGACCACTGCGCTGGTCTCAACGCCGGACGCTGGGACTACATCTTCTCGATCATCAAGAACTACCGCGGCCGCGGAGCGCGCTTCGTCCTCCCCGACCGCAGCGAGGTGACCATGACGGTGCCGTTCATGCGTTCCTACACCGAGCTGCTGGTGAAGACGTGCCACCGGCGCGGGGCGTACGCGATCGGCGGGATGAGCGCGTTCATCCCGAACCGACGGGACCCCGAGGTCACAGCACGAGCGATCGAGAAGGTGTCGGCGGACAAGAAGCGCGAGGCAGGAGACGGCTTCGACGGGACCTGGGTCGCTCACCCCGACCTCATCCCCACCGCCCGCGCGGAGTTCGACGCGGTACTCGGCGACCGCCCGAACCAGCTCGACCGGCAGCGTGACGATGTCGATGTGCGCGCCGCGGATCTGATCGACATCCACATCGGACGCCCGATCACGGCGCAGGGCGTGCGGGACAACGTGGCCGTCGCGATCCGCTACCTCGAGGCCTGGTTGCGGGGTCTCGGTGCGGTCGCGATCGACAACCTGATGGAGGATGCCGCGACCGCGGAGATCAGCCGCTCGCAGGTGTGGCAGTGGATCCACCAGGACCGCACCACCGAGGACGGCACGGCGATCACCCCCGAGTACGTCGAGGGTCTCATCGCAGCGGTCCTCCAGGAGGCCCCGCGCACGGAGCACGACCGATTCGACGATGCCGCCGATGTCTTCCGCGACGTGGCCCTGAGGGAGGAGTTCCCCACCTTCCTCACCCTGTCCGCCTACTCGCGGTTCCTCGTGGAGACGGTCTGATCACTCTCCGGGCTTCCGGGTCGGCGGAGACGCCGTACCCGGAAGCCCGCGACGGTGATGTCTGCGTATAGGAAGTCCGCGGCCGCCGACGCTGGAGTGTCACCGCCATCACCCGCCTGGGGATTGCGGGCACCATCAGGCTACGACTCGGTCGGCGCGCGGCACAGGGCACTGCCCGATTCCGGCACGACGCGTGCGCGATCCGGCACCGCACGTCGCCTGTGGCACGCGATGCACGGATGCCGGTCACCCTCTGATCGCTGTCAGGACGAGCCGAGATCGTGCTCCCCGCTGAGGAGCATCGCCTCAGCCAGGCGAGGAGGACGCGAATGAGCAGCGTGGCGAAAGGCCCGCGGACTCATCCCCGTGTGGCGGGTGAACTGGGCACGCAGCGCGGCGGCATCCGCGAAACCCGCCGCGGCGGCGACGGCGACGAGGTCCTGCATCGGGACACTCAGCAGCTCCTCCTGCGCGGTGGCCAGCCGATGACGGAGGAGGAGCGTGGCGACGCTCTCATCCGCCCCGGCGAAGAAGCGATAGAGCTGGCGGCGGCTGATGTGCAACGCCGCGGCGAGCTGGTCGACTCCGAACGAGGGATCCCGGTGATGACGATCGATGATCCGCGCCGCCTCTGCGCGGATCCGGGCGGCCCGGTCCTCCTGCGTATCGTCGGCGAGCTGGCGGAAGAGCGCACGCACGAGCGCGATCAGCGCCGCCTCGGTCCCCGCCATCGCACTGTGCCCGGGCTCCGGGACACGCGCCCACTCGTACACCATGCGCGACACCGCGACTCCCGTGGCGCGGGTGAGCGCGGTATCGGGGAAGACACCGGCTCCGTGCGCGAGGACGCGACGATGGTCACCGAGAAGCACCGCGGGGACGACGACGCCGGTCGTCTCCCCGGGGCCGAGGTGCTCCGCCGAGCACGCGGCGAGGCTGGTGAGGAAGCCCATCCGTCCGATGCTGAGCATCTGCTCACCCGCCGACGAGCGCAGGCGTTGGCCGCCCTGGCTCGCGACACCGATGATCACGATGTCCTCGTCGGTCGACGCGCCGCGCGTGTACCTCACGGTGTGCGCGGTCTCGAGGGTGCTGAAGAGCATCATGGAGCCGATCGGTCGACGCAGGAGCGCGACGTCGAACGCCTCGGGGTCCGCGGCGTCGATCGATCCGAAGTTGGACAGGCGGCGCATGCCCTCGGGCCCCTCGAGCCGCAGGACTCCGGCTCTGAACCACTCGGGAAGCGGAGTGTCGCCCGTCGGCGCCTCCTCCGACGACGGCCACGTGCCTCCCGAGAGGCGTCGCAGCCACGCAGCGAGCTCCGCGTGGGTGATGTGTGTCATGAACCCGTCGCACCCCCAGTGCTCGGCAAGCGACCCCCCTGGCCTTCCCGCCGAATGCGCCTCACGCTATTCACACGGGTCCCGCGGTGCAATATTTTCTGGACGACGTCACGATCGGGATCATCCGAGTACGCTCGTAGGCGTGACCGAACGCGCTCCTCTCTCCCGCAAACTGTCCGCCATCGCCGAGTCCGCCACCCTGAAGGTGGATGCCAAGGCCAAAGCCCTCAAGGCCGAGGGCAAGCCCGTCATCTCCTACGCCGCCGGTGAACCCGACTTCGCCACTCCGCAGTTCATCGTGGATGCAGCCGCGCAGGCGCTCGCCGACCCGGCCAGCTACCGCTACACCCCGGCACCGGGTCTTCCCGCACTCCGCGAAGCCGTCGCGGAGAAGACCCTGCGCGACTCCGGCCTCGAGATCTCCCCCGGCCAGGTGATCGTCACGAACGGCGGCAAGCAGGCCGTTTACCAGGCGTTCCAGACCGTCGTCAACCCGGGCGATGAGGTACTCCTCCCCGCGCCGTACTGGACCACCTACCCTGAGGCGATCCGTCTCGCCGACGGCACTCCCGTCGAGGTCTTCGCAGGCGCGGACCAGGACTACAAGGTCACGGTCGAACAGCTCGAGGCCGCACGCACCTCGCGCACCACGGTTCTCGTGTTCGTGTCGCCGTCCAACCCCACCGGCTCCGTCTACTCGGCCGACGAGACGAAGGCGATCGCCGAATGGGCCGTCGAGCACGGTATCTGGATCGTCTCCGACGAGATCTACCAGAACCTCACGTACGAGGGGACGAAGGCGACATCCGTCGTCGAGGCAGTTCCCGCAGCCGCCGCGCAGACGATCCTCGTCAACGGTGTCGCCAAGACGTACGCCATGACCGGCTGGCGCGTGGGCTGGATGGTCGGCCCGTCCGACGCGATCAAGGTCGCCGGCAACCTGCAGTCGCACCTCACGAGCAACGTCAACAACGTCGCGCAGCGCGCTGCCGTCGCCGCGCTCACCGGCCCGCAGACCGAGGCCGAGCAGTTCCGCGAGGCATTCGATCGCCGTCGTCGTCTGATCGTGTCCGAACTGTCCAAGATCGACGGCGTGCGCGTTCCCAACCCGCTCGGCGCCTTCTACGTCTACCCCGACGTGCAGGGGCTGCTGGGCCGCTCGTGGGACGGCGTGACACCGACCACGTCGCTGGAACTCGCGGACTTCATCCTCGACCGCGCCGAGGTCGCCGTCGTCCCGGGAGAGGCCTTCGGCCCGTCGGGATACCTGCGACTGTCGTACGCCCTGGGAGACGACGCCCTGCTCGAAGGCGTGCAGCGCCTTCAGCGCCTGTTCGCCTGACCGGGTCGCGAGGTCAGCCGACCTCGTAGCCGATGAGCCACCGGATGCCGTAGCGATCCACGACCTGGCCGTCGTGCGCGCCCCACGTGCGCTGCTGCAGCGGGTCGAGCACACGCCCCTCGGCGGAGAGTGCTCGGAACCACTCCTCGAGGACGACAGGTTCGGCCGCGCCGAGGAGCGCGAACGCGGCGCCGACGAGGTGGACCGCATCCTCGTCCGCACCGGCGTCGGACGCGTGGAGCGCCACGGGTCCCGTGAGGACGCCGTGCGCGATCGCGTCGCCCGGACCGTCCGCCCTGTCGAATTCCGCGTACGTGTGCAGCGTCAGTTCACCGCCGAACACGCTCCGGTAGAACGTCAGCGCCTCCGCGGCGGTGCCCGGGAGGAACAGGTACGGGATGGGTGCACTCATCCCGCGAGTGTACTGGCGAGGATCGACGGCTCGGCGGGGACTCAGAGCTCGACGCCGACGAGGACCGGCTCCGGCTGGAGGACGAGACCGAACTCCGCGTGCACACGCCCCTGGATGAATCGGGCGAGCTGCGCGATCTCCTCCGCGGTCGCGGCTCCGCGGTTCGTCAGCGCCAGCGCGTGCTTGGTCGACAGACCGGCGCGTGAACGCGGCAGGCGAAAACCCTTGGAGATCCCGGCGTTCTCGATGAGCCAGCCGGCGCTGACCTTCACGTCAGGGCGCGCATCGGTGACGGGGTGCACCTGACCGTCCCACGTCGCGAGCGGGATGACTGTGACGGCGTCGAGGTCAGGTGTCACGGGCCAGCGAGGACACTCCGGTGGCAGGCCCCTGGCAATGGCCTCCGTGACGATCGCGTTCTGGAAGAACGACCCAGCGCCGTGCGTGTCCGGATCGCTCTCGTTCAGCAGCATCCCCTTCGCGGCGCGTGTCGCGAGGATCCGCTCGCGCACCCAGGCGAGCGGGACGGGTGCCTGATCGACGAGACCGAGCGCACGTCGCAGCTGCTCCCCGCGCACCATGCGGCCGGCGTCACCGACATCTGCGAGATCCAGCGTGACCGACAGGATCACACCGCGGCGCAGGGGCACTCCCCCGTGGTGGTGCTTGAGGACGGATGTCCGGAAGCCGAGTCCGAGTTCGGCCGCGGGGACCGTGGACACCTCGCCGGTGCGCTCGTCGATCAGCTCGACCTCGACGAGCGTCTCCTGGATCTCCTGACCGTACGCACCGATGTTCTGGACGGGGGCAGCACCGACGGTGCCCGGAATCCCCGACATCGCCTCGATGCCCGCGAGTCCGTTCTCCACCGTGTGCGCGACGAGCGCATCCCAGTCGTGACCGGCCTGTACGCGCAGCCGCGTCCGTCCGGGATGCGGGGACGGGAGCTGCTCGATGCCGCTCGTGCGGACACGGATGACGGTGCCCTCGAAGGGCTCGTCACCGACGAACAGGTTCGACCCTCCGCCCAGGACGAACCACTCCTCGCCTCTGCTCCACACTTCGCGCAGTTGTCCGACGAGCTCGTCGGTCGTTTCGGCTTCGAGCATCCGCTCGGGAGCCGCGCCCGTGCGCAGGGTGGTCAGGTGCGCGAGAGGTACCGGGGTGATCTCGGTCATGCGACGGCGACGCGCAACTGGGCTTTGCCGAGCACCGTGGTCTCCGCGTGGGAGACGGTCAGGTCGATACGGACACTGGTCTCGTCGACGGCGCCGACCTTGGCGAGCACCGTGACATCCGCGCCGTTTTCGGGGTCGACGACCACGGGACGCGTGAAGCGGACTCCGTACTCGGTGATGCGCGCCGAATCTCCCAGCGCCGCCACGACGACCGACGAGGCGATGCCCATCGTGAGCATCCCGTGCGCGAGAACGCCGGGGAGCCCCACGGATGCCGCGACGTCATCGCGGTAGTGGATCGGATTGAAGTCTCCGGAGGCCCCTGCGTATCGGACGAGCGATTCACGGGTGAGGTGCACGGTGCGCGAGGCGATCTCATCGCCGACGGTGTAGCTCATGCTTCTCCCTCTCCGACGAGAAGCACCGACGTGGCGGTGACCACGTGCGCGCCGTCCGCGTCGTTCATCTCGGCTTCGCTGGTGATCATCGCGTTGCCTCCGAGGGTCCGGATGCCGGTGACGCGCAGTGTGGCGGTGAGCTCGTCACCCGCCACGATCGGACGGGTGTACGCGAAGCGCTGTTCGGCGTGGATCGTCCGGGCGAGCTCGATCCCGGAGTCCGGTTCGGCGAGCAGCATCTGGAGGGTGAGGTCCTGGATGGCCATCGCGAACGTCGGCGGCGCGACCACATCGGCGTAGCCGAGGGCACGAGCGGCGTCGACGTCCGTGTGGAGCGGAGCGTCGGCGAAGACGGCACGCGCGAACTCGCGCACCTTCTCGCGGCCCACCAGGTACGGCAGCGTCGGGGGAAATTCCCGACCGATGAGTTCGGAGTTGACTGGCACCTGTCGAGTCTACCGATCCGCGCGGAGCGGGATCAGCGGCGACGTCCGCGAATCGCCTTGATCGCCATCTGCACGGCTATCACCACGAGGAATGCCGCGAAGAGCATATTGCCCACCAGCGGATCGATCTGCGTGGCGAGCCAGGCCCCCAGCGCCGTCATGGTGCACGCGGACACCCCGATGATCGCGGCAGCCAGCAGGTCGACGTTGCGATGGCGGAGGTTCCCGATCGTTCCCGACACAGCGGTGGGGATCATCATCAGCAGCGACGTACCTTTCGCCTCCAGGTCGCTGGTGCCGAAAGCGAGCATCAGGACCGGAACCACGATGACTCCACCGCCGACGCCGATGAGACCCGCGAGCACCCCGGTGCCGAGACCCACACCGACGAGCCCCGCACCGGTGAGCCACGTGAGCTCGAAAGCGGCGTCTCGGGAGGGGACGATGAAGAAGAGGCTGACGATGACGAGGACCAGGAATCCGACGAACCCCCAGCGCAGGGCGGTCTGCGAGATGCGCGGAAGAAGACGCGTCCCGATCTGCGCGCCGACCACGGCTCCCGCCGCGAGTATCAGTGCCGGTATCCATGCGACGGATCCGGATGCCGCGTACGAGACCACGCCCACACTCGCGGTGGGCACGATCGCCGCGAGTGAGGTGCCTGCGGCCAGGCGCTGGTCGTATGCGAGGAGCAGCACCAGCAGTGGCACGATCACGGTTCCGCCGCCGACGCCGAACAGCCCCGAAAGAAGTCCGGCGATCATTCCGATCAGGATGAACCCGAGGTACGCCCTGGGTCCGCGGTGCAGTCGTCTCTCCCCGGTCATCACGCTCTCGGCATCCTCTTCACTCACCCACCCTAGCCGCTCCGAGTGGTCACTATTTGTCCAAGAATGCGCCCAATGTGAGCCAAAGGTGACCACTCGACGGGGGCGACGCCGGACAACGACAGAGCCCGCCACCCCGAAGGGCGGCGGGCTCTGATCATGCAGCTGTGACTACTCGGACTTCTTCGAGTCATCCTCGACGGCGTCCGCAGCGGCGGCTTCGGCAGCGGCACCCTCTTCAGGGGACTCGGCACCGGCGTCCGCGACCTCGGTGGTCTCCTCAGCGGGAGCCTCCTCGGCGGGCTTCTCCTCTGCGGCAGGCTTAGCCGCAGCCGGAGTGGACTTGGTCTTCTTCGCCTTGGGGGTCACGGGCTCGAGGACGAGCTCGATGACGGCCATGGGGGCGTTGTCACCCTTGCGGTTGCCGACCTTCGTGATGCGGGTGTAGCCGCCCTCGCGGTCGGCGACCAGCGGTGCGATCTCCGTGAAGAGAGTGTGCACCACTTCCTTGTCACCGATGACCGACAGCACCCGGCGACGGGCGTGCAGGTCGCCCCGCTTGGCGAACGTGATCAGGCGCTCAGCGAGCGGACGCAGGCGCTTGGCCTTGGTCTCGGTCGTCTTGATCGACTTGTGGGTGTACAGAGCCGCTGCAAGGTTGGCAAGCAGCAGACGCTCGTGTGCGGGGCCGCCTCCGAGGCGGGGACCCTTCGTGGGCTTAGGCATAGTTGTCTAACTCCTGGTCAGAATTCGGGAAGGTCAGAAGGACTCGTCTTCGCTGCCGCTGTAGAAGTGGGCACCGTCGAAACCGGGCACCGAATCCTTGAGCGACAGACCGAGCGAGATGAGCTTGTCGCGCACCTCGTCGACCGACTTCTGGCCGAAGTTGCGGATGTTCATGAGCTGCGTCTCCGAGAGGGCGACGAGCTCGGACACCGTGTTGATGCCCTCACGCTTGAGGCAGTTGTACGAGCGGACGGACAGATCGAGGTCCTCGATCGGCATCGACAGCTCGCTGGAGTGCACTGCCTCCACGGGCGCCGGGCCGATCTCGATGCCCTCGGCCTCGACGTTCAGCTCGCGAGCGAGACCGAACAGCTCGGTCAGCGTCTTCGCAGCCGACGCGACAGCGTCGCGGGGGCTGATCGCCGACTTGGTCTCGACGTCGAGGATGAGCTTGTCGAAGTCGGTACGCTCACCGGCACGAGTCGCCTCGACGCGGTAGTTGACCTTGAGGACCGGCGAGTAGATCGAGTCGATCGGAATCTGACCGGCCTCGGCGTACTCGTTGCGGTTCTGCGTCGCCGAGACGTAGCCACGGCCACGCTCGATCGTCAGCTCCAGCTCGAACTTGGCGGTGTCGTTGAGCGTCGCGATGACGAGCTCGGGGTTCTGAACCTCGACACCGGCCGGAGCCGAGATGTCGGCGGCGGTGACCTCGCCCGAGCCGGTCTTGCGCAGGTACGCCGTGATCGGCTCGTCGCGCTCGCTCGACACGACGAGCTGCTTGATGTTGAGGATGATCTCGGTGACATCCTCCTTCACGCCGGGGATGGTGCTGAACTCGTGCAGCACGCCGTCGAGGCGGATGCTGGTGACAGCAGCGCCGGGGATCGACGAGAGCAGGCTGCGACGCAGCGCGTTTCCGATCGTGTAGCCGAAGCCAGGCTCGAGGGGCTCGATGATGAACCGGCTGCGGTCCTCGGCGATCTTTTCCTCGGTCAGTGTGGGACGCTGTGCAATGAGCACTCTGTGTTCCTTTCGATCACATGCCCGCTATTTGACATGTGTGGTGTGAGGTCTTGAGTTGTGGAAGTCGGGTGCCCTGAACGGGCGGTGCGAGGGATGCCGGAGCACCCCTCGCAGCAGCCGGATCAGACGCGGCGACGCTTCGGCGGGCGGCAGCCGTTGTGCGCCTGAGGCGTGACGTCCTGGATCGAGCCGACCTCGAGGCCGGCGGCCGTGAGCGAACGGATGGCGGTCTCGCGACCCGAACCCGGTCCCTTCACGAAGACGTCGACCTTCTTGACGCCGTGCTCCTGAGCCTGGCGGGCAGCCGACTCGGCAGCCATACCGGCGGCGTACGGCGTCGACTTACGCGAGCCCTTGAAGCCCACTCCACCGGAGGATGCCCAGCTGATGACAGCGCCGGACGGGTCGGTGATCGACACGATCGTGTTGTTGAACGTCGACTTGATGTGGGCGTGGCCCAGCGCGATGTTCTTCTTTTCCTTGCGGCGCGGCTTGCGCGCGGCGGTCTTGGGTGCAGCCATGAAAGTTTTTCTCCTAAACCTTGGCCGCTACCTAGCGGGCCTTCTTCTTGCCGGCGACGGTGCGCTTCGGGCCCTTGCGGGTGCGAGCGTTGGTCTTGGTGCGCTGACCGCGCACGGGAAGGCCGCGACGGTGGCGGATGCCCTCGTAGGAGCCGATCTCGACCTTGCGGCGGATGTCTGCGGCGACCTCGCGGCGAAGGTCACCCTCCACCTTGTAGGTGCCTTCGATGTGGTCGCGGAGCTGGATCAGCTGGTCGTCGCTGAGGTCCTTCACGCGGATGCTCTCGTCGATTCCCGTTGCCTTGAGGATCTCGACCGAGCGGGTACGGCCTACGCCGTAGATGTAGGTAAGGGCGATCACCACGCGCTTATCGCGCGGGATGTCAACGCCGGCAAGACGTGCCATGCGAACTCCTGAGTGTGATGGAGGTGTGGAGCAGGATCGGTGCCCGGGCCTCCGCCCCGAGGTGTCCCCCGCTCGCGCGGGTTCTGATCCTGCCTGTCTTGTTGTTGAGTTGTGAGTCTGTCCGTAAGAACGGCCCGACGCCGGGGTGTCAGCCCTGGCGCTGCTTGTGACGCGGGTTGCTCTTGCAGATCACCATGACGCGGCCGTGACGGCGAATCACCTTGCAGTGATCGCAGATGGGCTTGACGCTGGGGTTGACCTTCATGATGTTTCCTGTTCGCTGTCTTCGTACCGCCCCGAGCCCGGGGCAGGCCGTTACTTCTCGACCGGTTAGCGGTAGCGGTAGACGATACGTCCGCGCGTGAGGTCGTAGGGGCTGAGCTCCACGACCACGCGGTCCTCGGGGATGATGCGGATGTAGTTCTGCCGCATCTTTCCCGAGATCGTTGCGAGGACCTTGTGTCCGTTGCTGAGCTCAACGCGGAACATCGCGTTGGGCAGAGCCTCGGATATGACGCCCTCGATCTCGATGACACCGTCTTTCTTAGCCATAGCCTCGCTGACGCTTCTGCAGACCGGTCGATCTGCGGTGGATGGGTGATGTGGTGAACTGCGCCGGTCGGAATCGACCTATCGGACACGCCGAATCAGGGCGCACGGCACCAAAGATCTATGGTATCCGACGACGGGGCATCCGGCAAACCGGACTCCCCGTCCGGAAGTGAGCCTCTAGCCGAGGAGTTCGGCGAACCGCGCCTGAGCGTCGCTGTTCTCGATACGCTCGCCGTTGATCGTGACGGTCGGCGTGCTGATCTGGCCGTTCGCGTTCGGAGGAGTCTCCGGGGTGCGGTCCTCGACGAACTTCATGTATGTGCCGTCGGCGATGCAGTCAGCCGCGCCCGCGGCGCCCGCCTGGTCGGCGAATGCGGACAGCTGGTCATCCGTCAGACCGGCCGACTGCTCGGCGGGCTGGTTCTCGAACAGGAGCGCCATGAAGTCGAGAGTCGAGTCCGGCGCATCCGCGGCGACGCAGTACATCGCGCCGGCGGAACGGGACGAGTAGTCGGTGTTCTGCGACATGTGGTTCAGGATCGCGATCGGGTGGATCTCGAGCGTGATGTCGTCGTTTGCCGCTCCGGTCTGGAGCTGTTCGCCGTAGGCCTGCTCGAACTGGTTGCACACGGGGCACATGAAGTCGACGTACGTGGCGACGGTGTCTTCGCCCTCGCCGAAGGAGATGGCTCCGGTCTCGGAGTTGATGATGTCGCCCTCGGGGGCGGCGCCGGGAGCGGTGGCCTGATTGTTCAGCCAGAACACCAGACCTCCCAGAGCCACGAGGACGACGACCACGACGATCGACACTCCGATGGCGAACCAGTTCTTCTGGGCGTTCGCAGCTGCCATTATCTTCCGATCTCTCGAGGCTCGACACCGAAGGGTGCGAGTCCGGCTCTTCCACCATCGGGCGCGGTGAGCACCCAGATGCCTCCATCATGCAGGGCGACACTATGTTCCCAGTGTGAGCCGTCCGTGCCGTCCAGAGTGGACACCGTCCAGTCGTCGTCTTCGACGAAGGTCGCCTCTCCCCCGGCGGTCACCATGGGCTCGATCGCCAGGACGAGTCCCGGCTTCACCTCGGGGCCCGGATCCGGCGTGCGGTAGTTGAAGACACTCGGAGCCTCGTGCATCTTGCGGCCGATGCCATGCCCGACGTACTCACGGAGGATGCCGTAGGGCTGACCCGAGACCTCAGAGGGCCCCTGCGACTCGATGTAGTCCTCGATAGCGGCGCCGATCTGGCCGATCGTGTCGGCGGACGCCATCGCAGCGATTCCGGCCCACAGCGAGCCCTGCGTGACGCGCGACAGCTCTTCACGCCGGGCGATCACCTCGGGACGGTCGGGATCGGGCACGACGATCGTGATAGCGCTGTCGCCGTTCCAGCCCGCGAGCTGCGCACCGCAGTCGATCGACACGATGTCGCCGGGCGCGAGCACGCGGTCACCGGGGATGCCGTGCACGACCTGCTCGTTCACCGACACGCACACGGTGTGGTGATAGCCGCGGACGAGCTGGAAGTTGGACTCCGCGCCGCGGCCGGTGATCACGGCGGATGCGGCTGCGTCCAGCTCGGCGGTCGTCACACCGGGAGCGACGAGAGCGCGCACCGCGTCGAGAGCCGCCGCCGTGATCAGCCCCGGCTCGACCATGGAGCGGAGCTGGGCAGGGGTCTTGTAGATCGAGCGGCGGAACATCCGAGCGGTCAGACCGTCGCCGGCAGCTCGCGCGCGCTCAGCGCCGCCACGATACGCTCGGTGATCTCGTCGAGCGAGCCGACCCCGTCGATACGATCCACGATGCCGCGCGCGCCGTAGATCTCGAGGATCGGCGCCGTCTCCTGCTCGTAGATGTCGAGGCGGTGGGCGATCGCGGACTCGTTGTCGTCGGAGCGCCCCTGCTCGGTGGAACGCAGCGCGAGGCGGGAGATGCTCTCCTCGCGCGGCACGTCCAGGAGGATGACCGCGTCGAGCGCTTCGCCGCGTCCGCCGAGGAAGTCATCGAGATGCGCGACCTGGGCGGCGTTGCGCGGATACCCGTCCAGCAGGAATCCGTGCGCGGCGTCGTCTTCCGCCAGCCTGTCGCGAACGATCGCGCTGGTGAGCTCGTCCGGTACGAGGTCGCCCGCATCCAGGATCGCCGTGACCTGCTGCCCGAGGGGAGTCCCCTGCTTGATGTTCGCCCGGAAGATGTCGCCGGTCGAGACGACAGGGACTCCGAAGGTCTCCGCGATGCGAACGCCCTGCGTCCCCTTGCCCGACCCCTGGGGGCCGACGATCAGGAGACGAGCAGAACCGGTCATCGGAGGAGCCCTTCGTAGTGTCGCTGCTGCAACTGTGCGTCGATCTGCTTGACCGTCTCCAGACCCACACCGACGATGATGAGGATCGAGGCTCCACCGAACGGGAAGTTCTGGTTGGCCCCGACGGTGGCGAGTGCCACGAGCGGGATCAGAGCGATGAGACCGAGGTAGATCGAGCCCGGCAGCGTGATGCGCGTGAGCACGTAGTCGAGGTACTCGGCCGTCGGACGCCCCGCACGGATACCCGGGATGAAGCCGCCGTACTTCTTCATGTTGTCGGCGACCTCGACGGGGTTGAACGTGATGGCGACGTAGAAGTAGGTGAAGCCGATGATGAGGAAGAAGTACACGGCCATGTACAGCGGCTGGTCGCCGGTCGTGAGGTACTGCGAGACCCACGTGACCCACGCGGCCGGCTCGGTGCCGTCCTGCGGGGTGTTGAACTGCGCGACGAGCATGGGGATGTACAGCAGCGACGACGCGAAGATGACCGGGATCACACCCGCCATGTTCACCTTGATCGGTATATAGGTGTTCGTGCCGCCGTAGGTGCGGCGTCCGACCATCCGCTTGGCGTACTGCACGGGGATGCGTCTCTGCGATTGTTCGACGAAGACCACCAGCCCCATGACCACGATTCCCACCGCGAGCACCATGAGGAAGATCTCGAAACCGCGTGCCTCCCAGATGGCCCACATGGCGCCGGGGAACGTCGCGGCGATCGAGGTGAAGATGAGCAGCGACATGCCGTTGCCGATGCCGCGCTCGGTGACGAGCTCGGCGAACCACATGATGAGGCCGGTTCCGGCGGTCATCGTCATGATGATGAGCAGCTGCGCCCACCACACGTCGTTCGTGAGGAGCTGCTGACAGACGGCGATGTCCGTCGCTCCGAAGAGTTGGCCGCTCCGCGCGACGGTGACCAGAGTGGTCGACTGCAGCAGCGCGAGCGCGATCGTCAGGTAGCGCGTGTACTGCGTGAGTCGCGCCTGCCCGGCCTGCCCCTCCTTGTGGAGAGCCTCGAAGTGCGGGATGACCACTCGCAGCAGCTGGGTGATGATCGTGGCCGTGATGTACGGCATCACACCCAGCGCGAAGATCGAGAGCTGGAGCAGTGCACCTCCGGAGAAGAGGTTCACCAATCCGAGCAGACCCTCGGTGCCGGCGTTGAGTGAGAGACACTCCTCGACATTCGGGAAGTTCACGAACGGCGCCGGAACGTGCGAGCCGAGTCGGTAGATGGCGATGATCGCCAGAGTGAAACCGATCTTCCGACGCAGGTCGGGCGTGCGGAAGATCCGCGCGATAGCGCTAAACAAGGGCGTGCCTCCTGAAAGGGTTGCCGTACCGCGAAGGACGGCCGAAAGACCAGGGTAACGCACAAGAGGGGCCGGAGAATCTCCGGCCCCTCATGTGTGTGGTTACTTGACGGATCCGCCCGCAGCCACGATCTTCTGCTCGGCGGAACCCGAGACCTTGTCGACCGCGACGGTGAGCTTCACGGCGATGTCGCCGTTGCCGAGAACCTTGACCTTCTCGTTCTTGCGAACCGCACCCTTGGCGACCAGGTCGCTGATGGTGACGTCGCCACCCGAGGGGTACAGCTCCGCGAGCTTCTCCAGGTTCACGACCTGGTACTCCACGCGGAACGGGTTCTTGAATCCGCGCAGCTTCGGGGTGCGCATGTGCAGAGGCATCTGCCCGCCCTCGAAGCCGACGCGCACGGTGTTGCGAGCCTTCGTACCCTTGGTTCCACGACCAGCGGTCTTACCCTTGGAGCCCTCACCGCGACCGACACGGGTCTTCGCGGTGTTGGCGCCGGGGACCGGACGCAGGTGGTGCACCTTCAGCACGCCAGGACGGGACGCCGGAGCATCCTTCTTGGCCGGCGTGCTCTTGGGAGCGCGAGCCTTGGGCGCTGCGTTCTCCGCAGACCCTGCCTTGTCGGCAGCCGCAGAAGTGGGAGCCTTGTCGGCAGCCGCCTTCTTGGCCGGAGCCTTCTTGGCGGGAGCCTTGTCGGCAGCAGCCTTGGCCGGAGCCTTCTTGGCGGCGGGCTTCTTCTCGGCTGCAGCCTTGGGGGCGGCGGCCTTCTTCGCGGGGGCCTTCTTGGCCTCCGCCTCAACGGCGTCGTTCTTCTCAGCCATTAGTCGATCTCCTCAACCTTGACGAGGTGGGCGACGGTCTTGACGTACCCGCGCGTCTGCGCGTCGTCGGGGCGAACGGTGGTGTCACCGATGCGCTTCAGACCGAGGCTGCGCAGCGTGTCGCGCTGGTTCTGCTTCTCGCTCACCTTGGACTTGACCTGCGTGACCTTGAGGCGCGCAGCCATCAGGCACCTACCTTCTTGGCGGCGGCAGCGTCTGCCTCCGCGCGGACGAGACGCGCAGGTGCGACCTGGTCGAACTCGAGGCCACGACGTGCGGCGACCGCACGGGGCTCCTCGAGCTGCTTCAGGGCGGTCACCGTCGCGTGCACGATGTTGATCGTGTTGGACGAGCCGAGCGACTTGGACAGCACGTCGTGGATACCGGCGCACTCGAGCACGGCGCGGACCGGACCACCGGCGATAACACCGGTACCGGCAGCGGCGGGACGGAGCAGGACGACGCCCGCAGCGGCCTCACCCTGGACGGGGTGCGGGATCGTCTTGGCGACACGGGGCACGCGGAAGAAGTTCCGCTTCGCCTCCTCGACACCCTTCGAGATCGCCAGCGGGACCTCGCGAGCCTTGCCGTAGCCGACTCCGACCAGACCGTTGCCGTCTCCGACGACCACGAGAGCGGTGAAGCTGAAGCGACGACCACCCTTGACGACCTTCGACACACGGTTGATCGTGACGACGCGCTCGAGGAACTGGTTGTCCCCGCGGTCACGCGAGTTGCGGTCACGGCCGCCACCCTGGTTGCGATCGCGGCCACCGCGGCGACCCTCACGCTGGTCGCGCGCGGGCTCTGCAGCCTCGGTCGCGGCAGCAGGTGCCTCCGTCGTGGACGCAGCCGTCTCGGTCGTCACTTCGTTGTTCTCCTTGATGTCACTCACAGTGCCAGCCCCCCTTCACGGGCGCCATCGGCGATTGCCGCGACACGACCCGCGTAGCGGTTCCCGCCCCGGTCGAACACAGCTTCGGAAACGCCGGCAGCCTTCGCACGCTCGGCGAGGAGCTCGCCGACCTTGCGGGCCTTCGCCGTCTTGTCTCCCTCGTGGGAGCGGAGGTCGGTCTCGAGCGTGGACGCCGAGGCGACCGTGTGCCCCTTGCTGTCGTCGACCAGCTGCACGAAGACGTGGCGAGCCGAACGGTTGACGACGAGGCGCGGACGCACCTCGGTGCCGACGACCTTCTTGCGAAGGCGGGCGTGACGACGCGCGCGGGCGTCAGACTTTGACTTGAGAGCCATGGTTACTTACCACTCTTTCCGGCCTTGCGACGCACGTTCTCGCCGGCGTAGCGCACACCCTTGCCCTTGTACGGCTCGGGCTTGCGGATCTTGCGGATGTTCGCAGCTGCCTCGCCGACAGCCTGCTTGTCGATGCCACTGACCGTGAGCTTGTTGTTGCCCTCGACCGTCAGGGTGATGCCCGAGGGCGGTTCGATCAGGACCGGGTGCGAGAAGCCGAGGGCGAACTCGACCGAGCTGCCCTTCTGGGCGACGCGGTAACCGGTTCCGACGACCTCGAGGCCCTTGGTGTAGCCCTGGGTGACGCCGATGATGTTGTTGTTGATGAGCGTGCGGGTCAGGCCGTGAAGCGACCGCGACTCGCGCTCGTCGTCGGGGCGAGTGACCAGAACCTGGTTCTCCTCGACCGCGACCTCGATGGGGCTGGCCACCGTCAGGGTGAGTTCACCCTTGGGGCCCTTCACCGCGACCTCACGGCCGTTGACCGAGATGGTCACGTCCGAGGGGATCTCGATGGGAAGTCGTCCAATACGCGACATTCTGGATTACCACACGTAGGCGAGAACTTCTCCGCCCACGCCCTTCTGCTCTGCCTGACGGTCGGTGAGAAGACCGGAGGAGGTGGACAGGATGGCGACGCCGAGTCCGCCGAGAACCGTGGGGAGCTCGGTGGAGCGTGCGTACACGCGGAGGCCGGGCTTCGACACGCGCTTGATGCCCGCGATCGAACGCTCGCGGTTGGGGCCGTACTTCAGCGTCAGCGTGAGGTTCTGTCCCACGCGAGGAGCGTCGGCGACCTCCCAGCCAGCGATGTAGCCCTCCTGCTGGAGGATCTCGGCGATGTGAGTCTTGAGCTTGCTCGACGGCAGCGTCACGGAATCGTGGTGTGCCGAATTCGCGTTGCGCAGACGGGTCAGCATGTCTGCGACCGGGTCTGTCATTGTCATTGTGATGTTCCTTCGGTCATGAGGTTTCGGCTGGCGTTACACGCCAGACGACCTTCGATGAGGGGCAATCTTCAATTGTAAGTGTGCGGCGTCGGGCTCGAAGACCACTCGATCTTCGAGCCCGACGACGTACTACGCCTTGGCGTCGGCGGCCTTGAACGGGAAGCCGAGGTGGCGGAGCAGAGCCCGGCCCTCGTCGTCCGTCTTGGCCGTCGTGACCACGGTGATGTCGAATCCGCGGACACGATCGATACGATCCTGATCGATCTCGTGGAACACGCTCTGCTCCTGGAGACCGAAGGTGTAGTTGCCGTGTCCGTCGAACTGCGTGGACGACAGACCACGGAAGTCACGGATACGGGGCAGCGCGAGCGAGACGAGACGGTCCACGAACTCCCACGCGCGGTCGCCCCGGAGGGTGACGTGCGCGCCGATGGGCTGGCCTTCACGCAGCTTGAACTGCGCGATCGACTTGCGGGCCTTCGTGACGATCGGTTTCTGACCGGTGATCTTGGTGAGATCGTCGACAGCGCCATCGATCACCTTGCTGTCGCGGGCCGCTTCACCGACACCGGTGTTGACGACGACCTTGACCAGACCGGGGATCTGCATCACGTTCTTGTAGCCGAACTCGTCCTGCAGCTTCTGCTGGATCTCGGCCTTGTACTTCTGCTTCAGGCGCGGCTGGATCTTGCCAGCCGGCGCGGCAGTGTCGGTGCTCATCAGAGGTCCTTACCTGACTTCTTCGCGTAGCGCACGCGGACGGTGCGCTTGACGCCGTCCTTGACCTGCTCCTCGACCCGGCGGCCGACGCGAGTCGGCTTCTTGGTCGACGGGTCCACGAGAGCGACGTTGGAGATGTGGATGGGGGCTTCGATGGTCTCGACGCCACCCGTCTTGGTGCCACGCTGCGTCTGACCGACGCGCGTGTGCTTGGTGACGTAGTTGACGCCTTCGACGACGACACGGTTGCGCTCGACGATGACGTCGAGGACCTTGCCCTGCTTGCCCCGGTCGCCGCCACGCTCGGGCTTGGCGCCCGAGATGACCTGGACCAGGTCGCCCTTCTTGATCTTCGCCATGACTTAGATGACCTCCGGTGCCAGCGAGACGATCTTCATGAACTTCTTGTCGCGAAGCTCACGACCGACCGGACCGAAGATGCGGGTGCCACGGGGCTCCCCGTCCGTCTTCAGGATCACGGCGGCGTTCTCGTCGAACTTGATGTACGAGCCGTCGGGACGGCGCGTCTCCTTCTTGGTGCGGACGATGACCGCCTTGACGACGTCGCCCTTCTTGACGTTGCCGCCCGGGATCGCGTCCTTGACGGTCGCGACGATGGTGTCACCCAGGCCCGCGTAGCGACGGCGTGAACCGCCGAGCACACGGATGGTGAGCAGCTCCTTCGCGCCGGTGTTGTCGGCGACCTTGAGGCGGGACTCCTGCTGGATCACTTGGCCTTCTCCGTAATCTCAACCAGACGCCAGCGCTTGGTGGCGCTCAGCGGCCGGGTCTCGCTGATGACGACCAGATCGCCGATACCGGCGGAGTTCGTCTCATCGTGCGCCTTGACCTTCGAGGTGCGGCGGATGACCTTGCCGTAGAGCGGGTGCTTCACGCGGTCCTCGACCTCGACCACGATGGTCTTGTCCATGCGGTCGCTGGTCACGTATCCACGACGGGTCTTGCGGTAGCCACGGGCATCCGCATCGCGCACGTCGTGGGCTGCGGACTCGTGGCCTGCGGCCTGCGTCTCCACAGCCGCTTCCTTCTTGGTGGCCATTACTCAGCCTTCCCTTCGGCGTCAGCCGAGGTGTCCTCGGACTTCTTCGCCTTCGACTTGGTCGCCTTCTTGGCCGAAGCCTCGACCGGAGCGGGCGTCGCACGGATGCCCAGCTCGCGTTCGCGGATCACGGTGTAGAGACGAGCGATGTCGCGCTTGACGGCGCGGATGCGGCCGTGGCTCTCCAGCTGGCCGGTGGCCGACTGGAAACGGAGGTTGAACAGCTCCTCCTTGGCCTTGCGCAGCTCCTCGACGAGGCGCTGGTCTTCGAACGTGTCGAGCTCTGCCGGAGCGAGCTCCTTGGTGCCGATCGCCATTACGCGTCGCCCTCCTCGCGCTTGATGATGCGTGCCTTGAGAGGCAGCTTGTGAATGGCTCGGGTCAGTGCTTCGCGAGCGAGTTCCTCGCTGACACCGGCGACCTCGAAGAGGACGCGACCCGGCTTGACGTTCGCGACCCACCACTCCGGGGAACCCTTACCGGAACCCATGCGGGTCTCGGCAGGCTTCTTCGTGAGCGGACGGTCGGGGTAGATGTTGATCCACACCTTTCCACCACGCTTGATGTGACGCGTCATGGCGATACGAGCGGACTCGATCTGACGGTTGGTCACGTAAGCGGGCGTGAGCGCCTGGATGCCGTACTCGCCGAAGGAGACCTTCGTGCCGCCGGTGGCCTGGCCATCACGCTTGGGGTGGTGCTGCTTGCGGAACTTGACCTTGCGGGGGATAAGCATCAGGCAGACGCCCCTTCTGCGACGGGAGCCTCGGTGCGCGGGCCACGGCGACGGTCGCCACCGCGGTCGTCACGACCGCGGGACTTGGGCGCGTTGGCCTGCTCGCGAGCGAGCTCCTTGTTGGTGAGGTCACCCTTGTAGATCCAGACCTTCACGCCGATGCGGCCGAAGGTGGTCTTGGCCTCGTAGAAGCCGTAGTCGATGTTCGCGCGGAGCGTGTGCAGGGGCACACGGCCTTCGCGGTAGAACTCCGAGCGGCTCATCTCGGCGCCGCCGAGGCGGCCGGAGACCTGGATACGGATGCCCTTGGCGCCAGCGCGCTGAGCACCCTGGAGGCCCTTGCGCATCGCACGACGGAACGCCACGCGAGCAGAGAGCTGCTCGGCGATGCCCTGCGCGACGAGCTGAGCGTCGGCCTCGGGGTTCTTGACCTCGAGGATGTTCAGCTGGATCTGCTTGCCGGAGAGCTTCTCGAGGTCGGCGCGGATGCGCTCGGCCTCGGCGCCGCGGCGGCCGATCACGATGCCGGGACGCGCGGTGTGGATGTCCACACGCACGCGGTCACGGGTCCGCTCGATCTCGATGTTGCTGACCCCGGCGCGGTCCAGCTGCTTCTGCAGCAGGTGACGGATCTTGATGTCCTCGGCCACGTAGTCGGCGTAACGCTGCCCGACCTTCGTGGAATCCGAGAACCACCGTGAGACGTGGTCAGTGGTGATACCGAGGCGGAAGCCGTACGGGTTTACTTTCTGTCCCATTACTTGCTCGCCTTCTTGTTGCTGTCGCCGGCGGGAGCCGGAGCCGCCTCCGGCGTCGAGAGCACGACCGTGATGTGGCTCGTGCGCTTCTTGATCTGGAACGCGCGACCCTGTGCACGGGGACGGAAACGCTTGAGCGTCGTGCCCTCGTCGACGTACGCGTTGGCCACGTACAGGTCCTGCGTGTCGAGGTACTCGCCGTCGCGGTCCGCCTTCACCTGCGCGTTGGCCATGGCCGACGCGACAAGCTTGTAGATCGGCTCGCTGGCGCTCTGCGCTGCGAACTTCAGGATCGCGAGCGCTTCCTCGGCCTGCTTGCCCTTGATGAGCGCAACGACACGACGAGCCTTCTGAGGGGTCACGCGGATGTGTCGCACGCGTGCGATGGACTCCACCATTTCTCTCTCCTCTATCGCCGCCGCGTCAGCGGCGACGGCCCTTCTTGTCGTCCTTCTCATGGCCGCGGAAGGTGCGGGTGGGCGCGAACTCGCCCAGTTTGTGGCCGACCATGGTCTCGGTGACAAACACGGGGATGTGCTTGCGACCGTCGTGGACCGCGATCGTGTGACCCAGCATGGCCGGGATGATCATGGACCGGCGCGACCAGGTCTTGATGACGTTCTTCGTTCCCGCTTCGTTCTGCACGACGACCTTGCGAAGCAGGTGCTCGTCGACGAAGGGGCCCTTCTTGAGACTCCGTGGCATCTTCTTCTACTCCTACTTACGCTTCTTGCCGGCGGTACGGCGACGCACGATGTACTTGTCGCTTTCCTTGTTGGCGTGACGGGTGCGGCCTTCCTTCTGTCCCCAGGGGGTGACAGGGTGACGACCACCGGAGGTCTTGCCCTCTCCACCACCGTGCGGGTGGTCGACCGGGTTCATCGCGACACCACGGACGGTGGGGCGGACACCGAGCCAACGCTTGCGGCCGGCCTTACCCCAGTTGATGTTCGACTGCTCGGCGTTGCCGACTTCGCCGATCGTCGCGCGGCAGCGCGAGTCGACGTTGCGGATCTCGCCAGAGGGCAGACGCAGCTGCGCGTAGGGTCCGTCCTTGGCAACGAGTCGCACGGACGCACCGGCCGAACGCGCGATCTTCGCGCCGCCACCGGGGCGGAGCTCGATCGCGTGGATCACGGTACCGGTGGGGATGTTCTTCAGCGGGAGGTTGTTGCCCGGCTTGATGTCAGCCGAGGCACCCGACTCGATGACGTCGCCCTGCTTCAGCTTGTTCGGCGCGAGGATGTAGCGCTTCTCGCCGTCGAAGTAGTGCAGCAGCGCGATGCGCGCGGTGCGGTTGGGGTCGTACTCGATGTGAGCGACCTTGGCGTCGATGCCGTCCTTGTCATTACGACGGAAGTCGATGACACGGTACTGGCGCTTGTGTCCACCACCGATGTGACGGGTCGTGATGCGGCCCTGGTTGTTGCGACCACCGGTCTTCGAGAGCGGGCGCAGCAGCGACTTCTCCGGCGTCGATCGAGTGATCTCGGCGAAGTCAGCCACCGACGAGCCGCGACGGCCCGGGGTCGTGGGCTTGTACTTGCGAATAGCCATTATTTGTCCTTATCCCCCGGTCAGCCGACGGCCGTGAAGATGTCGATGGTGCCCGACTTCAGAGTCACGATGGCGCGCTTGGTGTCCTTGCGCTTGCCGGTGCCGAAGCGGGTGCGGCGCGCCTTGCCGACGCGGTTGATCGTGTTGACGCCTGCGACCTTGACGCCGAAGATCTTCTCGATGGCGAGCTTGATCTCCGTCTTGGTCGCACGGGGGTCCACGAGGAACGTGTACTTGCCCTCGTCGATGAGCCCGTAGCTCTTCTCCGACACGACCGGCTTCAGGATGATTTCGCGCGGGTCCTTGTTCAGGGCCGTCGAGAGCACGTTTGCCTGCTCGCTCATGCCGAGACCTCCTCGGTTGCGCCGGACTTCGAAGCGACGAACGCCTCGATCGCGGCCTTGGTGAAGACGATGTCGTCGGAGACGAGCACGTCGTAGGCGTTCAGCTGGTCGTAGGTGAGCACGTGAACGTTCGACAGGTTGCGAATGCTCTTGGTGGTCACCTCGTCGCCACGCTCGATGACGATGAGCACGTTCTTCGACGGAGCGACCTCGGCGAGGAAGCCGGCGGCCGTCTTGGTCGACGGCGCACCGTCGATCCCGAAGGACTCGATGACGTGCAGGCGGTCTCCGCGGAAGCGGTCGCTGAGCGCGCCACGGAGGGCGGCGGCGATCATCTTCTTGGGGGTGCGCTGCGAGTAGTCACGGGGCTTCGGGCCGTGCACGATGCCACCGCCGGTCATGTGCGGCGCGCGGATGGAGCCCTGACGAGCGTTACCCGTGCCCTTCTGCTTGAAGGGCTTGCGGCCGGCACCGGAGACCTCGCCACGACGCTTGGTCGAGTGCGTGCCCTGGCGAGCCGCCGCGAGCTGCGCGACGACGACCTGGTGGATGAGTGGAATGTTCGTCTTGACGTCGAAGAGCGCGGCGGGAAGCTCGACAGAGCCTGCCTTCTTGCCGTTCGCTCCACGGACGTCGAGCGCGAGAGTCGAGTCAGCCATGTGCTCAGGCCCCCTTCACTGCGTTGCGGACGTAGACGATGCGGCCGCGCGCGCCGGGGACGGCGCCCTTGACGAGCAGCAGACCCTTCTCGGCGTCGACGGCGTGCACCGTGAGGTTGAGGACGGTCACGCGCTCGCCACCCATACGGCCGGCCATGCGCATGCCCTTGAAGACGCGGCTCGGGGTCGACGATGCGCCGATGGAGCCGGGCTTGCGGTGGTTGCGGTGCGAACCGTGCGAGGCGGAGACGCCCTTGAAGTTGTGGCGCTTCATGACACCCGCGGTGC
This sequence comes from Actinomycetota bacterium, assembly GCA_051751065.1. Taxonomy (GTDB): domain Bacteria; phylum Actinomycetota; class Actinomycetes; order Actinomycetales; family Microbacteriaceae; genus Microbacterium. The sequence continues at coordinate 252,789 of JBNJKL010000003.1, read as the reverse complement.
CCTTGCCCTTGCTCGTTCCGACGACGTCGACGAGCTGGCCCGCCTCGAACGTGGCGTCGACCGTGAGCTCCTGACCGAGTGAGTAGTCAGCAGCATCCGCGGTGCGGATCTCGGTGACGTGGCGACGCGGCGTGACGCCGGCTGCCTCGAAGTGAGCGGAGAGAGGCTTGTTGACCTTGCGGGGGTCGATCTGGCCGTACGCGATCTGCACGGCGTTGTAGCCGTCCTTCTCGGGCGTACGCACCTGGGTGACCACGTTGGGTGCCAGCTCGATGACGGTGACGGGAACGAGCTTGCCGTTCTCGTTCCACACCTGGGTCATGCCGAGCTTGGTGCCCAGCAGTCCCTTGGAAACCTTGGAGTTGATATCAGCCATGTCGGACCTCAGAGCTTGATCTCGATGTTGACATCGGCCGGGAGGTCGAGACGCATCAGCGAGTCGACGGCCTTGGGCGTCGGGTCGACGATGTCGATCAGACGCTTGTGGGTGCGCATCTCGAAGTGCTCGCGGCTGTCCTTGTACTTGTGGGGCGACCGGATGACGCACACGACGTTCTTCTCGGTCGGAAGCGGCACGGGGCCGACGACAGTCGCGCCCGCACGGGTCACGGTGTCGACGATCTTGCGCGCCGACGTGTCGATGACCTCATGGTCATACGACTTCAGGCGAATGCGGATCTTCTGTCCCGCCATTGTCTGCTCACTCTCTGATAGGCGTCGTACCGGCCCGGACCAGGTGGATCCGGGGGCATTGGACGCACGTCGGCGCTGTTCGCGCCTCGGCACTACTCGAGCGGATCCCGGGGGATCCGTTCTGCTGCACCACTGTTTTTCTGTCAGCCCGCTGCCTTTCGGCGAACGGATGCCGACCCCTGCCGCGCACGGCAGAGCCTCCGTGAGGAGGTGTCGGTTTGTGTGTTCGTCTACCCGCGGCCTAGATCCCTGCGCTGACGCACCGTCTATGCACTGCCCTGGTAGTGATCCGGAACGCGCTCAGCACGCCCGAAATGTGGAACTTAGCAATTCTGCCACGCCTTCTCCGAGTTGCGCAAACCCGGGCGTGTCGCGCTCAGCCACCTGTCAGGAACGGGGCCGCGACGAGCGTCAGATGCGACGCCCGGATAGCGGGGCGAGGCATCCCCATGCCTCGCCCCGCTTGGGGAGGGCATTCGGTGCGAGGGGGCACACCGAACGCAAGGATCCAGACGTGAAGGGACGTCCGGACCCTCGTGAGAGGGCGCCGCGGCGCTGCGCCGCGCGCGCAGGCAGAGGTGAATGGGTGCGCACCGGAAGCGCGCTCACAGATGTGTTCCCCAAAAGTATCCCCAGCCTTCAGTGTGCGAAGAACCGCACATTCGGAACGATCGACCCCCGCCGATCATCCACAGCCGCAAGAACCCCAGGCGGCTTCCAGAAGTATAAGCGCGATGGCGAAGATACTCCAATATTCCGCCGAGGGCGGTGTCCGCGCTCCCGGGGATACGCGGACACCGCCCTCTGTGTGCGGGAGCTCAGCGCCCTTCGTTGCCGATGGACTTGTCCACGGAGTCGCGGATGCCATCGATCTGATCGCTCGCGCCCGGAGCGATCTTCTTGGCGAGATCGGCGACTCCGCCGAGCACCTTGTCGCTGATCTCCTCAGCCTGGTCGCTGGACAGAGCCTCGTCGATCTTGTCCTTGTTCTGGTCGACGAACTGCTTGCCCTTGTTCACCGCGTCGGTGAACTGCTCTTCGATTCCCATGACATCCCCTTCGGAACTCGTGTCACCGACGGGTGATGTCGGCCCACCCATTGTGGCGGTCGGACGCCTCCGGCGGAAGGGCCGGACTGAATACCATCGCCGGGCACACGACAACGGGGCCGGACCCGAAGGCCCGACCCCGTTGCGAGGAAGCAGATGCTTACTTGATGATCTTCGTCACCGTACCGGCACCGACGGTGCGGCCACCCTCACGGATGGCGAAGCCGAGGCCCTCTTCCATGGCGATCGGCTGGATCAGCTCGACCGTCATGTCGGTGGTGTCACCGGGCATGACCATCTCGGTGCCCTCGGGCAGCGAGATGACGCCGGTGACGTCGGTGGTGCGGAAGTAGAACTGCGGGCGGTAGTTCGTGTAGAAGGGGTTGTGACGCCCACCCTCGTCCTTGGAGAGGATGTAGGCGGTGCCCTCGAAGTCGGTGTGCGGCGTAACCGAACCCGGCTTCACGACGACCTGTCCGCGCTCGACGTCCTCACGCTTGAGGCCACGAAGCAGCAGACCACAGTTCTCGCCGGCCCATGCCTCGTCGAGCTGCTTGTGGAACATCTCGATACCCGTGACCGTGGTCTTCTGGGTGTTACGGATGCCGACGATCTCGACCTCGGAGTTGATGGCCAGCGTGCCACGCTCGGCGCGGCCGGTGACGACCGTTCCACGACCCGTGATGGTGAAGACGTCCTCGACGGGCATGAGGAACGGCTTGTCCTTGTCACGCACCGGGTCGGGGATGTGGGAGTCGACGGCCTCCATGAGGTCGAGGACCGACTGGACCCACTTCTCGTCACCCTCGAGAGCCTTGAGGCCCGAGACGCGAACGACAGGAGCGTCCTCGGCGAAGCCCTGCGAGGCGAGCAGCTCGGAGACCTCGAGCTCGACGAGCTCCAGGATCTCCTCGTCCTCGACCATGTCGCTCTTGTTCAGCGCGACGAGCAGGTACGGCACGCCGACCTGCTTGGCGAGCAGGACGTGCTCGCGGGTCTGAGCCATCGGGCCGTCGGTGGCGGCGACCACGAGGATCGCGCCGTCCATCTGGGCAGCACCGGTGATCATGTTCTTGATGTAGTCAGCGTGACCGGGGGCATCGACGTGCGCGTAGTGACGCTTCGGGGTCTCGTACTCGACGTGCGAGATGTTGATCGTGATACCACGCTGGCGCTCTTCCGGCGCCGAGTCGATCGACGCGAAGTCACGCTGGACATTCGTCGCCGACGGGTACTTGTCAGCAAGAACCTTGGAGATCGCTGCGGTGAGCGTGGTCTTGCCGTGGTCGACGTGACCGATCGTTCCGATGTTCACGTGCGGCTTGGTCCGCTCGAACTTGGCCTTAGCCACTGGGTCCTCCTCAGGACGTCATGTGAAGCTGCCGGGCACTGGATTGTGACCGGTTCTCCACGGGTGTGATTCTCAGTTTAGTAGAGAGGTTTCGTGTGAAGTTGTGATTGTCCCGGATGCTCCGCGTACGGAGCATCCGGGGGAAGAGGGCTACTCGCCCTTGGTCTTCTGGACGATCTCCTCGGCAACAGCCTTGGGAACCTCAGCGTAGCTGTTGAACTCCATCGAGTAGACGGCGCGGCCCGAGGTCTTCGAGCGCAGGTCACCGATGTATCCGAACATCTCGGACAGCGGGACGTGCGCACGGACGACCTTGACGCCGGCAGCATCCTCCATGGACTGGATCTGGCCACGACGCGAGTTCAGGTCACCGATGACGTCTCCCATGTACTCCTCGGGAGTACGCACCTCGACCGCCATGAGCGGCTCGAGGAGCACGGGGTTCGCGCGACGGAGAGCTTCCTTCATACCCATGGACCCGGCGATCTTGAACGCCATCTCCGAGGAGTCGACGTCGTGCGCCGCACCATCGACGATGGTCGCCTTGACGCCGACGATCGGGTATCCGGCGAGGACGCCGACGTTCATCGCGTCCTGGAAACCGGCATCGATCGAGCCGATGTACTCGCGCGGGATACGGCCACCCGTGACCGAGTTCACGAACTCGTACGTCTTCTCGTCGTCCAGATCGAGGGGCTCGATGTTGAACTGGATCTTCGCGAACTGACCCGATCCACCCGTCTGCTTCTTGTGGGTGTAGTCGTACTTCTCGACGTTCTTGCGGATCGTCTCGCGGTACGCCACCTGCGGCTTGCCGACGTTCGCCTCGACGTTGAACTCGCGCTTCATGCGATCCACGAGGATGTCGAGGTGCAGTTCACCCATGCCCTTGATGGTCGTCTGACCGGTCTCGGGGTTGAGCTCCGTGCGGAAGGTCGGGTCCTCCTCAGCGAGCTTCTGGATGGCGACACCCAGCTTCTCCTGGTCGGCCTTCGTCTTCGGCTCGATCGCGACCTCGATGACGGGCTCGGGGAACGTCATCGACTCGAGGACCACGGGAGCGGCCGGGTCGGCGAGGGTGTCACCGGTGGTGGTGTCCTTCAGACCGATCACGGCGTAGATGTTGCCCGCGGTGAGCGAGTCGACCGGGTTCTCCTTGTTGGCGTGCATCTGGAAGATCTTCCCGATGCGCTCCTTCTTGCCCTTGGTCGAGTTGGTGACCGCGGAACCGGAATCGAGGTGACCGGAGTACACGCGCACGTAGGTCAGACGACCGAAGAACGGGTGCACGGCGACCTTGAACGCGAGAGCCGCGAAGGGGTCGTTGGCGTCGGGGTGGCGCTCGACGACCTTCTCCTCGTCCTTCGGGTCGTGCGCCTCGATGGCGCCGACGTCGAGGGGGTTGGGGAGGTAGTCGACGACCGCGTCGAGCATCGGCTGCACGCCGCGGTTCTTGAACGCGGAGCCGCACAGGACCGGGTAGATCTCCGATGCGACGACGAGCTTGCGGATCGCACCCTTGATCTCGGCGATCGTGAGCTCCTCGCCACCGAAGAACTTCTCCAGAAGCACGTCGTCGGTCTCGGCAACGGTCTCGAGGAGCAGCTGACGGTACTCGTCCGCCTTCTCCTTGAGGTCCTCCGGGATCTCACGGATCTCGTACTTCGCGCCCATGGTCACGTCACCCTTGGAGTCACCGGGCCACACGAGTGCACGCATCTCGATGAGGTCGACGACGCCGACGAAGTCGCTCTCCGAGCCGATGGGCAGCTGGAGCACGAGCGGCTTGGCGCCCAGGCGGTTGATGATGGTGTCGACCGTGAAGTAGAAGTCCGCGCCGAGCTTGTCCATCTTGTTGACGAAGCAGATACGGGGGACGTTGTACTTGTCGGCCTGACGCCACACGGTCTCGGACTGGGGCTCGACGCCCTCCTTGCCGTCGAAGACGGCGACGGCACCGTCGAGGACGCGGAGCGAACGCTCCACCTCGACCGTGAAGTCCACGTGACCGGGGGTGTCGATGATGTTGATCTGGTTCTTGTCCCAGAAGCAGGTCACGGCGGCAGACGTGATCGTGATGCCGCGCTCCTTCTCCTGCTCCATCCAGTCGGTGGTCGAGGCACCGTCGTGCGTCTCGCCGAGCTTGTGGTTGACGCCCGTGTAGAACAGGATGCGCTCGGTGGTGGTGGTCTTGCCGGCATCGATGTGGGCCATGATGCCGATGTTGCGGACCTTGCTGAGGTCGGTGAGCACGTCTTGTGCCACGGGCGTTTCCTTTGCTTCGGGGTGTCGCCGGAGCGACGAGGTGAAGGATGCTCGCTCAGGGGAGTCGGTGACGCCCCTGAGCGAGCGAAGCTGTTACCAGCGGTAGTGAGCGAACGCGCGGTTCGACTCGGCCATCTTGTGCGTGTCCTCGCGACGCTTGACCGCGGCACCCAGGCCGTTCGACGCATCCAGGATCTCGTTCTGGAGGCGCTCGGTCATCGTCTTCTCACGACGGCCCTTGGCGTAGCTGACGAGCCAGCGCAGAGCGAGCGTGTTGGCGCGGTGAGGCTTGACCTCGACCGGCACCTGGTAGGTCGAGCCACCGACGCGGCGGCTGCGGACCTCGAGGGTGGGGCGCACGTTGTCGAGCGCCTTCTTGAGGGTGGCGACGGCGTCCTGACCGTTCTTCGCCTCGACGCCGCGGAGGGCGCCGTAGACGATCGACTCGGCCAGCGACTTCTTGCCGTCGACGAGGATCTTGTTCACCAGCGAGGTGACGATCGGAGCGCCGTATACGGGATCGTTGACGACGGGGCGCTTGGGGGCTGGACCCTTACGAGGCATTGGTCTTAACCCTTCTTCGCGCCGTAGCGGCTGCGAGCCTGCTTACGGTTCTTGACGGCCTGGGTGTCCAGGGCGCCACGGACGATCTTGTAACGGACACCGGGGAGGTCCTTGACACGACCACCGCGGACGAGCACAAGGGAGTGCTCCTGCAGGTTGTGGCCCTCGCCGGGAATGTAGGCGGTGACCTCGGTGCCGTTGCGGAGCTTCACACGAGCGACCTTGCGCATCGCCGAGTTCGGCTTCTTCGGTGTGGTGGTGTAGACGCGGGTGCATACCCCGGCCTGCTGCGGGTTCGACTTCAGGGCGGGTGCCTTGGTCTTGGTGACCTTCGGCGAACGACCCTTGCGAACCAACTGCTGAATGGTTGGCACGTTCTCTCCTCATAATGCTGCACGGTGACAGCGTGATGGGTTTCACATCATGACCCACCAGCCCGACGGAACCGCCGCGCTTTGTGTTGTGATGGGTATGCCGTGGGGGCGAACCGGTATGGACCGGCGCCCAGTGCGCACGCCAAGACGTGCACACACCTGATCAAGTGTAATGCCGCGTAACGTGGCGGTCAAATGATCGGAAGACCGACGCCCTCACTGCAGGTCGCGGATTCGAGAGACCACGGACGTCTCCTCCCCCGCTCTGCGCTCCGCGGTCACCGCGATGATCAACAGCACCGCGCCCACGACGGCGAGTGTGATCCACCACGGCATCGATTCGATGCCCCGGCCGATCTGCACGGCGAACACGAAGACGTTCTCGATGGGCAGAACGATCAGGCCCAACAGGAACGGGGCAGCCAGGCGACGACCCGCACCCCACAGGATCGCGGCGAGCGCGACGACGATCACGAGGATCGCTCGCCAGGTCAACGGATCGGTGAACGTGGCGACGATCGATGCCAGCATCGACACCACGATCCCCGGGGCGAGCAGCGCCCAGGATCCGCGCCACCGACCCGGCCAACTGTCCAGTGTCGGCGACGCCGCCGATCCCTCCGCCGCCCCGCGCGCGCGACGCATCGCGAGAGCTCCGGTCACCAGCAGGAACAGACCCAGCGGAAGCGAGAACCACTCCACGCGAAGGTCCCTGGGACTCCACGCGACGATGGCCGTGACGAAGGCGCACGCGAAGACGAACCAGACCGGCGGGAGGATCGTGTCGCGCTCTCGCGAGCGCTCAGCGATCGCCACCATGCCGATCAGGAGTGCGAGCATCAGCGTCCACATCGCCCAGATGGAGAACCAGTCGCGTTCGATCGCGAACCAGCTGCCGCCGGAGAGCACGAGGAGCGCGGGCGCAGAGAGCCATCGGCTCCGACGGAGCCCGGACCCCTCCGGTGCCGCCGCACGCAGCCCTCGTCCAGCGAGGACGATCACCACGGCGCCCGCCGCCGAGACTCCGAGGCACGCGAAGAAGAGGCCCGCACCCTGCAGCGCGACGAGATCCATCCCGGTACCGAAGCGGATGCCCTGGATACCGCCGGCGACGCCGAGCAGACCTGCGACGGCGAACGTCGGCACGCGGAGCACACGGAGGCGAAGGACAGGGACGGAGCGCCCGCGACCGAACGACGCCGCGAAGATCAGAAGCGCCGCGGCGCCGGCCAGCAGGCCCAGAGCGCGGATCGGCGGATCGACCGCCGTCGTCGCGTCCGCCTCGGTGAGGACGAGGAGTCCGAGAAGTGGGACTGCTGCCACGACCAGGCCCGCCGCGTAGAGACCCGTTGCGCGGAACCCGCGCGAGGTGAGCACCGTGGCGACAAGGGCGACCCCCAGTGTCGGCGGAAGCAGATACGGCTCGACGACGTCGACCCCGGACATCGCCAACAGGCACCACAGCGCTCCGGTGTAGGCCACCCCTGCGGCGGGCCACGCATACCGTCGGGCGGTCACGACCGCCGCAGCGCTCAGCCCGACACCGAGGATCACGAGAACCAGGAACGTCGTACCGAGCCCCGACGCCTCGCGCACGAGAGCCAACACGACGGCGAGCGCAGCCGTGAGGAGCGCGGACCCCTCGATCGCCGCACGCGCGGAGCGGACAGCCCGCTCGTCGAAGCCGCGGGCGAGGAGCCCGCGCCGGATGAGCACGGTCGCCGGCAGCACGAGCGCGACCATCGCGGCGATGACCGGCAGGGTGACCGGAGATGCGCTCCCGGCGAGCACCTGTGCACCCAGGCACACGATGACCACCGAGGCCGACGGGACCAGGAGCCCCGCTGCCCCCGTGCGCACGAGCGTCGTGAGCCCGGGGCGACGGGTGAGGAGGAGCGAGAGCGCCAGGAGGAACATGAGGCCGGTGGAGAGCGCGGTCCATCCACTCCGCTCGAAGAGCACCTGCACCACGCCCAGGCCGAAGGGGACGACCGCGACCACGAGGATCGCCAGCCAGGCCCGGGCGCCGATGCGAGGAAGGTACGTCGCGACGATCGCACCGATGAGTCCGGCGGAAGCCGTGAGACAGAGCAGAACCACTCCCCCGACATCCGCCTGCTGGAGCCCCGTCCCGACGAGGATGAGAGCGTAACCGTACCCGGCCCCCACGTGCCAGAAACGGACCGCAGGGCGGAGGGCCCCGGCGACGAACACCCACGCCACGAGCGACGCGACGCCGGTCGGCAGGACGTCCTCGCCGGCGGTCCACGCCGTGGTGACCGACACGATCACGGCGGCGTGCGCCGCGACCAGGAGGATCGCGCGCAGCGGCGACGGCGCGAGGCGGAGCCGGGGAACGACGCGGAGGCCGACACCCACCGCGGCGGCGAAAGTCACCACGACCCCGATCCGGAGCAGCGAGGGCATCCCCGCGAACCATCCGAGCTGAAGGATGACGAGCGCGCCGACTGCGACCGCCATCGGATCCGTGACGCGGACCGCGCCCCGGATCGACGGACGCCGACGAGCCACGACGCCGAAGAGCGCGAGGCCCGCGGCGACGGCAGCGAGACCGACGACGAACGGCCATCCCCACGCCCCACCCTCGGACGACGGGATCGACGCGAGTCGGAGGAACGCCGCTGCGGCCTCGAGCCCTGTGGCGGCCGCGAAGAGGAGCGGCACGGCCGCGACGAGACCGAACAGCGTGAGCGCCCCACCCACGACGAAGCCCCGCCGACTCGTTCCCGGCAGCGGAAGCACCGCGCCGACCAGCACGAGTCCGATCGCGGCTCCCGTCGGGAGGATCGCGCCGAACCCGTTGTGCTCTGCCACGATCGGGTACGCGAGTGCATACACCGCCACGGTCACGGCTGCCGCTCCCGTCCCTCCGGCGGCGTAGCTCCAGAAGCGGGCCAGCGGTTGACGCGTGGCCACCAGCGCGTGCACCGCCACGAGCGCGAGGGTCGCGGCGATGCCGGCCAGGTACGCGACCATCTCGCCCATCGGAAGCGCCCACATCCCGATCAGCGCCGCGAGAGACGCGAGGAACTGCACGACGAGCAGGGCGACGCGCTCAGGGCGGAGAACACCGCGGCGGCCTTCGCGCTCGGAATCCGGCCCCGAGGGGAAAGGACCGGAGATCCGCGGGAGGATCATCTCGACGACCGCCGCCGCCACGAACGTCGCGCCGAGGTGTCCGGCGACCACCCCTGCGGGGCTGCCGGCACCATACCCGAGCATGGCGGGCACCGCCGCGATGCCGAGCAGTGCTGTCCATACCCAGATGCGGACGCGGGCCACGAGTCCTGCGGCGAGCATGATGCCCGCTCCGACGAACGTCGCGCCGGCGGCCGGCAGCCACGCGCTCACTCCGGGCGCCGCGAGCTGGGCCACGGCATACACATCGAGCCCCGCGAACACGACCCCCAGACCTCCGACCGCCTCGGCGGAGAACTGCAGCCGTCGACGAGCGAGCACCCAGGACCCACCGAGGAAGACGAGCGTCACGACACCGACGATGACGCTGCGCAGCGCGCGGTCGGCCAGGTCGGGGTTGAAGAACGTGAAGACGATCGCGGCCACCGCGAAGAGCCCGGCTCCCGCGACGGCGAGTACCGACTGCAGGGTGGCGCTCGACCGAGGCTCTCGCCACGGCGCAGCGGGCGCTGTCGCGGGCGGCGGTGACGCGGGCGGTGCAGACTGCGCGACCGGCGGTGACGTCGTGCCGCTCGGCGGCGCAGGCGCGACCGCAAGGGGAGGCGACGTGCGCGGGATTCGACCGAGCAGCTCGCGCCGAGCGCGCAGCGCGACCGCCGCGGCGTACGACGCGTTCCAGAGCTCGGTGCCGGCGGGCCCGCTCAGCTCCGCGCCGCACCGTGGGCATCGACCCGTTGCGAGTTCGGCGTCGCCGCACACGGGGCACGTACTCGCATCCACCAGTCGCGCGATGGCGTGATCGTGCCAGCTCGTGGCGGAGACGAGATCGGTCATGACTCCCCCTCGACGTCGTCGTCGGCCACCCACCGCAGCACGTCTCCGGGCTGGCACTCCAGCACTCGACAGATCGCGTCGAGCGTGGTGAAACGGACCGCCTTGGCGCGACCGTTCTTGAGGACCGCCACGTTCGCCGGGGTGATGCCAATGGCGTCCGCGAACTCCTGGACGCTCATCTTCCGCTGTGCGAGCAGCACGTCGATGTCGATCACGATGGACATCAGACGACCTCGGACATGTCCTGCTCGAGCTCGAGCGCTTTGCGCAGGAGCCCCCGCAGAACCACCACGAGCAGCGCGAGAGCGAAGCTGACGACGATGCCCAACACGGCGAGCAGAGTGAGCGAGAGCGATACGGCGCGGTTGGCGATGATCACGACATAGGACGCGGCGATGAGAAGACCTGCTGTAGCGAGCGCGCCGAGGATGATGTCGACGAAGCGGAACGCGTCGGTGCTGAAGATCCGCTCGGCCTTGACCAGCGACAGCAGTCGCCAGACACAGAGCAGGGTCACCTGCACGAGGGCGAGGAAGAGGACGGCGCCGATGATGCCCGGAACCTCCAGGTGCGCCACGTCCGGGTTGCGGATCGCGGTAACTCTGGCCACCTCGGGAATGACGAGGACCTGACTCCCGAGCAGGAGCGCGAGCATCAGGGCGATCAGGGTCTTGAGTAGAGCGGTCACACGCGGTTGCATCGCAAGCCTATCGATAAGCGGTCGGTATCTATCGAAAAACGATAGTCACGTGACGCGCCAGATGCCACCGCCCCGAGGTGTTCACAGCGAACGCACGGCTGCGCCTCCGTCAGGCGTCGGGATCGAACGGGGAGTCGAGCGTTTCGGTGAGCTCAGCCAGCAACGCGGCGATCTGCGGCTCGACGTACTGAGAGATCGCCTCCTGGACCGCGAGACGATGCCGCAGCAGAAGGCCGCAGATCTCGCGTCCGACCATGTTCGCGTACTCGTCCGCCAGCCCGACCTCCTGTCTGAGAGCTGCCTTCGCATCGTCCGACAGCGGCGGCAGCGGAGGAAGCGCGGACGAGGCCTCATCGGCCATCCCCGCGATCGTGAAGAGGAACGGGGCACCGGGAACGGGCTCCGGATCCAGAGGCAGGCCCTCGAACTCCGGGGCGAGGTCCTCTGCGGGCCGGTAGCTGCGCGCACGATTGCGAGCTGCCTGATGATCGAGCTCACTCTGCAGCATCGGGAGGTTCCGCGCCGTGTACGCCGCGACCGCATGATCGACGATCGTCTTGATCCGCGTGGACAGTCCGTGCTGGACGCCGTGCGGCACATCCGCACCGATTCCCGCGGCCGAGAGGATGGGAGACCCCAGGCACCGACGGCAGGGCGCTACGCGCCCGCGATGAGTGGCGGGCTCCCAGCGGGGCACCCAGCGCAGCCAGGCCTCGACGGCCTGGTCGACCTGCGTCTCCAGAGAACGCTCCACCACACCAGCGTACGGCGCTCGCCCCCTCGGCGCCGCTATTGCGGTCCGACCGGCTCAGGCCGCGTCCGGATCCTCGTCCTCCCACGGCCACCGTGGACGGCTCGCCGCCGTGCGCCGGAGCGCGATCCCTCCCCAGCCTGCGATCGCCGCGGTCACGAGCAGCACCACGCTCGCACCACCGCGCACGAGGTCAGCCGCGACGACCGTGGCGATGACGATGTCCCCCGTCCCGATGAACACAGCACCCCAGACGAGAAGCAGGTGCGTGATGGCGACCGTGAACGCCAGACCGGGAACCGTCAGGAACGACGGATGCTCGCGCCGCAGAGCCGTGCGCAGCGAGAGCGCGAAGCTCACCACCGCGGCGATCATCCCCACGATGCCCGGGAGCTGACCGAGACCGGGCACGGCGATGATGTCCGTGTCCGTCGCGACGCTCAGCATCCCGAGTCCGAGGACGGCCAGCGCGAAGAAGCTGATCGCCGCGAGGACCACCGCCAGGACAGCCGAAACCCCCGCAGGCTCGGGGCCGCGGGGGTCAGGCGTGGACGTGTTCGTGGTTACCTCGCGAGCGTCGGGCCGGCTTCGAGGGTGCGCTCGTACTCACGCTGCGCCTCGATGTTGAGTTCGGTCTTGCGAGCGCCGATGCGGGCGACCCAGGCTCCGAACCAGATCGTGAGCTCACGCCCGAAGACGAAGGCAGCGATCGCGAGCGGAGCGAGGAGCTGCTCGCCGACGAGAGCATTGCCCTCGGTCATCGTCAGGTTCCAGAACGGCGCTTCGAAGAGCTGACCGAGGATGTGGCCGACGTAGGCCGCGAGACCCACGAGGATGCCGAAGACGACCCAGAGACCCCAGCGGCCGCGGTTGATGATGGCGCCGAGCAGCCAGAAGCCGAGGAAGAAAACGACGACCGGTGTCCAGAAGCCCCACGTGGCCAGGGTTCCGAGCGCGGACTCGCCGATGTTCGCACCGGTGATCTCGCCGTTGATCGCGCCGAGGCCGAGAGCGGTGCCCAGGTAGAGCAGGGCGAACGCCACGGTCGCGACCAGCCCGATGCCCGCGGCGGTGCCGCGATTGCCACGGTTACGCGGCGGCTCGGGCGCCTGGACGAAGATGGGCTGCGGCGTGGAGACGGGCTCCGACGGCAGGACCCGGGTCTGGTCGTCGGTCGAGTACGACGCGGCGGCGGGAACGACGACCGGGCTGTCGTGGACGGGGTCGGAGACCGCCGTGGGCGCAGGCTCCGAATACGCGGGAGTCGCGTCGACGGAGTCATTCACTCGCGTCTCCGCCGCAGGGGGCGTCGAGAAGGTGCCGGGGTAGTCGCGCTCGGCGGCCTCGAAGGCGGCGAGCTCGGCGTCGGTGGGGGCATCGTCGGACGGGCCGACGGCAGGGGCCGGGGCGGCGCCGTCGGACGTGGCCGGGGCCTCTCCGCGGGCGGCTTCGGCGTCGGCGAGACCCGCGTTGGCGCTGTCGACGACGTCGTTGACGTCGTCCGGCTGCTTGTGCTGGGGAACCTCGGGGTCACTCATGGGTGCGCCTCTCATCGGAAGTGTGCATTTCGAGGGTATCCCCGGGAAAGGAGCCCCTCAGGGAGGCGTGCCGTCGTGTCGCTGCACTCGCAGGTCACGGAAAAGTAAGGATCCCCGCTCGCGCTCAGGGGGTGAGGCTGCGGAGCATCGCGCCGACGTAGTCGAAGAGCACCGGAGCGAGCGGGACCGCGAACCACACCAGCACGCCGATGACACCCACGCACAGGATGCCGACGATCCAGCTCACCGCCAGATTGCGACCACCCACGCGCGCTGCCATGCCCTCACGCTAGGGCCGAGGGTTCACCGCGATCGTGAGCAACGCCGGACCATCTGTGAAGATCCGCGTCGCTCAGCCTTTTCCGCGCTCGCGCATCCGCCAGAGCAGCCAGAGCCCGGACGCTGGCACCACGAGCAGACCGAGCAGGATGATCCCGTGCCAGCCGAAGTCGTACCAGCCGGGCACGAGCGGGTTGCCCATCCCCTGCTCCGACCCCGCGCCGGATCCGCTCGGACCTCCCGTGGAGAATGCCCATACGGACCACGCGATGATCATGGCGATGGCGACGGTCGCGAACGGCACCGCGATCGCGATCACCTTCTCGCGCGCCCGCCACAGCGTGCTGAGACAGACCATCACCGCGCCCACAGCCCAGCCGACCCCTGGCAGGAGTATCCCTCCGAAACCGAGGGCGAGTGCAGCCGTGGTTGCGAACCCGCGACTGTCCACTGTTCGTACGCCGGCGACGGGAGGACGGACGGCAGGAGGAGCGTCTGCCCCCTCCGCCTGCGCCTCGCGTGCGATGTCGCGGGGATCCCCGAGCTGATCCAAGCGAGCGGCGAGTTCCGCTCCGTCGAGAGCTGCGAGTTCTTCGGCGATGCCCGTGCGTATCTCGATCGCGATACCGTGCGGCACCGCCGCCATCGCACTGTCCAGGCGCGCGAGGTAGTCGCTGCGCCGATCGATATCTGTCTGTGTCACTGTTCTCCCTCTCCGACGAAGCCCGAGACGACTCGAGCGAACGGCGCCCACTGCGCCCGAAACTGCGCGAGTTGCGCGATGCCGCTGTCGGTCAACCGGTAGTACTTGCGCGACGGGCCACTCTCCGATGGGCGATCGAATGTCGTGACCCACCCGTTGTCCCTCAGGCGACCGAGAAGCGGATAGAGCGTGCCGATGCTCGCGATGAGGCCTGCATGGATGAGCTCGTCCGACAGCTGCCACCCATACATCGGCTCACGGGAGAGCAGGCCGAGGACGCAGTACTCGACGACCCCCTTGCGCATCTGCGCTCCGATGTCGACTGTCATGCATGACAAGCTACCATGCGAAACACGCTACTGCGAACGCTGATCGACGATGCTCAGATCAGACGTCGTTCAGCGCAGGTTTTCACCCCATACGGGCGACGAGCGGATTGAGTGTGCGCAGGGTCGATGCCAGCGCCGACGCCTCCAGCGGAACGGGAGTGTGCACGGTCACGGTGACGGATTCACCGGCGAGAAGGTCCAGATCCAGGTCGGACACCCAGGCGTCGGACCGAACCCGGTCGGGGAAGAGCGACGCACCGCGCACGAGCGAGTCGGCGGTCAGCGTCACCGGATGGGCCCCCTTCTGCCACTCGCCGACGACCACGCGGACCTCGACATCCTCGAGGGCGAGGGACTTGTCCTCCGCGAAGGTGTGCACGAGCGGCCTGCCGTCGAGCACACCGCTCAGAGTCGCGACGAGGATCTCGGCGGTCGGCGCGACGGGGTCCACGAGCTCGGTCGCCAACGGGACCGTCGTGCTCGACAGCGCCGGCACCGTGAGCGCGATGGGTTCCTCCGCGTGCACCTCACCCGTGAACGACGAGCGCTCGAGACGACCGCGCACGTTCCAGTCCGCCACCCCGTCGTTGACGAGGTGCAGAGTGAGCACACCATCGGTCTCCGCGATCACGGCGAGCCGCTCGGCGTTGACGCGGCGCAGTGCGTGCCACAGCGGCTTGCGTCGCCCGTCGCCGTCCACCGCCGCCCACGAGGTGACCGGCCAGCAGTCGTTGAGCTGCCAGACCACCGTGCCCATGCAGACGGGGCGCTGCGCTCGCCAGAACCCGGTGCCGAAGACGATCGCGCGCGCCTGGTTCAGCTGCGCGAGATAGTGCCACTCCTCGATCCCGACCGGCTCGGGGAAGTGCGGAGCCATACCGCGGCGGATCTTCGCCATTCCGTCCGCGGCCTTCTGGTGCAGCAGCATCCCGGGCGACTGCGGGGTCAGCGGCTCATCGTGGATCGCCCGCGTCAGCGTCGACCAGGTCGGTGGCCCCTGGAAGCCGTACTCCGCCGCGAAGCGCGGGACGTACGCGGCGTACCCGGTGTAATCGACGCGGTTCCACACATCCCAGATGTGCTTGGTGCCGTGCGCCGGATCGTTGGGGTGGATGTCGAGGGTTCCGGAGTAGGGGCTGTTCGCCCAGTACGGCGTCCACGGTGCGACCTCGGAGACGATGCCGGGGAGCATCTCGGTGTAGTAGCCGAGGCCCCACGTGCGCCCCTCGAGCTTCTGCTGCCAGCCCCAGTCGTGCCAGCCCTCGATGTTCTCGTTCGCGCCGTTGAAGAGCACCAGGCTCGGGTGCCCGCTCAGACGCGCGACGTTCTCCCTCGCCTCGGCCTCGACCTCACTGCGCAGTGGCTCCTCCTCGGGATACGCGGCGCACGCGAACAGGAAGTCCTGCCAGGTGAGGAGTCCCATCTCGTCGCACAGGTCGTAGAAGTGGAAGGACTCGTAGATCCCCCCGCCCCAGACGCGGATCAGATTGAGGTTCGCGTCGACGGCATCCTGGAGGCGCGCGCGATACCGGTCTCGTGTCACGCGGGAGGGGAAGCAGTCCTCCGGGATCCAGTTCGCGCCGCGGATGACGGTGCGGATGCCGTTGATCACGAAGGTGAAGCCGGTGCCGTGCTCGTCGGCGGACGTGTCGAGCTCGACGCTGCGGAAGCCGACCCGGCGGGTGCGAGTGTCCACGGTGGACCCGTCCTCGTCGAGCGTGATGGTGACGTCGTAGCGACGCTGCCCGCCCATGCCGCGCGGCCACCAGCGCTCCACACCCGGAACCCGGAGCTCGATGCGAGCGGTGCCGTCGGACGCGACCGGCGCATCGGCCGATACTCCGGCGACAGCGATCCGCACCGTGCGCGCATCACTCTCGCCATCGGAGTCCACCCGCGTCGACACCTGCACGCGGCCCGCGCCGTCCGCATCCACGGTCACCTGGGTGACGACCTCGTCGAGGCGCGCGCGCGACCAGCCCTCGATCCTGGCCTCTCGCCAGATCCCGGCCGTCACGAGCTGCGGGCCCCAGTCCCAGCCGAAGTTCGCCGCCATCTTGCGCACGAAGTTGCCGGGGGTCGGGTACTCGTTCGGGCGCTCGCCGAGTTCGTCGCGGAGCGCCTCGGCGTACGCCCACACGTCATCGAAGCGCACCTCGACGACGCTTCCCTCGCGCACCCGGCCCGTGACGTCGAAGCGGTACGAGCGGTGCTGATTGATGGTGCGGCCGACCTCGTCGCCGTCCAGGAAGACGGTCGCCACGGTGTCCAGCCCGTCGAACGCGAGAGCGAGCCTGTCACCGCTGGGCACGTCGCGGATCACGGTGCGGTAGACCCAGTCGGAGTGGCCGATCCACGCGTCTTTCTGCTCGTTGAGATCCAGGTACGGATCGGCGATCAGCCCTGCCGCGAGCAGGTCCGTGTGCACGGTACCCGGCACGCTCGCCGTGATCTGCGCCGGCAACTCCGGTGCGCCCTCCGCGAGGCGGACGGGGTGAAGCGTCCATTCGGAGTCGAGTGGGATCAAGTGCGTCATCGCGGGGTCCTGTCGTCGGGGGTACGGAAGGATTCCCTCAGAAGGCTACGTGGTGATCCCGCGACCGCGCACGGCCGACGTCCGGAGTGTCACCACCCCGGACGTCGAGTCACCGCGTCCGCCGCGTCGGTCAGAGCGTCGGTCAGGGCGTCGCTCCCCCGGGCACCTGCACACCGGGAAGACTCCACACGGCGAAGGCCGGGCCGTCCGCCGCGAGGACGAGCGAGCCGTCCTCCCCGATCGCGACCGTCGCGTCTCCGAACAGTGGCTCGGCCTGCGCGACGCCGGCCACAGCGCCAGAGGGGATCACGACGTCCGCTCCCCCGCGCGAGGCGAGCACGAGCACCGACTCCTCGCTCGACTCTCGGACGAACACGATCGTCTCGTCGTCGGTGTGCACCCAGCGCATGCCACCGGAACCGAGAACAGGATGAGCGCGACGAAGGGCGATCAGCGCGCGGTACTCCGCGAGTCTCGCCGCCACCGCCGGCTCCTCCTCCGTGCCCCACGGCATCGGCGTCCGACTCGCCTCGCCATCCACCCCCAGGAGTCCGAACTCGTCACCGGCGAACACGACCGGAAGGCCGGGCAACGTGAGGGAGAGTCCCGCCGCCACCACGACCGTCCCTGGGGCCGCGTTCGTCGCGAAGCGACCCGTGTCGTGCGTATCGAGCGGCTGCATGTTGGCCAGGCGCACGCGCCACGGGATGCTCCCGGTGAATCGAACGACCGCCGCCGCGAACTCCGCCGCGGTGTAGCGGGGAATTCCCCCGATCGGCTGACCGAAGAACCACGGCTCGGTCACGCGATCACCCTGGCCCGTCAGATACGGCTCGTGCGTCGGCTCGCTCAACCAGCCCCACACCGGACGCGTGAACGAGGGGTAGGTCATCGCTCCGTGCCACCCGTCCCCCTGCAGGTCGCTCGACGCGTCGTTCGTGATCTCGCCGAGCAGGATCGTGTCGGGATTGATGCGCAGCATCGTCTCGCGGAAGAGCGAGCGGACCTCGCCGTTGAGATCGACGTCGCCGAGGCGGCCCGTCATGTTCGCGACATCGATGCGCCATCCGTCCGCGTTGTAGGGCGGCTTCAGCCACTTCGCGACGATGGAGTCCTCGCCCGAGATGAATCGCTCGCGCAGGTCCTCCGACGCCCAGTTGAACTTCGGGAGCGTCGGCGTGCCCAACCAGGACTCGTACTCGGTGTTCGCGTCGTCCGTGAAGTAGTAGTAGCTCTCCTCGACCGCGCCCGGGTTCCCCCACGCGGCCCGGAACCACTCGTGCCGGTCGCCGGAATGATTGCTCGTGAGATCCCCGATCACGCGGATGCCGCGGGCGTGTGCCTCCTCGATCAGCCGGATGTACGCCTCGTCGCCCCCGAGCAGCGGATCGACGCTGTCGAAGCTCGCGGCGTCGTAGCGGTGGTTGGACGCCGCGGGGAACACGGGGGTCAGGTAGAGCAGATTCACTCCGAGCGACACCAGGTGATCGAGTTTCTCCACGATGCCGGGCAGATCGCCGCCGTAGAACTGCTGCGACCGGCCGGGCATCACAGGATCCACGGGGGTGTCCCAGGACACAGGGATCGCCCACTCCGGCGCGGGGTGCGCATCCGCCTGCGCCGACCGAGCGAACCGGTCGGGGAACACCTGGTACATCACGCTCTCGGTGATCCACGCCGGCGGCGCCGGGCGCGCGACGAGCACGAAGTCCTCGGCATCCAGCGTCTCGAGACGGTGAGTGCCCGTCTGGTTCAGCCACTCCACCGTCCCGTCCTCGTGCTGCAGGACGAAGCGATAGCCGTGGCGGCGGTTGCGCACGATGATCGGCGCCTCCCACCACTCCCACCCTTCAGCGTCACCGAGGCGCACGGCTTCCGTCCACTGCGGCTCGTGATCGGGGTTGGAGAGGGTGCGTACGGCGCGCAGTCGGCCGTGCGTCGAGGGCACACGCACGCGGACGGTCACGGTGTCGCCGAGCTCGGGCGCGTCGTCCGAGACGTACAGCGGGGATCCGTCGTGGTGCGGGGTGGGCAGAGTCATGTCGTGGCCTTTCGGATATGCGGCGGCAACCGCCGGATGAGCGACGTGGTTGCACAGCCGGATGCCATGACAGAGCCCGTGAGTTGTTCTTCGGTTTTTGTTCGATTGTGGATCAGGGGGACTTACTTCACACTGCCGGCCGTCAGACCGCCCACGATGTACCGCTGCAGAGCGAGGAACAGCGCGACGGGCAGGATCGCCGCCAGCACCGCGCCCGCGGCGAAGACGCTCCAGTTCTTGGAGAACTCGTCCGCCACGAACTTGTAGAGGCCCACGGCGAGTGTCTGCTTTTCCGGGTCGATGAGGATGACGCTCGCCAGCACGAACTCGCTCGACGTGCCGATGAAGGACAGCAGCCCGACGACGGCGAGGATCGGTGCGACCAGGCGGAGGATGATCGTGAAGAAGATGCGGGCGTGCCCGGCGCCGTCGATCTTCGCGGCCTCGTCGATCGAGGCGGGCACCGTGTTGAAGAAGCCGTACATCAGGTAGGTGTTCGCCCCGAGTGCTCCACCGAGGTAGACCATGATCAGGCCGATCTGCGAGTTGAGGCCGATCGCGGGGAAGATGTCGCCGATCGTCACCATCAGCAGGAAGATCGCGACCATCGCCAGCATCTGCGGGAACATCTGGACGACGAGCAGCGCCGTGAGACTGAACCGGCGCCCCGTGAACCGCATGCGCGAGAACGAGTAGGCGGCGAGCGCCCCGAGGATGACGGTTCCCGCGGCCGTCACCAGCCCGACGATGAGCGTGTTCATGAACCACGCTCCGTAGGGGTGGCGAGTGCTGGTGAACAGGGCCGCGTAGCTCTCGAAGTTGAAGTTGCTGAACAGCGAGTTCGCGGTCAGCAGCGTGCCGCCGGGGTTCAGCGACGCGGAGAAGACGTAGAGCAGGGGGAACAGCGCGAAGATTCCGACGACGACGCCGATGATGTGACGCCAGCCCGTCTCGCGGAAGTAGCGCCCCGGCTTGCGTCGTGGTTCGTGCCCCTCGCCCCGCACACCCGCGTCCGCGGTGACGATCGCTCGGGTGGAGTCCGCCTGGATGATGGCCATGTCAGTTCAGCTCCTCGAGTGCCTTGGTGCGCCGGAACGCGATGATGGAGATGGTCGCCACCAGGAAGAAGATGACGATCGAGAACGCGCTCGCGAGGCCGTAGTCGGAGCTCGATCCGACGAACGCGACTTTGTAGACCATCGTGATGAGGATGTCCGTCGCGCCGACGTTCACGCCGGCCGTCACGTCTCGCGGACCACCGCCGGTGAGCATGTAGATCAGGCTGAAGTTGTTGAAGTTGTACGCGAAGGATGCGATCAGCAGCGGGGCGACCGCGACGAACAGCAGAGGCAGCTTGATCGAGCGGAACACCTGCCAGGCGTTCGCACCGTCCACTCGCGCGGCCTCCTGGACATCGTCCGGGATCGACTGCAGTGCTCCCGTGCAGATGAGGAACATGTAGGGGAAACCGAGCCAGAGGTTCACGAGGAGGATGCTGAACTTCGCCAGCCACTCGTTCGTCAGCCACGGGATGTTCGCACCCCCGAAGACGACCTCGTTGAGGAAGCCGAACTCCTGGTTCATCATGCCCGCCCACACGAGGGCAGAGAGGAAGCCGGGGAACGCATACGGGAGGATCATCAGCACCCGGTAGTACTTCTTCGACTTCATCCGCGGATCGTTGAACACGATCGCGAGGAAGAGACCCAGCGCGAAGCACGTGAAGACCGAGAGGAAGGCGAACACGAAGGTCCAGATCAGGACGGAGACGAACGGGCTGCGGATGGACTCCTCGGTGATGGCTCTCGTGAAGTTGTCGAATCCGACGTTGATCTGCCAGCCGGGGGCGAGTTCCGTTCCATCCTCCGCGGTGAAGGCTCCCGTGCCGATGTCGGAGTAGACGACGTTCGTGCGGGTGTCGGTCATCGTGCCCGCCGCCTCGTCGTAGAGGAGTGCGGAGGTGTAGACGTAGGCCATCGAACCGTCCGGGGTGCGCAGCGCACCCTCGTTCGGGTCGTCGCTGAGGGGCACGGAGATGTCGGCGATGACGTCCTGGTTCGCGACGATCTCGGCGAACCCGAGCGTGTTGTAGCCGGGGAGTGAGACGGCTTTGCCGCCCTCGGTCTCGGCATCCGTGACCGAGCTGAGCGGGCGCTCCTCGCCGCCGATCGCGACCTCGCCCTCGGGGCTCGTGACGAGGAAGGAGAACTCGCCGAGCTGTTCGACGATCGTCAGGTCGTACGCGGGAGAGTCCGGCACGCGCTCCTGGGCCGACAGCATGAGCGAGTTGACCGCGCTGTCCTTGTCGCTGTTGTGACCCGTGCCGTAGTTGGTGAAGGCGACGTAGCCGGTGTACAGCGCCGCGAAGATCTGGAAGACGAAGAGGAAGATCAGTCCGGGGATCAGGTACTTCGCGGGCAGGTGCCCTCGGCTGAAGTAGATCCAGTTGGCGAAGGCGGTGACCGCGAAGACGACGCCCGCCGGGAACCACTGCTCGTTCTGCACGAGGACGAAGATCGCGTAGAGCGCGAGGGCATCAATGATGCCCAGCGCGATCACCTTGAACAGCAGCAGCTTCCATCCGCCGCCGGCGGCTTCCGCCATGCGGGCCGCGCTCCGAGAGCGGCGCTCGCGCGTGGTCTTGGCCGCGGTGTCGCGGTCATCGGTGGTCGTCATCGGCTTCCTCTGGTTCGGTGTTCGACATCCGGCATGATCGGGGCGGCACCGTCGTGGTGCCGCCCCGTTTCATTGCTCGGTCAGCCGATCGCGCCCTGCACGTCGGCCGTCATCTTGGCCCAGACGTCAGCGGGGTCACCGCCGGAGCCGCTGATGATCGCGGCCTCCGTCACGCCCCAGTACTCCCACACGGCACCCATCTCGGGGATGCTCGGCATGGGCACCGCGTTCGCACCCACCTCGCCGAAGCCGGCGGTGATCGGGTCTGCTGCGACTGCGGACTCGAAGGCTGCCGTCAGCGCCGGAGCACGTCCACCCACCTCGTAGAGCGCGGTCTGCACCTCTTCGCTGCCCACGTAGTTCAGCAGGAACTCGTTGGCCGCGAGACGGTTCTCGCTCTCGGCGCTGAGGAAGAAGCCCTGGACACCCGCGAACGGCTGAGCGTCCTGTCCACCCGCCGAGGGGATCGGGTCGACCGCGATGTTGAGCCCCGCGTCGACTGCGGAGGGGGCATTCCACGGGCCGGTCAGGAAGAACGGCGCCTTGCCGGCGTTGAAGTTCTCCTTGGCGAGATCACCCGTGATGTTGCCGTTGAGGATCCCGGCATCGCCCTGTTCTGCGAGCCATGCGGCGAACTCCTCGCCACCCTCGTTGCCGATCTGGAGATCCTTGGCGTTGTAGCTGCCGTCGTCGTTCGTGCCGAAGACCGGAGCCCCGAAGGACGTCTGGAACGGGTACAGGTGGTACGGGTCCGCTGCCTCGGGGTCGAGTCCGACGAGGAACGCGTACTCGGTGTCTGCGGCCTGACCCTTCGCGATCATGTCGTCGTAGTCCGTGGGCGCGTCGGGAACGAGGTCCGTGTTGCGCAGGAGGGCGATGTTCTCGATCGCGTAGGGGACTCCGTAGGTCTGGCCCTCGTAGCTGAACGCGTCCACCGCGACCTGCTCGAACTCCCCGGCGCGGTCGCCGAGTTCGACCGGCGCCACGACGCCGTTCGTCACGAGGACACCGAGCCAGTCGTGCGCGCCGACGGCGACGTCGGGGCCCTCACCTGTGGGAGCCTGCTGGACGAACTGGTCGCGGATCTCGCCGAATTCCTTCTGCACGAGCGTCACCTCGACGCCGGTGTCGTCCGTGAAGGACGCGGCTGCGTCCTCGAGGACTCCCGCGCGGTCCGCATCCACCCAGACCGTGATCTCTCCGGAGTACTCGACTTCCTCTTCCCCTGCGGCGTCGCCGCCGCCCGCGGCGCAGCCGGCGAGCGCTAGGGAGGAAACAGCGGCGATCGCGCCCAGGGCGACGATGCTCCTCTTGTTCACCTTCATTGGTGTGTGCCTCTCTCAATGCGAGTGTCGACCGATCTCGCCCGCGAATGCGTCAGCTCTGATCGTTCGCCGCCTGCAGGACTGCAAGCGCTTACAGTATGCCTCGACGAACGACGTCGATGCAACGCTTTCTCGTCTCGATATCAAGTCGTGATGGAGATTTCATCGGACCAGGCATCGTGAAAACGCTTCCATGCGCACTTCCGCCTCGAACCGATATGCGCCAGCATGGCCGCATGGATCATTTCGACACCGTGGGTGAGAGCACGCCGCCCGGGTCATCCCCAGTCCTCCGCGCCGCACGACGCTCCGGGGCTCGGTGGGGAGCCGGCCTCATCGTGGCGGTCGCCGCTTTCACGCTGAGCGGGTGCACGACACCCGGTCATGCGTACGCCGTGCTCGATCGAGATGCCCAACCGACGGACGCGGTACCCGACGATCTCCCGCCCCACGCCTGGAGAGACGCGGATCCGGCCTCCGCGAGATCGGTCGGCGAACACGACGGAACGTCCCTGTGGCTCGCGCGCGGCACGGACGAGGCCGGCACGTGCCTCCTCGCCTACGCGGACGAGGAGGCCTGGGTGATCTCCTGCGGCGGCGAAGGCGCACCGTTCGTTCTGGGTGGTGTCGCGGGGTCGTTCACCGTCGTGCCGGACGGCTCAGTCGTTCCGGACGGCGCCACGGAGATCTCCGAGAACGTCTACACCTTCAGTTAGAACGCGCCCCGAGTTGCTGACAGCGCCACACCGACAGCTGCCGCGGTGTCAGCCGACCGACTCCAGGGTGGTCCAGACGATATCGACGGCGCACAGGCCGTCCTCGCTTTCGCGATAGAACACGTCTCCGGGGAACTGGTCACCCGCCGTCGCACCGTCCGGGAGTCCTTCGATATTGATGCTCCACTGCGGATCGAGCGGGACCTGCTCAGTCCAGAACTGCCCTGTGAAGCGCTCCGGCTCACCCGCTGAGCGCCCCTCCCAATCCACACGCGTGCCGAGTTGGAGGTCCGCATCGTCGCAGGCGAGCGTCGAGCCACCGTCCACGGAGATCTCGCCGATCAGTTGCTCGGTCACATCGATGACACGCGCGCCATCGTTCCCCCAGATGAGGGCGTGCGCGGAGCACCCGCCCAGGAACGCTGTTCCGGCTACGAGCAGACCGGTCAACGTCGCCGCACGGAGGATTCGCATGCAGTCATCGTAGGCGCCTCCGTCGTGCCTGCTCTCGCCGGTTCGCCTGGCGAGCGTTCGCCGGTGCGACTAGCCGTCCCGTTGCCCCTTGCGCCGACGTCGCCATCTGACGGTGTAGACGACAACAGCTACCCCGACTCCGAACCCAGCGAAAGGCGCAAGGAGGGTGAGCCACGTGAAAAATGGGGGGAGAACTGACTGCGCATTCGCCGGTATGCCTGCGATTCCCGCTCCTAGGCCTGCAGCTGCTGCGAGCGCCGTGAGCCACCCGAGCACGAGCACGAGCAGGGCGACCGCGAGGGTCGCCCTCTGACCACGGGCCGCTAGAGACAGCGCGCCGACGATGACGGCCAGTGGTGCCAGAAGGATCAGGGCGCCCAGCGCCATAATCGCGGCCCCGAACGGACCCGCGAGCGCACCGCCGATGAGCATCACTGCGGCAACGGCAGCGGCTGAGATCCACCATGCACGCCACAGCGGCAGCTTCACCGCTCCCGTCTCGCCGACTACCACCCAGAGTCCAATCGGACGGCGATCCTGTTCCAGAAGGGCGTAACCCCGACTGTGGGCGCGGGGCGCCCCAGGCTCACAGGATGCTCGTTCATTGTGCAGCCGACATTAGCAACCGGATTGCCCACGCCTCGCACGACAACGGGTCGCGCTCTCGTTGCCGCCTGCACCTCTAGCGAGAAGAACGTGTACTCGCGCGGGTCGGTAGACTTCCCGCATGGCTGACAGTTCCTTTGACATCGTTTCGAAAGTGGATCACCAGGAGGCCGAGAACGCCCTGAACCAGGCCCGCAAGGAGATCGAGCAGCGGTACGACTTCAAGGGCACCGGTGCGTCGATCGCCTGGAGCGGCGAGTCGATCCTCATCATCGCCAACACCGAGGAGCGCGCGAAGGCCGTCCTCGACGTGTTCCAGACGAAGCTCATCAAGCGCGGCATCTCGCTGAAGAGCCTCGAGTCCGGAGACCCCTTCGCCAGCGGCAAGGAGTACCGGATCGTCTCCACGCTGAAGGACGGCATCTCCTCGGAGAACGCGAAGAAGATCGGCAAGATCATCCGCGACGAGGGACCGAAGTCCGTGAAGAGTCAGATCCAGGGCGACGAACTGCGCGTGCAGTCCAAGAGCCGCGACGATCTGCAGTCGATCATCGCGCTGCTCAAGGGCTCCGATCTCGACATCGACCTGCAGTTCATCAACTACCGGTAAGTCCCCCTTCTGACCAGGGGTTTCTAGGTCGAAGTCCGCGAGGAGTCCGCAGAATCTAGGACTTGCCCCATGAATGATGCGGTTGCGGCCCGCGTCTTGTCCTCCGCTGACGGCCACAGGTGCGAGTACACGTTGAGCGTGATCGACGGCTGAGAGTGCCCAAGCGCCCGTTGCACTGTCACGACATCGCACCCCTGAGCGATCAGGTTCGACGCGAACGTGTGCCGGAAGGTGTGCAGCGTCACGTCTTCGCCGAAGCCGAGAGTCTTTCGGATGCGTCGCCACTCCTCCCCCGCACTGTTCCGGTTGTACAGGTGGCCGAGGGGCGTACGGAATAGGAATGCATCAGCCGAAGGGTTCTGCCCACCGGAGAGCATGCCGATGAGCTCGACCGGGACGAACACCTCACGCTCGCTCCCGGCCTTCGGAGGGACGACGGCTGTCGACGGAACCGACGTGCCCTGGACCTGACGCCGCACGGAGATCGTGTTGTCGCCAACGTCACCACCCTGCAGTCCAGCAGCCTCACCCAGTCGGAGACCGCCGAAGACGCACACGGCGATGAACGCACGAAACTCCCCTGCAGCCTCAAGCGACGCCGCGACCTGCTCGGCGGTGAGGATCTTCATCGTCGCCTCACGTTTCCGCACGCGCGGGGTCTTCACCCTAGACGCCGGATTACGGGCGATCACCTGGTTGTCCACTGCGGCGCGAAATGCCATCTGTACGTAGTTGAGGCGAGTGCGGATCGTCGATGCCGCGAGCCCGCGTTCGGATTCCTTCGTGACCCACGTCTGCACGTCGCCGTGCTTCACATCACGGATTGCCTTTAGACGCCACGGCACGGACTCGACCGCCGTCTTTGCCGCTGTCGTCGTTCCAGGCACCCAAACCTGCATCTCGAGCCATCGCGACACCCAGTCATCCCAGGTTGCACGGCCGGCGCTGGGGTCCGCCCACTGCCCTGTGACGATCGCCGCGGTCTGCCCGTCTAGCCACCGCTGCGCTTCCCGTTTCGTCGGCGCGTGCTTGGAGTGCTCCTTGCCGTTCTGGTCGCGGTAGCGGGCACGCCAGACCCCGCTAGGCCTCTGCTTGAGGCTGGCCACCTGGTCCTCCAAGCTTGTACTCGCCGATCGAAACTCCGGCGAAGAGATACTCAATCGCAAGCAGTTCCGCCTCAAACCGACGTGCCGCCTCAGCTCCCTGTGCGACTTCGTTTCGGTTGAACGAGAGCTCGACGACCGCGCTCACGCCGGCGGCGATGGATGGCGGGTCCTCGCGGTACGTACGCTCGTAAGAACCGAGCTTGACGCGCAGATCAAAAGCCTCGTACGCCGCCGAAGCCAGGTGGTGCCCTGCGCCAATGCCGACCCTTGCATGCGCGATCGCGCGAACGACATGGTCGGCCAAGTTCTCTGCGGCGGAGACAATCTCCGCCGCAGCAATGAGCCGTCCCGGGAATCGAACCGTCTTGCCTGCTCCGACTATCGGAAGCGACACGAACATCTCGCTCACCAGCGCGTCCGCCGATGCCGCGAATCGACCGGGGCGAACCTCAATTTCCTCACCCGCTGGGTAGACGAAGTCCCAGAGATCTGCGTGCAGCGCATTGGAGAGCATCGAGAGTTCTGTGATGGAGAGCGACTTTCGCTTCCCTGCAAACAGCCCGTTGAGGGTGGCCCGCTTCATTGCGTTCGGTGCTCCCAGGAAGGTGGAGCACCGCTCTGCAAGTTGTTCGGTCGTCATTTTGCGGGCCTCCTTCGCACGGACGACAGCGCGGATAATTTGCTTGGTCCGGCGCACCTCCCACGAATCGGCCTCGAGTGGCAGTAGCGAGTACTTCGCCTCAGTATTCACATTCCCCACAGTACCGCACCTGCACTGTTCGATAAGTACTTGACAGTACTACCCTATCGGGTTATGGTGATTCTGAACAGAATGAGTCCTTTTCTATTCAATTGACCGCTACCGATCGGAGAACCTATGGCCATCACCGCCGAGCAGGTGCCGCACATGGCAAAACTGCTGTTCGTAGAAGAAGCCGCCGCGCGGCTTCGCCGTTCCCCCTCCCAGTTGCGCTGGATGATAAACCAGGGCACCGCTCCCAAACACGCGAAGATCGCAGGCCGTATCTGCTTTCGCGAATCCGATATCGAGGAGTACATCGAGAGAGCGTTCGCGGAGGCGGGATGACTGCCGAACGAATGACCGTGGATCAGGTTGCTTTAGGCCCAGATCCAGAAGCAGGTTGGGGGCTTCCTCATGCCGATCCCACCGGAGAGGCAGTCGTCCGCCGCATCATGCACCACGCGCGTGCAGACGACTACGCAGTCGTCGACCTCGCGGGACACGTCCTGTTCCGAATCAAGCCGGATGCGCTCGCCACGGTTCTCCCACACCTGCACTTCACGAAGACTCGTCGCGGACGAGACAACATCCGCGCACACAAGAAGAAAGCCCCCACCGGCCAGGGTGAGGGCGAAAGTCGAATCGATGGAGATCAAAATGACTAGTACAGCTATTCTCGCAGAACCGCAGCGGGAACGCCAGACCGCCGCCGACCTTCCGCTCAAGGAGCGA
Organism: Actinomycetota bacterium; assembly: GCA_051751065.1. Taxonomy (GTDB): domain Bacteria; phylum Actinomycetota; class Actinomycetes; order Actinomycetales; family Microbacteriaceae; genus Microbacterium. Next base: position 224,636 of record JBNJKL010000003.1, on the reverse strand, counting down.
GAGTCCATCGTCTTCAGCCGTGAGTCGTATACGCGAGAAGAACTCGCGTTCGCAGAGAAGGAGAAGACCGAACGCCTCGAGACGCGCTACGTGCTCACAGCCAAGCAGCGCGACGCGACGTTCAGGACACCTGACGGCCACAGCTTCCGCTGCGCAGGCGACCTCTACCTCCGCGTCTGCCGCGACGGCGCCCGCAGGTTCGTCGCCTACGTGCACAAAGACTCTGTGCACCATGACTTCAAGTACTTCGACAGAGTCATCAACGATGCGAAGTTCGGGCGGATGTCCGGGTGGGAACGGCACACCTTCAAGGACGGGACCGAAGGGTGGTGGTTCAACTACCCGAACTATCAGATCGACGGGCTCAAGGACTTCAAGCCCGCCAACGTCCTCATCGAGGAACCGTCCGCATCTCCGAACCTTGAGGGCTTCGGATCGTCCTGGGGTTACCCCTGCAACGAATCGCGCTGTCGGGAGAAGTATCACGAGGACGACGACGGCAATCACGTTCTCGAGGTGCTGGGCCACGACCTGACGACCCGCGGCAGCTATGAGATCGAGATCCGCAAGGACGCCATGGATCCCGACAGCGCTTGGTACCTCAACGTTTGGACGAACGGTGACCTGTGTGAGCTTTCAGCCGAGCAGGCCGCGCGGTTTGCCAATGACCTCAGTTGGATGTCGATCGAGTGCCAGACCGCGAACGCTAAGGGGAACGCATCGTGACGATGACGGAAGAGCTGTGGAATGCGAACGAGGCCGAAGAGATTGTGCACCTGTTCAAGGACGTGACGACGGGAGAACCGCTCTTCGTGAGCGTCCTCGATGATGTCGAGGGTACGTACACGCACGAGATGGACAAGCATCTCGCCCACGCGGTCGCGGCGCGACTCGTGAAGCTCGCAAACGAGCTCCCGGAGCCACCCCGAATACTGCGACGGCATCGCGACGTCGATGACCAGCTCAGGGGAATTGAACTGTGAGCGACGGAAGGGCCACTCCTACGGGAGTGGCCCTTCGCATGTACCGGATCAGTTCTGAGGCGTCCGCGGCTATCGAGGCGTGGGCGTGGGGCATTGCAGGCGGATCGTTGCGTCTTCAGCAACTTCCCGAAGCGATCCACACGCTGTACACGGTCTCTTTCGAACTGGGGCGGGCATCGCGCGACGACGAGGTGCGACAACTCCGTCTCGAGGGTGACCGACTCTGGCTCCGCTCGTTCGGCGAGAAAGAACGCCTCGACTACCTGCTCTCACGCCTCGACCGGGCAGCAGAACTTGCTGACAGAGCCGACGTCGACGACGTGCTCGATGAGGCGTGGGGTATCTACCTCGCTGGCCTCGACAACATCAGGCAGCCGATTGCACTGCCTGCCACAACTCAAGAACTCCAGAAGGGGGCCGCATGAGCGGCATCAATCGCGTCAACATGGCGGACCTGATGAGGCGGAAGTTCGCGCCGATCCAGTACGTCATTCCTGGAATCATCCCGGAAGGCCTGACAATCCTGGCGGCACCGCCGAAAGTCGGCAAGTCGTGGCTTGTTCTCGACCTCGCCTACCAACTCTCTACCAGCGGGGAGGCGCTCGGCGCAGTGCCCATCGATAGGGCACGCCCCGTCCTCTATCTTGCGCTCGAGGACACTCCGCGGCGGTTGCAGGATCGCCTATTGCATCTGAACGTGTCCGAGGCACCTGAAAGCCTCTACTTTCAGACCGAGGTGCCGCCTGCCGAAGTTCTGACCCAGGCGCGCGAGTTCATGTCGGAGCACCACGATCAGGCGCCGGTCGTCATCATCGACACTCTGGGGAAGATCGCACCTCCCGCGAGCGCCGGCGAATCGGACTACCAGCGCGACTACCGCGTTGGCGGGGGCCTCAAGGCCGTGGCCGACAGCGTCACCGGCGGCTCTGTCATCGTGGTCCACCACACCAGGAAAGCAAGCGGTGACGACTTCCTGGATTCAGTTTCGGGAACGCAAGGCCTTGCTGGTTCCGCAGACTCGATCCTCGTGCTCAGACGCGACCGGAGCGACGACCGAGGCAGCCTTTCCGTCACGTCGCGGGATGCAGTCGAAGGAGAGTACGCGGTGCATCGCGACGGAGTCCGTTGGGTGCTGGTCGGCGGTGAACTCACGCAGGCAGCTGTGGCGCTCGCTAACGAACGCATGACGGAGAACCTGGGAGAGCTCGCGTCCACCATCGTCGATTTCGTGAACACTCATCCGGAGGGAGTGCAGGCCGCAGATGTCGCAACGGCGTTGAACATTGCCCAGTCGACCACGCGGACTTACTTAGCCCGCGCGTTCTCAGCGGGCCGAATTGATAAGACGCAACGAGGCATATATTCACCTGTTGCAAGTGTCACGAGTGTTACGTCCGCATCACCAAACGACACACTCGACACACTTGCAACACCCCATTGCGACACGTATTGCGATCACGGCGTGACGACCGGGGGCCGGTGCTCGAAACAGGGATGCAACGGGACGGCGGTTGCGGCATGAGCGCGCGTATCCGCTTTATCCGAGAGCGAAACTTCACCAAGGTCATCATCGACCGTCCTCTGGATGCGCCTGCGACTGCCGCTCAACTTGCCGCGCTTCACAGTCTGACGATCGGCGAGTGGGTCGCATTTGCCCACCCTCGCAATGGCACGCGCCCAACGCTTGGGTTCATCAACAGTCCGACCCTCACGCAGCTGTGGACCACTCGCGATCGAGAGCGCCACGTGCGCAAGGAGATCGATCGCATTCACAACCGTCCTGAACGTCGCTCACGCGGAAGGAAACAGAGCAAGTGACAACACCAAAGCCTCTGAACATGCGAGCCATGGCTGACGCGTGGAACAACCCCGCAGCGTTCGCCACTGAGCTCGCTCGCTATTACCGGCAGCTCGAGGACTCGGGCCATCGTCTGCCGACGTATGACTACACGAGTCCACGAAAGGAACCCCGTGACTGATTCCGCCCCGCCCTTAGCCCGACAGCAAGCGATCACGGGCATCGCGAATTGTCCTGATCATCGGCACTGGACCGGGGAGCGATACGACGCCCTGGTTGCCCGTGTCGAACGTGCGATCGCTCGAACTGCACGACGACCACCACTGACTCTTCCTCCCGAGATCGCCGCCCAGTTCGGGCGCGACGTAAGCAACTGAAAGGCGCACCATGTCACTCACCCACCTCAACGACAAGATCGACCAGATCAGGGCTCAGGCAACCGAGACCTGGAACGAACATAAGGGGCTTGAGACATTCGTCAATGGCAATCCGAATCTGAGTCCTTCCGGGAAGAAGGCCGAGATCGACCGCTCGCTCCAGGACACCCGCCGGAAGCTGAAAGAGCTGGAGCAGCGCGAGATCGGCGAGTTCAACAACAAGCGCCGCGCCGCTGAGGAGGCGTTGAACCGAACTTCCGGATCAGCCTCGCAGGACATCATCTCCTTCCGAGACGCTCAGGACCGGGCAGAGCGTCTCGAGAACTCGCGGGATGCGAACCAGGTGATGGATCGAGCGATAGCGAGCAAGGACACCACCCTCGCAACCGCCGTGATGCGTCATGCCGTCGGGAACGGCTGGAGCGACGTGTACGACCGCTACGCAGCGGAGTATCCGGCGACAGCGGAACACATCGCGGACCTCGCCACGATCAACCGATATGAGAACAGTCCCGGGGCCATGATCGAGCGCTTCGTTTACGAACTCGGTGGAAGCTGACGGTCAGGTTCCCGGGCCACATCTATCGACTACGAATGGACAACACGATGACCACTGAAATCCTTGACCGTCTCGACGAGCAGCTGCGCAGCGTACGCAAGCATGCGGACGCCAAGACCGACGAGCTCCGCGCCAACCCCGCCCTGACCGCTGACTGGAAAGTGCGTCAGATCGCACGGGTATGGATCGACGCCCGAGAGAATGAACGCGCGATCCTGCATGAACGCTCCGAAGCCGTCGACACCATCGCTTCCCAGGTGGAACGGACAGCGTTCGGGCTCACCACCTCCGACCCCGCCACCGTGATCGCCTACCGAGATGCTCAAGACCGGGCGGATGACCTGCCTGAGACTCAGAACGGCGAGCAGAAAGCACTACGCATTCTCGACCGCGCGATCCTCTCCAACGACGACACGATGACCGCCGCAATCGTGCGTCGGAGCCTGGAGTCGAACTGGGGGTCTGTGGTGTCTCGCTACAAGTCTGCATACCCCTCGCGAGCCGAGAACCTCACGGCCCTCGAGGAAGCGAAGCGAATGCGAGTCGCTAACGATGACGAGCACATGAAATCGGACATGCGTCAGGTGATGTCGAAACCCCGTGAGCTGATCAACCTGCCCGAGCACGTGATCGAGCAGAGAGCCGCCGAGTCGTGAACCTCACCGAAGAGATAAGGAGCATCCAATGAACCCCTGGGACATCGTGAGCTGGATCGGCGCGATCGCCGTCGCCATCATCATCCTCGGAATGCTGTACCTGTTCGTGCGTCAGCTTGTGAAGCCTGCTGAGCACCCCGCTGATCGGGCGCTCCGTCGATTGGAGCGAGGCGAGCGTGGATGACGTCGACCTCGCCCGCGTCGTGGCCGCGAAGATCTTGCTCGCCTCACCAAATGAACGCCAGACGGTGGCGCGGTCAGAGATCCCGGCGGAACGCTACGAGGCCGTTGCCGAGCTTATCCCGAGCGAGATAGCCAAGTTCGTCGACGCAGTTTTCTCCAGAGACAAACGCCACGCCCTGCAGTTCCGTGCCATCGTGCGCACGTTCCTCCGCCAGGTGGAGGGGAACTAGCAACACCGCAGTACCTCGGGGCCCGCGATCACACCAGATCGCGGGCCCTCTCAATTCAACAGAGTGATGTCGCCTAGCTCCAACGTGGCCTTCGGGCTGTTTGGAGGTGCCCCCGTGGCACAAGAAATTGGAGTTGCGTACGTGAGCCTGCTGCCCTCTGGGCGCGGGTTCTCAAAGGCTGTGAAGAACGAGGCAGACACTGCGTTCGCGGGCGCACAGAAGTCGAGCAACGGCTTCTTCGCGTCGATCGGACGGGGTCTCGGGGCGCTCGTGGCAGGCGCCGGAGCAATAGCTGCCACGGTCGGTGCTATCGCCATCGGCGGAGGCATTTCCCGGGCGCTGAACATTGAGGACGCTACAGCGAAGCTCAAGGGCCTCGGGCACGACACGAAGGCCGTCGACCAGATCATGACGGACGCGCTGGCGTCCGTGAAGGGTACGGCGTTCGGGCTCGATTCTGCCGCCACTCTCGCCGCCTCAGCAGTCGCAGCGGGTATCGAACCCGGCAAAGAGCTTGAGCGGTATCTGCGACTGACCGCTGATGCGGCGACAATCGCCGGTGGCTCTATGGACGAGCTCGGCAACGTGATGAACAACGTCACCACTGTCGGTGCCGCGTACAACGACTCGTTGCAGATCCTCGCCCAGAAGGGTCTACCGATCTACCAGTGGCTCGCAGAAGAGCTTGGTGTGACCACTGACGCGGTGAAGCAGTTGGCTTCCGAGGGGAAAATCTCGGCCGAGACGTTCCAGGCCGCGATCGAGAACAACATCGCTGGCGCGGCTATGTCCGCGGGAGACACCACGCGTGGTGCCTTCGCGAACGTCGGTGCCGCTCTGTCCCGTCTGGGTGAGGTCTTCGCGGGACCCGCACTCTCAGGAGCCAAGAACTTCTTCGACGAGCTCATCGTCATCATCGACGGTATCGCTGAGCGTATCGAGCCCGCAGTCGGTGGCATCAACGATCAGCTATCAGGGATGTTCCAGTTCGACGGTCTCGGAGAACGAGTCCTCGGATTCGTGGACAGCGTGACTGGCGCGTTCTCGGGAATCGGTGACGCGTTTGGGGGTCTCGACGGCCTGGCACCTGTCTTCGGCGCAATCGTCGGCGCGATGGCACCGTTGCTGAACACGCTGCCGATCATCGGAAAGCTCCTGCCGGCGATCAGCGGCCCCGTTGGCGCGATCATCGGCCTCATCGCTGGCCTACTGATCGAGTCCGAACCACTCCGAGAATCCCTATCGGGACTGGCTGACACGATCGGTGGCGCACTCTCCTCCGCGTTCGGAGGAGCCGGGGAGTCGCTCTCGTCCTTCGCGCCGATGATCTCCGAAGTTCTCGAAGTGCTCGGGGATGGACTCGCGGAAGGGATCACCGCGATCACACCCGCAATCGGGGTCCTGATCGAAACTCTCGGCCAGGTATTCGAAGCACTGTCTCCGCTCATCGAACCTCTCATGGGGATCGTCACGGCAGTCCTGTCTCTGCTCGGCCCGATCGGAGAACTCATCGGCGCGATCCTGCCCCCGCTGGCAGAACTGTTCGTGCTGATCGCCGGATCCGTTGCCGACCTCGCCGGAACGTTCCTCGAAGCTCTCCTACCTGTCATAGAGGCCCTCGTGGGGGCGCTGGGGGGGCCTCATCGAGTTCCTCGTCGGTGTGTTCACCGGTGACTGGGAAGCGGCATGGGCGGGCCTGCAGGCGATGTTCTCGGGCATCTGGGATGCGATCGTCGCCGCAGTGCAGGGCATCGGTCAGATCCTCGCCGCCGTATGGGAAGGCATCGTCTCCCAGATGAGCGGCGTCATCTCCTGGCTCAACGGCGTCTTCGTCGGAGCGTTCACCGGTCTCGTTGGATTCTTCTCGGGCATCTGGTCGAACATCACCAGCGGCATCACAAATGCATGGAACGGAGTCATGAGCTTTCTCGGATCCATCCCCGGCCGCATCAAGGGGTTCTTCGCTGGAATCGGGACCTGGCTCCTCGACTCTGGTCGCGCACTCATTCAGGGATTCATCGACGGCATCAAGGGCATGATCGGCGCCGTAGGTGACGCGGTCGGCGGCGTCATGGACTGGGCCTCTGGCTTCTTCCCCCACTCGCCGGCTCTCCGCGGTCCGTTCAGCGGCACAGGCTGGGTGCGTGTCGAGGATGGTGGCAAGTCGCTCATGGAGCAGTTCGCCGCCGGGGCCGAGAAGATCCGCCCCGAGCTGAAGTTCGGTGCGCTCACCGCTACCGCGGGGGCACTCTCCGGCCTGGCCCCGTCGACCACGTCAACGTCGTACGCACCTCAGATCACTGTGCAGTCGACGGGGAAGTTGAAGGATGACCTCGAGGAGGTCGCTTTCCAGCTTCGCCAGATGGGGCGGGGGAGTCGACGATGAGCGGTAACGACCTGACAGAGACGGCCCTGCTGTAGGCACACGGGGACGGGCAGAGATCAGATAGCGCCCCCTGCCCGTCCTCAAAATCTCCGTGTGTGAAAAGGCCCTATACCTCAGGGAGGGCCGTAAGCGGGGAGGGAGGGGGATATGCCCGGGGTACTGTTCATGCCCCCTCACTTGATGACAGGAGCCATCACATGAACCATGCAGCACTGCGATACCTGATCGAACTCATCGATGCGGGCGACGTGCGTACGAACCCTGAAGGCTGGATCCTCGCGCAGCAGCGAGCACTCGAGCCGCTCTCGTTGGAGGAACAAGTCAGCCTGTCTTCTTACACGCTCGGTGAAGCGCTAGGAGTCATCATGCTCATGCAAGACGAGGTTTCAGGAGCGCGAACCTACGTGGAGCAACTGCGAGACAAGATGGTCCTCAGTCTCGGCATTCCCGACAACTAGGCCGTCAGCAGACCCGGTAGCCGGACCACCCCGGGCCGCACCCCCTCCCCGCCCCCGTCGAGGCCACCCCCGGAGGTATAGGGCCGATCTATCTACCTTGTTTTTCCACACCACCCCAGGGAGCGCGCACGCATGCGGACAAGACCCTGACGGCATGTTCCGTCTCACGTTAGGTTTGGCGTGTGTCAGGAACGAGCATCCCGAAGAGCACCATGACCACGCAGGCGCCTTGGTCCGGCAACCAGCTCAAGAAACTGAGTCGTCACATTCGTGACGACACGAGCCCTCCTGATGGTTTGCCGACATACGACGAGGTCATGCTCTGGTTCAACGACCTCGCGGCGCAGGTTCAGCAGAGGATCAACGATCTCGATTGGTCCTCACTCCTGAATAGTCAGGAGGTTGAAGTTACGTCACGTCCCAAAACGATCGACACCTTGCGGCAGAAACTACTGAGGGACCCGGGCACGCCGCTTCCGTCGGTACAAGATATAGCAGGCGTCAGGTTCGAGGCGGAGATGTCGCTGGAACAGCAAGACGCGGTCGCTTGGGCAATCGCTGGTGCCTACGGTCAAGGAGCCGAAAGCGTGAAGGACTTGCGCGAGGACCCTCACAGCGGATACAGAGCAGTCCACGTTTGGTTGAGGCTCCCCGCTCGAGTCGAAGTTCAGATTCGAACTCACTTACAGGGTGCATGGGCAAACGCCTACGAAGCCGCAGCCGACGTCCTCGGGCGTAGCATCCGCTACGGAGAACTTCCGGCCGACCCCATGAGTCGGGAGATCGTAGAGGCGCTGCAGGCGATCTCGGTCGAGCAGATCGCGGCGGCCGAACAACAGCGGACCGCGATCGAGCGCGATCTGTTGCGCTGGCGGGAAGATAGTTCGGGGGCTCCGGTCTACCGGCGGCAGGTGCAAGCTAGGCTAGAGGAGGACTGGGAACAGCGGAGACTCGCAGAACGCGAGGTTCGCGATGCGCTACGTTCGATTCACGACCAATTTCGATCGCTGCACGGAAGGATTTGAGAGTGTCTGGCTTCGTAATTGAGTACCACCGCCCCACCCGCGCTCGTCGAGTCCACGAGTTTCCTGGCGTGGATGGTCATCGTGAAGCGCTGATCTATCGACTCAAGCTCGAACGGGAGCGTCTCGATGCTGATTGGGAGATCGCATCTCTCAACAGCAATTCACTTGAGACCCTCATGAAGACTCACTCACGCTACTTCAGTGAACCGGAGCTCGCCTCAGCCTCGTAGAGTCGAAAACTTGCCCTACTGGAACGTGCCTGTCTGCTGTCGAAAGCCCCGGCGCAAGAACTTGTCAGTTGAGCATCTTCGGAAAACTCCTCGGCCCGCCTCGTGCGATGGCTTGATGGCGAGGTTCCACGTACTGCCATCGGGTTCGATCCACGCCCGCTGTCGTGACGCCCTGATCTACCAAGCGTGCAGCCGCGCCAGTCGATGCCAGAAGCAACCAAACGCCGCGGCTACTCGCCGAGTAACCTGCTCGCATGAGACGCTTTCATCGCATCGTGCTCGACGTCGAAGTTGAGGCAATCGACCCTACGACCGCTGCCGCGTATCTGGGTGGCATCGGGACAAACGACGACGGGGTACTCGTCGGGGTGACCTACGAATCCGACGAAGCCAAGATCCAGCAGGCATTCACGCAGGCGGCGTTCAAAGCGCTAGCCGCGCTGTCTCCGGATCAGACCGGTTTCGAGGTGCGGAGCATGGGTAGTTTTGCCCGAGAAGCCGTCGGCGATGACTATCCGGCTGTCGAACTCGGCGCAACGCCTGCGCGGCACGACGACGGTACCTACGCTCCCGGGATCATCTAGTCCCCAACCCAGCGGATACCAAGCCGTTTGTAACAAAACGGCGTTGGGGTGGCCACGTAGACGTCAGATGTGACGTCTAACCGGTCATGTTTGACCATCGGGCCGAACGCCGCCGAAATACCGTCTTGACGCTCGTCTACGGTCTCGGGATGACAACACGACGCGCCAAAGGCGCCGGCAGCATCTTCCGTGACCAGCGAGGCTACTGGACGGTAGCCGTTCCTCTGCCGCCGCGAGATGGCAAACGTCAGCGCAAGGTCTACCGTTCTCGAGACCGGAAGGTAGTAGAAGCGCACCTTCGCGGATTCGAACAGTCCCGTGCGGGGACGGATCAAGTCAAGGTCGCGTCGTACCCAACCGGCCAGGGCACCACCGTGGGCGAGTGGTTCGACTACTGGTTAGCAGAGTGCGTATACCCCCAACTGCGACCCAGGACCGCTGACGGGTACCGGAGTGCCGTTTCCACTCACATCGTGCCAGCACTCGGACACGGAACCCCGTTGGTCGCAATCAGAGCGTCTGACATTCGACGCATGCAACACACCGTGCGGGAGGGACGTTCGCCAACAACTGTCCGAAACGTTCACGTCATCGCCGCCCGAGCCTTCGACATCGCGGTGCGGGAAGAAGAGATCACCCGCAACCCCGTGAGGCTCGTCGAGCAACCGCGACCAGCACGTCCGGAGCTCGACGTTCCGACACACGCAGAGGTTCGTCATTTGCTTACGGCTTTGAAGACCAGGCCGGACGGGTTGAAGTGGATGACATACATCCTCACCGGTGCGCGCCGCGGGGAGGTGGTCGGGCTCGAAGTCGACCGCGTTGGCACCCATGCCGACATAAGTTGGCAGATGCAAACCCTCCGCCGCGGTGACACGGGCCGCCCGATTGCGCCACCCGATTTCGACTACCGGCACCTCTATGGGGGGTTCTTCCTGACCAGACCGAAGTCAAAGGCCGGCTGGCGGACGGTGCCGCTGATCAGTCCGTTGCGGGAAATGATGGAGCACCACCTTGCCACGATGGAGCCCAACCCGTGGGGTCTCGTCTTCACCCGGAACGGCCGACCGATCGACCCGAACATGGAGACTCGGATGTGGCCATCGGTGCAACGCGAACTACTCGGAGCCGACCGACATGTGAGGCTTCACGATCTGAGACATGCTGCCGTCGATCTTCTCTACGCCGCCGACATCCCAGAAGAGTTGATCGTCGAGCTCGTGGGGCATTCAACGCGGGCGATGACTCGCTCCTACAAGAGCCCCGCTCATCGTGATCGCCTCACTCGTGCGATGGTCGGCGTCGAGACTCTGATCTCGCATGATCATCCCGCCGACGAAGTCTGAGCCCCCAGCGATTTCGGAGGAGGGGGGGGGTGGGAGATCGCGACCCCCTGGGTATCTTTGACCACACCTGACATCGGAGCACACATGGACCATCGAGAGATCGAGCAGTTGATCGCAGCGCGGAAGAGCATGACCCCCGAGGAGCTGGCTCTCCTCGGTCCTGAGAAGGTCGCGAAGATGGACGCAGCTATCGAGGGCTACGAGCGCGTGCTTGAGGAGGCTGGCGAGGAGATCGCGAGCGGGGCTCAGGCGCATCTCGCGGACGAGTGAAGATATTGATGACCTTTACAGCGTCCAGGTGTAGTCTTGGGACACCTCAACCACCAACAGAAAAAGGGCACCCAGTGTGGCGCTGGATGCCCCGGTGACTAACCATCACCCCTAGAGGTTCAGGAACAGAGTAAGAACTCTCACCACTACGAAAACGCCCTCAATTGCGAACCGTAGCCAGGTGGGAGTTCTTCGTTTGTAGCCCGTAGGCTCCTTGCGATCACTCATCGGCCACCACCTCCTTCCCATTGGCCGACGTGCGCCAATGCACGGAACAGAGGTTTCCGGCGCACTGCGACCGGAAGGAGGCGTCTACAGCGTAGCGTGCGCGGTCTTCAGTCGAGGAGATGTGGGACAAATGTCGTTCGCGACAGGTAGCCCGTCATTACGGTCGACGAGCTCGATCGGTGGCTGCGGTCGCTCCCCGATGCGCCGCGCTAGGCGACGAAATAGGATGCCCGCATGGGCACTCCCGTACTCACGTCCAAGCAGGCAGCGATCTACTGCGGCATGTCTGTGCAGACGCTCTACAACCTGATCAGTCAGGGTGCGGGGCCGAAGCACTACAAGCAGGGTCGCCGCAACGCGTTCTACGAAGCCGACCTGGACGACTGGAACAAGTCCCGTCTCGTCGAGGCGCGGCTCTAGCTGAGTCCGCAAACGGTCCGCAAAACCTACCTATACAGCCAACACCGCACCACCCTAGGCATCACGTCATTCCCGTTTTTCCGGGGCTCACCGCACTATGCGACACTCCACAACAATGCCGCGGCCGTTCATCAACTACCGGTAGAGGTCCTTTTCACGGAGGAGTTTGGACGCCTGAAGAAGTTCGATCCCGATCAGGTGGCTTCGGCGTCGAAGTCGAGGATGATCTCCCCCACCCCGTGAGGGTTTCGAATGTCGGCTAGCTGATCCGTTGCCTCGCCATCGCGCGCGTCACGACCGACCGCGATATACGCGGCATCCACATCTGCGTCATATCGAATGTCCATCAGCGCCCCCATTCACTCACCAGCACCGCCCCTCGTGACCGTAGTGATCTTGCCAGTTCTGTCGTTCACGAGCACTCGGATTGCGTGGCGATGGGTGCCACAGCGGATCACCCACCGGTAGCCCGCGCACGGTTCACCCCTGACGCTCCGACGTCCCGCCGCGAGGCTCTCATCCTCCTCGCAGCCGCCGATGACCGCGACGATGCCGGCTGTTCTGCGAGTGGGCGGTCATGTGACGCTCCGTTCGTGAAGCCCTGCGCAGGATCCTCTCCAAGCTGCAGGACTTATCCACAGAGCGGATCGCATACCGGTATATGGCCCGTGATCGCGAAGACTAGTCTCTGGTTGCCTCCGGGCAACCTGGACGCGACGGCCTCTGCATATGCTCGGCTGCTCGATGGTGCCACCTGATCGGGGGACCAGGTGCCACCACCCGGTGGGGACTGGGCGAGCAGTGGGTACAGCTGGTCGCCGTGTCTCCTGTGGCTGGCGGGACCTCGTGCCCGCCGGCCACAGCACGCGACGAGAACCCGCCGACCGGCGGGCACCGGCGTGGACAGGGTTGGCATCCCGGGGCAGTTCATGATGTAGTTTCCCTCCGGGGCGCATTGGGGCCGCCCGGGATCTGGAATTTTGGGGGCAAAGATCCATGAGTGAAATGGGCTCAGAGCGCATCGGGGGAACGAAGCAGCTGCTGGCCGAAGAGGTGTTCCGACACATCGGCGCCGCGATCGTGTCCGGCGAGCTCGCACCACGGCAGCGCATCCGCGACATCGACCTCGCGATGGAACTGCACGTCTCGCGAACTCCGGTGCGCGAAGCGCTGCAACGACTCGAACGCATCGGCATGGTCGTGATGTACCCGAGCAGGTACACCGAGGTGAGCGCCGTGACCGACGAGGTCCGCGAGGACTCGCAGCAGTTCGCGGGCTACCAGTCCGGCGTGGTCGCACATCTCGCCGCGCAGCGGATGACACCGGAGGCCCGCGAGACCGCCGCCGATCTCGTCGACGAGCTCATCGCCTCAGTCGATGACCCGGTGCGCGCGTCCTCCGCACGCCGCGAGCTGTTCACGCATCTCTCGGTGCACTCCGGCAACGTGCTGCAGCACCGGCTCCTCGACGAGGCGAGCCTCGCCCTCGCGCGCAACCTGCGGCACATGGCGGAGTCCGATGCGGTCCGCGAGGATCGGCTCCAGAACTACGCGGCGCTGCGTCAGGCTCTCCTGAGCGGCGACCGGGACGTCGCGGAACGCGCCGCCCGCGCCATGCACGGCGTGCTCTGAGTCACGCGTCGATTGCCGCCGACCACCCCGTGACCCACCGTCCGAGGCGACGATAGGCATCGTCGCGCGCTTCGCGCCGGGACAGGAAGACATCGTGCAGAGCGCCGTCGATCCTCTCGACGGTGACGGACGGGCCGAGGTGAAGGGCGGCACGCGCGATGTCGTCGACGACCAGCACGCTGTCGGCCGACGTCAGTTCGTCGGACCACGCGGTGGGGATCGCACTGCGCGCCGAGAGGAGGACGCAGATCGGTGTGTCGATCTCGGTGCCCTCGGCGATCCGCGCGTGGCCGTCGAGGATCGCCTTCAGCCACCCTGCATAGACGGGCATGGTCTGGGTGGGTCGCCACTCCAGGTTGATGTCCGCGGGGTCGTCAGGATCGGCGACCTCGAGTTGCGCTCGCGCGTAGAAGCCGAGGTCCACCTGCGGCGCGCGGTCCAGCGGGCGGCGCCGCGCCTGCAGGCCGACCAGCGGCATGATCGCCTCGCGCGTGAACCGAGCGAGCTGGAACTCCAGCCAGGGGCTGTTGAGTATCAGTGCGTCCGCCATACCGGGGTGCCGGGACGCCCACAGCGCCAGCGTGAGGCCCCCGGTCGAGTGCCCGAGCAGGACCAGTCGGCGGGACGTCGCCGCGCGGTCCTTTCCGACGGGATGTCCCATCTCGGCCAGGGCTGCAGCGATGTCCTCGTCGTACACGGCGAGATCGGTGACGAAACCCGCCGCCTGACCCGGGCGGAGGCTCCGGCCGTACTTGCGCAGATCCAGAGCATGGAACCGCGCTCCGCGAGAGGTCCAGAACCGTGCGAGACGCTTCTGGAAGAAGTAGTCGGACCAGCCGTGCACATAAAGGACATCGACGTGCTCGAGCGGCCTGCGCGTCCCGCGAACGCGCTCCCAGAACGTGGGCTCCGGGGGAAGGGCGCGTACCAGAGTGGCGACGACCTCGCCCTCGTCATCCGACGCGAGCGGCAGCGTGAGCTGGTGGAACTCGTCCCCGAGGACGTCCTGAGTCCACTCCGCCATGACGTCAGCGTACCGCGATCGCCCCGCGGGCTACTCGCCGCGCGAGACGCGGACCATCTCGTCGCGCGGCACGATCTTGATGCGCGCCCGCTCCTCGGCCGCGCCCAGCGCGACCTCGTGCTCATCCAGACGGTGCCATCCCTCGAGGTCCGTCCAGAGCACACCGCGCTCGGCGAGCAGTGCCGGAATCGCCTCGTCGGACGCATCCTCCGGACGCCACCAGGAACCCTGGTCGTTGATGAGATGACGGATGGTCTCCATCGCGTCGGACTTCGTGTGACCGATGAGCCCGACGGGTCCGCGCTTGATCCAGCCGGTCGCGTACAGGCCGGGAACTCGCTCGTTCGAGTCCTTCTCCAGGACCTGTCCCTCGTGATTCGGGATGACGCCGTGCCGCTTGTCGAACGGGACGCCCGGGAGCGGGGACCCGAAGTAGCCGACCGCGCGGTAGATCGCCTGGATCGGCACCTCGCGCATCTCGCCGGTGCCGACCGCGCCTCCCTGGCCGTCGGGCTGGGTGCGCTCGTAGACGAACGAGGCGACGCGGCCGGACTCGTCCTTCGTGACCTCGACCGGCCGAGCCCAGAAGTGCAGGTGCAGGCGCCTGGACGCCTCTCCTCCGGCATTGTTCACCGACGGGCGCTTGCGCCAGGACTGCAGCACGCGGTCGATGACCATGACCTGCTTGTTGCTGGCGATCGCGGCACGCGCGGACTCGTCGTAGTCGAAGTCCTCGTCGTAGACGACCATGTCCACGTCGCGGAGCTCGCCGAGCTCTCGCAGCTCGAGGGGCGTGAACTTGACCTGGGCGGGACCACGACGGCCGAACACGTGCACGTCGGTGACGGCACTGTTCTTCATCCCCTCGTACACATTCGCCGGAACCTCGGTCACGAGCAGGTCTTCGGCGTGCTTGGCGAGCATGCGCGAGACGTCCAGCGCGACGTTGCCGTTCCCGATGACCGCCACCGAGGCGGCGTCCAGCGGCCACTCGCGCGGCACATCGGGGTGCCCGTCGAACCAGCTCACATAGTCGGCCGCACCGTAGGATCCCTCGGCATCGATGCCGGGGATGTCGAGATTCGTGTCGCGGATCGCACCGGTCGCGAAGATCACGGCGTTGTAGTGACGCTTGAGGTCATCGAGGGTGATGTCCTCACCGAAGCGCACGTTGCCGAAGATGCGGATGTCGCCGCGGTCGAGCACGTCGCGGAGCGCGTTGATGATGCCCTTGATGCGCGGGTGGTCCGGCGCGACTCCGTAGCGGACGAGTCCGTACGGGGCGGGGAGCTGTTCGAAGAGGTCGATCGCGACGTCGAACTTGCGTTCGGCCTTGAGGAGGATGTCAGCGGCGTAGATGCCGGCCGGTCCTGCCCCGACGATGGCCAGCCTGAGCTTGGTCATGGGGTCCTTTCGTCAGCTGCTGCGGTCAGCGAGAGTGCGAGCGAATCGGGTGAGCGCGTCGCGCACCGGTCCCTTCGGCAGTGCGTCGAGCGTGTCGACGGCACCGACGGTCCAACTCCGGGCGAGCTCGAGGGTCTTCTGGGTGACGATGTGGTCGCGCAGTTCGGTGAGTGGGCCGTCGAGGATCGCCGGGTCCTCGCCGTCCGCGATGCGGGCGACGCCGTCGTCGATGCGGGCGGCGAGCGCTGCGGACTCGTCGTCCGTCTCGGTCTTCAGAAGCAGGTACGGCATGGTCGGTACGCCGGCGCGCAGATCCGTACCGGGGACCTTGCCCGTGTCCTCGGGCTTGGCTGACAGGTCGATCACGTCGTCCAGGAGTTGGAAGGCCACACCGACCTTCTCGCCGTACACGCGCATGGGCTCTTCGAACTCGGCGGGCGCGCCCGAGAAGATGACCCCGGCCTGCGTCGCGGCGGCGATGAGGGAACCGGTCTTGTCAGCGAGGACCTGGATGTAGAACTCGATGGGATCGTCGTCGGGCTGCGCGCCGATCGTCTCGTGCATCTGCCCGAGGACGAGACGTTCGAACGTGTCCGCCTGGAGGCGGATGGCCCGCTCACCGTGACGCGCCATCAGCTGGCTCGCACGGGAGAAGAGGATGTCGCCGGTGAGGATGGCGATGTTGTTGCCCCACACGGCGTGCGCGGCGGGGACACCGCGTCGGCGTTCCGCTCCGTCCATGACATCGTCGTGGTACAGCGACCCGAGGTGCGTGAGTTCCAGCGCCTTGGCGATGTCGATGACGGCCGTCAGGTTCCCCTGTCCGAGCTGGGCGGTGAGGAGCGTCAGGACGGGCCGGATGCGCTTGCCGCCGGCCTCGTACAGGTAGCGGCTCGCGGCGTCGGCGAGGGAATCAGCGACACGGAGGTCGTCGGCCAGTCCGCCCTCGACGAGTTCGAGTCCGTCCTCGATCGCCAGAGCGACCCGGCGGGCAGCGGGTCCGATGAAGACACGGTCGCTGAAACCGAGACGGCTCGCCAGGCGCGAACCCGGGGCGGCGGGGCTCGAAGTCACGCCTCCAGCCTACCTGCGCGCGCGACGCGGATTCGCCGCCGGCTTGACGGCGCGGTGCAGCGCGACGATTCCGAACGACAGGTTCCGGTACGCGACGTCCGTCCAGCCCGCCTCGCGGATCCACGCCGAGAGCGTGCGCTGGTCCGGCCAGTCTCGGATCGACTCGTTCAGGTAGTCGTATGCGTCACCGTTCGTGCCCGCGAGCCGCGCGACGCGGGGCAGGACATTCGCATTGTAGAAGCGGTAGAGGCCGCGGAACACCTTGCCGGGCGGGGTGGAGAACTCGTTGATCACGAGCCGCCCCCCTGGCTTGGTCACCCGCTGGAGTTCGGCGAGCGCCTTCTTGGGCTCGTTCACGTTGCGCAGCCCGTAGGACATCGTGACCGCGTCGAACTCGTCGTCGTCGAACGGCAGCGCCGTGGCGTCCGCCTCGACGAACGTCAGGTTCGGGAGGTGCCCGTGGCGCTTCTTCCCCTCGGCGAGCATGCCGGGCGAGAAGTCGGCCGCGACGACATCCGCGCCGCTCTGTGCGAGTGACGCGGATGAGGAGGCGGTGCCTGCCGCGAGGTCGAGGATCCGCTCGCCGCGCTTCGGCGCGACCGCGCGCGTCGTAGCCGCACGCCACAGGGCGTCGTTGCCGAACGTCATGACGGTGTTCGTGCGGTCGTAGCCCGGCGCGACCTGGTCGAACATGCCGCTCACATGGGCGGGATTCTTGCCGAGATCGGCGCGTTTCGGTTCATCCGGGGTCACCCTGGGAAGTCTACTCGGCCGTGCGATCCCGTTCCTGGGTCACCCGCGCGGGATATCGAGCCCGAGCGCGTCCAGGCGGTCAAGCCACGGGTCCGCGGTCGCGTCGTCGAAGGGGGCGAGTCGATCGCGGACGCGCGTCTCGAGAGTGAGCGCGAGGTCCTCGAGGTGCCGCATCACGTCCGGCGGATATCCGTAGCGGACGCTGTGCTCGGCCCACTCGTCCCGGTCATCCACCCACGTGCCGCGCTCGCCCTCGATGCGCACGACGTCGAGATCCATGTCGATCCCGGTCATGAGGAGTGGGTCCTCACTCCATCGCACATCCCACCCGAGGTCTATGTAGATCCTCAGCCCACGCGGATGGTCACGGTTCACCGTGAGCGCGAAATCCCCGGATGCGGGGATGAGGGTCACGTTCGGCCCCTCGGCGAAGAACTCCGCCCCAGGCCGCGCGCTGTGCCACCCCCGGGGCTGCCCGACCCAGTCACCCCAGGCGTCGGCGCCGAGATAGACGGATTCGTGACGCCAATGGGGAGAACCGTCCCACTTGCGCCACTGCAGGATCATGGGGACGCCGGGATCCGGCCGCTTCGCACGCACTCTCAGAGTGTAGACACGGCACCGTCTCTGCGAACGCACGCAGGGCAGCGTTCGTCGCGGCATAAGCTTGTGTGGTGAGCAGCATCCGCCTGGTCGTCGAGACCCGTGAGATCGACGCAGTCGAGGATCTGCTCCCCTTCACGGATCCGACGCATCCGCTCGCGTGGCTCCGGCGCGGGGACGGGATCGTGGCGGTCGGCTCTCATACGGCCGCAGAGATCCGGGTTCCTTCCGGTGGCACCCGCCCACGCGCCGCGCAGATCGCCGCCTGGTGGCAGGCCCTGGTCGCTGAAGCACACGTGGACGACGCCGTCGGGGTGCCGGGGACCGGACTGGTCGCGTTCGGCGCGCTGACCTTCGATGAGGACTCCGGCGCCGAGAGTGTGCTGACCGTGCCCTCGACCGTGATCGGCCGCCGCCGCGGACGCACCTGGATCACCCACGTCACACGCGTGGGTGAATCACCGGCTGCGGACGCCGAGCCACGCGAATACGGACCGCACTGGGCGGGCACCGTCGGTCCCGGCGCACAGACGCCGCAGCGCTACCAGGACTCCGTGCGCCGGGCACTCTCCGAGATCGCCTCCGGGGCGATCGGCAAGGTCGTCGTCGCGCGCGACCTCGTCGGCACCGTGCCCGCGGATGCGGATCTGCGACGCCTGGTGCGCGCACTCGCCACCGGATACCCGGACACGTGGACCTTCGCGGTCGACGGTCTGCTCGGCGCGAGTCCGGAGACGCTCGTGACCGTGCAGGACGGCACGGTGACCGCGCGGGTCCTCGCGGGGACCATCGGACGCGGCGCGGACGCCGACGGCGACACCACCGCCTCCGCGTCACTCGCGTCGAGCCTCAAGGATCTGGACGAGCATCAGTACGCGGTCCAGAGCGTGCTCGCGTCCCTCCGCCCGCACACCCGGGCTCTCGCGGCGAGCGAGCAGCCGTTCATGCTCAAGCTGCCCAACCTCTTCCACCTCGCGACCGATGTCGAGGGCGAGCTGTCCGACGACGCGTCCGCGCTCGATCTCGTGGGCGCCCTGCATCCGACCGCCGCCGTGGCCGGGACACCGACCGACGCGGCGGTCGCGCTGATCCGCACGCTCGAGCCGTTCGACCGGGGCCGCTACGCAGGGCCCGTGGGATGGGTGGACGCCGCGGGGAACGGCGAGTGGGCGATCGCGCTTCGCTGTGCCCAGTTCGATGTCCCTTCGGACGCCACGGCGCCGATCCCGGTCACCGCGTACGCGGGAGCGGGCATCGTCGCGGGGAGCGACCCGGAGACCGAACTGCTCGAGACCCGGGTGAAGTTCCGCCCCCTCGTCGACGCCCTCGCCTGAGCCGCGCGGGGCATCGACGCCTCAGCTGGCGGCGAGTCTCGCGCGCTCGGCCTCGATGTCGAAGTCCGCGCCGGGCCACTCGGGTCCGATGTCCTCCATCGCACCGAGCAGGAGCTCCTGCACCGCCAGCCGGGCGAACCACTTGCGATCCGCGGGGACGACGAACCACGGCGCCTCCGGAGTCGAGGTGCGCTCGATGGCGACCTGGTACGCCTGCATGTAGTCGGACCAGAGCAACCGCTCGTCCACGTCGCCGGGGTTGTACTTCCAGTGCTTGTCCGGGCGATCGAGTCGCTCCATGAGCCGCTCCTTCTGCTCGTCCGGCGAGATGTGCAGCATGACCTTCACGATGCGCGTCCCCCCGTCGACGACGCGCTTCTCGAACTCCCTGATCGCCGCGTAGCGACGTTCGATCTCGGCCGGCTCCGCGAGATGGCGCACGCGCCCGATCAGCACGTCCTCGTAGTGGGAGCGATCGAACACCCCGATGAATCCGGCCGCCGGGAGGCGCTTCTCGATCCGCCACAGGAAATCGTGCCCGAGCTCCTCCTCGGTGGGGGCTTTGAACGCCGTCAACGACACGCCCTGCGGGTCCACTCCCCCGACCACGTGCCGGACGATCCCGCCTTTGCCCGCGGAGTCCATCGCCTGGAGGATCAGCAGGACGGAGTCCGTGGCGGTTCCCACGCGGTTCGCCGCGAACAGGCGCTCCTGCAGTTCGTCGAGCGCGCCGATCCCTGCCGCGAGGTCCCGCTTGCCCTGCGCCTTGCCTCCCAGGTACCCCGGAGTGCTGCGCGGGTCGACCTCGGTGAGCCGGAACCCCTCACCGACGACGAGCGACTCGGAGGGACTCTGGGACCAGCTGCGTGTGCTCATTCCCCCATCCTGCCCAGCGGCGGACGAATGCGCGAGGGCAGGCGAATGCGCGAGGGCGATGCTCAGCGGGCGAGGGGCACTTCGATGATCTGTCGCCCGCCGACCGGCGTGGTGAGCGCCTGGTCCAGTGCCGACCGCGTCGTGATGCGCTGGTACCCCCAGCCGTAGGCCAGTGCGAGGTGCTCCAGCCGCACCGTGTGGGGCGTGAAGAAGGCGCGGTCGAGGTCTGCCCGCGGAGCGGAGCCCGCGACCTCGAGTCCGTCGAAGATCGTGCCTCCGCCGTCATTGCCGACGATCACCTGCAGCCGGGGTTCCTCCTCGTCGGGTGGGAGGAGGAGCGAGCCGACGTCGTGCAGGAACGCGAGGTCGCCCAGCAGCAGACGAGTGACGCCCGGGGCGCCGTCGCGCTGGCTCGCGAGCGCGATCCCCATCGCCGTGGCGACCGTGCCGTCGATGCCCGCGAGTCCTCGGTTCGCGTGCACGGGCACGCGCTTGCCGGTGAGCACCGCATCAGCGACGCGGACGAGACGTGACGATCCGAAAACGAGCCGATCGTGCGGCCAGGTCGCCCTCCACACCGCATCCACGAGCAGCGGGCGATCCAGCGGTCGCCTGACCACGTCGAGTTCGGCGCGCACGGCGTCGCGTCGCTCTGCCGGATCGGTGGACAGCAGCGCCTCGGACTGGGGCGCCGCCTCGCTCAGATCGATCGCGAGCGGGGCGGAGGCTGCCAGCCACGCACCGAGCCATTCGCGATCGATTCCGCCGTCCCCCACGACGAGGGCGGGAACCGATCGCGTTCGCCCGTTGAGGTCCAGCTCCTCGCCCCCGCCGCGGACGGCGACGACCTCGACGTCGTCCCGCGAGAGAAGGGCGGTCACCTCGCGGCTGAGCGTCGGATGCCCGAACACGACCGCGCGCTCGATGCGCCCGCCGAGGCTCTCCTCACGCAGCAGCTCTCGATACCCGTGCACCACCTGACGGCCGAACCGTGCGCCGCTGACGATCTCGGCGATCAACGGCCACCCTCCGGAGAACGCGGTCTCCTCGGCCGCCGTGCCGGCATCCGCCCCCGCGATCACGACCGTGCGTGCGCCGCGATCGAGGACGACGGGGTAGACGACGTCGGCCGCGGGCGTCGGCCCGGGACTCGCGTGAAAGCCCTCGGGCAGGGCTCCGGAGAGCGGTTCGCGGAACGGCAGGTTGAGGTGCACGGGACCGGCGACACCCGGGAGCGCGGGCGGCAACCCGTCGGCACCCATCGCCACGGCCACTGCCCTCTCGGCGAGCGCGGTGATCTCGTCGCTCGTGGGCCCCGCCCCCTCGGGCACCGGCGCATCCGCCTCGAGACGCACCCAGCGCGAGAACATGCCGGGCTGCAGCGTGGCCTGATTGGCGCCGACCCCGCGCAGTTCCGGCGGACGGTCGGCGGTGAGGAGGATCAGCGGGACACCGGCGTGAAACGCCTCCAGTACAGCTGGCAGGAGGTTCGCGACCGCGGTGCCGGAGGTGCAGAGGACCGCGGTCGGCACGCGCTGTTCCTTCGCGAGGCCGAGTGCGGTGAACCCGGCGGAGCGCTCATCGATGCGCACGTGTACCCGCAGCGATCCCTCCCGCGCCAGGTGCACGGCGGCGAGCGCCAGTGCTTGCGAACGGGATCCGGGGGACAGCACGAGATCACGCACTCCGTGCGACACGAGGCCGGCGAGCAGGTGTGCCGCGGCGTCCGTGGAAGGGGGTGTCGTCACGGTCGCGAACTCGGCGCCGGGCCCTCGTCGGTCTCGTCGTCGAGTCGTGCGAGGTCCTCTTCGAGCTGACGGATACGTGCGTCCTGCTCGTTCTGGAGCGTGCGGAGGAACTCGGGGTCATCGTCCGGGGCGACCATGCGCATGCCTCCCGCGTCGCGTCGGCGGCGGCCGAGGGCGAACCAGAGCGCCCCGCCGATCACCGGGATCAACACGACGATCGCGATCCACACCGGCTTGGAGACACCACGATGCCGCGTCGCCGGCTGTATCGCACAGTCGACGATGCTGAAGATCCAGAACACGACGGCCAGGAAGCCGCCGACGATGAGCACTCTTGCCACATCTCCATCCTAGGTGCGTTGCCTGTGCAGGGTCCGTGTGCGCGACGGCGACCCCGCGTGGTCGCGCGTGTTGTTTTCGGGTGACCGAAACACTATGTTTTCGGTGTGCCTAAAAATTCCCGTCGGGCGGTGCCGCCCCTTGCTCTCGGCGTCACGACCGTACTCGCGCTGGGCGGGTGCGCGGTGACAACGGACCCCGACAGCGAGTCATCCGACCGCCCGGTGGTGCTGACCACCTTCACCGTGCTCGCCGACATGGCGCAGAACGTCGCGGGGGAACACCTCACGGTCGAGTCGATCACGAAGGTGGGCGCCGAGATCCACGGGTACGAGCCGACCCCCGGCGACATCCGCCGCGCGACCGGCGCCGATCTGATCCTCGACAACGGCCTGAACCTCGAGGGGTGGTTCGCACAGTTCGTCGAGCAGATCGATGTGCCCCGGGCGGTCGTGTCCGACGGCGTCGAGGTGATCGACATCTCCGGCGACGCGTATGCGGGCACTCCCAACCCCCACGCCTGGATGAGCCCGCTCAACGCGCAGACGTATGTGGACAACATGGTCACCGCCTTCAGCGATCTGTCGCCCGAGCACACGGCGGACTTCGAGGCGAACGGCGATTCATACAAGGCCGAGCTGCAGCAGGTGCAGGACGAACTCGTGTCGGACCTCGCAGCACTCCCCGAGAATCAGCGAGCGCTCGTCACATGCGAGGGGGCGTTCTCGTACCTGGCGCGCGATGCCGGGCTCACCGAGATGTACATCTGGCCCGTCAACGCCGAACAGCAGGCGACTCCGCAGCAGATCGCCGCGGTGATCGACACCGTGGCGGACGAGGACATCCCCGCCGTGTTCTGCGAGTCCACAGTGTCCGACCGCCCCATGCAGCAGGTCGTCGAGGCGACCGGGACGACCTTCGGCGGCACTCTCTACGTGGACTCGCTGTCCGAGCCCGATGGGCCGGTGCCCACGTATCTCGACCTCATCCGGCACGACGCGGACGTCATCGCGACGGCGCTGACGGGAGAGTGAGCGTGTCCGCTGCGATCGAGGTGGATGGCCTCACCGTCCACTACGGAGACGTGCGTGCGCTCGACGGCGTGTCGCTGCGCATCCCCTCCGGCCGTGTCACGGCGCTGATCGGCATGAACGGGTCGGGGAAGTCGACGCTGTTCCGTGCGGTCACCGGCATGATCCGTCCGGGTCGCGGCAGCGTCCGAGTCGACGGCGCGGAGCCGCGACGCGCGCGCCGGAACGGAGTGGTCGGATACGTCCCGCAGAGCGAGGACGTGGACTGGTCCTTCCCGGTATCGGTGCGCGACGTGGTCATGATGGGCCGCTACGGGCACCTGGGGATCACCCGGCGCCCGAGGGCAGCCGACCACGCGGCCGTCGATGAGGCACTCGCCCGCGTCGAACTGACGGATCTCGCCGCCCGCCAGATCGGCCAACTCTCGGGCGGACAGAAGAAGCGGGCGTTCGTCGCTCGCGGCATCGCTCAGGGCGCGCGGGTGCTGCTGCTGGACGAGCCCTTCGCGGGCGTCGACAAGCGGTCCGAGGCCACGATCGTGCGGCTGCTGCGCGAACTCGCGGCGGACGGTCACACGGTGCTCGTCTCCACGCACGACCTGCACGCGCTCCCCCGGCTCGCCGACGAGGCTATCCTGCTGCAGCACTCGGTGCTCTTCCACGGCACAGTCCAGGATGCACTCCGCCCCGAGAACCTCGCCAGAGCGTTCGGCCTGGATCCGGACGACCGCATCGAGGACGGTGCCGACGCATGACCATCCTCGACCTCCTGCTCGAACCACTCCAGTACGACTTCATGGTGCGCGCACTGGTGACGACCGTCGTCGCGGCGGTCGTGTGCGCGCTGCTGTCGTGCTGGCTCGTCCTCATCGGCTGGTCGCTCATGGGCGACGCGGTCTCGCACGCGGTGCTGCCGGGCGTCGTCCTCGCGTACGTCGTGGGGGCGCCCTTCGCGCTGGGAGCCCTCGTCTTCGGGTTCCTCGCGGTCGGACTCATCGGCCTCATCCGCGACACGAGTCGAGTGAAGGAGGACGCGGCGATAGGTATCGTCTTCACGACCCTCTTCGCGTTCGGGCTCGTGCTGATCTCGGTGACGCCGAGCGAGACGGATCTCACCCACATCATCTTCGGCAACATCCTCGGCATCTCCACCGAGGACCTCGTGCAGATCGCGATCCTCGCGGCCATCGCGTTCGCCGTACTCCTCGTGAAGCGTCGCGACCTCACGCTCTACGCGTTCGACCCCACGCACGCCTTCGCGATCGGCCTCTCCCCGCGCCTGCTGGGCGCGCTCCTGCTGGGCGTCCTCGCACTCACCGCCGTCGTGGCGCTGCAGGTGGTGGGGGTGATCCTCGTCGTGGCGATGCTCATCATCCCCGGCGCGACGGCGCACCTGCTGACGGACCGCTTCGGGCGGATGCTCGTGATCGCGCCGGTGCTCTCCGCCGCGTCCGCCGTGATCGGCATCTATCTCAGCTACTGGATCGATGCGGCGTCCGGAGGGCTGGTCGTCGTCGTCCTGGGCGCCGTGTTCGCGCTCGTGTATCTGCTGAGCCCCCGTCACGGCCTTCTCGGTCGCGCGCTGTCCCGGCGATCCGCCTCGCACCCCTCGACAGGATCGGCGCGATCGATAGGCTGACCGCATGAGCGAGGCCCCCCGCCGCACGTCTCCCGTCGCCCTGTCCGTGGTGCGCCGGATCCCCGCGACGCTCGCGATGGTCCTCGCGATCCTCGTGATCGGGATCGTGTCGCAGGGTCTCTGGCGGCCGTTCGAGGACTCCGACCTGTTCGAGGTCGTGGCCTACGGGTTGCCGAACTTCACGGACGGCCGCTGGTGGACGCCCCTCACCGGAACCTTCTTCGTCGCCCAGCCCTGGGTGTACGTCTTCACGCTCGCCGGGTTCGTCGGTATGGCGTACCTCGAGTTCCGACGCGGATCGCGCGTCGCGCTGGCGTACTACTGGATCGGGCAGCTCTTCGCGATCGTGGCCACGGCGCTCCTGTTGCTCGCGGCCTCGCAGCTCCCCTGGGACTGGGCGCTTGCCGAGGCAGCCGCGCTCGATGTCGGCGCCTCCGGCGGCACCATGGCCTGTATCGCCGCGGCCATCGGCCTGTTCCGTTCCCCGTGGCGGGTGCGCGCGTGGCTGGTGCTCCTCGGCTTCGTCTTCGTCGCGATGCTGTTCTGGGGGACCCTGGCGGATCTCGAGCATCTGACGGCCGTGCTGCTGGTCCTGTTCGTGGACCGCTCGCTCCGCATCCAACGAACGACCGTGCGCGAACAGCGACTGATCGCCTTCCTCGCCGTGCTCGTGCTCGGTGCGACCCAGCTCATCACGATCATGGTGCCGACGAACGGCCCCTTCGGTCCGACCGAACCCGTGTCGGGAGGCCTCATCGACGTCGCGATCGACACCGTCGTGATCCTCCTGCTCGTGCACGGTCTGCGCCGAGGACGGCGGTGGGCGTGGGTGCTCACGATCATCCTGGCCGTGATCAACGTGCTCGCCGCTGGCCTCGTGATGACGGCGATCCTCCTCACGAGCGAAGCTCAGGTGGAGGCGGCGATCGACGGCGAGACCAACCTCGCGCTCGCGACAGGACTGCTGTGGCTCCTCCTGCTCGTCTACCTGATCGCCGTGCGTGCGGCGTTCCGCGCTCGGCGGGCGACGAAGATCGGGCCGCAGCCCGCCCCCTCGGTCGACGACGTGAAGGATGCGCTGCGAACTCACGGTGGCGGGACCCTGTCCTGGATGACCACGTGGGACGGCAACAGCTACGCGCGTGCGGCGGGAGGGATCGTCGCCCACCAGCGACGCGCGGGCGTGGCTCTCGCGCTCGCGGATCCGATCGGGCCGCTCGAGGATCGCGCGGCGGCGGTCGCGGAGTTCATCCGGCTGTCCGAGGACGCCGGCCTCGCACCGTGCTTCTTCAGTGCCGACGAGGAGACGAGGAACGCGGTGCCGTCGACCTGGCGAGCCATCGTCGTCGCCGATGACACGATCGTCGACCTTCCTGGTCTCGCGTTCACCGGCAAACAGTGGAACTCCGTGCGCTCGTCCCTCAACCGCGCCGGCCGCGAGGACATGACCTTCCGCATGTCGCGACTGAGCGAGGAATCCTGGGGAGTCAAGCAGCAGCTGCGCGCGATCTCGGAGTCCTGGGTGGGCGACAAGGGCCTTCCCGAGATGGGTTTCACGCTCGGGACGCTCGATGAGGCGGAGGACCCCGAGGTCCGTCTCGCTCTCGCGATCGCACCGAACGGGGATGTCGACGGTTTCCTGTCGTGGCTGCCCGTCTACGGCGATGCCGGAATCGTCCGCGGCTGGACCCTGGACCTGATGCGTCGCCGCGACGGTGGCTTCGGTCCGGTGATGGAGTACCTCATCGGCTCCTCCGCGAAGCTCTTCTCCGAGGAGGGCGCCGAGATCATGTCCCTGTCCGGGGCCCCGCTCGCGCATGACTATCCGCCGGATGCGGGGATGATCGCGGCTCTGAGCGATCGGCTCGCGGATGCGCTCGAGCCCGTCTACGGCTTCGGTTCCCTGCACCGGTTCAAGCAGAAGTTCCATCCGCGCTACGAGACGATGTACCTGCTCTTCCGCGACGAGAGCGACCTGACGCGCATCGGCCGCGCGCTCACCCGCGCGTTCCTTCCGGATGCGACGCTGCGTCAGTTCGCGGGGGCTGGGCTTGAACTGGTGCGCGGCACCGGCAAGGACTGACCGCGACGACGGCCGGGGTCTCTAGCGCCGTCGCGTGATCCGACCCCACACGTCCCGCACGCGCTGACGGAACCGAGCGACCGGGGTGTCCGTGCGCGGAGGCATCGGCACACCCCGACGCAGATGCACGCCGCGCGTGTGCAGGCTGCGCGCGAGCTCGTCCTTCCGCTCGATCAGAGCCGTGTCCCGGGGCGACAGGTGCAGCGCGTCCTCGGCGGGGATGCCCGCCTGCAGCTGCCTGCCACGTTCGAGCTCGGCGTTGAACTCGGCGCCCAGCAGCAGCGCGAGGTTGATGATGAACAGCCAGATGAGGAAGATGATGACGCCCGCGAGCGTGCCGAACGTCCGGTTGTAGTCAGCGAAGTTGGACAGGTAGAACGCGAACCCCGCGGAGGCGATGCCGAGGACCAGGATGGCGACGAGTGCACCGAGTCCGAGCCAACGGAAGCGCGGCGGCCTCACGTTCCCGGTGCCCCGATAGAGCACGGCGACCATGAGCACCACTGCTGCGGCGAGGAGCGGCCACTTGCCCACGTTCCAGACTGTGAGGGCCGTGTCGCCGATGCCGAGCGCCTCACCGGCCACGCGCGCGACGGGGCCCGAGAGCACGACGACGGCGCCGATCACGATGCCGATCCCGATGAGCACGAGGGTGAGGGCGACCTGCGCGGGCTTGCGCTTCCAGTACGGGCGCCCCTCGTCGACGTCGAAGATGCGGTTCATGGTGCGCCCGAAGGCGCTCACGTAGATCGACGCGGACCACAGCGCGACCGCGACGCTGATGACGAGCGTGATGTTGAGTTCGCTGGCGCCGGCGACGTCGTTGAGCACAGGACCGAGGGTGTCCGCCACCGCGCCGGGCGCCACCTGATCGACCAGCCCGAGGATCCGGTCCGTCACCGCCTCCTGATCACCGAACAGTCCGATGAGCGAGAGGACGGCGAGACCCGCGGGGAAGATCGCCAGCACCGAGAAGAACGTCAGCGCCGCGGCCGAGTCCACGCAGCCGTCCTCGATGAACTGATGCCGGATCCGCTGCAGCACGTAGATCCACGTGGCTCTGCGGATCCGAACCGGGGTGGTGACCTTCGTGGACTCGTCGACCGTCGTTGGCGTGGGCATTCCCCCACGCTAATCGCGGGTCAGATGTCCGCGAAGTCGTTGGCCGGGACCCGGATCGCCACGACCTCGTCCCCGTCGAGCTCGAGTTCCGTGAAGAAGATCCCGACCTGGCCTTCGCGACTGAGCGAACGCGTGTTCGGGACGTCGATCGCGCGCAGGCCGAGGTAGTCGGCGATCCCGTCGCCGTCCTCATCCCAGCCTTCGAACGCATCGGCAGCGAGTGCACTCTCACGCGAGGACCCGACGCGCAGCCCGTCGACTGTCTCGACGGGCGTCGTGCCGATCGACGGATCGCGGAAGGTCAGGCTGGCTTGCGAATCCATGATCGAGACCGTGACCTGGGGCCACTCGTACAGCTGACCGACGATGTCGTTCTCGTCGTACGGGCTGACGGTGTCGGACACTTCGGGAGCCTCGCCCGAGATCTCCTCGAAGGATGCGACGATGTCCAGCCCCTCACCGTCGACCGCGTACGTCACGGTCGTTCCGTCGTAGTCGATCTCGATGCTTTCCGTGTGCACCGTGATGAGCCCGACGGGCGTCGGGGTCGGGGTGGGCGTCGGGGTCGGCGTCTCCGAGGCGCTCGGTGTCGGAGTCGGAGTCGGCGCACTGTCGTCCTCCGCGGGTGCGCACGCGGTCAGGACGAGCGCGACCCCGACAAGCAGCGCGGTGAGAGGACGACGCATGTTCATGGTTTTGACAGTAGCGGAGCGACCGGCCAGCGCTGTTCGCTCGCTCCTGAAGTGGACGCGACGGCGGGAGTCGAACCCGCAACGCCCGCAGATATGAGCTGGGGCCCGGGACCGCCCGGATCGCCGCGATGACCTCGACGTTACCTGGCCGTGACCACAATCACCAGGGTCATGACCCGGATTGACGCTCCGTGTCCGCAGATGACGGAACAGGGGCGTCCAGGGCGCGCAGCATCCGCTCGATAGCCTCGCGGAGTTCGGTGCGCCCGGGCTCCGGAAAGTCGGTGCGGTACTCCACTCCGTGCGGGATCCAGAGCATCCCATACACAGCCTCACGCCAATCCGCTCCCCCGATGGGCCAGCGGGTGCGGTCGTCCCCTTCGGGGGATCCGCCCTGCGCCCAGATGCCGAACCACTCCTGCATCTGATCGAACGGGAGGTCCATCACCACATCCGCCTCGACCTGCTGGGGCGACCACGAGGTCGCGAGGAGGATACGCTCCTGAACCTCCTCGTCGCTGATCGGTCGACGCGTGAACAGCACGCGCGTGTGCTCGACGGAGGCGATGCGGTCGACGCGGAAGGTGCGCCAGTCCTCCCGATCGAGATCCCAGCACAGGAGGTACCACCGGCGGTCCGCGGGCGAGAGCACGTGCGGTTCCACCCGGCGCGTACTCTCGGTCCCCTGACTGTCGGTGTAGCGCAGGCGCAGACGCTCGGTGTCGCGGGCCGCGAGCGCTATCTCACCGAGCACGACGGGTGACACCGCGGGCGCATCGCCGATACGGGTCGGCTGGACGGAGGCCGCGAGCGCGTTCACACGACGCCGCAGCGGCGCGGGGAGAACCTGTTCGAGTTTGGCGAGCGCGGTGAGCGTGACCTCGGAGCCGCCGAGGAGCTGCTGCGTGGCCGCGACCCGCAGTCCGATCGCCATGGTCACGGCCTCGTCGTCGGTGAGGAGCAGGGGCGGCACCGCACTCCCGGCCTCCAGGCGGTAGCCGCCGGCCGCACCGGGAGTGGACTCGACGCGGTATCCCAGCTCGCGCAGCCGGTCCACGTCGCGGCGCACGGTGCGCTGGGTGACACCGAGCCGACGGGCGAGTTCCGTACCCGGCCAGTGCCGGTGCGTCTGCAGCAGATTGAGCAGGGTGAGCGCTCGCGAGGTCGTGTCGGACATGACCTCAGAGTGCCAGATCATGCGGACAGGATCTGTCCTGGTTGCTTTCTACTCTCGATCCATGGCGAATGAAACCCTCATAGAAACCGAAGGCCTGACCAAGGTCTTCACCGTCAAGAAGTCGTCGGTACCCGCGGTCACCGACCTCTCCTTCACCGCCGTCCGCGGCGAGCTCGTGGCGTTCCTCGGGCCCAACGGCGCCGGAAAGTCGACCAGCCTCCGGATGCTCACCACTCTCATCCCTCCGACCTCCGGCACGGCGCGGGTCGTGGGACACGACATCACCGCGGACCCCGCGGGTGTGCGCGCACGGATCGGCTACGTCGGACAGCTCACGAGCGGGAGCTTCGCGCAGCGCGTCAGGGATGAACTGCTCAGCCAGGGCGCGTTCTACGGGATGACGAGGCGCGACAGCGTCCGGCGGGCGGACGAGCTGATCGAGTCCCTCGACCTCGGCGGATTCGCGACCCGCACGGTGCAACAGCTCAGCGGCGGACAGAAGCGGCGGCTGGACATCGCACTGGGCCTGATGCACGCGCCCCCGCTGCTGTTCCTCGACGAGCCGTCGACCGGACTCGATCCGCAGAGCAGGGCGAACCTGTGGCAGCACATCCTCGACCTGCGCACCCAGCACGGCACGACGGTCTTCCTGACCACGCACTATCTGGAGGAGGCCGACCGGTACGCGGAGCGGGTGATGGTGATGGATCGCGGTCGGATCATCGCCGATGACGATGCCGCTGCCCTCAAGGCGACGCTCGCGGGCGATGTGCTCACGTTCGGTTTCGCAGACGCGGACGCGGCCCGCCACGCCCTGCGTGTGATCGCGGAGGCGACCCCGGCCGACCTCCGCCAGGACGGCGCGACCGTCTCGTTCGCCGCGCCGGACGGTGAGCGCCTGCTCCCCCGCATCGTTCGGGCGCTCGACAGTGCAGGGATCCTCGTCGAACGCGCCACGGGGGTTCCGCCCACGCTCGACGACGTCTTCCTGAGCCTCACCGGGCGCACTCTGCGCGAAGCAGGCGAGGGCGACACATCCTCGACCGAAGACCCCTCCCCCCAGCCCACAGGAGCACTCTCATGAGCACCGCCGACACCCTCGTACGCCCCAACCTGGGGCGCGACACCTGGAACGTCCTCACCCGCGAACTCAAGCCGGTGCTGCGCGATCCGTTCACGCTGATCTTCAGCCTCCTGCAACCGCTCGTGTTCCTCGGGCTCTTCGCCCCGCTGCTGATCGGCGGTTCGGGCGAAGACCCGGCGGCGACGCTGCAGTGGTTCGTCCCCGGGGTGCTCGTGATGATCGTCCTGTTCGGCACGGGTGCGACGGGATCAAATCTGCAGTACGAGATGATGACGGGCTCCCACGAGCGCACGCTCGTCGCCCCGCTCGCGCGGGCGTCCCTGCTGACCGGACGCGCGCTGAAGGAGATCGCACCGATCGTCATCCAGGCGATCATCATCGTGCTGATCGCCTGGCCGTTCGGGTTCTCTCCCCATGTCGGCGGGATGCTGATCGGACTCGCGCTGCTCGCCGTCTTCGGCGTCGGGCTCGGCTCGCTGTCCTACGCGCTGGCGCTCGCGACGAAAGACCGGGAGTGGCTCTTCTGGGGCGTGCAGCAGTCCTTGATCTTCCCCCTGTTGATCCTCTCGGGCATGCTTCTTCCCCTCGACGACGGGCCGGGCTGGATGCGCGCCGTGTCCGCGGTGAATCCCGTCAACTGGGTCGTTCAGGCCGAGCGGGCGCTGTTCGCCGGAGACCTCGGTGACGTCACCGTGCTGTGGGGATGGATCGCCGCTC
This sequence comes from Actinomycetota bacterium, assembly GCA_051751065.1. Lineage (GTDB taxonomy): Bacteria > Actinomycetota > Actinomycetes > Actinomycetales > Microbacteriaceae > Microbacterium. The sequence goes on along the minus strand of JBNJKL010000003.1, from coordinate 192,571 downwards.
TGGCGGTGATGATCGTCGGGCTCACGGTCGGAGTGCGGGCCATCCGCCGCAGCAATTAGTCGGACGTAGACTGGAGGGGTGAAGTTGCCGCCCCTCCTCGTCTACTCCGTCCTGCGGCTGCTGGCGTTCCTCGTTCCGCTCGCGATCCTGTGGATCTTCCCGATCTTCCGCGAGTTCTGGTGGCTGGCCGCTGTCTTCGCGGCGCTGATCGGCCTGAGCATCTCGTTCCTCTTCCTCCGCCGTCCCCTCACGCACGCGTCAGCCGAGCTGCACGAGCGTCGCTCCGCCCGCGCCGAGGAGCGCGACCGTGAGCGCACCGCCGAAGACGACGAAGAGTCCCCGGCCTGAATAGCCCCGGTCTGACGTCCGGGTACCCCCGACGTCCTGGCTGTCAGCCGACGAACGCCCAGAACAGGGCTGCGGCGTAGAGCACCGAGGTCAGGGATGTCAGCGACAGTGCGACGACGAGCTCCTTCGGCAGCCGGTACATCCACACCACGAGGATGGCGGGGAGCGCCGCGAGCAGCGCCATGAGTGCGAGCCACGCGATCGGGTACAGCAACGCGAGGACGGCCGCGAGCGCGAACGGGACCAGGACGAAGAGCGTGAAGAGAACCCGCGTCGCCCGCCGGCCGATCAGCACCGTCAGCGTGCGCTTGCCCGCCTCCCGGTCCTGGTCGATGTCGCGGAGGTTGTTCGCGAGGAGCACGGCGCACGCGAACAGTCCGACCGCGACGGCGCCGAGCCACGCCTCCTGTGGCAGGGCGAATGCCTGCACCCAGGTCGTCCCGAGCGTCGCGACCAGGCCGAAGAACACGAAGACGAAGACCTCGCCGAGACCGAAGTACCCGTAGGGCCGCTTTCCTCCGGTGTAGAACCAGGCGGCGACGAGACACACGGCACCGACCGCGAGCATCCACCACTGCTGCGTGCGGATCACGATCGTGAGGCCCACGACCGCGGCGAGCCCGAAGAACACGAGGGCCGTGATGAGGACCGATCGGGGCGACACGCGCCCGGAGGCGGTGAGGCGGGCGGGACCGACCCGGTGCGCGTCGGTTCCGCGGACGCCGTCGCTGTAGTCGTTGGCGAAGTTCACGCCGATCTGGATCAGCACCGCGACGGCGAGGCAGGCGAGGGCGATGACCCAGTGGAACTCCGGATCCACCAGCCGCGCCGCCCCCGTGCCGACGATCACCGGAGCGATCGCGAGCGGGAGCGTTCGGGGCCGAGCCGCGGCGATCCAATCGCTACGGCGGACCGGGCCCGCCTCGACGACGGGTCGCTTCGCGGGGTTGCCACTGGTGCGTGCGGGACGGCGCTTCGAGGAGCGCTTCGAGGATGCTGCCACGCTCGAAATCCTACTCGGCGGGTTCGATCGGACGATTCTCGTAGAAGGTCTGGAGCACGACCGTCGTGCGCGTGCTGACGGAGGCCGCCCCTCGGATGTCCCGGACGAGGTCCTCCAGCGCGCGCGGAGAGGGGACACGGACGAAGAGCATGTAGCTCGCATCTCCGGCGATCGAATGGCACGCCTCGATCGCCGTGAGGTGTTCCAGAAGCTCCGGCGCGTTGTCGGGCTGCGCGGGATCCAGCGGCGTGATCTCGATGAAAGCGGACAGGGGTTTCCCCAGGGCCTCGGCGTCCAAGAGCGGCCGGTAGCCGACGATCACCCCGCGCGTCTCGAGCCTCTTCAGCCGGGATTGCACCGCGGACGACGACAGCCCGACCCGGTCCGAGAGATGGGCGAGTGTGGCTCGGGCGTCGCGGGATATCTCAGCGATGATCGCGCGGTCGACAGCATCCTCCATAGGTGTGAGAATATCGGTTGAATCCGGATTTCACCGGAAACTTTCCGTCAGATCCTCAGATCGGAGGTTCCCATGAACAGCAGCGCCACCCACGACCAGGTCGTGACGCGGGCCATCGTCGGAGAGCCCGAGGTCGTCGAGGACGCACGCACCGCGGAGCACTCCTCCGCGTGGGCCCAGTTGAAGACCGCGGCCACGGCGCTGCGCGCACTGCAGGGACACGACGGATCGATCGCCGACACGGAACGGCACGCGGAAGCCCGGCAGCTCGTCTCCGAGATCACCGCGGGCATCCGCGCACTCGCCCCCGCGTTCCCGCACGACGCGGAGTACCTGACGGCGTCCGTGGAGGACTTCGACCGCTGGACGTCGGAGGGCTTCGGCGTGCCGGACTTCTACGACTCCCTCGTCGCCTTCCAGCCCCAGCAGCATCGCGTCGACGGCATCCGCCACCTCGTCGTGTTCCCGATGTACACGCAGAACGGCTCCCCGGATCGGCTCGTCGAAGCACTGCTCGTGCAGGCCATCTGGCCGGAGTTCATCGCGGACCTCGAGGCCGGCGACTACGGCAACAAGCTGTTCGTCTCCCTGCGGCTGGTGGACTTCACCCCCGGATACGACACGAACTCCGCCGTCCTGTTCCCCGAGACCGTCGCGATGCGGGAGATCCCGACCTTCACGTGGGGTGCGATCTTCCAGGATCGCGAGGCCGCGCGCTACCGGCGGGTCGTGCGCGCCGCATCCGAGATCACCAAGCTCGAGCTGCCGTCGGAGGCCGAGCGCATGCTCGATGACCAGGCACTCACCGAGCGGGCGTTCGTGATGTGGGACATCATCCACGACCGCACGCACATGCGCGGGGACCTGCCGTTCGATCCGTTCATGATCAAGCAGCGGATGCCGTACTTCCTCTACTCGCTCGAGGAGTTGCGGTGCGACCTCACGGCGTTCCGCGAGAGCGTCGCTATCCAGCGGCGCCTCGCGGCGCGCGACGACCTGTCGCCCGCCGAGGTCCAGATGCTCGAGCACGCTCCCCTCGTGCAGTACGCGGTGATCTTCGATCGGATCTTCCGCTTCGCGATCACCGGTTCCCGGGTGCGCAACTACGACGGCCTCGGCGGACAGCTGCTCTTCGCCTGGCTGCACCAGCGCGGAGTGCTGCACTGGACGGACACGCGACTCGCCTTCGACTGGGATGCGGTGCCCGACGCGGTCATCGCGCTCGGTGCCGCGATCGACGACCTCTACTGGCGGTCCATCGATCGCCCGAAGCCCGCCCACTGGCTCGCCGCGTACGATCTGGTGCGCTCGACCCTGACCCCGAATCCTGCGTCCGCGTGGGCGAGAGGACTGCCGGACGAGGTGCTCGCCGGCCCTCCGAAGGGCTACACGGATCAGGTGATGGATGACGAGTTCCCCCTGTCGATGTTCTTCGAGGCGCTGGAGAAGAAGATGCGACCCGTGATCGCGTCGACCGCCGGAATCCGCGCGTCGGATGACTGACCGGGCGGGCGCCGCAGGGCGCACCGTGCTCATCGCGGGCGCCACGAGCGCCGCGGGTCTCGCCACCGCGCGCGCTCTGGCCGGGGCCGGTGCGCGAGTGGTGGCGGTCGGCCGGGATCCCGAGAAGCTGACGATGCTCAGTGCGCTCGACGGCGTGCAGGTCGAGCGCTGCGATGTGACGGACCCGGCGGCCGTCGCGGACCTCGTCCGTCGCGTGCACGGGACCGAGGGGCCCGTCGACGGGCTCGTCTGCCTCGTCGGCGGATGGCGCGGCGGTGGCGGGCTCGCGGGGCAATCCGAGGAGGACTACCGCGTCCTGGAGTCCGCCTTCACCGCTCTCCGCGTGACCAGTCGCGCTCTCGACGAGGACCTGCGCGCTTCGGCCGCCGGTCGCCTGGCGATCGTCTCGTCCACCGCCGTCGCTCGACCTCTCGCCGGTGGCGCGAACTACGCCGCGGTGAAGGCGGCGAGCGAGGCGTGGACGCGCGCGGTCGCTCAGGGCTTCGCGAAGGCGGCGCGGGATGCCGGTGATCCGCTTCGTGCGGCGGCCGTCGTCTTCCGCGCGAAAGCCCTGGATGCGGATGCCCTCGCAGCCGCGGTGGTCGCGCTGTGGGACGACGACGCGGCGGCGCTGAACGATCGCATCATCGATCTGACAGCGTGACCTGTTCGCCGCCGACCTCTTCGCTCGGCGCGCTCGCATACAGCGTGGTCAGCGTGCGGTAGGAGCGGGTGAGGAAAGCCGCGAAGGCGATCACCACCATGATCAGTCCGGCGAACAGGCAGATGAGGGCGATCCCTCGCGCGTCGCCCTCGCCGAGCAGCCATCCCCACTGCTGCTGGCCCTCCGCGCTTTCCATGTACGGGATGATCAGGAACTCCGCGATCGGAGCGATGAGGAACGCCGTGATCGGTGCGGCTCCGGCTTCCATCGCCGCGGCGACGCCGAACACCCGGCCCTGACGGCGGAACGGCACCACCTTCTGGATCACCGTCTGCTCGGCGGCCTCGACGGGCGGGACCATCATCATGTAGAGCCAGATCCCCACGACGTACAGCGGCCACCACTCCCGCACCATGAAGATCGCACCCAGCAGTCCCATCGCGGCGACGAACAGCAGCAGAGTGCGCACCGGTTTCTTGCCGAGACCGAACTTCGCCACCAGCGCCCCGCCGATGATGAAGCCCGTCGAGCCGAATGCCAGCGCGATGCCCCAGGTCTGGGCGTTGAAGAGCGTGAGGCCGTACGGGTCCATGAGCGCCATGTAGACGCCGCCGATGAGGTTGTTGAACGTCGAGAAGATGATGAGCGCGAACAGGCCGGGCGCGAGCCGGATGGCTCGCACGCTGCCTCGGAAGTCGAGTGCCCCCGACCCGTCGGTCGGCGGCTCCGGCTTGTCTTCGGGAATCCGGATGAAGAGCAGATGTACCAGCGTGAGCACCATGGCGGCGATGGCGATCCCCAGCGTCCACCCCATGCCCAGGAATCCGATCGACAGTCCGGAGAACACGCTCGTGACGAGGAAGGCGATCCCCTGCACGGTACCGACGAGGCCGTTCGCGTTGGCACGCCGCTCTTCGGGGATGAGGAGCGTGACGGTGGTGGACAGTGCGATGTTGCGCAGCTGCTCGATCACGCCGCCGAACAGGATGATCCCGGAGAACAACCAGAACCACGGGACGCCCAGGTCGAGGAGAGTGGCCTCGGGGTGGAGGAGGTACAGGATTCCCGCGACGACGAAGGCGCCCGCCGAGATCGCGCTCGAGAGCAGCATGACGCGGTGTTTGCGATGGCGATCGACGATCGTGCCGAACACCATCGCGAAGAACGCGACGAAGAGCATGTAGGCACCACCGATGATGCCGGTCGCGAGCACCGACTGCGTCTCGATATAGACCCAGAACGTCAGGCCGAACCAGAGGAAGCTCGTCGTCACGTTGGCGATGAGCGTGTTGACCAGGACATTCCCGAATGCCCTCTTGGCGGCGGTGCCGTTCACGAGACCGAGGGTAGCGTTCGGATCAGACATTCGACATAGGCTTGGGCGAGTGAGCACTCTGCATGACTCCGCCGTCCGCGGCTTCGCATCCGACAACTACTCCGGCATCCACCCCGAGGTCCTCGCGGCCATCGCGGCGGCGAACGGCGGCCATCAGGTCGCGTATGGAGAGGACGCCTACACGACGCGCTTGAACGAGGTGTTCGCGGAGCACTTCGGCGACGGTGTCCAGGTCTTCCCGGTGTTCAACGGCACCGGCGCGAACGTCGTCGGACTGCAGTCGATGCTCCCCCGCTGGGGCGCGGTCATCGCCGCATCCACCGCGCACATCAACGTCGACGAGGGCGGTGCCCCCGAGCGGATCGGCGGCTTCAAGCTCCTCACCGTCCCCACCGACGACGGCAAGCTCACCCCGGCACTCGTGGATCTCGAGGCCTGGGGCTGGGGCGATGAGCACCGCGCGCAGCCGCTCGTGGTCTCGATCACCCAGTCCACCGAGCTCGGCACGCTCTACACCGTCGAGGAGGTCCGGGCGCTCGCCGACCACGCGCACGGTCACGGCATGCTGCTCCACATGGACGGTGCGCGCATCTCCAACGCGGCCGCAGCGCTCGACGTACCGCTGCGCGCTTTCACGCGCGACGCCGGCGTCGACGTCCTGAGCTTCGGCGGCACGAAGAACGGCGCCATGCTCGGCGAGGCGATCGTGGTGTTGAACCCCGAGGCATCGCAGGGGCTGCGCTTCTCACGCAAGTACTCCATGCAGCTGTCGTCGAAGATGCGCTTCGTCTCGGCGCAGCTGATCGCGCTGCTCGAGGGCGACCTGTGGCTGCGCAATGCTCGCCACTCGAACGCCATGGCCGCTCGCCTGCGCTCCGCGGTCGAAGCCGGAATCGCCGACGGTTCGATCCAGGGCGTCTCCTTCACGCAACCGACGCAGGCGAACGGTGTGTTCGCGACGCTGCCCGACGGTATCGCCGACCGCCTGCGCGAGTCCTTCCGCTTCTACGACTGGGATGCCGCGCGCAACGAGGTTCGCTGGATGTGCAGCTTCGACACCGACGAGTCCGATGTGGACGCCTTCGTCGCCGAGCTCGCCCGCCTCACCAGCGCCTGAACTGCACCCGCCTGAAAACCTGCTCAGGTCCCGCGCCGCGGGCCCACGAGCGTGCAGTTGCCCTCCGGCGCGCGGGTGATCTAGCGCAGGAGTCCGAGGCTGGCGAGCGCCTGGCGGATGAGTGTGCCGCGGCCGCCCTCGAGCTCGCTGGCGAGCGCGTCGGACGCCGCCTCGGCGGGCGAGAGCCACGTGACCTCGAGCGCATCCTGCCGCGGCTCGCACGTCCCCGTCACGGGGACGACGAAGGCGAGGGACACGGCGTGCTGGCGCTCATCGTGGAACGCGCTCACGCCGGGCATCGGGAAGTACTCGGCGACCGTGAACGGCAGCGGCTGGAGGGGAAGGAGGGGGAACGCCATGGGACCCAGGTCGTTCTCGACATGGCGGAAGAGAGCGTCGCGGACCGTCTCACCGAAGCGCACGCGGCCGGACACGATCGTGCGCGTCATCTCGCCGAGCGGGGTCGAACGCAGCAGCACGCCGATCTCCGCGACCTGGCCTGCGCCGTCCGTCCGCACCGGGATCGCCTCGACGTAGAGCATCGGCAGACGCCTGCGCGCTTCGGCGAGTTCGATCTCCGTGAGCCATCCGGGATTGCCGGACTCACTGGACGCATCGCCGTAGCCCGAGAGCTCGTCGTCGGGCTCAGGATCTGGATCAGGTGTGCGAACGGACATGCCTCCTTTCTATCAGGCCGCTGGCAGGATGGAAGGGTGACAACCTCCCTCGTCATCGACACGACAGCCACTCGCTGGTCCACCTCCGACCGCGCGGGACTTCCCCTGCTCGTCCTCCTGCACGGCTACGGAGCCGACGAGCACGACCTCTTCGGACTCGTCCCGCATCTGCCGGACGGGATCGCGGTCGCGTCCGTGGCAGCGCCCCTCCTGCCGCCGTGGCCGATGCCCGGACGCTCCTGGTACCCGATCGAGGGACTCGACGGCCGGGACCCCGCTGCCGTGACCACGGCCGCCCAAGCGCTGCTGTCCTGGCTCGACGCGGAGGCGGCCGGCGCGCCGTCGATCGCACTGCTCGGGTTCTCGCAGGGAGCCGCCGTCGCGCTGCAGGCGCTGCGTCTCGATCCCCCGCGTTTCGATTCGGTCGTCGCCCTGAGTGGATACGCGAGCCCGGGCGAACTCCCGTCGGACGACACGCTCCGCGAGACTCGACCACCGGTGTTCTGGGGGCGCGGCTCGCACGACGATGTCATCCCGCCGACCCTCGTGGACCACACGGCGCAGTGGCTGCCGGATCACTCGACGCTCTCGGGTCGCGTCTATCCGGGCCTGACGCACAGCATCTCCGAGGACGAGCTCGCCGATGTGCGCGTCTTCCTGGAGAAGTGGCGAGACACTCGGCCGTCAGCGGTCTGAGTCGCCCGGCCCCTCTTCCCGGCCCAGGTCGTCGGGACCGTCCGCGGCGGCCGCGCGCCGAACGTCGCGGCGTCTGCGCCAGAGGCCCAGAGCGACCACGAACACGATTCCCATGAGGACTCCGAAGCCGATGCCGACCGGCCAGTTGTCGAGCGTGGCCCCCAGGCCCACTCCGGAGACCATGCCGATCGAGATGCCCGCACCCCAGGTCATCCGCTGTCTCGCCTCGTGACTGCTCATTCCGTTGTCGGCCATGTCTCCACGGTAGAGCGCCTGGAGCCCGCGGCGCTGCGTGCACCACGGTCATGTCACCCCGAATACAGTTGCGCAGCACGACACGCCCGGGGTATCGTCGAGCGTCCTGTCCGCCGTGTTGGGAAGTCCCTTGATCTGATCCGTCGCCTCCGCGCCCCTCTTTCCGCGCGCTGACCCGACGATCGCCTACCCACGGCCCGCCATCCGGCACCCCGCAGCCTCGCTGTTCGGCTGCCCGTCCCGCCATCAGGCACGGCATCCGGCTGCTCCCTCCGAGTCCGGTCGCCCGGCGTCAGTGCACCCGAATATCCGGGAGACACTCATGTCAACACCTCAGATCACCCCGTCGATCGTCCTCGATCGACTCTCGTTCACCTGGCCGGACGGCGACACCGCGTTGGCCGACGTCAGCGGCGCCTTCGGATCCGGTCGCACCGGCCTCGTCGGGCGCAACGGCTCCGGCAAGTCCACCCTCCTGCGCCTGATCGCCGGGGAGCTGACGCCGACATCCGGACACATCCAGACCTCGGGCGACATCGCCTACCTTCCGCAGCGCGTGACGCTCGACGTCGACCGTCGAGTCGCCGAACTCCTCGATGTCGCAGAGCCGCTGGACGCCGTGCGTGCCATCGCCCGCGGCGATGTCGATCCTCGGCACTTCGACGCGGTCGGGGACGACTGGGACATCGAGGCGCGCGCCGAGGCCTCGCTCGCGGAAGCCGGTCTGGATCCCTCGTTCCTCGACCGCCGCGTCGGGGAACTCTCCGGTGGTGAGGCAGTGCTCGTGGCGGTGGCGGGCATCCGCCTTCGTCGCGCCCCGATCACCCTGCTCGACGAACCGACCAACAACCTCGACCGCGACGCCCGCGCGAAGCTCGGCGAGATGGTGCGATCGTGGCGGGGCACGCTCGTCGTCGTCAGCCATGACACCTCACTGTTGGAGCTCATGGACGACACCGCCGAGCTCTACGGGCACGCGCTGAGCGTGTTCGGAGGTCCGTACTCCGAGTGGCGCACGTGGTTGGACGCGGAGCAGGAGGCGGCGAAGCAGGCGGAACGGGGAGCCGCTCAGGCGGTGCGCAGGGAGAAGCGCCAGCGCATCGAGGCCGAGACCACGCTCGCCCATCGCGCCAGGACCGCCAAGAAGGCCCAACTGGAGAAGCGCGTGCCGAAGATCATCGCCAACGGCCGGAAGATGGCCGCCGAGGTGTCCGCAGGGAAACTCCGCACCGAGGTCGGCGAGAAGGAGCGCGCCGCCCGCGCGGCACTCGACGAGGCCGGGCACCGCATCCGCAACGACGACGGGATGAAGATCGAGCTCCCCGACCCCGGTGTCGCGCGCGGGAGGCGGATCGCGACGCTCGCCGACGCCGATCGCGCCTGGATCATCCAGGGGCCCGAGCGCGTCGCGGTGATCGGGCGCAACGGTGTGGGAAAGACGACTCTGCTTCGTCGACTGGTCGACGGGAATCCGGCGTCACCGGAGCCCGATGATCCGACCGCCGGGCTGCGTGCGCAGGCGCACACCGAGCGCATCGGATACCTGTCGCAGCGCATCGACGGGCTCGATGACGCCGCATCCGTGTTCAAGAACATCGCAGCGGCGGCCGACGCCGTCCCCGAGAAGGAGCTGCGCAATCGCCTCGCTCGGTTCCTGATCCCGGGGGCGACAGCAGATCGCCCCGTCGCGGCCCTGTCCGGAGGCGAGCGGTTCCGCGTGGCGCTGGCGAAGGTGCTGCTGGCCGATCCGGCACCGCACCTCGTCGTCCTCGACGAGCCGACGAACAACCTCGACCTCGACACGGTCGATCAGGTCGTCGAGGCGCTGCATGCGTACCGGGGGGCCGTCCTCGTCGTCAGCCACGACGACGGTTTCCTGGAGCGCCTGGACCTGGACCTCACGCTCGAGTTGGCCGATGGCACCCTGACGGAACAGGGGTGAGAACAGGGGGGAGAACAGGGGTGATGTCCCGCGTCACTCCCGCAGGGGAACACGCACATCGCCGCCCGACTCCTCCGTCACGCGGTCGCCCATCTGGATGAACGTCGGCTCGGAGATGAATCCACCCGCGAAGAGCGCCTGCCCCTGCGTGAAGCTCTGAGCGCGGTGGATCGCGGCCTCGGGAGCGAACCCGAACACATCGGCGAGCTCCGCGAGGTCGCGCGGCGCGTTGACCCTCATCAGCGCGAGGTTGTCGCACTGCGACAGCACGTTCTGGTGGATCTTCGTCGGGCGCTGCGTGGACAGCAGCAGCCAGAGTCCGAACTTGCGTCCCTCGGCGGCGATCTGGATCAACTGGGCCGTGAGCGCGCACTCGACGGCGGTCTGCGGGTCGGGCGAGCAGAGGTTGTGCGCCTCGTCGATCACGATGAGGATCGGCCGGCGCTCCTCCCGGCGCGACCAGAGGTGCTCGAGCACGGCGAGGGCGGCGACCTTCGGCTCGGCCGGGTGCTCGAAGCCTCCGAGATCCAGGACGGTAGCGCGAGGGCGTTCGTCGATCGCGTCCGTCGCGGATGCGCCTCCCCGAGACCAGAGATCCCAGTCGAGCACCTGGAGGTTCTCCATGCGGTTCGCGAGCCGAAGCGCAGCCGGCTCGTTCTTGGCGCGGAGCCGGGCGAGCATCTCCTCGGGCTCGAAGTTCGCGGCATCGTACGAGGTGTGCAGCAACACGTTGTACTCCTCGGCGTCCGCGATCGGATCGAGGCGCAGGACCGCCGCCTGGGAGGCGGGGAGCAGATCGAGATACCGCACCCGCACCCTCTCGCCCGCGCCGGCGTCGCCGGTGCTCGCGGAGCGCAGCACTCGGATGTCCATCTCGGCGATCTGCGCCGCATCCGCACTGCTGGCCGTCGTACGCGTCTCGGGCAGCCGCACGAAATCCGCGTTGGGGTCGAGGACGAGCATCGGCAGCTCGGTGCGCAGCAGGAGCTGCTCGAGCACGACGCCGAGCGCATAGGTCTTCCCGCTGCCGCTCTGACCGCACCAGAACGTGTGCCGGTTGAAGCGGCGGGCATCCAGACGCGCGGCTTCGTCGGGTGCCTCCAGGGTCGTCCCGATGGTGAGGTCGGTCATGGCGATGCGCCTTTCGCTGGGTCGATGTCCGGACGCCGCGAACGGCATCACACTGACTCGATGATGCAGCATTCCCGGGGCGCGGACCAAGACACCCGGGCACTCAGACACTCAGACACTCGGGCACTCGGGCACTCGGGCGAGCCGGACACTCGGACGAGCCGGACACTCGGACGAGCCGGGCACTCAGAAAGGCGCAGTGTCGCCGGGATCCGGATTCGCGTGCGCCACGAGTCGCTCATCGACCTCGTGGAACGTGACCGCACCCGGGACGCCGGGTGGTCGGTCGATGTAGGTGCGGCCGGTCGGGCTGGTCCACTCGACCACTCCCCCGGGGTGTTGGAGCACCCGCCACGCGGTGTGGTGCTTCGTGACATGGTGTCGTCGGCATTTGCCCGCGAGGTTGTCGACATCGGTCGCACCACCGCGCGCATGATCGACCGAGTGGTCGTCGTCGCATCGGCGTGCGGTGATGCGACACCCGGGGAAGCGGCATCGTCGGTCTCGCACTCTGAGATACCGGCGCATCTGTTCGGTGGGTCGATACCGATCGACCGCGAGCACCGCCCCGCTGACGGGGTCGGTCATGACGCGTTCCCACCCCGCGGCGCTCCCGACCAGGACACGAGCCGTATGCGGATCGATGGGACCTACGCCCTCGAGGTGCGCGGGCGGCGCGGATGACATGGGGTCGGTGATGGTGAGGACGGGCACGGTGATCTCGACCGACGCCCGGATGGCACCCAACTGCCCGTCGACCGTGTCGTGACCGTGCGGGACTCCCGTCAGGAGCATGTCGGCGGCGAGGTCGGCGCGGAGCTCGCTCGTCGACCGCTCGTCGGCGGAGGCATCGGTGCTCTGTGCCGCGGGACTATCGGCGCTCGGTTCCGCGGGGCCATCGCCGCGTGCATGTGCGACCTCTGCGCGCGCGTTCTCGGTCTTCACTGCGAACGCCATCTGGCTGATGCGGTCGAAGATGCCGCGGATGATGACGGTCGGGCCCAAGACGCCGAGCTCGCTCATGCCGTCGTCGCCGTCGCGCACCCACACGGCGCGCTTCGCCTTCGCGATGGCATGCCGCTCCGCGAAGGATGCTGCGCGGAACCGCTCGGAGAGCTGCTTCGCGAGCGGGCGAAGCCGATTCGGGGACTCCTCGAGAGCGCGCGGGAGAACCGCCGCCTCGAACTCCTGCCGCGCCTCGGCGTCGTCGATCGGAGACCCGGCGTCCAGGATCACCCGCACGTGAGCCGGCGAGAGGCGCCCGTGCTCGTACGCGGATGCGGTCATCGGGAAGTCGCGCACGAGGCGCGCCGCGTCGCCCATCTGCCCCTCGATCGCGCGGTCGTTGACCCGCAGGGCGGCACCGATCTCGCTCGCGACCGCTCGGTGAGCGAGCTCGCGGGAGTCGGCGTCGACGATGTCGGGCTCGTCGTCGGCGATGCGATGAGCGGTCGCGAGCAGAGCGGCCCGCACAGCGGTGAGCTGGTGGATCGTGCGCTCGAGGACGACCAGCGTCGACACCACATCGTCGAGCAGCTCGGGCTGCTCGGGACGGGCGATCGCGGTGGTGGGCATGCCCCCAGTCGACCACGGACCACCGACATTCCCTCCGCCGCGAACGCGGCCGCCCTCGATGTCCGTGGCACGCGGGAAGATGGAGGGATGAGCGACGTGCTCGAGCGTTTCACCCCCGCAACCCAGGACTGGTTCCGGGGTGCGTTCGCCGACCCCACCCCCGCGCAGGCCGGGGCCTGGACCGCCATCTCGGCGGGCAAGCACGCGCTCGTCGTGGCCCCCACGGGCTCGGGGAAGACGCTCTCCGCCTTCCTGTGGGCCATCGACCGCGTGTTCCGCGAGCGCATGGCGGAACCGCAGATCGCGCCGGCCGAAACCGGCTCGGCCAAGAAGCGAGCGCGCGCTCGGTCCGACGACGACACCCCGCGCACGCGCATCCTCTACATCTCCCCCCTCAAGGCCCTCGGCGTCGACGTCGAGCGCAATCTCCGCTCCCCGCTGGTCGGGATCGGCCAGTCCGCACGGCGTCTCGGTGTCGCCGCACCCGACGTGTCGGTCGGGGTCCGCTCCGGAGACACGAGCTCGAGCGACCGACGCAAGCTCGTCTCCTCCCCGCCAGACATCCTCATCACCACGCCCGAGTCGCTCTATCTCATGCTCACGAGCCGAGCGGGCGAGACGCTCCGGGGGGTGCACACCGTGATCATCGACGAGGTGCACGCGGTCGCGGCGACCAAACGCGGCGCGCACCTCGCGGTCAGCCTGGAGCGCCTCGATGCCCTCCGCCGGGGCTACGACGAGAACGCCACACCGGCGCAACGCATCGGACTCTCCGCGACCGTGCGTCCGATCGACGAGGTCGCGCGCTTCCTCGGCGGATCCGAGCAGGTCGAGATCGTCGCGCCGCCGGCGAGCAAGACGTTCGATCTCGGCGTCGTCGTCCCGATCGACGACATGACCAACCCGCCTCCCCCGCCCGGGGTATCGGGCGAGTCCGACGACGCCGAGTACACCGAGGTCACGGGATCCGTGTGGCCGCACGTCGAGGAGGCGATCGTCGACCGCATCCTCGCCAACAACTCCACCATCGTGTTCTCCAACTCGCGTCGCCTCGCCGAACGCCTCACCGGGCGGCTGAACGAGATCTACGCCGAACGGGTGGGCGTCCCCGTGCCCGAGCCCGCCGGTCCCCCGGCGCAGATGATGGCGCAGGCCGGCGCCACCGCGGGCGCCCCCGCCGTGCTCGCCAAAGCGCACCACGGCTCGGTGTCCAAAGAGCAGCGGGCGATCGTCGAGGACGAGCTCAAGTCCGGCACCCTGCGCTGCGTCGTCGCGACCAGCAGCCTCGAACTCGGAATCGACATGGGTGCGGTCGATCTCGTGATCCAGGTGGAGGCCCCGCCCTCTGCCGCATCCGGCCTGCAGCGCGTCGGACGCGCGGGCCACCAGGTCGGAGAGATCAGCCGGGCAGCGCTCTTCCCCAAGCACCGCGGAGACGTCCTGCACACCGCGATCGTGACGGAACGGATGCTCGCCGGCCAGATCGAGGCGATCACGGTGCCCCGCAATCCGCTCGACATCCTCGCGCAGCAGACCGTGGCCGCGTGCGCGCTGACTTCGCTGGACGTCGAGGAGTGGTTCGAGACGATCCGCCGCAGCGCCCCCTTCCAGGCCCTCCCCCGTTCCGCGTACGAGGCGACTCTCGACCTGCTGGCCGGGCGATTCCCGTCCGACGAATTCGCCGAACTGCGCCCGCGCCTGGTGTGGGATCGCGACGCGGGCACGCTCACGGCGCGCCCCGGTGCGCAGCGGATCGCCGTCACGAGCGGTGGCACGATCCCCGACCGCGGCCTCTTCGGCGTCTTCGTCGCGGGCGAGACCACCGGTGCACGCGTCGGCGAACTCGACGAGGAGATGGTCTACGAATCGCGCGTCGGAGACGTCTTCACGCTCGGCACGACCAGCTGGCGGATCGCCGAGATCACACACGATCGGGTCAACGTCATCCCCGCCTACGGACAGCCGGGCAAGGTCCCCTTCTGGCACGGCGACGGTATCGGGCGCCCCTTCGAACTCGGCGAGGCGCTGGGGAAGTTCTCCCGCGAGGTCTCGGCAGCCACGCCCGAGAAGGCCGCGCAGCGCCTGATCGACGCAGGCCTGGACGAGCGCGCGCGTGACAACCTCCTCGCCTACCTCGCCGAGCAGCGCGAGGCCACCGGCACCCTGCCGACCGACCGCACCCTCACGGTCGAGCGCGGTCGAGACGAGGTCGGCGACTGGCGCGTCATCCTGCATTCCCCGTACGGCATGAAGGTCCACGCCCCCTGGGCCCTGGCCATCAACGCCCGCATACGCGAACGCCTGGGAGTCGAGGGCTCCGCGGTCGCGAGCGACGACGGCATCATCGTGCGCATCCCGGATGCCGACGCGGAGCCGCCGGGAGCCGAGCTGTTCGTGTTCGACGCCGACGAGCTCGAGCATCTCGTCACGGAAGAGGTCGGAGGGTCGGCGCTGTTCGCGTCCCGCTTCCGCGAGTGCGCTGCGCGGGCGCTGCTCATGCCCCGCACCAACCCCAACCGCCGCACTCCGCTGTGGCAGCAGCGTCAGCGCTCCGCCCAACTGCTCGAGGTCGCCCGCCGCCATCCGACGTTCCCGGTGATCCTCGAGACCCTGCGAGAGGTCCTGCAGGACGTCTACGACCTCGCCTCCCTGCGCCGCCTCGCCACTTCGATCGCCGATCGGCGGATCCGCCTGGTCGAGACGCAACCGTCGCAGCCGTCGCCCTACGCCCGCGACCTGCTGTTCGGATACGTGGGCGCCTTCATGTACGAGGGCGACTCCCCCCTCGCGGAGCGCCGCGCCGCTGCGCTGTCCGTGGACCCCGCCCTGCTGGGCGAGCTGCTCGGCACCGTCGAGCTGCGCGAACTCCTCGATCCCGCCATCATCGAGCAGTTCGAACGCGAAGCGCAGCGGCTGGATCCCGAGCGCCGCGTCCGGGGACTCGAGGGCGTCGCGGACCTCCTGCGTCTGCTCGGCCCGCTCGATGCCGCCGAGGTCGCGGAACGGCTCGAGCGCGATGAGGCCACCGACGCGCATCCCGTCGACGCGGCCGCCGCGCACCTCGATGCGCTCGTGTCCTCGCGGCGAGCGATCACCGTCACGATCGCCGGTACACCGCGCGTCGCCGCGATCGAGGATTCCGCACGGCTCCGCGATGCACTCGGCGTCGCGCTCCCCGTCGGTATCCCCGTCGCTTTCCTCGAACCGGTCGCCGATCCGCTGGGCGACCTCATCGCCCGCTTCGCGCGCACACACGCCCCGTTCCCCACCGACCGCGTCGCCGCGCGATACGGCATCGGATCCGCGGTCGCACGGCACACGCTGCAGCGGCTCGAGACCGCGGGGCGCCTCACCAGCGGGTACTTCCTCCCCGAAGCCGCTGGCACCGGGTCCGAGATCGAATGGTGTGACACCGAGGTGCTCCGCCGCCTGCGGATGCGCTCGCTCGCAGCCATCCGCGGGAGTGTCGAACCGGTGCCGCCCGCCGCCTACGCGCGATTCCTGCCGGAGTGGCAGCACCTCGGTCGCCCCGTCGAAGGGCTGGACGGCGTGATGGCCGTGATCGAGCAGCTCGCCGGCGTACCCGCGCCCGCGAGCGCCTGGGAATCACTGATCCTCCCCTCTCGCGTCCGCGACTACACCCCGGCCCTGCTCGACGAACTCACAGCCAGTGGCGAGGTCGTGTGGGCCGGCCACGGGTCCCTTCCCGGCCGGGACGGCTGGGTGTCGTTGCACCCGGCCGACCTGGCGCCGTTCACGCTGCCCGAACCGGAGGACGAACTCGCTCCCGGCTCGCTCGAGGCGCAGCTCCTGGTCGCCCTCGGCGCAGGAGGGGCGTACTTCGCCGGCCAGTTGCGGGAGATGACCGGTGCTGAGAACGAGCAGTCGATCCTCGAGGCGCTGTGGACGCTCACGTGGAGTGGCCGCATCACGAACGACACGTTCGCCCCCGTGCGGTCGCTGCTCGCCGGTGGCTCCCAGGCGCACCGCGTGAAGCGCCGCGCACCGCGCACCCGTACCTATCGCGGAACCTCGCTCACGCGCTCCGCACCGCGTCCTCCCTCCCTCGGCGGACGATGGTCGCTGCTCCCCGACGTCGAGACGGACGCCGCGCGACGTGCCACCGTCAGCGCCGGTCTCCTCCTCGATCGCTACGGTGTCGTGACTCGCGGCTCCGTCCAGTCCGAGGGCGTTCCCGGGGGCTTCGCGCAGGCCTATCGTGTCCTCGCCGGCTTCGAGGAGGCGGGACACTGCCGCCGCGGCTATCTGATCGAGCGGCTCGGTGCCGCGCAGTTCGCGTCGTCGGGCACGGTCGACCGCCTGCGGACCTACGCCGCGCTGTCCGACCCTCCCCCGCAGAAGCCCGTGACCCTCGCGGCCACCGACCCTGCGAACCCCTACGGTGCCGCCCTCACGTGGCCCAAACGGGAGGGCGTATCGCACCGCCCAGGACGCAAGGCGGGCGGCATCGTCGTGCTCGTCGACGGTGTCCTCGTGCTCTATCTCGAGCGCGGAGGACGCACCGTGCTCGCGTTCGACGACGACCCCGAGATCCTGCGCGCAGCCGCGTCCGACCTCGCCACGACCTCGCGCCTGCGCAGACTCGACACGCTCACGGTCGAGAAGGTCAACGGCGAGGGCGTCTACGGCACCCCGTTCGCGATCGCGCTGCAGGAGGCGGGCTTCGTCGCGACCCCGCGCGGCTACACGCTCCGCAAGGCGCTGTGACCGTGCTCCCCCGTACGCTGGACGCATGATCCGCGAGTTCGGCGTCGGCGTGCGCATGCTGTTCCAGGGCTTCGGCGTGTGGCGGACGAGACCCGGCCTCATGGCCCTCGGCCTGATCCCCGCTGTCATCGCTTTCGTTCTCCTCGCTGCGGCGCTCATCCCGCTGGCGTTCTCGCTCGGCGGGCTCGCCGGCTGGGTGACCCCCTTCGCGGACGGCTGGGGATCGCCCTGGAAGGAGCTCCTGCGCGGGGCCATCAGCGTGGTGGTGTTCATCGCCGCGCTCGCCCTCGCCGGGGCCGTCTTCACCGCTCTCGCGCTCACGATCGGAGACCCGTTCTACCAGCGGATCTGGCGGACGATCGAGCGTGATCTCGGGGGTGAGCTGCCGCCGACCGAGAGCGGTTTCTGGAGCACGGTGGGCGAGGGCCTCCGTCTGATCGCACTGGGCGCCGTGGTCGCCGTGGTCGTGCTACTCCTCGGCTTCATCCCGCTCGTCGGCGGGGCCGTCGGCGCCGTCATGGGCGTGGTCCTGGGTGGCCGCCTCCTGGCGCGGGAACTCACCGGACGCGCCTTCGACGCGCGGAACCTGAGCTCCCGGGATCGCGCACGCCTGTACTCCGGCTCGCGCGCTCGCGTGCTGGGCTTCGGCGTCGCCACGCAGCTCTGCTTCCTCGTCCCCCTCGGCGCCATCGCGACGATGCCCGCTGCGGTCGCCGGGTCGACGATGCTGGCCCGGTCCCTCGTGCAGCGCGCGTCGATCTCTCCGCCGCCCGCACCGCAGGACGGCTTCCGCGCGGATGCCTGAGGGCGACACCGTCTTCCGCACGGCGAAGCGGCTCCGCGAGGCGATCGTCGGCGACGAGGTCGTCCGCTTCGACATGCGGGTCCCCGGTTCCGCGACCCTCGATCTGCGAGGGGAGACCGTCGTCGCATCCGCCGCACGCGGCAAGCACCTCCTCCTCCGGATCGGCACGTGGACGATCCACTCGCACCTGCGCATGGACGGCGCGTGGCTTGTCTACCGCCCGGGCGAGAAGTGGCGTCATCCGGCGTTCAAGGTCAGGGCAATCGTGGGCACCGAGACCCGCGATGCGGTCGGCATCGATCTGTCGATGCTCGAGGTTCTGCCGACATCCGGAGAGGACGACCTGCTGGCGCATCTCGGCCCCGATCCGCTCGCGGAGGACTGGGACCCCGTCGAAGCCGCCCGCCGGCTCGCCGCCGATACGCGCAGCATCCACGTCGCCCTCCTCGACCAGCACAACGTCGCCGGCTTCGGCAACGAGTACGCCGCCGAGCTGCTGTTCCTCCGCGGGCTCCTTCCCACCCGCCCGGCGCCCGAGGTCGACACGGCCGCGCTCATCGATCTGGGCGCTCGCACGATCGTGGCGAACCGTGAGCGCGCGGATCGCACCTTCACGGGCGTGAACAGGCCCGGTCGGACGACCTGGGTGTACGGCCGTGCAGGACGCCCGTGTCGCCGCTGCGGAACCCTGATCAGGCGCGACGAACTGGGTGCCGTCGCAGGCCAGGAGCGCCGCACATTCTGGTGCCCGTCCTGCCAGCGCTGACGCGATTCCATACCGGGGAATGAATCCGACGGGCCCGTGGTTGTTGGTATATCCGGGAAAAGGACCGGACACGGGAGGAATCGTGGGCAAGAACTACATCGACATCGAGGACGACCAGGGCTCGACGCTGCGCTACCGCAAGCACGCCAATGGTCGCGGACTCATCGCGCACGGCGCGAAGGTGCACCCGAAGGCAGTGATCGAAGCCGGCGCCTATGTCGAACCCGGAGCACGTGTCGGTGCGGGGGCCAAGGTCGCCCGCGGCGCGTGGATCGAACCGGACGCCGTGATCGGCGACGGGGCGTACATCGATGCACACGCGCACATCGGCCCGGGTGCTGCCATCGGAGACGGTGCGCACGTCGGAGTCCGGACGGATGTCGGCGCCGGAGCGCGCATCGCGCGAGGTGCCCGGATCGGCGACGACGAGACCGTCGCCGCCGGCATGCGTGTCGCCACCGACTGGAAGGGCCTCTGGCTCGCCGCATGACCATCTCGGCGTCGTGACGCACCCCGCGCGGGTACCCTGAGAGCATGGCGAAACCGGGTGGATCTCGACGGGGCGCAGGCGGTCGCCGGCCCGCGAAGCGCCCTCTTTCGCCGAAACGCCAGGCCGCCGGCACCCGACCGGCGAAGCGTCCGAGCGCCGCACAGCCCCCGATCGTGCACGACATCGACCCAGGGCTGCCGCGCACGTTCCGTCTCGGTGCGGTCGCGGGCGCCACACCGGGGCGCTGGATCGACACGTGGAAGCGCCGGATGCCGGACGTTCCGCTCGAGCTCGTCCCCGTCGAGGGTTCCGAGACGAGCCGCGCTCTCGACGACGTCGACGCTGCTCTCGTACGCCTTCCGATCGAGCGCGCCGATCTGCACGTGATCCCGCTCTACGACGAGCTCCCCGTCGTGGTCGCCGCGGCGGACTCGCACCTCATGGCGGCGGACGAACTCGACCCGGCGGATCTCGAGGGAGAAGTCCTCCTCACCCCGCTCGATGACGTCCTGGGGGCACTCGACATCCCCGGAACGGTAACGCCCACCTTCGCTCCCCTGGAGACCACGGCGGATGCGATCGCCACGGTCGCCGCGGGGACGGGTGTGGTCGTCGTGCCGATGTCCCTCGCGCGCCTGCACCACAGGAAGGACGCCGACCACCGCGTCCTGCGCGGAGGCCCGGTGTCCACGGTCGCTCTCGTGTGGCCACGAGACGAGACGACACCGGACATCGAGACGTTCGTCGGCATCGTCCGAGGACGCACCGCGAACTCGTCGCGCTGAGCATGACGCTGCGCGTCACCGGCGCATCCCGCACCCCGCGGCTCTGATTAGAATCGCCGGATGGCCTCGCTTCTCTACGTCAGCGTGCGGCCGGAACGAGGGGCGGCCGACGCCGAGTATCTCTCCTTCCGCCGCGCGCTCGGCGTGGACGAGCTCGACCGCACGGATCTGCTCGCCGAGCCCCTCACGACGGACGTCCTCGAGCGCTATCGCGGTGTCGTGGTCGGCGGCTCCCCCTTCAACGTGACGGATGCGGAGAAGTCCGACGAGCAGCAGCGCGTGGAGCGCGATCTCGAACGCCTCGCGTCGCGCGCCGCGTCCACCGACATCGCGGCGTTCTTCACGTGCTACGGGATCGGGGTCGTCACGCGGATGCTCGGTGGGACCGTGGGACTGGGCGCTCCGGAGCCCGCGAGCTCTGTGGTCGTCACCACGACGCCGGCCGCGAAATCGGACCCGGTCTTCGGACCTGCCGGTGAGGACCTCGTGGTCTTCACCGCGCACAAGGAGGGCGCGACGGACGTGCCCCCGGGCGCTGAGCTTCTCGCTCGCGGCGAGACCTGCCCCGTGCAGGCGTACCGCGTGGGCACGCACCTCTACGCCACGCAGTTCCACCCCGAGCCGACCCCACGGGACTTCGCAGACCGCATGGTGTTCTACCGGACCAAGGGATACTTCGACGCCGCACAGTTCGATGCCGTGCAGGCGCAGGTGCTCGCGTCCCGGGTCACGGACGCGACCGCGCTGCTGCGGCGATTCAGCACGGACGTCGTCAGCCCGGCATGAGGTCGAGGCGCTCGCGCAGGTATGCCTCCAGCGGCATGTAGCCGCCCGCGGCGCTCCAGCGCACCGACGGAACCCCCTCGATCATGGCCAGCGGACCGGATGTCCCACCCGCGTCGACAACCGCGACATCGATGACCGTCCACCCGACGTGCGCGACCTCGCCCTCCGCGAACCCTCCGCGCAGGGCCTCCTGCCGCCGCATGGCGCGGGCACGGGCGGACTCCGCGGTGTACCCGCGACGTCCGGCGTCCGCGGCACGGATCACCTCACCCGTCGCGAACACATGGTCGGGCGTGATCAGCAGCACGCCGATGTGCCAGGCCTCGCCGACACGCAGGATCCGCTCCCCCCGCCACCGCGACGAGCGCTCCTCGCCGAGCCCCTCCGTGGGGACACCGCGCAGGGACTCCCGTGCGGATGCCAGCAGCTCCGCCGCGGTCGTCACAGTTCTCCCTGCGGGCGGGCGATCACGTCGCTCGTCATGAGCCGTGTGCGCTCGCCCCGCAGCGTCATGGCGATCAGCGGGTAGAGGAGGACCGAGAGCATGCCGGCACCCACGAGCGCTGCGGCGAGGCCCGAATCGAGCATCTCCTGGTCCACGCCGACGGCGGTGACGGCGACGATGATCGGGAGGCCGGTCGCGGCGAGCAGTCCGAGGGCGGAGCGATCGCGCACGCTCGCTCCCGCCGGAGCGGACAACTGAGCCGCCGTTCCGCGGATGACCAGGAGCGCGAGGAGGAACACCGGCACGAGCGCGAGCGCGCCCGGCGAGTCCAGCAGGGCGGCGAGGTCGAAAGTGACACCGGTGTAGATGAAGAAGATCGGGACGAGGAAGCCGAAGGCGAGGGCCTCGATCTTGCTCTCGACCGCCTCCGCATCCTCACGGGGAGCACGAGCCATGATGATCCGCCAGACGATACCCGCGACGAACGCCCCCAGGAGCATGTCGAGATCGAGGAAGACGCTGAGCCCGACCAGGGCTGCGACGAGCAGCACCACGAACCGCACCCCGAACTGCCCGGAGGTGTGCAGAGTGGCGCGGACGAACGCGTGGAGTCGGCCGTGCGGGGTGCGGTGGGCCAGCGCGATGGTCGCGACGGCGAGCACGACGAACGTCAGCAGTACGGCCGTCGCGATGGGTGTCGTGCGCGTACTCAGGAAGACGGAGATCGCGACGAGCGGGAGGAACTCCCCCACCGCACCGATCGCCGTGACGGCGTGCCCGAACGGGGTGTCCAGCTCCCGCGCATCGCGGAGGATCGGCATGAGCGTCCCGAGGGCGGTCGAGCTCAGGGCGATGCCGATGACCACCATCCCCTCGCCGGGGGCGAAGAGGAATCCGACACCCACTCCCAGGGCCACGCTGAGCACCCAGCCGAGCGACGAACGCACCAGCGGACGCCCCTGCAGAGTGCGGAAGTCGATCTCGCTGCCCGCGATGAAGAACAGCAGGGCCAGACCGAAGTCCGCGAGCTTCTCCAGCACGATGTGCGGCTCGACCCACCCGAGCAGCGCAGGACCGATGAGGATGCCCAAGAGGAGCTCGAACACGATGATCGGCACCCGCACGACACGGCGGATCCCCCGCGCGCACAGCGGAGCGAGCACCGCCACCAGGGGGATCAGCACGAGGCCGATGTCGCTCGCATCCACGCCCCCAGGGTAGGGCACGCGAAGCGCACCGATTCGTCACCTCCGCCGGAAAACCGGCAGAATCGGGTAGACGTCCTTCAAGGAGCCCCCATGTCCCAGCCCGACACCGCCCGCCTGCTGATCGCCTGCGACGACCAGCCCGGCATCGTGGCCGCGGTCGCGAACGTCCTCGCCGAGCACGGCGCGAACATCATCTCGCTCGATCAGCACTCCACGGACGCCGAGGGCGGTCGCTTCTTCCAGCGCACCGTGATCCACCTCGACGGTCTCGCCGCAGCCCGTCCGGCGCTCGAGGCGTCCCTGGGCCGCGTCGCCGAGCGGTTCGGTATGGAGTGGTCGCTGCACGACACGTCGCGGCGCAAGCGGGTCGCGATCTTCGTCTCCAAGTACGACCACTGCCTGATGGAGCTGCTGTGGCGTGCGCAGCGGGGTCAGCTCGACGTCGACATCACGATGGTCGTGTCCAACCATCCGGACCTCGCCGAGGCCGTGCGCATGTTCGGGGTCCCGTTCGTGCACGTGCCGGGTGGCGACAAGGCGGCGATGGAACAGCGCCAGCTCGAACTGCTGCGCGGCACCGTCGACCTCGTCGTCCTCGCCCGCTACATGCAGATCCTCACGGACGGATTCCTCGCCCAGCTCGAGGTGCCGGTCATCAACATCCATCACTCCTTCCTGCCCGCCTTCATCGGCGCGAACCCGTACGCCCGCGCGAAGGATCGCGGCGTCAAGCTGATCGGCGCGACGGCACACTACGCGACGGCCGACCTCGATGAGGGTCCGATCATCGAGCAGGACGTCACGCGGGTCACCCACGCGGAGTCCGCCGCCGATCTGCAGAGCCGCGGCGCCGACGTCGAGCGGCTCGTGCTCGCCCGCGCGGTGCAGTGGCACGCGGAGGACCGTGTGATCGTGCACGGCCGCTCCACGGTCATCCTCTAGGGGAGCCCTGCGACGAGCTCGGCGAACACGTCGGCCGCGTCGTCGAAGCGCGCGAGCGGGGCGGCCTGCCCCAGCCACAGCGACTGCAGCTCCTCGAAGCCCCGTTCGGCGGCCAGCGCGCGGAAGCGGCCGGTCAACCAGTTCTGCGCGGGGAACGGCGCGATCGCATGGGTCTCGTCGATCTCCCGGACCGCGTGGTTCGGCAGCCCGCGAGCGAGCCTCCCGCTCATCGCCCGGGTGAGGACGCTGTCATCCGCGGCCGCCGCGCGGATCGCCCGACGGTGCGCGGGGGTCGCCGCCGACTGCTCGGTCGCGAGGAACGCGGTCCCGACCTGCACTCCGGATGCGCCGAGGGCGAAGGCTGCGGCGACGCCCCGACGATCCGCGATGCCACCAGCGGCGATCACGGGGACGGACACGGCGTCCACGACCTGCGGGACGAGCGAGAACGTGCCCACGAGCGATTCCTCCGCACGCTTGAGGAACGACACCCGGTGTCCCGCGGCCTCCGCCCCCGTCGCCACGATCGCGTCCACGCCCGCGGCCTGCAGCGCCACCGCCTCGGTGACGGTCGTGGCGGTGCCGATGATCCGGATGCCGCGGCCGCGCGCCTCCTCGACGATCCGCGGCGACGAGACGCCGAAGACGACGCTCAGGACGGCGGGAGCGACCTCCCACACGGCCTCGAGCTGCTCCTCCAGCGGCGGCAGGAACCGCTCCGGCCGAGCGGGGACCTCGATGCCGACCTCGGCGAAGAACGGGGCGAGTGCGCGCGCGTACGCCTCGTACCGGTCATCCGGCACGACCTCGTCGCCGGTCGGCAGCCAGAGGTTCATCGCGAACGGACGGACGGTGACGGATCGCAGCGCCGCGCCCGTCTCGCGGATGCGATCGGCGTCGTAGCCGTAGAGACCGTACGATCCCAATCCGCCGGCATCGCTCACGGCGGCCGTCAGCGGCACCGAGGACAGCCCGCCGAACGGACCGAGGATCACGGGCGTGCGGATTCCGAGCAGATCACACAGATCGGTCATACCCCGAGGCTACGCCCGGGTGGAGTCTCCCCGGTCCTCGGTGTCGGACGCGTCGTGCGGGTCGGGGAGCGGTATCGCGCCCGTGATCGCCAGACTCACCGCGGGTTCCGCGTCGTCGGGAGGTGTCTCGTCGTCCGAGCCCGAGCGTCGACGCAGCGCCAGGGTCGTGCCGACGCTCGCGCACACGACGAGGGCGATCGCGAGCACGCGCAGCGGCGTGACGCCCTGCCCGAGGATCAGCAGACCGGCGAGCGTCGCGAACACCGGCTCGAGACTCAACAACACCCCGAACACACGCTGCGGAAGCCGTCGGAGCGCCGCGAGCTCGAACGTGTACGGGATGACCGAGGAGAGCACGGCGGTCAGGAGAGCGAGGACCAGCAGCGGCGGATCCGCGATGACCGCCGCGGTCGCAGGCACTCCTGCGGGGATGAGCAGGACTGTCGCGACGACCAGCGCGATCGCGAGGCCTCCGCTTCCGGGGATCACGGCACCGACGCGTGCGCTCATCCGGATGTAGAACGCCCAGAACGCCGCGGCCACGAGGACGAAGAGCACTCCGAGCGGATCGAGCGCGTTCGCGCCGAGAATCCCGTCGAGCCCCAGCAGCCCCATCCCCACCACCGCGACACCCACCCAGACGGCGTCGACGAGGCGCCGGGTGAGGACCGCGGCCAGCACGAGAGGACCCAGGAACTCGATCGCGACGGCCGGACCGAGCGGGATGCGCTCGATCGCAGCATAGAAGAAGCCGTTCATCCCCGCCATCGCGACGCCGAAGAGCAGCACGGCCGTCCACTGATGGCGCCCCCATCCCCGTACGCGCGGACGGGCGATCAGGACGAGCAGCAGAGCGGCGAGCGCGAGCCTGAGGAAGGTGACGCCCCACGGGCCGAGGGAGGGGAAGATCTGGACCGCGAAGGCCGCACCGATCGGGAGCGACAGGCACGAACCGACGACGAGCGCCGCCCCGACGAGGGGGCGTGCAGGCCCGGAGCGGGCGGACCCGGATACGGCAGAAGTGGAGCGAGACACGTCGTCCAGGGTGGCGCAGTCCGGACCGAATCACCACTCGTGGGCGGGTCGGCGCGTCGCATGACACCCGCGCCACCGATCGGCGCACGCGAGCGGGACGGCGAAGTGCCCGCGACCCCCCGCGGGCACTTCGTGCTGTCTCCGGTCAGCGTCCCTTCGGTGGGAAGTGCGGAATCACCGAAGGCCTCATGGAGCGACTCTGTCGCGGAGCGGCGACGGCAGCGTCGAGCTCCGCGAGCAGGTCGTCCATGTCTCTGTAGCGCGAGCGCGTCGGGCAGGGGCTTCGCACCCACAGCACTTCGAGCGTGCCGGATTCGCCCTTCTCGACGTACGCGACGATGCGCTCGGCGTCATTCGGGCCGCGGGTGGCATCGCAGATGCGCCATCCCGCGCGTCCGAGTTGCACCAGCTCCCAGGCCGGAGACGTGGCGCGGGGCGGATCCTCAGCCACGGTACTCACAGCGCCTTCCCGCCCGTGACGGGCACCACTGCGCCGGATATGTACGACGCCTCCTCGGATGCGAGGAACACATACGCTCCGGCGAGCTCGGCGGGCTGTCCGGCGCGACCCAGCGGAGTGTCTCCTCCGAAGGTCGCCAGTCGCTCGTCGTCCCATCCGGTCGCGGGGATCAGGGGCGTCCAGACCGGGCCGGGAGCGACCGCATTGACGCGGATGCCCCGGGGACCCGCCTCGTCGGCGAGGGCCTTGACGAACGCCACCTGCGCGGCCTTCGTCATCGCGTAGTCGATGAGATCGTGCGAGGGGTTGAATGCCTGGACCGACGAGGTGACGATGATGCTCGCGCCCGGCTCCAGCCCGGCGTACGCGGCCCGTGCGGAGACGACCATGCCGACGAGGTTCGTGTCGAACACGCGACGCATGTCCTCGGTCGCCAGCTGATCGAAGCTCTCGATGTGGTGCTGGAAACCGGCGTTGAGGATCAGGATGTCGAGGCCGCCCAGCGCGCGGCGCGTCTCGTGGACGATCTCCTCGGCGAACGACTCTTCGCGCAGGTCTCCGGCCAAGCCGATCGCCGTTCGCCCCTCGGCTCGAACGAGGTCGAGAGTCGCGTCGGCGTCCGCCTGCTCCTCGGGGAGGTAGGCGATCGCGACGTCCGCTCCCTCGCGAGCGTAGGCGATGGCGACGGCCCGGCCGATGCCGGAGTCCCCGCCCGTGATCAGTGCCCGACGACCCGCGAGACGCCCGTGGCCCATGTAGGTCGCCTCACCGTGGTCCGGCGTGGGGAGGGTCTTGCCCGTGAGTCCGGGCTGCTCCTGCGCCTGGGGAGGAAAGCCCTCGTCGGTGTGCGTGTGTCGGGGATCGGAAGTCTGGTCTGACATGGGGGAGAGGTCCCTCTCGGGGTGGTGGGTGTGTATCGACCCTCTCCTCTCACACCCGTGCCGCCAAGGGGGTTGACAACACCGGGCGCCTGGACGAGGCACCCCGCGGGACGCTCCCCGAGCAGTCCCGAATCGTTCTCACGTGTCCTGCTGCGAACAGCAGGACACGCGCTCAGTCGGCCCCGGGGCTCGCGGTCGGGATCTCGCCGGTGCCGGCCGCGTCGCCGGAATCGGACGGCTCGGGAACGAGGTAGAGGCCACCCGGAGTGTTCGCGGTGTACGCGAGAGCATCGGTCCAGGCGCGGTTGATCGCGGGCTGGCGGCTGCCGTAGTACTTGAAGACGAGGGAGCTCGCGGAGTGGATCCACACGGTCGTCCGCCCGCCACCGACGCTCGCATCCTCGCGCCAGCTGAACGGGAACGGCTCGCCCCGACGCAGCTTCGCACTGATCACCAGCTGGACGTGCGTGAGGGCGCGGTCCTCGATCTCGGTCTTCACACTGCCTTCGTAGATGAACTTGCCCATGCCGGTGATTCTCCCTTCGCGTCTCCGCCCGCGCGTCTGGACTGACGCGACGGCTCTGCACTCGATAGCGTAGCCGTATGGGCACGATCTACTACGGGGCGGCTGCAGAAGCCATCCACATCGAGGACCGCGCGCTCGCGCATCTCAAGGTCGTCATCGCTACCAAGCTGCGTCGCAACGAGGCGTTCACGCTCACCTGGCGCCACCCCGACGGCGATGAGCCGGGCCTCACGACGATCTGGCTGCATCCGTCGATCCCTCTCCGGTTCATCTTCGACGACCCGGAACCGCCGGAGCTGAAGAACGAATGGATCGCGGCGCTCGCGAACTCCGCGAACTCGCACGGCGGGATCACCCTCGTCACCGAGGACATGATCTCCGAGGACGACGCGGTCGAGGACATGCAGGGTCCGGGCCCGCGCTGATCCACGGCTTGTCAAGCCCCCTTCGGAGAACCGCTCGCGATCGTAGTGTCGGCTCAGGCCGTCGCGGTGATCCGCGAGCGGTCGAGAGCATCTCACGAGGGAGAGCGTCATGACCAGCAGCAGCGAACCGCGCACCGAAGCGGCATCCGAGGTTCCCCCCGGCCGGGAAGGGGCCGACAGCGGCGCGACCGACGACGTGCGCATCGATGAGAGCGAAGCGGTGGGCAACGACGACACCTCGCCCCTGAACGACGTCCCTGGCGTCGGGCTGCGCGGCGCGGACGGGCAGCCGTCCACGGACGACGACCCGGACGCGCACAACCGCTCCGATGCGGAGGACCCGGCGGAGGTCGCCTCCCCCGACCCGACTCAGGAGGGTGAGGCGGCGGGCACCGCGCACCACCTCGACCGCGTGATCACCCGCGATGCGGCGGATCCCGTCCGTGCGGTCGCGGACCCTGCGCAGCAGGACCGGCCGCGCCTCGAGCAGAACGACGCGAGCTTGGAGGACGAGGTCGAGGGAATCGTCGCGCAGACCCGCGCCGACTTCCCCGAGGGGCCGGTCGACCGCCTCGCCGACGTGCTGCGCCAGCGGTTCCGCGACTCGGGGATCGACAAGGACCAGAGTGAGATCGACGCGCTCGCCGAGCGGGTCGTAGGCGACTGAGCAAGGAGGAATCATGCCCCGTGGCGCATCGTCGCGACTGAAGGATCCCGAACTGTACGAGGAGCTCCGTAAGGACGGCGCCTCGAAGGAGAAGGCTGCGCGCATCTCGAATGCGACCGGCGGGACCAAGAAGGGGCGCTCCGAGGTCGGGCGCCGGGGCGGCTCGTCGGGCGACTACGAGGACTGGACCGTCGCCGAGCTCCGCGCACGGGCGAAGGAACTCGGGCTGAGCGGATACTCCCGGCAGCGCAAGAGCGAGCTCATCGACGCCCTCCGCTCGCACTGACGCCGACAGTTCTCCCACCCGCGCTGGATACGATCGAGGGGCACCCCACCCGGAAGGTCATCCATGCCCGTCACCCCCGCTGCCCTCGCGCACGCCGACGATCTCGCCGACTTCGTCGCCGCGTCTCCCTCCAGCTACCACGCGGCCGCCGAGGTCGCGCGCCGTCTCGAGGAGGTCGGTTTCACGCGTCTCGACGAGGCCGATGCATGGCCCACGCAGGCCGGCGGACGCTTCGTCGTCGTCCGCGACGGCGCCGCGATCGCCTGGGCCGTTCCCGCCGGGGCCGCAGCGACCACCCCCGCGCAGGTGTTCGGCGCGCACACCGACTCCCCGGGCTTCAAGCTCAAGCCGCAGCCCACGACCGGAGCGCGCGGATGGCTGCAGGCGGGCGTCGAGATCTACGGCGGTCCGCTGCTGAACTCCTGGCTGGATCGGGAACTGCGCCTCGCGGGCCGACTCGCGCTCGTCGACGGACGCGTGGTCCTCGCCGACACCGGCCCCCTCCTGCGCCTGCCGCAGCTGGCCGTGCACCTGGACCGTGAGGCGAACAAGGGCCTCGCGCTGGACCGGCAGTTCCAGACGCAGCCCGTGTGGGGACTCGGCGACCCCGTCGACGCCGACCTCCTCGGCGAACTCGCGGCCTCCGCCGGAGTCGACGCCGCGGACATCCGCGGATTCGACGCCGTCGTGGCCGACTCCGCGCGCGGCGCCGTGTTCGGCAAGGACAGCGAGTTCTTCGCGAGCGGCCGGCTGGACGACCTCGCCTCCGTGCACGCGGGCGTCGTCGCCCTCGCCGCGCTCGCCTCCGACGGATTCGACGGCGACGCGATCGCCGTGCTCGCCGCATTCGACCACGAGGAACTGGGATCGGCATCCCGCTCGGGTGCGGCAGGCCCGTTCCTGGAGGACGTGCTGGAGCGCGTGTACGCCGGCCTCGGCGCGGACTCCTCGGAACGGCGACGCGCCTACACGGCCTCGTGGTGTCTCTCCAGCGACGTCGGGCACTCCGTCCACCCCAACTACATCGCCAAGCACGATCCGGTCGTCCAGCCCGTCCTCGGCTCCGGGCCGATCCTGAAGATCAATGCCAACCAGCGCTACGCGACCGATGCCCTGGGCGCCGCCGCGTGGGCCGGGTGGTGCGAGGCGGTCTCGGTGCCGTCGCAGGAGTTCGTCTCCCACAACGGCGTGCCCTGCGGGTCGACGATCGGGCCGATCACCGCGACCCGCCTGGGCCTGCGCACGGTGGATGTGGGTATCCCCATCCTCTCGATGCACTCGGCGCGCGAGCTCGCCGGCGTGAGCGACCTGCACGACCTCACCCACGTCGCCGGATCGTTCTTCGCCGGCTGACATCCGCGAGACTGCACCCCCGCCCCGAGAGTGTGCAGAAAGACCGTGGTCTCGGGGCGGGGATGCAGTCTCGCGGGGCGGCTGAGCGCCGCTACGCCGAATCGCCGACCGGAGGCCCGACCACGAGCCGGTCATCGACCCACGCCACCGACATCGGGTCGCTGACTCCGCCCACGAACCGACCGTCGGCATCGAGGTTGTGGAAGGCGAAGAAGAGCCAGCGGCCGTCGTCGCGGCGCTGGATGAGCTTGCCGACGTAGAGGCTCTCGTCCGTCACCGGGTACGCAGCGGACATGTCGAACGGACCCAGCAGGCTCGCGGCCGGTACCGCCCACGTGCCGCCCCTGCTCCCCCGTCGGCTCGGCGACGCGTGGGCGTCGGAGCAGGAGAAGAGCAGCACGGGGCGGCCCTCCACGACCTCTACCTGCATGACCTCGAGCTGGCCGAAGCCGTCATCCTGCGGACCGGTGAGCGGCTCGCGCAGCTCCCAGGTGCGCAGATCGGACGACCACGCGCGACCGACGACACCGCGTCCGAACTCGTCGCCCCGGCGAGCGCGTGCGGTGATCAGCATGTGCCACCCGTCGCCGTCGGGATCAGCGAAGACCCACGGATCGCGGAACGCCTCGTCGTGCCACCCCGTGTCCGCCAGCGTCTCGTACCAGGGCGATGACGCGCTGAGTACCGGCCCCTCGTTCTTCTCCCACACCATGAGGTCCGACGAGGTCGCGAAGCCCACGCGCTGCACATTCAGCCCGTTCTCCGCGAGGTGCGACCCGGTGTAGAAGAGGAACCAGGTGCCGTCCGGATGGCGAACGACCGACCCGGTCCAGGTGGCCAGGTCATCCCACGCCGGAGCATCCGAGCGCACGAGCGCGTCCGCGACCCGGACCCACTCGATGAGATCGGTCGAGACCGCGTGCCCGATGGATGCGCGGTAGTGCCGGTCCTCGGGATCGTGCAGGGCGCGCGAGGCATAGAGGAAGAACAGGTGGTAGTGCTCACCGTCGTCGGCGAACCAATAGTCCCAGACCCAGGAACTGGCGAGATCGAACACTTTTCAGCCTTTCGCGCCGCGGGCGCGGCGTGCGTGTGTGGGAGTGGCAGGGCGAGTCATCCCTTGACCCCGCTCGCGGCGATGCTGCTCACGAAGGCTCGCTGGAAGACGAGGAAGACGATCAGCACGGGGAGTGTGATCATCGACGTGTACGCCATCACCTCACCCCATGCGGTGTTCAGCTGGAAGAAGTACTGCATGCCCACCATCACGGGGCGCAACTGCTCCTTCTGCACGACCATCAGCGGCCAGAGGTACTGATTCCACGCGGGCAGGAAGGTGAGGATCGCGACGGTCGCGAACGCGGGCCCCGACAGGGGAACGAGGATGCGCCGGTAGATGGTGAACCAGCTCGCGCCGTCGATCCTGGCCGCCTCATCCAGCGACTTCGGAATCGTCGAGAAGTACTGCGTGAAGAGGAAGATCGAGAAGGCGTTCGCGATGAACGGGACGATCTGCACCTCGTAGGTGTTCAACCATCCGAAGTCGTACTTGAGCACACCACCCTCGAAGACGAGCGTCGGCAACTGGGCGACCCAGTAGACCATCGGGACGGCGATCGTCTCGAACGGCACGATGAGCGTGGCGATCACGACCGCGAGCACGACCGCTCGACCCTTCCAGCGCAGGCGCGAGAGCGCGAATCCCGCCATCGAGTTCACGATCAGCCCGAGTCCCACCGTCAGGACGGTCACGATGACCGAGTTCGTGAGGAACTGCGCCACCGGAACGCGGTCGAACACTCCGAAGTAGTTGTCGAGGCTGATGTCCCCGACGGGCAGGAACGCCAAAGGGGAGTCCACATCCTGCAGGATCTGCGCGTCCGGCTTCAGGCTGGACACGAACATGAACACCAGCGGGAAGAGGAAGATGACCGCGAACGCGGACATGGCCAGGTAGGTGAAGATACGGCCGCGGAGCCGTCGGGATCGATCGGTCGTATCCTTCGTCGCACGGCGGGATGAGCCGCTCGCCGTGACGAGTGCACGCGTCGTCGTCATGGCCTCAGTCCTTCTCTCTTGTGAGCCTGCGCTGGATGAGTGCGATGACGAGCACCGCGGCGAAGAAGATCAGCGAGATCGCCGCGGCGTAGCCGATCTCCTGCTGCTCGTATCCCTTGCGCACCGCATGGAACACGATCGTGGAGGTCGCACCCTGCGGACCGCCCTGAGTCATGACGTCGACCTGGACGAACAGCCCGAGCGCCGCGATCGTGATCGTGACGAGGACGAAGACCATCGTCGGACGCAGCCCGGGCCACGTGACGTTCGTGAACTGCCGCCACGGCCCCGCACCATCCACCCGCGCGGCCTCGTAGAGCTCTTCGGGAATGGTCTGCAGACCCGAGAGCCAGATGATCATGTGGAACCCCACCGCCTGCCAGATCGACAGGACGATGATCGCCCCCAGAGCGGTGTCCGGGTTGTTCAACCAGTCCGCTCCGCTCCACGCACCGAAGGTGAGGGTGTCGATGAACGAATTGATCATCCCCTCCTCCTGGTACAGGAACTTCCACAGGATCGACACGACCACGATGGATGTGACCACGGGGATGAAGAAGATCACCCGGAACACCGTCACCCCGCGCATGCGGCGGTTGACGAGGACCGCCAACAGCAGACCGAGCGCCGCCTGGACGGGCACGACCACGAGAGCGAAGAGGAACGTGTTCCAGGCCGACTGGAGGAATGCGGGATCGGCGCTGAAGGCACGCGCGAAGTTGTCGAGCCCGACGAACCTCGGCGGGTTCGGGGAGATCAGCCGTGCGTTCGTGAACGACAGCGTCACCGCGAGGAGGACGGGGATCAGGAGGAACAGCAGCAGCAGCAGACCGGCGGGGGCCATCATGGCCAACCCCGCCCAGGTCTCCGTGCTCCTGATCGAGCGAGAGCGTCGGGGTGCGCGCTTCGGCGCGGCCGGACGCTCGGGAAGCGTGGAGGTCATCGGTACCCTCTTCCGGACGGTGGCAGCGGAGACACCGGTCCCCGCTGCCACCCTGTCCGATCAGTCGAAGCCGTAGCCGTCGTTGGAGGCGATGTTCGCGTCGATCTCCGCGACCGCCTGGTCGAGGGTCGCCGCGACATCCGCGCCACTCATCAGATCCTTCGCCAGCGTCTCGAAGGTGGTGGAGATCACCGCGTATGCCGGAGTCTCCGGACGGAGGACAGCGAACTCCTGCGAGAACTCCACGAACGGACGCAGCGCTCCCTCGTCTCCGAAGTACTCGGAGGCCTGAGCGGCGGCGTCCGTCGCCGGGATGACGACCTGCTCGTCGGCGAACCGCGTGATGTACTCGTCGGCGAAGCTGAACTCCAGATACTGCCGCGCACCGTCCGCATCGTTGCACTCGGAGGAGATCGCCCACTGCCAGGAGCCGCCGCCGATCTTCGGGCCGGCGCCCAGGTCCGGCGGCGGGAGGATCAGCAGGTCATCACCCACGACATCCAGCGCCCCCAGCGCGTTCCACACGCCCGTGTAGCTCAGGGCGACCTCGTCGTCGATGAACTCCTGGTTGCCGACGGTCCCCGCGTTGTCGGCGTAGCCCTCTGTGAACAGCGACTGGAACCACTCGCCCCATTCCTGCGCCTCGGGGCCGTTCAACGCGCCGTCCGCGCTGAGCATGCTGTCGCGATCGATCAGGTCGCCGCCGACACTCTGCAGGAAGGGGGAGTATGCGTAGGGCCACCACTCTCCGGTGTCCTCGGCCCCGATGTCGATCGGAGTGTCGTAGCCGGCGCTCTGGAGGGTGCCGAGCACCTCACTGAACTCATCCTTCGACCACGGCTCCGCCACCGTGGGAATGCGGATGTCGTTCTCCTCCAGCACCGACTCGCGCGCGAAGATCGACAGCGCCGCATCCCAGTAGCCCGCCGAGTAGATCTCGCCGTCCCACTCCCCGACCGCCGTCGGGAGCAGACTGTCGGTGAGTTCAGTGGGCAGTTCGAGGGGCTGCAGGTATCCGGCCCATGCCCAGTTCGGCATGATCGGGCCGTCGAGGTCGAGCAGGCACGGGAGATCCCCTGATGCCGCCGCCGCCACGACCGCGTCGTTGTACGCGCCCTGCGGGAAGGACTCGTGGACGACCTCGTACTCGTCCTGCGAGTCGTTGAAGTCCGCGATGATCTGCTCGTAGATCGCGAGTTCGGCCGGGTTACCCGCCGAGTGCGTCCACATCATCAGCTGTGTGCGCCCGTCAGCGGTCGTGCTGTCGCCCTGTCCTGCTTGGCCACATCCGGTCAGCGCGAGTGCGGCGACGAGACCTGCCGAGATCGCCAGTGGCCTGGTTCTGCTCTTCATTGTGGTTTCCTGTTCTTGTGGCCGACGCCAGCGTCGACCACGGATCGGGGTCGCCTCGGCGACCTTCGGTGTTCAGGCCCGCCGTCACGTGGTGTGAAGGCCGTTCTGTGACGGCGGGCCCACAGAGTCTCGTCTGACGACGGGACACTCCATGAGGTGCGTGGCCTCCGCGGGTGCGCGGACGCCGAGAGACACCTCCATCGCCCATCTCCCCATCTGGTAGTGGGGCAGAGCGACCGAGGTGAGTGGGGGGTCCTGTTCGGACGCGACGAACTGCTGGTCGTCGAAGCCGACGATCGACACGTCCCGAGGTATCTCCAGGCCACGACGGAAGGCGGCGCGATACCCGCCCACCGCCATGCGGTCGTTGAAGTAGAAGATCCCGGTCGGCCGCTGATCCTCCGGCAGGTCCAGGAGCCGGTCGGTCGCCTCTCGCGCTCCCTGCGCCGACACCTCGGTGCGGATGTGCCACCGCGGATCCGGTTCGATGCCTGCGGCGGCGAGCGCATCCAGATATCCGCGGTACCGAAGTCCCGATGCGACGGCGGGATCGTCGGCGTTGACGAAGGCGATCCGGCGATGCCCCGCATCGAGCATCTCGCGCACCGCGCCCGCGCCGCCCAGCCGGTCGTCCGGCACGACGCTCCGGAAGCGCTCGTCCGCCGTGCGGCAGTCGAGGAGGACGGTGTCACGCGGGAGTCGCCGTGGTGGGTCGACCACCTGGTGCCACATGCTCGCGTAGATGAGGGCGTCGACCTGATGATCTGAGAGCGCCGTGATCGCATCGTTCTCGATGTCGACGTCGCCGCCCGTGTCGATCAGGAAGAGGAGGTGGTCGTGCTCACGCGCGGCATCCTGCGCACCGGCGAGCATCCGCCCTGCGAAGGGCGTGGTCGCGATCACATCGGAGATCAGACCGATCGTGCGCGTGCGCCGCGAGCGGAGGCCACGGGCGAGGGTGCTGGGTGAGTATCCGACCGCGACAGCCGCTTCGCGAACGCGGAGCCGCGTCTCTTCGGAGATGCGGGATTCCACGTCATTCAGCACCAGCGACACGGTCGTCACGGAGACGCCCGCGGCAGCGGCGACATCGGATATGCGCGCTCGGGGCACCGGGCCCTCCTCACTTCGCTGTGATGTGCATGTTTCGTCGAGGTCGCCAGGTGTGTGCTAAATCGATTTATCCTGACGTCAGAAGAATTATGGTCCTCCGGCATCCGGCTCGTCAACCCCTGCGCGCTCCGCCGACATCCGCGAGACTGCACCCCCGCCCCGAGAGTGCGTAGAAAGACCGCGGTTTCGGGGCGGGGATGCAGTCTCGCGGTCGGGATTCGGTGCCAGGATGAGAGACGGCAGCTCCGTCAGGGCGGCGGACGCCGTGGAGGCATCCATGTCCGAGAAGATCGCAGCAGCACCGGCTCTCATCGAACGCGCCGGCATCGAGATCATTCCCGAGTCCGAGCGCACCGCGAAACCGAGCGATCTGTTCTGGCCCTGGTTCGCCGCGAACGTGTCGGTCTTCGGCCTGTCCTACGGATCGTTCGTACTGGGCTTCGGCATCTCGTTCTGGCAGGCGACGCTCGTCTCGGTGATCGGCATCATCGTGTCGTTCCTGCTCTGCGGACTCATCGCGATCGCCGGGAAGCGCGGATCCGCGCCCACGATGGTGCTCTCGCGCGCCGCGTTCGGCGTGCAGGGGCAGAAGGTTCCCGGGATCGTGTCCTGGCTGACCTCGATCGGCTGGGAGACGTTCCTGGCGATCATGGCCGTCCTCGCCACGGCAACCGTCATCACGCAGCTCGGCGGCGACGGCGACAGCATCGCACTGCGCGTCGCGGCGACCGTGATCGTGGCCGCGCTGATCGTGGTGGCATCCGTGCTCGGCTATCACACGATCATGAAGCTGCAGTCGGTGCTCACCTGGATCACCGGCGCCATGACGATCCTCTACATCGCACTCACGATCCCGCACATCGACCTCGCCGCGGTCATGTCCCAGCCCGGCGGCAGTCTCGGACAGGTCATCGGCGCCCTCGTGATGGTGATGACCGGCTTCGGACTCGGGTGGATCAACATCGCCGCCGACTGGTCTCGGTATCAGAAGCGCAGCACCTCGGACGGGGCGATCGTCGCGTGGAACACGATCGGCGGCTCCGTCGCCCCCGTGATCCTCGTGATCTTCGGTCTGCTGCTGGCGGGATCGGACGCCGACCTCAGCGCCGCGATCGCCGCCGATCCGATCGGCGCGCTCGCGACGCTGCTGCCGATCTGGGTGCTGATCCCCTTCCTGCTCACCGCGGTGCTCGCGCTGATCTCCGGCGCGGTCCTGGGCATCTACTCGTCCGGACTCACGCTGCTGAGCCTCGGCATCCGCATCCCCCGCCCGTCCGCCGCGGCGATCGACGGGCTGATCCTCACACTCGGCACCGTGTACGTCGTGTTCTTCGCGACGGACTTCCTCGGGCCGTTCCAGAGCTTCCTCATCACGCTGGGTGTGCCCCTCGCATCGTGGGCGGGGATCCTCATCGCCGACATCCTGCGCAGGAAGAAGGACTACTACGACGACGCCCTCTTCGACTCGCGGGGTCGCTACGGCGCGTGGGACTGGACGTCCATCGGAACCATGGTGGTCGCCTCCGCGATCGGATGGGGCTTCGTGCTCAACGGTTTCGCGGACGATGCCCCGTGGAACAACTGGCAGGGATACCTGCTCGGCCTCGTCGGCGGCGCCGACGGCGACTGGGCGTATGCGAACCTCGGCGTGTTCTTCGCGCTCGTGCTGTCGTTCGTCGTGACCTACTTCGCCCGCGCGGGGAAGATCCGGCGGCAGGAGCAGGCGTGAGCACGGCCCGCGCAGGCGGATCGGATCAGCCGCCGTGGCTGGTCGTGATCGACCCGCAGGTCATCTTCGCCGCGCCGACATCCGCGTGGGGATCGCCGACCTTCGCCGCCGCGATGCCGAACATCCGCACCCTCGCGGAGGCGTTCGGCGACCGCGTTCTGGTGACGCGGTGGATACCCACGGCGGATCGGACCACGTCGTGGGGCGACTACTTCGCCGCCTGGCCGTTCGCGGATCAGCCGCCCACGGATCCGCTGTTCGCGCTCGTGCCCGAGGCCGAGGCGCTGTCTCCGCATCCGACGCTCGACCTGCCGACCTTCGGCAAGTGGGGACCGCAGCTCGAGGACGTCGTCGGTCACGGTGCGCGCGTCGTGCTCGCGGGGGTGTCGACGGACTGCTGCGTGATCTCCACCGCTCTCGCCGGCGCCGACGCCGGTGCGCGCATCACGGTCGCGGCGGACGCCTGCGCCGGATCCTCGCTCGAGAACCACGACGCGGCGATCCGCGTCATGGGCCTGTATCCGCCGCAGATCACGCTGTCGGACACCGCCTCGATCCTCGCCTGAGCGGTACGGGCTCAGCCGGCGGCGCGGACGGCGGCGGCCACCGCGGACGGCGACTCGTTCACCGGTGCGCCGTGACCGGGCAGCACCCACGAGGCGCTGAGCGCCGCGAGGCGGTCGAGCGAGTCGTCGGCCTGTGCGGTGTCGTCCGTGAACGGTGCGGGCTGAGCACCGTCGCGGCCGGTGAGCACGTGCCGCGTCGTGAGGGCGTCTCCCACGAACACCGCGTCCGCGGTCGGAACGTGCACGGCGATGCTTCCGGGCGAGTGACCGGGCATCCCCACCACGACCGGCGATCCGGGGAGGTCCAGGATGTCGCCGTCCTCCACCGTGTGCACCTCCTGCACGTAGCGCGTCCGCAGACCGTTCTTGCGCACCGCGTACGCCATGAACCGTGCGGCGGGTCCGAGCTTCATCGGCCCCGTCGCGACCTTCGGCTTCGTGCCGGTCTGCGCGCGCTCGGCGTCGGCAGCGTGGACGTACACGGGCGCGCCGGTCTCGCGACGGAGCCGCTCGGCGAATCCGATGTGGTCGCTGTCGCCGTGGGTGAGGACAAGGCCGCGGACGTCGCTGAGCGGCCGACCCAGGAGCGCCAGTTTGTCCTGCAGGTCGCTCCAGTGTCCTGGCAGACCTGCGTCGATCAGGGTGATCCCCTCGGGCATCTCGACCAGGTAGGACGCGACGATGTCGTTGCCGAGACGGTGGATGTGGGGCGCGATCTTCACGATGTCTTCTTTCCTGTGGTTGGATGGCTATTGTATGTAGCTATCATAGCTACTGTCAATAGCCATCGGAGCGAATCATGCCTACACCCCGCCGAACCTCGCACGCCGAGATCGTCGCAGCCGGTCGCGACCTCCTGGAACAGGGCGGACCGACCGGCCTCACGAT
Source organism: Actinomycetota bacterium (assembly GCA_051751065.1). Taxonomy (GTDB): domain Bacteria; phylum Actinomycetota; class Actinomycetes; order Actinomycetales; family Microbacteriaceae; genus Microbacterium. Next base: position 153,592 of record JBNJKL010000003.1, on the reverse strand, counting down.
GCAGGCGGTCGCCGCGCGGGTCGGAGTGCGCGCACCCTCGCTGTACAAGAGGGTCGCGGATCGCGACGCTCTGCTGCAGGACATCGCGCGCGCGTCGGTCGAGGAGCTGACCGGGATCCTGTCGGCGGCGAACGGCGACATCACGAGCCTGGCCGAGAGCTATCGCGCTTTCGCGCACGCCCATCCCGAGAGCTTCCGCCTGATGTTCAGCACGTCCGCACCCCTCGATGCCCTCGACCGGGCCGCCGCGCCGGTCCTGCGGGCGATGGCGGATCTCGTCGGGGAGGACGAGGCGCTCGACGCCGCCCGCCTCTTCACCGCGTGGGCGACGGGCTTCCTGCAGATGGAGCTCGCGGGATCCTTCCGCCTCGGCGGCGACGTCGATCACGCCTTCGCCTACGGCCTCCGCCGCCTGACCCTCGCCCTCACTCCCCGCCCCTCCCCCTGACCCTCCCCTCCCCCTGCCACCCCCATCCATCCCTCATTTGCCGCGACACGCGGTGTCAGGGCGAGAGGATGCGGCGTGTCGCGGCAAATGGGACAGGTCGGGGGCGGGGACCTCTCACTGTTGTGACGTTCGTGACGGATGCGATACGTTTGGCGCACTCCACCGGAAGGGCTGCGATGAGCACCGAAGACAACGAGCGCGCGCTCGAAGAGGGGATCGTCACCGATCTCCACGGCCGCATGACGTACGGCTCCTACCTGGACCTGGACCGCCTGCTCGCCGCGCAACGCCCCGTGAGCACGCCCGAGCACCATGACGAGATGCTGTTCATCATCCAGCACCAGACCACCGAGCTCTGGCTCAAGCTCCTGCTGCACGAGCTCTCCTCCGCCCGCGAGCTGCTCGCGAGCGACGACCTGCGCGAAGCCCTCAAGCGGATCGCCCGCATCAAGCCGATCCAGGACGTGATGACGCAGCAGTGGTCCGTACTCGCGACCCTCACGCCCACCGAGTACGCACAGTTCCGCGGCGCGCTGGGCAACTCGTCCGGGTTCCAGTCGGTGCAGTACCGGGCCGTCGAATTCGCGCTGGGCAACAAGAACGAGCGGATGCTGCAGGTCTTCAGCGATCACCCCGAGAACCTCGCTCTCCTCACGGCCGAGTGGGAACGGCCCACGCTGTACGACGAGTTCCTGCGCCTCGCGGCCCGGCGCGGGCTGCCGATCCCGGCGAGCATCCTCGAGCGCGATGTCCGCACGCCCTACGCCGAGCACGAGGACCTCGTCCCCGCGATCCGGTCGATCTACGAGAACCCCCAGGAGCACTGGGACCTCTACGAGGCGTGCGAGGACCTGGTCGACATCGAGGACCGGTTCCAGTTCTGGCGCTTCCGGCACCTGCGCACCGTGACGCGCACGATCGGGATGAAGGTCGGCACCGGCGGATCCAGCGGCGTGGACTTCCTCCAGCGCGCGCTGAGCCTGACGTTCTTCCCCGAGCTGTACACCGTCCGCACCTCGATCGGACGATGATGCGCGCCGCCGCCACCTATTTCGCCCCGCGCGCGCAGCAGTGGCGCGAGGGCGTCGTGGTCGCGGACGAGCACGGCCCGCGTCTCGTCGCCGACGCCCCGACGCCGGGTCTCCCCCGCCTCGCGGGTGTCGTGGCCGGCGGCTTCACCGACGCGCACGTGCACCTCGCGCTGATCGACACCGATCGCCTCGCGCACAGTCGGCTCGGCCGCGTGATCGACCTGGGTGGCGACCCCGCCGCCCACGCTCGCATTCCCACCGCGCACGGAATCCGCTCGCTGCACGGTGCGCAGGTCATCTTCGCTGGTGCGTTCCTCACCGCACCGGGCGGCTATCCGTCCGACCGGTCCTGGGCTCCCCCGGACTCGATCCGCGAGATCGCGGACACCGACACCGCCGCCCGCGCGGTCGACGAGATGGCGGATGCCGGCGCCACGCACCTCAAGGTCACGAGCAACAGCACCGCCGGCCCGGTGTTCTCCGAGGACCTCCTGAGCACCATCCTCAGGCTGGCCGATGCGCGCGGGCTCACGGTCGTCGCGCACGCCGAGGGGCACGGCGAAGCCCAGCGCGTGGCCCGGATCGGCGTGCGCGTTCTCGCCCACGCTCCGTTCACCGAGCGCCTGAGCGACGAGGACATCACCCGCCACGCGCGCCTCGTCACCTGGATCTCCACCCTCGCCATCCACGCCGGCTCGGCCTACGAGACCGCGCTCGACAACGTCCGACGCTTCCATGCGGCCGGCGGCACCGTGCTGTACGGCACGGACATGGGCAACGGCCTGCTGCCCGTCGACCTGAACCCCGGCGAGGTGCACGCCCTCCGCGCCGCGGGGATCACGGGCTCGGAGCTGCTGCGCGCCCTCGATCCGATCGATCCGCTCGCGCCCGGCGCACGCCTGCTGCTCTTCCCCGACCGGACCCCCGAATCGGCGGACCCTCTGCTCTCCCGACCACTCACGACAGCTGACCTGAAGGTGTGACATGACCGACCTGCTCGCCACCGCCCGCGCGCTCGATGCCGAGGACGCGCTCTCCCCGTTCCTCGACGACTTCGCCGAGGCCCCCGGTGTCTCGGCGTACCTCGACGGCAACTCCCTCGGACGCCCCCTGCGCCAGACCGCGGACCGGCTCGCCGATTTCGTCCGCGACGCCTGGGGCACCCGCCTGATCCGCGGATGGGACGAGCAGTGGATGGACATGCCCACCGCAGTCGGGGATCGCATCGCCCGGATCTGCCTCGGCGCGGCGGAAGGGCAGACCGTGGTCGCGGACTCCACGACCGTGCTGCTGTACAAGTCCATGCGCGCCGCGATCGCCGCGCGCCCCGACCGACGCGAGATCGTCATGGAGGCGGGGAACTTCCCCACCGACCGGTTCGTGGCCGAGGGGATCGCGGCGGAGTGCGACATGACGCTGCGCTGGATCACTCCCGATCCGCTCGTGGGGGTGCAGACGGGCGATGTCGAGGCGGTCGTGTCGGATCAGACGGCGCTCGTGGTGCTGAGCCACGTCGACTACCGCTCCGGGGCTCTCGCCGATATGCCCGCGATCACCCGCGTCGTGCACGGTTCGGGCGCCCTGGTGCTCTGGGATCTCTGCCACTCGGCCGGCGTCATCCCGATGGAGCTCGACGCATGGGGTGTCGACATCGCGGTCGGGTGCACGTACAAGTACCTGAACGGCGGACCGGGCTCCCCCGCTTTCGTGTACATCCGCACCGAGCACCACGGCGTCCTCACCCAGCCGGTCTGGGGATGGATGGGCGCGGGAGACGTGTTCGCGATGGGCCCGGCGTACAGACCTGCACCCGGCATCCGGCAGTTCCTCAGCGGCACCCCGCCGGTGGTCGGGATGCTCGCCATGAACGGGATGCTCGACCTCATCGACGAGGCGACGGTCACCGCCGTCCGGGCGAAGTCGCGCTCCCTCACCGACCTCGCCGTCCGGGCGTACGACGAAGAGCTCGCGGGCCTGGGCGTCCGCCTCCTCAGCACCCGCGACGCCGATCTGCGCGGAAGCCACATCACCATCGGGCACGAGCGCTTCGCCGACGTCACCAAGGCGCTGTGGGAGCAGGGTGTGATCCCCGACTTCCGCTTCCCGGACGGGATCCGCCTCGGGCTGTCGCCGCTGAGCACGTCGCACGTCGAGACCGTCACCGGCGTGCTCGCCGTGCGCGATGCGCTCCGCGACTGACCCCGGCGTGGAGGACGCCACACCCGTCGTCCCCGCGGTGTTCGACGACATCGACGCGCGCCCTGGGAGCACGGCATCGCTCCTGCGGACGGTGATCGGACTGTACGTGCGTCGCCTGGGGGGTCGCATCTCGTCCGCCGACCTCGTCCGGCTCGCGGGCGATCTCGGGATGTCCCCGGAACGCGCACGGACCGGCATCGCGCGCCTCAAGCAGAAGGGGTTGCTCGTCGCCTCGCGCGACGAGGGCATCGGCTATCGACTGAACAGCGCGGCACTGCCCATGCTGGAGCGCGGCGACCGGCGCATCTTCTCGATTCGGCGGATGCAGGACGCGGACCGGTGGTGCCTCATCTCGTTCACGATCCCCGAGTCCCGGCGGGACGTGCGCCATCGCCTGCGCCGTCGACTGCAGTGGATCGGCTGCGGGACGGTCGCGTCCGGCCTGTGGATCTGCCCCGCCTACCTGCAGGACGAGGTCGAGCAGATCCTCCGCGAGCTCGGCGTGCGTTCTGCGGCCGTGCTGTTCCGGACGGACGCGCCGTCGGTGGAGGGATCGCTGACCGACGCCGTGGCGACGTGGTGGGATCTGGACGCGCTGCGCGGCGAGCATGAGGAGTTCCAGATGGCGCTCACCACGATCGAGTCCGATCCCGTCGACCCGCACGGGGCGTTCGTCGCGTATGTCCGCCTCATCGACGCCTGGCGGGTGCTGCCCTACGTCGACCCCGGTCTTCCGCCCGCGCTGCTGCCGCCGTCGTGGCCGGGACCGGCGAGCTTCGACGCCTACGCCACCCGGTCCGCAGCGCTCGAGGGCGCGGCGTGGGATCACGTCCGATCCCTCGCCGCGCCCTGAGCCCGGAGTACCAGGGCCGCGGGCTCAGCGAGTGCCGGCGACCTCGGTGAGGAAGCCGTGCACGTGGTCGCGCAGCCGCTGGATGCGCAGGTCGCGTGCCGCCTCGCGGTCGTAGCCCTCGTACGCGAGCGGGGGGAGCCTGCGCACCGTCTCGGAGCATCCGAAGTTCTGGCACACGAGAGTGCCGACCGTGTCGCCGTTGCGGCCCGCGGCGCCCGCCCGACGCGCGGCGAAGAACTGCACGTCGTTGCGGAGCGTCACATCCTCGCACCACGCGCACAGCGACCGCGCCAGGACGCGCTGCTCCGCCCGCTGCAGCAGGACGCCGGTGATCTCGCCGTCGACCTCGGCGACCACGTAGGCACGGCGGACGAACTTGCGGTCCATCCAGCCCAGGTAGTCCAGGCGCGAGAAGTCGAGGGCATCGAAGCCCTGCGGGAGGGCGAGGGAGGATGCCTCCTTGCGGGAGGCGTTGAGGAAACTGGCGCGGATGTCGCGCTCGGTCACGGGAATCATGCGTGGTCCGTTCAGAAGGCGTGGAGTCGCTCGTGCGGTCCGCGCGGATGTCGATGGACGGGCACAGAGGTGCCCGGGAGGCCGGTGCACGACGGCACCGCGAAGGGAAGAAAGAGGGCTCAGCCCCTGCCACCGGCGCAGAGCGCGCCGAGGACCTCCATCCGCGTCACGGACGCCTTCCGTTCGATCGACATGATCCGACTCTACCGCGCGCTCGGCGCCGGGGGGCCGCTGCGATGGGCGGGAGTCAGGGGCGCAGCAGGCGACGCCAGGCCAGCTCGGCGAGGATCGCGGCGTGCTGGGGCAGGACGGAGTCGTCGAACACGGCGGTGTCCGAGTGCAGCGGCACCGGCCCGCTGTCCGGAGCGACGCCGAGGAAGACGAGGGCGCCGGGGACCTCCTCGAGGACGTAGGCGAAGTCCTCTGAGGCCATCGACGACTCCGGCAGCAGGTAGACCCGCTCCGGGCGGGCATCGAGCACGTCGAGCACCCACGCGGTCTCGACGGGATCGTTCATGGTCACGGGGTAGGACGCGATGAACTCCGCCTCGAGCGTGCATCCGTGGGCCTCGGCGAGGGCGGTGAGCAGCGGGGGGAGCTCGTCGCGCACGAGGGCCAGCGTCTCGCGGGACAGGGTGCGGATGTTCGCCCCGATCTCGACCGCCGCGGGCAGCACGTTGCCGGCGGGGGAATCCGTCCGCAGGTGCGTCACGGAGATCACGGCGGATTCCGTCGCGGGAACCCGGCGGGCGACGAAGGACTGCACCGCGAGGACGAGCTGCGCGGCGACGGGCACCGGATCCACCGACTGATGCGGGAAGGCGGCGTGACCTCCGGACCCGCGCAGGGTCATCTGCAGTGAGCTGACGCTCGCCATCATCGCGCCGGGACGGGTGACGAGCAGACCGCGCTCGGTCGCCGAGTCGACGTGCATCGCGAAGGCGGCGACGGGGCGTTCGCCCGCAGCGTCCAGCACGCCCTCGTCAATCATGACGCGACCGCCGCCGAAGCCCTCTTCACCGGGCTGGAACATGAACACGACGGTGCCGGGAAGCTCATCCCGCCGCGCGGCGAGAAGCCGGGCGGTCCCCAGCAGCCCAGCCATGTGCAGATCGTGTCCGCACGCGTGCATGGCACCGCTCGTGGAGGCGTACTCGAGACCCGTGGCCTCGGTGATGGGGAGTCCGTCCATGTCGGCGCGGAGCAGGACCGTGGGTCCTTCACCCCCGCCGCGCAGCACAGCGGTGACGGAGGACAGCGAGGTGCCCAGCGTCACCTCCATCCCCAGGTCTTCGAGCTCGCGCAGGATGATTCGTTGCGTGTCGGGCAGATCCATCCCGACCTCGACCGCGCCGTGGAGTTCCCGGCGGAGCGCGACGAGCCGCTCCCCCAGCGCACGCGCATCCGTGTCGAACGTGGCGTCGTCGAGCATCAGAAGACCATCCTTTCGCCCAGAACCGGCACCGCGTTCAGGAGTTCCCGTGTGTACGGCTCGGCGGGGGCGTCCAGCAGGGCCTCGGTTTCACCGTATTCGACGATGCGCCCGTGGCGCATCACGGCGATGTCGTCACTGATGTAGCGGACGACCGCCAGGTTGTGGGAGATGAAGAGCATCGTCAGTCCCAATTGCCGCTGCAGGTCGCGCAACAGGTTGAGCACCGTCGACTGCACGGACACGTCGAGCGCGCTCGTGACCTCGTCGGCGATCAGGATCTCCGGCTCTCCCGCGAGCGCGCGGGCGATCGTGATGCGCTGACGCTGTCCGCCGGAGAAGGTCTTCGGAAGCTCCCCGGCGCGTGCGGGGTCCAGGTCCACCTGGCGCAGCAGTTCGGCCACCCGATCCTGACGGGCGGGCCGGGACAGGGAGCGTCCCGTGGCGCGCAGCCCTTCGGCGATCGACTCCCCGATCGGCATCTGCGGGTCCAGGGACGAGAACGGATCCTGGAAGACCATCTGGATGCGCCGGCGTGCGGTGCTGGCCTCGCGTCCCCGTCCGACACTGCCGGTGCCGTGCACGCGGATGTCGCCGCTGTGGATCGGCGCGAGGCCGACCGCCGCGTTCGCGACCGTGGACTTGCCCGAACCCGACTCCCCCACGAGGCCGAGGGTCCGGCCCGCGGCGACCTGGAGGGAGACTCCGGAGACGACCTCGCGCCGCCCGTAGCGCACGGTCAGGTCGTCGATCTCCAGTGCGTTGCTCATCGTGTGGCCTCCGCTCGGTGCTGTTCGACGGGCGCGTCCTCGACCGAGGCGGCACGACGCTCCGCGAGATCGCGGGCCTGCAGTTCATCGCTGATGACGGGCAGCGGTTGCGTACGGTCCGAGCCCATGTCGGGAAGGCACGCGATGAGCCCCCTGGTGTACGGGTGCGTCGCCTCCTGCTTGATCCGACGAGCGTTCAGCTCCTCGACGATCTCGCCGTCCTTCATCACCACGACACGGTCGCAGAAGCTCGAGACGAGCGCGATGTCGTGCGAGATGAACACGATGCCGGCGCCGGTCGCCTCCTGTGCCCGCCGCAGGACACGCAGCACCTGGCGCTGCACTGTGACGTCGAGCGCGGTCGTGGGCTCGTCGGCGATGATGAGGCGCGGACGCCCCGTGAGCGCGATGCCGATCATGGCGCGCTGTCGCATACCGCCGGAGAACTGGTGGGGATAGTCGCCGAGCCGGGCTTCGGGCTCGGGGATCCCGACGGCGTCGAGGCCGTCGATCGCCCGGGCACGCGCCTCTGCCCGACTCGCGCCGAGGTGCTGTCGGGGCACCTCGGTGAGCTGACGGCCGATCGTGAGAGCGGGGTTCAGCGAGGTGAGCGGATCCTGGAAGATCACGCCGAGCTCCACGCCGAGCCGCTTGCGTGCGGCCGGGGTGAGCGGTGCGTCGAGGTCGATGTCGTCGAAACGGCGACTCTCGGTCTGCACGATCGCCGGCTTGTCGAGCAGTCCGGCGAGCGCCATCGCGGTGAGCGACTTGCCCGATCCGGACTCGCCGACCACGCCGACGACCTCGCCCGGAGCGACGCGCAGATCGACACCGCGTACGCGCTCGACGATCCCGCCGTCACCGTCGGGGAACGACACGTGCAGTCCGCGCACCTCGGCGATCGCTGCGTCGCTCTCCTGAGCAGCTGTGTGGGCGGGTACCGCGGTGCCCGAGGAGCGGCGCTCGACGAGCAGTGCCATGCGGCTCGCCTTGGCGAGGGCGCCGAGCCCCTGACCGGGCTGGTCGCCGATCGTCTCGGCGATCATCGTGAAGACCAGACCCGAGAACACGACGGCGATACCGGGGCCGAGCGCGGCCATCGGGTTCGTGTAGAGGTGGCTCAGTCCCTCGTTCAGCAGGCGACCCCAGTCGTACTCGGGCGCCTGGACGCCGAGTCCCAGGAACGAGAGGCCTGCGAACGCGAGGAGCACCGTGCTCGCGGCGGCCGCTGCCTGCACGAGCAGCGGGTTGGCGATGTTCGGCAGCACGTGCTTGACCATGATCCCCAGGGGGCCGACCCCGACCACGCGGGCCGCGCGGACGTAGTCCTGGTCGGTCACCGAGGAGGCCATGTTGTAGACGAGGCGGGTGACGTTGGGGATGCCCGCCAGGCCGATCGCGACCATCGCGCCGGTCGCCGACGCATCCCAGATGACGGTGAAGAACAGCACGAGCAGCAGCCACGGGAAGGCCAGGAGCATGTCCATGACCCAGATCAGCGCGCGGCGCGGACGCCGGGGCAGCATGGCGGCGGTGAGACCGATCAGGAGTCCTCCGCCGATGAGCAGGACGGTCGCCCCAGCGGTGAGCAGCAGCGAGGTGCGGGTGGCGACCATGACGCGGGCGAAGATGTCGCGGCCGATGTCGTCCGTGCCGAACAGGTGATCGGCACCTGCCTGCGCCCAGCGTTCGGGGATGTTGCGCACGGTCGCGGCGTCCATCCAGATGCTCGGACCCACGATCGCGATGATCAGGAGGATCGCGACACCGACGATCGCGGTGATGCCGGGGACGCTGATCCACCGGGAGCGGCGTCGACGCGTGGGCGCGTCGCTCGCGGGAGGAGCGGTCAACGTGCCGGGAACGGAGGTGGTCATCGCGCACTCACCCTTCTGCGATCGTCGTGCGGGGGTCGAGGGTGATGAGGATCAGGTCGACCACGAGGTTCACGGCCAGGACCATGACGGCGTAGACGAGCACCATGCCCTGGATCATCGGGTAATCCTTGGTTCCGACCGCGGAGATCAGCGTGTTGCCGGCCCCGGGGATCGCGAAGATCGTCTCGATGATGACGGTTCCGGCGACGAGACCCGAGAGCAGCAGGCCTCCGACTGTGAGCGTCGCGGTGATGATGTTCGGCAGCGCGTGGCGCAACAGGATGATGCGCTGCGGGAGGCGCTTCGCGCGAGCCGTGGCGATGTAGGTCGAGTCGAGGACCTTGATCATCTCCACCTGCACGATGCGCGCCAGATACGCCATCGCGCCCAGCGAGAGGCCGAGGACCGGGAGCACCGCATTCGCGCCGCTGCCCCATCCGGCCGGCGGGAAGAGTCCCAGCCACATGCTGAAGACCGAGATCAGGCCGACCGAGAGGACGAAGTCCGGGATGGCGATGAGGATGCCGAGGAAGCCGGAGATCCCGCTGCTCGCTGCACGGCCTCGGCCGTTGCGCGCCACGAGGGCGGCGCCCATACCGATCGGAACGGCGCCGACGATCGCGACGACGAAACCGAGAGCGGCGAGGGTGAGCGTGGTCGGGAAGCGCGACGCGATCGTGGCGCCCACGGGGAGCCCCGACTGGATCGAGGTTCCCAGGTCGCCCTGCAGCAGCCCCGTGACGTAATTCAGGAGCTGCTGCAGGACGGGAAGGTCCAGGCCCAGGGAGACCCGGGTGGCCTCGACGAGCGAGGCGGGGGCGGTCGGTCCGAGCGCTGCCCTGACCGGGTCGCCGGGGACCAGCTGGACGAGGAAGAAGGCGGCGAGGACCACGACCACCAGGCTGACGAGGAGTCGTCCGATCCGTCGGATCGCGAAGTCGGCGCGGGGCGAGAGGCGCCCCCGCAGCTGCTGGATCTGCTGCAGCCGACCCGTGACGGTCTCCTCCTGGTGTGCGTGCGTCGTGGTCATCGCCGGTGCCTCACTCGGTCATGCGGATCGTCGAGGGCTGGATGTAATCCGTGACCTCGAACGTCGCGCCGGACATGTAGGTCGGACGCTCGGTGCCGGTCAGCAGGAACGTGTGGAACTTCTCCACGACCAGCTTCTCGGCCTCCTGCCAGTATCCGCACGCCTCGTCGGGATCCGCGGCGGAGGACGCCTGGTCGGCGAGGGCGTTGTACTCGTCGTCGACGACACCCATGAAGTTCAGGCCGCCGTCCTCGGGCGATGCCCCTCCGTAGAAAAGGTCCTGCGTGACGGGGCTGCCGACGCCGATCTGGATCCAGCCGGTGTCGTAGTCGAACGTCTCGTACAGGTATTCGGACCAGCCCGTTCCGTCCATCGCGATGAGGTTCGTCACGATTCCCAGCTCTTCCCAGTCCTGGGCGACGAGCTCACCGGCGGATGCGTGAGCGGTGGATCCTGCGTCGTAGATGAAGTCGATCTCCAGCGCCTCGCCGTCCTTCTCGCGCATGCCGTCGGAGCCCTCGGTCCAGCCCGCCTCGTCGAGCAGCTCGGCTGCACGCTCGGGGTCGGCGACGGGGCGCTCCCATACGGGCTCCTCGCTGAAGCACGTGAAGGGTGCGTCCGTGATCCACGAGGTCAGCTCGAGCGGACGCCCGTTGGAGACGACCTCGGCCGCGTCCTCGTGGGTGAACCCCAGGATCAGAGCCTCGCGCACGAGCGGGTCGCTGGTGGGACGGTCCTCGCGCTCGTTGAAGAGCATCTGACCGATCGGGTTGATCGTGCCGGCGAAGTCGTAGCCGGCGCCGTCGATGCGATCCTGGTCCGGACCCTCGACCGCTGCGGCGTTGAGCTCACCCGACAGCAGCAGGTTCGCCCGGGTGGAGGCGTCCGCCACGACGCTGATCTCCAGCGTGTCGGGCAGTCCCTCGGACTCGGAGGTCAGGTCGTTCGGGCCCCAGGTGTAGTCATCCCGCGCCTCGAACTCGTACAGGTCGGCCTGCACGGTGGTGAGCTCGTAGAGCCCGGTGCCGTTCGAGGCGGACTCGAGGCTGGACGGGTCTTCGAGACCCGCTGCGGAGACCATACGGATGCTGCCGAGGATGCTGACGATGAACGGGTCCGCGGTGTCCGCGGTGACCTCCAGCGTCATCCCCTCGCCGCTGGCGACGAGGCCGGCGGGAAGCACGTCCGCGAAGATCGTCGTGTTCTCGGGATCGGTGTGGAAGTTGATGTTGTCCGCGGCGACCGCGGCGTCGAACTCGGTCCCGTCGTGGAAGGTCACCCCCTCCGCGAGCTGGAACGTCACCCCCGTGCCGTCTTCGCTGAGCTCCCACGACTCGGCGAGCCACGGCACCTGCGTGCCGTCGGATTCCGTGTAGACGAGCGTCTCGTAGGCGTAGGTGATGATCTGGATCTCCTGCGGCTGCGTGGCGCTCATCGGGATGATGCTGCCCACCTCCGGGAAGATCGCGTGCTGGAAGGTCCCGCCCGAGACGTAGTTGCCCTCGTCGGGCGACCCGTTGTCGGTGGAACCCGAGCATGACGCCAGTGTCATCGCGAGGACGACAAACCCGGCTGCCGCCGGTATCGCAATACTGCGTTTCATTGCATTCTCCTCTTTCGGGTGTTCGGGTGGTGGTGCGTTCGGGGGGTCACCGTGCTGCCGGTGCGAGGGATCCGAGGTGTGTGAGCGGGCCGGCGGCCTTGACCGAGACGTTGACCGCTGGGTGCGCGGTGTACGGCACGGGGGTCTCGAGCACCTCGACGACCGAGACCTGGAGCGGATCTGCCCCGGCCTGGATGGCCTTGGCGATCGCCGCCTGCGAGGCCGCCTCGATCGCGGACTCGCGCTCCTCGATGTCCGCCATCTGATCGGCGCGTCCGCCGGCGAGGGAGATCGCAGCCCCCACGGCGTTCGCGACGTCGCCGTGGTCGGGCCGCAGCACGTCCGCGGCGCTCGCGAGACTGTCGGGGACGAGGAATCCGGCGCCTCCGACCACGACGAGCGGCAGGTCCATCCGCCCGAGCGAGAGCCGTTCGACGGCCTCCTCGAGGCGGTCGGCGACCACGCCGAGCGCATCGCTGAGTGCGCGGGTCATGCTCGGAGTGAGCGAGGGCAGCGAACGACCGGCGACCGGGCTGCCGCGACGCAGGGCCGCGGCATCCGTGAGCGTCGGAGTGGAGCCGCCGAACAGCAGAGCCTCCGGGTCGATCCGATACCCGACCGAGTCCGGCCCGACGCGACCGCTCGCGACATCGACCACGGTGCCGCCGCCGATGCCGACGCTGAGGATGTCCGGCATGCGGAAGTTCGTCTGCACACCGCCGATCTCGCGCGGAAGCGTGGACTCGCGGGGGAACCCGCCGACCAGGACGCCCAGGTCGCTCGTCGTGCCGCCGACGTCGACGACGATCGCGTTCTCGGTACCGGAGAGGTACGCCGCCCCGCGGATGGAGTTCGCCGGCCCGGAGCCGATCGTGAGGACGGGGAACCGCGCGGCGTAGTCGAGGGACATGAGCGTGCCGTCGTTCTGGGCGAAGAACGTCACCGCGTCCAGCCCCTCCTCCTCGACGACGGTGAGGAGAGCGTGCGTGACGTCGTGGGCCACGCGGTGCAGGGCCGCGTTGAGGGCGGTCGCGTTCTCCCGCTCGATGAGGCCGGTGGGGCCGATGTCCTGACTGAGGAAGACCCGCGCGTTCGCACCCAGGTGGTCTCGGAGGATCGCCTCCACCTCGAGTTCCTGCGCGGGGTAGGACGGGCTGAAGATGCCGCACACGGCGACCGCGTCGAAGCCGTCCCCCAGTCCGTCGACGAAGCGGAGGATCCCGTCCCTGTCCAGCGGTGCGATCGGGGTTCCGTCGACCATGTGACCGCCGCCGAGCATCGCGGACCCCGCGAGCACGCGGTCGGAGAGGTCGCTCGGCCAGCCGGTCAGTGGCGGCCATTCGGTCGCGGCGGGAGCGCCGAGGCGAACCATCGCGACGCGGGCGAGGCTGCGTCGGGCGACGATCGCGTTGGTCGCGTGCGTCGTGCCGAGCATGACGCGCGACACGAGGGAGCGCCGTTCGCCGACGTCGGCCAGGACCTGCGCGATGCCGGCACGGATGCCGCCGATGACATCCTCGGTCGTGGGCTGCTTGGTGCTCGCGATCACGGCACCGGAACGGTCCAGGATCACGGCGTCGGTGTTCGTGCCGCCGACGTCGACGCCCAGGGACAAGTCTCGCTCGAGGTTCATCGGGTGCTCTTCCGCTCGAAGGGGACGTAGGGGAGGTCGTAGCCGAAGGCAGCGGGACCCGCGAGTTGCAACCCGCGCTCCGTGCGCCACAGCGGATCGCACGCCCAGGCGAGGACCGACACGCGCTGGCCGAAGCGAAGCATCTCGGTGGAGATCGCATGCCCCGTCTCGGCGTCGACGATCGTGATGAGGTCAGGGACGCTCGCGAGCACCTCACCGTCCTCCAGGACGACGAGGTTCTCGTTCTGCAGCTCGATGCGCTGGAGTCGACCGCGATCCGCTCCGATGCCGGCGATCGTGACCGAACCGCGGACGAAGCCGCCCTCGGTGCGCCGCGCGACATCCGTGATCTTCCCGGTGATGAGCACGTCCGCCTCGAGCTCGTCCGCCATCGCCGTGACGGGCTCGGACGAGGCGAGCAGAGCGTGGCCGACGCGGATCGCGGCGCTGACGGTGCCGGGGATCACAGCACCCGGGGCGGTCTCGGACGTGAGCAGGTAGTGGACGCCGAGGGCGATACCGCCGGATGCGACGGTGTTCGCCCGCGCGTGGCGCTCCAGCCATCCGAGATCGACCGTCTTCTGGATCATGATGTTGCCGACCACGTCGGCCTGGATCGAGAAGTCGCACGGGACACCCGCGACGTTCGGGGAGATCATGGTCGCCTCGGGGAACGCGCGTCCCATGCCGTCGGCGTCGAGCACCTTCACGCCCAGGCGTGCGGCCCACCCGATCGGGGAGACGCCGTTGCTGCCGCCGATCTCCGCCGGCATGATCGCCGTGATGCGCCGACCGGCGACCTGCTCGGCCTCGCGGAGCAGGCTCTCGGCCTGAGACGCCGAGGAGAGCATCTCGATCCCGACCGTGGGGGCGCCGATGCCGGACATCATGATGACGGCGTCGTCCGCGGTGAGGTCCTCGACCCGGAGCAACTCGACCGGCCCGTGTTCTTCCAGTGCGCGCTCGACGACGCGCTGGGCGGTGTACACCGCTCCGCCACCACCTGTTCCGTAGATCGCAGCCCCGGCGGCGAGCGCGGGGATGTCGTCGATCACGACGCGGGCGAGGGACGGCGGCGCAGCGGGGCTGACAGTGGGGGCGGTGGCCATATGTCGACAGTAGGAAGGTCTCCCACGGAAGACAATGTGGTGAACAGCCAGAGAAATCTTCTAGATTGTGCTCATGGCACAACTGCTCATGAGTGAACTCCTCCGCCACGCGGAGCGTCTCGGGATGCGCCACGTGGCCGGGGCGACCGAGTCCTCCCCCATCCAGCGCGTCGAGGTCGTCGAGCTGGACGCGCTGGCCGACGCGGAGACCGGGACGCTCGTCATCATCCCCGTCACGGAACCTCCCGCACCGTACGCCGTGGATGTGGCGCTGCGGCGTGCGAGCGCGCTACAGGTCGCAGGAATCGTCTTCACCACCGAGTTCCTCCTCAGCGAGACCGCCAGGGCGCTCGCGACACGCGGCGGACTCCCGGTACTCATGGCCGGCGGCATCCCCGCGTCCGATCTCGCGATGGCCGTGGACCGCGTGCTCAGCGGAGGAGCAGCGGAGACCATGACCCGCGCCTCGTTCGCGATAGCCCAGGCGTCCGAGATCGCGACCGGCGCGGACAGCTCCGTCGAGGACATCCTGGCCGCCGCGGGGGCCGCGCTCGGCTCGCCCCTGCGCATGCTCGAGGACCCGACCGTGTCCTGGACGGACGGCACCGCGGTCTTCATCGGCGAGGTCCCCGTGGGACGGATCGACGGCGACGACAGCGATCCGGCCGTGCGGGTGACCGCGCCGATCGTCGCCTCGCTCGTGTCACGCTCGCTCCACCGCCGCATCCGCGACCGCTTCGCACCGACCCAGTCGCGCGCCGACCTCATCGTCGAACTCGTGCTGGCCGAGGCCGCGCGCGTCGACGCGTTCGTCGCCCCCGCCGCGCGCCTGGGGCTCCCCCTGCAGCTCGAGCACGCGGCGGCGTGGATGAGACCGCGCCACCGCACCGACCCCGAGCAGCGACCCGTGCACGCGGTCGCGCCGGCCGTGGAGCTGTTCGCCCTCCAGCTCGTCGAGGAGCAGCCGGAACTGTGGCACATCGCCTACATCCAGGACGACGTGCTGCTGGTGAGCACCGAGGAGCACGGAGCCGGTGACCACCAGCGCCGACTGCGCGACGTCGCCGGGCGCATCCGCGCGTATGCGCAGTCTCTCGCCGGAGACGAGTGGGCGTACACGCTGGGACTGGGGACACCGCAGTCAGGACCGGCCGGCCTGCGCCAGTCCGCCGCCGAGGCGCGCGTCGCGGCGGACTCCGCGATCGCCGCCGGGCGCCTCGGCGGGATCGAGGTGACCGACGTCACGGGTCTGCGCCGCGTGCTGCTGGACTTCTACGCCTCGCCGATCAGCCGCACCCTGCTGCAGGACGTGCTGTCCCCGCTCGACGCGCTGGGCGCCGAGCGCGCCGACACGGCGGTGCGCACGCTCCTCGCGTACCTCGGCAGCCGGAACTCCCTCGTCCACGCGGGCCGAGCACTGACCCTGCACCCGAACGCGGTCGGCTACCGGCTGCGGTGGATCCGCGAAGCGCTCGACGTCGACCTCGACGACCCGGACGTGCGCTTCGCCGTCGAACTCGCGTGCCGCGTGCGGCTGCTCGGCGCGGACACCTGAGTACTCAGATCCCCCGCCAGGTCCAGCGTCCGGCCAGCAGCGTGCCCGCGACCGGCAGCTCGCGCAGCTGAGCGGGCGTCGCCGCGTGCGGGTCCAGGTCCAGGATCGCGAGGTCGGCGACGTCCCCCAGCGACAGCCGGGTGCGCCCGCGCGTGCTCGCGGCCAGCGCGACGTCCAGCGGGATGCGCTGGTCCGGGTGCCAGGCCTCGCGTCCGTCCCGCTCGCGGGTCGTCGCCGCGGCGATCGACACCCACGGGTCCAACGGTGCGACCGGGGCATCGGATCCGAGACGCAGGGTCGCGCCGGCGTCGTGCAGCGAACGGAACGCGAACGCGCGGTCCGTCCGGCCGGCCCAGTGCAGGTCCGCCACGTCCCGGTCATCCATTGCATGCTCAGGCTGGACGCTCGCGACGAGACCGAGCGCGCCGAAGCGGGCGAAGTCCTGCTCGCTGACCAACTGGGCGTGCTCGATCGTGCCCGGGATCCCGAACTCCTCGAAGATGTCGATCACCTCGGTGTTCGCGCGGTCGCCGATCGCGTGGACCGCGGGGGCGATACCCCCGGGAACGGCGCGGGTGAGCAGGCGTCTCAGCTCCTCCGGCGGCACGGTCGTGACACCGCACGGGTGCTCGTCGTGGGCGGTCGTGCCGGGGTACGGATCCCAGCACCAGGCCGTGCGGGTGTTGAGCGAGCCGTCCACGACGACCTTCAGGCGGCCCATCGTCACCAGCCCCCGCGGTTCGAGGACATCCCCGGTCCGGTGCCCGGCGGACAGCGTCCGCTCCAGATCCTCCGGCCAGACGGCGGCCTCGACCCGCAGCTGGTCGACACCCGCCGCGACGCGCTCCGGCCACACCGTGAGATTGTCGGCGTGCTCGAACTCGACCACTCCGACCACACCGCGCCGGGCCGCAGCCTCCGCCGCGTCCCGCACGCGTGCGCTCGTGACGGTGGCGTCGTCGCGCAGCTCGGCGGGGATGTTGATCCACGCCCCCTCCCGCACGAGGCCCGACGCGTCCACGTCCACGCGCAGGTGCGCCGCCGCCGGAGAGTTCAGCCACGCGCAGTGCAGGTCGCCGCTGATGAGGATGATCGGGAACGCCGTCGTGATCGCATCCAGAGCGGCGAGGCTCGGCGCATCCGGCCACGTGCCGTCGCGGAACCCGTAGCCGGTGAGCGGGCCATCGGGCGGTCCGTCGAGCGAGGCCACCGCGCGGCGCACCCGGTCGAGCACGTCCGCCGCGCTCGCGGTGCCGGACAGGTCGAAGCGGGATCGGCGGATCACCCACTGCGTGAAGTGCACGTGCTCGTCCCAGAGTCCCGGCGACAGCACTCGTCCCGCAAGATCGACGGCCTCGGAGGCCTCGGGACGCAGCGAGCCGGCGGGCGCGAGCTCCGCGATCCGGCCGTCGACGATCCGCACGTCCTGGAGGTCACCTCCGCCGAGGGGTCGCGCGTGGCGCAGCAGCAGGGAAGTCATCCGGTCACTCCTCATCATTCGGTCAGCACGTTCACACTACGGTCCCTGTTCGCCGGGGACGGATGTGCCCCCCGCCCACCCGCGATCCGCCTTCGTGGGGCGAACCACCATGACCGCGCCGTCCGAGGGGTCGATACGGTCGAGGACATGGAGTTCCTCCCACTGCGGGGAGTCCGGGTGATCGATTTCACCCGCCTGCTCGCCGGCCCGTACGCGACCATGACGCTGGCCGAGCTCGGCGCCGACGTGATCAAGGTCGAGGAGCCCGGGATCGGCGACGAGACCCGCCACTGGGGTCCACCGTTCGCCGAGGACGGCAACAGCGCGTACTTCCACGCCATCAATCGCGGCAAGCGCAGCGTGACGGCGGACCTCACGCACGAGGCCGATCGTCGGCGCATCCACGAGCTCATCGCGGGTGCGGACGTCGTGATCGAGAGCTTCCGGCCGGGCGTCGCGGACCGACTCGGGATCGGAGCGGCCGAGATCGGCGAGCTGTTTCCCCACATCGTGCACGCCTCGATCAGCGGATTCGGCTCGATCGGCCCGCTGTCCGCGGAACCCGGCACTGCGGTGACGGTCGAGGCGGAGTCCGGACTCATGCACGTCACGGGGTACGACGGCGGCGAGCCCGTACGGTCCGGCGTGGCGATGGTCGACATCGCGACCGGGATGTCCATGATCAACGGTGTGCTGGCGGCCCTCCTGGAGCGCACGCGGACCGGCCGCGGGCGCCATCTGGAGTTCTCGCTCTTCGCCACGGCGATCAGTTCGCTGGGAACGGTGATCGCGAGCGCCTCGGCGGGCGGACCCGCTCCGCGCGCGTGGGGCAGCGCGCATCCCTCGATCGTGCCGTACCGCGCGTTCGAGGCCGCCGACGGCCGTGTCGTGCTGGGCGCCACGAACGACGCGATGTTCGCGCGTCTCGTGGAGGCTCTGGATCTCGGGGCGACGCTCGGCGACGAGCGGTGGCGCCGCAACGCCGAGCGGGTGACCGACCGGGAACGGCTCGAGACCCTGCTCGCGGCCCGGGTCGCAGAGCTCACGCTCGACACGATCGTCGAGCGGCTCCGCGCGCATCGTGTCCTCGTCGCCCGCGTGCGCAGACCGGAGGACGCGGCTCGCAGCGAGCAGGCGGACGCGCTCGGGCTGCTCGTCGAGGACGATGGGATCAGCATCGCGCGCTCCCCCCTCGGTCCGAACGGCACGGCGCACCTGTCCCGCGCCCCCACCCTCGGCGAGCACACCGCGTCCCTCCCCTGACCCCCGGCCCTGCTCCGCCGAGTGGTCAGTTTTGGTCCACTTTCGGGGGAATTCTGGACCATAACTGACCACTCGGCGGCTTGGGAGGGAAAGGGGCGGGAGGGGGTCAGGGGGCGGGGTGGACGCGGGAGCCGCGGATCCACGTCTCGGAGATCGTGACACGGGCGATCTCCGAATCCGGGACGGAGAACACGTCGCGATCCAGGATCACGAAGCTCCCGTCGAAACCGGGACGGATCACCCCCACGCCCTCGAGCGGTGAGAGCAGGCTCGCGCGGCCGGTGTACAGCAGCAGGGCCTGCGCGAGGGAGATCGACGCGTCCGGCGCGAAGGAGGCATCGTTGTACGCACGGCGCCGGACCGCGGCCTCGACCGAGAGCAGCACGTCATCCGCCCCGCTCCACGCCGTGGCCGGACGGTCGGACGACAGCGCGAGGGGCGTGATCGTGCGGTACAGGCGGTCCAGCGGATACGCGAGAGAGAACTGGTCGGGGTGCAGCGCCTTCTCGTACCCGTCGTACTCGGCGAAGAAGAAGATCGTGTGCGTCGCGATGCCGAACGACATCCGCGCATCGCGCAGCCGCTCCGCGTACTCGTCGCTGATGATCGTGGCGTGCTCGATCCGCACGGACGGGATGCCCTCGAGCCACGGTTCCTGATCGCCGAAGAGCTCCAGTACCCGGTCGAGCGCGCGGTCGCCCATGGCGTGCACCGCGATCTGCACACCGTTGCGGCGGGCCCAGTCGGCGGCGCGCAGCACCTCGTCGTCCGGGACGAGCTGCAGGCCGTGATCGCACGAGTCCGGATACGGCTCGTGCACCCAGGCGGTGCGGTTGGAGTACGCGCCGTCGAGCACGACCTTGACGCCCGCGATCCGGACACGACCGGTGACCTCGTCGGGCGCGAGGTCGGCCAGCGGAGCCTGCGGATCCCAGCCGGGATACAGCGCGACCCGGGTGGGCATGCCCGCGGCCTCGGCCGCGCGGAAGACACCGAGCGGGTCGTCGATGCGGGTCGACAGCAGGTCGCAGACCGCGACGATCCCGCGCTGCGACAGCTCGTCTCCGAGGGTGAGGAGGGCCTGCACCTGCTCCTCCCGCGTGGGCGCGGGGATGAACGCGGCGACGGCCTGCACCGCGGCGATCTCGGTCAGCACGCCGGTCGGATTCCCGTCCGCGTCGCGCTCGAAGCGCGCACCGTCCGGGTCGGGTGTCTCGGCCGTGATGCCGGCGATCTCGAGAGCACGGGAGTTGCAGACGGCGGAGTGCGCGTCGCAGCGCCAGACGAGCACCGGCTGAGTCGTGGAGACGCGGTCGAGGTCCGCGGCGGTCGGCATCCGGCGATCGGGGTACTTGGTCTCGTCGAATCCGCGGCCGAGGATCCAGGTGTCGGCATCGGTACCGGCGACGGGGTGCGCGCCAAGCCGATCGAGGAGCTCGTCGATCGTGACCACCGCGGGCGGGAAGCACTCCACCGCGGCGGCCGTGGACACCATGAGCGCCGGGTGGGTGTGGCTGTCGAGGAAGCCGGGCAGCACCGTGCGACCGGCGAGGTCGATCGCGTTCGGATCGTCGATGTCGGCGGCATCCCCGACCCAGTCGATCAGGCCGTCCCGGATGCGGAAGGCGGAGGCGAACGCGTCCTCTCCCTCGCCCGTGAACACCTTTCCGTTCGTGAAGACCTGGGTTGCCATCACGCCACCGGAACCGGTGCGTGCGCCATGCCGAAGAGGTCCTTGGGGTCCTCGGGGGCGGCGACGAGGTCGATGTTCTTCTCCCACTCCGTCCCGGCGACGCTCGCGCGCAGATACCGCAGCGCCGAGAAGTCCTCGATCGCGAAACCGACGGAGTCGAAGATCGTGATCTGCTCCGCGCTCGTTCGCCCTGGGGCGCTGCCGGCCAGCACCTGCCAGAACTCCGTGACGGGGAAGTCCGCCGCGACGTTCTGGATCTCGCCCTCGATACGCGTCTGCGGGGTGTGTTCCACGAACACGGGGCCGCGTTCGAGCGTCTGCGCGTCGAGCTCGGTCTTGCCCGGGCAGTCGCCGCCGATCGCGTTGATGTGCATGCCGGGGGCGACATCCGCATCGGCGAGGACGGTCGCTGCCGCCTTGTCCGCCGTGCAAGTGGTCACGATGTCCGCACCGCGCGCGGCTTCGGCGGCGGACGCGCACACGATGACCTCGAAGCCGCGGGGAGCGAGGTTGCGGACGATCTTCTCCAGCGCCGCCGGATCCACATCGAACACCCGAAGCCGGTCGATGCCCAGCAGCGCACGGAAGGCGAGCGCCTGGAACTCCGCCTGGCTCCCCGCACCGATCATCCCCATGACCTGGGAATCGGGCCGGGCGAGGGTGCGTGCGACCATCGCGGAGGTCGCCGCGGTCCGCAGCGCCGTCAGCAGGGTCATCTCCGCGAGGAACACCGGATAGCCGTTGTGCACATCGGCGAGGACGCCGAACGCGGTGACGGTCTGGTACCCGCGGGCGGGGTTGAACGGGTGCCCGTTGACGTACTTGAACGCGTACACGTCCGGGTCGCTGATGGGCATGAGCTCGATCACGCCGAACGGCGTGTGGCTCGCCAGGCGCGGGGTCTTGTCGAACGACGGCCAGCGTCGGAAGTCGGCCTCGATCTCCTCCGCCATCTCGCGCATGATCTGCTCGGCACCGCGCTGGGTCACCCAGCGCACCATGTCCGCAACGCCCACGAATCCGGTCATGTCCGCTCTCCACTCTCTCGTCCGTGCACGGCCGCCATCCGGGCCGCGAGTCTCGGGTTCTCGTACGGGCCCGCCTGGCGGAGCGCATCGATCACGCGATCGATCACCTCGGCCGGCTTGTCCTGGCTCATCTTCTCCTTCGCCTCGACCCGCGCGACCCGCAACCGGAAGCCGACGGTGCCGTGCACGATGCGCGCGGCGTAGTCGGCGTTCTCGAGTGTGCGGTTCATCAGGTACGGATCGGGCAGGACGTGCTCGAAGTGGTCCACGAGCCTCTCCAGCACCGCGAGGTTCTCGTCGTCGGAGAGGATCTCGGGCACACCGTGCAGGTGCGCGACCGCGAAGTTCCAGGTCGGCACAGCCGGCGACGTCTCATACCACCCGGGCGACACGTAGCCCTGCGGACCGTAGATCACGACCATGATCTCGTGCGCCCCGAGCTCGTGCAGCCGCTCATCAGGACGCCCTACATGGCTCACGAGGACCATGCCGTGCTCGCTCTCCTCCAGCAGGATCGGGTAGTGCGAGGCGACGAGCCCTCGATCGGGGACATGGCTCACGATGGTCGCCCACGGGTTCTCTCGGACGAGCGCGCGGAGCGCCTCGTCGTCGTCGAACGCGTAGTCGGAGTTGGGTCTCATCCGGTGGCTCCTGAGGTGCCGACGGTCGCGGACGGGGCGAGCCGACCGATCTCGTGCGGGCGGGGTGTTCCGAAACGGTGGGCGGACACGGACACGGCCTGCTCGCGCAGGAACGGCAGGATCTCCACGCGCCCCGCGGACACGACGGGTCCGGCGTAGATGGCGACGGCGGGGGATCCGTCCGCCCGGCGCGCGACATCGCGTACGTCGCCGCCGAGCAGGCGGATGCGTCCGCCCCGCTCGGCGAGCCGGGAGACCCGGGTCGTCCAGGCTGCGTCATCCTCGATCGCGACGGTGACCCGCGTGGTCTCGAGCCAGCGGCGGACGGGAACGGCGATCTCGGTCGAGCTGCTGAGGACGACGGACCCGCCGGCGCGCAGTCCTGCGGCCGCGATGCGGACGATCTCGACCGCCCGCGCCTGCTCGACGCGGATCGTGACGGGGACGGCCTGGTAGCGCAGGGCGTTCTGCTCGGTCTCGAGGCCCGTCGCGTCGCGGACGGCGCCGAATTCGTCGGCCCACACCTCGACGTCGGTCGAGAGCGCTCCGCTGAGCCAGGCGAGGTCGGCGTCGTCGGCATCCGCGACGGCGGCGAGCGCGGCGGTCGACAGGCGATCGGTGGGCGCGGGAGCCTCGACGGGGGCGTCGACCCAGTCGCTCAGCCCGACGAGGTAGCTCGGGCCACCCGCCTTGGTACCGGCGCCGACCGCGGCCTTCTTCCAGCCGCCGAACGGCTGACGCTGCACGATGGCACCGGTCGTGCCCCGGTTGACGTAGAGGTTCCCGGCCTGGACACCGGCGAGCCAGGCGTCGATCTCCGCGGCGTCGAGCGCGTGGAGACCGGAGGTCAGGCCGTAGTCGATCGCGTTCACCATGCCGATCGCGTCGTCCAGGGTGGCTGCGGTCATGATGCCGAGCACCGGACCGAAGTACTCCGTGAGGTGGAAGGGCGATCCCGCGGCGACGCCGTCGCGGATTCCGGGCCGCCAGAGCGCACCGGACTCATCGAGCTGCTCGGGTGCGAGCACCCACCTCTCCCCCGGCTCGAGGGTCGTGAGTGCGTGGTGGAGCTTGCCCTCGGCCGGGCCGATGAGCGGTCCGATGCGACTGGAGCCGTCCCATGGCATCCCGACCTGGTACGAACCGACCGCGTCGACGAGCTGCCGACGGAATCGCTCTGAGGTGGCGACGCTCCCCACGAGGATGACGAGGGATGCGGCGGAGCACTTCTGCCCCGCGTGCCCGAAGGCCGAGTAGGCGACGTCCTTCGCTGCGAGGTCGAGGTCGGCGCTCGGGGTGACGATCAGGGCGTTCTTGCCGCTCGTCTCGGCGAGCAGCGGCAGGTCGGGGCGGAAGCTGCGGAACAGCTCGGCCGTCTCGTATCCCCCCGTGAGGATGACCCGTTCGACAGCCGGGGCGCTGATGAGCTGACGACCGAGTTCGCGGCCGTCGAGCTGCACGTACTGCAGCACCTCGCGCGGGACGCCGGCCTCCCAGAGCGCCTCGACCATGACGGCGCCGGATCGGCGGGCCTGGCGTGCGGGCTTGATGATGACCGGGGAGCCTGCGGCGAGAGCCGAGAGCGTGGAGCCGGCGGGGATCGCGACGGGGAAGTTCCACGGCGGGGTCACGACGGTCAGTCCGACCGGGCGCGGTGTGGCTCCGCGGAAGGTCTGGATGCGTCGGGCGCTCTCGGCGTAGTAGTGCGCGAAGTCGATCGCCTCGGACACCTCGGGGTCGCCCTGCTCGAGCACCTTGCCGCACTCGGAGCCCATGACCTCGAGGAGGTCGCCGCGGCGTCGCTCCAGGATCTCACCGGCGCGGTGCAGGATCTCCGCGCGTCCGTCCGCTCCGAGGTCGCGCCATGCGGCACCCGCGGCCACCGCGCGGGCGATCACGTCGTCGAGCGCAGCGGCGTCGGCGAGCGTGTGGCTCCTGGCCGTCTCCTCACCGAGCGTCGATCCCTGCATCCGCGAGCGGATGGCGTCGCCCCAAGCCCGGTTGGCGGCCAGGCTCGGGTCGGTGTCGGGGGTGTTGTGGAACTCGCCGCGGGGCGCCGGGGCGGGCGCTGCGGTGCGGTCCTGCGCACGGTTGGGGGCGGGGGTCTCGGTCGGCATCGAGGCGATCGAGGCGAGGAAGCGGTCGCGCTCCCGAGCGAAGAGCGCGGGGTCGGAGTCGAGGTCGAACACGGCGGACATGAAGTTCTCGGTCGACGCGCCCTCCTCCAGCCGGCGGATGAGGTACGCGATCGCGACGTCGAACTCCGCGGGGTGCACGACGGGGGTGTACAGCAGCAGCGACCCGACGGTCCGGCGGACGACGGTGGCCTGTGCGGACGCCATGCCGAGGAGCATCTCGAACTCGATGCCCTGGGTAACGCCGCGGCGCTCGGCGAGCAGCCAGGCGAGGGCGATGTCGAAGAGGTTGTGGCCGGCGACGCCGATCCGCACGGCACCGATGTGCTCGGGGCGCAGTGCGTACTCCAGCACGGCCTTGTACGACGCGTCGGAGGCCTGCTTGCTGTCCCAGGTCGCGAGCGGCCAGTCGTGTGCCTCGGCGTCGACGCGCTCCATCGGGAGGTTCGCGCCCTTCACAACACGGACCTTGATCGGGGCGCCACCTGCGGCGACCCGCGCCGCGGACCAGTGCTGCAGGCGCTCCATGGCTCCCAGGGCGTCCGGCAGGTAGGCCTGGAGGACGATTCCCGCCTCGAGCGTGCGGAACTCCTCGCGGTCGAGGATCGTCGTGAAGACCGCGAGCGTCAGATCGAGGTCCTTGTACTCCTCCATGTCGAGGTTGATGAACTTCGCACCGCCCGGGTGAGTGGCCGCGATCCGGAACAGGGGGCTCAGCGCGTCGACAGCGTGGGTGACGGCCTCGTCGAACGCCCACGGACTGTGCGGGGCGACCGTGGAGGAGACCTTGATCGACACGTAGTCGACGTCGTCGCGCGACAGCAGGCGGCGCGTGCCCTCCAGGCGACGCGCGGCCTCCTGCTCGCCGAGGATGGCCTCGCCCAGCAGGTTGACGTTGAGGTGCACGCCGTCGACGGAGCGGATGCGCCGGATGGAGCGGCCGAGGCGGGCGTCGGTCGCGTCGACGATGAGGTGGCGGACCATGCCACGCAGCACCCGGCGACTGATCGGCACGACGATCCAGGGGAAGGCGGGGGCGAGCGCGCCGCCGAGACGGATGAGGGCCCGCAGCGGAGCCGGGAGGAAACGCGGGGTCAGCGGCACGAGGTCTCGCAGCCCGCGGGCGGCGACGCTCAGGTCCTCGGGGCGCACGACGCCGTCCACGAAGCCGACCGTGAAGTCGAGTCCGTTCTCATCGCGCAGGACACCGGCCAGGCGGCGCGCGGCGACGTCCTCGGGGACAGCGCGGCTCTCCTCGAGCCAGCGGCGCACGAGCGCGACGGCATCGTCGGCGAGTGCGGTGAGGTCGGCGCGCACGTCGGTCACGGCGCCGCTCGGGGCGGATTCGGTCGGGCTCATGACAACTCCTCGCTCAGGGGGGCCCGTCCGGAGTACGGGCTCGTGTCCTCAGTGTCGCGTGGGGCGATCATTCGTGAAAAGCATGCGTTTACGATGGGTACCATTCGATAAAGCCGAATGGAAGGACTCTGCCGATGTTCGAGCTCCGACGCCTGCGCCTGCTGCACGAGCTGTCGCTGCGCGGCTCGATCACCGAGGTCGCCGCTGCGCTGTCGTACAGCGCCTCGACCGTCTCGCAGCAGCTGTCCACGCTGGAGCAGGAGGCGGGGACTCCACTCCTGGAGCCGGACGGCCGACGCGTCCGCCTCACCGCCCAGGGTCGTCTGCTCGCGGCGCACGCCGCGCGTGCTCTGGAGCTCGACGAGGCCGCCCGCGCCGAGCTCTCCCGCTCGCACGACGCCCCGGGGCGCGTGCGCGTCGCCGTGATGTCCACCGCGGCGGAAGTGCTCATCCCGCGGGCTCTCACGATCCTTGCGGAGCGCGCACCCGGGCTGCGTCTCGAGATGGCGGAGATGGCGCCCGAGGAGGGGCTCGCGGAACTGCAGGCGCGGGCGTTCGACCTGGTCGTGGCCGAGCAGTACCCGGGTCACACCCGGGAGCTCCGCGCCGGCGTGGACCGGACGCTGCTGGGCGAGGATCCGGTGCGTCTGGCCCTGCCGCGCGACGACCCGGCCACGGCGCTCGCGGACCTGCACGACCGCGCGTGGGTGTTCGAGCCCGAGGGCGCGGCGGTGCGGCGCTGGGCCGTGCAGCAGTGTCGGGCCGCGGGCTTCGAGCCGGACGTGCGCTTCGAGGCGACCGATCTCACGGCGCACGCGCGCCTGGTGGCCGCGGGCCACGCCGTGGCGATGCTGCCGGATCTGGTCTGGACCGGCGACCGCGCCACCGTGCGCCTGGTCGACCTGCCCGGGTCTCCGGTCCGCGAGATCTTCGCCGCGAGCCGATCCGCGTCTCGGGGAAGCGCGACGATCGCCGTCGTGCGCGAGGCGCTCACCGATGCCCTCGCCGCGCACGACCCCCGCTGAGCCGGCGGTCACATCCACGTCACCTCGGCGGTCGCGAGGATCACATCCGCCTCGTCGAGAGCCGTGATCCTCGTCACGTCACCCTCGGTCGTCCCGGCGAACCGCACGACACGGTCCACGAGCATCGGGGCCACGGTGCGCACCGCGAGGTGCGACACCCGCCGGCCGGGCACGTGACGACGCGCGGCGTCCATGAGCAGGATGCGCGTGAGCGGTCCGTGCACGAGCAGATCCGGCAGCCCCTCGACCTCGCGGGCCCACGCACGGTCGTAGTGGATGAGGTGCGTGTTGAACGTGAGCGCCGAGAAGCGGAAGAGCGCCCTGGCATCCCAGGAGCCCTCCTCGACCCAGTCGGCCGTGGAAGCGACGGACGGGTCGGTGCGCGGCGGACGCACGGGGGCGTCCGGGTCTGCCTTCTCGAGGAACACGTCGTGCCAGACGCTGCGGATCGCGACCTCGCCGCGGACGCTGTACTCCCGCACGATGTCCACGAAGACCAACCGCCCGCTGGCGCCCGTCTTCTCCGTGACATCGCCGAGCGTGGTGGTCTGCTGCACCTCGGCTCCGATGCGGATCGGGCGGAGGAACGTCGTGTCCTCTCCCGCGTACATCCGCCGAGGCAGATCGATCTCCGGCAGCACACCGTCCCTGGCCGGCGTCCCGTCCGGGCGCAGATCGGCGAGCGGAGCGATGAACGGGAAGTGCACGCCCTCCCACGCGGGAGGGAGCGCGTCCCCGACGGTCGATGCGGGGTCGGACGGCGCGAACGTCCCCCGGTAGGCCTCGGCCGAGTCCGTCCCGATCAGCTCGGTGCGGGTGAGGCTCACGGCAGGACCCCCGCCTCACGGAGGGCCGCGATGCGGTCCGCGTCGTAGCCGGCGAACTCGGTGAGCACCCGGTCGGCGTGCTCATTGAAACGGTTGGCCGTGCGGGCCGGGGTCGCGGGCGTCGCGCTCAGCTTGATCGGCTGGCCGAACATGCGGAGCGTGCCGAGATCGCCGTAGTCGGCCGACACGATCATGTCCCGCTCGGCCGTGCCCGGATCGTCCACGACCTCGCCGATCGTCTTGATCGCCGTGAGGGGGACGACATCGCCCGCGAGCTCTTCGAGCTCGGCCTTGGTCCGGTCGGCGAGCCAGGCCGCGACGATCGGCTTCACGCGTCGCTCGTACACCTCGGGATCGAAGCGCTTGCGCATGGTGTCGATCTCGGGATCTTCCGCGACCTCCGGAGTGCCGAAGAGGTCGCAGCTCGCGCGCCACAGCTTGTCCGTATAGGCGCCGAAGAACACCTGACCGTCCGCGCAGTCGAAGAGCTCGTACGGGCGGACCCACGCGTGCTCGTTGCCCGCGGGACTCGCGACCGTCCCCGTGACGGTGTAGTCGACCACCGCCGTCTCGGTCAGGGCGATGATGCTGTCGACCTGGGCGACATCCACCAGCTGCCCCTCGCCCGTCGCCTCCGCGTGGCGGAGTGCCGCGAGCGTGCCGACCACGGCGAACAGCGTGGCGGAGAGGTCTCCGATCGTCACGCCCACGCGCACGGGCGGCTGGTCCGCATAGCCGTTCATGGACCACAGTCCGCCCGCCGCCTGCGCGGTGTTGTCGAACGCGGGTCGTCGGCTGCGCGCACCTGTCTGCCCGTAGCCCGAGATCGCGGTGTAGACGAGCTTCGGGTTGATCTCGCGCAGCACGTCGTAGCCGACTCCGAGCTTCGCCATCGTGCCGGGACGGAAGTTCTCCACGAGGATGTCGGCCGAGCGCACGAGGTCCTTGAGCACCTCGGTGCCCTCGGGGGTCGCCAGGTCCAGCCCCATGCCGAGTTTGCCGCGGTTGTACTGCGCGTAATAGGCGCTGAACTCCTCGTCACCGTCGGTGAGGTACGGCGGGAAGCCGCGGGACACGTCGGGATCGCGGGGATTCTCGATCTTCAGCACGGTCGCGCCGAGATCCGCCAGCATCTGGGCAGCGTAGGGACCTGCGAGCACGCGGGAGAGATCCAGGACCACGACGCCGTCGAGCGATCCGGGGGCGGGGAGCGTGTTCTCGATCATGAGCGTGGTTCCTCCTGAGTGTGTGGTGCAGCGGTGTCCAGTCCCGATGCGGCGAGCGCGGCCGCGACGTTCGACGGTGCGCGGACGCCGCGGACGCGGGAGAGCCAGAGGGTCGTGGTGGCGAGGGCACGGACGTCGATCCCGGTCTCGATGCCGAGTCCGTGCAGCATCCACACGAGGTCCTCCGTCGCGAGATTACCGGTCGCGCCCTTGGCGTACGGACAGCGGCCGAGCCCTCCGACGGCGGCATCGAACTCCGCGACTCCCAGGCGCAGCGCCGCGTGCACGTTCGCGAGCGACTGACCGTACGTGTCGTGCAGGTGCAGCGCGAGGGCGTCGACGGGGACTCCGGCGGCGATCGTCTCCTGCACCACGCGGGTGGTCAGACCCGGCGTGGAGACGCCGATCGTGTCGCCCAGCGCGACCGTCGCGCATCCCGCCCGGTGCAACGCGTGCGAGATGTCGGCGACCAGGGCGGTGTCGACCTGCCCCTCCCAGGGGTCGCCGAACGCCATCGAGACGTATCCCCGCACCGGGATGCCCTCGCCGGTCGCGGCCGCGATGACCTCCTCGGCCCGGCGGATCGCGCCGACCCGGTCGGTGTTCAGGTTGGCCTGGGCGAACGACTCCGTGGCGCTCACGACGACCGCGACCTCGGTGACGCCCGCGGCGCGCGCCCGCTCCAGCCCGCGCAGGTTCGGAACCAGTGCGACCCGGCGCGCCCCCGTGGGGGCTGCGACACCGGCCACGACCTCCTCGGCATCTGCGAGCTGCGGGATCCACGTGGGCGGGACGAAACTCGTGAGCTCGAGGTCGCGCACGCCTGCCTCGTACAGCCGACGGGCGAGTTCGATCTTCACCGTCGCGGGGATGATGTCCGACTCCGCCTGCAGTCCGTCGCGCGGACCGACCTCGTACACCGTCACCCGGGACGGCAGGCCCGCCTCGGGCTCGACCCGTGGCCCGTCGGACACGCTCATCCCGCTGCCGCTCGGATCTCGGCGAGCACCTCGCGGGCGTACTCGACCCGGATGCGACGTTCGGCGACGATGCGCTCGGCGACCGCGCCGATCTCGTCGACCGAGGCGCCGGCGCTCGCGGCGATCGTGCGGGCGTGGAGAGTCATGTGGCCGCGCTGGATGCCCTCGGAGGCGAGCGCACGGCACGCGGCGAGGTTCTGAGCGAGTCCCACGGCGGCGATCACGGCCGCCAGCTCGCGCGCGGTGTCGACACCGAGCAGGCGGACGGCTGCCTGCGCGGTGGGGTGGGCGCGGGTCGCTCCCCCGACGAGGCCGACCGCGAGGGGCACCTCGAGGGTTCCGACCAGGTCGCCGCCCGCATTCTTCTCGAACTGGGAGAGGGCCGCGTACCGGCCGTCCCTGGCGGCGTGCGAGTGGCAGCCTGCCTCGACGGCTCGGGTGTCGTTGCCCGTGGCGAGCACGACGGCGGTGATGCCGTTCATGATGCCCTTGTTGTGCGTCGCGGCGCGGTACGGGTCGGCCTCGGCGAACGCGCTCGCGGCGACGATGTCGTCGACGACCTGCTCGCCGCCCAGCAGCTCACGGTCGAACACCGCGCGCGCTCTGGTCACCCGCAGCTCCGCCTTGTTCGTGAGGATCCGCAGGAGAGTGCGCGCCTCGGCGACCTCGGCGATGCGCGGGGCGATCGCCTCGGCCATCGTGTTCACGGCGTTGGCACCCATCGCGTCGCGCACGTCGACGTGCAGGTGTGCGATCACCTGGGTGCCGGCGCGAGTGGGGAGCACGCGGACGGACAGATCGATGGCGCCGCCGCCGAAGGAGACGAGGACCGGATCCTGCTCGTTCGCGAGCGCGAGCAGCTCGTCGCGCGCCTCGAGCAGGCGCATCCGGGTGGCGTGCGGATCCACGGCGTCGAGCACCTGGATCTGCGCGATCATGACGTCGCCCGTGTAGGACGTGCGGAAGCCGCCGTGGGCGCGGGCCATCCGGGCGGCGTTGGAGGCCGCGGCGACGACGCTCGGCTCCTCGGTGGCCATGGGGATGAGCCGGTCGACCCCGTCGACGGTGAAGTT
Organism: Actinomycetota bacterium; assembly: GCA_051751065.1. Lineage (GTDB taxonomy): Bacteria > Actinomycetota > Actinomycetes > Actinomycetales > Microbacteriaceae > Microbacterium. The sequence continues at coordinate 122,806 of JBNJKL010000003.1, read as the reverse complement.
CGCGGCGACGCCGACCGGGATCGACAGGAGCCCGACGACGTTCTCGATCATGTGGTCCGCCTGCGCGAGACCGAGTCCCGCGTCCGGCCGGAAAGCGGAGAGCGTATCGACGTCGACCCCCGCACCGGTGGCGACGAGCTCGAGTCGCTCGTCGGGTGTGTGATCACGAAGCCCCTGGATTCGGCTGCTGCTGGGCATCGGCCCGCCTTTCTTCCCGTGCAGCGGCCGGATCCTCGGCGCTGCGGTCATGGACGACACTAGGAGCGCTCTCGCACCGCGACGATGGATGAATCACTCAGCGCCAGGCCGACCGCATATGTGATTCACACATCCAGAGCGGGTCGAGCGCGATCTAGACTCGCTCTCGACCAGCGAGGAGACCCGATGCCCTACACCGACACCGGAGCACGCATCTACTACGAGGCCTTCGGGAAGCCGGGGGACCCACTCGTGGTCCTCATCTCCGGCGGGGGCGCGCAGATGCTCAGCTGGGATGACCGGTTCGTCGACCTGCTCACCGCGCGCGGACTGCGCGTCGCGCGCTTCGACAACCGCGACACCGGCCAGTCGGAGCGCTTCGGCGGCGAGTCGGATGTCGACGGCGGCTACGACCTCGCGGACATGGGCGACGACATCCTCGCGGTGATGGACGCCCTGGGCGAGAAGTCGGCGCACCTGGTGGGCCACTCGATGGGCGGGATGATGGCGCAGATGGTCGCGATCCTGCATCCAGAGCGGGTCCGCAGCCTCGGACTTCTCTCCACGATCCCCGGCCGGGATCCGCGGTACGTGCTGCACGGTGCACGCCCGGAACTGCAGGAGGTCCCGGTCCGCGTCAGTCGGGAGGAGGCGATCGCGTTCGCCGAGGCCGCCGCACTCTACGGTCCGCCAAGTCGCTACGACCCGCAGGTGCAGTGGCACCGTGAGAGGGCGGCGCTCGCCTATGACCGGGGGTATTTCCCGGAGGGCTTCTCGCGTCAGTGGGCGGCGCTGCTGCGCGCCCCGGAGCGTCTCGAGCAGTTGCGCGAGGTCACGGTGCCCACGCTCGTGCTCCACGGTCGCGAGGATCCGGTGCTGCACTGGTGCTCGGCGGTCGACATGGCCGAGGCGATGCCCGCGGCCGAGCTGCAGGTGCACCCCGAGGTCGGTCACCTCCTCCCCCACGAACTGTGGCCGGAGCTCGCGGCCTCCATCGGGCGCACGGTGCAACGCGGCGAAGAGCACCGGTCCCGCTGAACCGGGCATAGATTTGACGGGTGTTCGACGCCCCTCCGCACTCTCGCGGAGCAGTCGATGAGGAGGCGATCAGGATGGCGCAGACGGACGACGCGCGCGCCGCGGCGATCGCGGTCCTCATCGATGCCGCCGACAATGGCGAGGGGCTGGGACCGACCGCGGTCGGCGACGCTCTCGCGGTGCTCGGTCTCGACGCCGTCGCCGGGGAGGTCGCCGAGCACGTGCACCGCGCGCAGCGGGAGCACTCCCGCCTGAGGCGACGGGAACACGAACTGTCCGTGCTCTTCTCCAGCGCCAGAGAGCTCGCGGAACAGCGTGACAGCGACGCCGTGCTCGCCCGCCTCGTCCAGCGCGCCCACGAGATGATGGGCGTGGATCTCGCCTACCTGTCGGAGTTCGATCCGGACACGCGCGAACTGCGTGTGCGCGAGACGAGCGGTTCCGTGAGCTCGTCGTTCCAGACTCTCCGTGTGCCCCCGGGCCGGGGCCTCGCGAGCGTGGTGGTCGAGTCCCGCACGGCACAGTGGGTGTCCCGCTACGAGGAGTACGAGAGCTCCCGACACGACGAGGCGATCGATGACGCCGTCTCGGCCGAGGGTCTCGTCTCGCTGCTCGGTGTCCCGATGCTCTCCAGCGACGACGTGCTCGGAGTGCTCTTCGTGGCGAACCGCGAGGAGGTCGCGTTCGCGGTGGAGGATGTCGCGCTGCTGTCCGCCCTCGCCGATCACGCGTCCGTCATCCTGCAGACCACCCAGGTGCTGCGGGAGTTGCGCGATTCCGAGGATGAGACGCGCAGCACTCTCGAGCGACTGACGGATCACCTCGCCGAGCGCGACCGTGCCAACACCGTGCACCAGCGGCTCGTGAAGGCCGCACTCGCGGGCGGCGGATACGCCCCGGTGGCCGAGACGCTCGCCTCGGCTCTCGGCTGCGCTGTCGCGGTGATCGATGCCCGTGAGCAGGTCATCGCCGCTGCGGGCCTGCCGCTGCCCGCACGGATGCTGGAACTCGACGCCACCGTGCGCGCGGCGATCGCGGAGAGTCGCCGATCCGGCTTCTGCATCCCCGTGGAGACCGACGGCATCCGCGCGGTGGCCGCGCTCACCGCCGGCACTCAGCACTTCGGTGCGCTCCTTCTCGGCGAGGGCGAGTTCACGCTCGGCGCGGTCGACCGCCGCACGGTCGAGCGCGCGGCGCAGGTCGGCGCACTGCTGGGCCTGCAGCAGGAGGCCGCGTCGGGGGCGGATCACCGGGTGCGCAGCGAACTCATCGCGGACCTCCTGGACGACGTCCCGGAGCGGCGCGCGGATGTCGAGCGCCGCGCGCGACGCCTCGGTGTCGACCTGCAGGCGCTCGATGCCCTGCTGCTGCTCGCCGTACCCGGTGACCAGCAGTCCGCGGCCGCCCGCGCGCTCGCCCCGCACCTGGACGATCGCGCTCTCGTCGGCGAGTACCGCGGATTCGTCGTGGCCGCGTTCGCCGCCCACCGCCGCCCGATCCAGCCCCAGCAGATCCGCGCCCACGTGGCCCACGCGATCCAGCATCCGGTCACGGTCGTGTCACCGCCGCCGTCCCCCGACGCCCTGCCGGAGGCCTTCCGTCTCTCGATGCGCACCGCGCGGCTCCTCGCGGCACTGGGCGTCGACGATGTCGCCGCCTCGACCGACGACTTCCTGCCGTACTCCGCCGTGCTCGACACGGACGCCAGGGCTCTCTCGGCCTTCCTGCGCGAGACGATCGGCCCGGTCCGACGCTACGACGAGGACCGCAACGCTGACCTCCTCGGCACCCTGCGCTCGTTCGTGCGCAACAACGGCAGCCCGACGCGCACGGCCAGGGCACTGAACTTCCACACGAACACGATCCTGCAGCGGCTCGACCGGCTGGATCACGTGCTCGGCGCCGACTGGCGCGACGACGAACGGCTGTTCCGCATCAGCATCGCCGTGCGCCTGGACGAGCTGCGCGAGCGGCTGCGGCGGGCTACGGAAGAGCGCTGAGTCCGAACGACTCCTCGCCCGTCTGCGGGAACGGGTTCGTGCCGGGTGGGCCGAAGATCAGGATCAGCTCGGCGGGCTCCGACGTTTCGTTGCGCACACCGTGGAGCGTGCCGGCCGGCGCGTACAGCGAGTCTCCGGCCTGCAGCACCTGACGCTCGTCCCCGGCGGTCATGACGACCTCTCCGGCGGTGACCACGTAGATCTCGTCCGAACTCTTCGGCGAGCAACTGCCCTCATCCCCCTCCAGATGGAAGTGCTGCCCCTCCTCGGCGCCGGGCTCCAGGTGATAGAGCATGACCGACGCGGCCAACCGGCTCGTCTCCTGGAAGTACCACTCGACACCGATGGACCCGTCGCCCCGGTACAGCTGCCAGTCGCGCGCGTTGCCTCCGCGGCGTTGGATGCGCATGCGTTCGTCCCCCTCCGCGTTCATGTGCGATACAGCACGGGCATCGACTCGAGCAGCGTCTGCGTGTACGGGTGCTGCGGGGCACTCATGACCTGCTCGCCGGTGCCCTCCTCGACGACCTTGCCCTCGTGCATGACCGCGACACGATGGGCGATGTGGTGCACGACCGACAGGTTGTGCGTGATGAACAGGTACGTCACCCCGGTCTCCTCCTGCAGTCGCACGAGGAGGTTGAGCACCTGCGCCTGCACCGACACATCCAGGGCCGAGGTCGGCTCGTCGAGCACGATGAACTCGGGCCGTGCCGCCATCGCGCGCGCGATCGCGATGCGCTGGCGCTGTCCTCCGGAGAACTCGTGCGGGTAGCGATGCACGGCGTCGGTCGGCATTCCGACCTGCTCCAGACACTCCCTCACCCGTCGCCGCCGGTCCGCACCACCGAATCCGGCGGCGACGAGGGGTTCAGCGATCGATCGCTCGACCGTGAATCGGGGATCCAGGGAATCGTTCGGATCCTGGAAGACCATCTGGATGCGACGACGGTGGCGGCGCAGCGCACTGCCGCGCAGCCCTGTGACGTCTGCGTCGTCGAACAGGATCCGACCGGCGGTCGGGCGCCGCATGAGCAGGATCGCCCGCGCGAGCGTGCTCTTTCCCGACCCGGATTCCCCGACGAGACCCAGGGTCTCGCCGCGGCGGACGTCGAGGCTCACATCGTCGAGCGCGAGCATCGCGTGCTCGCCGTGTCCGAACCGCTGGGTCAGACCGTCGATGCGCAGCAGCGTGTCGGTCATCGGACCTCCTCCAGAATCGCCGGGACATCCTCGAAGTCGTTGTCCGGTGGGATCACGGCCAGCGGCGAGCGCACCGGGACGGACGGGCGCGGGATGCTCTCCAGCAGCGCGCGTGTGTAGGGGTGGCGCGGATCCTCGAGAACCGTCTCGACGCGACCGGACTCGACCACGCGACCGCGGTACATCACCGCGACGCGCTCGCACAGTTGACCGATCACACCGAGATCGTGGCTGATGAACAGCACACCCATCCCCGTCTCGTCGCGCAGCGTCCGGATCAGGTCGAGGATCTGCGCCTGCACGGTCACATCGAGCGCCGTGGTCGGCTCATCCGCGACGAGCAGCGAGGGGCCGGCGGCGACCGCGATCGCGATGACCACACGCTGGCGCTGCCCCCCGGAGAGCTGGTGGGGGTAGTAGCCCATCCGCCGTTCGGCGTCGGGCATCCGCACGAGGCGCAGGATCTCCAGGGCTCGGTCGTGCGCCGCCCGCCGATCCGCGACGCCGTGGATGAGCAGCACCTCGGCGATCTGGGCGCCGATCCGCATGCACGGGTTGAGGGCCGCCATGGGCTCCTGGAACACCATGGAGGCGCGCGTACCGCGTACCTCGGCCCAGTCCCGCTCGGTCGCATCGCGCATGTCTCGTCCCGCGACGCGCATGTCGTCCGCGGTCACCCTGGCGGAGTCGGGCAGCAGGCCCATCATCGCGAGCGCGATGCTGGATTTCCCACTGCCCGACTCTCCGATGACGCCGACGATCTCTCCCGTGCGCACGCGCAGGGTGACGTCGGTGACCGACGGCGATGCGGTGCCGTAGGCGATGGTCAGGCTCTCGACGGAGAGAGCGTCGGCGTCTCGGGTCATTGCTCCAGCCAGCTTCCTGTCATCGTGCAGCGCACCGTGCACTCGCGGTCTCTCATTCGACGAGCCAGGCTTCGTCGAGGTGGTAGCGCGAGTAGAACGCGTCGCTCTCGTAGCCCTGCAGCTTCGCGCTGTCCCAGACCTCGAAGTAGACGGGCACGGCGGCCGGGACGAACTCGAGCACCTGCTCCGCGGCCTCCTCGGCCAGTTGGTCCACGAGCGCGGCGTACTCCTCGGGGTCGGCGGCGGCCTTGGCCTGGGTCAGCAGTTCGCGTGCGGCATCGGCGTCGGGGTTGCCGTCCCAGTGGTTGTACACGCCGCCTTCGAGCAGCATCGGCTCGTAGTAGAAGACCGAGGATGCCCGGGGGCTGCCGGGGATCGCGACCAGGTCGGTCCACGACTCGCCGGTGGTGAAGATCGGCGAGATCTCGGACAGCGGCGTGGACTCGAGGTTCAGCGTGATCCCGGCCTCTGCGAGCTGCTGCTGCATCATCTCGTAGACGGGGTGGTGGGCCTGGGCCACGTCACCCATGTAGCTCAGTGTGATCTCCGGGTTCGGCTGCCCCGCGGCCTCGAGCAGGCTCTTCGCCTCCTCGACGTCACGCGTGTAGTACGGCAGCGAGTTCGCATCCGGTGCACCGGGGTCACCCGCGGGCGGGACGAAGGAGACACCGGCGAACCCCATCATGGCGGTGTCGACGAGGGCCTGACGGTCCAACGCGAGCGAGAACGCACGGCGCACGTCCACGTCGGCCAGCGGCCCCTCCTCCGGGTTGATGTAGATCGCGAGGTTCTGCCGGTACGCGGCGTCTCCCAGCGCGAAACCGGCGTCCTCCGCCTGCCCGGCGAGTGAGCCGTCGATGAATGATGCCGCCTGCACGCTTCCCTGTTGGATGGCCGCGAGCAGCGTCGTCTCGTCCGGGTACAGCTCGAAGACGATCTCGTCGAGGTACGGGTCGGTGTCACCCCAGTAGTTCTCGTTCTTGGTCATGGTGACGCTGACGCCCTGCGTCCAGTCCGTCACCTGGAACGCGCCCGTGCCGAACGAGAGCGTCTGTCGCTCGTCCTCGCTCGCCTCGCCGTAGCCCTCCTCACCCACGATGAAGAAGGTCTGCCGGGCGGAGACGGCGTCGAGGAACGTGCCGTCCGGCTGGCTGAAGTGGAAGGTCACCTCGCTGTCGCCGGTCGCCTCGACGCTCTCCATGCTGCTGAGGTAGGTCGCGTTGGATCCGCCGTCCTTGCGCGTCTCGAAGGAGTAGACGACGTCGTCGGGTCCGAACTCGCTGCCGTCCGCGAAGGTCACGTCGTCCCGGAGCTGGAACACCCACGTCAGTTCGTCGGGTTGACTCCACTCGGTCGCGAGAGCGGGACCGACCGTGCCGTCGTCCTCCTTGACGAGGAGCGTGTCGTAGGCGATGGAGTTGATGACCTCCGCCGCGATCGCGGACGCGACCATCGGGTCGATACCGCCCGCCGACGGCTCCGCCGGGACGCCCCACGTGAGGGTGCCCCCGGCGACCGGGTCACCGGCGGGCTCTGCGGGCTCGCCCCCTCCTCCGGCCGTGCAGCCACTGAGTGCCAGGATCGCGGCGGTCGTCGCCGCCGCGGCGATCAGGAATCGCTTGTTCATTGCGGACTCTCTTCTGTGTGTGTGGTGCGGGTGTGCTGTGTGGTGCGGGCTTCAGGTGCACTGCGGGTCGTGGACCGCGCTCGGCGAGCGCCACGACCGCCGAGCGAGAACGCGGGTTCCCGACGCGGAGCCAGGTAGTCCTGCATCCCGTCGGCGAGGAGGTTCCATGCCGCCGAGAGGATGATGATCACGAGCGAGGGAAGGATGATGAGCAGCGGCTGCGCCTGCATGAAGCGGGTGAACTCGCTGATCATCCGGCCCGCGGACGGCTCGGGCGCCTGGACGCCCTGGCCGAGGTAGCTCAACGCCGCCTCGATCAGCACGATCTGCGAGGCCACCGACGCGAACTGCACGAACAGCGGAGTCAGCACGTTGGGCAGCAGGTGCTCGAGGATCACCCGGCCCCCTCGGACACCGCTGAGTCGCGCGGCGAGGACGAAGTCGCGTTCCCGGAGGGCGATGACCGGGGCGCGCATGACCCGCGCGAACCCGGGCGCGAACACCAGACCGAGGGCGAGGATGAGCGGTCCCGGTCCGTTGCCGATGATGACGCCCACCACGAGAGCGACGAGGATCGCGGGGAGGGCGAGGGCGGCATCGACGATGCGCATGATCACCGCATCGACCCAGCCGCCGACATATCCGGCGATGAGTCCGAACGCGGTTCCCACCACTGCTCCGAGCAGCGCGCCCGCGCCGGAGATGAACAGGCTCGTCCTGGCCGCGAGCGCCAGGCGGGTGAACGTGTCGCGTCCGAGGTTGTCGGTGCCGAGCGGGTTCTCCGGGCTGGGCGGTGCGAGAGGGAGGCCTGCGGCGGCGAGCGGATCGTGGAGCGGCCAGATGCTCATCCACGTCGCCACGAGCAGAATGACGGCGAGGATGCCCGCTCCGCTCCAGAACGACGGACCGAGCCGGCGGCGACGCGAGCGTGTGGTGACGGCCTTCGACATGGCGATCTCACGGGTGACGGTCATCGCGTGTGCACTCTCACTCGTGGGTCGATCAGCGGGTAGATCAGATCGACGATGAAGTTGATGACGACGTAGACCGCGCCGATCAGCAGCACGGTCGCCTGGATGATCGGGTAGTCGGACGCGCGGATTCCGGTGAGCAGGAGCGACCCCATGCCCGGGAGCGCGAAGACCGCCTCGATCACCACGGTGCCGCCGACGAGGGCCGCCAGCTCGATACCGACCACCGTCGTCACGGGGATGAGCGCGTTGCGCAGAGCGTGACGGACGACGAGACGCTGGGAGGACGCGCCCTTCGCCCGTGCGGTGCGCACGAAGTCCTGGCCCAGGGTGTCCAGCAGCGTGCCGCGCGTGTAGCGCGCGATGATCGCCGCGAGCACGAGGCCGATCAGGAACGCGGGGAGGATGAGGACGCCGAGCGCGCGTAGCGGGTCACCCGCCGCTCCGGAGTATCCGACCAGCGGCAGCCGCAGCGTCAGCGAGTTGATGAGGATGAGCACCGTGCCGAGCACGAACGGCGGGGTGGCCAGCAGCACGAACGATGCACCGCGCACGGCGTGGTCGGAGGGGCGACGCCAGCGGGTCGCGGCGAGGACGCCCGCCGGAATGCCCATGATCACCCCGAAGATCGTGGCGAGCACGGCGAGGCCGAGGCTCAGCGGGAGACGCGCGGCGATGAGGTCGGACACCTCCCCCGGCACCGTGATCGCGGCGCCGAAGTCGCCCTGCACGACCCCGAGGAGCCACACGAAGTACTGCGTGATCCACGGACGGTCGAGGCCGAGCTCGCTGCGGAGCGCGTCCAGAGCGGCGGGGTCCGGGTTGGCCGGGTCCGCGAAGGCCGCGAGCGGATCACCCGGGATGATCCGCACCATCGAGAACACGAGGATGGACAGCACGAACAGGACGAACAGGGACGAGAGCACCCGGGAGAAGATGTAGCGCGTCATACGACGCCCACCTCCCGCGTGCGTCGGATGCGGATCGACATGGCTCAGCCGGCCGTCACGGGGGTCGGGGCGGTGAAGCCGGTGATGTCGTCGGCGGTCTCGCCGTCGAGCGCGAGCTCGGCGAGAATGCGTCCGATGGCGGGCGTGAACTTGAAGCCGTGCCCGGCTGCCAGCCCCACGATGATGTCGGGGTGCTCGGCGAGCGGGCTGAGCACGAAACGGCGATCCGGCGTGAGGGCGTACTGGCAGGTCACGGTGCGCATCTCGCCTCCCGCTCCGGGGATGATCCCGTTCACGAAGCTCGACAGTTCGCCGGTGAGCGTCGCCGAGGGCACATACGTGCGGGTCTCGGGTGTCATGAGGTTGTTGGACACATCGCGGGCGGCCTTGATGGTCGGCTCACCGTAGGCGGGGAAGCCGTAGTAGCACTCGTCGTCCTCCCAGATCCACACCGGGAAGTTCTCGCGCTCGTACTTCCCCGGCTCGTCCGGCATGAAATAAGTGACCTGCTCCTGCATGACCTCCAGCGGGATCGCCGCCCCCAGGGGCTCGAGAAGCGTGTTGGTCCAGGCGTCGGCGGCGACGATCACCCGGTCGGCGTGCACGTCTCCGTGCGCCGTGTGGACGATCACCCCGGAGCCGTCCGGCGTGAGGCGCTCGACGGGTGTGCGGTCGCGAATCTCGGCGCCCAGCGCCCGTGCCCGCATCTGCAGCGTGGCCACGGTGCGCGAGGCGTGGGCGATCCCCGTATCGGCCGTGTACACGGTCTCGACGTTCTCGGGGATGCGGAACTGCGGCCAGCGCTCGTGCACCTGCGCCGGCGTGAGCAGTTCGTGGTCGACATCGCACTCGGTGAGCGCGGCCGTGAAGTCCGACGCGGAATACGGCCCGTCGACGGGAAGGAAGATCACTCCGCCGGTGATGCTCAGCAGACGCTCTCCGGATTCCGCCTCGAGGTCGGCCCAGTCCCGGTACGCGGACTGCGCGAGGCGGACGTACTGCGAGGCGCCGTAGGACGTGCGCACGATCCGAGAGGTGTCGTGGGAGGCCCCGCGCACATGACCGAGCTCGTACTGCTCGAACGCCACGACTCGCGCGCCTCTGCGGGCCAGGTGATAGGTGGCTGCGCTGCCGAGCGCCCCCATCCCCACGACCGCGACCTCGAATGACTCCATGGACCGTTCCTCCTCTGCGTCCGACTCCGACGGGCCTCACGAGGAGGCCGGACGGCGTGGGCGGTGTGACGGGACTGCGGGGGTGACACCGGATCGGGTGGCGTCGCTTTCGGCAATTGTTCGACACCGGGGACGGGCGCTCTATGGACGGACCATCCATGTTCCTGCGAGAGGAGTGTGGGAAGCCCACGTGGCAGGGGCTCTCGGCCCGTTTCGGAACACAGTCCGGCGCCCCGGGGTGTCCTGCGGACACACCCTGCGCCGTGGTGGCTCAGTCCTGGGGACGGAGTGCGCGCTGCCCTGATCCGACGTCCGCGTGGACACGGACCTCGTGGCCACCGTCACCGGGACGGATCGCGCGGACGCGGACGACACCGCGCCCACGACGGTCCTCAGCGACGACGCGATACGCGCGCTCGTCACCGCAGCGCTGGACGAGGCCGATGGACGGATCACCGACATCGACGTCGACGGTGACGACGTCAACCCCTACGACGTCTCCGTGCTCGGCACCGACAACCGGACGATCGAGATCGAACTCGACGCCGACATGCGCGTCGTGCGCAGCGAGATCGACGACTGAGCCGATTCGACCCCACCCCCCTCCGGCCGGGAGTAGCCTCGCCCTGTGGCGTCGTTCTCCCTCACTCAGCGGCTCGTGATCACGGTCGCTGTCCTGGCATCCTTCGTGACGTTCCTCGACGGAACCGTGGTGACCGTCGCGCTCCCCGCCATCAGCGAGGAGCTCGGCGGGGGCATCACGACACAGCAGTGGGTCGTGGATGCGTACCTCATCACCCTCAGCGCCCTGATCCTGCTCGCCGGATCGATGTCGGACGCCTACGGGCGGGTACTGGTGATGCGGGTGGGGTTGATCGCGTTCGGAGTGGCCTCCGTCGCCGTCGCGCTCGCCCCCGACCCGCTGGTACTGATCATCGCGCGCGCCCTCCAGGGCGCCGCCGGGGCGCTGCTGGTGCCGAGCTCGCTGGCTCTGATCACCGCGACCATGCGCTCCGAGACGCAGTCGAGGGCTATCGGAGTGTGGACCGCCTTCACGACCGGCGCACAGTTGGCGGGACCGCTCCTGGGCGGTCTGTTCGTGGACTACCTGTCGTGGCGGTGGGTCTTCCTGATCAACGTCGTTCCCATCGGGATCACGCTCGTCCTCCTCGGTCGGCTTCGGCTGCCGGACCATCAGAAGGGTGCGCGGGTCGACTGGTGGAGCGGGGCGCTCTGCGCGATCGGCCTGGGAGCGGTGGTGTTCGCGCTCATCGAGCAGCCGAACTTCGGCTGGTCCTCCCCCGCCATCTGGCTGCCTGGGATCATCGGCGCCGTGCTCTTCACCCTCTTCCTCGTGCGTCAGCGCGATCCCGCCACCGCGATGATGCCTCTCTCCCTCTTCCGGGTCCGCAACTTCGCATGGGGGAACCTGGCGACGCTCTTCGTCTACGCCGCCCTCTCGCTGAGCGGCTTCGTCATCGGCGTCTACCTGCAGCAGGGTGCGGGTCTCAGCGCGACAGCCGCGGGGCTGGCGAGTCTGCCGATGACGATCCTCATGATCCTGCTGAGCTCGCGAGCGGGAGCGTGGGCGGGGCGCTTCGGCCCACGGCTGTTCATGACGTTCGGTCCGCTGCTCATGGCCGCGGGCGCTCTGCTGCTCCTGACCGTGTCCGAGGAGTTCTCCTACTGGTGGCAGGTTCTGCCGGGGATGATCGTGATGGGGCTGGGGCTCTCGCTCACGGTCGCGCCTCTCACCTCCGCGATCCTCGGCGCGATCGACGAGAGCCGTTCGGGTATCGCGTCCGCGGTGAACAACGCGGTGTCCCGCGTCGCCGGGCTCCTGGTCGTCGCGATGCTGTCGACGATCGTGGGCGGCACGCTCGACCTCGACGGCTTCCACAACGCCGCCTGGGTCACCGCGGCCCTCATGGCATTGGGTGGCATCGTCTCGTGGATAGGCATCCGGCGCGCCCCGGCCCAGCGGGTCGATCCGATCCCCGCCGAGGCGTGAGGCGCCCTCACACGACCGGCCGGGGTCAGTCCGCGTGCTCGTCGACGTGTGCGACGGTCACGCGGATCACGGCACTCTCGTGGCTGCCTGCTGCGAGCAGGGCGCGGACGGTGTCGGCGACCGTTCGCACGGTGTGCGCCGCCGAGTGCGCGGCACCCACACCGACAGAGATGTCGACCTCGATCCCCTCCGGCGTCGACCGCACGGCGACGAGTGCCTGGGGCTCCTCGCGGACGCCCAGGAGCACCGCCCCGGCGTCGAGGACGTTCGACACCAGCGCACCGGGACGGTAGAGGTTCTCCACACCGGGGATCGCTCGCACAGCGGCGTCGATCCGTGGCGCCAGGTCCGTCGTCGCGTCGATCGTCATCGCTTCCCCTCTTCCTCGGAACCCAGACTCTGGATGTCGTGCACGGTGATGTCCACCTCTGTGACGTGGAGTTCGGCGTGCGTGGTGAGTCGGCGATCGATCTCCGAGCGCAGCCGCTGCGTCATCGTGCGGATGGGCTGCCCGTACGGCACGCTCACATCCACCTGGACACGGATCGGCGCACCGACCGTCGTCAGCTCTCCGTCGATACGGCATCGCCCGATCACGACGCCCGGCACCTGCTCTTCCGCACCGCGGATCAATCCCCGTACCGCACCCTCCGTGATGCCGAGATCCGCGTACGGCTCCGGGGAGGCGAGCGGGATGCGGCGTCCTGCGCGCGCGTCCAGGGCGATCTCGCCGAGGATCTGCTGGACCCAGCCCGCGTCGGCCTCGTCCTCGTGGGCGGTGTCAGCCGCGATGAGCGCGGGGGTGAGGCCACGCAGGCGCTCGAGCGCGTCGAGAGCGAGTCGGCATCCGGCGGACCCGTCGATCGAGGGGTCGGCGGGCTGCCTGCCGGCCTCCAGGTAGTCGGTCAGCTCCTCGATGGTGTGTCCGTCGAGATCATCCGGTTCCATGCCGAGCGCGCGCAGCTCGGGAGCGTCGTCTTCGGTCATCGCCATTCCTCCATCCGCACGATGATGAACTTCCTGGCCCGCGCAAGCAAGCCCCTTGCGGTGCTCACCGGTATATCAAGTGCGGCGGCGATCTCGTCGTACGAGTATCCGGCCAGCTCCCGCAGCACCCAGCACTCGCGCTGGGCATCGGGGAGCTCCTCGAGAGCCGCGGCGAGCGCATCCACCTCGGCCCGCACCTGCACCACGTGATCCGGCGATGAATGGAGGGGACCGGGGCTGTCGACCTCGTCGATGTCGGAGTGAAGGCGGGTCGAGCGGATCCGATCGACGGCTTTGCGACTCACGATCCTCATGAGCCAGCTCTTCACCCGTGCGGGTTCTTCGAGTTCGGGAAGACGCTGCCAGGCGGTCACGAACGCATCCTGGACGATGTCGTCGACGTCGGCGTTCGCGTTCAGCATGCGGCGCACGTACGCGCGCATCATCGGCGTATACCGCCGGACGAGGACGGCGAATGCCGCGACGTCGCCGTCGATCGCCCGGCCCGCGACGATGTGGTCGTCGGCGTGCTCGAGAGATCCGTGTGGGCTGTCGCCCTCCATACCCTCCCCTTCCTCAGGGACACACCGCTGGGGTCAGCGCGGCGATCACGATCACCGTGCTGACCCCAGCATGCACTCACTTCTTGAACGCGTCCTTCACGTTCTCGGCCGCGTCGCGGACATTACCCTTGGTCTGATCGGCCTTGCCCTCGGCGACCAGCTTGTCGTCGTTGGTGACGTTGCCGATGGCCTCCTTGGCCTTGCCCGTGACCTTCTCCGCGGCTGCCTTGATCTTGTCCTCTGCGCTCATTGCTCTTCCTTTCTCTTTCGATCCCGACGTTCGGGATCGACATCTCGTGTCCGGCGGGATCGCCGGACCGTTCACCTCACGCGCGCCGGCGAGCGCAGGCCGTCTCGCCACGACCGATCCGCGAGGTGGATGAGGACCGGGACTCGCACCCCCAGCAGGGAATCCCAGTCCTCGACCGCCTTCTCCGCCGCGTTCAGCACGCGCTCCAGCGAGGCTCCCCGTGCCACCGTGACCTGCAACCGCACCGCATTCGTCCTGCGCACCCGCCACACACCCGTGTGTGCGGACAGCACGTCCGGGCGCTCGGCGAGCGTGTCCGCGAGCACGGCTTCCGCCACGCTGCGGTCGACGACCGTGCGCCCGTCGTCTCCGCTGACGCGCAGCACCTGCGCCACTCGTCCACGACGGCGCGTGGCGAGGAAGATCCCCAGAAGAGTGAGCAGGATCAGCGCTGCCCCGAAAGCGACTGCGAGCCACCCGGGGATTCGCAGGCCCAGGAGCGCGAACTCCCACCCGCCGACCACGGCGAGCGCGCCCGCGCCGACCGCCGTGAGGCGCTGGATCGGCTCCTGCGCCCACACCGGCTGCCAGACCGACACGACCGCCATGGCGCCCAGTGCCAGCAGGATCAGACCGGTGAGCAGCAGCACACCACGGTTGACCACACGGTTCGTCGCGTTCACGCGATCACTCCTCTGTCGGCCACGACGACCTTCGGCGTCGCGGTGAATCCCAGTCCGGACACGGTGTCGGTGATCGCGGCGAGCGCCGCGTCCCTATCGAGCGGGGCGCCGCTCGTGGGCGTGATGGTCGCGGTCACCGAGCGGCGTCCGACGACGGTCGAGACCTGGGCGGCGGTCAGTCCGCACCGCATGGCGATCTGATCGGCGACGGCGTCCGCGAGGATGCCGTCGTCCACGAGGAGTGCGACCCGCTCCGCGTCGCGTGCGCGCCGCGCGCGACGCCCGGGCAGAAGGGCGAGCGCGACGAGCACGAGCGCGAGGACCACGGCCGCGATTCCCGCGACGAGCAGGACGATCCGTCCGTCGAGAGCCGCGGCGAGTCCGGCCACGGCGGCGTCGGAGCCCGCGCGGACCGCCGGATCCACCGCCCACCAGATGCCGCCGGCCAGCACGACCAGCAGCACGAGGACGAGGATCGAGGCGACGACCACCGAGGCGACGGTACGACCGCGGTGGGTCTCACGCCGGAGGACCCGGCGGTACACAGCCTGTTGGCTCGTCATGCGACTCTCCTGTCTCTGATCCTGCGTACGCCCGAGAAGCGCACATCCACTGTGCGGACGGTTCGCGTTCCCAGGCGGTCGAATCCTTCGATCACCCGACGCCGCACCTCGTCACCGCGTTCGACGATCGTGTCTCCCGGCGACGTACCGAGAGCGAGCGGAAGGGTGATCGAGATGCGCAGTGCGCCGCGCTCGTCCGCGAGGCCGACCGTCACATCCCGCGCCGGGACTCCCGTCGCGTCGCGGACCAGGCCGACAGCCAGATGCTGCAGAGCCTTGGCCCGGATCGTCGTCGTCCCACGGGAGGCGGTGGCCTCCGTCGCGGTCCGCTCGATCGCGGTCATGACGACGAACGCCGCCCGCGGAAGGCTTCGGCGAGCGCACGCACGTCGAGCCGTCCGTCGAGGATCCGCGCGACGCCGACACCGAGGAGCATCGCCGCAGCCACGAGCACGAAGGCCCAGAAGCCGAAGGCGATCCACGTCAGGACCAGGACGGTCGCGGCCGCTCCGCCGATGACCGAGGAGCTCACTGGACCCGCACCTCCTGCGGCTGCTCACCCTCGTCGTCCTCGGACGGGATGTGGACGTCGTTGATGGTGACGTTGACTTCGGTGACCTCCATGCCGACCAGGTCCTCCATCGCGCGGGTGACCGCGGCGCGGACCTCGTCGGACACGGTCTGCAGGGCGACCGGGTACTCGGCGACGATCGTCACGTCGACGGCGACCTGCGTCTCCCCGACCTCGACGCTGATCCCCTGCGAGAGGTCCGTCGTGTTGAGCGCGTCGCGGATCGCGCCGACCATGCGGGCTGCCCCGCCTCCGAGGGCGTACACGCCCCGTACGTCGCGAGCGGCGAGGCCCGCGATCTTCGCGACGACGCCTTCCTCGATCGTGGTCTTCCCCGCGGCCGCGGGCGCGGTCTGCGCCGAAACGACCTGAGCCTTGGACTGGGTGCCACCCGTCACATTCGCCATGTCACGCTCCTCTATGCATGTGCCGCGTCCGTTCAGGACGTGGGCCGCACTACTGCGACACCACTAGGACGGGGAGAGGAGCGAAAACGTCACAAAGTTCGTGAAACTTCTTTCGCGACGCCGTCGGATCGGCCCGGGCGCCCGGGCCGATCGCGGTCGATCAGGCGTCGGGACGGTCCCCGTAGCGCTCGGTGTTCCGGTCGGGCACGCCGTCCTCGTTCATGTCGGAGTTCCGCGCCTTGCGCGCATCCCAGCGCAGAGTTCCGGCCGCGAGCACAGCGGCGATCACACTCGCGACGAGCACCGCGAACTTCGCGGACGGCTCGTGGAACCCGCCGTCGAAGGACAGCTCTGCGATGAGGAGCGAGACCGTGAACCCGATTCCGGTGAGGAAGCCGACCGGGAGCAGGTCGCGCACGCCGATCGCGTCCGGCAGGCGCAACGGTGTGACCCTGGTGACCAGTGCGGTGACGCCGAGTACGCCGACGAGCTTGCCGAGGACGAGCGCCGCGATGATCGCGATCGCCACCGGGTCGGCGAGCGGACCGAGCGGCCCTCCGTCGCCGGAGATCGTGACGCCCGCGGCGAAGAAGGCGAACACGGGGAGTGCGAAACCGGTGGACAGCGGGCGTACCGAATGCTCGATCTGGAGCGTCCGCGACGTCTCCTCACCGCGGATCTGCTTGGCCGGGACGCAGAAGCCCAGCATCACACCGGCGATGGTCGCGTGGACTCCGGACTCATGCATCAGCACCCACGCGACGAGCGCGATCGGGATCATGAGCCACCAGTGCATGCGCTTGGTGCGGGCCAGGAACGCGAAGACGGCGACGACGGCGACGGATGCCAGAAGCATCCAGATGTTCACACCGTCGCTGTAGAAGACCGCGATGATGATGATCGCGAGCAGGTCGTCGACCACCGCGAGCGTGAGCAGGAAGACGCGCAGCGCCACGGGCAGTCCACGACCGAAGATCGCCAGCACCGCGAGCGCGAAAGCGATGTCGGTCGCGGTGGGGATCGCCCATCCGTGCAGTGCGGGCCCCGGCTCCAGGATCAGCACGATCACGGTGTAGAAGATCGCGGGGATCGCCATTCCGCCGATCGCCGCGAGCACCGGCACACCCGCCTGCTTGGGGTTGCGCAGGCTTCCGGCGACGATCTCGTGTTTGAGCTCCAGACCGACGACGAAGAAGAAGATGGCCAGCAGTCCGTCGGCGGCCCAGGTCGACAGCGGCAGATCCAGGTGGAGTGCCGCCGGGCCGATCACGGTGTCGGCGATCGAGTGATACACCTCCTGGAACGGAGAATTGGCCCAGATGAGCGCGAGGGCTGCGGCGCCGATCATCAGCGCGCCGCCGATGACGTCACCGGAGACCCACGTCATGAAGCGGGACCAGCGGGAGGCAGGAGGGGATATCAAGGACACAGAGGCACCCTTCGGGTCGGGAGGCGGCCGTCAGCGACCGCCGACGGAATCGCCGACCAGACTTCCCGGCACACCACGTCCCATCCTACCGTCCGCGATCACCGCCGATCGAGCTTGGCGGCCTCCTGGATCGGCAGCGGCCCGGTGACGCTGAGCTCGTTCTCCCAGCACTCGATGCCGGAGACCCCCGGCAGGCGGTCGCGCGTGAACACCGGGTCCTTGCCCTGCCGCCGCTGCTCTGAGTAGTCCTTGAGGAGCTTGAAGACGATCCCGGACAGCAGTCCGATCGCGATGAGGTTGACGATCGCCATCAGCCCCATGATCCCGTCCGCGGTGTTCCAGATGAGGTCGGCGGAGGCGATCGAGCCCAGGAACACGATCGCGACGACGAGCGTGCGGTAGCCGAGCAGGACCCGACTGCTGGTGGAGATGAACTCGATGTTCGACTCTCCGTAGTAGTAGTTGCCGAGGATCGAGCTGAACGCGAGCAGGAAGATGATGACGCTCAACAGGATGTTGGACCACTCGCCCAGGTTCCCGACGATCGCCTCCTGCGTGAGCCCGATCCCTCGGGTGGCGCCGGCGAGATCCGGCGTGGAGACGAGGATGATGAACGCCGTGATCGAGCAGACCAGGAACGTGTCGAAGTAGACGCCGAGGGTCTGCACGAGACCCTGCTTGACCGGGTGGGTCACCGCGGCGCTGGCACCCGCGTTGGGGGCAGAACCGAGACCGGCCTCGTTGGAGAACATGCCCCGCTTGACGCCGGTCATGATGATCATGCCGAGGGTCGCACCGACGACCTCGTTGAATCCGAAGGCCTGCGTGTAGATGGAGGCGAACACCGCCGGGATCGACTCGATGTTCATGCCGACGATCACGAGCCCCAGCAGCAGATAGCCGAGCGCCATGGCCGGGACGACGGCCTGCGTGACGCTGGCGATACGGCGGATACCGCCGAAGACGACGAGTGCGGTGAGGATCGCGAGCGCGATCCCGATCACCCAGGGGATCCAGCTGACCTCGTCGCCGAAGCTCGCCGAGACGGTCGCGCTGATCGTGTTGGCCTGGAGCGAGCTGAACGCGAAGGGGAAGCAGACGATGAGGATGACGGCGAAGACGATGCCCATCCAGCGAGCTTTGAGCCCGTACTGCATGTAGTACGCGGGGCCTCCGCGGAAGCCGTCCTTGTCGCGCACCTTGAAGAGCTGACCGAGGGCGGACTCCACGAAACCCGAGGCGCCGCCGATGAAGGCCATCGTCCACATCCAGAACACCGCGCCGGGCCCGCCGATCGCGATGGCCGTGCCGACACCGGCGATGTTGCCCACGCCCACGCGCGACGCGGCCGAGATCGTGAACGCCTGGAACGCGGACACCGACTGGGGCTCGCCGTTCTCGTTGCGCGGGGTCTTGTTCGTCAGCGTGCGGAACATGTCCGGGATGAGACGGAGTTGCACTACACCGGAACGGATCGTGAAGTAGATCCCCAGGAGCCCGAGGATCGGCAGAACGATCCAGGTCCAGAGGAGGTCGCCGCCGAAGAGCACGATGCCGTTGATCTCATCCATCGGGACAGTATGTCGGACCGGGGCCTCGGCGTCCAGGAACCTCCCAGGTTCGGCGTTGATATATCGCCAGCCGGTCTGCCCGACCGGCACCCTTCGTGTCAACCCCCTCCCGATCCCCGCCTTCGGTGCGAGAGGGTGAAGGTTCGCGGCGACCGCCGCAGGAAAGAGAGGCATGCCATGAGCATCGGAACCGGAATCGTCCTGTTCGTCATCGGAGCGATCCTCGTCTTCGCGGTAAACGTCGAGGTCGAATGGGTCAACCTCGACATGGTGGGCTACATCTTCATGGGCGCGGGAGTCGTCGTCTTCCTCATCGGGATCATCCTGCTCGCTCGCCGCCGGAAGACCGAAACGGTCACCCGCACGAACGTGGACCCCGCGACCGGCGAGCCGGTCACGCGACGCTCCACGCGGTCCAGCAACGACGACGTCGTCTGACGCGCGCCGGTGAACTCGGGTCATAGCGCGGCGCTCTCCGCGTCCGTGGTGATCCCGGTCAAGGACGACGCGGAGCTCCTTCGCCGCTGCCTCGTCGCACTGGGCGCCCAGACGCATCCTGCGAGCGAGATCATCGTCGTCGACAACGGCTCGACCGACGCGTCGGCTGCCATCGCACGGGCAGCCGGCGCGCGGGTCGTCCGTTGCGAGGCGAAGGGGATCGGCGCCGCGGCGTCGACCG
Organism: Actinomycetota bacterium; assembly: GCA_051751065.1. Taxonomy (GTDB): domain Bacteria; phylum Actinomycetota; class Actinomycetes; order Actinomycetales; family Microbacteriaceae; genus Microbacterium. The sequence continues at coordinate 103,064 of JBNJKL010000003.1, read as the reverse complement.
GCTACGACGCTGCCCGGTGCGACGTGATCCTGCGCCTCGACGCGGACTGCATCCCCGACCCCACCTGGATCGCCGAGATGCTCGATGCGTTGGCGCACCGTGACGACATCGACGCCCTCACAGGAGGCGCGCGCTTCACGGACGGGCCGCCCCGCCTGCGGACGCCCCTCGCCCACGCGTATCTCGGGGCATACGCCGCGGTCACCGGACTCGCGCTCGGCCACCTGCCGCTGTTCGGGTCCAATCTCGCACTCCGCCGCTCCGCGTGGTTGGCCGTCCGCGACGACGTGCACCGCCACGACCCGGAACTGCACGACGATCTCGACCTCGCTTTCCACATCGGGGAGCACCACCGCATCCGGTATCTGCCCGGAGCATCGATGGGCATGTCGATCCGACCGTTCACGAGCGGACACCACCTGATGCGTCGCCGCGTCCGACGCGGCTTCCGCAGCGTGTTGACGCACTGGCCGCGCGACTTCCCCCCGCTGCGATGGTCACGACTCGCGATCCGACGTGGCCGCGCACGCGCGGCGCGGAGGTCCGGATGAGTCCCGTCACGCCGCTGATCGGACCCGCCACAGCGCCCGATCTGCACGTCATGAGCTTCAACATCCGCCGCCCGATGGATGGATTCCTCATCCGCCCCGCCGACCGCTGGCTGACGCGCGAGGGCGCCGTTCGGGTGCTCCTGAACAGTGAGCGGCCGTCATTGGTGGGACTCCAGGAAGCGTTGCCGCACGCGGTGGCCTCCGCCCAGACGGCGCTCGGTGCGCACTACCGCAGCATCGGGCGCGGACGCGGGAGCGACGGGAGCGGCGAGGGGAACCCGATCCTCTACGACGCGGACCGGCTGCAGCTCGTCGAATGGACGCAGCTCGCGCTCTCGGACACACCGGACGAGCCGGGATCGACCGGTTGGGGGAATCTCATCCCCCGCATCATGGTCGCGGCCGTCTTCGAGGACCGCGCGACATCCTCCCGTTTCCTCGTTGTGAACACGCACTTGGACCATCTGTCCGGGCGCTCGCGGCGGCGATCCGCGCGCATCATCCGCCGACGGATCGCGGATCAGCCGCTCCCGGGGATCGTCATGGGAGATCTCAACGCCTCCGCGGGGTCACGCACGCTGCGCCGACTCCTCGCCGACGGCACGCTCGCGGACTCCTGGGTCGCCGCAGAGCACCGTCGTACGCCAGGATGGGGGACGAACCCGCGCTACCGCCGACCACGGATCCGAGGCCGGCGCATCGACTTCGTCGCGGTGACGAGCGATGTGCACGTGGTCGATGCAGCCATCAACGCTCGCTCCTTCGGGGGGCGCTGGCCGTCCGACCACCTCCCGGTCCAGGCGACGCTGCGGCTCCCGATCCCCACCGAGGCCCCATGAAGCACAACTTCCTCCGCCCGCCGGCGACACCCGCCGAGTGGATCGCGGATGCCCTCCGCGCGCTCGGGATCGTGGGCATCCTCGTCGCGGCCGTCTGGTTCGCACCGACAGACGCGGGAATCGTCGCCCTGGCCCTGCCCGCGCTGATGGTGCCGCGTGTGCTGGGCCTGCGGGCCTGGTTCGACATCGTGCTGCAGATCACGGTCCTCGTGGCCGCCTGGAGCAACGTCTTCGACCTGTACACGAGCGTCCCCGGTTGGGACCTCGTGCTCCACCTGGTGTGCACCGCCGCCCTGGCCGCCCTCCTCTACATCGCCCTCGCCCGCATGGACATCACGGCGGACCTCCGGCGCACCCGCCGGCCCGCACGCCGACCGATCGTCCTCGCCGTCTCGCTCGCGCTCGCGATCAGCGCGGTGTGGGAGATGATCGAGTGGCTCGGGTGGACCTACGTCAGCGACGACATCTTCGTCGCCTACACGGACACGATCGGCGACATGGTGTTCGGCGGACTCGGCGGGCTCGGAGCCGGCATCCTGCTCGCGTTCGTCGCACTCGAACGCGAGGACTCCCACCCGCTCCCCCGCTGACCCGGCGAGGCGTTGACTCGGACGCGGACCGTGCTCAGACTGGTGGCATCTCATCACCGCCAGGGAGGTCCACGATGAGCACCGACCGCATACCGCTTCCGCCCGTCGTCGACGAGGACACGTGGAGAGCCGAGCTGGACGCGCTCCGCGTGCGCGAGAAGGCCGCGACGCGCGAGCTCGACGCGATCGCCGCGCAGCGTCGCCGGCTCCCGATGGTCCGACTGCCGGAGTACACCCTGATCGGCGCCGACGGCTCGGTCTCACTCGCCGAGATCTTCGACGGCCGGTCGCAGCTGATCGTCTACAACCACATGTGGTTCCCCGGCAAGGAATGGCAGTGCCCCGGGTGCACCGGGTACACGTCGCAGTTCACACGACTCGACTTCCTCGCCGGATACGACGCCCGATTCGTGATCGTGACGAACGGCCCGATCGACGAGGCACTCGCGTATCGCGAGAAGGTCGGAAATCGGATGACGTGGTACTCCAGCTCCGAGAGCACCTTCGGGGCTGACATGGACGCGGCACCCGGCGAAGGCTTCGGCGTGAACGTCTTCCTCCGCGACGGGGACACGGTGTACTGGACCTGGCACACGAACGGTCGGGGCACCGAGCAGCTCGGCTACATGCAGAGCCTTGTCGACCTCCTGCCCTACGGGCGTCAGGAGGAGTGGCAGGACGTCCCGGACGGGTGGCCGCAGCACGGCACGTACGACGCAGGCATGGACTCCCCCGAGTTCGCCCGGCTCTACGGCCCGGCGAGCTCGAGGGAGTGATCCCGGGACCCTGTGGTCTCAGGCCTGAACGCGCATCCCTCGCTGGGAACGAAGACGGGCCACGCTCAGCAGCAGGACACCGAGCGATACGAGCAGCGCGGCGATGAGAGGCTGAGCGCCGACGTCGACGCCACTCTCCGCGAGCTCGCCCTCGGGCGTATCTCCCGGGGTACCGCCGCCCGCTCCGTCGTCGGGCGCTCCGGGTGCGGGAACCGCCTGTCCGATCGTGATGACGTAGGTCTCGGTCGCGTCCGGGGAGGCGCCGTTGGTGACGGTGATCTCGAACTCGTACTCGCCTTCGCCGGTGGGCTGACCGCTGATCTCGCCCGTCTCCTCATCGAGCACGAGTCCCGGCGGCAGTTCGCCCTCGGTCACGCTGTAGGTGGGTTCGGGAGTGCCGGTGGCGGTGACCGTGTGCGAGTAGTCCTCGCCCACTGTCCCGTCCGACGGCGACTCGGAGGTGATCTCCGGGCTCGAGGTGACCGTCCCGGGCGGGGTGTCGCAGCCGGTCGGGGCGATGAGAGTGTTCGTGTCGAGCGTCACAGCGCCGGTACTGGCCAGCAGGCGTCCGGTGATCGTCGCGGCCGTCTGAGCCGTGATCGAGGCATCGGCCATGACCGTGCCGACGAACTGCGCGCCGGGTTCGATCGTCGCGGAGCTGCCGACCTGCCAGAAGACGTTGCACACACTCGCGCCGCCCGTGACGGTCACGATCGCTCCCGATCCGACGGTGAGGGTGGAAGCCGCCTGGAAGACCCAGACCGACTCGGCGGTCCCCGCGAGCGTGAGCTCGCCGGTGACCGACAGCTCGCCGCCCGAGTAGACGCCCGGGACGAGTGATTCACCGGTCAGGTCGCCGAAGCCGGTCGCATCGGGCGTGAGGCTGGCGGCGACGTTGTACGCCGTGGTGAGATCGCCCTTCGCGATCTCGGCGACCTCGTTGTCGATCTCGAGGGTGCCGTTCACGATCCCGGGCGGGAAGCCGGTGACCGACGTACCGGGGCTGAGCCCGAGGTCATCGTCGAGCACCGAGGGGCCGGTGTTGGTGACGGTGGACCCGGCCAACACGGAGAAGTCCGCGGCGGTCCCGAGTCCGATAGGGCCATCGATCGTCGTGTCGGCACTCGCCGCCGTGGGGGCGAGAGCGAGCGAGAGGAGGACGAGGGCGGAGATTGCGATCGTGCTTCGAGTCCGCTGTGGGGTGGCGGCCATCTGTTCGATCCCTTCATCGGGGAACAAAGTGTGCCGACTGGGGACCGACAGATTCTGAACCTATGGCTGACGCTAGCGTGCGGGGGGAGGGTATCCGCCGTCCCGCCGAAAGCATGTACCCAATCGAGACGTGACGCACGACAAGACCCCACCCGCCCGGAGGCGTGATGGGGTCTTCTCGATCGACGGCGTGAGGTCAGAGCTGGTCGGAGCCCGGCACGTGCGCGCCGCCCTCGTCCGTCTGCGATTCGTTGTCGGCGTCCGACTCGTCATCCGGCTCGTTGATGCCGACGGCGAAGTCCGGGTCGACGCCCACGATGCCCGTGTGGTTGTCTTCTGCGTTCTGAGGATCCGACATGTCTGTTCTCCGCTCGACTGGTGATGGAGTGTTCAGCCTCGCAGGCGTGCGCGAAATCGGAGCGGGCCTTGACAGGGCGAGCTCAGGAGGGGCGAGCGTTCTCGCCTCGGCGGTACCCCAGTACCCGCCGCTACCCGTCCCCCAGAGACGGTAGCGAGAATCGCTCGACCCGTCCTTGGGGAGGCTCCAGCCCCGCATCGGGCTGAATAGATCAATTCTCTGTATTAACAGAGGCGCAACAAAGTCCGTCGTCGATGGTCGACATCTCGAGGGACGTTCACCCGCGGACGAATTGTGCTGAATCGACAATCACCCGTCGTCGGTCTCGCCCGATGCCGTCGGATCACTCGGCACTTCAGCGGTCGCCTGCGCAGAGAGCGGAGAGATCCCCGAGCCGTCGGCGCGGGCCTGGCGCACAGCGAAAGCGTGCGCGCCCGGCTCGGGCCGCACGAGGAACGCCGACCACGTTCCTGCCCCGTCGACCCCGGCGCGAGCGACGACCGTGCCGTTCGCGACGACCTCGACGACCGCATCGGGAACAGCACCCTGGCCCCAGAGCATCAGCAGCGCGTCGCCCCCGACGCCGACGACCCGGATGCCGGGCGCGGCGAGGACGGGCAACGGAAGGTTCTCCGTCGGGTCGGGGTCCGGCTCCGGTTCGGGTTCGGAGCCCGGCTCGGGTTCGGAGTCCGGTTCGGGTTCGGGTTCCGGCTCGGGCTCCGGTTCCTCCCCGGGCTCCGGCTCCGCGTCAGGTTCCGGCTCCACCCCTGGTTCCGGGTCAGGGATTGCGCCCGGGTCCGGCTCGGGGGCCGCCTCTCCGGGCGGGTCACTCGGGAGGGGCGTCGGCGTCGGCGTCGGGCTGACCGACGGGAGAGGCGAGGGCACGGGACGCGATGAGCCCTGCGGCGACGAGTCGCCCGGGGCCGGGAACGGCCCCGGCTGGACGACCACCGACGATTCGTCACGCACCGCGGGCAGCTCATCCGAGTCCGGGACCGCGTCGCTCTCGTCCGGGTCCACCCGCTGTCGGTCCTCTTCCTCTGCACCGGGGTCGGAACGCGGCTGCCGCCACGATTCGTCGCCGGCCCACGGGTTGCCGTCGCTCACCGTCGTCCGCCCGGACTCCGCGGGGTGCGCGACGGTCGCGTCGGGCGCCGGCGCGAGGAGCGCGACGGATACGAGGGCGGCGACCGCCACTGCTCCCCCGACGCCCGCGAGAATCGCACCGATCGACACCGCGCTCAGTCCGGCCGTCGTCGGCGCGGCGGCTGCGGCCGAGCTCGCACCCGCCGCCGCCGCACCTGCTCCGATTCCCGCGGCGACCCCCGCACCCACCACGGACGAACCGAGGAGCGCCGACGTCGGCGCAGTCGATGACGCCGACTCGCGGGCGGCGGCGGCGCAACTCGCGCATGCGCGCAGGTGAGCATCGATGCGCGCCGCCGCGCGTCCACCCAGTTCACCGCGCGCATGGGCATCGAGGCGGCAGAGTGTCGTCGCGTGTTCCGCGGACACTCCCCCACGCTCGTCCGGACTGTCTCGCGCGTCCGCTCCCGGCGCGGGCTCGACAGGAGCGTAGGTGGAACGTCGACGGCGCGGTGCATCGGCAGCGGCGCCAGATGCGCGAGCGCGGTCGTCATGGTCCGCGTCGGATGTCATCCCGATCGCGGTCGTCAGCTTGTTCATGCAGCCCCCCCAGTGGCCGAGGCAGAATCTGTGCCTACTGGGGAGAGCGGGAAACTCTCAGATCATCACGCGGTATACCGATGTACTTCGTCGGGGGTGCACACCCGCCCCTCGTCGAGACGGATGACGAAGTCGGCATCGCCGATGAGATCCGCGTCGTGCGACACGCTCAGCACGGCCACGCCACGCGCCACTTCCTCCGTGAGAACCGTGCGGATTCGCACACTGCTCGCGGAATCGAGGCCGGTGGTCGGTTCGTCGAGCAACAGAATCTCGGCGTCGCGCGCGAGTCCCTGAGCGAGCAGCGCTCGCTGCTGCTGCCCGCCCGACAGGGACGCGAACGGGTGTCGGGAGAGTGCGCCGATGTCGAGGCGATCGAGCGAGCGATCCACGCGGGCACGAGCGGTGGAGTCCATCCGCCGCCAGAGCCCGAGGCGCCCCCAGGCCCCCACGCTCACCACATCACGCACGGACACCGGAAGACCGGGTGGGATCGAGGCGCGCTGCGGGACGAAGGCGACGGACCCGCGCACGGTGCAGGCGCCGGCGGAGGGAGCCGTGGTGCCCGCGATCACCTCGAGGAGTGTCGACTTGCCCGCACCGTTCGGGCCGACGATCACGGTCAGCGCACCCGCGCGAACCTCCGCGTCGACGGCGGCGAGCGCCTGGTGACCGCCGAACGTGACATGGACACCGGATACACGGACAGCCGTCGTACCGGACGAGGAAGAAGGGGCCATCCCCACAGTTTACGAGTTTGATAATCATTCTCAACAATGCGTATGATCATCCCCTGTGATCGCTGCACCCACCGCCCTGCTCGACCCGTTCGCCCTGGACTTCCTCCAGCGCGGACTCCTCGGCGGAACGCTCGTCGCGATCCTCTGCGGGGTGGTCGGGACGTGGGTCGTGATCCGCGGTATGGCTTTCCTCGGCGAGGCGCTGGCGCACGGAATGCTCCCGGGCGTCGCGCTCGCGACCGTCCTCTCGCTTCCCGTCCTCGCCGGCGGTGCGCTGAGCGCCATAGCGATGAGCCTGGGGATCGGCGCACTGCAGCGACGGGCGCGACTCTCCTACGACACGAGCATCGGGCTGCTGTTCGTCTCCATGCTCGCGCTGGGGGTCATCATCATCTCCCACTCCGGAAGCTTCGCGACCGACGCCACCGCGATCCTGTTCGGTGACATCCTCGCGATCAGCGCGGGCGACCTCGTGCTGCTCGGTATCGCGGCAGCTCTCGGACTGGTCGTCGCGGCTCTGTGCCACCGCTCGTTCGTGGCGCTCTCCCTCGACGCCCGCATCGCGTCGGTCCTCGGCCTGCGCCCCCGCCTCGCGCAGGCGGCACTGGTCGGACTCGTGACTCTCGCCGTAGTCGCCTCCTATCAGGCCGTGGGCTCCCTGCTCGTGGTCGGACTGCTGCTCGCTCCCGCCGTCGCGGCGGGGCAGTGGACCTCGCGCATCCCCAGCCGCATGCTCCTCGCAGCGGTCTTCGGTGTGGCGGCGGTCGCCCTCGGGCTCCTCGCCTCGTGGTACGCGGCGACCGCGGCTGGCGCGTCCGTCGCCGCGGCCGCCATCCTGCTCGCCTGTCTGTCATGGACAGTGCGCGCAGCCCTCCAGACCCTCGGTTCCCGGACACGCACCGTCTGAGAACCACCCGTCGCGCGCCCCGCACACTCCGACCAGAAAGACATCCGTGCCCTCTCGTTTCATCCCCCTCGCCCTCACCGGGGTGCTCACGCTTCTCCTCGCCTCGTGCGCAGGTGAGCCCTCTTCGACCACTCCCGACGACGACAGCGGCCCGGGGCACGGTGCCGTCGAGGGGGCGGCGGAAGTCGCCGAGCCGCAGCTCGGGCTGACCACGATCGACCCGGACGGCAAGGTCACGCACCTCGACCTGCTCGACGAGAGCGTCACCGAGATCGGCGCGATCGCGTCCCCGACGGGCATGACGACCGACGGCCGATACCTCTTCACCGAGACGGCGAACGGGGTCGAGATCGTCGACAGCGGCGTGTGGACCTGGGATCACGTCGACCACTTCCACTACTACCGCGCGGCGCCCGTCCTGCTCGGCACAGTGGACGGCGAGGGCGACGCCACGGTCGCCACCACGAACCTCTCGACCACCGGCGGCACGGGGATCTCGTTCGCGGACTCGGGCGACGCCGTGCTGCTGGACACCGAGGCACTGTCGAAGGGCGAGATCACCGAGCGGTTCCGCATCGAGCGGGAGCCGCACGACGGGCTCGTCGTTCCCGTCGGCTCGTTCGCCCTCGTCACCGAGGCGAGCGGCGGAGCCGGAACCCGGGTGCTCGGGTACACGAACGCGGGCGACCCGACCGGCCTTGACGAGCCGTGCCTCGACCCCGCGGGCACGATCACGACCCGCGTCGGCGCCGTGATCGGATGCGCGGACGGCGCACTGCTCGCGAGCGTCGTGGACGACGAGCTGCACGTCGAGCGCATCCCCTACCCCGACGACACCTCCGCTCCGGCCGCCACATCCTTCGACAATCGCGAGGGACGCCCGACGGTCGCAGGCCTCGCGGGAACGGACGGGATCTGGCTCCTCGACACCCGGGAGCAGACCTGGTCCCTGCTGCCGTCCCCGACACCACTCGTGCACGTGACCGCGGTGGACGACGAGGACGGTCACGTGCTGGCCCTGGCTGAGGACGGTCGCGTGCTCGTCCTCAGCGGCGAGGACGGAACGCTGATCGCGGAGACGGATCCCCTCGTCGCCGATTCCCTCGCGGACGGCGCCGAACCGATGCTCATCGCGGACCAGCACCGCGCATACCTCAGCGCCCCGTCCGAGCAGCAGCTCTACGAGATCGACTACGCCGACGGCGCGCGCATCGCTCGCACCTTCGACACCGCCACCGAGCCGGCGTTCGTCGCCGAGACGGGACGCTGACATGCGACCGGCACGCATCCTCGCCCCCCTCGCCCTCGCCGGCGTTGCCGCTGCCGGACTCTCCGCCTGCACGACGGAGCAGGACTCCGGCCCTCTGATCGTCGTGTCGACCAACATCCTCGGAGACGTGGTCGACGAGCTCGTCGGCGATCAGGCGAACGTCGTGACGCTCATGAAGCCAAACGCCGACCCGCACTCCTTCGAGATCTCCGCTCAGGAAGCGGCCACCCTGCGCGGAGCCGACCTGCTCGTGTCCAACGGTCTCGGGTTGGAGGAGGGACTCCAGCAGCACCTCGATGCGGCGAGCGCGGACGAGGTCGAGACGTTCGTCGCCGGCGATGTCATCGAGGTCCTGGACTACAGCGAGGGCGACGCGGCGGGTATGCCCGACTCACACTTCTGGACCGATCCCGAACGGATGGTCGACGTGGTCGATGCCCTCGGGCCCGCGCTCGCCGACATCGACGGCATCGACGCGGAGGCGCTGGACGCCACGGTCGCCGACTACCGCGGTGAACTTCAGACACTCGACGCCGAGATGGACGCCGCGTTCGCGAGCATCCCGGAAGAGCGGCGTGCGCTGGTGACCAACCACCATGTGTTCGGCTATCTCGCTCAGCGCTTCGACTTCGAGGTCGTGGGAGCGGTGATCCCCGGCGGCACGACCCTGGCCGCCCCGTCCGCATCGGACCTCGCCGACCTCGTCGAGGCGGTCGAAGAGACGGGCGTGCCGACGATCTTCGCCGAGTCGTCGTCGCCGGATCGCCTCGTGCAGGCGCTCGCGAGCGAGGCCGATGTGCACATCGACGTCGTCGAACTGTTCACGGAATCCCTCACCGCCCCGGACGAGGGCGCACCCGACTACCTGACCATGATGCGCGTCAACACCGACCGCATCACCACCGGTCTCACGCGATGAGACCCACCCCACAGAAAGAGGCATCCATGCGAACCTCCCCCCTCCGCCGCGCGCTCGTCAGCGCCGTGGCGATCGGCGCGGTCGTCACCCTGGCGTCCTGCTCTAGCGACGCCGGGTCCGGATCCGGCACGCCCGAATCCAGCTCGTCCGCACAGGACGCCGGCGCTCGCGTCGCCGTCGCCTATGACGGCGGCATCCTCGTCCTGGACGGCAAGACCCTCGACACGGTCGGCGATTTCGCGTCGGAGCCGTTCACGCGCCTGAACCCGGCGGGCGATGGCCGACACGTCATGGTCACCATGAGCGAGGGCTTCCAGTTGCTCGACACGGCAGCGGGCACCACCGAAGAGGCCGAGCTCACCGACACGGTGTTCCCCGCGGACACTCCCGGTCACGTCGTCCGGCACGCAGGCAAGACGGTCCTGTACGCCGACGGCACGAGCGACACCACGATCTTCGACACCGCAGCCCTGGCGGAGGCCGACGGTCTCCCCGAGGCGGAGACGATCGAGGGCGTCGACGCGCACCACGGCGTCTCGGTCGTGCTCGAGGACGGCACCTTCCTGACCACCGTCGGCAACGCGGACGGTCGCAACGGCATCGTCGTGCAGGACGAGACCGGAGCGGAGATCACCACCTCCGACGACTGCCCCGGCATCCACGGCGAAGGCACGGCGCAGAACGAGGCGGTCGTGTTCGGCTGCGAGGACGGCGCGCTCGTCTACGCGGACGGCGAGATCGTGAAGCTCGACGCGCCCGACCAGCCGTACGGCCGGATGGGCAACGCGTACGTCAGCGAGACGAGCCCGATCGTCGTCGGCGACTACAAGAACGACATCGACGCCGAGGGCTACCTCCTCAGCTCGGTGGCGCTCATCGACACGGCGGCGCAGACCCTCGAGGTCGTCGAGCTGCCGGACGGTGTCGAGTACACGTTCCGCGATGTGGTGCGCGGCCCCGATGACCTCGCCTACATCCTGAGCACGGACGGCTCGATCCACGTGCTGGACCCGGAGTCGGGCGAGATCACCGCCGACTACCCGGTGGTCGAGGCCTGGGATGGTCCGGCCGAGTGGCAGGACGCTCACCCGGCGATCGTCGTCGCGGGTGACATCGCGTACGTCACCGAGCCGGCCGCGAACAGCGTGCACGCAGTCGACCTGACCAGCGGCGAGGTGCTCGCGAGCACCGAGCTCGGGGTCACACCGAACGAGATCGCCCCGGCAGCCGGCTGAGTCCGATTCCACGACGGCGGGCGGGCGCGATCAGCGCTCGCCCGCCGTCGTCGTCCGTGCGCCGGTCGTCAACGGGTCAGGCGTCGACGGTGAGGGTCGGCGAGACCGCCCGCGACACGCACGGGTAGATCGTCATCGACTCGTCGTCAGCGGTCAGGGAATCCCGGTGCTCCGGCGTTCCGTCCAGCACATTCAACGCGCACGATCCGCACACGCCGCGCAGACACGATCCGTCGACGGGGACGCCCGCGCCCTGCAGCGCTTCGAGCATCGACCGAGAGGCGGGGACCTGCACGGTGACGTCGGAGCGAGTGCACACGACGTCGAAGGTGGTGTTCGGCAGGTGCTCGCGCGGCTTGGGCTCGAACCGCTCCACGTGGATACTGCTGCCATCCGGCAGCACCGTGCTCGTCGCGGCGAGCGCATCGATGAACCCCTGCGGTCCGCACGCGTAGACCGCGGTGCCAGGTTCGATACCCGCGATCAGCTCGGCCAGGTTCAGCCTGCCGTCCTCGCTGCTGACGTGCATCGTCGCGCGATCGCCGAGAGCCGCGAACTCGTCCGCGAAAGCGATGTCCTCGCGATGGCGCGTGAGGTACGTCATCCGCCACTCCGCATCCCGGGCCGCGAGATGCCGAGCCATCGAGAGGATCGGCGTCACTCCGATCCCGGCCGCGAGGAGCAGATACGCGGGCGCGTCGGCGAGCGCGAAGAGGTTGCGCGGCGGGCGCGCCCAGACGCGACTCCCGGCGCGGAGGAAGTTGTGGATGTAGTGCGAACCGCCGCGAGACGCATCCTCGCGTCGCACCGCGATCCGGTACGACGACGTGTCAGCCGGATCCCCGCACAGCGAGTACTGGCGTTCGTGACGGGTGATCAGCTGCACGTCGATGTGCGCGCCGGGCTCCCACGGCGGCAGCGGTGCGCCGTCCGGTGATTCCAGGCGGACGCTGACGATCGAGGGGGTCTCCGTGATGATCTCCCGCACGACGAGCGGGGTCATCCCTGTCCGGGCGCGCATTCAGTAGAGCGCCCGGTAGGCGCCGGCCATGGCGTCGTCGATCACATCGCCGACCTCCGGCTCCCAGCCCGACATGCCCGCCCAGATCTTCCCCGAGCTGGGCACTTCCTCCGAGAGGTCCTGCATCTCGGGATCCCAGAGCCCCGCGCGAAGGAGTGCCCGACCGCAGTGGAGGTAGACCTGTTCGGTGCGCACGACGATCGCGAGATCCGGCACCGAGTGATCCTGCTCCAGCATCGCGAGGAGCGAGGCGTCGTTCGTGACCGTGGCGGTCCCGTTGATGCGCAGAGTCTCGGTCATCCCCGGCACGAAGCACAGCAGACCGACGTGCCCGTTGTCGAGGATGTTCGTCATCGAGTCAGCGATCTTGTTCCCCAGGCGATCGGGGATGACGACCGTCCGCGAGTCGATCGCTCGCACGAACCCCGGGTAGTCACCGCGGGGCGAGCAGTCGCAGTTCCCCGCCGCGTCCGAGGTCGACAGACAGCAGAACGGAGAATGCGCGAGGAAGGTCAGGCAGTTGTCATCGAGGTAGTCGGTGATCTTCTGCGTCGTCGGGGCTTCGGGCTCACCGAGGATCGACCGGATGTACTCCAGGTCGACGGACGCGAACTCAGAGATGTCCATCCTTTGACGCTATCCGAGTGCGGCGCGCACGGCACCGTGGCACGGGCACAGCATGTGGGGCGGCTTGTGTGCCCGCGCCACAGTTCGGGTCGTGCCGGGCGACGACAGCCCTTGGCGTCCTCACCGCATCGTCAGCCGGTTGCGATCGCCCCGTTCGCAAGCACGAATGCCAGGGCGCACACGACGAGCGCGGCAGGCAGCAGAACCCAACGCCGAGCGATCGCCGCGATTATCGCGATGGCGGCCGTCCCGAATGCGGTGATGGTCGCCATGAGCGTGATCGCAGCGGCGTTGCTCGATTCCATTCCGCCCGCGCCGAGAGCGAGACCGATACCGCTGACATAGAGCTGGACGATTGCCACGATCAGGAAGTACACGGCCACGAGCAGACCGAGCCAGCCGCTGATACCGAGCGCGTGACGCCAGGCGAGAGGCTCGCGCGCAGCGGGCTCTTCCGACGCCGTCATGCGCTCAATGTACCCGGTCGAAACCGTCCATCAGACACTCGCCAGCGTGTCTCGCCAGACGAGTACGCCACGCTCGAGGAATTCAGCAGGCACATCGTCGGGCGAAGGAATCGGGTCGGCAGGATCGACGTCGAGAGTGCGAGGATTCCGGAGGCGCCGGCTCGGGGAGTCAACCCACTCGGGAGCGGGCAGCCCTTCTTCACTGAGGCGCAGATCCACGAGCGCTGCCAGGGCAGCATCCCAGGCGCGGTCACCCGTTGGCTCCGGCTCAGCGAGGCCGAGGACTCCACGCACAAGCCCACGCTCGGCAACGAGGTTGTCGCTCAGCTGGATGAGTTCGCGAAGAGCACTGTATTTGTCGTCCGCGCGGAGGTATCCGCGGATCGTTCCGGCGATAGTGGCTGCGTCATCCCGCCGCGTGGGCGCAGAATACAGTCGGTGACCGGCACTGCTGAGGAGTTTTTCGACGGTGCCAAACTCAGCCTCCCGGCCACCTTCAAATCGTGAGACTCGACCCTGGTCGACGTTGGCTCGTTGTGCGAGATCATGCTGAGTGAGACCACGGCTCTTTCGTGCAGCACGCACGAGCACTGATACGTTGGTCATCTCTCTACCTCCAGAAATGTTCTAAGAGACATATTCTACTCGAACTCGTGACACGAACACCTCCGCACAGGCAGCCGCTCGACGGCCGCCCCGCGAGGAGGGCTGGACCGCCGCGTGCCCTCGTGGCGTGGCGCACGGATCATCCCCGAGGCGGATGCAGATACCTCGGACGCCCGATGTCACCAAGGCCCGCGCCGACGAGGCTGGAGACATGAACACACGAATCGCCCGCGCCGCACCCGCTCTGATCTTCGCCGGGGCGCTGACTCTCACCGGATGCTCCGTCTACGACGGCATTGTCCACAAGGAGGCGACCTCGAGCTTCGATGACGTCGCGGCCTTCGACGACGGAGCGGAAGTGGATGCCGGATGGATTCCCGCCGACGCCACCGAGATCACCGTGCGGACCTCGACCATGGAGAAGGCCTCGGATGCCGTCATCCTGCTCGCCAGCGATTCTGCGCTCGCCGACGACTGCGCCGAGGTGGAGAGATACTCGGCCCCCACCTGGACGCTCGACGAGGCCCCGGACCCGTACACAGCGAAGACGGTCTTCGCGTGCGGCGACTGGAGCGTGATGGCCACCGACAGCGGCTGGTACGGCTGGACCCCGAATGCCGACGAGGAGCGCAGCGCCGCCTCCACAGACTGAGTCGAACCCGGCCCAGACCCCGATCAGTTCTCCGTTCATCAGCGCCGCCCGCAGGTCTCTGCTCGCCGGCGGCTGATACCGTCGGGGGCATGTTCGTAGCCGGTATCGTCGCGGCATCGATCGGGATCGTGCTGTTCGACAGCGCGCTCGGGAAGACCCTGCGGGCCAATGCGACCGCGCGTGTCCCCTTCGGACGAAACCCCCGCGAGGTTCCGCCCGGCTCGATCATGATGCGCGCTCTCGGTGCCGGACTGATCGTTCTGGGCGCAGCACTCGTCGCCCCCAGCGGATGGCACTGGACGGCGATGATCGTGCTCGCCGGTCCGGTCACAGCACTCCTGGTCCTGACACTCCACAATCGGCGCATCAGTCGCTCGGAAGCTTCCCGGTCGGGATGAGTCTCGTGGCGGGCAGCAACACCGAAGCTCGATGACTGACGCCGGCCCCTGTGGGAGCGCAGGCTTCACGTCGTACACTTCAGACGCGTAGGACGGGAGGGACATCATGCGTATCAGGACACCGGACGCCAAGATCGGCTATCTGCTCGTCGTCGTATTGGGGGTCACGTTCACGGCGGTTCCGCTCGCGGTCGTCAGTCTTGAACTCGGTTTCGCGTGGGCCACCGTGGCCCTCCTCTCGGCCGTCGCAGTGGCAGCTCGAACATTCCGTGGGGCAGAAGAATCTGACGCTCCTCGCCCCTGGTGGAAGATGACGAGCACGCGAGGTAGCGGAATCCTCCTCAGCGTGTTGTTCTTCGTGCACAGCGTCACCACATCGTTCGGAGCAGCCGAGTCAGCGAATCCGGCTCTAGCTCTCATCGGCGGTTCACTGGCGCTTCTCGTGGCCGCCCTCTACCTGAACTCAGCGATCCGCACTCACCCAGCAGCGGCTCACCACCACGTCACCGACCCTCCGGAGCTCGGTCACCATTCGCTCTCGTAGCGTTCTCTGTCGCGGACAGAATCGAAACGCTTCAGGTGCACGCGGCGTGTGAGTCGAATGCACGGACGCACCAGCAACTGCGCACTGCCGACGACGAAGAACCAGGTGCCCACCGTGGTCGTCGACGGCGAGAAGAACAGGATGCTTCCCACAAGGAAGAGTACGCCGATGACGACATCGTTGATGATGCCCAGCACTTCGTAGCGATTGCGGATGACGATCTCGTCTCTGCCGATCGGCAGGTCGAGGTCGTTCGAGCGATCGTTGTTCTGCGCGCCGGATGCCATCCGCCAATACTCTCAGGCCCCCGGAGCGCATCACTTACCAACACATAGACACATAAGTGTTGGTAACCTCTTGCGCCACCGACGGCTCCATCGGCGTCGAGCGGGCCGAGGTGCCGGACGAGCGCTGAGCTATTCCGACAGGGAGTGGCCGAGCACGGAGAACGTCGCGAGCTGCGCCGCCGTGGCGCTCGCACCCCGCCTGCTCACCAGCAGACCCACGACGGACTCGGTCACGAGCATCAGTGCGGCCCGCGAGGTGTACAGCAGCTCGTCGCGGAACGAGTCGTTGATCGGGGCGACGACGAGAGCGACGTCGGCGATCTCGGCGACCGGCGAGCGCGGAAACGACGTGATCGCGAGGACGCGGGCACCGCTTGCCCGCGCGGCGGTCATCACATCGATCGATGCGCGGTTCACGCCCGATCCGGACACGACCAGGCAGGCGGAGCCCGCACCGAGCTGGGACGCGGTGATCTGCTGGCCCAGCGTGTCCGCCACGTATTCGGCTGGGCGCCCGGCGGAGGTCAGGCGCATCGCGAGATCCGCTCCGACCGGCGCGGAGAGGCCGTTGGCTGCGACGAGCAGGCGCGTCGAGTCGTCCAACTCGCCGACGAACGCCGCCAGGGTCTCCTCGGTGACGGCCGACACGGTGTGCGCGAGGCGCGACGCGAAACGGTCGACGGCGCCGCGCAGCGCCCCGAGCATCGTGGCGTCGGCGGTGTCGGCCTGCGGCGGAGCGGCGCTCGCCCGCTCTCGCGCGAGCGCGACGCGCAACTGCGGGTAGCCGTCGTAGCCGAGCGTCTGGGCGGTGCGGACGACGGTCGTGCGGCCGACGCCGACGGCATCCGCGATCTCCTGCGCCGTGCGCTCGATCGAGACGTCCACGTCGTCGGCGATCGCCTCGGCCACGCGGCGCTCGCTCGGCTGCATCGACGGCGCCAGCACCGCGATGCGCGCCGTCGGCGATGCGTCAGCGGGTCCTTGCCACATCGGCGCGCTCCTTCTTCGGTTCCCTGATCGCCGTGGCCCGGGGGCCGCGCATGATCCGCCGGCGGATCGCGCCGGAGATCGCATCCATCAGCATCGTCGCGAGAACGACCACGATCAACAGCATCCCGACCGTATCCCACTCGCGGAAGTTCGTGTAGTTCGCGAGCATGCTGCCGATGCCACCGGCACCGACCAGGCCGAGGACCGCCGACGTGCGGATGTTGATCTCGAAACGGTAGAGCGCGAAGGAGAGCAGCGTCGGCGCCGCCGCGGGCCAGAGCGCCCACCGGGTGACCTCTGCGACGCTGCCACCCGCAGCCCTGACCGCCTCGGACGCGCCCTCCTGGACGGATTCGATCGTCTCGTAGACCCACTTGGCCTGCGTGCCGATGCCGGCGATCGCCAGAGCCAGCGCACCGGTGAACGGCGTGAGGCCGGTGACCGTGAGCAGCAGCAGCGCGATGATCACTTCGGGGACCGCGCGGATCACGGCGAACACACCGCGCAGAGGCAGGCGCACCCAGACCGGCCCGACGTTGCTCGCGGCGAGCATGCCCAGCGGAATGGACACGATCACGCACCCGATCGCGCCGATCCACGCCATCGAGATCGAGCGCCATGTCTCGAACAGTGCCTGCGGCAGCTTCTCCCAGTTCGGCTCCGCGAACATGAGCGTCAGATAGTGGGCGATCTGCCCCGGCAGAGCGCCGAGGTCGTTCCACGGGATGGGCAGCCCTGCCGCCGCGGCCAGCACCACCACACCGACGATGACGGCGACGACGGTCGAGACGAGACGGGACGGATGCCGGGGCAGGTCGAGCCCGATGTCGCGCGCGGTTGTCGAGAGAGTCATACCAGCCGCCTCCGCAGGAAGTTGGAGAACACTTCGATGAGAACCACGACGACGAGGATCTCGAGCACGATGATGGCGACGTCGTCGTAGGCGTAGAACGCCCGCCGCTCATCGAGGAGCCGGCCGATGCCACCGGCACCGACGATGCCGAGGATCGCCGAGATGCGGACGTTGAGCTCCAGCGTGTACAGCCACTGGTTGGCGAACAGCGGCCAGGTCTGCGGCAGGACGACGCTGCGGTTGATCTGCGTCTGCCCACCGCCGGTGGCGCGTCCAGCCTCGATGACGGGGAGGTCGGTGGAGTCGATCGCCTCCGACACGAGCTTGACGATGATGCCGATGTCGAAGAGGAGCAGGGTGAGGAGACCGGGCAGTGCGCCGACGCCGACCATCGCGACCAGGACCGTCGCGTAGACGAGGTCGGGGACGGACCGCACGACGTTGATGACGGTCCGCACCGCGATGCGGGTCGGGGTGTTCGGGTTGGTCGGTGCCGCGGCCCACAGCGTCAGCGGCACCGAGATCACTGCGGCCAGAGCGGCACCGACCACGGCCATCTGGAGCGTCTCGAGCATCGGCCCGAATGTGCGCGGCAGGAAGGAGAAGTCCGGCTGGAGGAACTGCACGAGGAGCGCGGATCCGTTGTCCCAGTTGCGGATGATCGCGCCGACGTCCAGGTCGATGCCGCCGATCGCCGGAATGCAGGTGGCGACCGTGAACGCCGCGAACGCCAGGACGACGAGCGTGGTGCGCAGCCTCGACGTGGGCTTGCGCGGAACGACGAGAGGTCGGGCGTCGGTCGTCATGCGCCGAGCACATCCCTCGGCTGGATCGGACGACCGTAGATCTGCTCGAAGTCGTGGTCGGCGGCATCCGCAGCCGGACCGTCGTACACGACCTCGCCGGCCCGCAGGCCGATCATGCGTGTCGTGTACTGGCGGGCCAGGTCCATCAGGTGGATGTTGACGAGCACGGTGAGGTGTTCGTCGACGTTCACGCGGCGCAGGTCGTGCATGACCGCGTGAGCCGTCGGCGGGTCGAGGCTGGCGACCGGCTCGTCGGCGAGCATGACACTGGGCTGCTGCGTCAGAGCCCGAGCGATCGCGACGCGCTGCTTCTGGCCTCCGGAGAGCTGTCCGGCGCGACTCCAGACCTTCTCGAGCATCCCGACCGAGTCGAGCGCCCGAAGAGCGAGTTCGCGGTCCTGCGCCGTGGCCAGCCCGAGCACCGTCCGCCAGGTGGCGGTGTGGGCGAAGCGGCCGACGAGCACGTTGCGATACACGCTGGCTCGATCGGCGAGGTTGAATCCCTGGAAGATCATGCCGATGTGCCCGCGGGTCTCGCGGAGCCGTCGTCCGCGCATGCCAGTGACGGTGTGCGGTCCGACGGTGACCGTGCCGCTCGTCGCGGGTACGAGGCCGTTGATCGTGCGGATCAGCGTGGACTTGCCGGATCCGGAGAGGCCGACGACCGAGACCATCTCGCCGGCGGCGATGTCGAGGGACACGCCACTGAGGGCGCGGGTGCCGTTGGGATAGGTGACCGAGACGTCATTGAGACGGATCGACCACGACGCGGAGGCCGAGGGGAGACCCCCGACCTCCGCGCGCTGTGGATCAGTGTGCATGTTCTCAGTTCAGCGTGTCAGTTGGAGAACTCGGCCAGGATCTCGCCGTAGCGGGTGATCTCGTCCTCGGCGGTCTCGCTGGTCCAGTCGGACAGACCGACGAGGTCGAACATCACGGATGCCGCCTCGTCGGAGGATTCCGCGTAGCCGTCGAGCAGTTCGGTGAGCTCGGCGACGAGGTCGTCGGGAAGCGTCGAGGTGACAGCGACACCGCCGTTGGGGATCATCTCGGTGTAGGCGAAGGCGACGACCTCCTCGGCGATGTCCGGTGCCTCTTCGGTGACGGTCGTGCGGGCGTCCCAGTACGCGAAGCTGACTTCGGCGTCACCGTTGTAGACCGCGAGGACCGCGTTGTTGTTGCCTTCGACGGGCACCTGGGTGATCCCGGCGTCCGTGTCGATGCCCGCTTCGCGCATCGCGACGACCGGGTACTGGTAGCCGGCCGGCGACGTGGCGGCCTGCAGCGCGACCTCGGTTCCCTCCGTGATCTCACCGAGTGCCTCGACACCGGCGGGGCCACCGCCGGTCGCGTCCGCGGCGGCCTCTTCGATGCCGTTGCAGTACGACAGTTCGATGCCGCTGGCCGCGTAGTTCGACATGACCGGCTCGTCGTCGCAGTACTTGTCGGGGTTGTTCGTGTACGCCACCGAGGCGTACGAGGTGGCGCCGAAGCGCACGTCGCGGAGGATCAGCTCGGCGTCGTAGCGCTCCGTCGCGTTGTACAGGGAGCCCGCGTCGGTGATGATGACCTGCGCCTGGTCGGTGCCGAGCGCCTCGACGGTGGCCGAGTAGTCGGATGCGACGACGCCGTTGACCTCGATGTCGAGGTTCTCGGACAGGTAGGTGGTGAGCGGGTCGAGCGCCTGGGCGAGGTCTTCACCCTCGACCGAGGGCACCAGCGACAGCGTGATGGACGACGGCCATTCGGTCGCCTCGTCGGTCGTCTCGCCGGCCGTGCTGCTGCTGCAGCCGGCGAGCGCCAGAACGGCGACGGCGGCGATGCTCATGGGGAGCAAGGACTTACGCATTCGAATCGTGCCTTTCGGTGAGGGTGGTGCTGCGGGGGGTACTGGGTGCCGCGGTCGCGGCCCAGGCTTCGATGTCGCCGTACAGATCGGCGATGGTGCGGCCGCGCATCGTCACGGGGGCCGGGGATCGTTCGGCGGTGGCGCCGACGAGCGCCGTGGCAGCGCCCAGTTCGGCGGCCGGGGCGAGGTCGAACTCGAAGATGTCGCCGACCGACAGCACGGGTCCGTCGGAGAGCGCCGCCCGGATGATGGGGACGAGCCCTGTCGGCTTGCCGACCGTGAAGTGCAGGTCGTCGAACAGGTCGGTGACGCCCCATCCATCGAGCACCGGACGGATGCCGGCCCCGGGGGCGTTGGTCGCGAGGACGACTCGGACGTGCTCATGGATGCGGTTCAGGAAGTCGGCGAGTCCGGTGGGCGGCGCGATCGCGGCGTGCTCGGAGCCCAGTAGCGCCCGCGACGACTGGTAGGCACCCTCGAGCACATCGGCGGTGACGCCCTGCCCGGCTGCGAGCGTGCTGATCACGTCGTATCCGTCGCGCGCGTCGGTCTCGCCGCGTTCGAAGGCGTCGAGAGCGGCCATCGCACGATCCACGAAGGTCGGGTCTTCGGCGGCTGTCGAGACGGCGCGGGCGAAGGCTTCGAGTGGTCCGGCGCCGAGCGCGATGGTGCCGTCGAAGTCGAGGACGAGAGTGAGAGTCACAGTTCTCCAGGTCGGATTGGGACGATGCGTCCATACTTGCATTCGTCTTTGGACATTAGGACCATCCTGCGTGAACAGCGTGTGAATTCCGATTCGGCTGCGGCCAGTCGGCCCGTTACGCTCGTCGTCGTGATCGATCGACTGGATGCCGCCGCCACCGCGCACGACGCCGCGGACGTGCTGTCGATGTTCGACTGGCTGGGCCCTGCGATCGATGCCGATGCTCGGGAGGACCGTTTCGCCCGCTGGGGCCGATCCACCGCTGTGGACGAGAACGTCGGAGCGCCGGTGCTGTCGAAGGCCGTGTTCGAGGCGCTGCACGACCGCGCGGGACTGGACTCCGCATGGCCGGTCGGAAACGCCGGACTGCTGCACGTGTACGGCTACCTGCTCTCCACCACGCCCACTCCGTACGGTCTGAAGCGCGACCGCTGGCTCGGCGGCGAACTGGCCCGTGCGTGCGGACTCGCCCCCGATGCCTTCGTCCCCTGGAACGGTGAACGCACGCTCCTCGACCGCGTCACCGCGACCGCCGAGACCCTCATCGCCGACGCCCCGTTGCGACGGCGGCAGCGGCTCGACGACATGGATGCCATCGTCGCGATCGTCGACCGCCAGCCGCGCCCCTCAGCACTCGCCTACGCGCTCGACGTGCCCGGCCAGGGCTCCCGCCTCATCACGATGTTCCCCGTCGGAGACCCGGCCGCCCTGCTCGCCGACCTCGACGCCGCACTCCCCCGACTTCGATGGAACGCCGTAGCGTGAGCGCCGGGAACTCAGGCATATCCGTGGAGACACCCCCGCCGAGAACCTGAGGCGGCTATATACTTCTCTATACAAAGAGTGCGGAGGAGGAACCATGGCCGTCACGTCCATCGAGATCGACCCCAACGAGCTGAAGCAGGCCAAGAAGCTCGCGGGTACGACCTCCAACCGGGAAACCGTCGACCTCGCGCTGCGCACCCTCATCGCGGTGCGCCGCCAGCCGGCCGCCGTGGAGCGCATCATCGCGCGCACGTTCGAAGCCGATCAGATCGACGCCCCGACGATCACGCCCGCCGCGAGTACGGAACCGAGCAAGAGCGATCCTCGAGGCAAGAGCGGTCTGCGAGGTAAGCGCGTTGCTCGTTACACGAGCACCGGACGCCTCACGACCGGTGCACGGCACAAGAAATCAGCTCGGTGACCACCTACCTCGTCGACAACAGCATCTGGCAGAAGGCAGGCACGAGCACCGCGATCGCAGCCCGTCTCCGAGGGCTCTCGCCGAACCACCTCATCATCACCTGCCCGCCTCAGGTGCTCGAGTACTGCCACTCGGCACGCGACCCGCACGAGTATGCAGAACTGCGGGAGGACATGGAAGAGCTGCTGCCGGCGGGGGAGCACCCTGACGAACAGGGTTCACTCGACATCCAGCAGGCGCTCTGGGACAAGGGACTCGTGCGCGCCGCTGCGGCGTTCGACTGCCTGATCGCTGCCTACGCCGTTGCCAACGACGCGGTGATCCTCAACTCCGACCACGACTTCGGTTACATCGAGATCGCCACCGATGGCCTGGTTCGCCAGGAGTACGTCGGCGCGTAGACACTACGGGGGCGGCGAGTTCCAGCATGAGGACTCTCCTCACGAACAGCGCCCGTCTCGTCGTGGGGCGACCACGCAACAGCACCGTCGCGACCGAACCGCCGCTCCCGATCAGCACGCCGAAAAGTGCGAACAGAGCAGCAAACTGGCCGTACATCCAGGTCGGATAGGAAAGGGAGCCGCCTCCGAACGAGGCCCAGAATTGCCCAAGAAGCAGCGAGACCGGTCCGAGGATGCCGCCTGCGACGACACCAGCGATGACCATCGCAATCGACATGCGACGCGCGTGCTGAGGTGTCCACCAGCGATCTGCCGCGGTGAAGTCCGAGGTTGTGTACTTCGTCGGCGATTCGTCGGCCACGGCCCGACTCTACCGCTGCGCCGGATCACTGCGCGGCGATCCGTGAACACCCGATTGACCGTGCGGCGGAGGGGGACTGCAGCGGATGCTCGGGTACGCGTCGTCGCTGGCATTACCCTGGTGCTGTGCGGCGGCTCCTGCTCCGTGCCGGTTACACCTCCCACTGCGGCGATCCGCGTTGCATGCATCGCAGGAATCGCAACGGTCGGCGGCGCGTCCATCCCCGCAGTCATGGGCTGCTTAACGGAGGCTAGGCATGAAACGTTCTGTGGGTTGGTTCCTCTTCTTCTTCGTCATCGTCGTTGCGGCTGGCGCCGCTCTGATCTGGCTGACGCCCGCCATGATTGAAGATGACTCCACGATCCAGACGTGGGTTCCAGCGGTGCTGGGGGCCGTTCTCGCTGCCAGTGCATTCGTCGCCTGGAAGGTCCGTCCGAACTGGAAACAGACTCCACCCACACAGCAGCCGTAGGGAGGATAGCGACAAGCGTCGACAGCGGCCCCCACTGAAGGTCGCCAAGCCAATCACTACGGCCCGAGCTCAGGTTCGGCGACGCAGCCAGTTCGTTGCTGGCGCGGTACCGCAGCTCGCAGTCCGGACATGACGAAGGCCCCGCATCCCAGTTTTTCCAGGGGAGTCGGGGCCTTCGTGGTGGCGGTGACGGTGGGATTTGAACCCACGGTAGGGGGTTACCCTACACAACTTTTCGAGAGTTGCACCTTCGGCCGCTCGGACACGTCACCGCGGGATAGTTTACGCGAGCGGCGCCCGCCGCGCGAATCCGCCTCAGTCACCAGGCGGCGGCGACCTCGGCGTGGGTGCGGAGGATGCCCTCGGTCGACCCTGCGGGAGCGCGACCGATTCCGCATTCGGTCGCGACGCCGAAGCCCTGCACGTACGGCTCGGCGGCGGCGATGCGGCGCAGCGCGCCCTCGGCACCGTCCTCACGGTGGATGAGGCCGAGATACAGTTCCGGCACCGGCGCGAGGTCCGCGAGGGGTGCGAAGAACTCCGCATCGTCGCGCGCGATCGGCACGGGCATGTGCAGCCAACTGATCGGGCGGGTGGTGGCTGCGATCACCGCGTTGGCATAGCGGACGAGCACGCCGGCGTCGGTCGGCTCGATGAAGTGTGCCTCCCCTGCGTCGCCGTAGCAGAGGTGCACGCCGACCTCGATGTCGGTCGGCACGGCGTCCACCAGCGTCGCGAGCCGCTCGACGAGGCCCGCGAACACATCGCCCTCCCACCACGCGTCCATCACACGCCCATAGCCGGCTGCCCCCTCGATGATGCCGACTTCGGAGGCGACGTCCCACTGGATCGCGAGGTCCTCGGCGGGGATGGACGCGACGATGTCGTCGAGCTCCCGGAGGATCGCCGCCGTGTACACCGGCTCGAAGGCGGCGCGGTCATCTCCGAAGAAGAAGGATGAGACGACCGCGACGGGCGTGGGAAGCGATACCTGGAACCGCGTGCCGGGCGCGATCGCACCCTCATCGCGCAGCCGTGCGAACACCTCGAACGATTCCAGCGCGGCGCCGGCGTATCCGAGCGCAGGGAGCTCGAGGTCAGCGGCCGCAACGCCCTCCGCGATCCGCAGCGGGCGCGCGTCCAGTCCGGCTCCGAACGGGATCGGCTCGTCGCCGATGCGCTCGATGCCCTCGGCCTGGCCCAGCACATCCGGCTGGAACATGATCCAGTGGAAGCGGCGCCCGACCTCGCCGTCGGGGATGCGCTTGAGGCGGTCACCGAGCAGGTCCGCGGCCTCGCGCATGGTCGTCTCAGCATCGTCGTAGTTCACGCTGCCCACAAGAAGGGCGCCCTGCGGCTCGGTCATGCGATCCAGAATATCGGTGCCGACGTCGTCGGATATCCCCGGCCGTGGTCCCTGAACCGGGCCGCCGTCATAGTTAGGATGGCCTAAACGGGCAGACGGGCACGCCGGCCCGGAAAGGTGCAGCACCATGAGCTTCGTCACGTCGCCGGCCCTGGAAGACACCGGCTATGTCGTCCTCGATCGATACGACCAGAGAACAGATCCCGCGGAGTGGCTGGATCTGGAGTACATCGGATGGCGCTCCTCCGGAGTGACCCGCTTCGCTCCCCTCGCCAGCTACGCGGGCGCGGTGGAGTGCAACGGCTTCTGGAACCACACGCCGCCGCGCACCGACAAGGATGGCGTCTGGGTGCCCGAGCAGGTCGCCAAGGCACCGACGCTCGTCCGCCGCGCACAGGAGCCGGGGGCGAACATCGGACGCTGCCGGGTGATCGAGCTGCAGCCGAACACGTATGCCGACGCGATCTACAACCTCCACCAGGACGACAACAACCGCCTGAACGAGGACGGAAGCGGATGGGTCGTGCGCAGCTTCTTCAACCTGACCGACGATCCCGACTCGCTCCTCATCCTGCGCGAAGACCGTTTCGACCCCGCGACCGAGGTGCGTCTCGCGCTGCCCGAGGGTGCGCGGATCATCGTCGACACGCAACGCTTCTGGCACGCGGTCTGGCACCGCGGCACGGCACCGCGCTATTCGCTCATCACCTCGTGGACGTCGGGCCCCGAACTCGACGCCTACATCGAGGAGAACAACGGCGTCCGTGACCCCGCGTCCGTCCCCCTCGACCCGCGGATCGTCGACGAGGCCCAGCTGGAACTGCACCGCCGCATCGAGGAACGCCGGCGCGCGTTCGAGGCGCACGGCATCACGATGGAACCGCCGGCCTCGCTCTACAACTGAGCCCGGCGGCCGTCACCCGGCCCGCGCGGACGCGTCAGACGGTGCGGCCGGCCTCGATGCGCACGACCCGGTCCACGGTTCCCGCCGGCGGATCCACGTGCGAGATGAGCAGCACGGACTGCGACCCCGCCGCGCGCAGCAGGTCCGCGAGCAGGGCAGCCGAGGCGTCGGGATCGACGCCCGCCGTCGGCTCGTCCAGCACCAGAACGGGGAACCCGCGCAGCAGCGCCCTCGCGAGCGAGATGCGCTGCGCCTGACCACCCGACACGAGCGCCCCGCGGTCCCCGACGCGGGAGTCCAGTCCCCCGCGCTCGCGCACCCACTCCCCCAGCCCGACTCGGTCGAGCACCGCGAGCAGTTCCTCGTCGGTCGCGGTGTCCCGCGCGAACAGCAGGTTCTGGCGGATGTCCTCGTCGAAGAGCTGCGGATGCTGCTCGCACAGCCCCACGACACGGCGCAGCGCGGGCCCGGACAGCGACGCCGCATCCTGTCCGCCGACCGTGTACTCCCCCTCAGCCCGCAGGAAACCGACGAGGACGGCCGCGAGCGAACTCTTGCCCGCACCGCTCGCGCCGGACACGAGCACCCGTTCGCCGGGCCGCACATCCAGATCCACCCCGCGCAACGCGGCCGCGCCGCCCGGCCAGTCCGCGCGCACACCTCGAAGCCGCAGCGCCGCGCCGTCGGCGGTGTCCACGTCCTCGGAGCCGTCGTCGTGCCGCAGCTCGCCCGGGATGTCCGCAGGCAGCACGTCCACGATCCGCTCGGCACTCGCGCGGACGCTCCGCCAGGACGCCGCGGCGATCGGCACCGCGCCGAACACCTCGAAGACGACCATCGGCACGAGCACCACGACCGCGAGCCACGGACCGTCGATCGCTCCCGACTCGAGTCCGGGCACGGCGACGGACAGCGCCCAGACCGACGCGACACCCGCGAGCAGCGAGACGACGCCCGCCGCGAGCGCCTGCGCGAGGGACGCCCTCGTGACCGTGCGACGCAGCGCCGCATCCGCGTCGGTCACCCGGGCGCGTGCCGCGGGCTCCGCGCCGTAGGCGAGCAGGACGTCGAGGCTCCCGAGGTAGTCCACGAGCGCCGCCGACAGGTCCGCGCGCTGCACCGAGATGCGCCGCTCCGCCCGGGAGCCGAAGACCCACCCGAGCCCGATGGCGACGAGCCCGGCGACGAGGATGCAGAGCGCGAGGGTGAGGGCCGCGGGCGGGAAGACCACCGCGATGAACACGACCGCGCCGAT
Organism: Actinomycetota bacterium; assembly: GCA_051751065.1. Classification (GTDB taxonomy): domain Bacteria; phylum Actinomycetota; class Actinomycetes; order Actinomycetales; family Microbacteriaceae; genus Microbacterium. The sequence goes on along the minus strand of JBNJKL010000003.1, from coordinate 76,233 downwards.
CGCCACAGCCCCGCTCACGGCGAGCGGTTGCACCACGCGCAGCGGCAGGTTCTGCAGATTCTCGACATCGTCGACGAGAGCCGAGAGCACACGCCCTCGGTCGCTGCGACCGAGACCCGCCGGAGACAGCGGGACGAGCCGGCGCACCATGTCCGACCGGGTCGAGGCGAGTTGTCGCAGCGCCGCGTCATGTCCGGTCAGGCGCTCGAGATAACGGAAGACGGCTCGGGACACCGCGAAGAAGCGCACGCCGACGACCGCGATCGACAGCGGCACGAGCGAATCGACGATCGATGCGCTGACGATCAACCACCCGCTCACGGCGAGCAGGCTGACAGCGGCTCCCGCCGACAGAGCGCCCCACAGCACCCCGGGCACGAACCGTGTGATCGGCGGCTGGGCGAGGCGGAGGACATCACGCACCCGGGCGTTCACACGCTCACCCCCAACGCGATCGTCTGGTCGGCGATGGCGCGCGCCGAGCGACGGTGCGAGACGAGGAGGATCGTCCCACCGGCGTCCGCCCGGGCCCGCAGCGATGCCCACAGCTGCGCCTCGGTCTCGGGATCGAGCGCGCTGGAGGGTTCATCGAGCGCGAGGATGCGCGTCGGGTCGGCTGCCTGGCGGTACAGCGCCCGCGCGACCGCGACGCGCTGTGCCTGACCCCCGGAGAGCCCGGCACCCTGCACACCGAGTTCCTGCGCCGGGTCGAGGTTCTCCGCGCACGCCGCATCGAGGGCCGCCCGGACAGCGTCCATCGAAGGAGCAGGATCACCGAGAGCGACATTGTCCGCGATCGTGCCCCGCAGCAGACCGGGCGACTGACCGGCCCACGCGAGCCACTCGCTCGGCGCGATGCCCCGTACATCGTCACCGTCCACCTCCGCCGCGCCCTCGAACGCCGCGGCGCCTCGGAGGGCTGCCAGCAGACTCGACTTTCCCGTCCCGCTCGGTCCCTCGATCAGGGTGACCGTCCCCGGGCTGGCCGCAAACGACAGGGGCGGGAGCAGGAGCTCACCGCGCCGCACACGCACCGACTCGATCCTCAGCTCCCCGCGGCGGTCCGTCGACGACGCCGCGGACACCGCACGCCCCTCGACCTCCGACTCCGCCGCCTCATCGAGCACCGCGAAGATGTCCTCCGTCGCGGCGACGCCCTCGGACGCCGCGTGGAACTGCACGCCCACCTGCCGGATCGGCAGGAATGCCTCGGGCGCGAGCAGGAGCACGAACAGTCCCGTCGACAGCTCCATGTCCCCGGCGAGCAGGCGGAAACCGATCGCGACCGCGATCAGCGCGACCGCGAGCGACGCCAGCAGCTCCATCGCGAACCCGGAGAGGAACGAGAACCGCAGCACCTTCATGGTCTCGCGTCGATAGTCGTCCGCCGTCTTCTCGATGCTGTCCGCCGCGCGCTGCTCGCGTCCGAAGAGGCGCAGCGTCGACAGCCCCTGAATCGTGTCGGCGAAGCGGGCCGCGAGGCGCTGCAGAGTCTGCCACTGTCGGCGCTGCACCACACGGGTCGCCATACCGATGAGGATCAGGAAGATCGGGATGAGCGGGAGTGCGAGCGTCGCCGTGAGCCCGCTCGGCCAGTCCTGCCACCACATCACCGCGAGCAGCACCGGCGTCGCGATCGCCGTCAGCACGAGCTGCGGGATGTACCGGGCGAAGTAGGCGTCGAGAGCCTCGAGCCCGTGCCCCGCGGTGACGGCGAGACTCGCCTGGTTGCGCTGCGCGAGCCAGCCGGGGCCCAGGCGACGCACGGCATCGATCAGTGCAGCGCGCAGCTGGCTGCCCGTCTTCGCCGCCGCACGAGACCCCGCCGCATCCGACGCCGCGATCAGCGTGCCGCGCACGAACACCACACCGAGAAGAGCGAGGAGCGACGCCGTCACGTCCCGTCCCGCGAGAGCGCCCGTGACCGCGTCCGTGAGCAGCCACGCGAACGCGATCGTCGTCGCCGTCTGGAGCACCCCGATCAGCGCGGACGCGACGAAGAACCCTCGCGCCGCACGGGCGTAGCGCAGCAGCCTCGGGTCGACCGGCTTCATCTGCGGACGCCCGGCGTCAGCGGATCGGGACGGTCGGACACGGAGACGGGCACGAGCGGGAGTCTACTCACGCGTGCGATGCCGCTCCCTCGATCGAGCGCCGGGTGACGCGCTTGCGGAAGACCCAGTAGGTCCACGCCTGGTACGCGAGCACCAGCGGCAGGGATACGAGCGCCGTCCAGCTCATGATCGTGAGCGTGTACGGGGTGCTGGACGCGTTCTCGATCGTCAGGCTGTACGCCGGGTCGATCGTGGAGGGGAGCACGTTCGGGAAGAGCGCGGCGAACAGCATCACGACCGCGAACAGCACGGTCGCCGCCCCGAAGATGAACGCCCACCCCTCACGACCGCGCAGGTTGCTGAAGATCGACAGCACGAGCGCGACGGCGGCCAGCGCCGCGAGCAGCAGCACCGGGATCGAGAAGTGCGCGAGCACGGTCCACGCGATGAACACCGCGGCCACGGCGAGCGTGATGAGCCCGGCACGGAAAGCGAGTCGGCGGGCGTTCTCGCGCATCTGCCCGTCGGTCTTCAACGCCACGAACGTCGCACCGTGGGTGAAGAACAGAAGCAGCGTCGTCGCACCGCCGAGCAGGCCGTACGGGTTCAGGAGCGTGAAGATCGTCCCGCGGAAGATGTGGTCCTGATCCAGCGGGACCCCCTGGACGATGTTCGCGAAAGCGACACCCCAGAGGAACGCGGGAACCGCGGATCCGATGATGATCATGAGGTCGAAGCGCTTCTTCCACGCCGCATCCTCACGCTGATGCCGGTACTCGAACGACACCCCGCGCGCGATCAGCGCGAGCAGGATGAGCAGCAGAGCCAGGTAGAAGCCGCTGAACAGCGAGGCGTACCACTCGGGGAACGACGCGAACAGGCAGGCACCCGCGACGATCACCCAGGTCTCGTTGAGGTCCCAGACCGGGCCGATCGTGTTGATCACCTGGCGGCGCGAGACGTCGTCCTTGCCGAGGAACGGCAGGGACATGCCGACACCGAAGTCGAACCCGTCGAGCACGAAGTACCCGACGAACAGGAACGCGACGATCCAGAACCAGAGGTAGGCGAGATCCATGGTGCTCCTCCTAGTAGACGACCGACGCGACCTGGGCCGTGTCCTCGTCCGGTTGCTCGGTGGTGTCCGGGCCCTTCTGCGCGGCCTTGACGATGAGTCGGACCTCGACCACCGCGAGGGCGGCGTAGATCGCCGTGAACGCGATGAGCGAGATGAGGACCTCCAGGCCGCTCACCCCCGGCGACACCCCGTCCTGCGTGGTCATGAGACTGAACACGATCCAGGGCTGTCTGCCCATCTCGGTGAAGACCCAGCCCATGATGTTCGCGCCCAGTGCGAGGGGGAACGACCAGATCGCGAGCTTCCACATCCACTTCGCCGGCTCCCGCTTGGCGTTCTTGCGCGTGACCCAGAGGCCGGCTGCGGCCACGAGAGCGGCGGCCATGCCGAGGCCGATCATCCAGCGGAACGCCCAGTAGGTGATCCACAGCACCGGGGCGAACTCGGTGAGCCCGGTGGACGCGAAGGTCTCGGCGTACTCCGCGTTGAGGTCGTTGATGCCGTGCACACACGAGTCGAAGGTGTGTGTGGACAGCAGCGAGAGCAGATATGGGACCCGGATCGAGAACAGCTCGGAGCTTCCGTCCGGAGTCCCGAGCGTGAAGAGGCTGAACGACGCATCTGCTCCGCACACCGTGTCGAACGTCGCCTCGGCCGCAGCCATCTTCATGGGTTGCGCCGCGTACATCGCGAGTCCGAGCTGGTCACCCGACAGCACCACCCCGATCGTGGACACGATCATCGCCCACAGACCGAACTTGAGCGAGATGCGCATCGTGTCCAGGTGCTGCCGGCGGTAGAGGTGCCAGGCCGAGACCGAGATGATCACCCCGGCCGCGAACATGAGCGCACCGAAGATCGTGTGCGGGAACGCCGCGAGTGCGACCGGGTTGGTCAGCAGCGCCCAGAAGTCCACCAGCTCGGCACGGTTCGTCTCGGCGTTGTACTCGTAGCCGACCGGGTTCTGCATGAACGCGTTCGCGGCGATGATGAAGTACGCCGACAGGGTGCTGCCGATCGCGACGCCCCAGATCGAGAGCAGGTGCAGCTTCTGCGGGAGCTTGTCCCACCCGAAGATCCACAGTCCGATGAAGGTCGCCTCCAGGAAGAACGCGAGCAGTCCCTCGAATGCGAGCGGGGCACCGAACACGTCGCCGACGAAACGCGAGTAGTCCGACCAGTTCATCCCGAACTGGAACTCCTGCACGATTCCCGTCACCACGCCCATCGCGAAGTTGATGAGGAAGATCTTGCCGAAGAAGCGCGTGAGGTGCAGGTAGTGCACATTGGCGGTGCGCACCCAGGCGGTCTGGAAGATGGCCGCGGCGAGCGCCATCCCGATCGTCAACGGCACGAAGAGGTAGTGGTACACGGTCGTGAGACCGAACTGCCATCTCGACAGCACCAGCGGATCAAGCCACTCCATGGACGACTCCTCTTCTCTGCCCTGCGGTCAGGCTACGAGTGACGGCAGCGCCGGACGACGTCGTCCTGCCGTGAATAATCGGGAGTCTTGGCGGAGGGTGGTTCATGCGGCCGACGTCTCGATGAGACGGAGCTGCACGGTGCACTCCTCGGGAAGCTCTGCGGCTCGCACGCAGTCGGCCCCCAGAGGGCCGCCTGCCTGCGCGAGGACACCCTGCATGAGACCGAGGTGCACGGCGCAGAGCATCGGGCGATGCTCCGGCCGGCCGGCCGCATGGGGACAGGGGGTCAGATCGACGGTGAGCTCCTCGTCATCGATGACGGGGGCGAATCCGCTCTCCTCGAGGTGTTCGACGAGAGCGTCCAGCTGATAGATCGCGTCCTGGCCGAGCTCGGAGCTCGCGCCGGGAAGAAGACGTCGCATGAGGTCACCCCGACGGGCTGCCGCGGTGACCTTGTCGCGGGCGACGGGACTCGAGGCATCCGGGGCACCGGTCGCGGCGCTGAAGAGAGTGCGGGGGCGTCCGCGCGTGGTGCGGTGCTCGGTCGCCTGGATGACGTATCCGCCCTCGATGAGGCGCTGAAGGTGCTCGCGCACGGTGTTCGCATGGAGCCCCGTGGCGTCGCACAACTCGCGGATCGTCCGTTCGGATCGCGACTGTACCAGGTGCAGGATCTGTACCCGGGAGTAACTCGAGATCGGCCCGCATACGGGCCTGGCAGTAGCCATGCATCCATTATCCTCCGCCCGATCGAGCGGCGCGAACCCGATGGGCCGTGAATAATGTCCGCCCCCGCGGAACGTCTCCTGTGTCCCCCGGAATACCTACATCGCTCGCACGTGAACGCCTGTACGCTCACGCATGTAAGCACAAGCTTATGAACACGATTGGGGAATCATCCATGACGAAGAACACTCGCCCGCGCTGGGGCGCGATGGTGTCCGCGGCCATCCTGATCAGCGGAGCACTGCTGAGCCCGGGGGCCGCGTACGCTTCTCACGACGACGTCCCCCCGGGCATCCGATTCGCCGAGAACGCGGAACTCAGCGAGTCCGAGATCCTGTCTCGCACCGAAAGCCTGAACGAGCGATACACCAGGGTCGGGCAACGTCTGACACCCTCCGATGCGGAGTTCGTGACGCTCTACGCGCAGGTGCCAGCCGGCGCTCCGAGCGCGGGGGACGCTCCGAGCATCACTCCCATGGCGACGTACGGGCCGTTCACGTTCAACAAGACCGCCAGGGCCGCAGGCGGAACGGGGACGATCAAGGGGAGCATGCGCCTCACGATCGGGGACTTCTCGGCGAACAACTCCTGGCGCGCGTCCATCACGTCCACCGGGTCGTCCGCGGTGAAGAAGATCAAGAACTGCTTCCGCGTGCGCGCGTACGGTACCGTCGGCCAGAGCGGCATCGGGCTCGTGTACTCGACGAACTCATGCGCGACCAAGAGCGGTCGCTCGCACGTCATGTCGCGCAACCAGAACTATTCCGCGTTCGTCGTCTACGCCACCATCACCTCGGACGCCGTGTTCTACACAAGCCGCGGCTCGTTCCAGGTCTCGTCGTAGGAGGAATGACAATGGCCGTCGGATTCTCTCTTCCGAATCTCATCATCTCGCTGATTCTCGTCGCACTCCTGATCGCGGGCATCGTGTGGTGGGTCCGGACCATCACCCGATCCCGGAGATCCGGCGCGCGGAGTCGCTCGGGCGATCAGCGGGAGCATCCGCGCGACTGAGCGACGATCCGTATGGACACCGGGGAGTGTCGGACGTCGCGGCTAGCCTGAGGAGATGGCAACTCGACGTCCGGCGCCCCCGGCATACACATGCACGGAATGCGGCTGGACGACCGCCAAGTGGGTCGGTCGCTGCGGCGAATGCCAGCAGTGGGGCACGGTGGTCGAGCAGGCGACGCCCACCGGACTCTCGCGTCAGGTGTCGGCGCTCGCACCGAGCCGTGACCGCGCAGCACGACCGATCACCGAGATCACGACCACCGACGCACCTCGTCGCACGAGCGGCGTCGCGGAGTTCGACCGCGTCCTCGGCGGCGGAGTGGTCCCCGGCGCCGCGATCCTCCTCAGCGGCGAGCCGGGCGTCGGCAAGTCGACGCTGCTCCTCGAGGTCGCCGCGCAGTCCGCCCGCTCCGGTCGGCGCGTGCTCTACGCGAGCGCCGAAGAATCCCCGGCGCAGGTGCGCCTCCGAGCCGAGCGCACCGGCGCACTGCACGACGAGCTGTATCTCGCGAGCGAGACCGACCTGGCCACGATCCTCGGACACATCGACGAGGTGCGCCCCGAACTCGTGATCGTCGACTCGGTGCAGACGGTGTCGTCATCACTGTCCGACGGCGCACCGGGCCAGCCCAGCCAGGTCCGCGAGGTCGCAGCCACCCTCATCCGCATCGCGAAGGAGCGCTCGCTTCCGATCATCCTCGTCGGCCACGTCACGAAAGACGGACAGGTCGCCGGGCCCCGCGTGCTCGAACACCTCGTCGATGTCGTGTGCCACTTCGAGGGCGATCGGCAGACCTCGCTGCGCTTCATCCGCGCGCTCAAGAACCGCTTCGGGCCGACCGACGAGGTCGGCTGCTTCGAGATGACGGGCGACGGGATCGCCGAGGTCCCCGACCCCTCCGGCCTGTTCCTCTCCCAGGGGGCGCCGGAACCCGGAACCTGCGTGGCCATCGCGATGGAGGGCAAGCGTGCACTCCCCGTCGAGGTCCAGGCGCTCACGATCGCCACCGCCGCCCCCAACCCGCGCCGCGTGGTGCACGGACTCGACGCCTCCCGCGTCGCGATGGTGCTGGCCATCCTCGACCGCCGCGCGGGGATCCCCACCAGCGGCCTGGACGTGTACGTGTCGACCGTCGGCGGCGTCCGCTTCACCGAACCCGCAGCAGACCTGGCGATCGCCGTCGCCGTGGCAGGGTCGATCCAGCAGACATCGGTTCCCCGTGCCGTCGCCGCGGTCGGTGAACTGAGCCTTGCCGGCGAGATCCGTCCGGTCACGCAGGCGTCTCAGCGTCGCGGCGAAGCCGCGCGCCTGGGGTACGAACAGGTCATCGACGATCGCTCCAAGCACCTGCGGGGAGCTCTCAACGACGTTCGGGCGCGCAATACCGCGCGGCGGCGCGAAGCCGACATCCCCGCCTTCTGAACGACGAGGTCCGCCCCCTCAGGCCTCCAGTGCCTTCAGCAACTCGCTCGGATCCGCCTGCATCGGGTGCGGGCCCGCGATATCGAGGAAGACCGTGGTGATCGCATCCTGGTGCGTGGTCAGGAACGCGCGCAGCCACTCCGCAGAATAGACGCCGACCCCCGGAGGAAGATTCGCGGGCTTGTTCTGTGCGTCACTGAAGAGCAGGAGCGCCACGTCGCCGGTCTCGCGATCGCGATACGTCCACACCTCGCCGCTGTCGAGCGGGTTGTCCCGGTCGCCGGGAGTGAGGAGCGGCACGATCGTCGTGCCATGCCTCAGCGCGAGAGCGACGGCCGCGACGTCCTGCTTCTCGAGCGCCTGCGCGAGCGCCTCGGAGCGGAACTCCTCGGGGGCGGGCTTCTTCTTCGCTGATCTCGACTTCTTCGCGGCCATACGCCCAGCCTATTGACCTGTGACGCGCTCACGGTCCTTTCGGGAGCCTGCTCGCGGGCGCGAAACATCGCGGCGACCGACGGCCACCCGCGAGGGAAACGATTGGGGCCCTCTCGAGTACACCATTGGGGACTGGGTTACTCGAAAGGGCCCTCGGACTCTCGCGCGATGTGTCGAAGCGCTGGGGACGCTGGAGTCGACGCCACTGGGGATGGCTTTCATCGCAATTTCCGGAGAATCACTCTAATGGTATCCCAAAACATCGCTGGTGTCAGCATCATGTTCGCCGAGCGTGCAGGATGCGCGACTCAGCGTCTCACTGCAGGAGGATCTGCGTGGTGGTCGCACTCTCGAAGCCGCCGATGGATACCCCCACATGGTATGACGCTCCCCCGCCGGGCGCACGGGGACGATTGTCCTGTTCGCAGGTGTCGACGTCGGACCGCGTGCGGTCCCAGACGACCGGCTCGGCGCTGGTCACGGTCTTGCCGGCCGTGAGCGTCACGATCATGTCGCTCGGCTCTTCCTGGCAGTCCGTCGACCGCCACCAGACGTCCTGGCCACTCGTCACGGTGAACGACTGCGTCGCGGATCCGACGTTGAGCGTGCAGTCCTCGGCGCCGGTGTTCTCGAGCGAAATGGACAGCTTCGGGAGCTCCCCTGACGGGTACGACTCCGCGTCCGCGACGGCGGTGACGACCACATCGGCCGCCTTGCACGCCACGATTCCCGGCGTCTCGTCGTCCGTCGGCTCAGGGGACTCGGTCTCCTCGGCGTCTGCCGTCGGCTCCTCGTCGGCGCTCGGCGCGACGGAGGACGACGGCGCGGGCGCAGCGCCGGCCCACGGCTGAGCGATCAGTGCCCAGACGCCGACCCCGATCAGCGCGAGCAGGACGAGCAGTCCGCCGAGCACCACGATCCGCCGACGTCGATACACGGCGGGCGAGGGACGAGAGCTCATGACACCAGGCTAAACGCTGCGCTCCGGATGTCTCGGCACCGGGCCGACCACCCTCAGAGCTGCTTGATCATCCTCGTGTTCCCGAGCGTGTTGGGCTTCACGTGGGCGAGATCGAGGAACTCCGCGACCCCCTCGTCCGGGCTGCGCAACAGCTGCGAGTACACATCCGGATCGACGACCTGCTCACCGATCTCCGCGAAACCGCGACGCGTGAAGAACTCGACCTCGAACGTGAGACAGAACAGACGGGTGAGGCCGAGACTGCGTGCGCGCTGCTCGAGCTCGGCGACGATCGCGCCCCCGACACCGCGGTGGAGCCAGTCCTCACGCACGAGCAGCGTGCGCACTTCACCGAGGTCCTCCCACATCACGTGCAGAGCCCCGCAGGCGATGAGCTCACCGTCCGCTTCGGCGACAGCGAACTCCTGCACGGCACCGTAGAGCACCGCAAGGTCTTTACCGAGGAGGATTCGTCGCTCGACCATCGGCTCCAGCAGACGACTGATGCCGACGATGTCGGCGCTGCGGGCGGGACGGACGATGAACGTACTCACGACGACAAGCCTAAGCCGGACCCCCTGTGCGCGCTCCGCACGGCGCGAGGCAGTCCCCGGAAAACACCGGGATACCGCACGCAGAAGGGGGCGGATGCCTCAGCATCCGCCCCCTTCCGTCGATCCGACTAGTCGCCGTTCGCGATCGCCAGGTCGGGCGTCGAGGAGATGTCGCCGCCGGTGTTGACACCGACCGAGACTCGCTCACCGCGCGGACCGTGCTCGAACAGGAACTCGCCGTCCTTGGCGTCCACCTTGACGTGGTCGCCGGGGTTGAGCTCCCCGTGCAGGATCTTCTCCGACAGGCGGTCCTCGACCTCGTGCTGCATGGCGCGACGCAGGGGGCGGGCACCGAGAGAGGGGTCGAACCCGATCTCGATGAGACGCTCCTTCGCCGGCTGGGACAGCTCGATGGTCATGTCGCGGTCCAGCAGACGCTCGCTCAGGCGCTTGGTGAACAGATCCACGATCTGCACCAGCTCCGGCTTCGACAGCTGCGGGAACACGATGATGTCATCGACACGGTTGAGGAACTCGGGCTTGAAGTTGCGCTTGAGTTCTTCGTTGACCTTGCCCTTCATCCGCTCGTAGGTCGTCGAGTTGCTGCCCTCGATCTGGAACCCGACCGGGCCACCCGCGATGTCGCGGGCACCGAGGTTGGTCGTCATGATGATGACGGTGTTCTTGAAATCGACGATGCGGCCCTGACCGTCGGTCAGGCGACCCTCTTCGAGGATCTGCAGCAGCGAGTTGAAGATGTCCGGGTGCGCCTTCTCGATCTCGTCGAAGAGCACGACACTGAACGGCTTGCGGCGCACCTTCTCGGTGAGCTGTCCGCCCTCTTCGAATCCGACGAATCCGGGAGGGGCACCGAACAGACGCGACACCGTGTGCTTCTCACCGAACTCGCTCATGTCGAGCGCGATGAGTGCGGCCTCGTCGTCGAACAGGAACTCTGCGAGGGCCTTGGCGAGTTCGGTCTTTCCGACACCCGTGGGGCCGGCGAAGATGAACGAGCCCGACGGACGCTTCGGGTCCTTGAGGCCGGCACGCTGACGACGGATCGTCTTGGACAGCGCCGCGATGGCCTCTTCCTGACCGATGACGCGCTGGTGCAGGGCCTTCTCCATGAAGACGAGACGGCTGGACTCCTCCTCGGTGAGCTTGAACACCGGGATGCCCGTCGCCTGAGCGAGGACCTCGGCGATCAGACCCTCGTCGACGACCGCCTGGGTCGCGACGTCGCCTGCACGCCACTGCTTCTCGAGACGGAGACGCTCGGCGAGGAGGCTCTTCTCCTCGTCGCGGAGAGCCGCGGCCTTCTCGAAGTCCTGCTCCTCGGAGGCGACCTCCTTCTGCTCACGAACCTTCGCGATCTTCTCGTCGAATTCGCGCAACTCGGGCGGGCTGGACAGGATCGACAGACGCAGGCGTGCGCCGGCCTCGTCGATCAGGTCGATGGCCTTGTCCGGGAGGAAGCGGTCGCTGACGTAGCGGTCGGCGAGGTTCGAGGCCGCGACGATAGCGCCGTCGGTGATCTGAACCTTGTGGTGCGCCTCGTAGCGGTCGCGCAGTCCCTTGAGGATGTTGATCGTATGCGGGAGGCTCGGCTCCTGCACCTGGATCGACTGGAAGCGGCGCTCGAGGGCCGCATCCTTCTCGAAGTGCTTGCGGTACTCGTCGAGCGTGGTCGCACCGATCGTCTGCAGCTCGCCGCGGGCGAGGAGCGGCTTGAGGATCGAGGCGGCGTCGATCGCGCCCTCGGCGGCACCCGCACCCACGAGGGTGTGGATCTCGTCGATGAAGACGATGATGTCGCCGCGCGTGCGGATCTCCTTGGTGACCTTCTTCAGACGCTCTTCGAAGTCACCGCGGTAGCGGGAACCGGCGATGAGCGAGCCGAGGTCGAGCGAGTACAGCTGCTTGTCCTTGAGCGTCTCGGGCACATCGCCCTTGACGATCGCCTGCGCGAGGCCCTCGACGACGGCGGTCTTGCCGACGCCGGGCTCACCGATCAGGACCGGGTTGTTCTTGGAGCGACGCGAGAGGATCTGCATGACCCGCTCGATCTCCTTCTCGCGCCCGATCACGGGGTCGAGCTTGTTGTCGCGCGCTGCCTGGGTGAGGTTGCGACCGAACTGGTCGAGCACCTGCGATCCGCCCTGCGTGCCGGCGGGCGAGTCGTTGCTCTGCGCGCCGACGGCCGCGGGCTCACGACCCGGGGCACCGGAGAGGAGCTGGATGACCTGCTGGCGCACCTTGTTGAGGTCGGCGCCGAGCTTGACGAGGACCTGGGCTGCGACACCCTCGCCCTCGCGGATCAGGCCGAGCAGGATGTGCTCCGTGCCGATGTAGTTGTGCCCCAACTGCAGCGCTTCGCGCAGGCTCAGCTCCAGCACCTTCTTGGCGCGGGGAGTGAAGGGGATGTGGCCGGTCGGCTGCTGCTGACCCTGGCCGATGATGTCCTGCACCTGCTCGCGCACGGCGTCGAGCGAGATACCGAGGGACTCGAGCGCCTTGGCGGCGACTCCTTCTCCCTCATGGATGAGGCCGAGCAGGATGTGCTCGGTCCCGATGTAGTTGTGGTTGAGCATCTTCGCCTCTTCTTGGGCGAGGACGACCACACGACGGGCTCGGTCCGTGAATCTCTCGAACATTGTGACTCCTTATTCGCACGGGGCGAAGACGCTGCGGCGCCTGTACATCGAGAGTAACGACCTGAATGCGCGGGTATGCCCGTGTTCGCCGTCGGCATAGTGCGCCTCGCGCGGGTGGTGCCGGAGGGGTGACCGCGACGATCGCACCGGCCAGGGGTTGACGGACATATCGAATGTCGATATCTTATCGTTTATCAGTAACAACGACTATCGATAAGGAGCCGTCATGAGCACTCCGAAACAGACCACGCTGTCCCGCGGAGACTCGGGCGCCCTCATCGGGTTCGTGCTCTCCGGGATCGCGATCGCAGCATGGAGCACCATCGCGTCGGTCATGCGCATCGTCGAACTCGCTCGCGGCACCGACGTACCGGTCTTCATCGAGTTCTTCTCGCGGGAAACCGAGGTCGACCTCGAAGCCGGAGACGGCACGGTGTCCGTCGCCCTGGACAGCGCCGTGCTCACCGCACCGCAACTGACACCCATAGCCACGGTCCCCGGAATCATCGGACAGGTCGTCACGATCATCACGGTCCTCGCAGTCGTCGGATGCCTCATCCTGCTCGCACGCAGCATCCTCCGCGGCCAGGTGTTCAGCCGCCGCAACACGCGGCTCGTCATGACCACGGGGTTCACCGGTCTGGTCGGCATCGCCGCTTCGACCTTCTTCGACAGCATGCTGGCGAACGCCACCGTATCGATCGTCACCGACAACACGATCCGCAACTCGGTGCTCACGGTCGAGCCGTTCACCTTCGTCCTCGGTGCCTTCATCATCGCCGTCATCGGTACGGCGTTCGCCGTCGGTGACCGCCTGCAGCGTGAGACCGAAGGGCTGGTGTGACCATGGAGACCACGGGAGCCACCATGAAGAACACCAAGCGTGCAGCAGCCCGCGACCGGACCGACCTCGTGACCGCGGTGGCCGTCGGCGTCTTCGTCGCCGGGCTCCTTCTCGGCGCCGGGATACGCCGCATGGTCGACCTCTTCGCGGAGCCCGGTGCGATGACCGTACGTGCTCCGCTGGACAGCCAGACCGTCACGACGGACGTCGGGGAGGGAGTGCCGGGCCTGATGGATTCCGCGATCCTCTCGATCCCCGGCGTGAACACCGTGAGCATCGTGTGCCTCGTGCTCAGCATCGTGCTCGCGACCGGAGGGCTCGTCGCCACGACGGCGCTCGCGACGGTCATCTGCATCCGACTCCTTCGCGGTGCGGTGTTCGATCGTGTCAACATCCGACTGCTGTTCGCGAGCTCCATGCTGCTGCTCCTCGCGGGTATCGGCGCGGCGTTCTTCGAGAACATGGGTCTGAACGGGGTGTTCGCCGCGGCCGGCGACGACTTCGACGGCCAGACGGCCCTGTTCCTCCAGGCGCTGCCGCAGTTCGCCGGAGCCATGGCCGTCGGTGTCCTCGTGATCGTCTTCCGCCGCGGCGCCGCCCTGCAGCGCGAGACGGACGGCCTCGTATGAGCATCGGAGCGAACGACCTCGGTGGCGCGCTGCTCTGGATAGGTGCCGCACTGCTCGGCCTCGCGCTGGTCACGGTGCTCATCGTGCGGGAGTCGCGTCGCACAGGACGACGTCACATGCTCGCGATCGACACGGCGTGGTCGCTCTCTCTCATCTGGTTGCTCTTCTGCGGGCTCGGCATCGTGTTCACCGCGATCTCGAACTTTTCGAATCCCACGGTGTCCCTCGACCTCGACGTCTTCGTCGAATGGCCGGCCGCACTGCCCTGCGCGGAAGAGGACTGGCCCGAAACCACACAGCTCGTCTGCGCGTCCATGGACAGCACGAATGCGACGGTCTCGGGTATCGGGGCGGGCGTGCGCACTCTGCTCTTCGTGAGTCAGGTCCTCGGGTTTATCCTCATCGCCACTCCCGCCGCACTCATCGCCGTCGTCAGCGCGCGAGCACGCCAGGGGAAGCCGTTCGACCGGATCGTGATCCGGGCGCTGTTCGTCTCCGCGGTCGCCATCGTCGTCACCGGCATCGGCGGCGACGTCCTGGGCCAGGTCGGTCGCACCCTGGTCGCCCGCGAAGTGATCGACCCCGAGTATCTGAGCCCGGCCTTCACGTTCGAGCTCCAGCTCTGGCCGCTTCCCGCAGCGGTCGCGCTCGCCGTCCTCGCCGCCGTCTTCCGCCGCGGCGCCGCCCTGCAGCGCGAGACGGAGGGCCTCGTATGAGTCCGGCGGAGATGGACGACGACACGGGCATCCACTGCCGGCTCGATGAACTGCTGGCGGCGCGAGGGATGACCCTGACGCAGCTGAGCGAGCGGGTCGGGGTGAGCATCGTGAATCTGTCGGTGCTGAAGAACGACCGGGCGCGCGCGATCCGATACTCGACCCTGCGCGCGATCTGCGACGCGCTCGACTGCGAGGTCGGCGACCTTCTCGTCCTCTCCCCCCGCTGACCCCTCCCTACCCTCCCCCCTCCCTGCCCATGCAGCCGAGTGGTCAGTTTCGGTTCACCTTTACGCCCAAACTGGACCGAAACTGACCACTCGGGGCGGTGGATCGGGCGGCGAGCGCCGCACGAAGCGCACGGAACAGATACTCCGGGTTCGCGAGGTCGGATGCGGTAACCCGCAGCACGAGCCATCCCGCAGCCTCGAGCGCGCGCACCCGTGCGAGATCCTGCTGCCACTGGTCGCGATCCGTCCGGTGATGATCCCCCTCGTACTCGAACGCGATGCGCCGGGTCGGATACCCGAGGTCCGGATGGACGCGGTGACCGTTCACGAGCACCGGCGAGCCATCCGGCCACAGTGCTGTGGGCCCGATGTCGGGCTCGGCGAAACCCGCTCCGGTGAGGGTGAGCCGGAGCTGCGTCTCTTGCGGGGAATCGACCCCCGCGCGGACCAGCGGAAGCGCCTCTCTCAGCAGCACGGTCCCTCGGGCAGGGCTCCGGCGGGCTATGGCCTCACGGAGATCATCCGCGGTGCACAGCGGGGTGGTCCTGCCACCGCGTATCCGCCCACCTGTGAGGAGCGCGTCGCCGATCGCGACCAGATCGGGCAGCCGCATCCTCGGGGCGAGCTGGCACCACGTGTCCTGCGGCGCAGCCAGTCGCAGTCCGAGGTGTTCGCGGATCAGAAGGTTCTGCTCACGGTGTCCGACGATCCCGGGGATCCGAGGGCGTGTCGGGACTGTGCTCGTCACGTGGAGGGGGCCGTGGCGCATGGCCGTCCACAGCGGAAGCCCGTAGACCGCCGCCGCCGTCTCGTGGCTGAACACCGCGGTCTCCGCGAGCGCCGGCAGATACGCGCGACAGCGATCGAGCACGGTATCCAACGGCAGATCGATCGAGCGGACACCGCGGAACGGTCGCTGCACGCTGCGATGCCGGATCTGGCCGGGCGTGAGTCCGACCGCCTGCGCCTCGGCGGCGCGGAACGCGATGCCACGTGCCGTGGCGGGAGCCGGTCTGTGTGCGGGCATGAGGCATCCTCCGCCGATCCCCGCCCCGGAGTCCGCCCCGTTCCCGACAGCTGTTGATATCCCCGCCCCATCCACACTCTCTGTGCCCCCAGTCCCCTCCTCTCTTCCCGCCTCCTCTTCCCCGTCCCCTTCCGCCGAGTGGTCACTTTCGGTCCACATTCACCCCGAAAGTGCGCAAAAACTGACCACTCGACGATTGGAGAGGGGGATGGGGCAGGGGGCGGAGTCATGGGGCGTTATGGAGATGGGAGGAATGCACGCACACACGTAGCGTTGAGTCCCATGGCGCGTACCCCAGCGCGCCTCGAACTTGGAGTCACATGAGCACCGCCACCCGCGCCCGGAAAGCGCCAGACACCCGCAGCCCCGTGAGGAAGCTCCTCACCTCGTTCGGTTTCCAGATCCTGGCAGCCCTCGTGCTCGGCATCGCCGCCGGCCTGATCGGTCGACAGCTCGGAGCGACCGCCGAGAACCCGAACGGGCTGTCCGCGACGCTCGACACGATCGGAAGCTCGTACGTCACGCTGCTGCGCGCGGCGGTCGTCCCCCTGATCTTCACCGCGATCATCGCGAGCATCTCGAACCTCCGCCGCGTGCAGAACGCCGCACGCCTGGCCGGCCAGACCCTCCTGTGGTTCGCGATCACCGCGTTCATCGCCGTGACGATCGGCATCACCCTCGGTCTCGTCATCCAACCCGGCTCGCGCGCCGGCGAGGGCCTCGAGCCCGGTGAGCCCTATGCCGTCGGAACGTGGTGGAACTTCCTGCTCGGCCTCATCCCCCAGAACTTCCTCGGCCTCAGCGTCAGCAGTTCCCTGGACGCGGACGCAGGCGCCGTGGACTCCAGCGTGAACTTCAACATCCTCCAGGTGATCGTCGTCGCGGCGGTCGTCGGTATCGCCGCCCTCAAGGCGGGCAAGAAGGCGGAGCCGTTCCTCGTCTTCACCGAGTCGCTGCTGAAGGTCATCCAGCGCGTGCTCTGGTGGATCATCCGCATCGCTCCGCTCGGTACCTTCGGTCTCATCGGATCCGCGGTGATCAAGTACGGATGGGAGAAGCTGGCGTCGCTGGGTTGGTTCGCGATCGCCGTCTACGCCGGGCTCGCGCTCGTGCTGTTCGTCGTCTATCCGACGCTCGTGAAGGTCCACGGCCTGTCCATTCGGCAGTACTTCTCGGGTGTCTGGCCCGCCGTTCAGCTCGGATTCGTGAGCCGCTCGTCGATCGGCACACTGCCCCTCACGGAACGCGTGACGGAGCGGAACCTCGGCGTGCCGCGTGCGTACTCCTCGTTCGCCGTCCCGTTCGGCGCGACGACCAAGATGGACGGGTGTGCGGCGATCTATCCCGCGATCGCCGCGATCTTCGTGGCGCAGTTCTTCGGCCTCGAACTCAACCTCGTGCAGTACCTGTTGATCGTGCTCGTCTCCGTGGTCGGATCCGCGGCGACCGCCGGCACCACCGGTGCGATCGTGATGCTGACGCTCACGCTGTCGACGCTGGGCCTGCCGCTCGAGGGCGTGGGCCTGCTGCTCGCGATCGACCCGATCCTCGACATGGGCCGCACTGCCGTCAACGTCGCAGGTCAGGCGCTCATCCCGACGATCGTGGCCAAGCGCGAGGGCATCCTCGACGAGGACCTCTACAACGCTCCGCGAGAGGGACTCCCGTTCGCCGACGACAGCGACGAGAGCCCCGAGGACGCGCAGGTCGAACCGACCTCCGCTCGCTGACCGTCCCCCGTCGAGAACGCCCTCGCCCATCTGGGAGGGGGCGTTCTCGCGTCCCCGCCCCGTCTCCCCAGCCCGTCCCCGCCCCCGCTCCCCGAGAACTCGGTCGAGTGGTCACTTTCAGTTCACTTTGGACCCGAAAGTGGACAAAAACTGACCACTCGGCGATCGGGCGGGGCGGGGGCGGGAAGGGGAAGGGGTCAGGCGCGGCCGGGGGAACGCGCCGCGCCGCGCGTGTCGAGGGCGAGTTCTTCGGCGTCCATCGCGGTGATCAGCTCCCGCATGACCTCCTCATCGAGATTGCCGGCATCCCGCTCGGCGAGAAGGATCTCCCGCCGCACGTGCAACCACCCCTTCGACAGCGCGACGAGGTCGTCGTAGGACGGCCGGGAGACCTCCTCCTCCGCCTCCTGAGCAGCATCGGTGTCCGTCTCGACCCGCGTCATGCGCTTCGCGAACGCATCGAACACGGCGAGATCCCGCTCCCCGTACTTCAGCTCCCACTCGACGCGCTGCGCGTCGAGGAACGCTTTGCCTGCCTTCCGGCTTCGGGTGCGCACCGCGGCGAGCGCGGCGGCATCCGCCTCGTGGTCGACGTCGCTGGCAACCCCGAGCCGGCGGATGAGGAGCGGGAGCGTGAGCCCCTGCAGCAGCAGCGTCCCCACCGTGACGATGAACGCCACCACGACGATCGCGTGCCCCGCGTCGGTGTCGAGCCCGGCGAGGTCGGACGCGGCGAGCGCGGTCGCGAGTGTGACGACGCCGCGCATGCCCGCCCAGGAGATGACCGCGTTGTCCTTCCAGTCCAACTGCAGTCCGGCCATCCGCTCGCGGACGAGCATGGTGCGCAGCTCGTCCGGGCTGTATCCCTTCCACCGCGACGAGTTGCGTCGCCGATCCCCGAGGAGGTCGCCCGACGCGGCGCGCGCGTCCCAGTGCCGGAGGCGCTGTCGGTCGCGGAAGCTCGCCCAGGCGTGGGCCGGATAGATGAACGCCGGCCGGACCAGGAGCACGACGAGCAGCACAGCGCCCGCCAGCAGCAGGGTCGGCGCGACCGACTCGGCGCCGAGATCGCTGAGAACCCGCGGGAACTGCAGACCGATGTAGGCGAAGACGAAGCTCTCCAGCAGCAGGTCCGCCGATAGCCACAGCGGCGCCTCCTGCTGGCGCGTCGTGTAGTCGGTGCGGGGCGCGTTGAACCCGACGTACACCCCCATCGCGACGACCGCGAGCACCCCCGAGCCGCCGAGATGCTCCGCGATCGCGTACGCGCCGAAGGGGACGAGGAGTCCGAACGTGCCGATCACGACCGGGTCGGCGACACGCATCCGCAGCTGGTGCAGCCCGACTCCGAACACGATTCCGATCGCGACGCCGATCGCGACGGCCAGCACGAACTGCCACACGCCGTCCCAGACGGTGAGGGTCGCACCGGCGACGATGGCCGCGAACACCCGGTAGAGGGTGAGAGACGTGGCGTCGTTGATGAGGCTCTCCCCCGACAGCACGGTCATCACCCGACGCGGCAGGCCGAGCTTGCGGCCGATCGCTGCGGCGGACACCGCATCCGGCGGCGCGACGATCGCACCGAGCAGCAGCGCCCCCGGGAGGGTGAGGGAAGGCATGATCAGCCACGCGACCAGGCCGACGGCGATCGCGGTGATCAACACGAGCCAGATCCCGAGTCGGCGGATCTGCGGAAGGCTGCGCTTGAATCCGACGAACGAGACATCCAGCGCGGCCGAATACAGCAGAGGAGGGAGGACGAGGGTCAGCAGCAGGTGCCCGTCGATCTCCAGCGCAGGCGCGAACGGCAGGAACGACACGGCGAGCGCGACCACCGTGACCAGGAGCGGCGCGGGCCACCCCCGCCACCGCGCGATCGCCGCCACGACGACGGCACCCACGAGCACGTAGAAGATCTCGGCATCCATGCGGAAAGGCTACCGACCGCGGGCCTTGGACTCCGCGCACGGGAACCGTGGGCACCGGGGAGGGTGCAGTCCCACGGCCCCCGCGACGACCAGTGCGGTCGTTGGACGCTACCACCGAGGGTTCTGCGCGTTCCAGCCGCGCGGACTCGATGACCCACGATGGATGACGACGCATTCCATGCGGAGCTCGGCTGCGGAATATCCCCTACCGAGCGCGGGTTGATCCAGGGGATGAATGCCCCCGCCTCGCCCTCCGCCCCCGCTCTCTCCGTCCTCGATCTCGTGCCCGTACGCACCGGCCAGACCAGCAGCGAAGCGGTGGCCTCGTCGCTCTCGCTCGCCGCGCGTGCCGATGAGCTCGGCTACCACCGCTACTGGTTCGCCGAGCACCACAACATGCCGGCCGTCGCGTCGACGACCCCGCCGGTCCTCATCGCCGCAGCGGCAGGGCGCACGACGCGTATCCGTCTGGGCTCCGGCGGAGTCATGCTTCCCAATCACGCGCCGCTGATCGTCGCCGAGCAGTTCGGAGCCCTCGAGGCGATCGCACCCGGGCGGATCGATCTGGGCCTCGGACGCGCACCCGGGAGCGACCCCGTCATCACGCAGCTGCTGCGCACCTCCGGTGCCACGAGCGACGTCGAGCAGTTCCCCCGCCACGTGCAGGACATCACCCTGCTGCTCTCGGGCGAGGGTGCGACCGTCCGCTTCACCTCCGGCGGCGAGTACACCGTCCACGCGACACCGTCCGCCACGAGCATCCCCGACGTCTGGCTCCTCGGATCCAGCGATTACTCCGCGCAGCTCGCGGCATCCGTGGGCCTCCCCTACGTCTTCGCGAACCACTTCGCCGGCGCGGGGCTCGAGCGCGCGCTGGACCTCTACCGCACCGGTTACCAGCCGAGCGAGGCGCACCCGGAGCCGCGGACTTTCCTGACCGTCAACGCGGTCGCCTCGCCCACCGCCGAGGAGGCGGAGGCCCGAGCCCTCCCGCAGCTGCGGATGATGGCACGCCTCCGGCGTAACAAGCCACTCACCGCGCTCGAGACGGTCGAGCAAGCGATCGCGAACACCGCCTCCGAGGCGGACGCCGCGGACGAGCAGATCGTCCAGGCGGCGCGTGCCAACTGGTTCGTCGGCACGGGTGAGACGGTCGCCGCGGACATCGCCGCATTCGCTCAGCGCCACGGCGTGGACGAGGTCATGCTCTCGCCCGTGGCGGGAGCGTACGACGCGGAGGGGATGGACTCCATCACCGCTCGCGCTCAGACGCTCGACCTCATCGCCGCCGCGCGCTGAGTCCGTCCCGTCGCCCACCGCCGTTTGCCGTGACACGCGGCGTCCCGCCGCCCGGAAACGGCGTGTCGGGGCAAACGAGGCGAAGAGGGCGCGGATACCCCTGGCGCCGAGCGGAGTCCGGGCGTAGCGTCGGCACTGTCAGAAGGATCGGCACTGTCGGAAGGAGTACGACGATGACGTCGACGAAGACACGGGCACTCTGGGTCGCCTACGGACCCAACGGTGTGGTCGGGAGCATCCGCAAGGACGACGACGGGTACACCGTGACGATGGCGGGAGCGGATGCCTCAGCGGGTGTCAGCCCCACGCTCGAGTCCGCGAAGGGATCCCTGCACGCGCACATGAGACCGGGAAGTGCCTGGCCGGAATTCCGGGAGCACTGACCCCGGCCAACCGCGCCGTCAGACCTGGGGCTCGCCGGAGATGAGCCCCCGCAGCCAGTCGCGAGCCTCGACGAACACGTCGTCGGCGTACCGATCCGGGTACTGCACGATCTGACGGTCGGCGCGGGGGTACGACCCGAGGAACACCACGCCGGGGCTGAACCGGCGGATACCGAGCAGGGCGTCCGCCATCCGCTCGTCCAGGATGTGGCCGTCCGCGTCGATCACGAACCGGTAGCGTCCGAGGGAATCGCCGACGGGCCGCGACTCGATCAGTGACAGGTTGATCCCGCGCGTCGAGAACTGCTCCAGCAACTCCAGCAGCGCGCCGGGGCGATCGTCGGGCAGTTCGGCGATGAGCGAGGTCTTGTCGGCGCCGGTGGGCGCGGGAGCGACCGCCGTGCGGGTGACGAGCACGAAGCGCGTGACCGCCTTCGCGTTGTCGCCGATGCCCTCCGCCAGCACGTCGACATCGAGGTGCGCGACGATTCCGGGGGCGGCGATGGCCGCCTGTGCGGGCAGGGTGCCGTCCAGCACTCCGATCGCGGAGGCCACGTTGCTGGCTGCCGGGACGTGCGCGTGCGAGGGCAGGTTCTCGCCCAGCCAGGTGTGGCACTGCGCATAGGCGACGGGGTGGGCGGCGATGACCGTCACCTGGTCCATCGTCGTCCCCTTCGGCGCCACGAGAACGAAGTTCACGGGCACGAGGTACTCGCCCACGATGCGGAGCCCGGGCAGTGTCGCCAGCGCATCCTGCGTGGTGGAGACCCCGCCCTCGATGGAGTTCTCGATCGCGATCATCGCGGCGTCGCTGCGCCCTTCGAGGACGTCGGCGAGCGCCTCCCCGACGTTGTGCACGGAGCGCCAGTGCTGACCCCGGGCCTCGGCCACCTGCGCCAACGCCGCCTCGGTGAAGGTTCCGGCGGGTCCGAGATAACTGTAGGTACGGCGTGAAGTCACGGCGTTCAGCCTATCCCTCCACTGCGAATCCGTTCTCTGCGTGACTCCGCGGATGCGCACGGGCTCCGCAGGGGGCAGACTGAGGGGATGACGAGCCGTGCCGGCCTCCCTGCGGAGGCATCCGATCTCATCGACGTCGACGAGCTGATCGCCGCCTATTACGACCGCCACCCCGATCCGGATGTGCCCGCCGAGCGGGTCGCCTTCGGCACGAGCGGGCATCGCGGGTCGGCGCTGTCCGGGAGCTTCAACGAGAACCACATCCTCGCGACGACCCAGGCGATCGTGGACTACCGCACGGCGCAGGGGATCTCGGGGCCGCTGTTCCTCGGTCGCGACACCCACGCGCTCTCGCTCCCCGCGGAGCGCACCGCCGTCGAGGTGCTCGTCGCCAACGGTGTGGACGTGCGGGTGGACTCCCGTGACTCGTGGGTCCCGACGCCCGCCATCAGCCACGCGATCCTCACCCACAACCGCCGCGGCACGGCGGGAACGGCGGACGGCATCGTCGTCACGCCCTCGCACAACCCTCCCCGCGACGGTGGTTTCAAGTACAACCCGCCCCACGGCGGTCCCGCCGACACCGACGCGACCGGGTGGATCGCCGAGCGCGCGAACGCGCTGATCGCCGCGAACCTGGAGGGCGTGAAGCGCATCCGCTTCGCCGACCTCGACGGTGACGCGATCGGCACCTACGACTTTCGCGACGCATACGTGCGCGACCTCCCCTCGATCATCGACCTCGACGCGATCCGCCGCTCCGGCGTGCGCATCGGAGCCGACCCGCTCGGCGGCGCCTCGGTGGAATACTGGTCGCTCATCGCCGACATGCACGACATCGAGCTCACGGTCGTGAACCCCGACGTCGACCCGACCTGGCGCTTCATGACGCTGGACTGGGACGAGAAGATCCGGATGGATCCCTCGTCCGCGCACGCCATGGCGTCTCTCGTGGAGAAGAAGAGCGACTACGACGTCCTCACGGGCAACGACGCCGACGCCGACCGGCACGGCATCGTCACCCCGGATGCGGGCCTGATGAATCCGAACCACTTCCTGGCCGTCGCGATCGACTACCTGTTCTCGCACCGCACGGAGTGGCCACGCGACGCCGCGATCGGCAAGACCCTGGTCTCGTCCATGATCATCGACCGGGTCGCGGAGTCCCTCGGGCGTCGCCTGCTGGAGGTTCCGGTCGGGTTCAAGTGGTTCGTTCCCGGTCTGCTCGACGGCAGCGTGGCGTTCGGTGGCGAGGAGTCCGCGGGAGCATCGTTCCTCCGCATGGACGGTTCGGTCTGGTCGACGGACAAGGACGGCATCCTGCTGTGCCTGCTCGCCGCGGAGATCATCGCCGTGACCGGCAAGAGTCCCTCGGAGCGTTACGCGGAGCTGGAGGAGGCGTTCGGCGCCTCGACCTACCAGCGCGTGGACGCGCCCGCGACGCCGGAGCAGAAGGCAACCCTGGGCAAGCTCGCCCCGGAATCGGTATCCGCCACGGAGATCGCGGGCGAGGCCATCGTCGCCAAGCTCTCGAACGCTCCCGGCAACGGTGCGGCGATCGGTGGGCTCAAGGTCCAGACCGAGCACGCCTGGTTCGCCGCGCGACCGTCCGGCACCGAAGACGTCTACAAGCTCTACGCCGAGTCCCTCCTCGGACCCGAGCACCTCGCTCAGGTGCAGGAGGAGGCGAGAGCCGTCGTCTCGGCGGCTCTCGGGGCCTGACGGACCCTCGCGAGACGGATACCGGCTCGCACCTACCGGTCCGCGATGAGTATCTCCATGTGGGCGTAGCCGTCCTGCATCGCGCGCTGCGCGAGTTCCAGCTTGGTGCGAGCCGGCCTGCCCACGGCCTCGTACTTCTGCTTCACACGGCTCAGGTACTTGCGGGCGGTGTCCTGTCTTACGCCGATCGCCACGGCGACCTCAGCGATCGTCATGCCCGCCGCATAGAGCTCCAGGACTCGCGCTTCCTGCGCGCTCAGCGGCGGGGTCGTCTCCAGGTCGGGAAGTTCGGCTGCCGCGTGATCGGTGATGACGGTGTCTCCCCCGAGGACCAGCGCGACGGCATCGAGGAAAGCCTCCTCGGAATCGCGCTTGGACACGACCCCGTCGACACCACTACGAGCGAGACGTTGCGCTGCGCGATCCGCACCGAGCGCGGAGAGCAACAGCACTCTCAAGCCCGCATCTCGCAGCGCCTCGACCGCGCGGATGTCCCGGGCGCTCCTCTGTCCACCGTGGAGTTCGAGCACGAGCAGGTGGGGCCAGCGGGATCGTGGGTTGTCTTGAAGCCATGCGAACAGTGACGGCATGGAGTCGGCGGCATGGACGATCTCGACGCCGGCTCGCGATTCCAGCAGTTCGACGGCGCGGTTCCGCTGGAGGACGTGCTCTTCGACGATCGCCCCGCGGTAGACCGCGTGATGCTGGAGGGTGTTCGCACTCACGATGTCGGATCGTCTCCTTCTTCGCAGGGTTCCGGAGGCGAGCTCACGCGCATCGCCTCCCGACGGCGACGCCATCCGCACCGTCACTTTCCTAGTACCGAGATGCGCCCAAAAGTGACGCGGGGCGTGCGTGTGACCTCTCCAAGGGGTCAAATGTCGGCCATTGGGGGTCAGTACGCGCGCGCGATGAGGCGACATCTATGCTTTTGATATATCGCGGGCGTTCGATTCGAATCCGGCTCGCACACCGCCTCGCCGAAAGAGAACGCCCGTGGACGCCTCCCCCGACGAAACGGACGCCTCCGCCGGCACGCCGGAAGACCTGACCGACCTGTCGGACAGCGAGCTGGTCGATCTCCTCAGAGGTGGGGACCGCCGGGCATACGAGCAACTCTGGTTGCGACACGTCGGTTCAGCCCGACGGGTCGCCGCACGCATGACCCGGTTCCACGCAGACGACCTCGTCTCGGAATCGTTTCTCGCGATCTACGAACAGATCCATGTCGCAGGCAAGGGTCCCCACACGGCCTTTCGCGCATATCTGTTCGCGGTGATGCGCAACACCGCCGCTCGCTGGCACCGCGAGGGCCGGCATATCGTGCTCGATCCAGATGTCGACGACGTCGCCGATGCCCGCGGCCAGAACAGCCTGGAGCGCGAGCACGACGACGCGATCATGCTGCATGCGTTCACGGCCCTCCCCTCTCGCTGGCAGCGGATCCTGTGGTTGTCCGACGTTGAGGCGATTAACCGCTCGCGGATTGCTGCAGAACTCGGCATCCGCCCCAACGCGGTTTCCGCCTTGCACCGACGAGCCCGCAACGGACTTCGAGAGCAGTGGTTGCTCCAGCACGTTCCGGTCGAGCTCCGTGGTGATGCCGAGCACATCGCCGACAAGCTCCCCGCGTTCCTCATGCGCCGCGCCGGCGTAGAGCGCGCGAGGATCAGCACCCACCTGCTCGCCTGCGTTGCCTGCCGCGCAGTCGAACATGATCTCCGAGAGGCATACCAGGACGGGCGAAACGCCGCCGCGTCCGTGGGCAGCCTCGCTGCACTGGGGGTCGTGCTCCCCGGAGCTGCTTCCCTCTGGGGCACCCCCGTGAGCATCAGCATCGCTGCGGGCGCGGGGGTCTCACTCATGGGTGCGGCCAGCGTGCTCGTCAGCGTCCTCGCTCTGACCGTGGGCCCGACCATCCTGCGGGCTCCGGCGGAAGCCCAGGCAGGACCACCGGTTGCGACGGCAGCCCCCTCTGCACAGAGCCCGTCGCCGCCCGCGGCGATCGAGCCGCGCGAGACCAGAGACACCATCGTCGTCACTCCCGAGCCCACCATCCCTGAGCGCGGGGACGCGGTGCCGGATGCACCACCCGCAGCGGACGAGCTCGAACCGATCGAGATCACCCTTGATGGCCCGGAGTCGACAGGTCTGCCGCCGCGCCCGACGCCCCGGCCACCCACACCGCCGGGGTCCGTGACGCCGCCCGGAATCCCCGAGCCTGACGGTGGAGAGGACGGCGCCCCCGCCGCCCCTGCGGTCACCGTGTCTCCGACGACCACGTATTTCGCACCGATGCTGAGCGGTTCCGCCGCGCCGCATTCGGAGGTCGCGGTAGAGGTCAGCGATGACACCTTCGTGACCGAGAGCTCATCCACCGGGGAGTGGGACTTCGACCTGCGCACCCTGCAGCTCGAAGCAGGAGAGTACGAAGGCTCCGTCTGGTCCATCCTGGACGGCATCGCGTCCCCCGCGCACGAGTTCACTTTCGAGATCGAGATGATCCAAGTGTCGGGAATGCCCGAATACACGCCGATCACGCTGAGGGACAGCCTCGGCGAAGGATTGGTGTTCACCGTCGAGGGCGTGCCGGACGGCGACGTGTGTTTCGATTCCGATACCGGTCAGTCCGCCATGATCGCTCTCGATGAGTCCGGCAGCGCCACGGCGCGACTGCGCTTCCTCGCATACGGTCTCTACGTCCTCCGCCTCACGGCCTGCGACGGCGACTACGTCGGCGCGACGGTGCCGCGCACCATCTCGGTCGTCGAAGGTGTCTTCGACCCCTGGGTCGTGGACGACGAGATGGTCTGGGAACTCAGCTCCCCGGAAGATGAGGCGGGCTGAGGCGCAGTACCGCAGGGGCGTCTGGTCAGCGCCGCGCAGTACTCGCCCGCACGATGAGGCGGGTCTGGACCACATCGACGGCACCGGACGGACCCGCATCGCCCTCGATCCCGTCGATGAGCGCGGCGACGCCGGCTGTCGCCAGCGCGGGGAAGTCCTGCCGGACGGTCGTGAGGGGCGGACGGTAGTTCGCGGCATCGGTGATGTCGTCGAACCCGACGACGCTCACGTCCTCAGGAACACCGCGTCCCTGCGCATCCAGCGCGCGCAGCAGCCCGAGTGCCATCTGGTCGTTGGCGCAGAACACCGCCGTCGCTGCACTCAGCGAGGAACCGGCCGCGTACCCCGACTCGGACGACCAGTCGCCGCGCACGAGTGGAGGCGCAGAGCGCCCGGCATCGGACAGCGCCCGGCGCCATCCGCGCTCCCGCTCACTCGCGGCGAACGAGTCCTCCGGACCTGCGAGATGCCACACGGTCTCATGCCCGAGCTCGAGCAGGTGCGCGGTCGCAGCCGCCGCACCGGCGACGTGATCGCTGTGGATCGCGAGGACGTCGCCGCCGCCCGGCGCGTCCACCACCACGAGCCGCAGCCCGGCGGGCCGGTCGAGGTCGAGAGCGAGAGCGGATGCCTCGTTCACGACGATCGCCCCGTCGACGCCCTGGTCGCGGAGCCGGTCGAACGCGGCGGCGACGGATTCGCTGGTCGTGACCACCGTCACGGCGTATCCGCGCGCCTCGGCGGCTTCGACAGCGGACTGGAGCAGGCGGGAGTTGCCGACCGTCGCGAGGGTGGTGACGACGAGTCCGATGGTCTGCGTGCGGCCCGTGCGCAGCGCCCTCGCGGCACGGTGCGGCCGGTAGCCGAGAGCGCTCATGGCCTGCTCGACCCGGGTGCGCGTCTCGGGATCCACGCGCGGGCTGCCGTTCACGACGCGGGAGACGGTCTGTCCGGAGACCCCGGCACGGAGGGCGACCGTGGCCATCGACACCCGCTCCGCCATCCGCTGCTCCTCGCTGCGTGTCCGTCGTGCGCGCCCTGCCGCGCTCGATGTTGACGTTATCACGCGTCGGGAACTACCATGTTGACGTGAACATGGAGAACGCAGCGCAGCGCCTCGGCGCCGGGGTCGTCAAGCGCACGACCCACCTCGCAGACGGACGCGAGCTCATCTACTTCGACGATCCGGACACCGCTCTCCCCGCGGAACGCGACGCCGACACCCGCTCTCTCGACGCGCGACCCGCCACCGCGGACATGCGCTTCGACGTGCTGACGGGCGACTGGATCTCGGTCGCAGCGACGCGTCAGAACCGCGCGTTCCTCCCGCCGGCAGAGCTCGACCCGCTCGCCCCGCAGACTCCCACCAACCCCTCGGAGATCCCCTCGTCCTACGACGTCGCGGTCTTCGAGAACCGCTCCCCGTCGTTCGGTCCGGCGACCGCCGAGACGGCGACCGCGGAGACGGGCACGACGTTCGATCGCTCCCGGCCGTCGGTCGGTCGGTGCGAGGTCGTGTGCTTCAGCCCTGAGCGCACGGGCTCCTTCGGTTCGCTGTCCGTCACCCGCGCGCGCACCGTGATCGAGGCCTGGGCGGATCGCACCGCCGCGCTCAGCGCCGTCCCGGGCGTCGAGCAGGTCTTCCCGTTCGAGAACCGCGGCGAGGAGATCGGGGTCACGCTCCCCCACCCGCACGGGCAGATCTACGCGTACCCCTTCGTCACGCCGCGCACGCGCCGCCTCCTCGACCGCATCGATGCGCACGGATCCGACCTGTTCGCCGAGATGCTCGCGTTCGAGCAGGGCGCCGACCGCGTCGTTCTCCGCGGCGAGCACTGGACCGCGTTCGTTCCGTACGCCGCGCGCTGGCCGCTCGAGGTGCACCTGATGCCCCACCGGCACGTCGCCGACCTCGCCGAGACGACCGAGGCGGAGCGCGACGAGCTCGCCCCGCTCTACCTGCGCCTGCTCCGCGGAGTCGACGCCCTGTACGACACCCCCACCCCCTATATCGCCGCCTGGCATCAGGCCCCGGTCCGCGAGGGACGCGACGACGTGCGCCTCCGCCTGGAGCTCACCTCGCCTCGCCGCGCCGCCGACCGCCTCAAGTTCCTCGCGGGCTCCGAGGCCGCGATGGGCGCCTGGGTCGCCGACATCCCGCCGGAGACGGCCGCCGCACGCCTCCGCGACGCCCTCGAGACGATCCCCGAGGTCATCCGATGAGCGCGGCGCAGGACGCCGCGGAACTGCTGCGCACCCTCGGACACGAGACACCGACGGGAACCTGGTCGGCGCCCGGGCGCGTCAACCTGATCGGCGAGCACACCGACTACAACGACGGCTTCGTCCTGCCGTTCGCGATCCCGCAGCGCACGGTCGCCGCCGTCGGCCTGCGTGACGATGCCCGGATCCGCGTCGCCTCGACCGTCGAGACGGACCCGGTCGAGGTCGCCCTCGACGACCTGGAGACCCTGTTTCCCTCGGACGGCTCACCCGCCGTGCCGGAGTGGGCCGCATATCCGCTCGGCGTCGCGTGGGCCCTGCGCGCCGCCGGTGCCGAGGGTCGCGGAGTCGACATCGCCCTCGCCTCCGACGTCCCGATCGGGGCGGGGCTGTCGTCCTCCGCCGCGATCGAGGGAGCGACGGGATCCGCACTGAACGAGCTCTGGGGCGCGAACCTCGACGCCACCACGCTCGCCGGCATCGGACGCCGTGCCGAGAACGAGGCCGTCGGAGCGCCGACCGGCATCATGGACCAGATGGCCTCGATGCTCGGCGAGCCCGACTCCGCCCTGTTCCTGGACTGCCGCTCGCTCGACGCCGAGATCGTTCCGCTCGGCATCGCCGCGGCCGGCCTCGCGATCCTCGTGATCGACACCCGCGTGAAGCACGCGCACGCCACCGGCGGCTATCGTGATCGCCGCGACGCGTGCGAGCGGGGTGCGGCACTCCTCGGCGTTCCGGCGCTGCGTGATGTGTCCGTGTCCGACCTCGACCGCGCGGCGGACGTCCTGGACGAGACCACCCTGCGACGCGTCCGGCACATCGTCACCGAGAACCAGCGTGTGCTCGACACCGTCGCCACTCTCCGCTCCGACGGCGTGCGCGCGATCGGCGAGCTGCTCACGGCGTCCCACGCCTCCATGCGCGACGACTTCGAGATCTCGGTGCCCGAGCTGGACACCGCCGTCGACACCGCGATCCGTGCCGGCGCCCTCGGGGCGCGCATGACGGGCGGCGGATTCGGCGGCGCGGCCATCGCACTCGTCGAGTCCTCCGACGCCACCGCGGTCACCGACGCCGTCGCCGACGCATTCCGGACCTCCGGATATCGCGCGCCGCACATGTTCTCCGTCGTCCCGTCGGCCGGCCCGCGCCGCGAATCCTGACCACCCCACCCCGCGTTTGCCTCGACACGCCGCATCCCGCCGGGCGGACACGGCGTGTCGAGGCAAACGGGTCTGCGTGGCGGGTTCCCAGGGAACGCATCGCCGGTAGGGAAGAATGAACGCCGGGCTGCGACACGGGGCGCAGCACAGAGAGGAACCACATGTCTTGGCTCGTCACCGGCGGCGCCGGCTACATCGGATCGCACGTCGTACGCGCACTGGCAGACGCGGGGCTCTCCCCCGTCGTCCTGGACGACCTCTCCAGCGGCCAGGCGTCCTTCGTCCCGGAGGGCACCCCCTACGTCCAGGGCAGCATCCTGGACCGCGAGCTCGTCGAGGACGCGCTGCGCACGCACTCCGTCGTCGGCGTCATCCACGTCGCCGGATACAAGTACGCCGGAGTATCGGTCCAGCGCCCGCTGCACACGTACAGCCAGAACGTCGAAGGCACCCGCGTCGTCCTCGAAGCCATGGCCGCCGCAGGAGTCACGAACATGGTGTTCTCCTCCAGTGCCGCCGTCTTCGGCACCCCGGACGTCGCCCTCGTCACCGAGGACACCCCGAAGGCCCCGGCCAGCCCCTACGGCGAGTCCAAGCTCATCGGCGAATGGCTGCTGCGCGACCAGGCCACCGCGACGGCATCGTCCGACGCACCGCTGCGCCACACCTCGCTCCGCTACTTCAACGTCGTCGGCTCCGCAGACCCGCAGGTCTACGACGTGAGCCCCCACAACCTCTTCCCGATCGTCTTCGAAGCACTGCTCGCCGACAAGACGCCCAAGATCTTCGGCGACGACTACGACACCCCCGACGGCACCAACGTCCGCGACTACGTGCACGTCGGCGACATCGCCCTCGCCCATGTCGCCGCCGCCCAGCGTCTGGCCGCGGGCGAGAGCATCGAGCCGGCCTACAACCTCGGCTCCGGCGACGGCCTGTCCGTCCGCCAGATCATGGACGCCGTCAGCCGCGTCACCGGCCACGACTTCACCCCCGAGATCGGCCCGCGCCGCGCCGGGGACCCCGATCGCATCGTCGCCTCCGGCGAGCTCGCCGCGCGCGACCTCGACTGGAAGATGCGCCACTCGGTGGACGACATGGTGCGCTCGGGCTGGGAGGCTCGGGGGGCTGCTCGTTCCTAGTGTTTGGGGGCCGGGCTCCGTCAGGTCGGACGCCGACCGAGGCTGCCCTCGCTGGTATTAGATGGTCCAGCTCAGGGGAGATCGGCGCGGGCGTCGACGAACGGGGCGGTGTCGGCCCGACGGATCGGGAAGAACAGGAAGCAGATCCAGGCGAGAGCGGTGAACCCGAGCGGGAAGATCGCGAGCATCAGGCGGATGCCACCGTCGACGGAGTCCGGCTGAGCGTCCTCGAGTCGCGCGTCGAACCCACTGCCGTTGAGCACGGCGGCCGCCACGACCGCCTGCAGGATCACAGATCCTCGGACGACGAATCCGTTCACGCCGAAATACACGCCCTCGCGCCGCAGACCCGTGCGGTGGGCGTCATCGTCGATGACCTGACCGAGCATGACCTCGAGCAGCTGCAGCAGTCCGCCCACACCGACGCCGACCGCGAGGCCTACGATCGCCGCACCGATGATCCCGGTGGGGAACAGGAACATGGCCGAGGCGATGCCGAAGATCGCCACTGCCCACAGCACCGCGGTCCACGGCGTCGTGCGACGCACGACCGCGCTCCACAGGAAGATCGCGGGGATCGCGGCGAGGAAGATCGCCCCCAGCAGGACACTGCTCTCGGCCTCCGATGCACCGAGCGAGAACCGCACGTAGAACGGGATCGCGGCGATGATGATCGCGACCGAGGTCTGGACGAAGAGGGAGCCCAGCACGTAGAACACGAACGCGCGGTTCGCGAACGTGTAGCCCAACTGCTGACGCCACGTCATGGTCGTCGCGGGCAACCCGGTCTCGGCGGCCATGGTGTCGTCGCGCTCGATCATGCCGCCGACGAACGACCACACGAGCAGCGCCAGGCAGACGACACCGAGCGTGATACCCATGGCCGGCCAGCCGAGCGGTCCGTAGAGCAGCGGAGCACCGGCGGTTCCCAGCACCATGCCGAGGATGCCGAAGACCTGTCGGGGCACATTGCCCTTCGCGCGTTCGGCGGTCGTGCGGAAGATCTCGGGGAAGAGCGCCGAGATGTTGAGGACGACCACGACGAACGCGATGTCGTACACCGCCACGACGATCAGGAACCAGGCGACCAGGCCGGCCACCGGCAGCTCCGGCGGCATCCAGATCAGGGCGAACCCCACCACGAGCGGCACGATACCCAGCCCGATCCACGGCACGCGGCGCCCCCACGGCGTGCGGAGGCGATCGGACACGGCGCCGACGATCGGGTTGAGCAGGGCGTTGAGGATGCCATGGGCGATCATCGCGGCGGCGACCCACTCGGGCGGCACGCCGAGGTGCGTGACGTAGAAGTACACGACGAAGGCGGAGAACGTCTGCGCCATGAGCTGCACCGGGAAGGCGGACGCGCCGAACGCGAGGGTCTGCGCACGGCGCGGCGCATCCTGCAGGCGGCGATCACGGATGCGGGTGCCGAGACTCATCGGGCGCTCTTCTCTCCTCGTTGCACATCTCGAAGGGCCCGCCAGCCGATGCGGACGAGTCCCTCCTGGTCGATCACGTGCTGCACGAGCGGATCGGCGAGGAGCCGCCGCTCGTAGCCGCGCTTCGCGGCGCTGAAGTCCACCGCGGCACGTAGTTCCTCATCATCCACCATCGGATGCAGATAGATCTCGGTCACACCCTCGGGAACCGAGCGGAGCAGCGCGAGGAAGTCGTCGCGCATCTGCTCGTAGCTCTCCTCCCGCTCGGTCCCCTCGCCGGCGAGGGCGAACGGGTGCGTCCACAGGCGGTCGAGGATCACCACGCCCGCCGCATCCGCTGCCGCCGCCGCACGGTCGAGCGCGGCCTGCGGTACGACCTCGAGGTCGGTGCGCTCCATCACCCGGGGCAATCGGAACGGCAGACCGTGCGCTGCGGCCAGGGCGAAGACGGGATGCAGGAAGTCGCGCCCCGTGGCGAGCCCGTAGACCGAGCCCATGTGGTTGTCGAGATGCGTGACGTCGACGCCTGCCGTCAGCGCTGCCCCGAGCTGGGCGGCGAGCTCCGCCGCGACCTCCGCCTCCTCCGCGTGCTGTTCGACCGCGGCGACCGTGGTGGGGAAGAAACCCGCGGGATCGACGAGTGACGTCGCCACTCCGGTGAGTGGCCGCCAACGGTAGGTCGTCCATTCGCTCGTCAGGACCAGGTGGACGCCCACGTCGAGCTGCGGGTGCGCGGCAGCGTATGCGAGAGCCTCCGGTGCCCAGGGACACGGCATCATGACGGTCGCCGAGTCGAGGTGACCCGCGATCAGCAGTTCCGAGATCGCGGTGTTCGCCGCATGGCACATCCCGTAGTCGTCGGCGTTGAGGATGATCGCCCGCGCTCCCTCACCCAGGCCGAGCCGCACGGTGAGGTCGGACGGTGCGGACATCAGCTCTTCCTGTCGGTGGCGAGGAGACGCGTGAAGAGAACAGCCTTGAGCGCCTCGGTCGCCTCGCGGACGGCGCCGACGAGCGTGCCCTCCCGCCCGAAGGCGGGTTCCACGAATCGGAGGGTGATGAGCCCGGAGTACGCATCGGCGACCTGGCGTACGGCGGCGAGCATGGCCGGATGCGCGGCGTATCCGCCGAGGAGGAAGGCCGCGGGGTCCAGCACGAGGGCGATGCTGCCCCCGACGAGGGCGAGACGTCGGCCCATCTCGGCGACCATCGCCTGCGCGGTCTCGTCGCCGTCGAGCGCGGCGTCGAGGTGGGAGACGATCGGCGCCGCCGGATCCCGCCCGTGCGTGAGGGCGAGATCCGCGATCACGTGGTCGCTGAGCACCGGGGCGCCGATCGGGAGGGGCGTCTGCGGCAGGTACTGCACCTCGCCGGCGAGCCCCGTAGCGCCGCGCACGAGCGCACCGTCCACGATGAACCCGGCACCGAGGCCGTCATCCAGGTGCAGATACGCGAAGCTCGGCACGTCCCGACCGACGCCGGCCTGCGACTCCGCGAGCGCGGCGAGGTTGACGTCGTTCTCGATGCGCACCGCGCACCCGAGACGCGCCTGCAGAGCGGCGTGGAAGATGCCGGCGTCCGGGCCGCGGTCGTCGCGGATCTGGCCGTCGGAGGTCACGGCACCCGGCACGGCGACGATCGCCACATGCACGGGGCCGGGAGCGCTCTGGCGGCACTGCAGGAGCAGATCCGCGATCAGCTCGACGCGGTCATCGAGCGAGTCGAACCCCCCGCGCGCCTCCGCCCGCACCTCGCCACGCGGATCCACGAGCACGACCTGCACGCTGTGATGGTCGACGTGCACCGCGGCCGCGTGGCCGAGGTGGGGGTGGAGAGAAACACGAGTCGCCGCCGGACCGTGCGTCTCTCGGTCCACCCCAGCGGATGCGACGGCCTCCCCGACCTCGAGCATCCGTAGAACCTGAGTGACGGCGGTCCGGGACAACCCGGTCTCCCTCATCAACTCCGCGCGAGTCAGGGGTCCTCGACGCGCCAGGGCCTCCAGGATCGCTCGCGCGTTCAAAGTCCTCAGCAACGACTGAGGACCGGCCAGAGGTCTTGTCACGTACTTGCTTCCTTGCGCTTCGTCGTCGTTAGTATGACACAAAGTGTCTCACTAGTAAAACACTTTGTGTCGTTCTTTTTCACACTAGTGCGAACGGTGCGCCAGGAGCTCAGTCACGCGGTGCGTTACCCAGAGCGATGAGCTGCGCCACCTGCTGCCGATCGACCACCATGCCGGGGAAACCGGCCACGCGTCCGATCGGGAACGAGGCCATCATCTTCGCCATCGCCTCGTCGCCCATGATCCCGGCATCCATCGCTCCGTCGGCGAGCTGGCGCTGCGCGGCGAACTGCTCCTGGACGATCGGACCGACCACGGGGTGCGCGAGAACCTCGGCGACCGAGGAGTTCGCCGTGAGGGGCAGCGTCACGTCGTCACCGGCGATACGCACGGATGCCGCACCACGGATATCCCGGCTCGAGGCGCCGACCTCGACACGGTAGTCCCCGCCCTCCACGACGAAGCGGTCGACGCGGATGTCCCAGTACGCGAGGTCCTCCCGGCGCACCGTGACGGTGACCGCTCGGCTCTCGCCGGCGGC
Source organism: Actinomycetota bacterium (assembly GCA_051751065.1). Classification (GTDB taxonomy): domain Bacteria; phylum Actinomycetota; class Actinomycetes; order Actinomycetales; family Microbacteriaceae; genus Microbacterium. Next base: position 41,007 of record JBNJKL010000003.1, on the reverse strand, counting down.
GATCTCCACCAACGCGAACGCCTTGAGTTCCCGCGGCGCACGCTCCACGACCGAGGACTCCGGTGCCACATAGACCTGCACGACCTCGCGCCCGTCGTCGGGTCCGGCGTTGCGGACGCTCACACTCACCTCCAGGTCACCCGTCGCGGTCACGACAGCAGACGGCTCGCCGTAGACGAACGAGGTGTAGGAGAGACCGTGCCCGAACGGGAACGCGACATCCATGCGCCGCGCGTCGTACCAGCGGTACCCGACGAAGATCCCCTCGCCGTAGCGCACGTGCCCGAACGACCCGGGGAAGTTCCCGAAGGCGGGGGTGTCCTCCAGACGGTGCGGGATCGTCTCGGCGAGACGTCCGGACGGGTTCACCGCACCGGTGAGCACATCGACCGTCGCGGATCCACCGGCCTGTCCGAGCAGCCATGCCTCGACGATCGCCGGAACCCGATCGGCGAACGGCAGGGCCACGACCGCTCCGTTCGAGAGCACGACGACGGTGCGCGGATTGACCGCGACGACCGCATCGACGAGCTCGCACTGCACGGCGGGCAGATCGATGTGCGTGCGGTCGAAGCCCTCGGACTCCTCCGCGTCCGGCAGCCCGAGGAAGAGCACCGCGATGTCCTGGCGTGCGGCGAGCGCCACGGCCTCCTCGCGCAGCGCCTCCGCGTCGGAGCCGTCGAACGTGAACCCGGGAGCGAACTCGACCCGGTCCCCCGCGACCGAGCGCAGACTCTCGAGAGCGGTGTCCACGGTCGTCGGGGTGATGTGCGACGATCCGCCGCCCTGGAACCGCGGCGTCCGCGCGAACTCCCCGATCACCGCGAGTGAGGCCGACGCGTCCAGCGGAAGGATCGCGTCCTCGTTCTTGAGCAGCACGATCGATCGGCCGGCGACCTCGCGGGCGAGCGCGTGGTGCGCATCGACGTCGAGCGGCCCCTCGACGGCCGGACGCGCCTGCGCCTTCGCCACGAGGTCCAGCACCCGGCCGGCGGCCGTGTCGAGCACGGCGCCGTCGAGCGTGCCGTTCTGCACGGCCGCGACGATCTGCGCATCCGTCTCCCCGCCGCTGTAGGGCATCTCGAGATCGAGCCCGGCCGCGAGCGCGGCGACGCGATCGTTGACGGCACCCCAGTCGGACACGACGAGGCCGTCGAATCCCCAGTCGTCGCGCAGCACGCTCGTGAGCAGCCACGGGTCCTCCGACGCGTACACGCCGTTGATCCGGTTGTACGAGCACATGACGGTCCAGGGCCGGGCGTCCTTCACCACGCGCTCGAAGCCGCGGAGGTAGATCTCGTGGAGCGGGCGCGGATCGATGTCGCTCGACGCGCGCATCCGGTCATCCTCCTGGTTGTTCGCCGCGAAGTGCTTGAGCGACGATCCGACTCCCTGGGACTGGATCCCCCGCACGAGTCCGGCACCGATGACACCCGAGAGGATCGGATCCTCGGACACGTACTCGAAGTTGCGACCGCACAGCGGCGAGCGCTTGATGTTGATGCCGGGGCCGAGGATGACCGCGACGTCCTCGATCGCGGACTCGACACCGAGGGCGACACCGACGCGCTCGGCGAGCTCGGGGTCGAACGTGGACCCGAGAGCCGTCGCCGGCGGGAAGCAGGTCGCCGGGACGCTGCTCGCGAGCCCCAGATGGTCGCTCGCTCCCGTCTGCTTGCGCAGCCCGTGCGGGCCATCGGTGAGCATGATCGACGGCACGTCCGCGCTCGGAACCGGCGTGGTCGTCCAGAAGTCCGCGCCGCTGGTGAGGGACGCCCTCTCCTCGATGCTCAGGTTTCGGGGGTCGGTCATGGGTGCACCTTTCGGGATCGTCGTCGACGCGGTCAGCGTAGCCCGCGTCGACAACCAAAAGCAATCACCGTTCGGTTTTCGCTTCCGCCTCGCGGCGTCGGCGGATACGCTGAGCGCATGGCCACACGGGGCGCGTACGCCAAGGGCATCGCCAAGCGGGAGGAGATCCTCACCGCCGCGCTGGACGTCGTCGCCGCGCACGGATACCGAGGCACCTCCGTGCGCGAGGTCGCGGATGCCGCGGGGCTCAGCCCGGCCGGCCTCCTGCACTACTTCGGCTCGAAAGAGGAGCTCTTCACCGCCATCCTCCGCGCCCGCGACGAGCATGATCACCGCTCGTACGGCGACGCAGAGCTGACCCTCGACGGTCTCCTCACCGTCATCCGACACAATGCGACCGTTCCCGGCCTCGTCCAGCTGTACGCGCGGCTCGCGGTCGACGCGACCGATCCGGCGCACCCTGCGCACGACTTCTTCCGCGAGCGCAGCGCCGATCTGGAAGAGCTGTTCCGCCGCGGCGCGATGCAGGGCCAGGCCGACGGGACGATCCGCGACGACCTGGATCCGGCCTGGATCGCCACCGCCCTGCACGCGCTGGCCGACGGATTGCAGAGCCTGTGGCTGCTCGACCCGAGCGTCGACATGGCCGCGCACATCGAGACCTTCCTCGACACTCTGCGTCCGCCGCCCGGCCGGCGGCGCACCACCGACACCCCGGGAGACTCCTCACCGTGACCGACGCCCCGATCGTCCAGACCGCTGCCGGGCCCGTGCGCGGGCTCTGGCGCACCGAGCTCGGTGCACGTTCCGCCGCCTTCCTCGGCATCCCGTTCGCGAAGCCGCCGGTCGGCACCCTGCGCTTCGCCGCCCCCGAGCCGCCCGAGCCGTGGACCGACACCCTCGACGCCACCCGCTACGGCGCGACCGCCGTGCGTCACGATCCCGGCGACACGCTCATCCCGGAACCCGCGATCCCCGGGGACAGCACGCTCAACGTCAACGTCTTCACGCCCGATCCGACCGCGACCCTTCCGGTGCTCGTCTGGATCCACGGCGGCGGATACACCGCAGGATCACCGGCGAGCCCCTGGTACGACGGGCGGGCGTTCACCCGAGACGGTGTCGTGACGGTGACCATCTCGTACCGCCTCGGCTTCGACGGCTTCGGGTTCATCGACGGAGCACCGCACAACCGCGGGGTGCGCGACTGGCTGGCGGCTCTGGAGTGGGTCCAGGAGAACATCACCGGCTTCGGCGGGGATCCCACCCGCGTCACGATCGGCGGCCAGTCGGCGGGCGGCGGGGCGGTGCTCACACTCCTCGGGATGCCCGCCGCGCAGCACCTGTTCCACACCGCGTTCTCGGTGTCCGGCGCGCTCGGCGACGTGCCCGCCGAGGCCGCGCGCGCGAGGTCGGCCCGACTCGCGTCCCTCGCCGGGGTCGCGCCCGATGCGGCCGGTTTCCGATCGGTTCCGGAGGAGGCGCTGATCGCCCTCCAAGATCGATCGGCGAGCGCGAAGAAGGGGCTCGGCGCTCTCACCGACCTTCTCGAACACGGACTGCCGTGGGGTCCGATGGTGGACGGCGAGCTCATCACGCGTCCGACACCGGAATCGCTGCGCACAGGAGTCGGCGAGGACAAGCCCCTGCTGCTGGGCGCCGTGGATGACGAGTTCACGATGGTCGCGGACAGCGCACGTCGGAAGCTGCGATTCGTCCCGCCCTCGGTGCTGCTGCGTCCGTTCCTGCCGGACCGCGACGTGCGGCGCGCGTACCTGGACTCGAATGCTCCCCAGCGCGCGAAGGGCACCGCGGCCGTGATGGGCCGCTACGTGAGCGACCACATCTTCCGCTCGACCGTGCCGATGGTCGCGGAAGCGCGGGCAGACGCGGAGGCTGCGACATGGGCGTACCGCTTCTCCTGGATGTCCCCCGTCAAGGGCTGGGCGTGCCACTGCCTTGACGTGCCGTTCTGGTTCGACGGACTCGACCTCCCCCGGGTCGACCTGCTCGCCGGCAGTGCACCGCCCCAGGCGATGGCCGACGCGATGCACGCCGCGGCGGTGCACCTCATCCGCGACGGCGACCCCGGCTGGCCCGAGTGGCGGACGGACCCGGGCACGACCCGCATCTTCGACGGCGTGGACGCAGCGGGCACGGCCGCCGTCTCGGCCGATGCCTACGACAGCGTGCTGGCACTCCTCTGAACGCGGTCGACGGCCGGCGACGACGTCAGACGCTCGAGACCGCGGCGTGCGGGATGCGCTCGCGCATGATCCGGACGGCATCCGGATTGTCGTCCACGAGCACGGCCTCGCGCCCGAGCATCGAGGCGACGGCACCGGTCGTCCCGCTGCCGGCGAAGAGATCCAGCACCCGGTCACCCGGACGGCTGGATGCGCGGATGATCCGACGCAGGATCCCCTCCGGCTTCTGGGTGGGGTAGCCGGTCTTCTCGCGTCCGGTCGTCGGGACGATCGTGTGCCACCAGACGTCGGTGGGGAGCTTGCCGCGCGCGGCCTTCTCGGCGGTGACGAGACCGGGGGCCATGTACGGCTCGCGGTCGATGTCATCCACGTTGAACACGTGCCCGCCGGGCGTCTTGACGTACACGAGGATCGTGTCGTGCTTGGTGGGCCACCGGCTGCGCGACTTCGCACCGTAGTCGTAGGCCCAGATGATCTCGTTGAGGAAGCAGTCCCGGCCGAACACCGCATCGAGCATGACCTTGGCGTAGTGCGCCTCGCGATAGTCCAGGTGCAGGTACAGGGTGCCGTCGTCGGCGAGCAGGCGCCATGCCTCCTCCAACCGCGGCATGAGGAAGTCGCCGTAGTCGTCGAAGCTGTCGTCGTACGCACGCAACATGCCGCGGACGCGCTCGTACGCGTGGCCGTGGAAACCGTGTCGTACCTCTCGCGTCGCCTCCGCGACCGTCGCCGGCACATCCGTCGCATCGAGATCGACCGCCGCCGCGGGGGCCGCCCGCCGTGCGGTGACGATCTGCCGTTCCTGCGCTCGCCCGGTGTTGAACGGCGGATCCAGATACACGAGTGTGAACGCACCGGTGGGCAGCGTCCGCGCGACGACGAGGTTGTCCCCCTCGATCACGGAGACGGCTCCGATCACGACCTCCGCGTCCGACTCCGCCGCGTCGCTCACGGAACTCGGTGCAGCCACGCCTCGGTGGCGAACTTCGACTCGACGAGCGCCTCGGCCTCGGCCCGCTCGTCCTCGGTGATCACGCCGTCCTCGGCCGCGGTGTGCGCGCGGAACGTCTCCACGAACCGGTCGATGATCTGCGACCGCTCGAGTCCGGTCTGGCTGCGCAGCGGATCGACGCGCTTCGCCGCCGACGTCGTGCCCTTGTCGCTGAGCTTCTCGCGCCCGATGCGGAGCACCTCGGTCATGAGCTGACCGTCGATGTCGTAGGACATGGTCGCGTGGTGCAGCACGCCGCCGTTCGCGAGACGCTTCTGCGCCGCCCCACCGATCTTGCCCGTCGGGCTGGCGATGTCGTTGAGCGGCTGGTAGACCGCGTCGATGCCGAGCGAGCGCAGCGCCTGCAGCACCCAGTCGTCCAGGAACGCGTAGGAGTCGGCGAACGTCATCCCCTGCACGAGCGAAGAGGGGACGTACAGCGAGTAGGTGATGACCTGACCGGCCGTGATCATCATCGCCCCGCCGCCCGAGATCCGACGCACGACCTCGAAGCCGTGCCGCGCCGCACCCTCGGGGTCGACCTCGTTGCGGTACGACTGGAACGAGCCGATCACGATGGCGGACTCATCCCACTCCCAGATGCGGAGTGTGGGGCGTCGCCGTCCGTCGCCGACGCGCGACGTGAGGACCTCGTCGAGCGCGAGGTGCATGCGCGGAGAGACAGGCCCCTCGTGCACGATCTCCCAGTCGAAGTCACGCCAGCCCGGAGCCGTGACGAGCGCGCGGCGCACCGCCGTCCCGACGGCCTCGGGGGTGAAGCCGAGAAGCTGCGCGCCGGCGGGAAGCGCCTCGCGCACGGCCGTGGCGATCCCGGAGGCATCGGTCTCCACCGGGAGTCCCGTCACCGCCTGGTTGATGGCGTCGAGAGCGGAATCCGGTTCGAGGAAGAAGTCCCCCGCGAGTCGGAAGTCGGCGATCCTCCCGTCGGCGACCGAGAGATCGACGACGACGAGCTTGCCCCCTGGGACCTTGTATTCACCGTGCACGACCCCAGCCTACGGCCGGAAGCGCCGGTACGGCCGGATCCCGGCGAGGACTCCCTTCCGTCCGGCGGCGCCCTCGCGATTCGCGGCCTGGCGCATCAGAACCTCAGAGCGATCCTCGTGAGGTTTGGAGCGTTCGTTTGGTGTTGGGTGGTGGGGTGGCGTAGCTTGTGGGGCGGGTCTGGGTTTCTGGGCTTGTTGATTATTGATTCCTTGGGGGGAATGTCATGTCTCGTGTGTTGTCTACGGAGCAGGCTAAGACGGCGATTCGTCAGATTCAGTCGATCGTGAATGGTGGTTTCACGGATCAGATCACGCAGTTGGATGCGCAGGGTCGCCTGTTGTCCGATGCGAATGTGTGGGACGGTCCGTTGGCAGCGACGTTCCGTGGGTCGACGTGGCCGGAGACGAAGTCGGCGTTGGATAAGGCGAAGCAGGAGTTGGAAGAGCTTCGGACGCAGTTGGACAAGATTTCGCAGGACATTTTCACTGCGGGTGGCGGCGCGTAGCTGCTGGTTGTGGTTTCCGGGGCTGGTGCGTGCGCGGGGTTGCGTGGTGCACCAGCCCCGGTGTTCGTGTCGGTGGCCCGGGTGGTTCGCGCGGGTTGAGATCGGAGTGCCCTGAGGTGTGGGGGTGCGGTGGCGTCGGGGGGCGTGTGTCGTGGCGGTTGCGTTTGATGATGGCGTGGCGGATTCATTGATCGAGGTGGCTCGCGCGGCTGATGGTGTGTTGCGTGAGCAGGGGTGGTTTCGTCGTGGTGCGGCGGAGACTGCGGCGGCGGAGTTCTCGGGTGCATACGCGAGGTTGTTTGTCGCGGCGTGTGTCGCGGAGTCCGAGGATCGTGGCCGGTTGGCACGGGTTCTCAGCGAGCTGGCGGAGCAGGTGGAGATCGCGAAGCGGAAGGCCCGTGAGGAGCAGGATCGTCAGGACCTGTTGGCTGCGTGGCAGGTGCGGGAAGCTGATCGGGAGCGGCGGCGGCAGCAGGACGGGGTTCTCGGCACGGTCAGCGTGAGCGTCGAGGAGTGGGGGGATCCCCGGCCGTCGGAAGTTCCCGTGGCTGCACCGGTGGTGTCCGCAGCGTTCGCGGTGACGGAGCGCGCCCGGGCGGGCGGGGCGTCGGGGGCGACGAGTTCCGCGGATCCTGACGATTTACGGGTGTTTGTGACGCAGTCGCGGGGGAGCAATGTCGCTCTGGAGCGTGAGTGGGCACGGGTGAGTACCGCGTGGGCGTCTTTTGTGGCGTTGTGTTCGTGGGTGCCCGTCGGGTCGAGCTCGTTTGTGGGTGGTTTCGGGCGGTTGCTGGAGGAGAACCGGGCGGATGCCTCGTGGATCGCGCATGTCGCGGATGCGTTCGAGGCTGCCGGGAGCGGTGCGTTGTCGAACGCGATGTTGGATGTTGTGGCGGCGCAGGGGGTGTCGGCGCGGGAGCGGGAGGCGATGCTCGCGGCTGTCGCAGTGATGGGCGACCCGCGCTTCATGGATGTGCTGGGTGGGGCGCTGTCTCCGAGCGAGGTCGCGGAGTGGTGGGCGTCGTTGGGTGTGGGGCGGGATGTGGCGGCGCAGTTCCCTCCCGACGTGCAAGTGCGCCTGGCGAGTATGGACGGACTTCCCGCGTGGGTGCAGGACGTCGCGTCGCGGGAGTTTCTGACGTATGCGCTGAAGAATCCCGAACAGGCGTATGAGCTGATGGGGTTCGAAGACCCGTACGGCGCGATCGGTCGCGGGGCGCACCCGGTCAGCGTGGGCTCCGACCTCACCCTGACGGAGTTCACCGAGCAACTCCACACGATCCGCGACGCCCTCACAGCGGCCGAGGATGCGGCCGAGGCCCTGGAGGATCATCCGGTGGTGCAGGTGTTGGGGTTCGGGTCGCATGACGGCGCCCTGGTCGCGGGGATCTCGGTCGGGAACGTGGACACGGCCGCGCATGTCGGGGTGAACGTGTCGGGCATGGGTTCCGGGGTGCACGACCTGACCTCCGGCAACCAGGCCGCGCACGCCCTCTACCGAACGGCCAGCAAGTACAACACGGGAGCGTCGTTCGCGGTGGTGAACTGGGTGGGGTATCGGTCGCCGACGTTCGACGAGGTGCCGTTCATGGAGCGCGCGGACGCGGGCGCCCAGGAGCTGACGGGTTTCTTGAACGGCATCGCCGCGAGCCGGCAGCAGGCGGGAAACCCACCCGAGCGTGTGAACGTCTACGCGCATTCGTTCGGGTCCACCGTCGCGGTCGAAGCCGTGAAGGACATCGATGTCCCGGTGGATATCGTGGCCACCTACGGGTCGGCGGGTGTGAAGAACGACACCACGATCGATGACCTCCACGCCGACCGGGTGTATGCCACACATGGCCCCGGCGACAACGTGGCGGAGTTGGGGAGACTGCTCGGAGAGAAGACGGTCGATCCGGTGGACCTCGACGGTGTGGTGGAGTTCTCCTCGCGCGACAACATCGGCGCCGATGGCAGCGAAAAGAAGGGAACGACGATGCACAGCATGTATGTCGAAGAAGACGAGTGGGCCTGGAACAACTGGGACGGGACGGTCGGGTATCTCTCCCCCGGGTCGACGTCACTGGATCGGATGGGGCATATGCTCGCGAATGGGACCGCCAAGTGAGTGCCCGCGGCCGTGTGGCGCGGTGGGTGGGCGTGGTGGTCGCAGGTGTTGTGGCGGTCGGTGTGAGTGGGTGTGCGGGGGTGCGGGAGTTGGCGACTGCGGGTGTGGAGGATGCGGCGGGGATGACGCGGGGTGAGGTGGCGGCGTTGTCTGCGGAGGAGCGGTTTGATCTGTTGGGTGAGCGGTATGCGCGGATGCAGGAGTTGATGACCGAGGCGCAGGAGCAGGTCAGCACCGAACCCTGGAACTGGCTCTACGGGGGCGTGGGTGGGCCAACGGCGGGGACGACCGCCCTGGCACCGCTCGGAGGTGCCAGCTTTGAGAACTCGTACTATCTGGAGATTTCGCGGTCGATCAACCTGCCGGGTGCGGTGGGGGATCGTGCGGATGCGGAGCCGGTGTATGAGTACTTCGTCTCGAAAGGGTGGGAGGCGCGGCTCGCGGAGCCGGACACGGGCGGGTATCGGGTGCATGCCGTCACCGACGACGGGTACCACTTCGAGTACTGGGTGCAGGAGAACGGGCAATACAACATGATCCTCATCAGCGAATCCTTCTGGGCTGATCAGAACGAGCTCCGCAGCAACGTGATGCACCGGATCCCTCGGGGGGAGTCGTTCCCGGAGAGTGGGGAGTCGGTGCCCGGGGTGTATATCCCGTTCCCGAAATGGACCGACCCGAAACTCTGGGGGCGAGAGATCACCGACGATGACTAACGCCCCAGTCCCCCATGCGCGGGAGAGCACCTACGTCCACACTCGGCCACTGAAGCGGGGCGTCGCACCAACAACACGCGCGCTGAAGGCGGGGTGGAGCCGAAGAGCTCGTCACGCGTCAGTTAGAACGAAGACTCGACCCAAGCGAGGACCAGAACTACGCCCACGATGTACGTTACGAACATGATCGTGGATGCCAAGGTGAGTCCACCATAGAACCTGTAGAGGCGGTCCGCGACGTCGATTCCACGGAGCGTATTCGCAAGCGCCGCAACAAGAATGATGCTCACTGTGACCACGCCGAAACCGGTGTGGAAGAACGCCACCTGCGGAAAGAAGAACATCAGTGCCCCCTCGACCCCGGTGACAGCCAAGACGGCGAGCAGAGATGCGCCCACGTTGACAGCGGTGAGCGGCCACAGCCAGCCGTACTTCGCGCGCGCACGAACAGCGCTCGTTGGTCTCGCGGGTGTCTGCGCCGGGCCTGGGTCCATGGAACGGTCACTTTCTCGGAACTGCACACCCATCGATCGTGAAGGGTCCGGACAGCGTGCATCCTTTCTCCGTGCCGTGGGTGTCGTCGCGCCAGCGCACGCCCGACTGCCCCACAGCCGTGCCCTCAGCGGCGCGGTATGCGGGCGTCGAGCCAGGCGAGGAGATCCGCGCGGACCTCGTCCTGCTGCAGCTCGTTGAAGATCTCGTGGCGTGCGTCGGGGTAGACGAGCGTGGTGATGTCGGTGAGCCCGGAGCGGGTGCGGTACTCGTCGGCCAGGCGGTGGACGCTCCGCGGTCCGCCGACCGGGTCGTCCCGTCCGACGAGGAGCAGCAGCGGGATGTCGCGGCCGAGATCCTTCGCGGGTCGACCGTAGAGCTTCGCGGCCTCGACCGGGCCGAAGAGCTTGAGCAGTGGCGTGTCCGTGGTGAGCGGATCCTCGTGGAACGACGTCCAGACGGCGGGATCGCGACTCAACCACTCGTAGCCGGTCGCGTCGTCCCCCTCCGACCATCGGGCGTTCAACGGAGCGGCGTTCAGGGTTCCCGGCATACGCAGTGCGGACCCGGACAGGATGACCGCGTCCCAGGCGTCGGGGTGCTCGTTCACGAGCATCTGCGCGAGGAACGATCCCCACGAGTGCCCGAGCAGGACGAGGGGAAGATCCGGGTTCTCCGCGCGGATGATGCCCGTGAGCTGCCAGACCGCGTCCTTCGCGGCGCGCAGCCCGCCCGTCCCGAGCCGTCCGAGCTTCTCCGGCCCGCCGTGCTGTCTGATGCCGGTGCGACCGTGGCCGCGGTGGTCGTCGGCGTACACCGCGAACCCGGCAGCGGTGAGCGCGGCGATGAGAGCGGGATAGCGTCCGGCGTGCTCGCCGACGCCGTGCAGAAGCTGGACGACACCGCGGGGAGTGCCTTCGGCGTCATGCACGTCGTAGACGATGGCGACGCCGTCGGCGTCGGTGAACTCCTCGGTACGGGGCATGGGCCGAGTCTACGGACGCGACGCGGACGCGGCGACTCGACGCCGATACGCGAAAACTTAGTTAGACTACCTAAGCAATGCCTGCTTCCTCCGACGACCTCCACCTGACCGCGACCGACCTGCGCCTGGCGACCTTCCGCCTCGCTCGCCGCCTCCGACGCGAGCGCGCCGTCGATGCTCTGAGCGACGCTCATCTCGCCGTCCTTGCGGGCCTGCGCCTGCACGGCCGCCAGACGATCTCGGCCCTCGCGGAGCGCGAACGGATCACCGCCCCCTCCATGACGAGCACGATCAACGGCCTCGCCGAGCAGGGCCACGTCGTGCGCGTCCCGGACGACGAGGATCGCCGTCGTGTGTGGGTCGAGATCACGGAGTCCGGGTCCGAGATCGTGGCCGAGACCATCCGGCGCCGCGACGAGGTGCTCGCCGACGTGCTGGGCACGCTCGAATTCACCCCGCGGGAACTCGCCGTGCTCCGCGAGGCGAGCGAACTGATGCGGCGGGTGGCCGAGCGATGACCGCCATGTTCCGCTCGTTCTCCACGTTCAACTACCGGATCTGGTTCCTCGGCGCCCTCGTCTCCAACATCGGCGGCTGGATGCAGGCCACCGCCCAGGACTGGGTCGTGCTCACCGAGCTGACCGACCACGACGCCACGGCCGTGGGCATCACGATGGCGCTGCAGTTCGGTCCGCCGCTCCTCCTCGTGAATCTCACGGGGTGGATCGCCGACCGCTTCGATCGACGCCGTGTCCTTCTCGTCACCCAGAGCATGCTCATGCTGCTCGGCCTCGGCGTCGCCGCACTGCTGCTCACGGGCATCATGACCCTTCCGCTCATGTTCGTCTTCGCGCTCGCCTTCGGCATCACGAACGCGTTCGACGCCCCGGCTCGCCAGGCGTTCGTGTCCGACATGGTCCGCATCGAGGATGCGTCGAACGCGGTTGCGCTGAACTCCGCCTCCTTCAACATGGCCCGCCTGGTCGGCCCCGCGGTCGGGGGCCTCCTGATCGTGGTCGTGGGCTCGGGCTGGGTCTTCGTGGTCAACGCCGCCACCTTCCTCGCGATGCTCATCGCCCTCGTGCTGCTGCGCCGGGACGAGCTCATCCCCCGGGTGAAGAACCGTCGTGGCAACGGGCTCGCGGAGGGTTTCCGCTACGTCTGGAAACGCAGCGACCTGCTCATCACGTTCACGATGGTGTTCCTGATCGGCGCGTTCGGGATGAACTTCCCCATCTACGCCTCGACCATGGCGCTGGAGTTCGGTCGCGAAGCCGACGGGTACGGCGTGCTGAGTTCGGTGCTCGCGATCGGATCCCTCGCCGGCGCACTGCTGTCGGCCAGGCGAGACCGCGCCCGCATCCGCGTCTTCGTGCTCGCCGCCGGCGGATTCGGGGTCGCCTCGCTCGTCTCGGCCTTCATGCCCGGTTACTGGAGCTACGCCGCCGTGCTGATCTTCGTCGGCTTCTCGACCGTGACGATGCTGACCACCGCGAACGGCTACGTGCAGACCACGACGGACCCTGCGCTGCGGGGGCGCGTCCTCGCCCTCTACATGGCCGTGATCATGGGGTCGACTCCCGTCGGCGCGCCGATCGCGGGATGGATCGTCGACGCCTACGGACCGCGCGCCTCGATCATGGTGGGCGGATTCGCGGGGATCCTCGCGCTCCTGCTGGGCGTGACGTGGATGCTCGTGTCCGGGCGCCTGCACCGCCGGGAGGACACGCGTTTCCGCCTCACGCTCGACGAGACGAGGCCCCTGCACGTGATCACCCCCACGCCCGCGGAGTTCAGCGACGAGGTCGCCGCGACCACACCGATCCGCACCGCGCGAGGCGACTGACGGCCCAGGAAAACGCGCCCGGGTTTCACCCCGATGGAGTGGCAGCGGGTTCCGCTCGCTACCGTGGAGGCATGAGCGGACCCGAGAACGAGCAGATATCCCCTGCCCCGAACACGACGACGTCCTCGACCGCGGAGCCCGGCGCACGCCGTGGACGTGTGCCCAAGGACATCGAGCGCTGGGTCTTCTGGCCCGCCTCGGTCATCATCCTCGTGTTCGTCGCGTTCACGCTGATCGCGCCCGGAACCGCCGAGGCGATGTTCGACGCCATCCAGGGCTCGATCGTCAACGCCTTCAACTGGTACTACGTCCTGATCGCCGCGTTCTTCGTCGCCTTCAGCCTGTACCTCGGGTTCAGTCGGTTCGGGGACATCAAGCTCGGGCAGGATGCCGATGAGCCGGAGTTCTCGCTGCTCTCCTGGTTCGCACTGCTCTTCGCCGCCGGCATGGGGATCGGCCTCGTCTTCTACGGCGTGAGCGAACCCCTCACACACTTCGTCTCTCCGCGTCCCGGTGTCGAGGGGACTCCCGGCCAGCTCGCGCAGGCCGCGCTCGGACAGACCTACCTGCACTGGGGCGTGCACGCGTGGGCGATCTACGTCGTGATCGGCCTCGCCCTCGCGTACGCGATCCACCGGCGCCGCCGCCCGATCTCGATCCGCTGGACCCTGGAGCCGCTGCTCGGCAAGCGGGTCGCGGGCGGCTGGGGCCACGCGATCGATGTCATCGCGCTCGTCGGCACACTCTTCGGTGTCGCGACCTCGCTCGGACTGGGGGTGCTGCAGATCAGCGCCGGGCTCGACATCGCCGGTCTCGCCGAGCCGAACGAGACGACGCAGATCATCATCATCCTGATCATCTCGGTGTTCGTGCTGATGTCCGTGCTGTCCGGACTCACCAAGGGCATGAAGTGGCTCTCGACGATCAACCTGCTGCTCGCGGCCGTGCTCGTGCTCTACCTGCTCGTCGCCGGCCCCACCGAGTTCCTGCTGCGCGACTTCGTGCAGTCGATCGGTTATTACATCCAGAACTTCGTCGGCCTCTCGTTCAACACGAGCGCCTACCAGGGAACCTCGGGCGAGGAGTGGCAGTCGTCCTGGACGTCGTTCTACTGGGGCTGGTGGATCTCGTGGGCGCCCTTCGTCGGCATCTTCATCGCGCGGATCTCGAAGGGCCGCACGGTGCGTCAGTTCGTCGCCGGTGTCATCCTCGTGCCGACGCTGCTGGGAATCCTGTGGTTCGCGGTGCTCGGCGGCTCGGCCCTTGCGATGGAGATGGCCAACCCCGGCACGCTCACCACGGACGGCACGGTGGATCTCCAGGGCGCGCTGTTCATGATGCTCCAGCAGGTGCCTGGCACCCCGATCATCACGGTCGGCGTGCTGCTGCTCATCACGATCTTCTTCGTCACCTCGTCGGACTCCGGCGCTCTCGTGATGGGGATGATCGCCACCGGAGGCCAGCAGAACCCGCGGCGCTGGATCCGCACGTTCTTCGTACTCGTGACCGCCGCACTCGCGATCTCCCTGCTGCTGGCCGGCGGACTCGAGGCACTGCAGACCGCGGCGATCACGATCGCCCTGCCGTTCAGCGTCATCATGCTGCTCATCTGCTGGTCGACGGTCGTCGCGTTCACCCGCGAGCGCCGCGCCTATGCGCGGGCGGAGCACGCGCAGCTCATCGACAAGATCGGCGACTACTACGGCCTGGAGGTCGAGTCGCGAGACGAGTCGGGGCTCATCGGCGCTCAGCCTCGGTGGTTGCGCGCGCTGCAGAAGCGGCTCGGCCTTCCCGTCTCGCCCCCGGCCGAACCGCGTGTCGACGCCCCCACGGTGGAACAGGTCGACGATCTCGTCACGGTCGAGAGATCCGAGGAGGTCGACGCCTCGGGAGAAGCCAAATACGACGACGTCGACGAGACGGAACGCCCGAGCTGAACAACCGATGCGTCGGTGTGATGTTGACTCATCGCACCGGCGCATCAGTGTGCCGTGAACACATCCCTCTCCCGATCTCGCTTTCCTAGCGTGTAGAGCGTCGTCGTGGACTGCGCCATGACGGCGCGATACGAGGGAGTGCACGGTGACCACAGTCAACGACGACATCGACCGATCCGGCCTGGACACGCGAAGCCAACGGCGCAGAGCGGTCATCGGCAGCTCGGTCGGCACCATCATCGAGTGGTACGACTTCACGCTCTACGGACTCGCATCGGCTCTCGTCTTCGCGCCGCTGTTCTTCCCCGGTGCGGGGGATCTCGGATCCCTGCTCGGCGCCTTCGCCACGTTCGCGGTCGGCTTCGGCGCACGGCCGGTCGGCGGACTGATCTTCGCCCACTTCGGCGATCGCGTCGGACGCAAGATGACGCTGCTCGTCACACTCCTGATGATGGGTATCGCGACCACACTGATCGGCCTGCTGCCCACCGGGGAGCAGATCGGCATCTGGGCGCCGATCCTCCTCATCGTGCTGCGGCTGTTCCAGGGCGCCGGCGCCGGCGCCGAGTTCGCGGGGGCGATGACGATGGCGAGCGAGTCCGCCCCGAATCGCAACCGCGCGTTCATCGCCGGGTTCCCCGGGGCGTCCGTGTACGTCGGGATGGCGTTGGCGACCACGGCGTTCGCGCTGGTCAGCCTGCTGCCCTCCGAGATCTTCCTCAGCTGGGGATGGCGCATCCCGTTCGTCGCGAGCATCGTGATCGTCGCGTTCGCGCTCTACTTCCGCCTGCGGGTGAAGGAGACGGCCGCGTTCGAGGCCGCCGAGCGTCACGGCGAAGTCACCACCGCCCCGCTCGTCGAGGCCGTGCGCAGCCACTGGCGCATCCTGCTCGCCGGCATGGCCCTGTTCGTCTTCGCCCTGCCGTGGGTCTACGTCGTGCAGACGTTCTCGCTCTCGTACACGACCGGCACGATCGCCGGCGTCTCGGACCCGCTGTCGGTCAACCCGACCCACGCGCTGATCGCCCTCATCGCGGCTGAGCTGCTGACGATCCCAGCGACACTTCTGTGCGGACGTCTCGCGGACCGCATCGGTCGAAAGCCCGTGCTGCTGGGAGCCGCCGTGTTTGCCGTGATCTTCGCCTTCCCGATGTTCATGCTGTTCGACACGGAGAACTCCTGGCTCGTGGCGCTCGGCCTGATCCTCGGCCTCGCGGTCATCCAGGGCGGGACGATCGGGGTGAGCGCGGCGATGCTCGCCGAGCTGTTCCCGACGCGCATGCGGTGGAGCGGCATCGCGATCTCGCGCGAGATCCCCGCATCCCTGGTCGGCGGGACCGCCCCGCTGGTCGCCACGGCGCTCGTCGCGGCTACCGGGGGCTCACCGTGGCTGGTCGCGCTCTACCTCGTGCTGTTGAGCGTGATCGGGATCATCGGCATCAGCCGTCTTCCCGAGACGCTCGCGCGCGGCGGCGCCGAAACCGACCTGCAGAACTGAGTTCCGGCGGGAGCCGCGCGCGCAGCGCCGCTCCCGCCGACTCACCCGACTACGCGTCGAGGACGAAGCGCAGCTGTTCCAGAGCCCAATCGAGCTCGGTGCCGCGGATCACGAGCGGCGGTGCGATGCGGATCGTCTGACCGTGCGTGTCCTTCACGAGCACGCCACGCCCGAGGAGCTTCTCCGCGATCTCCCGACCGGTGCCGCGAGCGGGATCGATGTCGACGCCGGCCCAGAGACCGGCGACACGGATCGCGGTGACACCGTTGCCGACGAGGTTCTGCAGCCCCTTCTCCAGGTGCGCGCCGAGAGCGCGAGCGCGCTCCTGGAACTCACCGGACTCCAGCATCTCGACCACGCGCAGCCCGACGGCCGCCGCGAGCGGGTTGCCGCCGAAGGTGGAACCGTGCTCGCCCGGGCGGATGACGCCGAGCACGTCACGGTCGCCGACGACCGCGGACACCGGGAGGATGCCGCCGCCGAGCGCCTTGCCGAGCAGGTAGAGGTCGGGGACGACACCCTCGCGATCGCACGCGAAGGTCTCCCCCACCCGGCCGAGGCCGGACTGGATCTCGTCCGCGATGAAGAGCACGTTGTGCTCGGTGCAGATCTCGCGGATGCGGCGGAGGTATCCCTCCGGCGGCATCACGACACCCGCCTCGCCCTGGATCGGCTCGACGAGCACGGCCGCGGTGTTCTCGGTGATCGCGGCGGCGATCGCCTCGGCGTCCCCGTACGGCACCACGTCGAAACCGTCGGTGAACGGACCGAATCCGCTGCGCGCGCTCTCGTCGTCGCTGAAGCTGACGATCGTGGTGGTCCGACCGTGGAAGTTGCCGGCCGCGACGATGATGCGAGCGGAATCCGGGGCGACGCCCTTTACCCGGTATCCCCAGGCGCGAGCGACCTTGATCCCCGTCTCGACGGCCTCGGCGCCGGTGTTCATCGGCAGCACGAGCTCCTTGCCGCACAGGCGCGCTAGCGCCTCCGCGAACGGCTCGAGACGGTCGTTCATGAACGCACGGCTCGTGAGCGTGAGGCGTCCGAGCTGTTCGTTCAGTGCGGCGACGAGTGCCGGGTGACGGTGACCGAAGTTCACCGCGGAGTAGGCCGCGAGCAGATCGAGGTAGCGCTTGCCCTCGACGTCGGTCAGCCAGGCGCCCTCGCCACGAGCGATCGTGACGTCCAGCGGGTGGTAGTTCTCCGCGACGTGAGCCTCTGCCTCACTCATCGACACTCCTGTCCGCCGCACGCAGCTCGAGCGTGCAGCACTTGATGCCGCCGCCGCCGAGCAGGAGCTCGGAGAGGTCGACCATGATCGGGTTGTAGCCGCGCTCACGCAGCTGGGTCTCGAAGCCCTTCGCGCGCGGCGAAATGATGACGTTGTAGCCGTCGCTCGCGGAGTTCAGGCCGAACACCGCACCGTCCTCGTCCGAGACGAGGATCGCGTCGGGGAAGCGCTCCTCGAGGATCGCGCGGCTCGCGTCGTCGAAGGCGCCGGGGAGATAGGCGATGTTGGCGCGCTCGGGGCCGCCGTTCTCGACGCCCTGCACCGGGTCGAGCACCGTGAGCGCGGTGTCGAGGTGGTAGAAGCGCGGATCGGTGAGTGTGAGCGAGACGACCTCGCGCCCGAGGACCTCGCCGACCTCGCGGTGGCTGTCGCCGGTGGAGCGGAAGCCGGTTCCGGCGAGGATGATGTCGCCGACGAGCAGGAAGTCGCCCTCACCCTCGTTGACCTCTTCCGGCACGACGGTCGTGTAGCCGTTCTGGCGGAACCACTCGGTGAAGGCGGGGGCCTCGCCCGCGCGCTCGACGAAGCGGAACTTGGGTGCGTACGCCACACCGTCCACGAGGAAGCCGCCGTTGGCGGTGTAGACCATGTCCGGGAAGTCCGCGAGCGGCTCGATGAGTTCGACCTCGTGGCCGAGCTCGAGGTACAGGTCATGCAGCGTCTGCCACTGCGCCACGGCCTTGGCAGTGTCGGTCGGGTTGGCCGGCTCCATCCACGGGTTGATCTTGTAGCTGACCGTGAAGTGCGACGGACGGCACATCAGGTAGCGGCGGTGGTGTGCCGTGCGGGTGGGTGTGGCGGTCGCGGTCGTTGCAGAGTCGGGCGTCGACATGGGGCTCCTCGAAAGGGGTGCGGCGGACGCTGTCCAGGGGCCCGACGGAGCGAGAGACGCCGACGGCACGGGCACGCCGGGTCCATTCTCGCACCCCGCCCGAGAAATTCGCCACAGCGCCGTTCAGTCGCCGATCCGCACGACCACCTTGCCGGCGACGTGACCGGATTCGATCCGCTCGAGCGCAGCCCGCGCCTCCGCCCACGCGTACGTCCTCTCGAGCACCGGCGCGATGCGCCCGGTCGCGGTGAGGCGGAGGAGGTCGTCCAGCATCCCGGGCTTCAGCGACGACACCAGCGGGCGGAGCCGACGCCGCGAACCGATCGAGAGGAACGCCGCCCGGATCATCCGCGGCAGCGGACCGAGGACGTGACCGCCGTCGCCCGTGACCATCGCGAGTGTGCCGGTCGGCGTCAGCAGACGCCGCAGGTCGCGCAGTCGCGTCCCGCCGGCGACATCGATGATCGCGTCGAAGGAGTTCGCGGGCAGTTCCGTGACCGCCGTCGCACGGTAGTCGAACGTCCGGACTGCGCCGAGCTCGGCGACCAGTGCCCGATTGGGTTCGCCGCACGTCGCCCATACCTCGGCGCCGCGCAGGGTCGCCAGCTGCACGACGAACGTTCCCACCCCGCCCGAGGCGCCGATCACGAGCACGCGGTGTCCGCCCTCGACGTGCGCGAGGTCGATCGCCTGCATGGCCGTGACCGCGGCGATCGGCAGGCATGCCGCGATCTCCGGAGTGACCTCGGGCGGCCGCACGGCGAGTCCGGTGACCGGCGCGACGGCGTACTCCGCGAGCCCGCCACCGCCCTTCAGCTCGACGACCACCTCATCGCCCATCGCGACGTCGGTGACCGCGGGACCGAGCGCGACGACAGTGCCCGCGGCGTCCATGCCCCGGACCGCATACTTCGGTCGACGCATCCCGAATACGGGGCGGACGAGCAGAGGATCCCCGAGCATCAGCCGGACATCTCCCGCGTTCAGCGCCGTGGCACGCATCCGGAGAAGCACTTCACCCCGCGCGGGTGACGGAACCGGCAGAGTCGCCCGCTCCGTCCCCGCCGCCGGGCCGTAGGTGGTCCGCTGCCACGCGGCCATGGTCGTCGGCACGGTGGTCGTGGTGGTCTTCGCGTCGCTCATGTCAATCCTCCGGATACTGGAACAGCTCGTCGAGCCCGACGCGGAAGACGCGGGCGATCTGGAACGCGAGTTCGAGCGTGGGTGAGTATCGTCCCTGCTCGATCGCGATGACGGTCTGGCGCGTGACGCCGAGGGCTTTCGCCAGCTCCGCCTGCGTGAGACCGGCGGTCTCCCGCTGCGCACGGATGGTGTTGGTGACCTGGGTGGGCTTGACCATCAGACGAGCCCCCGACGGTAGGCGATGACCCGGGCGATGCCCCCGATGATCGTCGAGACCGCAAATCCGAGAAACATCGTGTTCGCGATCCAGAAGACATCCGCTCCCACGGCGCACAGTGCGATGACGCCGAAGCCGGCGATCACGATGAACGCGTGCTCGACGCTCGCACCCATCCGGCTGATGTCGCGGTCGCGGACATCGGACTTCCCTGCTCCGTCCGGGTCGGATGCGCCGACGAACACCCCCCAAACGATGCTGGCGAGGATGGTGGCGACGATGCCGAGCCCGATCGTCCACAGCATGATCGGCAGCCAGTCGACGTCGCTGATGTCCCCATCGCCTGCCCGCTGGAGAGTGACGATCACGTACGCCGTGATGGCGATCACGCTGACGACGAGACCCGCCCAGGCATTGCGTTCTTCGTAGACCATGATCTCTCCCATGTAAAGGATTCTTTACATGGGAGAGTATGTCCCGATAGCCACTAATGTCAAGAATTCTTTACATCACGGCCGTCGGGTCGCGGGGACGCCGGGCTAGAGCGCGGCGGCCCCCGCCGCAGCGACGGTCTGGTCCTGCTCGCCCGATCCGCCACTCACGCCCACGGCTCCGACGACGACACCATCGCGGTGCAGCGGTACGCCGCCGGCGAAGATCGCCACGCGTCCGCCGTTCGTCGTGTGGATACCGAAGAACTGCTGCGTCGGCTGGGCGTTGTCGCCGAGATCCTGCGTGGAGATGTCGAACGCACGGGAGGTCCAGGCCTTGCTGATCGAGATGTCGATGCTGCCGATCCACGCGCCGTCCTGACGGACGTGGGACACCAGATTGCCGCCAGCGTCGACCACCGCGATGTTCATCGGCTGTCCGATCCCATCGGCTCGCTTCTCTGCGGCGGAGATGATTCGACGGGCGTCCTCGAGGGTGACGGACATGGGGTTCCTTTCGATCGGACCGTCGTGCGACGAGACACCACGGCGTGAACCCTCCACGCTACGGAGCAGCGAGCGCGCAGCTCAGAGAGGTTCTCCCCACCTCTTCGCTCCGAGCGTGTGCGAACCACCCACCCGGGTCAGATGACGTCCGCACTCCAGTCGTCGCGGTTTCCGTAGCGGTGCGCCGTGATCGTGATCGACTGCTCGTGCAGGAACGGAAGCAGCTCGATGCGTCCCGCCGACGTGACTTCACCGTCGTAGATCGCGAGATCGGGATCGCCGCTCACGGCCTCCGCGAGCCGTCGGTGAAGTGCTGCGGATGTATCCCGCGACCCGACGAGACGCACGCGGGGCGGCCTCGGATCGGTGTCCAGCTCGTCGACGGCCTCGGGGTCCATGGGGCCCGCGATTCGGCGGACCCACTCGTCATCTGATTCCACGTACACGAGCACGTCGAGGTCGCCGAGCGTACGGCGCACCTCGACGGGGAGCCCGACGGGCGTGGAGAGCACGAAGTCACTGCCCGCCCGGATCGCGGCGATCACGACACGCAGTAGATCACGCCACGACGCGTCCGCCGTCGCCCGGATCGCCACCGGAACCCGACGGTACCGGAACAGGTTGCGCTCGATGCCGAGATGCGAGACGTCGCGCACCCGACCGAACTCACGGTCCCACACCACCGCGTCCGACAGCGCTGAACGGCGGAGCCACTCGAAGCTCTCGTAGTCCAGCGACGGCTGGGCGGCCTCGATCAGATCCGTGATGCGCGAATCGAGACCGCGCAGGTGCAGCGTGCTCGACGCCGGACCTGTCGCCGGCGATCGCCAGGTCCCCAGTCCGATCAGGTAGTTCGGCCCACCGGCTTTGGTGCCGGCGCCCACGGACGAGCGCTTCCACCCGCCGAACGGCTGGCGCTGCACGATCGCACCGGTGATCCCCCGGTTCACGTAGAGGTTCCCCGCCTGCACGCGGTCCAACCACACGGCGAGGTCATCCGGGTTCTGGGTGTGCAGACCCGCGGTCAGACCGTAGTCCACGGCGTTCTGCATCTCGATCGCACGCGCGAGATTCGGCGCGTGCATGACCCCGAGCACGGGCCCGAAGAACTCCTCGAGGTGGAACCGCGATCCCGGCTGCACGCCGACGCGGATGCCGGGTCGCCACAGACGGCCGGTCGGGTCGCCGTCCACGAGCTCGGGCTTCATGAGCCAGCGCTGGTCGCCCTCCAGCTCGGTGAGCGCCCACGCGAGCTTGCCCTCCGGACGTTCGATCACGGGGCCCACCTCAGCGCGCGGGTCCGTGGGCCATCCGACGTGGAGCGACCGGGCGGCATCCGCGAGCTGGCGCGCGAATCGCTTGGACCGTCCGACCGGTCCGACGAGGATGGCGAGCGACGCGGCCGAGCACTTCTGTCCGGCGTGCCCGAACGCGCTCTTGACGAGGTCTGCGGCCGCGAGGTCCAGGTCCGCCGAGGGCGTGATGATGATGGCGTTCTTGCCGCTCGTCTCGGCGAGGAGGGGCAGATCGGGGCGCCACGAGCGGAAGAGTGCCGCGGTGTCCCACGAACCGGTGAGGATCACGCGGTCCACCGACTCGTGCGTCAGGAGCTGCTTTCCGAGTTCGCCCTCCTCGATGTCGATCAGTGCGAGCACATCGCGCGGTATCCCGGCCTGCCACAGCGCCTCGGCGACGACCGCGGCGCAGCGACGCGCCTGGGGAGCAGGCTTGAAGACCACACCCGATCCCGCGGCGAGTGCGGCGAGCACACCGCCCGCGGGGATCGCGATCGGAAAGTTCCAGGGCGGCGTCACGACCGTGAGCCGAGCGGGGACGAAGCTCGCGCCCGGCACGGCATCCAGTTCGCGGGCCTTCGCGGCGTAGTAGCGGGCGAAGTCGACCGCCTCGCTGATCTCGACGTCGGCCTCGGCGAACACCTTGCCGGTCTCGGAGGCGGCGACCTCGATCAGCTCGCTGCGTCGCGCCTCGAGCGCAGCGGCCGCGCGCAGGAGCACTTCGGACCGCTCGGCCGCGGGTCGCGCTCCCCATGCCTCCGCTGCGGCGTGCACCGTGGCGATGCGCTCCTCGAGGTCTGTCGCGTCGTCGATGAGAGCCTCGTCGATCGTTCGCACACCGGCCTGCGAATCGGCGACCCGTGCCCGGATGCCGTGCGCCCACTCCCGGTTGGCCGGGAGCGCGGGATCACTGTCCACGGTGTTCTCGAACCCGGGGGCACCCTCACTGCCGGAGTCGGCGACGACCTCGCGCCGGGCGAAGACGGCGGTCTCCACGTACGGCTCCTCCTCGGATCCCCGCGCGATCCCGAGAACCACCTGGGTCAGCGCACCGTCCTCCTCGACATCCGCCGGGGTCGGACGCACCGACTCGTGCGCCGGGGCCTGTCGGTCCTGCGTGCGTCGAGGACCGGCCCACAGGAGCGGGTCCGCCGAGAGGTCGAGCGCGTCGAGGAAGCGGTCCTGCTCGCGGACGAACAGCGTCTCGTCGTCGTGCAGGTGGAACGCTGCGGAGAGGAAGTTCTCGGCGGAGGCGTTCTCCTCCAACCGACGCACGAGGTAGCTGATCGCCACGTCGAACTCGGCGGGGTTCACGACAGGAACGTAGAGCAGTACCTGGCCGACGTCGCGGCTGACCGCCTGCACCTGCCCCTGCGCCATCCCCAGCAGCATCTCGATCTCGACGTCGTCGCGCACTCCGCGCTCCCCCGCGAGCAGCCACGCGTACGCGATGCCGAAGAGGTTGTGTCCGGCGACACCGATCCGCACTGCGGAGGTGTTCTCCGGCCGGAGCGCCTCGTCGAGGCAGCGCAGGTAGTTCGCGTCCGTCTCGATCTTGGAGTCGTACGGCGCCGGCGTCCATCCGTGCATCACGGCATCGACATGCTCCATGGCGAGGTTCGCACCCTTGACGAGGCGCACCTTGATCCGCGCCCCGCCGTGCTGCACACGGGCACGGGCCCACGCCGTGAGTTCACGGAGCGCGGGAAGCGCGTCCGGCAGGTAGGCCTGCAGCACGATGCCCGCCTCGAGTCCCTGCAAGCGCGGATCCTCCAGGAGCCGCGTGAAGACCGCGATCGTGAGGTCGAGGTCGCGGTACTCCTCCATGTCGAGGTTGATGAACGTGCCGTCCGCGGTCGCCGTCACATAAAGCGGCAGGAGGCGCTCGACGACGTCGTCGACCACCTCATCGAAAGCCCACATCGAGAGGTGACTGATGATCGCGGACACCTTCACCGAGACATAGTCCACGTCCGGTCGGCGGATGAGCTCGTGGATGCCGTCCAGGCGACGCAGGGCCTCCTGCTCACCCAGCACCGCCTCACCGAGCAGATTGAGGTTGAGACGAGCGCCCGACTCGCGGATACGGGCCATCGCGGGCCCGAGCTTTGCCGGGCGCGCATCGACCACCAGGTGTCCGACCATCTCGCGAAGCACACGACGGGCGATGGGCACCACGGGCGACGGGAGCACCGGGGCGACCTCGCCACCGATCCGCACCGCACCGCGCAGGTACCAGGGCAGGAAGTCGGGCACGATGGGCGCGATCCGCTGGAGCTGCGACGCGGCCGCCGTCAGGCTCTCGGGACGCATCACCCCGTCCACGAATCCCAGGGTGAACGGCAGACCATTGCTGTCCTGCAGAACCCCGGCGAGACGTGCGGCGGCGGGGTCGACCTCGGCGGAGGACGCCTCGGTCACCCAGCGACGTGCGAGCTCGACGCTCTGTTCGGCGAGGGGAGACGCAGCGGACGGCTGCGTCGGGCGAGGCTCTGACATGGCCTCAGCCTAAGACCGCGTCCGCGGCGCGGAGCGTCGGCCCGCGCCGCGTCGGGAAACCCGTGGCGCGTCGTGCTACCCGGCGAGCGGGGCGAGCACGAACCCGAGGACGAGGACGATCACGCCCGTGATGAGAGCGAGCGAGGACAGGACGATCGACGCGACGCCGAGGCCACGTCCCCCGGGGCGCCGCACAGCCAGGAGACCGAGCACGAGACCGGCGACGGCGAACACGAGACCCAGCACCGGGATCCATCCCGTCAGGAAAGCGACGATGCCGACGATCAGACCCGCGATGCCCACTCCGCTGACTCCGCCACCGACGGGAGGCGCGGCATAGGCCGACGGTCCGGTGTAGCCGGGGAACTGCGCGGACCCGCCACCACCGGCGTAATCGGCGGGCGCTCCGCTCGCGGGGTGTTGCACGGGCAGAGCACCGTCGGGGTACGGGGAGTCGCTCGCGGGGAAGGCGCCCTGCTGCGGGTGCGGCTGCGGATACGGCGACGGGATGACCGGGGACTCCGGTTGCGCGACACCGTCGTAGGCGGGGGCCTCGTGCGCGGCGGGCGGCGCAGCAGCGGCGGGCGCGGGAGGAGCGGGGGCCGGTGCAGACGGAGGGACAGGCTCAGTGATCTGCGGGGCGTCGCCGGCGTCGTGCGGGGCGTCGTGCGTGTTGTCAGTCGACATCAGTCTCATCCTCCGGTCCCGCCGACCACTCGGGGCGGTCGGCGATCTCTTCGAGGCTACTGACTGCCGCGGACACTCACCATCCGTGTCCGCTACGACCAGTCGCTCGGTGCGGGCATCCGTGTCGGCGGAAGCGCGGAGGCGGCCGCCCAGTCGTGCACCCAGTCCTCGATCTCCGGCACACCCTCGGGGTGCCCCACGGCGGCGAACAGCTCCTCGTTCTGCACCGTGCCGCCGCTGCGGCGGAGCATTCGCGCGCGGACGATCGCCCGCGCATAGATCTCGCCGTCGACGACCGCCCGGTGTTCGAGGAAGAGCGAGCGCTCATCGTGACCGAGGAAGCGGGATTCCACCTCGAAGCGCTGCCAGAGGCCCAGCGATCTGCGGAAGGTGATCGTCTCACTCGCGACCACCGCGTACCAGCCGCGCTCCTTCATCGCGTCGAAGAGCCCGGTGCGGATCAACAGATCCCATCGGCCGAGGTCGAACAGCGACAGGTACCGGCCGTTGTTCATGTGGCGGAGGATGTCGATGTCCGTGGGGAGCGTGGTCACCCGCACGCGGGCGACATCGGCGGGCTCGAGACCCTGTCCGCGCCGGACTCGGCGTCGTGCGGCAAGGATCACCAGGAGAGTGCGCCAGATCACGTTCACGAGGATCGATCGTAGTGATGCGCGCATGGATCACGAATCCCGTTGTCGACACTCCACAGCCGAGCACCGTCCGCTGTGAGCGCTCTCGCGCGGATTTCGTCCTGGCGCGGGCCGCGCGTAGAGTCACGATCATGAGCGCCGACGCCCAGTCCGAAGTCATTGTCCGCCCGGTCCGCGATGTCGATGCGGAAGCTCTCGGTCGTGTGCATGCCACCTGCTGGCACGAGACGTACGACCACCTGATCAGTCGCGCCGCCCTGGAGAAGATCTCCCCGCGCCGCATGGCAGAGCTCTGGACCCACTGGGCCTCGCAGGGAGACGACTTCCGCATGAGCGCGGCTCTCGTCGACGGCGAGATCGTCGGGTTCGTCGGATCCGGACCCGCCCGCGACAAGGACGCGCCGGCGTTCCGCGAGCTGTACTTCATCTACCTCCTCCACGCGTACCACGGCACCGGGATCGGCCAGCAGCTCTTCGAGGCGGCGATCGACGCCGACGAGCCCCTCTACCTCTGGGTCGCCGAAGACAACCCCCGCGCACACCGCTTCTACGAGCGCAACGGATTCCACCTCGACGGCGCCACCCACACCGAGCCCTTCCTCGGCGAGACGCTGACCGAGGTCCGCTTCGTCCGCTGACCGCACGAAGCCGCAGCGGCCACCGAAGTTCGAGTCCGAGACCGGCCGCGGGTGATCAGCGACCGCTGACGTTGCCGAAGACCTTGGCGACCGGCGCGATCAGGAGCGGCCTCGCGGCGAGCCATCCGATCGCGATCACGACCAGCGACGCGATGAAGACCCAGAAGCCCGTCCAGGACACGAGGTCCTGCGACGCGTACATGTGGTTGATATTGCGCAGCGCGCCCGTCGCCATCACGAGGATCACGTGCATGGTGATGAACGCGACGAAGTAGAGCATCACGGGGAAGTGCAGCGCACGGGCCCACTCCACCGGGTACGCCCTCGACAGGGCGGTCGCTCTCTTCGGCCAGAGACCCGACATGCGGTATCCGGTGATCGCGGCGAGGGGTGCTGCGATGAACACGGTCGTGAAGTACGCGAGCTGCTGCAGACCGTTGTAGTTGGCCCAGCCGTTCTCGGTGGGCCAGTCGAGCGAGAGGTACTGGATGCCCGCCGAGAGCGCGTTCGGGAACACCTCCCAGCTGGTGGGCACGATGCGCACCCAGTGGCCCGTCACGAACAGCAGCACCACGAAGACCACGCCGTTCACGAGCCACAGGACATCGAGCGCCTGGTGGAACCAGAGGGTCAGGCTTATCTTGTGCTTGGGGTCGCGCCGTGACGTCCAGAACGAGGTCGGTCGTTTCTCGGTGCGCACCCGCAGGCCGGAGCGGATGATCAGCACCATGAGGAACACGTTGAAGAAGTGCTGCCACCCGACCCAGGCGGGGAAACCGGGCTGGCTCCCCTCCGGCAGGTCGTAGTGGCCGGGGAAGCGGACGAGGAACTGCGCGACCGGCTCGGTCGTGATGAGCCAGCGAACGAGGGCCACCGCCATGACGGCGAGGATGCCGAGCGCGGCGAGCACGAAGAGCCCGCTGATCGCCTGCGGCCCGGTGGGGCGCGGGCGCCGTCCCTCCGGAACGGGCGGGGCGGGGCGGGCGCGGCGCGGCGCGGTTCCGTGCCACACCGTGCGGGTGAACGGCAGAGGCGCGGAGACGGCCGGACGTTCGGCGACGGAGGTGCCCGCTGCGACGGGAGCGGACACCGCGTCGCGGGCGGGCTCGGGCTCGGCCACCGCGGCCACGACAGGTGCGGGCACGGATGCGCCGACCGCGGGGCGTACGGCGTCGGAAGGCGGCCACGGCTCGCCCCCCGGCGCACGCGGGAGGCCGCGACGCAGTGGTGCGGAGTCCTCCCCCGCGGGGGTGCGTACCGTGTCGTCTGCCGCGTCGACGTTCGATCCGACGTCCGCGATCGTCGCCCCAGCGGCGGGAGCCGGTGGCTGCTCCGTCGGGCTCATCGTCTCCGCCGATGTCGCGGTCTGCGGGGGTACGTTCGCCGTCGCGCTGTCCGTCGGCGGCCACGGCTCACCGCCGGTGACCCTCGGAAGCCCACGGCGCAGACGGACCGCGGGCCCGGTCGCAGCGGGCGCAGCCTCCGCGGGCGCCGGCATCACGGTCGCCGTCGATTCGACAGCCGCCTCGGGCTCCCGGTGCGCGGGGACGGAATGGTCCTCGGAAGCGGTCGCGATCTCGACGGCGGGCGGCCAGGGGTCGCCGCCGGGCACGCGAGGGAGCCCTCGCCGAGGCATTCGGTCAGCCATTCCCCGCTACTTCTTTCGCGCGTCGAGGGCGGCGATCACCTGCGGGACGATCGCGAACACGTCGCCCACGATCCCGAAATCGGCGACATCGAAGATCGGCGCCTCACCGTCCTTGTTGATCGCGACGATGGCCTTGGACGTCTGCATACCCGCGCGGTGCTGGATCGCGCCGGATATTCCGAGCGCGACATACAGCTGAGGGGACACGGAGACACCGGTCTGCCCGACCTGATGCGACTGCGGGATGTATCCGGCGTCCACGGCCGCACGGGACGCGCCCACCGCGGCCCCCAGGGCGTCTGCGAGCTGCTCGACCAGCACGAACTTCTCCGCCGAGCCCAGACCGCGCCCGCCCGAGACCACGCGCGTCGCGCCACGGAGCTCGGGGCGCGAGGACGCCTGCTCGACGGCTTCGACGGGGCCCGCGCTGGCGGCCGCAGCACCGGAGGCGGTGACGCTCAGCTCCTCGCTCCGCGGTTCCTGTGCCTCGGCACGCGCGTCGATCGCCCCCTGGCGAACCGTGATCACCGGCGCACCGTAGGTGGCTGCGGCATCCACGAGATACGCGCCGCCGTAGACGGAGTGGTGCGCCACGATCCCCTCGTCGTCGCGGGAGACGCCGACCGCGTCGACCGCGAGAGCGCGCTTCGTGCGGGCGGCCAGACGGCCCGCCACGTCGCGCCCGGCGATCGAGTTGGACACGAGGATCGCGTCGGGGTCCACCGCGTCGGCCGCGGCCTGCAGGGCGTCGACGATCGGAACGGTGAGGACCGCGGCATCGATGTCCGCGGTGAGTACGACAGCTGCGCCGGCCGCACCGGCGGCGTCGACGGCCGCCTGCGCAGTGCCTGCGGGAGCGGCGACCAGTGCCACCGGGGTTCCGACGGATGCCGCGGCACCGAGGAGTCCGGCGGTGCTGCTGGCCGCGCCTCCCGTGGAGGTCACGTCAACCAGCACGAGGATCGCGTCTTCGGGGTAGCCCATGCTCACACCAACCTGTTCTGCACGAGGAAGTCGACCAGTTGATCCGCGGCGGTCCCGTCGTCGGTGATCTTCACTCCGGCGGCCCTCGGCGGCTTCTCGGCCACCGAGGTCATGATCGCTCGCGGCTCGGCTGCCGGATCGGCCGCGATGCCGAGGTCGGCGAGGGTCAGGATCTCGAGCGGCTTCTTCTTCGCGGCCATGATGCCCTTGAAGTTCGTGAAGCGCGCATCAGGGAGGGACTCGGTGATCGAGAGCACGGCGGGAAGAGAGGCGGAGACCGGCTGCGATCCCTCGTCCGCGGCGCGGCTGCCCGAGATGCCGTCGGCGGTGATCTCCACCGACGACAGGGCCGTGGCCTGGGCGAAACCGAGATGCTCTGCGAGCATCGCCGGAAGCACGCCACCCGACCCGTCCGTCGACAGGTTGCCTGCGATCACGAGGTCCGCCTCGACGTGGCGGATCGCGGCGGCGAGGACCTCGGCCGTCAGCGTCAGATCGGCTCCGAGGAGGTCCGGGTCGCTCACGTGCACCGCTGACGTCGCGCCGATCGCGAGAGCACGACGGATGGAGGCGGTCGCCGATTCGGGTGCCATCGCGATCGCGATGACCTCGGTGCCCGCGTTCGCATCGGCGTACGTCAGGGCCACCTCGAGTGCACGCTCGGTGATCTCATCCAGCACGACATCACCGGCCGCACGATCGGCCAGGCCGGTCTCCAGATTCAGCTTGCGGTCCCCGTAGGTGTCGGGCACTTCTTTCACCAGGACGACGATCTTCATCGATTACCTCCACTCGCATGACCGAGTCTATCGGCGCGTCCGACGCTCCCCCCAGCAATCCGTGAGCCTCTCTCCCGGTGTGCACGAATCGCCCAGCGCGAGCGACGAAAGGGGGCGGATCTCTGTGCGATCTGACAAGCGCGCCGCTCCGCCGACTACCGTGGGAGAGTGCCGCATCCCCGCCCCCTCCCGATCGATCCGCTCGCCGAAGCGAAGCGTCAGTGGCTCGCGCACGGCTGGACGGATGCCGCGGACGGCATGACCATGGTCATCTCCGTGATGCGCGCTCAGCAGTTGCTGCTCGCCCGTGTGGATTCGGCTCTTCGCCCGTTCGGGTTGACCTTCGCCCGATACGAGATGCTGCGCCTGCTCGCCTTCAGCCGCGAGGCGCGACTGCCGCTGTCGAGCGTGGTCACGCGACTCCAGGTGCACCCGACGACCGTGACCAGCACCGCCGACCGCCTGGTGCGCGACGGACTGCTCGTCCGTGAGCCGCATCCGCGGGACGGCCGGGCGGTCCTCCTCGCCCTGACTCCCGAGGGACGGGAGCTCGTGGATCGCGCGACGGCAGCGCTCAACACGGAGGTGTTCGAGGCCCCGGGAGTGTCGAACGAGGACGCGAGCGACCTCATCTCGATCGTCGCGCGCCTGCGCAAGGACGCCGGGGACTTCACCGACCCGCGTCCCCGACCGGATCCCCTCTGATGGGCCGGTTCGTCCTCGAACGGGTGATCGCCGCACCACCGGAGCGGGTGTTCGCGATCGCACTCGACGTCGACATGCACCTCGCGTCGATGGAGCGCTACAACGAGACGATGGTGCAGGGCCCCACCAGCGGAACGTTCACGGAGGGATCGATGGTCACGTGGCGCGCGCGGCACTTCGGCATTCCGTTTCACCTCACGACCATCGTGTACGACGTCGATCCGCCTCACGGGTTCCGGGACCGGCAGGTCCGCGGCCCGTTCGGCTCCTTCCTGCACGAGCACGAGTTCGCCGCCCACCCCGACGGCACCCTGATGCGCGACACGATCACGTTCCGCTCCCCGTTCGGTCCGCTCGGGCGCTTCGTCGATGCGGTCGTCCTCGACCGCTACATGCGTCGCCTGATCTCCGAGCGCAACACCGCCCTCGCCGCCGCCCTGACCCCCTACCCCCCTTACCCCCCCCCCCCCCCCCGCGAGACTGCACCCGTGCGCCGAGAGTGCGGCGAAACCCCGCTGTCTCGGCGCGCACGTGCAGTCTCGCGGGTGGTCAGCGGGTGGTCAGCGGGTGGTCAGCGGTGGTGGAAGTGGGGTGCGCGCTTCTCGCGGAAGGCCGCCATGCCCTCTTTCTGGTCCTCGGTGTCGAACAGTGCCGCGAACGCGTGCTTCTCATGCTGCAGGCCCGCAGCCAGCGTCGTCTCCAGCGCCGCGGCCAGCGCGGCCTTCGCGGCGTACACAGACGGAAGCGACTTGGACGCGATGGTCTCGGCGAGCTTCTCAGCCTCGGCGAGCAGATCCTCGGCGGGGACCACGCGGGACACGAGGCCGGCCCGCTCCGCCTCCTCCGCGCCCATCGTCCGCCCCGTGAGGATGAGTTCCGCGGCCTTGTACGAACCGATCGCGCGGATGAGCCGCTGCGTCCCACCCATTCCGGGGATGACGCCGAGGGCGATCTCGGGCTGACCGAAGCTCGCGGTGTCGGCCGCGAGGATGATGTCGCACATCATCGCCAGTTCGCAGCCGCCACCCAGGGCGTAGCCGCTGACCGCCGCGATCACAGGAGTGCGGACCGCCGCGAAGCGATCCCAGGCGCCGAAATGGTCCGTCGCGAGCATGTCGTCCGCAGACATCGACTCCATCTCCTTGATGTCCGCCCCCGCGGCGAACGCACGCTCCGAGCCGGTGAGCACGATCGCCCCGACGCCGTCATCCGCATCGAACGCGAGGGCCGCGGCCGCGACCTCTTCGGCGACCGCCCCGGTGAGCGCGTTCAGTGCCTGCGGACGATTCAGCGTGATCCACCCGACCCGACCGCGCTGCTCGACGATGATCGTCTCGTATTCGCTCATGCCATTCCCTTCGACGCGCGTGGTCTTCGATCGCTCTCAGTCCAGCATGGTGCTCGACCGACGGATGTCGGTGATGATTCCGGAGAAGTCCCTGTTCGCGCCGTCGCCGGCCGCGAACGCCGCGTAGACCTCCTGCGCGAGGCGGCCGAGGCGGGCGTCCGTGCCCGTCCCGTCGATCGCCTGCAGAGCGAGTCCGAGATCCTTCGCCATGAGGGAGCCGGCGAAACCCGGCTGATAGTCGCGGTTCGCGGGGCTCGTCGGCACGGGACCGGGGACGGGGCAGTTCGTCGTGAGCGCCCAGCACTGCCCGGATGCGTTCGCGACCACGTCGTACAGCGCCTCGGGCGTGAGTCCCAGGCGCTCGCCGAGCACGAACGCCTCGCCCACGACGATCTGCGAGACGCCCAGGATCATGTTGTTGCAGAGCTTCGCCGCCTGCCCGAGGCCAGGTCCTCCGCAGTGCACGATGCGCTTGCCCATGTGCTGCAGGATCGGCAACGCGGACGCGAAGTCCGTCTCGTCGGCGCCCACCATGAACGCCAGTGTCGCGTTCTCCGCACCGACCACCCCGCCCGAGACGGGGGCGTCGATATGGCGATGCCCGGCGGCGATCGCCAGTTCGTGCGCCGCGCGGGCCTCGTCGACCGCGATCGTGGACGAGTCGATGAAGAGCGTGTCCGCGGGAGCGCTCGCCAGTAGACCCGGCACGGCGTCGGATCCGCGGTAGGCCGCGAGCACGTGCTGACCGGAGGGGAACATCGTCACGACGATCTCCGCATCCGTCACGGACTCGTTCGCGGAATCAGCGACCGGGATGCCCGCCCCGCGTGCCGCGTCGATCGCCGCCGGGACCACATCGAATCCGTGCACGTCGTGTCCTGCGCGCACGAGGTTCACGGCCATGGGGAGTCCCATGTGGCCCAGGCCGAGGAAGGCGATCCTCATCGTCCGGCCCTCAGCGTCTCGCGTCCCACGATGAGCCTCATGATCTCGTTCGTCCCCTCCAGGATCTGGTGCACGCGCAGATCGCGGACGACCTTCTCGATCCCGTAGTCCTGCAGATACCCGTAGCCACCGTGCAGCTGCAGCGCCTCGTTCGCCACGCGGAAACCCACGTCGGTCGCGAACCGCTTCGCCATGGCGCAGCGCACCGTGGCGTCCGGGGCCTGCTCGTCGACCGCCTCGGCGCCGTCCCGGACGAGAAGCCGCGCCGCGCGCAGCTCGGTCTCCATGTCGGCGATCGTGAACACGATGCTCTGCTTGTCGGCCAGCGGATCACCGAACGTGAAGCGTTCGTGCACGTAGCGGACCGCCTGGTCGAGCGCCCACTGCGCACCTCCCAGCGAACAGGCCGCGATGTTGAGCCGCCCGCCGTTGAGAGCGGACATCGCGATCACGAAGCCCCGCCCCTCGTCGCCGAGCATCGCGCTCGCGGGGACCCGCACCTCGTCGAGGATCACCTGACGCGTGGGCTGCGCGTTCCAGCCCATCTTGCGCTCCTCGGTTCCGAACGAGAGCCCGGGGGTGCCGTCCGGGACCAGGAACGCGGAGATACCCCGCGCCCCCGGCTCGCCGGTCCTGGCCATCACGATGTAGACCGCGGCCTCGCCCGCTCCGGAGATGAACTGCTTGACGCCCGTCAGCACGAAATCGTCACCGTCTCGGATGGCGCTCGTCGCGATCGCCGCGGCGTCCGACCCCGCGCCGGGCTCGGTGAGGCAGTATCCGCCGAAGTCGCTCATGCTCGACAGACGCGGCACCCACTCCGCGCGCTGCGCGTCCGTGCCGTACGAGTCGATCATCCACACGACCATGTTGTGGATGGAGATGTAGGCGGCGATGGTCGGGTCGCCCTTCGCGAGCTCCTCGAAGATCGCGACCGTGTCGACGCGCGACAGCCCCGTTCCGCCGTACTCGTCACCGATGTAGATCCCCCCGAGTCCGAGTTCCCCCGCGCGCCCCAGGGATTCCCGCGGGAACAGGTGCTTCTCGTCGCGCTCGACCGCGAACGGGGCGAGCTCGGTGTCGGCGAACTCCCGCACGGCGTGCAGGATCGCTGTCCGCTCCTCGGTGGTGGTGCTGATGATCGTCATGGATTCTCCTTCGCCTCGTGGGCTGTCAGTGCATCGTCGGGATCACGAAGCTGGCCCCGTCGCGGATCCCGCTCGGCCAGCGGCTCGTGACCGTTTTGGTCTTCGTGTAGAAGCGGAACGCGTCCGCTCCGTGCTGGTTGAGGTCGCCGAATCCGCTGCGCTTCCAGCCGCCGAACGTGAACGGCGCCAGCGGGACGGGGATCGGGACGTTCACGCCCACCATCCCGACCTCGACACGGGCCGTGAAGTCCCGGGCGGCGTCACCGTCGCGCGTGAAGATCGCGACGCCGTTGCCGTACTCGTGCTCGCTCGCCATGCGCAGCGCCTCCTCGTAGTCGGCGGCGCGGGCGATCACGAGCACGGGACCGAAGATCTCCTCCCGGTAGATCGACATGTCCGTCGTCACGTGGTCGAACAGCGTCGGACCGAGATAGAAGCCGTTCTCGTAGCCGGGGACGCGGAGCCCCCGCCCATCCGTGAGGAGTTCCGCCCCGGCATCGATGCCCTGCTGGATGAAGTCCTCGACGCGCTCGACCGCCGCCCGCGACACGAGCGGGCCGTAGTCGGCGTCCTCGGAGAGGGCGGGACCCACCCGGAGATCCTTGACTCTCTCGACGAGCTTGGCGGCGAGCGCATCGGCCGTCGCCTCGCCGACGGGCACGGCGACGGAGATCGCCATGCAGCGCTCCCCCGCGGATCCGTAGCCCGCACCGATCAGGGCGTCCGCGGCCTGATCGAGGTCGGCGTCCGGCATCACGATCAGGTGGTTCTTCGCTCCGCCGAAGCACTGCGCGCGCTTTCCCTCGGCGGCGGCCGTGGCGTAGATGTACTCGGCGATCGGGGTGGACCCCACGAAACCGATCGCCTGGACGCGCGGATCCGTGAGCAGGGTGTCCACCGCCTCCTTGTCACCATGCACGACATTGAGGACTCCGGCGGGAAGGCCCGCCTCGAGGAAGAGCTCGGCGATGCGGACCGGCACCGACGGGTCCCGCTCGCTGGGCTTGAGGACGAACGCGTTGCCCGCCGCGAGCGCGGGTCCGGCCTTCCACAGCGGGATCATGGCGGGGAAGTTGAACGGGGTGATGCCGGCGACGACGCCCAACGGCTGGCGCATCGAGTAGAGGTCGATCCCGGTCCCGACGTTCGTCGCGTACTCGCCCTTGAGAAGGTGCGGCGCGCCGGCGGCGAACTCGATCACCTCGAGGCCGCGCTGGATGTCACCCTTCGCGTCCTCGACGGTCTTGCCGTGCTCGCTGGAGAGCAGACGGGCGAGATTCGTCATGTCCTTCTGCACCAGGTCGAGGAAGCGCAGGAGAACCCGCGCACGCTTCTGCGGGGTCGTCGCGGCCCACGCCGGCTGGGCCAGGGCCGCGTCGTCGATCACGCCGCGGACGGTGTCGGCGGAGGCGAGCGGCACGCGTGCCTGCACGGTACCGACGCTCGGATCGAACACGTCGCCGAAGCGTCCGTCGGTGGGGGTGACGAGCTTTCCGCTCACCACATGGGGGATCGTACGGGTCATTGTGTGACATCCCTTCGCGCCGTCGTTGGCACGATTCGATTTTACATGGATGTCCTTGTATTTGGCAGGGCGTCCGGATATCCGGACTCGCGTCGTTTGCCGCGACGCGCCGCTTCCTCTCGCCGAGATGCGGCGGGTCGCGGCAAATGGGGATGCGGAAGCAGCGTTTGCCGGGCGTTCACCTGGGCGCCATCCGCGGTGGGTAGGCAGGACGTGGTCGCATCCGACGGCCCCGCGCGCGCGAGCGTCGGTCCCATCCACCCCGAGGAAACGATGCCATCCCCACGCACACGGCGCGCCGTCTGGGCGACGACCGCCACCACCCTCACGTGCGCTCTCGCACTCACACCCCTCGTCGCGCACGCCGCGATCGTCGACGAGCCGATCACGCACCAGGCCGAGAACGCGGCGCTCGCACTCTCCCCGCTCGGTTCGTTCGAGACCGGCGTCTTCGACGCCTCGGCAGCCGAGATCGTGCACGCGCACGGTGACCGGCTGTTCGTCGTGAACGCACAGGCGGGCGCGGTCGACGTGCTCGACTACAGCGACCCGACCTCGATCGAGAAGGAGTTCGCCATCGAGGCGGACGGTATCGCCAACTCGATCGCGATCCGCGCGGACGGACTCGGCATCATCGCCTTCGAGGCTCCGGACAAGACCGACGCCGGTCAGCTCGTGTTCTTCGACGCGAACGCCGCGGACGCCGGATCCGCTGTACTCGGCTCCGTGACCGTGGGCGCGCTCCCCGACATGGTGAGCATCTCCGCGGACGGCACGACCGCGGTCGTCGCGAACGAGGGTGAGCCCGCCGACGACTTCAGCAGCGACCCCGAGGGATCGATCAGCGTCGTCAGTCTGCCCGACACTCTCGGAGCCCC
This sequence comes from Actinomycetota bacterium, assembly GCA_051751065.1. Taxonomy (GTDB): domain Bacteria; phylum Actinomycetota; class Actinomycetes; order Actinomycetales; family Microbacteriaceae; genus Microbacterium. Next base: position 4,747 of record JBNJKL010000003.1, on the reverse strand, counting down.
CAGCCAGGAGGCCGTGCGCACCGCAGACTTCCACGAGTTCGAGGAGGGCGGGTCGCTGACCCTTCCCGCTGACGTCCGCGTCTTCGGTCCCACCCCCGAGGCTGATTTCCCGGTGAGCCGGAACCTCGAACCCGAATACATCGCGATCGACGGCGACGTCGCCTACGCGGCCCTGCAGGAGGCGAACGCGGTCGCCGTGATCGACCTCGACTCGGCCACCGTGACCGACATCTGGCCCCTCGGCTTCAAGGACCACTCGATCGATGGCAACGGCCTCGACCCGAGCGACCGCGACGGCGGCATCGACATCCGCACGATCGACGGCCTGCAGGGCATCTACATGCCCGACGGCATGAACGCCTACGCAGCCGGCGGCGAGACCTACCTCGTCACCGCCAACGAGGGTGATGCCCGCGAGTGGGGCGACTACGTCGAGGCTTCGCGCGTCAAGAACCTCGAGGACGACGGCTACGGTCCCGTGTGCGAGAACCTCAGCGCGCTGACCGCGGACGAGGAACTCGGACGCCTGAACGTCACGATCGAGAACGGATTCGACGAGGAGGCCGGCTGCTACAGCGAGCTCTACTCCTTCGGCAGCCGTTCCTTCTCGATCTGGACCACGGACGGTGAGCAGGTGTTCGACTCCGGAGACGACTTCGAGCAGATCACCGCCGCGGCCGCCCCGGAGTTCTTCAACTCCAACCACAGCGAGTCCAACCTCGAGGGCCGCAGCGACGACAAGGGCCCGGAGCCGGAGAACCTCGCGATCGGTGAGGTCGACGGCCGCACGTACGCCTTCATCGGCTTCGAGCGCGTCGGCGGCATCGCGGTCTACGACATCACGGACCCCGCGAACGCGACCTACGTCTCGTACGTCAACAACCGGGACTTCTCCGTCTCGGTCGAGGACGCCGATGACCCCGAGTCCGTACTCTCGCAGGCCGGCGACCTCGGCACCGAGGGCCTGGCCTTCATCCCGGCCGACGAGTCGGCGACGGGCGAGCCGCTCCTCGCGGTCGCGAACGAGGTATCCGGCACGACCACGCTGTACTCGCTCGGCGAGGAGGCGGGGTCGGACACCACCGACATCCAGGTGCTGACGATCAACGACTTCCACGGTCGCATCGAGGCGAACTTCGGCAACGGCGAAGCGGGCGCCGCGGTGCTCGCGGGTGCCGTCGACGCCTTCGAGGCGGAGAACGAGAACACGCTCTTCGTCTCGGCCGGCGACAACATCGGCGCCTCGACCTTCACGTCGTTCATCGCGGACGACAACCCCACGATCGACGCACTGGTCGCCGCAGGCCTGGACGTGTCGGCCGCGGGCAACCACGAGTTCGACCGAGGTTTCGATGACCTGACCGACCGCGTGCTCCCCCGCTTCGGCGGCGAGTGGTTCGGTCTGGCCGCGAACGTCTACGAGAAGGGCACCGACACCCCGGCGCTCGACGAGTACCGCGTGGAAGAGGTCGACGGCGTGCGCGTCGCCTTCATCGGCACCGTGACCGAGGACACCGCCGCGATGGTCACCCCCACCGGCATCGCCGACATCGAGTTCGGTGACCAGCTGGAGGCCGCGAACCGTGTGGCCGCGGACATCGCCGAGGCGGATGCCGCCGACGTGACCGTGCTGCTCAGCCACTCCGGTTCCGCCGAGTCCGACTGCACAGCGGTCGCCGCTGACGAGAGCGACTTCGGCACTCTGGCCGCGGGAGCCTCGGAGGAGATCGACGCGATCGTCTCGGCGCACACGCACCAGACCTACTCGTGCCTCATCGAGGGCCCGACGGGCTTGGAACGTCCGGTCATCCAGGCGCACCAGTACGGTACGACGCTGGGAACGCTGGACATCTCGGTCGATTCCGACTCCAAGGAGCTCGTCTCGATCGAGGGCGGGCTCGTCCCGCTCGTCGAGGACGGCGTCCCCGCCTTCCCGGCCGACCCCGAGGTCGAGCAGATCGTCGCCGAGGCGACGGAGGCGGCCGATGAGGCCGGCGCCGTCGAGGTCGGCGCGATCAGTGCGGACATTCTCCGCGGTGGCACCCCGTCCGGTTCCGACCGCGGTGTGGAGTCGACGCTCGGCAACACGGTCGCCGACCTGTACCTGTGGGCGACGTCCAACGAGGACTACGCAGGAACCCCGGCGCAGATCGGTCTGATGAACCCCGGCGGCCTGCGTGACGACCTCCTGTACGGCGAGGACGGCACGATGACCTACCGCGACGTCGCCAACGTCCAGCCGTTCGCGAACACGCTCGTCACCGTCACGCTCACCGGCGCACAGCTCGCGAGCGTGCTCGAGGAGCAGTGGCAGCCGGATGGCTCCGAGCGCCCGAAGCTGCACCTCGGTGTCTCGGAGGGCTTCTCGTACGAATACGACCCGGAGGCACCCCGCGGCGAGCGGATCGTGTCGATGACGTACCAGGGTGAGGAGATCGTCGCGACCGACGAGTACACGGTCGTGACCAACTCCTTCCTCGCAGCCGGTGGCGACAACTTCGCCACGCTGGCCGAGGGCACCGACCGCACCGACACGGGCCAGGTCGACCTCACGGCGACCGTCGCCTACTTCGCGGCGAACGATGTCGTGGACCCGGCCGAGCTCGGACGCGCGGTCGTCACCGACGGTGCGGGCGAGCCTGGTGAGCCGGGCGAGCCGGGCGAGCCGGGCGAGAACGCGTGGGCCACGATCGACATCGGCTCCGGCGAGGTCGAGCAGGGCGGCACGCTGGATGTCTCGGTGTCGGGCCTCGAGCCCGGCCATCAGGTCGCCGCGACGCTGAACAGCGACCCGATCGTCGTGACGGGCATCCCCGCTGCCGACGCCCAGGGCCGCGTCTCGTTCGAGGTGCAGATCCCCGAGGACTTCGCACTGGGGGCTCACACCCTCGTGCTGACCTCGGGCGACCTCGAGCCGCTCGAGGCGGACGTGACCGTCGTCCGCGCCGGAGCACTCGCCACGACCGGTTCCGAACTGCCGCTCGGTCTCGCTCTGGGTGCCGCAGCGCTCCTGGTGATCGGCGGGCTGGTCTTCGCCCTCCGCCGCCGGCCGGTGCTGAGCGCCGAGTAACCCTCGGCACGATCACGAGAGCGGTCCCCGTCTGATGGCGGGGGCCGCTCTCGTCGTTCGTCCCGCGTTCACTTTCCGGTCACATCGGCCGCCTACAACTGAGATGCGCGGAAGAGAGACTCAGACCGGATCGGGTAGTCACGATTTTCCGCGCGACGGCCGATGCCTCTGCATCCGCCCGCGGCATCCCACGCCGCAAGACCCCCGCCGAATCGGGTCGGCGGGGGTCTTCTCTCTCCTGGATCGGTCCGCGAGACTGCATTCCCGCGCCGAGCATGGGCGTAAAACCCTCGGTCTCGGGGCGGGGGTGCAGTCTCGCGGGTTACAAGTACTCGAGGAGGGTGGCGTTCGCCATGCCGCCGCCCTCGCACATGGTCTGCAGGCCGTAGCGACCGCCGGTCTCCTCGAGGTGGGCCAGCAGCGTGCCGAGCAAGCGGGTGCCGGAGGACCCGAGCGCATGGCCCAGCGCGATCGCTCCCCCGCGGGGGTTCATCCGCTCGGGGTCGGCTCCGAGTTCCGCAGCCCAGGCGAGAGGGACGGAGGCGAACGCCTCGTTCACCTCGTACGCATCGATGTCCTCGATCGTGAGGCCCGAGCGCTCCAGGATGCGCCGTGTGGCGGGGATGGGGCCCGTCAGCATCATCAGCGGGTCATCGCCGACCACCGCGAAGGCATGGAACCGTGCCCGCGGGCGCAGGCCCAGAGCGTCCGCCCGCTCGGCACTCATGATCAAAGCAGCCGAGGCGCCGTCGGTCAGGGGCGAGGAGTTCCCCGGTGTGATGCTCCAGTCCAGCTCCGGAAACCGGTCCGCGAGCGCGTCCGTCCGGAAAGCAGGGTTCAGCGCCGCGAGGCCCTCGGCCGTCGTCCCCGCACGCACGGTCTCGTCGGTACGGGCGTCAGGAGCCTCGGCCACCGACACGACGGTCCGGTCGAAGAACCCGTCCGTCCAGGCCTCGGCCGCGCGGCGGTGCGACGCGGCGGCATACGCGTCCAGGTCGTCGCGGGTCAGCCCCCAACGGTGCGCGATCAGTTCCGCCGAGACCCCCTGGTTCACCAGCCCCTCCGGGTAGCGCTCGTGGAGCCGCGGAGACACCGGCGACCCCTGCGCGACGGACGATCCCAGCGGCACACGACTCATCGACTCCACGCCGCCGGCGATGACGACGTCGTACGCGCCGGACATGATCCCCTGCGCCGCGAAATGCACCGCCTGCTGACTCGATCCGCACTGCCGGTCGATCGTCGTCGCCGGCACGCTCTCGGCGAAGCCCGCGGCGAGCACCGCCTGGCGCGCGATGTTCATGCCCTGCTCGCCGACCTGGCTCACGCACCCCAGGAGGACGTCGTCGACCTGCGTCGATTCGAGCCCGTTGCGCGCCAGCACGGTCTCGAGGACACCCGCGGCGAGATCGACCGGGTGCACCCCGGAGAGCGCGCCACCGGGTTTCCCTCGGCCCACGGGGGTGCGGACGACATCGACGATGACGGCTTTGCGCGTGCTCATGACCCCATTGTGCCTCGGTGCCCCGGCATCCGTCCGGAGATCGGCTGACGAGCGAGCCCCGCAGTCGCCGGCCACGGCGACGACGACCGCAGGACCGGACACGCGCGTCACCGTAGGCACGAAGGAGCCCCCGGTCGCACAGGGTGCCGTGCGACCGGGGGCTCCGGATCTCG
>JBNJKL010000002.1:0-834033 GCA_051751065.1 Actinomycetota bacterium | reverse complement strand
TATTCGACCCAAAACCCGAGCCCCCACCCACCCCATCCCGACATACCGCAACCATCCCCGAACACCCCCAAAAAAGTGCCACGACGGAATACCCACAGCGCGCCGGTCGTTGCGTGTCTGGTGGTGTCCGTCATTCCCGGGCACCCGGCCCCTCGAAAGGACCTGGACTTGGATCTCTTCTCTCCGCTCACCGCCGGTGGCATCACACTTCCGAACCGCGTCGTGATGGCGCCACTCACCCGCCTCCGTTCGGGCGCCGACGGCGTGCCGGGCGCACTGGTCGCCGAGCACTACGCGCAGCGCGCGGGCCTCGGACTGATCATCACCGAGGGCGTGTATCCGAGCGCCGAGTCACGCGCCTACTGGGGCCAGCCCGGGATCGTCACCGATGAGCAGGAGGCGGGCTGGCGTGCGGTCGCCGACGCCGTGCACGCCGAGGGCGGGCGCATCGTCATGCAGCTGATGAACGGCGGCCGAGTGTCGCACACCGACATCACCGGCACCGATCGCATCGTCGCACCGAGCGCCATCGCGATCGACGGCGAACTGCACACACCCGACGGCAAGAAGGCCTACCCCGTGCCGCATGCCCTGACCACGGAAGAGCTCGCCGACGTGCGCGCCGAGTTCGTCGCCGCAGCCGAGCGAGCGATCGCGGCAGGCATGGACGGCGTCGAGATCCACGGCGCGAACGGCTACCTGCTCCACCAGTTCCTCTCCCCGGCTGCGAACCAGCGATCCGATTCGTACGGCGGTTCGCCGGAGAATCGCGCGCGTTTCGCGATCGAGGTCACCTCGGCGGTCGCCGATGCCGTCGGCGCCGATCGGGTGGGCATCCGGCTCTCCCCCGCACACAACATCCAGGACGCGTTCGAGACGGACGAAGAAGACGTGCGCGCCACCTACGAGACCCTCGTGGACGCTCTCGCACCGCTCGGACTCGCCTACCTCAGCGTGCTCCACGCAGATCCCGCCGGAGCACTCGTGCAGGACCTCCGACACCGCTTCCGCGGCACGTTCATCGCCAACAGCGGGTTCGGGCGACTGACGACCAAGGAGGAGGCGTCGGAGTTCGTCTCCAGCGGCACAGCGGACGCCGTGGCCGTCGGCCGCTTGGCCATCGCGAACCCCGACCTCGTCGCACGCTGGGAGGGCGACCACGCCGAGAACACACCGGATCCGTCCACGTTCTACGCGGCCGGCGCGGAGGGGTACACCGACTACCCGCGCCTCACCGCCTGACGGTCGGGCAGGAGCCGGCTGCGCCGCCCGGTGTGGCCGGCTACTCGACCAGCTTGCCGTCGGCAGAGACCTCGCGCATGAGCGCAGCGATCTCGGGTGACACCAGCGGGATCTCCTCCCGCGTGACCCCCTCTGTCGGCGACCAGACGAGGTTCACCTGCATCGTGGGATCCGTGTCGGGATAGTCGCTGCGGTTATGGCAGCCGCGGGTCTCGCGACGCTCCAGGGCCGCCTCCAACGTCGCACGCGCCGCGAGCGCGGACGCCTTCAGGTCGAAGGCGTGGGCGAGGTCCTGGAAGCCCGCGATGTCGGGGTGGATGCCGACGTCCGCCATCCGTCGCTCGATCCGATCGAGTTCGGCGATGCCGGCCGTCAGCCCCGCCTCGGAGCGGACGACCCCGGCGTGCTCCGTCATGGTGTTTCGGATGGCGCGCTGCAGCGCGCGCACGTTTTCGTGCCCGTCTGCTGCGAGCAGGTCGTCGATCTCTGCACGCGCCTGCGCCACCGCAGCCGTCGAGCGACGCTGGGCATCCCGTCCTCCCGCATGCTCCATGGCGGCCTGACCGACCAACCGCCCGTAGACGAGGAGTTCGATCAGGGAGTTCCCGCCGAGACGATTCGCCCCGTGGAGGCCACTTGAGGCCTCACCGATCGCGTAGAGCCCGTCCACGTCGGTGCCGTGGTCCTCGGATCGGACCCACACTCCACCCATGGAGTAGTGAGCGGTCGGCGCGATCTCGATGGGGTCCGCGGTGATGTCGAGCATCTGCAGGTCGAGCATCGTCTGATACACCCGCGGCAGGCGGGTCATGATGGTCTCCCGGGGAAGGTGCGAGACGTCGAGCCAGACCCCGCCGTTCGGTGTACCGCGCCCCTCGGCGATCTCGGTGTACGCGGCGAGCGCCACCCGATCGCGCGTCGACAATTCCATGCGCTCGGGATCGTAGCGCTCCATGAAGCGCTCCCCGAGGGCGTTGCGGAGGATTCCGCCCTCACCGCGTGCGGCCTCGGAGATCAGGGTGCCGGCTGCGTTCTCGGGTTCGATGATTCCCGAGGGGTGGAACTGGACGAGTTCAGGATCGCGCAGACGTGCGCCGGCCTCGACGGCGAGGCGGAAGGAGTCCCCCGTGTTCTCGTCGCGCCGAGACGACGTGCGCCGCCAGATGCGATTGTGGCCTCCCGCGGCGAGGATCACGGAGTCCGCGTGGATGAGATAGCGCGTACCGTCGCTCTGATCGAAGCCGTAGGCGCCGAAGACGACGTTGTCACGTACGAGGATGCGAGTGATGTAGACGTGATCCAGGATGGGGACGTCCAGCTGCTCGGCTCGCCGAACGAGGGTGCGCTGGATCTCGAGGCCCGTGTAGTCCCCGGCGAACGCGGTGCGTCGGAAGGTGTGCGCACCGAAGAACCTCTGCGAGATACGGCCGTCGTCCTCACGCGCGAAGTCCATGCCCCAGCGTTCGAGGTCGCGGATGCCCTGCTCGGCTCCGCGGGTGACGACCTCCACCGTGTGGGGGTTCGCGAGGTGATAGCTCTCGGTGATCGTGTCGGCCGCGTGCTGCTGCCAGCTGTCTCCCTCGTCCATCGTGCCGAGCGCGGCGTTGATACCGCCCGCGGCCAGAGAGGTGTGCGCATCCTGACGGGGACGCTTGCCCACGGCGAGCACGTCCACACCGCGCTCGGCGACCTCGATCGCGGCTCGCAATCCGGAGCCGCCGGTGCCGATGACGAGGACGGTCGTGGAGATCTGGCGTTCGCGGGGTGCAGTCATGTTTCCACCGTAGGAAGCACGTCTCGATAACTCCAATGCATAGATCATGTGGTGACCATGCACATAGGCTATGGGAATGAACCTCGAACAGCTGCGCGGCTTCGTGGAGGTTGCGCGCCTGGGGCACTTCACCCGGGCATCCGAGGCCTTGCACCTCGCGCAACCGTCGCTGAGCAGGCAGATCTCGACGCTCGAGCAGGAGCTCGGGGCGGAACTGTTCCATCGCGCACGCGGCAACATCTCACTGACCGCCGCGGGTGAGACGCTGCTTCCCCGCGCCCGGCGGATGCTCGCGGATGCGGATGCGATCCGCACGGAGATGGCCGAGCTCGCCGGACTCCACCGCGGGCGCGTTCGACTGGGAGCCACTCCCACGCTGTGCATCAGCCTGGTCGCAGAGGCGATGAAGGCGTTCCACGCGGCTCACCCCGGTGTCGACCTGCACCTCACGGAGGGCGGGTCCCACCTGCTCATCGATCAGCTGGCCGGCGGAGCCCTCGATCTCGCGCTCGTCACCGTATCCGAGGGGCTTCCCGTCGCGGAGTCCGCGCTCGTTCGCACACCGCTTCTCACGGAGGAGCTGGTCGTGGTCTCCTCAGCCGCTCAGCCCCCGATCGGCGAGAGTCCGATCGACCTCGATCGACTCGCGACCCTTCCGTTGATCTCGTTCCACGAGAGCTACGATCTGCGGGCCGCGACGGACGCCGCGTTCCGGGCGGCAGGACTCACGCCCTCCCCCGTCCTGGAGGGCGCGGAGATGGATGCTGTCCTCAGATTCGTGGAGCGAGGACTCGGCGTGGCCGTCGTGCCGGCAGTGGTGCTTCTCGACCGTCCGATGCTCCGCTCCGTGCGCCTGACCGTCCCGCAACTGAGCCGGACGGTGAGTATCGCGCATCGGTCCGATGTGACCGCGACCCGCGCGGCCTCGGCGATGCGACGAGTGATCGTGTCCACCGCGGAGGAACTCGCCGCACGGGCGCCATCCACCCTGCGGCTCGTTCAACCCACCGTGTGATGCGCGTCAACCCCATTGCGCGAGTTTCGCGTCACGACGCATCCTGGATGGACGAACACCGGCCACACACGGAGGAGCATCCATGACGAACGCCGACAGCACCGACAGCACTGCCGAGGACGCACCGCAGGAATCCTCGGACCGCGAGCCCACCACGCAGGAGCTCCAGGAGCCGAGCACCGAGAAGGAGCCGGGACAGGAGCCCACGTCGCCGAAGAAGACCGTCGCGGAACCGGACCACGAGGCCGTCGGGATCGGAGTCGTCGGACGCCCGCAGTTCGATCCGGACGACACCGCGAAGGACTGATCGGACGCCACGCCTTCCGTGCCGCCCGATCGCTAGAGTGGGCGGATGCCCGATCTTCCCCCCTCTGTCGCGCCCGCAGGCTGGTACGCCGATCACGCAGCGGGAGTCCAGCGCTGGTGGGACGGGCGAGCCTGGACGAGCCACACGGCGCCGTCGAGTCCAACGGCGGTGCAGCCCGCGAGCGGGGGCGCCACCACAGCGACCGGAGAGACGAAGTGGATCTGGCCGCTGACACTGCTGCTCGCAGTGGGACTCGGAATCGGAGTGCTCCTGCTCGTCTGGACCGGGGATGTGGCCCTGTCACTCGTCGCCGAGACGAGCAGAATGTCCGCGGATCCGCAGGCTCTCGCGCACGGCTCCGCACTGCTCTCCACGTGGGCGATGATCCCCCTGCTGACGATCGGCTCATTCGTGGCGATCGTGCTCTCGTGGGTCGCCTACGGAGTCGGGATCTGGCTCGCCTACCTCGATTATCGCGATCTCGGTCGCATCGGTCATGCCCGTCGCTTCCACTGGGCGTGGAACTTCCTGTCCCCGGTCTACCCGATCGGCCGATCCGTCGTGGCGCACCGCGAACGCGGTAGCTCGCGCGCTCCGATGTGGGTCGCCATCTCGCTGACCGCCGCCAGCATCCTGCTCACGCTCGGCTGGTCCGTGTGGCTGATGGCGCGGACGTTCGACGTGCTCTCGTCGTCCATGATCGACATGGTCGCGTAAGCAGCACCCCGCGGGCTACGGCGGTCACACCAGGAAGATCGGAAGCAGCCCCGGATTGTGCGCGTGCACCAGGACCGCGAAAACCACTGCGTCGAAGAGCAGGTGCACCGTCACCACGTAGGCGAGCGAGTGCGTGCGCAGGAAGATGAAGCCCTGGAGAAGCGCGAACGGGATGGTGAGCAGCGGGCCCCACTCGCGGTAGCCGAGTTCCCACAGGAACGACACGAAGACCACCGACTGGAGCACGTTCGCCAGCAGCGGGGAGAAGTGGCGCTGCAGCAGCACGAATACCGTGCAGATGAAGAACAGCTCGTCCCAGATGCCCACCGCACCGACGCCGACGAACAGCCGCGCGATGAGATCCGGCGTGTCCACGACCGGCCAGTTCTGATAGACCCCGGTCGTGATGAAGTAGAACGGCAGGATGAGCCACCCGAGCACGAGTACCGCGAGGAGCCAGCCCCACTGCAGCTTGCCCCAGCGCTCTCCCGTACGCCACGGGAACCGGATGGCGTAGTCGCGGAACGCGAAGCGCGAGAGCAGGTACGGGACCACGACCGCACCGCCGAGCGCGAGCGTGAACCGCAGGAACGCGAGGTTGTCCAGCTCGGCGGCGAGCGGGATGACACTGACGATGAGCATGCCGACGGCGATCAGACCGAGGTCGCGAGTCAGGGAGGGGCCGGGCGCGAGCACACGACGGCGTTCGAGCAGCCAGGCACCCGCGACGCCCACGGCGAGCATCGCCCAACCGAGCCAGGCCCACTCGAGGACGAAGAACGCGGGAGCCGCCCCCACGACCACGAGGGCAGGGAGGATGGCAGGCCAGACGTCCGTGGTCGGCCGGACCTCGGTCGTGGTCATGAGCGCTCCGCCCGTCGGTAGGTGAGGTCGCGGATGGCGCGCCCCTTCGAGATGCCCTTGCGCTCGAAGGCGGTCATGACGCGGCCTTCGAAGCGCTCGGCCCAGTCCCCCTCGAAGGCGCGCTGGAAGTGCGGATCGGCGTCGAGAACCTGGCGCATCTGCACCGCGTAGTCCTCCCAGTCCGTCGCGAGGCGGAGCACACCGCCGTCTCGCAGCGCGTGCGCCGCGGCAGCGCCGAATCCCTCCTTGACGAGTCGCCGCTTGGTGTGGCGGTTCTTGTGCCAGGGATCGGGGAAGAAGATCCACACCTCGGATGCCGTGCCGGCGGGCACATACGAGGAGAGGACCTCGGGGGCGTTGGCCTCGATCAGGCGCAGGTTCCTGGCGCCGATGCGGTCGGCATCGAGCATGGTCCTCGCCAGACCCGCGCGGAACACCTCGACGGCGAGGAAGTCCTCCTCGGGCCTCGAAGACGCTGCCGAGACGATCGCGTGTCCCTGTCCGGAGCCGACCTCGATGATGAGCGGGGCCGTGCGCCCGAAGGCCCCGGCGGCGTCGAGACGCGCGTCCGGGTGCACGGAGGTCGATGCCACGTCGCGTGGGACGTCCAGAAGGTAGAGCTCGGCGAGCTCGTCGAACGCGCGCTCCTGCGCCTCCGACATCCGACCGCTGCGACGCACGAAGGAGACGGGCTCGTCTCGGAAGGTGCGATCGTCGGGCATGGGTCCAGCGTAATCGTCGCGCCCAACGCGACCCTTGCGGCCGCTCATCGCGGACCGGGGGCGGTCACGAAGTCGATGAGCTCCTCGACGCGGCCGAGCAGGGCGGGCTCCAGGTCGCGGTACGAGTGAACCTTCCCCAGGATGTGCTGCCACGCGCGAGCGGTGTCGGCCTGAGTGTCGGCCGGCCATCCGAAGGCCCGGCAGATCCCGATCTTCCACTCGACGCTCCGCGGGATCTCGGGCCACGCGGCGATCCCCAGGGCACGCGGCGTGACGCACTGCCATACATCGACGAACGGGTGCCCCACGATGCGCACATGCGCACCATGGGGGCCTCGCGCCACGGCATCAGCGATCCGCGATTCCTTGGATCCGGGAACCAGGTGGTCGAGCAGCACGCCGTAGCGACGGGTCGCGCTGGGCGGCTCCGCGGCGAGCATCTCATCCAGCAGGTCCGCGCCCTGCAGAAACTCCACCACGACGCCCTCGACCCTGAGGTCGTCGCCCCAGACCTTCTCGACGAGTTCGGCGTCGTGCTTGCCCTCGACGAGGATTCGACTGGGCAACGCGACGCGTGCGCGGGCGTCGTCCACGGCGAACGATCCGGACGCGGTGCGCCGCTTCGCCTGTCGACCGGCCGCGGGCGGAGTGAGGCGAACCGGCTCGCCGTCGATCAGGAATCCGCCGCCGAGCGGAAACAGGCGTCGTCGCCCCGCGCGGTCCTCGAGCTCGACGAGACCACCCTCGATCCTGGTCACCGCTCCGCAGTAGCCGTCGTCGGCGACTTCGACGACGAGATCGACGTCTGCCGCGACCTCGGGGATCACCCTCTTCGCGCGGTCTCGCCATCCTGCTGCGAGCACATCGCCGCCGTACCTGTCATCCATGCCCTCCAGCGTATGTGTACGTCCGCCGCGTCCAGCCACGACACAGCCGGATCTCCTACGCTCGCTACCCACGGCAGACCGGAATCAATAGACTCGTGCCGTGGGGGCCTGGGGTCTCCGTGGAGGGAGCAGGATGCGGACTCGTGTGACCATCGTCGTGGGGATCCTCCTGGCGGTGCTCGCCTCAGCCGTGGGCGTCTCCGCCGCGTCTGCCACTCCTCCCGTCGCTCTCGACGCGGGATACGTCACCGATGCCGCGGGAGTCCTCAGCGACGACCACGAGGCTGCCGCGGAAGAGCGTCTGTCACAGCTCCACGATGAGTCTCAGGTCGACCTGTTCGTCGTCTTCGTCGACGATTTCACGGACCCGTCCGATCGCATCGAGTGGGCGGACACCGTCGCGGAGGACAACAACCTCGGTGATCACCAGTACCTGCTCGCCGTCGCCGTCGAAGGACGTGCGTACTACATCTCCGCCCACCCGGACGGGCCCGTCTCGGATGCGCGACTCGACGAGATCGAGCTCGCCGTCCAACCCTTCCTGTCGGAGTCGAACTGGGCGGGGGCGATCGACACCGCCGCCGACGGATTCTCCTCGGGCGGAGCGAACAGCACCGTGTGGGTCGTGATCCTGGTGATCGTGGGGGCCGCGATCGTCCTGATCGTGTGGCTCGTCCTGCGATCACGGAAGAAGAGGGGCGCTGCCCCTGAGCCGACCGGTCCTTTCGCGGACGTGAGCGACGAGGAACTCGCCACGCGCGCCGGCTCCGCATTGGTCCAGACCGACGACGCCGTCGCCTCGAGCAGGGAAGAGCTCGGCTTCGCGGTCGCCCAGTTCGGCGATGCGTCGACCACGGAATTCACCCGGACCGTCGACGCCGCCCAGGAGAAGCTCGCCGAGGCCTTCTCGCTGCAACAGAAGCTCGACGATGAGATCCCCGACTCCGCCGAGCAGCGCCGCGCGTGGCACATTCGGATCATCGAGCTCTGCGACGACGCGGAAGACCTCCTCGACGACAACGTCGAGGCGTTCGACGAGTTGCGCCAGCTCGAGCAGGATGCCCCCGCAGCACTCGAGCGCGTACGCCAGCAGCACGCCACCGCGCGGCATTCACTCACGGCCGCGCCCGCGGCCCTCGCGGCACTCACGGCTTCGTACGACCCCGCAGCACTGAGCACCGTCACGGACAATCCCACCCAGGCCCACGAGCGACTCGCGCTGGCCGAGGGCCAGATCGACGAGGCCGCGGACGCTCTGACCGCCGGTCGCACGGGTGAGGCGGCATTCGCGATACGGACCGCCGAGGAGGGCGTGGCGCAGGCGGCCCAGCTCGTCGACGCCGTCACGCGACTCGGAACCGATCTCGAGGCGATCGAGCGACAGGCAGCGGCCCTCATCGCCGACCTCGAGGCGGATCTCGCCGCGGCCACCCACCTCCCGGACTCGCAGGGACAGCTCGCCTCGATCGTCGCGAGCACGCGTGCACACCTCGCCGAGGCACAGACGAACCTCGGCAGCAGCGCGCGCAACCCTGCGCGGATGCTCGAGACCCTCGTCGCCGCGAACTCCCAGATCGACACCGCGATCTCCCAGACACGCGATCAGGTGCAGGCCGCCCAGCGCGCCCAACAGCTCCTCGCGCAGCGACTGATGCAGGCGCAGGCGCAGATCTCCGCCGCGAATGAGTTCATCCTCACCCGCCGCGGTGCCGTCGGCGCCACCGCCCGTACCCGACTCGCCGAGGCGAGCGCGGCGCTCTCGCAGGCGTCCGCGCTTCAGGCGACGGACCCCACGCAGGCACTGCAGCACGCCACCCGCGCACACCAGCTCGCCCAGCAGGCGACCGCCAGCGCGGAGAGCGACGTCTCCGCATTCAGCTCCGGCGGATTCGGAGGAGGCTTCGGTGGCGGAGGCGGCGGTCTCGGCTCAGACATCCTCGGCGGCATCCTGGGGGGCATCATCGCATCCGGCGCGTCCGGCTCCCGCGGCGGTTCGCGCGGTGGCGGCTGGCGCTCCGGCGGGGGAAGCCGCGGGTTCAGCCCCTCGAGATTCGGAGGATCGCGCCGATCCGGCGGTTCACGACGCTCGGGCGGATCACGCGGACGCTCCGGAGGTGGTCGCTTCTAGTGCGCCGCCTTCCTCGCTCCCACCCACTCATCGTCTGGCCAATCGAAAGGAAACGACCATGACCAAGCAGTCCATCTTCGGGCGAATCTCCACTCTCATGAGGGCGAACATCAACTCCCTCCTCGACTCTGCGGAGGACCCGCAGAAGATGATCGACCAGCTCGTCCGCGACTACACCAACAGCATCGCGGACGCCGAGTCGGCCATCGCCGAGACCATCGGAAACCTGCGCCTGCTCGAGCGCGACCACGAGGAAGACCGCCAGTCCGCCACCGAGTGGGGCAACAAGGCCGTCGCCGCGAGCCGCAAGGCGGATGAGTTGCGCACCGCCGGCAGCACCGCGGACGCCGACAAGTTCGACAGCCTGGCGAAGATCGCTCTCCAGCGCCAGATCAGCGCGGAGCGCGAGGCCGCCGGCGCCGAGCCGCAGATCGCCGCCCAGACCGAGATCGTCGACAAGCTCAAGTCCGGCCTCGGCGGGATGAAGGACAAGCTCGGCGAACTCAAGAACAAGCGCAGCGAGCTCCTCGCCCGCGCCAAGGTCGCCGAGGCGCAGACCAAGGTCCAGGACGCCGTGTCCTCGATCAACGTGCTCGACCCCACGAGCGAGCTCGGCCGCTTCGAGGACAAGGTCCGCCGCCAGGAGGCACTCGCCCAGGGCAAGGCGGAACTCGCCGCCTCCAGCCTCGACGCACAGTTCGAGAGCCTCGAGGACATCGGTGAGTTGACCGAGGTGGAGGCTCGCCTCGCGGAGCTCAAGGCCGGCGGAACCGGCCGGTCCGCTCTCACGTCCTGAGTCGACGCGGATGCCCCGGGCCGTTGCTCGGGGCATCCGCATCTCTCACCCGTTCTCTTCGGAGGTCCCGATGTCCCGATTCCTCGTGGTCCCGCAGTGGCAGGGCTCACCCGCCGCTCGTGCCATGCTCCTCGTCGACGGCGCGTCCGCGATCGCCGGAGATCTCCCCCGGGCGTCGACGACCGTGCTGGACGTGCCCGTCGAGGCGGGCGAGTCCCTCGGCACCGGAGTACACCGGCTCAGTGCTCTCCAGCGCGTGCGCACCATGATCGCCGAACACGGCCTGGAGGACACGATCGTGATCGGCGGAGACTGCAGCGTGACGGTCTCGGCCCTGGCCGCACTCCCCGGCGGGATCGACGATGTCGCCGTGGTCTGGTGCGACGCGCACCCTGACCTGCACACGCCGGAGACGTCTCCGTCCGGCGCTTTCTCGGGAATGGCGTTGCGGGCCGTCCTCGGAGACGGCGACCCCAGCCTGGCCCTCTCCCCCGCCGTCCCCCGCACCCGGGTCGTGACGGTCGGGGTGCGCGAGATCGACGCGGGCGAACAGCCCGTGCTCTCCGGACTCCGTTCTCTGAGCGTCACCGACCTCGACGATGTCGATGCCCTCGCCACCGCAGTCGCGGAGACCGGCGCATCACGCGTCTGGGTGCACATCGACGTCGATGTCATCGACCCCGCGGACATCGCAGGTGTCTCCTCACCCGCGCCGTTCGGAATCGCCCCGTCAGCCCTCAGCGCCGCGATCCGCCGGCTGCGGGAGCGCGTACCGCTCGCCGGCGCGACCATCGCCGGATTCGCCCCTCGGTCCCCGGTCGATGCCGTGGACGACCTCGGGGCGCTCCTGCGTCTCGTCGGGGCTCTCGCATGACGGACGACTGGCGAGCACAAGCCGATGCCGTGCTCGCGCGCGGCCGACGCGCGGATCGCCGCATCCCCGCCTTCCTGTTGCGCTCACCCATCAGCCGCGTCGGCTACTGGTGGGGCACCTCCGTCGGGTGGGTGTGGGGATCGCTCTGGAGCACCGGACCGGTCGAGCGCCGCAGCGGTCTCTGGGTGTTCCAGGGCATGCCCCGGTGGACCTTCAACAGGGGCGGAGTCTGCGTCGGTGGATGCTTCCTCACCGGTGACACGCGTCCGAGCGAATCCGTGCTGCGACACGAGGCCGTACACAGGGCGCAGTGGTTGCGCTACGGGTTCCTCATGCCGGCGCTGTATCTGCTCGCGGGGCGAGATCCCCTGCGCAACAGGTTCGAGATCGAGGCAGGCCTCGAGGACGGCAATTACGTTCCGCGTCAGCGGTCGGCGGGCAGCAGGCCGAAGCGCTCCGGCGCGTAGATCGATGCAGCCGGGACGTCGAGCACTGAAGTGAGGTGTTCGACGATGTCCGCGGTGCCGAGGTACCCACCCAGCAGCGTGACGTTCGTCGCGGCCTGCTCGTCGCAGAGCATCTCATCCGCCCACGCGCACGCGGCCCGTGAGATCGCCGAACCGGGAGCGCACGAGCGGCCCGTCCCGGGTGCGCCGGAGCGCGACGAGCGCGCGAGCCAGGTGACGGTCATGCGTGCCGGGACATCGACGTGGCCGATGTCCTCGACCGAGGCGACCTCGATGAAGACGCGGCCGGTCGCACACAGCGGAAGAGTGGCCAGGAAGATCTCGAGTTCGGCGAACGAGTTCTCGTCGGCCGTGACGAGGTGGTGCGAGCGCTGACGAGCGGCACGGCGCTGAGCGCGTGCGGTGCGGACGTCGACGGTGGTTGTCATGGTTCTCCCATCATACACCGGGAGAAGGGTTGCCTAACCTTTGTCCTGATCCGATTCCACGAGGGCGTCCCGCAGAGCGTCGAGCTCGGCATCCGACATCCCCTGGGAGCGCAGATAGTCGGCGACCGACCCGAACCGCTCGTCGATCGAGGACAGCAGATCGCGCATCACCGGGCCGGGCGAGAGAGTGGCGAGGGCCACAGCATGCTGGGCATCCGGATGCTGCGAGCGCAGGTATGCCACGACCCGTCGATTGCGCTCGGCGGGCAGTTGCGATTCGGTCAGAGCGTAGTCGGCGATGATCGCCTCTCGATCCGCCTCGACCGCGGCGAGCGCGAGAGCGATCGTGACCCCGGTACGGTCCTTTCCGACGGTGCAGTGCACCAGCGTCGGGCTCCCCTCGGCGATCACGCGGATGGCGTCGACGATGCGGGCACCGCTCTCCTCGAGCAGATGCCGGTAGAGGTCACAGAGGCTGCTGTCATCCTCGAAGAACGACGCCACGGACCCGACGAACAACGGGAGCCGGGTCGTGGGGAGTCCGAGCCGGGCCGACGGCTCCCTGGCGACCTCGTCGTCGGCACGCAGGTCGACCACTCGCTCGATCCGTTCGCACAGTCGCGCGACGCCCTCAGGACTCGCCGCCGCGAGGTGACCCGACCTCAGCAGCACACCCTCGCGGATGCGGCCGCCCCGCGCGGGCATTCCTCCGACGTCTCGGACGTTCGCGACGCCGTCGATGTCGATCACCGTCATGCCGTGGCCCGCCCTGCTCGCGGGGGAACGGGGTAGCGACCGGCGACGACCACGCGGTTGAAGGCGTTGATGGAGATGCATGCCCAGCTGAGCGCGGCGTACTCCTTCTCGGTGAAGACCGCGCCGACGCGGTTGTACACATCATCGGAGATCCCACCCTCGTGGATGAGAGTGAAGGCCTCCGCCAGTTCCAGCGCGGCGCACTCCCGCTCGGTGAACACACCGCTCTCGCGCCAGACGGGGATCTGTGTGAGAGTGTCGGCGTCGATTCCCGCCGCTGCGGCCCGGTCCACATGGATCCGCGTGCAGTACGCACACCCGTTGAGCTGCGAGCAGTGGATCATGACGATCTCCTTGAGACGATCGTCGATTCCGTTCGCAGCGCAGATCTCGCCGACGGTCTTGGAGAAGGCATCCAGAGCCTGGTAGGCGGCGGGCTCGGTCTTGGACAGGTGCACACGCGTCTCGCTCATGCGTCCAGCCTACGCGCCGCTCCTCCCCCGACTCGGGGTCGTCGAGCGCGGACACGAGTGCACGGAGAAATGCACTATGAGTGCCTGCAGTGAACTTCAGTGAGCTTTTCGCGCACTATTTACGGTGGACCTTTTGTCGTATTGCTTTCGCATTTCGCGCGAGCCGGTCCTCGGGAGGAGAATGTCGGCGTGGCGAAAGACATCGACGAGTTCAGCTACCTCCCGCTTCAGGCGCAGGCGCTGGGGGTCGCGACACCACCCGCGGAGCGGCTGACCCTGACACTCGAATCCGGTCGCACGGTGTCCGCCCTCCACATCGGCGATTCCGCTCCCGAGATCACGTTCCTGCACGGCGCTGGGCTCAACGCTCACACATGGGACACGACCGCGCTCCTGCTCGGACGCCCGAGTCTCGCGATCGATCTCGCCGGTCACGGTGACTCCTCGTGGCGTGAGGATCTCGACTATTCCGCCCGGGCACTGGCACCGGATGTCGCCGCGGCTCTCGACGCCTGGACGGACCGACCCCAGGTCGTCGTCGGCCAGTCGCTCGGAGGCCTCACCACCGCCGCACTCGCTCGCACGCGACCCGATCTCGTGAGCCGCGTGATCGTCGTGGACATCACCCCCGGAGTGGATCTCGGAGCAGGCCCCGCTGCCCTCCGCGAGTTCTACGCGGGTCCCACCGACTACGCCTCCCGCGACGAACTGGTCGACCGCGCGCTCGCCTTCGGGTTCGGCGGCTCACGAGCGGACACCGAGCGCGGCGTGTTCTTCAACACCCGCGTCCGGGCTGACGGTCGCGTCGAGTGGAAGCACCATTTCGCCCACCTTGCGGCCAGGACGCTCGCCCCCGACGCCTCCCCCGCGCGCGCGGACGACGGGTGGGACGACCTCACTGCGCTCGACACGCCCATCACTCTCGTGCGCGCGACGCGGGGTTTCGTGACGCAGGAGGATGCGGCCGAGTTCGCCCGCCGCCTCCCCTCAGCGCACGGTGTCGCCGTCGAGGCCACCCACAATGTCCAGGAGACAGCACCGGCAGAACTCGCTGCTCTCATCCGTCACTCCGTGGAGGCCACGGAATAGCCGCACTATGACGCCGCGTTCCACTCGGCGGACATCACCGATCCCACTTCCCTAGGCTCATAGCCGCACCGGCAGTACACAGCACACAGCACTCGCCGTACCGAGAGGACCTCGTACCCATGTTCAGACGCAGCAGACGTCTCACCCTGATCTCCACGCTCGCGGCGACCGCCGTCGTCCTGAGCGCGTGCACGGGCAGCCCGGAGCCGACCACGACGGAGGTCGGCGAGCCGGACCCGACGGCCACCCTCACCGTAGGACTCGTGCTCGAGCCGACGAACCTCGACATCCGCACGACGAGCGGTGCCGCCCTCGAACAGGTGCTGATCGACAACATCTACGAGGGCCTCGTGACCCGCACTCAGGACAACGAGATCACCGAGCGTCTCGCGTCCGCGTACGAGATCTCCGCCGACGGTCTCACGTACACGTTCACGCTCACCGACGGGATCACGTTCCACAACGGCGACGAGCTGACCGCGGCCGACGTCGTGGACTCGTACGAGGCGGTGCGGACGGACGATTCTCTCCAGGGACACGGCGATTTCGCCGGAGTCGAGGAGATCACCTCCCCCGATGACTCCACGGTCGTGATCACGCTCACCGAGCCGAACCAGAACTTCCTCTTCGCGCTCACCGGACCCGCCGGCCTCGTCTTCCAGTCCGGCGACGAGACAGACCTGCAGACCGCCGAGAATGGCACCGGCCCGTTCACCCTCACGCGCTGGAACAAGGGCAGCTCGATCGAGTTCGCACGATACGAGGACTACTGGGGCTCGCCCGCCGGTGTCGCCGAGGTGGTGTTCGAGTACATCCCGGACTTCACCGCCGGAGTGAACGCCGCGCTCGACGGGAGTCTCGACGTGCTCACCGCCGTGGACCCCAACCTCGCTTCCCAGGTGGAGGATTCGGGTGAGTTCACGCTCACCACCGGACGGACCACCGACAAGGCGACCCTCGCGTTCAACAACGCGAAGGCGCCGCTGGACGACGTCCGCGTCCGCGAGGCCCTGCGCCTGGCCATCGACCACGATGCGCTCGTCGAGGCCGTCGGCGCCGGCCAGACGCTGTACGGGCCCATCCCCGAGCTCGATCCCGGGTACGAGGATCTCGCCGAACTCGCACCCCACGACCCCGAGCGCGCGCGGGACCTCCTCGCCGAGGCGGGCCAGGAGGAGCTCGAACTCACGCTCACGATCCCGTCCTTCTACGGCACGACGGTCTCGCAGGTACTGGTGTCCGACTTCGCGGAGGTCGGGGTCACCCTCGACGTGAAC
Organism: Actinomycetota bacterium; assembly: GCA_051751065.1. Taxonomy (GTDB): domain Bacteria; phylum Actinomycetota; class Actinomycetes; order Actinomycetales; family Microbacteriaceae; genus Microbacterium. The sequence continues at coordinate 818,217 of JBNJKL010000002.1, read as the reverse complement.
CCGGTCGAGTTCCCCACCTGGCTCGAGGACGTCTACGGCAACAAGGACTACGACCTGAGCTTCGTGCTGCACGTCGAGCCCCGCGACTTCGCGAACTTCGCCGACCCGGACTACTACTTCGGCTATGACAACCCCGACGTGCAGGCCCTGTACACCGAGGCTCTCGCCGAGATCGATCCGGATGCCTCGGCCGAGCTGCTCGCGGAAGCCGCGCGCCTCGTCTCGGAAGACCACGCCGCCGACTGGCTCTACAACGGTGCCACGATCACCGCCGTGCGTCCGATCGTCTCCGGATTCCCGCAGGACTCGATCAATTCCCGCATCGACCTGACCGCGGTCACGGTCGCGGGCGACTGATCCCGATCGTCCACGCCGGTGCTCCGCTACACGCTCACACGAGGGGTCCTGCTCATCGCAGGGCTCCTCGTGTCGAGCGTGATCATCTTCCTCACGCTCCGGGTGTTCCCCGGCGATGTGGCGCAGTTGATCGCGGGCACTACCGCGACGCCCGAACAGGCGGCGGCGCTCCGGGAATCGCTCGGGCTCAACCGATCGCTTCCCGAGCAGTACGGGGAGTGGATCGGCGGCCTCTTCCGCGGCGACCTCGGCACATCGCTCCTCACCGGAGCATCCGTCGGTGAGGAACTGGCCCTCAAGGCTCAGGTGACGGTCCCCCTCGGCATCATGGCGCTGGTGATCGCGCTGCTCATCGCGGTGCCGTTCGGCATCCTCTCCGCGATGCTGCGCGGACGGGCGGGCGGCACCGCGCTCAGCGTCGGGGCACAGGCCCTCGCCGCCGTCCCCGTCGTGTGGGCCGGAATGATGCTGATCGTCGTCTTCGCCGTGACACTCGGCTGGCTCCCCGCGCAGGGGTTCCCGCGCTCCGGCTGGGACACCCCGTTCCAGGCATTCCGTGCGCTGCTCCTTCCCGCACTCACGATCGGGATCGTGGAGGGCGCGATGCTGCTGCGCTTCGTGCGCAGCGCCACACTCCAGGCCGCGGGTCAGGACTTCGTCCGCACCGCCGCCGCCAAAGGCCTCACCCGCAACCGCGCTCTCGTGCAGCACGGCATCCCCGCCGTCGGCCTCTCGATCATCTCGGTGCTCGGGCTCCAGGTCGCCGGCATCGTCGTCGGTTCGGTCGTGATCGAGCAGCTGTTCACACTCCCCGGGATCGGCCGGATGCTGGTCACGGACGTCGGCACCCGGGACCTGATCAAGGTCCAGAGCGAGCTGCTCGTCCTCACCGGATTCGTCCTGATCGTGGGCTTCCTCATCGACCTCGCGCACCACCTCATCGATCCCCGACAGAGGGAGTCCGCGTGAGCATCCTCTGGCTGCGCCGGCTCTGGGCGACGAACACCGGTCGATTCGGCCTCGTCGTGGTCGCCCTCGTCGCGCTCACCGCGCTCGTCTCGCAGTTCTGGACCCCGTTCAACCCGCTGACCACCGACATCCCGAATCGCTGGGCGTCGCCGAGCTGGCCGCACCTGCTCGGAACCGACGGCACCGGGCGCGACATCCTCAGCCTCGTGATGGCGGGAACGCGGACCACGGTCTTCGTGAGCGTGGGAGCGGGGATCGTCGCGACGGTCGTCGGCATCGCCCTCGCCGCCCTGGGTGCGCTCACCGCGCGCTGGATGCGCGAGGCGGTCGCCGTGCTCGTGGACATCCTCATCGCCTTCCCCGTCCTCATCATCGCGATGATGATCTCCTCGGTGTGGGGCGGGTCGCTCTGGGTGGTCATCTGGTCGGTGGGCATCGGGTTCGGTGTCAACATCGCCCGCGTCACCCGTCCTGAACTGCGCCGTGTCCAGCAGAGCGACTTCATCCTCGCCGCGCGGGCGTCCGGACTGACGCCGACCCAGAGCCTCGTGCGTCACCTGCTCCCGAACATCGCGCCCGTGTTCATCGTGCAGCTCTCCTGGTCGATGGCGGTCGCCGTCCTCGCCGAGGCGGGGCTGTCCTACCTCGGATTCGGGGCGTCGGTCGTCGAGCCGTCATGGGGGATCCTGCTCGCCGACCTGCAGCGCTACATCTCGGTGCATCCGCTCTCGGTCATCTGGCCGGGGCTCGCGATCACCCTGACCGTCCTCGCCCTGAACCTCCTGGGTGACGGACTGCGCGAAGCCACCGATCCGACGCTGCGTCATCGCGCCGCAGAGGTGCACACACCGGGGGTGGTCGCATGAGCCTCGAGGTCACAGACCTCGTCATCGAGATCGACGGACGCCGCGTCGTCGACGGCGTCACGTTCGCCGTGCCCGACGGTGCACGACTCGGCCTCATCGGGGAATCCGGTTCCGGGAAGTCGCTCACGGCCCTCGCGATCCTCGGCCTCCTCCCCGAGGGTGCCGTGGCGAGCGGCAGCATCCGCTGGAACGGTACGGAACTCATCGGCATGCCGGACCGACAGCTGGCCCGACTTCGCGGCGACGAGATCGGCATCGTGTTCCAGGAACCTCGGACCGCGCTCAACCCGATCCGCACCGTGGGGCGTCAGATCGCGGAGTCCGTGCGCATCCACGAGGGTCTCGGTCGTCGTGACGCCCGTGCACGATCCATCGCCGAGGCGGATCGAGTCCGCCTCCCCGATCCCGAGTCCCTCGTCGATCGCTACCCGCATCAGCTCTCCGGCGGACAGCGCCAGCGGGTCGCCATCGCCATGGCTCTCGCCTGCCGCCCTCGGCTCCTGATCGCCGACGAACCCACGACCGCGCTCGATGTGACGATCCAGGCCGAGATCCTGCGGCTGCTGCTCGCGCTCGTGTCGGAGGAGGGGATGTCGCTCGTGTTCATCACCCACGACCTCGCTGTGCTCGCCCAGGTGGCCACCCACGGTGTGGTCCTCGAGGACGGTCGCGTCGTGGAATCGGCTCCGGTCAGCACGCTGCTGCACTCCCCCACCTCCCCCATCACACAGGGTCTGCTGCGCGACGCCACGGCGACGCTCTGGCGCCCCGAAGGCGGTGCATCGTGAGCCTCATCCGGGCCAGAGCGGTTCGCCGGGACTTCATCGAGCCGCGGCGGACACTGTTCGATCGGCCGAGGGCCCGCACCGCGCTGCACCCGACGGACCTCGACATCGTCGCCGGCGAATCACTGGGGATCATCGGCGAGTCAGGGTCCGGCAAATCCACGCTGATCCGTCTGCTGACCGGGCTCGACCGCCCGACCTCGGGGACCGTCACGGTGGACGGACGCGAGGTCGACACGTCGCACTCGGCTCGCTCACTGCACTGGCTGCGTCGCCAGGTGGGCGTCGTCTTCCAGGATCCCTACGCCTCGCTCGATCCCCGCCAGACAGCCGGTCAGATCATCGCCGAGCCGCTGTGGGCGCTCGGCATCGAAGAAGACCACCGCCCGCGCGTGGCCGAGGTCCTCGCGCAGGTCGGCCTCGACCCCGACATGGGGTCTCGGCACCCGCACGAGTTCTCCGGAGGCCAACGGCAGCGGATCGCGATCGCCCGCGCGATCGTGCACCGCCCACGGATCCTCGTCGGAGACGAGCCCCTGTCCGCGCTCGACGTCACGGTGCGCGCGCAGATCCTCGCGGTCCTCGAGACGCTCGTGCAGACGACCGACATGACCCTCGTCCTCGTCTCCCACGACATCGGAGTCGTCCAGAACCTGTGCGACACCGTCGCCGTCATGCAGGGCGGCCGCATCGTCGAGCATGGGAAGACCACCGACGTGCTGCTGCATCCTCAGGAGGAGTACACCAGAACCCTGCTCGCCGCCATTCCGGTCATCCCCGCGCGCGAGGAGTGAGTCAGCGCCGGCGGAAGCCCCAGCGCCGACGGCGCGACCGCAACGAGCGCTGCATGTAGATCGTGCCCAGGGAACGCCCGAACTTGAAGCCCACGCGCCCCATCCGGCCGACCTCGACGAAACCGAGGCGCTCGTGGAGTCGGATCGACGCCTCGGCACCGGAATCGCTGATCACTGCGACGATCTCACCGAGACCGATCTTCTCGCACGCCTCGATGAGAGCCTGCAGGAGCGCGGACCCGAGTCCCTTGCCACCGGCGCCCGGCCCCAGGTAGATCGAGTCCTCCACCGTGTAGCGATATGCGGTCTTGCTCGCCCAGGGCTGGACCAGCGCGTATCCGAGCACCTGTCCGGCGGGCGATACGGCCACGAGGAACGGCAGGCCGAGCCTGGTCAGCGTCGCGAACTTGTCCCGCCAGTAGCGGATGCTGCTGCGCTTCTCGTCGAAGGTCACGACCGAGTTGCTCACGAAGTGGTTGTAGATCTCCCGGATGTCCGCGAGATCCGCCGCAGTGGCAGGACGGATCTCGTACGAGAACACGTCGGGCGCGGGGGCAGGACGGCGCAGATGGCGCGGCATACGGCGGCGGCGATCGCCCGGTTCGAACTGCATGAGGACAGCCTAGAGCGCGGGTGCAGGCGGAGCGTCCGTCTCGCCGTCCACTCTCCAGTCGACCGGCTCCGCCCCCGCCTCGACGAGGAGTTCGTTGGCCCGGGAGAACGGGCGCGATCCGAAGAAACCCCGCCGCGCGGAGAGGGGTGAGGGGTGCGGCGACTCGATCACGGGCGTCGTGCCGAGCATCGGACGCAGGGACGCGGCATCCCGCCCCCAGAGGATCGCGACGAGTGGCCGCTCTCTCTCGACGAGGGTTCGGATGGCGAGCTCGGTGACCTGCTCCCACCCCCATCCACGATGCGACCCCGCCTCACCGGGGCGCACCGTCAGCACCCGGTTCAAAAGCAGGACGCCCTGATCGCTCCACGCGGTGAGATCTCCGTGAGGCGCCGGGGCGATACCCAGATCGCTCTCTCGCTCGACATAGATGTTCATGAGGCTGCGCGGGAGGGGGCGCACGTGGCGCTCGACAGCGAACGACAGCCCGATCGCGTGCCCGGGAGTCGGATACGGATCCTGACCGGTGATCAGCACCCGGACATCGGCGAGGGGACGACGGAAGGCCCTCAGCACGTCGGCACCCGCGGGAAGATACGCCCGTCCGGCCTCCTGCTCGCGGCGGAGCCGCTCCCCGAGTTCCGCGATGACCTCTCCCACCGGAGCGAGAGCGTCCGCCCAACCCGGATCGATCTCGCCGCGCTCGGCGAGCTCGGCGAGCGTGTGCGCCACGGGTCAGGCGTCCCTGCGGACCTTGAGCGGGCCGCGCGCGAGGATGTGCTGCGCGGACTGGGCGACCGGGCGCATCGTGATGAGGTCGAGATTCACGTGACCCGGGGCATCGAGCGCGTATCCGATGACGTCCGCCACATCGCCTGCCACCAGGGGCGCCTCGACGCCCGCGTACACGGCCTCCGCCGCGACCGGGTCGCCTCCCAGGCGGTTCAGGGTGAATTCCTCGGTGTGGACCATGCCCGGGGCGACCTCGACGACACGGATCGGCTCGCCGTTGAGCTCCTGCCGCAGGACACGGACGAGCATGCCCTCCGCGGCCTTCGCCGCGTTGTAGCCTCCGCCTCCTGGATAGGCGACCTGGGCCGCGGTCGAGGTGACGAAGAGGACGTCGGCGTGCCCGTCCTGCGACGCCCCGCGACGCAGGAGCGGCAGGAGACCGGCGGTCAGACGACGAGCGGCGAGGACGTTCACGTCGAACATCCACTGCCAGTCCTCGGTCGACCCGTTCTCGATGCTGTCGGTTCCGCGCGCACCGCCCGCGATCTGCACGAGCGCGTGGATCGGCCCACCCGCCTCGACCTCGTCGACCAGGGCGCTCACGGCCCGTTCGTCGGTGAGGTCGCACGTGATCGCCGCCGCACCCGTCTCCGCGACGAGCGTCGCGAGTCGGTCCTCTCGGCGAGCGACGCCGATGACGTCCCATCCCCGGGTGCGCAGCGCCCGGACGGTCGCCTCCCCGATCCCGGAACTCGCACCCGTCACCACTGCACGTCTGTTGGCCATGAGCACCACCGTACGACCTTTGCCCTCGCGGAGCGTGGCGAAACTCGGAGCAGCGGCCGGACGCGCCGGGCGCGTGTTACGTCACATTTCCCTCTCCTTGTTGACACCCGGACCTGTTCCGTACTCTCGCTGCAATGGCATCCGCCACCTTTCCGTCTTCCGACCGTTCCAGGGGGAACACAATGTCCGCACCTGAGACCTGGCGTTTCGAGACCAAGCAGATCCACTCCGGGGCCGCACCCGACCCGGTGACCAAGGCTCGCGCCACACCCATCTACCAGACGACCTCGTACGTCTTCGACAGCGCCGACCACGCAGCGAACCTGTTCGCACTCGCGGAGTTCGGCAACATCTACACCCGCATCCAGAACCCGACCCAGGACGTCGTCGAGCAGCGCGTCGCCGCGCTCGAGGGGGGCACCGGAGCTCTCCTGCTCGCGAGCGGCCAGGCCGCAGCGACCTTCGCGGTGCTCAACATCGCCGAGGCCGGCGACCACATCGTCTCCTCGAGCTCGATCTACGGCGGCACCTACAACCTCTTCAAGTACACCCTCGCGAAGCTCGGCATCGAGGTCACGTTCGTCGAGAACCAGGACGACCCGGAGGAGTGGCGCCGCGCGGTGCGTCCGAACTCGAAGCTCTTCTTCGCGGAGACCATCGGAAACCCGAAGATCAACATCCTCGACATCCGCTCGGTGTCCGATGTCGCGCACGCGGCGGGCGTCCCCCTGATCGTGGACAACACGATCGCGACCCCGTATCTGCTCCGTCCGTTCGAGCACGGAGCCGACATCATCGTCCACTCGGCCACCAAGTTCCTCGGCGGTCACGGCACCACGATCGGCGGCGTCATCGTCGATGGCGGCACCTTCGAGTGGTCCAAGAACGTCGAGCGCTTCCCCGGACTCACAGAGCCCGATCCCTCGTACCACGGCGCGAGCTACACGACCGCGGTCGGCGACGCGCTCGCGTACATCATCAAGGCGCGCGTGCAGTTGCTCCGCGACCTCGGATCCGCCATCTCGCCGCAGAGCGCGTGGAACCTCATCCAGGGGATCGAGACGCTCTCGCTGCGCATCGAGCGCCACGTGCAGAACGCGCAGGAGATCGCGGAGTGGCTCGACGGCCACGGCGACGTCGCGTCCGTGAACTACTCGGGGCTCCCCTCCTCGCCGTGGTACGCCGCGGCGAACGAGTACACCCCGAAGGGTGTCGGTGCCGTGCTCTCGTTCGAGCTCAAGGGCGGCGTCGAGGCCGGACGCGAGTTCGTCAACAGCCTCTCGCTGTTCAGCCACCTCGCCAACATCGGGGATGTGCGCTCGCTCGTGATCCACCCGGCCTCCACGACCCACTCGCAGCTCTCCCCCGAACAGCAGCTCACGGCGGGCGTCACACCCGGCCTCGTGCGCCTCTCGGTGGGACTCGAGAACGTCGACGACCTCAAGGCCGACCTCGAGCAGGCTCTCGCCGCCGCGCGCCGCGTCTCCGAGGCAGCTCGCGCCTGACACGCGGACCAGCACCGTGAACGGCCTCCGGGATCATCTCCCGGAGGCCGTTCCCACGTGCAGCGCGAAGCTCTCACGCGAGGTGCACGAAGAGCGCACCGAGCCATGCCCATCCGGGGATGAGCGTCAGGCGCTGAAGGAGGCCGGCAGTGGGCGACTCCCGTTCCCAGGCACTGCCGAACACGAACAGACCGACCACCGCGACCACTGCGACCAGACCTGAGACCGATCGCCACACGGGATCATCCAGAACCAGCGTCGCGATCATGGCTGCCGCAGGCAGCGACGAGAACACCACCATGCCGGCGTGGTCATGAACACGATGCGCGAACGACATGTGTTTCGGAGTTCCCTGCGGTGCGCCGGGCGGGTAGCCCCACATGGGGTCCATTCGGAACACGCCGGAGATGATCAGCGCCAGCCCGAACACACCGATCGCGCAGGCGAGCAGCACCAGGCTGTGGTCGGAGACCACCACGGCACCGGCACCTACGGTCACCGTGACACCGCACACGACGAAGTTCGCGATCTGCAGCCACCCGCGCCGACCGAGCGCGAGTGCGCTGACGGGGTGCCTCATGGATCGATAGCCGCGCCGAGTCCACCCGTCCAGCAGGAAGACGATCACGAAGAGCCAGGCGCCGATCGCACCGGTCCACAGCAGCGGTGTCATGCGCCCTGTCCCCCTTCTGCCACGCCGTTCATTCCCATCGGAAGAACAGTCCCGCAACCGCGCTCCCCACGATGACGGTCACCCCCAGGCTCACGAGCGGGCCGATCTCCAGCGGCGTACCGGCCCAGGTCGCGGCGAGCGCGTCGACCGCGGCACCGAACGGCAGCCATCCGCCCAGCTCCGCGAGGGGCCCGGGGAGGACATCCCGCCCTCCGAACATGCCGCCCAGTGCGCCGAGCGCGAAGAAGAGCAGCAGCCCGATTGCGACCGCCGAATTCGGGGTGGGGGCGACCGCCGCGACCACCATACCGACGCTGTACATCGCGGCGATCGTCAGGAGCAGGACCCCCAGTGCGCCCACGATGTCGATCGGCGGATTCGCGCCGAACGCCAGCATGGCCACGACAAGTGCGGCAGCGATACCCAGCAGCGCCTGCGCGACGCTCACCAGCACCTGGGCGATCAGAACGATCATGGGCGAGGCCGGAGTGACGGCGAGACGCCTGAGGACCCCGGAACGGCGGTAGTAGGCGAGGAAACTGGGCATATTGATGATGCCGATCATCGCCGTCACCATCACGATGACGAGCGGGAGCACGAAGAGGTCGAGAGCCGTGCGTCCGTTCACGATCACCACGTCACCGGCGGACAGAGCGCTGGTGAGGAGGATCAGCAGGGGCAGACCGAAAGGCACCACGAGACCCGCGGTATCGCGCACCACCATCCGCCACTCGGCGGCGATCATGTGCCTCAGGGCTTTCATACCCGGTCTGTGCGCGTGCACCACGGTGGTCATTCGGCATCCTCCAGTTCTCTGCCCGTCAGTGCGACGAAGGCGTCATCGAGTGTTTCCGCGCCGGCGGTGGCGACGAGAACGGACGGAGTGTCCAGAGCGATGATGCGCCCGGAATCGATCAACGCCACGCGATCGCACAGGCGCTCGATCTCCTCCATGGCGTGGCTCACGAGGAGTATCGTCACCCCCTCGGCATTCAGCCTTTCGAGCGTCGTCCACATGCGGCGTCGCGCCCGGGGATCGAGTCCGGTGGTCAATTCGTCGAGAATCACGATCCGCGGCTTCCCGACGAGAGCGAGGGCGACGGAGAGCCGCTGCTGTTGGCCGCCCGAGAGCTGCTCGAACCGCGTCCGACGCTGGTCACCGAGATCGACCAGCTCCAGGAGGTCGTCGAGGGATCGAGGATTCGGATAGAAGCTGCGGTAGAGATCGATCAACTCCGACACCCGCAGCGAGTTGTGCAGCTCGGCCGCCTGCAGTTGCACTCCGAGGACCTGACGCAGTCGCGCTCGGTCACGATGGGGGTCCAGTCCCAGCACCTCGACGGTCCCGCGGTTCGGAGAGCGGAGCCCCGCGATCATCTCGACTGTGGTGGTCTTGCCCGCGCCGTTCACACCGAGGATTCCGAAGATCTCGCCGACCTCCACCCGCAGGCTGATGTCCTCGACCGCGACGACGCCTCGGTAGATCTTGGTGAGTCCTTCCGCGAGGATCGCGGGTCCGTTGGTCATCATGTCCTCCACGCTAGGAACCGGTGCGTCGGACTGCGTGTGCCGGAAGTCATCCGTTCCGGCCATGACTTCCGGCAGGGGTCTTCCCGCGGTTCCTCTTCTAGGCTGAGAGCATGCGCCGGGTCGGGACGGAGGGATGGTCGGGAGTTGCCATGCTCCTGATCTCGGTCGGTGTCACGGCGCCGATGCTCTTCGGTGCCGTCGAGCCGGTCATCGCCCGTGGATGGTGGCTCGCGTCCTTCGTGCTCTTCCTCGCCTCGGTGCTCGTCGCGACGGGCGTCGACTCCCGTCCGCTGCAGCTCATCGGCTTCGCGACCGCCGTCGCCGCCGCGTGGGTCGTCGTCCTGACCGCGCAGAGCACGGGGCTGATCCTCGTGCTGCTCGTCGTCACTGCTGCCATCGGCGTCCACGTCGTCGCACTCCGTGTGGCCTTCATCGTCGTGGGGCTGAACACCCTGGTGATCGTCCTGGTCGTCACGACGGGGGGTGCCGAACCGACGGAGAGCATCATGCTCGTCGGCTTCTACCTGTTGATCCAACTCGCCTCGACCCTCAGCTCCGCCACCCTGGTCCGCGAGCAACGGTTGCGACAGGAACTCACCGAGGCGCACGTGGAGCTCAAGGCGGCGAGCATCCTCCTCTCGGAGTCAGCCCGCACGGCGGAGCGGCTGCGCATCTCCCGAGAGCTCCACGACATCATGGGTCACCAGCTGACCGTTCTGACCCTTCAGCTGGAGACCGCCAGGCATCTCGACGGCGAGGCGTCCCGCGTCCATCTCGAACGCGCAGACGGTGTCGCGCGCGAACTCCTCGGAGACGTACGAGAGACCGTCGGCCGGCTTCGCACCGAGGCCCCCGACCTCGAGCTCGCGTTGAAGAGCATCACGGAGGACCTGCCCGGCCTCGACGTCTCGATCGATGTCTCCCCGCGGGTTCGGCTCGGGGAGGACGCGCGAGCGACCATCGTCCGCGCCGTTCAGGAGATCGTCACGAACACGATTCGGCACGCACAGGCGAGAGAGCTGAGTATCACCATCGTGCCCAGTCAGCGGGGTGTCGAGCTCGATGCTCGCGACGACGGCCGTGGCACCCACGATGTCGTCCTCGGCAACGGACTGCGTGGCCTTCGTGAACGCGTCGCCGCGCTCGGCGGCGACGTCATGTTCGACGGGAGCAACGGGTTCCGCGTGCACGCACGGATTGCCGACGCATGATCCGCGTCGTGGTGGTGGACGATCAGGTGCTCATCCGCCAGGGTATAGCCGGACTGCTCGCGGTCGCCGGGATCGAGGTCGTCGGTGAGGCGGCAGACGGACGCGCCGGCGTCGACCTCATCGCCAGTACCCGGCCCGACGTCGTGTTGCTGGACATGCGCATGCCTCTGTACGACGGGATCTGGGCGCTGGAACGACTCCGCGAGAACCGGATCGATACGCCGGTCCTCGTACTGACGACGTTCGATGACGATGCGCTCGTCGTCGATGCGCTGCGCGCGGGTGCACGCGGCTACCTCCTCAAGGACGTGACGCTCGACCAGCTCACTCATGCCGTCCACACGCTCGCAGCGGGAGGCACCGTGTTCTCCCCCGCGCTCACCGAACGGCTCGTGAACGCCATCCGCACCGGGGCCGCCGCCCGTGACGACGTCGGGCACATCGCTCCGGAGCTGACCGACCGTGAACTCGACGTGCTGCGGCTCGTGGCCGCGGGGTACAGCAACCGTCGGGTCGCCGACGCCCTGTTCCTGGCCGAGGGCACGGTGAAGAACCATGTCTCGACCATCCTCTCCAAACTCGGGGTACGCGACCGCACGAACGCCGTTCTGCGGGCGCTGCACGAGGGCATCCTGAGCTAGGTGTTCTTCCCCGGCAGGTTGTGGGCAGCGTGGCCAGTGGGATGAGGCGCAGGGATCCCTCACGGGCATGCGAAAGTCCGGTCTGAGGTGGGAAGACCGGAACTGCGTGCGCGCACGTGGGTCATCATCGTGTCCGCGCCAGGGCCCACGCGGCGTAATCGGTCGCATCCTGCCTCGACCTCTCCCTGCGCGCCCCGGCATGGCGGCACTCTGGCATAGTGTTCGAACATTACTTCGAAACTCGGGGTGGTTCGAAGTAAAATTGGGGCATGTCCACACTCGCCTCTCTGCATCACGCGGTCTCCCGCCTCGATGCGGCGTGGGCGGGAGTAGACGACGCGATGGACCTCACCCGGGAGCAGCCCCTTGCGGTGCATGCGGCGGTCGGTGCCCTGCAGCGGCAGGTCGACGCGGTACACGCGGACGTCGCTGTGGGGATCGCTCGGGAGTCGCGCCCGGAGTTGGGGGCGGAGAGCCTGTCGAAGCAGCAGGGGTTCCGGACGCCCGCGAAACTGGTCGCCGCGACGACGGGAATCTCCACCGGGGACGCGGCCCGCCTGGTGACGGTCGGGGAAGCGACGGCACCCCGGAGCGATCTTCTCGGGGCGCGGCTCCCGGCGAAGTACCCCCTCGTGCGGGCGGCCCTGGATGCGGGCGCGATCGGCGCTCAAGCCGCCGCACTCATCGTGGGGCTCTTGGACCGGTGCCGTGTCGCGGCCGGGGTCGAGCGGATCCGTGAAGGCGAGAAAGAGTTGACCGAGGCGGCGCCCGGGCTCGCGCTCGATGACCTGCGGAAACTGATCGTCCGGGCCGAAGCGTGGTTGGACCCGGATGGTGTGGAACCGCGGGCGGAGGAGCGGCGTGGGCGGCGGTCGTTGACGATGTTCGAGCGTGACGGGATCGTGCACCTCACCGCCCAACTCGACGCCGAATCCGCAGCCCCCGTCATCGCCGCGATCCGCGGATACGTGAGCGCGGCGTTCGCCGCACGCAAAGACGCGGTCGATCCGGATGCGCCGGATGCGGATCGGCGGACGGTGCCGATGATTCAGGCGGACGCGTTGACGGTGTTTTGCGCGCATGTTCTCGGGTGCGAGGGCGAGAACCTCCCCCTGGCTGGCGCGAAGGTCATCGTCCGCATGACCCTCGACGACCTCCAGTCCGGCACCGGATCCGCCACCATCGACGGAATCGACCAGCCCGTCAGCATCGGGGCCGCGCGGCGGATGGCCGCCGGCGGCGGGATCATCCCCTGCGTCCTGGGTGGAGACAGCGCGATCCTCGACTGGGGTCGGGAGAAGCGACTCTTCACCCGCACCCAACGCCTCGCCCTCGCCGAAAGAGATGGCGGGTGTGCGATGTGCGGACTCCCGCCGGAGATGACGAAAGCGCACCACATCCGCTGGTGGAAACGAGACCACGGACCTACCGACCTGTCCAACGGTGTCCTGTTGTGTGAGACCTGTCATCACCGGATACACGACAACGGGTGGGACATAGAGACCGACGGGGTCGGAACCGCAGCGCGGGTGTGGTTCCTCCCACCCGCTACGTGGATCCCGATCGCACGCCCCGCCTCGGCGGACGCGCACGCTACGACATCGCTGCCCAGCCGATCGCGCAGACACACGCGTTATGATTGTGCCCCACATATCTACACACTCAGAGGAGATCTCGAGGACCCCGTGCCTGCCACACTGACTGCGTCGCCTTCCGCCGACGACCCCAGCCATAGTCCGATCGACATCACTCCGTCTCGCCGTGGCGAGACGCGCACCCCGAGCGCGGCGATCCTCCGATGATCACCGCGCTTCTTCTTCTCCTCGCCGGTCTCGTCCTCACATCGATCATCATCGCGGCGAACGGATACTTCGTCGCGCAGGAGTTCGCGTACATGTCGGTCGATCGGGCGCGGCTCCGCTCCCGTGCCGAGAGCGGCGACGCCGCGGCGAAACGTGCCCTCGCCGTCACGAGCCGCACCTCCTTCATGCTCTCGGGCGCTCAGCTCGGGATCACCGTGACGGGCCTGATGGTCGGATACGTCGCGGAGCCCTTCATCGGAGAGGCTCTGGGGACACTCCTCGGAGGCGCGGGCGTGCCGGCCGCGATCGGCATCACGATCGGTACGGTGGGCGCTCTCGTCCTCGCGACCGTCGTGCAGATGATCTTCGGAGAGCTGTACCCGAAGAACCTCGCGATCGCGAACCCTGAACCTCTCGCACGCGGCCTCGCGCGCTCCACGCTGATCTACCTGACGGTGTTCGGGTGGCTCATCCGCTTCTTCGACGCGTCCTCCAACGCCGCCCTTCGGCTCCTCAGAGTCGAACCGGTCCATGACGTCGATTCCAGCGCCACCGCGGAGGACCTCGAGCACATCATCGAGGACTCGCGCGCGAGCGGGGACCTCCCCGAGGAGCTCTCGATGCTGCTCGACAGGATCCTCGATTTCCCCGACCGCGATGTCGAGCACGCCATGGTGCCCCGCGTCCAGGTCGACAGCGTCCGCCCCGAGACGACGGTGGCCGAGGTGCGCTCGCTCATGGCGCGCGCTCACACGCGCTACCCCGTGATCGGCGAGCGTGACGAGCCCATCGGAGTCGTCAATCTCGCCGACGTCCTGGGCACCCCGATCGACGACGACCGTCCCGTTTCCGCGATCATGCGTCCGCCCGTGGTGTTCCCCACTCTCATGACGCTCCCGGACGCGCTGGACGAGCTGACGCGGGCGAAGAGCGAGATCGCGTGTGTGATCGACGAGTACGGCGGTTTCGCCGGAGTGATCACGATCGAGGATCTCGCCGAGGAACTTCTGGGCGAGATCACCGACGAACACGACCCGGAGAATGTCGCAGGCGTCGAGCTCGATGATGACGGCGTGTGGGTCATGGACGGAGACGTCCACATCGATGAGGTGGAGCGTTCTGTGGGCCGCGACCTCCCCCGCGGCGACTACGAGACGATCGCGGGGCTCGTAATCGGCATCGCCGGGCGTCTTCCCGACATCGGCGAGATCGTACGGGTGGAGCTGCCCTCCACCGGTGCAGAGTACGTCGAAGACGTCCGTCTCACGCGCTTCCTCGACATCGAGATCACCGCGATCGAGCGTCATGTTCCGAGCGCCGTGCGCCTCAGACTCATCGAGGAGCCTCTCGATGACGGAGCGGACGACGACGAACGAGAACCCGCGACCGAGACGGAGGTGGACCGATGAGCGCCCCCGTCGTGATCGCCATCACCGTGGCCCTGATCGCACTGAGTGCTTTCTTCGTCGTGATCGAGTTCGCTCTGCTGGGCGCTCGGCACCACCGACTCGAGGAGACCGCCTCGCGGAGCGCGTCGAGTCGCGCCGCCCTGCGCGGGATGAACGAGCTCACTCTCATGCTGGCCGGGGCGCAGCTCGGCATCACGGCCTGCACGTTCGCCCTCGGTGCGATCACCAAGCCGTTCGTCGACGCGTGGCTCTCCCCCGTGTTCACGTCGTGGGGAGCGCCGGATTGGCTGTCGGACGGAGCGGCGTTCGCGCTGTCTCTCCTCGTCGTCACGTTCCTCCACCTCGTCATCGGCGAGATGGCCCCGAAGTCCTGGGCCATCGCGCACCCCGAGTTGGCAGCACGCATCATCGGAATCCCCTCGCGTGCTTTTGTATGGCCGATCCGTCCGTTCCTGATCTGGGTCAACCGGATCGCGAACGTCCTCGTCGCCCGCAGCGGCGTGGAGCCGGTCGACAAGGCCGCGGTCGGCGGTCGTGACGCGGAGACCATCCGCCACCTCGTGGAGTACTCGAGCACCGTGGGCGTCCTGGAGCCGGAGCTGCGCACCCAGATCACGGGCGTGATCGCCCTGCAGACCCTCACGGTCGAGGAGATCACGGTGCGCAACACCTCTCCGACATCCGTGACGGAGAACGCCACGGTCTCCGATGTGCACGCCGCATCGCAGCAGTCGGGCCATCTGCGCATCCTGATGCGCAGATCCGACGACAGCGTGACCTCGGTCGTGCACGTGCGGGACACACTTCTCGCCGCCGGCGACGAGCCCGCCGCGCCGTTCGCGCGCGCGGCCTTCCGCGTCGAGGGCGCCACGCCGGTGCACGAGGTCCTGCGCGACATGCGCGAGCAGCGTGTCCAGCTCGCGATCATCGAGAGTGCCGGTGCCGTCCTCGGCGTGGTCACTCTCACGGACGTGATCCGTCGCGTCCTGCCGGCCATCGCGGACGGCGTGCAGGAAGACTGATCCGGGCGCCCGGTGTCGTCATCGACGATGCCGGGCGCGCGGTACGGCGTAACGTTCACCCGTGGCCGCAGAGTCCAGGCGAGAATGGACGAATGGACTGGCAGACGACCTCCGAGGACACCGTTCCCTCGGCGCGCGTGTCGGAGGCGGACGCGCGTCTCCTCCGCGCCAGACCGCCCGCCACGGGAGCCTGGCGCGACGGCGACCCCATCGGTCACCGCCGTTTCGCCACGCTCGGCCCGTTCCGCACGGAGAACGGCGCGGAACTGCCGCACGTCCGCCTCGCCTTCGAGACATGGGGCGAGCTCAACGCCGAAGCCGACAACGCCGTCCTCGTTCTCCACGCCCTCACCGGCGACAGCCATCTGCGCGGCGAGGCCGGGCCCGGACATCCGACCGCCGGGTGGTGGGAGGACATCGTGGGCCCTGGGGCCGCACTGGACACCGATCGCTGGTTCGTGATCGCGCCGAACATGCTCGGCGGGTGCCAGGGGTCGACGGGTCCCGCGAGCATCGCCCCGGACGGCTACGAGTGGGCCTCCCGCTTCCCGTACGTGACGATCCGCGATCAGGTCGCCGCGCAGTCTCTCATGGCCGAGAGCCTCGGCATCGAGCGCTGGGCCGCGGTGATCGGCGGTTCCATGGGCGGGATGCACGCCCTCGAATGGGCCGTCTCGCACCCGGAGCGTGTCGATCGACTCGCCATCCTCTCCTCTCCGCCCGTCAACACCGCCGATCAGATCGCTCTGAACTCGGTGCAGCTCGAAGCGATCCGGATCGACCCGCGCTTCCAGCAGGGCGAGTACTACGACATGAACGACGGCGACGGACCGCACCGTGGACTGGCGCTGGCGCGACGAATGGCGCTGCTGAACTACCGCAGCCCGATCGAGCTCAACCAGCGCTTCCAGCGCTCCTGGCAGTCGGGCGTGTCACCGCTCGGCAACGGAGGACGCTTCGCGGTGGAGTCGTACCTCGATTTCCACGGCAACAAGTTCACGCGCCGGTTCGACGCCAACAGCTACATCACGCTGGTCGAGGCCATGAACTCCCACGACATCGGACGCGACCGGGGCGGAGTGGAGGAAGCGCTGCGCACCGTCACGGCGACCGCACTGGTCCTCGGGATCGACAGCGACCGCCTCTTCCCCGTCGACGGCCAGCACCGCATCGCGCGGAGCATCCCCCGCACCCTCGACGGCAACGAGGCCGTGGTCCTCACCAGCGACTTCGGTCACGACGGCTTCCTCATCGAGACCGAGGCGGTCGGCGGGCATCTGCGCCGCCTGCTCGACACCTGAACCGCTGAGCGTCCCCCGCTAGCGGACGATCGCCGGCACGCGCTCCGCGCGGAACGCGCCGACCGTGATCAGCAGGCCCAAGAGCGCCAGTCCGACCCCCACCCACGTCGGAGCCGTGTACCCCCAGCCCGCCGCGATCGCGAGACCGCCGAGGAACGCGCCGAGGCTGTTGCCGATGTTCAGCGCCGAGTGATTCAGCGCGGCCGCGATCGACTGGTTCTCTCCCGCGACGTCCATGAGTCGCGTCTGGATCGCCGGACTCAGCATCGCGGACACGAGGCCCACCCCCAGCGCCAGCGCGGCGAGCGCGACGATGTGGAACGACAGGACGGCCAGGAGAGCGAGCACGAGAGCGAGCATCGTCATTCCGATCACCAACGTGCGGCGCAGATCCCGATCCGCCATGTACCCGCCGAGCAGGTTTCCGACGGTCATCCCGACGCCCACGAGGACGAGAACGATCGGCACCGCCCACTCCGGAGCGCCCGCGGTCTCGGTGACGAGCGGAGCGATGTAGCTGTAGACCGCGAAGAACCCGCCGAACCCGATCGCGCCGATCCCGAGCGTCAGCCAGACCTGGCGCACCCGGAAGACCCCCAGTTCGGAGCGGAGCGTGCGACCGGGTTCGCCGGGATGCGCCGGGACGAACAGCGCGATGCACAGCGTCGCGAGCGCGAAGACGGCGGCCACCACGAGGAACGCCGTGCGCCATCCCCACTGCTGCCCGAGGAACGTTCCGAGCGGAACGCCGACGACGTTCGCCACCGTGAGTCCGGTGAGGATGAATGCGACGCCCTGCGCGCGCTTCCCCGGGCCCAGGGCTTCGGCGGCGACCAACGCCCCGATGCCGAAGTACGCGCCGTGGGGCAATCCCGCGAGCAGGCGCGAGACCCCCACGAGGCCGAAGCTGGGAAGCACGACGGTGAGCGCGTTGAAGACCGTCAGGGCGATCGCGAGTCCGATCATCACGTGATGGCGCGGGAAGCGGGCGACGAGGCCGGCGATCGTCGGCGCCCCGATCACGACGCCGAGCGCGTAGAGCGAGACGAGCAGGCCCGCCTGGCCGATCGCCTCCTCCTGATTCTGTTCCCAGAGGGTCGGCAAGAGGTCGGCGGCGATGTCGGGCAGCAGCCCCATGATGACGAATTCGGTCATGCCGATGCCGAAACTGCCGATGGCGAGAGAGAGGAGCGTCCTCATCGCCGCGCCCCTCGATGGTGCCGAGGGATTCACCTGATCATGCTACCGGCCTCAGGACTCCTCGATCGCCGTCTCGAGCCGATCGAGCTTCGCATCCAGCTCACCGGTGTATCCCGGTCGGATGTCCGCCTTGAGCACCAGCGACACGCGCGAGCCGAACGGCATCACCGCGTCCGTGGCGCGACGGACGACGTCGAAGACCTCATCCCACTCCCCCTCGATCTCGGTGAACATGCTGGTCGTGCGATGCGGCAGACCGGACTCGCGCACGATCGTGACGGCGGCGGCGACGGCGTCGTGCACCGAGCCGTCTGCGCGGCCGGTGCCGCTGGGAGCGACAGAGAAGGCGATGAGCATATTTCCTCCAGGGATTCAGGAACGCGAATGCGAACGGTGTGGGGATGAGGGGACACGAAGCACGGCGCGGACGCAGACGACCAGCAGTGTGACGAGCAGGACGTTGCGCGCGCTCGTCACGAGCACCGGGACGAGTTCGGCACGCAGCAGCGCGTCGTACATCAGCGGGTAGATGAGGCACGTCAGGCCGCAGAGCACGAGGACGATCCCTGCCGGAAGGGCTGCGCGGGTGCGATCCAGCACGATCCAGAGGATCGCCGGGGCGATCAGCCACGCCGTGAACTGCGGGGAGCCGACCTTGTTCGTCACGATGAGGCTCGCGACGAGGGCCAGCGCCAGCGGAGGGAACAGACGGGCGAACGACGCCGAACGCAGTGCCTTGATTCCGCCGATGACGGCGATCGCCGCTGTCACGAGGACCATGGCCCCCGTCAGCACACCGGCCACGACTTCGACTCCCGGCGCCTCGATCTGGAACGTGAGGATCTCGTGGCTGTAGACGATCGATGCGGACCCGGCGGCGGCGAGCCACAGGAACGGCGTCGCGGCCACGGCCTCGATCTGCAGGCCACGACCGGTCTGGGCCGTGAGGAAACCGAACACGTGCTCGCCGCTGCCGAACACGAGGAGAAGTGCGACGATCGCGACCGTCATGGCCACCGCGGCGACGAGGATCCTCAGACGCGCCCTCGCGGCCAGCACGGCTGCGAGCACGAGAGCGGCGGGCCAGATCTTGATCCAGGCGGCCAGCGTCAGCAGCGCGGAGGCGATGATCGGCCGCCGAACGAGCCACAGGCCGCCGATCACGGCGAGTGGCACCGTGACCGCGTCGATGCGGTACATCGCGATCGGGCCGAGGAGAAGGAGGGCAGCACACCAGAACCAGGCGGCCGAGCGGCGGACGGCGGAGGTGCCCCCGCCCAGCAGCACCCCGAAGGCGATCGCGTCCAGCGCCGTGACGAGCACTGCCCACACGAGGAGGTAGGCGGCCGAGACGCCGAACACCGCGGTGAGCGGGACGGCGAGCACACCGGTGAGGAGCATGGGTACGAGCGCGAGCTGCGGATACACCCAGGCGTCGGTGATCCCCACGACCGGTCCACCGCCGAGGGCGGCCGTCGACCACGGTTCGTACACGAGGACGACATCCCCCATCGGCTGGCTCGGGTACACCCAGCCGAGCCAGGCGATGACGAGGTGCACCGCCAGGAACGCGACCCACGGCGCGATCAGTCGCATCCTCACGACAGCAGGTCCTCGATCGCGCGCGGCAGAGCCTCGACGACGTCCATCGCCACGATCGGCCTCCCGGTGCCTCCGCGCTCCATTCCCGCCGCGACGCGTCCCGCGTGGCCGTGGAGCCAGGCCGCCGAGGCGGCCACCTCGGCGATCGGAGCCGACGGGTGCGCGGCCAGCAGCGCGCCGATCACACCGGCCAGGACATCGCCCGTGCCGGCCGTCGCAAGCCACCCGGGGGCGGAGTGCACGCTCAGGACCGCGCCGTCGGGCGCGGCGATGATCGTCCGCGCCCCCTTGAGGAGGACGGTGTGGCCGAGCGCGTCGGCGGTGTCTGCCGTGTCCGCGATACGGTCATCCATCTCGGCGGGACGCAATCCGAGATCGTCCCTGAGACGCGCGAACTCCCCTGCGTGCGGCGTAACGATCAGGGGCGCTGAGGATCCGGGCGCGAGGTCCAGCGCTCCCGCATCCACGACGACACGAGCGGACCCCGAGAGCACGTGCTGCAGCGCCGCACGCTCGTCATCCGTGCGATCCGCGGGGTCCGTGCCTGAGCCGATCACCCACGCATCCGGGCGCGTCCGGCCCACGTCCGCCCCCGTCACGGTCTCGGGACGACGCGCGAGCACGGCGTCGGCCGCGCGCGCTCCGCCGACGTACCGCACGAACCCCGAGCCCGCCCGCCAGGCCGCCTCGACGCCGAGGACGGCGGCTCCGGGATACGCGGAAGACCCCGTGCGCAGTGCCACCACGCCGCGGGAGTACTTGTCGTCGCCCGCGCCGGGGACCCGCAGATACGGGACCGTGTCCCGTCTCGACCACTCCCGCACCCCGACCATGACTCCACGCTAGCGCGCCGACCCCGTGCGGCCCCTCCCCCGCGCTCGGCCGGTTACGGTCGAAGGGTGAGTCTTCTCTTCTCTCCCCTGACCCTTCGTTCCGTCACCGTCCGCAACCGCCTGTGGGTGTCTCCGATGTGCATGTACAGCGCCGTCGACGGCGTCCCGCAGGAGTGGCACCACACTCATCTCGCGCAGTTCGCGTCGGGCGGGGCGGGGTTGGTCGTCGTGGAGGCGACCGCCGTCGTCCCGGAGGGGCGCATCAGCCCGCGCGATGCGGGGATCTGGAACGCGACCCAGCGCGACGCCTGGGCGCCGATCGTCCGGGCGATCCACGATCGCGGAGCGGCTGCGGGTATCCAGCTCGCGCATGCCGGACGCAAGGCGTCGACGTGGTGGCCCTGGGCCGAGACGCGCGGGTCGGTCCCTCTCGATCAGGGCGGCTGGATCACGGCAGCCCCATCGCCCCTCGCCTTCGAGGGATACGAGACCCCGCAGGAGCTGGACGCGCACGGGATCCAGCGCGTCGTGGACGCCTTCGCCGACGCCACGCGCCGTGCGCTGGATGCGGGCTTCGACGTTCTCGAGATCCACGCCGCGCACGGATACCTGCTGCACGAGTTCCTGTCGCCGCTGTCCAATCAGCGCCGGGACGAGTACGGCGGATCGCTCGAGAACCGCGCGCGACTGCTTCTGCGGGTCGTCGGAGCGGTTCGGGCGAGCGCCGGCCCGGACGTGCCGATCCTGGTGCGGATCTCCGCAACGGATCACGCGGACGGCGGGTTCACCCCGGAAGAAGCCGCTCTGGTCGGCGACTGGGCCGTCGAGCACGGCACCGATCTCATCGACGTCTCCAGCGGAGGGCTCGTCGCGCATCAGCGCATCGATGTGCACCCCGGCTACCAGGTCCCGCTCGCGGAGACCGTCCGCCGTTCGGGTCGTATCCCCGTCGCCGCCGTGGGTCTCATCACTGCGGGCGAACAGGCCGAGCAGGTGCTCGTGGACGGCGCAGCGGACGCGATCTTCGCGGGTCGCGAATGGCTTCGGGATCCGCACTTCGCTCTGCGAGCCGCTCACGAGCTCGGTGCCGAGATCACCTGGCCGCCGCAGTACGATCGCGCTCGCTGGCGCTGATCCGCGGACACCGGCGCCGGACCGCGCGAGCGGTCAGCGGCGCCGGTGCCGGCGGCCTCAGCGGGAGTGGCCCCGCCGTGTCGCGTCCTGGACCTCTCCGACGAGCTCCTCGATGATGTCCTCCAGGAACAGGACCGCCGTGGTCTTACCGGCGCGATTGCGCACCTTCGCGAGGTGGCGGCCGGCCTGACGCATGGTCGCGAGTGCGTCCTCCAGATCGGTGTCATCCTGGACCGGAACCATGTGGTGGATCCGCTTCGCGGGAACTCTCTGCACCGTCTTCGCCTCGGCGTCGGGGCCCTCAGCGGCTCGCAGGATGTCCTTCAGATGGACGTACCCCACGGGGACCGAGGCCTCGTCGACGATCACATACCGGGAGAAGCCGTAGCGTGCGACGGCCCGCTCGATCTCGTCGGGCGTCGTCGTCTCCGGGAGCGTCACGAGATCGTCCAGGCCGACGGCGATGTCACGCGCCTTCTTGTCGGTGAACTCCACGACCGCCGCCACGGTTCCGGAGTGATCGGTGAGCACTCCCTCGCGCCGTGACTGACTGACGATCGT
Source organism: Actinomycetota bacterium (assembly GCA_051751065.1). Taxonomy (GTDB): domain Bacteria; phylum Actinomycetota; class Actinomycetes; order Actinomycetales; family Microbacteriaceae; genus Microbacterium. The sequence continues at coordinate 795,891 of JBNJKL010000002.1, read as the reverse complement.
CGCCACTTCGCCCAGCGTGAACGTGGACGCCGCCTCATTCTTCGGCTCCACCCGGAACAAGCGCAGCACGCCGTTGGCGGCCGCGTTGAGCACCCAGATCACCGGCATGAAGACCTTCGAGACCCACACGAGCGGGGTCGCGAGGATCAGCACGGCCTGCTCGGGCAACGAGAAGGCGAGGTTCTTGGGCACCATCTCGCCGAACACGACGTGCAGGAACGAGACGATCAGGAGAGCGATCGTGAACGACACGATGTCGACCGCGGCGTCCGGCCACCCGAGAGCGTGCATCGGCACGGCGAGCAGGTGGTGGATCGCGGGCTCCGACACGTTCAGGATCAGGAGCGAACAGATCGTGATGCCGAGCTGCGAGGTGGCGAGCATGAGCGTGGCATGCTCCATCGCGTACAGCGCGGTCTTCGCTGCGCGTTCGCCGCGCTCCGCCCGCGGTTCGATCTGCGAGCGCCGCGCGGAGATCACCGCGAATTCTGCCCCCACGAAGAAGGCGTTCGCGACGAGCAGCACGACGAGCCAGACGAGTCCTCCCCAGTCGCTCATCGCGTGAGCTCCTCGGTCGCGGCGGTCACGGGGTCGGGGGTGTAGCGGACGCGGTCGACGCGACGCCCATCCATCCTGACCACCTGCAGCGTCCCCTCCTCGAGGCGCACCTCGTCGCCGAGCACGGGCACTCGCTCCAGCACGCTCATGATGTATCCACCCACGGTGTCGTACACGTCTCCCTCAGGCACCCGCACATTCGTGCTGCTGCGCAGTTCGTCCGGGCGCAGCTCTCCGGGGAAGGTGAGCGAGTCGCGCGAGCGGACCACTCCGGCGCGCGATCGGTCGTGCTCATCCGCGACCTCTCCGACGATCTCCTCGACGAGATCCTCGAGGGTCACGAGACCGGCAGTCCCGCCGTACTCGTCGACGACCACGGCCAGCTGGTATCCGCGAGCACGCAGCTCCGCGATCAGGACATCCAGGTGCACCGTCTCGGGGACGCGCAGGGGCTCGGTCGCCAGAGCGCCCACGGGCACCTCGCCGCGACGCTCGCGGGGCACCGAGACGGCGGCCTTCAGGTGGACGACGCCGGTGATGTCGTCGAGATCGTCGTCGTACACCGGGAAGCGGCTGTGACCGGTCCGGCGCGCGAGCTGGATGACGTCGTCTGTCGGGTCGCTCGCCGCGAGCGCGTGCATGCTCGGCCGCGCCGTCATGACGTCGGCAGCGGTGAGCCTGGCGAAGGTGAGGCTGCGATCGAGCAGCGAGGCCGTGTCCGCCTCGAGAAGCCCGACACTCGCCGAGCGACGTACGAGCGAGGACAGCTCCTCGGCGGTGCGCGCACCCGAGAGCTCCTCCTTGGGCTCGACGCCCATCGAGCGGAGGACGCCGTTGGCGCTGCCGTTGAGCAACGCGATCACGGGACGGAACACGACCGTGAAGGCGGTCTGGAACGGGATCACCAGTTTGGCGGTCGCCAGCGGGAGCGCGAGCGCGAAGTTCTTCGGTACGAGTTCGCCGAGGATCATCGAAAGGACCGTGGCCGACGTCATCGCGATCACGACGGCGATCGGCGAGACCAGCCCCTCCGGCAGTCCCCAGTCCGTGAGAACCGGACGCAGGAGGTTCGACAGCGCCGGCTCCATCGTGTAGCCGGTGAGGAGCGTGGTGAGCGTGATCCCGAGCTGCGCGGAGGAGAGGTGAGTGGAGGTGATCTTGAGTGCGCTGATCGTCAGCGACAGGCGTGTCTCTCCCCTGGCCTGACGAGCTTCGACCTCGGCGCGGTCCAGATTGACCAGTGCGAACTCGCTGGCCACGAAGAGGCCGGTTCCCACGGTGAGCAGGAGCCCCACGCCCAACAGGATGAAGTCCATCACTGGATCGCCTCCGCGAAGAGGGAGGGCGGGCGGTGGGGCGACGGACTACATGAAGGAGGGTCATCCATAGTGCGCACGATTCTATCCGCTCCGGCAGGGGAAGCGGACCGAGCGAAGGAGGTTCGTGGCTACCAGCTCACCGGGAGGGCCTTGCCCTCCTCGTAGCCCGCGGCGGACTGCAACCCGACGAGCGCGCGATCGTGGAACTCGGGCACGCTCGACGCCCCCGCGTACGTGAACGATGACCGGACACCGGATGTGATCATGTCGAGCAGATCCTCGAGTCCGGGGCGCAGCGGGTCGAGGTAGATCCGCGACGACGAGATCCCTTCGGCGAAGAGCTCCTTACGGGCACGCTCATGCGCGTCCAGCCGGCCGAAGCGCGCCTGCACGGCCTTCGTCGACGCCATCCCCCAGGACTCCTTGAAGATGCGTCCGTCCTCGTCGTGCTGCAGCTCTCCGGGCGCCTCGACGGTGCCCGCGAACCACGATCCCACCATGACGGACGCGGCACCCGCGGCGAGCGCGAGCGCCACATCCCTGGGGTAGCGCACTCCGCCATCGGCCCAGACGTGCGCTCCGCGAGCGCGGGCGGCCTCGGCGGTCTCCAGGACGGCCGAGAATTGCGGTCTGCCGACGGCCGTCATCATCCGCGTCGTGCACATCGCGCCGGGGCCGACGCCCACCTTGAGGATGTTCGCGCCGGCGTCGACGAGGTCCTCGACACCCTCCGGCGTGACGATGTTGCCCGCGACCAGGGGGATGCCGAGGTCGAGAGCGGAGACGGCCCGCAGTGCGCTCAGCATGGCCTCCTGATGGCCGTGCGCGGTGTCCAGGACGAGGACGTCGACGCCCGCCGCGGCGAGCGCCTTCGCCTTGGCGGCCGCGTCGCCGTTGATGCCGATGGCCGCCGCGACCGCGAGCCGTCCGTCCCGATCGACCGCGGGCCGGTACAGGGTCGAGCGCAGTGCGCTGCGGGCACTCAGGGTGCCGACGAGATGGCCGTGATCGATGATCGTCATCATGTCCACGTCGGCCTCGGTGATGACATCGAACGCGGCACGGGCGGACTCGACGTCCTCCGCGTCCAGTGCCGGCGTGCCCGAGTGCACGAGGTCGCCGAGACGCGCATCCGGAAGAGCCGTGGCGAGCCGCGCGGCGGGGAGGATGCCGAGGATCCTGTCCGCATCGATCCGGACGGTGCCGTCGGTCGAGCGCACCGCGTCGGCTACCACGACACCGTGTCCGACAGCGGGTGGGAGGAGCCTCAGCGCATCCGCCACGGAGGCTCCGGGATCCAGAACGAGTGGTGTGTCCCAGCGGACGGGCTGGCGCTTGACCTCGCGGATGGCCTCGTCCAGCTCCTGCAGCGGCATGTCCTGCGGCAGCACACCGAGTCCGCCGCGCCGCGCGAGCACCGCCGCGAGACGCGGTCCGGTCACCGAATTCATGTTCGCCGCCACGAGCGGGATCGTCGCGGGCGTGCCGTCCTGCGGTGCGAGATCGACCTGGAGACGACTCTGCACCGCCGACCGCCGCGGGACGAGGAACACGTCCGAGTACGTCAGATCTACCGAGGGTCCTGCGCCGATGAACTCCATGACTCCACGGTACCCAGGCGGGCGACGGTTCGGCGTGGTCATTCACCTCGCGCCCCGGGGAAAGGCGTTAGGCTTGTGAGTCGAGAGTGTGCGCTCGGGGAACCGCTCCGAATCCGCACGAAATCACGAATTCAGCGATGAAAGAGGGCGATCGAGCGTGTCGAGCCAGGTAACCGGCGTCGGGGCTTCGGGCGACGGGGGGTTCGGAGCCAACTCATGGCTCGTCGACGAGCTCTACGAGCAGTTCAAGGTCGATCGAAACTCCGTCGACAAGGAGTGGTGGCCCATCTTGGAGAACTACCGCCCCGCCGAGAAGCAGGAGGCGTCGGCGAGTTCGCCGCAGGCCACGTCCGCCGATCATCCGGTCACCGCCCCGGTCCCTGTCATCGGCGCGCAGCCGGTCGCGCGGACCACCGCGAAGCCCGCTGCCCAGGCTCCCATCCCCGCTCAGGCGCCCAAGCCCACTGCCAAGCCCACGGATGAGCAGCAGACCGAGGAGGACAAGGTCACACCGCTGCGCGGCATGACCAAGACCCTCGCGGCGAACATGGACGAGTCCCTCACCGTGCCCACGGCCACGAGCGTACGGACGATCCCGGCGAAGCTGATGATCGACAACCGCATCGTCATCAACAATCACATGGCGCGTACCCGTGGCGGCAAGGTCAGCTTCACGCACCTGATCGGCTGGGCACTGATCCAGACGCTCAAGGAGTTCCCCAGCCAGAACGTGTTCTACGCCGAGATCGAGGGCAAGCCCTCGGTGGTCGCCCCCGCGCACGTCAACCTCGGTATCGCGATCGATCTGCCCAAGCCCGACGGCACACGCGCTCTCATGGTCCCCAGCATCAAGCGGGCAGACACCATGAGCTTCACCGAGTACCTCGCCTCCTACGAGGACCTCGTCACGCGTGCACGCAACAACAAGCTGACGGCAGGCGATTTCCAGGGCACGACCGTATCCCTCACGAACCCCGGCGGCATCGGCACCGTGCACTCCGTCCCGCGCCTCATGAAGGGCCAGGGCTGCATCGTCGGCGCCGGAGCGCTGGAGTACCCGGCCGAGTTCCAGGGCGCGAGCGACAAGACCCTCAACGAACTCGCGATCGGCAAGACGATCACGCTCACGAGCACCTACGACCACCGCGTGATCCAGGGCGCGGGTTCCGGTGAGTTCCTCAAGAAGGTCCACGAGCGCCTGATCGGCCACCGTGGCTTCTACGACGACATCTTCGCGGGTCTGCGCATCCCCTACGCACCGATCCGCTGGAACCCGGACATCAACGTCGATCTCGCCGAGCGCGTGGACAAGCAGTCCCGCGTGCAGGAGCTCATCAACTCCTTCCGCGTGCGTGGCCACCTGATGGCCGACATCGATCCCCTCGAGTACGTGCAGCGCACGCACCCGGACCTCGAGATCGAGAACCACGGTCTGACGTTCTGGGACCTGGACCGCGAATTCGTGACCGGTGGCTTCGGCGGCAAGCGCACCATGAAGCTCCGCGACATCCTCGGTGTCCTCCGCGACTCCTACTGCCGGACCCTGGGCATCGAGTACATGCACATCCAGGACCCGGAGCAGCGACGCTGGTTCCAGGAGAAGGTCGAGATCAAGTACCAGAAGCCGGGCCACGACGAGCAGCTGCGGGTCCTGCGCAAGCTGAACGAGGCCGAGGCGTTCGAGACCTTCCTGCAGACGAAGTTCGTCGGCCAGAAGCGGTTCTCGCTCGAAGGCGGCGAGTCGCTCATCCCGCTGCTGGACGAGATCCTCCAGGGCGCGGCGACCGCGGGGCTCGAGGGCGCCGCGATCGGCATGGCCCACCGCGGCCGGCTCAACGTGCTCACCAACATCGCCGGCAAGACGTACGGGCAGGTGTTCCGAGAGTTCGAGGGAACGCAGGCCACCGGCAACCAGCGCGGCTCGGGCGATGTGAAGTACCACCTCGGTACGGAGGGCACGTTCGTCGCCGACGACGAGTCCGCTCTTCCGGTCTACCTGGCCGCCAACCCGTCTCACCTCGAGACCGTCGACGGCGTGCTGGAGGGCATCGTCCGCGCCAAGCAGGACCGCAAGCCCATCGGTACGTTCGCCTGGCTGCCGATCCTCGTGCACGGCGATGCGGCGTTCGCGGGGCAGGGTGTCGTGGTCGAGACGCTGCAGATGTCGCAGCTGCGCGGCTACCGCACCGGCGGCACGATCCACGTCGTCGTCAACAACCAGGTCGGCTTCACCACCACTCCCCAGGACGGACGCAGCTCGGTGTACGCCACCGATGTCGCCAAGACGATCCAGTCTCCGGTCTTCCACGTGAACGGTGACGACCCCGAGTCCGTGATCCATGTCGCCCAGCTCGCCTTCGAATACCGCGAGCGGTTCCACCGCGATGTCGTGATCGACCTCGTGTGCTACCGCCGACGCGGTCACAACGAGGGCGACGACCCCTCGATGACGCAGCCGCTGATGACCGATCTGATCCAGGCCAAGCGCTCCGTCCGACGCCTGTACACCGAGTCCCTCGTCGGTCGTGGCGACATCACGGAAGAGGAGTACGAGGAGGCGAAGAACGACTTCCAGCGCCGCCTGGAGGTCGCGTTCGCCGAGACGCACGCCGCTGAGACCGGCACGACACCCGTGGTCGCCGATGCTCCCGTCGCGGAGGAGCAGGTCGGCGCTCCCGAGGTCACCGGTGTTCCCGAGGGCGTCATCCACATGATCGGCGACGCGTTCGTCAACAAGCCCGAGGGCTTCACCGTCCACCAGAAGATCCAGCAGCTGCTCGACAAGCGGCTCGACATGAGCCGTAACGGCGGGATCGACTGGGGCTTCGGGGAGCTCCTCGCGTTCGGCTCGCTCCTCGTCGAGGGAACCCACGTGCGCCTCGCGGGTCAGGATGCCCGCCGAGGCACGTTCGTGCAGCGTCACGCCGTCCTCCACGACCGTGCTAACGGTCAGGAGTGGCTGCCGCTGGCCAACCTCTCCGAGAGCCAGGGACGCTTCTGGGTCTACGACTCCCTGCTCAGCGAGTACGCCGCGATGGCGTACGAGTACGGGTACTCGGTCGAGGCACCCGAAGCGCTCGTGCTCTGGGAGGCCCAGTTCGGCGACTTCGCCAACGGCGCGCAGTCGGTCATCGACGAGTACATCTCCGCCGCCGAGCAGAAGTGGGGACAGCACTCCAGCGTCGTCCTCCTGCTCCCTCACGGCTACGAGGGCCAGGGACCGGACCACTCGTCCGCGCGCATCGAGCGTTTCCTCCAGCTGTGCGCACAGGACAACATGGTCGTCGCGCGCCCGTCAACGCCCGCCTCGCACTTCCACCTGCTCCGCCGGCAGGCCTACTCACGTCCGCGCAAGCCGCTGGTGGTCTTCACTCCGAAGGCGATGCTGCGTCTGCGGGGGGCGACGAGCAAGGTCGAAGACTTCACGCAGGGTCGCTTCCAGCCCGTCATCGACGATCACCGGGATCTGGACCGCGCCGCCGTCAAGCGCGTGCTCGTGCACTCCGGCAAGGTCCACTGGGACCTGCGCAGTGAGCTGGACAAGCACCCGAACACCGAGGTCGCACTGGTTCGCATGGAGCAGCTCTACCCGACGCCGATCGATGAGCTGAAGAAGATCACGGATTCGTACCCGAACGCGGAGCTCGTCTGGGTCCAGGAGGAGCCGGAGAACCAGGGCGCCTGGCCGTTCCTCGCGCTCGCATTCGCGGAGGTCCCCGGCGACCGCTCGTTCCGTGCTCTCACCCGCTCGGCGTCCGCGTCCCCCGCTACGGGTTCCTCGAAGGTGCACGCCTCCGAGCAGGCGGACCTGCTGCGCACGGCCCTGACCGTCTGAGCTCGACAGGACACGAAGAAGGCCGGGCCTGCGCAGCGCAGGCCCGGCCTTCTTCTTCCCGCCGCAGCGGGAGCGCCGTCAGTACCAGATGCCCAGCACAGGCGCCGGGGACGCGCGGAAGGCATCGTCGACGGCCGCTGCGACCTCGGCGGTCGCGTCGAGTCGTCCCGCCGCACGCAGTTGCACGGCGCTGACGCCACCGACATACAGCGACGAGAGCGCGGAGACGTCCAGCGTGACATCCGCGGGCTCGTCCTCGGCCGGACGAGTCTGCGCACGGCCGTCTGCATCGACCGTGAGCCGCCAGGAGCCGGCCGCGAAGCCGAGTGCGTCGTCCACCCGAAGGACTCCATCGAACGCAGCGCGATAGGTGCGCGCGGCGAGCGCTGCGGGCGCGTCGAGGACGCGGAGCCAGCCGTGATCGTGCACGGTGAGCTCGACGGCCCGGGGATCGGCGACCAGCCACGACAGGGGGTCATCGATCGGCCGGAGGTCGACGGTAGCGGTGGTCACGAGGTCATGCTGGATCACGAAGGCCCACAGCGCCCGCAGTGCGTCCGGCGTCTCGGCCGCGAGGTGTCGGATGGCGAGCTCGGATCGGAAAGCCCCGGGAATGTCGGTGAGCGTGTACGCGAGCGCACCGCGGACCTCGCCGTCCTCGTCGAAGTAGCGCACGCCCCTCACCGAGGCCGCTGCGCTGTCGCCCGGCGCGATTCCCGCCATGCGCTCCCAGCGCCCCGGCCATCCGGCGATCTGTCCGGCGCGTGCGCCCCGCGATCGCTCGTGGACGGCACCGAGTGCCGCGGAGAGCTCGTCCTTGTCGGCGTAGAGGACCCGCCCACTCGTCTGCGATCCGACCCACCCGGCGCGCTGCGTGTCGATCTTCAGTCGAGCCACCGGAATCGCGGAGCCGAATCCGTAACGACCGTAGATGGTCGCCTCGGAGGCGGTGAGCCCCGCGACCGCGACGCCCGCGGAGGCCGCGGCTCGCAGCTCGCCCTCGAGGAGCGCTCGGGCGATGCCACGGCGGCGGTGGGTTCCTGCCACGGTGACGGAGCTGATCGCCCACATCGGGATCTCGCCCCCGGGAACGGTCAGCGGCGTGGTCCAGGAGTTCACGGTCGCGATCGGCAGCCTCTGGGCGACGGTGTCATCGAAGACACCGATGTTCCGACGCTCAGACATGGTGGTCCGCATGTCTCGGAGCGTCTCGTCGGTGGGTTCCTGGTCCAGGAAGCCGCGCGAGTCGGCTCTGAGGAAGTCATCCGCCGCGGCGGTATCTCCCATATCGATCACACGATAGGCCAGTCCCCTGCTCGCGAGGCGCTCCTCGGAGGTCGTGTCAGCGGGTACGGAACGAGCATCGAGAACGGTCATGGTTCCAGCCTACGACCCGCTTCGGACGTGATGCGGCGGTCAGTGCGCGGAGGCTTGGGCGGCGCGCAGGCGCGAGAGCACCTGGTCGCGCAGTTCTTCGGGCGCGCTCTCCTTGCACGCTCGGGAGATCACGTCCGTCAACGTCGTGGCGACGAGAGCCTCGTCGCGGCAGGACGGGCAGTTCTCGAGGTGCTCGCGGATCTCGGTGTGCTCCGTCTTGCACACCTCGTTGCGCAGGTACTCCTCGAGGTCCTGACGCGCCTTCTCGCAACCGCAGTCGCTCATTTCGTGCTCCTCGTCTGGGCCGCGGCGATACCCCGCTCGGCGGCATAATCGGCCAGCAGCTCCCGCAGCATCCGTCTGCCTCGGTGCAGACGGCTCATCACGGTACCGATGGGGGTCTTCATGATCTCGGCGATCTCCTGGTAGGAGAATCCTTCGACGTCGGCGAAATAGACGGCGAGCCGGAAGTCCTCCGGGACGGCCTGCAGCGCGTCCTTGACCACGGACGCCGGCATGTGGTCGATCGCCTCGGCCTCGGCGGACCGGCTGCGGGCACCGGTGGTGGACTCGGCACCGCCGAGCTGCCAGTCCTGGAGCTCATCGATCGTGCCCTGGAACGGCTCGCGCTGCTTCTTGCGATAGATGTTGATGTACGTGTTGGTGAGGATCCGGTAAAGCCAGGCCTTCAGATTGGTGCCCTGGGAGAACGTCGCCCAGGACCCGAAAGCCTTCACGAACGTCTCCTGCACGAGGTCGGCGGCATCCGCGGGGTTGCGCGTCATGCGCATCGCTGCGGCGTACAGCTGATCCATGAAGGGGATCGCCTGCTCTTCGAACTCACGCCGAGCGTCCTCGACCGTGTCTGCGGGTGCGGTGTCATCCATCACAGGCCAGTGTAAGCCGAGGGACTCCCAGACGATGGTCTCGGTCCGTTCGCGCTCCAGCGTCGCGGTCATTCCGTGGCATCTCCCGTTCTCAGCGGCGTCGGATCCGACACCGTTCACTAGGGTAGAAACCGATGAGCGCGACACGGTATTCCCCCTCCCCGACTTCGGGCGCCTATGTCGCGCCCGTGGCTTCCGAACCCGTCCGCTCCACGCTGACGATCCCCGGCTCGAAGTCGCTGACGAACCGCGAGCTGATCATCGCCGCGATCGCCGACGGCCCAGGCCGCCTCATCGCTCCGCTGCACTCGGATGACTCCGCCCGGATGGTCGATGCGCTGCGCGCACTCGGCATCGGAATCGAGGAGGTCGACGGCGAGAGCGAGTTCGGACCGGACCTCGTGGTGACGCCCGCTCCTCTCCGTGGCGGGACCACCGTGGACTGCGGTCAGGCCGGTACCGTCATGCGCTTCGTCACCCCGCTCGCGGGTCTCGCCGCGCGCGATGTCCTCATCACCGCGCACGAGACGGCACTGCACCGCCCGATGGGTGGCCTCATCACCGCGCTGCGCGACCTGGGTGTCGACATCGACGACGAGGGGACCTGGGCGCTTCCGTTCACCGTGCGCGGGCACGGGCGGATCCGCGGTGGGCGCGTGGAGATCGACGCCTCAGCGTCCAGCCAGTTCGTCTCCGGGCTCCTGCTCGCGGCCCCCCGCTTCGACGTCGGGCTGCACCTCGTACACACCGGAGACAAGCTCCCCAGCCTCCCCCACATCGATATGACCATCGAGGCGCTCAGCCGTCGCGGCATCCGGATCGAACGCCCCGCAACGGGTGAATGGCTCGTGGAAGCCGGAGTCCCGCGAGCGAAAGAGGTCGCGATCGAGCCGGATCTCTCCAATGCGGCTCCCTTCCTCGCTGCGGCGATGGTCACGGGCGGCGAGGTCTCGGTGACGGGCTGGCCGCTGCACTCCACCCAGCCCGGCGCCCTGCTCCCCGAGATACTCCACGCGATGGGTGCGCACGTCGGGCGCCACTCGGGCACCCTCACGGTGCGCGCGGGCGATCGCATCAACGGTCTGGACCTCGATCTCTCCGCAGCGAGCGAGCTCACCCCGACCATCGTCGGTCTCGCAGCCTTCGCCGATTCCCCGACGACAATTCGGGGGATCGGGCATATCCGCCTGCACGAGACCGACCGGATCGCTGCTCTCATCCGCAACCTCACCGCGCTCGGCGGTCACGCCGAAGAGCTCTCGGACGGCCTGCGGGTCGTTCCGCGCCCGCTCTCCGGAGCCGGCTGGGCCGCCCACCACGACCACCGGATCGCGACGACGGGTGCGCTGATCGGCCTGCGCGTGGAGGGCGTCGAGATCGACGACATCGGCACGACGGCCAAGACGCTCCCGGAGTTCGCCATCCTCTGGGACCGGATGGTACGAGGCACCACACCGTGAGCTGGCTCGAGGACGATCCGGACGACGATTTCGACGACTTCGACGAGAGCCGGATCCGATCGCGTCCGAACCCCAAGGCCAACCGCCCCCGCACCAAGCGCCGCCCCGCCCACGAGGACGCTCTCGCCGGACGCGTACTCGGCGTGGACCGTGGCCGGTACACGGTCCTCCTCGGAGAGAACACGGACGAGGAGCACACGATCTCCGCCGTGCGCGCACGCGAACTGCGCAAGATGCCGATCGTCACCGGCGACCAGGCCCGCGTGGTCGGAGACCAGAGCGGGTCCGAAGGGACCCTCGCACGGATCATCGGCATCGTCGATCGGACCTCACTGCTCCGCCGCAGTGCCGACGACACGGACCAGGTCGAGCGTGTCATCGTCGCGAACGCCGACCAGATGCTCATCGTCGTCGCGGCCGCCGACCCGGAACCGCGCGCGCGGCTGGTCGATCGCTATCTCGTCGCCGCGCTCGACGCCGGAATCCGCCCCCTGCTCGTGGTGACCAAGACCGACCTCGCCGACCCGAGCGATTTCCTCACGCACTTCGACGGGCTCGACCTCACGGTGTTCACCAGCGCACGCGACGTGATGCCCGTGGACGAGATCGGTGCGGCTCTCGTGGGTCACTCGACGGTCTTCGTGGGTCACTCCGGAGTGGGCAAGTCCACTCTCGTGAACGTTCTCGTGCCCTCAGCGGAGCGCGCGACCGGGCACGTCAATCAGGTCACCGGCCGCGGTCGCCACACATCGTCGTCGACGGTCTCGCTGCGGTACGAGAGCCCCGCGGGCACCGGCTGGGTCATCGACACCCCCGGTGTGCGCTCGTTCGGCCTCGGTCACATCGACCCGTCCAACATCCTCGCCGCGTTCACGGAACTCGCCGACATCGCCGCGAACTGCCCCCGCGGATGCACTCACCTCCCGGACGCACCGGACTGCGCGCTGATCGAGGCCGCCGAGCGCGGCGAGCTCAGCGTCACCGGCCGCGCGCGGCTCGATTCTCTGCAGCGCCTACTGCTGACGTTCGCCGACAAATCCTGAGGCCGCCCGCGGCTAGGCTGAACAGGTGACCACCATGCGCCTCGAACCCGGAACAGCCGCCCCCGACTTCACACTCCTCGATCAGGACGGCACGAGCGTGTCTCTGTCGGACCTGCGCGGCACCAAGACGATCCTCTACTTCTACCCGGCCGCGATGACGCCAGGATGCACCACGCAGGCCTGCGACTTCCGTGACAGCATCGCGTCGCTGCAGGGAGCGGGATATCGCGTCGTCGGGATCTCCCGTGATGAGCCGCAGAAGCTCGCGACCTTCCGCGACCGTGATTCCCTGACCTTCACGCTCCTCAGCGACCCCGATCACGCCGTGCACTCCGCATACGGCGTCTGGGGCGAGAAGAAGAACTACGGCAAGGTCGTGGAGGGCGTCATCCGCTCCACATTCGTCCTGGACGAGAACGGCACGGTCGAGCACGCCCTGTACAACGTCAAGGCCACCGGACACGTCGCGCGTCTGCGCAAGACGGTGGGCATCGAGGCCTGACCACGGCGTTCACTCCTCGGACGTCGAGTCCTGCCTGGCCTCGCGCCTCGTGCTGACGATCAGCAGGGCGAAGGTGACGACGGCGGGCAGCCCGACCGCGGCCACGAAGGCCCACGGGATCGGATCGAAGGACAGCGCCCCCAGCGCGAGAGCTGCAGCGAGCACCTGCAACACCACTCCCCCGGAACGCGCCCACGAGCGGCCCCTGCTCGTGCCGACCGCGAAGGCGAAGAGCGCTCCCGCTCCGATGAGCGTCAGAACGATGAGCGCGATCGCGGTGGGAAGCGACGCCGCGTCTCCCGCTCCGAGCCCGACGAGTTCGACCACGGCAATACCCGCGAGCGCGAGCGCCTCGAGTGCGAGCAGCACCGCTGCTGCTCGGGCGATGCCGGGTGCGCGCACTGTTCTCCTGAGAATCGGATCAAAAGGCCCGAAATCCTTGATTTCACGCCGCCGCTGTAACACAATGTTAACAGTCATGTGCTCCCACAGCGGCGTGGGGCGAGCATCTGCTCGCAACGCTTACCAGGGTAGCGGAACCCGATCCCGCCGCCCGAACCAGAGCTTCGCATCGCGAATGCTCACCACGAATCCACACAAGGAGCCCCCATGGACTGGCGCGACAAAGCAGCCTGCCTGACCGTCGACCCAGAGCTGTTCTTCCCGGTCGGCAACACCGGTCCGGCCGTCGATCAGATCGACAAGGCCAAGGCTGTCTGCGCCACGTGCACCGTCACAGAGGTGTGCCTGCAGTACGCACTGGAGACCAGCCAGGACTCCGGTGTCTGGGGCGGCCTCTCCGAAGACGAGCGCCGTGCGCTCAAGCGTCGCGCCGCTCGCGCGCGTCGCGCCTCCTGACCTCGACTCGGAATCTTCTCGGCGATCGTCTCCCGCGCTAGTTGGTCAACCAGCGCAGCGGGATGTCGATCGTGACCTTGGTGCCGGTGCCCGTTCCCTCTGAGCTGTTCGCCTGCCAGTCGATCGTTCCCCCGAGTTCCCCCTGGATCAGGGTGCGCACGATCTGCGTGCCCAGGCCCTGACCGACGCGCCCCTCGGGCAGTCCGTGGCCCGTGTCGCGGACACTGACGCGAAGATGCGACTCCGTCCGTGCGGCGTCGATCGTCACCTCGCCCTCCTGTCCGGCGAGTCCGTGCTCCACCGCGTTCGTGACGAGTTCGGTGAGCGCGAGAGCGAGCGGGGTCGCGTATTCGCTGGGCAGCACGCCGAAATGGCCCGACGATCGTGTGCGCGCGCGGGTGTTGGGCGCCGCAGCGACCTCCGCCACGAGCTTGAGGACGCGGTCGAAGACCTCGTCGAAGTCGACTTTCTGAGTGAGCCCCTCCGAGAGCGTGTCGTGCACGACGGCGATGGACGCGACGCGGCGCATCGCCTGCGTCAGAGCGTCCCTCGCCTCGTCCGAGTGCGTCCGGCGAGCCTGGATCCGCAGGAGAGACGCCACCGTCTGCAGGTTGTTCTTCACGCGGTGATGGATCTCGCGAATCGTCGCGTCCTTGGTGATCAGCTCCTGCTCCTGGTGCCGCAGCTCCGAGACGTCGCGACACAGCACGATCGCGCCGATGCGGGTGCCGTGGTCCTTGAGCGGGATCGCGCGCAACGAGACGGTCACGCCCCGCGCCTCGATGTCCGTCCGCCAGGGCGCGCGTCCGGTCACCACGACGGGAAGGGACTCGTCGACCTGGTGCGAGGTGGGCAGAATCCGTGTGGTCACCTCGGCGAGCGACTCCCCCTCGAGCTCATCGTCGAAGCCCATCCGATTGAACGCCGACAGCGCGTTCGGGCTCGCGAACGTCGTGATCCCGTCGACATCGATGCGGATGAGCCCGTCCGACGCACGCGGCGCACCGCGGCGGGGCGATGTCGGCGCCGCGAGATCGGGGAACTCTCCCGAGGCGATCATCTTGAAGAGATCGTTCGCGCACTCGTCGAAGGTGATCTGCTGACGCGACGGCGTCCGCGCCTCTCCCAGGTTGGTGTGACGTGTGACGACGCCGATGACGTCGGCTGTGCCCTCCCGCGCCCTGGCGCGGAGGATCGGCACAGCTCGCACACGCGTGGGCGTCTCCTCGAACCAGTCCGGAGAGGACGAATCCACGATGTCGCCGGAGTCGAACGCGCCCTGCACCTGAGTGCGCCACTGCGGGCGCACCCGCTCCCCCACGATGTCGCGATAGAAGAGTGTGGCGGCACCACTCGGCCGGGTGTGCCCCACCGCGACGAAGGATCCGTCGCTCGTCGCGACCCAGAAGACGATGTCCGCGGAGGCGAGGTCGGCCAGCAGCTGTCCGTCGCCGGCGAGACGATGCAGCCATTCGACGTCGCGGTCGGTCAGACGGCCCTGGGCATGCACGAGATCACTGAGGGTTGACACGCCTCCAGCCTAGGACGCCCACGCCCACCCCCTGCACCCCAGGACATGGTTCGCTCAGAGGATGGCGAGCGATGTCGCCCGCCATCGCCGATCCAGCCCCTCGAGGCGGATGGCGACCGCACGGGCCCGACCGGGGCCTGCCACCACGATCACCGCCTCGACGACGCTTTCCGCAGGAGCGGAATGGCGCAGCGAGAGGATCGTGAAGGTCGGCCGGGTCGGGGCCGCGCCGCGTGCACTCCGAGCACGTGCGGAGAGGTTGGCGCGGATGACGAGGCTGCGATACGCATCTTCACTGAACCATCGGGCGAGCTGCTCCACCTCGCGCACCCCGGCGAGCACCTCGAGCGCCCCCGTCGTGAGGCTGCGCAGGAGGGGAGCCGGGTCGGGCAGTTCTGCTGCAGGGGTCGGCTGGGTGGCGAAATACTCATGCGGTGTCATCGGTGCGGCTCTCGATCGGTCGGACATGCGGGTGAAGTAGACCATGCGACCGTGCGCGGAGGGGGCCGCCCGATGCACGCATGTGGATAACTCGTACACGGCGTCGAATCGCGCTCTACGCTCTCCCTCGTGCAGTGGGAGCGACTCTTCGAGGATCTGGAGGATCAGCTTGCCTCCGAGTGGGAGGCAGAGCGGTCCGCTCTCGACTCCGAAACCGAGCGCCTGCGCATCTCCCGTCTCGAGCTGCGCGCACGTCTGCGTCGAATCGCCGCCGACCGGACCGTCGTGGTGATCGACGTCCCGGACCAGCGCAGACTGCGCGCCGTCGTTCACGACGTCGGGGCGGACTGGGTGGCGATACGCGGCACGGAGGATCACGGCACGACGCTGATGCCACTCACCGCCGTCACGGCGATCGAGCTGGACCACTCGGGCATCCTGTCGAGCCTGGATGCCCCGCCGCCGCCACGACCGCTGCGGGAGCGGATGACGCTGGGCTTCGTCCTGCGCGACCTCGCCCGCCGGCGCGTGCCGCTCTCGTTCGCTGTCCTCGGCGGCGGACATCGCCACGGGACGATCGACCGAGCCGGTGCCGATCATCTCGATGTGGCACTGCACGACCCGGGCGCCCCCAGACGGAGAGACGCGGTGCACGGGTTCTGCGTGATCCCGCTCCGCTCGCTCGTATGGGCGCGCATGGCGCCCTCGGAGCAGCGCGTCCTCTGACGCGCAGGCGAACGATCCAGATGTCTAGCCGTGCGGTGTCGCGGCACCCCAGACCTCGGGGAAGCTCGCCTGGTTCGCCTGATGCCACAAGGCCATCAGGCGTGCCTCTTCGCGCTGGGCGCTGAGGTAGTCCTCGAGACTGTCCTCCTCGATGCGCCACCGAGGAGGAGCGCCCAGCTGCGCGCCGCGCAGGTGTCCGGCGAGGATGAGAGTGACCACCTCGTCGATCTCGATGCAGAGAAGCTCGGCGACCTGAGCGGGCGCGAGGAATCGCGGAAGCGGATCGCGCGGCGTGTGCATGCCCCCATTCTGACCTCGTCCGCGCATATATGCCCTCTCGTCTCCCCCGCTGTGGATAACTCGCCGGCTCCCGTGAGCGACTCTGTGACCATGGCTGCATGACGACGCTTCCACGCCTGCGCCGAGCCTTCCGGGGAGACATCCGGTTCTTCATCGGGATCTCACTGGTGATCCTGTCCATGGTCGGGGTATGGCTGGTGGTGACGACGTCGAGCCAGACCACCGCCGTCCTGCAGATGACCCGCACCATCGTCCCCGGCGAGACCATCACCACCGACGACGTACAGCCGGTCGAGGTGAATCTCGGCACGGTGACCGGCTACCTCGAGCCCGGCGAGCTGGACGACGATCTGATCGCGGTGGAGACACTGAACACAGGCGAGCTCGTGCCGACCGGCGGTGTGGCGGATTCATCGGAGGGGCGCACCACGACGATCGTCCTGGAGAGCACGGTACGTGTACCCACCGGTGTGTCCACCGGAAGCGTCGTCGAGCTCTGGCACGCGCCCGCCCTGGCCGACGACGACGGATACGATCGCCCGCGCATCCTCGTCGCGGATGCCGTCGTCGCCGTGCTGCGCGACGCGGAGGGCATGCTCGCACAGGGAGGGAGCAGCGTCGAGGTCGTGGTGGACCGCAGCGATGTGGCGGAGGTGCTGGCAGCGATAGCCGACGGCGCGGCGCTGTCGATCGTCCCTGTGCGGGCCGGCTGATGCCGACCGTCATCCTCAGCATCACCGCGCCACGGTCCGTCTCGCTGGGTGAGGAGCTCGAGCGGGAAGGCGTCCGAGTCGCCGCGGTCGTCTCCCCCGGCGATGTGCCCGACTTCCTGGAAGGCGTCGACGCACTGATCGCTCCGTCCAGCCGAGCGGCGCTGACCGTCGGGGTCATCGATCGGTGCGACAGGGCGGGCGTGCGCATCATCACACTCGGCGACGGGGACACCCGGCTGCACAGCAGGTACGGGTTGCCCGCGCCCCTTCCCGCGGACGTGTCCGGGTGGGAGGTCGCCGAGGCGCTCCGCGAGGACATCCCCGTCGTCGCCCGAACACCGACATCGCCACGAGCTCGCCGCATCCTGACCGTCTGGGGACCGCACGGCTCCCCGGGGCGCACCACCGTCGCCGTCCAACTCGCTGCGGAATTCAGCCGCGTCGGACGACACACGTCGCTCCTGGACGCAGACACGGTCGCCCCCTCGATCGCCCTCCTGCTCGGCCTGCCGGAGGACGCCCCGGGGATCGCCGCAGCCTGTCGTCGGGCCGAGGTGGGCGGCCTGGACGCCGCCGAGTTGACCAGACTCTCCACGGCGGTGGAGTCCGCCGACGGTGGCATAGAGGTCCTCAGCGGACTGAACAGACCCTCACGCTGGCCCGAGCTCTCCGCCTCCCGCATGAGAATGACGCTGGCGGCGTGCCGGTCCTGGACGGAAGTGACGGTCGTCGATGTGGCGGCAGCGCTCGAAGCGGACGAGGAGCTCGTGTCGGATGTGATCGGCCCACGACGCAACGCCGCCACGACCGCGGCCCTGCAGGAGGCGGATGAGATCATCGCGGTCGCGTCAGCGGACCCCCTCGGCATCGCCCGTTTCCTGCGCGATCATGCGGAGCTCCGCCCGCTCATCGGTGAGACGCCCGTGCGCGTCCTCGCCAATCGGGTGCGACCAGGGCCACTCGGCGTCGACGCACGAGGACAGATCCGCCGAGCACTCGAGCGATACGCCGGAATCGGTGACGTCGACTTCCTCCCGTTCGATCAGCGTGCCGCGGACACCGCTCTGCTGCACGCCAGACCCATGTCCGATGTCACGCCGCGCTCGCACTTCGTGGCCGCGATACGGAGAGTGGCCGGGTCGATCGACGGCGGCGCCTCGCCTGCCCTCACTGCCGATAGCTGGAGAGGAAGTTCCCGAGTCTCTCGATGGCTTCGGTGAGCACCCGAGGCTCCGGCAGCGTCACCACACGCAGGTGGTCGGGCGTGGGCCAGTTGAACCCCGTCCCCTGCACGAGCAGGATGCGCTCGGCCACGAGCAGGTCGAATACGAGCTTGGCGTCGTCTCGGATCTCATGCACGTTGGGATCGAGCCGAGGGAAGGCGTACAGCGCCCCCTCGGGCTTGACGCACGAGACACCGGGGATGGACTCCAGTCCCTTCCACGCGGCATCGCGCTGTTCGTGCAGTCGGCCCGTAGGGGCGATCAACGAGTCGATGGACTGCACTCCGGACAGCGCCGCCTGCACCGCATACTGCGAGGGGACGTTTGGACACAGTCGAGTCGACGCGAGGAGGTTGATGCCCTCCAGGAAGCCCTTCGCGTGACCCTGCGGGCCGGTGATCACGACCCACCCCGAGCGATACCCCGCCACCCGGTACGTCTTGGACAGACCGTTGAACGTCAGACACAGCAGGTCCGGCGCGAGGGTCGCGGTGGGGATGTGCTCCGCCTCGTCGAACAGGATGCGGTCGTAGATCTCATCCGACAGCAGCAGGAGGCCGTGCTCACGAGCGATCGCTACGAGCCCCTCCAGCACGGCACGCGAATAGACCACGCCGGTCGGGTTGTTCGGATTGATGATGACGAGCGCCTTGGTCTTGGGCGTGATGCGCGACCTGATGTCCTCGAGATCCGGCTCCCAGCCCGCGTCCTCGTCGCACAGGTAGTGCACCGGCGTGCCACCCGCAAGGCTCGTCATGGCCGTCCAGAGCGGATAGTCGGGGGCGGGGATCAGGACCTCGTCGCCCTCGTCGAGCAGCGCCTGCATCGTCATGGTGATCAGCTCGGAGACGCCGTTGCCCAGGAAGACGTCGTCCGGTTCGAACGGGGGGAACCCGGGAACCTGCTCGTAACGACTGACGACCGCTCGGCGCGCCGAGATGATGCCTCGACTGTCGCTGTAGCCATGCGCCGTGGGGAGCGACGCGAGCATGTCGTGAACGATCTGATGCGGGGCCTCGAAACCGAAGATGGCGGGATTCCCCGTGTTCAGTTTGAGCACCGTGTGGCCTTCGGCCTCGAGCCGCGCCGCCTCGACGAGGGCGTTTCCGCGGATCTCGTACAGGACGTTCTTGAGCTTCGAGGACTGATCGAAGTGGCGTGGTGTCATCGGCCCACAATACCGCTCGCGGACGGTGCATCGGACAGCCACCGACCGGTAGCGCGAGACGAGAAGCCCTCGGGAGTGGACTCTCCCGAGGGCTTCTCGCGCGGACTCGCGTCCTACTTCTTCTTGCCTGAGGCGCG
Source organism: Actinomycetota bacterium (assembly GCA_051751065.1). Lineage (GTDB taxonomy): Bacteria > Actinomycetota > Actinomycetes > Actinomycetales > Microbacteriaceae > Microbacterium. The sequence continues at coordinate 776,212 of JBNJKL010000002.1, read as the reverse complement.
GCGCTGCGCGCGATTCTGCGCAGCCGGCTCGCCCTGGGTAGGAGCATCGGTGCGCTGACCGAAGGCGCCCCAGGCACCCTGGGGCGCTGCGGGATCGGCCGCTGCTGCCGCACCGGCGACACGCTGACGGTCGGTCGCTGCGGCCTGCACCTGACCACGGTCGTTGCGGACCTCGACCTCGCCGGCGTCGTTGGGCGCCGAGTACTCCAGGCGCTGCTCGCCCTCGGGCGTCACCAGTCCCTTCGCCTCGACCTCAGCCGCCTCGGAATCGCCGGCGGCACGACGCACCTCGACCTCGAGGTTGTAGAGGTAGCCGACCGACTCCTCCTTGATCTGCCCCATCATCGACTGGAACATCGAATAGCCCTCACGCTGGTACTCGATGAGCGGGTCGCGCTGCGCCATGGCACGCAGACCGATGCCGTCCTTCAGGTAGTCCATCTCGTAGAGGTGATCACGCCAGCGACGGTCGAGCACCTGGAGAACGACGCGCCGTTCGAGCTCTCGTGTCGCCGGGGTACCGAGAGTCTCCTCGCGCCGCTCGTAGGCGATCATCGCGTCGGAGAGGAGCTCGCGGATGAGGCCCTCCGAGCTGATCCCTCCCTTGCGTCCACTCGCCTCGGCGACGACCTCGTCGATCGTGACGCCCACGGGGTAGAGGGTCTTGAGTTCAGTCCAGAGGGCGTCGAAGTCCCAGCTCTCGTTGTGCCCCTCGGCCGTGTGGTCCTTGACGACGCCGGTGATCGCGTCCTCGATGAAGTGCCGCACGCGGTCGGCGATGTCGTCACCGTGCAGGATCTGGCGGCGATCGGCGTAGATCGCCTCGCGCTGCCGGTTGAGCACGTCGTCGTACTTGAGGACGTTCTTGCGCATCTCGGCGTTGCGGGACTCCACCTGACCCTGCGCGCTGCGGATGGCGCGCGAGACCAGCGACGACTCGATCGGGACGTCGTCGGGGAAGTTCGTCCGCGCGAGGATCGCCTCGGCGGCGCCGGACTGGAACAGACGCATCAGGTCGTCCGTGAGGCTCAGATAGAAGCGGCTCTCACCGGGGTCTCCCTGACGTCCGGAGCGTCCGCGCAGCTGGTTGTCGATGCGGCGCGACTCGTGCCGCTCGGTTCCCAGGACATAGAGCCCACCCGCTTCGGCGACCTTCGTGCCCTCTTCGGAGACGGTCTCCTTCGTCTGTTCGTAGGCGGCGTCCCAGGCAGCCTCGTACTCCTCGGGGGTCTCGACCGGGTCCAGCCCCTTGGCCTTGAGCTCCTGGACGGCGAGGAACTCGGCGTTGCCTCCGAGCATGATGTCCGTACCGCGGCCGGCCATGTTCGTGGCGACCGTGACCGCGCCCAGACGACCCGCACGTGCGACGATCTCCGCCTCGCGTGCGTGGTTCTTGGCGTTCAGCACCTCGTGCTTGACGCCCTTCTTCGACAGCAGTCGGGACAGGTACTCGCTCTTCTCGACGCTGACGGTGCCGACGAGCACGGGCTGGCCCTGAGCGTGGCGCTCCGCGATGTCCTCGACCACCTGCGCGAACTTGGCGGTCTCGTTCTTGTAGACGAGATCCGGCTGGTCCTTGCGGACCATCGGCCGGTTCGTGGGGATCTGGACCACGCCGAGCTTGTAGGTCGACATGAACTCCGCCGCCTCGGTCTCGGCGGTACCGGTCATACCCGCGAGCTTGTCGTACAGGCGGAAGTAGTTCTGCAGCGTGACGGTGGCGAGCGTCTGGTTCTCCGCCTTGACCGGCACGCCCTCCTTCGCCTCGATCGCCTGGTGGATGCCCTCGTTGTACCGCCGCCCGACGAGGATGCGCCCGGTGTGCTCATCGACGATCATGACCTCGTCGTTCATCACGACATAGTCGGTGTCCTTCTTGAACAGCGCGAGAGCCTTGATGGAGTTGTTGAGGAAGGAGATCAGCGGCGTGTTCGCCGATTCGTAGAGGTTATCGATGCCGAGGTAGTCCTCGACCTTCTCGATTCCCGGCTCGAGCACACCGACCGTGCGCTTCTTCTCGTCGACCTCGTAGTCGACGCCGGCCTCCAGCGTGCGAGCGAGCTTCGCGAACTCCGCGAACCACCGATTCGCCTCGCCGGACGACGGGCCGGAGATGATCAGCGGGGTGCGGGCCTCGTCGATGAGGATCGAGTCGACCTCGTCGACGATCGCGAAGAAGTGATCCCGCTGGACGAGGTCCTCCTTGCGCCAGGCCATGTTGTCGCGGAGGTAGTCGAAACCGAACTCGTTGTTGGTGCCGTACGTGATGTCCGCGCCGTACTGCTCGCGGCGCACCGCGGGAGTCTGGCCCGACACGATGATCCCCGTCGTCATGCCGAGTGCCCGGTAGACGCGTCCCATGAGCTCGGCCTGGTAGCCGGCGAGGTAGTCGTTCACCGTGATCACGTGGACGCCCTTGCCTGCGATGGCGTTCAGGTAGACGGGGAACGTGGCGACGAGCGTCTTTCCCTCACCGGTCTTCATCTCGGCGATGTTCCCGAGGTGGAGGGCGGCACCACCCATGATCTGGACGTCGTACGCGCGCATTCCGAGCGTGCGCTTGGCCGCTTCGCGAACCGCCGCGAAGGCCTCCGGCATCAGCTGGTCGAGCGTCTCGCCCTTCTCCAGCCGAGCGCGCAGTTCGACCGTCTCGTTGCGCAGTTCCTCGTCGGTGAGCTTCTCGAAGTCGTCCTCCAGTGCGCCGACGGCCTTGACGACCTGGTTCAGGCGGCGGAGGATGCGACCTTCACCCGCGCGCAGCAACTTCTCAAGCGGATTCGCCACGAAAGTCTTCTCCCTATCGATGGGTCTCGGCAGCCCCAGTGGGGGCGGATGCCGGGCATATTGAGCCATGTTACCGGTCTGTGACCTGCGCGTCGCCTGGGGGCGATATGACGCACTCAGCCGCCAGGCGATCGCGTCGATCCCGGTTTTCCCAGTATGCATATACTGCGTATGGCTTTCCACTCGCATCCACCGGAGGTCCCGTGTCCGTTCGACAGAGCCTGCTCGCCATCCTCGACCAGGGGCCGTGCTACGGCTATCAGCTGCGCACAGAGTTCGATCGACGGACGGGCTCGGTCTGGCCCCTCAACGTCGGGCAGATCTACAACACCCTTGAACGCCTCGAGCGCGACGGACTCGTCGCACGCGGCGAACCGGACGACCAGGGCCATGTCTACTGGCGGATCACAGACACCGGCACCGCCGCCGTGAGCGCCTGGCTGGTACAGCCCGTCGTCCGGAACCAGGCACCGCGCGACGAGCTCGCGATCAAGATCTCCCTCGCCGCGACCCTGCCGGGCGCAGATGCGTCCGCGGTCATCATGACCCAGCGCGCCGCCTCGGCGCGACGACTCCGCGAACTCGAGGCCGCGCGCGCGGCGTCCGACGAGACAGAGGGGGCGGAGGACCTCACTGGGGCTCTCGTGCTGGATTCGCTCATCGTCGCGGCGGACGCCGAGCTGCGTTGGCTGGACCTCGCAGAGGAGCGTCTCACCGCCCACGCGGGCGCGGGTCTGACTCTCGGACTCGAGACGCAACGCCCCAAGCGAGGACGGCCCGCGGTGAGGGTCGAACCGCGGATCGTGGCGTGAGAGCTCGCACCGTTCGCCCCCAGCGGATTCCTCAGCAGGGCTCCAGCAGGAAAGTAGGATCGGAACATGGCCGGATTCTGGGGTAGACGTAAGCGTGAAGACGAAGCGCAGGCCGCGCAGGACGCGGACCTCGCCCGCCGGGCTCAGACTGCTCTCGTCGCCGCCGACGAGCGGATCCGCACCGCATCGGACGAGCTCGAGTTCGCCGTGGCCGAGCTGGGTGAATCACTGACCAAGGACCTTCGCACAGCCCTCGACGCCGTGCGCACGCACCTGCGCGAGGCTTTCGCGCTGCACCAGCTCAATCACGACGAGATCCCGGACACCCCCGAGGAGCTCCGCACGCGCAACGCGCGCATCGTGCAGCTGTGCGATTGGGCGGAAGACCTCCTCGATGAGAAGACCGGGGACCTGGCGGAGTCCGTCTCCCGCGTCCGTCGTGCGCCGGAGATCGTGGCCCAGGTGCGCGCCGATGCCGAGACGCTCAGCGCCCGCCTCCCGCAGACCCGGGACAGTATCGCCCGGCTGAGCACACGCTACGCGGACAGTGCGATCCACCAGATCGAGGCGAGCGCCGAAGAGGCCGAGCAGTTGCTCTCCTTCGCGGTGCACGGCGCCGATGTGTCGGAGCGCCGTCGTGCGGCGAAGCAGAACGAGGAGGCGAACCTCGCGCTCGAAACGGCGACCGAGGCGACCCGCCGTGCCAGCGCCCTGTTGGACGCAGTCGAGGACTTCGAGATCGAGGCGCTGCGCGCGGAATCGACCCTGGCCGAAGTGGTCGCGGACTCCCGCGGGGATCTCATCGCCGCCCGCAACGCTCCGCGCGTTCCGGCCGTGACCTCCGCGGTCACCGACCTGGAGCAGGCGCTCGAGGCTCTCTCCGCCCCGGGGGCGCGCAACGATCCGTTCGCCGAGCTGTCCCAGCTCCGCACCGCGAACGCGGCTCTCGACGCCGCGATCGCCACCGCCCAGCATCGCGCCGAGAACCCGCTTCCCAGCCTCGCGCATGTGCAGCACTCCCTCGACGACGCCGATCGACAGCTCGGCGTCGCCCGCGGGCTGATCGCCGGCCACCGCGGTTGGATCGGCGCCGACGCCCGTACGCGACTCGCGGAGGCCGAGCGCCTGCGCGTCGACCTCCCCTCCCTGCTCCCGGCCGAGGAGACACGCGAGCAGGCCGCTGCCGGTGCGCGCCGCGTCGCGCAACTGGCCGCCGAAGCCCTCCAGCTCGCGCAGCGCGACATCGATTCGGCACGGCCCCAGCAGCAGGGCTGGGACGACGGATGGGGCGGCGGCGGATGGGGCGGCGGTCGCCGAGGGGGCGGAGGCGGCGGCCTCGCATCCGGCATCATGGGCGGCCTCGTCATCGGCAGCATCCTCGACGGCATCTTCGACTGATCGGGCTCGTGCCGCGCGGATCCCTCAGTCGGGCAATCGGATCGGGGACGTCTGCAGGGTGTCGCCGTCACCACCGGGCCGGCGACGAGTCGCGCCCGCGACGGACACGCTGAGAACCACGGCGCCGGCCACGATGAGCAGGGCATCCAGCGCTCCGACCTGATCGACGAGGAGCCCGAGCACCGGTGGTGCGGCCAGCGTCGCGATGGTCGAGAACGACGTCACGACCGAGACACGCTCCCCTGCGCGGGCAGGGTCGTCGGATGCCGCCGCGATCGCGATCGGTGCGCCGAGGGCCGCACCGAAGCCCCACAGCACCACCCCGATCCAGCCGATCGGGGCGAGCGGCCCGAAGATCAGCAGAAGAACGCCCGTGAAGGCGGAGACACCGGAGGCGCGGAGCACGATCACGCGACCGAATCTGTCGATCAAGGCCGACCCGAAGATCCGGAAGACCGTCATCGCGCACAGGAACGTCGCGTACACCGCGGCGCCCACGGATTCCGGTTGATCGAAGCCGTCGACGACAGCCAGCGAGAGCCAGGTCGTGGCGGTCCCCTCGCTCAGCGACCCGGCCAGCAGCACCAGGCCCAGCAGGAGCGTCCTCGGCTCCACCCACGCGCCGAGCGCGGAGCGGAAAGCACGCCCGGCGCGGCGCTCCGTGTGTTCGCGCCGGCCCGCAGCGGACGGCTGGGTCGCCGCGTGCCAGCAGGCGAGACGGACCACCGTGACCACGACCGTGACGGCGACGATCTGCCACGACACCGGGACTCCGGCAGCAGACAGCAACGAGGCCGCGAACGCCCCGCACGCTGCACCGATCGAGTACGCCGCGTGGAAGAGGGGAAGCATCGTGCGAGCCATCGACTGTTCCAGAGCCGCGGCGTTGACGTTTATCGGCACGTTCACCAGTGCGCCGCTCAGGCCGTTGACGAGCATGCCGACGAGGAACAGCGGGGCGATCGCCGTGGTGGTGGATATCGCGAGCAGGGCGAAGCCGACCACGTTGCCTGCGAAGCCCACGACGAGGATCGCCCGGCTGCCGAATCGGGTCGTGAGCCCTCCGACGATCAGCGCTCCGACCAGTGAACCGACGCCACCGGCGATGAGGAGTGCTCCGAGTTGCAGTGCTGAGACGTCCAGCCCCTCACGCACCGACGGCATCCGGCTCATCCACGACGACATCAGGAAGCCGAACAGGACGAACTGGACGATGAGGGCAGCGCGCACTCGACGGAAGGGACGCGCCTCCGCGCGCCCGGCGGGGAGAGCGGGCATCCGACCAGCCTAGTTCGGCGGTCGCGGGGCGCCGGTCAGCGCAAAGGGCCGGAGCCGCACAGCGTGCGAACTCCGGCCCTTCGGCGGATCATTCCTCGGTTCAGGAGGCGAGAGCCTCTTCCGGCGGCGCCTGCGCCGTGAGCGAGATCACACCGTAATCCCAGCCCTTGCGCCGGTAGACGACGCTGGGGTGATCACTGCGGACATCGATGAAGAGGAAGAAGTCATGTCCGACGAGCTCCATCCGATCGACCGCTTCCTCGACCGTCATCCATTCCGCGTCGAAGTTCTTGGTGCGGATGACGACGGGCGAGTACTCCTCTTCCTCGTCGTTCTGGATCGGCACGACGCCCGTGGCGACGGCGTGGAGGACCTCGGCGGATGCGGGTTCGACGTCGATCCCGGCCAGCTCCCCGCTCTCCTTCTCGAAGTGCGCGCCCCGCGGGTGGTTGCGGCTGTCGACGCGCTTGCCCTTGGCGCGACGCAGCTGTTCGGTCAGCTTGTCGAGAGCGAGGTCGAGGGCGGCGAACTTGTCTGCGTCCGTCGCCTCTGAGCGGATCACGGGTCCTTTGCCGATGAGGGTGAGTTCGACCGTGTCATCCTCCATGCGGCCGTTGTGGTGGGCTCGATGGGTGACCTTGACGTCCAATCGCTGCGCTCGCGCAGCGAGCGTCTGAACGCGGGCGATCTTCTCTTCGACAACGGTGCGGAAGCGGTCCGTGATACCCACTCCGACGCCGACGATGCTCGTTTCCATCTCTGCTCCTTGTCCCGGTCCACCCGGCCAAGGGTGGACCGTGGTCGCCTTGTGACCCCCTACCGTAGTCCGCCCATCATCGGATGTCACCTCCCGCTCCCGATGTGTCGCCGATGAGTCTCCGCTGAATCGGGGTGGCCGCGAGCGCGACCGCCGCCACGACCGCGAATCCTCGGTCCGCCAGCGCGCGGGTCGCCTCATCCATGGTCGCTCCGGTGGTGATCACGTCGTCGACGAGGACGACGGGCCCCGGCGCGAGGAGGCCCCGTACACGCATGCTCTCGTGCACGTTGCGCACCCGATCGCTGCGGCCCAGCCCGCGCTGATCGGCGACAGCACGTCCGACGCGCAGCAGTCGTCGAGGGTGCGCCCCCGCACCGCGCACGAGGAGCTCGGCCACCCGGTAGCCGCGGCGTCGGAAGGCGGCTGCGCTCGTCGGAATCGGCACGACGTACGCAGACTGCTCGCGAGTGATCTCCGGACGCAGCGGGCGCGCGAGCGGCGCCACCAGCCCCGTGCGTCCTTCTTCCTTCATCGCTCTGATGCACCGCGCGACGACACCGTCGAAGGTGAGGAGCGCCGTGACCGGGAGACCGGCCGGCGTGTGGACCGTCCGTGGGGTCGATGCCAGCTCCGCCCTGCACGTGGTGCACAGCGCCGCACCGGGGAGACTGCACCCCGCGCAGCACGATCCGAGGAGGAGGGACGCGGCCTCGCCGCACGCCCGACGCAACGCGGGTGAGATGACCATCCGTCCAGCCTGCCTCGCCCGTCAGACGACGCGGGCTCCGCCCCTCGGCCCCCGTGAGGACTGTCGATGGGGCTCTCCGTGTGGAGGACGAGTGCGTCAGTACCCGGCGCGGGTAGCCAGGACCACGACGCCCGGGAGTGACTCCTGCCAGGCCGAACCGCGCTGCGCGAACACGACGCCGTTCCCGCCCAGAACCCGGATGCCCGCGCCTGTGCGCGCGCCGGCGAGCGAGGTGGCCCCCACCGGCGCGGAACCTCCCACTCCCGGCCCTCCCACGATCTGCGAGAGCAACACGGGAGTGTCCCCCTCGAGCAGGATCCCCAGGCTGTCGGCTCCCAGCCACGCGAGCCCGCCGGCCGACTGCGACAACCGCGTCACGGTCTGCATCGGCCCCAGGCTCTGTGGCACGCCGTCCTGGTCGCGCACGATCGCGGAGACGACCGCCCATCGCTGGCTGCCCACCGTCACCAGTGCGGCGATACGCGACCCGTCGGCGGCGACGCGGATGTGCGAGACGGCGGACGCGGTCGGCCAGGCATCGGCGATCTCGACGTCGACGACATCGGAGTCCCACGCGACGAGGTCCTGCGGGGAATCCTCGGGCACAGACCATGTGTAACCGTAGCGATCGAGGGTCGGCGCGATGAGATCGGCCCGGGAGTCCAAAGCGTCCACCCGTCCGGAACGGACCAGGAAGATCTCTCTGTCGCGCAGCTGTACCGCCGCGGAGGATCCGTCCCCGGCGACATCGATGGTCGCGATGTCCTGCGGGATCTCGAGGAGCTGCGCGCTGACACCGGGGAGCGGCGTGACCTCGTCACCGACCACCACCCCGAACTGGTCCTCGGTGAGCACCAGCGTTCCAGTGTCCACCGGGCCCGTGTCCGTCGGCACGGTCCCCGCATCGAGGATCCGCCCATCGACGGTGAAACGAACCTGAGCGACCCCTGCGCTCGCGAGACTGCGTTCGAGTTGCGTACGCATGCGTGCGAGGGTCGTGGCATCCAGCGCGAGCGCCTCGGAGCTCAGCGCGACCTCGGCCGTGGACCCGTCGATCGGAACGGCATCGCGCGCGAGATCGACGTCAGCCGGGAACGCGCTGCGCACCGCCGGGCTCAACCAGGGACTCGGCTCTCCGGAGATCACGGCCTGGGTGACCGCCGTCGCCACGGTGACGCGCCGCGGGAACCAGCGCACGTCCGGCACGAGCGAATCCCATCCCTGATCGAAGTACTGCAGGGAGTGACGGCCGAACACCTGCCGGAACGACACCTCGTCGAGCACGATGCCGTCGGCGGTCTCGGTGATACGCCACTCACCCTCGGCATCCCGCGCGAGCGCGAACGACACGTCCGCTGCCCCGGGAGCCTCGGTGTACGCGCCGGTCTCATCGACGCTCGCGATCTGATCGAGTTGGACGCGGACATCGCCTTCGGTGGCGTCCTCATCCTCGATGTCCACGCTCGACGCGTAGGTGCGCGAGGCGGCGTTGAGATCTATCGCGACGCTCGCGCTCGGTCGCCACGCCGCAGCGGCATCCGGGGAGAGGAACTGGCGGGCGACGCTCCAGTTCTCGTTCGGTGTGACTCCGGCCTCCAGGAACCCTTCCACGATCTCGACCGGGCTCGCCCCGGCGACGGGGCCCGACGCGAGCTGGGTGACGTCGGGCCCGGTGAGGGTCTCCCCGACGGGGTTTCCGTTGGTGACGGGCCCGCTGCTGGGAAGCCCCGCGCACGCGGTGAGGGACAGCGCGACAGCGGCCACCGCGACGACTCGTACGACTCTCGGCATCCTCATGGAGTACTTCCGTCCTCGTCCACCAGCTCGCGCCGCAGCTCGCTCACCTGGATGGGTTCCGTGACGCTTCCGAGCTCCGCCAGCATCTCCTGCGGTTCCACCGGCACCGGCGAGGGGCCCTCGAGGGTCTCTCCGTGCCGGGGGACGGTGAGCACGAAGTTCGTCCCCACCGCGAGCTCGGACCACACCGTGAGAGTACCGCCGTGCAGGTTCGCGTCGCCGAGCGCGATGGAGAGACCGAGTCCCGTTCCGCCGATCGTGCGCTGCCGGGAGGGATCAGCGCGCCAGAAACGGTCGAACACGCGCTGGGCGTCGTCCGGGTCCATCCCGAGACCGAAGTCGCGCACACCGGCCGCGACCGCGTACTCGTTGCTGTCCACCGTGACGACGATCGGCCGTCCCTCGCCGTGTTCGATCGCGTTGCCGATGAGGTTGCGCAGGACACGCCTCACCCGCCGCGGATCCATGTCCACCGGCGAATAGCCGCCCGGGGCGACGAGACGGATCTCCGATCCGCGGTCGTCCGCGAGCGGTCGCATCTGGTCGATCACGTCCTCGGCGAGGTGCGCGAGACTCGTCGCCTCCAGTTCGAGCTGGACGGACCCCGCGTCGTAGCGGCTGATCTCGAGGAGATCGGAGAGGAGTATCTCGAAGCGCTGGACCTGGGTGTGGAGAAGCTCCGCGGTCCGCGCGGTCGTCGGGTCGAACTCGTCGCGGCGGTCGTTGAGCATCTCCGCGGCGAGTCGGATGGTGGTAAGCGGCGTGCGCAGCTCATGGGAGACATCGGAGACGAAGCGCTGTTGGACGAGCGAGAGCTCTCCCAGCTCCTTGATCTGGGCCTCGATGCTGTCCGCCATCGCATTGAAGGAGCGCCCGAGGGTGGCCAACTCATCCTCGCCGCGGACGGGCAGCCGGACCTCGAGGTTTCCTGAGGCGAGCCTCGCACTCGTCTCGGCGGCCTCGACGATCGGCACAGCCACCGAGCGCAGCACGATCCACGAGATCGCGGCGATGATTCCGACGAGCGCGATCCCGGCGAGCCAGAGCGTGCGCTGCACGAAGAGCAGAGTCTGGTCGGCCTCCTCGAGGTCGTAGGCGATGTACACCTCGAACGCCCCCGCCTCGGGAACGAAGAGCTGCTGACCGACGACGATGCCGGCTACCGTCCCGCCGCCCTCCGCGGGAAGAGGCACCGACTGCCATGCCTGCCGGTCACTGAGGCTCGTCACGCGCGTGCGCAGCCCGTCGCTGAGCAGCTCCGCGCTCAGACCACCCGCGGTGAATCCGTTGAGCCCGACCTCGTTAGCCTCCGCGTCCATCGGGAACGCCGCGAACATGTCCGAGGAGGAGATGCGTCCGATGTCCGTCTGCGCGCTGAGCCACACCGCGCGAAGAGCCGTCCCGTCATCGTCCACATCGGCGGAGTCGAGAGTCACCTGGGCGGCGGCGACCGAACGCTGCGCATCGTCGAGAGCCTGGTTCTTGCGCGATTCGAAGAGGTCGTTCTGGATCACGAGAGCCATCGTGACGCAGGTCACGAAGATGGCGAGAGCGGTCGTGACGAGGGTGATGGTGAGCGTACGGAAGCGCAGAGATCGCCGCCACTGCGACGTGACGGTCTCCGGCCACCCCCGCCAGTCGCGCCAGACCGCGACCGTCGTGGGCGTCGCGCTCGTCGTCACCACGGTCTCTTAGCCGAGACTCCCGGCGCGGTAGCCGACGCCTCGCACCGTCATGACGATCTTGGGATTGTCCGGATCGACCTCGACCTTGGCCCGCAGACGCTGCACGTGGACGTTGACGAGCCGCGTGTCCGCCTTGTAGTGGTAACCCCAGACCTGTTCCAGCAGCATCTCGCGCGAGAACACCTGCTGCGGCTTCGATGCGAGAGCGACGAGCAGCTGGAATTCCAGCGGCGTGAGTGCGATCACGTCGTTGCCCCGACGGACCTCATGGGCGTCGACGTCCACGACGACATCCCCCACACGCAGCACGTCGGAGGACGCCTGCGGGGCGGGGCGCAGCCGGGTGCGGATGCGCGCCACGAGCTCTTTGGGATTGAACGGCTTGACCATGTAGTCGTCTGCGCCCACCTCGAGGCCGCGGACGACATCGGCCGTGTCGCTGCGCGCCGTGAGCATGATGATCGGGATGCCGGACTCGGCGCGTATGCGGGTACAAACCTCGATGCCGTCCATTCCCGGAAGCATGAGGTCGAGCAGGACCAGGTCGGGGCGCTGCGAACGCCACTCCTCCACCGCCCGCGCACCGTCCGCGCAGAACACCGGCTCGAAGCCTTCCGTACGCAACACGATGCCGATCATCTCGGCGAGCGCGGTGTCGTCGTCGACCACGAGGATGCGTGAGGTCATAAGGTACCCAGCCCCCATCCTTCTTGGCTTGTGCACGAGCCCGAAGCGCTTCGGGCAGGCGCAGCTCGTCTTCCCGTACTTTACGACACACACTCGCCGCAGCGCGGTTCGACGGTGCGACGGGGTGGCGCGTCGCCGGTATGACACGATGGGAGGGCCTGTGATCAGAGGGAGAGCTGTGAGCGAACAGACCTGGACACCCGCCCCGAAGCGGCGGATCATCCCGCTGCATCCGATGACCTTCGGAATGCTCCTCGGCAAGGCGTTCGCCGCTCTGCGGCACAACCCGAAGGTCCTGTTCGGATTCGCCGTCGCCCTTCAACTGGTCGCCGTGCTGATCATCGCCGGAGTCATGACGGCCGTGCTCTTCACCACCTTCACCCGGCTCGAGTCCGTTTCCCCGAGCTCGCCGGACTTCGAGGCTGTGCTGGCGGGAACGATCGGGATCAACATCGTCGTCGGACTCGGGCTCGGACTGGCCAGCGTCGCCTTCACCGCAGCCATGCAGGGCATCGTCGCCGCGGACATGGGATACGCGGCGCTGGGCGAGAAGCCGTCGCTGGGCGCGCTGTGGCGCCGCACCCGTCCCGCGTTCTGGCGACTCGTGGGGTTCGCCACGCTGTCGATCCTGTTCGTCTTCGGCATCATCGCGATCGCCGCCGGGATCATCGTCGCGTTCGTCGCGGGGGGCCAGGGCGGGTCCGGAGAGGCGATCGGCATCGCCGTCCTCCTCGTCGTGCTCGTGATACTCGCCAGCATCCCGCTCACGGTGTGGCTCTACACGAAGCTGCTGCTCGTCCCCTCGATCCTCGTCCTCGAGCGTGCCACCTTCCGCACCGCGCTGGTGCGCTCCTGGCGCCTCACCCGCGGGCGGTTCTGGGTCGCGTTCGGTGTCATGTTCCTGATCAGTCTGGTCATGGGGCTCGCCATGCAGGTGGTGAGCATCCCGGCGTCGCTGCTCTCCGGCATGTTCAGCGCCATCATCGCGCCCACCGGCGGCACGGACGACGTGGCGAGCGTCATCGGTTTCGTCTTCGCGTTCCTCGCCCCGCAGATTCTGCTGCTCATCCTCCAGGCGATCACCGTCGTCGTGCAGTGCACCGGTGCGGCGCTGGTGTACCTCGACTCGCGCATGCGGCACGAGGGCCTCGATCAGACTCTCCTCAGCCACCAGGAGCGCCGCGAGCTCGGGTGGTCGGAGGATCAGCTCGGCGACCCGTTCGCGGTGGACCCGGCGCGTGCCGTCTCGTCCACGCCGCCCACTCCCCCGTCGCCGACCTACGGATACGCGCCCCCGTACGGCGCTCCTGCTCCCGGCACGGGCCAGCCGAACGGGTACGGCGCCGCCCCCGGATACGGGCCTCCGGCCGGCGCTCCACCGTACGTACCCGGGTACGGCGCACCCAGCGCGCCCCCCGCTGCCCCGCCGGCAGCGCCCCCCGTCGCATCTCCGCCTCCGGCTCCCCCCGTCGCACCTCCACCGGCATCGCCGTCATCCGCACCGCCCGCTGACAGCCCATGGGCTCCGCCGGGGTCCGGGACGGCATGATCGTCCGTCTGGACACGCCCCTCATCCCGGACGGCGACGAGGCTCGCCGCTGGGCGGAGGACGAACTCGCCAACCCCCGCTACGCGGAGGCGCGACCGACGTGGTTCGACCTGGTCGCGCGCGACATCGCGCGTTTCCTCGCGGATCTGTTCACTCCCGAGGGCGGCGGGAGTGCAGGACCACTCGCGCTCATCGTGGTCAGCGTGGTGATCGTCGCCGCTCTGATCACGGCGCTCATCGTCTGGGGACGCCCGCGCGCCACTCGCCAGACGAAGCGGAACGGACGCGATCTTCTGGGCGAGCGCGATGATCGCACGGCGGCCCAGCTGCGCACGGACGCCGAGCGCGCTGCGAAGGCCGGGGAGTGGGACACCGCCACGATCCTCCGTTTCCGTGCGCTCGCGCGCGGGCTGCTGGAGCGCGACATCATCGACCCCGCGCCGGGCGCCACGGCGCAGGCGATCGCTCGCGAGGCTGCGACGGTCTTCGCCGGGGAGACCGAGGCGCTGCGCGCCGCCGCCTCCTCGTTCGACGAGGTCCGCTATCTCCGACGCACAGCGACGGAGGAGAGCTACCTGGACCTGACCGCGACAGACGATCGGCTGTCAGCCCATCGCCCCGAGGTCGTTCCCGCATGACGGCCATCGAAGACGTCCCTCGCATCGGCGTGATCCGCACGCGCGGCCGCGGACGCGCCTTTCTGGGCTGGCTCGTGGTCGCGGCGCTCGTGGTCGCCGTGGCACTCATCGCGGGAAACGTCGTCGCGACGTCCCCCGCTGCGCGCGGCGGTCTGGACCCCGAGGGAGCGAACGGCCCTGGGGCGCTCGCACTCGCGGAGATCCTGCGCGATCAGGGCGTCGACGTCGACGTCGTACGCTCGCGCGCGGACGCGCACGCCGCCCTGCGCGACGACAGCATCCTCGCGCTCTCGGATCCGTATGCCCTCTCCGACGAGGCGGTCGGCGAGCTCCTCGAACCGTCGCACAGCACCGTCTTCCTCTCCACCAGCACCCGACTGCTCCGTCTGCTTGAGATGGGCACTGCGACATCCGCAATGACGAACACGGCCGATGCCACGGCCTGCGGACTCACCGAGCTCTCGGAGGTCGGCGAGATCCGACCCGGCCGCCTGTTCACCCCGGCCGAGGGCGTCACAGGCTGCTTCTCGGACTCCTCCGGCAATGCCGCGCTGCTCGTCGACGACCGCGGCGGGATGCGCACGGCGATGATCGACGGCACCGGACTCTTCTCGAACGAGTTCCTCGCCGAAGACGGCAACGCCGCCCTGGGAATCGCCCTGCTGGGTCAGACCGGACACGTCGTCTGGTACGTACCGTCGTTCCAGGATTCGGACATCGAGGGCACCACACCGGACACCCTCGCGACGTTCACGCCGGAGTGGGTCACCCCGGCGATCCTCCTCGTCCTCCTCGCGGGAATCACCGTCATCCTCTGGCGCGGTCGACGCTTCGGTCCCCTGGTGGCGGAGACGCTCCCCGTGACCGTCCGCGCGTCCGAGACCATGCACGGGCGCGCGCGTCTGACGGCGAAGGCCGCAGACGCCGCGCACGCGGCCGCCGCCCTGCGCGAGGGCACTCTGCGCCGCCTCGCTCGCCGTCTCGGTCTCCACGCCCGCTCTCGGACCGAGGAGATCGCCGACGCGACGGCCGACAGACTCCGCATCCCACGTGCGGACGTGCGCGGCCTGCTGCTCGGCCCGCTCCCGGACTCCGACACCGATCTCGTCGACACGGCCCGTCGACTCTCCGACCTCGAGGCGGCCGTGGACGCCGCCGCCCCTCATGAAAGGAACACCCCGTGACCGCAGAATCCCCCGCGCCCCTCGGCGCGCGAGACGACGCCGCGCTCCGCGATGCCATGCATCGCGTGCGACTGGAGGTCGAGAAGGCGGTGGTCGGGCAGGCCGGCACCGTGACCGGCCTGCTCGTGACGCTCCTCGCGCGCGGCCATGTCCTTCTCGAGGGCGTCCCTGGTGTGGCGAAGACGCTCGTCGTGCGCTCGTTCGCTCGTGCACTGGGACTGGACACCAAGCGCGTGCAGTTCACCCCGGACCTCATGCCGGGCGACGTGACGGGATCGCTCGTCTACGACGCTCGTACGGGAGAGTTCGAGTTCCGGGCGGGTCCCGTGTTCACGAACATCCTGCTCGCCGACGAGATCAACCGGACTCCGCCGAAGACGCAGGCTGCACTGCTGGAAGCCATGGAGGAACGACAGGTGTCCGCGGACGGCGCCAGCCGCCCGCTTCCCGATCCGTTCCTCGTCGCGGCGACGCAGAACCCCATCGAGCACGAGGGCACGTACTCGCTGCCCGAGGCACAGCTCGACCGGTTCCTGATGAAGCTGGTCGTCGGTATGCCGGAACGTGACGCCGAGGTCGCCGTCCTCCGACGCCACGCCGGCGGGTTCTCTCCGCGTGAACTCACCGGAGTCGACGCGGTCGTCGGTGCGGAGGAAATCCGCGCCGCGCAGGAGGCTGCGGCAGCCGTGGAGGTGACGGACGATGTGCTCGGGTACGTCGTGGACCTCGCGCGTGCGTCCCGCCAGTCCCCGTCCGTGCAATTGGGCGTGAGCCCGCGCGCGTCGACCGCCCTGCTCGCCGCCGCGAAGGCCTGGGCCTGGTTGAACGCGTCCACGGCGGTCACGCCGGATCATGTCCAGACGATGCTCGTCCCCGTCTGGCGGCACCGGATGCAGCTGCGTCCGGACGCCGAGATGGAGGGCGTGACGGCCGACGCCGTGCTCGCCTCCGTGGTGCAGCAGACCCGGGTGCCGATCTAAGTGTTCCTCCTCGGTCGGTTCCCCCTCGTCGTCGCCCTGGGGATCGTCCCGCTCATCGCGCTGTCGATGGCGGGGCTTTCGCCGTGGGTCGCCCTCGTCGGCTGGCTGGCCCTGTGCGCGGTCCTTCTCGCGGTCGACGTGATCCTCGCCGCTGACCCGGCCGCCGTGGACATCACGCGGCGCCTCCCCGCGCGGGTGAGGATGGGCGAGCTCGTACCGACCACGGTGACCCTGCGCAACACCGGAACGCGCACGCTCCACGCGCTCGTCCGCGATGCGTGGCAGCCGACCGCCGGCGCCTCCGCCGACCGCCCCGCCCTCGTGATCCCTCCCGGGGAGTTCCGACGCGCCACCGTCCCCCTGCGTCCTCGGCGCCGAGGCGAACTGGTGACCGAGTTCGTCGCGATCCGCTCGCGCGGCCCTCTGGGCCTCGGCGGACGTCAGGTGCGGCATGCCGCGCGCGGTGCCATCCGCGTGCTGCCTGCCTTCAGCTCGCGCAGGCACCTGCCGTCCCGGCTCGCCCGCCTCAAGGAACTCGACGGCAACACGAGCATCCAGGTCCGTGGTCAGGGGACCGAGTTCGACTCGCTCCGGGAGTACGTGCGCGGAGACGACGTGCGCTCGATCGACTGGCGAGCCACAGCCCGGGCCGGCACGACCATGCTGCGTACCTGGCGCCCCGAGCGGGACCGTCACGTCGTCATCCTCATCGACACGGGGCGCACCGCCGCCGCGCGCGTCGGTGACGGCACCCGCCTGGACGCCTCTCTGGAGTCCGCACTCCTACTGGCGGCACTCGCCCAGCGAGCCGGCGACCACGTGCACCTCCTGCTGTGCGACCGCGTCGTCCGCGGACGAGTCACGGGCGTCGACGGTCCAGGGCTCCTCCCGGCGATGACGGACGTGATGGCTCCCGTGCATGCTCGCCTCGTGGACACCGACTGGCACGCGGCATTCGCCGCGATCAGGACGGTGACGACGCGACCCGCGCTGATCGTGGTGCTCACGGCCCAGGACGCAGCGGAGTCGGCACGCGGCTTCCTCGGCGCGTTCCCTCCGCCCTCCCGTGCGACGACGGTCCTCGTCGGAGCGGTGACCGACGAGGCCATCGAGCATCTCGCTCGACAGCGCGGCTCACGCGCCGACGTGTACCTGGCGGCGGCCGCGGAACGCTCGCTGCGCGACGCGGAGATCGTCGCAGACGCGGTTCACCGCGCCGGCGGAGAGGCGATCGCCGCCGATCCGGAGAGCCTCCCCCCGCGGATCGCAGACCGATACCTGGAGCTCAAGGCCAGCGGTCGGCTGTGACGAGCGCTCACGGCGCTCCGAGTCATCTGACTGGGAATACGCTGACCGTGCCCTAGGCTCCGGTGGTGGACGATGCATCGCGGTTCCCTGCGCGGCGGGCGCGGCATCGTCTCCTGATCTCGAGGAGAACACATGAGCGACACCACTGCAGATGCTCCGGCGATGTCCACCAAACTCGTCGCGGAAGCCTTCGGTACCTTTCTGCTGGTGCTCGGCCTCATCGGCACCGCGCTGTTCGCGGCCGGCTTCGGTGAGGGCACCGACGCACACAACAAGGGCGTCGGTTTCCTGGGAGTCTCGCTCGCGGTGGGCCTCGCCGTGTTCGCGGGCGCCTACGCGTTCGGTCCGATCTCCGGCGGTCACTTCAACCCGGCCGTCACGGTCGGTGTGGCCGCCGCCGGACGCATCCCCTGGCGCGACGTGCCGGGCTACGTCATCGCACAGATCATCGGCGGACTGGTCGCGACGACACTGATCGTCGCGATCGGCTTGTTCGGCCCGGAGGGCTGGCTGCAGACCGCACAGGACAGCGGATTCGCGAGCAACGGCTGGGACGCTCTCTCCCCCGGCGGCTTCGGCATCGGGGCGGCGATCATCGTCGAGGTCGTGTTCACGGCGATCTTCCTGATCGTGATCCTCGGCGTCACCCACGCGAAGCGCGGCAGCGCGTTCGCCGGGCTCGTCATCGGTCTCACGCTCACCCTCATCCACCTCACGACCATCCCGATCGACAACACCTCGGTGAACCCGGCCCGCTCGATCGCGACAGCGGTCTACGGCGGCGTGGACGCACTGTCGCAGTTGTGGGTCTTCCTGATCTTCCCGCTCATCGGCGCGATGATCGCGGGCTTCGCGTACCGCGCGCTGTTCGACGGCAACGCCACGGAGGAGCACCTGCTGCAGGGGCCCTGACGTCGTCCCGGTGAGTACCGGCTCTCAGCCGGCGACCAGTCGCGGCGTGCCCGCCTCGTACTCCACCAGGTCGCCGCTCTCACCGGCACGCACCGCGCGACCTCCGACGACGAGCATGTAGATGAGGAAGATCGCGAGCGCCGCAGCGCCGATGCCGATCTTGATGGGCCAGGGCAGCGCCCACCCCGTGATGAAACCCTCGACCAGGCCCGCGAGAGCAAGGGCGAAGATCAGACCGATCGCGACCGTCGCGAGCGAGCGCCCCTCCTCCGCGAGTGCCGCCCCGCGTGACCGGTGCCCCGGAACGACCCACGCCCAGAAGACGTGCAGGCCCGCGGCCGCCGCGACGAAGATGCAGGTCAACTCGAGCATCCCGTGCGGAAGGATGTAGAGGACCATGACGTCGGCTCGGTCGTAGGCGGCCATGACGGCCCCCGACGTGCCGAGTCCGATCGCGTTCTGCATGAGCACGTAGAGCGGCCAGATCCCCGTGACGCCGAAGAGCACGCACTGCGCGGCGATCCATGCGTTGTTCGTCCAGACCACGCCGGCGAAGACCGCGGCCGGGTTCTCCGTGTAGTAGCCCGTGAAATCCTCGTCTGCGTACTGCGCCAGGAGGTCCGGGGGTCCGAGAGTCGCAACGAGCGTGGGATCGCTCGATATCCAGGCAGCGACTCCGACACCGACCGCGATGAAGGCGACCGCGATCACGAGCGTCGTCCACCGGACACGGTAGAGCGCGGCGGGGAGCTGCGCGGTGAAGAACCGTCTGAGCTGGGTGAGGACGTTGTCCGACGCGCCGGTCAGACGAAGTCGCGCCGCGGCGAGCACGGTGGAGACGTACGCGCTCTGCGGGGAGTCGCCCGTGGAGGTCTTGAGCTCGGCGAGATCGGCGGACGCGGCGCGGTACCGCACGATCAGCTCGTCGACCCCTGCCCCATCCAGCCGCGACCGGCTCAGTTCGTCCAGTCGACGCCACTCATCGCGTCGCGCGTCACTCAGGGCATCGGCATCCACCTGATTTACTGTACTCATGTCCTCGCCACTCGCCACCGCCGAGGAGATCCTCTCCGGCGAAGCCGTCGCGATCGATGTCCAGCCCGTCGGCTTCATCCTGCGGGCGCTCGGCGCCCTGATCGACATGCTCGTCTCGATCCTGCTCTTCGTCCTGTTCCTCTTCCTGCGCATCTGGCTCGTGGACAGTGGCCTGATCGACGAGGCGATCGACAGGATCCTCACCGTCGTCGCGATGGTCGTCTGCTTCGTGGTCGTCCCTGTCGCGATGGAGGTGAGCCTGCGTGGTCGCAGCCTCGGCAAGCTCGCCGTCGGCGGACGCATCGTGCGCGTCGACGGCGGCGCGACCGGATTCCGCCATGCATTCATCCGAGCGCTCATCGGCGTGCTCGAGATCTATCTGACGCTGGGGTCGGTCGCCGTGCTCGCTGGTGCCTTCTCCGCCCGCTCGCAGCGTCTGGGCGACCTCGTGGCCGGAACCTACAGTCAGCGGGTGCGCACTCCCCCGCTCGTCACCCACGTCCCGATGATGCCCGCACCTCTGGCGGAGTGGGCGCGGATCGCGGATGTCGCCCGACTGCCGGATCGCCTGGCTCGCCGCATCTCCCAATTCCTTCAGAGCGCCGAGCGGATGTCCCCGGATGCCAGGGCCCGCATCGCGCACGCACTCATGGACGAGGCGATGCCGTTCATCTCACCGATCCCGCCTGCGCACCCCGAGACACTGCTCATCGCCGTCACCGTGCTTCGGCGTGAACGAGAACGGCGTGCTCTGATGATCGCCGATTCCCGCGCGGAGCGGCTGACGGGGCGTTCCGTCTCGACCTGAGCTGCCTCGATCGCGGGTGAGGGAGGTCTGGCTGGTCAGGCTCGAAGGGCCTCGTGGCGTACGACGATCCAGCCTGCCGGCATGGACAGACGATCGGCATGAATGGCGCAGAGATCGTGCGCGTGCGGCTGCTTGGCGCCGCCGAGCGGTCCGAGAGCGGCCATCTGGTCCCCGTAGTCGTAGGTGAGCGTGGCCACGGCTTCACGCGCACAGGCCATTTTCGAGCAGAGTCGTCCGTCCATTCCCGTCAGCCTAGGGTTCCCCTCCGACTCCGCTCGGATGCCGCGCGGCAGCGCCTAGACTTTGGGCATGGCCCGCCGTCGACCGACCCCCGCATCGCCCCGTCGCGGTGCACGGCACGGCCGCCACGGGCGTATCGGACGAAGCCCTGTCGTCCGCCCGCCATTGCCACCCTTGGACGGTCGGATCGATCGGTTCGACATCGCCGTCGGCACGGCCGTCGAATTCCTGCGTGGCACCTGGCCGGAACTGCAGGAGGTGCGTTTCGAGATCGGGGCCACCCCGCTCACGGACGCCGTGGATGCCGTACCGCGATGGCACATCGACCGGGAGCAGCGGCGCATCGTGCTGTTCCGACTTCCGATCGAGCGCTTCCTGTCCCCCGGCCACGACGATCAGCTCCACCGCCGCATGGCTGTGGAGGGCGCTGTGTTCCGCGCCGCGGCGGAGTACGTCGGCCGCGAGCCCTGGGAATTCGGACACGACCACTGACGGCCGCGGATCAGGGGTGGACGACGATCGGCTCCGGCTCGCCCGTTCCCGGCCAGATCGGCCACCCGGCCAACTGCCCGTCGTCCGCCATCGAGACCGCCGCGTGCAGAGGCCCCGACGTCGTGAGCTCATACGAGGCGTTCGGGCGGACCGTCACGAGTTCGTCGGTACCCGCGGGCACCACGATCTCCCGCGCGGTTCCGCCGGACTGCGGCGCCACCGACACGGTCACGTCGCTGTCACCACCGTTCACGAGGTGCAGACGCGGTGCGGGTCCGCGCGGCACCGAGAACATCACGGTGCCCGAGAGCTCCGGCGCCGCCGTCATCCAGGAGAAATCGGATACCTCACCGAAGCCCGCGCTCTGCCACGTCGCGCCCACGATGGGCTCGTCAGCGACGACGTCGACGCTGTAGACACCGATCGGGAGATCCGCGAGGCTGACCGACGCGGGGGCTCCGCCGGTCAGCGGAACCGTGAACTCCTCCACTGTCTCGCCAGCTGCTCGCACGGTCACGGTGGCCTCGGTGTCCTCGTCCGGCGCGAGCATGCGCACGAGAGTGGGCGCGGACTCCTGCTCCTCGACCACGACCCGGACTCCGGCGAAGGTCAGCTCGTTGCGCGGGGTGCCCGCGGTGTCCTGCAGGTCGATACCGACGGGGTCCAGCGTGCGCACGAGGGACGACTGGAGGACGGCACGAATGGGAGATCCCTCGGTCGTGACCCTGACCACAGGCTCCTGCTCGCCTGCGGCGATGCCCGCGAGGGGCAGCGCGACCTGAGTGCCGGCCGCGACGACGGTCGTCGTGGATGTGCGAGTGACCCCGTACACCGTGAGCGTCACGGTCGCGGTGACCTCACCGGGGTTGGAGAGGATCACGATATCGCTGGTACCCGTGCTGACCTCACCCCCGACGATCCACGACTCGGTTGCGGGCTCTCGGCAGGGTGCGGCCGCGAGGCCCGCGAGATCCTCGGAGTCGAGTCGGATCGACTCGGCGGCGGCGATGAGGGGCGTCTGCCGCCCCTCCGCGATGCTCGTGAGCGCCGTCGGCGCGATCCCGTCCTCGAGTTCCGGCGTCAGCAGCTCCGTCTGCGCGAGAACGACCTCATCTCCCGCGGTCGTCGCGCGAAGATCACCTGCGGCTGACATCTGTCCCGCGCTCTGCACGTCTCGACCGAGCGCGCGGAAGGAACCGGTGCAGACGAGAACGGTGTCTCCGGGAAGGGGGGTGACCTCGGTCGTCGCGGGTGAGTTATCGATCTGCGGCCAGGGGGCGGCGACCGCGACCGACACACCAGCGATACCCAGGACGATCACTGCTGCACCGGCGACAGCACGCGCGCCCATGACCGCGATGCGGGTCGTTCGACTCGTGCGATTCATCGTTCCTCCTCCGTGCGCCCTGGTGCGATCGGAGCGTCGTCATCGGACTCGGAGTCCGGGGCCCCCGTGGGGGACTCGGTCTTCTCGGTCGGTCCGTCCTCGGCGTGTCCTGAGCGCTCGGCGTCCGACTCGTCCGCCGATCCCGCCTCGTCGTCCGGCTCCTCGTCCTCCGGCTCGGCGTCCTCGTCCGCGTCCGCGATCGGAGCTGCGGCGTCCGGGAGCTCCTCGATTCCGGGATGCTCCGGGACGACCGGAAGCGCCAGATCGTCCACGTCGCGTCGACGGCGAGCAGCGGGCTCTTCCGGGGCGCGTCCCACAATGCGCGACTGTGCGCGGGCCGCGCGACGCGATGCCCGCGTGGGCACGGACAGCAGGAGGGCGGAGAGGAGCACGAGCAGTGTGAGCGTGGTGAACAACTGTGCCGTGCGCTGCTGTCCGCCGGTCAGGTCGGCGCGGGGCGCGGGATCCGTGTCGAGGCGCCACAGCACGCCCTTGTCCGTCTCGCCGACCTTGACGAACCCGACGCGCTGATCGAGCGCCGTGACGGCTCCGACGCGAAGAGCGCGAGCGGCGTCGGTCTCATCGCCGTCGATCTGGTCGAGCAGTACGAAGTGCACACCGTGCTGAGCCAGCTGCTCCAGGGCGTGGAAGTCACGCGCTGAGATGAGGTCCACGGCGAGCGTGCTGACATCCGTGCCACGCGGAGTCGTCGCCGTGCTCAGGACGGTCGTCTGAGCACCCAGGGTGTCGCTCGCACCCCAGACGACCCTGGTCGCGAGCGTGCCGTCGTTCTGTGCCGTCAGCACGAGAGTCGACTGAGACTGGTCGCCTCGAGCCTCCGCGGCCACGAACGCAGGGAGAGTCGTCTCGGGCCCGTTGGTGAGAGCGCTCCGTCCCGCGTGCATCGCGGCGAGGGAGGGAACCGCGCACACGACGATCGCGAGCGCAGCGACGGTGGCGGCGAGAGCCCGGACGCGCGGTACCCGCAGCCCTGTCTCGAGGGTCACCACGGCAGCACCCACCACTCCGAGCCAGCCGAGGCTCAGTCCCGTGCCCGGCCAGATGGCGACAGGGGTGCCCTGCGCGAAGCTGACCTCGATGCCGACCGCGAGACACGCCGTGGCGAGACCTGCGAGACCGACGAGCAGCAGCGTCGCCCCCGCGCGCCAGCGCGGTGACAGTGCGGACGCGAGCGCGAGGACGGCGAGCGGCGCGCACAGGAGCGGCACCCAGGCTGCCAGCGGCTCGCTGAGGATGTCGCTCCATCCGGCCATGTCCGACGTCGGGAAACCTCCCGCGAGCAGCAGCCGCCCGGCGGCATCCGCCGCGACCTGCGGGCCCGCGAAGACCAGGCCAGGGTCCGCGAAGAGTGCCCAGATGCTCCCCCGCTGGACCTGCCAGATGGCGAGCGGAGCGAATATCACCGCGGAAGGGACGACGAGCCAGAGGACTCGCACCGCTCCGCGCAACGACCCCTGCCCGAGAACGATCCCGAGCGTCACGATCCAGAGCACGACAGCGGCCGGCGCGAGCGACGGCGCACACGCCAGCACTGCGGCGAGGATCAGGGACCCGGCCCCGGCCGCGCCCCAGGAACGGCGGGCGACGGCCGCGGTGTGGAAGAGCCAGGGAAGCAGGAGATGGACCAGCACAGCGGCCGGGCGCCCGTCGACGAGCGCGGTGAGGAAGGTCGGCGAAAGAGCCCACACGACGCCGGCGAAGATACGCAACCCGCCACGATCCGTGATCCGCGTCGCCGCGAACCATCCGCCCAGGACAGCGAGGGGAAGAGCGAGCACCCACACTGCCACGAGTGCGAGCGACGGCGCAGCCGGGAAGAGCGAGCCGAGCACGGCCAGGACCCCGGCGAAGGGATCCGCGGGTCCGACCACGTCCACGCCGAGCCCGCGAAGACCCCAGGACGCGTCCTGCCAGAGACCGACCACCGTGTCCCGCAACGGGAGCAGGCCTCCTCCGCCGAGCGCCGGCCAGGCGAACACGAGGGTGAAGGATGCGGCGCTGACCAGCAGCGCCCCCAACACGACCCACGCGCCTCCTCCAGAGAAGAATCGGAGCTCGCTGACCGCGCCGCCCTCGCTGCCGTGCCCGTCATCGAGGGTCTTGCGCAGCTGCGAGTGCGTGACCCGCAGGGGGGTGATGCTCGACCAGGACTGCGTGCGGACGGCTCGCAGCCGACCGCGGGATCGTGCGACCGCCCCGATGCGCGCCATGGCAGTGATCGCAGCGCCCCACTCGGGCAGCACGTCGGCGGGCCGCTTGGCCACGAGGTGGACGAGCGAGCGCCACAACGCAAGCGGAAGGAACGTGAGCCAGTGCAGCGGAACGGCGACGGCCGGCGCGTAGACGAGGCGACGGTGCAGCTGGGCCAGGCGGGTCGCGAACGCCCGACGAGAGGGGCTCTGAGGCAGTGCGGCAGGCCCATCCGGATGCACGGAGATCCGGGCGCGCGGGGCGAGGACGGTCCTTCCTCCGGCCAACCGCGCCCGGACGCCGAGATCGAGCCCCTCGTCCGCTCCCGCGAGTGCGGGGTCGGGCATGAGGGTCGCAGTGAGCTCGCCGCGCAGCAGGAGCCCTCGGACGTCGGCACCGAGCGCGTCCTCTGCGCCGTCGTGCTGACCCTGATCGAGTTCACCGCCCGCGGAGTCGACCGTGCGTCCGAAGGTCGTCATCGTCACACCGAGCGAGACGATCTCCCGCTCGCTGTCCGCCGAGACGAGTTTCGGTGCGGCGAGCCCGGCCGAGGGCGAGCGCTCCAACGCGCCCGTGAGCTCGCCAAGCGCTCGCGGGTGCGGGGCGGTGTCGTGGGCCAGGAGCCACACCGCGGCACCCTGTGCGACCCGCGGGAGCGCCAGCGCGACGGCGTCGGCGAAGGAGGTCGAGGTGCGCGCTTCGATGATGCCCTCGACGGAGTGCGCGACGGTGCTGCTGTCCCGGATCGACGAGGCATCTCCGCACACGACGAGCGTGACCGCGTCGGCACGACGGGTCTGCAGGGCGAGCGCATCGAGAGTGTGCAGAAGCTGCGCTCGGGAGGTCGCCCCCGGTCGGGCGACGAGGATGGCATGTACGCGGGTTGGCATGGCGTCGTCAGCCTAAACGCGCCACGCCGTCGGGACGGTCAGCGCGCGCGGCGCGCCCACGAAGATCGCGACGTCAGCTGGCTTGACGCTTGAGCTTGCGGCGCTCGCGCTCGCTGAGTCCGCCCCAGATCCCGAAACGCTCATCGTTGTTGAGTGCGTACTCGAGGCACTCTCCGCGCACGTCGCAGGTACCGCAGATGCGCTTTGCGTCGCGGGTGGAGCCGCCCTTCTCGGGGAAGAAGGCCTCCGGGTCGGTCTGCGAGCAGAGTGCATCGGTCTGCCAGGAGAGTGCGGTGTCGTCTTCGGATTCCACCCGGCGTACGCCGGGGACTCCGAGGTTGATCGGATCGACGAACCAATTCTCGGGAACGTCGGAACGGTAGCCCGTCATATCGCCCTCCATACCCTGTCTATGCCCCCCGCTGGGCCTTGCTCACATAATTACACCCGTGTCATTCGCTCCGGTCAAGTCGCGGATCGTAAACCCTCAATGCGGTCTTGAAGGTTTATGACGCGCCGCACGGCGTGTCGCGATACGGAATCGAGATGGATTCAGTCGCGCGAACCGGGCTGCGCAACGAACGCCTCACCGATCCCCGACAGCACCAGAAGCCTCTCGTCCTCTGTCGCGAAGACGGCCGACCCGACGGGAGCGGCGACCTCGGCCGCGTCATCCGTGCGCACGGTGACGTCTCCGCCGGTGACGAGCACCATCGACGGCCCGGACACCGCCACCTCGACCTCGTCTCCCGAGAGCGCCACGCGGCGCAGGGCGAAGTCCGGCACGTCGACCGGATACGCGGTGATCGCACCGTCGGCGGCAGGGCGGAGCACGGGCACCTCACCCGGCGTGGCGTCCAGCACGGACAGGAGCTCGTCGACGTCGATGCGCTTCGGCGTCAGCCCTCCCCGGAGCACGTTGTCGCTCGCCGCCATGATCTCCACACCGAGTCCGGCGACGTAGGCGTGCAGAAGCCCCGCCCGCAGGAAGATCCCCTCGCCGCGTGAGAGCACGACGTAGTTCATCAACAGCGCCACCACCACGCCGGGGTCGGAGGGATTCTTCTTCGCGATCGCACTCACCGCGTGCAGTTCCGCACCGAACTCAGCCGACGACGCACGCTCGACCGCTGCGATCACCTCGTCCACCTCGCGCTGCGCCTCACCGGAGAGGAGCCAGCCGATCACTCCCCGCAGATCACCGCCGGATGCCTCCAGCCTCGTCCGCAGCTCCTTCACCGCGTCCGACTCGCCGAGATCTGAGAGGAGGCGCAGCGTTTTGTCCACCGGCCGCAGCCCGCTCAGCGCTTCGAATCGCTCGCTGAGCGCGACGATCAGTTCGGGCTTGTGGTTGTCGTCCTGGTAGTTGCGCGGCGCATCGGAGGGCAGAGCACTCTCTCGTGCCCAGCCCTCCTGAGCCTGCGCACGCGTGGGGTGCACCTGAATCGAGAGGGGTGCTGCGGCGGCGAGGATCTTCAGCAGGTACGGCAGAGTCCCTCCCGTCACGGTGTCGAGGGTGCCGCCCTCGACGATCTCGGCCGGATCCCCCGGGTGATCCCCGAACCACACCTCCGCCTCGGGTCGACCGGACGGCACGCGCCCCTCCAGCTCGGCGATGAGGGTCTCTGATCCCCATGCGTAGTCACGTGGCGCGTTGGACAGGCTCAGCAGCATGCACCCAGGGTATCCGCGCCGCCACGGCCCGCGCACATGCGCGGGAGCGCGGTAGCCTGAAGCCGATGGCGCAGCACACGAAGCACCCGGTGTCCGCCCCGCCCACCGCGCCGGAGCGTGAGTCGACGGGGCATCTTCTGCTGCGCGGCTACGCGATTCTCGTCTTCATCGTCGTCCTCGCGCCTGCGGCATGGCAGAACGCGTTCGGGCCGCTCGGCGCCGGTGTCGTCGGCCTGATCGTGGCCATCGGGACGGTGTCGATCGGCGTCCCGCGCCTGCTGCGACTGCGCGCCGATACCCCCTTCCCGTGGAGGCGCCTGCCCTGGACCGCCCTGGGGTACGTCGCCATGGCCGTGCTGTCCATCCTGTGGTCGGCGTGGCCGGCGACCACGGCCCTCACAAGCGCACTCCTGCTCGGCATCACCGTCCAGGCACTGTTCCTCGCCGTGTGGCTGACCTGGCGTGATCTGCTTCGCGCACTCGCTTCGGCGCTGAAATGGGTCATCGGTCTCTCGCTCGTCTTCGAGCTCTACGTCTCCCTCATCGTGCAGGGCCCCCTTCTGCCGAACTTCGTCACCCCGCCCACGCCTGACTTCGACCCGCAGTGGTACTGGTCGCGTGACAACCTCTTCGACGGCGGAAGGCTGCAGGGGATCGTCGGCAACGCGAATCTGCTGGGCGCTCTGTGCCTTCTCGCGCTGATCGTGTTCGCGATCCGACTCTGGGCGGGTGCCCCCCGGCGCAGTTGGCTGATCGCCTGGATCGTCGTCACCTCCTTCCTCTTCGTGCGTGCCGGCTCGGCCACAGCGGTGGTGTGCGCGCTCGGTGTGACCGTCGTCGCCGCCACCGTGCTCATCATGAGGCGTGTGCAGAATCCTCGTGCACGCAGACCCGTATATCTCGCGTTCTTCGGGATCGGCCTGGTCGGCCTCGTCGGCGTCTGGCTGTTGCGCGTGCCGCTCCTGTCGATGCTGGGCCGCTCGACGAACCTCACCGGACGCGAGGGGATCTGGGAGGACGTCCTCGCCCGCGCCGTCGAACGGCCGTGGGTGGGCTGGGGTCACGCGAGCCCCTGGATGCCCTGGGATCCGCAGTTCGACGGCTGGATCATCGACAAGGGCATGACGGTGATGCAGGCGCACAACATGTGGGTCGACGCGTTCTTCCAGCTCGGAGCGATCGGCGTCGCACTCGTCGCCGTCGCCCTCGTGACATTCCTCTGGCGCGCGTGGTTCTTCGCCGTGGATCGCCCGCGGTGGGACCTGCGAGCCGACCGCCCCTACTCCCCCGTCACGATCCTCCCCATCCTCGTCGGCACGATGCTGCTGATCCAGGGGATCACAGAATCGGGTCCGCTGATGCTGTGGGGCTGGCTCCTGCTGATCATGCTCACCTTCAAGATCAAATCCGTGCCGTTCGTCGGCGTGGGCCTGAGCGAGCAATCCCCCGTCGTGGAACGCGGCGGACCGCGTCGGCGGGTGCCGTGATCGCGGCACGACGGAGCCTTTCCGCCTTCCTCGGTTCGGTCGAGATGGCGCGCGCCTACACACTCGTCGCGCTCACCGCGACCTTCGGTTCATTCGCGATCGAGCGGCTGACCTCGACGGTCACTCTCGCGACGATCATCGTCGCCCTGGGCATTCTGGGACTCGCGATCCTCTTCGTCCGCCGCGAGGAACTCTCGATCCTCCGCATCGCACCCTCGTCACTGTTCGCCTTCCTGCTGCTCGCACTGGCCAGCGTGTTCTGGACCACCAGCCGATCGGACACGCTGCTGGGGTGGGCATCACTGCTGGGGTACGCGGTCCTCGCGATAACCATCGGGCACATCCGCGACACTCTGCAGACCGTGCGGGCGATCGGTGACTCGCTGCGAACGCTCCTCGCCGTCTCCCTCGGACTCGAGATCCTCTCCGGCATCCTGCTGGACGTGCCGTTCGCGTTCCTGAGCATCCAGGGTGATCTCGCACTCGGCGGGCCGATCCAGGGACTGTTCGGCACCCGCAACATGCTCGGCTTCGTCGCTGTCCTGGCCATGATCACTTTCGTCATCGAATGGCGCACCCAATCGGTCTCGCCCCCGGTCGCGGTCCCCTCGATCGCTCTGGCAGGCTTCCTCGGAGTCCTCTCCGCGTCACCGACCGTGCTCGTGCTGGCGGTCGCCGTGGGCGTGGTCACCGTCGCACTGATGATCGTGCGTCACACGCCGGCGCGACTGCGGACCACGGTGCAGGCGACGCTCGCAACGCTCGTCACGGTCGCACTCGCGGTCGCGTTCGGCTTCCGGCACCAGATCATCGCGTGGATGGGCGCGGGGTCGGACTTCTCCACCCGTGCGACGCTGTGGAACATGACGCTGGACTTCGTCGCGTACGAGCCGGTGCTGGGCTGGGGCTGGTTCGGTGCGTGGCCGGAGACGACCACACCGTTCGGCTCGATCAACTTCCTCCTCGATGACCAGCACCAGACGGCGCTGAACGCGTATTTCGACGTTCTGCTGCAGTTGGGCGCGATCGGGCTCGTCCTCTTCCTGCTCCTCGGCGGCGTGGCACTGATCCGTTCCTGGCTGGTCGCCAGCGTCCGCCGCTCCGTCGTCTACGCCTGGACACCGCTGATCCTCGTGACTCTGGCTGTGGACTCGATGTTCGAGAGCTTCACCCTCGCGGGCACCGGCTGGTTCATGCTCGTGCTGTGCGCGCTGCGCGCCGGGCAGTCCCGTTCCTGGCGCGAGAACATCGACGCCGTCTACACGACGCCGATCCCCACGCTCCCCCCGCAGAGCTAGCGGCCGCGTTCTCCAGGAATCCCTAGGACGGGCCGGGTAGTCTACTTACTGCTCGTCGAGTCCCGCCTCTCCGTCCCGGAGAACTGCGGGCGCACACACTTCCGGAGAATTCCCTCGTGGCACACGTCCTTCAGAACGTCGTCTTCCCGCTTGATCGCGATCCCGATCTGCTTCCGCTCTACGCGGACCCCGAGACCTGGTCCGTGATCGACGAGGAGCCGGTGCGCGTGTCCAACCGCGCGCAGCTCGGGAACATCCTCGGTCGCAACCGCGCGCGCATCATCGCGGGGCGTCGGGTGTCCTTCGGCACGTACTTCAACGCGTTCCCCGCGTCGTACTGGCAGCACTGGACGAACGTCCGCAAGATCCAGCTGACCGTGCGCACCGAGGGCGCCTGCACGATCCTCGTCTACCGCTCCAACGGTGGCGGTGCTCGGCAGCGCATCGCCACGAGCGAGGTCACCGGTGATTCCGAGATCAGCTTCGATCTGCAGCTCAGCCAGTACAACGACGGCGGCTGGATCTGGTTCGACGTCGTTGCCGACGAGAAGCCCGCGATCTTCGCGGGCGCGGAGTGGACGACCGAGCACGAGCCCGTCCGCGCCGGCAAGGCGTCCCTCGGAATCACGACCTTCAACAAGCCGGACTACTGCATCGAGACTCTGCAGGCGCTCGCCGATGCGCCCGATGCTCTCGAACTCGTCGACCGCATCTTCCTGATCGACCAGGGCACGCAGCGCGTCGACGCCGAGGTCGAGTACCCCGAAGTCGCCGCGCGGCTCGGAGAGACCCTCCAGATCATCACTCAGCCCAATCTCGGCGGGTCCGGCGGATTCTCGCGCGCGATGCACGAGACGCTGCAGCGTCCCGAGAGCGACTTCGTCCAGCTCCTCGACGACGACGTGCGCATCGAGCCGGAATCGCTGCGTCGTTCGATCACGTTCGGGCGCTACGCCACGACGCCGACCCTCGTCGGCGCGCACATGTTCGACCTCCTCGACCGTCCGAAGCTCCACGCATGGGCAGAGGTCATCGACGAAGAGGCGTTCATGTGGCGCAACCTCTTCCAGGAGAAGATGCCGCACGATTTCTCCGTGGTCAACCTGCGTCAGTCCCCGATCCTGCACATGCGGCTGGATGCGGACTACAACGGCTGGTGGATGTGCCTGATCCCCACCGAGGTGATCCGCGAGATCGGCCTGTCCCTCCCCGCGTTCATCAAGTGGGACGACGCCGAGTACTGCGTACGCGCGCGCAGCGCCGGGTATCCGACGGTCTCGCTCCCGGGCGCGGCCCTCTGGCACGTGTCGTGGCTGGGCAAGGACGATTCGATCGACTGGCAGGCGTATTTCCACGCCCGCAACAGGATCGTGGCGGCCCTCCTGCACTCCGAAGCGCCGCGCGGGGGAACACTGCTGCGACACAGCCGACGCATCGATCTCAAGCACCTCATGATGATGCAGTATTACCCGTCGGCACTGCGCATGAAGGCCCTGCGCGACGTCCTCTCGGGCCCGGAACACATGATCGGGAACATCGGCACCGCGATGCCGCAGGCACGCGCGCTCGCGGCGCAGTTCCCGGAGACCGTCGTCCACAAGGACACCGGAGTACCGATACGATCCGTAAGGGGTCGTCAGGTGTTCAGGCGATTCAAGTCCAACAAGTTCGACAGCCCCACCGGCTTCGCGCTGCGCTGGTTCACCGGCGCGACGCTCCTCAAGCACTGGTTCCACACTCCGGCGCAGAAATACGTCGAGCGTCCGCAGGTCGAGTTCGGCAAGGGCGACGCCAACTGGTGGCGCGTGCCGCTCTATGACAGCGCCCTCGTGAGCGCTGCCGACGGCTCAGGCAAGAACGTCTATGTGCGGGACCGCAAGAAGTTCCGCAAGCTCCTCACCGACACGGTCGTGCTGCACGCACGCCTGAAGAAGGACTGGCCCGCGCTGCAGAAGCAGTACCGCAAGGCGCTGCCGAACCTCGTCGCGGAGGAGACGTGGGAGAAGATCTTCGAGGGGAAGGCATGACCGCTGCCCCCGGCGACTTCGATCCCGCCTCGGCGACGATCGTCATCGTCACCTTCAACCGCTCCCACCTGCTCACGCGTCTCCTGACGAGCATCCGCGCCATGGACCCGAAACCCGGGCACGTGGTCATCATCGACAATGCCTCGGCTGACGACACGACCGAGGTCGTGGAGTCCTACCGCGCGGACATCGGGACGGAGATCGTCTACCGCCGTCTGGAGACGAACACGGGCGGATCCGGCGGCTTCAGTGAGGGCATGCGCACGGCGTACGAACTCGGCTCCGAGTGGATCTGGCTCATGGATGACGATGTGGAGGTCCTCCCCGAAGGACTCGCCCGCATGGGCGCGTGGGCCCCGCGCTTCCGCAGCATCCAGGGCCGACGCTACGACTACGACGGCAGCGAGTTCTACTGGCAGTACCGCATCGCGGAGCGCCTCGGCATCCCGATCCCCTACGCACCCGCCGGTTTCGACGGTTCCGGGTACAAGGAGATGAACAGCGGCTGCTTCGAGGGCATGTTCATCCACCGCTCCATCGTCCAGCAGATCGGCCTCCCGGACCCGCGATTCTTCATCTACTGGGACGACCAGATGTACGGCTGGCTGGCCTCACGGCTCACCACCGCCGTGATCGTGGACGAGTTCGTGCTTCGCCGCACGCGTGAGATCAAACAGTGGGACATGGGCGTGCGCCACATGAACGCGTCCAGCAACGCGTACCGGTACTACATCATGCGCAACCGGGCTTTCATCAAGCAGTACTACCGCGTCCACGGCGTCTACAACCCGGTCCTGTTCGCGCTCGGGACGGCCATGACGTTCGCGAAGGAGCTCATCCGCCTGGTGTTCGTGGAACGCACGGTGCGCGGCACGAGCAACCTCTTCCGCGGTCTTCGCGACGGCGGACGGATCGGGCGCGATCGCTCGTGGCGCCCGATGCCACCGCTCGAGCCCGCTCAGGCGGGGTAGAGCCGCTCCGCCTGGGCGCGCTTGAGAGCCGCGAGCTCGCGGGCGCGCGCCGGGAAGCCGGGGTTGGACGTGGGCTCCGCATCGGCTGCCGGCGTGCCAGCCGACACGAGGTTCCATCCTGTACCCAGCTCGAGCAATGAGTTGTGCTTGTGATCGTAGTACCCGGCCTGCCCGGCGATCACCGTTCCCGACGCACCCGCGGCGGCCGCCATGAGATGCGCGTGGAAACGCGTCGTGAGCCAGCGCTGACCGGCCTTCGCGGGCAGCCCGTCGGCCCAGATGCGACCGAACGGGTAGAACTGCGCGTCCGGACGCGTGCGTCCGACATAGGCCGCGTCGTCCGGGGGAATGGCCTCGACGAAGCCGATCTCGTGGTCGAGCGCGTCACCGACGAAACCGGTGATCGACGCGATGGCCTCCTCGTCGGTCCAGGCTCTGAGGTCTCCCTGGACGAGGACCATGTTCTGCGGCGCCGGTGCGGTGTCGAAGGCGGGCCGGTCGGTCGCCAGGGCGAGGAACGCATCGTCGATGCCTACGTCCCGCCCGATCGCATCCGCGCTCCCCTGGTCGCGCACCTCGATGGACTCGAACACCGCGACCTGCGCGGCGAGCCACGCTTGCCGTTCGGCCGAGAGCGGCAGCAGTCCGAGACCCGTCGCGAACACCCGCACACCGAACGCCCGACGCAGCTCGGCCACCGCGGCGACGATGCCGAGGTTGTCCTGCCACAGATCGTTGAGGTGTCCCCCACCCAGCAGATGGACCGAGGAGACGTCGCGGAGGGCCAGGAGACCCGGGTCGATCCGGGGGGTGCCGAGGTCACGCACGAGTCGGCCGATGCGCTCGGCGTCCTCGACCGGGTCGTGAGACGGACTGCCGTGCGCGAGCTCCCACAGCGTGTTCGTGGTGCGCAGTCGCGGATGGGTGTCCCGCAGCAGGTGGGCAGCGCGACCGGGGTGCGGGCAGTCAAGCCACACGTCGGATTCGGGGTGCAGCCGCGCAAGAGTGTCGAGCCAGGCCCGAGCGATCAGCTCGTCGCCGTAGTTCGGGTGTCCCGCCGTGGAGACGAGATACAGTGTCGGCGCCGGTGACGCGGACTTGCCGCGTCCGAGAAGCGCGCGCGTGGATTGGAACAAGCTCATCGTCGATCCGCCTTCACCCCGGGCATCAAGGACGACGCGTCAGTCTTCCGGGTCGTACGGACGCGTCGCGCCTCCACCCTAGCGGGATGGCTGACCGACTCGCACGTCGAGGCGGGGTCAGGTTGAGCGCTTCGCGGCGTCGCCGTTGTAGCGGTCCAGGACCTCGGCGAGCGGAGCGTCCAGCACGAGAGCCCCGCGATCGAGGTAGAGGCCGCGCGTACAGAATCGGCGGAGATCGCGCTCGTTGTGGCTCACGAAGAACAGGGTGCGGCCCTCGGCCAGCAGTTCGTCGATCCGGGTGTAGCACTTCTCGCGGAACGCCTTGTCGCCCACCGCGAGCACCTCATCGACGAGCAGGATCGGCTCGGGCAGTTGGGACACCACCGAGAACGCCAGCCGCACCTTCATGCCGTTCGAGAGGTGCTTGTACGGAATCTCCTGGAAGTTCTCGAGTTCAGCGAAGGCGATGATCTCGTCGTAGCGTCGCGAGACCTCGGCTTTGGACATGCCGTGCAGACCCGACGTCAGACGCACGTTCTCGCGCACGGTGAGATCGCCGACGAAACCACCGGTGATCTCGATCAGCGGTGCGACACCGCCGTTGACGGTCACCGTCCCCTCGTCCGACAGGAGCACGCCTGCCACGAGACGCAGGAGCGTGGACTTCCCCTGACCGTTGCGCCCCACGACACCGATGGACTCCCCCGGCTTCACCGTGAACGAGACGTCGCGCAGGGCCCAGAACTCACCGGGACGGGAACGGCGTTTCGCGCCAGCGAAGAGATCCTTGAAATCACGGCGCCCCCGACGGTTGCGCCGGAAGCGCACACCCAGATTCTGCACCTCGATGGCCGCGGACATCACAGCTCCTTCAGGACGGGTCGCTCGAGGGTGCGGAACACGAAGATCCCGAGCACGAGGAAGAAGACGCTCATGACGACACTCACGACGACCGGGAAGGTCTGCCACTGATCGGGGAAGAACGCGACACGGTAGAGCGAGAAGATGCCCGAGAGCGGGTTGAAGGCACCGATCGCATCGAACGGTGCGGGCAGATCGGACGTGCTGTAGATGACCGGCGAGGCGTAGAAGAGCGCCCGGAGAATCAGAGCCGTCGTGCGTTCGAGATCCACGAAGAGCACGCA
Organism: Actinomycetota bacterium; assembly: GCA_051751065.1. Taxonomy (GTDB): domain Bacteria; phylum Actinomycetota; class Actinomycetes; order Actinomycetales; family Microbacteriaceae; genus Microbacterium. The sequence continues at coordinate 740,885 of JBNJKL010000002.1, read as the reverse complement.
CAGCGGAGCCACGAGGAGACCGATACCGACGAGCAGTATCGTCTGCAGGAGCATCGCCACCGGGAACAGCAGCAGCCCCCAGCCGACGGGTGCGCCGTTGAGGGTGGCGAACGCGGCGAGCACGGGGAGCGAGAAGAGGAACTCGACGCCCTTGCTGAGCACGATGCGATTCACCCAGATGGAGCGCGGGATGGCCGTGGAGCGCACGAGGCGCGCATCACGGCGGAACGCGCGGGTGAAGTCCGACACCGAGGTGTTGAACCACACCCACGGCAGGAGCGCCGCGATGAGGAAGACCACGTACGGGTCCTCGCCGACGTTCTTGTCGAAGACCTGCGTGAAGATGAACCAGTAGATCAGGCTCATCACCAGAGGATCGAGGATCGACCAGAGGTAGCCGAGCACGCTCGTGGAGTACCGCACGCGCAGGTCTCGTGAGGACAGCAGCCACAGCGAGTGCATGTAGCGGCGAGGCGTACCGGGTGCGCCCACCGTCGAGTTGCCCATCACGTACCCGCGTCTCTCACGGTTCCTCCGGCACGGCGTGCCGCGGTCAGACGGTCTCGCCCGCGAGCTGGTTGTTCCACATCGACAGCGCGGCACCGATCGCCATGTGCATGTCGAGGTACTGGTATGTGCCCAGTCGCCCGCCGAAGTGGACGTCCTGCTCGCCCTTGGCTAGCTCGCGATACGCGAGGAGTCCCTCGCGGTCGGCCGCGGTGTTCACCGGGTAGTACGGCTCGTCCTCACGCGTGGCGAAGCGCGAGAATTCGCGCATGATCACGGTCTTGTCCGTCGGGTACCGGTCCGCGCGCTCCGGGTGGAAGTGGCGGAACTCGTGGATACGCGTGTACGGCACGTCCGCGTCGGCGTAGTTCATCACGCTGGTGCCCTGGAAGTCGCCGGTCGGCAGCACCTCCTGCTCGAAGTCGAGCGTGCGCCACGACAGGGACCCCTCGGTGTAGTCGAAGTAACGGTCAACGGGTCCGGTGTAGATGATCGGAAGCTGACCGACGGTGGCCTTCTTGTTGAGCGGCTGCGTCTCGTCGAAGTAGTCGACGTTCAGCTTCACCTCGATGTTCGGGTGATCGGCCATCCGCTCGATCCACGCGGTGTACCCGTCGGTCGGCAGGCCCTCCCACGTGTCGTTGAAGTAGCGGTTGTCGTACGTGTACCGAACCGGGAGGCGGCTGATGATCTCTGCCGGGAGGTCGGACGGGTCCGTCTGCCACTGCTTGGCGGTGTAGTCCCGGATGAATGCCTCGTACAGTGGGCGGCCGATCAGACCGACGCCGCGCTCCTCGAGATTCTTGGCCTGCTTGGGGTCGAACTCCGAGGAGAGCTCCTGGATGAGCGCGCGAGCCTCATCGGGCGAGTGCGCGGACTGGAAGAACTGGTTGATCGTGCCGAGGTTGATCGGCAGCGGGAAGACGACGCCCTTGTGGTTCGTGTAGACCCGGTGAACGTAGTTCGTGAACGACGTGAAGCGGTTGACGTACTCCCAGACGGTGGGGTTGGAGGTGTGGAACAGGTGGGCACCGTAGCGGTGCACCTCGATGCCTGTCTCCGCCTCGTCTTCGCTGTAGGCGTTGCCGCCGATGTGGTGACGCCGATCGATGACGACGACCTTGCGTCCTGCTTGTGCGGCACGTTCGGCGATGGTGAGGCCGAAGAAACCCGACCCGACAACGAGAAGATCCATGAGACCTATCGTATCCGGGGTTTGCCGCACGCAAATCCGCGCCGCCGCACACAACCGATCTGCGACGGATGCACCACTACTGACTCCACCGCGCGAACGCGCCTACCGCTCACCTTCGGCCTTTTCCAGAGAATCGACCAGCTCGGCATCGACTCGATGCAACCTGACGAGCGTCGCGGATAGGCAGACCACCACCAACGCGGTGATGCCCAGCAGCGCGATGTATATCAGCTTCGGCACCCCCATGTACTCATCGGGGAGCCAGCCTGCCTCCAGTCCAGTCAGTCCGCTCCAGGATCGTGGCACCAACCACGACATTGCAAGCAGTGTCACCAGAAACGGCAGCGGCGCGACGAGTGCCAATAGCGTGCCCGCAGAACGACGCAGACGCCTCACCGCAGCGCACCAGGCAATGGCTGCGACCACAGCGAACGCAGCCGCCCCGCTGAACACATAGCGCCCCTGGATGCCTCGCTGAGGCCGCCCTGTGTCCCAGTAGATTCCGTGAGCGTTGAAGAACAGGGTGCACGCGACGATGACCGGGAACGACAGGAGGACCAGCATGAGCCAGCGACGACGCCCCCAGATGAGCGCCGACACCACGACCCCCAGGGCAACGGCCGCGAGACCCCACTCCAAGGCTTGTGGAAACGCTTTCTCCGCGCTCGCGCCGCGCCCCCAGAACGTCGCGTTGAAACGGTCGAAGAAACCGCTGACGAACCGCCCGAGATCATACTCGGCGACCGGCTCTTGAAGTCGTTCGCGGGAACCGAACTGGCTTGGTTGCACCACTCCGAGCACGAGGTAATTGCGCACCCACCACCACCCACCGATGGCAGCGGCGATGACCGCGGGAGCTGCGATCTGCGTAGCGACGGTCTTCACACTCCAACCACGCCGGTGCGCTGCGAGAATCGCCAGCACGACCACCGCCGGAGCCAGCATGAGCGCCAGCCCTTTCGTCAGCAACGCGCCGCCGTAGGCGATGCCTGCCAGCGGGAGCATCCACGCACTCAGCCGCGAGTCGGAACAGGCGCGAACGAGGAAGTACAGGGTGGCGGAGCATGTAGTCAGCAGCAGCGTGTCGTTGGACACGTAGCTTCCCATGACGGTGAAAAAGGGGATGGCAAGAACGGCGGCGGCTCCGACGATGCCCGCCACCCGGGAACCCGTCGCCCACCGTGCGGCCCCGATCATGAAGGGAACCGCCGCGGCGAGCATCGCAGCCGATGCGATCCGCATCAGCAGATGAGCACGATCCCAGCGAAGCGACTCGCCTCCAGCAACCGTGATGACGCCAGCTTGAACGACGTAGTAGCCAGGCGGGTGCTGCACCATGTAGTCGCGGAACCTGGGCTCGAAGCTGCCGGGATCGAGGAAACCAGAACGATCGGCGGAGACGACCGCGGGCGCAGTGCGTGATCCATCGGGCAGTCCCACGCCGCTCTCGACGAGAGCCTGCTGCGTGGAGCCGAGAAGGCGTGGTTCGTACGGGCGGCCCCAACCGTCACCGTTCACGATTCGCGCGACCGAGTTGTAGTGGCGCGATTCGTCAGGACCGTCGAAGAGCGGGAGCATGATCGCCCACGCCGCCGACAGCAGGAAAGCGAGTACGGTCAGAAGAGCGACAGCGCCCCGGTAGGTCCTCTCGAGCGTTGCCGGAGTCGCCTCTCTCATACTCCGGCGCGGACGATGTCGGCGATCAGGTCCGCCTGAGAGAGGGAGCGCGCCTTGACCTCGGGAAGGTGGGCGTCGAGTTTCGCCTGCACGTCGTCGCGCTGCGCCTCGAGCGCCGCGAAGCGCTCCTGCAGGTACTCCGGCGTGAGCTGGTCGTGGCCGAAGGCCCACTCCTCGAGTTCGAACATCTCGAGCACCTCGCGGTACTTGTGGCTCCACCCGATCACGAGGGTCGGGACGGCCATCGCGAGTGAGGACACCATCGCGTGGAAGCGGCTGGCGACGAAGAGCCCGCAGCGACCGATCAGGAAGCGCAGCTGCTGCGAGGAGAGCTCACGGTCCACGAACAGCACGCCCTTGGAGACGGCGAGACGCTGGTAGATGTCGCGGCAGAGCGGCATGTCGTTGTTGTGCGTCTTCTCGGTTCCGGTGCGCACGCTGTGGGGAACCAGCAGAACACGCTTGCCCTGCGCCTGCAGCTGCTCGATGAAGCCCAGGATCTGTCCCGCGTAGTCGCCGCCGGCCGCGTCGACCTTCTTCTGCAGAACGACGCTGGGGCAGATGCCGACGACGTCGCCGCCGTCGAAGAAGGACAGGTCGATGTGGCGGGCGACCTCGTCGGCCTCGGTGCCGGACATCTCGAGCGAGAAGGCGTAGTCCGCACCCGCGTAGAGGTTCGTCAGCCCCAGCCCCTCGGCGAAGTCGTGCGTGATACGGCCGCGGGTGACGAGCGTCTTGACCTTCGGCAGGAACGTCTTCGACGCGATCCGGTTGATCGGATTCGTGAACGGCCCGACAGCCTGCGCGCACTTGAAGACGGGCGTCTTCGTGTTGAAGGCCGGGAGGATGGACGCGACGTTGTAGAGCAAGAACTTCTCGCGACCGTCGGTGAACGTGATCCCGCCCTGATCGAGCAGGACGTCGGACGAGGCGAGGGCGCGGATGGCCTTCGACCGCTTGCGGATGGTTCCGCGCAGGAAGGGCAGCACCCGGTAGGCGAGAGCGAGGACGTTGATCGTGATGCCCAGCTGTCGCGGCTTCGCAGCGACGATCTCGAGGTTGCTGTAGTGGTTCTGCGCAGCGTCCTCACGCGGGTACATGCTCAGCAGCGTGAACTCCACGTCGCCGAGCCGGTCGCCGAGCGTCTGGATCGCGCTCTCCAGCATGGCGGCCGCGCCCTTGTTGCCGGACAGGGCGGAACCGATGATCGTGATGCGAGGGGTGGTCATGGGCGAAGCTCCTTGGGAATGGTGCGGCGGATGAGGATGTACATGAGGGCGACCGCCGCATCGCCGATTGTACTGAGCAGGCGAGCGAGCAGGCTGATGACGATCGCCTCCGCGACCGGGATGTACTGGCTCAGGACGAGGACGATGATCGCCTCGCGGACGCCGAGTCCGCTCGGCACGAAGATCGCGAGGATTCCGATCGCTCCGGCGAGGACGTATGCCGCGGCGAACGGAAGCCACTGCTCCGGCGTCACCTCGGTGACCGCGGAGGCTAGGAGCACGAACCCGACGCCGTTCACGGCCCGCGGACCGATGAACTCCAGGAAAGATCGCAGCGACTGCAAGCTCGTCAGGAAGTACTGTTTCGGGACCTGCTGCTTGAGCACCCGCCGAGCGGGAAGACTCACGACCCAGTGGAACAGAGGGCTGTAGAGCACCATGACCAGAGGGATCAACACGAGGAGCGGGAGGACCAGCAGGGTGAAGTTCTCGCCGAAGACCTGCGGTCCCAGGCTCAGGAAGAGGATGATCGCCGCGGGCACGATCGAGGCGAGCTGCAGGAAGACGTTCTCGTAGATGAAGCTGATGACGATCAGCGTCCGGCTGATCCCCTTCTTCTTCGCCCAGAGAACCTTGTTGGCCACGGACCCGACCTGGCCGGGGATGTACTTGAGGATCCACGACAGACACTGCACGGCGACCGCCTCGGCGGTGGTGATCCGGGCTGTGGGCTCGACCGATCGCACGATGCGTGCCCACGCGATTCCCGTCACGGGGACCGCGAGCGCGAAGAGGATGGTCGCGACGATCCATCGCCAGTCGAACGCCAACTGATGCGCCTGGAGCTCACCCCAGTTGTCGATCAGCGCTCGGGTGAAGAGGAACCCCACGAGTCCGACCACGAGGATCGTGATCGCCCACCGCAGCACCCTCCGCAGCAGCTTCTTCTTCCTCGGCGGGGTCGTGCCCTCGGACTCGTCAGAGACGCTCACGGGTCAGTTGTACCGGCGGAAGGTGTCGAGTTCCTTCTTCTGCGAGAACGGAACGAGACCCTCCGGGTGCGCGTAGCCGAAGGCGATGAGCATGACGACACGGTCCGTGAGATCGAGCCCGAGGGTCTTCTGCATCTTGCGCTCGAGCGGCTCGAAGTCCGGCCAGTTGATGACGCTCGAACTCAGCCCCAGAGTCTCCAGTCCCAGCATGAACTGCATGGCCGCGAGGGAGCTGTCCACATAGATGGCGTGGCGGTCACGCGGGCTGAAGTAGGACTCCAGCTTGCCGACCACGACGGCGATGGCCGGGATGTTGTGGCCGTACCCCGCGGTGCCGAAGGGGATCGCCGAGACGGTGCGGACCATGTCCGGGTCGTCGAAAACGCGGAACTCGTAGGGCAGACGGTTGCAGGCGGTCGGCGCCTGACGCCCCAGCAGCAGAGCCTTGTCGATCAGCTCACGCGGGATCTCGCGGTCCTCGAACCAGCGGACGCTGCGACGCTGCATGACCAGACTCTCGAGGGAGTCGTAGTCGATGTCGCTGAGCTGCTTCTTCGGGTAGGGGATCTTGCCGGTGGGCTCACCGGGGTACCCCGCCGCCTCGAAGCGAGCACGCGCAGCCGCGACGGTCTCATCGGCACCGACGGCGACACGGAAGTACTCCGTGAGCACATCGTGGGCCCAATCCATCTCGCTCTGGTCCATCGATCCGGGCGCGACGGCGCACTGGCGCACCGCCTCCTCGTAGAACTCGATCGTCTCGGTGATGTAGTCGCGGGCGAACACATCGCGGCGGGGCCGCATGATGAGGCCCTTCTCGAGACGGTGGACGTTGCGTCGCAGCTCGACGTGCGTGACGCGGTCGCGGTGCTTGTTGCGGTAGTAGTTGCGGCGACCGCGCAGGACCGCCGTCTGCTCACGGTTGAACGTGATGAAGCTGAGGATGAAGAACACGTGGGTGAGCACACGGCTCGACCCGAAGACCTCGAGGAACGTGCGATTCACCGCCTCGTAGGTACGTCGGATCCACGTGATCGCGAGCAGATCCTTCGCGATGCGCTTGAGTTTGTTCAGCACGTGCTGTTCTCCCGGGGGTGAAAGGGTCGGATCCGCGCGTCAGCGCGCGTCGGGGCCGTCATCGGTCGCCGTCGCGCCCGGTGCCTGGTCGGTGTACGCGATGAGCATCGACGGGTAGCGAGTGGCGTCGTCCGGGCGCACCTGGTTCGGGTCCAGGACGCGCTCCTGGCTGTACTGGATGAGCTTCATCCGTTCGAGCGCATCCTCCATGAGTGTGCGGTTCGTGCGGAGCATGTCGGAGATCACGACGAGCGCGAGGCTGAGGAGCCCGCCGACGAGCATGGCGCTACCGAAGATGAGCGATTGGATGTGGTCCCCCGCGATTCCGAGCCAGTTGAGGATCAGGAAGCGCACGAACGGGATCGCGGCACCGATGAAGAAGACCACCGCGAGGGTGACGAACAGCGTGTGCGCCTTGAACATGATGTAGCTGCGCATGATCGCCTGACCGGAGCGCCCCATGTGCTGGAAGATGTTCTTGAACAGGCGGGACTCGCGGGTCTTGGCGTTCGTGGTGACGGGGATGCTGGCGATCCGCAGGCGCTTGTTGCCCGCCTGGATGATCGTCTCCATGCAGTAGCTGAACTCGGTCACGACGTTGAGTCGGATGAGCGAGGCCCGCGAATAGGCGCGGAAGCCGCTGGCCGCGTCGGGGAGATCGGTGCCCGCCGCGAAGTTGACGACGTTGGAGCCGACGCCCTGCATGAGCTTCTTGAACGGCGAGAAGTGCGCGATCGTCTTCGTCTGACGATCTCCGATCACGATATCGGCGTCGCCACCGATGATCGGCTGTACGAGGTCGGTGATCCGGTCCTGCGGATACTGGTTGTCGCCGTCGGTGTTGACGACGATGTCCGCTCCGTGCTGAAGGGCGTAGTCCACGCCGTCACGGAAGGAGCGGGCGAGTCCCATGTTCCGCGTGTGGAACACGAAGTGCTCGACACCGAGCGACCGAGCGACCTCGACGGTGCGGTCGCTGGATCCGTCGTCGACCACGAGGATGTGGATCTCATCGATCCCCGGGATCTCCCGGGGGATGCTGGCGAGGACGAGGGGGAGGGTCTCCTCCTCGTTGAGGCACGGAATCTGCACAAAGAGCCGCATGAGCGAATGCACTTTCGGTTCGGGGAGGGCGGCGTCTGCGGGACGAGAGAGCATCTCACGACACGACACAGCACCTGGCAAGCAGCCGTGCGCCATTGTAACCGTCCGCGCCGTGAATGATCGTCAGCATCGCGAGGACGCCGTGATGCTTCATACTCACTGGCGTCAGCACCCACCCCCACATTCGGCAGGCGGATACGGTAGTTGCGGTCTCCACGCCCCACTCTGGCGGCCCGGAACCGCGTGGCATCAGCCGCAATGCTCACAACGCGCAGCTGAGGCTCGAAGTGGCGGCAAGAGTGCGACGCCCCGGTGCCGACGACTAGCGCTATTCGTCTATACGCGCTCTACCGCGACAAGACCGATGGTGCGATGGTGGAACGCAGGATTCGGCGAGGACCGGCCAGCGGATTAGAATCCACGCAGGCAGCGGACGCAGCAAGGTCGCGTATCAGACCCAGCTGCCGCGACCGTTCCGACGACGAAAGCAAGGGCACGCAGTTGCGCACTTCCGACGCTACAACTCAGACACGAACAAGCCCGACGACGCGCTTCCTTCGGCGCGCCCAGCAAGTCGTCGCCGTTGCGGTTCCCGCGATAGTGCTCGCTGTGATGACCATCTTCACTGCGACGGGTTACCTCGATCGGCACCGCGATGACAGCTCCGAGTACACGCTGCTTCTGACCGAACTTACGAGGCGACCGTTGCACGTCGCAGCCGTTCTCGTCATCACAGCAACTCTGTATGCACTCGTCTTCGGCGTCGTGGTACTGATCATTCGCCGCTGGACACGCACTCCCCCCGTGCTCAGCGCGCAACGCCCGAATCGGGTCACCTGGATGTCGAAGACCGTGGCCTTGGTAAACATGGCCACCACCTGGTGTTTCGCACGATGGTGGAGGATCAGCCTGCTCTTGATGGTTGCATGGTCGCCGCTATACATAATGCAAGCACCAGGGACTTCAAACGCGGATCTCGTCATGCAGACTCTCGAGACCCTCGCGAGTCGCAACGACCTGAACTACCCACCGTTTGACGTCTATCCAATCGGCCACTATCTGATCCCAAATGACGACGTCTTGCTCTCAAACCACCACAACGCGTTCTTGACATGGATCTACGGGAACACGCTCGGAGCAAGCCTCAATATTTTTGGAACTTTCAAACCCGGTTTTCTCTTGCTGACGGCTACGCAAGCAATTATCACGCTGGTTGCCTTTGGGCGAGCAATTTCACTAGTTGGTCAGCACGTTGCTAGTTTGCCTCTACGCGCTATCGCTCTTATCAGTCTTATTTTGGCTGGCTTCCCAGTCGCGATGTGGAGCATCGCGATGGCGAAAAACCCGTTGTTCGCCGCAGCGTTTGTGTGGTGGCTGGCAATCTCAATCGATTTCTTCGCGAGACGAAACCAGAAGTTTTCGGCGATGCGCATTCTGGAATGGGCTCTGACCACGTCTCTGATGCTAATATCAGCCAAGTTTGCTGTATACATGGTGGTCGCTCAGATCTTTGTGTTGCTTCTCGCGCGACGCGGGAGACGACCCTGGACAGAAGTTCTCGCGGCCCTCGCTGTTCCGGTGATTCTCTTCGAACTGGCCTTGCGAGCCGTTATCGCCTTCGGCGTCGTGATTCCAGGTGATCCTCTCGCCGGTAAGGGAGTCCAGATTCAAACGATGGCTCTGACACTACGGGAAGCCCCTGATGCACTTTCCGAGTCGACAAGAGGAGAGCTTTCTCCAATCTTTGACATTGAAGTCATGACTGCAGATTTCAACCAGTGGACTATGGCACCTGTCCGCGGCGCAGGCTATCGCGACGGCGCGTATCAATGGCGCACGGTGACGCGCGAGGAGGCAAGCAAGTTCAATAAGATCTGGGTAGAGCTAGCAACGAACGAGCCTGTTCTGGTAGCGGATGGAATAATCCTGAAGTCTTTCCGCTTTTTTGACCCACTATCGCACGGACGAGATAACCGGCCGGGCGTGCACGCGGACGACGCAATCTCTAGCGTCCACATTAACGGTCATCGCCTGACCGATGATGGCACCAACGACCACCTTCGTGAAACTTTGAACCAGTTCACGCTCGACGTAATGAACACTCCTTGGATCCGACTCACGCTTGAGTCGTCCCTTCGAGTGGCTCTGGTCATTCTGCTGGCAGCAGCTGGAATAGCATTGCGACGGCCAGGCGTCTGGATCTGGGCTCTGCCACTCGCGTTGCACGCGGGCGTGCTTATCATCTCACCGCTAAGTTCGTCCGGAAGGTATGCTCTGGGCATCACGTACGCCTTGCCATTGGTCATTCTGGCATTGGGTGTTGTTCGTTCGCCGAAGAAGTCCAGGTCTGATGAACGTCTGGCGAAGGGAGTCAGATCTTCTTCGGGCTCAAACGGCAACGGCAACGGCAACGGCAACGGCAACGGCAACGGCAACGGCAACGGCAGCATCGACGACAGACCGCCCGGACCTTCGCCGGCCTCACCGCAAGCGGACAACGACCCGCGCTAGCGCGGAAGCCCCCGCGGGGATGCCGTGGGAGGATGGATCGTGTGCCGAAGGACCGACGTGATCGTTGGTTCACGAACGGCACACAGGGCATGAAAGGACGTAGTTCGGATGAAGCTGAGCGTCATCGGATGTGGATACCTCGGCGCCGTTCACGCGGCGGCCATGGCCAGTCTGGGTCACGATGTTGTGGGCGTCGACGTCGACGCGGACAAGATCGCCAAGTTCTCTGCGGGCAAGGCTCCGTTCTTCGAGCCCGGTCTCGATGAGATCCTCGCCGAGGGCCTCGCCTCCGGGAAGCTGCGCTTCAGCACCGAGTTCGCGGAGATCGCCGACGCCCAGGTGCACTTCATCGCGGTGGGGACCCCCCAGCGCAAGGACGGCTACGGCGCCGACCTCACGTATGTCGACAGCGCCACTCACTCCCTCCTCCCCCACCTGCGGGCGGGATCTCTCGTGGTCGGCAAATCGACCGTTCCCGTGGGCACGGCCGAACGTCTGGCCGGAATCGTCGCGCCGAGCGGCGCCCACCTCGCCTGGAACCCCGAGTTCCTCCGTGAAGGATTCGCGATCCAGGACACGGTGGAGCCGGACCGGTTCGTCTACGGTGTCGCCGCAGACACGCGCGACGAGGACACCGCGACGCTCGACGAGGTGTACGCCGCCGCCCTCGCGAAGGGCATGCCCCGGATCGTCACCGATTACCCGACCGCCGAGCTCGTCAAGGTCGCGGCGAACTCGTTCCTCGCCACCAAGATCTCCTTCATCAATGCCATGGCCGAGATCACGGAGGTCGTCGGAGGAGATGTGACCCAGCTCGCCGACGCGATCGGACACGACGCCCGCATCGGCCGCAAGTTCCTGAACGCCGGCGTCGGTTTCGGTGGCGGCTGCCTTCCCAAGGACATCCGCGCGTTCGCGGCCCGCGCCGAGGAGATCGGACGCGGCGAGTCGGTCGCGTTCCTCAAGCACGTCGACGAGATCAACCTCCGTCGCCGTCAGCGCCTCGTCGATCTCGTCGTCGAGTCGTTCGACGGCCGTGCGGTCGGACGCCGCGTGGCCGTGCTGGGCCTCGCGTTCAAGCCCGACTCCGATGACATCCGCGACTCCCCCGCACTCGACGCGGCGGTGCGCCTGCACGGTCTCGGAGCCGAGGTCGTCAGCTACGACCCCGTGGCGATGGACAACGCCCGCCGCATGCACCCGCAGCTGTCGTACGCGGACTCGATCGACGAGGCGCTCCAGGGCGCCGAGGCCGTGGTCCTGGTCACGGAGTGGAAGCAGTTCCGCGAGCTCGCCCCCGAGACCACTGCTGCACTCGTGGACCGCCAGGTGATCGTCGACGGGCGCAACGCCCTCGACCCCGCGGTCTGGCGCGAGGCCGGGTGGACCTACACCGGCATGGGACGCAACTGACCGACGCGCCCATCCCACGTAGAACGAAACCCTCCCGGAAGGCTCCGGGAGGGTTTCGTCGTACGTGTGAGGGTGGTCAGCGAGCCATGACGTCGAGGGCCTCGTCGATCGGGCCGTCGAAACGCACCTCTCCGCGGTTGATCACCACTCCGCGCGTGCACAGCTCGCGCACCATGTGGGCGTCGTGGCTCACGACCACGAGCGTCTTGCCCGCGGCGATCAGCTCCTCGAACTTCATGCGGCACTTCTCACGGAACGGCGCGTCGCCGACCGAGAGGATCTCGTCCACGAGGAGGACGTCGAGTTCCACGTGGATGGCGACCGAGAACGCCAAGCGCATGAACATGCCGGACGAGTAGTGCTTGACCTCCTGGTCGATGAACTCCTCGATCTCGCTGAACGCGACGATCTCGTCGTAGCGCGCCTCGATCTCGTGGCGCTTCATGCCCAGGATCGCCGCGTTGAGGTAGACGTTCTCGCGCCCGGAGAGCTCAGGGTGGAAGCCGGCGCCGACCTCGATCAGCCCAGCCACGCGACCGCGGGTCAGCACCTCCCCGCCGTCGGGCTGCATGACGCCGGAGATGAGCTTCAGGAGAGTGGACTTCCCCGAGCCGTTGAGGCCCAGGAGAGCGACGGACTCCCCCTCGCCGATCACGACATCCACGCCCTTGAGCGCGTCGAACGTGCTCGACGTCTTGCGTCGGCGCACCCACGACACGACCGTGTCCTTGAGGGAGAACGCGTGGTTCAGGGTGAAGGTCTTGCGGACGTCATCGACGATGATGCTCGGCAGTGCCGCTGTCTGAGTGCTCATAGATCCTGTGCGAACCTTCCCTCGAGGCGGCGGAAGACGAGTTGGCCGATCACGACGGTCGCGATGACGATGACGAATGCCCAGAGCGTGTTCATCGCGAGATCCGGCGGAAGCGCCATATCCGCGGCGTGCGAACCCCCGGGCTGAGCGGCCGGGGTCACCGGGCGCCAGAACGCGTAGTGGAACAGCTCGACGGCGTGTGTGAGCGGGTTCAGCAGGTAGAGCTCCACGATCCAGGAGGGCCACCCCTGCTCCCGCACCGTGTCCTGCACCATCGTCCACGAGTAGAGCACCGGAGAAGCCCATGTGGCGAGCAACAGGAGCAGCTCGACGATGTTCTCGGCGTCGCGGAAGCGGACGTTGATCGCACCGAACAGCAGTCCGAGACCGAGCGCGAACAGCATGACGATCGTGATTCCCGCGAGGATCGCCAGGACTCCGAGAATCGAGGCCTGCGTGATCCACCCCATGAAGAGCGTCACGATGATGAGCAGACCGACCTGCGGGAGGAAATGCACGAACGCCACGATCACGGACGACACGGCGAACAGCTGCCGCGGCAGATACACCTTGCGCACGAGGACGGCGTTGCCGACGATCGAGGTCGTCGCGTTCTTGAAGCTCTCCGAGAAGAGGTTGATCACGATGATGCCGCTGAAGAGATACACGGCGTAGTTCGGTATGTTCCGCCCCATCGTCAGGAACAGACCGAGGACCACCCAGAACACGAGGAACTGAGCGCCAGGGCGCACATAGGACCAGGTCCACCCGAGTACCGAGTTGCGGTACCGCGTCGTCACGCCGGTGCGGACGAGCAGACTCAGCAGGTAACGCCAGCGGAAGACGTCGAGGAGTCCCCGGCTCTGGCCGGGCGTATCGAACTGCGCACGCGGCACGCCGGAGAAGAGTTCACGATCGATCGCCACGAGGGTCAATCCTAGTCGACCCTCGTGGCTCTCCTCGCAGGCGGTACTCAGCGAAGGTAATCGGAGTGCATCCAGCCGGTGCCCAGCGCCGTCTGGACCTCACTCCAGTCCCCCGAACTGCGCAGCACGGCCACGATCGTGCCCGAGGGGATCACGCCGAGCGACGCCGCAGAGGTGCTCGCGCTCTTTCGCAGGTTGACGCCCGCTGTCGTGGTCGCCGACGGAGCCTTCTCGAGATCCGCGCGGAGCACCCAGCGCTCGTCGGAACCGATGCGCAGCCTGAGCCAGGCGCCGTCGGCACTGAGCGCCGTCGCCTGCACGACGGTGCCGACCGCGAGAGACGAGGTTCCCGTCGAGCACGATGTCGTCGGCGCGAGCCGCGCGGTGGTCGCCGTCGCGACGGAGTACCAGAGCTTCGCGGAGGACGCGTCAGTGGGCTGCAGGCAGGCCGTCTCGGCGGTCGTGGCGTAGCGCACGCTGTCGCGCGGAACCCACTTCGGCGTTCCGCTGCCCTGCGCGACCTTCAACCAGGTTCCGTCCGCGGTGACCGCCGTGGCGGCGACCACACTGCCCGCAGCGAGGGTCGAGGCTCCGGTGGTGCAGGTCGTGGACGGCGCCGTCCTGGCGGTCACGCCGCCGTCGGTCACGACGTAGGTCTTCTTCGCAGGACGCGTGTCGGTGGGCTGCGGGCAGGTCATCTCCTCCGTGGTGGCCTTGCGGACCGCGTCGCGAGGGACCCACACGACCTTGCCGAGGTGCGTCGCCCTGAGCCAGTCGCCATCGGCGGTCACACCGGTCGCCGCGAATGCGACGTCCTTGGCCAGCTTCACCGAGCCCGCGGCGCACCCCGTGTCCGGCGCGGTACGGGCCGTGGTCGCCGCCGTCACGACGTACGTCAGCTTCGCCGACCCGATGCCCGCGGGGATGACACATGCCGCTTCCGCGGTCGTCGCCCGGCGGGTGTCCGCTCGCTTCACCCAGCGCTCCGTGTCGCCGACGATGACCTTGAGCCATCCGTCGACTGCCGCGACAGCCTGCACGGCCTGCCCCCGGGTCACCGACGCATCCGTGGCGCACGAGGCACCGGGTCCCGTACGGGCGGCCGTCGAGGATGCGGTGATCACGTAGGAGTACTTCGCACCGGTGGCGTTCGAGGGGATCGTGCACGCCATGTCGGTGGCCGTGGCATAGCGCACGTCGTCGCGCGGGATCCACTTCTCGGAGGTGCCGAGATCGACCTTGAGCCAGGAGCCGCTCGCGGTCACGGCGGTCGCCTTGACCACCGTCGACGCGCTCACGCCCGTCGCACCCGTCGAGCACGAAGTACGCGGCGCCATTCGGCCCGTGACATCGGATTCGAGTACATACGTCCGCTTCGCCAAGGACACATCGGCCGGAACAATGCACGAGGCTTCCGCAGTTGTGGCTCTCCGCGTGTCCGACCTGTCGATCCATGCCGTGGTCGTGCCAACTGCGACGCGCAACCATCCGTCGACAGCACCGACGGCTTGCACGGGCGTGTTCCTAGCGATCGTGTCTGCACCTGAGCTGCACGAACTGTTCGGAGCCACGCGGGCGGATGTCGACGCCGCCACCACATACCCGTACTTCGCAGTCCTCTCAAGTGGCGGGTACGCACACACGGCTTCCGCAACAGTGGCACGTCGAGTGTCGCCGCGATGCACCCACCCTTCGCCAAGACTGGAGGCCACCTTAAGCCAATATCCAGAGTTGGAAACACTCGTCGCAGTGACCACCATCTCCGGCGAGAGCGTTTCAGAATCTAGATTGCACCCGCTCCGCGGGGAAAGACGCAACTTGCTCGCCTTGGTCAGCGTGTAGGTGAACTTCGCTGTCGACGTACCGGAGGGCACCGAGCATTCTGACTCCTCGGCGTTCGCTATGCGGACGTGCGCGCGGGCCACCCATCGCTCGCCCCATTGAGTACGTACCTTGAGCCAGTCACCTGACCCTGAGATTCGCGACGCTTGCACTATTGTCTCGGCTGCCAGCTTCTCAACATCCTTGGTGCACCCCGCTCGAGGCGCAATCCGAGCCGAGAGACCAGATGTCTCAACTACGTATGCGCGGTGAGCTACACGGGTGCCGCCATTTGGTGGCGCGCACTGTTGGCTTTCGGACGCCTGGGTCGAACCGAACCACGAGGTGAAGAAGTGATAGAAGTTGCGGTTGCCGTAGCTCGAGCAGGAGTTGCCCGTCCCCGTTCCCGCCTTCAGCGACGCGGAGTTGGGCTGGTACGGCGTGTAGTAGTAGAGGTTCGATGTGGCCTGGTTGCGGATGTAGACCGGCGAGGATCCGCAGCTGGCGTTCGGGTGGTACCGGAGATTCCACGTCTTCCCCGGTGCGTACCACGTGAAGAACTGGCTGGTCCCCGGGGGGTTCTCGTAGCGCTTGAGCTGACTCGCGGCACCGTACAGCTGATTGAAGAAGCCGTAGTACCGCGTGTCGCAGGCTGCGGTGTCCGGGCACCCCTGGCCCATGGCGATCGTGTAGCGCCAGTCGCTCGGCCACGTGTGGGTCACGAGACCCTGCTCCTTCTCGAGCATCACCAGGAGCACCTGCGGGTTGATGCCGCAGGCCTGGGCGACCTTGTAGATGATGCGCGCGGCAGTCTCCGTGCCCCCGCCGTTGTATGCATTGCACATCGGGCTGGCGGCGATGCTCCGCGTCCGGTCCTTCGCCGACTTGAGGCAGACGTATCCCGAACGGCAGTTCGTGACCTTGGAGTTCAGGAAGGACTGGATCTTCGACTCCGACATCGTGCCCTTTTTGGCGAACATCGCATCGCTGATGATGTTGCCAGGGTTGAACCCGACGAGCGTGGCGGGGCGGATCGACGTGTCCGCTCCCTCTCCGACGCTTCGCGCGAGATCGGCGGAAGTCGCCGAGGACGCTTCTGCTGTCGCGGGGGCTACGGTCGCGGACGCGGCGGTCACGGGGACCACCGTGCCGACGACGAGGGCGGTCACGGCTACGAGGCAGGCGAGGAATCGACCGACCGAGAGCGCGTTTCGAGAGCGTGGGGCACGTCGAGACATGTGACTAGTGTGACGGAAGTGAGCAAATGATGCCACTGTTACGGAATATTGGTGCATTGACTCCCGCGTGTCGCGAGACTGACAGCCCGCTCTCAGCTCAGGCGCGGTGAACATCCAGCGACGCCATAGCGCACGAAAAGACCCGATCAACGGGCGGAACGGAACTCCGACATCAGTGCGGCCGCACCGCGTGGAGCCTCAGAGGTCGGCGTGCAGCGACCAGATCCGTTCGGCGGAACTCGCCCAGGAGAAGGCTCGCGCGCGGTCCGCGGCGAGCACACGAAGGCGCCTGGCGCCGTGTTCGAGCGCCTCCTCGATCGCCTCTGGGAGCTCGTCCGCCGTCACGAGGAGCCCGCCCTCCGCGATCACATCGCGGTGCACTCCGCTGTCGACGGCGAGCACCGGGATCCCGAGATGCATGGCCTCGACGGCTCGCCAGGGCCACGCTGTGCGGCCAGACGTCGCGATGAACGCTCGCGCGCCCTCGAGCACCGCGGCACGATCGCTTTCGTCCAGACGTCCTCGAATGTGCGCCTGACGCTCGGGGAGCCCCGCCGCGGCGGCGAGGTCAGCAAGCCGCGGCTCCGCGCCCTCTGCCGCATCGAGAACCACCGCGTCCACACCTGCAGCCGCAGCCGCACGGAACCCGTTCTCGACGGAAGCCTCCGTGCCTGCGAGGACGATGTACTCCTCAGGAAGCGAAAGCGCCACGCGCCGGTCACCCGCATCAGCCGGGGCCCCGAAGCACTCGGGCGCCGCGCCGGCGACCACTCGGACGCGATCTCCGACCTTCGCGACGTCGGCAATCCGTTCTGCGACGGAGTGGGACGGCACGATCACGATGTCGGCGTGCTTCGCCGCACGCTTCATCATCGCGCGCTGCCAACCGACGGTCGTCTTGGACAGAGTCTCCGGCGCCTCCCACGCGTCGAGGTCCCACACCGTCACGGCGATCTGATCATCGTCGTGCAGTCGATCGTGACGGACCAGCGGCGCCATGAGAGTCGGCGCATGCATCAGCCCTCCCCCGACTCCGGGAGCGAGGCCCAACTGCCAGGAACCGGCGAGCTCTCTGCGGGCGAGCGGCAACTGCCTGACCGCGCTGAGGCCGGGGATGTCCGGGCGGCGCCCCGCGGGAACGATGGCTTCGACGCGGCAGCTCGGCGGAGCGGTTCGTATCAGTCCCTCGGTCAGCGACAGAGACGCCGCCGCCTGGTCCGCGTCGACGACCTGCGTGAGCTGGTCGAGAACGACGCGAAGCTGAGCACTCATAGGCTCAGGATAGTCGGCGGTCCCTGGGAGCTCGGGTTGCGGCGCACGCGTCGCGACGCAGTCGGACGGTTCGTGCTTGAATGCCCCTGTGAGTGACGGTCGAGAACCCAGGGCACGCCGACGCTGGATCGGGTGGACGATCGGCAGCGTCGTCGTGCTGCTGCTCCTCGCGGGCGGGTGGGTGACCGTGCGAGGCATGGGAGCCGTGACGGAGCTGGAGTATGTGGCGGAAGGCGCCGGAGAGCTCCGAACCCTCGCGACGTCCGGAGACATCGACGCCGCTCGGCCCGTCGCCGATCAGGTCGCTGACCATGCCGCGGCCGCTCGCTCGCTGACCTCCGATCCGATCTGGCGCTCCTTTGAATTCGTGCCGTGGCTCGGGCCGAATTTCACCGCGGTGCGCGAGGTCGCCGAGATCACCGACAGCGTGGCGGTGGACGCCGTGACCCCGGTGCTGGACGCTGCGGCCTCGATCGACCTCGGTGCCCTTGGCTTGCGCGGATCGACGGTGGACCTGGAGCCGTTCGCCGAGGTCGAAGCGCCGCTCGCGGCGGCGAGCTCGACGCTGAGCGCGGCGGAGACACGCGCACTCACCATCGATGCCGACGCGACTCTCCCTCCTCTGGCGGATGCGGTTCGCCAGATGCGGGGCGTCGTGACCGAGGCGGCGACAGTGATCGGCACACTGCACGGCGCCGCCGTGCTGCTGCCGACCATGCTCGGCGCCGAGGAGCCTCGCACGTACGTCGTCGCAATGCAGAACAACGCGGAGTTGCGCTCGTCCGGAGGCATCGTGGGGGCACTCGCACTGCTTCGAGCGGACCGGGGCACTATCAATATCGTCCGGCAGGCCTCGACCAGGGACTTTCCGCCGCTCGATGATCCCCTCCCCCTGAGCGAGTCGACGATCGCGCTGTTCGAGGAAGGACCGGGACGCTACATCCAGAACGCGACCAGCATCCCCGACTTCACCGAGGCCGGGGCGATGATCGCGAATCACTGGGAGCAGCGCTTCGACCAGTCGGTCGACGGTGTGGTCGCCGTCGACACGATCGTCGCGGAGCATCTCCTCGGCGCGACGGGGCCCCTGTCCTTCGGCTCGTACACGGTCGGCGAGGAGGACATCGTCGACGTCCTCCTCTCGCAGATCTACAGCGAGTTCCGTGACCCCGCGGTCCAGGACGAGGTCTTCGCCGGAGCCGCGAGCGCGCTGTTCGGTGCCGCGCTCACCGGGGGCGATCCGCGCGCACTGCTCGGTGCGCTGGCGTCGTCTGCGCAGGAGAACCGCATCCGCATCTGGAGCGCGCACGAGGACGAGCAGGCCGTTCTCGCGTCATCGACGCTCGCCGGCGCGCTCCCCACGGACTCGGAGCGCGGGCCCACGGTCGGCGTTCTGTTCAACGACGCCACCGGCGGCAAGATGGATTTCTACACCAGGGCGGAGATCGCGACCGCTGTGGGAGTGTGCAACGGACAACCGACCACGCGCGTGCGAGTCACCTGGACCAACGATGCCCCCGCCGATGCAGCGGAGACCCTCCCGCCCTATGTCACCGGCGACGGATACTACGACGTCGAGCCGGGGTCGGTACGCACGCTCATCGCCGTGTACGGCCCGCAGGGCGGGAGCCCGTCGCGGATCGACAGGGACGGGACGGAGGAACCCGTGCAGACCGCGCTCCTGGACGGACGGACGGCGATACAGCACGCGATGACGCTGGCTCCCGGGGAGTCGACCACGGTCAGCGTCGACTTCGTCGGCACCGGCGCGGGAGAGCGGCTCACGACCGTGCTCCACACGCCGCTGATCGACACCCCTGACATTCTCCGCGAGAATCTCGAATGCGAATGATGACAAAAGCCCCAGCGATGGGGTAGTGTCAACCTCACTGGGGAATATTGGGTGCCGTCACTCTGCCGTGGGGGCAGAAGGCATCCGCACAGTCGAACGCAGGGGTGTGTTCGGGTGTGATTCCGCATGTGAATCTCTCTGGGGGAGAAATCATGCTGAAGAAACTGGCTGCAATCAGCCTTACCGCTGGCGCGCTGGTGCTCATCGCACCGTCTGCCGCCTCTGCCGCGCCGACCGACCTCGCGTCGGTCTCGGTGAGTTCGTTCACGGACGATCCGTACGCGAACACACCGGACGTCACCGTGGCTGATCCCGTGATCTCCATCTGTGAGGTCTCGACGATCGCTTTCGGCTCCGGCTACTTCCAGCCGAGCGAGCAGGTCGCTGTCTCGGTCTCACGCGTCTCGAACGGCTCCGGTGGCAACGCCGTCGGAGCTGGCGAGCAGGTCCCGGTCGCTGTATCCGGGCTCACCGTGGCCGCCTCCGCGATCTCTGGTGATGTCGCCGCCACCGACGGCAGCCTCGTGCTGACGTTCCGTCCCCCCGCAGAGGGCGAAGGGACGTACGCTGTGGCCTTCGCCGGGGAGCAGCGCTCGTACACTGCGACGATCACCGTCGCACACGAGGACGCCTCCACGTGCAGCCAGGACCCAGGGGTCGCCCCCGCCGGTACTGAACTGCCGTTGAACGGCGATGGGCTCGAGCTCGCCCTCACGGGCGGCAGCGTCTCACCGTGGGCCCTCGGAGGCGGCGCGCTCGCCCTCGCGGCCGGCGGTGTCCTGGTGGCAGTCGGAGCGGCACGCCGCAAGCGCGCCTGAGTTCGGTCGCCGCGTCACGCGGCGATCGGTCGGGCGGCGATGATCCTCCCCCCTCTGATCATCGTCGCCCGGCACTCCGGTGTCTCACCGGAAACCCCCGGCCCCTCGCAGACGTGCGAGGGGCCGGGGGTTCTTCCGTGTCCGGGGACGCGTTTTCTCAGCACTGACCATGCGATGGAGCCCCTGCCTGCGTGCTGAGCTCACGCGCTGAGGGGCCGACGCAGTGCCCGCGCGATACTCGATCGACGGATCCGCCCCACCCGCAGGTCGCCCCGCGCGCTTCAGTCCTCGTCGGGCTCCGGTGTCGGCGGGTGGAGCGACGCCTGAACGAGCTCGCGGATGTGGGCGAAGTCCGGATTCTGATCGTCGATGCCACCATCGGGGGTCAGCTCGATCGTCGTGACGTCCTGATCCTTCGCCTTGAGCATCAGGTCGAAGAACTCCGGGAGCTTGTCCTGGGGCAGGTCCGTGTCGACGAGGTCGGTTCCGGCGCCGGCGACCTCGTTGAATCGCGTCAGGACGTTCTGAGGAGTGAACTGCGCGAGTATCGCCATCTGGAGCTCGCGCTGACGCTCCATACGGTCCCAGTCGCTCGTGGTGTACCGCGAACGCGCGTACCACTGCGCCGTGTCGCCGTCCATGTGCTGCTCGCCGGTCTCGATCCAGCCGATGGCCCAGTCGTCCGCGGGCTGGCCGTCGTACGCGGGACCGCCACCCTTGGGCAGACGCTCATCAACCGTGATGTCGACGCCGCCGAGTGAATCGATGAGAGCCGCGAAACCGTGCATGTCGATGAAGACGTAGTACGGGATCTCGATACCGAGAATGCCCTCGGCCGCGTCCTTGGTCGCCTCGATACCGGGCTCTGACCCGTTGAGTACCGCATTCGGGTAGAAATCGGCGCCGTTGTTGCAGACCTCGACCTCGGTACGGAGCTGGTTTATGCCGCTCCCCCACCCGCACACGGGATCCGAGTGGCTGGCGTGCCCGTCAGGGTACCGATCGCGCATGGGCCCCTCCGAGAAGGGGAAGTTCGGCATGTCACGCGGAATGCCGGTGATGGTGACCGCACCGCTGTCGGCGTTCACCGAGACCACAGAGATGCTGTCGAAGCGCATCGAATCGCGGCCCTCGCCGCTGTCTGCACCGAGGAGAAGGATGTTGTAGTACCCGTCGCTGGGCGGCAGGCTCGGTCCACTCTGTCCGAAGATGCTGGTGATCGCGCCGCGGCTCGAGCCCGCGACGCTCGCCCCATAGCCGGCGGCTCCCGCCACCAGGCCGAGCAGGAGCAGCGCGACGACGGGGATCGCGATCCGAGACAGCGGCGAGACTCGCACGAGGCGCACAAGACGGATCACATCGAGGGTCAGTACGATCCACAGCACCGCGTAGGCGATCAGCAGAACCTGCACCAGCGTGAGGACGAACCAGTTGGTCGCCAGTGTGATCAGCAGCGGTCGCCAGAGAAGAGCGACGATCGCGACGATGACGATGAGGGTCCAGCTCGCCAATGTCGCACCCAGACCGATGCGGCCGAGCCTGCGGTTCCCGACCAGAACCTGCGCGGAGCCGGGCACGAAAAGATTCAGCAGCACCAGCCACCATCCGCGCTTGGCCATCACCGATGCATCGGCGACGTCGGGGAATCGCAGCGGTTGCGTCTCGATCACCGGGCGACTGCCCGGCGCGCGGGTGGCACGCGGAGCGGCAAGGGTCACAGGGAACCCTTCAGGCGCTCGTTCTTCTCCATCACCTGCGCCTCGAGCGCTGCGGCGAACGCCTCGACGCGATCGGCGACCACGGGGTCGGAAGCCCCGAGGATGCGCGTAGCCAGGATCCCGGCATTTCGCGCACCGCCGATCGAGACCGTGGCCACCGGAATCCCTGCGGGCATCTGGACGATAGAGAGGAGGGAGTCCATGCCGTCCAGGAGCGCGAGAGGCACCGGAACGCCGATGACCGGCAGGGCCGTCATCGAGGCCAGCATCCCCGGGAGGTGCGCAGCCCCACCCGCGCCCGCGATGATCACGCGGAGTCCGCGACCGCGGGCCTCACGGGCGTAGCTCATCAACTTGTCGGGAGTGCGGTGCGCGGAGACGACCTCGACCTCATGGGCGATGCCGAACTCCGTCAGCGCCTGGGACGCATCACTCATGATGCGCCAGTCGGAATCGGAACCCATCACGACGCCGACGAGGGGCGCAGCCGAGGAATGCAGTGGCTCAGTCACTCCCCCAGGCTAGAGCCAGCCGCTGGGAGAAACCCTCAGCGGCACGCATCACCCGCACCGTTCGCGCAGATCAGTCGAAGTGCGCGGCCGTCGCGCGCGCGACGTAGGCCACGTCATCGAGGTCGTCGCCGACCACCGTGACATGACCGACCTTGCGCCCCGGGCGCGGGTCCTTGCCGTAGGTGTGGATCTTCGCATCCGGGTGCTCGCCCATCGCGCGGTAGAAGCGATCGGCGAGGCCGCCGTCCGTCGGGCCGCCGAGAATGTTGATCATGACCGACCAGGGCGCGCGCGGACGCGGGTCACCGAGAGGAAGGTCGGCGACGGCCCTGAGGTGCTGTTCGAACTGACTGGTGACAGCTCCGTCCTGACTCCAGTGCCCGCTGTTGTGCGGGCGCATCGCCAGCTCGTTGACGAGGATGCGCGCATCGTCAGTCTCGAACAGCTCGACGGCGAGCATGCCGGTCACTCCGAGGCCCTCGGCGATCTGGCGTCCGATCTCTTCCGCGACCTCGGCGAGACGCTCACCCGCATGAGGCGCGGGTGCGATGACCTCGGCGCACACGCCGCCACGCTGCACGGTCTCCACGACCGGATAGGCGACCATGTCGCCGCTGGGTCGACGGGCGATCTGCTGCGCGAGCTCACGGACGAACGGCACGAGCTCCTCGGCGAGAAGAGCACCGCCGTCCTCGAGCACCTCGAACCAATCGGCTGCTTCCGCGGCGTCGGAGACGACGCGAACGCCCTTGCCGTCGTATCCGCCGCGGGGCGTCTTCACGACAGCACGCCCCCCGTGGTCGGCCAGGAATGTCTGCAGGTCGGCGATCGAGCTCACGCGTGCCCACTCCGGCTGCGGAATGCCGAGATCGGCCAGGCGCGCACGCATGTCCAGCTTGTCCTGTGCGAACTGCAGCGCATCGGGACCGGGGTGCACGGCGATGCCATCCGCGATCAGTGCACGAAGCACCTCCTGAGGCACGTGCTCGTGGTCGAAGGTGATCACATCGACCCCCTGCGCGAACGCACGGACGGTGTCGACATCGCGGTAGTCGCCGACGGCGGTCGCGGCGAGGCCTGCGGACATACCCTCGGCCTCGGCGAGCACGCTGATATCGAGCCCGATCTCCACTGCCGGGGCGATCATCATCCGCGCCAGCTGTCCTCCGCCGATCACTCCCACACGCACTGCCATCACGGTCTCCGTTCGTCTCGACCATTCTTCCGCATCCCGCGGCGGCGGATCACCCGACCGGCGCGGAGTCCGAATGCGACTGCGCGTCGCGATGCGCGAGGATCTGGTTGACCTCGATCTGATCGGCGAGTGCCTCATGCACCAGGGTCACGCTGGGGATGTTCGCCAACCTCAGCGGGGCGTCGACGCCGTTCGACAGGGTTATCGTCCCCGCGCCCCACACGCGCTGCACGAGTCCACGACGCACGGCGATCGAGTACCCCCGCACATGGGACATCTCACGTCGCTGACGGGCACCGACCCCCTGCCGGACGATGATCCGCCGGGTCGTGAGGGTGTACGAGCGGGAGAGCCAGACGAGATAGGGGATGACGACCGCGACCAGGGCGATGACGCCCGCCGCTGCGAGGAGCATCCAGTTCTCGAACGGAGTGGGCAGGTTGTCGTAGTAGTAGGCCGTCCCACCGAACAGGCCGATCAGGATCAGCGCCGACCAGAACAGCCGACGTGCGTGACCCCGGAAACGTGCGACGAGCAACTCGGCGGAGGGCGCACCGGGCGGTGGCATCATCGGCCGCCCGCCGAGGGTCGTGGGCTGAGTCACACCTCTATTGTGCCCACAGGCGCCGACATCCCCGGCGGCCGTGCGGCGTGTCAGCGCGAGAGTCGCGGCGAGACCGACCGTCAGGCCGGGCGAACGTGCACCACGTCACCGGCGGAGATCGCATGCTCGACACCGCCGTCATCCACCACCAGGCGGCCGTCGTCGTCCAGCCGACGCGCTCGTCCGACCAGGGTCGATCCGTCCGGCATCGACACCGTCACGTCCTGGCCGAGCGTCAGGCATCGCGCCGAGACGAGCCGGTGCACACCGGTGAGCGCCGTGTCCTGGGCCGCATCCAGGACGGAGACGAGCTCATCGAGCATGACCGCGAAGTCGGCGACGAGAGTGTCCGGGTCGACGTCCGCTCCGAGGATCGCGAACGAGGTCGCGGTCGGTGCCGAAAGCTGGTCGGCTGCCATCGCCGTGTTGACTCCGACCCCGACGATGATCGCGTCCCCGGTCGTCTCCGCCAGGATCCCACTGATCTTCGCGCCGTCCACCAGCACGTCGTTCGGCCATTTCACACCGACGTGATGGCCCGGAAGTTGCCGAGCCACGGCGTCCGCCATCGCGGTGCCGGCGAGGAGAGGAATCCACCCGCGTGCCGCGACCGAGTCCGGGAGGGTTCGCAGGAGGACAGATATCGCGAGGGATGCGCCCGGGGGTGCGACCCACGACCTGTCCAACCGTCCCCGCCCGGCGGTCTGGTTCGAGGTCATCAGCACCGAAAGGTGCGGCCATCCCTGCTCCTGAGCGCTGCGCGTGCGCAGCTCCGCATTGGTGGAGCCGACCTCGGCCAGTACCTCGAGACGCGCGACGACGGACGAGGTGCGGGGGAAGCGGGCGCTGTCACCCGGGGTGGCGGCGCTCAGAGCTCTTCCTCCTTGGCTTCCTCGTCATCGTCATCTTCGTCTGCGGGAACAGAGCCGATCTCGCCGGACTGCCAGCGGTCCCACTCCGCCATGAGGCGATCGATCGCCGTATGGAACTTGGCGGTCGCGATTCCCTGAGCGGTGTCGCCGAAGTAGTGCCGCACCCAGACCTGGAGGCGTGCGATGGCTTCGTCGTCCGCCGCGACGCGCTCGACTTCGCTGACGATGTCAGAGGCCGCGTCGGCTGCGAGCCACTCGCAATCGGAGAGATACCCCTTGGTGTCGATCGAGGCGCGTTCGTCGACGGGCCTCGTGATCAACAGCGGCTTCCCCGCAGCCAGACGGTCGTAGACCATGGCCGAGATGTCGACGATCGCGACATCCGCCGCGGCCAGCTGCCAGCCGAGGTCCGGGCCGTCGTCGAAGACGTGCTGGGCGGTCGCGTCGGCTGCGTTCGCCGCCTCGATGGCGGCGAGGATACGGCGGTGCGCAGCTCCGTACTCGTCGTCCACCACACCACTGCGCGGATGCGGTCGGTAGATCACCCGGTGCCCACCGGACGCGAGGAGTGCGGAGACCAGAGTCTCACCGTGCGACCGGATGGAGCCGTAATGCGCCGAGGGCCGGTCGCCCTCCCAGGTCGGCGCGTAGAGCACGACCGTGCGCTCGTCAGGCGTGTATGGAAGCTCACCGGAGTAGTGATCCGCCTGAGGCCGGCCGATCTCCAGCGTGCGGCGATCCACGTCGTAGTCCCACAGCGTGCGCGAGAGGCGGTCACGGGCGGCCTGTCCGGCAACGAAGGCGTAGTCGTACGCCTTGTACTGGTTCGTGGTCATGTACATCTTGTCGGACTCGCCGTGATTGATGAACACATGCCACCGGCGGCCGTACCGGAACATCTGGAAGTTCCGCGCGTTCTGGTTCACGTACAGCACGACGCGGATGTCCTGCTCCGCGACGAACTGCTCCAAGTCCCGCACGGTGGGTACGAACGCCACCGGGAGCGAGTCCTCGGAGAGGAGCTTCTCTGCGCCCGTCGCGCTTCGCGCGAGGACGACCACGGGCCACCGGGTCGCCAGCTCCTGGAGCGGGCGATACCACTGACGCATCTGATACATGTTCACGGCACCGTCCGCGAAATACACCGCCACCCGGTAGTGCCCCGACGGGTGCGGTGCGCTCGCGGTCACCCGTCGTCGCACGCGCTGCACAGCAGCACGCGATCCCATCGCGCGCCGGAGCAGGCGGAACGCCTTCTTGCCATCCGATACGACACCCACACCCCCAGCCTACCCAGGCGACTCCTGCGACCGGCGTGACATGATCGACGGGTGCATGTCAACAATTCCGGAGCGCTCGCGAGAGGTGTCTCGTTCGTCATGCCCGTGCTCAACGAGCGCGAGTATCTGGAACACGCCGTCTCCTCCGCTCTGGCGCAGGATCTGGACGGCCCCAGCGAGCTGATCCTCGCGCTCGGCCCCTCCACCGACGGCACGACCGAACTCGCGCGATCCCTCGCTGCCCACGACGAGCGGATCCGTCTGGTCGACAACCCCGCGGCGCACATCCCGGTCGGACTCAACGCCGCCATCCGCGCCAGCCGGTATCCGACGATCATCCGTGTGGACGCGCACTCAGAACTCTCCAGCGACTACGCCCACCGTGCGCTGGACACTCTGGCGCGCACGGGCGCGGCGAACGTGGGCGGGGTGATGCGCGCGGACGGCCGCACGCCGTTCCAACGGTCCGTCGCGCGCGCCTACAACTCTCCGGTCGGGCTCGGCGGCGGTGCGTACCACGGCGGCACACGAGAGGGCGAGGCCGAGTCGGCCTACCTCGGCGTGATGCGCAGAGCAGTGCTCGACGAGGTCGGTCTTTTCGACGAGACCATCCGCCGCGGCGAGGACTGGGAGCTCAACCTGCGCATCCGGCGGGCCGGGCACCGCGTCTGGTTCGACCCGGCGCTGTCGGTGACCTACTGGCCACGCGAAAGCTGGTGGCGGCTTGCACGGCAGTTCCGGGCGACCGGAGCCTGGCGCGGAGAACTGGTGCGTCGCTACGGACGGCGCAACGGACTGCGGTTCTTCGCACCGCCCGCGCTCGTGCTCGTCCTCGCGCTCGCATTGGTCGTCGGCGTGCTGCAGCTCACGGGAGTGGTGTCCGGGATCCTCGCGATCCTCCTGTCCGCCGTCTACCTCCCGCTCGCGATCTACGCGCTGCTCGTCACGGCGATGGCGCTCGCACCGGGCGGGGGGCGGTCGCCGCGCGAACGGCTCTGGACCCTCGTCGTCCTCCCCACCATGCACATCTCCTGGGGTATCGGCTTCCTCGGAGGGATCCTGCGCGGAGCGCGCGACACGGTCGATGCGTCCCGCTTGGGGACTCGCAACACGCCGCTGCCGTAGGGCCGAGCGACGCTACAGCCGGGCTCAGCCCTCCAGGAACCCCTGATCGAGGATCCGATCCACCACGCGCCGTGACGCGCGTCCATCGTCCAGACGGTTGAACTGCCTCTGCCACGCGGCGTAGCGCTCCGCGTACTCATCCGACGCATCGTCCGCCAGGGCGGCCACCAGCTCGGCCTGCGTGCTGACCAGCGGACCGGGGGCACGGGCAGCGAGATCGAAGTAGAACCCGCGCAGGGTTCCCCGGTAGTGGTCGAGATCCGGCACGAGGAAATACAAGGGCTTTCCGGTGACGCTGAAATCGAACATCACGGACGAGTAGTCGGTGATGAGGGCGTCGGCAGCCCGCAGCAGCTGGGCGGTCTCCGGGTGCCCGGTGACGTCGATCACACGCGCTCCCGACCGGTCCCGCCCCGGCTGCAGAGTCCGCGAGTGTCCGCGCACCAGGACGACGGCATCCGCCTGCTCGGCGAGCGCTTCGGGGTCGACGAAGTCGACCATCTCGGTGAGGTCGTCGCGCCACGTCGGCGCGTAGAGCAGAACGCGCTCGTTCACGCCGATCCCCAGTGCCTCGCGGAGCGCACTCGGCTCATCGTCGACGAGGGAGTCGTTGCGCGGATACCCGTCCACCCAGATCGGTTTGCCGAAGAACGCGTACGCCTTGCGGAGGATGCGCGACGCGTACTCGTTCTGCGCGAGCAGCACATCCCAGCGCCGGGACTCCTTCAGGACGGCGAGGATCCTCCGCGGGTGGAAGCCGGGCCGATGCAGAGCCAATCGCTTGAGCGGCGTGCCGTGCCAGGTCTGAAGGACGCGCTGGCCGGGCTTGCGGGCGAATCGGCGACGCAGCCAGTCGTTCACGACGAGCAGACGAGCGGCGCCCCGTGCCCGCCACCACTCCGGACTCCCCTCGACGACCGCGATGGCACCGTCCGGGACCGGAACCGACAGATCGGTGACGCTCCAATAGCGCCGCACCGCCGGAGCCCTGCGCGCCAGTTCGCGATCGATCGCGCGCGGATTGCACCCGGTGCTCCGGCCGTAGAAGCTCTCGAAGAAGACCGCGTTCTCGAGCTCGCCGGACTGGGCGACGTAACGTTCCTCGAGCGCCGCCTGGCCCTCCGGAGTCTCGTACACGGCTTCCAGTGGCGGCGCGATCTCGACCGCGTCGCCGCTCACCGCGATGCGCAGAGTCGGCAACAGCACCGGCCCGAGCAGAAGGTCCTCGAGCGACTCGCCACTGACCGACGCCCGGTACTCCCCCGCGGGAAGCGGGAGTTCCTCGCCGCCCCAGCGGGCCGTCCGAAGCGCGAACGTCGCCTTCCAGGTCTTGCCTCGCCCGGTCAGCGTGGCCCGCACGCGCGCGCGAGGACCGAGAAGTTCCGCGTGCTCCGGTCGAGGCCCCGTTCCGGCGAGGATGAGCGACTGCGTCTCCTCGTCGATTCGCGCGGTTGTCATCGTGCTCCCTTCGGCGCAGGAACTCCCCGCGCGCGGATCGCCTGATACACCCGGCGGGTGTTGCGTCCATCTCTGTACTCGTGCATCTCGGCGCTGAGGTCGCGGGACCGGCGGCTCAACCGAGCGACCGCGGCCTCGTCCCCGAGCACAGCGTCGAGGCCGTCGACGAGGTCGCCCCAGTCCGTGGCGATCTCGTCTCCCGCGACATCGGTGAAACGCCCGTAGAACCCTCGCACACGGGCGTACTCGTCGACGTCGGGTGCCAGGAACAGCACGGGCATCGCGAGCAGACCCACATCGAACGCGAGCGACGAGTAGTCCGTGACCAGCACGTCCACCGCCGGCAGCGCCGGCGTCACATCCGACAGCACATCGGATCCGAGCATGTGCACGCGGGCGCTCGGAACGGGCGAGCGGTAGGCACCGGCACCCAGGGGGTGCGAGCGGATCAGGAGCACGGCGTCGCGCCGTTCGAGCACGGTGATGATGCGCACCCACTGCTCGGCCGTCGGCACGGCGGGGTCCGGGGCACCGTCACGCCACGTGGGTGCGTACAGCACGGTGTGCCGCGCGTCTCCGACTCCGGAGACGGAGACGAGCAGGTCGCGCGCCGCGCGTCGCCGCTCGTCGGGATCCCCCGCGGAGAGGACGTCGACACGGGGCTCACCCGTGACGAGCACCCGTTGCGCGTCGAGCCCGAACGCCGACTCGAGGCGCCCGCGAGCTCGATGTGATGCCGCCGGCAGAATGCGAATGCGCTGCGCCGCCCCGCGGTACAGCGCCGCCACGAGGCGGCGGAGACGACGCGCGCCCGGCACCGCGGGGACCTGCGTGGTCGCGGGCGAGTCCAGGCCGATCCGCTTCAGCGGGATTCCGTGCCAGAGCTGGACGATGAAGGCTCCGGAGACCGCATAGCGATTCGCATCACCGAATCCGTGCGTCACCACGATCACGCCCGCCCTCGCCGTCGCCCACCAGCCGGCGAGCCCCGATCGAGAGACCGTGCGGATACCGAGCGCCTTCGCATCCGCCTCTTCTCGGGCCGACCCGGTGAGCCAGATCGCGTCGTGTCCCTCAGCCGTCGCGAGCCGCCAGAGCGCGAGCGCGCCGTCCCCGATGCCGGCTCCGCACCCGAAGACCCACCCGTGGCCGCGGGGCACGACCGCCGTGCCCATGCGTCCGAGGGCATACAACGGGATGCGCAGGAGCTTGGCCGCATTGCCGGTGCCGAAAGAGAAGGACGCCACCCGGCGAGCCTATCGCGCGGGTGGCGTCCTTCTCTGCGAAACGGACCGGGTTCTAGAGCTCGAGCGCTCCGAGAGTGACTTCGACCTCGTAGCTGCTCCCGTCGCGCTCGTACGTGATGGTCGCCGTGCTCCCGGCGGCCGCAGCGCGCACCTGCGCAGTGAGATCGCTGGCGCCCGTGATCGGGACGCCGTTGAAGTTGGTCACCACGTCGTCCGCCCGCAGGCCGGCGTCCTCGGCGGCACCGCCGTCGACAGCCTCGACGATGAAGGCACCGGCGACGTCGGATCCCTCGACGCTCGACGCATCGCGCACCGACGCACCGAGGAGCCCGTGAGTTGCCTCACCGTTCTCGATGATCTCGTCGGCGATACGCTCGGCCACGTTCGACGGGATCGCGAAACCGACTCCGATAGACCCGGACTCCTCGGAGTTGCCCGCCGTCGCGATCGCCACGTTGATGCCGATGAGGTTTCCCTCGCTGTCCACGAGCGCTCCGCCCGAATTGCCGGGGTTGATCGCCGCATCCGTCTGGATCACCGCGATCGAGATCGTCTCGGTGGCGCTCTGCTGCCCCATGCCAGGAATGTCGAACTGGAACGGTCCGCCCTCGCCATCGGGCTGCTCACCGTCCTCCTGCGGATCCTGATCGGCCGTGTCCGGTACCGCCGAAGAGGCGATCTCGATGCTGCGGTTCAGCGCGCTCACGATACCCGTGGTCACGGAGTTCGACAGCCCGAGGGGCGCGCCGACCGCCACCGCGGTCGAGCCGACGTTCAGGGCCGAGGAGTCGGCGAAGTCGATCGGGGTGAGCCCCTCGGCATCCTCGATCTTGATGACCGCGAGATCGTAGATCGGGTCGGTCCCGACCATCGTCGCGTCATAGATCTTGCCGTCGGACGTCGTGACGCGGATCGCAGCGTCCGCCGCGGCACCGCCCAGGGTGACGACGTGCGTGTTGGTGAGCACATAGCCGTCATCGCTGAGGACGACACCCGAACCGCTCCCGCCCTCGCTCGCGCCGGCCACATCGATGGTGACCACCGACGGGAGGACCTTGGTCGCGATCGCCGCGGTCTCGTTCACGGATCCCGGATTGTTCACCGTGACGGCGCCAGGTCCCGAGGAGTTGCTGCTGATCGGCTGCGGCCAGAGCGTCGCGCCGAGGTAGCTGCCGCCGAGACCTGCTGCTCCTCCGACGAGGGCCGCAGCGACGATCAGGGCAGCGACCTTCGTGGGGCCGAAGCCCTTCCTGTCCTTCGCGTTGGATGGCGACGCTTCCGGGCCGAAGGGCTCCGTCGTGTGCTCGTCGTGCGGGCGAAGAGGCTGGGTCGTGCCCTGGGGGATGCCGAACGCGGATCCCTGCCCCGGAGCGCCGAAGGGAATCGGCGGAACGGTGGACGACGGGGCCTGCCCACCCGCGTGTGCGGGGCCGGCCTGCTCTGCGTGGGGGTTCTGCGCGCTCGGTGCGGCCGACGCGAACGTCGCGGGCATGTCGTGCCCTGACGATGCGGCGGGGACGATGGTCTCGGCGCCGACCGACTCTGCGGGGGTGCCTTCGGGCGAGGTGCCCTGACCGGAAGTGGGGGTGTTGTCCTGATTCATGGTGTGCTCCTTCAACAACGCCCCTTCAGAGTGACGCCTCTGTCTGTGCTTTCCCTATGCTCAGGGTGAGTTTCCTCTATGGCCCTAACCTGATCTGCATGAGTGTTGTTCCCGGCGCATGGCGCCGCACTGCCGCGGGCGCCGGCCTGCTGAGCCCGACCGGCGATGTCGCGCCGACCATCTTCGCCGAGATGTCGGCTGCGGCCGCACAGACCGGAGCGATCAATCTCGGCCAGGGCTTTCCCGATGAGGATGGCCCCGCCGCTGTGCTCGAGGCCGCCCGGAGCGCGATCGCAGACGGTCTCAACCAGTACCCGCCCGGCCGGGGCACTCCCGACCTCCTGAGCGCGATCAGCGAACATCAGGAGCGCTTCTACGGTCTCTCGGTCGACCCGGAGCGCGAGATCATCGTCACGGCCGGAGCGACCGAGGCTCTCACCGCGACGCTGCTGGCGCTGATCGACTCCCCCGAGGACGAGGTCGTGGTCTTCGAGCCCTATTACGACGCGTACGCCGCCGCCGTGGCCCTCGCCGGCGCGCGGCTGCGGACGGTGCCCCTGCGCGCACCGGACTTCCAGCCCGACTTCGGCGATCTGACCGCGGCGGTGACCGATCGCACACGGATCATCCTCGTCAACGACCCCCACAATCCGACCGGTGCGGTGTTCACCCCCGAGGTGCAGGCGGAGATCGTGCGCGTCGCGCACCGCCACGATGCGATCATCGTGACCGATGAGGTGTACGAGCACCTCACCTTCCAGGCCCCGCACATCCCGATCGCAACGCTCCCCGGGGCGTCCGAG
Organism: Actinomycetota bacterium; assembly: GCA_051751065.1. GTDB lineage: Bacteria > Actinomycetota > Actinomycetes > Actinomycetales > Microbacteriaceae > Microbacterium. The sequence continues at coordinate 708,022 of JBNJKL010000002.1, read as the reverse complement.
CGCACCCTGACCATCTCGTCGGCGGGGAAGACGTTCTCGACGACCGGATGGAAGATCGGCTGGATACACGGGCCCGCAGACCTCATCACCGCGGTTCTCACTGTGAAGCAGTACCTCACCTATGTGAACGGGTCACCGTTCCAGCCCGCGATCGCGGTGGGGCTGCGACTGGACGACGCGTTCTTCGCGAATGCCGCGACCACGCTCGCCCACAAGCACGAGGTGCTCGGCGCCGGACTGGGCGCAGCCGGCTTCGACGTCCACGCCCCGCAGGGCGGGTACTTCACGGTCGCGGACGCCTCCCCGCTCGGCGGCGCCGATGCAGCGGCGTTCTGTCGCGCACTCCCGGAGCGCGCGGGCGTCGTCGCGATCCCACTCACCGCGTTCGTCACCCCCGCCCATCACGCCGACCACGCGGGATTGGTGCGGTTCGCCGCGTGCAAGCGGCTCGAGACCCTGACGGACGCGGCGGAACGCCTGCGGGCGATCAGTGCGTGATTCGCCGCACCACGCTCACCGGGGAGTGACGGCGTAGCGGCGCAGCCGCAGCGCCGGATTGACCTCGCGGACCTTCGCCAGGACCTCCTGACGGAGCAGTGCCACCGCGATCCCGTCGCCGCTTCCGACTCCCGCGAGCACGACGCCCTGGGGGTCGAGGATCTGCGACAGCCCCACGCCGACGGGCGCCGGATGGTCGGCCGACACCACGTACGCGGTGTTCTCGATCGCACGCGCGGCGAGAAGCGTGGTCCAGTGATACTCCTTGAGCGGCCCCCGCACCCATTCGGCCGGCACGACGATGACATCGGCGCCGGCATCCACCAGGGTGCGCGCCACCTCCGGAAAGCGCAGGTCGTAGCAGGTCATGAGCCCGAGCCGGAAGCCGTCGACGTCCAGGACGGCCGGCTCCCCCAGGTCACCGGGTTCCACCCAGGTGGACTCCGTCTGTCCGAACGCATCGTAGAGATGCTGTTTGCGGTACACGGCACGCAGCCCGTCGCCGTCCACGGCCACGACCGCGTTGCGCACGCGCTTCCCTCCCCCGGCATCGGTCTCGGCGAGCCCGGCGATGATCACGAGCCCGTGCGCGCGGGCGACATCCGTGAGCGCGGAGACGAAAGGGCCGTCGAGCGGCTCGGCGTTCCGCGCGAACGACTCGTCCAGCGGATCCACGAAGTAGCTCGAGTACTCGGGGAACACGACCACACGTGCCCCGCGGTTCGCCGCCTCGGTGGCGAGCTCTGCGAGGCGGGCGCGGTTGTCCTCTCGCGAGGCCGTCGGGGCGAACTGGCAGACGGCGAGGGACAGTTCGGGGGCATCGGGCATGGTTCCATCTTGCCCCGATGTGACGTCCTCCCGCATCCGTGCTAGGCTCATATCTTGTGCCGCGGGGTGGAGCAGTTCGGTAGCTCGCCGGGCTCATAACCCGGAGGTCGCAGGTTCAAATCCTGTCCCCGCAACAGAAAACGAAGGCCCGGTCTCGAAAGAGGCCGGGCCTTCGTGGTTTTCGGCTGTCTGCGGCAGCCTCCGTCGCCGGCGGGGAACCACAGACGCTGACACGCTCCGAGACGTGCCGCGCGGTGGGAGTCTCCGAAACTCGGATCATCCCACCGCGCGGACGGACCTACTCCCGCGGCTTGTCGCGCTCCTCGCGCCGACGGCGACGTTCCTCGACGCGCCCCTCGCCGACCGTGAGCGACGCATCCCCCGACGCGGTGTGGCTCTCATCGACCGGCCCGCGGGGCTGGATGCGTCCCGGATCGAGGGTGCGGGTGACATCCGCGGCCGTGACGACCGGGATCTGTCCGGTCGCGGTCGAGTACCACTCGGTGAGAGCCGGGTCGTCCGTGTCGATACCGGCGCCGGCACCTTCCTCCGCGTCGACCTCGGTTGCACCGAAGACGAAGTCGTCGCCGTGCTCCGCGATGCCACGACGGACACCCTGCGCGATCGCAGCCCGCGCATAGCGGTGACGCAGCATGTACGGATCGGTGCCCAGCTCCCGGGCCCAGGCGATCATGATGCCGATCACCACGATCGCGAACGGCAGCGCGGAAACCACCATGATCGACTGCAGGCCCGAGAGTGCTGTCTCCCCTCCTGCGAGCAGCAGCGCGAGAGCCGCAGCCCCCAGCAGCACACCCCAGGTGATCGTGACCCACGTCGACGGCTCCGGCTTGCCACGCTGGCTCATGGAGCCCATCACGATGGCCGCGGAATCGGCGGAGGTGACGAAGAACAGGATGATGGAGATCATCGCGAGGACCGACAGGACCGCCCCGAAGGGGAGGTTGCTGAACATCGCGAACAGGATCGCCTCAGGTGAGCCCGCCTCGCTGATGTTCGCGCCCTCGGACTCGAAGAACATCGTGGTCCCGCCCATGATGCCGAACCACGCCACGCAGACCGCGGAGGGCACCACGATGACGACCGTGACGAACTCGCGCAGCGTGCGGCCTCGTGAGATCTTCGCGATAAACATCCCGACGAAGGGTGTCCAGGAGATCCACCACGCCCAGTAGTAGTTCGTCCAGCTGGCCATGAACGCGGCCGAGTCCTCGCCCTGGGCGGGGTTGCGCAGCAGCATCGTCCACAGTTCGCTGAAGAAAGCCGAGACGCTGGAGGGGATGATGTTCAGCAGGAACAGCGTGGGGCCGGCGATGAAGATGAAGACGCCGATCACCCCGGCGATGACCATGTTGATGTTCGACAGGATGCGGATGCCGCGCTTGATGCCCGACACCGCGGAGACGACGAAGGCCGCGGTGAGGACCGTGATGATCACGATCAACCCGGCGTTGCCGAGCGGTCCGATACCCGCGACGTACTCGACGCCGCTGGAGATCTGCAGCGCGCCCATGCCCAGCGTGACGCCCGTGCCGAACAGCGTGACGATGATCGCGAAGACGTCGATCACGGCGCCGATCCACCCCTCGGTGCGCTCACCGAAGATGGGGCGGAAGATGGCCGAGATGAGCGGCGCGCGTCCGCGTCGGTACGCGGCGTACGCGATCGCCCCACCCACGAGGGCGTAGAACGCCCAGGCCATCGGCCCCCAGTGCAGTGTCGACTGAGCGAGGGCGTCGAGCATGGCGTCCGGTGTGCCCGGCTCGGAGGTGAACCCGTAGGGGACGTCGGTGAAGTACGTGAGCGGCTCGGCAGGCCCCCAGAAGAGCAGGCCGATGCCCATGCCCGCCGAGAACAGCATGGCGATCCACGACACCGTCGAGAACTCGGGCGACTCGTCGTCCGCGCCGAGGCGGATGCCCCCGGTGCGTCCGTAGCCGACCACGAACATGAAGATGATCGTGACGATCGCGAGCAGCGAGAAGAGCCAACCGAAGTTCGTCGTCACCCACCCGAGCGATGCCGCACCGACCTCGCTGATGCTGTCGGGCGCGAGGAAGCCCCATACGACCACCGCGAGCACGAGGATGCCCGCGATTCCGAACACCACCCAGTTGGTCGCGAACACCCGCGGGGTGTCCTCCACACCGATCCCGGGGATCAGGGCGGGGTGGGTCACCTCCCGGAGGATCTTCTTCGGTGTGGTCTTCTCTGCGGGACTGTCCACCTGATCATCAGGCCGGTCTCTGTCAGACATCGAAAATGCTCCTCCGCGGTCGTCCACTGCGCGGACGACCTGTTCACTCGGGTGCGGTCATGGCGATATACCGTGTCCCACAGTAACGGGTCGTCCGCCCAGGCCCCCGGACACGCGAAAGGGCGCCCCTTTCGGGACGCCCTTTCGATCGACCGGAAACTACTCCGTGGTCGCGCCCTCTTCCAGCGCGAGGAGCTGCTCGATCGCGGCGGTCAGACGCTTGTCCGCCTCACCGAACTTCTCGAGGTCACCCTCGGCGAGTGCGGCCTCACGGTCGAGCAAGGCCTGCTGAGCGGCGGCCAGAGCGGCCTCCTGCGTGTCCGTCACGGGGTCCGGGTCCACGGTGCCCTGATCCGGGTCCTCGCCTGCGTCGGTATCCGTGTCCGGTTCCGCATCGGGGTCGACGGGGTCGACCGGATCGACGTCTCCGTCGCCACCGGATGCACCGGAGTCTCCTCCGAAGAGAGTGTCCAGCGCCTCGGTGAGCGTGTCCTCGAAGGCCACCCCGTCACCGAACGCGACGAGCACCTTGCGCAGCAGCGGCAGCTGGGTTCCACTGGACGACTGCACGTAGACCGGCTGCACGTAGAGCAGACCGCCACCCACGGGGAGCGTCAGCAGGTTGCCGTACTGCACTTCGGACTCACCCTGCTGCAGGAGGTTCAGCTGCTGCACGACCGCGGCGTCCGAGTTGAACGTGTTCTGGACCTGACCGGGGCCGGGCACCGTGGTGTCGGCATCGATCTCCAGCATTCGCAACTGTCCGTAGCCCTCGGACTTCACGCCCGCTTCGGCCCCGGCGTCCGAGTCGACGGACAAGTAGCCCATGAGCACGTTGCGGCTCGCGGTCCCCTGCGAGGCCGGGATGAAGGTCGAGAACATCGAGTAGTGCGGCTCGTCCTGTCCCGGCATCTGCAGCGACAGGTAGTACGGCGGCTGGAGCCGCTGCTCGCTGCGCGGGTCGTTCGGCGTCTGCCAGCGGTTGTCCTGCTGTGCGAAGGAGCTCGCGGTGTCGACGTGATAGACCCCGAGGATGTCGCGCTGGACCTTGAAGAGGTCCGTCGGGTAGCGCACGTGGCTCATCAGATCGCCGGACATCTCGCTGATCGGCTCGACGGTGGACGGGAAGATCTTCTGCCATGCCTCCAGCAGCGGGTCCTCGTCGTCCCAGGCGTACAGGGTGACCGATCCGTCGTACGCGTCGACGGTCGCCTTCACCGAGTTGCGGATGTAATTGATGTCGTCGATCGCGAAGTTGTTCGCCGTCGAGTTCGAATCGGCGATCGCCTCCGAGAGACTCACGCTCGTCGAGTACGGGTAGGTCGCGCTCGTGGTGTATCCGTCGACGATCCAGACGATGCGTCCGTCCACGACGCTGGGATACGGGTCGCGATCCAGCTCGAGGTACGGGGCGACCTTCTGCACGCGCGTGAGCGGGTCACGGTCGTACAGGATCTGCGACTCGTCGTTCACGAGATCCGAGAAGAGGATCTGCTCGGACTGGAACTTCAGCGCGTAGAGGAGCTTGGAGAACGTGCTCCCGATCCGCGGCCCGCCGTCGCCCTCGAACGTGGTCTTGGTCTCGTTGGCGCCGTCTTCACCGCGGGGGTAGTCGATCTCGACGTCCTCGGAGCCCTCGGGCGCACCGACGATCGAGTACTCGGGCGAGTACTCGCCGAAGTACACGCGCGGCTCGAAGTCCTCGCTCTCGGTGAGGAAGCCCGAGGAGGGGATGCCGCGCTCGAGGAAGACGGGCTCACCGTCGCTCGTGCGCTGGTTTCCCGCCGCGGCGACGAGGCCGTAGCCGTGTGTGTAGACCGCTGCACGGTTGTTCCAGCTGTCGCCGTCGCCGAGCTGCTCGATGTTGAGTTCGCGCACCGCGACCACAGTGTCCTGCATCTGACCGTCGATCTCGTAGCGGTCGACGTCGAGGGTTTCCTGGAACTGGTAATAGCCGCGGTACTGCTCGAGCTGACGCACCGTCGGGCTGATGATGCCCGGATCCAGGATTCGGATCGACGCCGTGGTCTCGGCGTCTTCACGCAGCTGACCCTCTTCCGCGTCGGTGACGGCCTTGAACGGCGTGTTCTCGAGGCCGGCGATGCCGTAGGCCTCTTTGGTGCCGTCGATGTTGCGCTGGTAGAACTCCGCCTGGAAGCTGTTCTGGTTCGGGCGGACCTGGAAGGTCGTCACTACCCACGGGTAGCCGACGCCCACGACGAGGGAGGCCACGACCAGAAGAGCCGTCGCGGCGAGGGGGAAGCGCCAGCGGCCGATCACGGCGGTGACGAGGAACAGGATGGCTACGATCGCGGCGAGGATCGCGAGGATCGCAAGCCCGGGGATCGTGGCGTTGACACTCGTGTACGCGGCACCCGTGATGCGATCTTCCGGGGCGACCAGCGTCTTGTAGCGGTCCAGCCACAGGCTCGCCGCCTGGGCGAGCAGGTAGAGACCGGCGAGGACCGCGAGCTGGATACGCGCCGGCTTGGAGATGCGCAGCTCGCGCTGGCCGATGCGGACCGAGCCGTACAGGTACGACACGAGGGCCGTGACGAGCAGACTCAGCAGCAGCACGGCGGACACGAACGCGAGGAGGATCGTGTAGAACGGCATCGCGAAGAGGTAGAACCCGGTGTCGAGTCCGAACTGCGGGTCGGTTGCGGCTGTCGCTCCGCCGTTCATCCAGAGAAGGACGGTCTCCCAGTTGCCTGCCGCGGCGAATCCGGCGAACAGTCCGAAGAAGATCGGCATCCCCCACATCGCGAGGCGGCGCAGCGGCTCCACGACCTCCTGGTAGCGGTCGAGCTGCGAGCTCAGACGCACGTACACCGGCCGGAGGCGATAAGCCAACTGGATGACGACGAACAGCGGGACCGCCATACCGAGGAACCCGATGACGAACATCACCGCCGTGGCGATCCACTGGGTCGTGAGCACATTCGCGAAGCTCAGCTGGTCGAACCAGAGGAACTCGGTGTACAGCGAGGCGAAGACGAAGAAGGCCGCGATGAGGGCGGCGATGATGCCCACCGATATGGCGAGGATCCGTCGGGATGTTCGTGGCGTGGCCGGTGTCGGCGCTGAGGTCGTGGTCACTATTCCATCCTAGGCATGGTGTCTGGGGGTGAGGTGTGCCGTCCGCTCAGCGCGGAACCCGATCTCAGGGAGTCGGTTCGGCGGTGCAGGCGGGCAACGAAGCGACGTCGCCGCCGTCGGAGATCACGGCGAGCGCATCCAGCGACTCCTCGAGGGTCGCGGTGCGGATCACCTGCAGCCCTGAGGGGACGTGCCCCACGACTTCACCGCAGTTCTCGGCGGGTGCGAGGAAGTACTCCGCTCCGGCGTCGACGGCGCCGTACAGCTTCTGGCGGATCCCCCCGATCGGTCCGACGGTCCCCGCCGCGTCGATCGTCCCGGTGCCGGCGATGTCGGCGCCACCGGTGAGTTCGCCCGGGGTCAGTTGATCGACGATTCCGAGCGCGAACATCATCCCGGCGCTGGGCCCGCCGACGTTGTCGAGCTGGATCTCGACGTCGATCGGGAAGTCGTAGTCGGTCGTGAGCGTGATACCGACGAGCCAGGTCTCGCCGTCCTCCTCGCTGAGTGCGGGTGTGAGCGTGACCGTCTGCTCCTCCCCCGCCCGCACGATGGAGAGTTCTACCGGCGCACCCGACCCTTCCTGGATCGTGGCGCGCAACTCGGATGCCGAGGTCACCGGGACGCCGTCCGCCGCCGTGATGATGTCGTCGGGCTCGATCACGCCCTCCGCGGGCGATCCGGCGACGGCCTCGACCACCTGGACGCGGGCACCCGTGTCGTAGTCGAGCTCGTGCAGAGCGGCCGCCGTCGCCTCGTGCTGCGAATCCACCATCAGCACGGCGTTGCGCTCCTCGCGCTCCTCGCTGGTCACGCCCTCGGGGAACACGGACTCGATGGGGACGACGGCTCGGGACGAGTCCGTCCACGCGAGTGCCAGTTCGAACCAGGACGGCGTCCGCTCCCTGTTGCCGACGACCTGCACGGTGGTGAGGTTGAGGCTCCCTCCGGTCTCGAAGGTCTCCGTACCGGCGATCTCGATCAGCGGTACGTCTTCACCGTCGGCGCTGGGCGCGGTTCCGAGGGTGTCGTACACCGGCCCCGGTCGCTGGATCACGTAGGGCGTGGGCAGGAAGGTGAGGACCACGAGTGCGATGAGCGCGACGACGAGCGCCCAGACTCCCACCCCGAGCCGAGGGGATCGGGTTCGAGACAAGGGGGACCTCCGTCGTTCGCGACCGGCGTACAGCGATCTGCGCACGGCGGGGGTGTGTGCAGAAACCTGCAACTAGCGTAGATGGCACGGCTATCGGCGTGCTGAGAGGGCGATCGACATGGCAGACAACGACCCCAACCCTGAGGACTTCCAGGAGATCCTGCGACGGATGATGTCCGGCGCGGAATCCGGCGAGTTCGATCTCAACTCCCTGCAGGAGGCGCTGAGCGGCGCGGACGGCGAACTCGACCCCGCCATGATGACCGCTCTCATGCGGCAGTTGCAGGGCGCGTTCGGCGGCGACCCGTGGGAGAACGCACTGCGTCAGGCGCTCCACATCGCCAACCGCGACGGCCAGGGCGTCACCTCCGGCGCCCAGGCGTCTCTGGCCGACGCCTTCTCGCTCGCGAACCTCTGGCTCAGCGAGGCGACGACCATCTCGGAGCTCGCCGACCCGCCGACCGCGATGACCCGCGGCGAATGGGTCGAGAAGACCCTCCCGGTGTGGAAGGAGATCGCCGGCCCCGTGTCGACGAGCATCGCCGACGCACTGACGAGCGCGCTCGACGGCCAGGTGCCCGAAGACATGCGCGAGGTGGTTCAGGGCGCGGGTTCTCTCATGCGGGGGCTCGGCGGCTCGGTGTTCGCCGCGCAGTTCGGCCAGGTCCTCGGCACGCTCGCACTCGAGGTCGTCTCGGGAGGGGACGTGGGCATTCCTGTCCTCCCCGCGGGCACCGCCGCGGTCATCCCGCAGAACCTCACCGCTTTCGGGGAGGGTCTGGAGATCCCCGAGGACCAGATCACGCTCTACCTCGCGACCCGCGAACTCGCCTACGCGCGCCTGTACCGCCATGCGAAGTGGCTGCACCTGCACGTGATGTCGCAGATCACGGACTTCGCCCGCGGTGTGACGGTCGACGTCGAGGCACTGGAAGACGTCGCCAGCCGGCTGGACCCCTCCAATCCCGAGGAACTGAGGGCGGCGATCGAGGGCGGCGCGCTCCTCCCCGCCCAGACGGACGCGCAGCGCGAGGCTCTGGCCCGGCTGGAGAATCTGGTGGCGACGATCGACGGATGGGTCGACGTCGTCACGGCTGAGGCCACGTCGCGTCTGCCCGACGGGGTTCGGATCGCGGAGGCGGCGCGTCGCCGCCGCGCGGTCGGTGGCCCCGCGGAGGACGCACTCGGTGCTCTCGTCGGTCTGAAGCTGCGTCCGCGTCGCCTCCGCGAGGCGGCTGCCTTCTGGCAGACCGTCACCGACGCCGTCGGCATTCAGGCGCGCGACGCCCTCTGGGACTACCCCGACCTCATGCCGACCGCAGAGGACATCGACGAGCCCGCCGCGCTCGTGGAGCGACTGCAGGCGAGGGCGCGCGGCGACGAGCCGGTGGCCGACGAGTTCGATGAGGCGCTCGCACGCCTGCTCGACGGCGACGACTTCTCGTCCGACGAGGCTCCGACGACGGGAGCTCCCGACGCCTCCCCCGACGCCCAGGGCGGTTCCGGGGACGCAGGACCCGAGCAGGGCCCGCGCGATGACCGCGACGGCGGGAGCGGCGAGACTCCGGTCTGACCGCACTCGGACTGCCCGTCGACAGCACGGTGCGGAGTTGTCCACGGATCCACCGAGGCGGCTCCGCGGGACCGCCGCCGCTGGGGAGAATCGACGTGTGCCGCCTCTGACGCCCGCTCCCCTGCTCCGCCTCGATCCTGCCTTCCCGCCGCTCTGGCGCGACGGCGACACCGTGCAGTTCGGTCGCGACGGCGACGTCCGCGTCTGCGTCGACCGCCCGTGGATCGAGCCGCTGATCGCGGCCCTGCGGTCGGGGATCCGATCGAACGCGTTCGACGTGGTGGCTCACGGGCTCGGTGCGGGGAGACATGAGGCGCGAGACCTGCTCGACGTCGTACGTCCGGTTCTCGAGCGCTCCCCCTCGCCACTCCCCTCCGTCTGGGTCGACGCGACCAACGTCGTCGATTCCCGTCCCGAGGCCTGGATGCGCGCGGCTCTCGACGAGGGCGGTGCTCCCGTCGTCGAGCGCGGGCAGACGGGAGCGACCGTCGTCGTTCTGCTGCAGGGGGCGGCTGCGGCGATGCACGTCGCCGACTACCTGCGCGCGGATGTCCCCCATCTCCCGATCGCCTTCGAGATGGACGGGATCACAATCGGCCCCCGGGTGGTTCCGGGGCGCACGCCGTGCCTCGCCTGCCGCGACGGTCACGAACGCGACCGCGACCCGGCATGGCCGCTCCTGCACTCCCAGCTCATCGGGCGCAGCAACGCGGCGTGCACGCCGGCGGCTGTGGCGGAAGCGGCGGGCATGGCCCTTCGCCTGCTGCACGCGTCAGCGGGCGAAGCGCGCGCCGACGATGACGGTGCTGCCCAGGCGGCGCCGCTCGTGCGTCTCAGCGGGAACGGGCGCCGCGTGTGGCGTTCGGTGAGATTTCACGAAGAATGCCGGTGCCGCGAGAGCTCGTTCCGATCTCGGCAAGGAATCGCGAGGGCGCCCGTTCCCCTCGCCCCGCACGACTGGAGGCACGAGCCCAGGACAGCGACAGGCTTCGCGCGGCTCGCGTGACGCCGACGTATGCCAGGCGGCGTTCCTCGTCGATGGCCTCGAAGTTCGACGCGTAGGAGATCGGCAGTGCGCCCTCCGCCCATCCGGCCAGATGCACGTGCGGCCACTCCAACCCCTTCGCGGCGTGCAGCGTCGAGAGCGTGACGGTGCGCAGAGTGGGCTCGTGCTGGTCCTTCGCACGGGCGAGGAGCGTGTCGCTGAAGACCCGGAGGGTCGTCCCGGGCTCCGCATCCTCCGCCAACCGCAGGATCGCGCGCCGCGCCTCCCAGCCGTCGCGCTGCGCGCCTCCGGCCTCGGGCGGCTCCTCCGTGAACCCGAGGCTCCGCAAGACCTCCCGAACGGAGGCGATGAACCCGGATTCGGTCGGTGCCACCGATGCGCCACGGAGGGCGAGGATCGCCTGGCGCACCTCCGGCATGTCGAAGAATCTCTTGCCGCCGAGAACCGTCGTGGGTACCCCTTCGGCGGCGAGCGCGGTCTGGATAGCGGCCGACTGGACATGGGCGCGGTACAGGACGGCGATGTCGGCGGGAGAGGTCCCTGCCACGATGCGGGCGGATATGGCCGCTGCGATCCCGGCCGCTTCGTCGGCCTCGGTGTCGTAGGCTGCGACGGTCGGAGGTTCCGGTGTCAGGGCCTCCCGCGCCGGAACGAGTTCCAGGGCGCCGGGGCGCCCTCGCATCAGGGCGTTCGCCGCCGCGAGGATCGAGCTCTGCGACCGATAGTTCGTCTCGAGCCGCACGACTCTCGCATCGGGGTGACGCCGCTCGAACTCGAGCAGGAAGCGCTGATCCGCGCCCGCGAAGGAGTAGATGGTCTGACTGGCGTCCCCCACGACGCAGAGGTCCTGCCGGTCCCCCAGCCAGAGCTCCAGAAGTCGGTTCTGCAGTGGCGAGACATCCTGGAACTCATCGACCGTGAAGTGTCGGTACTGCTCGTGGACGGCCGCCGCCACGCGGGGTTCCGCCTCGATCATGCCGGCACATGCGAGCAGCACGTCCTCGAAGTCGAGCTGTCGGCGATCATCTTTGAGTGCTTCGTATGCCCGCTGCAGTTCGGCGAGCTTCTCCGTACCGACCGCCCCGATCGAGCGTCCCAGTGCCGCGTGCTGGTCGATCGTGAGCATGGCGACCTTGCGCCATTCGATCTCCGACGCGATGTCGCGCAGCGTCGCGGTGTCCGGGCGGATCCGCAGGCTGTCGGCTGCCTGACCGAGCAGGCGGACCTTGTTGTCGACGATGCGCGGCGCAGGAGAGCCGGCGAGCGTCGGCCAGAAGAAGTTCAGTTGCGCGAGAGCAGCGGCGTGGAAGGTGCGTGCCGCGACGCCTTCGATCCCGAGCGCACGCAGGCGTCCGCGCAGTTCTCCCGCCGCTTTCGCCGTGAACGTGACGGCCATGACACGCGAGGGCGAGTAGGCGCCGGTGTCGACGCCGTGCGCGATGCGATGCGTGATCACCCGGGTCTTGCCGGTTCCCGCTCCCGCGAGGACGGCGACGGGACCGCGCAGCACGGAGGCCGCCTCGCGCTGTCGCTCGTCGAGTCCGTCCAGCGCGCTCACGCGCGTTCCTCGTACCACTCGCGGATCAGTGCGCGAGCGATCGAGGTCGGTCCGGGAAGGCCCACGGGCCCGGCTCCTGCGAGCGCACTGCCGATCTCGTCCCGGGTGAACCAGCGCACCTCGATGATCTCCTCGCCGTCCGGGCGTGCGATGTTCTCGTCTTCGGCGACCGCGCGGAAGCCGATCATGAGGGATCGGGGGAAAGGCCACGGCTGCGAGGACACGTAGCGAACTGTGGAGAGCCGGACGCCGGCCTCCTCTTCGATCTCGCGATGCACGGTGGACTCGAGGGACTCGCCCGCCTCGACGAACCCCGCGAAGCACGAGAACATGCGCCCCCGCCACTGCGCGTTCGCTCCGAGCAGCAGTCGTTCGCCGTCGGCGCTCTCGATCGCGACGATCACCGCGGGGTCCGTCCGCGGGAAATGCACGCGCCCACATACGGTGCACTGCCGCGCCCACCCGGCCTGCTGCAGTTCCGTCGCTCCCCCGCAGGCAGGACAGAACGAGGCGTCACGCAGCCAGCCGGCCATCGCCAGCGCTTCGATGAAGAGTTCCGTGCTCGCCGGATCCAGGAGCCCGCCGACGTCCCGCAGCCCCATCCACGTCTCATCGGGAACGGCATCGACGCTGACCTCGTCTTCGACGTCGTCGACAGCGGCGAGGAGGATCGCCGAGCCCTCGGCGCGACGGCCGAGAAGCGCCCATCGCGCCGGTCCCACCTGTGACGGCGGCACGGTCGCCAGCGTCTCGCCATCGATGCGCGCTCGACGATCGCGGATCACGATGACCTCGGTCGCCTCACTCGCGCGCAGTCGTTCGAGGGCATCGGCCTCGATGCGCAGTGCGCCCGCACGGTCCAGGGGTGTGCTGCGGACGGTCATCGACTCCCTCTCTCACGGGCGTGGCGGGGCACGAGGTCCCCCGAGCCGACCTAACCTAAGGGCATGGCACGCTCTCCTTTCACTCTAGCGGCGGCGGTGACAGCCGCTCTGCCCGGTGCAGAGGTCACGGGTGCACGACCGCTCACCGCCGGCGGCGACGGTCGATTCGACTCCGCCGTCGCCTCTCTCGCCGACGGACGAGAGCTCACGATCCGCGTCGGCGACGACGACGAGACCGCGCGCGAACTCGCGGCCGAGGCGATGGCGCTCCGCGCACTGACGGCGGGCGCCCGAGCGATCCTCCCCTTCCGGGCGCCGGAGTACATCGGCGAGACGCGCCTGGGCGACGGCCGCGCACTGGTGAGCGAACTGATCCCCGGTTTCCAGATCGAGGCCGCGCACATCCCCGGCGGCCGCGGGGCCGCCGCGTCGGTCGGTGCGTCGATCGCGGCCATCCACGCACTTCCCGGTTCCGTCGTGCGAAACGCCGGCCTGACCGCCCGCTCCGCCGAGGAATCGCGCGAGGAGCTTCGAGTACTCGTGGACGCCGCGGCCGCGACGGGTCGCGTACCCGCCCGGCTCACGGTGCGGTGGCGCGAGGCGGTCTCGGACGACGAACTCTGGCGCTTCGAGTCCACGGTGATCCTGGGTGCCGCCCAGGCCACCTCCTTCTTGTTCGAAGACGATACCGAGCAGGGTCCGTTCGTCGTCGGCGTCGTCGGCTGGCATGGTCTCTCCGTCGGCGACCCGTCGTCCGACCTGGCCTGGCTCTCGGCCGCACCCGACGCCGCCCAGGACGTCCACATCGCCTACGCCGACGCCGCAGACCGTGCGCAGGATGCGGCTCTCGTGGTCCGCTCACGGTTGCGCGCCGAGCTGGAGTTCGCGCGCTGGCTGGTGCACGGGGACAACCTCCACCGCGACGACATCGTCGATGATGCAGCGGCGCTCCTGGAATCACTGGCGCAGGGACTGCGCACTGACGATCTGTCCGTGATCGCGGCGCGCGACGACGGCGTCGACTCCGCACTCGACGCACTCGATCGCGTCCCCGCCGACGCCGTCGCGGGCGTGGACACCTCGATGCAGACCGATGCATACAACCCGGAGGACCTCTGGGCGGGTGCCGAGGACGAGAATGACGATGCGGGTGAGGAGACCCAGGATCTGACCGACGTCGCCGATTCCGGCCTCGTACCGCGCGTGGACGGCTGGCGACACAGCGCCGGCGCTGAGCCGACCGAATACGACGCGGACCAGACCGATGCGGACGGCGAGAACGAGGACGAGGCTCAGCGCGCGGCCCGCGCGGCGCTCCAGCGCTGGACCAACTCCGCTTCGGAGTAGACGCGGTCACCGCGGATGACCAGATCATCGGCGACGTAGTAGAGCGCGACATCGATGTCTTCGAGAGGTACACCGAAGCGGTGGTGGTACGCCAGTCGGTAGAGCGCGAGCTGCAGCATCCGCTCTTCCCGTTCTTCCGGAGACGCCGGCGCCTTCCCCGTCTTCCAGTCCACGATCTCGATGCGCCCGTCCCTGTCGTCCCGTCGATAGACGGCGTCGAGCTTGCAGATGACGATGTGCTCATCACCCGGTGCATCGGAAGGAAGAGCGAAATCGATCTCGATCTCGACGGCGATCGGCCGCCGTGTGCCCCACTCGCTGGCTTCGAAGATCCGCTGGAGGGTCGAGAGATCGACGGCGTCCGCCGCGGACACATCGGCGGTGCCAGTCTCGTCGTCGTCGAGTTCCCACAGCGCCTCGTCGATGCGTGTGCCGACACCGACGTGCTCGGACCGACGCTCCACCCAGGCGTGGAAGAGCGTTCCCAGGCGCGTCTGGCGGTACGGACGCTCCGGCATGGGTCGCACGATCGAGGACACGGTGCCCCGATAGTCCGTGACGTAGTCCTTGAACCGCGACGCCGGAACACGCGTGGGCGCGACGGCATCCGTGCCGCGCAGCCGCGCTGCGCGCTCGGCCAGGAGCCGCTCGAGCTCGACGGACGGTGCAGGGGTGCCCGGATGCGCGAGGACCGTGCGCACCGCCTCGGCGGCGCCGTGCACGATCGCCCGGCGCGCGCCCAGCGGGTCCTGCGGCCACGAGAGCGTCGCGCCGGGGCCGTCATAGGGATTGTCGTCCCGGTCGACGGGCTCGATGGGGTCGAGGCCCGCCTGCTCGATCGCCTCCGTGAGGTACGGGCTCGGCTGGCGCGGGGACTTCTGTCCCGCCCAGTGCGATCCGCTGAGCAGGAGGTCCGTGCGGGCTCGCGTGACGGCGACGTACGCCAGCCGGCGCTCCTCCTGTTGCTGGTACGCGCGGTACGCGTCCTTGAACCTCTTCAGGGCGCCACCGTGGGGGTTCGCCTTCGTCGATCCACCGGACAGCGACGCCTGTGCCGCGCGCTGCCGCTTCGCGGGATCCATCTCGTCGGCGACCGCGGCTGACGGATCCCAGTCGAACCGAGGAAGAGCATCGCGGTCGCCACGGAGGGCGAAGGGCACGACGCCGAAGCCGAACCAGCCCGAGGTATCGGACACGCGGCTGGGGAGCTCGTCCACCACGAGCCGGACGACGGCGACCGCATCCCACTCGAGCCCCTTCGAGCCGTGGATCGTGAGCAGTTGCACGACCCCGGGTTCAGGAGGCTCGGCGCGCGGCATCAGTTCGTCCGTGCTCTCCGCCTTGTCGAGCCAGGCGAGCAGGTTGCCGATCGATCCTCTGTCGTCGGCGGCGAGGAACGCGCGCACCTCGTCCGAGAACGCACGCAGCTGGGTGGCCGCGATCCGCGCCGGCCCCCGGGTCTCGTTCGCCGCGAGTTCGATGTCCAGGCGCAGTTCGAGCTCGATCAGTCGCACCAGCTCGGGAATCGGCTGGGACGTCGCGCGCCGGAGCCGCTCCAACATCTCTCCGGCGGCACGGATCCGTGCGCGCCCCTCCGCGGTGAAGCCCGCCAGCAGGCGGTAGTCGTCGCGCACGGCGCGCACCACGTCGACGGCATCGATGATCGAGACCGCCTCATCCGCCCCGCGGGAGGAGCGGAGCCGCTCCCTGACCTGCTCCGGCAGCGGCGACATCGCGGGATCGCGTTCGGCGAGCGTGCGGCCGAGGTCGTAGAGAGCAGCCATGTCGGCGACCCCGACCCCGAATCGCGGACCGGTGAGCAGCCGGATCAGCGCGGAACCGGCCGTGGGGTCGTGAACGACACGGAGAGCGGAGACGACATCCACGACCTCCGGTGTCGCGAGCAGTCCGCCGAGGCCAAGGATACGGTGCGGGACACCGCGCGCCGCGAGGGCTGCGGCGAAGGTCTGCATGTGTCGCTTCGAGCGGAAGAGTATCGCGCCGGTGTGCGGGCGGTCCGCCGCTGCGGCGTCGTGAGCGGCACGGCGCTCCACGAACCAATCGGCCACGGCGTCCGCTTCCTCATCGACCGTGAACGGATAGCGCACCGCCACCGCTCCCGCACCCGCTCCGGGCCGTGATTCGAGTGGCGGTACATCGAGTCCGGGACGCTGCAGCGGTGCGAGCACGCGGTTGGCGATCTCCAGGATCTGGCGATCGTTGCGCCAGCTGGTCATCAGCGTGTAGGTCCGCGACTCACCGTCGCTCGCGAACGAGCCGGAGAACGCGTACAGGTTGTCCGCGCTGGCTCCGCGCCATCCGTAGATGGACTGGTGCGGATCGCCGACCGCCATGACCGCGGCGTCGCGGAAGAGCTCGGCCAGGAATCGGGTCTGGATGACCGACGTGTCCTGATACTCGTCGAGCAGCACGACGCGATGCTGCTCGCGCAGCTCCGCGCGCACATCGGCGGCGGACTCGACGATGTCGTAGGCGCCACCCACCTGATCGGCGAAGTCGAGCACTCCCCGTCGCGATTTCTCGGAGATGTACTCCCGTACGAGGTGCATCAGCGTCGGCATGCTCAGCAGGTTCGTCGCGGCCTTGTCCACATCACCGTTTCCCCGGTACGGCTCGAAGGCGGCCGCCTGGTCGAGAGCGATCCGCTCCGCGTCGGCAAGGTCGATGCGGTGGTCGAGTGCCGCGCCGGCCAGGCGCTGCACAGCGTCGATGACCGTGGGAAGCGCGAAGTCGATGTCCTCGAGCGAGGGCAGATCGGCGCGCAGCACGACGTCCCGAGCGAGCATCCAGGACGCCGCCTGACTGAGCATCGCGACGTCAGGGTCTCGCCCGATCCGAGCGGAGTGCTCGCGGACGATGCCGTCGGCGAACGCGTTGTACGTCGACACGCGAGGCCGGATCATGAGGTCCTCCGCAGATCGCGGCGTGGCCGGGTTCCATCCGGTGTCGAACTCCTCCGCGAGCGCATCGAGCACGTGCCCGCGGACGAGATCGCGCTGCGCGCCGGCCGCCGCCGCATCCACTCGCCGCAGCCGCCCGTCCGCGACGATCCGCGGAAGGTGGGCCAGGAGGCCGCGGCGGCCGAACTCATCGATCACGCTCAGACGTGCGGTGATCCTCTCCGCAAGTTCCCCGGCTGCCTTGCGGGTGAAGGTGAGGCCGAGGATCTCGTCCCTGCGCACGTGTCCGTTGGCGACGAGCCAGACGACGCGTCCGGCCATGGTCTCGGTCTTGCCGCTCCCGGCGCCGGCCACGACGAGTGCGGGCGCGGGCGGGGCTTCGATCACCGCCTGCTGCGCGGGTGTCGGTGAGGGCTGTCCGAGGGCTGCGGACAGGTCGGTCGCCGCGATCGCGAACGTCCCGGGCCACGTGCTCATGAGCTCACCGCCGGCACCGTGTGGATCCGGCACGGGTTCACGCGTCGCTGGGTGTCGGCGCAGTGCGCTTCGACCTGTGCGGTGAAGCTCGACGCGGACATCCCCCTCGCGGCGTCCGAGACACGGCGAAGGAAGGCGGAACGCGCCTCGCTGTCGAGGGGATGCTGATGCGCGATCCGATAGTCACTCTTCGCCAGGGTCTTGGAGACGATCACCAACCGCGCCCCGGCGAGCGCAGCGGGGTTCGCCCCGTCGATGAGTCCCTGCTGCACGGCGATCTGGTACGCGGCGAGCTGTGCGTGCTCCACCACCCCGGAGTCGGACTCGGGGTCGTTCTTGCCCGTCTTCAGGTCGACGACGACCACACGCTCCCCGGCTTCTCCCGCCGACATCTCCTCCCAGCCGCGACCGCGGCTCTGCGCGTGCTCGCCGCCGTTCTCGGGGTACACCTCGACGCGGTCGATATAGCCGCTGACGAC
The DNA here is from genome assembly GCA_051751065.1 of Actinomycetota bacterium. Lineage (GTDB taxonomy): Bacteria > Actinomycetota > Actinomycetes > Actinomycetales > Microbacteriaceae > Microbacterium. The sequence goes on along the minus strand of JBNJKL010000002.1, from coordinate 689,918 downwards.
CGCGCGATGCGCGGGATCGGTGCCGTCGAACGCAGACACGGTCGGCGCGGAGACCGCATCCGACTCTCCGCCCGCGTCGAGCGCGACGGCGAAGTCGAAGCGCGCCTCGCTGCCGACGACTCGCCCTCCGTCCGCGGTGACCGCGCCGAGGTACGCGTGCAGCCGGTCCACGAGCACGTCCGCGCGGCGGCGCTCCTTGCGCCCGATCCACTCGGTCTCGAAATCCAGTTCCGGCCAGCGCTCCTCCACGATCCGGCGCATCGCCGCGAGATCACCGTCGGGAGCCTTTTCCATCGCCTCGTGCACGATCGTGCCGATCCCCGCGGTCGGGGGCATCACCGTGTCTCCGCCCAGGGAGGACACCACCCAGTTCAGACCGCACTCCTCGAACGACTCCATCCGCGACGGGGATACCCGCGCACCGTGGACGGCGAGATCACGCAGCGGCCCGGTGGTGGTCAGCGGGCGGACTCCGTACCACTCGTCGGGATCCGCCCCCGGCACGCCCTCTCGGGCGAGCACCGTGAGCTGCTCGGCGGCCGTCCGCCGTGCGACCTCTGAACGCGCAGTGGTGAGGACACGACGATGCCGCGCGACCACTCCCCGCAGGGTGAGGGGATGCTCCACCGAGGCGTGTTGGGTGAGCGGATCCGGCGTGGGCAGGAAGGCGAAGAACGGGCTCGGCGTGCTGTCGTCATCATCGACCGCGGTGATGAGCAGGCGAGTTCGTGCGCGCGACACGGCGCGCACGAACAGACGCAGTTCATCGTGCAGTGCGCTGCGCCGCCGGTCGAGGACTCCGGGGGCCGGTGCAGTCACCCCGGTGCGACCGGATTCGATGACGTCGGCGAGTCGCCAGGTCTGCAGCAGCCCGCCGCGCAGGCGCACGTTCGGCCACACGCCGTCCTGTACACCGGCGACCACGACGCCGTCGAACTCCGCCCCCAGCGCCGTGGCCGGGGTGAGCAGTGTCACCCTGCCCGGGCGTTCGGGGGTGGACAGCGAATCCTCGGGTACTTCGCTGTCCAGGATGTCTCGGACGAATCGCTCCGGCTTCTCGTTCGGCGTGCGCTCGACGAACCGCTTCGCCGCGTCGAACAGGGCCACCAGGGCATCCAGGGACCGCGCGGTCTCCGCCCCGGAGGGCTGCATCGATGCCTCCCGCCAGGCGATCGCCAGGCGTCGACCGTCGACCGCCCGAGCACGATCCCACACCCGCCAGAGCAGATCGTGGATCGTCTCGCCCTGCTCGGCCGCTTCGGCGACCGACGCCACCGTCTCAGCGAACCGTGCGGCGGTGCGGGCCTCGGATGCATCGATCAGGATGAAGTGCGCGGGATGCTCCATCGCCTGCCGCAGCAGCTCGCGAGCGGGCGTGGACCCGGTGTCGGCGAGCTCGATGTGGCGCAGGCGCGCCCGGAGGCGGCGCAGCCCGATCGCATCCATTCCGCCGAAGGGTGTACGCAGCGCCTCGTCCAGGGCCTGGGGCGTGCGCTCGGGCGCGGGTGTCAGCGCCAGATGGACGATACCGACGATGTCCCGTACGACGCTCTCGGTGCCGAGCGGACGCTGCACTCCCGCGGCTCTCGTCGGCACGTCGCGCGCGGCGAGTTCGGTCTCGAGCTGAGCCACCTGGCGGGTGTCGTGAGCGATGACGGCCATGTCATCCCACGCGACGGCATGGTTGAGGTGCCAGTCGCGCAGGACACCCGCGATGCGATCGAGTTCCTCGTAGGGCGACGAGGCGATGAAGGCGGTCACCGACCCCTCGGGCGAGGCGGAGGGCACCGCGCCGGGCGCCCTGCGGTGTTCGACGCGTCCGGAAGCTCCGATCGCCTGGGTCACCGTGCGCGTGAGCGCGGTGAGTACGGGCGCCTGCCGGTGCGGACCGTCGAGGACGTGGACGGTCCGCAGCGCGGATGCGAGCTGCGCGAACAGTTCGGCGCTCGCACCGCGGAAGGCGCCGGACGAGATGTCCGGGTCGCCGAACGCGAGCACAGCGATCCCGCGCTCGCGCAGCGCCCGCACGACCGCCACTCCTCCGCGCGTCAGCTCCTGGGCGTCGTCGATCAGCACGACGCGCAGATCCGCCAGCGGACCGAGCGTCGGCGCCTTGGCGGTCCGGAGGATCGCGCCGGCCTCGCTGAGCAGGTCGGCGGCGTCCCGATGCGCGAACCGCAGAGCGTCCAGGACGCTCCGGTACTCGATGAGGAAGTCAGCCGTCGCTGCCCACACCGCGTTGCCCGACGACCGCAGCTCATCGACGCCGACGCCCAGCTCGGTGCACTCGGCGAGGAACGCACGCAGCTCGGAGCGGAAGCCCTTGGACGCGCGCACCGCGGAGCTGAGCTCATCGGGCCACGCGATCACGCCGTCCTCGGCGTCGCCCGCGAGGAGTTCGGCGATGATGCGATCCTGATCAGCGCCGGTCAGGAGGGCCGGAGGCTCGGCCCCGACCCTGACCATGGCACCGCGCACGACCTGGAACGCGAACGATCCGAGCGAACGCGCCATCGGGCCCGGCGTCGCCCGGCCGATGCGGACCCCGATCCGGTCGCGCAGCGCGGTGGCAGCCTGACGACTCGGAGTGAGGACGAGCACCTCTTCCGGGCGCATCCCCTCTGTGCCGAGAAGATGGGAGACGCGCTCGGTGAGCGTGCGCGTCTTGCCGGTCCCCGGGGCGCCGATGACGACGCCGGAAGCGTCCGCCGCCGCGTCGACGACGGCTCGTTGCGCGGCATCCTCGGTCATGGGTTCCACGCTATCGGGGCGTGCGGACATCGCTCCGCGTGCACTGCGGCGGGGCCGCTCAGCGGATCTGTGCGCTCACGGCGAAACCGGTACGCAGGGCTGCTGACCCCGTCGAAGCCCGGGGTAGGCTGGCCCTGTCACCGACCTGCAAGGAGCACGCGTGGAAATCCGCATCGGCATCATCAACACCGGCCGCGAGCTGAGCTTCGACACCGCCACCAGCGCTGACGACGTGCGAGCCACGGTCGCCTCGGCGCTCGAGCAGAGCTCACCGCATGTGAGCTTCACGGACGTGAAGGGCAACTCCTACATCGTCCCGACCGCGAACCTCGCGTACATCGAGCTCGGCAGCGAAGAGTCGCGTCGCGTCGGCTTCGTCGCCTGACATGTACATCCTGCTCGCTCTGGTCGCCGCGTGCGCCCTGGGGATCGGCGTGCACTACACGCTCCCCCATCGCGCAGTGCGCGGCGTCGCACTGACTCCGGCGATCGCCACGGTCTCGGCGGGCATCATCTACACCGTGATGCAGTGGACGGGCGTCGGCGAGGACAGCCTGTGGCTGTGGATCGCGAGCATCCTCGGCAGCGTCCTCGTCGCGATCGTCTCGACGATCCTGCTCTCCGATGCCCGCCGTCGTCGCGACGAGTCGACGCGGGAATCGCTGGGCATCTGACCCCGTCGGCTCCTGCTGACACAGCCTCCCCGGTCAGGCGGCGAGGCCCATCGCATCCATGCGTCGGGCGTGCGCGCCCATGAGTTCGGTGTAGACGGGCTCGACACGCTGGTCGTCGACCGCGAGCCTCTCCGGTCGCAGGGCCGCACGCGCGACGAGCAATGTGTCGCCGACGAGACGACGCGCCCACATCGACAACAGCGACCGCCACTCCTCGTCGCTCTCGATCGTCGCCTGGATGATCGCGACTATCTCGTGCCGCTCGTCCTCGGCCTGGAGGATCGCCGCGACACGTCGTCCCGTCTCGCCGTAGCTCGAGGCGAGAGCGAGATAGAAGTCGTCCAACATCCCGGCCGTGATGTAGACGGCGAGCAGGGTCTCACGCGGGCGGGCCCCGATCGTCTTGCGTCGGAACGCGTCGAGATGCTCACGGAAGGGCAGCATGAGCTGCGTCGGATCCTCACCGCGCTCCCGGATGACCTGCACGATGGCGCGGTGCTTGTCCAGAGCTCCACCGGCGGCGCGCGAGAGCGCCTCCTTCTCGGAGAGTTCCGGGGTCGCGCGGATGAGCCGGGTCAGCGTCTCGAAGTAGCCGAGCTGCAGGTACGCCGCCTGACCGAGGAAACGGTTCAGTTCGGGAGCGAGTTCGGCGAAGTCGACCCGCGTCGCGTCGCCCTGATCGCCTCGCGCACGGAGGGCCAGAGTGCGTCGCGGCGTCTCCCGCTGCCAGAACCACTTCACCACCCCCTCAGACTATCCACTCCCGGTGTCCGACGACGAGATCGACCGTGTTCGACGGGCGTTCTCCGGAGATGCGCGTCCCCTCGGGTAGGCTGACCCTGTCCTGCCATCGGAGCAGGGCCCCGCGCCTGTGGCACAAGAGACGGCGTGGATTCGTATCTTTGGCGGCCACCGTCGCCGGACAGGCAAGAAAAAAACTGTGACTACATTCGCCGATCTCGGCATCGATCAGGACATCATCGACACCCTGGCATCGAAGGGGATCGTGGACGCGTTCCCCATCCAGGAGCAGACGATCCCCCTCGGCCTTCCCGGCCAGGACATCATCGGACAGGCCAAGACCGGTACCGGCAAGACCTTCGGCTTCGGCATCCCGGTCGTCCAGCGCCTCGGTCTGAACCCCGAGCCGGGCGTCAAGGCGCTCATCGTCGTTCCGACCCGTGAGCTCGCCGTGCAGGTCTACGAGGACATCGACCTCCTCACCTCCGGTCGCTCCACGAGCGTCGTCGCGATCTACGGCGGCAAGGCCTACGAGGGCCAGATCGATCAGCTCAAGGCCGGCGCGCAGATCGTCGTCGGCACCCCCGGTCGTCTGATCGACCTCGCCGGCCAGCGACTGCTCGACCTCTCCCACGCGACCGAGGTCGTGCTCGACGAGGCAGACAAGATGCTCGACCTGGGCTTCCTCGCCGACATCGAGAAGATCTTCCAGAAGGTCCCGGCCGTCCGCCACACGCAGCTCTTCTCGGCGACCATGCCCGGGCCGATCGTCGCCCTCGCGCGACGCTTCATGACCAACCCGATCCACATCCGCGCGAACGACCCCGATGAGGGTCTCACGCAGGCCAACATCGAGCATCTCGTCTACCGCGCGCACTCCATGGACAAGGACGAGATCATCGCCCGCATCCTGCAGGCGGAGGGTCGGGGCAAGACCGTGATCTTCACCCGCACCAAGCGAGCGGCGCAGAAACTTCACGACGAGCTCGCGGACCGCGGGTTCAACGTCGGCGCTGTGCACGGAGACATGGGCCAGGAGCAGCGTGAGCGTTCGATGGCCGCATTCAAGGCGGGCAAGAAGGACGTGCTGATCGCGACCGACGTCGCCGCCCGCGGAATCGATGTGAACGACGTCACGCACGTGATCAACCACACGATCCCCGACGAGGAGAAGACCTACCTCCACCGCGCGGGTCGAACCGGCCGTGCGGGCAAGACCGGTATCGCCGTGACGTTCGTCGACTGGGAGGACCTGCACAAGTGGGCCCTCATCAACCGCGCACTCGAGTTCGGCAAGCCCGAACCCGTCGAGACCTACTCGTCGAGCCCGCACCTGTTCGCCGAGCTCAACATCCCCGAGGGCACGAAGGGCCGTCTGACCACGGCTCCGCGGACCCAGTCCGTACGTACCTCTCAGCCTGCCAAGAAGGACGGCGAGTCGCGCGACGGGGGCCCGCGTCGCCGGCGGCGCCGCGGTGGATCCGATGCGCCCGCCTCGACCGGAGCTGACGCGCACGCCGCTGCCGCACCGGGCGCCGGCGCCCACGACGGCACCGGTGGCGAGCACCACGACGGCAAGCCCGCCCCGCAGCGTCGACGTCGGCGTCGTCGGTCAGGCGGCGCGGCTCCCGCCGGGGCCTGAGCGGCGTCAGTCGGGGTAGACCGGGTCGATCCCGGTCGCCCGCTCGATGATGCGTGCGACCATGTCGTCGCTCGTCGTGTTCTCGCCAGGACGGTTCGGCTTGCCCGCACCGTGATAGTCGCTGGATCCCGTCACGATCAGATCGTGGCGGGACGCGATCTCGCGAAGCACCCGCTTGCCGTTCTCGGTGTTCTCTCGGTGCTCGACCTCGAAACCTGCGAGGCCCTCCGCTATCAACTGCTCGATCACGGAGCGCGGGAGCATCCGATCCCGACCGGCGGTCACCGGATGGGCGATGATCGGCACCCCACCGGCGCCGACGATCAATCGCACCGCGGTCACCGGGTCCGGCGCGTAGTGGGGCTCGTAGTAGCCCTCCCGCGGATGCAGAATGCCGTCGAACGCCTCGGCGCGATTCCGGACGATGCCCCGAGCGACGAGCGCGTCGGCGATGTGCGGTCGCCCCACCGTCGCGTCCCCGGTGGTCTGTGCGACCACGTCGCCCCAGACGAGCGCGTAGTCCCGTCCGATGTTGTGGACGATCCGTTCCGCCCGCCCGATCCGGTCGGCACGGATGCGATCGCACTCGGCGGCGAGCGCCGGTTCCTCGGGATCGAACAGGTAGGCCAGGACATGGACGCTGCGCCACTCGTGCTTGGCTGAGAGCTCCATGCCCGGCACGAAGCTCATCCCGAGCCCGACGGCCGCGTGCGCCGCCTCCGCCCAGCCGGATGAGCGATCGTGATCCGTGAGGGCGAGCGTGCGGATGCCGTGCGCGTGAGCCTGGCGGACGACCTCTGCGGGCGGCTGCGTGCCATCGGAATGGTTGGAGTGGAGGTGCAGGTCGCTGGGTCCTGCGAACCTCTGCGCGGCACCGTTCCTCATCCTCCGAGCGTAGCGCTCACCGAACACGGGGGCGGCGCGCCAGAGACTTCACAGAGTGCTCTTCTAGGCTCGTCATGATGTTTCGTCTCCTGGGGATCCTGCTGACCGTGCTGTTCGCTATCGCGACGGCGATAGCGGTGTGGCCGCAGTTCTTCCAGCTCGAGCAGACGTTCCCGTTCGCCCAGGCCGTCGCCGCTCGCGGCGTGGTGCTGGTGGGTTTCCTGGCGATCGCGCTCCTCGCGCTGCTGCTGATGCTCGCGCGGCCGTTGCGAGGCTTCGCCGCATCGATCCTCATCGTCGCTCTCCTGGGAGCTGCCGCCACGGGAGCGATCGGGACGATGCGCGGATTCGGCACGGGCGAGCTCCCGGAGAAGACCGACGAGAGCGTGCGGGTACTCACCTGGAACACCGCCGGCGAGGCCGTGTCCGCCGAGGAGATCGCGAAGGCGATCCTCGAGCAGGACGTCGACATCGTCTCACTGCCGGAGACATCGGAGTCCGTCGGCGCTCGCATCGCCGTCATGCTGCGTGAGCAGGGACACCCGATGTGGGTGCACCACGTGAACATCCACCCCGACATCCCCGACGGCCCGCAGGCGTGGCAGACGACCATCCTCATCTCGCCGGACCTGGGCGACTACTCCGTCATCGACTCCTCCTCCGACGGATCAAGCAACACCGGCTCGGTCCCGAGCGCCGTGGTCATGCCGGTGGACGGCGACGGCCCGACCGTCGTGGCGGTGCACGCCGTCGCGCCGAGGGCTCAGGACATGGCGCAGTGGCGCTCCGACCTGCGCTGGGTGGCCGATCAGTGCCCCGAGGGCAACGTCATCCTCGCCGGTGACTTCAACTCGACGATCGATCACATGGCGGGCCTCGGCGTCGGCGGCGGAGACATGGGCCTGTGCCAGGACGTCGCGATCAGAACCGGTACGGGCATGTCCGGGACGTGGCCCGCGTCGCTCCCCGCGCTCCTGGGCGCGCCGATCGACCACATCATGGCGAGCCAGAACTGGGAACCGAGCGGCTCCCTCGTCCTGGACGCGAAGGGCAGCGATCACCGCGGCCTCATCGCCCAGCTCGAACCCGCCGGCTGATCCGAACCGCTAGCTCTGCCGACGACGCAGGATGGCGAGCACGATTCGCCAGGCGAACAGCAGCACGGCGAGAGTGAGGGCCGTGACGATCACGAACGGCATCGCGGTGCCCTGATCGCTCAGGGCACGGAACAGCAGACCGCCCACCACCGTGAGTGCCCAGACGGCGATCCCGGGCAGCATGCGTTCGACCGGCACTCGGAAGACCGCCAGTACCGCGTAGGCGATGACGAGCGCTGCGAGGAACGGCCAGACCGTGTGCAGGAACCCGGGGATGTCCCCGAAGACGCCCTCAGCGTGGGAGACCCTCCCGATGACGCAGAAGACGAGGACGAGAATCGCGTCGACCCCGAATGCGGGGAGGGCCATGGGTCGATCGATCGGGCGCTCGGTACTCATGATCACCCCAGCCTATGCCGGTGAGTGGTGAGAGACTGGAGAAATGAGCACCGGAGACAGCGACACGATCGCCGAGACCCCCGCAGAGCCCGAGAAGACGACGACGAACCGCAAGCAGCCCTTCCCCCGCGGTTTCCTCGACACGATCTCGACCGGATGGGCCGACCGCCCCGAATCCCTCCCCGAGCCGCGCCCGCAGGCGGCGTTCACGGCCGCACGGCGCGCTGCCGTGTCTGAGGCCTTCCCCGGGCGACGCCTGGTGATTCCCGCGGGCTCCCTCAAGCAGCGCAGCAACGACACCGACTACCCGTTCCGGGCCCATTCCGCGTTCGCCCACCTGACCGGCTGGGCGGCGGATGCCGAGCCCGATTCGGTCCTGGTGTTCGAGCCGACCGCGGACGGACACGACGTCACCCTGTACTTCCGCGAGCGCGCGGACCGCACGACGACGGAGTTCTATGCGGACGCGACCGTGGGCGAATTCTGGATCGGCCCGCGCCCGTCCCTCGAGGGCGTGTCCGCGGACCTGGGGCTGGCTACCGCGCATCTCGCGAGCGTGGAGTACACCGACGACGACCTCGTCGTCGAGGAGGACGACGACCTCACGCGGATGGTCTCGGAGCTCCGACTCATCAAGGACGACTACGAGATCGACCAGATGCGCCGCGCCGTCACCGCGACGGCGAACGGCTTCGATGACATCATCCGCGAGCTTCCCGCCGCCGCAGCGCACACCCGCGGCGAACGGGTCGTCGAGGGGGTGTTCCACCGACGCGCTCGTGAAGACGGCAACGGCGAGGGCTACGACACGATCGCCGCGTCCGGTCCGCACGCGTGCTATCTCCACTGGACCCGCAATGACGGGGCAGTCGTCCCCGGCGACCTCATCCTCGTCGACGCCGGCGTCGAAGTCGACAGTCTCTACACGGCCGACATCACCCGCACGCTGCCCGTCGACGGTCGATTCACCGACGTGCAGCGACGCGTGTACGACATCGTCCTCGAAGCGGCGGACGCCGCCTTCGCCGCCGCCCGTCCCGGCGTGAAGTTCCGCACCGTGCACGAGGCCGCCATGGATGTGATCGCCCGCCGCACCGCCGAATGGGGAATCCTCCCCGTGTCCGCGCAGGAGGCGCTGGACGCGGACACCGGCGGCCAGCATCGCCGCTACATGGTGCACGGCACCAGCCACCACCTGGGGATCGACGTGCACGACTGCGCGCAGGCGCGCCGGGAGATGTACTACGACGGGATCCTGGAGCCGGGCATGGTCTTCACCATCGAACCGGGGCTGTACTTCCAGATCGACGACCTCACCGTCCCGCAGGAGCTGCGCGGAATCGGCGTGCGCATCGAGGACGACATCCTGTTGACGGCCGACGGCGCCGTCAACCTCTCCGCCGACATCCCCCGGACCGCGGACGACGTGGAGGCGTGGATCGCCAGGCTTCAGGGCTGACGATCAGGTCACGGCGCGGGCGAACTCGGCGACAAGCGGTGCGATCGATGCACCGATCTCGTCCGCCGGGCGCTTGCGCCCCTTCACCTCGAAGGAGTGTCCTCCGCCGTCGATCCACGCCACTCGCGCATCCTGGCAGGTCGAGATGACGTCCTCGAACTGCTCTCGCGGCTGGATGAAGGGGTCGTTGGTCCCCTCGACGAAGAATTGCGCCACGTCGATGCGGGGAAGGTGGTCGGCGCGCGGCTTCTCCGGCTTTCCCGGCGCATGGAGGGGATAGCCCAGGTAGACGAGGCCGTCGACCGACATCGCACCCTCCGCGACCGCCATGGACGCCATGCGGCCTCCGTACGACTTGCCCGCGGCCCACACGGGAGCGCCGGGATCGAGTTCCCGCGCTACGTGTGTGACGGCGTTCCAGGTCAGCACCGCGTGCGCGGCGGGTCCGGGCATCCGGCGGCCCTGCTCGACGTAGGGGAAGTTGAACCGGAGCGTCGAGAACCCTTCGTCACCGAGTGCCCGTGTGAATCCTGCGAGAAACGGGTGGTCCTTCCCCGCGCCCGCGCCGTGCGCGACGACGATCGTCCCTCTGCCCGAGGGGATGGGAGACCAGTCCGCAGACACGGCCGTCGCACCAGCGGGAAGCTCCACGTCGATGCGGAGCGCCTGCGAGGGCATCAGAGGCTCGCTGCGGGCTTCCCGGGAACGGCCGGAGGGGCGGCCGGCTGCTCTCCTGCGGGCTCGGATCCGCCCTCAGGGTCCGGAGAAGGCGCCGGCGCCGGGGCGGGCTCGGGCGAGGGAGAGACGACCTCGTCGCCGCCCGCCGGGGACTCCTCCGCCGGCGGAGCGGGGTCTGCGGGCTTCGGGGGCACGTCGGGTCCCGGTGCCGGGCGCGTGACGGAGGCGGGATCGACCCCGGGGGCGATCCGCTCGCCGTACCGGGGAGGTTCGTTCAGATCGACCGGCGGACGAGGCGGTGCGGAGGGCACGTGTCCGAGCACCTCGCGGGCTTTGGCCAGTGAGGGCGGCATGACGGTGACCTCGTAGTGATCGGAGGCGAGCTGGGTCACGCTGGCGAAGTCCCGCCTGCGGCGCAGGATCGAGAAGGTGATCAGGCTCAGGATCATGCCGAGTGCGACACCGATCAGGACGAAGCCGAGGAACAGCTGGATCGGGGCTTCGGGGTTCCCCAGCACGAAGATCGCTGACAGGAAGAGGCCGATCAGGATGCCGTTGATGGCACCTGAGCGCGCGGCCGCGCCGTAGCCGAGACGCCCGGTGATGCGCTCGATCGTCCGCACGCCCTGCCCCACGATCGCGATCTCACGGGCCGGGACCTCGCCGGCGATCAGCTTGGACACGGTCTTCTGAGCGGCCTGGTAGTCGCGCACGGACGCGACGATCTCGCCCACATCGGTGGTCTCCGCCGGCCGGTTCATCATGCTCATCCTCCCATTCTCCCACGCGCGCCTTTCGGCAGGCCGGGAGGCGGATGCGCGGACTACGCTGGGAGCGTGAGCACACAACGGGTCTTCGTCGCACGCCTGGCCGGCTGCGCCGTCTTCGATCCCGCGGGCGACCGGCTCGGCAAGGTCCGCGACGTGGTCATCGTGTATCGCCAGAGCGCCGCCCCCCGCGTGATCGGCCTCGTGTGCGAGATCCCCGGTCGCCGACAGGTGTTCCTCTCCATCGGACGCGTCACCTCGGTGCGCACCGGACAGGTGATCACCACGGGACTCATCAACGTGCGTCGCTTCCAGCCTCGCGCCGGCGAGGTGCGCGTCCTCGCCGAGCTCCTCGGACGACGCGTGACACTCGCCGACGGCAGCGGCACCGCTGTGATCGAGGACGTCGCCATCGAGCCCAACCGGCTCGGCGACTGGGCCGTCAGCCAGCTCTTCCTCCGCAAGCCCAAGACGAGCGCCTCACCGTTCGCGAAGGGCCCCACGACGTTCGCCGCGTGGAACGAGGTCGTGGAGAAGAAGACACCGGGTGAGGCTCAGTCGGCCGAACAACTCGTGGCCTCGTACTCCGAACTCCACGCCGCGGACCTCGCGACCACCCTCCTCGACCTCCCCCAGAAGCGCATGATCGAGGTGGCCGAAGAGCTCTCCGATGATCGACTCGCGGATGCCATGGAGGAGATGCCGGAGGACGATCAGGTCCACATCCTCGACGGACTCGGCGATGAGCGTGCGGCCGACATCCTCGATCAGATGGAGCCGGACGACGCCGCCGACCTGCTCGCGCAACTCCCACCGAAGCGCCTCGAGCACCTGCTCCAGCTGATGGAGCCCGAGGAGGCGGACGATGTGCGGATGCTCCTCCGCTACGACGCGGACACCGCGGGCGGGCTGATGACTCCTGAGCCGATCGTCCTGTCCGCGGATGCGACCGTGGCCGAGGCACTCGCGCTCATCCGACGACACGAGCTGCACCCCGCCCTGGCGGCCGCTGTGTTCGTGACCCTCCCCCCGTTCGAGACCCCGACGGGGCGACTCCTCGGTATGGTCCATTTCCAGCGGATGCTCCGCTATCCCCCGCACGAGCGCCTCGGCGCGATCATGGACGACAGCCTCGAGCCGGTACCCGCCACCGCCTCCGCTGCCGAGGTCGCCCGGATGCTCGCGAGCTATGACCTCGTGTCCCTTCCCGTCGTGGACGCCGCGCACCGCCTGGTGGGCGCGATCAGCGTCGATGACGTCCTCGACTACCTCCTGCCGGATGACTGGCGCACACACGACGCCGATGACGGTGTCGAGACGCGCCGCCGCGGAGGGACGCGATGATGGCGCGGTCCGCACGGGGCCTGGACGCGCCGCTCGGACGGGGGACTCCGCGCGCCCGTCCCACATCCCGCGACCGCTTCGGCCGGTTCACCGAATGGGTCGCGCGAGCGATGGGCACTCCGACTTTCCTGGTGATGCTGACGATGTTCTGCATCGTCTGGATCGCGTGGAACGTCACGGCGCCGGCGAGCTGGCGTTTCGACTCCGTCACGAACGGCTTCACCGCCCTGACGCTCATGCTCTCCCTGCAGGCCTCGTACGCCGCACCTCTGATCCTTCTCGCCCAGAACCGACAGGACGACCGCGACCGCGTCCAGATCGAGCAGGACCGCCAGCGGTCCGAACGCAATCTCGCCGACACGGAGTACCTCGCCCGTGAGATCGTCGCGCTGCGCATGGCTCTCGAGGAGCGCAACACCCAGACACTGACCAAGGACGTGCTGCGGCAGGAACTCAAGGACCTGCTCGTCGAGCTCGACGCACCCCGACCCGCCGCGTCCGCGGAGCGTGGCGGGTCGGCGGGCGCGTCAACCGACGGTGCTCCATGACGCTCGTCGACCAGGTCAGGGCAGCCGTCGCCGCGGTCACCGATCCCGAGCTGAGACAGCCGATCGGCGATCTCGACATGGTGCGGGAGATCACGGTGGAGCGGGGACGAGCGCAGGTCGCCATCGTCCTCACCATCGTGGGATGCCCCGCAGCGAACCGCATCGAGACGGATGTGCGCGACGCCGCCGCCTCCGTCGACGGAGTGTCCGAGGTCGCGGTCGAGGTCGGTGTGATGACCCCGGATGAGCGGCGAGCGCTCACCGAGAAGCTGCGCGCCGGCCGTCCGGCACGCCAGATGCCCTTCGGCCCGGACTCGCTGACCCGAGTGATCCTCGTCTCCAGCGGGAAGGGCGGCGTCGGAAAGTCCACGGTCACCGCGAATCTCGCGGTCGCACTCGCCGACCGCGGACTCGCCGTCGGCCTCGTGGACGCCGACGTGCACGGGTTCTCCATCCCCGGCCTGCTCGGGATACCGTCCGGCACCCAGCCCACGCGGATCGACGACCTGATGCTCCCTCCGGTCGCGTACGGCGTCAAGACGATCTCGATCGGGATGTTCCTCCGCGACGGAGAGGCCGTCGTCGCCTGGCGCGGCCCGATGCTGCACCGCACGGTCTCGCAGTTCCTCACGGATGTGTTCTTCGGCGACCTGGATGTCCTGCTCATCGACATGCCGCCCGGTACCGGGGACATCGCGATCTCGATCGGCCAACTCCTCCCCCATGCCGAGGTCCTGGTGGTCACCACGCCGCAGACCGCCGCCTCCGACGTCGCGATCCGCAGTGGCCTCGTCGCCCGCCAGACCGGCCAGCGCGTGATCGGAGTCGTGGAGAACATGGCCGCCTTCACGCTCGCTGACGGCACCGTCGTCGACCTGTTCGGGTCCGGTGGCGGCGCCGAGGTAGCCGCCGCCCTGTCCACGGACGGTGAGTCGGTCCCCCTCCTCGGCTCGATCCCGCTGAGCCCGGCGCTGCGCGAGGGCGGAGACGCCGGCGCACCGATCGTGCGCACCCGGCGCGACGATACCGCCGCGGCGACGATCATCGATCTGGCAGGAGCGCTGGCGTCCCAGGGACGCCGGCTACCCGGGCGGCCCCTCCCCTTCTCCCCGCGCTGAGGGCGTCGGTCGGACCGCGCCCCGTGCCAGACTGGGATCGTGAGCACCCCCGATACGGCTTCCCCGACCGGTTCACGCTCTGTGCAGGTCAGCGAGAGCATGCTGTCCGCGATGGCCAGAGACACGGCGACGTACGCGCTGACCCGCCCCTCGGCGATCGTGGCGTGGGTGGTCCTGTCCCTCGCCCTGATCACGACGGTCGGATCGCTCGTGACCGTGAGCGCGGCAGGATCGGAGGCGGCGAGAGACCTCGCGTGGATGCCCCCGCTCATCCTCCTCGTGATGGCGATGCTGGTCATCCTCACGATCATCCCCGTCCGGCGTGCGCTACGCGCCGCGATGCCGGTGGGCAGCACGGTCTCCGCGCGCATCGGAGCCGAGCATGTCTACGTGACGAGCACGCAGGGACGCTCGTCCATCCCGTTCACGACGTTCCGCAGCATCCGTGTCGGCCGGAACGCCGTACTGCTGCAGCTGCGAGGAGCATCCGTCGCCACGGCGCTCCCTCGGGAGCTCATCTCCGACACGGACCTCGCGCGGCTTCGTGCCGCGATCCGCTGAGTCCACCGCACGAGAGACCTCGCGTGCGCGTCAGGTCGCCTCGATGTCGTAGGGCGGCGGGCTCGCGCGGGTGAATTCGGGGCGTACCCGCGGCGTGTGCGCGGGTTTGACCGGTGCTGCGGGGGCCGGCTCACGGATCGACGTCGCCGCGGCAGCGGCGGGCGCCACGGGATCATCCTCGAACAGCGCATCGCGGATGATGCGGCGGGGGTCGTACTGCCGGGGATCGAGCTTGCGCCAGTCGACGTCGTCGACCTCGGCTCCCATCTCCTCACGGACGCGCGTCCTCGTGTCGCGCAGGTACTCGCCGCCCTTGCGGACGAGCTTCGCGAAGGACTCGGCGTACTTCGGCAGGCGTTCGGGGCCGACGATCAGCACAGCGATCACACCGATCAGCAGCAGCTTCTCGAAACTGAGCCCGAACTCCATGTCTCCAGGCTACTCGCCGCGCCTGAGGGCTCTGAGCACGGCATGCGCATAATCTGAAGACCAGAGCACCGGCACAGGAGAACCCCGCCATGAGCGAGCACGACGCGAACGCCCGATACATCCGCGAGGCGACCATCGAACCCGACGCGATCACGCGCGCCAGGGCCCACGCGGTCGAGCTCGGAGCCGCGCCCATCAGCACGGTCGTCGGAGCGCAGACCGCGCTGCTCGCCGCCGCGACCGGCGCGCGCTCGATCGTCGAGATCGGCACCGGCGCAGGGGTCTCCGGCCTCTGGCTGCTCCGTGGCGCGCCGCAGGCGATCCTCACGTCCATCGACAACGAGCCCGAGCACCTCGCGGCCGCACGCAGATCGTTCGCCGATGCGAAGATCCCCGCGACGCGCGCACGGTTCATCACGGGCCGGGCAGCCGACGTGCTCCCGCGGATGAACGAGGCCTCCTACGACATCGTGTTCGTCGACGCCGACGCCGAGAACGTGATCGAGTACGTCGAGCACGGCCTTCGCCTCGTGCGCGCGGGCGGCCTTGTCCTGGTACCTCGGGTCCTGCACGGCGGACGTACCGCCGACCCCGTGCAACGGGACGCCGTCACGGCCGCGTACCGCTCCCTCATCCAGGAGACGCAGGAATCACCGGCTGTGCTGCCCGCCCTGTCCACGATCGGCGAGGGCCTCCTGCAGCTCGTGAGCACCGACGCCCGCTGAGGTTCGCTCGCAGCGACGGCCGGGGACGGGAAAGGGCGGCGGATCCGAGGATCCACCGCCCGTACGATCCGTTGCCGGACCTGAACTCGCTCAGGCCTTCACGACTCCTGAGAGCACATCGTGGAGTTCCTTCGCCTCGGCATCGTTCACGGAGACGACCAGACGGCCACCGCCCTCGAGCGGAACCCGCACGATGATGAGTCGCCCCTCCTTCACGGCTTCCATAGGTCCGTCGCCGGTCCTCGGCTTCATCGCTGCCATCGTGGCACCCTTTCCTCGGTGGTATGAGACGAGTTTATCGGTAGGCACACCCACCTGTGCGCTGCCTGATGTGAACACGTCGCGAACGGGGCCTCAGGGGACCTGCCAGAACGTGTTGCCGAGGGCGTACATCGCCAGGATCCAGAGCCACTGACCGAGCAGACAGAGCAGCAGGACCCCCACACGGTAGAGACGGGATCTCGGCACCGCGACCGCTCCCCAGAGCGGGGTGAGGGGCAACAGCAGGCGGAAGGTGCTCGACTGCGGGAAGAACACCGCCAGCAGATACAGCAGATAGCTGGCGCTCCACAGCCGCAGGTCGCCGCCCAGCACGCGCACCGCCCTCGCACGCAGCAGCACCACCGCGAGTCCTGTAACGAGGCCACCGAGCGCCACGAGGCCGAGCCAGGCCGGAAGGCGCCACTGCGTGAACCAGAACTGCGCTGCCTGTATCCATCCCTCGAACGGGATGAAGGCGGGTACGCCCTCGGGTATCCAGTTGCGACGCCACGAGAGCTCGGTCTCGAGGTACGCCGAGGCGTCACCGGTCACGATCCCGGCCACGATCTGCCAGGCGAAGCCGGTCGCTACAGCCAGGCCACCGAGCGCGATGATGTGCACGACGTCCCGCGCCGGGAGCGGTTCGCGGTGTCGACGCACCCAGCGCATGATCCCGTAGAGACCGAGGTAGAGCGCGAACGCCAGGATTCCCGGTCGGGTGAAGGCCATGATCGGGATCACGACATACAGGAGGACGAAACGTCGTCGCGCGACGGCATCGAGAGCCACGAGCAGGAGGAGGACGAACAGCACCTCCGCGTAGCCGACCTGGAAGAGTGCCGCCAGTGGACCGTTCGCGAAGAAGACGACGGCCCAGAGTGCCGCCGACGAGCCGATCCTCCCCCGCAGCAGCCTGTACAGCGCGAGACACGCGAAGAAGCCTGCGACCAGCGACAGCACGAGCGCCCCCGCGCCCCAGGACCCGAGCGGGAGACCGATGAGTCGGGCTGTGTATGCATAGACGGGCATGAAGGCCCAGGCGTTCTCCGCCACCTGACCGGTGACCGTGAGCGGCAGCTCCGTCGGGTAGCCCGCGACGGCGATCAGCCAGTACCACTGCGCGTCCCAGCCCAGCACGAAGTCGGCGATCTGGGCGTCCGCCCCGAAGCGGGAGAGCGAGGTGGACAGCTGCGCGGCGATCCCGAGGAAAGCGGTCGTGACGATCCGCGCCACGATGTAGATCGCGGCGATGCGCGCGACGACGGGCGTCGCCGCCCAGCCGCGCACCGTGCTTCTCAGGAGGCGGTGAGCCACGCGCGAAGCCCTCGCTCCACCGCGTCGATCTGCGCGACGGACACGCGCTCCTCGTCGTGATGGGCGAGGTGCGGATCACCGGGGCCGTAGTTGACCGCAGGAATGCCCAGCGCCGAGAACCTCGCGACGTCCGTCCATCCGTACTTCGGACGTGGCTCCGCACCGACCGCGGCGACGAAGTCCTGCGCGATCGGGGCGTCCAGACCGGGGCGTGCCCCCTCAGCGGAATCCGTGATCTCGACCTCGAACCCCGCGAGGACGCCGCGGAGGTGCGCGGCTGCATCCTCGGCCGTCTTGCTGGGGGCGAAGCGGTAGTTCACCTCGATCTCGCACGCATCCGGAATCACGTTCCCCGCGACACCTCCGGAGATACGCACGGCGCTGAGGCTCTCGCGGTAGGTCAGCCCCTCGACGACGACCTCTTTGGCACGGTACTCGGCGAGGCGAGCGAGGATCGGCGCGGCGCGGTGGATCGCGTTCTCGCCCACCCAGGCCCGCGCACTGTGCGCCCGCACTCCGCTCGTGCGCACCACCGCGCGCAGTGTCCCATTGCACCCGCCCTCGACCTGACCGTTGGACGGTTCGCCGAGGATCGCGAAGTCGGCGGCGAACAGATCCGGTCGATCGGCCGCCAGCAGCGCGAGGCCGTTGAACTCCGCGGCGACCTCCTCGTTGTCATACCACATCCAGGTGATGTCGACCACGGGGTCGGTCAGCTCGGCGGCCAGCTTCAGCTGCACCGCCGTCCCGGACTTCATGTCGACCGTTCCGCGGCCCCAGAGGAAGCTCTCGCCGTCGATCTCGACATCGCGCGTCGGGAGATTTGCGTTGAGGGGGACGGTGTCGATGTGTCCCGCGATCACGACGCGCTGCGCGCGGCCGAGATCCGTGCGCGCCACGATCGTGTTCCCGTGGCGGATGACCTCGAGATGCGCGAAAGGAGCGACGGCGTGCTCGATCGCATCGGCGAGCTCCTTCTCGTCCCCCGAGACACTGGGGATGTCACAGATGGCGCGGGTGAGGTCGACGCTGGACTGCGAGAGATCGAGAGCCATCGCACCAGCCTACTGGCGTGCAACACGGCCGATGCGGCAGCCGACTTTCGCTACCGTGGACGTATGACTGACGCGCGCACGGTATGGGGTTCGGGACTGACGACGATCGCCGACGACGGCACCGTGCTGGATGCCTGGTTCCCGGAGGTCGGCACCGGCACTCTGCCCGCCGACAGCGACGGGCTCTCGCCTTTCGAGGACGCCACGGGCGCGGATGAGCGTCGCCGGGTACGCCTCGAGCCGGTGCGCCTGCAGATCGACCTGGACGCGGCTCCGGAATCGACGGCCGACGCGTACCTGCGGCTGCACGCTCTCTCCCATCTCGTCGTCCGGCCGAACGACTTGAATCTCGACGGCATCTTCGGCCACCTGCCCACGGTCGCGTGGACCAACGCCGGTCCGATGCGCCCCGAGGACGCCGCGCGTCTGCGCCCCCACCTGCAGCGCCACGGCATCCAGGTGCAGTCGCTGGACAAGTTCCCGCGTCTGACCGATTACGTGCAGCCTGCGGGTGTCCGTATCGGCGACGCATCCCGCGTGCGCCTCGGGGCGCATCTCTCCCCCGGAACCACAGTGATGCACGAGGGTTTCGTCAACTTCAACGCCGGCACGCTCGGCGCCTCGATGGTCGAAGGTCGCATTTCGCAGGGCGTGGTCGTGGGCGACGGGAGCGACATCGGCGGCGGGGCCTCGATCATGGGGACGCTCTCCGGCGGAGGAGCTCACCGCGTCTCGATCGGATCGCGCACGCTGCTCGGCGCGAACGCGGGTATCGGCATCTCCCTCGGTGACGACTGCGTCGTCGAGGCGGGTCTCTACGTCACCGCGGGCACGAAGATCGTCCTCGCCGACGGCCCGACGCTTCCCGAGGGCGGCAGGCGCACCGTGAAGGGCGCCGAACTGTCGGGCCAGGATGGGCTCCTCTTCCGGCGGAACTCGCTCAGCGGCGCGGTCGAGGCCGTGCGGCGAGCCGGGGTCGGCGTCACACTCAACGACGCGCTGCACGCGTGAGGACGGCGTGTTCGGCGCGCGGGTGATCGCCCGTGCGCCGTCGATCACGCCGCCACTGCTAGACTGAGGACGTTGCACTGGCACACGGCCGGGCAACGACGTCGTCGTAACGGGGTCTCTGAGGACCGAAGCGAGCGAAAAGCTCCCACCACCAGCATCTGCTGGCCTTTCGAACGGCGAATCGATGCGCACCATTCCGCGTGCGCCGTCGCCCACCTCACACTCACTAATCTCGCGCCGCTCGTGTCGGCGCGCACGGAGATCTTCTATGCCCACTTTCCTTGAACTCGGCGTGCCCGCGAAGCTGGCTGCCGTCCTGGCCGAATCCGGCAAGACAGAGGCTTTCGCCATTCAGCGCGACACCCTCCCCGACTCCCTGGCGGGACGCGACCTCCTCGGTCGCGGTCGCACGGGAAGCGGCAAGACCATCGCCTTCGCGCTCCCCCTCGTCGCACGCCTCACCGACGCGGGCCGCACGACGAAGCCCGGCCACCCCCGCGGCCTTGTCCTGGCGCCGACGCGTGAGCTCGCCACGCAGATCGCCGCGACCATCGCGCCGCTCGCCGAGGCCGCGGGCCTGCGCGTGACGACCGTCTTCGGTGGCGTCAGCCAGCGCCCGCAGGAGCAGGCGCTCCGCTCGGGTGTCGACATCGTCGTGGCCTGCCCCGGCCGCCTCGAGGACCTCATGAAGCAGCGCATCGTCTCTCTGGACGCGGTGCAGATCGCCGTCCTCGACGAGGCGGACCACATGGCCGACCTCGGCTTCCTCCCCGGCGTGACGCGCATCCTGTCGGCCACACCGGCCGGCGGACAGCGCCTGCTGTTCAGCGCGACGCTCGACCGCGGCATCGACTCGCTCGCCCGCCGCTTCCTCAGCAACGCCGTCAGCCACGAGGTCGACGAGGAGAGCGTTCCCGTCGGCGAGATGACCCACCGCGTGCTCGTCGTGAACGACGCCGACGACAAGAAGACCCTCGTGCAGGACCTCGCGTCCGGTACCGGACGTCGCATCCTCTTCACCCGCACCAAGCACCAGGCGAAGAAGCTCGCCAAGCAGCTCACCGCGTCGGGGATCCCCGCCGTCGACCTGCACGGCAACCTCTCCCAGAACGCCCGCGAGCGCAACCTCGGCGCGTTCTCCGCCGACCCCGCGAACGGTGGCGTGCGCGTCCTCGTCGCCACCGATGTCGCCGCGCGTGGCGTCCACGTCGACAGCGTCGACCTCGTCGTCCACGTCGACCCGCCCGTCGAGCACAAGGCGTACCTGCACCGTTCGGGCCGCACGGCGCGCGCCGGAGCCGCGGGCACCGTGGTGACCGTCGTCCTGCCCGAGCAGCGTCGCGATGTGAAGGACCTGCTCCGCAAGGCGCAGATCACCGCACCGCTCGAGCCGGTGACGCCGGCCTCGGTCACGGACCTGGTCGGCGAGCGTGCCGCACACGTGCGTCCCGCCCCGGTCGTCGCAGCCGCTCAGCGCCCGTCGCAGAAGCCGCGCTCCGCCGCGGGCCGCGACCAGGGATCCGCGTCCACTCCCCCGGCTCGCCGCCGCCGTCGCCCCCGTCCCGGTGGCTCGGGTGGCGCAGGCCAGGGAGTCGCGCGTCAGGGTGGCGGCCAGGGCCGTCAGGGCGGCCGCAGCAGCCAGGGACGCTGATCCCCGGCTTTCTCACACACGCAGAAGGCGCCCCCGGATATCCGGGGGCGCCTTCTGCGTGGAGAGAGAAGCCGTGGGTCAGGCCGTCGGGTACTGGCGCTCTGTGGACCCCGTGTACAGCTGCTGCGGGCGACCGATCTTGGTCTGCGGATCCTGCTGCAGTTCCCGCCAGTGCGCGAGCCAGCCGGGCAGACGACCGATGGCGAACAGCACTGTGAACATGCGCGTCGGGAAGCCCATCGCCTTGTAGATCACACCCGTGTAGAAGTCGACGTTCGGGTACAGACGACGCTCACGGAAGTAGTCGTCCGCGAGCGCGAGCTCCTCGAGCTCCTTCGCGAGATCCAGCAGCGGGTCGTGCACACCCAGCTCGGCGAGAACCTCGTCGGCGGCTTCCTTGACGAGCTTGGCGCGCGGGTCGTAGTTCTTGTAGACCCGGTGCCCGAAGCCCATGAGCTTCACGCCCTCTTCCTTGTTCTTCACCCGCTCGACGAAGCGCGAGACGCTCTGCCCTGAATCGCGGATCTGGCCGAGCATCGTGAGGACGGCTTCGTTCGCGCCACCGTGCAGCGGCCCGGACAGCGCCTGGATGCCTGCCGAGATGGACGCGAACTGGTTCGCGCCCGTCGAGCCCACCAGGCGCACGGTCGACGTCGAGGCGTTCTGCTCGTGGTCCTCATGCAGGATGAGCAGCAGCTCGAGCGCCTTCGCCATGGTCGGGTTGACCTCGTACTCCTCGGAGTGGACACCGAAGTTCAGCTTGAGGAAGTTCTCGACGAAGCCGAGCGAGTTGTCGGGGTACAGGAACGCCTGTCCGATGCTCTTCTTGTGGGCATAGGCCGCGATCACCGGGAGCTTGGCGAGCATGCGGACCATGTTCAACTCGACGTGCTCGGGGTTGTTCGGGTCGGTCTGGCCTTCGTAGTACGTCGAGAGGGCAGCGACCGCCGACGACAGGACGGACATCGGGTGCGCCGTGTGCGGCAGCGCGGAGAAGAAGCGCTTGAGGTCCTCGTGGAGGAGCGTGTGCCGGCGGATGCGCTCATCGAAATCGGCGAGCTCGGACGCGGAGGGAAGCTCACCGTAGATCAGCAGCCAGGCGACCTCGAGGTATGAGCTGTGCTGCGCGATCTGCTCGATCGGGTACCCGCGGTAGCGCAGGATGCCCTGATCTCCGTCGATGTAGGTGACAGCGGACTTGGTGGACGCCGTGTTGACGTATCCGTAGTCCAGCGCGGTGTGGCCCGTCTGACGGGTCAGAGTCGAGAAGTCGATGCTGTTCGCACCGCTCGTGCCCTGCAGTACCGGGAATTCCGCGGTGGTTCCGCCGATCGCCAGAGTCGCTTTCGCCTGCTGATCTCCCGCTGCACTCACGCGGACCTCCTTGTACGTCTTGTCTCGTCCAGGGCGATGTGCTGGCGCGAGCGCCGGGCCGGATCTCGACCGAATCGCCTTTACAGCCTAGTAGGCGCACAGGCCTACTGTGACAACCGCCAAATGATCAGCGGATGCCCCTCCCGGATCCTACAGGCGGACCTCTCGCAGCCTGCGCGCAGCGTCCGCCACGAGCTCGGTCGGCGCGGTGAGCGAGAGGCGGATGTGTCGCGCCGAGTCCGCGCCATAGAACAGTCCCGGTCCGGCGAGGATGCCCAGCTCCGCGAGCCGCTCCATGGATTCCCAGGCGTCGCGACCCTCGGTCGCCCACAGATACAACCCCGCCTCGGAGCCGTCGATCCGAAACCCGGCTGCCAGCAGTGCCGGACGCAGAAGTTCGCGGCGCTCGCGGTAGCGCTCCTTCTGCTGGGCGACATGATCGTCATCCCCCAGCGCGACGGCCATCGCGTGCTGAACAGGGGCGGGCGGCATGAGCCCGAGGTGCTTGCGCGCCGCGAGCAGCTCGCCGATCACACGGGAGCACCCGGCGACGAAGGCCGCGCGGTAGCCGGCGAGGTTTGACTGCTTGCTCAGCGAGTAGACGCTCAGTACGCCTTCCCGACTCTCACCCGTCACTCGAGGATCGAGGATCGACGGGATCGGTGCGTTCGCCCACTCCCCCTCCCAGCCGAGCTCCGCGTAGCACTCGTCGCTCGCGATCACGGCACCGAGCTCGCGAGCACGACGCACCGCGCTTGCGAGTTCCTCGACCGTCCAGGTGCGCCCGTCCGGGTTTCCGGGCGAGTTGATCCAGATGAGCGCGGTGCTCTCCGGCCAGTCGGCGGGGTCGTCCGCGGCGAGCGGTGACGCGCCGGCGACGCGCGCTCCGACCTCGTAGGTGGGATATGCGACGCGGGGATGCACGACGGTGTCGCCCTCACCCAGGCTGAGAAGAGTGGGCAGCAGCGCGACGAACTCCTTCGACCCGATGGTGGGGAGGACGTTCTCGACCGTGAGATCGGGCACCGCTCGCCGCCGGTCGTACCAGTCCACGATCGCCTCGCGCAACGCCGGGGTTCCGACGGTCTGCGGATAGGCGTGAGCGTCGGTCGCCTCGGCGAGGGCAGCACGGATGATCTCGGGCGTCGGGTCGACTGGCGAGCCGACCGAGAGATCGACGAGCCCGTGAGGATGACGCGCAGCGCGCTCCCGGTACGGGGTGACCGCGTCCCACGGGTAGTCGGCGAGGTCGCGGACCCCCATCACTCGCCCTGCGGAGGGAGGACTGCGATGACCGGGTGGTCGTGGTGGATGACACCGACCTTGGCCGCGCCGCCCGGCGAGCCGACCTCTTCGAAGAACTCGACGTTCGCCTTGTAGTAGTCGCTCCACTCCTCCGGGAGGTCATCCTCGTAGTAGATGGCCTCGACGGGGCACACGGGCTCACAGGCACCGCAGTCCACGCATTCATCCGGATGGATGTACAGCGAACGTTCACCCTCGTAGATGCAGTCGACAGGGCACTCGTCGATGCAGGCACGATCCTTGACATCGACGCACGGAAGAGCGATCACATACGTCACTCCCCCAGTCTACGGCCCGGAACGGGGAGGCTCCTCGCTTCGGCCGGTCTCGAGGGGCACAGCGGTGATGATCGGTGGCGCCGGAGCGGGTCGCACGGGAGTCTGCGGCGCCTCGGTGACCGCCGGGAGGCGCGAGAACGACGGCCACGCGATCACGACGAGGACGATACCGGCGACCAGGTAGGTCCAGATCTGACCGCTGATCGTGTTCGGCACCACGATCGACCCGCCGGGGCCCGGGCCGGAGATCACCAGGAGCATGCCCACCATTCCGAGTCCCGCCGCGACAGCGGCCCCCCGGTCCTGCGTGAGCGCGCGGATGGCCACCAGCACGGAGCCACAGGCGATCGCGCCGATGATGATCCCGACCGGGATCGGGCCCCACTGCAGACTGTGGGCGATGGTTCCCGCGACACCGAAGACGCCGCCGATCAGGGCGGCGGCGATCCACGAGAGGATGCGGGAGAGCCAGCGGTTGCGCACCCGTCGATCCTACGCGTCGCTCACCGCGCGATCACGTCGCCCATCCGAACATCCGCAGCAGCGCGGCGACTGCAGCCGCGGCGATCACGACCACCAGGAAGGACTGCCGCGCCCACAGCAGCACACCCGCGACGAGGACCGCAGGCACGCGCGCGTCGACGACCACCGCCTGGCCGCTGCCGAGGGTCTGGACCGCGACGAGCGCCGCCAGCAGGGCGACCGTCAGGAGGTCGGAGATGCGCGCGGGACGCGGCGCCTCGAGGATCCGGGTCGGGATGAGGTAGCCGAAGGCCTTGAGGGCCACGCACAGGCATGCCGCGAGCAGGATCGCGCTCCAGACACTCATGCCCGCGCCTCCGTCGACCCCGGAGCGACAGGTCGACTCTCCGGGCGCCAGACGTCGAACCACCCCACGAGGATCGCCACGGCCGCCGCCACGAGGACGGGGACCCCGGGGAGGAGCACGGGCGTGAGTGAGGCCGCGACGACGGCCGCAGCCACACCCACCGCGATCGCCTGCCGCTGTCGAAGGCGCGGCCAGAGCAGCGCCAGGAACGCCGCGGCCGCCGCAGCATCCAGCCCCCAATCGCTCGGGTCCCCCAGCACGTCGCCCAGGAGGGCACCGATCAGGGTGGTGATGTTCCACCCCACGAAGATGCCGATGCCGGTGACCCAGAATCCGAGCCGACCGAGGCGAGGATCATCCTGCGCGATCGCCACCGCCGTCGACTCATCGATCGTGAAGTGCGCGGCGGCGGCGCGACGCCAGACTCCCCGCCCGACCACGGACGACATCCGCATGCCGTACGCGACATTGCGCACACCGAGGAGGACCGCCGAGGCGATGGCCGAGGGAAGGGCAGCGAGACCGCCCGCACCGAAGACTCCGACGAACGCGAACTGCGAGCCGCCGGTGAACATCAGCAGACTCAGCACGGAGGCCTGCCAGACATCCAGCCCCGCGGCCACGGCCAGAGCACCGAAGGAGATGCCGTAGGCACTCGTGGCGAGGGCGACGCCCAGGCTCTCTCGCCAGACCTCACGCCGCGCGGTGACCACAGTGCCCCTCCTCCACGACCGTTCGATGGAATGAACACACGACCACCATCATGAACGATCAGAGAGTGCTCGTCAAAGTGAACGAACGTTTGACATGATGAACACATGGAGGATCTCGGAGAACGTATCGCGAGGACGCTACGCAGGGAACGCGAGTCCGCGGGCCTGTCGGTCTCGGAACTCGCCCGCCGCGCGGGCGTGTCCAAGGCGACGGTGTCCCAGCTCGAGGGAGGATCAGGGAATCCCAGCGTCGAGACGCTGTGGGCGCTGGGGGTCGCGCTCGGCATCCCCTTCGCGGTGCTCGTGGACCAGCAGACGCACGCCCCGACCCTGATCCGCGCGGACGAGTCCGCGAGCGTCCCCTCCTCGGCGTCCTCGTACAGCGCCTCACTGCTCGCCGCCAGCCCTCCGGGCGCACGGCGCGACGTCTACCTGATCCGATCCGAGCCGGGCGAGCCACGGCGGTCGGTCCCGCATCACGCGGGAACCACCGAGCACGTGATCCTCATCTCCGGCCAGGCACACGTCGGCCCCACGAACGCGACGGTGCTGCTCAACCCGGGCGACTACCTGTCGTATCCCGGCGACGCACCCCACGTCTTCGAGGCGACGGTCAGCGGCACGAGTGCGGTCCTGATCTCCGAACTGCGCTGAGCCTCACCGCCCGCACACGAGGACGCCCGACCTCCCGGAGCTCCGGGGTGTCGGGCGTCGCCGAAACGGGGTCAGGCGTTCGCGTCCTGGCGCTTGAGGCGCGAGGTCTCGCGCGCACGCAGGTTCTGGTCGAGGTTCACCTTGCGGATGCGCACGATCTCGGGCGTCACCTCGACGCACTCGTCGTCGCGAGCGAACTCGAGGCTCTCCTCCAGCGTCAGCAGGCGCGGCGGGGTCATCGACTCGAACGTGTCGGAGCTCGCTGCACGCATGTTGGTGAGCTTCTTCTCCTTGGTGATGTTCACGTCCATGTCATCGGCGCGCGAGTTCTCGCCGATGACCATGCCCTCGTAGACCTCCTGCGTCGGCTGGACGAAGAAGGACATGCGCTCCTGCAGCGCGATCATCGCGAACGGCGTCACGACGCCCATGCGGTCGGCGACGATCGAGCCGTTCTGACGCGTGCTGATGTGGCCGGCCCACGGCTCGTAGCCGTGGGAGATGGCGTTCGCGATGCCGGTACCGCGCGTGGTGGTGAGGAACTCGGTGCGGAAACCGATCAGACCACGGGACGGGACGACGAACTCCATACGCACCCATCCGGTGCCGTGGTTCGTCATTCCCTCCATGCGGCCCTTGCGGGTCGCGAGCAGCTGGGTGATGGCGCCGAGGTACTCCTCGGGAGCATCGATGGTCAGGTGCTCGAAGGGCTCGTGCACCTTGCCGTCGATGTGCTTCGTGACCACCTGCGGCTTGCCCACGGTGAGCTCGAAACCCTCGCGGCGCATGTTCTCGACGAGGATGGCGAGGGCCAGTTCGCCGCGGCCCTGCACCTCCCACGCGTCCGGACGACCGATGTCGACGACCTTGAGCGAGACGTTACCGATCAGCTCGCGGTCCAGGCGATCCTTGACCATGCGGGCGGTGAGCTTGTGACCCTTGACCTTGCCCATGAGCGGCGACGTGTTCGTGCCGATGGTCATGGAGATCGCGGGGTCGTCGACCGTGATGGCCGGCAGCGGACGGACGTCCTCGGGGTCGGCGATCGTCTCGCCGATCGTGATGTCCTCGAACCCGGCGATCGCGACGATGTCTCCCGGCGCCGCGGAGTCGGCGGGGTAGCGCTCGAGAGCGCGCGTCTTGAGCAGCTCGGTGATCCGGGCGTTCTGGTGCGTGCCGTCCGCGCGGACCCAGGCGACGGTCTGCCCCTTCTTGAGCGTGCCGTTGAACACGCGCAGCAGAGCGAGGCGACCGAGGAACGGGCTGGAGTCGAGGTTCGTGACCCACGCCTGCAGCGGGGCCTCGTCGTCGTATGCCGGCGCGGGGATGTGCTCGAGGATCGCGCCGAAGAGCGGCTCGAGGTCCTCGTTGTCGGGCAGCGTGCCGTTCTCGGGCCGGTTCAGGGACGCGGCGCCGGCACGACCGGAGGCGTAGACGATCGGCACGTCGAGCAATGCATCGACATCGAGGTCCGGGACGTCGTCGACGAGGTCGGAAGCAAGGCCCAGCAGCAGATCGTGCGCCTCTTCCTCGACCTCGGCGATGCGGGCGTCCGGGCGGTCGGTCTTGTTGACCAGCAGGATCACGGGGAGCTTGGACTCGAGAGCCTTGCGCAGCACGAAGCGGGTCTGCGGGAGCGGGCCCTCACTGGCATCCACGAGCAGCACGACGCCATCGACCATCGACAGACCGCGCTCGACCTCGCCACCGAAGTCCGCGTGGCCGGGAGTGTCGATCACGTTGATCGTCACCTCGCCGCCCGTGGCGTGCTTCCCCTTGTACGTGATCGCCGTGTTCTTGGCGAGGATCGTGATGCCCTTCTCACGCTCCAGATCGTTGGAGTCCATCGCGCGCTCGTCGACGTGGGCGTGTTCGCCGAAGGAGCCCGTCTGACGCAGCATGGCGTCCACGAGCGTGGTCTTTCCGTGGTCGACGTGCGCGACGATTGCGACGTTGCGGAGGTCGGAGCGAAGGGCGTGCGCCATGCAGAGTGTCCTCAAAGGGTGTGGGATGCGCCGGGATGCCGACGCTCCAGGATAACGCACGGTCGCTGGCCTCTCTCTGGATGTTTTCACGACTGTCGTCTGGGACGCAGGCATGCCGTTCGTGCAGCCGCTTCTCCGGGGACGTAGCATCGGGTTCGTGACGTCCGACCCGACCGCCTTCGACCCCGCGCCGTCGCGCGCCCGCGTGTGGTGGGAGATCGCGATCGTTCTCGCACTGGGCCTCGGCCAATCCGCCGTGTACGCGATCGTGCAGCTCGCCTATCGCCTGACGGACGAGACCCCGCTGGCGGACCAGACGGCGACGCTGAATCCGTCCCGCAGCGACCGCGAGGTCTTCGACCTCATCTACCAGGTGCTCTCGATCGGCTTCTCCCTGGTGCCGGTGCTGCTGGTGTGCTTCCTGCTCTGGCAGACGACCCGCCCGCACCTCGGGCGCCTCGGCCTGGACGGCACCCGCGTGGGCCGCGACATCGGACGAGGGACCCTGCTCGTACTCGCGATCGGAATCCCGGGCCTCGCGCTGTACCTGGGCGGGCGCGCCGTGGGTCTGTTCGTCGCGGTGAACCCGGCGGGCCTCGACGCTTACTGGTGGACCGTTCCCGTGCTGCTTCTCGCGGCCGCGCGCGCCTCTGTGCAGGAGGAATTCGTCGTCCTCGGATACCTGTTCGCCCGGCTACGCCAACTCGGCTGGGGAATCTGGAACATCATCATCGCCACGTCCGTCCTCCGGGCGACGTACCACCTCTACCAGGGCCCCGGCGCCTTCATCGGAAACCTCGCCATGGGCCTGCTGTTCGGATGGCTCTTCGCGCGCACGGGGCGGTTGATGCCGTTCCTCGTGGCGCACTTCCTCATCGATGCCGCCGTCTTCGTGGGCTATCCCTGGGCCGCCGCCACCTTCCCTTCTCTCTTCGGCCTCCCCGCCTGACCTCCCCCTGACCTCCCCCTCCCCCTCCCCCTCAGTCCCGCGAAACTGCAACTCCGCGCCGAGAACGCAGGTTTTTCCGCCGGTCTCGGCGCCCGATTGCAGTCTCGCGGGAAGTCGAGGACGGGAGCGGGACTCGTTCTCCACGGGGACGGAGGAGAGCGAGAGTTCGGCACCGGGCTGGGAGGGACCGGGGCGCCGCAGGCGCGTCCGCGGGAACATGAAGAATGCTTCGCGCCTCACCGATCCCACTGCTGCGCACACGCACCGAACTCACCCATCCCGAGCGCGAATGGAGGAGAGGGAAAGTGGTGAGAGTCACCCGTGGCGTGTTCGCGCCCATGAGCGAGTGGGCCAGCCTGCCGAGCTGGGATCAGTATCTTGCCCGCGTCCATGCGACCGCGCTCACCCATCCCGACGCGATCTTCAGTCACGAGTCCGCCGCTACCCTACATGGCATCACAATCTCTCCGAACTCACGTCCTGTTCACGTCATCGATTCGGGCGGCACGGCACGCGAGAACGCGGGGATGCGAACGCACGTCTCGCGCGACGATCGCGAGATCGTCCGGCTCGACGGCCTCTTGCTCACCGCGCCGCACGACACTGCTGTCGACCTCGCTCGAACGCGTCCAGAGGCTGAGGCGCTCGCTTTCGCAAACGAACTTCTCCGCCTCGAATCGACCCCGCAACCCGAGGTACTCAGAGCCATCAACGAATCTCGATCGTCCAGTCGCGGACGCCGGCACGCACGATGGGCACTCGAACGTGCGGATGGGCTACCCGAGAGCGTGCTCGAGTCGATGAGCCTCGCGGTCATCGAATGGCTCGGGTTCGAGGTTCCGCTACGTCAGCAGGAGTTCACCACCGAGGGGCATCGCGATCGCGCGGACTTCTTCTGGCCGGAAGAGTCCGTCATCGGCGAGGCCGACGGCGCGTTCAAATACGAGGGGCCGCACGCAGAGCACTCGCTCCTCATGGAGAAGCGACGCGAGGATAGGCTTCGCGCGCGCGTCGCGGGGTTCGCGCGCTGGGGATGGCCCGAACTCCGAGATTCTGCCCTCCTGGATCGACGGCTCCGTGCCGCCGGAGTGCGACCGTCGTTCCCCCGGGACAGCGCGAAACTCGCCCGCTTCGCCGCTCCTCGCACTCCACGCCCGTGAAACTGCACGCCGACGCCGAGAGTCGAACAACAACCCACTTTCTCGGGGCAGAGCTGCAGTCTCGAGGTCAGGAGAGGGTGAGGGACGCGACGGCCCAGGCGACGAGCAGGATGAGAACAGCCAGCCCTGGCATGTCCCACGAACGGCGTACCGATGCGTTCCCGGTGGGCACGTGCTCGCTCCGCCACCGCCGCAGTGCCGCCACGGCGTCCACGTGCTCGGTCACGCCTTCCCGCTGTGCACCCGGGCCGAGTCGGCGCGGCCTGGTCTTGGACGGCCCCCCGAAGCACACCACAGTGCGGTCGTCATCGAGAGTGATCACGATCTGCCACCGCATGTCGATACGCCGGACCCGTTCCCAGGGCACGAATGTCCGACGCAGCCCGTTCTGCACGAGCACACCCTCCCCCTCGGCACGGATGAGCGATGCGACCCCGACCACGTAGACGGCCCAGAGCCCGAGCAGGACCCAGGGCGCGTACAGCAGCAGCGCTCCGACGTCGGCGCGCAGGACCACGTCGACGAGCAGCGCCACAGCCACCACCGAGCAGATGACCAGCAGGGCCCAACCGCCGGAGGCCCGGAACACCTGTGGCGTCCGGGCCGCGGCGTCACTCACGACGAGAGGCCCCCGGGAGCCTGCGCGACGCCGGGGATCGCCTCGAGCAACCGCTGCGTGTACTCCTCCTTGGGGCTGCGGAAGATCTCGTCGGCGGTGCCCTGCTCCACGACCCGCCCGCGCTCCATCACGCAGATGTAGTCGGCGGCAACGCGGACGACGGCGAGGTCGTGCGTGATGAACAGGTACGTCAGCCCGAGCTGGCTCTGCAGGTCGGCGAGCAGATTCAGGATCTGATCCTGCACCAGCACATCGAGCGCCGACACCGCCTCGTCCAACACGATGATGTCGGGCTTGAGCGCGAGGGACCGGGCGATCGCGACACGCTGTCGTTGCCCGCCGGAGAGTTCGTTCGGATACCGCTCCGCGAGCGCTCGAGGCAGCGCCACCTGCTCCAGCAGATCGAGCACCTGCGCGTGCTGCTCATCCTTCGTGCCGATCCCGTGGACCTGCAGCGGCTCGGAGATGAGGCTGCCGATGCTGCGCAGCGGATCGAGCGAGCCGTACGGATCCTGGAACACCGGCTGCATACGCCGCCGCAGTCGGAACACGTCGTTGCGGGACATGGTCGAGGTCGCGAGTCCGTCGATGAGGATCTCACCGTCGGAGGGAGTCTCCAACTGGAGGATCATCTTGGCGACCGTTGACTTCCCGGAACCGGACTCGCCCACGAGGGCGAGCGTCTTGCCACGAGGAATCTGGAACGAGACGTTGTCGACCGCGCGGAACGGTTCGCTTCGGAACCCCCCGCTGCGGATCGAGTAGTCCTTGACGAGGTCTCGGACCTCGACCACCGGGGCGACATCCGACGTCTCCGTCGCGGCGTCGTGCGCTGAACTCGTGTGCGCACCGATGCGGTGAGACGCGAGACTCGGCGCCGCCGCGACCAGACGCTGCGTGTACGGGTGCTGCGGGTCCTCGAGGATCTCGCGACTCGGACCCGACTCGACGATCTCGCCCTGCCTCATCACGATGATCCGGTCGGCGCGGTCTGCCGCGAGACCCAGGTCGTGTGTGATCAGCAGCACCGCGGTGTCACGCTGGCTCGTGAGCGTGGCGAGGTGATCAAGGATGACCTTCTGCACCGTGACATCGAGCGCACTGGTCGGCTCGTCGGCGATCAGGAGCTTCGGATCGGCGGCCAGGCCGATACCGATCAGCGCTCGCTGGCGCATTCCCCCGGAGAACTGATGCGGGAACTGGTGCATGCGCCGGGCGGCATCCGCGAGTCCGGCCTGCTCGAGAACTTCGATCGCGCGCTCACGTACCTCGCGTTGCCCTCGGGCGAGACCGTTGGCGCGGACCGCCTCCTTGACCTGGAATCCGATCGACCACACGGGATTGAGGTTCGACATCGGGTCCTGCGGGACGTAGCCGATGTCTCGGCCGCGGATCCCCTCGAGCTCGCTCCGGCTCGCGCCGGTCAACGCGCGCCCGTCGAGGACGATGTCGCCCCCGGTCACCTGTCCGGTTCCCGGGAGCAGACCGATCACGGCCGACGCGGTCGTCGACTTTCCGGAGCCGGACTCACCGACGATCGCGACGGTCTCGCCCGGGTACACCTCGAAACTCACCCCGTGGAGGACCTGGGTGCTCTTCTTGCCGGTCCCGAAGGAGACGGTGAGATCCTTGACGCTCAGAAGCGGTTCGGTCATCGCTGTGCCCTCGCCTTCGGGTCGACGGCGTCGCGCATGAGCTCGCCGAGTGTGATGAATGCCAGTACCGTGACGGTCAGCGCGAGCGACGGCCAGAACAGCGACATCGGTGCCGTTCGGATGTTGGACTGCGCCTGTCCGATGTCGTTACCCCACGACATCGTGTTGCCGCCGAGGCCCACACCGAGGAACGACAGCACGGATTCGGCGACGATCGCGCCGGCCAGACCGAGCGTCGCGACGACGATGACCGGAGCCATCGCGTTGGGAAGGACATGCGACAGGAGAGTCCGGAAGCGCGAGAGCCCCAGCGCGATGGACCCCGTCACGAAGTCCGACTGTTTCACCCGCAGCACTTCTGCACGCATGATGCGGGCAGTGGACGCCCAGGCGAATCCGCCGATCGCGACCGCCAGGACGAACTCGTTGCGTACCGGCATCACCGACATCACGACGATCCCCGCGATGATGTAGGGAATCGTGAAGAAGATGTCGCCGACGCGCGAGAGCAGCGAATCCAACCACCCACCGTAGAACCCGGCGAGAGCGCCCATCACGATCCCGAGAGTCGTGGCGATGAGGGTCGCAAGCAAGCCGACGACGAGCGAGGTCCGCGTACCCCAGAGTGTCCGGGCGTAGATGTCGCAACCGAACCGTGTGAAGCCGAGGGGATGACCGGCCTCGGGTCCGCCGTTGCTCTTGGACAGATCACAACCCGCGGTCGGAGACGTGGCTGTGAACAACGTCGGCCAGACCGCGACCAGCAGGATCAACAGAACGAAGGCAGACGCGATCCAGAAGATGGGTCGCTTGCGCAGGTCCCGCCAGGCATCGAGCCAGAGATTACTCCGCTTGGCGTCGATGCGGACGGCGTCGACTGTGACGGACGTGGTGTCTGTCGGTGCGACGAAGTGGTCCATGGACCGATCATTACGAGACATAGCGGATCCTCGGGTCGAGTAGGCCGTAGACGAGGTCCACGAGGATGTTGATGAAGACGTAGACGACGACGAAGACCGTGACGAAGGACACCACCGTCGGGTTCTCACCCCGGAGGATCGCCTGGTACAGCGTATTGCCCACGCCCGGAACGTTGAAGATGCCCTCGGTCACGGTCGCACCGACCATGAGGATCCCGAAGACGGTCCCGATGTCGGTGACCATGGGGATCAAAGAGTTGCGAAGCACATGGACGGGAATCACGCGGCGCCGCGGCAAGCCCTTGCTGTACGCCGTGCGCACCCAGTCCTGGTTCAGCGTCTCGATCGTCGACGCCCTGGTGAGCCGCATGCTCGTGGCGTACACGCTCACCCCGAGAACGATCGCGGGGAGCCAGAGATCACCCCAGTCGTTGCGTGCTCCGACCGTCGGTCTGAACCACCCCAGCTGCACGCCGAGGAAGTATTGCGCCAGGAAGGCGAGGACGAAGATGGGCACCGCGACGAAGATGAGCGCGATCACGAGCATGGAGTTGTCGAAGATGCCGCCCTTGCCCAGAGCGGAGAACAGCCCGATCACGATCGCCAGGACGAAGGCGATGCCGATGGCCATGACCGCGAGGCGGAGAGTCACGGGGAAGGTACGGGCGAGGATCTCGCTGACCGGCTGGCCGGAGAAGCTCACTCCGAAGTCCAACCGGAAGATCCCCATGATGTAGTGGAAATACTGGACGATGAACGGTTCGTCCAGGTTGTACTCCGCGCGCAGTCGCTCCAGCAGAGCCGGATTCGGCGTGCGGTCTCCGAACAGCGCGGCGATCGGATCGCCAGGCATCGCGAAGACCATGAAATAGATCAGCAGGGTGGCTCCGAAGAACACCGGTATCGCCTGCAGGATCCGCTTGAGGATGTAAATTGCCACCCTCATCCTCCCTTCGGGAATGGGCGTGCGGGAAACGCACGCCCATAGAGATGATGCCATCCTCTGCGTTCCGCGCCGTACGTGATCCGCGACAGGCAGAGGACAGCAGGTGAGGAGGTGACGACCCGTGCCGTCACCTCCTCACCTGATGGTGGTCTTACTTCTCGATCTGGTAGAACAGCGGCACCGAGTTCCAGCCGAACTCGACGTTCGACACGGTCTCGGAGTATCCGCCGACCACGTTCGAGTACCACAGCGGCAGAACCGGGAGGTCCTCGAGCAGGACTTCCTGAGCCTCCTGGAACAGGGCGTTGGCAGCGGCCGGGTCCGTCTCGGAGATTCCGTCGGCGATCAGGCCGTCAAACTCGGAACTGGAGTAGTCACCGTCGTTCGATCCCGCGTTGGTGGCGTAGAGCGGGCCCAGGAAGTTGTACAGACCCGGGTAGTCCGCCTGCCAGCCGGTGCGGAAGGCCGTGCTGATCGAGCGCTCGGTGACTTCTTCGCGGAGCTCCGCGAAGGTCGGGGACGGAGCGCCAGATGCCTCGATCTCGAGCGTGTTGATGATCGAGTTGATCGTCGCGTCGGCCCATGCCTGGTGTCCGCCGTCGGCGTTGTAGGCGATCTGGAACTCGCCGCTCCACGGGCTGATCGCGTCGGCTTCCGCCCACA
The DNA here is from genome assembly GCA_051751065.1 of Actinomycetota bacterium. GTDB lineage: Bacteria > Actinomycetota > Actinomycetes > Actinomycetales > Microbacteriaceae > Microbacterium. The sequence continues at coordinate 654,758 of JBNJKL010000002.1, read as the reverse complement.
GTTCCTTGGCCTGCTCGGGGTCGTACTCGAGAACCTCGGCTCCCGCCAGGGAATCGGTCCAGCCGTCGATGACAGGGGACGTGAAGTCGCTCGCCGGGGTACGCGTGCCCTCGAAGATGACATCGGTGATCTCGGCGCGGTTGATGGCCATGGACAGTGCCTGGCGACGCAGGAGGCCCTCTTCGCCACCGAAGTGCTCGAGACGCTCGGGGATCGTGAACGACTGGAAGATGGCTGCCGGCTGGTTCACCGCGCGGTCACCGAGGTCGGACTCGAAGGTCGCGAATGCCGAATCCGGGATCGCGTCCAGAACGTCGAGCTCGCCCGCGAGGAGGTCCGCGTAGGCGGCATCCTGCGAGGCGTAGAAGACGATGTTCAGTCCGTCGTTCACCGGGGTGCGCGGGCCGTCGTAGTCGGGGTTGACAACGAGGTCGATGCCGACGTCGTGCTGCCAGGCGTCCTCGCCGTCGAGCATGTAGGGCCCGTTACCGATCGGGGACTCGCCGAAGGCCTCCATGTCTTCGAACGCGGCGTCCGGGAGGGGGTAGTACGCGGAGTAGCCGAGGCGGAGAGCGAAGTCCGATGCAGGCTTGTTCAGCGCGATCGTGAACGTGTAGTCGTCGACCTGCTCGAGACCGGTGAGCTCGGAATCCTCGTCGTAGCTGAATCCTTCGATGTCCTCGAAGAAGTAGCTCGAGAGCTGCTCGTTGGACGCGAGTGCGCCGTAGTTCCACGCGTTGATGAAGTTGTCGGCGGTGACCTCTTCACCATCGGTGAATGTCAGACCCTCGCGGATCTTGACGGTGAGGTTCTGCGGGTCCTCGACCGTGATCTCCTCGGCGACGTCGTTGAACGCGGCACCATCGGACTCGTATCCGACGAGTCCGGCGAAGATCGCGTCGAGGATCTTGCCACCGCCGGTCTCGTTCGTGTTCGTCGGCACGAGCGGGTTCTGCGGCTCAGAGCCGTTCGCCGTGATGGGCCCGCCCATCGATCCGCCGTCACCGTCGCCGTCGCCCTGCGAGCCCGTGCTGCATCCCGCCAGCGTGATGACGCCGGCGATGAGCATGGCACCGCTCGCGAGAGCAAGTCTGTTGCGCTTCATTTTCTCTCCTGAGACTTTTTCAGTCGGACCGCCGCGTCCCGGGTTGGGCACGGCGGGGATATCTGAGCGTAACCCCACGTGCGCAGCGGCTGAATGCTTACCGGGGAACTGTTACTCAGCCTTAACTTAACCGTAGCTTCGCCGCCTCGCGCGCTGCCGTTCACCCGACGGTGAGTGCGGTCAGGCGAACGCCTCGATCGGCGGGCAGGCGCACACGAGGTTGCGGTCACCGTAGGCCTGATCGATCCGACGGACCGGCGGCCAGTACTTCGTGGCGATCAGAGTGCGGACGGGATACGCCGCCTCCTCACGGGTGTACGCGTGCGTCCATTCCCCCGCGATCAGCGAGACCGCGGTGTGCGGCGCGTTGACGAGCGGGTTGTCCGTAGCGGGCCAGCGGCCGGCTGCGACGGCGTCCGCTTCGGCCTTGATCCGGATCATCGCCTCGACGAAGCGATCGATCTCGCCCAGGTCCTCGGACTCGGTCGGCTCGACCATGAGGGTCCCCGGGACCGGGAACGACATGGTCGGCGCGTGGAAGCCGTAGTCGATGAGGCGCTTCGCGACGTCGTCGACCGTGATCCCGGTGGCCTCGCGCAGGGGACGCAGATCCAGGATGCACTCGTGCGCGACCCGGCCGTTCTCCCCCGTGTACAGGACCGGGAAGTGCTCACGCAGGCGCTCGGCGATGTAGTTCGCCGACAGGACGGCGGCAGCCGTCGCATCCCGCAGACCCGCCGCGCCCATCATGCGCACGTACGCCCACGAGATCGGCAGGATGCCCGCGGACCCGTAGGGTGCCGCCGACACGAGACCGCCCTCGAAGATGTGACCCCCGGCGTGCTCGGCGCGCTGCGCCATCGGGTGCGACGGCAGGAACCGCGCGAGGTGCGCCTTCGCGGCGACGGGGCCGACTCCCGGGCCACCGCCTCCGTGCGGGATCGCGAACGTCTTGTGCAGATTCAGGTGCGACACGTCGCCGCCCAGGTCACCGAACCGCGCGTATCCGAGAAGCGCGTTGAGGTTGGCGCCGTCGACGTACACCTGACCGCCCGCATCGTGCACGGCCTGAGTGATGTCGAGCACATCGTGCTCGTACACGCCGTGGGTCGACGGGTACGTGATCATCAGCGCGGACAGCGCGTCGGCGTGCTGGGCGACCTTGGCGCGCAGGTCCGTCAGGTCGACGTTGCCGAGCTCATCGCACGCGACGACCACGACCTTCATCCCCGCGAGAACCGCGGACGCGGCATTCGTGCCGTGCGCGGAGGAGGGGATGAGACAGACCGTGCGCTCGGTGTCGCCGTTCGCGAGGTGGTATCCGCGGATCGCCAGGAGCCCGGCGAGTTCGCCCTGCGAGCCCGCGTTCGGCTGCAGGGAGACGGCGTCGTATCCGGTGACCTCGGCCAGCCAGCTCTCGAGCTGCTCGATGAGCTCCAGGTACCCGGCGACGTCCGAGGCAGGGGCGAACGGATGGATGCCCGCGAACTCCGGCCACGTGATGGCGGCCATCTCGGTCGCCGCATTGAGCTTCATCGTGCACGAGCCCAGCGGGATCATCCCGCGGTCCAGCGCGTAGTCGCGGTCGGCGAGCTGCTTGAGATAGCGCATCATGGCCGTCTCGCTGCGGTGCACGTGGAAGACCGGATGCGTGAGGTACTCGTCCTCGCGGTGGAGCGTGGCCGGCAGAGCACCCGAGGACCCTCCGTCCGCGAAACCGAACACCCGATCCTCAGGACCACCGAAGAGCATCGCGACCCGGTGCAGGTCCGTCATCGTGGTGGTCTCGTCGATCGAGATCCCCACGGTGTCCTCGTCCGCCACCCGGACGAGGATGCCGAACTCATCGTGCGCGCGCTCCGCGACCGCCGCGGCCCGCGCGGGCACCCGCACCTGCACGGTGTCGAAGAACGCGTCGTGGACGACGTCGGCGCCGGCCTCGTTCAGCCAGTCGCGCAGCAGCGACGCCTTCGCCGCCGCCTGTGCGGCGATCGTCCGGAGACCGTCGGGGCCGTGATACACCGCGTACATCGATGCCATGACGGCGAGGAGCACCTGCGCCGTGCAGATGTTGCTCGTCGCCTTCTCGCGTCGGATGTGCTGCTCACGCGTCTGCAGTGACAGGCGGTAGGCGGGCTTCCCCTCGGCGTCCTGGGACACTCCGACCAGACGGCCGGGGAGCTGCCGCTCGAGCCCCGAGCGCACCGCCATGTAGCCGGCGTGCGGTCCGCCGAAGCCCATCGGCACGCCGAAGCGCTGCGTCGTGCCGACGGCCACGTCCGCGCCGAGGGATCCCGGCGAGGTCAGCAGCGTCAGCGCCAGCAGGTCGGCGGCGACGACCGCGAGACCGCCTGCGACGTGCACGGCATCGATCACGGCGGACGGGTCCCAGACACGACCGGACGCACCCGGGTACTGCACGAAGACACCGAAGAGCTCGGCGGGCAGCGTCTCACCCCCGGCCAGATCGACCTCGACGATCTCGATGCCCACGGCCTCGGCACGCGTCGCGAGCAGCGCGCGCGTCTGCGGGAGGGCGTCGGCGTCGACCGCGAACACCGGGGATGTGACCTTGGTGGCGCGCCGGGCGAGCAGCATGCCCTCGGCCACGGCGGTGCACTCGTCGAGCATCGACGCGTTCGCCGTGGCGAGCCCCGTGAGGTCGGCGACCATGGTCTGGAAATTGATGAGCGCTTCGAGGCGCCCCTGGGAGATCTCCGGCTGGTAGGGCGTGTATGCCGTGTACCAGGAGGGATTCTCCAGGACGTTGCGCTGGATCACGGACGGAGTGATCGTGCCGTAGTAGCCCAGGCCGATCATCGGGCGGTTCACCCGGTTGCGCGAGGCGAGCGTGCGGAGCTCGGCGAGCGCCTCCGCCTCGCTCGCGGCGCGCGGGATGACGGAGTCCCCGGCCTCGGTGAAGATCGAGGACGGGACGGCGCCGCGCATGAGCGCGTCGACAGGACTCGCGGCGTCGGCGTCCGTCTCGAGGCCGAGAGCGTCCATCATGTGGCGCTGGGTCTCGGCGGTCGTTCCGATGTGACGATCGGCGAAAGAGGCCACTCCTAGCCCTCCGTGAGTGCGACGTAGGCGTCGCGATCGAGAAGCGTGTCCGCGGCTCCCGCCGCGATCGACACCTTGATGAGCCAGCCGCCCTCGAAGGGCTCGCCGTTCACGAGCGACGGGTCATCCACCACCGCGTCGTTGATCGCGGTGACGGTGCCGGCCAGCGGCGCGTAGAGTTCGCCGACGGACTTCGTGGATTCGATCTCGCCCACGACGGCGCCGGACGCCATCTCGGTGCCGACGGCGGGCAGTTCCACGAACACGACATCCCCGAGCTTGTCGGCGGCGTAGTCGGTGATCCCGATGGTCGCGGTGTCGCCGTCGACGGCGACCCACTCGTGCTCTTCGCTGTAACGCAGCGCGGTCAGATCGGTCATTTTGTCCTCCGGTAGAAAGGCAGGGCGGTCACGGTCGCGGGGATCTTCGTCCCCCGCACATCAAGGAATACTGCGGATCCGACGGTCGCGGCGGCGGGGTCGACGTAGGCCATCGCGATCGGGTGAGCGAGCGTGGGGCTGAGCGCGCCGCTGGTGATCTCTCCGATCACGGCACCATCGGCATCGACCACCGGGTAACCGGCGCGTCCGGCCCGCCTCCCCTCGGCCACGAGGCCCACGAGCACACGCGCGTCCGACGCGGGTTCCACGGCGTCCTTGCCGACGAACGTTTCCTTGTCGGTCGCGACGACACGGCCCAGTCCCGCCTGGGACGGCTTCGTGTCGCGGGACAGCTCGTGCCCGTAGAGAGGCATTCCTGCTTCGAGCCGCAGCGTGTCCCTCGCCGCGAGGCCCGCGGGGGCGAGCCCGTGCGGTTCACCCGCCGCGACGACCGCGTCCCAGAGCGCTGCGGCATCTTCGGCGCGGACGAGCAGTTCGAAGCCGTCCTCGCCGGTGTAGCCGGTGCGTGCGATGAGCAGCGACTCACCGAGGAAGCGCGCGTCCGCCCAGGCGTAGTACCGCTGCTCGCTCCACGGGACGCTCACCTCGCTGATCCCGTCTGTCGCAGCGAGGATCGCTTCGGCGGCGGGCCCCTGGACGGCGAGGAGCGCGTAGGAGTCGGACACGTCCTCGACGTCCACTCCCCGGTCCCCCAGGAAGCCCTCGAAGCTGCGATCCTCGTCCGCGCCGCGGGCGGGGAGTGCGCGCTCGAGGATCGAGGGGAAGTCGCGCACGCGCGACGCGAAGGCGGAGTCGACGAAGCCGCGGTTGCCCGCATTGGCGATCACGAGGTAGCGGTCCTCGGCCAGACGGTAGGCGATCACGTCATCGATGATCCCGCCATCCTTCGCGAGCACGAGGGAGTACTTGGCCTTGCCGACGGGCATGGCGCAGACCCGGCCCGCGAGGGCGAAGTCGAGGAAGTCCGCCGCATGCGTGCCCGTCACGAGGAACTCGGCCATGTGCGAGATGTCGAAGATCCCCGCGGCCGTGCGCACCGCGTGGTGCTCCGCGAGATCGGAGGTGTAGCGCACCGGCATCTGCCAGCCGCCGAAGTCGGTGAAGGAGGCGCCGAGCGACTCGTGTCGCTCGCGCAGCGGAGTGAAGCGGGGTTCTGCCATGGAGTTCTCCCGTGCGGGTCTAGGAGGGCGTGCGACGGCACTTCCTCGAGAACTCCCCCTCTGTCATGGGCCTGAGAGTTTCACCCGGCGCAAGACGCGGAGCTTTCACCGTCGGCGGATGCCCGTGCGGCATCGCTTTCCAGAGTGGCCTGACCTGCGCGGTACGGGGTACCTGAGAGATTGGCGGGGAGGCTTGCTCCTTCGGTGCCCGGCTGACTTCACCGGAGCTCTCCCGCACGGGTCGAACGGCCCGTCTTCAGTTGTGGCTCCCAGCATAGCGCCGCTCGCACGACCGCTCGTCAGTGACCCGCGAGCTCGCGTCGCACCTCGTCACGGAGTCGTCCGAGGTTCTCAGGCTCGGGTGCCGCGGCGAGCAGGGTGCGCGTGTACTCGTGCTGCGGGTCGAGGATGACCTGGTCCGAAGGACCGCGCTCGACGATGTCCCCCCGGTACATCACGAGGATCTCGTCGCTGAAATGCCGAGCGGTGGCGAGATCGTGCGTGATGTAGAGCACGCCGAGACGGTTCTCGCGCTGCAGGTCCGCGAGGAGGTTCAGCACCCCGAGACGGATCGACACATCGAGCATCGACACCGGCTCGTCCGCGACGATGAAACGCGCGCCCGGCGCGAGGGCACGGGCGATGGCCACACGCTGACGCTGACCTCCGGACAGCTCGTGCGGCCGACGCTCGGCGAAGCTCTCGGCCGGGGACAGCCGCACCCGCTCGAGCAGTTCGAGCGCTCGCTCACGCACCTGATCGCCCGAGAGCTCCGGATGGTGGATGCGCAGGGGGCGCTCCAGGTGGTGCACGATCGTGTGGAACGGATTCAGCGACGCGAACGGGTCCTGGAACACCATCTGCACGTCCGATCGGTACCGCGCGAGCGCACGCCCGTGCGTCCCGCTCGGTCGCCCGTCCAGCAGCAGCTCCCCCGACGTGGGCGTCTCGAGCTTCATGAGCATCCGTGCGATCGTGGACTTCCCGCTGCCGGACTCGCCGACGAGCGCCACGGTCTTTCCCGGCTCGAGCGTGAAGGACACGTCCTTGACGGCGTGCAGGATCCGCGATCGCAGGCCGGAACGCAGCCGGAAGTCCTTGACGAGGTTGCGCGCCTCGAGCGTGCCCGTGGTGTCGGTCATCGTCCAGCCTCCGTGTCGTCGATCGCCGTCGGTGCCGCGACATGCGGCACGTCCACGGATGCCCCCGACCTCACGAACCCGCCGCGCTCGCCGCGCAGGCTCGGGAAGCTGGAGAGCAACTTCTTCGTATAGGCGTGCTGCGGAGTGCGATAGATCTCCTCGGCGGTCCCCTGCTCCACGATCTCCCCCTGCAGCATGACCGCGATCCGGTCGCTGATCTCGATCAGCATCGGCAGATCGTGGGTGATGAAGATCACCGCGAAGCCGAGTCGCTCGCGAAGGCGCATGATCTCGCGGATGATGTCGCGCTGCACGACGACATCCAGCGCCGTGGTGGGCTCGTCCATGATCATGACCTGCGGGTCCAGCGCGAGCGCCATCGCGATCATGACGCGCTGGCGCATCCCCCCGGACAGCTCGTGGGGGAAGCTCGACAGGCGCGACGGGTCGACGCCGACGAGAGTCAGCAGCTCCTGCGAGCGCGCGGTCTTGTCCCGCTTGCTCATACCGGGCCGGTGGGTGTCGAACACGTCGAAGATCTGCGCCTGGACGCTGATGACCGGGTTGAGCGAGTTCATCGCTCCCTGGAACACCATCGAGATCTTGTCCCAGCGGAACGCACGCAGCGCGTCGTTCTCGAGCGCGACGATGTCGATGTCCTCACCGGATCGGTCGTGGAAGGTGATCGCTCCCGATGTCTGGAGGGCGGGCGCCTTCAGCAGCCGGTTCAGCCCGTACGCGAGGGTCGTCTTGCCGCAACCGGACTCGCCTGCGAGGCCGAGGATCTCGCCCCGGTTGAGAGTCAGCGAGACGTTGCGCACTGCGCGGACGGGAGGGGCGACCTCGTACTCGATCGAGACGTCGTGTGCCGTCAGGACGGCTTCGGGGGCGCTCACGCGGTGATTCCCTTCGTCTTCGCGGCCTTGCGCACGCGGCGCGCGGCCTCGGGGGCGTTTCGCAGCTTCGGATTGATGATCTCGTCGATCGAGAAGTTGATCAGTGCCAGCCCGCAGCCGAGCAGCGCGATCAGCACGCCCGGCGGGATGAACCACCACCACGCACCCGTACCGAGGGCTTGCCCCGACTGCGCATCGTTGAGAATGGTGCCCCACGTGATCGAGTCCGTGGCCCCCAGACCGAGATAGGAGAGCCCCGCCTCGCCGAGGATCGCGAAGATGATCGCGAACAGGAACTGCGCAGCCAGCAGCGGCAGCAGATTCGGCAAGATCTCCACGAGGATCACGCGGAAGGACTTCTCCCCCGCGACCTTCGCGGCGTAGACGTAGTCGCGGCTCCGCAGCGAGCGCGCCTGGCTGCGCAGAACCACCGCGGACCCGGCCCAGGACGTGATCCCGAGGACACCGGCGACGAGCAGCCAGCTGCGGGTGTTGAAGTACGTGGCGATGACCATAGCGAGCGGGAGCCCCGGGATGACGAGCATGATGTTCGTCACGAGCGAGAGGACCTCATCGCGCCATCCGCCGATGTAGCCGGCGAGGATGCCGAAGATCAGCGACAGCACGATCGCGATCGTGCCGGCGACGATGCCGATCAGGAGCGAGCCCTGTGTGCCCTGGGCGAGCTGGGCGAGCACGTCGTAACCGAGCTTGGTGGTGCCCAGCAGGTGCTCGGCGTTCGGCGGCTGGAGCGCGTCGTTCTGGGAGCTTCGCGGATTCTGGGTGAAGAACGGCGCGATGACGCCGAACAGCACGATCGATCCGACGAGGACGAGACCGACGACGAGCTTGCCGGACATCTTCGGCAGCAGGGAGCGGACACCGCCGCGATTCCGCTTCTGCGTGACGAGGGCGACGGTATCCGGCGCGGCGACCGTGTTCGGACCGGTGCGGGGTGTCGTTGAGGTGTCAGACATTGTGGCGTGCCCTCGGGTCGATGAAGCCGTAGACGAGATCCATGATGAAGTTCGCCGCGAGCACGGTGATGGTGATCACGAGGAAGACGCCCTGCATCAGCGCGTAATCGCTGTTCTGCACGGCCTGGAACATGAGCTTGCCGATTCCCGGATACGTGAAGACCTGCTCCATGACGATGGAACCGGCCACCACGAAACCCAGAGTGATCGCGAAGCCCGCGATCGAGGGGATCGCCGCATTGCGCGACGCGTACATCGTCAGGATGCGGCGCGGGCGCAGCCCCTTCGCCTCGGCGGTGATGATGTAGTCCTCCGCGAGGGTGGACACCATCATGTTGCGCATCCCGAAGAGCCAGCCACCCACGGAGCTGAGCACGATCGTGAGTGCGGGAAGCACGGCGTGGGCCACGGCGTCCGCGAAGAAGGCCCAGGTCCACTCGGGTCCTCGTGGGAAGTCGAACACGTCGTATCCGCCGATGATCGGGAAGATCCCCATTCCCACGGAGAAGACGGAGACCAGCACGAGCGCGAGCCAGAAGTAGGGAATGGACTGCAGCACGGTCGTCGCCGGGATGATGTGGTCCACCCACGTACCGCGCTTCCACCCGGCCCATGCCCCGAGCGCGATACCGAGGATGAACGAGATGATCGTGGCCACGCCCACGAGGATGAGCGTCCACGGGAGGGCCGTACCGATCAGCTCGGCGACCGGGGTCGGATACTTCGTGACGGAGATCCCGAGATCCCCGCGGAGCATCTGACCCCAGTAGCCGATGTACTGCTCCCACATCGAGGAGTCGTCGGATCCGAGCAGCAGCTTGATGTTGCGGATCGTCGTCTCCGAGATGTCGCCGCCGTTGCGCTGCAGCTTGGCGATCATGATGTCCGCCGGGTTTCCCGGCATCAATCGGGGGAGCAGGAAATTGAGTGAGATCGTGGCCCACAGCGTGATGATGTAGAACCCGATCCTTCGGGCATAGAACTTCATGTCATGTCCTCAATTCCCTGCTCCCCTTCTCCGTGTGTCTCAGCCGGCGGGCTTCACGTGCTGGAGCACGTATCCGGCGGCGACCGAGCCCCACGACGGCGGAAAGGCGTAGAGGTCCTCCTCCGTCGGCCACCCGGTGAAGTCCTGGGTGTTGTAGAAGCTCTGGGTCGCGTTGATCACGAGCGGGATGTAGGGCAGGTCGCGAACGATCTCATCCTGGATGGTCGCGTAGAGCTCCATCTTCTCGGCCTCGTCGTTCGTGCTCGTGGCGGCTCGGACGGCCTCGTCGACGACCGGGTTGTCGTACCGGCTGAAGTTCCAGCGTCCGGCCGGGACCTCTTCGCCCACGGGGCTGGTCGATCCGACCTCGGATCCACCGAACCAGTCGCGGTAGATCTGGTACGGGTCGGCGACCGAGGTGCCGATCATGCCACCCATGATCAGCTGGTAGTCGCCGGTCTGACGGGAGTCGGAGAACTCCTGCCACTGCACGGTCGACGCGGTGACGGTGATGCCCGCCTCGGCCGCCTGCTCGACGATCAGCTTCGCGGCGTCGTTGTAGTCGGTCCAGCCGTCCACCGACGTGAGGGTCAGCTCGACCGGAGTGCCGTCCTTCTCGTAGACCCCGTCGGAACCCATCGTGTAGCCGGCCTCCTCGAGGATCGTTCCCGCCTCGGCGACGTCCGGGCTCTGCGGGCTGATCTCGTTGGCGGGGTCGGCGACCCACTTCTCGTCGCGCGGCAGCAGCGCGTAGGTGGGCGAGATGTCGCCGGTGAGACCCACGAACGCCTTGTCCTTGATCGTCGCGCGGTCGATCGCTGCGTTGAGCGCCTGACGGACGGCGACGTCCGTCTGCGGGCCCTCGCAACCGAGTTCCGCGTTCGCGCACGTGTAGAGGACCGTGGGGTCCTGCGGGGTGTTGACCCACTCGATCGCGCCGTTCGCGGTGACCGAGTCCGGGTTCGGCACGAACATGCCGGTCCAGTCGAGTTCTCCGGCCGCGAGGAGATCCTGCGCGGACTGGTTGGCGTCGATCGCGACGTACTGCACGGTGCTGACGGCCGGCACGTCCGCATCGCGGAAGTTCTCGTTCGCGACGAGGGTGTAGGACTCTCCCGTCACGGAGTCCACGACGTACGGGCCCGAGCCGACCGGCTCCTCGTTCGCGAAGGTGGTGAAGTCGTCGACCTCCGACCACACGTGCTGCGGAAGGATCCAGGTGCCGCCCAGGCGCTGGAACTCGGTCGTGTACTGCGCGGAGTCGTAGGTGAGCACGACGGTGGTGTCGTCCGTGGCCTCCGCGGAGACCAGACCGTTGCCCTCGGGGTTGTTCCCCTCGAAGGTGAAGGTGAAGGCGACGTCCTCGGCGGTCAGGGGCTCACCGTCGCTCCAGGTCAGGCCCTCCTTGATCATCACGGTGATGACCGTGCCGTCCTCGTTGTACTCGTAGGACTCGCCGATCATGCCGTCGGGCTCGGTGTCGCTCGTCTTGTTGAAGAAGAACAGCGGCTCCAGGATCGGACCGAGTGCGCCGTGCAGGACGGTGGGTGCGAAGGGGTTGAAATTCGCTGTGATCGGTGTCTGGCTGCCGGCCCAGATGCGGAGCGGGCGGTCGGAGTCGGCGTTGCCGTCTCCCTCTCCCCCTCCGCCGCCGGAACAGGCGGTCAGGCCGAGTGCGAGGACGGAGGCCCCCGCGATCGCGGTGAGCGCCAGTCGGCGCTTTCCAGTGCGGATCATTCGTGTATTCCTCTCAGTGCTGCGTTGCGTGAGGGACGTGCTCATCGTTGAGGCAAACCCCCAGAACTGGGGGGTTTGTTAGGACAGTAACCTAACAAACCCGATCACGGGTGACAACCTTCGGGATTACGAGCATGTAACGTTTCGCGGTCGTCCGCGTGACGCCCTCGGGTTGCCCTTCAGGTCACAGGCACACTAAGATCGTTCGCGGAGGTTAGAGTCATGATGACCAGAAGCGAGCAGGGTATCCGCGTCGCCGTGTCGACGGTCATCCTGACGCTGCGCCCCGGCGAGAACGGCGACCCCGTGCTGTCCCTTCCGCTCGTGCGTCGCACGCGCGATCCGCACCGCGATCAGTGGGCTCTCCCCGGCGGCTGGCTGAGCGCCGACGAAGGTCTCGAGGATGCCGCGGCGCGCACGCTCGCCGAGACGACCGGCCTCTCCCCCAGCTACCTGGAGCAGCTCTACGCTTTCGGAGCCGTGGACCGCGCACCGCAGCGCGTCGTGTCGATCGTGTACTGGGCGCTCCTGCGCTCCGACGACGTCGATGCGCAGTTCGCGGCGCACCTCGCGTCCGGACACGCCCCCGAGAACGTGCAGTGGTTCGACGCCGGGGCCCTCCCCGAGCTTGCCTTCGACCACAACCAGATCAGTGACTACGCGCTCTGGCGCCTGCGCAACAAGGTCGGCTACAGCCGCGTCGCGCACGGCTTCCTCCCCGCGGAGTTCACCCTCGCCGACCTTCGCGAGGCGTACGAGACGATTCTCGAGCGCCGTCTGGATCCGGCGAACTTCCGCCGCCAGGTCGAGACATCGGGAACACTGCTGCCCACCGAGCGATTCCGTACCGGAAACCATCGTCCGGCCCGCCTGTACCGCTACAACACCGACGTCGAGCTCGCCGATCGCGGCCCGCTCGCCACTGCCGAGAAGAGGACCCGATGACCGTCTCGCCCCTGTCCGCACCCACCACGCGCGACGCCTCCGTCGATCACCTGCTGCAGTCGATCGTCACCGGGAAGACCACGGACGCCACGTGCGCGACCGACCTCGCCGAAGGACCGTGGACCTTCGACACCCGCCCCGGGTACGGCCCCGGATCCTCGATGGGGGATGTGATCCCGACGGGCGCACCGCGGCAGGGCGAACTCCCCCTCGCCTACCGCGAGGCCGACGAAGCGGAACTCGACGCCCGGATCGTCGCCGCCCGCGCGACCCTCGGGGATCGCGCTGTCATCCTCGGCCACTTCTACCAGCGCGAAGAGGTCGTCCGTCACGCGGACTACGTGGGCGACTCGTTCCAGCTCGCGACCGCGGCGAAAGAGCATCCGGATGCGGAGGCGATCGTCTTCTGCGGCGTGCACTTCATGGCGGAGACCGCGGACCTCCTCTCGCGGCCTGACCAGGCCGTCATCCTCCCCAACCTCGCCGCCGGCTGCTCGATGGCCGACATGGCGGACATCGATCAGGTCGAGGAGTGCTGGGAGCAGTTGGAGGACGTGCTCGGCCCTCTCGACGCGGTCGATGAGCGCGGGCGCGTGCCGGTGATCCCCGTCACATACATGAACTCGTCCGCCGCGATCAAGGGCTTCGTCGGACGTCACGGCGGGATCGTGTGCACGTCGTCGAACGCGGCGACCGTGCTGGATTGGGCCTTCGCACGCGGCGAGCGCGTGCTCTTCTTCCCCGACCAGCACCTCGGACGCAACACCGCCAAGGCCATGGGCATCCCGCTCGAGCAGATGCCGATGTGGAACCCCCGCCGGCCGCTCGGCGGCTCCGACGAACAGCAGCTGCGGGACTCACGCGTGATCCTGTGGCACGGTTTCTGCTCGGTGCACCGGCGCTTCACCGTGGACCAGATCACCCAGGCGCGGGTGGAGCACCCCGGCGTCCGCGTGATCGTGCACCCCGAGTGCCCCATGGAGGTGGTGGACGCGGCTGACGAGGCGGGCTCCACCGAGTACATCCGTCGCGCGATCGACCAGGCCACCGAGCCGACCACGTTCGCGATCGGTACCGAGATCAATCTCGTGCGCCGCCTCGCCGCGCAGTACCCGCAGCACGAGATCTTCTGCCTGGATCCGGTCGTCTGCCCGTGCTCGACGATGTACCGCATCCACCCGGGCTACCTCGCCTGGGTGCTGGAGGAACTGGTCGCCGGACGCACGCCGAACCGGATCCAGGTGACGCCCGACGTCGCGGATCCCGCTCGCGTGGCGCTCGAACGGATGCTCGCGGCGAAGCCTCCTGCGAACGCCGGCGGTACGCGGTGAGAGTCGTCGTCGCGGGGTCGGGGATCGCGGGACTCACCGCGGCCCTGCACGCGCACGAGGCGGGTCACGCGGTAACCATCGTCACGAAGGGGGCGATCGGCGACGGATGCACCACGCTCGCGCAGGGCGGCGTCGCGGGTGTCTACGGAACGGGAGATTCTCCGTCCCTGCACGCCGAGGACACCCGGATCGCCGGTGCCGGCCTCAGCGAGAACCGCGCGGTCGACGTCCTCGTGAGTGAGGGGTCGGCGCGCATCGCCGAGCTCATCGCCCGCGGGGTCGCGTTCGACCGCGACGAGGACGGCACGCTCCTCCTCGGGCGAGAAGCCGCGCACAGTCATGCCCGTATCGTCCACGCGGGAGGCGACGCGACCGGCGCCGAGATCTCGCGTGCACTGGTCTCGGCCGTCCGGCACGCGGACATCGAGGTGCGCGAGGACGTGCTGCTGCGCGAGCTGATCGTCCGGGACGGCACGGTCCGCGGCGTCCGGGTCCTCGAACGGGGCGCGGCGGGAGAACTCGCCGCGGACGCCGTCGTCCTCGCGACCGGCGGAGCGGGTCAGGTGTTCGCCCACACGACGAATCCGCAGGGGGCGACCGGCGACGGGATCGCCGTCGCTCTGCGCGCCGGCGCCGCGGTGGCTGACCTGGAGTTCGTCCAGTTCCATCCGACGGTCCTCGCGGCAGGACCCGCTTTCCTCATCTCCGAGGCCGTGCGCGGAGAGGGTGCGACACTGCTCGATCAGGACGGGGCCCGATTCGCGTTCCATGACCACCCCGACGGCGAACTCGCACCGCGCGATGTCGTCGCCCGGGCGATCACACGGCGCCAGGCCGAGCAGGGCGTCCCCGTGCGCCTGGACGCCACGGGGCTGGGCGCCGTGCTCGCCGCACGGTTCCCGACGATCGATCGCGTGACGCGCGAGCGCGGGTTCGATTGGAGCCGCGAGCCGATCCCCGTGACCCCGGCCGCGCACTATCTGATGGGCGGGGTCTGTACGGACCTCGACGGACGCACGAGCGTCCCCGGCCTGTACGCCGCCGGCGAGGTGGCGAGGACGGGCGTGCACGGCGCCAACCGGCTCGCGTCCAACTCGCTGCTCGAGGGCGCCGTATTCGGTGCACGCGTCGCACGGGCGCTGGACCAGCGACCCGTGCGATGGCCGACGGACGCCGCTGCGCGCGGGGCCGGGCCAGCTCCCCAGCCGGAGCCGCACGCGACCACTCCCGCGTTCTCCCGCGGCTCCCTCCAGCGCCTGATGTGGGAACACGTGGGGCTCCTCCGTGACGACGACGGCCTGCGACGCGCACTGCACACTCTCGTGTCCTGGCGCGCCGCGATCGCGGAACCCGCCGGGAAAGCGGCGATCGAGGACGACAACCTCCTGCTCGTCGCGGAGGCGATGACGCGCGCCGCGCTCGCACGCACCGACTCGGTCGGCGCCCACCACCGCGAATCCGTTCTGATCGGAGTCTGATGCTCACCACAGCCACCCTCACCCGCGCCGTCGGAGCAGCCCTCGAGGAGGATGCCCCGTGGGGAGACGTGACCAGCGACACGCTGATTCCGGCGTCCGCGACCGCGACCGCCGACCTCGCCGCCCGTGAGGACGGCGTCTTCAGCGGCGGGGACGTCTTCACCGCCGCGTTCTCCCTGACCGACCCCTCCGTGGTGGTGGACCTGCACGTGGGCGACGGAGATGCGTTCAGCGCCGGGGATGTGCTGGCCACGGTGTCGGGATCCGCGCGCAGTGTCCTCACCGCCGAGCGGGTCGCGCTCAACTTCGTGCAGCGCATGAGCGGGATCGCGACGCTGACGGCCACCTACGTGCGAGCGGTCGACGGGACGGGCGTGCGGATCGCCGACACCCGCAAGACCACACCGGGGCTGCGCGCGTTCGAGCGGCATGCCGTCGTGTGCGGCGGCGGAAGCAATCACCGCACCTCGCTGTCGGACGCGGTGATGGCCAAGGACAACCACCTCGCCGTGCTGACCCGTGAGGGAGCCGACGTCGCGACCGCCCTTCGCGAGGCTCTCGGACGCCTCCCCCACACCATGCACGTCGTGGTCGAGGTCGATCGGCTCGACCAGATCGACGCCGTGCTCGCCGGCGGCGCGCACACCGTGCTGCTGGACAACTTCTCTCCGGACGACCTGCGGGCAGGCGTCGCGCGGATCGCCGGATCGGCGACGGTCGAGGCATCCGGAGGGGTGAACCTGGACACTGTCCGCGCGATCGCGGAGACGGGCGTCGACGTGATCTCCGTCGGCGCGCTCACGCACTCGGCCCGCGCCCTCGACCTCGGACTCGACGTGCGGATCGACTGACGTGCTCTACCTCGACCACGCCGCCACCTCGCCCGTACGACCAGAGGTCCGCGAGGCGATGCAGCCGTACCTGTCCTCGGTGTTCGGGAATCCGTCCAGCCACCACACCACGGGCGAGGCGGCGGCGAGCGCCCTGGAGGACGCACGAGCACGTGTCGCGGCGTTCCTCGGGTTCCGGCGCAGCGATGTCATCTTCACCTCGGGCGGCACCGAGTCCAACAACCTCGCGATCAAGGGCATCGTGCTCGCCGCACTCGGATCGGGGCGGCAGCACGTGGTCACCACTCCCCTCGAACATGAGTCGATCCTCGAGTCGATCGCGTATCTGGAGCGGTTCCACGGGGTGACCGCGACGCGGCTCCCCGTCACCGAGACCGGTCGAGTGCGGCCGGAGGATCTGCGCTCGACGCTGCGCGAAGACACCGCGCTCATCACCGTCGGGCATGCCAACAACGAGATCGGCACGATCCAGGACGCGGCAGCTCTCGCCTCCGTCGCAGCCGAGCGACGCGTCCCCCTCCACCTGGACGCCGTGCAGTCGGCGCCCTGGCTGGACCTCGCCGGACTCGGGGCGGACGCGGTGTCGATCTCCGGGCACAAGCTGGGCGCGCCGAAGGGCGTCGGGGCGCTCGCGATCCGGGGGCGCATCCCGCTGGAGCCGCTCCTCCACGGCGGCGGTCAGGAGCGGGGCCGCCGTTCGGGCACCGAGAACGTCGCCGGAGCGGTCGCACTCGCGACGGCGGTCGGCCTCGTCGCCCGAGACCAGGAGGCGACGGCCGTGCGCATCCGAGAGCAGAGCGCGCACTTCATCGCCGCGGTGCTGTCCGCCGTTCCGTCCGCTCGTCTGACCGGCGATCCCGACCGGCGACTTCCGGGGACCGCGAGCTTCACGTTCGCCGGCACGAGCGGAGAGGCCGTGCTCCTGGAACTCGAGCGCCGCGGCGTGGTGTCCTCGAGCGGCTCCGCCTGCGCCGCGGGCAGCGACGAGCCCTCGCACGTCCTGCTCGCCCTGGGCATCGATCCCACCATCGCCCAGACCTCGGTGCGCTTCACGTTCGGTGCGCAGCCCCTCGCGGATTCCGCGCCGGCGCAGTTGGCGACTCTCGTCGCCGATGCGGTGGAAGCCATCGGCGACGGCGCTCCCTGACGCGGGCGCACGGCCCGCACCCGCGGCGCGACCGTAGACTCGGCACGTGCCCGTCTCCGCCCCGATCGTGACCATGATCGTCCCCGGTCGCGACATCGAGGCGTTCGCTCCGGATGCGATCGCCTCGCTCCGCGCGCAGACCGAGTCTCGGTGGCGCGCGATCCTCGTGGACGACGGGTCGCTCGACGGGACCGGAGAGGTCTTCGACGCGGCGGCTGCGGCGGACGACCGGTTCACCGTCCTCAGACACGGTTCCCCCCGCGGGCTGGGGGCGGCGCGCAACAGCGCCCTCGACATGATCGACACCCCGTTCGTCGGCTTCCTGGACGGCGACGACGAGCTCACGCCCACGGCGCTCGCCCGGATGACGGGGGTGCTCGGCGCGACCGGCAGCGACTTCGTCGCCGGAGCGTACGTGCGTTCACGACCGCACGCCGGATCCTACGTACCGGGCCGTGTGCAGCCGTGGGTCGCGGCGGCGACCGCCCCCGAACGCCTCGGGACGACCATCCGGGACCACCCCGCTGCCGCGGCGAACATCGTCGCCTGGTCGAAACTCAGTCGGCGGGAGATGTGGGACGACCTGCGCTTCGACTCCGATGTGGCGTACGAGGATCAGATCGTCGCGCAGCGCATGTACACCCGCGCCTCGACCTTCGACGTCATCCCGGACGTCGTCGTGCACTGGCGTGTTCGTGCCGACGGCTCGTCGATCACACAGGGCAAAGCGCAGCTCCCGGTCCTGCGCGACTACCTCCGTGCGCTGCGCGGCGGTATCGACGTGCTCCGTGAGGCCGGCGCTTCGGAGGCCGTCGTGGGCCGCATCTCACTCATCCTCGCGATGGACCTGCCGCCGCTCGAGACGATCGCCGCGACGCACTCGGACCCCCGTTATGCGGCCCAACTCGACGACTTCCTCTCGGGGCTCCGCGCGCTGCCCGAGTTCGCCCACGCCACCCCCGACCCCGACCTGACCACCGCGCTGAGCTGGTGACCGGAGGCTCCCGATGAACGCGTACCTGTCCGACCTCTTCTCCCTCGCCGGCCGCACAGCCGTCGTCACCGGCGGCAGCTCCGGAATCGGACGCGCGATCGCAACCGCGCTGTCCGGGGCAGGTGCATCGGTCGTCCTCGTCGCACGAGGACGCGAGCGTCTCGATGCGGTGGCCGCCGAGCTGATCGCCGGCGGCGGAAATGCCGCCGCCGTGGTGGGAGACCTGAGCACACGCGACGGAATCCGGGCCGCCGCCGAGGAGGCGACCGCTCCGTTCGGCGAACCCGACATCCTCGTGAACTCCGCGGGCATCAATCTCCGACCGCCGCTCGGCGACATCACCGAGGACGAGTGGGACCTCACGATGGCGGTGAATCTCGAGGCGCCGTTCCTGCTCGGTCAGCGCTATGCCCCCGGAATGGCGGAGCGCGGCTTCGGTCGCCTGATCCACGTCACCTCGCAGCAGGCGCACCGCGCATTCGTCACGAGCGGCGCGTACGGCGTCTCGAAGGGCGGGTTGGAGTCCCTCATGCGCTCGGAGGCGGAAGCGTGGTCGCCGCGCGGCGTGACCAGCAACACGCTCGTCCCCGGATTCGTCCTGACACCTCTCAACGCTCGACTGCAGACGGACCCGGCCCGCATCTCCGCGCTCGCCGAGCGGACGATGGTGGGGCGCAACGGCCTGCCCGAGGACTTCGCGGGTGCAGCGGTGTTCCTCGCGAGCGCGGCGTCCGCCTACGTCACCGGCCACTCCCTCTTCGTCGACGGTGGTTTCTCGGTCCACTGACGCCCCCTCCCCTCGCCGGCCACTTGCCGCGACACGCCGCATCCCCTGCCCCCGTCGCGGCGTGTCGCGGCAAACGAGCATGGGAGGGGGCCGGCCGACTCTCTCTGCACCGGCAGTGGGGAGTCCGGGGATGTCCGCACGGCCCAGGGGGCGAGGCAGAAAACCACTGCGGAGGAACGCAGAGTGGGGCACATGCCCGCTCGCCCCAGTCCCCTCCCGCCCGGACTGCACGGTGAGGCTTTCCGCACCGGGGATGCACACCGGGTGGGAGCACATCGATTACGCGCGAAGGACCTGTGGATCCCCACCCGGGGCGTCCGGCTGCCCGCGCGGAGAAACGAGCGCCGGGATGTACTCGAGGCGATCGCCCTCACGTTCCCTCCCGGCACAGCGTTCAGCCATTCCACCGCCGCGGAACTGTGGAACCTCCCGCTCCCGTCGTGGGTCGGCGAAACGGTGCATGTGACCACCCCCACCGGAACTCGCGCACGGCGTGGGCCGATTATCGTCGGGCACCAGCGATCTCTCGGCGACGACGAGGTGGACTCATCAGGCCCGATGCCGCGCACCACGCCTCCGCGCACCTTCTGCGACATGGCAGAGCACCTCGACCTCACCGCGCTGGTGGCGATGGGGGACGCCGTCGCGAGACTGGTAGGAACGGACGCGATCGAGGAGGCGGTCGCACGGCACGCTCGCCCGCGTCGTCTGCTGAGGCGGGCGCTGGAGCTCCTCGACCCGGCCTCGGAATCGCCGAAGGAGTCCGAGCTTCGAGTGCTCCTCCATGCTGCGGGCGTGCCGCACCTGACCGCGAACCATGTGCTCGCCATCGAAGGCCGCTTCGTCGCTCGCATCGACCTGGCTCTCCCCGAACACCGAATCGCCATCGAGTACGAGGGCGATCACCATCGAGACAGGCAGCAGTGGCAGCGCGACATCCGGCGTCGACGACGGATCGAGGCCCTCGGTTGGATCTACCTCAGCGTCACTCAGTCCGACCTCGCGCATCCGACGGCGATGCTGGCTGATATTCGCAGCGCGATCGCCGCGCAGGGCGAAGACCCGTCGTTTGCCGCGACGCGCCGCTTCCCGCTGCGCTGATACGGCGTGTCGAGGCAAATGACACGCGTCGACCTCCCGGGCGTCAGGTCGCGGGGGGATAGACATCAGCGGGCGGCGCGCTCAGGATCGGCACGCCCGCCGTCAGCGTCGCGACCGCGTCCTCTCCCGCCGAACCGTCCGGAGCACGGTCCGCGCGACGACCCGCCAGCGGTGCCGGCTCGTCCGACTCCTCCGCCTCGAGGATTCGTGAGGCCGCGACCTGCTCCGCTGCGAGCTCGGCGTACAAGCCGCCCTGGGCGAGGAGCTCGGCATGGGTCCCGGACTCGACGATCTCCCCCGCCTCGAGCACGTGGATGATGTCCGCCCCCATGACGGTGGACAGCCGGTGCGCGATCGACAGAGTCGTCCGCCCCTTCGCGGCCTCGTCGAGTGCCTCCTGCACCACACGCTCCGAGACCGTGTCCAGCGCGGACGTCGCCTCATCGAGCAGCAGCACCGGCGGATCCTTCAGCAGCACACGGGCGATCGCGATGCGTTGTTTCTCACCACCCGAGAGCCGATACCCGCGTTCGCCGACGATCGTGTCGTACCCCTGCTCGAACCCCGCGATGATGTGGTGGATGTTCGCCGCCGTGCACGCCTCGATCACCTCGGCATCCGTCGCCTCCGGCTTCGCGTACAGCAGGTTCTCGCGGATCGTCGCGTGGAACAGGTACGTCTCCTGCGACACGATGCCGACGTTGTCGATGATCGACTCCTGCGTCAGCGTGCGCACGTCCGCTCCACTGAAGAGCACGGTGCCGCCGTGCGCCTCGTACAGCCGCGGCGCGAGGTAGAGGACCGTGGTCTTTCCCGCACC
This sequence comes from Actinomycetota bacterium, assembly GCA_051751065.1. Classification (GTDB taxonomy): domain Bacteria; phylum Actinomycetota; class Actinomycetes; order Actinomycetales; family Microbacteriaceae; genus Microbacterium. Next base: position 633,835 of record JBNJKL010000002.1, on the reverse strand, counting down.
GGACGGGCCGACGAAAGCCACGTGCTGCCCCGGCTGCGCGGTGAACGAGACTCCCTGCAGGGTGGGTCGGGCGTCCGGGGACGCATCCGGGTAGCGGAAGACGACGTCGCGGAACTCGATGCGTCCGCGCGGACCCGGCGCGCTGTCGACGGACGCCGCGTCCGGTGCATCCTGGATCTCGGGGACGAGGTCGAGGTACTCGAAGATGCGCGCGAACAGCGCGGCCGAGGTCTGCAGGTCCAGCGCGACGCGCATCAGGCCCATCAGAGGTTGCAGGAGTCGAGCCTGGACGGTCGTGAAGGCCACCACGGTCCCCGCGGTGATCGCGCCCTCGCCACCGGCGACGAGGTACCCGGCGACGAGATAGATCACGGCGGGCACGCTCGCCATGAGCACCTGCACGACCGCGAAGAACCCCTGCCCGCTCATCGCACGCCGCACCTGGAGTCGAACCTGGTTGCGGTTCTCCTCCTGGTAGCGCGCGGATTCCGTGCGCTGGCGGTTGAAGGCCTTGGACAGAAGCATCCCGGACACGCTCAGCGTCTCCTGCGTGATGGAGGTGAGTTCGGACAGCGACTCCTGCGTCTCGCCGGCTATCCGCGCGCGAACCTGTCCGACGCGCCGCTGCACGATGATGAGGAAGGGCATCATCACGACCGCGATCAGCGTGAGACGCCAGTCGATCAGGATCATCGCGACGAGCGAGGCGATCACCGTCACCACGTTTCCGAGGATGCTCGTGACCGTGTTAGTGAGCACGCCGGAGACACCGCCGACGTCGTTCTGCAGGCGCGACTGGATGACGCCCGTCTTCGTCCGCGTGAAGAACCCGAGCTCCATCGCCTGCAGATGTTCGAACAGGCGCACGCGCAGGTCGCCTGTGACGCTGTTGCCGACCGTCGAGGTGAGCCAGGTCTGTCCGACGCCCAGCAGCGCGGACAGCAGGAAGAGGCCGACCATGATGAGGACCAGTCGCAGCAGCAGTCCGAGTTCAGGGCTGCCGCCGTCGATCGGGAACAGAGCGTCATCGAAGATGCGCTGCACGATCAGCGGCGGGATGACGGCGATGGCCGCGCCGATCACGACGAGGAAACCGGTCGCGAGGATGCGCCCCCGGTAGGGGCGGAACAGCTCGACCACGCGCCGACCGAGGCCGTTGATCCGGGGCGCTTCGGCGTTCAGCCGCTTCTGCGCGGCCTCGTCCACACCGCGGAATCCTCCGCCGCCGCGGCCCCCTCCCATCGCACCCATGCTCATCCGGTCAGCCTATCCGCGAGAAAGTTCACACAGGCGGGAATGCGATGTCGGTCCCCGCCGTTATCCTGATGGCTTGCCCTCGCGCGGAAGCGGCACTGTCATGCCCTCCGCCGGTGGCCTTCCGCCCACCTGACCAGGAGACGCCATGGCCACCACCACAGGATCCATCCCCACCGCGACGCCCGTGGCCACGCTGGGCGCCCGCGAGAGCCGGGTGATCTGGCTGCTCCTCGCAGCGGCGTTCGTCGCCATCCTGAACGAGACCACGATGGGCATCGCGATCCCGCACCTCATCGACGACCTCGGGATCACCGCCGTAGCCGCTCAGTGGCTGACGACCGCGTTCATGCTGACGATGGCCGTGGTCATCCCGATCACCGGATTCCTGCTGCAGCGCTTCACCACGCGACAGGTCTTCATCACCGCGATGACGCTCTTCTCCACCGGCACGCTGCTGGCGCTGTTGGCACCGGGCTTCGAGATGCTCATCGTCGCGCGTGTCGTGCAGGCGTTCGGCACGGCGATCATGATGCCGCTGCTCATGACCACGATGATGACGGTCGTTCCCGCGCACCAGCGTGGCCGCATGATGGGCCGCGTGTCGATCGTGATCTCGCTGGCACCCGCGATCGGCCCGACGATGTCGGGCATCCTGCTCGAGAGTCCGCTCGGCTGGCGCGCGATCTTCCTCGTCGTCCTGCCGATCGCTCTCGTCGCTCTCTTCGTCGGAGCCCGCTGGATCACCAACCTCGGTGATGTCCGCCACGCCCCGATCGATGTGCTCTCGGTCATCCTGTCCGCATTCGGATTCGGCGGCATCGTCTACGGCCTCAGCCAGATCGGCGGTGCCGGTCACGGCGCCACGGCCGAGGCGGCGACGTCGGGGACCGTCGGCCTGATCGTTCCTCTGTCTGTCGGCGCGATCGGGCTCGCCCTGTTCCTCTGGCGTCAGGTCCGGCTGCAGCGTACGGACCAGGCGCTGCTGGATCTGCGCGTCTTCCGCTCGGGCAACTTCTCACTCGCGGTCGGACAGCTCGCCATCATGTCGCTCGCCTTCTTCGGCGTCATCACGGTTCTGCCGCTGTACATCCAGAACGTGCTGAACTTCTCGGCGCTCGAGGCCGGCCTCGCCGTGCTTCCCGGTTCGCTGCTGATGGGCCTGCTCGGCCCGGTGATCGGGCGTATCTACGACCGATCGGGGACCCGCGTCCTTCTGATCCCCGGCGCGATCGTCACGATCGGAATGCTGTGGTTCTACACCACCTTCGGTGAGGACACCACGATCCTCACGATCGCGCTGGCCCAGACGGTCCTGTCCGTGGGGCTCGCGCTGTCGTTCACGCCGCTCTTCACCGCGTCACTCGGTTCCCTCGAGCCGCGTTTCTACTCCTACGGCAGCGCGGTGGTCGGCACCGTGCAGCAGGTGTCGGGCGCGGCGGGGATCGCCGTCATGATCACCGTCATGTCCTCCGTCGAGGCGACCCGACTCGCCGAGGGCGCCGACGCTCTCACGGCCGGCAGCGCAGGTGCTCACGCGGCCTTCCTGCTGGCGGCCATCTTGGCTCTGCCCCTCGCGATCGGCGCACTGCTCATCCGCAAGCCGGCAGACTCCGGAGTCGGGGTGGCGCCCGGAGGGCACTGAACCACCGCCGAGCGACAGCTCAGCAGCTGATCGTCAGATCGTCACTTCTCCGGAACCGCGCAGGAGCCGCCACAACAGGTGCCGGCCTCCTGGTCACCGAGAAGATTGAGCCCCGCCGGTGCGACGAGCGGCTCAGCGGGCTGTGCGGTCTCGGACGTGGGGAATGTGCTCATGCCCCCATGCTACGCCCGCGCCGACGGTGGGGCGTCGGCGCGGTTCTCTCCGGACCCCGGGCCGTCGCCTAGAGCCGCTCGCGCACGAAGTCAAGCGTTGGACAGAGGAACCTCGACGCCGGAAGACTCGGGGTATGAAAAAGCCGAAGACCGCTTCCCCTGCGGACGGTCGCGACGAGACTCCCGAGGAACGTGCGGATCGCAATTGGGATGACCTCATGCAGGAGCTCCGGGTGATGCAGACAGGAACCCAGGTGCTGACCGGATTCCTCCTCGCCGTCGCGTTCGCGCCGCGATTCACGGAGCTCGACGACGTGCAGCGCGGGGTCTATGTCCTCCTCGTCGCACTCGCGGCGCTGGCCACGATCCTCTCGTTGACCCCGGTGGGAATGCACCGGGGTCTGTTCCGGCGGCGGCGCAAACCCGACCTCGTCCGCTTCGCGGCCCGGATCGTCAAAGTGAGTCTCGCGGTGATCGCCGTGCTCACCGTCGGTGTCACCGCATTCATCGTCGACTTCGTCCTGAACCGACCCGCTGCGCTGACCGTTGTCATCGTCGGCGGCGTACTGGTCATATCTCTCTGGATACTGCTCCCCCTGTTTGTGAGGCACCGTGAACACCCCTGAATCCGCCACCGACAACCACGAGCTCGTGATCGCTCGGATCTCCCCGGATGATGCCGGCGAGGTACTCACCGTGCAGCGTGCCGCCTTCGTGTCCGAAGCCCTCATCTACGGCTCCGTCGACATGCCTCCCCTCACCCAGACCCTGGAGGAGGTCCGCGCGGAGCTCTCCGATCGGGCGGGGTTCACGGCACGGATGGACGGACGTCTGGTGGGCGCGATCCGGACGCAGGAGACGCCGGAACTCCTGCTGATCGGCCGGATCGCGATCGCGCCCGATATGCAGGGCGAGGGTATCGGACGTCGGCTGCTCGACGCCGCCGAGAGCGCCTCTGCGGCGCCCGAGGCCGAGCTGTTCACCGGAAGCCTCAGCGAGGCGAACATCCGCCTGTATGAGAAGTGCGGATACTCCGAGCACGAGCGTGTTCCCCAGGACGGCGGCACCGATCAGATCTTCCTCCGCAAGGCTCTGCGGGACGGTTCCGCAGACGCGTAGCCCACCGAGGGTGCGAAGTGTCGGCAATCTCCGAGCAGTCGTCAAGGGGGTTGAGGTGATCGACGTCGCGCGGAAGGGTGGATGTAACGCGTTCCGACCGGGACGTGTCCGCAACCGGAAGGAGAGCTTGTGCTCACCCTCACCGATAACGCCACCGCCGTCGTCACCACCATCGTCAACCGCGACGAGAACGGCACCGACGCAGGCCTGCGGATCCAGGCCACCGATAGCACCGGTCCCAACGGAGAAGCTCGCTTCGCCGTTCAGGTCTCGCCGTCGCCCGAGCCGACCGACCAGGTCATCGAAGGCGAGGGAAGCCGCGTCTTCCTCGCCGAATCCGCAGCCGAGGCGCTCGCGGACAAGGTTCTCGACGCAGGAGTGGACCAGCAGGGTGCAGTGAGCTTCACTGTTCTCCCGCAGCCGGTCTGACACTGCGGTTCACGAAGGGGCGCGGGTCTACGGACCTGCGCCCCTTCGTCGTGCCCGGGGTCGCACAGCGGCCGGAGCACCTCGCGTATGTCTGCACGACGTACCTCCCGCAGCTGGGCGCGAGGGGGGTACGCGGGGGCGGTGTGTCAACCGGGTTCGCGATCCGGGAGTCGGCGGCGAGAGTGGGATATCCCCCACCGAAACGGAGACCGACATGAAGGCACTCACCTGGCAGGGCAAGAGGAAGGTCAGCGTCGAGGACGTCCCCGACCCCGTCCTCGAGGCCCCGACCGACGCGATCGTCAAGATCACCTCGACCGCGATCTGCGGATCCGACCTGCACCTGTACGAACTCCTCGGTCCGTTCATCGATCGCGGAGACATCCTCGGACACGAGCCGATGGGCGTGGTCGTCGAGGTCGGCTCCGAGGTCACGCAACTCGCCGTGGGCGACCGCGTCGTCATCCCGTTCAACATCTCCTGCGGGCACTGCTTCATGTGCCGCCGGGGACTGCAGTCGCAGTGCGAGACGACCCAGGTCACCGAGTACGGCAGCGGCGCGGCCCTGTTCGGCTTCTCCAAGCTCTACGGCCAGGTGCCCGGCGGACAGGCGGAGTACCTCCGCGTCCCCCTCGCGGACTACAACCACATCCGCGTCGGAAGCGAGCTGCCGGATGACCGCTACCTGTTCCTCAGCGACATCCTCCCGACCGCGTGGCAGGGCGTGCACTACGCCGATGTCCCCGAGGGCGGCACGCTCGCGGTCATGGGCCTCGGCCCCGTCGGACAGTTCGCGGCGCGCATCGGAATCCATCACGGTTTCCGCGTCCTCGCGATCGATCCGGTTGCCGAACGGCGCGAGATGGCCGAGCGCCATGGTGTGCTCACCTACGACCTGACGGACACCGTCGTCGACGAGCTGCGGGACCTGACCGACGGTCGCGGAGCGGACTCCGTCGTCGACGCGGTCGGACTCGAGGCGCACGGCAACGGCGGCGTCGAGTTCATGCACAAGGCGATCGGTCTGCTCCCCGACGCAGTGGCCCAGGGGATGCTCGACAAGGCGGGCGTCGACCGTCTCGCCGCCGTCTACGCATCGATCGACCTGGTGCGCCGTGGTGGAACGGTCTCCCTCAGCGGGGTCTATGCCGGCGACGCGGACATCCTCCCGCTCAAGACGATGTTCGACAAGCAGATGACGCTGCGCATGGGGCAGTGCAACGTGAAGCGCTGGACCGACGACCTGCTCCCGCTCGTCGAGGACCCGCAGGATCCGCTCGGTGTGATGGATCTCGCGACGCACCATGCGCCGCTGTCCGACGCCCCCGAGCTCTACGGAACCTTCCAGCGCAAGGAAGACGCCTGCATCAAGGTCGTCCTTCAGCCCTGATCCGGTGGTGACGATGAAGCGACCGGCGCGGCATCAGGCGTCCGGTCGCTTCATCGCGAGCCCGGCGAGCGAATCACCCGCACCCTCGTAGATGTTGAGCACGGCGTGCACGCCCTGCTCGGAGAGGTGACGGACCTGGTCGGGATGCTGCGCGACCGCCACGACGCGCCCCTGGAACCCGGCGTCGTTGAGCTGTTCGATCGCGAAGGTGTTCGAATCGTGGAAAGCCATCGCGAGTACGACGGTCGTCACGAAGCCACCGGACACCAGGCGGTTCCAGAACTCGAGATCCGTCGCGTCCCCCTCGAGCACGTGGAGGCCCTGTTCCTCCAGGCGCGTGATCACCGCATGATCGTTGTCGATACCCAGCACGTTCAGTTCGCCCTCTCGGACGAGCCGTTCGTAGGCGGCCCGTCCGACGCGTCCCATTCCGAGGACGACGACATCCGCGCGACTGGTGTCGATAGGACGGTCGGAGGGCCGGAGCTTCTCCGGGTCCTGGGCGGGGAGCATGCGACTGAGCGAGTCCGTGAGGCGGAGACCGTGCGCATTGAGGACGGACGAGACGACCATGCTCACGGCGACGGCGATCGCCACGATCGTGAGCCATCGCTCGGACAGCAGGGCACCGGACACCCCGACCGCGGTGACGATGAGCGAGAACTCCGAGAAGTTGCTGAGCACGAGACCCGTACGGATCGTGGTGCGGTTGCGCAGACCGAAGACCCGGCCGAGGATCACGTAGCCGAGGAATGTCAGGGGCAGCAACACGACGCAGAGCGCCAGCGCCAGGGCGGCGTCGGCCCAGGTGGGTCCTGACGCCATCCCGATGGTCAGGAAGAATCCGACGAGGAAGAGCTCCTTCACGCTGAACAACGCTTTCGACATCTCGAGCGCGCGCGGGTGCGATGCGAACAGCAGCCCCATCACCAGGGCTCCCAGATCACCCTTGATGCCCACCGCTTCGAAGGCCGCGTAGCCGGGCCCGAGGGCGAGGACCACGCCGAACAGGACCAGCAGCTCGCCGTGTCCGATGCGGTCCAGGACCCGGCGCAACAGCCAGGCGAGGGGGAACACCAGCACGAGAGCGAACGCCCACAGGCTCGGTGGCTCGTCGGCGCTCGCGGTGATGTACACGACCGCGGCGAGGTCCTGGATGACGAGAATCGCGATCGCGGTCTGTCCGTAGAACGCTCCGTCATCGGACCGCTCCTCCAGCACTTTCACACAGAGGACCGTCGAGGAGAAGGACAGCGCGAAGCCGATCAGGGCGAGCGTATGCCAGCCGTCCACCGTGGCGAGCCCGAGCACCCCCGCGAGTCCGACCGTCCCTGCGCCGATGAGGACGCTGAACACCATGTGGAGCGAGGCCGTGCCGTATGCCTCGGGGCGCAGCAGGGAGCGGACGTCGAACTTGAGTCCGATCGTGAAGAGCAGGAGCGTGACTCCGACGTCGGCGATCTGCTGCAGTCCGGGGAAAGGTTCCACCTGCAGGGCACCGAGCACGAAGCCCGCGGCGAGGAACCCCACCAGGGCGGGAACACGCAGCAGGTATGCGACCGTCCCGAACGTCGCCGCGGCGATCAGGGTCAGGGCGATGTCATTCATGACGGCTCACCTCGTCTCTGCCCTGCACTCTATCGGCGGATCGCCCGCCGAGCGTTCCGAACACATGCAGGTCGAGTTCGGCGCTCAGCAGGCCACTCGCGATGCGGCCGCGCACGCTCGTGCCCGCCTCGTCCAGCGGCGGACTGACGACGGCGGCTCCGAGGGTTCCGGGGGCGGACAGCACGATCGCCCCGGAGACGCTGGACTTCGCCGGCACCCCGACGCTGCGCATCCATCGCCCCGAGCCGTCGTAGACCCCGCACGTAGCCATCACTGAGACGACGTCTCTGGCGACGGCGGCGGAGACCACGCGCTCGCCCGTCACCGGGTTGGTCCCGCCGTTGGCGAGGGTCGCGCCCATGACCGCGAGCGCCTCGGCGTCCACGAGTACCGCGCACGCTCGCGCGTAGACGGCGACGGCGTCGTCGGCACTCACCCGTAGCGTGCCCTCCGCGCGCATGAGGTGCGCGAGTGCGTGGTTGCGGTCTCCGAGCAGGTGCTCGTTGTGAGCGACGTGCTCGTCGACCTCCAGCGAGCGCCCGGCGAAGGCCGAGAGACCGGCGAGGATGCGCTCATCGCGTGCGGAGACGTCGTCGCCGTCGACGAGTGACGCGGTGAGCAGCGCGCCCGCATTGACCATCGGGTTCGGGGGACGCCCCGTGCCGCTCTCAAGCTTGATCGCATCGAAGGCTTCACCGGTCGGCTCGATACCGACGCGGTCCAACGCTTCGCCGTCGGTATCCATCAGCGCGAGCGCGAACAGGAAGGGCTTGACCGCGGACTGCACGCTGAACGCGACATCGGCCTGAGCGCTCGACCGCACGTTCCCGTCCATCGTCACCAGGGCGAGTGCGCACAGGTCCACGTCGGCGTCCGCGAGCTGCGGGATGCTGTCGTCGACCGCACCGGCGCGCTCGTCGAAAACCCGGGACCGTAGGTCGTCGAGGTCGTAGGCGTGGGGATCAGCGGTGCGGCTCATACCCCCACGATGTCACGACATGCCCGGCGCACCCGCACCGCGCGGACGGCGGTCAATCCCAGTCGAGGTAGTCCTCGATCGCCCACGAGGTCGCACCGACGTGGGTCAGGGGGAACATGTACCCGCCGCCGTCGATCGGCACGACACTGACCAGACCCGGCGCCGACGCCTGGAGCTCGTCTCCGTGCGCGGGCGGTGTGACCCGATCCTCGGCCCCCTGGATGATGAGCACGGGGATGCCGGGCGCGAGCGCCTCGGGCGCCCAGGCATCGCGAGCAGCGCGCTGCAGGGACTCCACGTCGGTGTCGCGGGCATCCGCCGGGATCTCGGGGTCGTCGGCGGGCGAGATCGCCGGCGCCTCACCCTCGACACCCAGGAGCATCACGCCGTTGACGCGCTCCGGCTGAGTGAGCGACACCATGCGAGCGACCGATCCGCCGAATCCGTGTCCGCCGACCCAGGCGTCGAGGATCTCGAGGCGGTCCATCACATCGAGGACGTCCTGGGCGAGGTCGGTCATCGCGACCTCAGCATCCGACGGACGGCGCGAACCGATCCGCACGACGCGGAAGTCCTCTTCGGAGACAGAGTGCGCCAGCAGTCCGAGATAGCTGACGTTCAGCCCGAGCCCGGCGATGAGCACGAGCGCGGGACCCTCTCCCTCGGTGGCGAAGGGGATGGCACGGCCATCGGGTTCGAAGATCTGAGTGTCGGCCATGTTCTCGGCGGTCTCCCTGTGTTCGTCTGGTCGTGCGGAAGTCAGTTGGTGAAGCGGAACTCGTCCGCGTCGCCGTAGCCACGCGGACCGTGGACGCGATCTGTTCCGACACCTATCTTCGCAGGTGAGGCCTTCTCAGATCGTCAGTCGGCCCCCTCGACGATCACGCTCTCCGATGCGACACGCTCATAGGCAGCAGTCAGCTCGGCCAACACGCAGTCGTCCGCAGGCGCCTGTCCGCGCACATGCACATCGCGCAGCTCCTCCATGAACCGCGACCACAACTCGGGGCCGCCGTCGGCCAGCAGCTCAGCACGGATCCTCAGCTCGGCAGATGTGGGTAGCCAGCGAGATCCCCAGGCACCGAGATGCGCCAGCACGGGCACCAGTTGGATCGCCGGCTCTGTCAGGCGATAGTCGACCATCTGCCGGTGGCGTGGGTCACCGTGACGGCTGAGCAGGCCGAGGGCTGACATCCGCTTGAGTCTGTCGGCCAGCACATTCGACGCGATTCCCTCGACGGAATTACGCATCAGCTCTCGAAATCGCCGGTGACCACCGAAGGTGATGTCGCGCAACACCACGAGAGTCCACCGGTCGCCGAGCACCTCGACCGCCATGTTGATGGGGCACCCCGACCTGCCCTCGTCGACATGCAGCCGGTCCGGGGCATCTGCTTTTGACACGCAACCAGTCTACGGTAGCGTGGAAACTGATCTTGAAAAGCAACTGGTCCGCGTCGAAGGCGTTCGCACCGTGATCGCGAACATGCCGACGGCTGGCACCGAACCCGAAGGAGAGCAATGGGCAAGCTGGTGTACTCGATGAACGTGTCACTCGACGGCTACGTCGCAGACCGCCACGGCGAGTTCGCATCCTGGGCGCAACCCGACGAGCAGGCTCTCGCCGCAATCAACGAGGCGACCGCGGCTGTCGACACTTACCTGATGGGGAGGCGAATGTACGAGATGATGGCGGTGTGGGAGACGGATCCTGCCATCATCGAGCAGTCGCCGGAGTCCACGCGGTTCGCCCGCATCTGGCAGGCCGCCGAGAAGGTCGTCTACTCCCGTACTCTTACGGCAGTCCCCACCTCGCGCACACGGTTGCGCTCACGGTTCGTCCCCGAGGAAGTCGCGCAGATCAAAGCCGAGGCGAAGGGCGATCTGACCATCGACGGCCCCACGCTTGCGGCCGAGGCACTCCGACATGGACTTGTCGATCGCATCGATGTCCTCCTGTGCCCCGTGGTCGTCGGCAGCGGGCTGCGGTTCCTGCCCGATGAGCGACTCGACCTCGCTCTGTCCCACGAGCAGAGGTTCGACAACGGAATGATCCAACTGCGATACGACGTGCTCACAACCGGGTAGCGGAGGCACTCCACGGATCGATCAGATCGATGCCTGCGTGCGCGAAATCCCTGGTGTTCCGCGTCGCGCACGCGGCCCGATGAACCCGGCAGATCGCCGCGATCTGTGCATCGGCCATGCTGATCGGCATCCCCGCACGCTCACGTGCGACGAGGACCGCGGCATACTCAGCAGCGGCGCCCTCGTCGAACGCGAGCAGCGAGCGCGACCCTCGGTACGGCTCGATCGCCTCATCGATCGCCTTCTCCAGCTCCGTCCTGCGCCGTCCTTCCGGTAGCCGGCGAGCGCCGGTCAACAGTTCCGCCAGAGTGATGGCGGTGATGGCGACGTCGTCGGTGAGCGTTTCGAGCCACGCGACCACCCGCGGCTCGGGCTTGATGCGAAACACCTCCGAGATGACGTTCGTGTCGAGGACGATCATCCGAAGTCCACGGAACGCGCCGATTCCGAGCGCTCGGGAATCAGCAGTTCCTCGTGGCCGCCGACGGCGCGTGCCGCCGCCAGGAGCGCGAGCCCGACGTGCGGGCGCGCTGACGCGCGCGTGAGGATGTCTCGCACCTCGGCTTCCATTGAGCGCCCGTGTTCTTTGGCCTGAGCCGCCAGACGCTGCTTGACCGACTCGTCCAGACCACGCACGACGATCGAGGACATGGGAGGCCCCTTTCGGTTGATATCAACCATGATATCAATGCGCATGCGGGTAGTCGAGGCCTCACCTTCGGGTCAGGTAGGTCGCAAGTCAGTTGTTGAAGCGGAACTCCACCACGTCGCCACCCGGAGAACCATCAGAGACATAACCTCGTCACTGCTCGAGGAGCGCGATGAGCGTCTCCGCGACCTCGCCCGGAGTGCGACCAGAAGTGTCGAGCTCCAGAACCTCATCAGACCACGCGGCGTAGTCAGCGCGACGGCGCTGCACGTCTGCCCATGTCGGCTCACCGACCAAGACGAGGCCGCGATCCCTGCTACTGAGCCGTCGCTCATGCTCCCGCACGTCGGAGATCACGAGATACACGAAGTCGACATGCGCGCCGGTCCGGGCGGCCGCACTTCGCCAGGTTTGCCGCGCCTCCTCACTGTCGTTGACAGCATCGACCACGACATCGTGAGCGAGCCGCAGATTCTGCTCCGCCATCGCACGTACCGCCTCGTACGCCGCGACACCGACTTGCCGCCTGGAAGGTAGACCACAGGCGAGGATCGCTTCCTCGACCGCGTCGATGGAAAGGTGGACCGACCCCGTGTGCGCAGCGACGGCCTCGGCAATGCTCGTCTTCCCGACCCCGGGGAGGCCGGAGACCACGATGAGTCGACCGGTCACGCGACCTGCAGGGGCTTGATCGCGTCGATTTGCTCCCGAGCCCGATCCTCGGCCCGGTCGAGGTCGTAGTGGCTCTGCAGGTTGATCCAGAACTCCGCCGAGGTGCCGAAGTACTTCGCGAGCCGCAAAGCAGTGTCCGCAGTGATCCCCCGCTTGCCGTGCACGATCTCGTTGATCCGCCGGGGCGGGACGCCGATCGACACGGCGAGCTTGTGCTGCGTGATGCCGAATCCCCCGATGAAGTCCTCCATGAGCACTTCCCCTGGGTGGATCGGGTCGATCTTGTCAGTGATCGTCAACGATCTCCACCTCCTCCGGACCGGCGTCCGTCCACACGAAGCAGATCCGCCACTGGTCGTTGATCCTGATGCTGTGCTGACCGGCGCGGTCAGCTTTCAGTGCTTCGAGCCGGTTGCCTGGCGGGACGCGGAGGTCGTCGAGCACGTCCGCGGATCCCACCTGACGAAGCTTGCGGAGCGCTGTTCGATGGATCCGAGGATCGGTCGAACGCACGCGCTCGCGACGCCACAGTCGTTCGGTTTCCTAGCTTCCGAACGATCTGATCACGGGAACAGGATATAACGACCAGCGTCAATAACGCTAGACGTTAAACCGGAACTCCACCACGTCGCCGTCCTTCATGACGTAGTCCTTGCCCTCGAGGCGAGCCTTGCCCTTGGCGCGGGCCTCAGCGACCGAGCCGGTCTCGACGAGGTCATCGAACGAGACGATCTCCGCCTTGATGAAGCCCTTCTCGAAGTCGGTGTGGATGACGCCCGCTGCCTGCGGAGCCTTCCAGCCCTTGCCGATCGTCCAGGCTCGGGCTTCCTTCGGACCTGCGGTGAGGTAGGTCTGCAGGCCGAGAGTGTCGAATCCGATGCGCGCGAGCTGGTCGAGGCCGGACTCGTCCTGGCCCGTCGACGCGAGGAGCTCGGCGGCGTCCTCCGGATCGAGGTCGATGAGCTCCGACTCGATCTTCGCGTCGAGGAATATCGCCTTCGCGGGTGCGACGAGTGCGGCGAGCTCCGCCTTGCGGGTGTCGTTCGTGAGCACGCCCTCGTCGACGTTGAAGACGAAGATGACCGGCTTCGCAGTGAGGAGGCCGAGCTCCCGGACCGGCGTCAGGTCGATGCCTGCGACCGACAGCAGCACGCCGCGCTCCAGCGCATCCTTCACGGCCTTGGCGGTCTCGAGAACGACGGGCTCGATCTTCTTGCCACGCACTTCCTTCTCGTAGCGGGCGATCGCCTTGTCCACCGTCTCGAGGTCGGCGAGCATCAGCTCGGCGTTGATCGTCTCCATGTCGGACGCAGGGTTGACCGCGCCGTCGACGTGCACGACGTCATCGTCATCGAAACCACGCACGACCTGGGCGATCGCATCCGCCTCACGGATGTTCGCGAGGAACTTGTTGCCGAGTCCCTCGCCCTCACTCGCGCCGCGCACGATGCCGGCGATATCGACGAAGGACACCGCCGCGGGCAGGATGCGCTCGCTGCCGAAGATCTCAGCGAGGACCGCGAGACGGGGATCGGGCAGGTTCACCACCCCGACGTTTGGCTCGATCGTCGCGAACGGATAGTTCGCCGCGAGCACGTCGTTCTTGGTGAGGGCGTTGAAAAGGGTGGACTTGCCGACGTTGGGCAGGCCGACGATGCCGATAGTGAGAGCCACGGGGGGAAAGTCTACCGGTCGTGGATGCGGCCCCCTGCGGGGCGCCTGGGCGCTGCCCCGCTCAGCCGCGCACGGAACGGAACGCGTGCGTGACGTAGGGCAGGTCGATCGTGCCGTCTGCGATGCCGAGTTCATCGACCAGCTGGTCGATTCGCCGGAGGATCTCCGCACGCTCCTCGTCGGGCGCGGCGATCAGGTAGCTCCGCGAGAGCACCATCTGGCGCATCTGCTTCCTGGTCATCGGGCGAATCCACTCCCAGCGCTCCGCCTCGATCTCACCGAAGGGCGCCGCGATGATCGGGCCCGAGGTGCCGGGACCGTTCACCATGTTCTCCGCCGGGCTGCTGTGCATGATCTCCGTCAATCGACGCACCCACTCCGTGCGCTCGTCCCGGATGTTCCAGATCAATCCGAGCACTCCCCCGCTGCGGACCACCCGACCGAGCTCCGCGGATGCCGCGACGGGCTCCACCCAGTGCCAGGCCTGACCGAGGACGGCCGCGTCCACGCTCGCGTCCGGTAGGGGCATCCGCTCCGCCGAACCACGGAAGGTCGGGATCCCCGGCACCGCGTCCCGCAGAGCGGCGAGCATGCCGGGATCGGGATCGACCGCGACGACCTCAGCACCCGGGGCCTGGTCCAGCACCCGTGTCAGCTTGCCCGTGCCAGCGCCGACATCAGCGATCCGGTGCGAGCCGGCCGGCATCTGCTCGAGCATCCAGGCCACGGCATCGAAGGGATACTCCGGCCGCCCCGCCTCGTAGTTGCCCGCTTCCGTGCCGAACGACGTCGCCCTGTCCACACCCATGTCGCCAGCCTACGGCGCGTCGGCCTGGGGCACTCCGGCCACTGGGAGAGGGTGGACCTGTGCCCCTGGACTTCACCGCGATCGACTTCGAAACCGCGAACTCCAGCCCCGCATCCGCCTGCTCCGTCGGTCTCGTCCGCGTCCGCAGTGGCGAGGTGGTCGCCTCTACGGGATGGCTGATCCGTCCGCCCGCAGGTCACGACGAATTCCAGGAGTGGAACGTGCGCATCCACGGGATCCGTCCCGAGCATGTCGCAACGGCCGCGTCGTGGACCGAGCAATTCGACCGCCTGTGCGACTTCGCCGGAGCGGATGTGCTCGTCGCGCACAACGCGGGCTTCGATCTCAACGTGCTGCGCCGGGCGTCCGAGGCCACCGGCGGAGACTGCCCGCCGTACCGCTCCCTCTGCAGCCTGCAGGTGGCGCGTAAGACGTATCAGCTCGATTCCTACCGGCTGCCCGTCGCCGCAGCCGCCGCCGGGTTCGAGGAGTTCTCCCACCACGACGCGCTCGCAGACGCGCGGGCCAGCGCCCAGATCATCGTCGATGCTGCGCGACGCGCGGTCGCAGAGGATGTCCATGAGCTCGCCGACGCTCTCGGACTGCGCGTGACCGCCGCGCCCGCACCGCTGGTCGAACGCGCCGTCGCCTGACGGCAGGCCGCCGGCTCGGCTGGGAGCCGCGGGCGGAGGTCCGGGCGGGTATCCGGCGCGGGGCTCCAGGGCGGGTTTCCGGCGCAGGGTTCCAGCGCGGGGGTTCCAGCGCGGCGGTGGGCACGCTCTGGCCGCGCACTCTGGCGCGCACGCTCTGGCCGCACGCTCTGGCCGCGCAGCTTGGCCGCGCACACTCTGGCCGCACGCTCTGGCCGCACGCTCTGGCGCGCACGCTCTGGCCGCACGCTCTGGCCGCACGCTCTGGCCGCGCGGCCTGTTCGTCTGGCCTGAAACAACGATGGCGGAGGCGTCAGCGAGCATGTCGATACTCCGGCATGACGTTCGAACGTTACTTCGAAACTTGGAGTGGTTCGAAGTAAAATGGGGGCATGTCCACACTCGCTTCCCTGCATCACGCGGTCACCCGCCTCGATGCGGCGTGGGCGGGCGCGGACGACGCGATGGACCTCTCCCGGGAGCAGCTTCTCGCTGTGCATGCGGCGGTCGGTGCCCTGCAGCGGCAGGTCGATGCGGTGCACGCGGACGTCGCTGCGGGGATCGCTCGGGAGTCGCGCCCGGAGTTGGGGTCGGAGAGCCTGTCGAAGCAGCAGGGGTTCCGGTCCCCGGCGAAACTGATCGCGGCGACCACGGGAATCTCCACCGGGGACGCGGCTCGCCTGGTGACGGTCGGGGAGGCGACGGCTCCCCGGAGCGATCTTCTCGGGGCGCGGCTTCCGGCGAAGTACCCGCTCGTGCGGGGCGCGCTGGATGCGGGCTCGATCGGCGCCCAGGCCGCCGCACTGATCGTGAGCCTGTTGGACCGGTGCCGCATCGCAGCGGGTGTTGAACGGATCCGTGACGGTGAGCGGGTGCTGTGTGAGGCGGCGCCCGGGCTCGCGCTCGATGACCTCCGGAAGCTGATCGTGCGCGCGGAGGCCTGGTTGGATCCGGATGGTGTGGAGCCGCGGGCGGAAGAGCGGCGTGGGCGGCGGTCGGTGACGATGTTCGAGCGTGACGGGATGGTGCACCTCACCGCCCAACTCGACGCGGAGTCCGCTGCCCCCGTGGTCGCCGCGATCCGCGGATACGTGAGCGCGGCGTTCGCGGCACGCAAAGACGCGGTCGATCCGGATGCGCCGGATGCGGACCGCCGGAGTGTGCCGATGATCCAGGCGGACGCTCTCGCGGTGTTCTGTGCCCATGTTCTCGGGTGTGAGTCGCAGCGTGTTCCGCTGTCCGGGGCAACCGTCGTCGTTCGCGTCGGCCTCGAGGACCTCGAATCCGGCACCGGATCCGCCACCATCGACGGAATCGACCAGCCCGTCAGCGTCGGGGCCGCGCGGCGGATGGCCGCCGGCGGTGGTGTCATCCCCTGCGTGTTGGGTGGGGACAGTGAGATTCTCGACTGGGGTCGGGAGAAGCGGCTCTTCACCCGCACCCAACGTCTCGCACTTGTGGAGCGGGATGGTGGGTGTGCGATGTGTGGGTTGCCGCCGGAGATGACGAAGGCGCATCACATCCGCTGGTGGAAACGAGACCACGGACCCACGGACCTCACCAACGGAGTCCTCCTCTGCGAGACCTGTCATCACCGGATACACGACAACGGGTGGGACGTAGAGATCGAAGGCATCGGGACAGCAGCACGCGTGTGGTTCCTCCCACCCCGATACGTCGACCCCGACCGCACACCCCGCCTCGGCGGACGCGCACGCTACGACATCGCCGTCTGACCAGCGCGCACTCCAGCTCACCTTCCAGCGCGCACCCCAGCTCACCTTCCAGCGCGCACCCCAGCTCACCTTCCAGCGCGCACCCCAGCTCACCTTCCAGCGCGCACCCCAGCTCACCTTCCAGCGCGCACCCCAGCTCACCTTCCAGCGCACACCCCAGCTCACCTTCCAGCGCACACCCCAGCTCACGCTCCAGCGCGCACTCCAGCTCACGCTCCAGCGCGCTCTCGCCTGCGCACGTGCGTGCGTGCATGCGTGCGCATCGCCGCGCAACGGGCGCTCGACGAATCCGCCGGCTGGAACGTCGCCGCCTGACCGCGTCAAGGATCGGGACGACCGCTGCGCCCCGTCGGCTCCTCGTGCATCGAACGAACCCCGGAGTCGGTGACGACGGATGCTCGGCGGTCTCGTTCGCCGCGCGGAGTCCGAGATGACACAGAATGTCCGCACCTACGAGCATGCTGGGTCCATGGACGCTCTGCAGATGGTTCTCCTCGCACTGCTGGCCCTGGGCATGGGTACAGCACTGGGCTGGTACGCGCATTCCTCTCGCACCGCCGCGACCGTGGCGCGGGCCACCGCCGAGGCCGATGCGCTCCGCGAAGACCGCGACCGCCAGTACGACCTCTACCGCGACTCCGTCGAGCATGCGCGCGCCGAGCAGAGAGTCCAGGCCGAGCGCGCCCAGCAGCAGAATGCCGTCCTCACTGCGCTCGCGCCGGTGCGCGAAACGCTGCAGCAGATGCAGTCCACCGTCACCGCGCTCGAACACGACCGCCATTCCCAGTACGGCACCCTGACAGAACAGCTGCGCCGCGCCCAGGAGGCCGACGAAGCACTCCGCGCGACGACGGCATCGCTCGCCGGCGCGCTGCGTTCGACCGCCACCCGAGGCGTCTGGGGCGAGACCCAGCTGCGCCGGGTGGTCGAGGCCGCCGGACTCACCCGGCACGTCGACTTCGACCTGCAGTCGTCGATCACCTCCGATCGCGGCTCGGGTCGACCGGACATGGTGATCCGCCTCGCCGGCGGAGCCTCGATCGCGGTCGATGCGAAAGTCCCTCTCGACGCCTACCTCGAGGCGAGCGCGCTCGGCATCGATGACGCCCAGGACGCACAGCGACGCGTGCTGCTACAGAAGCATGGGCGCGCGGTCCGCGCACACATCGACGCACTCTCCAAGAAGGCCTACTGGACCGGACTCGAAGCGAGCCCCGAGTTCGTCATCTGCTTCCTCCCCAGCGAGTCGCTCCTGGCTGCGGCCATCGACGAGGACCCCGCGCTACTCGACCACGCGTTCAGCCGCGGCGTCGCACTGGCCTCCCCGGTCAACCTCTGGGCGGTGCTCAAGACGGTCGCATACACATGGTCACAGCAGGAGGTCTCGACCGAGGCCAGCGCGCTGCTCAATCTCGGCACGCAACTCTACGACCGCCTCGGCACACTCGCCGGGCACGCCGACGATCTCCGCCGGGCACTCGAGCGCACGGTCGACAGCTACAACCGATTCGCCGGATCCCTCGAGAGCCGCGTGCTGGTCACGGCCCGACAATTCCCCGGCGTCGACGCATCATCGCTCGACGCAGGGCCCGCCGCGATCACGACGCCCACGCGCCGATTCACCGCGATCGAACTGACGACGGATCTGCACGCCGATGTCGGCGAGATCCGAGAACGCCTCTCGGCGACGACGGCGATCGAGGACGACGACTCCGCGTCCGCACCGGAGTCGTCCGGTACTACGCGCTCCCCGGCACCCAGCTGAGCAGAGCGATCACGAGCCCGGACGAGACGACGAACGCGCCGATCATCCACCAGGAACTCAGTTCGTGGCCCTCGTCTCGGCGAACACGGAACAGCACGTCGGTGCGGCGTGCGGGATCCACGGCCACTCCCTGAGAGCCGGTCCGCGTACCGGGGACGGTCGGCGCATCCAGCGGCGATGCCGCGGCCTCGGCCGGGTTGATCCGCAGGATACGACCCGTGTTGGTGGTGACGTGCATCACGGGAGCCTTGGATTTGGCTCCGCCTCGTGTCTCCTGCGTGGTCATGCTCGCCTCCTCGATTCACGGTGCGCGACGACCCCCTCGACAGCGACAACCGAGGCCTATTCTGCCAGGTCGCGCTGTGATCCGAGGGATCAGCACCCCTGAGGGCGTACCGGCTCGATAACGATGAGGACGTTCCCGCCTCGGATCTCGAGCTCTACAGCCACTTCGAGACGAGATGCTCCGAGGCGATTCGGCGGAGCGTCCCGGACGTCCCGCGCAGCACGACACTCTCGGTATAGACGAAGCCTGCCTCGCGGCGCACGCCGGCCACGAGCTGGCCGTCGGTGACACCGGTCGCGACGAAGATCGTGTTCTTGCCCTTCACGAGGTCATCCGCCTCGTAGACGCGGTCCATGTCGAGACCGGCATCGATCCCGCGCTGACGCTCATCGTCATCGCGCGGCCACAGTCGGCCCTGGATGTGACCACCGAGCGCCTTGATGGCACACGCCGTGACGATCCCCTCCGGGCTGCCACCGACACCGACGCACATGTCCGTACGCGCACCGTGGCGCGCCGCGTTGATACCACCGGCGACGTCACCGTCGCTCATCAGCCGTGTCCCCGCACCGGCCTCACGGATCTCACGGATGAGTTCCTCGTGCCTGGGGCGGTTGAGCACCGACACGACGATCTCATCGACCGGCTTGTCGAGAGCCTTCGACAGGCGGCGGATGTTCTCGCCGATGGGCAGGCGGATGTCGACGACACCGACGCCCTCGGGGCCCGTGACCAACTTGTCCATGTAGAACACGCTGGATGCGTCGAGCATCGTCCCGCGGTCGGCCACCGCGATCACCGAGAGCGCATTCTGGCGCCCCTCTGCGGTGAGGGCCGTCCCGTCGATCGGATCCACCGCGATGTCGCAGGCCGGTCCCCGACCGGTGCCGACGATCTCGCCGTTGAAGAGCATGGGGGCGGCGTCCTTCTCGCCCTCGCCGATCACGACCTCGCCCTGGAAGTCGACGGTCCCGAGGAACGCGCGCATCGCGTCCACCGCGGCACCATCGGCGGCCAACTTGTCTCCGCGGCCGATGAACGGCACCGCGCGGATCGCCGCCGCCTCCGTGGCACGCACCAGTTCCAGCGCGAGATTACGGTCGGGATGGAGCGGGCTCAGATCGGTCTTCAGACTCACCATGGGGTCAGCATAGCCATCGGTATGGTGGAAATTCCGGCCGTTTCCGCTCTGTTCACGCGAAGGAATCTCGTTTCTTAACGCTCAGTCACGCGAGCCACCACGCCCGACAACCACTCCGCCTCGGGCATCCGGCGGCTCACCGATAGAGTGACTGCTGTCCCGGCTCCACCCAACGCAGGAGAATCTCATGCCCGTCGCCACACCGGACCAGTACGCCGACATGCTCGACCGCGCGAAGGCAGGCAGCTTCGCCTACCCCGCCTTCAACGTGTCGAGCTCCCAGACGATCAACTCCGTCCTGCAGGGCCTGACCGAGGCCGGCTCCGACGGCATCATCCAGGTCACCACAGGCGGTGCCGACTACTTCGCCGGCCACACCGTCAAGGCCCGCGCCACCGGCGCACTCGCCTTCGCACGCTACGTCCACGAGGTGGCCAAGAGCTACCCGATCACCGTCGCCGTGCACACCGACCACTGCCCGAAGGATGCGCTCCCCGGCTTCGTCGAGCCGCTCATCGCGGCCTCCGAGGAAGAGGTCAAGGCCGGCCGCAACCCGATCTTCCAGTCCCACATGTGGGACGGCTCGGCCGTACCGCTCGCGGAGAACATCGAGATCGCCAAGACGCTCCTGCCCCGGATGAAGAACATCAACGCCATTCTCGAGGTCGAGATCGGCGTCGTCGGCGGCGAAGAGGACGGCGTGCAGCACGAGGGTTCGAACGACGCGCTCTACACCACGCTCGGCGACGTGACGCAGGCCGTCGAGGCCCTCGGGCTCGGCGAGCAGGGGCGCTATATCTCCGCTCTCACGTTCGGCAACGTCCACGGCGTCTACAAGCCCGGCAACGTGAAGCTGCGTCCGGAACTCCTCGGTGAGATCCAGGAGGGCATCGCCGCGAAGTTCGGCACGGGCCCCAAGCCCCTGGACCTCGTCTTCCACGGCGGCAGCGGATCCACCGACGAGGAGATCGCGCTCGCGGTCGCCAACGGCGTCATCAAGATGAACATCGACACCGACACGCAGTACGCATTCACGCGCTCGGTCGCCGGCTACATGTTCCAGAACTACGAGGGCGTCCTGAAGATCGACGGCGAGGTCGGCAACAAGAAGCTGTACGACCCGCGCGCCTGGGGCAAGGTCGCCGAGACCGCCATGGCGGCTCGTGTCGTCGAGGCCACCCGCCAGCTCGGCTCGCACGGCCAGTCGCAGAGCTGACACCAGTCTCCAGACAACGAGAAGAGCCGGACCCACTCGGGTCCGGCTCTTCGTCGTTCAGGGGTGGAGAAAAGTTCTACGGCATCGTCGCCCCGCCCACGAACCCCATGAAGGCGGAGTCTCCCATCATCGGGACGACGAGGCAGAACGAGGCGAGCAGCGTCGTCACCACGGCGCCGACGAGCGGGACCCACCACGTGAGCTTCCCCGTACGAAGACGTCGCACGGAGAGCGCCGCGGTCGCCGCCCATCCCACCACGAGGACGATCGACGCGATCGTTCCCCACAGCCGCCCCTGCGCAAGATTCGTGAACTCGCCCTCGATGCCGAGGATGTCCATGCTCTGGTTCATCACTGCGGGGAGATCGGAGTACGAGATCGAGGTCAGGATGACGTTGATCAGGCCGTATGCGAGCAGCGCGTACGTGGCGATCCGGTCCGCCGGTCGCGGGCTGCGAGCAGGGGGGAACGACCCCGCAGGTGCTGCCGCTGGCGCGGCGGGGGGCGGGGCGACCGCCACCGGCGCCGCGTGCTCCACCGGGGCCTCCACGGGTGGCAGTCCCGCGCGAAGGCGCTGCTCCTCGGGGGTCGCGTACTCGCCGTACAGAGGCCTGTCGTCAGTCATGCCGCCATGCTAACCGCCCCGGCAGTGAGAGCCACCCAGTCCGCGCCCCGGGGGCGCGCAGGCACGTAACCAAGATCGGCCCCGGAGGAGCTGGGGACTCCTCGGGGGCCGCGGAATGCGAGTGCTGGGGACACTCGTAGACCGGTAGAAGCGTCTCAAAAGCACAGACGTCTACAAATAACAGGCTAGGGAAGCAGCCCCTCCACCGCCAGAGGACTATTTCAGATGGTGAACTCGGCGCCGGGGGCTCCGGTGTCCAACCCGTCGGCCCCCAACTGCAGCGAGAGCCGCCGCGCAGCGACGTGCAGCTTGGTGACCAGCGCACGGTCCACGACCGCGGTCTCCGCCGGCAGGGAGATAGCGAGCGACGCACTCACGTGCGGGGCGATGACCGGAACGGCGACGCACGTACTGCCGATCGCGTACTCCTCCATGTCGACGGCCCAGCCCGGAGAGTGCTCGAGCTGGGTGAGCAGCGTCCGCCGATCGCTGATCGTGCGCGGCGTGAGCTCCTCCAGCCGATGCCGGGACAGATAGTCCAGCCGGTCCTCCGGCGTGAGGTCGGCCAGGATCTGCTTGCCGAGCGCTGTCGCGTGCGCGCTCGAGTGCAGGCCCACCCACAGCTCCACCCGCGGATTGTGGGTCGCGTCGACGATGTCGACCAGATGGACCTCGCCGTCCGCGTAGCGAGAGAGATAGGCCGTGGCACCGACTTCGTCGGTGACGTCGCGCAGCGCAGCGCGCACACGTGCGAGGAACACTCCCCGCGCGTCGATCTCGTCCTGGAAGGAGGGGAAACGACGCCCCAGGACCAGGCCGTCGGGTTCGGACGCGAGGTATCCCTCATGGATCAGCGTCCGGACCAGGTTGTAGGTGGTGCCGATCGTGAGCCCCGTAGCGGCAGCAAGTGCCTTGGCGGGGAGGGGACGAGCGGTATTGGCGACGATGTCGACCAGCAGGAGAGCACGTTGCACCGACCCGATCAGGGTGGGCTCCGGCTCCCGGGTGTTCACCGCGATGCGCCGCCGTCGGTGGTCCTGCCTCCGAGAGCACGAGCATCGCGCTGCCCGGCTGAATCCTGGCGCAGCTCCTTGGGGAGCGAGAACAGCAGGTCCTCCTCGGCGGTGCGCACTTCCTGCACGTCGCCGTAGCCCGCGTCGCTCAGCACTTCGAGCACCTCGTCCACGAGAACCTCGGGCACGGATGCGCCGCTGGTGACGCCGACGGTGGCGACACCGTCGAGCCACTCCTGCTTGATCTCCTCGGCATAGTCCACACGGTACGCGGCCTTGGCGCCGTACTCCAGTGCCACCTCGACCAGGCGCACGCTGTTGGAGGAGTTCGACGAGCCGACCACGATCACGAGTTCGGCGTCGACGGCGACCTTCTTGATCGCGACCTGACGGTTCTGCGTCGCGTAGCAGATGTCATCCGACGGCGGGCTGTGCAGTTCGGGGAAGCGGGCGCGCAGGCGGTCGACCGTCTCCATCGTCTCGTCGACCGAGAGCGTGGTCTGCGACAACCAGACGACCTTGGAGGGGTCGCGCACCTGAACGGTGTCGGCCTCGGCGGGAGAGTTGACGACCGTGACGTGATCCGGTGCCTCGCCCGCGGTTCCCTCGACCTCTTCGTGGCCCTCGTGGCCGATCAGGAGGATCTCGAAGTCGTCGCGTGCGAATCGCACGGCCTCGCGGTGGACCTTCGTCACGAGCGGGCAGGTCGCGTCGATCGCGTGAAGACCGCGGTCGGACGCCGCGGAGACGACTGCGGGAGACACTCCGTGCGCGCTGAAGACGACGTGCGCCCCCTCGGGGACCTCGTCGACCTCTTCGACGAAGATCGCGCCCTTGTCCTCGAGTTCGTTGACCACGTGGATGTTGTGCACGATCTGCTTGCGCACGTAGACGGGGGCACCGAAGCGCTCCAGGGCCTTCTCGACCGCGATCACCGCACGGTCCACACCCGCGCAGTACCCCCGCGGAGCGGCGAGGAGCACACGCTTGTGGCCTGCGACGGGGATATCCTGAAGCCCCACCTTCGCGGGCCGCGAACGAGGGACGCGGGGAACGGGAAGATGCACGGCTACGGAAGTCACACCCCGATTCTACCGGCGAAACAACGACCGAGCCTGGGTACGAGCCCTCAGCACGATGATCCGGGAGGACGCGATGACAGCATTCGAGGCCACCACGGCGCCCGGAGAGGTTCCGCCGGCTGACTCGGTCGCCCCTCGGGATTCCTCCGCCGACGCACCGACCTCGATCGCGCGCCTGAACGCGACGATCCGCGACTTCATCGCCCGGTGGAACACCGTCTGGGTCGAGGGAGAGATCACCTCGTGGAACGTCCGCGCCGGAAACGTGTTCGCGCGCCTCAAGGACACCCGCTCCGACGCCCAGATCTCCATCCGCGTGTGGTCCAGCGTCCGCGCCCGCATCCCCGCTGACCTCGCGGTCGGCGATCACGTCGTGGCTGCGGTGAAGTCCGACTACTTCGTCAAGAGCGGCGACTTCAGCTTCACGGTGTCAGCGATGAAGCATGTGGGCCTGGGCGATCAGCTCGAGCGCCTCGAGAAGCTCCGCGCGGACTTGCGCCGCGAGGGACTGTTCGATCCCGCCCGCAAGCGGCCGCTCCCGTTCCTGCCCCATGTGATCGGGCTCATCACCGGCGAGCGCTCGGACGCCGAGAAGGACGTCCACCGCAACGCCGAGCTCCGCTGGCCGCAGGTGCGTTTCCGCACCGAGTACGCGGCCGTCCAGGGCGATCGGTGCGTCCCCGAGACGCTCGCGGCGCTCGCTAAGCTCGACGCCGATCCGGACGTCGACGTGATCATCATCGCCCGCGGCGGCGGCGACCCGCAGACGCTGCTGGGGTTCAGCGATGAGCGCCTCGTCCGCGCCGTGGCCGCCGCCCGCACACCGGTCGTGAGCGCGATCGGCCATGAGAACGACCACCCGCTGCTCGACGACGTCGCCGATCTGCGTGCATCCACTCCGACGGATGCCGCCAAGCGCGTCGTTCCGGATGTCGGCGAACAGCGCGCGCTCATCGCGCAGCTGCGCTCGCGAGCGACCTCTCGGCTCACCCAGCGCGTCCGGCACGACATCGCCCAGCTCGAGCAGCTGCGCTCCCGTCCCGTGCTGCGCTCCCCCGACCCGATCATCGACGCGCGTGCGCAGGAGCTCCTCGTCCTCCAGTCCCGCGGACGCGACACGCTCACGCGCCACCTCGACCTTGCCGCACGTCGCACGGCCGAGCTCCGGGCCTCCCTGCGCGCGCTCTCCCCCGCCGCCACGCTCGCCCGAGGGTATGCGATCGCGCAGGTCGAGGGCGGCGCGATCCTTCGCGACGCGGCGGACGCGCCGGCCGGGAGCACCCTGACGATCACGGTCGAGAAGGGCGTCGTCGCGGCGCGGTCCGCGGGCCCCGTCGGCGACGGCTCCTGAGTCCCCACCCCTCATCGCGGTGTCGACGGACGACGTAGGATGGAGGGGTGAGCGCGCCTACTGACACCCCCGTGGAATCGCTCTCTTTCGAGGCCGCGCGCGACGAGCTCGTCCGCGTCGTGGCTGAACTCGAACAGGGCTCCCCGACACTCGAGCATTCACTCGCCCTCTGGGAACGGGGGGAGGCTCTCGCGGCCCGTTGCGAGGAATGGCTGCTCGGGGCGAAGCGTCGACTCGACGCCGCGCGCGAGACGACGCCCGACGGAGACTCCGAGTGAGCAAGCCGCCTCCCATCGTCGCGGAGCTCGGCCGCCCGGAGACACCCGACGAGACGGCGGCTCGCAAGGCGGCGTCCAGCAAGGTCTACCGCTCCAGCCAGACCGTGCGCAATCTCGTCGCCGCCCTCCTCGTCACCGTCGCCGTGGTGGCGATCATCATCTCCGCCGTCCCGCGTGGCGAGCCGGCGGGCGAACGGGAGATCGACGTGGCCCGTATCGCTGCCGACGTCGAATCCACCATGGATCGCCCGGCCCTCGTGCCCGAGCTCGGCGACTTCTGGCGCGTCAACGCCGCGGGGCTCGAGAGCGGCGCGACCGTCGTCTGGGACATCACCCTCGCGCCGGCCGCCGAGGACGAGCGCGGGTTCATCCGCGTCGCGCAGGCGTTCGACGCCGACGCCACCTGGGCACCCCAGCGCCTGAACGGCATCGCTCCGACCGACGTCACCGACATCGGCGGCCTCGAGTGGGACGTGTACGAGCCTGCCAACCCGGGCGACAACGCCAACGTCTCGTACGCCCTGGGCACGCAGGCGGGCGAGGACTACGTCCTCCTCTACGGCGCTCTGACGCCCGAGGTCACCGCCGACCTCGCGGATTCCCTCACCCCTCAGATTCTCGAGATCGCGGAGGCCCCCTGATGCCCCTGACCCCCACTGCCGCCTGGAACGAGATGATCGACGGAAACCGTCGATTCGTCGCCGGCGAGCCCAAGCACCCGAACCAGAACGTCGAGAAGCGCAACCAGCTCGCGGACGGACAGAATCCGACGGCGACGCTGTTCGGCTGCTCCGACTCCCGCCTCGCGGCCGAGATCATCTTCGACAAGGGCCTGGGCGATCTCTTCGTCGTGCGCAACGCCGGTCAGGTCGTCTCGGATTCGGTGATCGGCAGTCTCGAGTACGCCGTCGAGGTGCTCCGTGTGCCACTCATCGTGGTGTTGGCCCACGACGCCTGCGGAGCCGTGCGCGCAGCGATCGACGGCACGGCGATCGACGCCGCTCCCCTGCCGCCGCACATCTGGCGCCTGATCGCCCCGATCATCCCCGCCGCCCGCAAGGTGCTCGTCGAGAGCGGCGGCGGATCCGTGGACGATATCGACGCCGAGCTCGTCGGGCGGGAGCACCTGCGCAACACGGTCGCGGGGATCCTGCAGTCGTCCGAGCTGATCAGCGACGCCGTCGCCGAGGGAAGGCTCGGGATCGTCGGCGCGAACTACCGACTGACCGAGGGCACGGCCGTGCCCATCATCACCGTGGGGATCGACGACGCCCCCGACACCCAGGAGGAATCGCAGTGACCGATACCGAGTTCCGCATCGAGCACGACACCATGGGCGAGGTGCGGGTTCCCGCGCGCGCGCTGTACGGCGCGCAGACCCAGCGAGCAGTGGAGAACTTCCCGATCTCCGGAACGGGGCTCGAGTCGACGCAGATCAGCGCCCTGGCGAGGATCAAGAAGGCGGCAGCACTCGCCAACAAGGAACTGGGCACGCTCGACGGCGCGATCGCCGATGCGATCGCCGCAGCCGCCGACGAGGTCGCGTCCGGCGCTCACGACCGCGAGTTCCCGGTCGACACGTACCAGACGGGCTCAGGCACGTCGTCGAACATGAACATGAACGAGGTGCTCGCGACCCTCGCGACGCGCATCCTCGGTGCGACGGTGCACCCGAACGACCACGTGAACGCGTCGCAGTCATCGAACGACGTGTTCCCCACCTCGGTCCACATCGCCGTGACGCAGGCACTGATCGACACGCTGATCCCGTCGCTCGACCACCTCGCGGTCGCGCTCGAGGAGAAGTCCGTGCTCTGGAAGGAAGCGGTCAAGTCCGGACGCACGCACCTGATGGATGCGACACCCGTCACGCTCGGTCAGGAGTTCGGCGGATACGCACGCCAGATCCGACTCGGCATCGAGCGCGTCCAGTCCGCACTCCCCCGTGTCGCGGAGGTTCCGCTCGGCGGAACGGCGACCGGAACCGGCATCAACACGCCGCTCGGATTCCCGCAGAAGGTCATCGCGCTGCTCGCCGCCGAGACCGAACTGCCGATCACCGAGGCGAAGGACCACTTCGAGGCTCAGGCCAACCGCGACGGTCTCGTCGAGGCGTCCGGCGCGCTGCGTACGATCGCGGTCTCGCTGACGAAGATCAACAACGACCTGCGATGGATGGGCTCCGGACCCAACACGGGTCTCGGCGAGCTGCATATCCCCGACCTGCAGCCGGGCTCGTCGATCATGCCGGGCAAGGTCAACCCGGTCGTTCCCGAGGCGGTGCTCATGGTGTGCGCACGCGTGATCGGCAACGACGCAACAGTCGCCTGGGCCGGGGCCTCTGGCTCCTTCGAGCTCAACGTCGCGATCCCTGTGATGGGCACTGCCCTTCTCGAGTCCATCCGCCTGCTGGCAAATGCGTCGCGCGTGCTCGCGGACAAGACCGTGTCGGGCCTCGAAGCCAACCTGGAGCGCGCCGCCGCCTTCGCCGGCATGTCGCCCTCGATCGTCACCCCGCTGAACAAGCTCATCGGCTACGAGGCAGCGGCCAAGATCGCCAAGCACGCGGTCGTGAAGGGCATCACCGTGCGTGACGCCGTCCTCGATCTCGGCTACGTCGACCGCGGCGACCTCACTCTCGAGCAGCTCGACGAGAAGCTCGACCTGCTCTCGATGACCCACCCGGGCTGACCCGCCCCGGCATGGGAATGCCGCGGGGACGTCGGTCCTCGCGGCATTCCCGTGTCCACTTCCGGGCGGGACCCGGCGGGTCGGCCGCTCAGCTCAGCTCGCCGCCCTCCAGCAGTTCGGTCACGAGGGCCGCGATCGCGGACCGCTCGGAGCGCATGAGCGTGACGTGGCCGAACAGGTCGTGACCCTTGAGCGTCTCGATGACCGAGGCGATGCCGTCGTGGCGCCCGACCCGGAGGTTGTCGCGCTGCCCGACGTCGTGGGTGAGGACGACGCGCGAGTTCTGCCCCATGCGACTCAACACCGTGAGGAGCACGTTGCGCTCCAGGGACTGGGCCTCATCGACGATCACGAACGCATCGTGCAGCGACCGACCACGGATATGCGTGAGCGGGAGCACCTCGAGAAGGCCGCGCTGGATGATCTCCTCGACGACGTTCCCCGAGACCACCGAGCCGAGGGTGTCGAACACCGCCTGGCCCCACGGGCCCATCTTCTCGCCCTGGTCGCCGGGGAGGTACCCGAGTTCCTGGCCTCCGACGGCGAACAACGGCCGGAACACGATGATCTTCTTCTGCTGCTGGCGTTCGAGCACCGCTTCCAACCCCGCGCACAGCGCGAGGGCCGATTTGCCGGTTCCCGCGCGTCCTCCCAGCGAGACGATGCCGACCTCGGGGTCCATCAGGAGATCGATCGCCACCCGCTGCTCGGCCGAGCGACCGTGCATGCCGAACAGCTCGCGGTCGCCGCGGACGAGTCGGTACTCGCCGTCGCCGGTGATGCGCCCGAGCGCCGATCCGCGTTCGGACTGGATGATGAGCCCGGTGTTGATCGGCAACCCGCGGGCGTCTTCACTGATCCCCACTTCGCTCTCGTAGAGATCGCTGATCTCATCGCCCGAGAGCCCCAGCGTCGTGATGCCGGTCCATCCTGAATCGACGGCCTGCTCGGCCAGGTACTCTTCGGCGCGGACACCGAGGGATGCGGCCTTCACGCGCATCGGAAGGTCCTTCGAGACGATCGTGACGTCCTGACCGTCCTGGGCGAGGTGCATCGCGACCGCGAGGATCCGGGTGTCGTTGTCGCCCAGCCGGATACCGGAGGGGAGGACGGCGACATCGGTGTTCGCCAGTTCGACGCGCAGCGTCCCGCCCTCTCCAATCGGGACCGGGAAGTCGAGTCGGCCGTGCTCGACCCGCAGCTCGTCGAGGTGGCGGAGAGCCTGTCGGGCGAAGTACCCGATCTCCGGATCATTGCGTTTGCCCTCGAGCTCGGAGATCACCACGACGGGGAGCACGATCGAATGCTCCGCGAAGCGGAAGAACGCCTGAGGATCCGACAGCAGCACGGACGTGTCGAGGACATAGGTGCGAAGATCCTGATCCGGATTCTCGGCCTTTGTCTGACGCGTGGACTTGTGCGTGGACTGCTGCGCTGTACGTGAAGTCACGACCCACTCCCGACCCGGGATGATTCCCGGTTGTGCCACGAGTCGACCAGGGGCCACGAGTCGCGATCCGGAAGGCCGACCCGACCGGGCACCGTGCCCGATGACTAGAAGGTACGTCTCCTCGGCGGCATCCGGCGCGCTAGACACGCTGGCGAGTCGTTACGCGCTGGTGAACTTCTCGTTACCGGCGGCGGCGATGGCCTCGTCGAGCAGCCGGAGACTGTCGTCACACGTGCCCGCGTGCGGCGCCACGCGCACCGTCTCCCCGCGCGTCGTCACCACGACGCCCGCGTTGGTCAGCGCCGCGGCGAGGCGCGCCGGCTCCGGCGGTGCGAGCGCCACGATGCCGGCTCGACGTGCGGGGTCGCGCGGAGTGCGCACCGCGATGCCGTGGCGATCCGCGATCTCGAGAACCTCCTCCACACGCGCGGACACTCGTCCTTCGATCGCAGCCACCCCCGCGTCCCGGACATCGCGCAGTCCGATCGCGAGGCGTGCGACCGCGAGCTGATCCGGAGCATTGACCGTGTAGGCCTGCGCTGATGCCGATGCAGGCGGAACCTCGTCCATCGGCATACCGCCGTCAACACCGCCGAAACCGGACAGGACGGGGGTGATCCGCTCGCGCGCTCGCGGGGAGAACCAGGCGAAGCCGGTCCCTCGCCCCGCGCGCAGCCACTTGTAGCCGTGACCCACCACGACATCGGCGACACGGTAGTCCTCATCGATCACGCCGAAGGACTGCACGGCATCCACGATGAGGAGACGATCGGGCCCGATCACGTCGCGGAGCGCCGCGAGGTCGGCGCGGAACCCGGAGCGGAAGTCGACGTGACTCACCACGACGGCCGTCACCTCGTCGTCGAGTACCTCGGCCACCGCGTCGGGTGTCACGAACGAGTCCGGCGGCGTGATCCAGCGCGGGGAGAGTGCGCCTCCCGATGCCTGGGCGGCGCGCTCCAGCGTGACGGTGACGCTGGGGAACTCGGCGCGGGATGCGATGACGTGCCCGGCGAGACCGTACAGCGCGTGCATGAGCCCGTGGCTCGACGAGGGCTGCAGAGTCACCTCGGCGGCGTCGGCGTCCAGGAGCTCGGCCGTGATCTCCCGCGCCTGCCCGATCCGCTCTCCGACCAGAGCGATCGAAGACGGGCGACCGCTGCCGAGCAGGTCGGCGTCGGCGAAGACCTCCGCGCGCACGGACGGTGAGAGCGGTCCGAAAGCCGCCCAGTTGAGGTAGCCGGGGTCACTCTCGAAAGTCGCGACGTACTCCTCGAGTGTGCTCATCCCGCCATTGTTTCACGCAGGACCTCGCCCCGAGCGTCCTCGTCAGCGGCCGAAACGACGATCTCGATCGGCGAAGTCACGGATCGCGCGGAGGAAGTCGACCTGGCGCAGATCCGGACCGAGCGCCTCGACGAAGTAGAACTCGCTGTGGGCGCTCTGCCACAGGAGGAAGTCGCTCAGGCGCTGCTCACCGCTCGTGCGGATCACGAGATCCGGGTCGGGCTGACCGCCGGTGTACAGATGCTCGCCGATCATCTCGGGGGTGAGATGCGCGGCGAGGTCCTCGAGGGTCCCCCCGGACGCCTCGTGCTTGGAGACGATGCTGCGCACCGCGTCGACGATCTCGTGCCTGCCGCCGTACCCCACCGCGAGGTTCACGTGCAGACCGGTGTTCCCGCGCGTGTGCGCCTCCGCGTCGGCGAGGACCCTGGCGAGCTCGACGGGAAGGATGTCGGAGCGACCGACGTGCTTGACACGCCAGTCTTCCTCCTGCGACAGTGCCTCGGCGAGCTCAGCGATGATCTCGATGAGGTCGGCGATCTCCCGCGAGTCGCGCTTGAGGAGATTGTCGCTGGAGAGCAGATAGAGCGACACGACCCGGATGCCCAGTTCGTCGCACCATCCGAGGAACTCCCGCATCTTCGCCGCTCCGGCGCGATGGCCGTCTGCGGCTGAGCGCAGGCCCAGCTGACGCGCCCACCGGCGGTTGCCGTCGATCATCATCGCGACGTGGTGGGGAACGGACGCGGACTCCAGACGACGCCGGAGCCGTTTGCTGTAGAGCCGGTACAGCGGCCCCCGGCCCTCACTCGTTCGTGCAGTCACTCCCCTACGGTACCGCTCTCTCCTGTTCACACACCGTCAGTCGGAGCCTCGCAGCGGTCCGGCCGCCCGACGTCATGTACGGCGAGCGGCATGGGGACGCGCATAGAGTGAAGTGGTGACGACGCCTTCGAACTCCGGCCCCGATGTGCCCCAGCTTCCTCTTCTCGAGGCGGCCTCGCAGGACGCTCAGGTGGAGATCCGACCGACCTGGCGCGGATGGATCCATGCGGGCACGTTCCCCGTCGCGATCGTCGCGGGGATCGTCCTCATCGTGGTCGCAGACGGCGCGGCTGCCACGTGGGCGGCGACCGTGTTCATGGTCACCTCGATGCTCCTGTTCGGCAACTCCGCGCTGTACCACCGGTTCGATTGGAGTCCGAAGGTCAGGATCCTCCTCAAGCGGATCGATCACGCCAACATCCTCCTGCTCATCGCGGGAACCTATACGCCCATCGCGACGCTCGCTCTGGAGCCCGGGCAGGGGGTCCTCCTGCTGAGCCTCGTCTGGAGCGGCGCTCTGCTGGGAATCCTCTTCCGGATCTTCTGGATCAACGCTCCCCGGTGGCTCTACGTCGCGCTGTACCTCGTGCTCGGCTGGGCTGCGGTGATGTACATGGGCGACCTCCTCCGCGCCAACGCCACGATGATGATCCTCGTGATCGTCGGCGGTCTGCTGTACACCGGCGGCGCCGTCGTCTACGCCCTGAAGAAGCCGAACCCGTGGCCGGGGCACTTCGGTTTCCACGAGATCTTCCACGTCTGCACGGTGCTCGCGTTCCTCTGCCATTGGACTGCCTGCCTCCTGATCGCGATCGCCCCGTACTCCCCGTCGCTCGGCCTGCCCGGCTGAGAACGGACCCCCGCGAAGGAGAACACCCATGGCCGACGTCGAGAGCTTCGCGCTCGATCACACCGCTGTCCACGCGCCCTATGTCCGGCGCATCGCCGTCGAGCACGGCCCGCGCGGTGACGCGATCTCCAACTTCGACCTGCGCTTCGTCCAACCCAACGAGGGAGAGATCCCCACCGCGGGCCTGCACACGATCGAGCATCTGCTCGCGAGCCTCCTTCGCGACCATCTCGACGGTGTGATCGACATCTCGCCGTTCGGATGCCGCACGGGTTTCCACCTCATCATGTGGGGCGAGCCGAGCGTGGAGGACGTGGCGACGGCGGTCCGTGCGAGTCTCGCGGCGATCGCCGAGCAGGTCACGTGGGACCAGGTACCCGGCGTCGACGCGTTCAGCTGCGGCAACTACCGTGACCACAGCCTGCACAGCGCACGCGAATGGTCCCGTCGGACCCTGGACGCGGGCATCAGCCTCGACGCATTCACGCGCGTGGGAGTCTGAGCGTGTTCGAGGAACTACGCGACCGACTCGTCCTCGTCACCGGGGCTGCGAGCGGCATCGGCGCCGGTATCGTCGACGCCTTCCTCGCCGAGGGGGCGCGGGTCATCGGCGCGGACCTCATCGGGCCCCAGGGCGCTCTGCAGCCCGGGCGGGAGCGGGAGTGGACCGCCCGCCTCGACGTGAGTGACGAGGACGCCGTGGAGCGTCTCGTGGCGGAAGCGACGGCTACGCTCGGCGTCATCGACGTCGTCGTGACGGCCGCCGGGGTCTCCACCCTGGGCTTCGCGGTCGACACGACGACGCAGCAGTGGGATCGGAACCTCGACGTCAACGCGAAGGGATCGTTCCTCGTGGCGAAGCACGTCGCGCGGGTGCTCGGCGAGCACGAGCGCGCCGGGCGCGTGATCTTCGTCTCGTCGCAGGCGGGGAAGAACGGATATCGCGGTATGACGGCCTACGTCGCCTCCAAGCACGCTGTCCTCGGCGTCATGAAGACGATGGCCGTGGAGCTCGCCCCGCAGGGCATCACGGTGAACGCGATCTGCCCCGGCATCATCGAGACGCCCATGAAGCACCGCGAACGCATCGAGGGCGGCGCGATCCGTGGGATGACACCCGAGGAGGTCGCTGCGGAGGATCGGTCCCAGGTGCCCCTCGGACGCACGGGAACCGTGCAGGACGTCGCAGGCGTCGCCCTCTTCCTGGCGAGTGATCTGTCCGGTTACATGACCGGCCAGGGCATCAACGTCACCGGCGGGATGACGATGCACTGAGCCCGCCGAGCGGGCTTCGTCGGGGTGAGGCGTCAGGGCCGACGCGGGTCGTCGGCGTCGGGTCCCGGATCGAGCGGGTCATCGGTGAGCGGTGCGCCCGGATCGGATGACGTATCGGAACCGGAGTCGGCCGCGGACTCAGCGTGGGCGGACTCAGCGTGGGCGGACTCCTCGGCGTCGAGCTCGGCACGCACCTCTTCGCGGTAGCGAACCCGGCGCACACGGCGGTTCATGTCCCAGATGAGGAAGATCACCGCGATCAGGACGAACACGATCGCGGCGAAGCCGATCGGTCCCGGCGTCACCGATTCCGGATCGACCGTCATGGACGGCGTCGGCATCGGCGTCGCGGTCTCGAACAGAACGAGCATGTGTCCGCCTTTCGTGCACAGGTCGCATAACCTGGAAGTACCAGCCTAACGATCGGATGACCCTCCCCGTGACGACCGCACTCGAGCTCGACGAACGCTACGGCCGTGGACGCCGGCGTCGACTCCCCTGGGTGATCGGCGGGCTGCTCGCGGTGCTCGTCGTGGTCGCGGCGAGCTGGATGACGATCGCGGGATCGATCGACTCCGTGGATGCCGACGATCTCGGGTACGAGGTCGTCGATCAGCATACGGTGACCGTGCGATTCCAGGTCACCGCACCTCAGGACAGAGACCTGGTCTGCGCTCTCGAAGCACTCGATGTCGAGTTCGGGATCGTGGGCTGGAAGATCGTCGAGATCCCCGCCAGCAGCGGTCACACGCAGACTCTCGCGGAGGACATCCCCACCGTCGCGGAGGCCACGACAGGTTTGGTGAACTCCTGCTGGGTCGCTTAGACTCGAAGCCAGACAACTGACGCCCCGGCAACCGCCGGGGCGTCTTGGCATATCCCCCCGCCCCTCTTCCGGGGCCGCAGATGAAGGAGCACGCTGTGTCCGCAGACGCTCAGATTCCGTTCCTCACCCAGGAGGCATACGACCGCCTGGTCGCCGAGCTCGAGCACCTGTCCACGACGGGGCGCGACGAGATCGCCAAGCGTATCGAGGCCGCTCGCGAAGAGGGCGACCTCAAGGAGAACGGCGGATATCACGCGGCCAAGGACGAGCAGGGCAAGCAGGAGGCGCGCATCCGCACCCTCCAGCACCTTCTGAAGACGGCCAAGGTCGGCGAAGCGCCGGCCAGCCGTGGGGTCGTGGAGCCGGGCACGGTCGTCACCGCGCTCGTCGCCGGCGGCGAAGAGGTGTTCCTGCTCGGCAGTCGCGAGATCGCCGCGGGAAGCAGCGACCTCGACGTGTACAGCGAGGCGAGCCCGCTCGGACAGGCCATCCTCGGCCTCAAGGTCGGCGAGAAGACCAGCTACGAAGCGCCCAACGGCCGCGCGATCTCCGTCGAGGTCACCAAAGTCGAGACCTACGCCGGCTGACGCCGCGGGCGCTCAGTCCGCGAGGACCATCGGGTCGTACCCTGCGTGGCGCAGGGTGTCGAGCGTCAGCGCCGTGTGATCGGCCCCGCGCGTCTCGATGCTCAGCTGCAGGATCACTTCGCTGATCTGCAGGCCCTGCCCGTGACGGGTGTGCATGACCTCCATCACGTTCGCCCCTGCCTGGGAAACGAGTTCGGACACCCGAGCGAGTTGCCCCGGGCGATCGGGCAGCGGGATGCGGATCGTCAGGTAGCGTCCGGATGCGGCGAGGCCGTGCGAGACGACCCGCTGCAGCAGGAGCGGATCGATGTTGCCGCCCGAGAGGATGGCCATCGTCGTCCCGGTGGCCTGCACCTTGCCCGCCAGGATCGCCGCGACGCCCACGGCGCCGGCAGGCTCGACGACGACCTTGGACTGCTCGAGCAGGATGAGCAGAGCACGCGCGATGTCGTCGTCCGTGACCGTGACGACCTCGTCGACCAGTTCCCGGATGATCTCGAACGGCACGCCGCCCGGTCGGGACACGAGGATGCCGTCCGCGATCGTGGGGTGCGTCTCGATCTCGACGGGGTGCCCGGCGGCGAGCGAGGGGGCGATCGCCGCCGCGTTCTCGGCCTGCACACCGATGATGCGCACGCGCCGCCCGCTCACGGCGGTCGCTGCGCGCACCGCCGAGGCGACGCCGGCGATGAGGCCTCCGCCGCCGATGCTGACGAGGATCGTGTCGACGTCCGGGGCGTCCTCGAGCAGCTCGAGTCCGAGGGTCCCCTGCCCGACGACGATGTCACGGTGATCGAACGGGTGGATCAGCACGGCTCCTGTGCGCTCGGCGAAGTCCGCGGCCAGCCGGAGCGATGTCGCGACCGTCTCGCCCTCCAGAACGACCTCTGCGCCGTAGCCGCGCGTCGCGAGCAGCTTCGGCACCGGAACCCCGATCGGCATGAAGATCGTCGCCGGGATGCCGAGGGACTGAGCGGCGAGCGCCACCCCCTGCGCGTGGTTGCCGGCGGACGCGGCGACGACGCCGTGCGTTCGTTCCTCTGCCGTCAGCCGAGAGAGGCGATGCGTCGCGCCCCGGATCTTGAAGGAGCCGGTGCGCTGCAGGTTCTCCATCTTGAGCACCACGGGGGCACCGAGGGCGTCGGACAGCGCGCGGGAGGGCATCGTCGGGGTGTGCGAGATCACACCGGACAGGCCCCGCGCGGCCTCCTCGAATTCGGCCAGGCTGGGGACTGCGCTCATTGATTCCTCCGTCGCACCGTTCGTGGCACCGTACTCCAGATCAGGTCCGCCTGGGGTTCATCGCCCGTCCGCCAGGAGCCGGTGCTCAGGGTGACGGCGACCACGTTCACGAACGCCGCCAGCGGCACGGCGAACAGTGCCCCGGGGATACCTGCGACCATCGCTCCGCCCGCCACCACGAGGACCACCGCGAGCGGGTGCACCTTCACCGCGGAGCCCATCAGGATCGGCTGGAGAACGTGGCCCTCGAGCTGCTGGACACCGAGGACGACCACGAGCATCCACAGCGCGATCCACGGACCGTTGTAGACCAGCGCGAGGAACACGGCCACCGTGCCGGTCAGCACGGCTCCGACGATCGGGATGAACGCACCGAGGAACACGAGCACAGCGACGGGGATCGCGAGCGGCACGCCGAGGAAGAAGGCTCCCAGTCCGATGCCGATCGCATCGATCGTCGCCACGAGCAACTGTGTGCGGGCGTAGTTGACCACGGTCCGCCATCCGTTGCGCGCGGCGCCGTCGACGGCGGGGCGGGCGACACGGGGGAAGAGCTTGACGGTCCAGCGCCAGATTCCCGCGCCGTCGGCCAGGAGACAGATGA
The DNA here is from genome assembly GCA_051751065.1 of Actinomycetota bacterium. GTDB lineage: Bacteria > Actinomycetota > Actinomycetes > Actinomycetales > Microbacteriaceae > Microbacterium. The sequence goes on along the minus strand of JBNJKL010000002.1, from coordinate 596,567 downwards.
GGATGAAGAGAGCGAGGACGGCTCCGGTGACGACATGGCCGAACGTCGTGCCGATCGCGAGGGCGCCCGTCCACAGCAGCTGCGCCTGCTCCTGGATGAGCGCGAACCCCTGGTCGACGAATCCCTGCAGTTCGTCCGCCGAGATGTGGAAGGGGCCCGTGATCAGATACGCCTGAAAGTCCTGGATCGCCTGAGACGTGCGCTCCTGCACCGAGGGCCACTCGGCGATGACCTGCCAGACGACGAGCCAGAGCAGCCCTGACACGATCGCGATCGTGCCGAGGAGCGAGATGACGATCGCGAGCCACCGGGGGAACCTGTTGCGCAGCATGAGCTCGAACGCGGGCCACAGGAGGGCCGTGACGAGGATGCCGACGAGCAGCGGGATGACCAGCAGCTTGAGCTGCATGACGAGCCAGACGACGACGCCCAGAGCGACGGCGATGAGGATGAGACGCCAGGCGTACGCGGACGCGATGCGCAGTGAGAGGGGGACGGAGGGATCGACGTCGGTGCTCACGATGCGCTCGATCGAGGCGGGTCGACCGAAGAGCACATCCCGCATGCGTGGTCGCTTCTCGTCCGTCATCCCGCCAGTCTACGCGCGGGCGTGAGCGCGCGTCGGCGCCGCATGCCCCGTGCCATGTCCGTCCCTCCCGGTACGCTGACGACGTGACCGAGACCCTCAGCGCCGCCCAGGCTCGACGCGTCGCCCTGGCGGCGCAGGGCTTCACCCGTCGTCGCCCCGCCGCCGTCTCCGCGCGCCACGTCCACCGCGCGATCGAGCGCATGGGCGTCCTGCAGATCGACTCCGTCAATGTCTTCGCGCGCTCGCACTACCTCCCCCTGTTCTCGCGGCTCGGCACCTACGACCCCGCCCTGCTCGATCGCGTCTGCGTCACGCGCACGACGCACTACGTCGAGTACCTCGCGCACGAGGCCACCTTCATCCCCGTGTCCGACTGGCCGCTCTGGCAGTTCCGGATGGATGCCTTCCGGAGCCGCTGGGAATCGGACCCCGACTCCTGGTACTCCCGCAACACCCGCACGCTCGACTGGGTGCGCGACGAGCTGGGAAGCCGCGGCCCGCTGCGCCCGGCGGATCTCCGCGCCGACGCGCCTCGCGAGCGGGGCACGTGGTGGGACTGGGACGACGTCAAGCTCGCGCTCGAGCACCTGTGGCGCACGGGAGAGGTGGCCATCAGCGGACGCCGAGGCTTCGAGCGCACGTACGCGCTCGCCGAGCATGTGATCCCGGCGGCGGACAGGGAACGTGTCGTCCCGCGCGAGGCGGCGATCCGCGAACTCATCCGCCGTGCCGCCCGCTCGTCCGGGGTCGCGACCGAGGCGGACCTCGCCGACTACTACCGACTGCGCGACCGTCCGGCGATCCGACGCGCTCTCGCGGACCTCGCCGATGCGGGCGACATCCGCCCCGCGACGGTGCGCGGGTGGGAGGGCAGAGGCGCATCCGCCTGGCTCCACCGCGACGCCGTGCTCCCCCGCCGGGTCGATGCGACCGCCCTGCTCACACCGTTCGACCCGGTCGTCTGGTTCCGGGATCGGGCTCTGCGCGCCTTCGGATTCGATTACCGGATCGAGATCTACGTTCCCGCGCACAAGCGGCGTTTCGGGTATTACTCGTTGCCCGTCCTCGTCGGCGACCGGATCGTCGCTCGCGTGGATCTCAAGGCCGATCGCGCCGAGTCGACGCTCCGGGTGCAGTCGGCGTGGTGGGAGAGCTCGGCCGTCCCCACGGATGCCGAGGCGCTCGCGCGTGAACTGGTCACGGCCGCTGCCTGGCAGGGACTCGAGCGCGTCTCGGTCTCGGGGTGGGGCGATGCCGCCGAGGACCTGACCGTGGCGCTGCGCTCGGTCGCCGACGACGTCGCGCGACACGTCCATCCCCGTGAGGTGCCGGCATGACTCGACGACGCGGCATCGTCGTCGCGGTCATCGTCGCGGTCGTCATCGCCGCGGGTGGCCTCGCTGCCTTTCTGCTGACGCGCTCCGCATCGCCCGAGGATGTCACGCTGGAGTACTTCCGGGCACTCGAGTCGGGGCAGCAGGACTCCGTCACCGCGGCGGGGATCGAGGTGTCTCCCGACACCCTCGCGATGTTCGCCGCCGCGGACGACCACGTGAGCGACGCCCGGGTACTCACCTCCGTGACCGACGGCACGACCGCGGATGTCACCGTGGCCTACGTTCTCGACGGCGACGCGCAGGAGTCCGTCCTGTCGCTGACGCAGGACGGCGTTTCGTGGAGCCTCGACACCGCGACAGCGCTGGGTACGGTGTCGGCGACGACGGACACGGGCGGCGTGGGCGTGGGCGACGGCACGACGATCATGACGGCCGGATCGACGCCCGCCCTTCCAGCCGTGTACGACCTCGTCGCCGCCCCGGTCGCCGTCCTCGACGCCGACGAGCGGGTGGTGGTGCTGCCGGGCCAGGAAGCCACAGCGACCCTCGTTCCCGAACTGCGCCCCGAGGCGGCCGACGTCGCGCAACAGCGTGTCGATGAACACCTCACGGACTGCGTGACGCCTGCGGCCATCGTGCCGGACTCCTGCGGGATCCGCATCCCCTGGGCCGCCGATCTCGCGCGTGTGGACGAGATCCGGTACCGGATCGACGAGATGCCGACCGTCACGCTCGACACCGTCTCCTTCCGTGCCGACGGCGGCGTGCTCGTCGCGACGGTCACCGGAACAGACCACGAGGGTACGGCAGCGTCGAAGACCTACCGCACGACCGACTGGTCCGTGCGCGGAGACGTGTCCTTCACCGCCGACGACATCGAACTGTCGGTCTGGTGAGCGAACGCGCCTCCCGCGTCAGAACTGCACGCGCGGCGGCTCCGAGATCGCGGCACGGTCTGCCACCTCGAAGAACTCCCGCTCGGTGAATCCGAGGCCGCGAGCGAACAGGTTGTTCGGGAACACCTTGATCTTGGTGTTCAGCTCACGCACGCCGCCGTTGTAGAAGCGACGTGCTGCCTGAATCTTGTCCTCGGTGTCGACCAGAGCCTGCTGCACCTGCAGGAAGTTCTGGCTCGCCTGGAGTTGCGGGTACGCCTCGGCGACCGCGAAGAGACTGCGCAGCGCCTGCTGCAGGTGTCCCTCGGCAATGCCTGCTTCGCCGGGGCCGCTCGCGGACAGAGTCTCGGCCCGCGCACGGGTGACGTTCTCGAACACGGCCTTCTCATGCGAGGCGTATCCCTTGACCGTCTCTATGAGATTGGGGATGAGATCGGCGCGACGCTTGAGCTGCACCGTGATCCCGCTCCACGCTTCGTCGACCCGGACATTGAGCTGGACGAGAGAGTTGTATGTCGCCCACAGGTAGATGCCGACGAGCGCGAGAACGCCGACGACCACCAAAACTGGCACAAGCCATTCCCACATGGGCGGCCACCCCTTCCGCGTATTTCCTTCATCCTAGCGATGCACCCTGCACGTCGTCTGGATGATTCTGCGGTCAGTCCCCGAGCACTCGCGCGAGGTGGCGATTCGCGAACAGCCGTTCGGGATCCCACCGGTCGCGCAGCGCGACGAAGTCGTCGAAGCGCGGGTAGCGCTCGCGCAGCCGGTCCGCGTCCAGCGTGTGGAGCTTCCCCCAGTGCGGGCGACCACCGTGTTCGAGCATGATGGCCTCGACCGCCTCGAAGTACTCCGTCGACGGCGCGCGCCAGTACCGGTGGACCGCGATGTACGCGCTGTCGCGCCCGTATGCGGTCGACAGCCAGCGGTCGTCCGCAGCGGCGAAACGCACCTCGATCGGGAACTCGATCCGCCAGCCACGTGCCTCGATCAGCTCACGCACCGCGCGAAACGCGGGGACCACGTGCTCGGCCGGCAGCGCGTACTCCATCTCGCGGAATCGCACGCTGCGCCGCTGCGTCAGCACGCGGTGCGAGAGATCCGTGTACTCCCGGTCCCCGGTGAGCGTCACCGCGAGGCGACTGATCGGCGGTGTGACGGACGGGATCGCACGACCCGCCGCGCACGTGAGTCGATAGACGCCGTTGGAGAGGAGGGTCTCATCCAGCCACCTCCCCACCCTCGGCAGCGGCTGACGCCGCGCGGATTCCGGCAGGCGGGTCTGCCGCTTGGTCAGCGCGATCTCGGTGTGCGGGAACCAGTAGAACTCGAAGTGATCGTGGGTCGCCACACGATCGTGGAGAGTGGCGAGGACATCGTCGAGGGGCATCGGCTCGTCGACCGCGTGCATCACGAACGCGGGGACGCACTGCAGGGTGACCTCGACGAGGATCCCCAGCGCACCGAGGCCGAGGGACACCGCCGGGAGTTCCTCGTCGCCCTCCCCCACGGTCCGGAACGAGCCGTCGGCGAGGACGAGGGTGCCCCCGACCACCTGCGTCGAAAGACCGCCGAACCCGGCGCCCGTTCCGTGCGTGCCTGTCGAGATGGCACCGGAGATCGACTGGCGGTCGATGTCGCCGAGATTCTCCATCGCCAGCCCGTAGGGCGCGAGGAGCGCGGGGATCCGGTGCAGGCGCGTTCCCGCGAGGAGTGTGACCCTGGCCAGCGCCGTGTCGACGGACACGAGCCCCTGGAGGTCATCGAGTTCGAGCAGCACGCCGGGGGCGACAGCGATGCCGGTGAAGCTGTGCCCCGCGCCGACCGCCTTGACGGGCAGTCCGTGCCGCGCGGCGGCGAGAACCGCACGCTGCACGCCCTCGGGAGTACGCGGACGCTCGACCCTGGCGGGCCGGACCGCCACCGAACGGCCCCAGTTCTGCCAGGTTCCTCCGGGACGGGTCACAGGAACGCCTTTCCCTCGCCGCGATACGTGGGAAGCTCGCCGATCACCTCGGATCCGGCGACCAGCTGATAGGCCGCGACGCGTTCTGCCGGTTCACCGCTCTTGGCGTGGCGGAACCACACGCGATCCCCGAGAGCGAGGGCACGTGCGTTCCGTCCCTGGAGGGGCGTCTGCACTTCGCCCGCCGCCTCGCGCGGCAGGGTGCGCAGTCCCGTGGGCCAGACCGGCAGAGGCTGGCGGGAGGCCACGGGCGGGCCGGAGGCGATCCACCCACCTCCCAGAACGGTCGCGATGTCTGCGGTCGGTCGGCGGACGACATCCAGAGCGAACGCCGCCGCGGGGGCCGGGCGGAAGGAGCGGTAGCCGTCGAAGAGATGGCCGCCCAGCAACCCGCTCCCCGCGGTCGCCTCGGTGACCGTGTCGTCGCTTCCGGTGAACTCGAGCGATCCGGTTCCTCCGCCGTTGAAGAAATCGAGGTGCGTGATGTCTGCGACAGCCCGGGCGATGGCGGCACGGCGCTCGCGCAGTTCATCGCGGGACCGCGCCTGCACGAAGCGGATGAGCGGTGCGTCCGCTCCCGCATCGTCGCCCTGCCCGGCGATCTGCGCCTCGTACATCTGGATGCCGGCCAGGCGGAAGCCGGGCCGCTCCACGACGATTCGGGCGAGCTCCGCCACCTCGGCGGCCGTGAACAGGGGCGAGCGGCGCACACCGATGTGGCCGAGGGCTCCGGAGCGCCACGACGCATCCGCGTCCAGCGCCACCCGGATCTCGGGGCGTGCCCCGGGGGCCGCGATGCTGTCGACGAGATCGAGATGGGAGACGTCGTCGACCATGAGCGTGACACGCGACGCGGCGCGCTCGTCGCCGACCAGGGCCGCGACACTCGCGCGATCGGCCGTGGGGTATCCGACGACGATGTCGTCGTACGTCTCGGACAGCCAGAGGGCCTCCGCGAGCGTGAAGGCGAGGATGCCGCGGTACCCGGGCAGTGCGAGAACGGCGTCGAGCACGCCCCTGACGCGCACCGACTTCGACGCCACGCGGATCGGGATGCCCCCCGCGCGAGCGAGCAGGTCCATCGCGTTGTAGCGGAGCGCGTCACGATCGATGACGGCGACGGGAGCGGGGAGGTGGGCCGTGGCCTCCGTGAGTCGAGGCCACCATCGGACCGGGTCGTTCCAGGCAGGAGCAGCGGAGACGCCACGCTGAGGGCTCAGATCGGCTGTGAGGTCGAGCATTCCCTCACCCTAGAGCCTGGGGCGGCGCTCCCACGAGCAAGTAGGCTACGCAGGCACGCCCCCGTAGCCCAATGGCAGAGGCAGGCGACTTAAAATCGCTTCAGTCTGGGTTCGAGTCCCAGCGGGGGCACCTCTCTCGGTGGGCGCCGTGCGCGCCTCCCCGGGAAGATCCGCGTCAGTCGGTGCGCGCGCTGTGATCGTCGACATCCGGCGTCGCGCGCAGGACATCTGCGACGTCCTCCTCCGGGCGCGGGGCGATGTTCTCGTCCTCTTCGAGTTCCGGCACGGTCGCCTCGTCGGGCTCGGGGACGTGGTCGTGAGAGTCGTGGTGGGACACGGCGATTCCTTCGTTCGGTGGCCCTCCCAGCGTAGGCCGCCCATCCGAAGGCACGGCCGTCAGGTGGGCCAGGCGGCGCGGATGCGCTCGGCGATCTCATCCGTGGCCGCCACGGGAAGCGTCTGGACAGGCCCCCACTCCGTGCCGCCGCGTTCCAGCGTCCCGGCGACGTGGAGATGCAGGTGCGGGATGGACTGCCACGCAGCGACGCCGTTGTTCTGCCAGACCGCGATACCGGGACGCCCGAAGGCCGTGTCGATCGCACGCGCAGCATCCCGCGCCTCGCGCATGACAGCGGCGGCCTCCTCGTCGGTGAGGTCAAGGATCGTCTCCCTGTGCTGCACGGGGATGACCAGCAGGTGAGGCAGGCCCCGTTGTTCCCGAGTCACGAAGGTCGCGACCAGCGCACTGCGTCGAACGATCGTGTAGGGCCGGACGCCCTCGAGGTAGCTGCAGAAGGAACACGGATCATCGACGGGGATGTCCAAACCGGTGGGGCGCATAGCCGTCGATTCTAGGCGGGACGACGAACGGCCCGATGCACGAAGCACCGGGCCGTTCGATCCGTCGGGGACGGGAGTTACTTCGCGGAGACCTTCTCGGCGGGAGCCTTCTCGGCAGGAGCCTTCTTCGCGGCAGGCTTCTTGGCAGCCGGCTTCTTCTCGGGAGACTTCTCGGCGGGAGCTGCGGCCGGAGTCGCGTCGACGGTGGGACGCGGACGGGCCGCGAACTCCTCGAAGACGTACCGAGGGTTCTGGACCGTCTGAAGGTTCACGAGGTCGCGACCCAGCCACAGGTTGTTCCACCAGCCCCACACGACGCGGAACTTGCGCTCCCACGTGGGCATCGCCAGGCCGTGGTAGCCGCGGTGAGCGACCCACGCGACGAACCCCTTGAGAGCGATCTTCCCGGACTGGAAGACACCGTTGTAGAGGCCGAGACCGGCGACGGCACCGAGGTTCTTGTGGAAGTAGTCCTTGGTCTCCTCACCGCGGAGCACCGCGACGAGGTTCTTCGCGAGGACCTTGGCCTGACGGACCGCGTGCTGGGCGTTCGGGACGCAGTAGCCGCCGACACCGCCTCCGGAGAGGTCGGGAACAGCGGAGACATCACCCGCGGCCCACGCGCCCTCCACGAACGCCTCGTCCGTACCGACGCGCAGGTCTGCGCGGGTCTGGATGCGGCCACGCTCCTCGACGGGCAGGTCGCCCCCGCGAACGACGGTCGGGTTCGCCATGACTCCGGCGGTCCACACGATCAGGTCGGCGGGGATGACATCGCCCGTGGACAGCTCGACGTTTCCGTCGATCGCGCCCTTGACCTGGGTGTCGAGGTGGACGAAGGCGCCGCGCTTGGCGAGGTCCTTCAGCACCCACTCGCTCGTCTTGAGCGAGACCTCGGGCATGATCCGCCCCATCGCCTCGATGAGGTGGAAGTGCGTGTCCTCGAAGCGCAGCTGCGGGTATTTGCTGACCAGCGACGACGACAGCGACCGCAGCTCGGCGAACACCTCGATGCCCGCGAAGCCGCCACCGACGACGACGACGGAGAGGAGCCGGTCGCGCTCAGGGCCGGCCGGCAGCGAGGCCGCCTTGTCGAAGTTGGACATCAGGCGGTCACGGATCGCGACGGCCTCCTCGATCGTCTTGAGGCCGATGGCGTTGTCTGCGATACCCGGGATCGGGAACGTCCGCGACACGGCGCCCGCGGTGACGACGATCTGGTCGTACGCGAACTCGTACGGGTCACCGAGCGGCGGGGTGATCGTCGCGACCTTGTTCGCGTGGTCGATACCGGTGACCTTGGCGGTGACGACATTCGTGCGCTTGAGGTGACGACGGTGCGCGACGACGGAGTGCCGCGCCTCGATCGATCCCGCGGCGACCTCGGGGAGGAACGGCTGGTACGTCATGTACGGCAGCGGGTCGACCATGGTCACATCGGCTTCGCCTTTGCGGAGGTGCTTCTCGAGCTTCCACGCGGTGTAGAAGCCCGCGTAGCCACCACCGACAATCAAAATCTTGGGCACAGGGGGACAACTCCTCGTCAGGGGGAAGGCGAACGTTCTGCGCGCGCCGATCGGATGCGCCGGGCAGCGGCAGTGACGCCAAGCCCGATCAGGATACCAGGGACCGTGAGCGCGATGAGCGGCAGCGTCCCGTAGCGCAACGATTCCTCACTGGGCAGCAGAGGGGATCCCGCCTCGGTCGGCGCATCCGCGGGCGGCAGCGGCGGAATCTCGATCGGAGTGATCTCCGGCTCGGGCTGAGGAGCCGCCTCGGCGCGCCGGTAGATCGTGATCCAGTCGGCGAGGCTCCCCATCGGATTGCCGTCCACGGTGGGGACGTCGTCGGTGACGGCCGCCTCGGCGTCGACGAGTCCATAGCCGTAGAGCGGATCGGGGACCTTGTCCACGCCCGGGACCGGCATGGCGGTCTCGATGATGCGATTGATGACGTTCGCGGCGTCGAGGTCAGGGTGCTCGGCGCGCACCAGCGCGGCGATGCCCGCCACGATCGGCGCCGCGCCGCTCGTTCCACCCCACTTCTGCAGCGTGCCGTCCGAGGAGACGCCGAGGAGTCCCTCGCTGGGCGCGGAGACGCCGATCGTGATGCCCTGGGTGGACGCCTCCTGGCTCGCCGTGCCCGTCTGATCGACCCCGCCGACGGTGAGGACACCGGGGATGGTGGCCGGAGCGCCGACCATGCTCGTACCGCTCCCCCGGTTTCCCGCGGCGACGATGACGACGACGTCGTGTTCGAACGCGTAGAGGAACGCCTCGTCCCAGCTCTCGTCCCAGTCCAGGGTGTTCGTGGTGAAAGAGAGGTTGATGATGTCCGCACCGTTGTCGACCGACCAGATCATGGCCTCTGCCACCTGGTCGACGAACGGCACGGCGGCTGCGGCTCCGAAGCCGACCGACACGGACAGCAGGTCCGCCTCGGGGGCGACGCCGATCATTCCGGTGCCGTCCGCGGCGCCTCGACCGGCTGCGAGCGACGCGACCCACGATCCGTGGTCGCCGTCCACCGCTCCGACGGGCGTGCGGCCGTCGGGCGTCCCGCTGCCGGACACGTCGGTGCCGCCGACGACGGCATCTCCGAACGCCGCGGGGACGTTGGCGATGCCCGTGTCGATGACGGCGATCGTGACGCCCTCACCGCGCGTCTCGTGCCATGCCTCGCGGATCTTCGCGCCGTCCAACCAGTACTCCGACGCCCGGATCGGATCCGCGGGGTCGTCGGGGATCGGTGGCGGCGTCGGGGTCGGCGACGGAGTCGCCGCGCCTCCCGCGAGCAGCACGGATGCCGCCACGACCGCTGTCGCGACCGCACCGCGCAGCACCCGCGTCCGCATCATGCCGGATCCGCTCCGAGGGCGGCACCCTGGTCGGAACACACGCACCGGTCGGGCGACCAGGAGGATCGGGCGATGGCCTCGTCGCCGATCGGATTGACGCCGGGGCCGGTCGCCAGCGCGTGTCCGGCCAGCGCGTGCAGGCATTTGACGCGGGTCGGCATTCCGCCCGCGGAGATCCCGGAGATCTCCTCGACGTCTCCGAACTGTGCGCGGTCGGCGAGATAGGCCTCGTGCGCCTCGCGGTAGTGCGTCGCGATGTCCTCGTCGCGTGTGAGCAGGTCGGCGAGCTCGGGCATCACCTGAGTGGCCTCGAGCGTCGACATCGCCGCGGTCGCCGCGGGGTGGGTGAGGTAGTAGAACGTCGGAAACGGCGTGCCGTCGGGCAGTCGAGGGGTGGTCGCCACCACGGTCGGGTTGCCGCACACACAGCGTGCGGCGATTCCGACGACGCCGCGAGCTGCCCGTCCGAGTTGCGCGGACACCACCGAGATCTCGGCGGGAGTGGGGGGAGCATAGGGCGGAGTGGTCACTCTCCCAGCGTACGGGAGGGTGCCTGGAGAACGCTCCTGCGCGCTGTCGCGCTGCCGAACGGGAGGCGCTGACCAGACGGCGCGAGAGCGCGAGTCAGTCGGGCGTCTCGACCGCGTTCTGCGCGAGGCCCGCTCCGGCGATGGCACGCAGCAGCTGGGGCATCCAGTCGGCCGGGCGCTCCTCGAGCGCGTCGCTCACCGCCTCCTGCTCGCGGGGGATCGCCGCGGGATCGAGGTCGTTGTCGACGAGGTAGACCACCTCGCCGGGTTTGACGTAGTACAGACGTTCACGGGCCTGCGTCGTGATGTACGCCGGATCCTCCCAGCGCTCGCGCTCGAGCTCGAGCGCCTCGATCTGCTCGGTGCTGATCTGCACGGAGTTCTCCAGCGCGCCGATCTTCTGCCGCTGGTCGAGGTACGTACCCAGGGTCGGGACGAGCACCCACGCGCCGAGCACGACGAGCGAGAGCATGATCACCATGAATCCGGAGAGCCGGATCCCGGACGCCCACTCGCGCACGTCCACGCGGCGCGTCGCCGTCGCGGCGTCCGCGCGACGCGACGCACGGGGCGAGACGGAAGCACGGGGAGGGACGGAAGAAGGGGGAACCGGGCGTGTGGCCATGGTTCCCCCTTCCGTGTGCGGGTGTCACGACGCCGAGGCGTCGGTCCGCAATGCTCGTGCTGTGCTCAGCGCTGGAAACGCGGGAAGGCGGAGCGTCCGGCGAAGACCGCCGCGTCGCCCAGTTCCTCCTCGATGCGCAGAAGCTGATTGTACTTCGCGACGCGCTCGCTGCGAGCGGGCGCACCGGTCTTGATCTGACCCGCGTTCGTGGCGACCGCGAGGTCGGCAATCATGGTGTCCTCGGTCTCGCCCGAGCGGTGCGACAGCATGGCCGTGTAGCCGGAGCGCTGCGCGAGGCTGACCGCGTCGAACGTCTCGGAGAGCGTGCCGATCTGGTTCACCTTGACCAGGAGCGAGTTCGCCACGCCGCGCGTGATTCCGTCCTGGAGGCGCTCCGGGTTGGTCACGAACAGATCGTCGCCGACGAGCTGGACCTTCGCACCGAGCGCGTCGGTGAGTGCCTTCCAGCCGTCCCAGTCGTCCTCGGCGAGGGCGTCCTCGATCGTGACGATCGGGAAGTCGTTCACCAGGCCGACGTAGTACTCGGTGAGCGCTGCGGCATCCCAGTCCTTGCCGTCGAGGCGGTAGACCCCGTCGGAGAAGAACTCGGTGGCCGCGACGTCGAGCCCCAGGGCGATGTCGGTCCCGGGAGTGAAGCCGGCCTTCTCGATGGCCCGGATGAGGAACTCGAGGCCCTCGCGGTTGCTGGGGAGGTCGGGGGCGAAGCCGCCCTCGTCGCCCAGGCCCGTTGCGTATCCGGCGGCCTTCAGCTCGCTCTTGAGTACGTGGTAGGTCTCGACACCCCAGCGCAGCGACTCGCTGTACGTCTCGGCGCCGATGGGTGCGAGGAAGAACTCCTGCATGTCGATGCCGTTGTCGGCGTGCTCGCCACCGTTGATGACGTTGAAGAGCGGGACCGGCAGCAGGTGCGCGTTGGGCCCGCCGAGGTAGCGGAAGAGCGGGAGGTCGGCGCTGTCCGCGGCGGCCTTGGCGACGGCGAGGCTCACGCCGAGAATGGCGTTCGCGCCGGTGCGGCCCTTGTTGTCGGTGCCGTCCACATCGATGAGGATCTCGTCGATGACCCGCTGCTCGCTCGCGTCGACGCCCTCGATGGCGGGGCCGAGCTCGTCGATGACGGCCTCGACGGCCTTGAGGACGCCCTTGCCCCCGTAGCGGCTCTTGTCGCCGTCGCGGAGTTCATAGGCCTCGAATGCTCCGGTGGATGCGCCGGAGGGGACGGCGGCGCGCTGCACGATGCCGTCATCGAGGAGCACCTCCACCTCGACGGTCGGGTTTCCGCGTGAATCCAGAATCTCGCGTGCGCCTACAGCCTCGATCAATGCCACAGATGTGCTCCTTGTTCAGGGGGGAGGATCAGGTCGAACGATCCGCCGCCAGTCTAGCCCGGGTGGGTGCTCAGACCACGACCGCCATCGCGATGCCGTCCCACCCTTTGAGGCCGACCGTCTGCAGCGCGGTGGCGTCGAAGCGCGGGTCGGTACCGAGCATCTCGAGAGCCGCTCTCGTGCCGATGACCTGCGTGTCGTCCGAGTCCTCGCGCACGATCTCCCCCTCACGACCGATGTTGTCGAGGACGACGACGGTGCCCGGGCGTCCGAGTCGCGCGGCCCAGTCGAGGTAGATCGTGTTGGACTCCTTGTCGGCGTCGATGAAGACCAGGTCGTACGGTTCCGATCCGTCGAGAGACGGGAGCACGTCGGCGCCCCGGCCGATGCGGATCTCCACCCGCTCCCCCACCCCCGCGGCATCGATGCTGGCCCGGGCGACGGCGGCGTTGTCGGCTTCCGCCTCGATGGTCGTGACGAGCCCGCCCTCCCCGACCGCGCGCGCGAGCCAGATAGTGGAATACCCGCCGAGCGTCCCGATCTCCAGCACACGCCGCGCGCCGCTGATGCGCGCCAGCAGGTTCAGCAGCTTCCCGCTGACCGGCGCCACCTCGATCTCCGGAAGGCCCGCCTCGCGCTGCGCGGCGAGCGCCGCATCCAGAGCGGAGTCGTGACCGACGAGGGTGTCTGCGAGATAGACGTCAGCGAGACGCCAGTTGTCAGGAGTGGATTGCGCCATGCCCTCAGCCAACCGCCCCGTGATCCGCGCGTCAAGGCGCCGGAGCCGGCTCCGCGTGGCCGGTCTATCGCTGAGCGAGGCCGGTCACTGACCGCGCGGCCGCGACAGCAGACGCCCGGGGGAATCCGCCAGTTCCGGCTGTCGTGAGAACTGGCCGGTGACCGCGAGCACGACGACAACGAGCGCCAATACGATCCAGGAGGCCACGCCGAGCGGCCCCACGAGGCCCATGTCCAACGTCGTTCCCGCGGCGTACAGCAGAGCGACCATACCGCCCGCGGCGTTCAGCGCGCCGTGCGCGAACACCGCCGGCCATACCGACGCCGAGCGGAGCCTGAGCCACCCGAGCAGTACACCCCACGCCACGCATCCGGCCACCATGAGCAGGACACCCAGGAGGTCGGGGCGGCCGAAGTTGTAGCCGAGCAGGATGATCGGCGAATGCCAGAGACCCCACACGACGCCGCTGATCAGGAGCGTCGGCCAGGTGCCGAGCGGACGCAGTGCCGGAACGAGGAAGCCGCGCCACCCGAGTTCCTCACCGAATGCGAGGAGCGCGTTGAGGGTCGCTCCGGCGATCGGGATCGCGATGAGCTGCGATACGAGAACGATCCCTGCGGGCGGAACGGGGGCTCCCTCGGGCACGGTGGCCGCAAGGGACTCGGTCAGACCGGACAGCCCCAGGAGATCCAGCTGTACCCAGCCGAACAGCGCCGCGACCATCACGGCGAGCAGGACCAGCACGGGCGACGCGACGAGGGCGAGCACGGAGAGTCCGACCACGCGCCTCGCAGGGCGCAACGGCCACAGGCCGAGGAATCGCAACCGCTCACCCCGTGCCGGGAAGCCGAAGGCGAGCATGACGATCAGGACAGCGATCGCTGGTGTGAACATCAGTACGGGGAGGAGCACCCCGACGAGCGGCGAGGCGAGACCGTCACCGAGCCAGAGCGGAAGCGCCACCAGCCAGGCGAGACCGCAGGAGAGAATCACGAAGGCGATCGTGGCGATAGTGCGCTGACGCGTCATGAGCGGGGCCCTTCAGAAGCGGATGCGGAGGAGACGAGAACGGATGCCGCGGTCGCGGCGTCGTCGACGGTGACGAAGAAGGTGCGCCCGTCGGAGCGGGTGACTTCCAGTGCCTCGCCGGCGCGCAGCACGACGCCGTAGCGACCGTCGGGGGCGTAGCGCAGGCCCCACCCGCCGAACTCGACGAACGGTTCCAGGTGCATCGATCGAGCGGACCGGATGTCGGAGGCCGGGATCTCGACCCGCGGCCAGCCCAGGGCGGATCGCACGCGGAGTCCGGCGGCACCGGCGCGGACGCGGAATATGAAGGTCGCGGCGAACATGACCAGGATCAGCAGTCCGGCGCCGCCCGTGATCACGACGGCGGTCGTTCCCCCGGCCCCCGTGAGGAGCAGGATGACCACCAGCGCGATCTCGACGGACAGCGCGAGGGCGAAGACCACCTGACCTCCGCGTGCGATCGTCGCCGTGCCCATCCAGATCGCCCTCTCGCCGGGGGCGAGCGACATCGGCTCGGCGCCGCTCGCAGCGGGCCTGATCTGCGAGACCTTCGGCTGCAGGAACCATCCGAGCGCCGTGCACACGAGCATGAGGGCGACACCGAGCAGCACGGCGCCGCCGATGGCCGGAGCATCCGAGGCGTCCTCGAGCCCTCGTTGCACTCCGAGCGCTGTGAGCGTGATGACCGACAGCAGCACGGCGAGTCCGAGATTCACCGCGCCGAGGAAGCGCGCGGCGACGGGCCATCCTGCAGGGCGGCCCGTCGCCTCGTCCGCGCGAGCCGTCGACCGGAGACCGAACCACACCAGGGCTCCGAGACCGAGGACGAGCCCTCCGCCGAGCCCGGCGAGCAGCACGAGATGCCCCCACGCGGGGCCGACGGTGTCGACTCCGCCACCGAACCAGTGGAGTGCCGCCGGAGTGGGGATCTCCGGGAGCCAGGAAGCGCCGATCAGGGTGGCGAAGACGATGATGGAGAGCGGAACGACCACCCCCACCCAGATGAAGGCGGTGCGCGCGCGGTGCGCTTCGGTGTTCATACGATGGTCTCCTTCACGAGGGCCGCCAGTGTGGCGGACGAGATGCCGAGCGCGGCTGCGCGCTCCACGAGGGTTCGGATGTCTGCCGAGAGCTCGGCCAAGGGAGCGAGCGAGGTCGAGACGACCGCTCCTCTCCCCCGTCGGAGGTCGATCAGTCCCTCGTCGCGGAGCTGCTGATACGCATGCAACACCGTGTGGAGGTTGATCTCGAGCGCTTCGGCGACCTCGCGAGCGGATGGCAGCCGATCTCCGGGCAGGATCCTGCCCGCGACGATGTCAGCGCGCACGGAGGCGGCGACCTGCTCGAAGAGCGGTCGAGCGCTGTCGATGTCGACGCGAATGAGCATCGCGCACCCCCTCAGTTCTAGTAGTTCTAGGGCAACTAGAACAATACACGATCGCGCAGCACTCCGCCCGCCGACGACCGCGGGGCCAGAGGTCACCGCTCGTTCACTCCGAGATGCCACGATGGGGCCATGCCACTCGCCCGCCGCCTGTCACTCCCGGACGCCGTCGCGATCGGCCTCGGTTCGATGATCGGCGCCGGAGTCTTCGCCGTCTGGGGACCGGCACTCTCCGCGGCCGGCTCCGGACTGTTCATCGCCCTCGCGGTCGCCGCCGTCGTCGCGTTCTGCAATGCCGCCTCGTCCGCCCAGCTCGCCGCCGTGCATCCCGTCGCCGGAGGCACGTACGCCTACGCACGGGCGGAGATCGGACCGGGGTGGGGGTTCGCTGCGGGGTGGAGCTTCGTGGTCGGAAAGGTCGCGAGCTGCGCCGCGATGGCCATGACCTTCGCCGCCTACGCCGCCCCCGCCGGGTGGGAGATCCTCGTCGCCGTGGTCGCCGTCGCCGCCCTGGCCACGGTCAACTGCTTCGGCGTGACCCGCACGGCACTCCTGACCCGCATCCTCGTGGCGGGATCACTCCTGGGGCTCGCGATCGTCGTCGCCCTGGGCCTCGGATCCGCCACAGCCGCCACACCGCCGCCCCTGCCCGACCCCTCGGTCTACGGTGTCCTGCAGGGCGCAGGCCTGCTGTTCTTCGCCTTCGCCGGATACGCCAGGATCGCGACGATGGGCGAAGAGGTCGTCGACCCCGCGCGCACCATCCCCCGCGCGATCCTCCTCGCATTCGCCGGGGCCGTGATCGTGTACACCGTCGTCGCCCTCACGGTCGTCACGACTCTCGGCGGAGACGCGGTCGACAGCGCGGCACCGCTCGCCGACGTCGTCGCCGCCTCGACAGCACCCGCACTCACCCCGATCGTGCGGATTGCAGCCGCCGCAGCGTCGCTGGGCGCACTGCTGGCGCTTCTCACCGGCATCGGTCGCACCAGCCTCGCCATGGCCCGCGAGGGTGACCTTCCCCGCCCGCTGAGCGCCGTCGATGAGCGCTGGCAGGTTCCCCGGCGCGCCGAGATCGCCATCGCCGCACTGGTGGTCGCGCTCATCCTGCTCGCAGACCTACGGACCGCCATCGGATTCTCCTCGTTCGGGGTCCTGCTGTACTACTTCATCGCGAACGCCGCAGCCTGGCGACAGGGCGCGGAGGTGCGCCGATACCCGCGTGCCGTGCAGATCGTCGGCGCTGCCGGATGCCTCGTGCTCGTCGTGACCCTCCCCCCGCTCGCCGCCCTCGCCGGCGCCGGGGTCGTGGCGGTCGGGCTGGCCCTGCGATGGGCTCTGCAGCGCAGCCGCCGCACCCTGCCACGATCAGACGAGCGAACGGACGGCAGCCGGACGCTCGACGGGTGAGCGCTCCGGGGCGGAGGTGTCCTCGCGCTTCCGCAGTGCTCGAACGACAGCGGGGAGCAGAGCCTCGGCGGTGCGTCGATAGCCCGCTGCACTCGGGTGGAAACGATCGAGACTGAACATGTCGTCCGGATCCGTGTGGAAGTGAGGACCCACCGCGCGGCGGAGATCCACGGGGATCGCACCGCCTCGCCGAGCGGTGCGCGTCTGCGACGCCGCGAGGTGACGCGACATGCGCGCCATGAGGGTCCGTAGCGGCTGGGGCACCGGGCGGAGGGTCCCGAGGTCCGGGCAGGTCCCGACCACGACGCCCGCTCCCGTCGCGCGCACTCGGCGGATGGCGGCGTCCAGGTGCGCGGTCGACACCGGTGGCGGCACCATGTGCGTGACATCGTTGCCGCCGACGACGATCACCGCGACATCGGCGTGATAACCCGTGGGGAGAGAGTCGAGTTGCGCCGCGAGAGCCCGGGATTCGGAGCCGACGACCGCTGCGGTGCGCAGACGCACCGGCCTCCCCGCCCGTCGGGCCAGCCCTTTGGCGAGGCGCCCGCCCAGCGTGTCCTTGCGACGGTCAGCCCCCAGGCCCGCGGCGAGCGAATCGCCGAGCACGAGGAGCTCGATCGGCTCGCCCTCCTGACGCTTCCGCCAGATCCGGTCCGCATCCAGAGCGTCCTCGCCGAGGGGCTTTCCGATCCGCCGTCG
The DNA here is from genome assembly GCA_051751065.1 of Actinomycetota bacterium. GTDB lineage: Bacteria > Actinomycetota > Actinomycetes > Actinomycetales > Microbacteriaceae > Microbacterium. The sequence continues at coordinate 579,073 of JBNJKL010000002.1, read as the reverse complement.
CGCGATGGCCGCCTGCCGCTGGAGCGCTGCACGCCCCGCGAGAACCGTCGCCCCGACTCCGACCGCGATCAGACCCGATCTGATCGCCGCTCCCCGCATCATGCGTGCGATCTCACACGACGCGCGTGAACCCCAGGTGAACCACCTCCGGCGGAGCCGAGCCGGAGAGAGGTCAGGAGAAGACAGCCGCGGCGAGCGCCGGTTCGATGGCGGCGGCCGGGATGTGACCGGCACGCGTGAGGGTCGCCAGACCGTGCGCCGTCGCCCACGCGGATGCCGCCACGACCGCAGCCTGCTGCGGATCCATTCCGGGGCGGGCGTCGGCCACGACCCCGTCGAGCATGTCCTCGATCTCGTGGATCAACGCCGCCATCTCACCGGTCGCCGCACCAGGGACGCAGACCTCGGGGTCGTAGATGACGCCGAAGCGGTACGGGTATCGGTTCGCGTAGCCGACGTACGCCACTCCGAAGGCGAGCAGACGGGCATCCGGGGTCGGTGCTGCGTCCCGCGCGCGACGCACGGCGTCGATGAGGTCCGCCATGCACAGCTCCGCCAGGCGCTTGAGGAGCGCCTGGCGGTCGCCGAAGTGGTGATAGGGCGCGCTGTGACTCACGCCAGCGATCCGCGCGACCTCGCGCAGGCTCACCGCGGTGTGGCTCGAGCGATCGAGCAGTTCGAGCGCCGCCTCTTCCAGGGCGGACGCGAGGTGCCCGTGGTGATACGCGCCGTCTGATCTTGACACGAGCAACATTCTACTGAGACGCTGACACTGATCTAGACAGTGCCCAGAATCTAGACACCACCAAGAAAGGCTCTCATGCCCACTCTCGTCATCGACGGTCACCCCGACGCGCAGTCGTTCGGTGCCGCTCTCGCCCAGCGCTACGCCGACTCCCACCCGCACGCGACGGTGCTCCCGCTCCGCGACCTCGAGTTCGACCCCCATCTGCGCGGCGGCTACCGCGTGCGCACCGAGCTGGAGCCGGACCTCGACCACGCGTGGTCGCTCATCCTGGACGCGACCCACGTCGTCGTCTTCACCCCGGTCTGGTGGGGATCCACCCCGGCGCTGCTCAAGGGATTCTTCGACCGCGTGCTGCTCCCGCGACGCGCCTTCGAGTACCGCGGCAACCTTCCCGTCGGCCTCCTGAGGGGACGCACGGGGCGACTGATCGTCACGACGGACTCGCCGTGGTGGCACCTGGCGCTCGGCAACAACACCACCGTGCGGCAGGTCGCACGCCTGACGATGAGGTTCTGCGGGATCTCCCCGGTGCGCGTCACGCGCCTCGGCCCGGTGCGCACCTCAGATGCGTCGACGCGCGAACGGTGGGCGGCGAGGGTCGCCGGGCTCGCCACGAAGGACGCTCGCAGAACGGAGGGAGCGTCCGTCCGGTCTACGGCCGCCGTCGTCTAGTCGAGGGGCTTGATCTCCAGCGCGCCGCGATCGGCGCCGGACCGCACGGTGGCGAAAGCCGTGTACCCGTCGGCGGCGGCGCGCTCGAGCAACGCCTTGAGGTTCTTCGTGCGGCGCTCCAGGCGCACCCGTGCGCCTGTGTCGACCAACGCCGCTTTGTGCGCCAGCAGCTCGGCGACGGGGACGTCCGCGTCGTGCACGAGCACGATCGCCGCGGCGGCATCCTCATCGATCGCGGTGACGAGATCCACGAGTCGCTCGAACCCGAGCGAGAACCCGACGGCGGGGACCTGCTGCCCGAGGAAGCGTCCGATCATGCCGTCGTAGCGTCCGCCACCGCCCAGCGAGTAGGCGACGGAGGGGTGCGCGAGCTCGAAGATCGTGCCGGTGTAGTACCCCATGCCGCGCACGAGGAACGGATCGAAGACGAGGGGGATCTCCCCCTCGCTGCGGCGCGCGACCGCGACCGCCTCGCCGATACCGACCAGGTGCCCGACGATGTCGTCCGGGGCGCCCTCCGGGAGCGCCGCGCGGATCTGCGGCTCCCCGTAGGCGATCGCACTCGGCTGCGGACGGTTCAGGAAGGCTTCGAACGCGTCGACGGCAGAAGCCGTGGCCGCGCGTTCGCGCAGCTCGGCGGCGATGCCGTCCGGACCGATCTTGTCGAGCTTGTCGATCGTGATCAGCACTCCGGGGCGCTCGTCCGCTCCGAAACCGAAGCTGTCGAGCATCCAGTCCAACACCCGGCGGTCGTTGATACGCACCGTGGCTCCCTCGAGTCCCAACGCATCGACGGCGTCGAGAGACGCGACGAGCAGCTCGGCCTCGGCGCGAGCGGAGTCATCGCCCATGATGTCGATGTCACACTGGAGGAACTGGCGGTACCGCCCGTTCTGGGGGCGCTCGGCCCGCCACACGGGACCGATCTGGATCGAACGGAAGACGGTGGGCAGCTGACCACGGTTGCTGGCGTAGAAACGGGCCAGCGGAACCGTGAGGTCGTAGCGGAGTCCGAGGTCGGCGAGGGCGGCCTGATCGTCGGCGCCGGCGCGGATCGCCTCGGCGTCCAACCCGCGGCGGAGCACGTTGTACGCGAGCTTCTCGTTGTCGCCGCCGATGCCCGCGTGCAGACGCGAGTACTCCTCGAGCGCCGGGGCCTCGATCTCGTCGAACCCGTGCGCACGGTAGCGATCACGGATGCGGGCGAGCACGCGCTCTCGACGCGTCTTGTCAGCGGGGAGGATGTCGCGCATTCCACGCGGCGGGTTCACGGTGGCCACCCGACCATCCTTCCAGGTCTCGCGGACCCTCCGTCACCCGGCCTCGGCGGCACGGACCTCGCGTTCGAGGCGCCGCAGGCGCTCGCGCAACGCACGCTCCGCGTCCCAGCCGCGCTCTCGTGCCCGCACGACCAGCGCGAGGAGCTGATCCCCGAGCTCGTCCTCGGACTGCGCCGCCCCTCCGGACGGCGTGGAGACGCCCACCCCTGCGGCCCTCCCCGCGAGTTTCTGCGCCCGAGGCAGTGCCGGCATCGCGGGCGGTATCCCGTCCAGGACGCTCCGCCGCTCTCGCTTCTCGGCCGCCTTGGCGGCATTCCAGTGCACGAGCACCTCATCCGGGGTGCGCGCGACCGCGTCGGCGAACACGTGCGGATGACGTCTGACCATCTTCTCGGTGAGGGTGCGCGCGACATCGTCGATGTCGAACGGGTCGTCGGGGTCCTGCGCCGCGATGGCGGAATGGAACAGCACCTGCCACAGCAGATCGCCGAGCTCCTCGCGGAGGTCCGCGCGGGAACCGTCCTCGACGGCCTCGATCACCTCATGGGATTCCTCGATGAGGTACGGAACCAGGTCGCGGTGGGTGATGCGCTCTGACCACACGCACTCCTCACGCACCCGGCGCATCGTCTCGGCCGCATCGCGCAGCGCGTCGGAATCGGTCACGGCAGCCCCTTCCCGGCACACGGGCGGTCGGCGCCCACGGATTCGATCTTAGGAGGCGATCCCCACGGCACGGCGTCGATGTCACGTCGTCATGAGCAGCTTCCCGACCGGGATACGCTCGAAAGATGACCCCCGAGTCTCTGCACCCCGAGCCCACGAACACCGAGGCCATCCGCGTGATCGGCCGCTTCGAAGCCGGACGCGGCATCCCCGATTCCATGCGTGCCGATGTCCGCATGCTCGGCGGCCTGCTGGGCCAGGTGCTCCGCGAATCCGGCAGCCCCGGACTGTTCGACGATGTCGAGCGTCTGCGCCTGGCCACCATCCAGGCCTACGAGGATGAGACCTCCGGTGCGTTCGAGCGCGCCGCGGCCATCGCGGACTCCTTCACGGTCGCGCGCGCCGATGAGGTCGCCCGCGCCTTCACCTGCTACTTCCACCTCGTGAACCTCGCGGAGGAGCACCAGCGGGTCCGTGTGCTCCGCGAGCGCGCCGGCCAGCCCGGGCGCGAGGACGCCGCCGACACCGTCGCAAGCGCGTACGCACGGTTGCGCGGCGAGGTCGGCGACGATGAAGCGGCCAGGCGCCTCGCCGGTCTCCGCTTCCACCCCGTCTTCACGGCGCACCCCACCGAGGCCCGCCGCCGCGCGGTCTCGGCGAGCATCCGGCGCCTGTCGGACCTGCTGACGCAGCTCGACGCCGCCAGCGACGGCGGATCCGAGGAGCACCGCGCACGGCGCCGCATGCTCGAGGAGGTCGACACCCTGTGGCGCACCGCCCCGCTGCGCGCACAGAAGCCGACCCCGACCGATGAGGTCCGCACGGTGATGTCCGTGTTCGACGAGACGCTCTTCACCACCGTGCCGCACGTCTATCGCCGCATCGACGACGCGCTCCGCGACGGTGACACCGGGGCGAGCGCTCCGATCGTCCCGGCCTTCGTGCGCGTCGGCAGCTGGGTCGGCGGCGACCGGGACGGGAATCCGTTCGTGACCGCCTCCGTCACCCGAGAGGCGTCGCAGATCGCGTCGGATCACGTGCTTCGGGGCCTGGAGACCACGCTCGGACGGATCGGACGCACCCTCACGCTCGATGCGGACGACACACCGCCCAGCGCTGCGGCGAGCGCGCTGTGGCAGGAGTTCCTCGCGTCGGACGCGGAGGCGGCGGCGGAGATCGCCGCCCGCTCACCGCACGAGCCGCACCGTCGCATCATGCTCATGCTCGCCCGGCGCATCGCCGCGACCCGGCTCGAGACACCGGGCGGCTACGACGCTCCGGAGGGACTGCTGGAGGACCTGCGGGTCGTGCAGGATTCTCTCGCCGCAGCCGGCGCTCGTCGCCACGCGTTCGGCGGGATCCAGCACGTGATCTGGCAGGTGCAGACCTACGGCTTCCACCTGACCGAACTCGAGGTGCGCCAGCACTCCCAGGTCCATGCCCGTGCGCTGGCCGAGCTCGACGCGGGCGGTGAGCGGAGCGAAGAGACCGAGGAGGTCCTCGAGGTGTTCCGCGCGCTCGCCGACATCCAGCGCCGCTACGGCCTGCGCGCCGCCGGACGCTACGTGGTGTCGTTCACCCAGGCTGCGTCGGACCTCGCCGCGGTGCACCGCCTCGCCGAGTACGCGCTGGGCGACGACGCGCCGGTCCTCGACGTCGTCCCGCTCTTCGAGACGTTCGCGGACCTCCAGGCCGCCCCCGAGATCCTCGCCGAGGTCGTGACGTTCCCCGAGTTTCGGGCACGGATGGCCGAGACCGACAACCGCCTCGAGGTCATGCTCGGATACTCGGACTCGTCGAAGGACGTCGGCCCCGTCGCCGCGAACCTCGCGCTCTACGCCGCTCAGGCGAAGATCGCGCGGTGGGCGCAGGAGTCCGGCATCGAGCTCACGCTCTTCCATGGCCGCGGTGGAGCGCTCGGACGCGGCGGTGGTCCCGCCAACTCAGCGATCCTCGCCCAGCCGCCGCACTCGGTGGACGGTCGATTCAAGCTCACCGAGCAGGGCGAGGTCATCTTCGCCCGCTACGGCGAGCCGGCCATCGCGATGCGTCACATCGATCAGGTCGCCGCGGCCACGCTGCTCGCGTCGTCTCCCTCCGTCGAGCAGCGCACGAGCGGCGCCGCGGAGCGCTTCGCGGACATCGCGGCCGTCATGGACTCCACGTCCCGCGCGCGGTTCTTCGAGCTCATCAAGGCCGACGGCTTCGCGCCCTGGTTCGCGACCGTGACCCCGCTCGAGGAGATCGGACTGCTCGCGCTGGGCTCCCGCCCTGCTCGCCGAGGGCTGTCGGTGGAATCGCTCGAGGACCTCCGGGCGATCCCGTGGGTGTTCGCGTGGACGCAGGCTCGGATCAACCTCGCCGGGTGGTTCGGGCTCGGTACGGCGCTGCAGGCCGTCGGCGACGAGGCACGCCTCGCCGAGGCCTACCGCGAGTGGCCGCTGCTGCGCACGATGATCGACAACGTCGCGATGAGCCTCGCCAAGACGGATGAGCGCATCGCCCGCCGCTACCTCGCGCTGGGCGACCGCGAGGATCTCGCGACGCTGGTCCTGGACGAGCTCGAGCTCACGCGCTCCTGGGTCATCCGCCTGACCGGCGGCAGCGGCCTGCTGGAGAACAAGCCGATCCTCCAGCGCGCCGTGCAGCTGCGCAGCCCCTACGTCGACGCCCTGTCCCTGCTTCAGCTGCGCGCGCTGCGTGCACTGCGCGACGAGCCGACGGGATCCGCAGACGCGGACGCCGTACCCGAACTGCAGCGCCTCCTGCTGCTCTCGGTGAGCGGTGTCGCGGCCGGCCTGCAGAACACCGGGTGACCTGGAGGGCGAGCCCTCGCCCTCCAGCACCGCACCGCTAGGGTGAGAGATCGCGCCACGATCCAGGGTGCCCGCCGCGACACGATCGCCTCCGCCTGTTCCTCCGTTCCAGAAAGCTCTTCCTCGTGTCTTCGACGTCAGAATTCGCCCCGCTCGCCGCCGCTGTCCAGCCCGTGTTCGAGACCGTCCTCTCGCGGAGCCCCCACGAGCCGGAGTTCCATCAGGCCGTGCACGAGGTGCTCCACTCGATCACCCCCGTGTTGGAGACGCACCCGGAGTTCGTGGACAACGGGATCCTCGAGCGCCTCGTCGAGCCGGAACGGCAGATCCTCTTCCGCGTGCCCTGGGTGGACGACGCGGGCCGGCTGCAGGTCAACCGCGGGTACCGGATCCAGTTCTCGTCCGTGCTCGGACCGTACAAGGGCGGCCTGCGCTTCCACCCGTCGGTCAACCTGTCGATCATCAAGTTCCTCGGCTTCGAGCAGATCTTCAAGAACGCTCTGACCGGCCAGGGCATCGGCGGCGGCAAGGGCGGATCCGATTTCGATCCGCACGGACGATCCGACGCCGAGATCATGCGCTTCTGCCAGTCGTTCATGAACGAGCTCTACCGGCACCTCGGCGAGCACACCGATGTCCCTGCGGGTGACATCGGTGTCGGCGGCCGCGAGATCGGCTACCTGTTCGGGCAGTACCGCAAGGTCACGAACCGCCACGAGTCCGGCATGTTCACCGGCAAGGGAACCGGCTGGGGCGGGGCCGAGGTACGGACCGAGGCGACCGGATACGGCGCCGTGTTCTTCGCCGAGGAGATGCTCGGCGTGCACGGCGACTCGCTCGCCGGGAAGCGCGTGAGCGTCTCCGGCTCCGGCAACGTCGCGATCTACGCGATCCAGAAGGCCACGCAGCTGGGGGCGACCCCGGTCACGGCATCGGATTCCTCGGGATACGTGGTCGACGACGCGGGCATCGACGTGGATCTGCTCCGCCAGATCAAGGAGGTCGAGCGCGCACGCATCGTCGAATACGCACGACGTCGCCCGGACGCGCGCTTCGTCGAGGGTGGCCGTGTGTGGGAGGTGCCGGCGGAGATCGCCGTGCCCTCGGCTACGCAGAACGAGGTCAGCGTCGCCGACGCCGAGGCTCTGATCGCGAACGGCGTGCGTGCGGTGTCCGAGGGCGCCAACATGCCGTGCGTCCCCGGTGCGGTCGACGCGTTCCAGAAGGCAGGTGTGCTCTTCGCACCGGGAAAGGCCGCGAACGCGGGCGGCGTGGCCACGTCCGCCCTCGAGATGAGCCAGAATGCCTCCCGCCAGCGCTGGAGCTTCCAGGACAGCGAGCAGCGCCTCCGCGAGATCATGGCGGACGTGCACGGCGCCGCGTTCCAGGCGGCCGAGCGGTACGGTGCGCCCGGCGACTACGTGATCGGTGCGAACAGCGCCGGCTTCGAGCGGGTCGCCGCCGCGATGCTGGCCCAGGGCGTCATCTAAGCCGCGAGACTGCACGTGCGCGCCGAGAAGGGCGGCAAAAGCCGCTGTCTCGGCGCGCACGTGCAGTCTCGCGGGGAGAAATGGGGTCAGGCGGGGAGGTCGTCGGCGTGGCGGGCGAGTGAGCGACCGTAGCGCTCCGTGAGCTGGACCATGAGGTCAGGAGTATCCCGGTCCAGGCCGAACACGTAGCCGGGGAAGTCGAGCTCGCGCTGCGCCTCCTCGATCTCCTCGTGGCGGTCGGGGGAGAGGATCCGGACGGGGTGTCCGACCGCGACCCATCCGATCGGCACGACCGCATCCTCGGCCAGCGTGGTGCGCAGGTGCACCACGGCGTTTATCCGCACCTCGGCTCGGTCCCCGATCCGAGCTCCGTTGAACACGCGTGTCCCGGTCGCGAGGAAGACCTCGTCTCCGATCGTCGCGCCGGACACGGTCGCCCCCGGCCCGATGAGCACGTGATCACCGATGTGCACCGGATCGGTGGCGCTCGCGCGGATCACGGCGTTCTCCATCACGATGACGTTCGCGCCGAGTGTGATCGGACCGCCCTCAGCCGTGATGATCGCGCCGTGCAGCACCTGGACATCGGGGCCGATCGTCACGTCACCGGACACGACCGCGCTCGGGGCGATCACAGCGGAGCCATGGATGCGGGGGGGAGCCCCGAGGTGCTCGTACAACATGTCGTCAGCGTAGCGCCCCCGCTATGCTGACCGCATGCAATGCCGATGACAGGGTCTTCACCCACCTCCTCGATCATCCACCGATCCGAAGGACTCATCGCCATGCTCGAACACTCCCGCTTTCCCCTGCTCGGCCGCACCGCACTCATCACGGGCGTCTCCCGCCGCCGCGGTATCGGCTTCGCCGTCGCACGCTCTCTCGCCGACGCCGGAGCCCACATCGTCATCCAGCACCACAGCCCGCACGACGAGGCACAGCCCTGGGGCGCGGACGATCTCGACCTGCTCCGCTCCGAGATCCGCGACGCTCTCCACCCCGACGCACGCTTCGAGGATCTCGCCGTCGACCTGGCCGACGCCGACCGCGTCCCCGCGCTCCTGGACGCGGCCGCCGCGCTCACGGGACGGATCGACATCCTCGTGTGCAACCACGCGAAGAGCGGCGACGACGGCGGGATCCTCGACATGACCGCGGATCGGCTGGACGCCTTCTGGGATACCAACACCCGGTCCACGCTGCTGCTCACAGCCGACTTCGCCCGACGCGTCGCCGGCCGTGACTCCGCCGCGGCCCGACCGGGCGACCGAGCGACCGGCGAGGGCCCCTTCGCCGAGCCGACGGGACGGGTGTTCTGGATGACCTCCGGTCAGATCCACGGCCCGATGCGCGGTGAGGTCGCCTACGCCACGAGCAAGGCGGCACTCGCGGGCGTGACGACGACGGTCGCCGCCGAACTGCTGACGCACGGCATCATCCTCAACACGATCAACCCCGGCCCCGTGAATACCGGCTACATGGACCCGGAGACGACGGACCGTTCGCTGGAGGAGCTTCAGGCGATCGAGGCAACGACCGCGTTCGGGCGATTCGGCCGGCCGCAGGACCCGGCGGAGCTCATCCGCTGGCTCAGCTCGCCCGCCGGTGCCTGGATCGTGGGTCAGGTACTCACGAGCGACGGCGGATTCAGCCTCGGCTGAGCACCCGCTCCGCGCTCAGCCGGCGGCGACCGGAGCGGGCTCCGGGAACATCGCGGTGAAGAGCTGGGCCGTCCATTCCAGGAGCTGGGCGTCGGTCGGTGTCTCGTCGCCGGGTCGCGGCAGCGGCACCACCAGCGCGTCTCCCCCGCCGACGAGCTTCGCCGCCGGGTAGAGGCGCTGCAGGCGCACCTTCATCGAGTCCTCGAAGCGCGCGGGGGCGAGGCGCAGGTTCTGTCCCATCGCGACGACGTCGCTGAGTCCCGCGCGGGCGGCGCGTCGCCGCAGACGCGCGACGGCGAACAGCCCCTCTACCTCGTCGGGCGGGGTGCCGTAGCGGTCGGTGAGCTCCTCGCGCACGAGGTCGATCGCGTCGTCCTTCGCGGTTGCCGCGGCGGCGGCTGAGAGCTTCTGATATGCCTCGAGGCGCAGACGCTCGCTGTCGATGTATGTCTCGGGGATCCGCGCGTCGACGGGCAGCTCCATACGGAGCTCGGTGCCCGTCTCGACGTCCTCGCCACGGAAGGTCGCGACGGCCTCGCCGATCATGCGCAGGTACAGGTCGAAGCCGACACCGGCGATGTGCCCCGCCTGCTCCGCGCCCAGGAGGTTGCCGGCACCGCGCAGCTCGAGGTCCTTGAGCGCGACCTGCATGCCGGAGCCCAGGTCGTTGTTCACCGCGATCGTCTGCAGACGGTCGGCGGCGACCTCGGAGATCGGCTTCATCTCGTCGTACAGGAAGTACGCGTAGGCACGGTCGCGCCCGCGCCCGACGCGTCCGCGCAACTGGTGCAGCTGGGACAGGCCGTAGCGATCCGCGCGATCGATGATGATCGTATTCGCGTTCGAGATGTCCAGGCCCGTCTCGACGATCGTCGTGGAGACGAGGACGTCGAACTTGCGCTCCCAGAAGTCGTCGACGACCTTCTCGAGCTGGTGCTCGCCCATCTGTCCGTGCGCGACAGCGATGCGGGCCTCCGGCACGAGTTCGGCGAGGTCCGCCGCTGCCCGCTGGATCGTCTTGACACGGTTGTGGACGTAGAAGATCTGACCCTCGCGGAGGATCTCGCGGCGAATCGCCGCAGCGACCTGCTTGTCGGTCTTGGGCCCGACGAACGAGAGGATCGGATGGCGGTCCTCGGGCGGGGTCTGCAGCGTCGACATCTCGCGGATGCCGGTGACCGCCATCTCGAGCGTGCGCGGGATGGGCGTCGCACTCATGGCGAGGATGTCGACGTTCGTCTTCATCTTCTTCAGCGCGTCCTTGTGCTCCACCCCGAAGCGCTGCTCCTCGTCGATGATCATGAGACCGAGGTCCTTGAACATGACCTGATCGGTGAGGATACGATGCGTGCCGATCACCATGTCCACCGAACCCTCCAGCAGCCCCTGCAGCGTGAGCCGGGCTTCCTTGTCGGTCTGGAAGCGGGACAGGGCGCGCACCTTGACGGGGAACCCGGCGAACCGCTCGGTGAAGGTCTCGAAGTGCTGCTTGACCAGCAGTGTCGTCGGCACGAGCATCGCGACCTGCTTGCCGTCCTGGATGGCCTTGAACGCGGCGCGCACGGCGACCTCCGTCTTGCCGAAGCCGACGTCTCCGGAGAGCAGCCGGTCCATCGGGATGGGCCGCTCCATGTCGGCTTTGATCTCATCGATCGTCTGCAGCTGATCGGGCGTCTCCGCGAACGGGAACGCCTCCTCGAGCTCGCGCTGCCAGGGAGTGTCGGGGCCGAACGAGTGTCCCTTGGCGGCCATCCGAGCGGAGTAGAGCTTGACGAGCTCGACCGCGATGTCACGGACCGCCTTGCGCGCACGCCCCTTCGCCTGCGCCCAGTCGCTGCCGCCCATCTTCGACAGGGTCGGGGCCTCGCCGCCGACGTACTTCGAGAGCAGATCGAGCTGATCCGTGGGGACGTAGAGCTTGTCGCCGGGGAAACCCCGCTTGGACGGCGCGTATTCGAGCACGAGGTAGTCGCGCAGCGACTTGACCGCGTTGCGACCGCCCGTGGAGACCTCACGCTGCGTCATCTCGACGAAGCGACCGATGCCGTGCGTGGCGTGCACGACGTGGTCGCCGTTCTTGAGCTGCAGCGGATCGACGACGTTCTTGCGACGGGAGGCGAGCTTCTTCACGACCCGCTGGTCGCCGCCGATCGTGCGCCCGTAGAACTCGTTGTCGGTGAGGATCGCGAGCTTCGCATCGGGCAGCTGGAATCCGGCTTCGACCGAACCGCAGACGAGTGTCGCGACCCCGGCGTCCGGGGCGGTGGTCAGCTCGGTGACGATACGCGCCGCGACCCCCCGATCGGAGAGCACGTCGCGAGCCCGATCAACCAGTCCCGTGCCGGAGGCGATGACGGTGACCCGCCATCCCTCGTCGAGACGCTCGCGGACGAAGTCGATCGCACCGTCGACGTTGCCGTGGAAGGACGGGATGACGAGCGCATCGACCGAGGGCGAGTCCTCGTCGCCGCTGTCGAACGAGCTCAGACGCCACCACACGCCGCCGCGCTCGCGTACGACCGCGCGCAGCTCGTCGATGGTGAGGAAGTCGCCGGCGCCGAGGTCGATCGGAGCGGATGCGCCGGACGTCGCGGCGCTCCAGGCAGCATCGAGGAACTCGCGATTGGTCTCGCCGAGCGTGATCGCGCGGGCCGTCGACCGCTCCGGGTCCACGAGTGCGGTCGCGCTGTCCGCCGGGAAGTACTCCGCGAGCGTCATCAGGGGGCCGGAGACCGCGGGGAGCAGGGACTCCATGCCCTCGACCGGAATCCCCTCGGCCATCTTCTCCAGCATTCCCGCGATCGCGGGGAATCCGCTGATCAGTTCCCGCGCCTTCGCGCGTACTTCGGGCGTGAGGAGGAGCTCGCGGCTGGGGGGAAGATCCACGGCCGGGACATCGCCGGGGAGCGAGCGCTGATCGGCTACGGAGAACGCGCGGATCTGGTCGATCTCGTCGCCGAAGAACTCCACACGCGAGGGGTGTTCTGCGGTCGGGGGGAAGACGTCGAGGATGCCACCGCGAACGGCGAACTCACCGCGCCGGGACACCATGTCGACTCGCGAGTACGCTCGCTCCACGAGCTCGGCCGCGACATGGTCGAGCTCGACACCGCGCAACCCGATCGAGAGCACCAGCGGTGCCGTCTCGCCCAGGTTCGCGGCGAGCGGCTGCAGAGCGGCACGGACGGAGGCGACCACGACGAGCGGACGTTCGCCGTTCCAGTCGACGATCCGCCGGAGCACCTGCAACCGCTGACCGACCGTGTCGGGACTCGGGCTCAGGCGCTCGTGCGGAAGCGTCTCCCAGGCCGGGAAGGTGAGGATCTCGGCGTCGGGGCTGTACGCGCCGAGTGCCTGCGCGAGAGACTCGGCGCGGCGCCCCGTGGGGGCGATCGCCAGCAGGGTCGCCGGCCGGCCCGCAGCGGCACGACGAGCGAGCAGTCCGGCGAGCGCCGGAGCATCGAGGCCGTCGACGAGAGAGAGGTCGGCATCGGTCTGCGCCCAGGTGAGGGCGTCGTGGAACAGAGTCGCCTCGTCCAAGGCGCGCAGAATCCCCGGAACAGTCACTCGGAGAGTCTATTCGCGACCGGGGACATCGGAGCGCGCTCGATAGCCTGGCCCGATGGAACCCGTCACTCTGCGCACCGAACGCCTTCTCCTTCGCGCGCCTGCGGACAGCGACGTCGACGCGATCACCGCTGCATGCCAGGACCCCGAGATCCCCCGGTGGACGACCGTTCCGTCGCCCTACACGCGCGACGACGCGGTCAGCTTCGTCCAGCTGACCACCCAGTGGTGGGAGGACGGGGTGGAGACTGTCTGGGCAGTGCACCACGAGGGCACGCTGGTGGGCGCCGTGGGGCTGCATCGCATCGCCCCGCACCCGGCCGGTGGAGCTGCCGAGCTCGGGTACTGGATGGCGGCGGAGGCACGGGGCCGGGGGTTCCTCGTCGAGGCCTCACGCGCCGTGATCGACTGGAGTTTCCGGGAGCTCGACCTCGCGCGGGTGCAGTGGAGAGCGGTCGTCGGCAACGTCCCCTCCGCCCGCGCCGCCCGTGCGCTGGGGTTCCGCTACGAGGGGACGTTGCGTCAGGCTCTCGCCGGACAGCGAGGGCGAGACGACGCGTGGATCGCCGGGCTTCTGCGCGACGATGATCGCGCACCGGTGGTCTGGACCGTGCTCGAGGACTGAGGAGCAGCGCCCCCTCCCCTGCCGCGTGTCGGCGGGGGATGGCAGGATGAGGCCATGCCGGAGATGCCAGAGGTGCAGGGGCTCGTCAGCTATCTCGCGGAGCGCGCGAGCGGCCGCACGGTGACGCGCGCGAGTGTCTCCGCGATCTCCGCATTGAAGACCTACGATCCCCCGATCGACGCCCTCGTCGGCGAGACGATCACCGGAGCCGAACGCCACGGCAAGTTCGTCGCGCTCTCGTTCGGCGTCGACCTGCACCTCGTCTTCCACCTGGCCAAGGCCGGATGGCTGCGGTGGTACGACCTCATTCCGGCCACCGTCATCCGCCCGGGCAAGACCCCCATCGCGCTGCGCATCGGGCTCGACGACGACAGCGGGTTCGACCTCACCGAGGCAGGCACGAAGAAGTCGCTCGCCGTCTCCGTCGTCCGCTCTCTGCACGACGTTCCCGGCATCGCCCGCCTGGGCCCCGATCCGCTCGATCCGACATTCGCGCGCGACGATTTCGCCGCGCTGCTCGCCGGGCGGCGCACTCAGATCAAGGGCCTCTTGCGGGATCAGGCCGTGATCGCCGGGATCGGCAACGCCTATTCGGACGAGATCCTCCACGCCGCACGCATGTCGCCGTACGCGATCGCCGCGACCCTCAGCGACTCCGAGGTCGACGGACTGTACGCAGCGATGCAGACGACGCTCCGCGAGGCCGTTGCCGAGGCCTCGGGAAAGCCGCCCGCCGACCTCAAGGACGCCAAGCGCCGCGGCATGCAGGTCCACGCCCGGCGCGGCGAGGCCTGCCCGGTGTGCGGTGACACGGTGCGCAGCGTGTTCTTCGCCGACCGGTCGCTGGAGTACTGCCCCACGTGTCAGACAGGCGGCAAGCCGCTCGCCGACCGTCGGCTCTCCCGCCTGCTGAAGTGATCAGACGCCTGCTGAAGTCGTCGCAACGACACGGAATGAAACGCGGCCAGACGCGTTGAGTACACTCAGAGCATCAACGTGCTCCGGGGTCGGTGAGAATCCGAACCGGCGGTGACAGTCCGCGAGCGCCGAGGGAAACCGAGGTGCCGATCCGGTGGAATTCCGGAACCGACGGTGATGCGAGGGAATCCTCGCTAGTCCGGATGGGAGGCAGCACGAGGCGCACGCGCGCCCCGCTGTCGATCCCCGGAGCCTCAACGGAGGACGACGGATGGCAGTGACCGAGGCGGAGAGCCGCGCGATGACGCGTGCGCTCGCACTCGCACAGCACGGCCCCCGCGGCCTCAACCCGCAGGTCGGCGCGGTCTTGCTGTCCCCGAGCGGCGAGATCATCGCGGAAGGCTGGCACCGCGGTGCCGGCACCCCGCATGCCGAGGTGGATGCTCTGAGCTCCCTCGCTCCTGGCGAGGCGCGCGGCGCGACAGCGGTCGTGACTCTCGAGCCCTGCAACCACACCGGCCGCACCGGCCCCTGCGCCCTGGCTCTCATCGAAGCGGGCGTGGCCCGCGTGGTCTATGCGCTCGACGATCCGGGCGCCCGGTCCGGCGGCGGAGCCGAGCGCCTCCGTGCCGCCGGAGTGGACGTCGAGGCGGGTGAGCAGTCGGACGCCGCGCGAGATCTGATCGCATCCTGGCTCACGGCCCAGCGTCTCGGACGGCCGCACATCACCGTCAAGTGGGCGCAGAGTCTGGACGGTCGTGCCGCCGCCGACGACGGTTCGAGCCAGTGGATCACGGGCCCGGATGCCCGAGCGGATGTGCACCGCCGGCGCGCCCAGGCCGATGCGATCGTCGTCGGGACCGGAACGGTGCTGGCGGACGACCCCGCCCTCACCGCGCGGGACGGTGACGCGCTCCTCCCCCACCAGCCGATCCCCGTGGTCATCGGAACCCGGGAGATCCCCGCGGACGCGGCCGTGCACCGTCACCCGCACGCGCCCGTCTTCGCGTCGACCCACGACCTGCCGGCGGTGATCGAGGACCTGCACACGCGCGGCGTGCAGAGCGTGTTCGTCGAGGGCGGCCCGACTCTCGCGAGCGCCTTCGTCGCCGCCGGGCTCGCCGATCGGGTCCTCGCCTACATCGCCCCCGTCCTGATCGGCGGCCGACGACTCGCACTCACCGACATCGGTGTCTCGGACATCCACGGGGCGCGGCGCCTCGAGGTGGACGAGTGGGTGCCGCTCGGAGACGACCTGCTCGTCATCGCTCATCCCACCCCCGCCGCAGACGACCGAGGAGACACCTGATGTTCACCGGAATCATCGAGGAGATCGGCGAGATCACGCAGATCGCGCCGGCCGGAGACGGATGGCGACTGACCGTCCGCGCGCCCCGCGCCGCCACGGACGCGATCCACGGCGAGTCGATCGCGGTGAGCGGCGTCTGCCTCACGGTCGTCGCCTCGACCGCGGACAGCTTCGACGCCGACGTCATGAAGCAGACGCTGGATGTCGCCGCCCTCGGGGACGCCCGCACCGGGACGCGCGTGAACATCGAGAAGGCGATGCCCGTCGGTGCCCGCCTCGGCGGTCACATCGTCCAGGGCCACGTCGACGGCGTCGGCGCGGTGCTCGAGGTCCGACCCGGCGATCAGTGGAGCGTGCTGCGCATCAGCCTTCCTGCTGATCTCGCACCTCTCGTCGTCGACAAGGGCTCGATATCGGTCGACGGAACCTCCCTGACCGTCAGCGCCGTGAGCACGCCCGACGAGCAGAACGCATGGTTCGAAGTGTCGCTGATCCCCGAGACGCTCACCGCCACGACCCTCGGTTCCCGCGCTCCCGGCGATCGCGTGAACCTCGAGACAGACATCCTCGCCCGGCATGTCGAGCGCCTGCTCGCCTTCCGCGCCCACCACGACAGCACCGCCGGTGCTGCTTCGGAAGGAACACCCCGATGATTCTCGCCACCATTCCCGAAGCCCTCGACGCACTGCGCGCCGGCCGCCCCGTCATCGTCGCCGACGACGAGAACCGCGAGAACGAGGGGGACGTCATCCTCTCCGCGGAGCTCGCGACGCCCGAGTGGGTCGCGTGGACCGTGCGCTGGTCGTCCGGCTTCCTCTGCGCGCCGATGCCGGCCGACCTCGCCGACAGTCTCAACCTGCCCCCCATGGTGGAGTCGAACGAGGACGCCCGCTCCACGGCCTACACGGTGAGCGTGGATGCGGCGGACGGTGTCACCACCGGAATCAGCGCTTCGGACCGCGCCCGCACGCTGAACGTGCTCGCGAACCCCGACTCGACCCCCACGAGCCTCATCCGCCCCGGTCACGTCCTGCCGCTGCGCGCGGTCGACGGCGGCGTGCGCGAACGCAGCGGACACACCGAGGCCGCGGTCGAGCTCATGCGCCTCGCGGGCCTCCAGCCCGTGGGCGCGATCGCCGAGGTGGTCGCCGAGGACGGCAGCATGATGCGCCTGCCGGGCCTCATCGAACTCGGTGCCCGCGACGATGTGCCGGTCATCACGATCGAGCAGTTGATCGCGTACCTCGACGAGATCGACCCTCAGGACGTGACCCCGCCGGTCGCGTCCCGCCGCCGCGTGAGCCTCCGCGCAGATGCGACCGTCCCCACAGAGCACGGCGTGTTCCGTTTCCTCGCGTACAAGGACCGTGTCACCGGAACCGACCACATCGCCGTGGTGTCCGGCGAGCTGACCGACACGGCGCTCGTGCGCGTGCACTCCGAATGCCTGACGGGCGAGGCCTTCGGCTCTCTCAAGTGCGAGTGCGGCCCGCAGCTCGACGCCGCACTCGACGCGATCGAGCAGGAGGGCGGCGTGGTCATCTACATGCGCGGCCACGAGGGTCGTGGCATCGGGCTCATCAACAAGCTCCGCGCTTACAGCCTGCAGGAGGAGGGACTCGACACCGTCGACGCCAACCTCGCGCTCGGCCTTCCCGCCGACGCCCGCGATTACGCTGCGGCGGCAGGCATCCTGGGCGACCTCGGGATCTCCTCCGTGCGTCTGCTCACCAACAACACCGACAAGGTGGCGCAGCTGCGCGCACTCGGTCTCGACGTCGTCGAGCAGGTGCCGCTCATCGTCGGTGTCGGCGCGAACAACCACCAGTACCTCGAGACCAAGCGTGACCGCATGGGCCACATCATCGGAGAAGCGGAGCTCGCAGAGGCTCTCGCCAAGGGAAAGGACAGCGCATGAGCCGCGACGGAGCACCCGAGACGGGCCGGATCGATGCGGACGGCCTGAACGTCGTCGTCATCGCGGGCACGTGGCACGACACGATCACCGACGGACTCATCGCGGGCGCTGAGCGCGTGCTCACCGCATCGGGAGCGAGCTCGCGACTCATGCGCGTGCCCGGATCCTTCGAGCTCGCCGTCGCCGCGCAGGCCGCGTTCGCCGGCGGTGCCGATGCCGTGGTCGCGCTCGGCGTCATCATCCGGGGTGGGACTCCCCACTTCGAGTACGTCGCCGCTGCGACCACCGACGGGCTCACACGCGTCTCCCTCGACGCCGGCAAGCCGGTCGGATTCGGTGTGCTCACGCTCGACGACGAGAAGCAGGGGCTGGATCGTGCCGGACTCCCCGGCTCGCACGAGGACAAGGGTGCGGAAGCCGCCGACGCCGCCCTGCGCACGGCCCTCGTCATCCGGGAGCTCCGCGGCTGAGGCTGACCTTCCTGGATTTTCCGTGCCCGAATCCCTAGCGTGAAGCCATGGAGACCCTGCGGCACATCGTCCTCTTCGTCCACCTCATCGGCTTCGCCGTGTTGTTCGGCGCGTGGGCGGTGCAGGCATTCGGCGGTAAGCGCGAGTTCACGCGGCTGATGAGCCTCGGAATGACGATCGCCGCGATCGCCGGCCTCGCACTCGCAGCGCCGTGGGGCATCGACTACGAGCTCGACTACGTCAAGGTCGGCACGAAGCTCGTCGTCCTGCTCGTGATCGGCGCTCTGCTCGGCATCGGTGCGGGCCGCCAGCGCAAGTCGGGCTCCGTTCCCGCGGTCATGTTCTGGCTGGTGGGGATCCTCACGCTCGTCAACGCGGGCATCGCCGTCCTCTGGACCTGATCCGGCCAGCCGGGCGGGATACCGCTCAGCTGTAGTCCGCCGTGACCGTCCGACTCGTGCCGTCGAGAGTGATGCGGCCGCCGTACGGCACGATGATCTGCGGCCGGGTGTGGCCGAACGGCACGCCCACGCACACCACGGCCTCCGGGTTGTACGCCGCGACCGTCTGCATCACGATCTCGCGCTGCGCCGATCGGAGGGCTGTGGCCTCCTCGGTGTCCGGACGGAAATCGAAATCACTCACCGCTGGTCGCGCCACGAGCACTCCGGCAACGGCACCGAGGACTCCTCGCTCGCCCAATCCGCGGAGCCACCGTCCCACCCAGGACGCGGAGGGTCGCTCCTCGCTCGTCTCCACGAGCAGGACCGTACCCTCCAGGTCGGCCAGCGGCGGGATCCTGTCCGCCAGCGCGAGCTGGTCGATCACCTCGAGGCACCCGCCCCATGAGCGTCTTCACATCCCGCTGATCCCCCGCATCCGGGAGGGGATACTCACGCCGGGGGTCAACACGTGTTGACTCCGCGAATGCGTCAACGTAGGCTGACGGAACCAGGCAATCGAGGAGGCACCATGACGCTGCACACGGCATCCGCGACCGACCCGGTCGGAGAACCCCTCGCGGAACTCCACCGCCTCACGAGCAGACGACTCGAGATCGCGCGAGCAGAAGAGGTCCAGGTA
The DNA here is from genome assembly GCA_051751065.1 of Actinomycetota bacterium. GTDB lineage: Bacteria > Actinomycetota > Actinomycetes > Actinomycetales > Microbacteriaceae > Microbacterium. The sequence continues at coordinate 559,850 of JBNJKL010000002.1, read as the reverse complement.
CGCCGTGCGCGGCTGGCCGGATACTCCTGGCAGGCCATCGCCGGGGCCCTCGGGGTGACCAAACAGGCCGCCCACAGGAAGTACGGTCGTAGGTAACCCCTTTCAGAACGAGGTCACGAATGTCTCGCACGGCGACACCGCGCCGCCGCGGACGGGGTGCGACGCCCGAAGGGCCCCGCGCCACGTTCCGCCAGCTCCTCCCCTTCCTCTTCGAGCACAAGCGCACGCTCGTGATCGTCGCGATCCTCAGCGTGTTCGGCGCCGCGGCATCGCTCGCCCAGCCTCTGCTGACCGGTCAGGTGATCGAGCAGGTCCAGGCAGAGGGCCCGCTCGGGATCCTCGTCTGGCTGCTGGTCGGCTTCGTGATCGCGTCCTCGGTCATCTCGGGGTACCAGCACTATCTGCTGCAGCGCACCGGCACCGCCGTCGTGTACTCGAGCCGGCGCCAGCTCATCGCCCGCATCCTCCGCCTGCCGATCCGAGAGTTCGACGCCCGCCGCACGGGTGACCTCGTGTCCCGCGTCGGCACGGACACGACCCTCCTTTACGCTGTGCTCACACAGGGGCTGGCGGACGCCCTGGGCAGCGTGGTCCTCTTCCTCGGCGCGCTCATCGCGATGCTCGTGATCGACCCGATCCTGCTGCTCCTCATCGCGATCGTGATCGGCGCGTCCGTCGTGCTCGTCGTGACGCTCAGCGGCCGCATACGCACGGTCTCCGCCGCACAGCAGGAGAAGGTCGGCGAACTCGCCGCCGGGGTCGAGCGCGCTGTCGGCTCCATCCGCACCGTGCGCGCATCCGGTGCGACCGAACGCGAGGTCGCCTCGGTCTCGACGCTGGCGAGCGACGCCTACGGTCTCGGTGTGCGCATCGCGAAGGTCTCCGCCCTGGTGGTCCCGATCGCGGGAGTCGCCCTGCAGGTGTCCCTGCTGGTGGTGCTCGGTGTCGGAGGATTCCGCGTCGCGGCCGGCGACCTCTCGATCGCGTCGCTGATCACGTTCATCCTGTTCCTCTTCATGCTGATCATGCCGCTCGCGACCACCTTCGGCGCGATCACGTCGGTGAACCAGGCGCTCGGCGCCCTCGGGCGCATCCAGGAGATCCTCGACCTCCCCCTCGAAGACCACGATGACGCGCGGATCGCCGCGGAAGTGGGCCGGGTCGCCCCCGATGCGGACGCCCCCGCGCTGGCCTTCCAGGACGTGCACTTCCGCTACCCCGACGCCGTCGTCGCCGCGCGCGAGGCAGCGGCGACCGAGGCTCGCACGCTTCTCGCCGACGCCCACCTCGACCCCACGGAGGCCACGCAGACGCCGGAAGCCGACGAACGCGACCGTGCCGTGCTGCGTGGCGTGACCTTCGAGGTCCCCCGCGGCGCCCGCGTCGCTCTCGTGGGCCCCAGCGGAGCGGGCAAGAGCACGATCCTGTCCCTCATCGAGCGCTTCTACGACCCGACCGGTGGCGCCATCCGCCTGGGCGGGCACGATGTGCGCACGTACACCCGCGAGGAGCTCCGCGCGCACTTCGGGTACGTCGAGCAGGATGCCCCCACCCTGGCGGGCACCCTGGGTGACAACCTCCGCCTCGCGTCCCCCGACGCGACCGACGAGGAGTGCGAGCGGGTGCTTCGCGCCGTGAACCTGGGCGACGTGCTCGAGCGCAATCCCTTGGGCCTCCAGTCTCCTGTCGGCGAGGACGGCGTGATGCTGTCCGGCGGAGAGCGCCAGCGCCTCGCCATCGCGCGCACACTTCTGACGTCCGCGCCGATCCTGCTCCTGGATGAATCGACGTCGTCCCTCGACGGCGTCAACGAGCAGCGCATGCGCGAGGCCATCGACGCCGTCGCCACCGGGCGCACACTCATCGTGATCGCGCACCGGCTCTCGACGGTCGTGGACAGTGACGTCATCGTCGTGCTCGATCAGGGCACGGTCGTCGGCACCGGAACGCACGCCGAACTCATCGAGACGACGCCCCTGTACCGCGACCTCGCGCGTCACCAGCTCCTGGCCTGATCGGGAGAAGCCGCACGCAGACACGACGGCGGGATGCCGGAGACCACTCAGCCATGGGTTGTCTCTGCCATCCCGCCGTCGCGGGTTTGGGGTCGCCGCTCGGGCGCGCGCTCGCCTAGCCGACTTTCGACAGGCGGTAGCGGAGGGATGCGAGCTCGGCACGCAGCGCGGCCGGCACCCGGTCCCCGAACGTGTCGTAGAACGCCTCGGTGGAGTCGGCCTCCGCCTGCCATGCCGCCGGGTCGACGGAGAACAGCTCGTCGAGGTCGGCCTGCGGCACGTCGATCCCCTCTAGGTTGAGGTCCTCGATGCGCGGCAGCCGCCCGATCGGACTGTCGACGGCGGGCACGTCACCGCTCACGCGGCGGATGATCCAGTCGATCACGCGGGCGTTGTCTCCGAACCCGGGCCACAGGAAGCGTCCGTCATCGCCGCGGCGGAACCAGTTGACCTGGAAGACGCGCGGGGCGCGGTCGAACCGCAGCGAGCGTCCGACGGCCAGCCAGTGGGCGAAGTAGTCCGCCATGTTGTAGCCGCAGAACGGGAGCATCGCGAACGGATCGCGGCGCAGCTCGCCCAGCGTGCCTTCAGCCGCCGCGGTCCGCTCGGACGAGATGTTCGAGCCCAGGAACACGCCGTGGGTCCAGTCGGTCGCTTCGACCACGAGGGGGACGTTCGAGGCACGGCGCCCACCGAAGAGGATGACATCGAGCGGGACCCCCTCGGGCGCCTCCCAGTCGTCGGCGATCTGCGGGCACTGCGCGGCCGAGACCGTGAAGCGCGAGTTGGGGTGCGCGGCGGGACGACCGGAGTCGGGCGTCCAGTCGTTGCCCTCCCAGTCGATGAGTCGCGCGGGCGGCTGCTCCGTGAGCCCCTCCCACCAGATGTCGCCGTCCGGGCGCAGAGCGACGTTGGTGAAGATCGCGTTGCCCCAGAGCGTCTCGACCGCGGTGACGTTCGTGGATTCCCCGGTTCCCGGAGCGACCCCGAAGAAGCCGGCCTCGGGGTTGATCGCCCACATCCGCCCGTCGTCGCCGGGTCGGATCCAGACGATGTCGTCGCCCAGGGTCTCCACGCGCCACCCCGGGATCGTGGGCCGCAGCATCGCGAGATTGGTCTTGCCGCATGCCGACGGGAACGCGGCCGCCACATGGTAGGCGCGCCCCTTCGGGTCGATGACCCGGATGAGCAGCATGTGCTCGGCGAGCCAGCCCTCGTCACGTGCGATCACCGAGGCGATGCGCAGTGCGAAGCACTTCTTCGCGAGGATCGCGTTGCCGCCGTATCCCGATCCGTAGGAGTAGACCTCGAGGGAATCGGGGAAGTGCACGATGTACTTGTCGTCGTTGCAGGGCCACGCGACATCCGCCTCGCCCGGCGCGAGCGGGGCACCGACCGAGTGGACCGTGCGCACCCACGCCGCGCCCTCGGCGATCTGGCGGGTGACGGCGTCGCCGACGCGGGTCATGATGCCGATCGAGGTGACGGCGTAGGCGCTGTCGGTGATCTGCACGCCGATGTGCGAGAGAGGGCCGCCGACGGGTCCCATGCTGAAGGGGACGACGTACATGGTGCGCCCGCGCATGGATCCGGCGAAGAGGCCGTCCATCTTCTCGCGCATCTCGGCGGGAGCCGCCCAGTTGTTGGTCGGGCCGGCGTCCTCCTCGCGCTCGGAGGAGATGAACGTCCGCCCCTCGGTGCGAGCGACATCGCTCGGGTGGGAGCGGGCGAGGTAGGAACCGGGGCGCCACTCGGGGTTGAGCTTGATCAGCTTGCCCTCGTCGACGAGGCCGCGCAGGAGCGCGTCGTTCTCCGCCTGCGATCCATCGACCCAGTGCACGGCCGCGGGCTGCGTCAGGGCACGGATCTCCTCGACCCACGCACGCAGCTCGTCCATGGCCGGAGTGTCGTACGTCGGGGCGGCACCGAACGTGCGCAGCGGCGCGACGGTGGGGACACGGGGTGCGAATGTCTCGGCGATGGCCATGTGCTTTCTCCTCGAAGAGTGGGCTTCTTCGACCATTCTGTGGGTGCAGACACGGAGTTTTTCGGCGCTTTGCGGTGTAAGAAATGAAGTTCTTTCGTTACGATCAAGGAATGAGCAGCTCCGGCATCCACCTCGCGACTCTGGGCCACCGCATCCGGCATCACCGCGTCGAGCACGGCTACACGCTCGACGAGCTGGGCGCGATCGTGGGCGTCGCCGGCTCTCAGCTGAGTCTGATCGAGAACGGCAAGCGCGAGCCGAAACTCTCCCTGCTGCAGGCGATCGCGCACGCGACGGACACGGATGTCACCGACCTCATCTCGGGCGAGCCGCCCAACCGCCGGGCGGCGCTGGAGATCGAGCTCGAACGCGCGCAGCAGAGTCCGGTGTTCCGACAGCTCGGTATCGCGGCGGTCCGCGTCACCAAGAGCACGAGCGACGAGACGATCGAATCGATCCTCGGACTCCACCACGAGCTGCAGCGGCGCGAGCGCGAGGCCATCGCCACTCCGGAGGAGGCCCGCCGCGGCAACACCGAGCTGCGACTGCGGATGCGCGCGCAGGACAACTACCTGCCCGACATCGAGAAGCTCGCGGAGAAGCACCTGAAGGCCGCCGGCCACGTCAGCGGGGCGCTCACGCACCGCACGGTCAGCATCATGGCGCAGAAGCTCGGCTTCGAGCTGATCTACGTGAACGATCTTCCGCACTCCACGCGATCCGTGACCGACCTCGAGAACAACCGCATCTACCTGCCTCCGGCGTCGATCCCCGGCGGGCACGGACTCCGGTCGATGGCCCTGCAGGCGATGGCGCACCGGCTCCTGGGCCACACACCCCCCACGGACTACGCGGACTTCCTGCAGCAGCGACTCGAGATCAACTACTTCGCCGCCTCGTGCCTGCTCCCCGAGACGGCGGGTGTCGCGTTCCTGCAGCAGGCGAAGAAGGACCGGAACCTCGCGGTCGAGGACTTCCGCGATGCCTTCGGGGTGACCCACGAGGCCGCGGCGATGCGCATGACGAACCTCATGACGGTGCACCTCGGGATGCGACTGCACTTCCTGCGCGTGGACGAGACCGGCGCGGTGATGCGGGTGTACGAGAACGACGACCTCCCGTTGCCGATGGACGTGACCGGCGCCGTGGAAGGTCAGCGGGTATGCCGGAAGTTCCAGGCCCGCGACGCGTTCACGCAGCAGAACCGGACCACCGAGCACCACCAGTACACGGACACGCCGTCCGGGACGTTCTGGTGCTCGACGCAGACCGGATCCGCCACCGACGGCGAGTTCTCGATCACCGTCGGTGTGCCGTTCGATGACGCCCGCTGGTGGCGCGGCCGCGAGACCACACTGCGGGCGTCGTCATCATGCCCCGACGAGGCCTGCTGCCGTCGGCCGCCCGCCGATCTCGCCGAGCGGTGGACCGGGAACGCGTGGCCGAGTGCGCGCGTCCACACGCACATGTTCTCCCCGCTCCCCCGCGGAGCGTTCCCCGGCGTGGACGACAACGAGGTCTACGAGTTCCTCGCCCGTCACGCGAACGAGTGACTCGGGGGTGGTGCGCCGTCGGCCGGCACGGGCTCGCCAGCGGCCTCGAACACGTCGCATCGTCAGTGCGCGACTAGCCTGGGGAAGGTGACTACGACTCTCTCAGCCCGCGCCGTCCTTCTCGACATGGATGGCACTCTCGTCGATTCGACCGCTGTGGTCGAACGCCTGTGGCTCGCCTGGGCAGAGCCCCACGGCCTGTCTGCGGAACGCGTGCTCCACACGGTCCACGGTCGCCAGGGTCACCAGAGCATGGCGATCCTGCTGCCGGATCGCGACCACTCGATCAATCTCGAGGAGAACGCGCAGATGCTCGCCCGCGAGTCCGCAGATGTCGACGGCGTCGTCGCGATCGCGGGTGCCGCCGAACTCCTGGATGCCGTCGCCGACGCCCCGCACGCGATCGTCACCTCGGCGGATCTCGCCCTCATGACCGCGCGGATGGGGGCCGGGGACCTGCGCATCCCCTCGCTCGCGATCACGGCGGAGGACGTGCGTGCGAGCAAGCCGGACCCCGAGGGTTTCCTCCGCGCCGCCGAGGCGCTGGGCGTCGAGCCCGCCGACTGCATCGTGTTCGAGGACTCCGGCGCAGGAATCGGCGCGGCGCGCGCTGCGGGAATGCGCGTGATCGGTGTCGGCGCCGCATCGGCCGCGCACTCCCCCGACCACGTCGTCCGCGATCTCACCGAGATCACGGTGACGGCGGACGCCACGGGCATCACGCTCGACATCGCGTGACCAGGGCGGTCAGCTGAGCGCGCTGATCGCCTCGCGGAGGATTCCCCCCGCCTCATCCAGCGCCACGCGTGCGCGGGGCGCATCGGCTCCGGTCGCGAGGAGCAGAAGCGCGAGCTTGACAGAGCCTTCTGCCTGGGCGAGGGCGTCGATCGCCTCGTCGGGTGTCACGCCTGCCAGCTGGCTGACCGTGCGCACCGAGCGCGCGTGGAGCTTCTCGTTCGTGGCGAGGAGATCGACCATCACCCCGCGGTAGGTCTTGCCGAGTTTGATCATCGAGAGGGTCGTGAGCATGTTGACGACCAGCTTCTGCGCGGTTCCGGACTTCAGACGCGTGGACCCGGAGAGGAACTCGGGGCCGGTACGCACCTCGATCGGGATCTGGGCGACCGCGCCGATCGCCGACGCCATGTTCGAGGCGATCGCGACGGTGAGCGCGCCGACCTCTCCTGCGTAGAGCAGTCCGCTGCGGACGTAGGGCGTGCGTCCGGATGCGGAGATGCCGACGACGGTGTCGTCCACTGTGAGGCCGATCTCGCGCAACGAGCGGACCGAGGCCTCCTCGTCGTCCTCGGCGTTCTCGACGGCGGAGCGGATGGCGGGCTCCCCGCCGGCGATGAGGCCGACGACCATCGAGGGGTCGGTTCCGAAGGTGGGAGGGCATTCGCTCGCGTCCAGGACTCCGATACGCCCCGCCGTCCCCGCCCCGAGGTAGATGAGGCGCCCACCGCGGCGGAACCGCTCGGTGATCCCGTCGACGGCTGCGGCGATCTCCGCGCTGCGCTCAGCGACCGCCGTGGGGACCAGCCGGTCCTCGGCGTTCATCCGGCGCACGAGTTCACGGGTCGCAAGGAGATCCAGATCTCCCCGCTCCGTCGTGGCAGCCTCGGTGTCGAGACGGGAGAGCTCATCGAGCAGGACGGAGAGTCGGGCGTCGTCAGCCAGCACGGTGCACGAACCTTTCATGGGGAAGATCGGGGTGGTCGGTCAGGAGCGCGGCGCCGTCGAGAGCATCGCCGGCCGCGAGGGACACGCGACGCCCGGCGTCATCGAGAGCGGATTCCAGCTGCGCCCGGAACCAGGCGTGCTGCGTGAGGCCGCCGTGCAGCGCGACGCGCGTGCTCGACGACGAGGCGGATACGGCGGAGCTCGAGAGATGTTGCACGGCTTCGGCGGCGATCGTGTGCGCGACATCGTCGCCGTCGCGCGCGGCATCGAGGACGAGCGGGGCTGCAGTGGCGAGTCGCCGGGCCACAGGCACATCGGACGACAACCACGCATGCAGGTCGGGCGACGGCTCGATGTGCTGGCGCACGCTCTGGGAGAGGACGGTCGCTGGTCCGGTTCCCTGCGCCGCGCGCAGCACGGCTCGCGCGGCCTCTCTGCCCAGCCAGGACCCGCTCCCGAAGTCGCCGAGGTCGGGGCCCCACCCGTCGATGAGCCGTGCGCCGTCGTCGTCGATCCCGAAGGCTGCAGCGCCCGTTCCCGCGATGAGGAGGACGCCGTACTCTCCCTGCAGCGCGCCGGCATGCGCCGTGACCACGTCCGAGGTGACCGCGACCGTCGCACGACAGTCGGCGGACAGGCGCGTCGCCAACTCGGCGGAGGAGCCCGGAGCGCTCAGCGCACCGGCAGCTCCCACCGTGATGCGGTCTGCGGGTTCGGGGAGCCTCGCGAGCAGAGGCAGGATGGCCTCGACCGCTCGGTCGACTCCGCCGGTGGACGCGAGACCGGGCGCACCGTGACCGCTGAAGAGGGTGCGGGAACCGAGGACGTCGACGGAGACGCGGCATCCGGTCTTCCCCAGGTCGACACAGGCGACCGTGCGTGCACTCGGCATCCGACCACCTTTCGCTTCTGGGATGAGCGTGACACACGCTCCGACTTCGTAAAGATATTACATTGCTCGCCGATCCGATGAAAGAGATTTACAGCACGCCTCTCGTCCCGGCCGTGCCTCTGGCCCTCTCGCAGAGAGGGGTGCGCGTCGGAACCGCGAGTGGCAGAATGTGGGTCAAAACCCCCAGTTCCAGGGGAATGCGGTTTCCTCCACTTCCGTCTCACGCTCAGGCGCCCCACCGGCGGGACGGAGCGCACCCCCAGGATCAGGGGTTCTGGCCTCGCACGTGCGTCGCCGTCGACCTCGCAGTCGACCGCGGACGCGGCCACGGTACGCAGGGGCATCCGTGGCTAAGTACGGTGAGTCCAACATCCGTAGGTCTGGGGGTACAGGTGAAAGCACGGATTGGGATCGTCGACGATCATCCGGCGGTGGCACTGGGAGTCACCGCGATACTGAACGCACAACCCGACATGCACGTGGTCGCGACGGCCACGACGGTCGATTCGCTGCTCCGCGCCGAGAGTCGGTTCCACCTCATCCTGCTTGATCTGATCCTCGGCGACGGTTCGACGCCGACCGAGAACATGAGCCGCCTCGGGCAGACGAAGGCACCGGTCCTCGCCTACACGAGCGGCGATCAGCCGCGGCTCGTGCGCGAGGTCGCCCGCGCCGGAGCCGTCGGGATGATCCGCAAGTCCGAGCTGCCGCACATGATCGTCAAGACCATCCGCATGGCGCTCCGAGGAGACCCCGTGCCCACTCCGGACTGGGCTGCCGCGCTCAATGCGGACGCGCAGTTCGTGGACGCCGCCCTCACCGCACGCGAAGCCGAAGTCCTGGCGCTGTACGCCTCCGGGGAGACGGCCGAACGGGTCGGAGCCGCGCTGTTCGTATCCCGGGACACCGTGCTCGACCACATCCGCCGCATCCGTTCGAAGTACGCGTCCGTGGATCGGCCCGCCCCCACCAAGGTGGACCTGTTCCGGCGCGCGGTCGAGGACGGTCTCGTGTCGCCCGAGGCCTGAGTGTCCGTCGAACAGACGAGCGGCGACCGCACCGACCGGCAGGTCGGGTGGCTGATCACGGTGTGCTCCCTCGTCGGGATCGCGGGTCAAGTGGTGCCCGCGGCTGCACAGCAGGCGACCGCGTTCGCGCCGTGGTGGACGACAGCATCCTGGGTAGCGGTCGTCCCGTTCGTCGTGATGGCGGCGTTCGGCCGGTGGCTGCCGATGCGCATGCTGCGTGCACTGTGGGCAGTCGCGCCCGCTCTCGTGATCACACTGCAGATGCTGTCCTACGCGGCCTACCGCGGCGGGGACGAGGGCGTGGTCCCCTGGGTGTGGGCGCTCGAGCCGACCGCGGTCAGCCTTCTGGTCCTCACGCTGCGGCCCGCGGCGGCCGTGGGCGTCGCCGTCGCCTCGGGCCTCACCGTCGCCGCATCGGCCTGGATCTTCACCGGCGCTGTCCCCGACGCGGTCGCCTCCCTCACGCCGATCCATATGAGCAATGTCGCCTTCACGGTCCTCTTCCTGGGCATCAGGTCGCGACTGAACCGGCTGCGTGCGATCGAGGAGTCCGCACGGATCGCGGCCGAACGACGCGCGCAGAGCGCAGCCGATGCGGAGGGACGCGCCGCGATGACCCGGCTCGTGCACGACGACGTGCTGTCGGTGCTCAACGCGGCTCTGCTGTTCCGAGGGGAGCCACCCGAGGTACTCCGCACCGAGGCGGATCACGCGCTGCGCGCGCTGAGCGCCGACCACGATCCCGCTGCTTCGTCCGCCTCGACGCTGTCGGCGGAGACGGCCGCCGAGGTCATCCGTGCGCGCCTCGTGCGGATCGTTCCGCACGCCTCGTGCACGGTGCGCCATACAGGAGGCCCGGTGCCCGCGCGGTGCGCCGACGCCATCGCCGGAGCGGCCGCCGAGGCGGCACGCAACGCCCTCCGGCATGCTGACGCGACCGGGATCGAGTTCCACATCGACGTGGTTGACGGGTCCCTCTCGACGCGCGTCCGAGACGACGGTGTCGGATTCGATCCGACCCGCGCATCGGCGGGACGACTGGGCATCCGCGACAGCATGGACGGTCGGATGCGAGAGATCGGCGGCCACCTGGAGATCACCACCTCTCCGGGGAAGGGGACGGAGGTACGGGTGTCATGGACTCCGTGACAGCGCAGGGCACGGGCACGGGCACGGGCGCGGCGGGCCTGGCCACACGAGGAGCCCGCTGGGCGCTCGTCTTCGTCTGGTCCTGCGGACTCGCGCAGGCTGTGATCGATGGACGGTTCACGGATCAGCTCGCACTGCCGCTCCTCGCGTTCGCGGTCGCCCTGTGGGGAGCGATCGTGCTCACCTGGCGCCAGGACCGTCCGCTCACGGGAGCTCGCGCCGTCGCGGTCCCGGTCGCCGCGCTCATCGTGACCGCACTCGCACTCGCCATCTCGAGATCCGCCGAACCCGTGTGGCTACTCGATTTCGCCGCGTACCTGCTCGCGCTGCAGCTCGCTCGGGGCAATCCCGTGATGGGACTCGGCGGCGGCGCGGCGCAGGTGCTCACGGTATCGGCGTGGGGTGCGGCGTCCGGCCATGCCCCCGAGGACATCGCCGCGATGCTCACGATTCCCCTGATGGCATACGTGGTCGGGATCATCTGGCGATACGTGCTCCGGGCGATCGTGCGCAGTGAACGGCGTCATCGCTCGGATGCCGCGGAGAGCATGCGCGCGGAGAACGCCGCCCGATCGGCCGCGGAGGTCGTCCGCCGGGAGTTGGACGAGGTGCGGCGTCGCGTCACGCCCACCCTCCGCCTCCTCCGCGACGGAGGTGAGCTGGATGACGACGTGCATGTCTCCGTCATCGTTCTCGAGGGTTCGATCCGCGACCGCATCCGCTCCCCTCGCCTGCACCATCCCCTGGTCGACGGTGCGGTCACCGATGCACGACGACGCGGGATCACCGTGACGCTGCTGGCCGACGAACAGTCTCCCTCCGCCGCACGCATCGGTGAGCAGGCCGCGCACGCACTCGCGAGGCTCATCGCCGACAGCACCGACAGGGAGATCGTCGTGTCGTCGACCGCTCGGCGACCGGATCTGATCCACGTGGTTCTGAGCACGCCGGAGCAGCATCGGCGCATCACACTCGAAGACGACGGGGACGGCACGCAGATGGCGGGCTCGACAGCTGGAGGTCTGCCGAACCCGCCGGGGTGACGCGGAAGGGTGATGCGCCACCCGGGAGCGAGGCGCGAACGCGCTCAGGGCCAGTGAAGTACGGGGTCCGCCGCGCCGCAACGTTCCCGGGAGCAATCCCCCACATCTGGTGTGGAGGTGCAGCAGCGTGGAAGTGCAAGCCCTCCATCGACACACCCCCGCGCGTCGTCACTCCAGCCGCGTGAGCTCCACGGAGACGAACAACTCCGACGCGCTCGGCCCCGCGTACACACCGCGCAGCGGCGCGACGTCGGCGTAGTCCCGACCGTGTCCGACGTAGACGTGCGATTCACCGATGTCGACGAGGTTCGTGGGGTCATACCCGCGCCACTCCCCAGCGAACCACTCCACCCATGCGTGGGATTCGCCGACCACGGACTCGCCGATCGCCGCCGTCGGGTCCGGGTGCAGGTAGCCCGAGACGTAGCGCGCGGGGATTCCCGCCGCACGCAGCACGCCGAGGGCGACATGGGCGATGTCCTGACACACTCCCGAGCGCGTCGGCCATGCCTCCCTGGCCGTCGAGCTCACTCCGGTGACGCCGCTGCGATATTCCATCGACTCACCCACGACCCGACAGATCGCTCGGGCGGTCGCGTCCACGTCGCCCTGTTCCGCCCGGATGCGGGAGGCGAGCGCGATCATGTCCTCGTCGGGCGCCGTGGCGGTGGTCTGCGTCACGCACTCGGTGATCTCCAGCGAGGTCGGGAGGATCGCGGCCAGCTCCTCCCACCCCAGCCCACCCGTTCGCGGCGGCACCGGGCGCACGTCGACGATGCTCGTCGCGGTGACGGAGAGTTCCTGATGGGGCGTCAGCACCTCGAACGTCGACACCCGCGTCTCCCAGTAGTCGACGTAGGAGTGCTGGGACGCGGCCGGGGTGATCTCCAGGGAGGCCTGCAGGACGAACTGCCCCTCACGCGAATGGGGCAGCATCCGGGCCTCGTTGTACGAGGCCGTCGCCGCTTCCGCGTAGCGGAATCCGGTGCGGTGGATCACCCGAAGCCGGCTCACAGCGCTTCCCCGATCCACACGGGCATGGCACTGGAGGGGAAATAGCGCTCGCGGATCGCGTCGCTCGCGTCGGATACCCTGACCTGCACGTCCTCCATGCTCTCGGACAACTGGTGGACGATGTCGCCTATCGGACGGAACTCGAGCTCCGCTCTGATGCGCCCCAGCACGCGGTGCGCGCGACCCGGGGCGCTGAACTGACCTGACGGGTCGATGCCGCGCAGGCTCTCCTCGGCCGCGAGGACGCTCGCGAGCACCGATCGGGGGCACAGCCGGTCCACGAGCAGGAACTCCACCGCCGACGCCGCGGTGGGGACGGCACGGTGACCGCGCAGGTGCGCCTCGTACGCGCCGCAACTGCGCAGGAGTGTGGTCCAGCTCGGCCCACCCGCATCCGTCAGTGACCGTGTCGCGAGCAAGCGCGCGGTCATGTCGGCTCTCTCGAGAGAACGGCCGAGGGTGAAGAACAGCCACGCCTCGTCCCGACTGGTGGACGAGTCGACCACACCGAAGGCGAGCGCCGCGCGATCACGCACCCAGCGGAAGAACGGATGCGTGCGGTCAGACGCCATGCGCCGGGGCATACGCGCGTTCGTCTCGTTGAGCGTCTCCCAGAGATCGGTCGAGATGATCTCCCGCGCGCGTCGCGCGTTCTCCCTGGCCGACGCGATCGAGTGCGCGATCGACGCCGAGTGGTCGCGGTCCAGCGCCAGCAGGTTCACCACGTCATCCCGGCCGAGCGGAGTGGAGTCCTCCACGCTCGCGCCCATGACCGACAGCAGTGCACGACAGGCCGTGTCCTCATCCACCCACGGGTCTTCGAGGAGGAGCTGCAGGTGCACGTCGAGAATCCGTGCCGTGCCGTCGCTGCGCTCGATGTAGCGTCCGATCCAGAACAGGGCTTCGGCGATCCGGCTCAGCATGCCGGCCCCCTCTGCTGTTGCTGTTGCTGTTGCTGTTGCTGCTGGTGACGGGTCTCGAGATCCTCGTCCTGAGGCGAGGAGAGGAAGGGCGCACCGGCATCGCTCGGTGGCACGGTGATCGTGGGGATGGCGCCGGTCGCGAGAGACACTTCGTCCGACACGGCGTCGGAGTCGTCGACGACCGGTGTCGGCGCCGTGAGCAGTGCGTCGTCGAGCACCCAGGTGTCCTTGGATCCGCCGCCCTGGCTGGAGTTCACCACGAGCTGCCCTTCGGGGAGCGCCACGCGCGTGAGCCCGCCGGGGAGGACCCAGATGTCGCTGCCGTCGTTGACTGCGAAGGGACGCAGGTCCGCATGCCGGGGTCGGAAGCCGTCCTCGACCAGAGTGGGGATCGTCGACAGCTGCACGAGCGGTTGAGCGATCCATCCGCGCGGGTCCGCCTGGAGCGTGCGTCGCAACCGGGCGAGTTCGTCCTTCGACGCATCCGGGCCGATCACGAGTCCCTTCCCGCCCGATCCGTCGACGGGCTTCACGACCAGCTCGTCCAACCGATCGAGCACCTCGGCGAGCGCCTCCGGCTCCTCGAGCCGCCACGTGTCGACGTTGGGCAGCACGGGTTCCTCGCCGAGGTAGTAGCGGATGAGGTCGGGGACGTATGTGTAGACCAGCTTGTCGTCCGCGATGCCGTTGCCCACGGCGTTCGCGATCGTGACGTTGCCGAGTCGCGCCGCGAGCATGAGGCCGGGAGCGCCGAGCACCGAGTCGGGTCGGAAGTGCTGCGGATCCAGGAACTCGTCGTCGACGCGGCGGTAGATCACATCGACCCTGGTGGGCCCGGCGGTCGTGTGCATCCAGACCCGACCCGACGAGCAGAACAGGTCGCGCCCCTCGACCAGCTCGATCCCCATCATCCGCGCGAGCAGGGTGTGCTCGTAGTACGCGGAGTTGTGCACGCCGGGGGTGAGGACGACGACGGTCGGATGGTCGATGCCGTGCGGTGCGGCCGCGCGCAGCGCCTGCAGGAGACGACTGGGGTAGTCCACGACGGGGCGCACGCGCAGACTCGTGAAGAGTTCGGGCAGGGTCTGCGCCATGACCCGTCGGTTCGCGAGGACGTAGCTGACCCCGCTCGGCACGCGGACGTTGTCCTCCAGCACCCGCCACGCGCCGGTCTCGTCACGGATCACGTCGATCCCCGCGACGTGGATGCGCACGCCGTTCGCGCCGACGATTCCCGCCGCCTGGCGATGGAAGTGAGTCGACGAGTCGATCAGCGCGGCGGGGATGATCCCGTCCTTCACCGCGGCTCGCGCACCGTACACGTCGGCGAGGAACGCTTCGAGTGCCCGCACGCGCTGGGCGACGCCGGCCTGCACGAGGGCCCAGTCGTCGGCGGCGATGACGCGCGGGACCACATCGAGGGGGAACGGCCGCTCCTCGCCGGCGAAGTCGAAGGTGACGCCCTGGGCGAGATACGAGCTCGCGAGCGCCTCCGTACGGGTGCGCAGTTCGGCATCGTCCAGGCGAGCGAGAGCGGGATACATCTCGCGGTACGGTTCGCGAACCTGGGCTCCGCCGGGCACCGCGCCCGCCGGAAACATCTCGTCCCAGGGCTCGAGACCCGGCCGCGTGGGTGAGTGACGCGAGCTGTACCCGTGGAAGAGGGACTCCATGCGGGCATGTTCCTCCGACCGCGTTTCGCGCGTATTACGGCCGGACGACGGGAGCGCGTCACGCGCTAGGATCGGGGTGTCCGGCGCAGCGACGCCGGTGCCCGAAAAAGGGGCACGAAGCTCTTCGCGCGAGGCAGCCCGAGGCGAGACACATACGGATTTCCTCCGTTCCGTCTCGAAAGGCTCGCCATGTCAACCGTATCCGCGCACGTCGCCCACACCCTCGCCCAGCACATCGATGCCGTCTTCGGCCTGATGGGCAACGGGAACGCCTACTTCCTGGACGCTCTCGAACGCGACACCGCCGCGACGTTCACGGCGGTCCGCCACGAGCAGGGTGCCGTGGTCGCCGCCGACGCCCACTATCGCGCGTCCGGGCGCATCGCGGCGGCGACGACGACGTACGGCGCCGGGTTCACGAACACGCTCACGGCGCTGGCCGAAGCCGTCCAGGCTCGCATCCCGCTCGTGCTCGTGGTCGGCGATGAGCCGACGTCAGGTCCCCGCCCGTGGGATGTCGATCAGATCGCCCTCGCGTCCGCGGTCGGCGCGCGCACGTACACGACCGGACGCACGGACGCCGCGGCCACCACCGTCATCGCGATCGAGCACGCTCTCACGTATCGCCTGCCCGTGGTGCTCGCGATCCCCTACGACGTCGCCGCGGCCGAGGCAGGCGAGGTGCTCGCGGTGCCCTCTCCCCAGCTCCCCGCGCCCCTGCCGCCGCGCGGGGCGTTCGCCGACGGCATGCTGGACGACATCGCCGAGGCACTGCGAGGCGCCCGACGTCCGCTGCTCCTCGCGGGGCGGGGTGCGTGGCTCGCCGATGCGGGCGAGGCACTCGGCGCTCTGGCCTCCGCCACCGGCGCACTGACCGCGTCGACCGCGCTCGGGCGCGGAGTGTTCCCCGATGCGCGGTACGACCTGGGCGTCACGGGCGGGTTCGGAGCCGAGGGCGCGATGGGCCTCGTCCACCGCGCCGACGTCGTGGTGGTGTTCGGCGCATCCCTCAACCAGTTTACGATGCGCTTCGGTGATCTCTTCGCGCCGGGGACGAGGGTCTTCCAGGTCGACGTCGCTCCCGCCGCGACGCACGCCCACGTGGGCGGGTTCCTGCGGGCGGACGCGAGACTCGCCGCGACGCAGCTCGTCGACCGTCTCGCCGGACACGGCGGTTCGGGCTGGCGCGAGAGTGTCGACGTGGCCGCCGCTCGGCAGTACGACGACGGCGAGGCGCTCGCGCCCGACGGACGCCTCGACCCCCGGTCCGCCGCGCGCCGGATCGCCGAGCTCCTCCCGGATGACCGGGTCGTCGTATCCGACGGTGGACACTTCATCGGATGGGCGAACATGTACTGGCCGGTGGAGTCGCCCGACCGGATGATGATGATCGGCACCGCGTTCCAGGCGATCGGCCTCGGCTGGCCGAGCGTGGTGGGGGCGACGCGCGCCCGACCGGAATCGACCGTCGTGCTGACGACCGGCGACGGCGGTGGGCTCATGGCGATCGCCGATCTCGAATCCGCGGTGCGCGCGGCGGGAGGGCGAGGGTGTGCTGTCGTGTGGAACGATGCCGCATACGGCGCCGAGATCAACCTGTACGGCCTCAAGGGACTCGCCGAGGGACCGATGCGCATCCCCGAGGTCGACTTCGCCGCCCTCGCGACCGCGGCCGGCGGCGAAGGGGTCGTGGTGCGCTCGCTCGAGGATCTCGATCGACTCGCGACCTGGAGCGTCGAGGATGCGGCGACCCGCCCGTTCCTCCTGCTCGACCTGCGCATCTCGGGCGACGTCATCGCGCCGTACCAGCAGGAGATCATCCGCGTGAACTCGTGATGCTCGCGGCGCTCGCGATGCGCATCCCGCAGCACATCGGAATACCGAGAAACTCATTCTGATCAGGGTTTTATGAGGCGTCAATGTCGGTGGTCACGTGTTGACTGGAACACATGGACAGCATCGCAGAACGCCTCGATCGGGTCGTCGACGACCTCGCTCGAGCCGTGCGCGACGACGCTGTCAGCACACCGTCCGACGACGACAGGATGCAGCTCCTGCGAGCGGCGGGCCGAGCGCAGCGCCTTCTGGACGCCGTGGTCCTCGAGACGGTCGCTGGGGCGGACGGTCGTCCCGCGGGATCGGGTGATGTCACGTTCCCCGCACGGTTCGGCTGTCGCACCATGAACGACCTCCTCCAGCGCGTGCTCGGACTCGACGCCCCGAGCGCCGCTCGCACGGTGAAGGCCGCGCGGGCCGTACGTCGGGAGACCGAGATCACCACCGGCGCGCCCTTGCCACCCCGGTGGCCCGCGCTGCGTGAGGCGCTGCGCGACGGCGCCATCGGAACATCGGGGCTGCTCGCCGCGACCGGGCCCGTCGAGCAGGCGGGAGCCCGCATCGGCACGGCGGATCGCCTGCGCGCGGATGCTGAACTCGCCGAGCACGCGCGGGGGTGCGCCCTCGCCGACGCCGATCGTCCACACGTCGCGGCGCCGCCGGCGACCGCGGAAGACCTGCGGGTCCTCTCGCAGGTGATCGTCATGCACCTCGACCCCGACGGCGCGGAACCTGCCGAGGAGCGCGCAATGCGCGAGCGGGGCGTGATCCTCGGGCGCACCAAGAACGGTGTCATCCCCGTGCACGGGAGCCTGCTGCCGGAGGTCGCGGGTCAGCTGCAGCGCATCTGGGACGCGTACCTCAACCCGAAGGTCGACGGCCCTCCTCTCCCCGGGCCGGTCTTCCGGCCGTCGGACGAGACGCTGGATGACGACGTCCCCGGGCGGCTCGCAGAGGGATCCGAACCCATCGATTCCCGCACCCGTGCGCAGAAGCAGCACGATGCACTGGCCGCCGCGCTCGGCATCGCCGCACGGCACGATGAGACACCCTCACTCGGTGGCGCCGCGCCCACCCTGGTCGTGTCGGTCGACGCCTCGGACTACGCGACCGGACGCGGATGGGCGCACATCGACGGAATCGACGCACCCGTCTCGGTCTCCGTCGCCGCGCACACCGCCTGCGCCGGCACCGTCCAGCGTGTCCTCTTCGATCCCGAGGGCCGCATCATCGGCATCGGCACCAGCGACCGCCTCTTCGGTGCCCATCAGCGGCGCGCGATCGCCCTCCGCGACGGCGAGTGCCTCATCCCCGGATGCCACGTCCCGGCCACATGGTGCGAGATCCATCACGTCACCGAGCATGCCCGCGGCGGACAGACGCACACCGACAACGGGGTAGCGCTCTGCTGGCACCACCACCGCACGCTCCACACCAGCGGATGGCAGATCCGCACCCAGAACGGCATGCCGCAGATCCGCGGGCCCGCCTGGTGGGATCCCACGGGGCGATGGCGCGAACCTCGCCCCACTCTGAGCGCCCGAATCCGACGACGAGCCTGACCCCCGAAGTCCTGAAGAGCGAGTCCCGAAGAGCGCCGGGCGGACCTGCGCCCTCGATGCGCCGACGCTCACGGGGGCGGGGACGAGCGACTCACGCACGCGTGCGACTCACGCCCGTGCCGGTGGCGTCGCGCTCACGACACCGGCGGCCGCCGGTGGTGCCACCGCAGGCGGCGTTCGAGCTGCGCTCCGATAGAGAGCAGCACGTCCTCCCGACCGGGACGGGCGATCAGCTGCACCCCCATCGGCAGCCCCTCGCTGATCTGATGCACGGGAAGCGTGATCGCGGGCAAACCGACCGGGCCGCGCGATGGGCCTTTCTTGCCTGAGGGATGAGGCCGCCCCGCTTCTACGGGCTATCAGCCTGTCTCGACTCCGTTGGATACCGCGCGCCCGGGTGGTCACCGCGGAGAAGCTGGCAACACTTGGCGGCGCCTGAGAAACCGATGATCTTCTATAGACCGCTTGCAAGGAGGCGGTCACAACGGTTCGTTGAGGGCCGCAGTTGCCCCTCAGCATCTGGGGCTCACGCTGAGAGATCGATCAACTTTAGCTTCCGTAAATACTTTACTAATAGTAAAGTTGCCTGATGACGAGCTGGAATGAAGCGACACTCAGGCGTCGGCAACGTTGGCTCCCATGGCTGGCGCTCGCCTCGGCTGCGACGATGGCAGCCGGGTACGTAGCTCTCGACCTGAAGCTCCTTGCAGCACCGCTTGCTTTCGGAATTCCTTTCGCGATACTCGTCGCGCTCACGCTGGCAACGCTCGGCACTTCGGTCGTCCCGCGCAACGCGAAGGTCCTTCTGGTGGCAGCAGCGGTCGGAGTCATCGTCCTCCGCACGCTCATCGGCGCCTTGTTCACGTTTTTCGCGTCGAGCGTGTTCGCCACGGTGATCGGGGCTGCCCTCGCGGTGTCGCCGCTTGTGGCACTTGCCGCCTACTACTTCCGCCGTCTGCGATGACGAGCCATCCTCGGCTCCATCTCGACCCGCGGGTGCACTCGCCGGTGAGGTTCTCATTGCTCTCCCTCCTGCGGTCTGTTGACGAAACGGACTTCGGCACTGCTCGGGAGGTGCTGGGCGTCAGCGACTCGACGCTATCCCAGGCGGTCGCGGCGCTCGAGGAGGCGGGGTTCGTCCGTTCGGTCCGGCGGAGGGGGCTCGGCTCTGCGCGAGTATGGCTCGCGGTCACAGACGATGGCGAGCGGCAGTTGCGACGACACATGGAGATCCTCCACCAGATCTCCGGTTTGTGAAACTGATTCAAAGACCGAGGTGAAGGACCGACGCCCGTGCCGGTGGCGTCGCGCTCACGACACCGGCGGCCGCCGGTGGTGCCACCGCAGTCGGCGTTCGAGCTGCGCTCCGATCGAGAGCAGCACGTCCTCCCGACCGGGACGGGCGATCAGCTGCACCCCCATCGGCAGCCCCTCGCTGGTCTGATGCACGGGAAGCGTGATCGCGGGCAAACCGACCGCATTCACGAACGACGTGAACGGCGAGTACTGCACCTGCTGGGCGAAGTTCTGGTCGGGATCAACGGGGTCGTACCAGCCGATGGGCCGCGGCGTGAGCGCGAGGCTAGGCGTGATCACGGCGTCGAAGCGATCGAACTGGGCGACCACACGACGCTCGAACGCGGCCAGGGTGGACTGCGTGTCGGCGAGGTGGCGGGCAGAGAGCGCCCGTCCCCGAGCCACGAGCTCCTGCGTGACCGGTTCGAGTCTCCGGATCCTCTCGCCGTCCACCGGCAGCATCGCGGCCGAGACCTGCCAGATCGTGCGGAATGCGTCGGGATACACACCGCCGTGGTCGAGGTGCGCCCCCTCGACACCGTGCCCGATCGCGGCGAGATGCTCCACCGCGAGCACCACAGCCTCGCGCGCCTCAGGAGACACGGTGATCTCCACATCGTCGTCCCACGGGGTGTTGTCGAGCACGCCGAGCGAGAAGCGCCCCTCCCCGCGCGTCGCGACGCCGAGATAGTCGCCGTCATCGAACTCGGGGGCGCCCACGCTGAACGGATGCGGAATGCGGCCGTTGCGGCGGTCGAGCATCGCGTCGAAGAGCAGCGCAGCGTCCTGCACGGTGCGCGCCAGCGGCCCCTTGACCGCGAGACCCCCGAGCGAGTCGAGCGCACTCCCGGACGGGACACGACCGCGCGAGGGCTTCAACCCCACGAGACCGCACGCCGCCGCGGGAATCCGGATGGACCCACCACCGTCGCTCCCCGGGGCGAACGGGAGGATCCGAGCGGCCACAGCCGCGGCGGCACCGCCGCTCGAGCCCCCGGCGCCCCGCGTCAGATCCCAGGGGTTGCGCGCGGGCGCACCGCCCAGCGGTTCCGTGTAGCCGTAGAGTCCGAACTCGGGTGTCGCGGTCTTGCCGACACTCACTGCCCCGGCCGCATCGAGCACATCGACGATCGCATCGGAGTGTTCTGACACGGTGTCGGGGAAGGCGCGGGCCCCCCACGCGATCGGCATTCCGGCGCGCGCAGCGAGGTCCTTGTCCGCGAGCGGGAGGCCCCAGAGCCGGTTCGTCTTCGGCTGGGAGTCCCGCACATGACGGGCTCGCTCGCGGGCAGCATCCGGGGCGAGATGGGCGAACGCGCCGACCTCGGGGTCGAGGCGCTCGGCGCGAGCGATCACGCTGTCGGTGAGCTCGACGGGTGAGATCTCATCGCGCTGCAGCAGCGCCCAGAGTTCGAGCGCGGACAGCTGCTCCCCGTCGACGTCGCTCACACGTTCAGCCTACGCGCGGACAGCATCCACGAGCACGGGTCATCGGACGGGCAGGAGCGCTCCTTCGAAGAAGTCGGCGAGCGCCGCCGTCGCGGTCAGCGGCAGCACGGCGGCCACATACTGATCCGGGCGCACGACGACCACGGCACCGCCCTGACCCACCTCGCGTTCGGCGAAGATGTCCGCATCGGTCCATGCGCTGGGTCCCGCCGCGAAGACCTTCTCCCAGTCCGTGAGAGCGAGCGGTCCGCTCGTCGGCCGGAAGACCTCCGGCACGGACGCGATGTCGATGTCCTCGAACCGCCGGGGGTAGATGACTTTGACGTCGAACACGGCATCGATATCGCCATCCGCGGGTGTGTGGCGGTGCAGCGGAGAGTCCTCCGCCGTGGCGAGCCACTCGGCCCAGCCGTCGAGCGCGGAGGGCGCACCGTCAGCCGGGTCGTCCGCGAAGGCGTAGATCCGCCAGCGGCCGTCGGCCTTGGCGTGGTGGCCGAGATGGATCACATTCCCGTCGCACACCCGCACGACTTCGACGGATTTGAACCGCTTCCCGATCGGGAATCCCGCGGCGAGGTCCTGGTGGGCCGCGCCCGCGATGATCGACGACGGCGTGTACTGCGTCATGAACCCCGAGGGGAACTCGGCGGTCGCGAGGTAGTACGTCGCGAGGTCCTGTGGATCCGAGATCTCGGCGGGCTTGCGCGCCATGAGGGTCGACCACTCGCGATCGAAGTCGATGAGCTGCTGCGCCACCGGTCGCCGCTCGGCGGAGTATGTGGCCAGCAGCGACTCCGGGCTCCGGCCGGTGAGGACGTGCCCGAGCTTCCACCCGAGATTGAACCCGTCCTGCATCGACACGTTCATGCCCTGACCCGCCTTGGCACTGTGCGTGTGGCACGCGTCGCCGGTGAGGAACACCCGCGGGGCACGGTCCACCCCCTCCGGCACATCGTCGAAGCCGTCCGTGACCCGGTGGCCGACTTCGTACACACTGTGCCAGGCGACCTCCTTCACGTCGATCGAGTACGGGTGGAGGATGTCGTTCGCCTTCCGGATGATCGCCTCGATCGGCGTCTGCCGGACGCGATGGTCGTCGTCCTCCGCCACCTCGCCGAGGTCGATGTACATCCGGCTGAGGTAGCCGCCCTCGCGTGGGATGTGCAGGATGTTCCCCGCGGCGGAGCTGATCGCGCACTTGGTGCGCCAGTCCGGGAAGTCCGTGTTGACCAGGACGTCCATGACGCCCCACGCATGGGCGGCGAACTCTCCGACGTGCGTGCGTCCGATCGCCTCGCGTACTCCGCTGCGGGCGCCGTCGCAGCCGACGACGTACTTCGCGCGCACCGTGCGCTCCTCGCCCGCCCGCTCGCCGGCACAGTGGCGGATCCGCACCTCCACGGGGTACTCCCCCGTCTCGTGCACCGTGAGCCCCGTGAACTCGATCCCGTAGTCCGGCTGGATGCGGGCGGGGCCGGTCTCCGCCGCCTCGGCGAAGTAGTCCAGCACGCGCGCCTGGTTGACGATGAGGTGCGGGAACTCGCTGATCTGAAGGGCGTAGTCCTCCGTGCGCGAGGTACGGACGATCTTCTCGGGGTCCTCCGCGTCGGGTCCCCAGAAGTTCATGTACGCGATGTTGTACGCCTCGGCGACGATGCGCTCCGCGAACCCGAAGGCCTGGAACGTCTCGACGCTGCGGGGCTGGATACCGTCCGCCTGACCGAGGGGGAGCCTCCCCTCCCGCCGCTCGATGATGCGCGTCGTGACGTCCGGGAACTGCGACATCTGCGCCGAGAGCAGCATTCCGGCCGGCCCCGAACCGACGATGAGGACATCCATCTCGTCGGGCAGATCCGCCGGGCGATCCAGGCCCGTGCCGGCGGCCGGGCGGACCCGCGGATCACCGGAGACATACCCGTGGTGGTGGAACTGCATCGTCATCGATTCCTTCCGTGACGGCGTCGTCGAGAGGGTGGGGCCGGGGCCGGCCGGGTGGTCACGCGCGAGCGAGACCGTGGATGGGGCTCTTCGCCTGCTCCTCCTCGTGGTCCGGCCCGAGCGGGATGCCGGAGCGGTCACGCAGCAGGAGGGTGGCGACGAGTCCGATGACGGTCATGCCCGCGAGGTACCAGGTCACCGCCTGCGTCGATCCCGTGGCCTGTACGAGCGCCGTCGCGATGGTCGGGGCGAACGCGCCGCCGGCGATCGCGCCGATCGCGTACGAGATCGAGACGCCCGAGAAGCGGATGCTCGCAGGGAACAGCTCGGCGTACAGCGCCGCCTGAGGACCGTAGGTGAAGCCGAGTCCGAGGGTGAGGATCGCGAGCCCGGCGAACAGGAGTCCGACGTCGCCCGTGTTCACGAGGGGGAACAGCGTGAACACACCGATCAGCTGCATGATCCAGCCGAGGATGTAGGTGGTGCGGCGTCCGATCCGGTCCGAGGCCCAGCCCGCGACGAGGGTGGAGAGGAGCCAGGTGACGGCGGATCCGGCGACCGCCCAGAGCACCGGGCCGCGCTCGAGACCGATCGGCCCCTCGGGGTCGGTCGAGTACCCCTGGATGTACCCGCCGGTGGTCATGTACCCGACGGCGTTGTTGCCGGCGAACACGAGCGCGGCGATGATCACGAGCAGCAGGTGCTTGCGGAACAGCTGCACGATCGGCATCGACGCCTTCTCCTTGCGCTGCGCGAGCTCCGTGAAGACCGGGCTCTCCTCGACCTTGCGGCGCACGTAGTACCCCACGAGGATCAGCACGACGCTGAGGAGGAACGGCACGCGCCAGCCCCACTCGAGGAACTGATCCCCCGGAGCGATGATCGTCATCAGTGCCATGACGCCGGACGCGAGGAGCAGACCGAGCGGCACGCCGATCTGCGGCGAGGCTCCGAACAGGCCACGCTTGGCCTTCGGAGCGTGCTCGACGGCCATGAGGACGGCACCGCCCCACTCCCCACCGGCGGAGATGCCCTGCAGGATGCGCAGGAGAACGAGCATCACGGGAGCCGCGATACCGATCGCCTCGTAGGTCGGGAGCACACCGATCAGTGCCGTGGCCACGCCCATGAGGATCAGCGTCCACATCAGGACGGTCTTGCGTCCCAGCTTGTCGCCGTAGTGGCCGGCGAGGAAAGCGCCCAGCGGGCGGAACAGGAAGCTGACACCCACGGTGGCGAAGGCGATGAGGGCGCTGTTCGCCCCGAGCGGCGCGAAGAACAGCTGTCCGAAGACCAGGCCGACCGCGGTCGCGTAGATGAAGAAGTCGTACCACTCGACGGTCGTGCCGACCACGGTGGCGAAGATCACGCGACGCCGATCGGCGGCCGTGGCGATGGTTCCGGTCGGCGTGAAACCGGATTGCTGCTGGGTCATGGGAGCTCCTCTGTGACGTCGTCGTCGAAGGTGTGCGGCGTTGCTTGCCACCCGATGTCAGGATGATATACGATTTCGAATACGCCGCACAAGCGGCTTCTGACGACACGCAAGGAGGCGCTGTTGTGACCGACTCGCTCCCCCGGCCCGGGAAGATCATCGCGATCCATCTGAGTTACGCCTCACGCGCCGACCAGCGCGGTCGCCGCCCCGAGCACCCCTCCTACTTCTTCAAGCCCGCGAGTTCCGTCGCCGCCACCGGCGGGACGGTCGAACGGCCTGCGGGCACCGAACTGCTCGCCTTCGAGGGCGAGATCGCGCTCGTGATCGGCGCCCCCGCACGCCGCGTGACACTCGACGACGCCTGGTCCCACGTGGCATCCGTCACCGCGGCCAACGACCTCGGCCTCTACGACCTGCGAGCTAACGACAAGGGGTCCAACGTCCGCTCCAAGGGCGGCGACGGCTACACCCCGCTCGGGCCGGCACTCATCGACGCCCGCACGGTCGATCCGTCAACCCTGCGCGTCCGCGCCTGGGTCAACGGCGACCTGCGCCAGGACGACACCACCGCGGGGCTCCTCTTCCCGTTCGCCCAGCTCGTCGCCGACCTCTCCCAGCACTTCACTCTCGAAACGGGTGACGTCATCCTCACCGGCACCCCGGCAGGCTCCTCCGTGATCGTCCCGGGCGACGTCGTCGAGGTCGAGGTAGACGCCCCGGACGCTCCCGGCGCACCGAGCTCGGGACGACTGGTCACCACCGTCACCCAGGGAGAGATCCCCTTCGACGCGGACCTCGGATCGATGCCCGCCGTCGACGACCTGCAGCGCTCCGAAGCGTGGGGGTCCCGCGAGGCGGCCGGCCTCCCCGCCGGCGAAAAGCTCCCCGCAGGCCTCTCCCCCGAACTCCGTGCCCGGCTCGCCGAGGCACCGACCGCCGGCCTCTCCGCGCAGCTGCGCAAGCGGGGCATCAACGCCTGCGTGATCGAGGGCGTGTCCGCCGCCCGCCCCGGCATGAAGATCGTCGGCACCGCCAAGACCCTCCGCTTCATCCCCGGCCGCGAGGATCTCTTCGTCAGCCACGGCGGCGGGTACAACGCCCAGAAGCGCGCGTTCGACGAGGTCTCCCCCGGCGAGGTCATCGTGATCGAGGCGCGCGGGGAAACCGGATCCGGAACTCTCGGGGACATCCTGGCGCTGCGCGCGCAGGCACGCGGCGCGGCGGGAGTCGTCACGGACGGCGGCGTGCGCGACCATGACACGGTCGCCGACATCGGGCTCCCCGTCTTCTCGCGCGGCGCGCACCCCGCGGTCCTCGGCCGCAGGCACGTGCCCTGGGACGTCGATGTCACGATCGCATGCGGCGGCGCCACCGTCCAGCCCGGCGACATCATCGTGGGCGACGGCGACGGCGTGATCATCATCCCGCCCGCTCTCGTCGACGAGGTCGTCGAGGCGACCCTCGCGCAGGAGACCGAGGACGCATGGATCGCCGAGCAGGTCGCCGCGGGGCACGCGATCGACGGACTGTTCCCGATGAACGCCGAGTGGCGCGAGCGCTACGAGTCGGCGAAGGAGACACCGTGAGCACGACACTCTCGAAGTCGCAGCGCGCGTACCAGTGGATCACGGAGCGCATCGCCGCGCAGGACTACACCCCCGGCTACCGACTCGTGCTCGGCACGATCGCCGGCGAACTCGACATGAGTGTGGTCCCGGTCCGCGAGGCCATCCGCCAGCTCGAAGCCGAGGGACTCGTGGAGTTCGAGCGCAACGTCGGGGCGCGCGTCGCGATGGTCGACGACACGCAGTACCGCCACAGCATGGAGGCGCTGAGCGTGCTCGAGGGCTCCGCCACCGCACTCGCCGCGCGCTCCCTCACCGCCGGCGACCTCCGCGACGCCCGCGCGGTCAACGCCCAGATGATCGAGACGCTCGATCACTTCGACCCGTCCGCGTTCACGGCGCTGAATCAGCGGTTCCACGCGATCCTCATCGCCCCGTGCCCGAACCCGCGACTGCACGAACTCGTCACGGCGGAGTGGGCACGCCTGGGTCGTCTGCGCGACTCCACCTTCAGCTTCGTCCCCGGCCGCGCGCACGAGTCAGTGCAGGAGCACGAGCGCATCGTCGCCCTGATCGAGCGCGGCGCTCCCATCGACGACATCGAGCGCACGGCGCGACTGCACCACTCGGCTACCCTCGACGCCTACCTCTCGCACGAGCACCCGGAGATGGCCTCCGGACTCCGCGTCCTCTGACCCCACGACCCCTCTGACTGGAGAAGCGATGTCCGATCCCCGCATCCCCGCCGACCTGCCCGATCACATCCAGCACTACATCGACGGCGCCTTCGTCGACTCCGTCGACGGTGACACGTTCGATGTGCTGGACCCCGTGACGAACGAGAACTACACCACGGCCTCCGCCGGCAAGAAGGCCGACATCGACCTCGCCGTCGCCGCAGCGAAGCGCGCGTTCGACGAGGGCCCCTGGCCCCGGATGCTCCCCCGTGAGCGTTCCCGCGTGCTGCACCGCATCGCGGACCTCGTCGAGTCCCGCGATCAGCGCCTCGCCGAGCTCGAGAGCTTCGACTCCGGCCTCCCCATCACCCAGGCGCTCGGACAGGCACGTCGCGCCGCCGAGAACTTCCGCTTCTTCGCCGACCTGATCGTCGCTCAGGCCGACGACACCTTCAAGGTGCCCGGCCGACAGATCAACTACGTCAACCGCAAACCGATCGGTGTCGCCGGCCTCATCACCCCGTGGAACACACCGTTCATGCTCGAGTCCTGGAAGCTCGGACCCGCCCTCGCGACGGGCAACACCGTCGTACTCAAGCCCGCCGAGTTCACTCCGCTCTCAGCGTCGCTCTGGGCAGGGATCTTCGAGGAGGCTGGCCTGCCGCAGGGCGTGTTCAACCTGGTCAACGGCCTGGGCGAAGAGGCGGGCGACGCGCTCGTGAAGCACCCCGACGTCCCGCTCATCTCCTTCACCGGCGAGAGCCGCACCGGCCAGCTGATCTTCGCCAACGCCGCACCGTTCCTCAAGGGCCTGTCGATGGAACTGGGCGGCAAGTCGCCCGCGATCGTGTTCGCGGATGCGGATCTCGATGCCGCGATCGACGCGACGATCTTCGGCGTCTTCTCGCTCAACGGCGAGCGCTGCACCGCCGGGTCGCGCATCCTCGTTGAGCGGTCCGTGTACGACGAGTTCGTCCAGCGCTACGCCGCGCAGGCCTCGCGCGTGACGGTCGGCTACCCGAACGATCCCGCGACCGAAGTCGGCGCGCTCGTGCACCCCGAGCACTTCGAGAAGGTGATGAGCTACGTCGAGATCGGCAAGACCGAGGCGCGTCTCGTCGCCGGCGGAGGACGCCCGGGCGCATTCCCCGAGGGCAACTTCGTCGCCCCGACCGTATTCGCCGACGTCGCCCCGGATGCGCGGATCTTCCAGGAGGAGATCTTCGGTCCCGTCGTCGCGATCACGCCCTTCGACACCGAGGAGGAGGCACTCGCGCTCGCCAACGGCGTGAAGTACGGTCTCGCCGCGTATGTCTGGACCAACGACCTGAAGCGCGCGCACAATTTCGCCGGCGCGATCGAGGCCGGGATGGTCTGGCTCAACAGCAACAACGTCCGCGACCTCCGCACTCCGTTCGGCGGGGTGAAGGCTTCCGGCCTCGGACACGAGGGCGGCTACCGCTCGATCGACTTCTACACCGACCAGCAGGCCGTGCACATCACGCTCGGCGCGGTCCACAACCCCACCTTCGGCAAGGCCTGACCGCCCCACTTCCCGCCACGACTCTCACGCAAGGACGCTGACATGACACACCGTGACGACATGACCCTCACCTCCTCGGGCTACTACGTGAGCCAGGAGGCGCCGATCCACTCCGATCATCCGGTGGCGACCCCCACGGCGACGCCCCCGGACATCCTGCGGTGCGCCTACATGGAGCTGGTCGTCACCGACCTCGTGGCGTCCCGCCAGTTCTACGTCGACGTGCTCGGCCTGTACGTCACGGCGGAGGACGAGAAGGCGATCTACCTGCGCTCGACCGAGGAGTTCATCCATCACAACCTCGTTCTGCGCCAGGGCCCGATCGCCGCCGTCGCCGCGTTCTCGTACCGGGTCCGCGCCGCGGAGGACCTGGACCGTGCGGTCGCCTTCTACACCGAGCTCGGCTGCGACGTCCGCCGGGAACCGAACGGCTTCGTGATGGGCATCGGCGACTCCGTGCGCGTGGTGGACCCGCTGGGCTTCCCGTACGAGTTCTTCCACCAGACCGACCACGTCGAGCGGCTCTCCTGGCGCTACGACCTGCACACCCCGGGCGAGCTCGTCCGTCTCGACCACTTCAACCAGGTCACCCCCGACGTCCCCCGCGCCGTCCGGCACTATCAGGACCTCGGGTTCCGCGTCACCGAGGACATCCAGGACGAGGAGGGCACCGTCTACGCCGCGTGGATGCGCCGCAAGCCCACGGTGCACGACACTGCCGCGACCGGCGGCGACGGACCCCGCATGCACCACGTCGCGTTCGCCACGCACGAGAAGCACAACATCCTCGCGATCTGCGACAAGCTCGGTGCCCTCCGCCGCTCGGACGCGATCGAACGCGGCCCGGGGCGTCACGGGGTCAGCAACGCGTTCTACCTGTACCTGCGCGACCCCGACGGACACCGCGTCGAGATCTACACGCAGGACTACTACACGGGCGACCCGGACAACCCCGTCATCACCTGGGATGTGCACGACAATCAGCGCCGAGACTGGTGGGGCAACCCCGTCGTCCCGTCCTGGTACACCGAGGCGTCCCTCGTGCTCGACCTCGACGGCAACCCCCAACCCGTCGTCGCCCGCACCGACTCGAGCGAGATGGCGGTGACCATCGGCGCCGACGGATTCTCGTACACACGACGCGAGGAGGGCACAGAGTCCATGCCGGAGTACAAGCAGGGCGAGTACAAGCTGGGGCATCAGCTCTGATGATCGACGAGAAGGCGATCGCACGGATCGCGGAGGAACTCGCCGAGGCAGGACGCACACACAGTGTGATCCCCCGGATCACCGCACGCCATCCGGAGGCGACCGTCGAGGACTCGTACGCGATCCAGGGCGTCTGGCGCGATCGGATGCTCGCCGACGGTCGGACGCTCGTCGGCCGAAAGATCGGTCTCACCTCGAAGGCGATGCAGCAGGCTACCGGCATCACCGAACCCGACTACGGCGTCATGTTCGACGACACCGTGTATACCTCCGGCGCAGAGATCCCCGTCGACCACTTCTCCAACGTGCGCATCGAAGTGGAGCTCGCGTTCGTCCTGAAGACGCCGCTGGAAGGACCGGACTGCACGCTCGACGACGCTCTCGCCGCGATCGACTACGCCGTCCCCGCCCTGGAGGTGCTCAACTCCCACATCGAGCTCGAGGGACGCACGATCGTCGACACGATCAGCGACAACGCCGCCTACGGTGCGATGGTGCTGGGCGAGACGCGCAAGCGCCCGGACGAGATCGACCTGCGTTGGGTTCCCGCCCTCCTCTTCAAGAACGGCGAGATCGAGGAGACCGGAGTCGCCGCGGGAGTCCTGAACCACCCGGCGACCGGCGTCGCCTGGCTCGCGAACAAGTTCCACCAGCACGGCGCACGCCTCGAAGCGGGTGAGATCATCCTCGCCGGGTCCTTCACCCGGCCGATGTGGGTCTCGCGCGGCGACGAGGTGCTGTGCGACTACGGACCGATGGGAACCATCACATGTCGCTTCATCTAGCCCCCAGTTTCCGCGCCCGTCTCGCCGACCGCGATCACCCGCTCGTCGGCATGTGGGTCTGCTCCGGCAGCCCGCTCCTGGCGGAGGTCGCCGCCGGGTCCGGCCTGGACTGGTTGCTGATCGACATGGAACACTCGGCGAACACGCTCGAATCGGTGCTGCTGCAGCTGCAGGCGGTCGCCGCGTACCCGATCACGCCCCTCGTGCGCGCACCGTTCAACGACGCCGTGGCCATCAAGCAGATCCTCGACATCGGCGCGCAGAACCTCATCGTGCCGATGGTGTCCACCGCCGAGGAGGCGAGGAGCGCCGTGGCAGCCACGCGCTACCCGCCCGAGGGCGTCCGAGGCGTGGGAAGCGCCCTGGCCCGGAGTGCACGCTGGAACCGCGTGGACGACTACCTCCGCGATTCCGCCACCCACACGTCGTTGACCGTGCAGATCGAGACCGCGGCGGGGGTCGACAACGCCGCCGAGATCGCAGCGGTCGACGGTGTCGACGCGGTCTTCGTCGGACCCTCCGATCTCGCGGCCTCGCTCGGCCACCTCGGTGCGCA
Organism: Actinomycetota bacterium; assembly: GCA_051751065.1. Taxonomy (GTDB): domain Bacteria; phylum Actinomycetota; class Actinomycetes; order Actinomycetales; family Microbacteriaceae; genus Microbacterium. Next base: position 529,036 of record JBNJKL010000002.1, on the reverse strand, counting down.
GAACCACCCCGAGGTCGTCGACGCCGTACGCCGCACCTTCGCTGCGGTCGCCGCCACCGGCACCCCGGTCGGTGTGAACGCGTTCGATCCGGCGTCAGCGGATGCCTACCTGGCCGCGGGCGCGGACTTCGTCGCGGTCGGAGCGGATGTCGCGATGCTCGCGCGGGCATCGGAAGCGCTCGCGACCCGGTTCACGCCCCAGTCGAGCGACGGCGAGCGCGCCAGCTACTGACCGGACGACTGGTCGTCAGCCGAGCGGATCCGCGAGCAGCGGTGCGAAGGCGGCTTCGGCCGCTCCGATCAGCAGACGGTCCGCTCCGAGTGCCGCGGGCAGGATCTCGACCTGCTCGGCGGGAGCGGCGAGCGCGTTCCGGCGCACTTCGTCGTCGAAGGAGGGCTCGTCGAGAGCTCGCAGCAGCGCGAGGAATCCGCCGAGGACGATGACCGACGGGTTGAGGACGTTCACGGCGTTCGCGAGCGCGGCGGCGAGGATGCGACGCTGCCGGTGCATCTCGGCGAGCACATCGGAGTCCTGCGTGCCGGAGAGCGCTGCGGCGAGCGCGGCGTCGTCCGCGGTGTCCAGTCCCGCGGCGTCGAGGAGCCGTGCCCGGTTGACCTCGTCTTCGAGGACGCCACCGTCGGTGCGGCGATCCGCGCCGTCCGCGATGCCGGGGCGCGTCTGCCCCCACTCGCCCGCGAAGCCGCCGACCCCGCCGATCAGGGCGCCGCGCAGGATGAGGCCGCCACCGATACCACTCGCCCCTCCGTTGAGGTAGACGACGTTGTCGTGCTCGCGCGCCGCACCGAAGAGGTGCTCGGCGCGCGCACCGAGCGACGCGTCGTTGTCGACCACGACCGGGAGCTCCAGCGCCGTCGACAGCGGGGCGAGGATGTCCGCGTCCCGCCAGGCCAGGTGCGGAGCCAGGCGGATTCTCGCGTCTCCTGCGGCGACGAGCGCCGGGACCGCGAGACCCACTCCGACCACGCGGTCGCCTCGGAGTGCATCGGAGCGCCATTCGTCGACGATGCGTGAGACCGTCCGGACGACATCGGCGACGTCCGGTGCGGAGTCACGCTCCTCCCGCACCCGACGGCGGAGTCGTCCGCCGAGTCCGACGGCCGCGATCTCGATCGCATCGACCTCGGGGTTCACGGCGATCGCGACGACGCGGTCGCTCGGCGCGACGATGGGAGAGGGCCTGCCCACCCGTCTCGTCGGATCGGGATCCTGCTCGACGACGAGCCCGTGCGCGACGAGATCAGCGACGAGGTCGGCCACCGTCGAACGGTTCAACCCGGTCTCCGCGGTGATCACCGAGCGTGACCGCGGCCCGCTCCGGTGAACGAGTCGCAGGATCTCACCGAGGTTCGCGCGCCGCACGCCCTCGACGCTCGAGCGCCGTTCTGCCACAGGATCCCCGTTTCATATGTTGTGCCTGCCACCATATCGTCGGTTCACCGATCCTCTCCGCTGCGATCAGCGCTGCGTGTAGTCGAGGTGATCGACGTGCACCACGGTGGAGGTCTCGGCACCGTGACTCGTGCCGTACACACCCACCCACAGGCCGAGGAATCCCCCGGTCGAGACGGCGTCCAGCGTGCGGCCGTCCGCGACGCCGACCGTACGCATGTCTCGCGGGTCGAGGCCGGCGTGGAGCGCGTAGTCCTGCCCCGTGGCGGACAGGACCAGGTGGACCGCGTCCCCGTCGCGCTCGCGTGCCAGAGAAACCTCGCCGAGAGTGTGATCCACTCCGGATCGGCGATGCACAGCCGTGACCGTGATCCCCTCACCGGGGTCGCTCGGGCGCACGGCCAGGCGGACATGGTCCTGCTCGGACTGCCGGACGACGAGACCCGCCTCCTCGCCGCCCCGGAGCGCGACGGAGATCGTCACGCGGACATCGACGTCGATGTGCTGCTGTCGGATTCCCAGGAAGGCGGGCACCGTCGGTTCCGTCAGCGTCGAGCGGCGCAGCGGCATCGCCCACCCTGCGCCTTCGGCCGTCGCGATCTCGGAGGGGAGCGCGCGCACAGCCGTCCACCGCGGATCCGTCGGCGCGACCGTGCCGCTCACGGCTGCCGGACCGGCGTCGAGCGCGAAAGGGACCTCCACGGTCGGCGGGACGAAGCCGTCTCCCGGCGCGAACACGGGCCAGCCGTCCTCCCACACCACGGGGACGAGAAACGTCTCGCGTCCGAGGTTGTAGTGATACCCGCCGTACGGACGCATGGCGAGCAGAACCGCCCACCAGCTCCCGTCGACCGCCTGCACGAGATCGGCGTGCCCGACGCCGACGATATCGGCGGTACGACCGAGCTGGCGATGGGTCAGCACCGGGTTCGCCTTCGACCCGACGTAGGGACCGGTCACCGAATCGGACCGGGCCACGCACACCGCATGGTGGATCTCGGTACCGCCCTCCGCGGCGACGAGCAGGTACTCGTCGCCGATCCGATACAGGTGCGGCCCCTCCGCCCACACTGCCCCTCGCACGGCACCCCGCCAGATCACGTGCTCGTCGCCGACGAGACGCCCGCGATCGGCATCGAACTCGCAGAGCCACACCTCGGTCTGGTCGTGCCACTCCGGGTCGGCGGCCAGCCGGGTGCCGTGCATCCAGATGCGTCCGTCGTCGTCGAACAGGATCGAGGGGTCGATCCCTTCGGCATCCAGCCAGATCGGATCCGACCAGGGGCCGGACGGATCCGATGCGGTCACCGCGAAGTTCCCGCCGCGCGTCGGATCGTTCTGATCCACGAGCGTGCACACGAGCCAGAACACACCGTCGTGGTGCCGCAGCGTCGGAGCGTACAGACCGCTCGACGATGCCATCCCATCTAGGTCGAGCATCCCCGGGCGATCGACCACGTGACCGATGACGGACCAGGAGACGAGATCGCGGCTGTGCATGACCGGCAGACCGGGAAGATACTCGAAGGTCGACGTGACGAGGTAGTAGTCCTCACCCACCCGGCAGATGGTCGGATCCGGGTGACAGCCGGGCAGGATCGGATTGCGCGCCACCGTCATGCCACGACGACCTCATCCGTGACGAGGCGCCGATCCGCCGTGCTGACGACGTGCACCGCCCCGGTGATCGACAGCGTCGCCCGCTCGGTCGTCGCGGAACCCGCGGAGTCCGTGTGCGCGGCCGCATCATCGCCCACCCAGACCTGCACCTCGCCCGGCTCGACCACGCGGATCAGGGAACGGTCGCTGAAGGCGAAGCGCTGCGTGGGGACGGAGAAGCGCACCGTCGCCGACTGCCCTGGATCGAGCTCGACGCGCCGGAACGCGAGAAGCTGCGCGACCGGCCGTGTGATCGACGCGACGAGGTCGCGCCCGTACAGCTGGACGACATGCCCCATGGCGCGCTCACCCGCGTTCGTGACGGTCACAAGGGCGCTGAAGGCATCCCCGGCTGCCACCTCGGCATCGACCTCGAACGCGTCGACCGACACGGAGGAGTACGACAGGCCGAAACCGAACGGGCGGACCGGAGTGGGGTCGGTGGCGGTCACCTCTGATGCTCCTCCGAGCGCCGGATGCAGATACGAGTACGGTTGCGCTCCCGCGGAACGCGGAAGGGACACCGGCAGACGTCCGGAGGGGTTGACACGACCGGACAGCACTCCGGCGAGCGCAGCCCCACCCTCCTCGCCGGGGAAGAAGGCCTGCAGGACCGCGGCCGGACAGCGGTCCCCGTCGAGTGCCCACCCGATCGCGTAGGGGCGCCCGGTGAGGAGGACCATCACGACGGGTGTGCCCGTGGCCACAACGGCCTCTACGAGTTCACGCTGCACGCCGGGGAGCTCCAGACTCTCCGAATCGTTGCCCTCACCGACGGTGCCGCGGCCGAACAGCCCGGCCTGGTCTCCGACGACCAGGACGGCCACGTCGGCTTCGGCGGCCGTGGCGACCGCCTCGGCGAAACCGGACCGATCCTCGCTCGCCACGTCGCACCCCGCGACGAAGGTCGCGTTCTCAGCGCCCTCGGAGCGCAGCGCCTCCAGCACGGTCGGGATCGAGAGGCCGAGCGGGAACTCGGGGTGATGCGCGAGCACGTGGTTCGCGAACGAGTAGCACCCCATGAGCGCCTCCGAGCGGTCGGCGTTCGGACCGATGACGGCCACGCGGGGCCGCGTGTTCCCGGTGAGATCCAGCGGCAGCAGTCCGTCGTTGGAGAGCAGCACGACGGACTCCTCGGCGAGACGGAGGGCCAGCGCGCGATGCCGCGGGGAATCGAGATCGACCGCGCTCGGCGGCCCCGCATCGAACGCGTCGGGCTCCAGGAGTCCCAGCTCCTCCTTCTGCGCCAGGACGCGCAGCACCGCACGATCGAGGAACCGCTCGTCGAGCTCCCCGCTGCGGATACGCTCCGCCAGAGGCTCGAGGTAGGCGTCGCCGGTGGGCAGTTCGACGTCGACCCCGGCGACGAGGGCGGCCTGTGCGGCCTCACCCCGGTCGGCGGCGATCGCGTGCATCACCTGCAGGAATGCGACGGCGAAGTAGTCCGCCACGACGACACCGTCGAAGCCCCAGCGCTCGCGCAGCACGTCCGTCAGGTACTCGGCGCTGGACCCCACCGGCACACCGTCGATCTCGGCGTAGGAGTTCATCACGGAGCGCGCCCCTCCGTCGATCACCGCCATCTCGAACGGCGGCAGGAAGACGTCAGCGATCTCCCTCGGCCCCGCGGAGACGGGCGCATGATTGCGGCCGGCTCGCGAGGCGGAGTAGCCGACGAAGTGTTTCAGAGTGGCGTGCGCGCCCGCGGACTGCAGGCCGGCGACGTACGCGGTGCCGATCACGCCGACCACGTACGGGTCCTCGGCGATGCACTCGTCCACTCGGCCCCAGCGCGGATCACGGATCACGTCCAGCACGGGCGCGAGCGCCTGGTGGATGCCGAGCTCGCGCATCGATTCCCCGATCGACACGGCCATCTCGCGCACGAGGTCGGGATCGAACGACGCCCCCCACGCGAGCGGTGTCGGGAACGTCGCCGCCTTCCACGCGGCGAGTCCGGTCAGGCACTCCTCGTGCACGATCGCGGGAATGCCCAGTCGCGTCTCGCGTACCAGGCGACGCTGCTCCTCCCACAACCACGCCGCACGCTCGACGGGGTCGACGGGCCGCGTGCCGTACACCCGGGTGTACTGTCCGAGACCGTGCCTCGTGACCTCATCGAGCGCGCCCACGTCCTGTCCCACGACCATCTCGGACTGCATGGGGGCCACGACACCGTTCTGATCGAGCCAGTAGCCGACCACCTGCGCGAGCTTCTCCTCGAGCGTCATCCTGGCGTGCAGAGCGCTCACCCTGGTCGACACGGTGGGCATGGCAGGAACATCGGGAACGGTGACCGTCGAGTGCGACACGGTTCTCTCTTTCATGGAGGTCATCCCTTCACGGCTCCCGTCAGACCGCCGACGATGCGGCGTTCGAAGATGGAGAAGAAGATCAGGGCGGGGATCATGGACAGCGAGGTGAAGGCGAGCACCCGAGCGGTGTCGACCGAGTACTGCGAGGCGAAGGACTGCACACCGAGCGTGAGGGTGAAGGTCGACTCGTCGTTGAGGATGAACAGCGGCAGCATGTAGCTGTTCCACGCGGCGACGAACGCCAGGATTCCCACGGTGATCACTCCCGGCACCGCTAGAGGGATCACCATGCGGAAGAAGAAACCGAGGCGGCTCGCGCCGTCGATCGCCGCCGCCTCCTCCAGTTCCTTCGGTATCGCCCGCAGGAAGGGGACCAGGATGATCACCGTGGTCGGCAGCGCGAAGGCGATCTGGGGCAGGATGACGCCCGCGAGGTTGTTGATCAGCCCGAGATCACGGATGAGGATGTACAGCGGGGTCACCGCCACCGTCATCGGGAACATCAGGCCGGCGGCGAAGAGCGAGTACATCGCTCCGCGCCCGGCGAACGTGTACCGGGCGAGGACGAAACTCACCATGAGCCCGAGAACGACCGTGCCGACCGCCGTGGCGATTCCGCTGATCGTGGAGTTGCCCAGCTGCCGCCAGAACACTCCGCTGCTGAGCACGTCGAGGTAGTTGCCCACCTGCCAGATCGTCGGGAAGCCCGACGGATCCGTGGTGATCTCCGCATTCGTGCGGAACCCGCCGAGGACGATGTAGAGCACCGGGCCGATGCAGATGCCCACGAAGAGGAAGGCCACCACATACGTGAGGGGGTTGCCCCACGGGAGCTTCGGCGGCCTGACGGTCGCCATGGAGACCGTCGCCGCGGATACGGTGCGTGACAGGGACATCATTTCCTCCCCTCCGTGAGTGCGCCCTCGGTATCGCGGCGCAGCACGTAGCGCTGGTAGATCAGGGCGATGATGAGCGAGATCACGAACAGCACGACGGCGACCGCGTTGCCGTAGCCGAAGTTGCCGGCGTTGCGCCCGTTGACCACCATGTATGTCGCCATCGTGGATGTCCCCGCGGTCGCGGCGACGTACTGACCCCAGATGATGTACACGAGGTCGAACAGCTGCAGGGATCCGATGATCGACAGGAACGCCCAGATGCGCACGGTCGGGCCGAGCAGCGGAAGCGTGATCGCCCGCTGCGCCTGCCAGAAGGACGCTCCGTCCACCGCGGCGGCCTCGTACAGCTCATCCGGGATGGACTGCATTCCGGCGAGGAAGAGGATCACGGCGAAGCCGATGTACTTCCAGCTGATGATGACCATGAGCGACCAGATGGCCACATCGGGGTCGGAGAGCCAGTCGACGGTCCAGTCCGCGAGACCGATCTTCTCCAGGAAGCCGTTGACCGCGCCGGAGGTCTGGAGCATCAGGCTCCACCCCGTCCCGACGATGACCTCCGACAGGACGTACGGGACGAAGATCAGCACGCGAATGATCGAGCGTCCGCGCATCTTCTGATTCAGCAGCAGGGCCAGGGCGATCGCCGCAGGCCCCTGCAGCACGAGCGAGAGCACGAGGATGAATCCGTTGTGCAGCAGCGCGTCGTGGAAGGTGCTGTCCTGGAAGATCGCGACGTAGTTGTCGAGACCGACGAAGTTCGTCGGGACGCCGAAGCCCTTCCAGGCGAAGAACCCGTAGTACGCGGCCAGGACGATCGGGAAGATCACGAACGTCACGAACATGATGATCGCGGGGCCGGCGAGGATCGCGATCTCCGCCCGTGTGCGCCAGCTGACGCCGCGGCGGACGGGCCGCGACGGTGTCGAACCGTCGCGGCCCGTCGTCGCCGCCGGGATCGGTGCGTCCATCGTGTTCGTGCCCTCACCCGGTGAGCGGCTCATGCGATCGTCACTCCCTCGCGGCGGCGGCGTTCACCGCGTCGACGAGGGCCTGGGCACTCCCCTGCCCGGCGAGCATCTCCACGACGCCCGCGTTGAGGACGTTGCCGATGTTCTGGCCGAACAGGGTGTCCAACCACACGCTCACGTACGCGGCATCGTTGTACGCCTCGAGCACCGACTGCAGTGCCGGGTCGGTCACGACGCCCTGGGCGTCCTGGCTCGCGGGCAGCGTCACGAAGGCCTCGGCGTAGTTCTCCTGGTATTCCTGCTGCATCATGAAGTTGAGGAACGACGCGCACTCCTCGGCGGGCGCCTGAGCCGAGCACGTGTAGCCGTCGACACCGCCCATCATCGCCGTGGGGTCTCCGTCACCGTCGCTCACGGCGGGGAACGGGAACCAGCCGAGATCAGCCAGCGGCTGCTCGTCCGGGGTCAGGGACGCGATCACTCCGGGGTTCCAGGCGCCCATGAGCTCCATCGACGCCTCGTGATTCGCGATCAGGCCTGCGGAGGATCCGGCGCCCTGCTGTGCCGCGGTGGTGAGGAACCCCTGGTTGAAGGGTTCGGTGTCGATGAACTCGCTGAGGTCATCCGCAGCCGCCAGCCAGCAGTCGTCGTCGAAGCTGCGCGTTTCCGCAGCCGAAGCCATGACGTCCTGCGAGCACTGGCGGAGGGCGAAGAAGTAGTACCAGTGCGCGGCAGGCCACGCGTCCTTCGCGCCCAGCGCGATCGGCTCGATGTCCGCACCCTTGAGGGCGTCGACCGCGGCGCCGAGTTCGTCGATCGTGGTCGGCGTCTCGGTGATGCCCGCCTCGGCGAACAGATCCTCGCTGTAGTACATCCCGCCGGGAAGCACCGCGACGGGCATGCCGTACACCTTGCCATCGACCGCGAACGCCTGCAGCGCGGCCTCTCCGACCGCCGTCTCGATCTCCGGGTCGATCAGGTCGGTGATGTCCAGCGCCTGCCCTGCGGCGACCACGTCGGCGAGCTTGCCGCCGCCGCGCGCCATGAAGATGTCCGGGGCGTCGCCGGAGTTCAGCGCCGTCTGCAGCTTGCCGTCCATGTCCTCGTTCTGGATCGACTGGACATCGACCGTGATCCCGGGATTGGCGTCCTCGAAGGCGGCCGCGGTGTCATCCCAGTAGGCCTTCCCCGGCCCGGTGGTGGAGTTGTGCCAGAAGGTGAGCGTCACATCGCCGCCCGACTCTCCGCCGCCGCCGCCGGCACATCCGGACAGCAGCAGCGCGACGGTCGCGCCCAGCGCGACGATTCGCGCTCGTTTCATCGTCCTCGTCATCATCGAACCTTTCGTCGTCCTTGACGGTGGGGGAAGCCGCAGCACACGCGGCTCGGTTGAGACGAGAGTGTCAGACCTCGCGCCATTTCGCAATCGATATCGATAACGTTTTCCATCGATCGTGTCGGCGACCCACTTCCTCGGCCGCGACGGATAGCATCGCGGTGTGGACCAGCATTCAGCCCTGCGCGACGACGCGCTCCCCCTGAACGGGCGCGTCACCATCAACGACGTCGCCCGCATCGCCGGCGTCTCGGTGTCGACCGTGTCGAAGGTGATCAATCGCCGCGACGGCATCGCGGCGGCGACCGCCGAGCACGTGCTCCGGGTGGTGAGCGACCTGGGCTACGAGTCGTCGCTCGTCGCGAGCAGCCTGCGGCGCCAGCGCACCAACGTGATCGGCGTCCTCGTGGCCGATTTCGAGCCGTACTCGACCGAGCTGCTGAAGGGGATCTCGGCCGCGACCGAGGGCACGGGCTACGAGCTCCTGGCCTATGCCGGCGGCAATGCGAGCGGCGACGATCCGCACACCGACTGGGAACGACGCTCACTCTCCCGCCTCGGGGGCACTCTCATCGACGGAGCCGTCGTGGTCGCTCCGACCGCGTCGATGACCAGCGGCACGGGGATTCCCGTGGTCGCGATCGACCCGCACTCCGGCCTCGAGAGCGTGCCGACGGTGCACGGTGACGACATCGGCGGTGCCCGCGCGGCCACGGAGATGCTCCTCGGGCTCGGTCATCGACGCATCGCCCATCTCGGCGGCCGCGTCGGCCTGGAGTCATCCCGGCTGCGACTGCTCGGATACCGCGAGGCGCTGCAGGCGGCGGGCGTGGAGGTCGACCCGACGCTGGAACGGGTCGGCGGCTACCGGCCCGACCTCACCGACGCCCCCGCCCACGAACTGCTGACCCTTCCGGAGGGGATCCGCCCCACCGCGGTGTTCGCCGCGAACGACCTCTCCGCACTGCACGTGATCGGCGTCGCGCACTCGCTCGGGCTCCGCGTTCCGGAAGACGTGTCGGTCGTCGGGTTCGACGACATCCCGGAGGCCGCACTCAGCACTCCGCCGCTGACCACCGTCTCCCAGCCGCTGCGCCAGATGGGCGCCGAAGCGCTGCGCATCCTCCTCGCCCTCCTGGCGGGCAACCAGGTCGAGCAGCAGCACCTCCGCCTCCCCACGACGCTCGCCGTGCGCTCGAGCGTCGCCAATCCCCCGCCCCGCGCCTCCTGAGGCCTGGCGCGCGGAGACATTGCTTCTCACGTCGCTCCTTGATATGTTCTCACTCACAACAATTCATCGACGATGCTGAAAGCGAAGTCCCCCATGACTCTCACGCCCTCCCGCGACGACAAGTTCTCCTTCGGCCTCTGGACGATCGGCTACAACGGCACGGACCCCTTCGGCGGCCCGACCCGGCCTGCACTGGATGTGGTGCACGCGGTCGAGAAACTGTCCGAGCTCGGCGCGTACGGCCTGACCTTCCACGATGACGACCTCTTCGCCTTCGGCTCCACCGACGCCGAACGACAGACGCAGATCGACCGCCTGAAGGGCGCACTCGCCGACACCGGTCTCGTCGTGCCGATGGTCACCACGAACCTGTTCTCCGCTCCGGTCTTCAAGGATGGCGGCTTCACCTCGAACGATCGCGACGTGCGTCGCTACGCCCTGCGCAAGGTCCTGCGCAACATCGACCTCGCCGCCGAGCTCGGCGCTGAGACGTTCGTGATGTGGGGCGGCCGAGAGGGCGCCGAGTACGACAGCGCGAAGGATGTCAGGGCGGCCCTCGAGCGCTACCGCGAGGCGGTGAACCTGCTCGGCGACTACGTCACCGACAAGGGCTACGGCATCCGGTTCGCGATCGAGCCGAAGCCGAACGAACCGCGCGGAGACATCCTGCTGCCGACCCTCGGCCACGCGCTCGCGTTCATCCAGTCCCTCGAGCGCCCCGAGATCGTGGGCGTGAACCCCGAGGTCGGACACGAGCAGATGGCGGGACTGAACTTCGCCGCCGGCATCGCGCAGGCGCTCTTCCACGGCAAGCTGTTCCACATCGACCTGAACGGCCAGCGGGGCATCAAGTACGACCAGGACCTCGTCTTCGGACACGGCGACCTGCACAACGCGTTCGCGCTCGTCGACCTGCTGGAGAACGGCGGCCCGGGCGGAGTCCCCGCCTACGAGGGCCCTCGTCACTTCGACTACAAGCCGAGCCGCACCGAGGACGAGACCGGGGTGTGGGAGTCCGCGTCTGCGAACATGCGCACCTACCTGCTGCTCAAGGAGCGTGCCGCGGCATTCCGCGCGGACCCCGAGGTGCAGGAGGCGCTCGCGGCCGCGAAGGTCGCCGAGCTGTCCACCCCCACGCTCGACGCGGGCGAGAGCTACGACGACCTGCTCGCCGATCGCGCTGCCTTCGAGGACTTCGACACGGACGCGTACCTCGGCGGCAAGGGCTTCGGCTTCGTGCGCCTCCAGCAGCTCGCCACCGAGCACCTCCTCGGCGCGCGCTGATCATGACGCTCGTCGCGGGAGTCGACTCGTCGACCCAGAGCTGCAAGGTCGTCATCCGCGACACGACGAGCGGTGACGTCGTCCGTGCCGGCAGGGCTTCGCACCCTGACGGCACGGAGGTCGATCCGTCGGCCTGGTGGGACGCACTGCACTCGGCGATCGCGGATGCCGGCGGCATCGACGATGTCGCCGCCATCGGGATCGCCGGACAGCAGCACGGCCTCGTCGCCCTCGATGCGTCCGGCGAGGTGATCCGCCCCGCGCTCCTCTGGAATGACACCCGGTCGGCCGGAGCCGCCGCCGAGCTCGCGGCGGAGATCGGCGCGGACGCCTACGCCGCTCGCGCCGGACTCGTCCCCGTCGCCTCCTTCACAGCGTCCAAGCTGCGCTGGCTCGCCGACCACGAGCCGGAGAACGCCGCGCGCGTGGCCGCCGTGGCGCTTCCGCACGACTGGCTGACCTGGCGCCTGCGCGGATACGGGCCGGCCGGCTCCCCGCTCGGCCCGGTGTTGAGCGAGCTCGTCACCGACCGCTCCGACGCGAGCGGCACCGCCTACTTCGACCCGATCACCGGCACCTACGACCGCGACCTGCTCTCGCGCGCGCTGCGTCGGGACGCGTCCGACATCGTGCTCCCCCGCGTCCTGGAACCCGCGGCACACGTCGAGGGACCCGCGGGGATCATCGTGTCCGCGGGCGCCGGGGACAACGCAGCCGCCGCGCTCGGCCTCGGCGCGGTCGCGGGCGACGTCGGCGTCTCGATCGGCACCAGCGGCACGGTGTTCGCCGTCACCGACGTCGCGATCCGTGACTCGTCCGGCACAGTCGCCGGATTCGCCGACGCCACGGGCCGGCACCTCCCCCTGATCACGACCCTGAACGCGGCGCGTGTCCTGGACTCGATCGCCGATCTGCTCGGCGTCGACCACGCGGAGCTGTCGCGCCTCGCGCTGCAGGCTCCTCCGGGCGCCGACGGCCTGGTGCTGCAGCCGTGGTTCGAAGGCGAACGCACCCCGAATCTGCCCGACGCCACCGCCACGCTCTTCGGCATGACCCTCGCGGCGACGAGCAGACCGAATCTCGCCAGGGCCGCGATCGAAGGCGTGATCTGCGCTCTCGCCGACGGATTCGACAGCATGCGCACGCACGGTGTGGCCGCCGAGCGCATCTTGCTGATCGGCGGGGCTGCACAGAGCGAGGCGGTCTCGACGATCGCCGCGCAGGTGTTCGACGCCCCCGTCGTCGTTCCGGCGCCGGGCGAGTACGTCGCGCTCGGCGCAGCGGTCCAGGCGGCCTGGGCCCTCACCGGAAAGCGGCCGGAGTGGCCGGTCCCGCTCGGAGGCTCCCCCGCGAGCGGCACCCGGGCGGTCATCCGAGAGCAGTACCGGCGGCGGCTGCCCTGAGCACCGGTGCGGCGCGGACGCGACCCGGACCCGGAGCTTCGAGAGTGGCGGATTCATAGCAATACCCGCCAGACTGAGGGCATGACCTTCGCAGCCCTCCAGCCCCTCGCCGACCGCGCCGCGCTCTTCACCGCGCTGCGCCAGGATGCCCTCGTCTCCGCGACCGACGCGCTCGGCGAGCACCGCTGGGACGCGGACATGGCTGCCGGGACGCTCACGTTCACCGCGAACGCCGACCCGAGCCGCCAGGTCGTCACCCGCCCGCACCTCATCGCGACCATCGCCCCCGGACCGCGGTCCGTGCTCTGGGCCTGGGCGCACCCGCAGGGCGACCCCCAGGGCGTCGCGGCACAGCTGCGCGACTACGGTTCGCAGTACGGCATCTCCGAGCTGTCCTCGCCCGAGCTCCCCTTCCCCGCCGACACCGGCGCGGACGTCGAGTCCTGGATCAGCGATCTCGCGAACCAGATCGGCGGCGTCGCGGTCGAGGTCATCGGTCGCGCCCCTTACTACTCCGCCCCCGTCGGCGGTGGCACGCGTGCGGTGTTCCTGCTGGATGCCCCGCTCGCGCCCCTGACCGTCGCGGACGCCGTCGTGGCGCTCCCCCGCGTGCTCAGCGGGCTCACGCTCTCCGACGCCCGCTCGTCCGTGTGGGATCTCGCCCGGCTCGCCGGGTGGAATCTGCAGTGGACCGACGAGGCGTACAGCGGTGCGACGGTCACCGACAGCTCCGGTTCCGCGACGTTCTCGTTCGACGAGAGCGCACGCATCACGAACATCGAGAGCGGCCTCCGCGGTCAGTGACCCGCGCGGCTCCTCCCGCGCGACGACACGATATGCGAGCCTGAACCCATGAGGAAAGGGATCATCCGCTTCGGCGCGCTGTACATCTTCACCGTCGTGGTGCTGCTGCTCATCGGTCTGCTGCTGCCGAACGTCTCCGTCGGACTCCACGCCCTGTGGGCGGGGATCATCCTCACCGTCGGCGCCCTCGTGGTCAAACCGACGCTGACACGGGTGTTCCGCCGGTCGGCGGCGAAGTCCGCGTCCGAACGCACACGCGTGGGCGAGAAAGTGGTGCAGTACGCGCTCGTCTACGTCGTGGAGTTGATCATCTGGGTGCTCACCGTGTGGTTGAGCGCTGTCGCGGTGAGCGGCTTCCTCTGGGGCTACGTCATCCCGCCGCTTCTGCTGCTCATCGGCTGGGTCGTCTACGACCGGGTCGACGACGCCCTGCGTGCGAAGGCCGGCGAGGTCTACGACGCGGTCCAGTCGCGCCGGCGGGGGTCGTCCGCGGACGCCACAGCGTCGACGCCGGCACCCGAATCGCGCGCCACCTCGGACGCACGGCGCGAGCTCGACGACGGTCTCACACCCGAACAGCGCCGGCTGCTCGACGAACTCTGACGCTGCCGGTCAGCGCGCGAGCCGCTCCGCAGCCTCGACGACGTTGGTCATGAGCAGCGCGACGGTCATCGGGCCGACACCGCCCGGGTTGGGCGACACGAAGCCGGCGACCTCGGCGACGGCGGGATGCACGTCTCCGAAGACCTTCGACTTCCCCGTCTCCGGGTCGTCCTCGCGCGTCACACCGACATCCAGCACCGCGGCACCGGGCTTGACGTCCTCGGCACGGATCAGGTGCTTGACCCCCGCCGCCGCGACGATGACGTCGGCCTCGCGCAGGTAGCGCGGCATGTCGACGGTACCGGTGTGCGTGAGGGTGACGGTCGCGTTGAGCTCGCGGCGCGTGAGCAGAAGGCCGATCGAGCGGCCGATCGTGACGCCCCGTCCGACGACGACGACGTGCTTGCCCTTCAGGTCGTAGTCGTTGCGCAGCAGCAGCTCGATGACGCCGCGGGGAGTGCAGGGCAGCGGCGTGGTGATCGGGGCGTTGACGTTGAGCACGAGTCGACCGAGATTGGTGGGGTGCAGCCCGTCGGCGTCCTTCGCCGGGTCGATGCGCTCGAGGATCGCGTCCGTGTCGATATGCTTCGGCAGCGGTAGCTGGACGATGTACCCGTGGCACGCGGGGTCCGCGTTGAGTTCATCGATCAGGGCCTCGACATCGGCCTGCGTCGCATCCGCAGGAAGCTCGCGCTGGATGGAGTTCATCCCGATGGCCTCGGACTGGCGGTGCTTCATCCCCACGTAGAGCTGGGAGGCCGGGTCGGCCCCCACGAGCACAGTGGCGATTCCGGGCACGATGCCCCGGGCCGCGAGGGCCGCGACGCGCTCGGCGAGCTCGCTCTTGATCTCGGCAGCCGCCGCCTTGCCGTCCAGAACCGTCGCGGTCATCCCGTTCTCCCTCGTCTCGTGATTCATGGATCGCGAGACTGCACCCCCGCCCCGAAACCCTGGGTTTCCGACGCGCTCTCGGCGCGGGGGTGCAGTCTCGCGGGTGGTGTTACTGGGTGAGGCCCGGGTAGAGCGGGAAGGCCGTGGCGAGCGCGTCGACGCGAGCGCGGAGAGCCTCGACGTCGGCACCCGGAAGCAGCGCGAGCGCGATGACATCGGCGACCTCGGTGAACTCGGCGTCGCCGAACCCGCGGGTGGCGAGCGCCGGCGTGCCGATGCGCAGCCCCGAGGTGACCATCGGCGGACGCGGGTCGTTGGGCACCGCGTTGCGGTTCACCGTGATGTGGATGTCGTGCAGCAGGTCTTCCGCCTGCTTTCCGTCGATCTCCGCCTCGCGCAGGTCGACGAGCACGAGGTGCACGTCTGTACCACCCGAGCGCACCGAGATACCGGCGTCTGCGACGTCCTTCTGCGTCAGGCGCTCGGCGAGGATCGCGGCACCGCGGACGGTGCGTTCCTGGCGTTCCTTGAATTCCGGCGTCGCGGCGAGCTTGAACGCGGTCGCCTTCGCGGCGATCACGTGCATGAGCGGTCCGCCCTGCTGACCGGGGAAGACGGCCGAGTTGATCTTCTTCGCGATGTCGGCGTCGTTGGTGAGGATGAAGCCCGAGCGCGGGCCGCCGATCGTCTTGTGCACCGTGGAGGAGACCACGTGCGCGTGCGGCAGGGGGCTCGGGTGGATGCCCGCAGCGACGAGTCCGGCGAAGTGCGCCATGTCGACCCAGAGCAGGGCGCCCACCTCGTCGGCGATCGCACGGAAAGCGGCGAAGTCGAGCTGGCGCGGGTAGGCGGACCATCCGGCGACGATGACCTTGGGCTTGTGCTCGATGGCCAGGCGGCGGACCTCGTCCATGTCGACGAGGGAGGTCTCGGGGTCGACGCCGTACGCGACGATGTCGTAGAGGCGGCCCGAGAAGTTGATCTTCATGCCGTGGGTGAGATGCCCACCGTGGTCGAGCGACAGGCCGAGAAGAGTGTCACCGGGGCGCGCGATCGCGTGCAGGACGGCGGCGTTCGCGGTGGCGCCGGAGTGCGGCTGGACGTTCGCGAACTCGGCGCCGAACAGGCTCTTGGCCCGCTCGATCGCGAGGGACTCCGCGACGTCGACCTCTTCGCACCCGCCGTAGTAGCGGCGACCCGGGTACCCCTCGGCGTACTTGTTCGTGAGGACGGAGCCCTGCGACTGCAGGACAGCCACGGGAACGAAGTTCTCGGAGGCGATCATCTCGAGGTATCCGCGCTGACGGTTGAGCTCGCGCTCGAGGACCTCGGCGATCTCGGGGTCGACCTCGGAGAGGGGTGCGGTGAAGTAAGGATCGGTCATGGCGTTCTCCCTGAATGACGGATTCGAAAGGGTGTTCCTCATCGGCCCAGGCGCGCGGTCGAATTCCGTTACGGTCGCTCCCCGGTGGTGACCCACCCAGACGCCAGTCGCGACGTTCCGAGCATAGCCGATTTCGTTCTCCCCTCCACCGCCCGCGCACGGTAGCGTTTTGTTCATGGTCCTTCCCCTCGCAGAACCGCTCGTCCCCGCCCCCGCGACCGCCCGCATCCTCGACGGTTCCTTCGCACTCACCTCCGACACCCGCGTCATCGCCGACGCCGGATCGTCCTCCGCCGCGCAGCTGCTCTCCGCAGCGCTGTCGGAGCTCACCGGGATCTCGCCGGCGATCGTCGACGACGCTTCCCGCGCGGGAGACATCGTCCTGCGTACCGGCGGCGAGGGACGTGCGGAGGGATACTCGCTCACGGTCGCGGACTCCGTCCAGATCATCGGCAACGATGCTGCCGGCGTGTTCTTCGCGACCCAGACGCTGCGTCAGCTCCTGCGCCCCTCATCCGACGGCTGGAGCTTCGCGCACGCCGAGATCCAGGACGCACCGCGCTTCGCCTATCGCGGGGTGATGCTGGACGTCGCCCGCACCTTCTTCCCCGTCGATGCCGTCAAGAGCTTCATCGACCGCGCATCCTCGCTCAAGTTCAACCGTCTGCACCTGCACCTCAGCGACGATCAGGGCTGGCGCGTCGAAGTGCACAGCCGCCCGCTCCTCGCAGAGCGCTCCTCGACGACGGCCGCCCTCGGTCGCCCCGGCGGCTTCTACACGCAGGACGACTACCGCGAGATCATCGAGTACGCCCAGGACCGCCACATGGTCGTCGTGCCGGAGATCGACCTTCCAGGTCACACGCACGCGATCGGTCTCGCCTACCCCGAGATCGTGGAGGAGCCTGTGTTCAACGAGCCGCTCCTGGCACAGGCCGAAGCTCTCGAGCAGCCCCTTCCCGCCGCCGGCAAACCGTACCTCGGCTGGGGCGTCGGCCACTCGTCGGTCAAGGTGCACGAGGAGGCGACGTGGGAGTTCCTCCAGGACGTGCTGTCCGAGATCGCGTCGCTGACCCCCGGGCCGTACCTGCACATCGGTGGCGATGAGGCGCTCGGCACTCCGCAGGTGGACTTCGACCGCTTCATCGAGCGTGTCACAGCCCTCGTCTCCGACCTCGGCAAGTCGCCGGTCGCCTGGCATGAAGCGGGTTCCGCCGCGGTGGCGCCAGGGACCATCGGCCAGTTCTGGGGAAGCCTCACGCCGCAGGGCACTCACGCCCAGGAGGCGCGGCGATTCGTCGAGCGCGGTGGATCTCTCGTCCTGTCCCCATCGGACGCGGCCTACCTCGACATGAAGTACGACGAGGGCTCCGCTCTGGGACTCACGTGGGCGGGCACCATCGACCTGCGCCGCGCGTACGAGTGGGAGCCGACGAGCATGATCGAGGGTGTCTCCGAGGAGCAGATCCACGGCGTCGAGGCGCCTCTGTGGACCGAGACGATCGAGGACATGAACGACGTCGATCAGCTCTTCTTCCCCCGCGCAGCAGCGATCGCCGAGGTCGGCTGGTCGCCGTCGTCGGGTGCCGACCGCGAGTGGGAATCGTTCCGTGCGCGCGTGGGCGCACTGGGGGCGCACTGGGATGCCGCAGGCTGGGGAGGCCACCGCCCCGCAGAGATCCCCTGGAGCACCCGATGACGAGCCCCGCACACACCGTCCCGTCCGCATCGGACGACGCCCGCGCGCTCGTGATCCACTCCGCCCGTGTCGTCTCGGGTGGAGTACTGACCGAAGACGCGTGGGTACGGATCGAGCAGGGGCGCATCGCCGCCACGGGCGTCGGCACGACCTGGGCGGCTGCCGAGGCCCACGTGGTCGATGCCGCGGCCGTCGCGGGTTCGGGAGCGATCCTGACGCCGGGATTCGTGGACATCCACGGGCACGGGGGCGCCGGCGCCTCGTTCGACGACGGTGCCGACGCGATCCGCGCCGCGCGGGCACTGCACCGCGCACACGGGACGACGCGCGCCGTCGTGTCGCTGGTCACCGCGTCGCTCGATGACCTCGCCGCGCGCGTGGCCGTGATCGCCGATCTCGTCGACACGGATCAGGACATCCTCGGCTCGCACCTGGAGGGTCCGTTCCTCGATCCAGGACACAACGGAGCCCACGAGCCGACGCTGCTGCGCCATCCCGCGCCGGAGGACGTCGAGCGGCTGCTCACGGCGGGCCGCGGCACGGTGCGCCAGGTGACGATCGCGCCCGAGCTTCCCGGCGGCATCGACGCCGTGCGCCGGATCGTGGCATCCGGTGCCGCTGCCGCGGTCGGCCACACGGATGCGGACGCCGCGCAGGCCGCCGCCGCATTCGACGCCGGCGCATCGATCCTCACGCACGCCTTCAACGCGATGCCCGGGATCCACCACCGCGCGCCGGGTCCCGTGCTCGCCGCTGCCGCCGATCACCGGGTCGTGCTCGAGGCGATCGCCGACAACGTGCATCTCGACCCCCACGTGATCCGCCTTCTCTTCGATTCGGCGCCGGGTCGCGTCGCTCTCGTCACCGACGCGATGGCCGCAGCCGGGAGCGCCGACGGCCACTACGACCTCGGCGTCGTGAGCGTGACGGTGACCGACGGGGTCGCACGGACGGACGCGACGGGATCCATCGCCGGATCGACGCTCACGCAGGACGTGGCGCTGCGGCGGGCGGTTCAGGCAGGAGCCTCGCTCACCGAGGCGGTCCTCGCTCTCACGCAGACGCCTGCGCAGGCGGTCGGTGTGGGCGCGGAGTTCGGACGCCTGGACGTCGGCTTCGCCGGCGACGCCGTCCTGCTGGACGCGGAGCTGAACGTCGTGCGGGTCTGGACGGGCGAGCGCACTCGCGGCTGACCCCTCTGCACGCGCAGGTCGCAGGTGGGAGATGGGAGGCCGCCGGTCCCCAGATCGGCGGCCTCGTCCCCTCCATACAGAGCAGGGGGTCCGGGAGCTCCTCCCCCGAGGTTCCCGGACCCACCTGAGCTGGCGAAAGATCCCCCCCGCACCAGCGCCTGAACTCCGCCCCCCGGTGGAGTTCGTATGGCTTCTCTTATGGATGAGACGAGGCCGAGTGCGATCCATTACGCGAAACTCACGAAATCCTGAGAAGAGTTCTCCCATTCGTGTGAATCGACCGGGAACCGCCCCCGGATCGCCCGGGGAGTTGCCTCCGACTTCACTTGAGGGGTGGTGACGCTGGGAGTTTCAGGTGAGAATGGAAGATCTGCGTGATGACTCAGCGTCTCGCGCATCTCTTCAGTGAAAGGCACCTCGCCACCACGACAGATGGATCCCTGTGCACGAAGACACCACCACTCCAGACGAACCGATCGCTGACGCCGACCTCATCCTCCGTACCCGCTCGGGCGACACGGAGGCGTTCGGGGAACTCTGGCGACGTCACTATCCGTCCGGCATCACGGTGGCCCGCTCGATCACCTCCTCGATCGACGCCGACGATCTCGTGCAGGAGTCGTACACGCGCATCTACCAGGCGATCATCAAGGGTGGCGGGCCCAACGGCTCGTTCCGCGCCTACCTCTTCACCAGCATCCGCAACACCGCAGCGGCATGGGGTCGCGCCCGGCGCGACACCGCGATCGACGAGCTCGACACCGTCGCCGATCCCGACAGCACGGAGCATGCGTCCAACGAGGCGCTGGATCGCGGCCTCACCGCGCAGGCGTTCCGCAGCCTCCCCACACGCTGGCAGGAGGTGCTCTGGTACACCGAGATCGAGCAGATGAAGCCCGCCGAGGTCGGCCCCCTGCTGGGCATGAAGTCCGGAGCCGTGTCCCAGCTCGCCTTCCGCGCCCGCGAGGGCCTGCGCGAGGCGTGGATCCAGGCCCACCTGCGCAACGCAGCCCCCGGCTCGGAGTGCCAGTGGACCATCGAGCACCTCGGCGCGTACTCGCGCGGCAACCTCTCCGCCCGTGACCACAAGCGGCTCGAGACGCACCTCGACGAGTGCGCCCGCTGCATGATCGTCTCCGCCGAGGCCAAGGACGTCTCGCAGCGACTTGCGCTCGTGCTCCTCCCGCTCGTGCTCGGCGTCGCCGGTACGGCCGCGTACCTCGCCACACTGCAGGGCGGCGGAACCCCTATCGTCGCGCTCGCGGCGATGCCCTCCACGGTCTTCGAGGGTGGCGTCGTCGTCGGAGCGTCCGGTGGCGCGGCGAGCGGCATCGCGGCGAGCACCCCTGGTGCCGGAGGAGGTGGCGCCGGCGGCGGTGCTGCAGCCGGCGGCACCGCGGGCGGAGCCGCGGGCACGAGCGGCGGAATCCTCACCGGAGTCGGTGCGCTCGTGGGCGCCGGTTCTGTGACTCTCGTTGTCGCGGGAGTCGTCGCGGCCGCGGCGATCGTCCCCGGTCTCCTCACCGCATCGCTGGCCACCTCGCTGGCGACGGCGAGCGAGCCGGAGTCGTCGACAATCACCACCGAGGTCGGACCGGACGAACGCCTCGATGCGCTCGAGGACCAGCCGCTCGTGATCGAGGTCCCGGAAGAGACCGAGAAGCCGGACGAGATCACCCAACCGGACGACCTCGTCCCGGACGTGCCTGAGCCTGACGAGACCGCCCCGGACGCTCCGCGCACGGACACGTCCGGCCCTGGTGTCTCTCCTGCACCGGAGGCGCCCGTCTCTCCGGCGCCCCCCGCGACTCCCGAGCCCGAAGAGCCGACCGAACCGGAGCCGACTCCCGAGCCCGAAGAGCCGACCGACCCGGTCGACCCGAACCCGGAAGAGCCGGAAGAGCCGACCGACCCCGTCGACCCGACCCCAGAAGAGCCGGACGGTATGCCCGGCGTGTCCGGCGATCTGGTCGGCCTCATCTACCCGCACTACGCAATCGAGATCACCGGGATCTCAGGTTCGGTCGTCCGTGTCACCCTCGGCGACGCGGAAGGGTACACGGATGTCGCCATGCAGTCCGCGACGAGGACCATCCTGCTCTGGCCCAGCCTCTCGCAGATGTGCGTGGACAACGTCTTCGTCAGCTTCCAGTACGTCGACGGAGATCGCCTCGGCGAAGTCCTCGAGACGCGACTGTGGGACCTCGCCAACCCCTGGGAGGACTCCTCCTCGTTGGCGTACGAGGTGTGCAGTGTCGTGACGGATGCGCCGAGCGATGAATCTGAGGACACCGTAGTGCCCTCGGATGAGAATTCCGACGACACTGAAACCACTGACGGCGAGGGTACGATATCCACCGACGAAACCTCCCGCGCCGACACCGATGGGTCTGTCGACGAGCCCGTCCTGGACGACGCCCCCAGCGGTGACGCTCCCAGCGAAGAGACGGTTGTCGAGAACGTCTCCCCTTCTGCCGAAGAACCGACGGACACCATCGACGTGACAGTCGAGGTATCCGTCGAGGACGAGCCCGCCGCGGCCGAAACCACCGAATCCGCGGCGGACGAAGCTGATTCAGGCTCTGCCGCAGACACTGACGAGAGCACCGACGCCGCCGAATAGACTGGGGGGATGCCTCAGGACACCGCCGCGCAGCCGGGCGTGAGTCGCCCGACGATCACGCCGCTCGACATCATCCGTGCCGTCGTTCTGATCGCCGCTCTGGCCTCACTCGGCCTCTGGGGCTTCGCGTCCTGGACGATGCCGTGGAACCTCATCGTCGGTATCGGAGCACCGATCGTCGTGCTGCTCATCTGGGCGCTCTCCCTGTCTCCGCGCCCTGTCCTGTCGCTGCACCCGTTCCTGCGGGCGCTGGTCGAACTGCTCGTGTACGCGGGCGTCACGATCGCCTGGTGGTCGATGGGCCAGGCGTGGATCGGCGTCGGATTCGCCGTGGTCGCCGTGACCGCTGGACTCTTCGCCGGACGCCGCAGCCTGTCATGAGCGTCGTCGCCCAGCTGCAATCCGCGCTCGGCGACCTCGTCGACATCTCCCCCGCGACGCTCGAGACGGCTCGCGCGGACAAGTCCGGGCACGCCGCGGTCGGCCGCCCCATCGCTCTCGTGCACGCCGAGACGGTCGAACACGTCCAGCACACGCTGCGGATCGCGACTGCCACCCGCACCCCCGTCGTCGTCCGCGGAGCGGGAACGGGCCTCGCGGGCGCCGCGAACGCGGGATCGGGCGAGATCGTCCTGTCCACACGGCGCATGGACCGGCTCGTCGAGGTGCGCCCCGATGATCTGCTCGCGGTCGTGGAGCCCGGCATCCTCAACGGGCAGCTCAACGCGATGCTCGCCGACCACGGCCTGTGGTGGGCTCCCGACCCCGCGAGCCGCGACATCTCCACCGTGGGCGGCAACATCGCCACGGGCGCGGGCGGGCTCCTGTGCGCCAAGTACGGGGTCGTCCGCGATGCCGTGCTGGGCGTCGACCTCGTGCTCGCAGACGGACGACTCCTGCACCTGGGCCACCGCAGCGTCAAGGGCGTCACCGGCCTCGATCTCACTGCGCTCGTGATCGGGTCCGAAGGCACGCTGGGCGTCGTCGTGGGCGCCACCCTGAAGCTCCGCCGTCTCGTCGAGGGCGACGTCTGCACGATCGCGGCCTCCTTCGCCGGTGTCCGCGAGGCCGCCGCCGCATCCGCTGCGGTCACCGCTGCCGGAGTCCAACCCGCCATCATGGAGCTGATGGATGCGGCGAGCCTCGCGGCCGTGCACACGCTCCTCGCCCTCCCCGCCCCTGCCGCGGGAACTGCACAGCTGACGATCCAGACGGACGGACCGGCTGCGCGCGCCGAGGCGGCACGCATCGCCGACATCCTCCGCGCGGGAGGAGCCGACGTCGCGCTCACGGACGACCGCACCGAGGGAGAACGCCTGCTCACCATCCGTCGCTCGATGCACGCCGCCATGGCGTCGCTGGGCACGCCCCTGATCGAGGACGTCTCGGTCCCCCGGAGCGCCCTGCCCGCGATGTTCGACGAGATCGCGCGCATCGAACGCGAATACGCACTCACCATCCCGACCGTCGCGCACGCCGGCGACGGCAATCTCCACCCGAACTTCCTCTTCGAGGGCACCGAGGTCCCGCCGGTGATCTGGCAGGCCGCCGACGCCCTCTTCCGCGCCGCCATCCGGCTCGGGGGCACACTCACCGGCGAACACGGCATCGGCATGCTCAAGAGCCGGTGGCTCGCCGAAGAGCTGGGCGAGGATCAGTGGGAACTGCAGCGTCAGATCACCCGCGTGTTCGACCCGCTCGGCATTCTCAACCCCGGGAAGGTCTTCACTCCCGATGCCTGACATCCACGTGAGCGCCGCGGTGATCGTCGATGCGCGGGGCCGCGCACTCGTAGTGCGCAAGCACGGCACGACGCGCTTCATGCAACCGGGCGGCAAGCCGGAGCCGGGCGAGAGCGCGGCGGAGACGCTCGCGCGCGAACTCGACGAAGAGCTCGGCCTGCGGGTCGCACCGGAGCGTCTGCAGCCGCTCGGCACGTTCGTCTCCGCCGCGGCGAACGAGCCCGGTCACCGCGTGATCGCGGCGGCCTTCGCCGTCAGTGCCGAGCCCACGGATGTTCGCGCCCAGGCCGAACTCGCCGAGCTGCGCTGGATCTCACCGGACGAGCTGGCCGATCTGCCGCTCGCTCCGCTGAGCGTGGAGCATCTGCTCCCGCTCGCCTGGCCCGGTCACTTCTGAACGGGCCGGCGACGCGGCGTCAGATGCCCTGCCAGGCCGGCTTGTTCCGGAACGTGTAGCGGTAGTAGTCGGCCAGGCGGAGCCGCGAGGCGGCGGCCTCGTCGACCACCACGGTCGCGTGCGGGTGCAGCTGGATCGCGGAGCCCGGGACGAAGGCAGTCAGCGGTCCCTCGACCGAATCGGCGACGGCCTGCGCCTTGCCCTCGCCGAACGCGAGCAGCACGAGGTGGCGCGCCTCGAGGATCGTTCCGAGGCCCTGCGTGATGCAGTGGCGGGGCACGTCGTCGATCGAGTCGAAGAAGCGTGCGTTGTCCTCGCGCGTCTGCTGCGTGAGCGTCTTGACCCGCGTCCGCGAGGCGAACGAGGAGCCCGGCTCGTTGAACCCGATGTGCCCGTCGGTTCCGACGCCGAGGATCTGCAGGTCCACTCCCCCGGCCTCACGGATGGCGGCGTCGTAGTCGGTGCCCGCATGCTGAGCGGATGCCTCATCGCCCTGCGGGACACGGATCAACTCGGGGTCGAAACCGAGCGGCTCGACGACCTCGCGCGTGATGACCGACCGGTAGCTCTCCGGGTGGGCGGGGTCCAGGCCCACGTACTCGTCCAGCGCGAAACCGCGGACACGGGACACGTCGAGACCCGCGAGCTTGTCTCGGAGCGCCTGATACACGGGAAGCGGTGTGGAACCGGTCGCGAGGCCGAGGACGGCGTCCGCGCGGCGGGTGATCAGGGACGCGATCTCCCCCGCGACGAGCTCTCCTGCAGCGGCGGCGTTCTCCACGATGACGACTTCAGCCATGGACGGCGATCTCCTTCTCTGGGACGGTGGCGCCGACGAGCGCGGCGCCGAAGGCTGCAGCGGGGAGCCCCGTGGGCAGCAGTTCGATTCTCTCATCGAGGCGCAGGGACCTCATGAACGGCGAGCGCTCGGCATCGGAACGAAGAGCGGTGCGGATATCCGACTCGAGCCGGTCGCCGAGGGCGGTGATCCCTCCTCCGATCACCACGCGCTCCACGTCCGCGGTGAGGACGAGAACGCGCACGGCGGCGGCGGCTCCCCGCGCGAGGTCGGTGCGCAGCGCGAGCGCGAGCGGGTCTCCCTCGTCGGACGCATCGAAGATGTCGCGCACGGGCAGTGATCCCGGCCGGCCCCAAGCGCGCGCGAGCGCACCTCCGCCGCACAGGGTCTCGATGCAGCCGCGTTGCCCGCAGCCACAATCGCGCCCACCCGGATCGACGCAGATGTGCCCGACCTCGCCCGCGGTGCCGTGCGCACCGCGCCAGATACGGCCGTCCGTCACGATGCCGGCGGCGACGCCGGTGCCCAGGTTCAGGTACGCCATGGAGTCCAGCGGCGTCGCGCGCAGGGCCGAGGCTCCGAGCGCTGCAGCCTTGACGTCATTCTCGACCGAGACGGGAGCCGACAGTTCGCCGCGCAGTCGCGCAGCGATGTCGAGCGATTCCACACCGAGGTTCACCGCGTGGATGACGCGGCCGGTGGCGGGTTCCACGAGACCGGGGATGCCGATGCCGAGCGAGGCGATGTCGGAGGCCTCCGCGCCGGTCTCCCGGATGAGGTCGCCCACGCTCGCGACGATTCCGGCGATCACGGCGTCATCGCCCCAGCCGGTGGGGCGACGCACGCGAGCGAGGATCTCGCCGGTCTCGGAAACGGCGACGCCGTCGATCTTGGTGCCCCCGATGTCCAGGCCCACTCGAATCGTCCGACCGGTCAGGTCGGACGCGTGCACAGCGGCCATCAGTGGGCGCTCTCGCGATCCGGTGCCACTAGGAGACTCCCAGCTGACCGGAGAGGACCATGACGGCGGTGCCGCGGAGCACGATGTCCGCCTGTTCGGTGAGCCGGATCGTCACGTCGTCGAAGACGCCGTCGAGCGTGCGCGCGCGCAGTGTCTCGGTCGCGGCCTCGATGAGTACACCGCCGAGCAGGTCGGCGGGGCCGGACAGCACGACCTCGGACAGGTCCAGCGCGCTGACGATCGGAGCGATCGCGATCCCCAGGCGCCGCCCGGCGTCGCGCAGGACGTCCTCGGGAGCCGCCGCATCGGTCAGTGCCTCGTTCAGACGAGTGACGCTCAGCCACGCCTCGAGGCAGCCCTCCTTGCCGCACACGCAGAGCGGGCCGCCGTCGGTGCCGACGACGACGTGGCCGATCTCGCCCGCGGCGAACCGGCTGCCCAGCAGTGACTGACTGCCGGTGATGACTCCGGCGCCGACACCGCGGCCGATCTTGATGAGCATGAAGTCGGCCTTCGCCTCACCGAACGTGTACTCCGCGAGGATGGCCGCGTTGGCGTCGTTGCGGGCGAGGACGGGGAGATCCAGGTCGGCGCTGAGCTTCGCCTCCAGCGGGAAATCGGTCCAGCCCAGGTTCGGTGAGCTCAGTACGACGCCGTCGGGACGCACGATTCCCTGGGTGCCCACTCCGACGCCCAGCAATGGGGTCGTGGAGGCGGCGACGAGCTGACGGGCGAGTTCGAGAGTGGCCTCGTACACCGCGTCGCCCTCGGAGGGTGCAGGACGGGGCACCTGACGACGCTCGATGACCTCGCCGTCGAGGCTCATGACGGCACCGTGGAACGCGGTGGAGCCGGAGAGATCGAGTCCGATGATCTGATGACCGGCCCGATCGATGTCGATGAGGATCGGCGGCTTGCCCGGGCCCGCGACCTCACGGATGCCGATCTCGACGACGATGCCGTCGGCGATGAACTCGGCCACGAGATCGGAGATCGTGACGCGGGTGAGGCCCGTCTCACGCGAGAGGTCGGCGCGGCTCATCGAGCCCGAGTGATACAGCGTCTGGAGCACGAGCGCGCGATTGTGCCCGCGCGCGTGCTCGGGGAGCACCTTGGAGCGCGAGCGGAGGTGCCGCCCCGGCCCGAAGGCGTGCGCATTCACCCCGGCGTAGTCCGCCGGCGCGCCGTCAGTGCGCAGCTCATCCGAAACCGACATGTTTGTTAGTCCACCTTACGAACAGAGATCACGCAACCCCGGTCTGAGATCGCGACGGAGGGGTTATCGAAACGTTACATCGCCGTCCTCGCCTGCGCCTTGCCCGGCGGTCCGAGTGAGTCCGGACACGAGCTCCGCGACGATTTCCTCTCTCGCCGCGACGGACATGGGTTTGCCCGGCACTCCCGGTCGACGCTGGTCCGGTGCGGGCCCGTCGAGTGGACGATATCGTACCCCCGCCGCGGCGAGGCGTCGCAGGTGAACAGGCAGGCGTCGCGCGAAGTCCGCGAGGTCCCCACCCTCCCCTCCCTGCCAGAGACGCTCCGCGATCGCCGAGAGGCGCGGGAACATCGCGTAGTCCACACGGTCTCGCGATGTCAGGTGCTCGGTCCAGACGTTCGCCTGCCCCCCGAGCGCCCCCGCGGGCACGCGCAGCGTGTAGGCGTGCTCGAGCGTCAGGGGCGGCCCCACCGGAACCGGCTCGTCGCCGGCCTCGGACTGGCGGTAGTCGAGGTACACCTCGAGGTCGGGGCACGCGACGACGGGGATCCCGCGCCGGAGCGCCTCGCGCATGGCGACGGGGCCGCGCCAGGCGAGCACGGTCGTGCCCTCGGGCACGGCGCCCTCGAGCACCTCGTCCCACGCGAGCGGGGTCCGCCCGCGGGAGATGACATGCTCGGTCAGACGCGCCGTGAACCACGGTTGGATCTCGTGCACCGATGCGAGCCCCAGAGCGGCCATCCGTTCGGTGGCGTCCGCGCTCTGCTCCCACTCCGTGACGGGCACCTCGTCACCACCGATTCCGATCCACGGGGAGTCGAAGACGTCGCACAGCGCATCGATCGCCGCGCGACCGAACGCCAGCGACTCCTCCGTCGGAGCCAGGGTGCGCGCATTCACGCCGAAACGCTCCCACGGCGCACTCGGCGGTGCACCCACGTCGGTGTTGCCGAGATCCGGATACGCCGCGAGCGCCGCCTGCACGTGTCCGGGGAGCTCCACCTCGGGCACGAGGGTGATGAACCGGTCAGAGGCGTAGGTGACCAGGTCGCGCAGCTCCTCGGTCGTGTAGTGCCCCTCGTGCACACCGGGCTCGACGGTCGCTGCGGGGCCGTGCCCTCTCTGGGTGGCCTCGCGACGAGCGCCGACCTCGGTCAGCTTCGGGAAGCCAGGCACCTCGTAGCGCCAGCCCTGATCATCCGTGAGGTGGAGGTGCAGGACGTTCAGATGGTGCGCCGCGAGCAGGTCGATCAGCCGCCGGATGTCCGCGGCGGGACGGAAGTGCCGCGCGACGTCGAGCATGACGCCACGCCAGCCGACCGCGGGCGCCCCCTCCCACGACCCCGCGGGCAGACGCGATCCGACCGCCCGCTCGGGTGCGCACAGCTGGCGGAAGGTCATCGCGGCTCGGAACGCTCCGGCCGGAGTCGCGCCGGAGAGTGTCACGCCGTCCGCCGAAGCCTCGATGCGGAACGCCTCGTCCCCGGCCTCGGCGAGCGCGGGATCGAGGCGGATCGTGATGGCCGGGAGGCTGTCGTCGGCGGATGTCAGACCCAGGAGCTGCGTCAGCTGTCGCGCGATCCCGGCGAGCGCCTCGGACGCCCGGATCGGCGTGCCAGAGTGGAGGAGGAACGGCTGCGCCTGGGTGTCGATGCGCGTCGCCGAGACGGGAACCGTCGCCCGGTGCGCCGGCGGGGGCATCCGCAGCGCGGATCCCGGAGCCTTTCCGGTCGGGGTCGCATCCTGCACGACGGGTACTCCCGCGACGAGGACCTCGATGATTCCGACGGGAGGAGTGCGGGGTGCGGCGAAAGTGGCCCGGGCACCGATCGTCGCGGGGTCGAAGAGGACGAGGTCGGCGGTCGCCCCCTCGCGGATGACGCCTCGCGGGGCATCACCGCGGTGCAGCCCGAGCCGCTCGGCGGGCGTGCCCGCGAGATGCCGCACGGCCTCCTCCAGCGTCAGGACGCCGAGCTCGCGGACGTAGTGGCCGAGGTAGCGGGGAAAGGTGCCGAACCCGCGCGGGTGGGGCTTCCCGCCGATGAGGATCCCGTCGCTGCCGCCCGTGTGGCGCGGGTGGGTCATGATGCGCCGAACGTTCTGCTCGTCGCCGATGTGCATGAGGATGCTGGTCGCACCGGCGTCCTCGACGATCGTGTCCAGGACGACGTCTACGGCCGGACGCCCGGCGATCTCCGCGATCTCGGCGATCGTGCGACCGACCAGATCTGCCAGCGCGGGAGAGCCGACACCCGCGACCTCGATGACCGACCAGTCGGCACGCTCGCCGTGGAATCCGTCGCAGCCGATGTCCTCGAGCTCGGCGCGCACCGACTCGCGACCCGCCGTGTCCAGTGCCGCGATCGTCGCGATCAGGTCGCCGCCCTCGGCGAGCCGGCTCGGCAGAAGAGCGGTGAGAGTGGTCGCACCCGGCAGATACGGGTACGTGTCGAGCGTGACCTCGACGCCATCCGCGAGCGCCTCGTCGACCAGTGCCAACAGCTCGTCGGCGCGCCCCCAGTTGGGCGCGAAGTTCATCGTCGCGTGCGTGAGATGGATGGCGCAGCCGGTGCGGCGTCCGATGTCCAGCGCTTCGCGGTAGGCGTCGAGCGCGGCGCCGCCGTAGCTGCGGGTGTGCGGCGACCAGTAGCCGCCGCGCTCGGCGACGACCCGACACAGCACCTCGAGCTCGGCCGTGTCGGCGTACATGCCCGGGGTGTAGGTGAGGCCGCTCGACATCCCGAACGCCCCCGCGTCGAGCGCGTCTCCCAGCAGCTCCGCCATCGCTTCCAGCTCGGCGGGCGTGGCGGGGCGGTTCTGGTGTCCGACGACCATCATCCGGAGGTTCCCCTGCGGGACGAGGACGGCGACGTTACCGGCGGTCGCCTCGTGGATCCGCGCGAGGTAATCGTGCATGCTGCGCCACGGGATGGTTCCCGCGTCGCCGTTCCACCCCGCGATCTGCGCGGGGATGACGGATGCGGTCGCCTCATCCAGCGGCGCGTACCCGAGGCCGTCCTGGCCGATCACCTCGGTCGTCACCCCCTGCCGGATCTTCGCGTCGTGGTCCGCGCCGCGCAGGACCGCGAGGTCGCTGTGCGCGTGCATGTCGATGAAGCCGGGTGCCAGAACGCGTCCGGTGGCGTCGATCTCGATCGCGCCGTCCGGGAGCGGGTCGAACGCCTGGTCGTCCGCGCGGCGCACCGCCACGACGCGAGCGCCCTCGATCGCGACATCCGCGACGAACCGCGGCGACCCCGTGCCGTCGACCACCGTGGCCGCACGATACACACGGACTTCGCCCGCCGCCGAGCGCTCCGGACTCAGAAGCATGTCGCCACCGCCCCGATCACGCGGGGGTCGTCCGCGTCCGGATCGTCGATGACCGGCACGACCCGCCACTTGTCGAACGCCGTGCACGGGTGCGAGAGCCCGAGTCGCACGACGTCGCCGACGGACACCTCGGTCGGCGCCACGAAACGCAGGAAGGCGTGCTGGTCGTTGAGCGCGGTGACCTCGCCCTCGACGGACTGCGGCACGGGCAGGTCGAGATCGAAGGGCACGTCGCGCCGACCGGCATCCAGCAGCGCGAGCCCCGGTTCGGGCTGCGACACGACGCGCGACCAGCCGTGCATGGCGGAACGCAGCGGCTCGGTGTCCAGGTCGCGGCCGAACGGAGACATGCGCGAGTAGAAGCCGTCGTCGTGGATCTGGAAGGCTCCGGAGCGCAGCACGACGTCGACGTCGTCCCGGCGTTGCGCCAGGATCTCGGCGGCGCGATCGGGGAAGGCACTCCCTCCGGCGCTGAGCACGGGACGAAGGCCATCCGGATACTCGAGCCGGTCGTGGAGCGCGACCAGGGTCTGCAGGTACGCGTCGACCGCTGCGACCGAGGCATCGCTGCGATCTGGGCCGAACGGGCCCTCGTACCCCGCCACTCCTGCCAAGCGCAGGCCGGGGGCCGCGGCGATCCGCGCCGCGATGTCCTCGCCCTGTTCGAGCGTGCGCGCGCCGGTACGCCCTCCGGCACCGCCGAGCTCGACGAGGACGTCGAGGGGATGCGCCGCATCGGTTGCCGCAGTGGCGAGGATGTCGACCGTCGCGGTCGAGTCCGCCCAGCAGAGCACTCGCAGCGAAGGATCCGAGGACAGGTGCGCCGCGATCCGGCGCGCCGAGTCGGCGTCCGTCACAGCGTTCGCGATCAGCACACGGTGGACACCGGCCTCGATCGCCACCTCCGCCTGCCAGGGAGTCGCGAGCGAGATCCCCCAGGCTCCCGCGTCGAGCAGCCGCTGCCAGAGCGCCGGCGCCATGGTCGTCTTGCCGTGGGGCGCGAGGTACACACCGCGCGCGGACGCCCAGTCGAACGCCGTCTGCTCGTTGTGCGCGAGGGCGGCGTCGTGGACGGTCAGTACCGGCGTGCTGAACTCCGACAGTCGGAGGCCGGCGCCGCCGATCGCGGACAGTCGGAGGCCGTGGATGCGGTCAGGGAACGCCTTCGCCCAGGTACCGAGGACGGGATCAGGAATTTGTAGAGGCACCTAACAACGCTACTAGGCTTGCAGCATGACCACGAAGACCCGCGTTTCGACCGACGCCGCCCCCGCCCCCGCCCACACGTTCTCGCAGGGGATCCGCAAGGGTCCGATCGTGCAGGTCTCCGGCCAGGGGCCCGTCGACCCGGTCACGAACGAGTACCTCTACCCGGGTGATGTCGCCGCCCAGACCACCCGCACCCTCGAGAACGTCAAGGCGATCGTGGAGGCCTCGGGCGCCACCTTCGATGACGTCGTGATGCTCCGCGTCTACCTCACGAAGCGCGAGGACTTCCCCATCATGAACGAGGCCTACGGCGCGTTCGTGACCGCGCACACCACCGACGGAGTCCTCCCCTCTCGCACCACGGTGTTCACCGGCCTGCCGCGCGAGGAGATGCTCGTCGAGATCGACGGCCTCGCCGTCGTCGATCCCGCCGTGTGATTTACTGAGCGCTGACCGGAGAACGCGCCGCATATCGCGGTGCCCGCTGAGGGGGAAGTCAGAATGAACCGCCGTATCGCCGTCTTTGACATCGCCGCTGTCGCCGCACTCGGCCTCACTGCCTGTTCGGGCGGCTCGGCCAGCCCCGAGACCGAGACCGAGGGCGACACGAGCGCCTCCGCTCCTGCGGAGCAGCCCCCCGCCGACCAGTCGGTTCAGGACGCCTGCGCAGTCGTCCAGAGCGAAATCCAAGATGCCGGCAGCGCTCTCTCCGATCTTGACGTCACCGCAGTCACAGAGGATCCGCAGCCAACGATCGACGCACTGACCGCGATCGCAGACGGAATCGGATCCGCGCTCGACTCGGTTTCGAACGAGGAAGTCCGGGAAGCGGCGACGACGCTCCAGGAGAACTTCGTCAACACAACCGAAGCAATGACGGTGGTCCTTGTCGAAGGAGACATGTCTGCGGCTGGTGACTTCACGACAACCGCAGCGGAGTTCCAGACTTCTTTCCAGGAGTTCTCCACTCTCTGCACCGGCTGATCCGCACGACCGATGAACGCCCCGTGACCCCGGTCACGGGGCGTTCATCTTTGCCCTCCGGGACCGTTGCCCTACCGTTATCACGCATCGCGTACGATATATTCCACACGGCACGCTGATCAGGGGGGTGAGTTCGTGACCGATCTCGCTACGGCCCCGGGCGCCGAGACCGGAGCGTCAGACGCTCCTACCGCACCGCTCTCACCCGACGACAACGGTCCGGACCGCCCCGTCGAGTGGGCGCCTCAGGAACCGGCTCCGCGCAAGCGTCGCGTCGGCCTGTGGATCGGCATCGGTGCCGGGGTGCTCCTGCTCGGAGCAGGTGCGGTCTCCACGATCCTCATCGCGCCCGGTACGACCGTCGCAGGCATCCCGATCGGTGGGCTCACACCCGGAGCCGCATCCGAGGTCCTCAGCACGCACCTCGCCTCGACCGAGATCACGCTCACGGATGTCCCCGGCGACGTCGTCGTCACCGGCGCCGACCTCGGTGCGGCGATCGACGCCACCGCACTCGCGGACGAAGCCTTCGCCTCGCACCCGATGTGGAACGTCACGACCTGGATGTCCGAGCCGATTCCGGCGGACATCACCCTCGACGCCGCGGCAGCCGAGAGCGTGCTCCGCGCGTCCGTCCCCTCCAGCTACGTCGACCCCGTGAACGCCTCGGTCGTGTTCGACAAGGGAGAGGCCGAGTACGTCGTGGTTCCCTCCGAGCCAGGCACAGCGGTCGATGTCGACGCCCTGACGGTCGCGCTGACCGATGCCGTCGGCACCGGCGCGCAGACCGCCTCGTTCTCCGGTGCGCCGACCGAGGCCCTGGCGCCGATCAGCGATGAGGACGCGCAGACCATGGCGACCTCGATGAACGAGATGCTCGAATCCGTCGGCTTCTACGTCGGCGACTCGCGCACCGTGCCCGTGAGGGCGACGACGGTGGCCAACTGGCTTTCGGCCGTCGAAGACGACGGCGCACTGCGCATCGCCGCGGACCAGACCGAGATCCAGAAGGTCGTCGACATGCTTCCCGGACGTGTCGATCGCGACCCCGTGAACGCGCGCAACGTGGTCGATTCCGGTGGCGAGGTCCTGCGCGAGCTCACCGAGGGCGTCAACGGTCGAGAACTCGGAGACACCTCCTCGATCGCGTCCGACTTCGCGGCCCAGCTCGAGACCGGCGACGCGTCATATCAACTCGAGGTCACGGAGACCGACTTCAAGACGACCGAGGTCTTCCGCCGGATCGAGGTCGACCTGGGCGCGCAGCGCACGTACCTGTTCGAGAACGACAAGGTCGTGAACTCCTGGGCGATCTCCTCGGGAACGTCCGCGACGCCGACCGATGTCGGCAACTTCCGCGTCTACGCGCACCTCAGCATCCAGGACATGCGGGGCACCAACCCCGACGGCTCGAAGTACGTCACCGAGAACGTCCCGTGGGTCACCTACTTCAACGGCGATGAGGCCTTCCATGGGGCTTACTGGCACAGCAACTTCGGCACGCCGATGAGCCACGGTTGTGTCAACATGCCCGTCGATGCGGCCAAATACCTCTACGAGTGGGCCCCGCTCGGCCTCGAGGTCTCGGTACACCACTGACCGACGCCGGACAGACACGAAGAAGGGCCGGATGCGATCGCATCCGGCCCTTCTGCTGTTCGACCCGGCGAACTCAGCCGATCGCGTCGATGATCGCGTTGAGTGTGGCGGACGGACGCATGACGGCCTCCACCAGCTCCGCGTCTGGACGGTAGTAGCCACCGATCTCGGCGGGAGAACCCTGTACCGCGGCGAGCTCCGCGACGATCTCCTGCTCGCGCTCGGCGAGCGCCGAGGCGATCGGGGCGAAGGCCGCAGCGAGTTCGGTCTCGACGGTCTGGGCTGCCAGCTCCTGGGCCCAGTAGAGCGCGAGGTAGAAGTGGCTCCCGCGGTTGTCGATGCTGCCCAGCTTGCGCCCAGGCGACCGGTCCTCTTCGAGGAACGTGCCCGTGGCGGCGTCCAGCGTGTCAGCGAGAACCTGAGCCTTGCGGTTACCCGAGCGGGTGGCGACGTGCTCGAGCGAGGCCGCGAGTGCGAAGAACTCACCGAGCGAGTCCCAGCGCAGGTAGTTCTCCTCGACGAGCTGCTGCACGTGCTTGGGCGCCGATCCGCCGGCGCCGGTCTCGAACAGTCCGCCACCCGCGAGCAGGGGGACGATCGAGAGCATCTTGGCGCTGGTGCCGACCTCGAGGATCGGGAACAGGTCGGTCAGGTAGTCGCGCAGCACGTTGCCGGTCACCGAGATGGTGTCCAGCCCCTGGCGGATGCGGTCCAGCGAGTAGCGGGTCGCGTCCTCGGGCGTGAGGATCTCGATCGTCAGACCCTCGGTGTCGTGCTCGGCGAGGTACGTCCTGACCTTGGCGATGAGCGACGCGTCGTGCGCGCGCTCCTCGTTCAGCCAGAACACCGCGGGGGAACCGCTGGCACGGGCGCGCGTGACGGCGAGCTTGACCCAGTCGCGGATCGCGACGTCCTTGGTCTGCGTCGCGCGCCAGATGTCACCCTCGTGGACCTCGTGCTCGAGGAGCACGGTGCCGGCGGAATCGACGACCTGGACACGTCCGTCGGCCTCGATCTCGAACGTCTTGTCGTGGCTGCCGTACTCTTCGGCGGCCTGCGCCATGAGCCCGACGTTCGGCACCGTTCCGATCGTGGCGGGGTCGAGCGGCCCGTGCTCGTTCACGTCGTCGATCACGGCCTGGTACACACCCGCGTACGAGGAGTCGGGGATCACCGCGAGCGTGTCGTCCTCGCCGCCGTCCGCGCCCCAGAGCTTGCCGCCGTTGCGGATGAGCGCGGGCATGGACGCATCGACGATGACGTCGGAAGGCACATGGAGATTCGTGATGCCGCGGTCGGAGTTGACGTACGAGAGCCGCGCGCCGTCCTGCATCGCGCGGAAGAAGTCCTCCGCGATGGCTTCGCCGCCCTCGACGTCGGCGAGACCGGCGAGAATCGCGCCGAGGCCGTCCTTGGCGTTCGCACCCGACGCGGCGAGGGCGTCGGCGTGCTTCGCGAACACGTCCGCGAAGTAGGTCCGCACGACGTGACCGAAGATGATCGGGTCCGAGACCTTCATCATCGTGGCCTTGAGGTGCACGGAGTAGAGGACCCCCTCGTCCTTGGCAGCCTGGATGGTCTCCGCCAGGAACGCGTCGAGAGCCGCGGCGGACAGGAACGTCGCGTCGATGATCTCACCGGGCAGGACGGGGACCGACTGCTTGAGGACGGTGACCTCGTCGCCCACACCCACGTGCTGGATGGTGAGGACGTCGTCGTGCTCGATCGTGACCGACTTCTCGTTCGCCTTGAAGTCGTCGTGCCCGAGCGTCGCGACGCGGGTCTTGGAGCCCTCGGCGAAGGGCTTGTTGCGGTGCGGGTGCTTGCGCGCGTAGTTCTTGACGGCGAGCGGCGCACGGCGGTCGCTGTTGCCCTCGCGCAGCACCGGGTTGACCGCGGACCCCTTGATGCGGTCGTACCGTGCGCGGGTGTCCTTCTCCTCGAGCGTGGTCGGCTCGTCGGGGAAGTTCGGGATGTCGAATCCCTGTTTCTGCAGTTCGGCGATCGCCGCCTTCAGCTGCGGGATCGATGCCGAGATGTTGGGCAGCTTGATGATGTTCGCCTCGGGGAGCGTGGCGAGTCCGCCGAGCTCGGCGAGGGAGTCGCTCACCGCCTGGTCGGAGGTGAGTCGCTGCGGGAAGGCTGCGAGGATGCGTCCGCCGAGCGAGATGTCGCGGGTCTCGACCGCCACACCCGCCTGACCGGTGTAAGCCTGCACGATCGGCAGGAGCGAAGCTGTGGCGAGCGCTGGGGCCTCGTCGGTGTACGTGTAGATGATGGCGTCGTCGGTCACCGGGAGTTCTCCGTTCACGAGGGCATTTTGTCTCGATACCAAGATACCTGAGTGGCTGCTCGGCCCCTGCCCCGTCAGGTTCTGAAACCCGTCGGTGTGCGGAGGGGCACGAGCGGTTACCCTGGGAGCATGTCCGAACTGCGCGTGGTCGAACTGTCCGCTGCGACGATCGTCGCCGTCAACAACCTGTCCCTCAAGCCCGGCCAGGAACAGTTCCTCGCGCCGGTCTCCTACGGGATCGCCGCCACGGTGATCAATCCGCAGACCTCCTGGCAGCGCGTCATCCTCGACGGCGACGAGGTCGTCGGCTTCGTGAGCGCGAACTTCGACCCGGAGGCGCCGGAAGAGCACTTCCGCTCCGTGCTGTGGCGCATCAACGTCGACGCCGACGACCAGGGCCGCGGAGTCGGACGATTCGCGGTCGAGAGTCTGATCTCCGAGGCGCAGAGCCGCGGCCACGAGCACGTCGACGTGATCTATGAAGCAGGAGAGGGGGGACCCGAAGCATTCTTCCACCGCGTCGGGTTCACACCGGTGGGTGAGACGGAGTACGGCGAGGTCATCGCCGAGATCCGCTTCACGCCGTAAGCGGCGGCGGGGCCTCGGATTCCCTCCCCCACCGAGACCCCGTCGCCTTCACCATTCACGGAGCGATTTAATACCGCGCTGAAACAAAATCGGCGCTAGGCTCGAATCCATGTCCGATTCGACGACGTGGTCATGGCCGACACTGCACGACGCGCAGCGCAGCGTGCTGCTCGACGTCCTCGTGCACGGCTCCCGATCGCGCGCGGACCTCACGCGCCGCACCGGGATGTCGCGCGCATCGCTGTCCCGCCTCACCCGCGACCTCGTCGATCTCGGCGTCGTGACCGAGGGTGAGGCGATCGCCCTCCCCGGTCGAGGGCGCCCCTCCGAGACGCTCCACGTCCGCCCCGACGCCGCGTTCTTCGCGGGCATCAAGCTCACCGGCGACGCTCTGTACGCCGTCGTCACCGACCTGTCCGCCGAGGTGATCGCGTCAGCGGAGCATCCCCTCCCCTCCCGAGACGTCGATGACGTCGTGGCACTCATCGGAGATGTCGTCGAGGATATGCGGCGCACGCACGAACGCATCGCCGCGGTGGGTGTCTGTCTCGCCGGTGACGTGGTCGGCGGGGACGGATCCCGACGGATCATCGGCTCGCACTTCCTCGGATGGGAGAACGTCGCGCTCGCAACCCTCGTCAGCGACCGTACGGGGCTTCCCACCGAGATCAGCAATGACGTCCAGGCACTCACCGCCGCACACCACTGGTTCGGCGCGGGACGCGGCTGCACGTCACTCGCCCTGATCGGCCTCGGCGCCGGTATCGGCGCGGGTTTGGTCGTCAACGACGTCCCCATCCGCGGGGCCCGCGGTCACCCCGGCAAGGTCGGTCATCTCCGTGTGAGCGACTCCGGGCCCGAATGCGACCGCGGCCACACGGGCTGCGTGTCCGCCTTCGTCACGATCCCCGCCGTGGAGCGCAACGCCGGCGGACTTCCGTTCACCGAGGTGCTCGAACGCGCGCGCCGGGGAGAGCACAGTGCCCGCTCGGTGGTGGAGGACGCCGTCCGCGCACTTGGAGTCGTGATCGGCGATCTCATCTGCATCGCCGACGTCGAGCGCGTCATCATCACCGGTGAGGGCCTGCCGATCGCGGGCTACGACACCGCGATGCTCACCGCTGCCGTCGAGCAGGCATTGGATCCCGCCGCCGAGACCCCGGCGATCCAACTCGAACCGTTCCGATTCGCCGACTACGCATGGGCGGCTGCCGTCAGCGCCATCCGCCTCGTGCTCTGACCCCGAGGTTCCCGTGTCTTCACCCCGCACCGACCGCGCCCGCCCCCACCGCCTGCTCTTCGGCGGCGACTACAACCCCGAACAGTGGCCCGAGCACGTGTGGCACGAGGATGTCGCACTCATGCAGGAGGCCGGAGTCACCACCGTGACGCTGGGCGTGTTCGCATGGGGCCTGCTCGAGGTCGACGACGATCACTGGGACTGGGACTGGTTCGATCGGATCGTCGGACTGCTCACCGACGCCGAGATCGAGATCGACATGGCGACGCCCACCGCCTCCCCGCCGATCTGGCTGCACCGGATGCACCCCGATATCCTTCCGGTCGACCGCCGGGGCATCCGCTACCACCAGGGCGGACGCCTGCAGTGGTGCCCGAGCCACCCCGTCTGGCAGGAGCATGCCGAGCGCGTGGTCAGCCGCCTCGGCGAGCGCTACGGCGAGCATCCTGCGGTGACGATGTGGCACGTCAGCAACGAGCTCGGCGGGGGCAATCGACGCTGCTACTGCGACGCCTCCACGCGTGCGTTCCGCACGTGGCTGGAGCAGCGGTACGAGACCTCCGCCGCACTGAACACCGCGTGGGGGACGAACTTCTGGGGGCACCGCTACCGCGGATTCGACGACGTCATCGCCCCGCTCGACAGCGAGTCCGCTCAGAATCCCGCTCTGCTGCTGGACTTCGACCGGTTCAGCTCGGACGCGCTCCTGGGGCAGTATCGGCTCGAACGGGACGCGCTGCGACGCACGGGGGTGACGGCCCCGATCACGACGAACCTCATGCTCGCGCCTCACGGAAGCGTGGCGGACTACGCCTCGTGGATCGAGGATCTGGACGTGGTCGCGATCGACCACTACACGCTCGCCGCGGATCCGAGGCGCGAGCGGGAGCTGTCGTTCGTCGCGAGCCGGGCGCGCGGCATGGATCCCACGAGCCCCTGGCTGCTGATGGAGCACTCCACGAGCGCGGTGAACTGGCAGCCGCGTAATCCTCCGAAGGCGCCGGGCGAGATGACGCGGAACAGTCTGCAGCACATCGCGCACGGCTCGGACGGCGCGCTCTTCTTCCAGTGGCGGGCATCCGCATCCGGCGCCGAGCAGTTCCACTCGGCGATGGTCCCCCACGCGGGCCCCGACACCCGACAGTGGCGCGAGGTCGTCGAACTCGGAAGGACCCTCGGACAGCTCGGCGAACTCGCCGGCAGTCTCGTGGAGCGCTCGAGGGTCGCGATCCTCACCGATGACGTGTCGCTGTGGGCGTGGCAGGCGGGCCAGAAACCGCTGCACGACCACCCGCTGCACGAGGACGCCCGGCGCTGGTTCGAGGCGCTGTCGACCCGCGGCCTCGGCCCCGACCTGCCCCCGCCGCACGCCGACCTGGACGACTACGACCTGATCGTGCTGCCGTCGCTCTACCTCGTGGACGACGCGGCGGCCGAGCGCGTGGCTGCCGCGGCGGAGCGCGGGGCGACCGTGGTGGTGGGCCCGCTCTCGGGAATCGTGGACGCCGACAACCGGGTCCGCCTGGGCGGGTATCCGGGCGCTTTCCGAGATCTGCTGGGCGTCGTCGGTGAGGAACTCGTGCCCCTCCTGGACGGCGAGCACTTGCAGCTCGCCTCCGGCGCACGCGTCGCGGACATCGCCGCTCGCGTGCGCGTCCGCGACGCCGAAGTGATCGACACGATCGCCGAAGGAGTCCTCGCGGGGTTCCCCGCCGTGACGCGGGTCGCCCGCGGAAGCGGACAGGCCTGGCACGTCGCCGGTCTGATCGAGGAGGGCTTCGACGACCTCGTCACCCGCATCGTCGGCGCGTCCGGCGTCACCCGCCGCCTCCCCTCGAGCGAGCACGTCGAGGCCGTGCGGCGCGTGTCCGCAGGCGAGTCCTGGCTGTTCCTGATCAACCACGCGGACGAAGCCGCGCACGTCGAGGCGTCCGGCACCGATCTGCTCACGGGCGAGGTCAGCGCGGGAACCGTCGTCCTCCCTGGCGGCGCTGTGGCGGTCGTCAGGGAGCAGACCACCACAGCGTGAACACGGCGGTCAGCGGGAGTGACGCTCGGCAAGCCACTCCGCCTGCCTGACCCACTGGTGCGTCTGACCACCCTCGTGGCCGTTGAACGTGTAGACCTCGATCTCGCGCTCGTCGGCTGCGAGATGGTTGTACGCCGCGAACACGCTCGACGGCAGCACGATGGCGTCCATGAGGGCGACGGAGAACAGTGCGGGAGCCTGGACGCGCCTGGCGAAGTTCACGCCGTCGAAGTACGACAGGGTGCGGAACACGCGCTCGTCCTGATCGCGGTGCACCGCGAGGTAGCGGGTGATCTCGGTGAACGGCTGATCCGGCGTGAGCTGCACCGAGCGGCCGAAGTGGCACAGGAACGGGACGTCGGGCATGACGCCGACGAGGTCGGGGACGAGACCCGCCACGGCGAGCGCGATGCCCCCGCCCTGACTCGCACCGGTCACGGCGATCTCCCCGGGATCCACCGAGTCGAGCGTGCGCACGGCGTCCACGAGACGCACGGCATCGGTGAACACGCGGCGGTAGTAGTACGTCGCGGGGTCCGAGATACCTCGCGTCATGAACCCGGGCACCGAGGCGTCGGAGCCGTGCGGGTCCGGGGTGTCCCCACCCGTTCCCCAGCCGCTCCCCTGGCCGCGCGTGTCCATGAGGATGTGGACGTAGCCGGCGGCGGCCCACCGCAGCTGCTCCCCCGCGACGCCGCGTCCGCCGTTGTATCCGATGTACTCGATCACCGCGGGACGCGGGTCATCCGTGCGCGGGCGGGTGACCCAGGCGCGGATCGGCTCGCCTCCGAATCCGGGGAACGTCAGGTCCTCGACGATCAGCTCGGAGATCGGAGTCGTCGCGGGGACGACGGACAGCTCCCCGCCGATCGCCCGTGCCTCTGCGAGCGTGTCACGCCAGAACGCGTCGAAGTCATCGGGCTCGGCGACATCGGGCAGGAAGCGCCGCAGTTCTTCGAGGGGCAGATCGGTCAAAGACATAGTTCCTCCACAGACATCCGATCAATTTCTCGATCGGACTTGACTTTATGTTTCAGCACAACACAAAATAGCAGTCAGGAGCCGCCGCACTCGGCTTCTCCCGGCATCGACGCCCACCTGGGTCACTGACATCGTCGTCTGAAAGGAACCGTCTCATGACATCCACCCCCCACAGCAAGCGGGTAGCACTCCGCTGGGCCGCCGGCCTGGTCGCTCCCGCCCTCGCCGTCACCGCGCTCGCCGCCTGCTCCAGCGGCGGCGACTCCCCCACCACGCCGGACGGCGAACCGGTGAGCATCGACTTCTGGGGCTGGGTCCCCGGCCTCGAGGACCTCGTCGCCCAGTGGAACGAGGAGAACGAGAACATCCAGGTCTCCTTCCACCGCATGACCGGAGACGACGGCCAGAAGGTCGAAGCCGCGGTCGACGCGGGCGAAGGCCCCGACCTCGTCCAGCTCTCCACGCACAACCTCCCGGACTACGTCATCACCGAGCGCGTGATCGACATCACCGACTACGTCTCCGACGAGGCCGACAACTACACACCCGCCTCGTGGGCGGCGGTGTCGTTCGACGGTCGCGTGTTCGGAGTTCCGCAGGGCATCGGGCCGGCCGCCACCATGTACCGGACCGACATCTTCGAAGAGCACGGCCTCGACTTCCCCGAGACATGGGATGACTACCTCGAGACGGCTCGCGCGCTGAAGGAGGCGGACCCCGACGCCTACATCGCCAACATCTCCCCCGGCGAGATCGGGCAGTGGGCTCAGGAGATCCAGCAGGCCGAGAGCAGCTGGTACGGCATCGACGGTGACGCCTGGACGGTCGGCGTGAACGACGAGGGCAGCCAGCTCGTCGCCGAGCGGTGGCAGACCCTGCTCGACG
This sequence comes from Actinomycetota bacterium, assembly GCA_051751065.1. GTDB lineage: Bacteria > Actinomycetota > Actinomycetes > Actinomycetales > Microbacteriaceae > Microbacterium. The sequence goes on along the minus strand of JBNJKL010000002.1, from coordinate 487,074 downwards.
AGGACCTCGTCACGACCGAGCAGATGTGGACGCCCGAGTACTGGGCGCTCGTGAACAACGGCACGATCGCCACGGTCACGTACGCCGCGTGGTTCCCGACCATCCTCGCCGAGAACGCCGCAGACCTCTCCGGCCAGTGGAGCGTCGCCCCGATGCCGAAGAACGCCGGATCCGAGAACGCAGGCGACTCCGGCGGTGCGGCCGTCGTGGTCCTCAAGAACACCGAGCAGGCAGAGGCCGCCGCCACGTTCGCGGCATGGCTGAACGGATCGGACGAGACACAGGAGGCGCTGATCACGGTCGGCGGCTTGTTCCCCTCCACGCTCAACGGTCTCGAGTCCCCCGCGCTGGTGCAGGAGTCCGAGTTCTACGGTGGCCAGCCCATCAACGAGGTCTTCATCGACGCCGCGCAGAACACTCCGGACACCTGGGTCGACGGCCCGAACTACGGCACCGTCCAGACCGCGGTTCTCGATGAGTTCGCCAAGGTCGTCAACGGCAACCAGACGTTCGTTGAAGCCCTCGACATCGCACAGGCCGCCGCGGTCGCCGACCTCGAGGCGCGCGGTCTCACCGTCGCGGAGTGACCCCGTCGTGACCACCGCTCCCGCAACCACCTCCCGGCGCCGGTTCTCCGGCGCCGGGAGGCCCTGGGTCCCCTACGCCTTCGTCGCCCCGTTCGTCCTGCTGTTCCTGATGTTCCTCGTGGCGCCGATCGTCGTGGCGATCGTCAACAGCCTGTTCTCGCGCCAGTCCAGCGGACTCGGATTCGGCGGCTCGACGATCGACTTCGTCGGACTGGACAACTTCGTCCGCGCCTTCGCCGACACCGACTTCCTGATGGGCTTCCCCCGAGTGCTCATCTACGGCGCCATCCAGGTGCCGATCATGATGATCATCGCCGCCGGTCTCGCGCTCCTTTTCGACACCGCGCTGGTCAAGATCCCCCGCTTCTTCCAGTTCGCCGTCTTCCTCCCCTACGCCGTGCCGAGCGTCATCGCCGCGCTCCTGTGGGGGTTCCTCTACCAGCCGTCGGTCAGTCCGATCCTGCAGTTCCTGCACGGGATCGGGATCGATGCGAGCTTCCTCTCGCCGGGAACGGTCCTGTGGGCGATCGGAAACATCAACCTGTGGTCGCTCATCGGGATCAACATGATCATCCTGTTCGCTGCCCTGCAGTCGGTCCCGCGCGAGATGTACGAGGCCGCCCGCATCGACGGAGCGGGCGAGCTGCGCACCGCACTGCAGATCAAGCTCCCGATGATCGCCCCGGCGATCCTCCTCACCACCCTGTCCTCCGTCATCGGCACGCTGCAGCTGTTCAACGAACCGCAGGTCCTGCAGACGGTGACCTCCAACATCCCGAGCGACTTCACCCCGAACATGGCGATCTACGCGGCCTCCACCCTCGGCAAGGACGCCAACCTTGCGTCGGCCATGGCCGTGATCCTGGGGCTTGCGACCCTCATCGTGTCGCTCATCCTCCTCGCCGTGAATCGGCGCACGACGAAGCGAGCATCCGATGGCATCTGACACACTCACACCCCCCGACCTGAGCACGCGCGCTATGGTCGCCCCCGGGTCGCGGCCGCGGCGCACGACCTTCGTCAACGGAGACCGCGTCAGCCGCGTCTGGATGGTCGTCGCGACCTCGGTGATGGTGCTCGTCGCCGCGTACTTCCTGATCCCGGTGATCTGGCTCGTGATCGCGTCGACCAAGTCCACCGGCGACCTGTTCTCCACGCCCGGTTTCGCGTTCGCGGACTGGAACCTCTGGGAGAATCTCACCGCCCTCAGCACCTACAACGACGGCATCTTCTGGCGGTGGGGACTCAACTCGATCATCTACTCGGTGATCGGGTCGGCCTTCACGACGTTCGTCTGCGCACTGACCGGGTACGCGCTGGCCGTGTACCGCTTCCGCGGGCGCGGAACCCTCGTCGCCGTGGTCCTCGCGAGCCTGCTCGTGCCCGGCACCGTGATCGCGCAGCCGACCTACGTGCTTCTGGTCGAGATGGGCCTCAACAACACCTATCTCGGACTGCTGCTGCCCGCCCTCGTGTACCCGTTCGGTGTGCTGCTGTGCTTCATCTACGCGCAGTCGTCCGTACCGATCGACCTCATCGAGGCCGCCCGGCTCGATGGTGCCGGCGAGTTCCGCATCTTCGGCACGATCGGTCTGCGGCTGATGTCGACAGGAATGGTGACGGTCCTGCTCTTCGCGTTCCTCGGAAGCTGGAACAGCTACATCCTGCCGCTGCTCGTGCTCACCGACTCCGAGCTCATGCCGCTCACGGTCGGCCTCACGGGGTGGAGCCAGGCGTCGATCACGATCCCCGGACTGCAGATCCTCACGGTGGTCGGATCGCTCGTGTCGGTCATTCCCATCGCGATCGTCTTCCTGTCCCTGCAGCGCTTCTGGCGCGCCGGCCTCACCGCCGGCAGTGTGCGCGGTTGATTCCTCGATGAGCATCATTCGATTCACCGGGAGCGCGACGAGCTGGCTGGAGTGCCTTCCCCTCGGCGACGGACGCCTCGGCGCGATGACCGACGGCGGCGTCTCCGAGACCACGCTGCATCTCAACGACGCCACGGCGTGGTCCGGATCCCCGGCCAGCGAGACGACCGACCCGGTGCCGGACGCCGCGGCGTGCGCGGAGTTGCTCGCCCGTGCGCGGGAACGTATCGCGGCGGGTGACCACCGGGGCGCCGAGGCGCCGCTGCAGGCGATGCAGACCCGCTACGCACAGTCCTATCTGCCGCTCGGGACCGTGCGTATCCGCACGGTGGACGCCGGGGCTCTCTCCCCCGTCGTCCGTGAGCTCGACCTGCTCACCGGCGTCCATTCGGCACGCGCGGATGCGCACCGCACCACGACCTTCATCACGGCGACGCACAGCGTGCTCGTGCACGTCCTCGAACCGGCCGTGCCGGTCGAGATCGACCTGCAATCGCCGCTGCGGGGGCTCTCGTCCACGCAGCCGGAGTCGCGCACCCCGGATGCGGACACGCAGGCGCTCCTCGTGCGCCTGCCCAGTGACGTCGCCCCCGGGCACGAGCCCGATCTACCCGCTGCGACCTGGTCCGACGATCCCGGTGCCTCGCTGCAGGCGGCGATCACGGTCCGTGTCCTCCGCGAGAAGACCCGCACCGTCGTGCTGGTCACCACCGCGACCACGTTCCGGGGCCTCGGCGAGGTCCCCACCGGCACCGCGGAGGACGCCCTGCGCGACGCACTCTCCCGAATCGACGCGGCAGCCGAGGACGGTTCGGATGCTCTCCTCGCCGAGCACGAGGCATCGATGCGCGAGATGCTCGGCGGCGTGACGCTGTCGTTCGACGGCCCCGATGCGGAGCCCACTGCAGAAGTGCTCGACACCGCTCAACGCTTCGCTGCGGCGCGCTCCCACCCGGACGGTGTGCTGGCCGGCGACCCGGACCTCGCGGCCCTCCTCTTCCACTACGGCCGCTACCTGCTCGTCTCCTCGTCCCGCCCCGGCGGGATGACGGCGAACCTGCAGGGCATCTGGAACGCCGAGATGCAGCCGCCGTGGGGCAGCGGATACACCCTGAACATCAACACCCCGATGAACTACTGGGGCGCGCACGTGACGGGCCTCAGCGAACGGGCGCTCCCGCTCCGCGATCTCACCGTCGCCCTGTCCACCGCGGCGCGCGGGCACACCGCCCGGCTCTACGGAGCTCCCGGCTGGACCGTGCACCACAACACCGACATCTGGCTCTACGCCACGACGCCCGGCCGCGGCGCCGGTGACCCGCGCTGGTCCTTCTGGCCGCTGGGTGGCGCCTGGCTCGCGAGCGAGCTCGTCGAGGCGTGGGAGTTCGGCGCGGCGAGCGCGGACGACCTCGCCGCGATCTGGCCGGCGCTGAGGGGCGCGGCGGAGTTCGCGCTGCACTGGCACCGCGACGGCCTCACGTCACCCGCGACCTCCCCCGAGAACGCGTTCCTCGCCGCCAACGGTTCCCCGGCGTCGCTCGTGACCACGACGACCATGGATCAGGCGCTGCTTCGTCGCCTGTTCGAGGCGATCGCGACCGCCTCCCGGGTGCTCGACATCGACGACGACGTGACCCGCGCTGCACGCGAGCGGCTTGCGGATCTGCCGGTCATGCCCGCGGTGGCGGACGACGGCACCCTCGTGGAATGGGACACCTCTCGAGTCGCAGAGGACCCGCGTCATCGCCACGTGAGCGGCCTGTTCGGCCTCTTCCCCGGCACCGAGAACTGGGACGACGAGACCCGCGCCGCCGCCGTCTCGACGCTCGAGCGTCGAGGGGATGACTCCAGCGGTTGGTCGCTGGTCTGGAAGCTCGCCCTGTGGGCGAGGCTCGGTCGCGGCGACAGGGTCGCCGATCTCCTCGAGCTCTCGCTGCGCGATGCCGACGAGGTCTCGGGCCCGTGGGCCGGTGGCCTGTACCCGAACCTCTTCGCCGCGCACCCGCCGTTCCAGATCGACGCGAACCTCGGATTCGTCGGCGCGCTCGCGGAGGCGCTGCTGCAGTCCGACGACGGCATCAGGCTCCTGCCCGCAGTTCCCGCCGCGCTCGACTCAGGTCGCGTGACCGGGCTCGTCGCCCGGCCCGGCATCCGCGTCGACGTGCGCTGGCAGGCGGGTCGCCTGGTCGACGCGACACTGCGCGCGACGACCCCTGCCGCTGCCGGCGCGCACCGCGTGCACTGGCAGGGCCATACCCTCACCGTCACTCTCGACACGGCGCACGACACCACGATCGATGCCCGTTCTTTCCCCACCCAGGAGGTTCACCCGTGAGATTCACCGACGGGTTCTGGCAGCTGCGCGACGGCGTCACCGGTCTGTACGCGCGCGAAGCGCACGACATCGATGTCCGCGACCGGCGCCTCGTCGTCACCGCCCCCACGAAGATCATCGAGACGAGGGGAGACACCCTCAACCGTCCCGTCCTGACCGTGACGCTCTCGGCACCTCTCGACGGGGTGATCGGCGTACTGATCGAGCACCACACCGGCGGGCGCGCGCACGAGGGCTTCGACCTGCCTGGGAGCGGTGCGGACACCGGTACGGCAGAGGTCACACCGGACGGCGGAACGATGACGAGCGGCGACCTCGTCGCCCGGGTCGACGGCGGGCCGGGCTGGAATGTCACCTTCGAACGCGGCGGGCGGGTCCTGACATCGAGCGAGGAGAAATCGATCGCGCTTCTCGAAGTCGCCGAATCCGTGTCGCTGGACGGACCTCTGCTGGACGAACTGCGCGAACACCGCGGGGGCGGTACGCAGCCGTACATCCACCAGCAGCTCGCGCTCGGCGTCGGAGAGCTCGTGTACGGGCTGGGCGAGCGCTTCGGACCGCTCGTCAAGAACGGTCAGTCCATCGAGACGTGGAACGCCGACGGTGGGACATCGAGCGAGCAGGCGTACAAGAACGTCCCGTTCTACCTCACGAATCGCGGATACGGCGTGCTCGTCGACCACCCCGGTCATGTCTCGTTCGAGGTCGGCTCCGAGAACGTCGAGCGCGTGCAGTTCGCGGTCGCCGGAGAGCGGCTGCAGTACTTCCTCATCGCCGGAGACGGTCCGCGCGAGATCCTCGAGCGGTACACGGCCCTCACAGGTCGGCCTGCCCTGCCACCCGCCTGGTCGTTCGGCACGTGGCTGTCGACGAGCTTCACCACCGACTACGACGAGCAGACGGTGAACTCCTTCATCGACGGCTTCGCGGCACGCGACCTCCCCCTGTCGGTCTTCCACTTCGACTGCTTCTGGATGCGCGAGTTCAACTGGTGCGATTTCGAGTGGGATCCGCGCGTCTTCCCGGATCCCGTCGGGATGCTGGAGCGACTGCACGAGCGCGGACTGAAGGTGTCGGTGTGGGTCAATCCCTACATCGGCCAGCGCTCTCCCCTGTTCGAGGAGGCCAGGAGTCAGGGATTCCTGCTGCAGCGACCGGACGGCACGGTCTGGCAGTGGGACATGTGGCAGGCGGGCATGGCGATCGTGGACTTCACGAACCCCGAGGCGCGCACCTGGTACCAGGACAAGCTCCGCGCGCTCGTCGCGCAGGGCGTGGACACGTTCAAGACGGACTTCGGCGAGCGCGTTCCGCTCGAGGTGCGCTGGCACGACGGCAGCGAGCCCGAGGGCATGCACAACCGCTTCGCGCAGCTGTACAACGAGGCCGTGTTCGAGGTGCTCCAGGAACGCGACGGAGCGGACGCGGTGGTCTTCGCGCGCTCCGCCACCGTCGGCGGACACCGCTTCCCGGTGCACTGGGGCGGCGACAGCGCGTCGACGTTCGTGTCGATGGCCGAGACGCTGCGCGGCGGGCTCTCGCTCGCGTTCGGCGGATTCGGCTTCTGGAGCCACGACATCGGCGGCTTCGAGGGCACACCGGATCCGGCCGTCTTCAAGCGTTGGACGGCGTTCGGCTTCCTCTCCAGCCACAGCAGGTTCCACGGCTCGCGCTCGTACCGTGTGCCGTGGGCATTCGACGACGAGGCCGTCGAAGTCACGCGGGTGTTCTCGCAGCTGAAGATGCGCCTGATGCCGTATCTGTTCGCGGCGGCGCAGGAGTCCGCGGAATCCGGGACTCCCCTCATGCGTCCGATGCAGCTGGCGTACCCCGACGACGCCGGGGCCGCCTACCTCGATCGGCAGTACATGCTCGGCGCGGACATCCTCGTCGCTCCCGTGTTCACGGCGGACGGCGACGTGGAGTTCTACCTGCCCGCCGGCGGATGGACGCACCTGCTCACGGGCGAACGGGTGACCGGCCCCGGATGGCGACGCGAGACGCACGGCTTCACGAGCCTTCCGCTGTACGTCCGCGACGGCGCCGTGATCCCCTGGGGTTCGCGATCGGACAGACCGGACACCGACTGGCTCGACGGCCTCACGCTGCGCGTGTTCCCGGACTCCGCCCATCCCGCCCGCAGCATCCGCGTCGTGACCGAGGACGGACGGAGCGTCGACTTCACCGTCGAGCGGACGGCCGACGAGGTCACCGTCACCTCGACCCTGCAGAATGGGTGGGGTGTCTCGGACGGAATCCAGGACACGATCGCCGACGCCGTCGAAGGAAAGGTACGGATCACCGCATGACCGCAGCATCTTCCGCCCGCGAGGACTACCGCGACTCGGGACTCGTCTTCCCGCAGGACTTCACCTTCGGATCGGCGACCGCGTCGTACCAGATCGAGGGCGCGGCGAACGAGGACGGGCGGGGCCCGTCGATCTGGGACACGTTCAGTCGTACGCCGGGCAAGGTGTGGAACGGCGACACCGGCGACGTGGCGTGCGATCACTACCACCGCCTCGGCGAGGACCTCGATCTGATGGCCGAGCTCGGACTCGACGCCTACCGCTTCTCGATCGCCTGGCCCCGCATCGTCCCCACCGCCTCGGGCGAGGTCAACCAGGCCGGGATCGACTTCTACTCCCGCCTCGTCGACGGGCTCCTCGCGCGCGGCATCCGCCCCGTCGCGACGCTCTACCACTGGGACCTCCCCCAGTACCTCGAGGACGCCGGCGGATGGACGTCCCGCGCCACGGTCGATGCCTTCGAGAAGTACGCGGAGATCATGGGGGCAGCCCTCGGCGACCGCGTGCACACGTGGACCACGCTCAACGAGCCCTGGTGCTCGGCCTACCTCGGCTACGGCCAGGGTGGTCACGCGCCCGGGCGGCACGAGCCGGCCGCCGCGCTCGCGGCCGTCCACCATCTGAACCTCGCGCACGGACGCGCCGTGCAGGCGCTGCGTCGCACCTCCACCGGCACCCCCGAGTACTCGGTGACGCTGAACTTCCACGTGCTGCGCGGACAGGGCGACGGCGCCGCCGAGGCCATGCGCCGCATCGACGCGCTCGCGAACCGGGCCTTCACCGGCCCCATGCTCCGTGGCGAGTACCCGGCCGATCTGCTCGAGGACACGGCCGAGGTGACCGACTGGGCCTTCGTCCAGGACGGCGACCTGGAGACGATCAACCAGCCCATCGACGTGCTCGGGGTCAACTACTACTCGACCGCGACCGTGCGACTGTGGGACGGCGTCTCGGAGAAGCAGCAGAACGACGGTCACAAGAATGTGGCCGGCGGCACGGCGTGGCCCGGCAGCGACCGGAAGGTCGAGTTCGTCGAGCAGCCGGGGCCGTACACGGCCATGGGATGGAACATCGCACCCGAGGGGCTCGAAGAGCTGCTGGTGTCGCTGTCCGAGCAGTTCCCCGAGCAGGCACTCATGGTGACCGAGAACGGCGCCGCGTTCGACGACGAGGTGGGTGAGGACGGCACGATCGCCGACCCCGAGCGGACCGACTACCTGCGCCGCCACTTCACCGCCGCGCACCGGGCGATCGAACGCGGGGTCGACCTGCGCGGCTACTTCGTGTGGTCGCTGCTGGACAACTTCGAGTGGGGCTACGGCTACGCCAAGCGATTCGGGATCGTGCGCGTCGACTTCGACACGCTCGAGCGCACCGTCAAGGACTCCGGCCGCTGGTACCAAGAGCTCGTGCGCACGCACACGCTCCCCGCGTAACCGATCTGCTGCTGTCGCTGACTTTTCGCATTGCTCGGTCAACCCGAACACCATCGCGGTGGAGCATCGGCGCCACCGGCTGATCGCCCCATGTGGAGGGCGATGAAGGGTTGAACAGAACAACTCGATGAGCGACCTTTAAAAGCTGGACGCGACCCTGCGCATGGCCTCGAGCAAAGCGGGCAGCGGGGATCGCCCCGGAACGCGGCAACCCGACGGGTCTGACGGAGTTGTCCGGGCCGTCGTACTCGACCGGAATGCCGATGCTGGATCTCCAGGGCTGGCTAGGATTGGTCCTGACGAGGGGGTCCTTTCATGCGAATCGCTGCCGTAACCATCCGCAACTACCGGAGTCTAAAGAACGTCACGCTTCAGGTTGACGATTACGGCGCGTTCATTGGCGCGAACGGCTCGGGGAAGTCTTCGGTGTTGTATGCGCTGGATTGGTTCTTCAATGCGACGCCGCTCACGGAAATTGACGTGCACGGGTGTAGCGAGGGTGGGGTTCTTGAGCCGGGCGCTACTGTCGAGGTGGCGGTGACGTTCACAGACCTCACCGCCAAGGATCGCGAGCGGCTACAGCAGTATGGTCGGGGAGACCGTGCTGAGATCCGTCGAACTTGGTATGCGGACACGAAGCAGACCAAGACTGTGGGTAACGCGAGGCAAGGTCCAGGTTTCGCGGAGGTCCGTGCTGACTCGCCAACCATTGCGGCTCGGCGTCGGGCGTACCGTGATCTTCGGGAGTGCGTCACTGACCTGCCGGAGCTGGCAGGGAACGCGAGCAAAGACGCGATGATGGATGCTCTTGCTGACTGGGAGTCGGATCCCAACCACGCGGCGGAGCTGGTCGAGGTATCGGATTCTGATGCCAATCAGATGATGGGGTGGCACGGGGCGAACGTGCTGCGAGAGTGCGTGCGTTTTGTGTTGATCCCAGCGGCGACCAGCATCGCCGGCGAGGTGGGGACGTCGTCGCGCGGAACTGCGCTGACGGAGTTGGTGGGTGCGTTCATGGCGGCAGCCAGTGCACGCGCTCAGGCCGCGTGGTTGGAGAAGCACGCAGTTGCCGTGAACGAGCTCGCGGGCGATATTCGCACCAGCATCGAAGGCGCCACCGGAGTCCAGGCCGGCCGCATCAACGCCCGCCTGTCGTCACTGATCCCGAACGCGAGTGTAACGCTGACGCCGACGGTCCCGGATTTCGTCCCGAAACTCGATCCGTCGATCGCCACGGCAGTGACGATCGCGGGTGTCACCAACGATGTATCTCGTCAGGGGCACGGGGTGCAGCGTGCGGTGATGATTTCGATGTTCCAGGTCATGGTTCCCGATGAGGACCTCACCCGCAAGACGCATGAAGCGCGCGAAGGTGAAGACGAAGTCGCTACGCAGGCTCGCCTCGAGGAATCGTTGGGCGCGCTACCGAGCATCGTGGTGGCCATCGAGGAACCCGAGATCTACCAGCACCCGGTGCGCGCACGGGCATTCGCGCGAACGTTGCTCGAGCTGAGCGGTCAGCCGAATGTGCAGGTGCTCCTGGCAACTCACAGCCCGTACTTCATTCAGCCCGAACAGTTCGACGCACTTCACAGATTCACCTACGCGAAGGGCGAGACATCTGTGGCGACCGCTTCCGTGGAGTCGGTAGCCGCCGCCTCTGGACTCAACAACGACAGCGTGGAGAAAGCCATCGTGGCGCACGTGCCGACGGAGTTCTCGGAAGGGTTCTTCGCCGACGCCGTCGTCCTTGTCGAAGGGCAAACAGATCGCATCGTCCTGGAGGCGGTGGCCTCGAAACTGGGCCAAGACTTGGATCGGCTGGGCGTGACAGTGTTGTCCGTCGAAGGCAAGGGCGGGCTGCGGGTTGCACGTGCAATTCTGGTCGCTTTGGGGGTGCCCACGTATGTACTCGCTGACGGTGACTTCGGCACGTCTGCGCGGAAAACGTATAAGGGTGACACAGACGCGGAGGTTGAGGCCAACCGACTCAATGCTCATGGAAGCCATCGAGCGGAAACGGAGAGGCTGATCGGCGCGTTGCCTTCGACCTCGACCGCCACCGTCGGGACCCTCCCGTATGCGTTCGGGGACGTCAGCGTCGTCTGCGACGACTTCACGGTGTGGAGAGACGACATCGAGGAGGAACTCAGCGCGTGGGGAACCTTCGACACAGCCCTCGCCGCCACGGGCATCACCCTGGCCGCACGGAGTAACAAGAATCTCCTCGCCTACCGGAACGCTGTGTTCGAAGCCGGTGGCGCCGACCTCCCGGACATACTGAGAGCAGTGGTCACACAGATCGTCGCGCTCAGTGGGCACGGAGCCGAAGGCGAGTCCGGCAACACAATAGACGAGTATGCAACCGCGGACTGACAAGGGGCACAGACAATGCGCGAAATCAAATGTCCGCACTGCGAACGAGAATTCACGATCGACGAAGCAGGATACGCCGACATCGTCAAGCAGATCAGGGATGACGAGTTCGAGAAACAGCTTCACCAACGACTCGAGCTTGCGGAACAAGACAAGAATAATGCCCTCAGGCTCTCCGAAGTAAGATCGGCTGCGGAAAAGCAGGAGTCTACGGCGTTGAAAGATGCCGAGATTCAGGACCTCAAGGCGCGCTTGGATGCTGGCGCCCTGCAACAGAAGATGGCCGTGACAGAGGCTCTCAGTGTAGTCGAGAAGGAACGCGACGCAGCCCTCAGCGACCTGCACGCCGCCCACCATGACAAGCAGGCAGCGATCGAGATGGCCGAAGCGAAGCTCTCCGCGCAACTGCAGAAGACCACGGCTGAGAAAGACGCTGAGATCCAGCAGCTGATAACGAAGCTCGATTCTGTCGAGTTAGCAAAGAAGCTCGAGATCACGGAAGCGCTGAGCATCGTGGAGAAGGAGCGCGATGCGCTGAGCAGCAATCTGGAGAAGGTGGAGTTGGAGAAGCAACTCGCCGAGACGTCGCTAAGAGACAAGTACGAAACCCAGCTGAAGGACCGCGACGACGCGATCGAACGGCTCCGGGACATGAAAGCGAAGCTGTCAACCAAGATGGTCGGCGAAACCCTGGAACAGCACTGCGAGATCGAGTTCAACCGCCTCCGCGCTACCGCCTTCCCTCGCGCCTACTTCGAGAAAGACAACGATGCGCGCGCGGGAAGTAAGGGCGATTACATCTTTCGCGACTCCGACGCTGCAGGCAACGAGATCGTGTCAATCATGTTCGAAATGAAAAACGAAAACGATACAACCGCGACCAAGAAAAAGAATGATGACTTCCTGAAAGAGCTAGACAAAGATCGCACCGAAAAAGGCTGCGAGTATGCAATCCTCGTGTCGCTCCTTGAGCCAGATAACGACCTCTACAATACCGGCATCGTCGACGTGTCCTATCGCTACCCCAAAATGTATGTCATCCGACCACAGTTCTTCATCCAAATGATCACACTCCTACGCGACGCCGCCACAAACGCGCTGGAGTACAAGGCCGAACTGGCGCTCGTAAAGGCGCAACACATCGACATCACGAATTTCGAGAACGAACTCGAAACCTTCAAAACGGCATTCGGGAAGAACTACGACCTCGCCGCTAGACGCTTCCACACAGCAATCGACGAGATCGACAAGTCCATCGACAGGCTGCAAAAGGCAAAGGAGGCGTTACTGGGGTCCGAACGAAACCTGCGCCTCGCCAACGACAAAGCCCAAGACGTAACCCTGAAAAAGCTCACGCGGCGAAACCCCACCATGGCAGCAAAATTCGCCGAACTCGATACTGGAAAGCACGACGAAGGAGTCGACGCATGAACCGCATCCCTGTGACCAGTAGCAACCTCGCCGCCATCGGCTACGACCCCGCAACCAGCACACTCGAGATTGCCTTCACGAAGGGCGGAGTTTACCAGTACGCAAACGTGCCAGCCTCAGTGTACGACGGCCTAATGAGCGCCCCAAGCCATGGACGCTACTTCGATATCAAAATCAAGAAGGCAGGATACGCCGCGAGAAAGATATCCTGATGACCGATGGCATCCTGAGCGCAGAGCCACATAGGGGGCGCACTGCACGAAAAGCGGGATGACGCCGCGTCCGCGGCGAACGCCGCCGACGCCACGGCCCGTCTCGTGCCTTTCGCGGAAACCCGCAAGTGCTATCTGGTCTATTGCGCGGCGAGGACCTTCGCGGACACCCGTCCCCGCTCGGAGACGGTGTGCCCATTGGGTTTCGCACAGGTGCGTACCGCGGCGCGATCGACACCCGACGGGACAACGGAGAAACGGCGGCTCGTGTCGCGCGTCGGACTGCCGGTCTTGCGTGCAACGGCGACTCAAGAAGAGAGGGCATCGCGCAGAGCATTCGCGTTGCAAAGGTCAGCCTCGTGAGGCTCTTCGTGCCTGAGCGCGGCCTTTAGGAAGCGCGGCTTCTGCCGATCTGCCGCTGTCGCGGCGGCGCGTCAGCTGCCGTCGCGACGCGGCACCGGCCAGATCCGACGTGGCGGGTCAGGGTCCTCCGGCGGCTTCGGAGTCTCCGACTCGCGGGGCGGTGTCGGTTCCGATCCACCCCGCTCCCGCGCATTCCAGGCGGCTATCGCGGAGGCCGCGGCATCGGCAGCGCGGCCCCATGCCTCGGTCGAGCGCGTGAGGACGTCCTGCGCGGTCTCCTGCCATCCGCCGGGCGCCGTCGAGTCCGTCACGGGCCCCGTGCCCCGCGCACGCGACTGCGCATTGCGCTCGGCGACGTCGAAGGCGCGCTCCAACTGCGCGACCGCATCCCGGTAGGCGCTGAACTCCGCCGGTGTGGGCCGATCGGACATCTCCCGGCGCAGGTCCCTGGCGCGCTCTGACGCGCCGAGGAAAGATGCCGTGGCGGGGTCGCGGGCATCGCTCATGCTGGGGAACGCGATGAGTTTCGCCGGGTCCGTCTCGTAGTCCACCCATCGGGCGAGGACCGATTCGTGCGCGGCGCGGAGGCGCGCCAGCGGCAGCCTCTCGGGCGCGGAAGCCGAGGGGATGTCCGCGGCGGTCGCCTTGACTCTCGCGCGTCGGACACGGACATCAGCCGCGGCAGCCTTCGCATCCTTCTCGGCCTGCCGCAGTGCACGACGCGCGGACGCCACCTCGTCAGCGGAGGCACGGGACGCCGCGCGCTCAGCGGCGACGCGCGCGTGCTCGGCACTCGCGACCTTCACCGCCATCCGCCGCTCCGCCGCCTGACGCTGGGCCTCACGCAGGTCGGCGCGTGCAGCGTCATACGCCAGACGGCGTCCGCCCGCTCCCGCTCTACGACGCACTCCGATCACCCCGAGCGTTCCCGCGCCGATCGCGGTCGGCGCGACCCACCAGAACTCGGCCGCCAGCAGCCAGAAGGGATCCACCCTTCGATGCTACCCACGACGCTCATCCGCGTGCCCCGATCAGACCAGCGTCTCGCGCCACGCGGCGTGCAGCTGGGCGAACTTGCCCGTGCCGCTGATGAGCGCATCCGGGGTGTCGTCCTCGATGATGCGACCGTGCTCCATCACCAGCACGCGGTCGGCGATCGCGACGGTCGACAGACGGTGCGCGATGATGATCGCCGTGCGGTCGGCCAGCAGCGTCTGCAGTGCATCCTGGATCAGGCGCTCCGACGGGATGTCCAGCGATGCGGTCGCCTCGTCGAGGATCAGCACCGCCGGGTTCGCCAGGAACGCGCGCGCGAAGGAGATCAGCTGACGCTGCCCCGCGGACACCCGCCCACCACGCTTGTTGACGTCGGTCGCGTAGCCGTCCGGCAGCGACTCGATGAATCCGTCCGCTCCGACGGCCTTCGCCGCGGCCCGGATCTCGTCGAGTGTCGCGTCGGGCTTGCCGAGCGCGATGTTGTCGGCGACCGTGCCGCTGAACAGATACGCCTCCTGGGTCACCATCACGATCGCACGGCGCAGATCCTTGGGGTGCAGCGAACGCAGATCGACGCCGTCGAGCGTGATCCGGCCCTCACTGGGGTCGTAGAAGCGCGAGATGAGCTTCGCGAGGGTCGACTTCCCCGCACCCGTCGTTCCGACCAGGGCGATGGTCTGCCCGGCCGGGATGTCGAGCGAGAAGTTCGGCAGGATCGTCTTCTCCCCGGAGTATCCGAAGGTGACCTCGTCGAACCGTACGGACCCGCGCGCCTCCCAGAGGTCGACGGGCTTCTCGGGGTCCGGAACCGTCGGCACCTCCTCGAGCACCCCGGATACCTTCTCCAGCGCCGCCGTGGCGGACTGGTAGGAGTTCAGGAACATCGCGATCTCCTGCATGGGCGCGAAGAAGTTGCGCACGTACAGCACGGCGGAAAGCAGCACACCGACCGTGAGCGCGCCCGTCGACAGCCGCACGCCGCCCCACAGCACCACGAGCGCGAGCGTCAGTGCGGCCACACCCATGAGCCCGGGCTCGAAAGTTCCGAAGAGCAGCAGCGAGCGTCGGTTGACGTCGCGGTACTCCCCGACGACACCGTTGAACGACTCGTTGTTGCGGGGCTCCTTGCGGAAGGACTTCACCGCGCGGATGCCCGTCATGGTCTCGACGAACTGCACGATCACCTTGGCACTGATGACCCGGGACTCGCGGTACACGAGCTGGGACCGCTGGTAGAACCACCGCATCAACAGCAGCAGCGGGATCCCACCGAGCGCGAGCAGTAGTCCGGACTGCCAGTCCCAGACCAGCAGCGCGATGAAGGTGAACGCACCGAACAGCACACCCGAGACGAGGTTGTTCAGGCCGCCGTCGAGGAGCTCGCGGATCGAGTCGAGGTCGCTCGTCTGTCGCGAGATGATGCGGCCGGACGTGTACGACTCGTGGAACTCAAGGCTGAGCCGCTGCGTGTGCAGGAAGATCCGCTTGCGCAGGTCCAGCAGGATCGCCTGCGTGATGCGCGCGGCGATCACGACGTACCAGCCGATCAGGGCGGCCGCGGTGGCACCGGCGAGGAGATAGATGATGCCGATCGCGAAGGTCGGCATCCAGTTCGCCTCGTCGAGCACTGCGGGCAGCGCGCGATCCAGGCCGATGCTGATGAGGATCGGCCCCGATACCTGCAGTGCGGTGGAGAGGACGAGCACCACGGCCGCGATGATCACGCGGGCGCGCAGCGGCCGGATGAGAGATCCCAGCAGGCGCAGCGAGCGACGCCGGATCGCACGGCTCTCCTCGCGGGTGTAGTCGGACCGGTCTTCGTTCTGCGTTCCGATGATCGAATTGCTCATGCCTGCACCCCCTTCTCGGTGGAGAGATCGTGGTCGGTGATGATGGGGATCGTTCCGGTGCGAGCGGCCTCCTCGGCCTCGAGGCTCGAGATCACGTGCCGGTAGTGCGAGCTCGTCCGCAGCAGTTCGCCGTGTGTGCCGACAGCCGTGATGCGCCCTGCCTCCAGGAGCGCCACCCGGTCGGCGAGCGCCACGGTGGAGGGGCGGTGCGCGACGATGAGCGCCGTCGTCTCGCTGAGGACGCGCCGCAGCGCCTCCTCGACGAGCGCTTCGGTGTCCACGTCGAGCGCGGACAGCGGGTCGTCCATGACGAGCACCTGGGGAGCGGCGGCGACCGCGCGTGCGAGCGCGAGGCGCTGACGCTGACCACCCGAGAGACTGAGTCCCTCTTCACCGATGACCGTCTCGACGCCCTCAGGGAGATCGTCGACAAAGGTCGCCTGAGCGACCTCGAGCGCCTCACGGAGCACGCGCTCACCCTCCGGGCTGTGCGGATCGAGGTCGGCTCGTCCGAGGAGAACGTTCTCCCTGACCGAAGCGGAGAACAGCGTCGCGTCCTCGAAGGCCATGGCCACATGCTGGCGCAGTTCGGACAGCGGCAGATCGCGCACGTCCACACCGTCGAGCGTGACCCGCCCGCCGGTCACGTCGTACAGACGAGCGGGAAGCGTGGTCAGAGTGGTCTTGCCGGACCCCGTGAGGCCGACGAGAGCCATCGTCTCGCCGGGACGCAGCACCAGGTCGATGCCGTCGAGCAGGTCGCGCTCGGCGGACCCGGCGTCCTGGTAGCGGAAGTGCGCGTTCTCGAAGACGAGCTCACCGCGCGGGTTCGTGAGGTGCACGGGGTTCTCGGGATCGGTGATCGTGTTCGTCTCGGAGAAGATCTCGAACACGCGGTCGGTCGCGGTACGCGCGTCCAGCATGAACGAGAACAGGAAGCCGATCGACTCGATCGGCCACCGCAGGACGGTCGCCATCGCGAAGAACGCGAACAGCTCCGGCGCGTCGATCGCCCCCTGCGAGATCAACCAGATGCCGGTCATGAGGCTCACACCGAACGCGATCTGAGGCATGAGGTCGAGCCAGAACCAGATCGACCCGACAGCGCGCGCCTTGCTGAGCTCGGTCTCGCGCAGCGTCTCGGCCTGACGGCTGAAGCGGGACAGCGCGTGCGAACCGCGTCCGAACGCCTTGAGCACCCGGATGCCGTGCACGCTCTCCTCGACGCTCGTCGCGAGGTCTCCGGCCTGATCCTGGCTCCGTCGGGTGAGGGCGCCGTAGCGCTTCTCGAACAGGTAGCCGCGGACCCACAGCGGAATCGCCGTGACGATGAAGATCACACCGAGCAGCCAGTGCCATCCGAAGAGCAGCACCGAGCCGATGATGATCGTGAGGATGTTCACGACGAGCAGGATGAGACCGAACGCGAGCCAGCGGCGGATCAGACCGATGTCCTGCATCATCCGGCTGAGGAGCTGTCCCGACTGCCACCGGTCGTGGAAAGACACGGGGAGCGTCTGGAGCCGCGAGTACAGCTGCGTGCGCATCGTGTACTCGACGGAGGTCGCCGGGTACAGCACGAACCAGCGGCGCAGCCACACCATCGCGGCCTCACCGAGGGCGAGTCCGAGGATCGCAGCGGCTCCCCAGATGATGCCTGTGATCTCGCCGTCCCGCACAGGACCGCGAATGATGCTCTCCAGCACGATCGGGATCATGAGCGCGATGACGGCCGCGGCGAGCGCACTGATCGCGCCCCCGATCAGCCGGCCGATGACGGGGCGGACGAAGGGCTTCAGGCGCCAGAGCGCGGCGGGAGTGGAGAGGGACGAAGATGCGTGCGTGGAAGACATGACTCTCAGGGGACGAAGCGAAGAGGAGAAGGGGATGCGGAGCGGACGGCTACGTCTGCTCACGCGGCGCGGAGCGGTGGTGCGGCGGCGGCGGTGCGTGAAGCGCTACACGTGGCGGCGCGCCGGGGTCGAGCCAGGAGCGGTGATCTGCGCGATGACGATCGTAGTCATGGTGTCCTCCTCAGGGCTCGGCTTCGTCACCCGGTCGGCGCGACAGCCCTCCAGCCTATTGCTGTGAACCACCTGAGTGCAAGGAGAATTCCCGGTCAGGCGAATTTCGTGAGGTCCGACGCCCTGTGCCCAGCACCGCGCCAGCGACAAGCAGAAGGGCCGCGCCGGACGCGATTCCCATGGTTGCCGCGGGGACGCTGGCGGCCTGGATGATGATTCCCGCAAGGGCACTGCCGGCCGCCGCTCCGATGTTGTGGCCGGTGTTGACCCAGGTTGTCGCCGAGTTCTGGCGGTGTTCACGGCCGGCTTGATGGGCGGCGAAGTAGGCCACGATCATCACCGGCGAGAAGAACAGGCCGGCTGCGGCCAACACGATCGTCACCGAGACGGCCCCCGCCGCCAGAGCGATGAGCGAGCTGATCGCCACGAGAGCGGCACTGAGTACGAGAAGCTGCCGGAGGGGAGATCCGGGAACCCGGAGCGCGCCGAAGAGCAGTCCCCCGACGGCACTTCCTCCGGCGAAAATACCCAGTGCGATGCCTGCGGCTGCCGGGCCGCCTGCGTCGGAGACGACGACCGGGACGCTGACGCCGATACTTCCCGAGACGGCCCCGGCGACGAGAGTGGGGATCAGTACAGCCACGAATCGAGGATCGAAGACCAGGGGTCGGTCGCGACGCGACCCCGCGTCGGCACGAGGCTGGGGCGCCATCTCTCCGACGGTTCGGGTCACGACGAAGAGAAGACCTCCGACGAGCACGAGCCCGGCGGGAACGAGGAGGGCTGCTCCGGGGGCGATGAACGCAAGAGCGACGCCCGCGGCGACCGGGCCGCCGAGATAGAGCAGTTCCTCGACGACCGCATCGAAGCTCAGCGCTTTCTTCAGCAGGTCGCTGGTGGGTGCGAGTCTCCCCCATGCGACGCGCATCGTCGGCCCGAGAGGTGGCGCGAACACACCGGCGACGGCCGCGAGCACGATGAGCACCGCGCCATCGAGTGCGCAAAGGGCTGACAGGCCAATCGCCGCGAGTGTGCCGCCGAAGATCACGACGAGCACGGACAGGACACGGCGAGCACCGAAGTGGTCGATGAACCAGGCGCGTACGGGTGCGAGGAAGCTGGCTCCCGCACCGTACAGACCGACGGCGATGCCCGCCAGCCCCACGGATCCCGTGGCATCAGCGACGGCATAGAACAGAGGGAGGAAAACGAGGGCGTACGCGCCCCTGCCGATGAGCGCAGCCCCGAAGGTTCCGGGAACTCGAGGCAATCTGAGCACGTCGATATAACGTGCCGTCCGGGTGGACTGCATGATGGGTGACTCCAAGCCAAAGAACGCGCTGTCAGCGCGGTCGAGAAATGATCGGTGGGAAGAGGGACCTCAGGGGTCGCCGTCACCGATCAATCACAGGTAGGGAGCACCCGACCACTCTATAGAGATTCGGCTGGAGCGGCATATCCGCCTTGCTCCGAACGGGCGCCTGCCTAGTGATGATCGCTCTGCCAGAATCTGGGTCGTTGATGGGATCGTGGCGCACCTGCGGCTGCACACGGCGATGCACTTCCCGACCCGCCCGGTGGGGTACCAGTTCCAACTTTCCAACGGCGCCTTCGCGACAGTGTCGGACAACACGATCGGAAAGCGACGCGCCCTCGACTTCTCGGGTTCTCGAATCGTCGAGGGCAGCTGGCAGCCGCTCACGCTCCTGATCTGGCCGAAAGACCTCCCCGACGATGGCGGGTGGTTCTCCTGGCCGATGGACGGGAAGGTCGGTGCGCGGATGCGGCGCGATATCGCCAACGCGGTGCGCCTGTCGTACGCAAACCGGAGCTGGACTCGGGCCGAAGCCCACGTCCTTCTCGACCCGCTGGCCGCGCCCGAACCCCTGCGCGCCGATTCGTGGGCCATCTGACGCCGTGTTTCGAACGGCAGCGGTCGCACCCGGGACGCTGACTCAGGGCACGTAGACGTCGTTGTCGATGCCGAGTTGGAACAGTTGGCCGTCCCAGAGCAGTTGGGCAACGCCGATGCCGGCGACGGATGCGATGAAGACGGCGGCAATCGCAAGACCGATGCCGCGGTCTCGATATCCCTTCCATCCAAGGACCAAGAGCGTGGCCAACCCGACGATGTGAGCGAGAACCAGCGGCACACCGCCCCAGACCTCCGCGAAACCTGCCATTGTCGTCTGCGCCGAGAGGGCCTTGCTCTGTTCGGACTGCGCCTCGAACTGCGCAAGGGCGTACCAATTCCACGCGACGGCAGCAGCAAGAACGCCGAAGGGGGCGACTACCCAGAAGGCGATTCGGGCACCCCGCACGCGTAGATCGCTCGCGGGGCGTGGCTGGGTCACGCCGTCAGCCTAATCGAGCCGTCAGCAACGCCAGCATGTTCGTGGTGCGCACGCGCTCCCGGTCATAGTCCTAGGAAGTGAGTGCAGCTTGCGATCGACGAGACAGCAGCCTGCCGACGAGGAATACCCCGGCGCCAACGATGGCGACACCGAGCCCTGCCACCATCACTGCGGCGTCGTTGGGCAGCATGGCGCACCCTACGGACGTGTCCTCGTAGGGACAGCTTCTCCAAGGCTGGAAGAAGAACAGCACTGCTGTTGCGGCGCCCAACAGCGCTACGGAAGCACCGATGAAGGCCATCAATCTCGATGCGCGTTGACTCATGCCCCCAACGTAAACCGAAGCGCTCGCTCAATCCCTGAGCATCTCCTGCGGGGCAGGAGCATCTGTTATCAGTCACGGTGATCGGCGGCCTCACGAATACGATCGTTGACGACGTGCTCAGGGCCACGGATCGTCGCACCGTTGCCGCACACTCTCTCCAGAACCCTGTTTCGGCGTCGGCTTTCGGTGGCGACCAAAGCCACCGGCTGACAAGATCGACCGCATGGGCGGCAACGTGTACCTCGGTGGCGGCGGCTCAGCGGAGCAGGAAGCAATGCTGTGGGCGGAAGCGTTTCGCACCGGCGATTCGGTGGTCATCTGGCCATTTGCGCACGGAACCGCAGGGGGTCGCGAGGCTTCGATCGCCTGGATGCGTCAAGCTCTCGAACCGTACAAACTCGGAGCTGTCGAGGCATGGACCGACTCCGACGTCAAAGGACGTTCGCTGTCTGACGTCGACGTGGTCAGCGTCCCCGGAGGGAACACATTCAGGTTGCTGAATGAGCTGCGCTCGGCAGGGCTCCTGCAACTGCTCCACGATCACTTGCGAGACGGCGGACGTTTGTACGGGGGCAGCGCGGGCGCGATTCTGGCCGGCGCTGATATCGGTATCGCGCGTGACGCTGACCCGAACGACGTCGGTTTGATGGACACTAGCGGGCTCGATCTACTCGACGGCATCGACGTTCTGCCGCACTACACGGCGGATCAGCGGGAGACAGCACGATCACACGCAGTACGGACGACTCGACCCGTCCTCTGTCTGCCGGAGGCGAGCGGAGCGGTCATCCGTGAAGGACGAATACGAAATGCCGGGCCGGAGCTGATTGAAATCGTCGACCGCGAGAAGGTGCGAGTTCTTGTTGCGGGCGAAGAGTTCCCTGCCAGTCCGGGCAACTGAAGCGTCCAGCCGGACAAACGTTTCGGCAGACAAGTCGATGCGTTCGTAGGACGCAACTACTGACACCTCCCCTGAGACGAGCCTGGGGTTCGCGGCTCGGGTAGCCAACTCCGACGCCTGGGAGGTCGCGTCAGACGAGCGACGCGCCGCGCCGCGCCGCGTCGCCTCTGGCAGTAGGGCGGAAGAGACCGCTCTCGCCCGGGCCAGAGCTCAGGCAGGCATACTCTGCTCAGCGCACGCCGTCTAAATGAGAATGCTCACGACCGAGACGGCAGCGCTCACGACTGCGGCCGCGATGCTTGCACGTATGCGGTATCGGGCCGGTAGGAGGACTGCTGCCAACGTCACAGTGACGACGAGCACGAGGACGAATGGCGCGATCACAGCGAGGGTGTAGAGCGCGTAGGACGTGGGTTCGAGCAGGCGAATCGAGACCCACAGGATGCCGCCGAGGAGCAGCACGATTCCCGCGGCGAAGAGCGGTGCGACAACTCTCGGCTGGCGGAAGGCGTGCTGGAGTGCGATTGCGGTGCCGCCGAAGGCTCCGGCACCGAAGAACCAAACCCCCAATGTTCCCGCGATGCTCAGGAAGTCGAGCCGACCGGGAACGGTGAGACCGACGATGCTCGCCGGGACCAGAGCGACCATGCCCGCGAATCCGGCGGCAGCGGGCCAACGCCGCAAGAACAGTCTCCAGATGGTGGCGCCGCTCGCCCGTTCAGCGGTGCTGGTCGTCGTATCCATCGGAAACCCCTCCCTTCCCACCGTTCCACAAGAACGAACGCACCGCGACCGCGCGGCTACGTGATCCGCTAGTCGCCAACCGCGATCCGGCTGAAGCCTCAGCAATCTCTACCTTGTCGCGCGAGCTCAGCACACGGTCGCGCGACCGCAACGCGGTCATTTGGCGCCAGGCTCGGCGCTAGTCCAGGAGCGCGAGGAGGATGCGGCGAAGCTCGGTGCGGTCGGCTTCGTCGACCTTTTCCAGCATGGCGGCGAACTCGGCCGCGAGGGCATCCAGTGCTTGGGCTCGGACCGCGCGCCCTTTCGCGGTCGTCGTGAGTCGATGGCGGCGGAGGTCGTCTTGGTCGATCTCGCGCTGGACCAGTCCTTTTTCGACGAGATTGCGCAGGTACATCGTGACGCTCGCTTTGGGCAGCATCAGCTTCGCGGCGAGCTCGGCCGGGTACGGGCTCTCGTCGATCTCGTCGAGGACGAAGAATTCTTTCGTCTCGATGCCGTGCTGTTCGAACTGCGGCTCGGCCGCATTGAGGACCCGAGTGAGCAGTCGCTGATTGAGCTTCCACAGCAGCGCGCCGTCGTCCGCAGGCATGCGGCCTCCCCTTAAGTGATACAGCCTCGTACTAGTTCATAACTAGTACAAGTTCGGTTGCGAACTTGATGAAACCCAAATTACCTTACAAGGAAGGTTGTGGCCCTCATGCCCCAGCACATCTCGATCCCCCGCGGCCCCATCGATCTCGCCGCTGATCTCTACCTGCCGGACGGATTCGACGAGTCCGCACAGCGTCCGGCGATTGTGCTCACGACTCCGGGAAGCAGCGTGAAGGAACAGATCGGCGCGAACTATGCGTCGAGGCTCGCCACGAACGGTTTCATCGCGCTGACCTTCGACCCGGCCCACCAGGGCCAGAGCGGCGGGGAACCTCGCAACCTGGAGGATCCTACCGGCGCGGCGAGGATCTCTCCTACGCCATCGACGCGCTCAGCACTGTCGCGGGCATCGACCCGAACCGAATCGGCGCGCTCGGTATCTGCGCCGGCGGCGGCTACGCCGTACACACCGCCCGCACCGATCACCGCATCAAGGCGCTTGGAACCGTCGTTGCCAGCAACATCGGCGATGCATTCCGCGGCTTTCAACCAGACGGTGCGGCCAAGGCTCTCGACGCTCTCGCGCTCGCCCGCACCGAAGAATCCGCACGCGGCGAGTCCGATGTCGTCAACTGGTTGCCGGACACCCTCGAGGACGCCGCAGCCATCGGCTTGACCGACATCGACACCGCCCAGGCGATCACCTACTACCGCACACCGCGCGGCAGCAACGAGCACTCGACCAACCGCCGGCTGTCGCGCAGTGAGTCTCTCCTCTTGGGATACGACGCGTACCACTTGGCGGACCAGCTACTCACTCAGCCCCTCCAGGTGATCATCGCCGGGCGCAAAGGCAACACCGGACAGTACGAATCCGGGATGAGGCTCTGGGAGCTCGCTCCCAACCCTGTCGATCTGCTCGTGATCGAGGGCGCCGGTCACTACGAAATGTACGACGAACCCGTTTACGTTGATCAAGCCGTCGACCGCCTCACCGCCTTCTACTGCGATCACCTCTGAGTATCAGCATCGGCGGGAGCACAGCAGCGGAGCGGCGACGGCCCGACCGTCATGCCTCGGCGGTGGCGACGCCGAGGCGGTCACGCGTGATGGCTCGACCGAGGGCGAGGAAAAGGAGCACCATCGACACGGTCAGCAGGATGTGCCCGGTGCCAGCGATCCCAGCGATCATCTTGCTCGACTGCTCACCGAGGACTGTGAGTGTTCCGTGCCAGATCAGCGTGGCCGAGGTCAGGATGACGCCGGCGTTGTAGAGCCAGAAGAACCACCCGAACAGCTTGCTGTGAGAGAGGGTGAACAGCTTCTCGAGGGCGAGCACGAGCAACAGCACGATAAAGCCGAGCGTGAGCAGGTGGGTGTGCGCGAGGCCGAGTTGAGTGAATTGCCCCTCGGGGAAATCGTTGAGCTTCGTGAACTCGCGATAGAACAGTCCGGACAGCACTCCGATGACCATGTAGGCGAACGAAGAGTAGAAAAGGCGGCGCATGATTTTCCTTTCGAAGTCACTATCCACATTCGTCGCCGCCGGCGCCTGAGGGATCATTCGAACGGTTGAGATCGAGAACTCAGAGGAGGCCCGACTCCCGCGCCACTGCGACAGCACGGGACCTGCTGTCGACTCCGAGCTTTTCGAACACGTGCACGAGGTGTGTCTTCACGGTCGCTTCGGTCACGAACAACTCTTTCGCGATCTCGCGGTTCGATGCTCCGGTGTCGAGCAGGCGAAGAACGTCCAGTTCGCGGTCGGTGAGTTTCACCCGCGGTGTGCGCATCACCTGGACCATCCGCGCGGTGAGTTCCGGAGAGAGCACCAACTGCCCTGCCGCCGCGTTGCGAATGGCGGCGACGATCTGCTCGGATGAGGAGTCTTTGAGTAGATACCCGGCGGCCCCGGCTTCCACCGCTCCGAGGATCTCCACATCACGATCGAACGTCGTGAGGATGACGACCACCGGTGCCGGTTCGAGGGCGCGGATCGCCTCGGTCGTCTGTACGCCATCCATACCATTGCCGAGGCGCAGGTCGCACAGAACGACGTCGGGGCGCAGATGGCGAGCGAGGACGACCGCCTCCTCGCCGGTAGCAGCCTCTGCGACTACGTCGACGCCGGAGTCAGGGGCAAACAGCGAACGCACACCCGCGCGAACGACCGGGTGGTCGTCGACCAGCAGCACTCGCACGGGCTTCATCGTTCGTCTCGCACGGCGAAGGGGACCCACGCGGACAACGCAGCGCCCTCGCCCGGCAGGCTCTCCACATCCAGGTCTCCACCCAGCTCCCGCAATCGGGCGCGCATCGCTCGGAGACCGTACCCGCCGTCGTCTCGAGGTGGCTGCGTGGCATTCCACCGAGTCGCGTCGAACCCGTCGCCATCGTCGACGATGTCGAGTCGAACGGCGTCGCCTGCGTCGGCCATCGTCACGACGACTCGCTGAGCGTTCGCATGGCTGCGGACATTGGCGAGCGCGGACTGCGCGGTTCGCAGCAGGGCGACCTCCGCGGCCATGGGAAGGGCGGGAACGCTGTCATCGATGTGCAGGTCGGTGCGGATGCCGGTCTCGTCCTGCATGCGAGTGAGCATCCGTCGCAGCGCGTCGCCGAGGGCGGAGCCTTCGAGCTCGATCGGCGTCATCGCATTCACGATGCGTCGAGCGTCGACGAGACCTTCCCGTGCGAGCTCCTCGATCTGGACCAACACCTCAGACCGCTTCTCGGGTTCCGCGACCGGAGCCGAACGCGCCAGCATCCCGATCGAGGAGAAGCTCTGTGCGACGGTGTCGTGGATGTCGCGGGACAACCGAGTTCGCTCCACCCCTGCACCGGTCTCTCGCTGACTGCGGGCGAGCTCGTCTTGCAGCTGCGCGGTTTCTTCCTGTGCGGCGACCAGCGAGGCGATCAGGCAGCGGCGCTCCCTTCCATCTCGGACGAGTTCGAGGTAGCCGCGCGCGATTCCTAGCGCGAACACGCCCCCGACGACCGGTCCGACGACGTTGGCGTAGGACGTCGCTCCGGTATGCGCGACCGGCGCGACCACGACGACGATGAGGATCACCACGCTGAGCGCGACCGACCAAGCCAGCGGAAGTATGAACCCGGCCAGCAACCACAGCGGAAAAGCGAGCCAGACGAATTCCGAGGAGACGGCGACCGACCCGGCCCAGATGAGTGCGAGACCCGCGAGCCACCACGTCGCCAGCACCGGATCGCGGGTACGGTCGCCCAGGATCAATCCCCCGAAATACCAGCCGGCGAAGATGAACGAGAGCGCGAGTACCCACGGCAGCGGGACACCGTCAACCCCGGATCGGACCCCGGCGATCACGATCAGCACGACCGTGATGACGATCTGGCCGATTCGGATCGCTCCGCTCACGCGTTCCACGCCCACGACACTGCGCGTTTCACCGCGCGGCGTCGGCTGCTGTGAGGTCGGCATGGTCCGATTCTTCACCACCGGTGACGACGCCGCGAGGGGAGACGCGACTCGGCAACCACATCCGGTCGCCGACGAGGGCGAACAGCGCAGGAACGATGAGGGTGCGAACGACGAGCGTGTCGACGAGCACGCCGACGCCCACGATGAGTCCGATCTGCCCGAGGGTCACCAGCGGAAGCAGCCCGAGTGCCGCGAACACGCCGGCGAGCACGATCCCCGCGCTGGTGATGACGCCGCCCGTCGTCGCGAGTGCGGTGACCATTCCCGCTTTCGTTCCCGCGGCCTCTGCCTCGGTGCGTGCACGGTGCACCAGGAAGATCGTGTAGTCCACACCCAGGGCAATCAGGAACAGGAATGCCAGCAGCGGTACCTGCAGGTCGAGCGCGTCCCAACCGAACAGCGTCCGGCCGAGCCACGCTCCCGCTCCGAGCGCTGCGACTGCGCTGAGCGCGTTGACACCGAGGAGGATGACCGGGGCCACGATCGCGCGCAGCAGCACGATGAGCACCAGGAGCGTCGCGAGAAGAATGAGAGGTGCGACGGTCAGGAAATCGCGCAGATTTCCCTCCCGGGCATCGACGTCCGCCGCGCCCTGTCCTCCGACGATGGCCTCCGCGTCGGGCACCGCGTGCACCGCGGTCCGCAGCTCCGCCACGAGCTCACGGCTTTCGGAGCTTCCTGGTACGGGCTCTCCGATCACAGACAGTCTGACCAGCTCGCCGTCGACGCTGGTCTCGGATTCCGTGACCCGGACGACACCATCCACGGATGCTGCGGCATCCTGGACTTCCTGGGACTCTGCGGCCGATGCG
Organism: Actinomycetota bacterium; assembly: GCA_051751065.1. Lineage (GTDB taxonomy): Bacteria > Actinomycetota > Actinomycetes > Actinomycetales > Microbacteriaceae > Microbacterium. The sequence continues at coordinate 460,100 of JBNJKL010000002.1, read as the reverse complement.
ACGATGACGAACGGCTGCGCCTGCCCGGCTTCGAAGTGGGAACCGAGCGCTTCGAGCCCGATCGCCGACTCCGACGGCACCCGAAACTTCTCCACCTGGCTGAGGCCGACTGAGGCCCCGAGCAGCCCGGCGGACATCACGCCGAGCAGTGCGAGCCCGCCCACCAGCGGCGCCCACGGCTTGTCCACCACTCGCGTCGCGACCTTCCGCCATACTCTCCCCTGCATCGTCGCGGCCTCGGTGCCGGGTCGCGGGACGAACGGCCAGAACACACCCCGCCCACACACGGCAAGAGCCGGCGGCAACACGAGAAGCACAGCCGCCACAGCGATCACCAATCCCAGAGCGCACGCGATCCCGAGGCCTCGCGTCCCCGGCACGACGGCCAGCACCAGGGTCAACAGCGACAACACCACTGTCACGTTCGACGCCAGAATCGCGGGAAGCGTCGCACGCCACGCGGACGCCAGTGCAGTCCGATGATCCGGGTCCGATGACAACTGTTCGCGATACCGCGAGATCAACAGCAACGCGTAGTTCGTTCCCGCGCCGAAGACGAGCACGGTGACGATGCCGCTGTCGAACTGCAAGCCCATCGCGCTGCCGAGAGCCGCGGTCGCCGTGCTGGCCGCCTGGTCAGCGACGCCGACCACCACAAGCGGGATCAGCCACAACACCGGAGAACGGTAGGTGAAGATCAGCAATACGGCGACGATACCGATCGTCACGAGCAGCAAAGTGAAGTCGGCTCCGTCGAAGGCCGCTGCGATATCTGCGCCGAAAGCCGGACCACCCGTCACATGCGCATCGACACCGTCAACACCATGATCTGCGACGATTCCGCGCACGTCCTCCACAAGAGCGCGGTCTGCCGCCGTGTGGTCGCCCTTCACCGGCGCAGTCACCTGGATTACTTGCGCAATCCCGTCATCGCTCGGAAAAGGACCGAGGACCTTCGCCCCGGCGACGGCTGTCAACTCCGACGCCAACGACGCGATCCCGGCGCCCTGAGCCTCCGTCAACGCCGACTCATCTGTGTTCGATGCCACGACGATCAAAGTCTGGTCGTCAGCGTTGGGGAACTCGTCGGTGGCCGCCGCCACTCGTTCCGACTCGGAGCCCGGGGGCGCGCTCAGGTCACCGGTGGCCATCGCGGCGCGGCCGAAGATACCGAGCACGGCGACCAGCGCGATGACGCCGATCGCAAGGGAGAGCCAGGCTCCGCGGCGAGATGTAAGGATTCGAGACAGGGATTCAGAGAAAGCGTGCACGATTCCAGCAAAGTCTGACGTCCGGGCCTGCGCATCGCACGCATCACTGACACCGCTCTCCATCGAAGGATGGATGCGCGCTCGTCTGCGCGACGACGAGATCAGCGCCCTGGTCAAGCAGTGCAGTTCCGGGCCGGATCGCGTTTCGTGACGTGCCTGAGTAAGCACGGGAGCAGGAACGCGTGAGCGTACTCATTACAGATACGACCGCGAGGGGTCAGGCAGTCTTGCGGGTGGTCAAAGCCTCGAGCGCTCTCAGTCGGCAATCCCGGTCGCCCGTGATCTCGGCGACCTTCGTGCGCTGGCCGATGAGGTCGGAGTCGCTGATGAGATCGAGCAAGATGTCGTTCATCGTGTCTCGGAGCTCCAGGTGCTCGTCGATGCCGACCTCAATGAGGTCCGTCGCCGTGAGCGGCAACACCACGAGCAGGTCGACGTGACTCAACGCCTCGCGGGTCATCTCTGTCGAGCGTTTGAGGAGCTGACGGGAGCTGGATACCCCTGTCAGCTCCGCAAGGGCCAGCAAGTAAGCGAGGAAGTCGATGGGTCCACGCTCGGCGATGAGGTTCTCGGGGCCTTCGAATGGCTCGAGGCGATCGGCCGAGACCCGAAGCTGCGCGGCGAACGAGGCGGCGTTCGGGCTGTCCCACATCTCATCCATGAGATCGAACGGATCGGGCAACACAGCGAATTCCGGGTGAAGAAGCGCAAAATCCGCAACCAGTGTGCTCTTGCCGCTCGCGTGGGTGCCAGAGATGACGATCCGCATATCGTGACCCTAGGGCATCGAGCCGTTCGGTCCGTGTTCCCCCGTTCACACGCATGCGGACCTTTTCTCGCCAGTCGGCGCGAGTGTCGATCATGGCATGGCGGACGAGCCGTCACCTCGACCACCGGGCGGCGATCCTCGAGCGGCAGTCCGTCGACCGCTCAGACATGAAGGCGCCAGTGCGTCAGACGAGCGCGGCGCCCTCCCGCGCCAGGAGGGACTGCTTGACCGGCAGGCCCCATGCGAACCCTCCGAGCGATCCGTCGCTGCGGAGCACCCGGTGGCACGGGACGAACAGGGCGGGGGCGTTGCGCGCGCAGATCGACGCCGCGGCACGCACCGCCCGAGGGCTGCCGAGCGCGGTCGCGAAGGTCGTGTACGTGAGCGGCTCACCGGGACGGATATCGCGCAGCGCCGCCCACCCGCGGAGCTGCAGTTCGGTCCCGATCTGCGCGACGCGAACGCGGTTGATCGCCGTGACGTCGCCGTCGTAGTAGTCCCGGACCGCGGACGCGGCCTCGGTCGTCCCCGACTTCACGCCAGCGGGTCGAACCGCTGCGCTGAGGCGGCCGAGGATCGCGTCGTCGTCGGCGGTCCACCCGGACGCGAGCACGCGCTGTTCGGCGTCGACGAGAATCGTGAACGGTCCGTCGGGGGTGTCAACGGTCTGGATCAGGGCGGTCATGCTGTCTCCTTCGAGCGGGTCGTCGACGACGACCGGCGGGGCGGCCGCACGGGCGCGGCGCGCCACAGATGTGCGGTGAGGTAGCTGCGCCAGGGCGCTGTCCGCGAGACCCACTCGGTCAGCGGACGGGGGTCGTCGGGAAGGCCTGCGGCGCGGGCCCCCGAGCGTACGGCGACATCGCCCGGGAGGAAGACGTCGGGGTCTCCGATCACACGCATGCGCACGTAGTCGGCCGTCCACGGGCCGATCCCGGGCATGGCGAGCAGGGCTTCTCGCTGCGCCTGCCCCGCATCTCCGATGTCGAGGGTGAGCGCACCGGTCGCCAGCGCCTCGGCGGCGCCGGTGATCGCACGGATACGCGCCGCGGGTCCGCGCAGCACCTCGGCACCGTGCTCGGCGATCGCGGACATGGTCGGGAAGAGGAGTCCGTCTTCCACCCGCTCCCCCAGCGCCTCGGTGAGGCTCGTGAGTGCGGTGCGCGCCGCGACCACCGTGATCTGTTGACCGACCATCGCGCGGATCAGCATCTCGTGCGGGTCGGCGGTTCCGGGCACCCGAATTCCCGGCGTGCGAGCGACGAGGGGTGCGAGTTCGGGATGCGCCGCGAGGGCGTCATCGATCGCGCGAGGATCGGCGTCGAGGTCGAACAGCCGCCGCACGAGCGACACCAGCGGCGAGAGATCGCTGAGCTGTGCCAGACGGGCGCGCAGGCGCATCCGCCCGCGCTCGTCGCGTCGGATCTCGAACCAGGCGGGGCCACCGGGCATGCGCAGTCGGCGCGAGAACGACTCCGCGCCCGCGGTCTCGACCCCGGGGAGTGCGCGCACGGCCATCCACGCGAAGAGTCCCTCCGCATCGAACGGCTCACGATGCGGGAGCACCAGGTCGATCGCTCCGGGGATCGCGTCAGCACCCGCGCGGCGCCGTGCGCGCAGTTCCCCCGGCGTGAGTTCGAACACCTCGCGGATGGTGTCGTTGCACTGTCGGATGCTGGCGAAGCCCGCCGAGAACGCGACATCGGAGATCGGCAGGTCCGTCCCCACCAGGAGCATCCGCGCGGTATGCGCACGGTGGGCCCGTGCGAGGGCGAGCGGGCCCGCGCCGAGCTCGGCGGTGAGCAGCCGGGTGAGGTGACGCGTGGAGTACCCCAGTCGCTCCGCGAGCCCGGAGACCCCGTACCGCTCGACGACCCCACCCGAGATGAGCCGCATGGCCCGCGCCGCCGTGTCGCCGCGGATATTCCACTCGGGTGATCCGGGCGCCGCCTCCGGCAGGCACCGCTTGCACGCACGGTACCCGGCTTCGTGGGCAGCCGCGCTCGTGCGGAAGAAGCTGACGTTCTGCTCTTTCGGCGTGCGCGCGGGACAGCTCGGACGACAGTAGATGCCCGTCGACCGCACCGCCGTGACGAACTGACCGTCGAAGCGGCTGTCCCGCGCGGAGATCGCGCGATACCGCTCGTGGAAGGTCATCGTCGGGGAGGTCATGCCTCCCACTCTGACATGGCCCTCCGACACCGGCTAGCGGAAATCGGACATCACTGTGGGCGGGGTGCCGCGGGCGCCTGTCGACTCACCCACGCAGGTAGACGGTCGCCGTCTCCGTGTAGAAGTCACGGGCGGCGGCGCCCTGCTCCTTCGGGCCGAGCGCGCTCGACCCGCTTCCTCCGAAGGGCACGTGCAGATCAGCGCCCGCAGAGGCGGAGTTGATGTGCACGACACCGGCCCTGATCTCCTCGATCGCACTGAGCGCGTGGGCGAGGTTCGTGGTGAACACCGCGGTCGAGAGGCCGTACTCGCTGTCGTTCACGAGCGCGATGCCCTCGTCCGTCGACCGGACGCGACGGACGCCGATCACAGGACCGAACAGCTCCTCCGACCACAGCTCCCCCGGTTCGTCCTCATCGAGCTCGAACACCGACGGCGGGATGAAATAGCCCTCGGCGAGCGCACCCTCCGCGTACGGCGCCGTGTCCACAACGGGGCGAGACGAAGACCGCGCACGCACGAGCGCCGCTGCGACGCGATCGCGCGCCCCGGCGTCCACCACGGGCCCGACCTCAACACCCTCCGCTTGAGCGTCACCCACCGTCATTCGCCGTGTCCGTTCGGCGAGGCGTCGGAGGAACTCGTCCGCCACCGCCTCGTGAACGATGACGCGCGAGGTCGCCGTGCATTTCTGGCCCGCGGCGCGGAACGCACCGATCGCGACCTGTTCGACGGCGACATCCAGGTCCGCGTCGGCGAGGACCAGAGCGGCGTTCTTGCCACCCAGCTCGCCCTGGAACGGCACGCCTCTCCCGGCGAGCTGCGCCGCGATGAGGCGTCCGACCTTCGTCGAGCCGGTGAAGGACACGGCGTCGACGTCCGGATGAGCGACGATCGCCTCACCGACCGCGGCGGTGCCGTTCACCAGGTTCAGCACGCCCGCGGGGAGCCCCGCCTGCTCGAGCGCCTGAGCGAAGCGCATCGCTAGGACGGGGACGAAGGTCGCCGGCTTCCAGACCACCGTGTTGCCCCAGGCGAGCGCCGGTGCGAGCTTCCACGCAGGGATGGAGATGGGGAAGTTGAACGGTGTGATCGCACCGATCACACCGATGGGCCGTCGGATGACGAGGATCCGCTCGCCCGGGCTCGGCGACTCGAACACCTCGCCGCTCGCACGGTCGACCTCCTGGGCGTGAAAGCGGAGGATGTTCGCGGAGTGCCCGGTCTCGGCCACCGCCTCGGCCAGCGTCTTGCCTTCCTCGCGAGCCAGCTCGCGGCCCCACTCCTCCCGGTGCGAGTCGATGATGTCGGCCGCGCGAAGAAGGATCGCCGCCCTGGCTCGCGCGGGCGTGCGTCGCCACCCCGAGAACGCGGCGCGGGCGGCGGCATACGCCAGGTCCACGTCCTCTGCGGAGGCTCCGGGGCCCTCGGCGACGACATCGCTCGGGCGGCTCGGATTGACGTCGACGAGCAGCTCACCGCGCCCCTCGACCCAGCGGCCGTCGACGAAGTGGCGCAGAGTGGTGATGGTCATGATGCTCCCTCGGTGATGGTGCTGCGGAAGGCGGGAATACCCGTGATGTGCGCGCCGAGCACGAGAGTGTGCACCTCGTCCGTTCCCTCGTAGGTGCGGACGGATTCGAGGTTGGATGCGTGCCTCAGCGGCGAATACTCCCCCGAGACACCGTTGCCGCCGAGAATCGTCCTCGCCTCCCTCGCTATCGCGATCGCCCCCCTCGTGTTGCTGAGCTTGGCGACGGAGATCTGGTGCGGCGCGACCTTCCCTGCGTCCTTGAGGCGCCCGAGCCGTAGCGCCAGAAGCTGCGCCCTCTCGATCTCGACAGCCATGTCGACGAGCTTCTGCTGTGTGAGCTGGAATCCTGCGATCGGCTGGTTGAACTGCATGCGGGTCTGGGAGTAGGCGAGCGCGGTCGCATAGCTGTCGCGTGCCGCACCGATCACCCCCCACCCGATGCCGTAGCGTGCCTCGTTCAGGCAGGAAAACGGCGCCCGTAGACCCCGCGCCTCCGGGAGTATCGCCGTCGCGGGCAACCGGACGTCGGTGAGCGCGATGTCGCACTGGATCGAGGCACGCATCGACAGCTTCGGCGCGATCGGCGTCGCGACGAATCCGTCGGTCTCGGTCGGCACGATGAACCCGCGCACGCCGTCATCCGTCTGCGCCCAGATGATCGCCACGTGGGCGATCGAGGCGAGTCCGATCCACCGCTTCGCCCCGTTGAGCACCCACCCGTCACCCTCGCGACGGGCGAAGGTCGTCATGCTGGACGGATCGGAACCGGAGTTGGGCTCGGTGAGCCCGAAGCATCCGATGATCTCGCCTCTCGCCATCCGCGGGAGCCACTCGTTCTTCTGTTCCTCGCTCCCGTGCTTGTGGATCGCGCTCATCGCGAGCGACCCCTGAACGGATACGAAGGTCCGGAGCCCCGAATCCCCTGCCTCGAGTTCCAACGCCGCGAGACCGTACTCGACAGCGCTGCGCCCGGCACAGCCGTACCCGTGCAAGTGCATTCCCAGCAGGCCGAGGTCCGCGAGTTCCGGGATGAGCTCGGTCGGGAAGATCGCGCGGTCATACCAGTCGGCGATGTGGGGGCGGATCCGCGCGTCGACGAAGCCGCGCACGGCGTCGCGCGTCGCGCGTTCCTCGTCGCTCAGAAGATCGTCGAAGTCCATCAGGTCGGGGACGGGATTCATGCGGCGGCCTCCTCGGCGGCGTGGGAGCGGATGGCGGCGGTGAGGACGGTGAGTCCCGCCTCGAGCACGGCCAGGTCGATGACGAGCGGCGGGAGCAGCCGGATGACGTTGCCGTGCGTCCCGCATGTGAGGGTGAGGACCCCGGCCGCATGACAGGCGGCGGAGATCCGCTGCGCGAGATCCGGGCGCGGGGCGAGCGTTCCCGGATCCGCGAACTCGATCGCCATCATCGCTCCGCGCCCGCGCACATCGGCCACCGCTCCGAGGTCCTCGAGCAGAGGCTCGAGGTGGTCGCGGATGATGCGCTCGATCTCGAGGACACGAGGCAGGAGCGCGGGATCCTCGAGGACCTCGAACACCGCCAGGGCCGCTGCGCAGGCGAGTGGGTTCCCCGCGTACGTGCCGCCGAGCCCGCCGACGTGCGCTGCATCGATGATCTCCGCGCGGCCGGTGACGGCGCTCAGAGGAAGCCCTCCGCCGAGCGCCTTCGCGGTGAGGGTGATGTCCCCCACGACTCCGTCGTGTTCGCTCGCGAACATCCGTCCTGTGCGCCCGAGCCCCGCCTGGATCTCGTCGATGACCAGCACGATGCCGTGATCATCGGCGATGCGGCGCAGGCCCGTGAGGAAGCCGGGGGCGGGGACGATGAAGCCGCCCTCCCCCTGGATCGGTTCGACGACGAGGGCCGCGAAGGCCTCGGAGCCGTGGCGGTCGACGAGTCGTTCGATCTCGGCGAGGGCGGCGTCCGCGGACACGCCTCGGAGAGGGTTGGCGTTCGGACCGCGCACCACGTCCGCGGGGAAGGGGCCGAACGATGTCTTGTACGGGTGCTCCTTCGCGGTCATCCCCATGGTGAGCATCGAGCGTCCGTGGTAGCCCTCGTCGACCACCAGGACGCCGGCGCGCCCTGTGTAGGCGCGGGCGATCTTCACCGCGTTCTCGACGGCCTCGGCCCCGGTACTGAACAGCGCCGTCCTCTTCTCGAAGTCGCCGGGCGTGTGGGCGTTGAGCCATTCCGCCACCCGCACGAAACCCTCGTACTCCGTCACCATGAAACACGTGTGGGTGAACAGGTCGAGCTGAGCTCCGACGCGCTCCTGTACGCGAGGGTTCGCGGCTCCGACGCTCGTGACGGCGATTCCCGACGCGAAGTCGATGAGGGTGTTCCCGTCGACGTCCTCCACCGTCGAGGTGTGCGCTCGCGCGATGAACACAGGGAGCGTGACGCCGAAGCCGGACGCGACGGCACGCGTGCGCTGAGAGTGGAGCTCGCGGGAACGAGGTCCGGGGATCTCGGTGACGAGGTGGGGCACAGTGGTCATGACACCGAGGCTAGGCCGCCGCCCGCCGCGAAGAATATCCACTGCGCATACTCTTGTGCCCACAACTGTGCAACACGCACACTGGTGCGATGGTGACTCTGGGTGAGATCGTGCGTGCGGCCGGGCCTGCGCTTCGTCCGCTTCTGCCGTTCGATGCGGCGACCGAGATCACGGGTGTCCACGTGTCGGAGCTCCCCGACCCCGGCCGGTACCTCGACGGCGGCGAGCTGCTCCTGACCACCGGCATCCCGCTCACCGGCGGGGAGGCGGATGGCGACTACGTCACCCGACTCTCCGCGCACGGTGCCAGTGCGCTCGGCCTCGGTCTCGGCGAGGGGTGGGACGATCCACCCGCCGCTCTCGTCGACCAGTGCCGCAGCGCGGGACTTCCCCTGTTCGCGGTGCCGGATGGCGTCGCTTTCCTGGACGTGTCGCGCGCCTTCTGGGAGATCGCGGGGCGCGACCGCCAGGAGGACGCGCTGCGCACGGCCCACGCTCACACGCGGCTGGCTCAGGCCGCAGCAGGAACGGATCCTCTGCCGTCGATCGTGCGCCTGATGTCCCAGGCGATCGGCGGGTGGGTCGCCTGGGTGCCGTTCGACGGCAGAGCACCGGACGCACTCCTGCACCCTCCGACTCTGCAGGCCCTCCTTCCCGCGGTGAGCGAGGAAGTCGAACGGTCGCTGCTGCGCTCGGGCGTGACGGCAGCCTCGTTCATCTCACACGGGTCGACCGTCATGGCTCACGGTGTCTCCGACGGGGATCGGCCGATCGGAGCCCTCGCGCTGGGCGCCGGGCGACCATGGGGATCGTCGGACCGACAGCTCGCTCTCACCGCGGTCTCGTTGCTCCGTCTCGTCATCGGCACATCGCGGGAGCAGGAGACCCCGTCGCGCTGGGTGACGGCGCTCGCCCTGGACGGCGAGACGACTGCCGCGCGAGTGCTCGCGCGTTCCGCAGGAATCGCCCTGCCGGATGCCGTGCGCATCCTCGTCGATCCTGACGGCTCCTATCGTGGGCCATCGCCGTTCGTCACCGAACGCGGCGAGACACCCGTGCGTCTCCTCGCCGCCGGCGAGGCGACATCGCTCGGCCGTGGCGCGATCAGCACGGCTGGGCCGCTGGAGCTCGCTCCCGCCGCGGTCGGACGGGCTCTCGCACTGTGGCACGCCGCCGCGGATCGATTCTCCGCCGAGTCCGCTCTCCGAAGCACCCTCTGGGTCGAGGCGCTGACCGCCGCCGGCCCGGAGATCCGCGACACCGTGCGCGTCTACCTCCGTCATCGACAGCAGTCGGAGAGCGCGGCGCGCGAGCTCGGGATCCACCGGAACACGGTGCGACCGCGGATCGTCACCGCCGAGCGCGCTCTGGGCGTCTCGCTCGCCGATCCCGATGTCGCGGCAGAACTGTGGATCGCCCTGCGAGACGGCACCTAGCGAGAGCGGGGCGGGGTCTCGAGCCAGGCCCGTACGTCGGCATCGTGCTCACCCAGGCGAGGTGGAGCGGCGGCGACGACGGGGAGCTCGGGAGTCCACGACAGCGGCGAGCGGATCTGCCGGGACACACGCCCATCGGCACCGATGCTCTCGAGCACGGGATCGAGTCCCAGCCGTTCAGCAAGAGCCACCCCCTCGCCGATCGTGTTGACGACACCCGCGGCGACACCCACGCCGTTGAGCCGGGTGGCCCACGAGCTCGCCGTGTCGGCGGACAGCGCACGCTCCAGCTCGACGGCGAGGTCGTCCCGGTGGCCTACGCGATCGGCGTTGCGCAGGAAGCGAGGATCGGAGGCGAGCGCCGGTCGCCCCAGCTCCGCAGCCATCCTGGCGAACTGGGCATCGTTGCCGCACGCCACGGCGAGGGGCCCGTCCGCGCACTGCAGCACTTCGTACGGCGCGATGGACGGATGACGGTTGCCGAGACGCGTGGGCTCGACATCGGCACCGAGGTGCGCGGACATCTGGTTGACGAGCGATGCCTGCAGGCTCGAGAGAAGGTTCACCTCGACCCGCGATCCGCGCCCCGTGAGCTCCCGACGGCGGAGGGCGGCGAGTATGCCGATGACGGCATCCTTTCCCGTGAGCACGTCCACGAGCGCGACGCCCGCCTTCATCGGGGTGCCATCCGTTTCGCCGGTGATGTGCATGAGACCCCCGACCGCCTGCGCGACGAAGTCGTACCCGGGCAGTGACGCCCCCGCCTCGAGGCCGAAACCGCTGACCGAGACGTGGATCAGCCGCGGGTGCGCGGCGGACATCTCGTCCCAGCCGAAGCCCATCCGCTCGAACAGTCCGGGCCGGAAGTTCTCGATCACGATGTCGCTCCGCGCGATGATGGCGTGCGCACGCTCACGATCGACGGGGTCCGTCAGGTCGAGTGCTATCGATTCCTTGCCGCGGTTGGCCGACTCGAAGTACGTGGTCATGCCGGAGTCCGCATAGGGCGGACCCCAGGCGCGGGTGTCGTCTCCCGACTCCGGCCGCTCGATCTTGATGACACGCGCGCCGAGATCGGCGAGCGTCATGGTCGCCAGGGGGCCGGCGAGGACACGGGAGAAGTCGGCGACGACGACGCCGTCCAGCGGCGCGGTCACGACGTCCACGCCCTCAGCGCCCGCGCGGTCGACTCCCGGGAGACCACGGAGATCGGGAATTCGACGTCCGCCCCACGCTCGGCCCGCCCCTCGAGCAGATCGATCAGCAGCTCGGTGCAGGCGACGCCCGAGTCTCGCGGACGAAGGTCGATCGAGGTGATCGAGGGGGTGAGGAACGGAAGCGAGGGATGATCGACGCACGACACCACCGTGATGTCCTCGCCGACGACCCGTCCCGAGCGTCCGAGTTCGGCGACCACCTCGATCGCACTGGAGTCGGGGCCGCAGATGATCGCATCCGTCTCGGGATGCTCGGCCAGCACGCGCTGTGTCGCCTCTCGCACTGCCGGCCATGGCGCTTCGAACGCGATGGGCGCGATCACGGGTTCCAGACCTCGCATCGCACACGCCTCCCGGTATCCCGAGACGAGCTGCCGGGACCAGTCGGTCGCGTCGGGTGCGACGAGGAGCGCCGGGTGTCGCGCGTGCGTGACGTCGACCTCGCGGAACAGGCGCAGCATCGCGGCGTGGTGGGATGACCAGACCACCCCATCCGCGGCACCGGGGACGTCGTCAGGGAGATGCTCCTGCGTGACGATCGGCATGCCTGAGCTCAGGAGTGCGGGCAGGCCCGGGTCGCCGGAGAGGGGGTCGCCGATGATGAGTCCGTCGGCGCGTATCGGCCGGGATCTTCCGGACGATACGGACGGGCTCACGATCGTCACATCGATGTCGTGGGCAGCCGCACTCGTGACGATTCCGAACGTGAAGGCCATGTAGTACGACGAGCGCGAGACCACCTCGGGAAGCACGATCCCGATCGTCCCCACGGATCCCCCACGGAGGTGTCGCGCCGCGGTGTTCGCCGAGTATCCGAGTTCGGCAGCGGCGGCGAGGACGGCGTCTCGGGTGGCACTGGACACACGTCCGGTGCCACTCAGCGCATCCGATGCCGTGGTCTTGCCCACACCGGCCCGCCGAGCGACATCGATCAGACGGGCACGACGGAGCTCAGGCATGCGGCGATTCTAACCACACCCAGGGAGTCGTAATCGACACGAAACAATCTGGGTCTTGCGCCGAAACACGTTTCTCGCATACTTTTGCCGGAACGTTCCGGCACAGCCGACTTCCCGACGACCGGCTGTCCGTACCCGCTTCATCGGAGACCTCATGACCTGCACCTGCTCCCCGTCCACACATGTCCAGCGCTCCCGTCGCCTCGGCGACGAGTCAGGGGCGCCGTATGCCACGCTGTCCGCGACGGAACTGGAACGGGTATCGGAGATCCTGTCGGCCCACGGCGCGCTGGACGACTCCCACCGCATCGCCTACCTCGGACTCGACGAACCGGATCGCGGCGAAGTCCTCGCCGGGCGCACGGTGCCGAGACGGGCACGTGTCCAGCTCCTCGATGTCGACAGCGGGCGCGCCAGGGCGATCACGGTCGACCTCGGCACGGGCGAGCTCACGGGCGACGTCGACATCGATCCGGAACTCGACGGGCAGGTGCCGCTCCTGCAGGAAGAGCACGAGATCATCCGGGAACTCATCGGTGCCGACGAGCGATGGCGCGAGGCTCTCGCGCTCCGCGGGATCGATGACCCGAGCACCGTGGCACTCGCCGGCCTGTCGGCGGGCAGATATCCGATCGAGGGCGAGAAGGGCCGACGCCTCGCCCGCGTGCTCGGACACCACCAGCCCACCCCGCAGACCATGCCGTGGGCGCATCCGATCGACGGTCTCGTCGCCTACGTCGACCTGGCGAGCGGAACGGTCGTGGATGTGATCGACGCCGGCGTGATGCCCATCCCTCAGGAGAGCGCCGACTATCACGTGCCCGGCACCTTCGGACCTGAGCGCACCACCCAGAAGCCCATCGTGATCCGGCAGCCGGAGGGGCCGAGCTTCTCGTTCGACGGCGACGTGATCACGTGGGAGAAGTGGTCGCTACGCGTCGGCTACGACATGCGCGAGGGCCTGGTTCTGCACGGAATCGGCTTCCAGGATGGCGAGCGCGCGCGTCCGATCGTCCACCGCGCGTCGATCGCGGAGATGCTCGTCCCGTACGGAGACCCGGGTCCCGTGCGTTTCTGGCAGAACTACTTCGACACCGGCGAGTACCTGCTGGGACGCCTGGTCAACTCCCTCGAACTCGGATGCGACTGCGTCGGGGACATCACGTATCTCGATGTGCCGATCCCGGATGCGCGTGGAAACGTCAAGATCCTCCCCAACGCGATCTGCATCCACGAGGAGGACGCGGGCGTGCTGTGGAAGCACACCGAGCAGTTCACCGGCACGACGGACGTGCGTCGCCAGCGACGGCTCGTGATCTCGTTCTTCGTGACCGTGGGCAACTACGACTACGGCTTCTACTGGTACCTCTACCTCGACGGCAAGATCGAATTCGAGGCGAAGGCGACCGGCCTGGTGTTCACCGCCGCCTACGACGAGCGCACGAGCCGCTTCGCGAGTGAACTGGCTCCCGGACTCGCCGCCCCGTATCACCAGCACCTGTTCTGCGCGCGTCTGGACATGGCAGTCGATGAGGGCCCCGCCGTGATCGACGAGGTCGATGTGCACACGCAGCCGATCGACGACGAGAACGTCCACGGAAGCGCGATCGGATTCACCGCCACACGGCTCCGCAGCGAGCAGGAGGCCAGACGCCGAGCGAACACGAGTGTCGGGCGGACCTGGCGGGTGAGCAGCGCGAATGCCACGAACCGTCTGGGGCGTCCGGTGTCCTACGTCCTGACGCCCGAGGGGACGCCCGTCCTCCTCGCCCAGCCGGAGTCGGTCATCGCCTCCCGCGCGCGGTTCGCCACCGCTGATCTCTGGGTCACGGCCTATGACGTCGACGAGCGGTACCCCGCGGGCGACGTCGTGAACCAGAGCGCACCGGAACAGGGACTGCCCGCGTTCGTCTCCGACGACGCCTCTCTCGATGCCGCCGACCTCGTGCTCTGGCACACCTTCGGGCTCACCCACTTCCCCCGCACCGAGGACTGGCCGATCATGCCGGTCGACTCGTGCGGCTTCACCCTGACTCCCCATGACTTCTTCGACCGGAACCCGACCCTCGACGTTCCGGCTTCCTCCACCGCATGCGCCTGCACTCACGAGGACGCAGACGCTGTCCGCACCGAGCACCATCTGCATCACCTCTCTGTCCGCCCGTCGTCGATCACCGAGTGATCCACACTTCGATCGACATCCCGAAGGGAAACATCGACATGCACACAGCAGCTCGCGCGGGGGTGGCGCTCGTCGCCATCGCGACCCTCGCCCTCACCGGATGCGCCGCCGGCGCATCACCAGAACCGACGCCCAGCCAGGACGAGGCGGCTCCCGGATTCCTCGCGGTCGCCGACGAGTCCTTCGACGCCGGTGGCGAACTCGTCGTCCAGGTCGACTACGACACCGCGGAGGCGAGCGGTCTGGATCCGCAGGGAGCGGCGACCGCCCGCTCCTGGATGCTCGAAGGGCTGTCGTACGAGACCCTGACCACGATCGACGAGAACCTCGCCGTCGCCCCCTCGCTCGCGACCTCCTGGGAGACGCCGAGCGATACCGAGTACGTGTTCACGCTGGCTGACGACGCGGTGTTCTCCAACGGTCGTGCGATGACCGCGGATGACGTGGTGGGAAGTCTTCAGCGCCTGCTCGACACGCCGACGACCTGGACCGGCCAGCTCGGCCCCGTCTCCTCCGTCGAGGCGACGGGAGACCTCGAGGTCACCGTCACGCTCGCCGAACCCTACGCACCGTTCCTCTCCGCGTTGGCGAACACTCCGGCCGCCGTCCTGCCGATGGCGGAGATCGACGCCGGCGAGATCGACATCACCACGGAGATGGTCGGCACCGGCCCCCTCGTCGCCACGGCGCACCGCCAGGACGAGGAGTGGACGTTCGAGCCGAACGAGCACCACCCTGACGCCGACGCGCTCGGATTCTCGACGCTGACGATCGACATCGTCGGTGACGAGGCCACCCGGGCCGCGGCGCTCCGAGACGGATCGGCCGACTTCGCCGTGCTCAATTCGATCGACTCGGCCGAACTGCTCTCGAACGCCTCGGATGTCACCGTGGTCGGGCAGAAGAACACGGACTTCCACTACCTGATGATCAACTCGCTCACGGGTGATGAGGCTCTGCAGAACGAGGAGGTGCGCTTCGCGATCAACAGCGCGATCGACCGCGACGCGATCAATGAGCTCGCGTTCGGCGGGGCGACCTCGGCGACCGGCGTCACCCCCGCAGGGCTCCCCGACGCCTGCATCGCTGCGGACCTCCCTTCGGCGGAGCGCGACGTGGCGGCGGCGAAGGCCGTGATCGATGAGGTCGGCGGACTGGAACTGAATCTCTTCGTCTACACGGACGAGCCGGTCCTCGCGCAGATCGCACAGGTCATGCAGCAGAACCTCGCGGAGATCGGCGTCACCGTCGAGATCGAGCAGGTGGACTACGCCACCTACTCGGACCGCGTCTACGGCAGTCCCGCGGACTTCGATCTCGCGCTCAGCTGGTTCGCCGGCTACGCGGACCCTGCGATGGTCACCACCTGGTGGAACCCCGAGGTAGCCGGTTTCTCGGCGGTCTTCATGCAGGGCTCAGACGAACTCGACGGTCTCATCGCCGAGGGATACGCCACGGAGCCGGGCGCAGACCGTGCCGCCGTGTTCGAGAACCTCTGTGCGGTCGTCGACGAGCAGAGCGAGCTGGTTCCGTTGGTGCTGCGTCCGTCCACGCTCGGCTGGAACACGGCATCGCTGTCGCCCACGCTGACAACGGATGAGGGCTACGGCAACTTCCTCCGCCACATCACCGAGTTCCGCGCCAACTGACATGACCGTCGCTCTGTGGTCTCTCCGGCGCGTCGGCGCCGCCCTCGTGACGCTCATCGCGGTCTCCGTGCTGATCTTCGCATCGGTGCGCCTCATGCCGGGTGACTACATCGACCTCGTTCTGGGTCCGCTCGCCACCGAGGCGCAGCGGGCCCAGGCGGTGGCGGACTCCGGTCTGGATGCCCCGGTGGTCGAGCAGTACTTCCGCTGGGTGTTCGGCGTCCTCACGGGCGACCTCGGCTATTCATTCGTCTCCAATGTGTCGGTCGCAGAGGAGTTCGCCGCGCGCCTTCCCGTCACCGCGACGATCGCCCTGCTGACGATCGTCGTGACCCTGATCGTCGGGATCCCTCTCGGGTTCCTGGCGGCGCTGCGCAGCGAGGGGTCCTCGGGAGCGATCGGGCGCGTGGTGAGCGCACTCGGAATCAGCATCCCCGAGTTCCTGCTCGCAGGGTTGGTGGTGTTCGCCGTGTCCACGCTGGGGCTGGGATTCTCCGTGGGGCAGTTCGCTCCGTTCGCCACCGACCCGGGGCGCTTCTTCGGCGCTCTCGTCCTCCCCGTCACCGTGCTCTCCGTCGGGTGCGTCGCGGTGATCGCCCGCAACACGAGGGACGCCGTGATGAACGTGCTCGTCGAGCCCCATGTCCAGGCCGCAGTCGCTCGCGGCGAAACACCTGCCTTCATCGTGCGCCACCACGTGCTGCGCAATGCGGCTGCTCCGATCCTCACGATCCTGGGTGCCCTCATCGCAGTCCTCCTGGGCGGCACGGTGATCGTGGAGTTCGTCTTCAACATCCCGGGAATGGGCTCGTACCTGCAGACCGCGCTCGGACGTCGCGACTACGCGATCGTGCAGAGCGCGGTACTGCTCGCCGCGATCGTCTTCATCGTGGCGAGCCTGATCGTCGACCTCGTCGCCAACGCGCTGGATCCACGCCTGCGCCTGACCGGAGGGAGCAGCCGATGACCATCGCCCCCACAGCCACTCACCGCATCCGCGCAGCGGGCACCACCACGCGCGGTGCCTGGCGTCAGAGCGACGGGCTCCTTCGCGCCGCGACCGTCGTGCTCGGCATGATCGTGGTGATCACCGTCATCGCCGTCCTCACCGGGATCGCGGGTTCCACCAGCGCCACGATCGGCGGCCGCCTGGAGGGCCCGTCCGCGCTGGCTCCCCTCGGTACCGACAATCTCGGACGCTCGCTCCTCCCGCGGCTTTTCCAGGGAATCGCGACGACACTCGTCGTGTCGATCATCGCCGTCAGCTGCTCGGCACTCGTCAGCACGCTGCTCGGGATGCTCGCCGGCTACTACGGCGGGGCGGTGAACGAGACGATCATGCGCGTAGCCGATGTCCTGTACGCCTTCCCCGCCCTGGTCCTCGCGATCCTCGTGTCAGCGTTGTTGGGACCCGGTCGTCCGGCGGCGATCATCAGCATCGTCGTCATCACCATCCCCCTGATGACCCGTGTCGTGCGCATCGCGACACGAGCCATCGCGGAACGCGACTTCGTGATCTCGGCCCGTATCAGCGGCGTGCGCACACCGGTGATCTTCCTGCGGCGACTGCTGCCGAACATCGCCGGGACGATCGCGGTGCAGGCGAGCTATGCGCTCTCCGTCGCGATCCTCGTCGAGGGTGGCCTGAGCTTCCTCGGTTTCGGGGTCCAGGTCCCGGAGGCATCCCTGGGACTGCTGATCCAGCAGGGGATGCTGTACATGACCCAGGCTCCCCAGCTCATCATCATCCCCGGCCTCGTGCTGGTCGTCTCGATCCTGTGCATCAACATCATCGGCGACGGCCTACGCGATCGCTTCGAACCGCGAGAGACGAGGTCCCTCCGATGACCGCCGTGAAGATCACCGATCTGGCACTGGAGTTCACCGGCGCCACCACCGTACGCGCGCTCGACGGGGTGGATCTGGAGGTGGCGGACGGAAGCTCGCTCGCCATCGTGGGCGAATCCGGATCGGGGAAGTCGACGCTGGCCGCCGTCATCGGTCGCCTGCAACCGCGCTCGGCCACGATCGTCCGCGGCGCGCTCGAGGTGGACGGCACGGACGTGCTCTCCCTCGGCGACGGCGCGCTGCGACGGTATCGTCGCGACTCCCTCGCCTACATCGCGCAGGACCCGATCGGATCCTTGGACCCCACGATGCGCATCGGCGCACAGCTCCGGCTCGTGCTGAACGCGGTCGGGGACGACGGGTCGGTCAGTCGGCAGATCGCTCTCCTGGAGTCGATGCTCATCACGAATCCCGAGCGCGTCGTGCGTCTCTTCCCCCATCAGATCTCGGGAGGCATGGCCCAGCGTGTGGCGATCGCCATGGCGATGTGCCGGCACCCGAAGCTGCTGATCGCGGACGAGCCGACTGCGGCCCTGGACAGCCAGGTGCGCGAGGAGGTCATCCGTCTGCTGTTCGCACAGGCGAAAGAGCACGGGACGACGATCCTGTGGCTCAGCCATGACCTCCCCGCCGTCGCACGCTGGTGCGATGACGTGGCCGTCATGTACGCCGGTCGCGTCGTGGAGCGAGGGCCGGCGCGCGCGGTGCTGGGCAGTCCCGTCCATCCGTACTCCCGCGCACTCGCCGTCACCGACCCGTCGCGAGCACAGCGCGGCGAGCGCCTCGCCAGCATCCCCGGTTCTCCCCCCGTGCTCCACGGTGAAGCGGAGGGATGCGCGTTCGCCGCTCGCTGCGAGTTCCACGTCAGCGCGTGCGACGTCACCCGACCGGAGCCCTCGACGGTCCGTCACAGTCTCTGCATCCGCACGGAGGAGATCCTCGCCCAGAAGAAGGAGGTGCCGGCATGAACCCGGTCGTCGAACTGCGCGATGTGAGCGTCACCTTCACATCCGGTATCGCCTCCCGCCGGCGAGAGGTACGGGCGATGTCCCATGTCTCCGTCTCCATCGCCCCGGGCGAGACCCTGGGTCTGGTCGGGGAATCGGGGTCGGGAAAGACGACGACGGGGGCTGTCGTGCTCGGCCTGCAGCGACCGGACTCCGGCGAGGTCCGTTTCCAGGGTGAGCCTCTGGCGCGGAGCCTGCGTTCTCGGGCCGGGCGTATGCAGGCCGTCATGCAGCACCCGCGTTGGGCGCTCGATCCCCGGTCGACGGTGCTCTCCTCCGTACTCGAACCGCTGCTCGTGCATGAGCGACGCGAGCCTGAGACCGAGGCCCGCGCGCTGGAGATGCTCGACCAGGTCGGGCTCTCCGAGACCTTCGCGACCCGGCGTCCGCACCAACTCTCCGGAGGACAACTGCAGCGCGTGAGCGTCGCGAGAGCACTCGTGACCCGGCCGGCGTTCATCGTGTTCGATGAGGCGGTGAGCGCGCTGGATGTCTCGGTGCAGGCTCAGATCCTCAACCTCATCCAGGATCTGCAGCAGGAGCACTCGTTCGCCGCACTCTTCATCTCTCACGACCTGGCCGCGGTGCGCTACATCTCGCATCACCTCGCCGTCATGCGTGCGGGCGAGATCGTCGAGAACGCGCCCGCAGATCTGTTCTACGACCTTCCCCGTCATCCCTATTCGCGTCAACTGTTCCAGGAGCTCTCATCGTGACCGACACTTCCCGTCTCGCCCCCGTCCTCGCAGCGGGGCCGCGTCGCTCCAACGGCGACTTCGCGCTCACCCCTGTTCACGGCACCGACCGCGGTCAGGTCCACTACGACTTCCCCGGCGTCCTGCTCGGTACCGCCGAGTACGCCGAGGGACCGACCGGCGCCACGGTTCTGTCCGTCCCCGCCGGAGCGCGGACGTTCACAGACCGGCGCGGCGGCGCCGTCGGGGCGAGCGGCCTGTACGGCTTCAATCACGCCATCTGTCTCGCCGGAGGCTCCGTGTACGGTCTCTCCGCCGTCGCCGGTGTCTCGGAGGCGCTGTTCGAGCGCGCCGAGCATCGCTCGGGCTTCGACCAGCTCCAGTTGGTCTCCGGCGCGATCATCTACGACTACTCGGTGCGCGACAACTCCGTGTTCCCCGATGCCGCCCTCGGCCGCGCCGCGCTGGACGCCGCCCGGCCGGGCGTCGTCGAGGTCGGACGCGTCGGCGGAGGCGCATCCGCATCCTCCGGGAAGGTCGACCCCGCTCGGGTGGAGTTCACCGGGCAGGGCGCCGCCTTCCGGCAGGTCGGTGACGTCAAAGTGCTGGTCGTGACGGTCCTCAACCCCTACGGAGTGATCCTGGACCGCGATGGACTCATCGTCCGCGGCAACTACGACGCGACGACCGGCGAGCGCCGCCATCCCGCGCGCGACTACGAGGAGGCGATCGGTGAGTCGCGGTTGGTCGAATCCCTGTCGGGGAACACCACCATCACGGCGGTGATCACGAACGTGCAGTTGAGCGATGTGGAGCTCAAGCAGTTCGGACTGCAGGTACACAGCTCGATGCACCGAGGCATCCAGCCCTTCCACACACCGCTGGACGGCGACACGCTGTTCGCTCTCACGACCGACGAGGTCGCTCTGCCCGTCGACCCGGGCACCTCGCGCGGTCGACTGTCCCTCAACTCGACGGCCGTGGCGACACTCGCCAGCGAGGCCGCCTGGGACGCGATCCTCTGCGCTGCGGGCTGACCGTGTACGAGTTCGAGAAGTACCGTGCGCCCTCTCAGGAGGAGGTGACCGCCCTGGTGCGCGAGCACCCGTTCGCCCTGATCGCCTCCAACGGCGGAGGTGAAGCCGGTGCTCCCACGCTGACGCACACTCCGGTGATCATCGAGCGGATGGGCCCGGACGGCGGGTTCGTCGGCGGGGAGCTCCTGGGACACATCGCACGCAAGAACCCGCAGTGGCAGCAGCTGACTGACGGCGAGGCCGTGCTCCTGGTCTTCTCGGGGCCGCACGACTACGTGTCGCCGACGACCTACGCGGATGATCCGAATGTGCCCACCTGGGACTACGCGGCGGTGCACCTCGCCGCACGGGTGACCGTGCTCGAGGACCCGGCCGACGGCATGCACGTCGTCACCCGCACGGTCACGGAGCTGGAGCGAGGCGAACCCGTCACGTGGGACATGACGTCCTCGCTCCCCACCTTCGAGCGCATCGTGGGCGGCATCGTGTCGTTCCGCTTCGACATCATCGAGCAGAGAGCGGTGTTCAAGGTGAGCCAGGACAAGCCCCGCGACGTGCGGCAACGGGTCGCGGCGGCTTCCCGCGCACGCGGTTGCCCGTACGGCGATGTCGCAGCGCTCGTGGAGCGTATCGGAGGAGACGAATGATCATCCACGAGTGGTCCGCCCAGACCCCCGACACCCACGCCGAGGGGCGCGTCTTCGGTGCGCAGTGGGCCGCGCACCTGATCGCCGCGCGCGACGCATACCTGCGACTCTTCGCCCAGTCCGGTGTGTCCGCCGAACAGGCCAGAGAGATCGCCGACGAATGCAGATCGGCCACCGACACCCACGCGACCGACATCGCCGACGAATTCCGCGGGATGGCGGAGGGGAGCGGACTCTCACTGGTCGACGTGTACCTGCTCACCGCGCGCACGGAGATCCTCGCGAGGATGACACCGTCGATGGAATGCTCGACCGTCGTGCACGTTCCCGCCGATGCGACGCCGCCCCGCACTCTCCAGACATGGGACTGGCACGAGACCCTGTCGAACGACTCGATCGTGCGCACTCTGCGCACACCGGGAGGGACCGGCATCGTGACCTTCTGCGAGTTCGGTCAGCCCGCGAAGATCGGCGTCAACGACCGCGGTCTCGGCGTCCACTTCAACATCCTGCATCATCGCTCCGACGGCTCCCGCCCGGGGGTGCCCGTGCACGTGCTGGCTCGGATGATCCTCGGCGACGCCCGCACGATCGAGGACGCGGCATCGATCGCTCGGAGCGTCCCCCTCGCGGCGTCCAGCGTGTTCACCGTGGTGACGTTCGACGGACAGCGAGCGGCCGCGGCCGCCATCGAGGTGTCCCCGGAGCGCGTGGCGGTCCTGGGAGCTCCGGCGGGGCGCACCCTCGCCCACACGAACCACTTCCTCGACGCGGAGCTGGCCTCCGGCGAGTACTCGCCGTACGAGACGACGAGCGTTCCGCGATATCAGTGCCTCGTGGACGCCGCGGATCTCGCGCGCATCGTGGATGACCGCGAGCGCGCACTCGCCTTCGGCGCGATCCCCGATGCCCCGATCTCCGTGCGCGCTCGACCGGATCAGCCCGAGCACCTGCGCTGGGAGACGAAGCTCACCGTCGCCCTGGACGTCGAGCAGGCAGCGATGTCCTTCGCGGCCGGAGCGCCCGCGGACGTGGCTTCAGCCGCGTGGCGGCGCATCACGGTCGGCGGCGACTCTGTCGCTGCCCGGTCGCGATGAACACAATCCTGCACGTTCTGGCGCTCGCACCGGCGGCGCTCGGAGCGGGAGTGCTCTGCGCGACACGACGTGGGACCGGAGCGCCGGAGAGAGCGGCAGCCGTGCTGATGGTGGGCGCGATGACGGATGCGATGACCGTGTCGCTGGTGAGTCCCGTGGTGTGGTTCGCCGTGTTGATCCTCGCCGCCGTCGTACTCGCCGCCGTCCGCCGTGCACCGCTCCCGGCGACCGGCGGGCCTGCGACGCGCACGGGTCTCTCCACACATCTCGCACTGGGGCTCGTGGTGACGGCGACCCTCATCGTGCTGATGCCATCCGGCTCGGTGGTCGCAGAACTCTCCTCGACGTCACCATCGCACGCACACGGTGGCGACGCCGGGCTCCTGACATTCGTGTGCGCGACGCTCGTCATCGGGACGGCTGCCGCCGCGGCGACGGCGGTCCGCGCGGACCGCTCGTGGCGCCATCGCTTGCATCACGTCGCGATGTCAGGATCGACGATCGCGATGGCTGCCGCTGTCCTCGCGTAACCTCTGCCCGCGGGCGATCCCGCCTACAGGTGCACGGTGATGTCGGCGTCCTCTCGAAGCTCGCCCACGAGAGCGGCGTATGCCTCGGACTGCGCCGTGGACACAGCTTGCTCGCGAGCGACGGCCTGGCATCGATTGGTCGATCTCAGTCGATGAAACAAGGAGCCCATAGTCAGGAACCTGGCCGAGACGTGACGCGCATCGCGGACGCAACCGCAGTCGTGCCGCCCCTGACGGATATTTGACATTCACACGCCCCATGCGTTGACTCCAACCATGTCACCGGGAACAGTGTCCTCGACGTGGTGGTACTACGTCGGTCTTGGAATACTCGCAGGCGGAACAGCCATCGCCCTTCTCGCTGCTCCCGGAATCTGGGCAGCGCTCGTCCTGTTGGCGGCGATCGCGATTCACGTACCGTTGGATCGTGCCCGTAGCCGGGCTGAACGGGAAGTTCGAGGACGAGCCAGGCCGGCCCGGACAGCGGCCATCTGGCTTCTTGCGCTCGTGCTGATCGGGGCGACTCTGTATTTCGGCTGGGTTCTCGTCGGCCAGGGATCATCGTGGGCATCCTGGGTTGCTGGCCTTGTTGTTTTCGGTGTCGTCACCGTCGCCGGCCTGATCGGCGACCATCAACGGTGACGACACCAGGATCACGCAAGGCAGCTTGTCGTGACGTTCGCGCCTGCGAGGGCTCCGGGATCCACCCAGCCAGTGACGCTCGTCCGCTGTACACGTAGAGCGAACGAGAGCTGCGTAGAGCGAACGAAAGCTGGCCCTACAGGTGCACGGTGATGTCGGCGTCCTCTCGAAGCTCGCCCACGAGAGCGGCGTATGCCTCGGACTGCGCCGTGGACACAGCCTGCTCGCGAATCTGCGGCTCCACCTCTTCGAACGGCGGGATCTCGGCGCCCTCTTCGCCGGACTGCTCCTGCTGAGCGACGGCCTGGTCGTAGAGCTCGCGCAGCTCTTCCTCGGTGGGCTCCGCGTCGCCGACCTCCTCGGCGAGCAACTGCTCCTGCTGAACCTGGGTCGTCAGTTGCGAGTAGACGTCATCTTCGCTCAGGCCCTGTTCCCCGAGTGCAGAAAGCACGTCGTCGGTGGACTCCATCTGATTCGCGGCGGCGATCTCCTCCAGAGCAGCGTCGAGCTCCGTCTGAGACGGCTCGATGCCTCGCTCGTCGGCTTCCTGGGAGAGAAGCTCGGTGTCGACCATGGCCTCGGCGGTCTGCGAACGCAGAGACTCCTGGTCGACCTCTTCGCCCGTCGCCTGCGCCTGCGCGGCCAGCTGCGCGAACTGCCCCTCGTACAGCTCGATGAAGTCCTCACCCGAGATCTCCACGCCGTTCACCTCGGCGACGACATCGGGGACATCCGAGACGTCCGCCTCCTGAGCGGCTCCCGGGTCGGCCGACGGCGTCGATTCCTCGGCATCACCGGTCGCGCTGCATCCCACGATGCCGAACAGCACCACCGCCACGCCCAGTCCTGTCCACAGCCGTCGATTCATCCAGTCCTCCACACATCATCGCCAAAACGGCGACGCTACGGGAGCGACCTGAACAAGCCCTATGTCTCGGTGCGGATGGATGTGAATCGACTCAGTGGAAGAAGTGACGCTCACCTGTGAAGAACATCGTCACGCCCGCGGCCTTCGCCGCCGCGACGACCTCGTCGTCCCGCACGGATCCGCCCGGCTGGATGATCGTGGAGATGCCCGCGTCGATGAGCACCTGGGCGCCGTCGGCGAACGGGAAGAAGGCGTCGGACGCAGCGACGGATCCCGCCGCGCGGTCCCCCGCCCGCTCGACCGCGAGGCGACACGAGTCGACCCGGTTCACCTGGCCCATTCCGATTCCGACGGTCGCCTGGCTCTTGGCGAGGACGATCGCGTTGGACTTGACCGCGCGGCACGCCTTCCACGCGAAGATGAGGTTCGTCATCTCCTCGTCAGCCGGACGCTCGCCCGAGACGAGTTCCCAGTCCTTCGCGACGGACTCGATGTCGGACGGGAAGCGGTCGGCATCCTGCAGAAGGAGTCCGCCCGAGACGAGGCGCACATCCATCTGCTCCTGGCGCCAATCACCGGGCAGCTGCAGCAGCCGGAGGTTCTTCTTCGCCTTGAACACCTCGAGGGCGGCCGACTCGAACGAGGGAGCGACGATGACCTCGGTGAAGATGTCCTTGAGGTTCTCAGCCATCTTCAGCGTCACGGTGCCGTTGGTGGCGATCACGCCGCCGTATGCGGACACGGGATCGCACTCGTGCGCGCGAAGGTGCGCGCTGGCGATCGGGTCCAGGGCGTTCGGAGCGGTCGTGGCGATACCGCAGGGGTTCGCGTGCTTGACGATCGCGACCGCGGGCATCACCATGTCGAACGCCGCGCGCAGCGCCGCATCCGCATCGACGTAGTTGTTGTAGGACATCTCCTTGCCCTGCAGCTGCACCGCCTGGGCGATGCCATGCCCACCGACGCGGCTGTAGATCGCACCGCGCTGGTGCGCGTTCTCGCCGTAGCGGAGCGTCGAGAGGCGCTCGGCCTTGATCGTGAGGTGCTCGGGGAGGTCCCCGCCGTCGTTGAGCGTCTCCTCGGCGAACCAGGCGGCGACGGCGGTGTCGTACGAGGCCGTGTGCGCGAAGGCCCGCGCGGCGAGCTCCCGACGCTGAGCCGCGGACGTTCCGCCGGACGCGACGGCGTCGATGATCGCCGGGTACGACTCGGGCGACACGACGATCGCCACGTTCGCGTGGTTCTTGGCCGAGGCGCGAACCATGGCAGGTCCCCCGATGTCGATCTGCTCGACGACATCGTCACCGACGGCGCCCGACGCCACGGTCTCCACGAACGGATAGAGGTTCACCACGACGAGGTCGAACGGCGCGATGCCGAGGTTGGCGAGCTGACGCTCGTGGTCGGCCAGGCGCAGATCCGCGAGGAGTCCCGCGTGCACGTTCGGGTGCAGCGTCTTGACTCGTCCGTCGAGCGACTCGGGGAACCCGGTGACGGCGGAGACGTCGGTGACCTCGTGGCCCGCGTCGCGGATGGTCGCGGCGGTCGACCCCGTGGAGACGATCTCGATCCCCGCGTCGGCGAGCGCCGCGGCGAGGACGAGCAGGTCGGTCTTGTCGCTCACCGAGACGAGTGCGCGGCGGATCGGCACCGTGTCGCGGTCGCGGTACAGGGACGGGTCGTGGCGGGGACCGGCCATGAAGGGCTCCTTCGTGCGTGGGGGCGGGAGAGGATCAGCGGGTGGATGTGAGATCGAGGTCGCCGGTCGCGATGCGGCGCACGACATCGATCAGGAGGCGTCGTTCGACGGGCTTGATGCGATCGTGGAGGGTGTGCTCGGTGTCGCCGGGGAGAACCGGGACACGTTCCTGCGCGAGGATCGGCCCGGTGTCCACGCCGTCGTCGACGACGATGACGCTGGCTCCGGTCTCGGTCGCTCCCGCAGCCAGGGCGTCGCGCACGCCGTGGGCTCCGGGGAACTCGGGCAGGTACGCTGGGTGTGTGTTGAGCAGGCGCGGCGAGTACTGCGCGACGAGCCCCGGCGGGAGCAGGCGCATGAGGCCGCTCAGGACGACGAGATCGGGCGTCCAGACGGCGAGCTGTCGGCCGAGCTCTTCGCCCCAGGCTTCGCGACTGTCGTGTTCGCGCCACGGAACCGTGAAGCTCGGGATGCCGTACTCCTCGGCGTGTGCAAGGCCGTCGGCCTCGCGATCCGCGCCGACGACGACGACGCGAGCGGGGAAATCGGAGTGGGACGCGGCATCGAGCAGTGCCCGAAGGTTCGAGCCCGCGCCTGAGATGAGAACGGCGACCGTGAGCACCCGGCCAGTCTAGCGGGGCGTGCGAGGCTCCCCGTCGCCGAAGGATCCGAGGTCGTCGAGAGGGGCGGTGTCCTGCGCATCGGCCACGACCGGAGAGTCGACCGCCGTGTCCGGCCAGTCGAACCCTGGGCGCGCGGCCACGCTCGGTTCGTCAGCGCTGACGGGTGTCGTGCCCATCTCGGCCGTCCACCGGTCCACACGCTCTTCCGCCAGCTCGTGCCGGTGACGTGGCGCGAGCAGCAGGATCGCGGCCCCCACGAGAACTTCGACTCCGATGGCGAGTGCGAACGGACCCGCCGCGGGCCCTGTCTGTTCCAGGCGCCCTGGCCCGATGGACCCGGACGCGAGGACCGCGGCGAGCGCGGCCGCGCCCGCGGACAGTACCGCGATGCCACCGGCGATCCCCGCACGCGGACCCCAGTGTTCAGCGGTGCCCTCCCAGGCCAGCCGGGAGCGGACGACCCATCCCGCGGCAGCACCCGCGGCGACGGGCACGAGGATGACGATCAGCATCCAGATCGAGCCGTTCTCCGGGAGGAGTCCGAGAGCGGGAATCCCCGGCACGACCCCCAACTGCGTTCCGGCCGGCGAGACGGCCGTGCCGGCGCCGACGGCGAACCCCGGGCCCGCCAACCATGCGGCGGCCCAGACGATGAGGGTGGGCAGGTAGGCGAGCTGTCCGAGCGTGATGACCGTCGCGCCGAGGACATCGACTCGAGCCGCCTCGAACAGCGCGACCGCCTCCCCCCCTCTTAGGACCGTCATCACCGAGACGGCGAGAGCGGCAGCCGCAGTGGTCGCGACGACCGCGACGGCGGCGCCGCGAAATGCCTCGGTCGGAACCGGGCCCCACTCCCCCCATCCGTCCACGAGGTCGTGGAGTCGATCGATCGGCCCGTTGTCGCCCTCACGCCACGCGAACCAGACGGCTCCGGACAGTGCACCCGCGAAGTAGACGACAGCGGGGAGGGCGGTCGCGAGGAGGAAAGGAGTCTCCGCCGCGCCGACTCGGGCGGTGAGTGCCACCCCCGCGGCGATCGCCGCGAACGCGGTCGTGCCGCCGAGCACGCCGAGGATCCAGGCGCCGGCGCGGGCCGCACGCACTCCCGAGCGGGCGGCGAAGAAGAACGTGAAGAGCAGGAAGGCGAGCGGGGTCAGCGTCAGTGCGAACGCCGCCGCCTCCGGGGCGATGCCCGTGGCGACGATGATCTCGTCCGAGATCGCGATCTGGAGGGGTGCACCGTGCCCGAACTGCCAGAGGGTTCCGGTGAGCGGCCAGAGCGCTCCCCAGTCGGCCTGCGCACCGAAGGCGAGAGTCCACAGCAGTGTCAACGGCGCGAGCAGCACGACGAGGCCGACGGCAGCCGCGATGGCAGCGTCGAAGGCGGCGAGAAGCGCGACGAGGAGGCGTTGCATGACCCCTTGAGACTACGACGAGATCGAGACCGCCCTGAGTGGGCGCGCGCGGGGTGAACGACACGATAGCGTCATCTGCGGAGGTTCCCCGATGACAACTGACCAGACGACCGCACCCGCCCCGGCTCCCGCCGAGCCCAAGAACGCGATCGACCGCTTCTTCGAGATCAGCAGACGTGGCTCGACCATCGGCACGGAGGTCCGCGGAGGACTCGTGACGTTCGTCACGATGGCTTACATCGTTATCCTCAACCCGATCATCCTCTCGGGCACACCGGACGTCGACGGCACGGTGCTCGAGTTCAGCGCCGTGGGTGCCGCGACCGCCCTGACCGCGGGTGTCATGACGATCCTGTTCGGTCTCGTGACCCGCCTGCCCTTCGGTTTCGCCGCGGGACTGGGCATCAACGCGTTCGTCGCGTTCTCGGTCGTCGGTCAGGTCACCTGGGCCGAGGCGATGGCACTCGTCATGATCAACGGTGCGATCATCGTCCTGCTGGCCGCGACCGGTCTGCGCAAGATGATCTTCGACGCGGTTCCTGTGCAACTCAAGCTCGCCATCACGGTCGGCATCGGCCTGTTCATCGCGTTCATCGGGTTCGTCAATTCCGGCTTCGTCACGGCGACGGGCAGCGCCTCGCCCCCGGTCGGCCTCGGTATCGGCGGTTCGGTCGCGACCGTTCCCACCCTGCTCTTCGTCGTGACGCTCGTGCTCACGGGCGTTCTCGTCGCTCTCAAGGTCAAGGGCGGCATGCTCATCGGACTCGTCACAGGCACGGTCCTCGCGGTGATCACCGAGGCGATCTGGCACCTGGGGCCGCAGCTCGCCGACGACGGCACGGTGAACCCGGGCGGATGGAGCCTGACGGTCCCCGCGCTCACCGGTTCCCCGGTCGGCGTGCCGGACCTCAGCCTGATCGGTGCGGTCGACTTCACGTTCGATCTCGGCAAGGTCAGCGCCGTCGCGCTCGTGATGCTCGTCTTCACGCTCGTCTTCTCGAACTTCTTCGACGCCATGGGCACCATGACCGGCCTCGCGAAGGAAGCAGGGCTCGCGGATGAGAAGGGTGACTTCCCCCGCATCAAGTCCGCGCTCGTGGTCGAGGGTGTGGGGGCGATCGCGGGTGGTGCGACCTCGTCGTCGTCCAGCACGGTCTTCATCGAGTCCGGCGCCGGCATCGGCGAGGGCGCGCGAACCGGTCTCGCCAACGTCGTGACCGGCGTGGTCTTCCTGCTCGCGATGTTCCTGACCCCACTCACCTCGATCGTCCCGACGGAGATCGCGGCTGCCGCGCTCGTGATCGTCGGTGCGATGATGATGGCGCAGATCAAGTACATCGACTTCACCGACTTCCGTGTGCTGCTTCCGGTGTTCCTCACGGTCACGGTCATGCCGCTCACGTACTCGATCGCCAACGGCATCGGTGCGGGTTTCGTCAGCTGGGTCCTGATCCACGCACTCTCCGGTCGCGCGAAGACCATCAGCCCGCTGCTGTGGGTCGTCGGGGCGGGCTTCCTGATCTTCTTCGCTCGCGGGCCGATCGAGGCAGCCCTCGGCGTAGCCTGACCCCCCTACCCTCTCGCCCCCCCTCTCTACCCGCGAGACTGCAACTCCGCGCCGAAACTCTGGCAAGACCCCGCATTCTCGGCGCGGGGTTGCAGTCTCACGGGGGGATGGGGGTCAGGAGAACGCCGCAGCGAATTCGGCGGACGGCTCGATCGGTTCGATCACGTCGATCAGCACTCTCCCGGGACCCTCGACGATGAAGTGCCGCTGACCGAAGTCCTCGTCCCGCAGGCTCAGCCTCTCGGGAACCCCTCGCTCCCCCACCAGCCGCGTGTGCTCGGCGGCGGCATCCTCGACCTCGACGTTCAGGAGCAGTCCGCGCACGGGCTCGCGGAAGCCCTCCGGGATGGTTGCGTGGATACGATCGAGCACGGCCAGCTCGAAGCCCCCGGCGCGCAGGCTCACGTACCAGTCCGCCTCGAAGGTGACGTCGAATCCCAGCTCCTCGCGGAAGAACAGTGCCGACTCGGCGACGTCGTCCACCATCAGCACCGGGTAGAGACTCGTGATCCTCATGCTCGACTCCTTTACGTACACTGCGTTTGTATCTTCAGGGCTAGGATACATACACCACGCACGTAAAGGAAGAGGTCCGCATGCCCCGCGCCAGCGCCGCCGACGCCGCCGAGACCGCGCGGCGCATCCTGACCGTCGCGACAGTGCACTTCGCTGAGGCTGGGTACACCGACGCCTCCGTGGATGAGGTCGCCCGCGCTGCCGGGGTGACTCGCGGCGCGGTCTACCATCACTACTCCTCGAAGCCGGGGCTGTTCGCCGCCGTCGCCGCGGCGCAGCAGCAGATCGTCGCCGAGGCGATCATCGAGGCCACCGACGGACTGGACGCGTCCGATGCCCTGCGCGCCGGGAGTCACGCTTTCCTCGACGCGATCACCGCCGGCCGCGCGGCGCGCATCCTCCTCGTGGACGGTCCCGCTGCGCTCAGCTGGGAGGACTGGCGACGCCTGGACGCCGAGGGCCCGCTACTCACCCTGCGCGAGGGCCTCGCCGCAACAGGCCTTCCGGCCCCTCTCCTGGACGCCGTGACCGCCGCCGTGTCGGGCGCGATGAACGAACTCGCCCTCTGGCTCGCCGAGCGCCCCGACGGTGCGCACGCGCACCCCCAGGCCCACGCCGCCCTCACTCTCCTCCTGGACGCCCTCACCCCCACCCCCACGCCCCACCCCACCCCGTGAGACTGCACGCGCGCCCCGAGACCGCGTGAAAATCCCGCGGTCTCGGGGCGGGCGTGCAGTCTCGCGGCGGGGACGGTGGCGGGCGGGAGACGAGGAAGGCCCCCGGCGGATGCCGGGGGCCTTCCTCGTACGTACTCAGATCAGAGCGATTCGACGATCTCGCGCATGAGCGCGGCCGTCTCGCTCGGGGTCTTGCCGACCTTGACGCCGGCGGCCTCGAGGGCCTCCTTCTTCGCCTGAGCGGTGCCCGCGGAACCGGAGACGATCGCACCCGCGTGACCCATGGTCTTGCCCTCGGGCGCGGTGAAGCCCGCGACGTAGCCGACGACGGGCTTCGTGACGTGCGCCTTGATGTAATCGGCCGCGCGCTCCTCAGCGTCGCCGCCGATCTCACCGATCATGACGATCGCCTTGGTCTCGGGGTCGGCCTCGAATGCCTCGAGCGCATCGATGTGCGTCGTGCCGATGACCGGGTCGCCGCCGATGCCGATGGCGGTCGAGAAGCCGAGGTCGCGCAGCTCGAACATCATCTGGTAGGTCAGGGTGCCCGACTTCGACACGAGGCCGATCGGGCCCTTGCCGGTGATGTTCGCCGGGGTGATGCCCACGAGCGCCTCGCCGGGGGTAATGATGCCGGGGCAGTTCGGCCCGATGATGCGGGTCTTGTTGCCCTTCGACTTGGCGTAGGCCCAGGCCTCGGCACTGTCACCGACGGGCACGCCCTCGGTGATCACCACGAGCAGCGGGATCTCGGCGTCGATGGCCTCGACCATCGCGGCCTTGGTGAACGCTGCGGGCACGAAGGCGATCGACACGTCTGCGCCGGTCTCCTTCATCGCCTCGGCGACGGAGGCGAACACGGGCAGCTCGACGGGGTTGCCGTTCTTGTCCGTGTGTGCAACGACGGTGCCGGCCTTGCGGGCGTTGACGCCACCGACGACCTGGGTGCCGGCCTTGAGCATGAGGGCGGTGTGCTTGGTGCCCTCGCCGCCGGTGATGCCCTGGACGATGACCTTGGAGTCCTTGTTGAGGTAGATAGACATTTCTCTAGTCCTTGTGTCTCGTGCCGGATCAGGCGTTGGCGAGCTCGGCGGCCTTGGCGGCGCCCTCGTCCATCGTGGTGGCGAGCGTCACCAGCGGGTGCGCGTACTCGACGAGGATCGCACGACCCTCGTCGACGCGGTTGCCGTCGAGGCGCACGACGAGCGGCTTCGACGCGGTCTTGCCCAGCGTCTCCAGTGCACCCTTGATGCCGTTCGCGACGGCGTCGCAGGCGGTGATTCCACCGAACACGTTGACGAACACGCTCTTGACCTGCGGGTCGCCGAGGATGACGTCCAGGCCCGCGGCCATGACCTCAGCAGAGGCGCCACCACCGATGTCGAGGAAGTTGGCGGGCTTCACACCGCCGTGGTTCTCGCCCGCGTAGGCGACCACGTCGAGCGTGGACATGACCAGACCGGCGCCGTTTCCGATGACGCCGACCTCACCGTCGAGCTTGACGTAGTTGAGGTCGTGCTCCTTGGCCTTGGCCTCGAGCGGGTCGGCTGCGGCGGCGTCTTCGAGCGCTGCGTGGTTCTCGTGACGGAAGGCGGCGTTCTCGTCGATCGAGACCTTGCCGTCGAGGGCGATGATGTCGCCCTCTTCGGTCTGGACGAGCGGGTTGACCTCGACGAGCGTGGCGTCCTCGCCCTTGTAGACCGCGAAGAGCTTGACGAAGACGTCGGCGACCTTCGGGGCGAGTTCGCCGTCGAAGCCTGCCGCCTTCGCGATCTCGAGGCCCTTGTTCTTGTCAATGCCGGCCAGCGGGTCGACCTCGATGCGCGCGAGCGCCTCGGGCTTCTCGACGGCGAGCTGCTCGATCTCCACGCCGCCCTCGACGGAGGCGAGGGAGAGGTAGGAGCGGTTGGCGCGGTCGAGCAGCACGGAGAAGTAGTACTCCTTCGCGATGCGCGCACCCTGCGCGACCATCACGCGCTGGACGACGTGGCCCTTGATGTCCAGGCCGAGGATGGCCTTGGCCGCCTCGTACGCCTCGTCGGGGTTCTTGGCGACCTTGACGCCACCGGCCTTGCCTCGACCACCGGTCTTGACCTGGGCCTTGACGACGACGACGCCGCCGATCTTCTCCGCGGCCGCTTTCACCTCCTCGGGGGTGTCCGCGACGATGCCGGCGAGAACCGGCACTCCGTAGGATTCGAAAAGGTCTCGTGCCTGGTACTCGTAGAGATCCACAGTGCAGTCCTTCGCTGGTTGCGGCGGGTGGGACGCGACAAAATGTCGGGCTGTCGATAGTTGAATCGACCCGATCCCCCAGCCTAGTACCCGCAGTGTGCTCCGACCGTCCCCGAGCAATAGGCTTTCGCCATGCAGGAATCCGCAGAACCGCGCACCGGCGTCGTCGCCGCGGCGCTCGAGCTGTTCGCCACGCAGGGTTTCGATCAGACCTCGGTCGAGCAGATCGCGAAGGCCGCCGGTGTCTCGCGATCCACGTTCTTCCGCCAGTTCGGCGGGAAGGAGGACGTGGTGTTCGCCGACCACGAGGTCCTCCTCGGCGAGCTCCGCGCCTTCCTCGCCGACACAAAAACCGATCCGTGGGCCGCCGTCTGCGAGGCGTCCCAGCACGTGTTCACGCACTTCGCGCGCGACCCGGAGATGGCCAGGCGGCGGTACGGGATCGTCCGACAGGTCCCCGCCCTGCGCGAGCGCGAGATCATCACCGTCTTCCGCTACGAGCGACTCTTCGACGACCACCTGCGCTCCGCGCTGCCCGGCATCGATCCCCTGGATGCCGTCGGGTTCGCGGCCCTCGTCACCGCGGTGCACAACCACGTGCTGCGCCAGCTGCTGCGAGGCACCAAGCGCGTGCCGCTGTCGACGCTCCAGCAGGCGTTGGACGACGTGCGTCGTCGGTACGGCGTACTCCCGGAGGACAGCGAGCCGGCGCCCGATGACCTCGTCGTCGCGGTGTTCCCCCGGTCGATGCCCGCCGCCGAACTCACCCGGCGTCTTCGCTCGCACCTTCCCTGAGCCGCGCGCTTGCGCCCTCGGCGCCCGCTGCGGATCGCATCGGCGGTGATGGCGCACATCCGGGTCGATGAAACCGAGTGTCGAGGCGTACGATACCTGGTGTCACCGAAGGAGTATGAGATGAGCAGCGCACCCCCACCTTTCCCCGGTCAGAGCGTCGACGGCTACGACACCGCGTCGCGACGGGACACGGACTACTACGAGGTGTTCTCCGACATCCCCGCCGAGGACCGTGCCGCGTGGGAGCGGGCGAAGGCCTACATCGACGAGGTCGGCCCGCAGATGGCCGACGCGTGGGACCGCGCCGAGTATCCGCTCGACGCCGCGCGCCGCATGGGTGAGCTCGATCTCGTGGTCGACGGCATCGAGCACCCGGCACTCACGCGTCTCTCCCCCCTCGCAGCGGGGCTGGTGAACATGGAGATCTCCCGCGGCGACGGGTCCCTCGGTACGGTTCTCGCCGTGCAGGGCGGTCTCGCCCTGCGCACCCTCGCGCTCTTCGGCAGCGCACAGCAGCAGGACCGCTGGCTCGCTCCCCTCGCGGACGCGAGTGTGCTCGGGTCCTTCGCACTGACGGAACCCGACCACGGCTCGGACTCCGTCTCGCTCGAGACGGTCGCCCGGCGCGATGGCGAGGAGTGGGTTCTCCGCGGGGCCAAGAAGTGGATCGGCAACGGCGCCTCGGGCGGGATCACGTTCGTGTGGGCGCGCGTCGACGACGAGGGCGCCGAGGGCCACGGCGCCGTCCGGTGCTTCCTCGTCGAACAGGACACCCCGGGATACGTGGGGACGGTCATCCGTGGCAAGGCGTCACTCCGCGGCATCCACCAGGCGCACATCCTCCTGGACGACGTGCGCATTCCCGCCGATGCGCTCCTCCCGGGCGCCCACAGCTTCAAGGACGCTTCCACGGTCCTCTACGCGACACGCTCCGGCGTCGCGTGGTCAGCGCTCGGTCACGCGACCGCCTGCTACGAGGCGGCGCTGTCGTACTCGATGCAGCGCGTGCAGTTCGGCAAGCCGCTCGCGAAGTTCCAGATGGTCCAGGAACGACTGACGCACATGCTCGAGGCTCTCACCGCGATGCAGCTGTACTGCCGCCGACTCGCGGACTTGGAGACCGCCGGCGGGCTGCGTCCCACCCAGGCCTCGCTCGCGAAGTTCCACAACACACGAGCGGCCCGGCGGGTCGCGTCGATAGCGCGCGACCTGCTCGGCGGGAACGGCATCCTGCTGGAGAACGGCGTGATGCAGCACATGGCCGACATCGAGGCGATCCACACCTACGAGGGCACCGAGAGCGTGCAGGCTCTCCTGCTCGGACGCGACATCACCGGGATGAGCGCGTTCGCCTGACGCTCGGGGATCACCACCCGAGCGGTGCGATCAGTCGCAGTCGCAGCGCCCGTCTGGGCGACG
Organism: Actinomycetota bacterium; assembly: GCA_051751065.1. GTDB lineage: Bacteria > Actinomycetota > Actinomycetes > Actinomycetales > Microbacteriaceae > Microbacterium. The sequence goes on along the minus strand of JBNJKL010000002.1, from coordinate 425,091 downwards.
GACCATGAAGCACACATCGCACACGCCGTACTCGCGCTCCGAGAGCTTCGTCACCTTCGGGGACTTGGGGGCAGCCGCCTGACGGGGAGTCGACGGCGCCGTGCGACGCGCGGGCTTGGCCGCGGTGGCGGGCAGGAACTCGCTCGGGTGCGTCACGAAGAGGTAGGGCTCGCGCTCGAGGCTCGGCTGCATCCGCAGCACGACACCGCCGTGGACGATGCGCTCTCCGGCGGCGAATCCGTTGGTGTACGTCTTGCCGATGTGCAGCGGGGCTCCGTCACCCCGGCGCACTCCCTCGATGTAGCGGCCGCGATCGACCAGCGTGAAGACGCCGGTCTGCGCGACGATCGCCGCGATGAAAGCGTGGTTCTCGGGAGCGATGCGGTGCGCGCGCAGGGCATCCTCGAGTGAACGGTAGGAGCGGGACGTACCGGCGGGGGTGGGGCTCTGTGTCTCGGGCATCCCCTTCAGGATCTCATGCCCCGGGACTCCGTAGGTGCGCAACCCCCTCGGGCGATCCCGACACGGATGACAGACTGGGCGCATGGCACGGGCAACGGTGATCGGGAGCGGACCCAACGGACTCTCCGCGGCGGTCGCGCTGGCGCGCGCCGGATACGAGGTGCGAGTCCTCGAGGCAGCCGAAACGGTCGGAGGCGGCGTCCGGACGATCGACTCCCCGACCGCGGGATTCCGGCACGACGTGTGCTCGGCCGTCCACCCGGCTTCGCTCTCCTCCCCCTTCTTCCGGGCGTTCGGACTCGCGGAGCGGATCGAGTGGATCCACCCGGAGATCTCCTACGCCCACCCTCTCGACGACGGCAGGGCGGGGATCGCCTGGCGTGACATCGACCGCACGGCGGCGGCGCTCGGCGTGGACGGACGCGCGTGGCTGGCACTGCTCCGCCCCCTCAGCGAGCACATCGACGAGGTCGTCGATTTCACCGGCAATGCGCTGCTGCGCGTCCCGCGCCATCCCGTCACCGCCGTCCGGTACGGACTGCGCGTGCTCGAACAGGGATCACCGCTGGCTGCGCGCACCTTCCGCACCCCCGAGGCCGCGGCCCTGCTGTCCGGAGTGATCGCGCATTCGAACGCGGCGCTGCCCGCCATCAGTTCCTCCGCCGCCGGGATGCTGCTGGCAGCCCTCGGGCACGCGCAGGGGTGGATGTATCCGCGCGGCGGCGCGCAGCGGATCGCGGACGCGCTCATCGCCGACCTCGAAGCGCACGGCGGTTCCGTCGAGACCGGTGGGCGCGTCGACGACCTGGACTCGCTCGACTGGGGCGATCCGGCACGCGGGGATCTGCTCGTGCTCAACACGTCCCCGCGCTTGCTCCTGACGCACCCGGACATCCCGAACGCCTACGCGAGGGCGATCCGTCGCTACCGGTACGGCACCGCGGCGGCCAAGGTCGACTTCGAGCTCGACGGACCGATCCCCTGGGCGAACGAATCGGTCGGCCAGGCCCCGACCGTGCATCTGGGCGGGACGCGTGCCGAGGTCTGGGAGAGCGAGAACGCGGTCGCGCGCGGTCGCGTCAGCGATCGTCCCTACGTGCTCACGGTGCAGCCGTCCGTGTTCGACGACAGCCGCGCCCCCGAGGGGAAGGCCGTGCTGTGGAGCTACATCCACGTCCCGGCCGACTCCGACCTCGATGCCACCGAACTCATCACACGACAGGTCGAGCGCTTCGCCCCCGGCTTCCGCGATCGCATCATCGACAGCCACGCGGTGCCGGCGTCGGCGAGAGAGGCCATCAACCCCGCGGAGATCGGCGGCGACATCCTCGGCGGCGCGTTCTCGCTCATTCAGGCGGTCCGTCGCCCCACGATCTCCCCGACTCCCTGGCGCACGCCGATGCGCGGTGTCTATCTCGCCTCAGCGTCGACGCCGCCGGGTCCTGGCGTCAACGGCACCGCCGGGTGGCACGCTGCGCGCACAGCGCTCCAGGACGCAGGCTCCCCCGCATCTCTGGACGACCTGTTCGGTTGAGCCCGCGGATCAGCCGGTCGCAGGACCGACCACGGCCGCGGCATCCGACGGGAGCAGGAATGCGCCCTCGCTGAGATCGACCGCTGTGGTCGTGAGCAGGAGCACGTCACCCTCCGGCACCGCGAACTCGACCGGCTCCGCGGTGAGGTTGACGAGCACCGAGAGGGAACCGCGATCGATCCGGTACGCACGGTGCTCGGGTGCACCGTCCGGCCCGACGACCGTGACCGTGTTCGCCGCGGAGTCGGGGGAGGTCAGTTCCGGACGCTGTCTGCGCAGCGCGCCGAGCTCGCGATACAGGGCGAGCAGACGCGCATGGTGCGTCTTCCCGAGTTCGTCCCAGTCGAGATGCGAGCGCTCGAACGTCGCCGGATCCTGCGGGTCGGGGACGGCGTCGCGATCCCACCCCATCGCGGCGAACTCCGAGGTGCGTCCCTCGGCGACGGCGCGGCCGAGTTCGGGCTCCGGGTGCGAGGTGAAGAACTGCCACGGCGTCGATGCTCCCCACTCCTCGCCCATGAAGAGCATCGGCGTGCCGGGAGCGGTCAGCGTGAGGACCGCGGCGACGGCGAGGCGATCGGTGGACAGCGACGCGGAGAGCCGGTCGCCCGCCGCCCGGTTCCCGATCTGATCGTGGTCCTGCGCGAAGGTCACGAGTCGCCAGGTCGGAACCGTCGGCGGGATCGGCGACCCGTGCGCGCGATCACGGAAGGACGAGAACGATCCGTCGTGGAAGAAGCCGCCCTCGGTGACCTTCACGAGAGCGTCGGGGGCGGCGAAGTCGGCGTAGTAACCGACGGTCTCGCCCGTGAGCGCGACATGGACCGCGTGGTGCCAGTCGTCGGACCACTGCGCGGTGAGGCCGTAGCCGCCGGCCTCACGCGGCAGGATGAGCGTCGGGTCGTTCATGTCCGACTCGGCGATGAGGGTGAGTGGGCGGTTCAGCTGCGCCGAGAGCGCGTCGGTCCGCTCCGCGAGCTCCTGCAGGATGTGCACGGGCTGCTCGTCATGCAGCGCGTGCACGGCGTCGAGACGGAGACCGTCGACGTGGAAGTCCCGCATCCACCGCAGGGCGTTCTCGAGGATGAACGACCGCACCGCGGGCTCGTCGAGATTCACCGAGTCGCCCCAGGTCGTCCGGTTACCCTCGCGCAGGTAGGGGCCGAACTCGGGCAGGTAGTTGCCGCTGGGGCCGAGGTGGTTGTAGACCACGTCCTGGATCACCGCGAGCCCGTGCGCATGGGCCGCGTCGACGAAGCGCTGATAGGCGGCCGGGCCACCGTAGCCCTCGTGCACGGCAGACCAGAGCACCCCGTCGTATCCCCAGTTCCAGTCGCCGTTGAAGGCGTTCACCGGAAGGAGCTCGACGTGCGTGACCCCGAGGTCGGTGAGGTGATCGAGACGCGCGATCGCCGCGTCGAGCGTGCCCTCACGAGTGAACGTGCCGAGATGCAGTTCGTAGATCAGCCCGCCGGCCAGCTGCCGACCGGTCCAGCGCTCGTCCGTCCACGGGAAGTCCTGGGTGTCGAAGACCGCGGACGGCGCATGCACTCCCGCCGGCTGTCGCAGAGACCGCGGATCCGGCCGCAGCTGCTCGCTGTCGTCGATCAGGAAGCCGTACCGCTCCCCCGCGGCGAGCGCGAGGTCGGTGCGCCACCAGCCGTCTCCGGCGGCGTGCATCTCGCGCTCCGTGATCGTCCGACCGTCACGGTCCACATGTCGAACACGCATCCGCCGCGCTCGCGGCCCCCATACCTCGATCACCGATCGATCCCCCTCATCGCGCCAGCTCGATCAGTGCCACCGGGTACGTCTCGAGCAGTTCGGCCAGTCGCACCGGACCCGGCGCGATCCGTCGCCCGGTGAGCACGTCGGTCCCGGGGATGTCCGGTCGCATCAGGACCGTGTCGCCCCAGCCGCCGCGTCGCGCGAGGCCGACCGGGAGCCTGGTCGCCACGGCCGTCACACCGCCGCGGTGCGCGGCGACCGCATGGTCCGCGGCCGCACCCTCGACGACCGCGGTGCGATAGACACCGAAGAGCTCCGGATTGTCCCGACGCAGACGCAGGGCACGCGAGGTGACGAGCATCTTCGCGCGCCCGGAGTCGTCGATCGGCGGAAGGACGCCACGGGCGATGTCGGCATCGAGCTCGCTCAGCAGGCGTGCGCGCGCGGCGAAGTCCACTGGCCGACGATTGTCGGGGTCGACGAGCGACAGGTCCCACAGCTCGGACCCCTGGTAGACATCCGGGACGCCGGGACCGGTGAGCTGCAGCAGTTTGGCGGCGAGGGAGTTCGAACGTCCCGCATCCACGATCTCCGACACGAAGCCGTCCAGGATCGGACGAGCGTCACCCTCGATCGATGCCGCGATCGAGGCGATGCCCTTCTCGAACTCCGCGTCGGGATGCTGCCACGTCGTCGATTCCGAGGCCTCTCTGGCCGCCTTGGTGGCGTAGGCGGACAGGCGCTCGGACGAGATCGGCCATGCCCCGACGGCGGCCTGCCAGATCAAGGCGTCGAGGGGACCGTGGCCGGTCGCAGCCACGCCGCGCAGCTCGTCGAGTACCTCGGACCACCGCTCCGGCATCTCCGACAGCACACTCAGTCGCGCGCGCACATCTTCCGACCGTTTCGTGTCGTGCGTCGACAGGGTGGTCATCGAGTGCGGCCAGGACGCGAGTCGCGCGCGCTGCGCGTCATGGAATTCCTCGACGCTCAGCGCGGTGATGGAGGGGTCCGCTCCCACTTCGGTCAGCGTCCCGAGGTGGGTGAAGCGATAGAAGGCCGTGTCCTCCACGCCCTTCGCCATCACGGCCCCGCTCGTCTGCTGGAACCGCTGCGCCACCTCGAGAGCCGGATCGCTGAGCAGCGGTTCGAGCTCGGCGAACGTCGTCGCGAGGTCGGGACGTCTCCGCCGCGCCTCGGCGAAGGCGTGTCGGAGGTGCGCCGATCCCTCGGGCAGGTAGGAGCGGTAGACGGGGAAGCAGGTCAGCAGCTCGGCGAGCGCGTCCTCGGCGTGCACGACCCCGTGCGGCAGGGTACGGACGAGCCGTCGCACCTCCGAACCCAGCAGACTGTCGGCGATCATGCGCTTGGTGGTGTGGATGAGATCCGGCCACTCCTGGGCCGGCGGCAGGCCCGTCTCGGCGCGCAGACGCGCGTCCAGCCGGTCCAGTGCCTCCACGCCGTCGCGGTCGACCAGCACACGGTCGAGTTCCGCGAGGGCGTCGTACCCCGTGGTGCCGTCCGTGCGCCACCATGCCGGGAGCGCCTCGCCCGGTTCGAGGATCTTCTCGATCAGCGTGTACGCGCCTCCGGTGGCGTCGGCCAGCTGCTCCAGGTATCCGGCGGGGTCGATCAGGCCGTCCGGGTGGTCCACGCGCAGGCCGTCGGCGAGGCCGCCACGGATCCACCGCACGATCTCCGCGTGCGACTCCGCGAAGACGTCGGGCAGTTCGACCCTGATGCCGGCCAGCTCGACCACGGCGAAGAAGCGCCGGTAGTTCAGCTCGGTGTTCTGGTCCTCCCAGAACCGCAGCTCGTAGTGCTGGGCCGCGAGAAGCGCGGACATGTCGCCGGCGTGCACCGCCGTTCCCGGCGCGAGCGGCAGGACGTGATCGAAATAGGACAGGGTGCCGTCGGGAGCATCGGCCGCGGAAGTCGCGTCGACCACCAGGTGCCCCTGCGCGATCGCCTCATCCGGCGAGGAGCCGAGAATCGGCATGAGCAGCTTGCCCCCACCCGCGGACCAGTCGATGTCGAACGCCACCGCGTGCCGACTCTCACGCCCCAACCGCAGAACATCCCACCACCAGGGGTTCTCGCGAGGCACTGAGACGCCGACATGGTTGGGTACGGTGTCGACGAGGATGCCGAGGCCCGCAGCGCGCGCGGAAGCCGCGAAACGTTCGAGTGCCTCCTCCCCTCCCCGGTCGGGGTCGACGCGGGAATGGTCCACGACGTCGTACCCGTGATTCGAGCCGGGCGTGGCCGCGAGGAGCGGGGAGAGGTACGCCCACGACGCCCCCAGGTCGGCGACGTACCGCGTCACAGCGGCCGCCTCGTCGAGGGGGAACCGATCGCTGATCTGGAGTCGGTACGTCGAGAGCGGCCGTCGTGTCATGGTTTCCTGAGCTCCGCTCTCGGGGCGGGAGCCGAGCTCTCCGCCTGTTCGATCTGACCTCGCAGGGACGCGTCCACCGAATCGTCCGTCGACAGTTCCACTCCGTCGACCTCCTGCAGCACCAGGAGCGACTTCGACTCGACCGTGAGAGACGCGGTCGGATCGAACTCCGACCCGTCGGCGAGCGCCCCGGCCGTGTCCACGGCGACATGCCACCGCTCTCCGTGACGTACGTCCGGGAGGGTCACGTCCACCGGTTCGCCGGCGCTGTTGAAGTACACGAGGAAGTTCACGTCGGTGACCGCGTGGCCGCGCGCATCCGTCTCGCGGATCCCCTGGCCGTTGAGGAACATCCCCACCAGACGCCCGAAGCCGGAGTCCCAGTCGGCGGGCTTCATCGGACTGCCGTCGGGCCGCAACCAGACGACGTCGGGGATCCGCTCGCCCTCCTCGACCTCCACGGGCCTGCCGTCGAAGAACCGGCTGCGGCGGAATGTGGGGTGTCGACGACGAAGGCGCGCTACGGCGGCCGTGAACTCGATGAGCGGCAGATCCGCAGCGCTCCAGTCGATCCAGGTCGTCTCGTTGTCCTGCGCATACCCGTTGTTGTTGCCGCCCTGGGTTCGCCCGAGCTCGTCACCGTGCGAGATCATCGGCACGCCCTGCGAGAGCAGCAGGGTGGCGAGGAAGTTGCGCTGCTGGCGCGCGCGGCGCCGGTTCACGCCCTCGTCGTCGGTCGGCCCCTCGGCGCCCATGTTGTCGGAGCGGTTGTGGGATTCGCCGTCGGCGTTGCCCTCGCCATTCGCCTCATTGTGCTTCTCGTTGTACGAGACGAGGTCACGAAGCGTGAAGCCGTCGTGCGCGGTGACGAAGTTGATGGACGCCACAGGGCGGCGACCGGAGTGCTCGTAGAGATCGGCGGACCCGGTCAGACGCGAGGCGAACTCGCCGAGCGCCTGCGGCTCGCCGCGCCAGAAGTCGCGGACGGTGTCGCGATACTTGCCGTTCCACTCCGTCCACTGCGGGGGGAAGTTCCCGACCTGGTAACCGCCGGGGCCGACGTCCCATGGCTCCGCGATCAGCTTCACCTGGGACACCACGGGATCCTGCTGCACGAGCTCGAAGAAGGTCGACAGCCGGTCCACGTCGTAGAACTCCCGCGCGAGCGTCGAGGCGAGGTCGAACCGGAATCCGTCGACGTGCATCTCGGTCACCCAGTACCGCAGCGAATCCATGAGGAGCTGCAGGGCGTGCGGGCTGCCGGCGTTGAGGCTGTTGCCGGTTCCCGTGTAGTCGGTGTAGTAGCGCCGATCCTCTTCGAGACGGTAGTACGCCTCGTTGTCGATGCCACGCATCGACAGGGTCGGGCCCAGGTGGTTGCCCTCGGCGGTGTGGTTGTAGACCACGTCGAGGATGACCTCGATCCCTGCTGCGTGCAGCGCCCGCACCATCGCGCGGAACTCCTGCACCTGCTGACCGTGCTCGCCGCTGGAGGAGTACTCGTTGTGGGGCGCGAAGAAACCGAGGGTGTTGTAGCCCCAGTAGTTGGAGAGCCCCTTCTCCTCGAGCACGGAGTCGTGGACGAACTGGTGCACCGGCATGAGTTCCAGGGCAGTGACTCCCAGACGGTGGAGGTGCTCGATGATCGCGGGATGGGCGATGCCGCCGTAGGTGCCCCGCAGTTCCTCGGGAACCTCCGGGTGCTGGATCGTGAGTCCCTTGACGTGCGCCTCGTAGATCACGGTCTGCGCATACGGGGTCTTCGGCTGACGATCGCCCTGCCACTCGAAGAACGGGTTGATGACGACGCCCTTGACCATCGAGGCGGCCGAGTCGTCGTCGTTGCGCGAGTCCGGGTCGCCGAAGTCGTATCCGAAGGGCGTCTGTCCCCACTCGATACGGCCGGCGACCGCCTTGGCGTACGGGTCGAGCAGCAGCTTGTTCGCGTTGAACCGCTTGCCCTCGGCGGGCACGAACGGGCCGTGCACGCGGTAGCCGTACAGCTGTCCCGGCTGCACCGTGGGCAGGTAGCCGTGCCACACGAAGGCGTCGACCTCGGTGAGCTCGACGCGCTGCTCGGTGCCGTCGTCGTCGAACAGGCAGAGTTCCACCCGTTCGGCCCCCTCGCTGAAGAGGGCGAAGTTGGTTCCCTGACCGTCGAAGGTCGCTCCCAGCGGATAGGCCGAACCCGGCCAGATCTCAAGACTCATTTAGCGAGCATAGAGCGCTACGAGGCCTCAGCTCGCTCGACGACGATCCGCACCGCGCGATCGAAGTCGTGCACCTGTGCGATCTCCTCCGCCTTGGCGTAGGGATGACCGGCGTGGCAGACGAACAGCGGAGGGACGACCTCGATGTACCCGACCGGTCCATCCAGGCTCACGACGTAGCGATCGAAGTCGACGCGCTCCCACGTCGTCTCGCGCGGAGCGGGCGTGGCGACCGTGTCGACGTCGTGTTTCTCGGAGCCGACGGGGGCATGGGTGGGCGTGGACATCGGGATTCCTCCGGCTCGGTTGACCTGGACTACACCGTAAGAAACCACCGCGATCCTGGGAACCGCGTTGCCAGGAAGGGTGGAGTCGGATAAAATCCCCGCGCGTTCGAAGCGATCGTCGAAGGGGTTCCGCGCTGCGTCTGCTTGACGCCCTCCTCTCCGGGAGGAGGATGGTCCTCATGCGCTACGACATCCCCGCACCGATGCTCGCGAAGGCCGCTGCGGCCGTCCCCGATCCTGCCCGCACGACGGGCGGACTGCTCTTCGAGCCGAAGTGGGACGGGTTCCGCGGACTCATCTCATGGGACGGGAAGAATGTCGAGATCGGCTCACGCGGTGCGAAGCCTCTCACGCGCTACTTCCCCGAGCTGGTGGATGCGATCCCCCGGCTCCTCCCCCACCCGTGTCTGCTCGACGGCGAGATCGTGGTGGCGACCGGCGAGCCCGGAGCGCAGCGACTGGACTGGGAAGCCCTGAGCCAGCGCATCCATCCCGCGGAGTCGCGCGTGATCCGCCTGGCGTCCGAGACTCCGGCGATGTTCATCGCCTTCGACCTGCTAGCCGAGCGCGACGAGGACCTGCAGTCCACGCCGTTCCGCGATCGCCGTGCGCGGCTGGAAGCGCTCCTGAGCGGGGTCGAACACCCGCTGCACCTGGCTCGCACGACCGAGGATCGCGAGCTCGCCGTGCGGTGGCTGGAGGAGTTCGAGGGGGCAGGGCTGGACGGGGTGGTCGCGAAACCGCTGGATCAGCCCTATGCGCCGGGGAAACGCACGCTCGTCAAGATCAAGCACGCCCGCACGGCGGATGTCGTCGCCCTCGGGTATCGCATCCACAAATCCGGATCCGGGGTCGGTTCACTCCTGGTGGGACTCCACGACGCGGACGGCACGCTGCGACAGGTGGGTGGAGTGGCCGCATGGAGCGACGTGCGCCGCCGTGAACTCGTCGAGGAGCTCGCGCCCCTCGTGGTGCGCGACGACGCCGGAGAGGCCGTCACCGGCGCGGGAGAGCGCTCCCGGTTCACGGGGTCGAAGGACGTCTCGTTCGTCCGCCTGCGCCCCGAGCGCGTGCTCGAGGTGCGCTACGACCAGCTGGAGGGATCCCGTTTCCGCCACACCGTGCAGTTCGCACGCTGGCGCCCCGACCGCGATGCCCGCTCGTGCACGTACGAGCAGCTCGACACCGTCGCGGGCTACGACCTCGCCCGCGTGCTCGCCTGAACGGACGCGCGCGTCAGTCCTTCTTCGCCCGGCTCGGCTGCACGCGCGGCGGCTCCCCTGGCATCTTCGGGAACTCCGGCGGGAACGGCAGTTCTCCCAGCCCCTCGGCCACGTCTCGGTCCCACCAGCCGAGCAGCGTGTCGATACGGCCAGGACTCTCCGCCATCAGCGCCCACGGGTCGCCGCTCTCGGCCAGTCGCTCCGGGATGCTCCGCACCGTGAAACGCGTCGGGTCCAGGCCGTCGAGCTCGTCCCACGACACGGGTGTCGACACCGTCGCCCCCGCAAGCGCGCGAGGACTGTAGGCGCCCGCCATCGTGCGATCGCGATTCGCCTGGTTGAAGTCGATGAAGATCCGCTCCCCGCGCTCCTCCTTCCACCAGTTCGTGGTGACGCGGTCGGGCATCCGCCGCTCGAGCTCCCGCCCGGCGGCGATCACCGCGTGGCGGACGTCCAGGAACTCGTGGGTGGGCTGGATCGGGCAGAACACGTGCAGTCCGCGATTGCCGCTCGTCTTGATGAACGGTTCGAGCTCCGCTTCCCGCAGGACCTCGCGCAGCCCGTGCGCCGCGGACACGGCGTCGGCGAAGTCCGTTCCGGGCTGCGGATCGAGATCGATGCGCAGTTCCACCGGATTGTCCGTGTCGGCCGCGAGCGATGCCCACGGGTGGAACACGATCGTGTTCATCTGCACGGCCCACACGATCGCCGAGGGCCTGGTGAGGACGATCTGCGGATGCGTGCGCCCGCTGTTGTAGGTCACCGTGACCGCATCCACGAAGTCCGGTGTGCCCTTCGGAGGGTTCTTGGAGAAGAACCCCTCGCTGCCGATGCCGTCGCGGAACCGCTCGAGGGACACCGGCCGGTCGCCGTTCGAGGCGAGGAACGGCGTCGCGACGGTCTGGACGTAGTCGGCCAGCTCGGCCTTGGTGACCCCGACCTCGGGCCAGATCACCCTGTTCGGGCTGGACAGCGCGAGTGTCTGCTCTCCGTCCGGATCCTGCACCGTCAGGGTCACGCGTTCAGATGCCATGCCCCGACACTAGGGGGCCGATGGCGTCCTCGGTAGTGCCACCGCGGCCGGGATCGGCTCCGCGTCAGGCCTCGTCGTCAGGCGTCGGCACCGCCGTCGCAGCGTCGTCAACGGGCAGGGCGAGCACAGGTGCGAGGGCGGCACGATCCACGACGATCGAGGGCCCGGCCGAATCGACCAGGACCCCGGCCATCTCGGGGTGACCCGAGAGGACCTTCGCGAGCTGGGCGGGCTCGAACGGCGCGGGGCGATCTCCCCGGCCGAGGGCGACGATCTCCAGCGGGTGCGAGAACAGCTGCAGGTAGCGCGTGCCGTCCGGGGTCTGCGCCTCGGCGATGCCGACCGCGCCGTTTCCGTCCTGGTCGTTCACCGCGACCCACATGCGGGTGGTCGAGAGCGCCTCGCCGACCTTGGCTGCGGTGTCGGCCTCACGCGGCCCGGCGATCAGGGTCTTGACGGTCATGTTCACATCGGCCTGGTCGAGCGCCTTCGCGAGGATCTCGCTGGGGAACACCGCGCGGTGCGGAGCCGAGGCGTTGTCGATGATGAGCCCGGTGAAGTCGCCCGAGACGACCTGCTGCAGGACTCCGGTGACGGGCTGGGCGACCGCCGACGTGGCCGTGGGGTCATCCTCGCGCTGCACGGATTCGCGGACCGCGCCGGCCGAGCTGAACGCCAGCATGAACGAGCGGTCGCCGTCGCGCATGACGCCGACGGAGAGCGGCTTGCCCTCGCTGATCAGTGTGCGGGCATCGCCGTTCACGCGCAGGTAGAGCTGCCCCTGGAGCGCCTGGCGGAGCACTCCGATCAGCTGATCGTTCGTCGCCCCCTCTTCGAGCTCGCTCAGGGCCGCACGCAGGAGCACGTTGTCCTTCATTCCCGGGACCGTCTCGGTCTGCTCGGGCGGCAGGGCGGGAGCGAGCGGAAGCGTGCGTGCGACGGGCTCGGGCCGCGGCGCGGCAGCGGCCGCCTGAACCTGTGCGGGCGCGATGGGCGCCGAGCGGACGGACCCCGTGTCCGCGCCGGCGGACTCATCGGGAAGGGAGACTTCGGGCCCCGCGGCGGCTCCCACACCGCGGAATGCCTGGACGCTGATGCCGATCGTCGGCACGCTCTCGCCCTCGGCGGACGGGGCCGCGTCCTCCGGAGAGCCCGTGGGCGCCCCGTCGTTCGGGGTCGACACCTCGGCGTCGACAGCGTCATCGGTCTTCTTGCGGCGCGAGAACAAAGCCATGGGAGTCAGCCTAACCGCCGTCCCCGGCCGACTGACGCCCGCCCGAGGAGAGGGCGTCGCTCAGAGCTTCGTGATCGGCGCGATCTTGATGAGCAGCTTCTTCATGCCGGCGGTGTCGAAACGCACGTGCGCGATGCGCTTGGCGCCCTCGCCCGTGACGGCGTCGACGCGTCCTTCGCCGAAGTCATCGTGACGGATGCGGTCCCCGGCCGTCAGCTCGAGGTCGCCGTTGTCGCGGACCTTCGCGGTGACGCGGTTGGTGAACTTGTCCATCGAGGTCGACAGCGGCTTGAGGGAGTCCCGAGGGGCGAGCGGACGCACGCCGAAGTCGTCGCGTCCGCCGCCGGGGCGTCGCGCGTTCAGCGCACGCGACTGCGTGCCGCCACGCGAGTTGACATCACCCGGCGACTGCCGCCAGTCGATGAGCTCGGACGGGATCTCCTGCAGGAACCGGCTCGGCATGGCCACGGTCACCTCGCCGAACTGCGCGCGCGTCATCGCGAGCGACAGATACAGCCGCTTGCGGGCGCGGGTGATGCCGACGTAGAACAGGCGTCGCTCCTCCTGCGGACCGCCCGGCTCGCCCGCGGAGATGCGATGCGGGATGAGGTCCTCTTCGACTCCCGTGACGAAGACGGCGTCGTACTCGAGGCCCTTGGCGGTGTGCATGGTCATCATCGACACCGTCCCGGACTCGTCGTCCAGATCGTCGGCGTCGGACACGAGCTGCACCTCGGTGAGGAAGTCGACGATCGTGCCGTCCGGGTTGTTCCGCGCGAAGTCACGGGTCACGGCGACGAACTCGTCGAGGTTCTCCACGCGCGCCTCGTCCTGCGGGTCGCGGCTCGCGCGCAGGGCGTCGAGGTATCCGCTCTTGGCGAGCAGCAGGCTGAGTCCGTCGGCGACGGAGGTGGCCGGAGGGACTTCGCCCGACGCGGGCAGCATGATCGCGGTCGCCTCGTCGAGGATCCCGTCCAGCTGGACGATCGCCGCCTGCAGCTTCGGCCCCAGGCCCAGAGCCGCCGGGTGCCGCAGCGCGTCACGGAAGCTGATGTCGTGCTCCTCCGCGAAGCGTGCGATCGAGGTGGCCGTCACGTCGCCGATGCCGCGGCGCGGGCGATTGAGGATACGCCGCACCGCCATCTCATCGGCGGGATTGGCGACCGCGATGAGATACGCGAGGGCATCCTTGATCTCGGCGCGTTCGTAGAACTTCGTGCCGCCCATGATCTTGTACGGCACCGCGGAGCGGATGAAGATCTCCTCCAGCGCGCGCGACTGCGAGTTGGTGCGATAGAAGACGGCCATCTCGGAATAGGGCATCCCCGCGCGGCGGAGCGTCTCGACCTCGTCCGCCACGAACTGCGCCTCGTCGTGCTGCGAGTAGCCCGTGAACCCCACGATCCTCTCGCCCTCGCCGACATCGGTCCAGAGCTTCTTGTCCTTGCGGTCGAAGTTGTTGCCGATGACCGCGTTCGCGGCGGAGAGGATGTTCTGGGTGGAGCGGTAGTTCTGCTCGAGGAGGACCACCTTGGCGCCGGGGAAATCGCGCTCGAACTCGCTGATGTTGCGGATGTCCGCGCCGCGGAAGGCGTAGATCGACTGGTCGGAGTCGCCGACCACCGTGAGCGAGGCGCCCTCGACCTCGGGTGTCGTCTCGGGCTCGAAGATCATCATGCCGCCCGAGGCATATGGCTCGGCACCTGCACCGGAGACGGGCCGGGTGAGCTCGTGGATGAGCGCGTACTGGGCGTGGTTGGTGTCCTGGTACTCGTCGACGAGGATGTGCCGGAAGCGCCGTCGGTACGTGTCGGCAACCTGGGGGAAGGCGCGGAAAAGGAAGACCGTCTGGCCGATCAGGTCATCGAAGTCGAAGGCGTTGGCCTTGCGCAACTGTCGCTGGTAGTCGGCGAAGATCTCCACGAAGAGGCGCTCGGCGGGGTCGGACATGTTCGCCTGCCTGGCATAGGCCTCGGCGTCGGACAGCTCGTTCTTGAGCTTGGAGATCCGGGACTGGACCGAGGCGGGGGTGAGACCGTAGGCGTCGGCCTCGTGCTCCTTGACCAGTCGCTTGATCAGCGCGCGGGAGTCGCCCGAGTCGTAGATCGTGAACGAGGTGGTGAAGCCGAACTGCTGCGCCTCGCGGCGGAGGATCCGCACACAGGCCGAGTGGAACGTCGAGATCCACATGCCGCGTGCGGCGTCGCCGATGAGTGCGCCGACGCGCTCGCGCATCTCACCCGCCGCCTTGTTCGTGAACGTGATCGCGAGGATCTGGCTCGGCCATGCCTCGCGACTGCGAAGCAGTGCGGCGATGCGGCGAGTGAGGACGCTGGTCTTGCCCGATCCGGCACCGGCGACGATGAGGAGGGCGGGACCGCGATGGGTCACCGCGACGAGCTGCTGCGGATTGAGCCCGGCGAGGAGCTCGTCCTGCGGCGGGACGGCGGATTCGGGGACGATGAGGGGTGCGTCGGTCATGGCCCTACGAGTCTAGGCCGGGCCACCGACCCCGGCCGCGAGGACTGGGCAGGGAGGACTGGGCAGGGAGGACGGTGCGGGGTAGGCTCGCCCCACGCGCACGTCGAGAGGTGGACCATGATCACCGTCCTGAACGACCAGCAGTGTTCCGAACTGCTCACCGCGACCACGATCGGGCGGGTGGGCTTCGTGAAGGACGATTCCGTCCAGATCATCCCCGTGAACTACGTCGTATCCGGGCAGGACCTTCTCCTGCGTACCGCGGCCGACGGCATCCTCCACGAACTTGCGACGACCTCGGCCACGGTCGCGTTCGAGGTCGACCACCACAAGGACATCGGCGGCTCGGGTTGGAGCGTGCTGATGCACGGCGCACTCACCGTCATCCCCGACGACGAGCGACCCGCCGTGATGGGGCGCGTGTCGCCGTGGGCCGGAGAGGGACGCAACGTCCCCCTGCGGTTCACGATCGAGCACATCTCCGGGCGCAGCGTGCACCGCGACCGCCACTGAATGCGCGGGCGAGGGATATCAGGCGATACGGGTTCCCGGCGGCAGACGCCGCGCAGGAGTCCTCGTGCGCGACCACGCTCCGGCGAACAGGCCGCCCGCGAGCACGATCTGCACGCCGAGACCCACGGACCAGCTCGGGACGCTGCGCTCGATCAGTTCCTGCTGCGACTCTCCGTCCGGGGCCTGTGAGCACTCGTCCCACCGCTGCTCGACCGGCGAATGCTGCGCGGACCGCACGCCGTACTTGATCCACCCGAAGAGATCGGACCCGTTGCCGTACGCGTCGTAGTGGGTCGGCGTGGCGTCGGCGAGCACGACGAACGGATTCGCCGCCAGCACCCACCACACGTAGTCGAACCGCGGCACCTCGTACGTGTAGGTCTCCCACTCGTCGCAGATCACCATGCCCTGAGCGTCGTAGGGGCGGCTGTAGCTCGTGGCCTCGGTACGTACCGCGGTGCCACCGAGGCCGAAGGCGATGAGCGTCCCGATCACGAGTCCGGCGACGACCAGGTAGGTCGCCGCGACGGAGAAGAGCGGCCGTGCGAGAAGTCCACTCAGCCCCACACCGATCGCGGCGACGATGACGATCTCGGCGGCGAGCACGAGGATCGAGACGACGAACATCTCCGGCGTCACCCCGCCGGCGAGCACCGCGACGAGCAGGAACGGCAGGGAGACGAGCAGGAACGCGGCCCCCGTCGCGATGGCCGCGAGGAGCTTGCCGAGCATGACGTCGCCCGTGGTCGCCATCGTCACCTGTATCGGTGCGAGCGTCGCGCTCTCACGGTCACCGTTGATCGCGTTGCCACTGAGCGTCGGCGAGACCAGCACCACGAGGAGCAGCACCATCGCCACGACGACCGAGTACACCCCGGCTCCGGCTCCGATCTGCGCGCCCGAGAACACCGCGAAGGCGAGCACGGTCACGATGAGGAGGATGACGGCGAAGACGCCGAGCAGCACGTACCAGCCGACGCTGCGCAGCCGCTGCGTGAGTTCGAGGCGGGCGATGGTTCCGATGCGTGCGATGCTCATGATCCCGCTCCCGGTGTCGGTGCGCCGCGCAGGGCGAGGAAGGTGTGCTCCAGTCCGCTCTGGGCGGGAGCGAACTCGACGACCGGCACCCCGGCGCCGACCAGCTGTCGCAGCCCGTCGACCGCGGCCTGTTCGCTCGCGAACGCGACGAGCGCGTCGCGTCGATCGACCGAGACCGCTGCGGGATCCAGCTCGAGCGCTGCGGCCACCTGCTCCCCGGGGCTGACGGAGCCCGCCAGGCGCACTCGCCAGGCGCGGGCGCTGGACTGCTCGGCGGGCGCCGCGACGACGGATCCTGCCACGAGGAAGACCGCGTCGTCGACGACCTCCTCGAGCTCGGAGAGGACGTGACTGGAGATGAGGATCGTGCGTCCCTCGTCGGCGAGACGTCGCAGCAGGTGGCGCAGCTGCACGCGCGCCTCGGGATCCAGTCCCGAGGCCGGCTCGTCCAGCAAAAGCACCTGCGGATCGTGGACGAGAGCGCGCGCCAGCCCGAGCTTCTGCTTCTGCCCGCGGGAGAGGACCCGGGCGGGGGATGCGGCGAGGTCCGCCAGCCCGACCAGGGCCAGCAGCTCGTCCGCGCGCGCTCTCGCGTCGGCGAGCGGGATGTCGTAGAGCCTGGCGGTGGTCACGACGCTCTCCCGCGCCGTGAGCGAGGGCCAGGCCCCCAGCGCGTCCGGCATCCACCCGAGGAGCCGACGTGCGGCTGCCGTGTCGGTGACCGGGTCGGTGTCGCCGATCCGGATCGTGCCGGTGTCCGGCGCGAGAAGGGACGCGAGCATCAGCAGCAGCGTCGTCTTGCCTGCCCCGTTCGGTCCGACGAGTCCCGTCACGCGGCCCTGTCTGGCCTCGAAGGTCGCGTCTCTGACCGCCTGCACGCTCCCGAAGGATCGACTCACTCCCTGAGCCACGATGCCGTTCATGCCCCACAGCCTACGAGGCGCGCCGCGCACCGATCGCGGGAGGTGGGACGGCCCCACTCAGGATCGGAAGAACCCCACGCCCAGATCCGCGTGATCGACGAACACGCCGTCCACACCCGTCCTGGCGATCACGTCCCACTCCGCCTCGTAGTCGCCGAAGTCCCCGCGCCCGCCGTCTCCGCGGAACTCCTTCGACAGGAATGCGTTCTCCGGTCGGCACGTCCAGGTGAACACGCGCAGGCCGCGTGCGTGCGCGTCCGTGACGATCGACGCGCCCGACCCGAGCAGCATGCGCTTGTTGACGCTGATCCCGTCGACCACGCCGACGAGCCCGTCGAGCCCCCGAGGGGTGACGGTCGATTTGTACGTCGCGGCGGCGCGTCCCTGCGTGGCCACGAGATCGAACGGACGCCCGGAGGCTTCGATCAGGTAGATGTAGGACGCCGCGATCTTGCGTGCACGCAACTGCCGGAGGACCGTCGACTCGAACGCCTCGATCGTGAGGGGCAGTTCTCCCGCATGCCACCCCGCGACGCGCAGATCCCGCTCGATGAGCGGCACGAGATCGAGACCCATCCCGGCGAAGTACGTGGCGTGCTTGACCTCCAGCACGACGCCGATCTCGCGACCCTGCTCCTCGGAGGCGGAACGGATGAGGTCCAGCAGATCCGTCAGCCGGAGGATCGGTTGCGTGTCGTCGAAGCTCGCACTCGACGGCCGGAGGGTGGGCAGCCGCTCCCGACAGCGCAGCGTGGCCAGCTCTTCCCAGGTGAAGTCCTCGGTGAACCATCCCGTGAGGGACTGACCGTCGACGCTCTTCGTCGTCTGCCTCGCCGCGAACTCCGGATGATCGGCGACATCGGTCGTCCCCGAGATCTCGTTCTCGTGCCGGACGACGAGCACGCCGTCCCTGGTCGCGACCACGTCGGGCTCGACCGCATCGACACCCATCGCGACCGCGAGTTCGTACGAGGACCTGCTGTGCTCGGGCCGGTACCCGGGAGCCCCGCGATGGCCGATGACGAGCGGTGATTTCCTGGGCACGCTCTCAGCGTAGAACACCCCGTTCATAGCAGCCGCCCGGTATCGTAGAGGCAAGCGCCCTTCGTCATCCCTTGGAGTGAAGCCACGATGAGCAATTTCGCATTCAACAATCCGGCCTTCCAGAAGCAGGATCCGCGCGCCGTCGCGACCTACCCCGGTGGTCCCCAGGCAGCAGGTCAGGGTGCACAGACCGCATCCTTCGCCCACGCTGGCGTGAACGCCGCAGCAGATGCGCAGCTCGAGGGCATGTACGCCGCTCCTCCGGCCGGCGCGATCGAGACCGACCGCATGTCGGTCGAGGACACGGTGTGGAAGACGGCCGGCCTGTTCGGCATCCTCCTCGTCACCGCGGTCGTCGGCTGGATCTGGACGCTCGGCGGCATGAACCTCTCGCAGGACCCGTCGATGATGCCCTGGATCATCGGAGCCCTCGGTGGCTTCGTCCTCGCCATGGCGGTCATCTTCACGTCGCGCAAGAAGGTCCGCCCGGCGCTGATCTTCGCGTACGCCGCGTTCGAGGGTCTGTTCATCGGTGGCATCTCCGCGTTCTTCGAGGTGATGTGGCCCGGCATCGTCATGCAGGCCACCCTCGCGACCGTCGCGGTCGTGGGAGTGACTCTGGCGCTCTTCGCCAGCGGCAAGATCCGCGCCTCGAAGAAGATGACCAAGATCGTCATGATCGCAATGATCGGCTACATGGTCTTCTCGCTCCTCAACCTCGTCCTCATGTGGACCGGCATCCTTCCGCAGGATCAGGCGTTCGGCCTGTACAGCGCCGAGATCATGGGCATCCCGATCGGTCTCGTCATCGGCGTCCTCGTGGTCTTCATGGCCGCGTACTCGCTCGTCATGGACTTCGACCAGATCCAGCAGGGCGTGCGCAACGGCGCTCCCCGCAAGTACGGCTGGCTCGGCGGCTTCGGCATCATGGTCACGGTCGTCTGGCTGTACGTCGAGATCCTCCGCATGATCGCGATCGTCCGCGGCAGCAACTGACGCAGATCCACAGGTAGATGAAAGGCTCACCCCTTGCGGGGTGGGCCTTTTATCGATATTCAGGGGTCTCGCGCAAGGGGGTGCGGAAACTTATGAATGGGGTGGATAGTGGTCTCCGTGATCCCCGCACTCGGGGATCGTTCGTCTATGTTTTAGGAGCAGACCATGGGTTTTCTCGGATTCCTTCTTCTCGGCCTGATCGCCGGTGCCATCGCCAAGCTCATCCTTCCGGGTAAGCAGGGTGGCGGCTGGCTCGTCACACTTCTGCTCGGTGTGGTCGGAGCCCTTCTCGGCGGCTGGATCGGTTCCGCCGTCTTCGGCGTGGGAGTCGACAACTTCTTCGAGATCAGCAGCTGGCTGCTGGCCATCGGCGGCTCGATCATCGTGCTGCTGATCTACGGCCTCATCGTCGGCCGTGGCAAGAAGGCTCGCAACTAACAGCAGTTGCGGTGGCCGGTTACAGCCCGGTCGCCTTTCTTTCCAGGAGAGCGCGTTCCCTGTCGTTGCCGGCGATTCTCGCCGCGTCAGCGAACAGGGGGCGCGCTTCTTCGTGCCTGCCGAGCAGCACGAGCAGCTCGGCCTTCGTCGCCGGGGTACGTCGTTGCGACGTTCAGCCCGGCGGGGCTTCAGGGCTGGTCAGCCCTGGGCGGACCGCTCGGCGACCTCGTCGAGATACGCCTTCTCCTTCTGGACCCACTCGTTGTCCTGCGGGAAGTCCTCGATGCCGGGGATCCGGCGAACTTCGAGCTTCGAACCGGGGCCGAGCGGGCAGCGCTTCGCCCACTCGATGGCCTCCTCCTTGCTCGCGACCTCGACGATCCAGAAGCCGTTGAAGAGTTCCTTGGTCTCGCCGTAGGGGCCGTCAGTGACCAGCGGCGGGTCCGCAGCGAAGTCCACCACGACGCCCTCTTCGGCGGGAGCGAGTCCGTCGCCGCCGGCGAGGACGCCGGCCGAGATCATCGACTCGTTGTAGCGCCCCATCGCTTCGAGGATCTGCTCGAAGGGGACGTCCTGGGATGCCGCCACAGCCTCGTCGGAATCGCGCATGATGAGCATGTACTTCATGGTGTTCTCCTGCGATTCGAGGGGCGTCTCATCGAAGGCCTACTCCCATTCGATGGTGCCCGGGGGCTTGGAGGTCACATCGAGGACGACACGGTTGATGTCGCGCACCTCGTTGGTGATGCGGTTGGAGATCTTGGACAGGACGTCGTACGGGAGGCGCGTCCAGTCGGCGGTCATGGCGTCCTCGCTCGAGACGGGACGCAGCACGATGGGGTGGCCGTACGTGCGGCCATCACCCTGCACGCCCACGGAGCGCACGTCGGCCAGCAGCACGACGGGGCACTGCCAGATCTCCCCGTCCAGGCCGGCCTTGGTCAGTTCCTCGCGGGCGATGGCGTCGGCCTCACGCAGGATCTCGAGACGGTCAGCGGTGACCTCACCCACGATGCGGATTCCGAGGCCGGGCCCCGGAAAGGGCTGGCGACCGACGATCGCCTCGGGGAGACCCAGCTCGCGCCCGATCGCCCGCACCTCGTCCTTGAAGAGGGTCCGCAGCGGCTCGACGAGTTCGAAGTCGAGGTCCTCGGGGAGTCCGCCGACGTTGTGATGGGACTTGATGTTCGCGGTGCCTGTTCCCCCGCCGGATTCGACGACGTCGGGGTAGAGCGTCCCCTGCACGAGGAAGCGCACGGGCTCGCCCTCGGCCGCCGCCTCGGCGACGAGGTCGCGCTGGACCGCCTCGAAGGCGCGGATGAACTCGCGTCCGATGATCTTCCGCTTCTGCTCCGGGTCGCTGACTCCGGCCAGGTGCCCGAGGAACGTGTCCGCGGCTTCGACGGTGATGAGGCGCACGCCCGTGGACGCGACGTAGTCCTGCTGGACCTGCTCGCGCTCGCCCTTGCGCAGCAGACCGTGGTCCACGAAGACGGCGGTCAGCTGGTCGCCGATCGCGCGGTGCACGAGCGCGGTGGAGACCGCGGAGTCGACTCCGCCGGACAGCGCCGAGATCACGCGGGCGGATCCGACCTGTGCGCGGATGCGGGCGATCTGCTCCTCGATGACGTTGTCGCTGTTCCAGTCCGCGGCGAGGCCCGCAGCCCGGTGCAGGAAGTTCTCGATGACCGCCTGGCCGTGGTCCGTGTGCTTGACCTCGGGGTGCCATTGCACGCCGTAGAACCCGCGCTCGGCATTGCCGAAGGCAGCGACCGGGGTGACCGCGGTCGAGGCGAGCACGTCGAAGCCCTCGGGGGCCTTGGCGACCTGGTCGCCGTGGCTCATCCACACGTTCTGCGTCGCCGGCTGCCCGCCCAGGAGCACCCCGCCGTCGCCCGAGAGTGAGGCGTCGGTCGCGCCGTACTCGCGCAGGCCGGTGTTGGCGACCTCTCCCCCGAGCGCACGCGCCATGACCTGGAAGCCGTAGCAGATGCCCAGGGTCGGCACCCGGAGATCGAAGATGTCGGTGTCGAGTGCCGGAGCTCCCGGCTCGTACACGGACGACGGACCGCCCGAGAGGATGAGCGCGACGGGGTTCTTCTCGGCGATCTCCTCGGCGGTGACGGTGTGCGGCACGATCTCGCTGTACACACCCGCCTCACGCACGCGGCGCGCGATCAACTGTGCGTACTGCGCGCCGAAATCGACGACGAGCACCGGTCGCTGTGCGGTGTCAGCGCTCATCGCGCAGCCTCCTGGGATTCGGTATCGGACGGAACGGATGCGGCGGCCTCACGGGCGGCGAGGTAGGTCTTGACCTCGCGGGCGACGATCGCCTCCATGAAGAAGGACAGCAGCGGGATGACACCGCCGAGTGCGAGCAGCAGGAAGCGGGGGAACGCCCACCGCATGAGGCTCCACACCCGGAAACACGCGAAGAGATAGACCACGTACAGCCAGCCGTGCGCCACGAGGATGAAGAGCGAGATGTTGACGCCGTCGCCGACCGAGATCAGTTCGCACCCCATGCCGCCGGGGAAGAACAGGGAGTACCACTGGCACCCTTCGCCGACGATGACCGGCGCGAACCAGAGCAGGCCACCGGATCCACCGGCGAAGAGCTCGACGTGCGTGGGCGAGTACTTGAGGATCATCTCTGCAAGGAGCAGGAGGAGCATGACTCCGGTGATGATCGACGCGATCTGGTAGAACCTCAGCGCCCCGCGGATCTTCGGAAAGGAGGCGACTTTCGGCTCTGGCATGCGACCAGTCTACCCGCGACGGCGGGCGCTCCCTGGCGCTCGCGGCGCGGAGGCGACGGGGCTCGTCGGGCGGCGTACCCGACGAGCCCCGTTCACGGGCTGTCGCTCAGCGTCGGCCGAACAGCAGGTCCCACAGCCACTCGATGATGTCGCCGATCCAGCCGCCGACACCTCCCGCGCGGTTGACGGTGACGACGGCGGTGGCCTCGTCGCCGTCGGCCTGGGAGGCTGCGACGGTGTACTTGCCCGGCTGCGTCTTCTTCGGGACCGTCACCGACGTCTGGAACGAGCCGTCGTCCGAGACGATCACCTCGCCGACCTCGATCGCGGCGCCCTTCTTGGGACGCAGTTCGATCAGCACGCTCTCACCGGGCTCGTATCCGTCGCCCGAGACCGTCAGCTTCTTGCCCGCGGCGACCTTCGAGGATCCGAGCTCGATCGTTCCCGCGAACTCTTCGTCGGCAGCGATCGTGAGGGGGACGTCCACCGTGGTGCCGGTATCGGTCACGACGGTCAGCATCTGCTCGCCGGATGCCCCCTCGGGCACCGTGAACGTGATGCTCGCTCGCCCTGCCTCGTCCGTCGCGTCGACCACGCTCGCGTCGATCTGCGACGACCCCAGGACGGTGTCGCCGAGCTGCACGGACACCTCGGACGGTGCCGCCTCGCCGCCGCTGAACGCCAGCGAGGAGAGATCGATCGTCACCTCGTCGCCGGGGCTGTAGCCGTCGGCATCCGGTGCGCTCAGCTGCACACCGACGGCGCGCTGCGCCTGATCCGGCGTGGCCGTCTCGTTCTCGTCGAACCACTCGACCATCGAGGCCAGATCGATCTTGCCCGTGTCCGTGCGGTTCTCGCCCTCGGTCAGGGTGGCGAAGTTGTCGCCCCCGGAAGCGAGGAACGAGTTGGCCGCGACGACATACGTCGCGGACGGGTCGATCGGTTCGCCGTTCAGCGTCACGGAGGTGACCCGCTCCCCGCGTCCTGCCGTGGGGTCGTAGGTGTAGACCAGCCCCTCGGAGACTCCCAGCTTGAGGAACGGACGGCTCGCACCGTCGGGCTGCCACTGTTCCTCGAGGACGGAGACGAGCTGCTCTCCCGTGAGGTCGAGCGTCACGAGCGTGTTGGCGAACGGTTGCACCGTCGCCGCCTCGCGGAAGGTGACGTTGCCGTCCGGGTCGCCCGCGCCCGAGGAGGCGTAGGTGAGGTTGGCCCGGATACCTCCCGGGTTCATCAGCGCGAGGTCGGCGCCCGTCGCCCACTGCTGGACGTCCGCGACGAAGTTGCCGACCGTGGACTCGCCGCCGCGGTTCTCGGAGCCGTCCGTCTGGCGCGCCCGATTGAAGTCGGCCGTGATCTCGCCCACCGGCTCCGCGCCGAGGACATCGGCCTCGGCCTTGGCGTCGTCGACGATGTCCTGCACCTCGGTGACGGCCGGGTAGAGCGGCTCGCCGTCCTCGGTCAGCGGCTTGATCTCGTTCGTGATCGACAGCAGCTCCTTGGTCTCCGCATCGACCTGCAGGTTCATGAGACCGAAGTTCTCGCCGTACTGCCCTGCCGAGACCACGGGACGACCGTCGATCACGTGGTTGTAGGCGAGGTGAGTGTGCGCGGACACGATCGCGCTCACGTCGCTGTCGACGCCTTCGACGATCTCGCCCAGCGCGGAGTCGGGCGTGATGCTGGACAGCTCGGAGCTCGAGGCCCCCTCGTGCACCAGCAGGATCAGCACGTCGGCCTCACCGTTCGCCTCGTCACCGTCGCGCAGGTCGTCGGCGACGGTGTTGACCGAGTCGACGATGCTGCGCACCTCGAGGTCGGCGATCCCGTCGGGGGCCACGAGCGAGTCGAGCTCTTCCGTCACGGCGCCGATGAAACCGACGCGTACGCCGTCGAGCTCGGTCACCCACGAGGGGGCGAGAGCAGGCTCACCGGTCTCGGTGAGGAACACGTTGGCGCTGATGTACTCCCAGTCCGCGCGTTCCTGCACGCGATCGCGGAGATCCTCCCAGCCCTGGTCGAACTCGTGATTGCCCGCCGCGCTCACGTCGAGTCCTGCGGCGTTGAGCGCGTCGATCGTGGGGTTGTCGTCCTGGATGAACGACGTGAACGTCGACGCGCCGATGAGGTCACCGGCCGCGGCGAACACCGTGTTCGGGTTGTCCTCCCTGGCCTCGGCGACGGCCCCGGCGAGGACGGCGGCACCGGCCGCCGCACCGTTGGCCTCGATGCGGCCGTGGAAGTCGTTGATCGTGACGATGTCGATACTCACGGGCGGGATGTCACTGGAGATGCCGACGATCACGGGGTCGTGGTCGCTGGACCGGAAGGGGTCGGCGGCATCGGTCGCTCCATACGCGTACCCGCGGTCGCTCCACTCGGCGGCGTTGATCTCCCACACCCCGGTTCCCGTGACGGACTCCGTCAGCGAGGGCGAGGCGATCGCGTGGTCGAGCGATCCGAGCTCACCGTCGAACGTGTAGGTGTACTCGTCCGGCGCCTGCTCGGCGACGAGGTCAGTCCACCCGGCCTGCGCGAACACGTCGATCGGGTCCTCGCGGCTGTAGGCGTTGAAGTCGCCGAGCAGCATGATGTCGTCGCTGCCGGCAGTCTCTGCGATCTCCTGGGTGAAGCCCAGCAGCGACTCGGCCTGCGCCACGCGGTCGTCGTTGAAGAAGCCCTGGCCGTCGGCCGGCTCGTCGCCGGCGTCATCCGGCGGCGACTTCGACTTGAAGTGGTTGGAGACGACGGACACGATGCGGCCGTCGATGTCGAACGCCTGTGCGATCGGCTCGCGGGCGTTGTCCCACACGTCCTCGTCGAGGATCGTCATGCTGTCGCCCACCGGCGAGACGGCGTCGGTGCGATAGATGATCGCGTTCGTGATCGCGTCGGTGATCGCCGTGTCATCCAGCGCGGCGGGAGTGCGGACGTAGTCCCACACCTCGGCGCCCGCGGCCTCGTTGAGGCCCGAGACGAGGTCGGCGACGGCCGTGTCGAGCGGCTTGCCGTACTGGATCGAGTTCTCGATCTCCATGAGGGCCACGATGTCGGCATCGAGGCCGGAGATCGCCTCGACGATCTTCGACTTCTGGGTCGCGAACTGTGCGGCGGTCGACGCGCCGCGCGCATCGGAGTCCTCACTGCGGAGGGTCGTGAAGTAGTTGAAGACGTTGAAGGCCGCGATCTGGGCGTCTCCGCCGACCTCGGGAGCGTCCTGGGGGCGCTCGTTGCGCGGGTCGAAGGTGGGCTTGTACTCCGCGGCACTCGAATCATCGATGGGGATGACGGGCTGGAGGCGCCAGTCGTCGAATCCGTAGCCCAGCACGTACGGCTGCTCGGGGAAAACGACGGCATCGCCGTTGCGGACGACCGTGTCCTTCGTGAAGTACGGCTGCTCGCCCGGGTGGTTGCCGTTGGTCACCTGCATCGACCAGCCGTCGTCGAGCAGGATGCGCTCGGCTCGGTTCTCTGCGGCGATCGCCTCGGCGTCCGCCCCGGGGCGCGTGGTCTCCGTGCTCTTGACGTTCATGTCGTCGCCCGCGCTCAGCCACAGCGTGCCGAAGTTGTAGAGCTGGTGGCTCGAGGAGACACGATAGGTGCCCTCGGGGCTCACCAGCATGCTCTCGAAAGCCTCACGGTCGCTGCCGACGACGGTGTCGAGAAGGGGCGTGACCTCGGGAAGACCCGCACCCTGCACGATCAGTTCGAGGTCGTCGAGCGAGGACAGGCCGATCTGCGTCTGC
Organism: Actinomycetota bacterium; assembly: GCA_051751065.1. Lineage (GTDB taxonomy): Bacteria > Actinomycetota > Actinomycetes > Actinomycetales > Microbacteriaceae > Microbacterium. The sequence continues at coordinate 399,041 of JBNJKL010000002.1, read as the reverse complement.
TCGAAGTACTCGCTGACGACACCGGTCACCTCGACCAGGTCACCGATCTCGAGCTCGGGCTGGAGGGAGCCCAAGAAGATGAAGATGCCGTCCGACGCACCGGGCGTCTGGTCGGTCACCCCGCCGCTGCCCTCGCTCTGCAGTGTGATTCCTCGGTATCCGCCCGTGCGGTGGTCCGACGTGACGATGCCCTGCACGGTGACCGTCTCGCCCAGGAGCGGGGAGGCGGCCTCGGTGCCCTGCACCTCGGCGATGGTCTGGACCGCTGCCTGAGCGGGAACCGCAGCGAACGTGCCGAGCACGAGCGCGGTGGAGGTGGCGACGGCGAGAGCCGCGATGCGCCCCCGTGATCGTGGCGAGTGCGGTGCAGTCGCCATGACTGCAGCGTCGGGGGTGGGCATCATGACGGTGGAGCTCCTCGTCGTCGACGGATGGATTCCCCTCGCCCTGATGGGGCGCGGGGCCAACGGCATCTCTCTGCGCGGACCACGGTGCTGTCGCTCAGGAGGGCACGGGAGCGAGCATACGGAGGGTCACGGACATCCTCAATGGTGTTCGCCGATCCGTCACCGAATGCTCACTCGCGGACGAGTCGACGAACGCAGAAGGCTCAGGTGGCCTGCGCGTCCTCGAACTCCTCGACCTCGCGCTCCCAGGCGTCCCTCGCGAGGCGGTACCAGAAGTAGAAGGCGAAGCCTGCGAACACGGCCCACTCGACCGCGTAGAACACGTTGAGCCAGTTCACCGGGGAGATCTCATCGGGTGCCGCGGACGAGATGTCGGTGAGACCGTCCGGTGCGCTCTCGGCCGCGAGGTACGGGCGGTACACGTCGAGCTGCTCCACGTCGTGCCATCGACTGAGGAGCGCAGCGGGAGACATCCGATCCAACCGATCGGCCTCGTCGCGCGGGGGGATGCCGGTGCCCTCGTCCGAGATGATGCGTCCCGCGAGATCGACCGCCACGGGACCCTGTGCCTCGAGAGCAGCTGCGGCGGCATCGGCACTCTCGCGGTCCGGCGCCCATCCGAGTGCGACGGCGAGCGACGTGCGCTCCGCGACCCGCAACTGGCCGGTCACCCAGTAGCCCTCGACGCCGTCGTTGAACCGCGATGACACGATCACGAAGTCTTCGGGTACCCAGGTCCCGGAGGTCTCGACCTTCTGACCGACGAGCGGCTCGGGCAGGTACTCCCCCGGCTGCAGGACGTCGGACAGCGGCCGCACATCCTCCGTGATTCCGGGCGGCGGCGGATCGGTGTCGATCGCGCGCTCGAACTGCCACTGACCGAGCCATGCGAACACACCCGCGATGACGAGGCACAGGCCGAGGACCCCGATCCAACGCCTTCGGAGCATGACCTCGCGAAGGGTCGGCGGGAATTCCTGCGTGGCGGTCGTCACGATGTCGTGCGCGCCCCTCAGATCTGCTCGTAGGGTGCGAGCACGACCTCGACCCGCTGGAACTCCTTGAGGTCGGAGTAGCCCGTGGTCGCCATGGACTTGCGCAGCGCGCCGATGAGGTTCACGGTGCCGTCGGCGACGGGCGCCGGCCCGTAGAGGACCTCCTCGAGCGTCGCGACGCCATCGACGGCGACACGGCGACCGCGCGGGAGCTTGGGGTGGTGGGCCTCGGGTCCCCAGTGGAACCCGTATCCGGGCGCATCGGTGGCGCGGGCAAGGGCGACACCGAGCATGACGGCGTCGGCGCCCATCGCGAGAGCCTTGACGACGTCACCCGACGTGCCCACGCCGCCGTCGGCGATCACGTGCACGTAGCGTCCACCGGACTCGTCGAGGTAGTCCCGGCGCGCGGCGGCGACATCGGACACGGCGGTGGCCATCGGCGCGTGGATGCCGAGCGTCGCGCGCGTCGTCGACGCCGCTCCCCCACCGAATCCGACGAGGACACCGGCAGCGCCCGTGCGCATGAGGTGCAGAGCGGCGGTGTAGGTCGCCGCCCCGCCCACGATGACCGGCACGTCGAGGTCATAGATGAACTTCTTGAGGTTGAGGGGTTCCGCACCGCTGGAGACGTGCTCGGCGGAGACGGTCGTCCCCCGGATGACGAACAGGTCGACGCCGGCGTCCACCACGGTCTCGTAGAGTTCCTGGGTGCGCTGGGGCGTGAGGGATCCGGCTACGGTGACACCCTCGGCGCGGATCTCCGCGAGGCGCGCCTTGATGAGCTCGGGCCGGATCGGCTCGGAGTACAGCTGTTGCATCCGCACGGTCGCCTCTGCATCGGGCAGAGCGGCGATCTCGGCGAGTAGGGGCTGCGGGTCGTCGTAGCGCGTCCACAGACCCTCGAGGTCCAGGACGCCGAGGCCGCCGAGCTTGCCGAGCATGATCGCGGTGCGGGGACTCACGACCGAGTCCATCGGTGCACCGAGCACCGGGATCTCGAAGGAGAACGCGTCGATCGACCATGAGGTCGACACGTCCTCGGGGTTGCGGGTGCGCCGCGACGGCACCACCGCGATGTCGTCGAACGTGTACGCGCGGCGCGCGCGCTTGCCTCGGCCCAGCTCGATCTCCATGCTCACCCCCTAAGACTACCCGGGCGAGCGCCGCAGCTCCGGCTGAGGAGGATCGCCGCCGTCACGATGTCGTCAGGCCGGGGGCCGCACCCGGTACAGGGCTTCGGTGCGCGGGGCGAGCAGCAGGCGGATCCGGAACTCCGTGCCGGCACCTTCCTCGCTCGTGACCTCCATGCTGCCTCCGTGTGCGATCACGATGGCGCGAGTGATCGTCAGTCCGAGTCCGACTCCGGGCACCGCGTTGCGTGTGGCGGTCGACGCGCGGAAGAACCGGGTGAACAGCAGCCCCTGCTCGTCGGCGGGGATCCCCACCCCCGTGTCGGAGACCGCGAGTTCGACGTATCCGTCCCCCGTCTGCACGCGCACCGTCACGCGGCCGCCACGCGGGGTGAACTTGATCGCATTGGAGAGCAGATTGTCGAGCGCCTGACCTATCCGACCGGCATCGATGGCGATCATCACCGGGCTCGCCGGGACGTCCGCATGCAGGTCGATCCCCTCGCGCAGCGCGTGCGGCCCCGCGGAGGCCACGGCGGACCGCGCGATGGCACCGAGGTCGGTCTCGACACGCTCCAGCGGGAAGTGTCCCGACTCCACCTGCGCCGTGAAGAGCAGGTCCCCGACGAGGTTGAGCAGACGCTGGGCGTTGCGCTCGATGATGCCCACGAACTCCTGCTGTTCCTCCGTCAGCGGCTGGCCGGGATCGTTCTGCAGCAGGTCCAGGAACCCGATGATCGCGCTCAGCGGCGTGCGCAGTTCGTGCGAGATCATCCCGACGAACTCGTCCTTCATCCGCGCGACCTCGGCCGCACGCGTCTCATCCGTGATGACGAAGAGGTAGCCCCGCTGACGTCCCGTACCGTCCGTGCGCCGCGTCACGGTCGCGCGGGCGGGAACGCGCGTGCCGCCGGCCGTGGTCACCTCGAGATCCTCGTCGGGGGCGCGATCCGAGTCGGCGCGCGCGAACAGCGCCTGGAGTCCGATCGGGAGGTCCATCACCCCATAGGGGTCGTCCCCGCTGCGGTAGTCCTCCGCCAGCATCGCGAGCGTCTGCTTCGGGAAGAAGCGGTCGATCCGCACACCGTCCAGCGCCTGCGCCTCGGTGAGCCCCAGCAGCCGCTCGGCACCGGGGTTCCACGCGCTGATCTTGCCGCTGCGATCGGTGGCGATCACCGCCTGCGCCGTGATCGATGACCACAGGCTCTGGAAGGAGTCGAGCAGGGTGCGGTACTCGTTCTCGCTCTCGCGCAGTTGGGCCACCATCGCGAGGTTCTTGGACAGCGCTTCGGTGCGCTGCGTCACGAGCCCCTCCGCCTGCCGCACGCGCAGCCGCTGCTGGCGGGAGAGCTCGTTGATCACCGCGGCGACCGCGGCGAAGACCAGCGGGCCGATCACGCCCCGCAGCCAGACGACCTGGTCCGTCGGCGGATCCACGATGTACGGCATCATCAGGGCGATGGCGGTGAACACCGCGACCGCGAACACGTACCGGATGCCGGGCGCTGCGGCGAGCCAGATGACCGGCAGCAGCACCAGCGAGGAGAACAGCGAATTCGGGCCGCCCGTCCCGGTGCGCACGAGCCCGAGACCGATGATGTCGGCCATCGGGACGAGCAGAACGACCCAGCCTTCGTAGATGCGCCGCACGCTCAGAGATCCGGCGTACACCGTCGCGACGGTGACGAGGGTGATACCTGAGAGCGCGAAGCCCACGTTCGAGTAGTTCAGTCCGGGGGTGATCCCCATCACGAACACGACCATGAGCACGGCGATCGCTGTCGGCGCCTGCTTGATCAGCGGACTCGGGTCGTCGAAGATCCGGTGCCACCATCTCTCCGCGCGTTCTCGTACGCTCTCGCTCACAGCGCCACTCGCCCCACGATCTCATGCAGGTGCGCACCGATGACCGGCTTCGGCAGCGCGGCGTCCGCGGGCGGGTAGTTCGCAGGGTCCAGGACCGAGCTGATGACGAGGAAGCACTCCGGGAACCGCTCCCGGACGTGCTGAGCGCACTCCTGTCCCGACATCCCGGGGAGGAGCAGATCGAGGATCGCGATGCGCGGATCGATGTCGTCGAAAGCGGCGATCGCCGATTCCGCATCGGGGGCGACGAACACGTCGAACCCCGCGCGCTGGAGGTATCGGCGCACGAGCGCGGCGTGGTCAGGTGTGTCCTCGACCACGAGGGCCAGCGGTGTCACAGCCACTGGAGGAACAGCTCTCGGGCGACGATCACGACGGCGACGACGCCGGCCGCGAGGAGTCCCTGCCAGACGAGCCGGCGCTCGCGGCGCGCGTCGCGGGCGATCTCCTGCTCTTCGGCCTCGTATGAGGGTGTGCCGTCGGTCATGAGACCACCCGTCCGACCTTCTCGGTCTTGATCCACGAGGCGTCGGCGCGACGCCACTCCTTGACGTACGAGTCCACGGTGATCGCGCACAGCAGCGATCCATATCCGCAGATGTAGAGCAGCAGGCCCGCGAAGAACCGTCCGCCGGGGAGATGCTCGACGGCCCGCGCGATCCATACTCCGAACATCGAGATCGGACCCCAGATGTAGAAGACGACCGCCCAGAGGAACAGGGTCCGGTCCGTGAACTCCAGTCCCAGCGGCACCGTGATGAAGAACTCGAACAGCCAGGGGAACAGGGCGATCGCCATGAGGATCAGCGCCCCGAGTCCGGGGAACATCACCGCCTCCCGCCACGACTGCCGGCCGGTTCGCGCATCGAGTTGCACCGCGAAGATGATCGAGAACAGATAGATGCACGCTGCGGATATCCACATCGCGCGGAAGACGAACTCGGCGATGTCGCTGTGCAGGATCAACAGCGTCAGCATTGCTCCCGCAGCCAACAGCATGAAGACGGGCAGAAGCAGGATCGCGAACCACGCGAGCCCGAAGGTGAAGCTGCCGAGGTTGTGCGTGCGGCTCGGACGGAACCAGAGCTTGCGATAGATGGAGGTCAGCTGGACGTTGCCGCGCGCCCAGCGCAGCCGCTGCTTCCAGAGGGCGTCGATCGAACGCGGCTCCTCGGCGAGCACGACGGCGTGCGGGTCGAACACCATGCGCCTGCCCTGGAGCTGCCCCTCGAAGGTCGTCATGGTGTCCTCGGCGAGAGTCCCGGTGGGGATGCGCCCGCCGATCGCCTCGAGGTTCGCGCGCGAGTGCAGCTGTGCGCCACCGGCCAGGCACGCGATCGCGCCGAGCACGTTCTGCGTGCGTCGGGACGAGAGCTGGCTGATGACGTACTCGATCGCGATGAACCGCGTCAGGTAGTTGCGGTCGCCGCTCCCCTCCGCGATGTACGCCGTGACGGCTCCGACCTTCTCGTCCGCGAGGTGACGGCTGAGCTTGCGCAGCGAGTCCTTCGCGAAGATGACGTCGGCGTCCATGATCAGAACCGCCTCCGCCCAAGGGTCGGAGAGGATCACGTCGAGTCCGTGGTTCAGCGTGTGCGCCTTGCCCTCGCCGCCCACCTCGCGACGCAGATGCACGACGCGGCCGGGATACGCCGCCGACATCGACCCGACAACCTCGGGAGTGTCGTCGGTGGAGGCGTCATCGACGACGAAGATCCGCAACCGTTCCGCCGGATATTCCAGATTCAGCATGCGTTCGATCGCCGGCCCGATCACCATGCCCTCGTTCCACGCGGGGATGACGACGGCGATGTTCGGGTGGTACGGCTTCGCCCGTGCGTAGTGGTTGCGGAACGCATGGAACGGCAGGGTCAGGAACTGGATCGCCGTGTTGATCATCGGCACCGTGCTGACGACCACGCACAGCACGAGGAAGATCACCACGACGGTCTGCAGCCAGGTCAGATCGGCCATCACAGCGTCGTCTCGCCGAGGATCTCTCGCACCCTCGCGTACCGGCCCACGTCCGAGGCGACATGACTGTCCGTGGACGCGACGATCTCAGCGCCCGCGACGCGCAGCGCCGCCAGCGATGCGGGCTCCGGGCATCCCCACTTCTCGTTGACCTCGACGAGCGTGTCCGTCTCCGCCGCGGCACGCGCCCACGCCTCGAGCCTCTCGGCACCGAGCTGATTCTCCGCCAGGCCGATCTTCGGCAGGATCGAGAAGCAGTGCGCGAGCTGGTTCCCGGGGTACCGCCGCATCGAGGCGATCACCGAGGTGACGAACGCATCGAGCACGTCGTCCGCCGCCCAGCCCGCCTCCATGCGCTCACGCACGGCGGTCGGACCGACCGGACCGTCATCCGTGGGGAACTGATGGTCGGCGATCAGGATGCGGTCGATGCCGTCCGGCAGCGGAGGGATGTCGAGCGTCCCCGCCGCATCGAGGATCTTGGCCTCGACTCCGGTGAGCACGGAGAGGCCTTCCGGCACCCGAAGCGCGCGCACGGCTGCGAGATACTCCGGCACCCAATCGGTGCTCCGGCGGACATGGTCCACGAGCCGCAGAGTCCGCAGCCCCGCGGCGTGCGCCGCGCCGACGTTCTCCTCGAGGGTCGAGACGGCGTCGTCGGAGAAGGTCGAGTGCACGTGATGATCGCCGCGGAGGATCGCTGACATCACAGCTCCTCCTGATGGCCGGCGTGCGCCGACTCCAGCACATCTTCCACCTCGACGATGATGTCCTCCAGGAATCGCACGGATGCGACCTCCCGGAACGGCACCGTGTCGGGGAGCTCTCGCCCGAGGAACAGATCCACGACGAGTGAGGGGATGTCCACCCCCGCCGCGATCGTGAGCGGCAGAGCGCCGGGGAAGCGGGGATTGACCTCGAGCAGCACCGCGCGACCATCCCGGTCCCGGCGCAACTGGACGTTGGCGACCCCGACCAGCCCGATCGCGCGCGCGATCGCAGCCGCGGTCTCCTCGAGCTCCGGATCGTGCACGGTCCGCCCGGCGATCGCCACGCCGGAATCGACCCGCGCGCGCGTCCGCGGGACCGCCGCGACGACGTGTCCGGTGGCATCCGCGATGACGTCGACCGAGTACTCCTCGCCCGGCAGGAAGTCCTGCACGATGAGACCCTCGTCCGTGGGAAGCGCGTCCAGCGCATCACGGTCGGGCACCATCCGGATTCCACGGCTCCCCGCGCCCTGGCGGGGCTTGGCGAACGCGGGGAACTCCCAGTCGACGGCTGCGGCATCCGGGCCCGCGAGCACGGTGCGTGGAGTGCGACCCGTGGGAGCGCACCGTTCGGCGAGCACGAGCTTGTCGAGCGCGGCGTGCAGGGTGTCGGCGGATGGTGCGGCGAGCACAGCGGGCGCGAGTTCCTCGCGACGGCCCGCGACGGTTTCGAGTTCGACGTCGACCGTCGAGATCACGAGGTCGAGATCGTCGTCAGCCACCAGACGCACCAGCGTCGGGACGAAGTCCTCGCCTCGACCGGGAGGCAGCAGGCGACGCTGCTCCGGCGGTACGAGATACAGTCCGCTCGCCCAGCCGTCCATGTCGGCCGCGTAGACCGTCAGGTCGGAGCGCTGCAGCAGGGAGCGGATGACGGCGACGCCCGCCGGCCCGCCGGCGCCGGTCACCAGGACACGAGTTGTCATCAGCTCTCCCGTTTCGAGAATTCATGGGCGCCGACGAACTCGGCGGTCTCGCGCACGACCTCCAACGGCTCGACAGCGGTGCCGCCTCCGAAACGCGACCAGTAGCGCGCGGTGGCGCTCACGAACTCGGGCGTCATGTAGTCGCGGTTCGCGTTCTGGGACCGGAACGACTCCAGAAGCTGGATCTTCCGCTCGAGGAAATCGTCGATGCGCACGAACCGCGTGGGTCGATAGTCGATCGTCGCGGACGGGCTCTGGTAGCACGCGACCGTTCCGACGCGCCGGGTGGCGACGCTCGTCGCCTCGGCTACGGCGCGGTGGTCCTGGTGACGGTCGTGCGCGGAGTGGGTGTAGACGATCGTGGGCTTGACCTCGTTCACGACCTCCTCGATCAGGCGCACGGTCGAGCCGCCGCCGGAGATCTCGGTGTCGATCAGATCCTTCACGAACAGGCGGGCGCCGAGCATCTCCGCCGCGGCGAGCGACTCGTGCTGGCGACTGTCCGCGTCTCCTCCGCGCGACCCGCGCGAGAGCGTGAGGATCGTGATGTCGTCCTGCGCCTGCGCGTGGGCGAGCAGGATCCCTCCGGCGCCGATCTCCACGTCGTCGGGGTGCGCTCCGATCGCGAGGACGACCTCGCGGCGGCGACCCTCTTCTCTTCGGCGACGTCCCTCTTCGGCGAGCCGGACGACCACTTCGACCAGCCGGGCATTGTCCAGCGGCTTCGTGAGGAACTCGTCCGCCTGCGCGCGCAGCGCGGACACCGCGTACTCGACCGAGACGTGCGCCGTCATGACGACGACGGGAACTGCGGGGATGCGCTCACGCAGTTCGGCGAGCAATTCCAGGCCGTTGAGGCCCGGCATCTCGATATCCGTCACGACCACGTCGGGTCGGACCTCGGCGACTCGCGCGACGGCGGCGTTGCCGTCCTCGGCCACATCGACGATGCACCCGGCTCTGCGCTCGAGGATGGTCTTCACGAGCAGGGCGACGTCGGGATCGTCATCGACGACCAGGACGCGGGGTGCATCCTGCGGCATATACGGCTCTCCTTGGGGAGTTCCCTGTCGGCGGGTACACCGAATGTGCTCTCGGAACCTTCAATCCGGGAGCGCGTAGGGAAAGTCGAGCGGGGACATCCTGATTCTGACACAGGGATGATCCGCGACACGGAAAGGGGTCCGATGCGACCGCGCACTGCACCGCCGTCAGCCTGTGGAGAACCTTCTCCGAGTTACCAATTCTTGGTAACCTCGGGGGCATGGCTTCCAACACGTCGATCAGCCTCGACGACCACTTCACCGCGTTCCTGGCCCACGAGGTCTCCACCGGCCGGTACGGCTCCGCAAGCGAGGTCGTCCGTGCGGCACTGCGGCTGCTCGAGGACCAGGAGGCGCAGATGACAGCCCTCCGCGCCGCTCTGGTGGAAGGCGAAGCGAGCGGCGAGCCGGAGTCCTTCGACTTCGACGCGTTCATCGCCGCCAAGCGCGCGTGAGCAGCTTTCGGCTCACGCCGGCAGCACGTCGGGATCTGTCCTCGATCTGGGACCACACCGTGGAGCGCTGGGACGAGCACCAGGCGGAGACGTATGTGCGGGAGATCCAGAGCGCGATCGAGAGGATCGCTGGACAACCGGACCGCGGCCGTGCGGTCGGCGAGATCCGCGCAGGATATCGGCGCTATGCGATCGGCAGCCACCTGATCTTCTTCACCGAGCAGGGCGAGGGCGTCGACGTGATTCGCATTCTCCACCAGAGGATGGACCCCACGCGGCACCTGTGACGCCCGGCGTGCTCGACGCCGATTGAGGGACTACCCGGCGGCGCGGGCCGCGCGCTTCTCCTGCTGGAAAACGCGGATCGCCTCGTACCGATCGGCCGAGCGCGCCTGGCGCTTGGCGGCCTCCTCCTCGCGGTTCTTCGGCGGAGCCGCGGTCACCAGGCCGTCGAGCAGACGTCTCGTCGCCCGAGCGATCTCGTCCACCGCCTCATCGAAGACGGCCTGATTGGCCCGCGATGGCTTGGTCGTTCCGGCGACCTTGCGCACGAACTGCAGGGCGGCGTCGTGGCACTCGGCGTCGGTCGCGGCGGGCTCGAAGTTGTGGAGCGGGACGATGTTGCGGCACATACCGGCACGGTACGCCGGCGGGCGGACACGCGAAAGGGGTGGATGCGACCGCATCCACCCCTTTCGTCGACGATCAGCGCTTGTAGTTGGGCGCTTCGACCACGATCTGCACGTCGTGCGGGTGCGACTCCTTGAGCCCGGCCGAGGTGATGCGCACGAACTTGCCGCGCTGCTTGAGCTCCTCGATCGTGCGGGCGCCGACGTAGAACATGGACTGACGCAGTCCGCCGACGAGCTGGTAGGCGACGGCCGAGACCGGTCCGCGATACGGAACCTGACCCTCAATGCCCTCGGGGATCAGCTTGTCGTCGCTGGGGACATCGGCCTGGAAGTAGCGGTCCTTGGAGTACGAGGTCTGCTTGCCGCGCGTCTGCATCGCACCCAGCGAACCCATGCCGCGGTACTGCTTGAACTGCTTGCCCGACTGGAAGACGATCTCACCCGGGGACTCGTCTGTGCCTGCCAGGAGCGAGCCGAGCATGACGGCATCCGCACCGGCGACGAGCGCCTTGGCGATGTCGCCCGAGTACTGCAGACCGCCGTCGGCGATCACCGGGACGCCCGCGGGGCGAGCGGCCAGCGAGGCCTCGTACACGGCGGTGACCTGGGGAACACCGACACCGGCGACGACGCGGGTGGTGCAGATCGAGCCGGGGCCGACGCCGACCTTGACGGCGTCCACGCCCGCGTCGATCAGCGCCTGGGCGCCCTCACGAGTCGCGACGTTCCCGCCGATGACGTCAATGTGCGCGAAGGACTCGTCGGCCTTGATCCGCGAGACGAGGTCGATGACTCCCTGGGACTGACCGTTGGCGGTGTCCACGACGAGCACATCCACGCCCGCATCGCGCAGCGCCTCGGCACGCTCCCAGGCGTCACCGAAGAAGCCGATGGCCGCGCCGACGCGAAGACGACCCTGGTCGTCCTTGGTGGCGAGCGGGTACTTCTCGCTCTTGTCGAAGTCCTTGATGGTGATGAGACCGGCGAGCTTGCCGTCGTCGTCGATGAGGGGGAGCTTCTCGACGCGGTGCTTGGCGAACAGGGAGATGACCTCTCCCGCCGCGACGCCCACCTTGGCGGTGACGAGGTTCTCGCGCGTCATGACGTCCTTGACGAGGGTGGTCTGGCGCTCGAAGCCCGAGACGAAGCGCATGTCGCGGTTGGTGATGATGCCCACGAGATGGCCCTCGGGGTCGACGACGGGAAGACCGGAGATGCGGTACTGCGCGCACAGACCGTCGACCTCTTCGACGGTCGCGTCGGGGGTCGTCGTGATGGGGTCTGTGATCATGCCGGACTCGCTGCGCTTGACCCGGTCGACCTGGGAGGCCTGGTCGGCGATCGACAGGTTGCGGTGCAGGATGCCGATGCCTCCCTCACGGGCGATGGCGATCGCCATCCGCGCCTCGGTGACGGTGTCCATCGCGCTGGAGAGGAGCGGTGTCGCGACCGAGACGCGGCGCGTCACTCGCGACGAGGTGTCCGCCTCGCTCGGGATCACATCGGTGTGGCCGGGGAGAAGCAGCACGTCGTCGTATGTGAGTCCGACGAAACCGAAGGGATCGGGCTGGTCCATGTGAGCTCCTCCTGCGCGGTGGCGCGAATCCGAGTGGCGGGAACGGTGGCGGCGTCGGCCGACGCGACGGCGTTAACCGCGTGCTTGCAAGTCTAAACGCGATTCGCGCCCGTACATTCCCGAGATCCGCACCCTCCCGCGCACGCGACGAGAGCACACGGTTGCACAATCGTGACCGGGGCACCGGAATGCAACGCGCGCCATGTCTGGTCCAAACGCCGCGCGCCCACTACGCTCAGACCACCGCGGCGCGAACCCGACGCCGCTGCGAGTATCCACCGTGGAGGTTGCGTGAGACCCACGTCTACAGCTGTCCGTCGCGTCCGGCCGGGAGTCACCGCGCTCATCGGCGTCCTGATCGCACTCACAGCTCTCGTCTTCCTTCCTCCCCCATCCGCGATGGCGGACACCGGCGACGACCAGGAGATCACCGACTTCTACTTCGCCGGGGTCATCCGGTTCGATGACGAACCGGTCGCCGACGTCACCGTCACGATCGACGGCAACGGCGTCTCGCAGAGCGACGTCACCGACGCCGACGGGCGCTGGCAGATCTACGTTCCCGAGCAGGCGACGTACACGCTGACGGTCGACGAGAGCACCCTCCCCGAGGGCGTGATCGTCGAGGGCGAATCCGCGTCCCAGGAGGTCGAGTTCGGCCTCACCGGGTCGACGATCGTCAACCTCTTCCTCGGCGAGGGGGTGCGCGAGACGCAGTCGTTCTTCGACCAGTTCCTCTCCCGACTGGTGGGCGGCATCAACTTCGGGCTCCTCCTTGCGCTGGCTTCCATGGGCGCGGCGCTGATCTACGGAACGACGCGCCTGTCGAACTTCGCGCACGCCGAGATGGTCACGTGGGGCGGCCTGGTCGCTCTCGTGATGACCTCGATGTGGCAGCTCCCGCTGTGGCTCGGCCTGATCGGCGCGGTCATCGGCGGTGCACTGCTCGGCTGGGCACTCGACGGCGGGCTCTGGCGCCCGCTGCGCAGACGAGGTCTCGGGATCGTCCAGCTGATGATCGTCAGCATCGGGCTCTCCCTGGCACTGCGCTACGCGTTCCAGTTCATCATCGGCGGCAGCACGCAGCAGCTCCCCGGTGCGTCGCCGGCGCCTTTCCAGTTCGGCCCCATCGCGCTGTCGTACATCGATCTCATCGCGATGGGCGTCAGCATCGTCGTGATCCTCGGGATGGCCTTCTTCCTGCTGCGCACGCGCGTCGGCAAGGCCACCCGCGCTATCTCCGACAATCCGCAGCTCGCAGCGGCATCCGGAATCGATGTCGACCGGGTGATCCGGATCGTCTGGATCATCGCGGGCATCCTGGCCGCGATCTCGGGCATCCTCTGGTCGTACTTCCGCCCCGGGATCAAATGGGACATGGGTATGCAGATGCTGCTGCTCATCTTCGCGGCCATCACCCTCGGCGGCCTCGGCACGGCGTTCGGAGCGTTCATCGGTTCGTTGATCGTCGGGATCGTGGTCGAGGTGTCCACGCTGTGGATCCCTTCCGACCTCAAATACGGCGGTGCGCTCGTCGTGCTGATCGCGGTGCTGCTCGTGAGACCCCAAGGACTACTCGGACGCAGAGAGAGATTGGGCTGACCCATGGACTTCGGAAGCATCTTCTCCAACACCGCGGCCTACCTCTTCAGCCCGGTCACGATCGCCTACGCGCTCGCCGCCACCGGCCTCGCCGTGCACTTCGGCTACGCGGGTCTGCTCAACTTCGGTATGGCCGGATTCATGGCCCTCGGCGGATACGGCTACGCGATCTCCGTGCTCTCGTTCGGGGCGCCCTGGTGGCTCGGCATGCTCATCGGTCTCGCGGCCGGCGCGCTGTTCGCGATCGTCCTGGGCCTTCCCACGCTCCGGCTGCGCGCGGACTATCTCGCGATCGCGACGATCGCCGCGGCCGAGATCGTGCGTCTGCTGCTGCTGACCGAGCTGTTCAAGGAGTGGACGAACTCCGCCGGCGGCCTCACGCGCTACAACGGCGGGTTCCGGGACATCAACCCGTTCCCGCCGGGCACCTACGGCTTCGGCCCATGGACGTACAACGAGACGGATCTGTGGATCCGAGTGTTCGGCGTGCTGATGCTCGGCATCGCGGTGCTGCTCGTCTGGGCTCTCATGCGTAGCCCGTGGGGACGAGTCCTCAAGGGCATCCGCGAGGACGAGGACGCCGTCCGCTCGCTCGGTAAGAACGTCTTCGCCTACAAGATGCAGGCGCTCGTCGTGGGCGGCATGATCGGCGCTCTCGGCGGGATCGTCTTCGCCCTTCCCTCCGCGGTCGTGCCGGGAAGCTATTCGACATCGCTGACGTTCTTCCTGTGGACGATCCTGCTGCTCGGCGGGGCTGCGACGGTCTTCGGGCCCACTCTCGGTGCCGTGGTGTTCTGGGTCGTGTTCGCGTTCCTCGGCAACCTCCTCCCCCAGCTCGCATCCACGGGGATCCTGCCGTTCAGCAGCACCCAGGCCGAGACCCTGCGGTTCGTGGTCGTCGGCGTGGTGCTCATGCTCATCGTGATCTTCCGCCCGCAGGGGATCCTCGGAGACAAGAGGGAGATGACCTTTGTCAAGTGAGAACGACGTCCCCCAGGGGACGCAACCCCCCACGACCGGCAGCATCAAGCGTCCCAAGACCACGGGACTCGCCAAGGGACCCGCGGTACCCGGCGTCGCGAAGGTCGATCCGATCCTCGTCGCCGACGGCGTCACCCGACGCTTCGGCGGCCTGACGGCCGTCGACGTCGACCACGTAGAGATCCCCCGGGGCGCCATCACGGCGCTCATCGGCCCGAACGGCGCGGGGAAGACCACGCTGTTCAACCTCCTGTGCGGGTTCGACAAGCCCAACTCCGGCACCTGGTCGTACGACGGCAAGAGCCTGTCGGGCGTGCCGTCCTTCAAGGTCGCACGCATGGGTCAGGTCCGCACGTTCCAGCTGACCAAGTCCCTCTCGCTCCTCACGGTGCTCGAGAACATGAAGCTCGGCGCCCCTGACCAGAAGGGTGAGGGATTCTGGGCGAGCCTGATCCCCGCGCTGTGGCGTCGCCAGGACACCGAGATCGAGGACAAGGCTCGCGATCTGCTGGCCCGGTTCAAACTCGATGCCAAAGAGAAGGACTTCGCCGCGTCGCTCTCGGGTGGTCAGCGCAAGCTCCTCGAGATGGCGCGTGCCCTCATGAGCGACCCGAACCTCGTGATGCTCGATGAGCCGATGGCGGGCGTCAACCCCGCCCTCACGCAGTCGCTGCTGGAGCACATCCTCGATCTGAAGGACCTCGGGATGACCGTGCTCTTCGTCGAGCACGACATGCACATGGTCCGTCACATCGCCGACTGGGTCGTCGTCATGGCCGAGGGGCGCATCGTCGCCGAGGGCCCGCCGGACACCGTCATGGAGGACCCCGCCGTGGTCGACGCGTACCTGGGCGCGCACCAGGATGTCGATCTCGGGGCCGTCACCGGACGCATCCCCGTGATGTCGGATGACGCGGCGGTCAGACTGCGCGAGCAGATCGAGCACGAGGTCGAGGCAGAGACCGACCCGAAGCAGGAGGAGCGCTCATGAGCGATGACATCGTCGTCGAGCTGAAAGACGTCCATGCGGGGTATCTCCCCGGGGTCAACATCCTCAACGGCGCCAATCTGGTGGCCCGCAAGGGCGAGCTCATCGGCATCATCGGCCCGAACGGTGCCGGCAAGTCGACGCTCCTGAAGGCGATGTTCGGCATGGTCAACGTGCGCGGCGGTGAGATCACCCTCAACGGTGAGAGCATCGTGGGCCTCAAGGCCGACAAGCTCGTCGCCCGTGGCGTGGCTTTCGTGCCGCAGACGAACAACGTCTTCCCCTCGCTCTCGATCGAGGAGAACCTGCAGATGGGGCTCTTCCAGAACCCCAAGATCTACGCCGAGCGTCTGGAGTTCGTGACGGGCATCTTCGCCGAGCTCGGCACCCGACTCAAGCAGCGCGCGGGTTCGCTCTCCGGTGGCGAGCGTCAGATGGTGGCGATGTCGCGCGCGCTGATGATGGACCCGTCGGTGCTGCTGCTCGACGAGCCCTCTGCGGGGCTCTCGCCGGTGCGCCAGGATGACGCGTTCATCCGCGTCTCCGACATCAACAAGGCCGGCGTCACGACGATCATGGTCGAGCAGAACGCCCGTCGTTGCCTGCAGATCTGCGACCGCGGCTATGTGCTGGATCAGGGCAAGTCCGCCCACGAGGGCGCAGGACGCGATCTGCTCAACGACCCCAAGGTCATCGGGCTCTACCTCGGCACCCTGGGTACCGACGCGGCCTGACCGCCCGCACTGCGGAGGAGATCCGGAATCGGACTCCAGGAGACACGAAGAAGGCGCCGGATGAAGCATCCGGCGCCTTCGTCGTGAGTGGATTACTTGATGCGCGAGGTGTTGTTCTCGGCGTCGTACTCGTAGACGCCGATCGCAGCGCCCTTGGGGTCGTTGTTCTCGTCGAACGTGATCTCACCCGACAGACCGTCATAGTCGGCGATACCGCCGGCATTGATGATCTCGGCGCAGTCGGCGAACGTGGTGCACTTCTCGCCCTCACCGGTGCCACCGGAGACCTCGACCATCTCGGCTGCGATGTCCGCACCCTCGACGGAGACGGCCTTCAGCGATGCGAGAGCGACGAGGATGACCGCGTCGTGCGCTTCGGCGGAGTACGTGACGTCGTTGATCTCGTCGTTGCCCTCGGCCATCCAGACCTCGTTCAGCTGCTCCAGGAAGTCGTCCGGCAGCTCGGCGCCGGCACGGGTTCCCTTGGAGCCCTCGAGCGAGACCGACAGGTCGTCACCGTAGTTCGACAGGTTGCCGTCGACCAGGTACAGCGAGCTCGTGTCGACACCCGCGTTGGAGAGCAGCGGGGCGATCGTGGTGAACTGCTCGTACGACACGACGGCGACGGCGTCCGGGTTCTCGGCGGAGATCGTCGAGACCTGGGCGTCGAACTGTCCGTCGCCCTGGTTGTAGGACGCCTCGGCGACGACCTCACCACCGGTGGCCTCGAACGTGTCGCGGATGGCCTCGAACAGACCGACACCGTAGGGGTCGTTCTGGTAGATGATGCCGAGCGTCTGTGCGCCGTCTTCCGCGATCTGGTTTCCGAGCACCTCACCCTGGAGCAGGTCGCTCGGGGCGGTGCGGAAGTACAGCGGGTCGAGACCCGTGAAGTCCGGCGAGGTGTTCGAGGGCGAGATGGTCAGGATGCCCGAGCCGACGTTGCCGTCGAGGATCAGGCTGCTGACGCTGGACGATGCGGCACCGACGACGGCGGACACGCCCTCGCTCTGGAGACGCGTGATGGAGGTCTCGTACGCCTTGTTGTCGAGGTCGCCCTCGTCGGCGGTGGTGAGCTCGATCGTGACTCCGGCGTCTGCCTCGTTGACCTCCTGAACGGCCAGGCGGACACCGGCCTCCATCGGCGCACCCAGGAACGCGAGCGTTCCGGTGGCGGGCAGCAGGGAGCCGATCGGCAGCGTCAGATCGACGTCGGCCGGGCGATCGTTCGCGGCCTCGGAGGGCTCTGCCTCGGGGCTGCTGCTGCAACCGGTGATGACGAGTGCTGAGATGCCCACCAGGGCGATTCCAGCGAGCAGCTTCTTACGCGTGCTCTGCAATCCGTTCATTGTGCTCCTTTGACGACAGCGAGCAGGGTGACACCGTGCTCGGGTGGTCTAACCCTATGGTCGGGCGGGGAGTCACCGGATATCGGTGCGCTAACGATCTTGTTTCGGGTGGATGACGCTCGCCGCACGATGCTTTCAGGGGAGCGGGACCGTGTGCGTGCGCCGGGTGCGGCGGGCTGTGAGCAGCAGGTCGACGACGAAGACCCCGACCGCGACCCACACGAGGATGAACCCGATCCAGCGCTCCGGTGGCATCGGCTCCTGCAGGATCAGCACGCCGATGAGGAACTGCATGATCGGGGTGACGAACTGGATCATGCCGACCACGGCGAGGGAGATCCGGCGCGTCCCCGAGGCGAACAGCAGGAGCGGAACGGCCGTGACCACGCCCGCCATCACGAGCGCGAGCGTGTGCCACCCGTTCTCCGTGCCGAGCGTGAGGCCGGTGGTCTGTGCGACCACGAACAGCTGGATGCCCGCGATCGGGAGCAGCCAGAGCGACTCGAGCGTGAGACCGCTCACGGCATCGACCGTGGGACCGATCTTCTTCTTCAGCAGGCCGTAGAGTCCGAAGCTCGCCGTGAGGGTGAGGGCGATCCACGGCACCGAGCCGTAGCCGACGATGATCACGACGACGGCGAACGCCGCGACGCCGATCGCGGCCCACTGCAGCCGCCGGATCCGCTCTCGCAGGACGAACACGCCGAGCAGGACCGTCGTGATCGGGTTGATGAAGTAACCGAGCGACGTCTCCACGACGTGGCCGGTGAGGGTCCCGATGACGAACGCCTGCCAGTTCACGTAGATGAGGAGTCCGGCGAGGGCGGTCCAGGCGAGGAAGCGGGGCTGGCGCAGGATGGCGATCAGACGTGCCCAGCCGCGGACGACGGTCAGCAGGAGGATGCAGAAGACGAAGGAGAAGACGACGCGCCAGGCGACGACCTCCCACGGGCCGGTGGGGACGAGGAGCAGGAAGTAGAGCGGCAGGAAGCCCCACAGCAGGTAGGCCGCCCCGGCGTACGCGACCCCGGCGCTCTGCTGGCGACGAACATCGATCTCGGAGGGCACCGCACAACACTACGCCCGGCCGGGGACACCAAGACGGCCGCGGGCCAGGCACGGGGAGGTTGGCAGGATTCGCGCGCCCCGTGACCGCCGCCGCACGGCAGCGGGGAACGAAGAAGGGCCCGGATGCCGAAGCATCCGGGCCCTTCTCAGTGTTCTGCGTTTCAGCGCACGACCACCGCGAGGACGTCGCGAGCGGAGAGGACGAGGAACTCGTCAGCCCCGAACTTGACCTCGGTGCCGCCGTACTTGCTGTACAGGACGCGGTCGCCGACGGCGACGTCGAGCGGGACACGGTTGCCGTTGTCATCGATGCGGCCGGGGCCCACGGCCACGACCTCGCCCTCCTGGGGCTTCTCCTTGGCGGTGTCAGGGATGACCAGGCCACTCGCGGTGGTCTGCTCTGCCTCGACCTGCTTGATGACGATGCGGTCTTCGAGCGGCTTGATGGAAACCGACACGGTCTACCTCTTCTTTCTTGACGCGGACACGAAAGACTTGTTCGCACTCTCAACCCGAGAGTGCTAATCACAAGTGTATGCGGTCGGTTGGCACTCATGCAATGCGAGTGCCAACCGCGCGCGTCATCCGCGCCCGTAGGCTGGTCCGGTGGAGATGTCCGAGCTGACCGCCCTGCTCACCCCCGAGGGGCTGCGCCTGCTCGACGACCTCGGTCCCATCGAGTCCACCGCAGAGGTCGCGCGCGCCGTGTCGCGCCTGCGCGCGGCTGGTCACTCGCCGGAGCTCGTCTCGGCCGTGGTCGGCCAGGCGCATCTGCGCGCCAGGGCGACCGCCAAGTTCGGCGAGTTCGCCCACCGGATGCTGTTCACGCGGGCGGGTCTCGAACAGGCGACCCGGCTAGGCGTCGCCTCCCGACATGCGGGTCGCATGCGCGACGCGGGGATTGCGACCGTGGCCGACCTGGGCTGCGGCATCGGCGGCGACTCACTCGCCTTCGCCGGCGTCGGCCTCGCGGTGCGTGCCGTCGATGCGGACGAGGTGACCGCCGCGCTCGCGGCGTACAACCTGGCGCCGTTCGGCGAGGACGCCGCAGTGCAGCACGGGACCGCCGAATCCGCCGACCTGTCCGGAGTCGACGCCGTCTGGCTCGATCCCGCCCGCCGTACTTCCGGGCACTCCGAGACACGTCGCCTCCGGGCCGACGACTACTCCCCCTCGCTCGACTGGGCGTTCGCGACGGCCGAGCGCCTTTCCACCGGCATCAAGCTGGGACCCGGCCACGACCGCGATGCGCTCCCCGCGGATGCCGAGGCACAGTGGGTGAGCGCCGACGGCAACGTCGTCGAGCTCGTGCTGTGGACCGGTGCGCTGGCCCGCAAGGGTGTGCGCCGCGCCGCACTCGTGATCCGTGCGGGCGAGTCCCACGAGCTCACCGCCGGCGCGGACTCCCCCGACGTCGACGTGCGCGACGTCGGGGCCTTTCTGCACGAGCCCGACGGTTCGGTGATCCGCGCGCGACTGATCGGCGACGCGGCCCGGCAGCTCGGCGCCGGGATGTTGGACGAGCAGATCGCGTATCTCACCGGAGACGAGGCGCTCACGAGTCCTTTCGTGCAGTCCTTCCGTGTGCGCGAAGTGATGCCTGCGAACGTCAAGACGATCAACGCGGCGCTGCGCGCGAACGACATCGGCACGCTGGAGATCAAGAAGCGCGGCATGGACATCGACCCGGCGGTATTCCGTCGGAAGCTGGTCCTCAAGGGCCGCGAATCCGCCACGCTGATGCTCACGCGCGCGCAGGACCGTCGCGTGGCGCTCCTCGCCGACCGGGTCTGAACGGCGGCTCAGCCGCCGCTGGGCTCGATCGGGATCGGATCACCCGAGACACCGTCGTCGCCGTCGATCGGGTCGAGATCGTCGAGCCCCTGATGCGGCACGTTCGAGACTTCGAGGGAGGGGGTCCCCGAGGACTTCTCGCGGTAGGTGATCTCGTCGGCACTCGTCGCTTCGCCGTCGACGTACTCCACGAGAAGGATGCTCACGGCGTCGCCGTCGAACCACTCGTCCCACGTCGTGCAGTCGACCTCGGGAGCCTGGTCGTCGATCACGGCGATCAGGCAGATCTCGTCGTCATCGTTCGCGACCCAGAGCGGATCCTCGTTGCGATAGCCGACGATCTCGAGCGCATCGGCGTCGTGCCCGAGAGCGGTGATCTCATCGGCCATCCGCTGCTCCGCATCGGTGCGATCCTCCCGGGTGACGGTCTCTTCGACACTGCTGTTGATCAGTACGGCGGGAGCATCATCACGAGCGAAGAACACGGTGACCCACCAGTAGCGGGAGTTGTTCCCCTGCAGAGGGATGGTCAGGTCGGCCGAGATGCCGACCTCGCGCGCCCTCTCGATCGGGTCGCACGTGCCGTTCGCCTCGGCCGTCGCGTCCGCGCCGGGGTCGAGGATCACACAGACCCTCTCGCCCTCATTCTCCGTGGCGAGCCAGACGAGAACCTCGTCCTCCTCGTCGATCGCGCGCAGGGAGCCGGGGTCGTAGTCACCCTCGGCCGCGAGCTCGTCCCGACGTTCCTGCTGCGCGGCGGTGAGCGGCAATGCCGTGTCGTCGCCGTCGAGTCCGAACAGGATCCAGCCGACCGCGACGCCCAGAGCGAGGATCACCACGGCCGCCGCTGCGCGCACGAGCCAGTCTTTCGCGCCGGCGCCCGGGCCCTGTACGGGGCTCTGCGCGCCGGGGGCCTCGGCCTCCTGATTCGCCGCGGGCATCGCGGGCCCATGCGTCGACGCCACCGAGACGGCGGGCACGTCGGCGCGGTCCACGACCGCTGAGGAGGGCGTGCGCGCCGTCGTGCTCGGAGCGTCGGCATGCTCCGTACTCTGACGTCGCCGATCCTCCAGCTCCGCCAGACGGGCGGCCTCCGCGGCGGTCAGTCCGCCGTCGCGACTGTACGCGCGGGCCTGCAGGGAACGCAGCTCGGCGGAATCTGCATCATCCCGCATCGTCACTCAGACCCTCCACCGGGAAGTCGGTGATCTCGATGTACGGGGAGCCCTCGGGCGTCACTCGGTAGGTGATCTCATTCATGCCCGTCAGCACACGGTCCGCGAGCTCCGGCACGATGATGGTCAGCGAGCCCTCGTTGTAGAACGTGTCCCACGCGACGCAGTCCGTTGCCGGCTCGACTCCGTCCACGAGCGCGATCAGGCACACATCTCTCTCGTTCGTCGCGGTCCAGAGCGGATCATCGCCACGGTAGCCGACGATGGAGACGGAGCCTGCGTCGTACCCCAGGTCGACGATCTCATCGGCGATCCGCTGCTCCTCCTCGGTCTGGAACTCCAGTTCCGCCCAGTTCCCATCGCTGCTGTTCACCAGGACCGCGGGCGTATCGTCACGGGCGAAGAGAACACTCACCCACCACACGCGCGAATCGTCGCCGTCCGCGATCACGGTCAGATCGCCGGAGAGTCCTGCCTCGCGAGCCCTCTCCGCGGGTTCGCAGCTGCTGCGAGATTCGGCCTGCGCATCGAGGATCACGCACAACTTCTCACCCTGGTCCTCGGTGGCGAGCCACACGAGCAGGTCGTCCTTGTCCTCGACGGCGCGCAGCGAACCCGGGTCGTACTCGCCCTCCGCTGCGAGCTCGGCGCGCCTGTCCTGCTGTTCTGCCGTAAGCGGGAGGCCGCTGTCCGCGCCGCGCCCGAAGAGCACCCAGCCGATACCGATCCCCACCGCGAGGATCGCCAGCGTGGCGGCACCCCGCACGAGCCAGCCACTCGCTCGGGTACGGCCAGTGGTGTCCGTCCCCGTGTCGTGCGCCTCGGAAGCCGCCGGATCCGCGCCGTCCGCCGCGGGCTGCTCGTTCACCTGGTTCGCAGGGGTGGACACGTCGACAGTGTGCACGACGGGCCCAGCCGGGGCGAGAGGTGGCACCGGCGACTCATCGACACGGGCCGCCGCACCCCGTCGCCGATCCTCCAGCTCCGCCAGACGGGCGACCTCCGCGGCGGTCAGTCCGCCATCGCGACCATACGCGCGGGCCTGGAGGGAACGCAGCTCGGCGGTCTCGGCGTCGGCGTCGGCGTCGGCGTCATCCCGCATCGTCACTCGAGCCCTGCGAGAAGTCGTCGAACTCGACGTCGATCTCATCGTTCACGGGCGGCGGGAGAACGTCCGGGGATACCGTGTCGGCGGTACTCGCCGGCTTCAGGATCGTGAGGAGGTCACCGCGCGGCGTGGGCGTCATCCGGTACTCGGTCAGGATGCCGCTGTCGTCCGGCGCCATCACGGCAAGGTCTTCCGCATCACTCGGGGCGCACGCCTCGGTGAGTGCGCTGGTCGTGCCCACGACGAGGCACACTTCGGCGGCGCCGGAGCGCGACACCCAGATCAACGATTCGCCGTCTGCGCCGATCACGTTGATCATCTCCGGGTCCACGCCCTCGGACTCCGCGTGCTCCAGCACCGCGATCTCCTCGTCGTCGTACGAGGAGCGCCACCCGGTGTCGGGCTGCATGTCCCAGACCTGCACGAACCCGACCCGTTCCCCATCCAAGGCGAGCATGATCCCGCCCGAGACCTGTCGAGTCACGCCATCGTCGTCGGCAACCGGGAGCGAGGTCCAGAGGTTGCCGATACTCTCGTCGAAGTCTTCGGACGGCACGCACGAGACGGAGTTCTCATCCACACCCGCCGTGAGTAAGACGCATTCCCGCTCGCCCGCGGAGCTCGTGGCGGTCCAGACGAGGACACCATCCTTCTCGCCGACGACGCTGAGCGAGCCAGGGTCGTAGGCCCCCTCGGCTTCCAGAGATGCCCGGACGTCGGCGTGCGCGAACGAAGCCACCGCGCGGGTGAGCAACCCGTCCGACAGCGCCCACCCCGCCCCGATGCCGACCGCCAGCGCGAGCGCGGCGGCACCGACGAGCGCGCGCCGACGAAAGTGATGGCCACTGCGTGGCTCTGCGTCCTGGGCGCGCTCCTCGGACGCCTCATCGTCATCGGACGGGGCGTCCGCCCGCGTCTCGTCGGCGTCCTCCGCCGCGACGGCAACGCTCTCGTCGGCGGCATGGTCTTCCGCCGACTCGAGCGGTGAGACCGGGGAGGGAGCCGAGCGCCGCCGCCGGCTCTCCAGCTCCGCGAGGCGGGCGCCGTCCTCGCGGCTCAGTTCACCGTCGCGCCCGTAGGCCCGTGCATGCAGGGAACGCAGCTCTGCGATCTCGGCGTCCTCCAGCATCGACTACCCGAGCCGCTCGAACTGCATGCCGGCCCAGACGAGCCAACCGAGGCTGTAGACCGTCGCGCAGAGTCCCAGCGCGAGCGCCCAGCCGGCGATCGCCCGGCTTTCGACGGGACGACGCAGGGACATCACCGCGGCGATCACCGCGACGATCGCGACGGGCACCCCCCACCCCACGAAGAACGAGGCGATGAGGGCGACGATCGACGCGAGGAGCGCCCACGGTGCGAGGCGGGTGGTGTCCTCGATCGTCTCGACGGCGGCCGTGCCGGTGGGCTCCCACACCGCTGTCGGCGCACCCACCGCGTCGGGATCGGGACCCGAGACGACGATCGGCTCCACGCCGACGGGTCCGGTGGGGAGCTTCGTGTAGCCGGTGCGCGGTGCACCGGGGATTCGCGCGGCGCCGTCCGGCCGCTCGACCTCGGGTCGTGGGGGTTCGACGCGCGGCCGAGGGGTCGGCGACCGCAGGGATTCGTCGCTCATGCGACCGCCTCCTGCGGGCTCTCGGCGATCTGGATCTCGGTGACGGGCAGGGTCGAGTCCGCACCGAAGGCCAGCGTGGACGGGCGACGCCCGGACGCGATGAGCTCTGCCGCGAGCGCCGCGATCATCGCACCGTTGTCCGTGCACAGCGAGAGCGGGGGGATCCGCACGGTGACGCCCGCAGCCGTGGCACGCTCGACCGCGACCTCGCGCAGGCGCCGGTTGGCGATCACTCCTCCGCCGAGCAGCAGGCGGGGAACGCCGAGGTCGGCGCACGCGGCGAGCGCCTTGGTGACGAGTACGTCGACGACAGCCTCGCGGAAGCTCGCGGCGACGTCCGCCACGGGCACAGGATTCCCCTCGGCCTCGCACCGCTCGACCCAGCGCGCGACGGCCGTCTTGAGGCCCGAGAACGAGAAGTCGTAGCGGTGCTTCGCGAGGTCGGACGCGCGAGAGAGCCCGCGGGGGAATCGGATAGCCTGCGGGTCGCCGTCGGCGGCGGCCCTGTCGATCTCGGGTCCGCCGGGGTACGGAAGCGAGAGGAGCCGCGCGACCTTGTCGAACGCCTCCCCCGCGGCGTCGTCCATGGTCTCGCCGAGGAGTTCGACGTCGGTGGTGAGGTCGCGCACGTGCAGGAGCGAGGTGTGCCCCCCCGAGACGAGCAGGGCGATCGTCGGGTACTCCAGCGGCGGAGCATCCGCGTCGAGGATGTCCGCGGCGATGTGTCCGACGAGGTGGTTCACGGCGTAGAGCGGCTTGTCGAGCGATACCGCCAGCCCCTTGGCCGCGCCGACTCCGACCATGAGCGCACCCGCGAGGCCGGGTCCGCTCGTGACGGCGACCGCATCGAGGTCTTCCAGGCGCACGTGGGCCTCGGCGAGCGCCGCGTCGATCGAGGGCTGCAGCGCCTCCAGGTGGGCGCGCGCCGCGACCTCGGGGACCACGCCGCCGTAGCGGGCGTGCTCATCCATGCTCGAGGCGATCGTGTTGGACAGCAGAGTGCGGCCGCGGACGATCCCGATTCCGGTCTCGTCGCAGCTGGTCTCGATGCCGAGGACCAGGGGCTCGCTCATGCCGTCGTCTCCGTTCGCTCCGTGGAGGCCCATGCTCGCAGATCGAGCCGCATCACGATCGCATCCACGTCGTCCGGCTGATAGTAGCGAGGACGCCGGGCGATCTCGACGAAGCCCTCCGAGATGTAGAGCCCCTCGGCTCCCGGGTTGTCGGCGCGCACCTCGAGGAAGACCTCGCGAGCCCCGCGCGCGGATGCCTCGGCGAGCAGTGCTCGCAGCAGCGCGCGTCCGCGGCCTGCCCCGCGATGCTCGGTGAGGAACGCGATGGTCTGGATGTCGGCGTCCGCGGCACCACGCACCGCGCGGAGTCCGCCGTACCCGAGAACAGCGCCGCCCTCCTCGTCGACGAGGAAGTGGCTGTACGCACCGGACAGCTCGGCCGCCATCGCCTCGGCGCTCCACGCATCGGTGGGGAAAGATCGTCGCTCGATCGCCATGATCGCGTCGAGGTCGTCGGGGGTCGCGAGGCGGAGCGTCATGAGCCGACCCGTTTGGGTGCACCGGGCATCGTGACGTCGGGATGCCGCAGGTAGAGGGGTTCCGCGTCGGCCAGTGTGCGGCCGGACGCGACAGCGCGGAGCGCCACCCTGGCCAGCGCCGCGGCGGAGAGGTCTGCGACCTCGATCGGTCGGATGCCGTCGAGATGCGCGTCGACGTCGACGCGGGGCACGAGGACCGTCTCGGCGACCACACGTGGGATGCCGTCGGCGTCCAGGCCGTCGAAAACGGTGATCGCCATCTCTCTGCGGCGGGCGTCGGTCAGGATCGCGAAGCGCCCCTCGACGCCGTCCTCCTGGATCGCGGTCAGCGCTGCGGCGAAGTGGCTCGGGACGTGCACGACGGGGATCCCGCGGCCGAGGGCGAATGTGCGCGCCGTGGCGATACCGATCCGGAGTCCCGTGAAGGGGCCGGGGCCCATACCCGCTGCGACATACTCGAGCGGGGTGTCACCGGCATCGGCGAGTGCGCGGACGAAAAGATCGCCGATGATCTCGGCGTGGCCGAGCGGATCCGGACTCCCCGCCTCGCCGCGCACAGTGCCGTCGGCATCGACGATGGCGACGGCGGAGCCCAGGGAGGTGTCGACGGCGAGAATCACTCCTCCAGGGTATCCCCGCCCGGATCAGGCTCTCCTCTCCGGCCGGTGATCTCATCGATGAGTCCGCCCGCCGTATCGCAGAGTTACTAAGGTTTAGGCCGCCTAAACACGAATAAGCGGGTGGATGGTCGTGTTTATCGGTCAGCGCTGGACGCGGCGGATCGTGACGATCCGCGGAGCGTCGGCGTCGAGGTCCTCGTCTGCGTCGTCTGCGGCGCCCCCGCCCACCGGGCGTTCGAGCTCGATGTCCCACCAGGAGTCGGCGATGGCGTCCGCCATGCCCCTCCCCCACTCGATGACGACGACCGAGCGGTCGAGATCGATGTCCAGGTCGTCCAGTTCGGCGGCCGAGCCGAGACGGTAGGCGTCCACGTGCACGAGTGGCGCACGGCCGACCAGGGACGGGTGCGTGCGCGCGATCACGAAGGTCGGGCTCTGCACAGGACCGCGCACCCCCAGCCCCGCGCCGAGCCCGCGGGTGAGGGTCGTCTTCCCGGCGCCCAGCGGACCGGTGAGGACGAGCAGGTCGCCGGGCTCGAGCGTGGATCCGATCCGCGACCCCAATGTCTCCATGTCCTCGGCCGTCGCGATCTCGTGCCGCCCGGCGAGTGCGGGGTCGATGCTCACGCGCTCCTCCGTGGGACGCGGGCGCCGATGCGCGTGACGATCTCGTAGTTGATGGTTCCCGCGACGTCGGCCCAGTCGGTCGCGCCGGGGAGTCCGAGGGTCGGGTCGCCGAACAGCACGGCCTCGTCGCCGACTCCGACCGGGGCGTCGCCGACATCGACGACGAACTGGTCCATCGCGACGCGGCCGGCGACGGGGAAGATCTGGCCGCCGATACGCACGGGGCCGTGCCCCGAGGCCTGTCGGGGCACACCGTCTGCGTATCCCAGCGGGATGAGGGCGAGGGTGGTCTCGCGCTCGGTGCGGTGGTCGTAGCCGTAGGACACCCCGGCGCCGGCAGGGACTCGGCGGACCGCGGCGACGGCTGCACGGAGCGTCATCGCGGGGCGCAGGCCGAGTGCGGCGGAGTCGCGGTCGTCGAAGGGAGAGAGCCCGTAGATGCCGATCCCGATGCGCACCGCGTCGAGCCGTGTCTGCGGCAGGTCGATGGCCGCTGCGGTGGCTGCGATGTGGCGGATCTCCGGGCGGACGCCGAGGTCGGCCGCCGCCGCGACGCCCTCCTCGAAGAGGGCGAGGGCAGCGAGGTCGTCGGCGGGAGAGGTGTTCGACACGTGACTGAAGAGACCGATCACCCGGATCTGACCGATGCGCTCCATGCGGGCCGCTTCGGCGAGGACGCGGGACCACTCCGCACGGGGGATGCCGTTGCGCGAGAGACCGGTCTCGAGCTTGATGTGCACGCCGACGGCTCGGTCGGCGCTACCCGCTGCGGCGGCGGCCTCGAGCTGAGCGAAGGACGAGATGCCGACCTCGATCCCTGCCGCCGCTGCTTCGTCGAAGCGCTGGCCCGGGGCGTGCAGCCACGCCATGATCGGCGCGTTGACGCCCTGTCGACGCAGCTCCAGCCCCTCAGCGATCTCGGCGACACCGAGCCGGGTCGCGCCGCCCGAGAGCGCGGCGACGGCCGCGACGGCGGCGCCGTGTCCGTATCCGTTCGCTTTGACGACCGCGATGACCTGCGCGCCGGTGAGGCGTGCGAAGTGGCGGGTGTTGTCGGCGATCGCGTCGAGTTCGATCACGGCCTCGCGGAACGGGGTGGTCACAGCGGGACTCCTTCGGCGACGACGAACGCGGCGGCGAGCCCCGCGTCGTGCGTGAGCGTGAGATGCAGGGTCGTGATGCCGCGTTCCGCGACGACCTCGGCGGTCGTTCCGGACAGCACGAAGTGCGGTCGGCCCGAGGGCTCGGATGCGATCTCGATCTCGGTCCAGTGCACGCCGTCCGACCCGCCCAGCGCCTTGATCAGCGCCTCTTTCGCGGCGTATCGTGCGGCGAGCGAGGCCAGGCGCATCGGGCGCTCGGCGGGTGCGAAGAGTCGCTCGCGCAGTCGCGGGGTCCGGGCGAGCGACGACTCGAACCGCGGGATGTCGACGAGGTCGATACCGGTCCCGATGATCACCCGTTCAGCCTACTCGGCCGTGTGCCGACGCCCGGTGAGCCTCGTCGCCGGGCGGGGCGTCACTCGACCGTGACGGACTTGGCGAGGTTGCGCGGCTGATCGACGTCGAGCCCCTTGGCGGTCGCGAGGGCCATCGCGAAGATCTGCAGCGGGACGACCGCGAGCAGCGGCTCGAACATGGGGCCCGCGAGCGGAATGCGGATGACCTCGTCCGCGTGCGGCAGGACAGCCGCGTCGCCCTCTTCGGCGATCGCGATGACGCGGGCTCCGCGGGCGCGGATCTCCTGGATGTTCGAGACGACCTTCGCGTGCAGGAGCGCCGAGTGGCGGGGCGACGGCACGAGCACGAAGACGGGCTGCCCGGGTTCGATGAGCGCGATGGGTCCGTGCTTGAGCTCACCGGCGGCGAAGCCCTCGGCGTGGATGTAGGAGATCTCCTTGAGCTTGAGCGCCCCTTCGAGGGCGATCGGATACCCCACGTGGCGTCCGAGGAACAGCACCGAACGCGTGTCGGCCATCCAGCCGGCGAGCTGCGAGACGCGCTCCTGCTCCTCCGCGAGCACCCGGGCGATCTTGTCGGGGAGCGTCGCGAGTTCGTCGACCTCGGCCGCGGAATCGGTGACGGCACCGCGGACGCGACCGACGTGCAGGCCGAGCAGGAGGAGCGCGGTGATCTGCGCCGAGAAGGCCTTGGTCGACGCGACCGCTACCTCGGGGCCGGCGTGGGTGTAGACGACGGCGTCCGATTCCCGCGGGATGGTCGCGCCCTGCGTGTTGCAGACCGAGAGGGTGCGTGCACCACGCTCGCGGGCGTACTTGACGGCCATGAGCGTGTCCATGGTCTCGCCGGACTGGCTGATCGACACGACGAGCGTGTCGTCGCCGATCACCGGGTCGCGGTAGCGGAACTCGTGTGCGAGTTCGACGTCGACGGGCACGCGCGCCCACTGCTCGATCGCGTACTTGCCGACCAGGGCTGCGTACGAAGCCGTGCCGCACGCCGTGATGATGATGCGCCGGATGCCGAGGAAGAGGTCGTCCAGTCCCTCGAGCTCGGGGATGACGACACTGCCGTCGCGGATGCGTCCGCGGATCGTGTTCGCGACGGCCTCGGGCTGCTCCGCGACCTCCTTGGCCATGAAGCTGGACCAGCCGCCCTTCTCGGCCGCGGCGGCGTCCCAGGACACCTCGAACGGCTCGGCCTCGACCGGAGCGCCGTCGAAGTCGGTGACGGTGACGGCCTGCGGAGTGATCGTGACGATCTGGTCCTGGCCGATCGCGAGGGCGTGGCGCGTGTGCTCGACGAAGGCCGCGACGTCGGATCCGAGGAAGTTCTCGCCCTCGCCGAGGCCGATCACGAGGGGCGAGTTGCGGCGAGCGCCGACGACGAGACCGGGGTGGTCCTGGTGCATCGCGAGCAGAGTGAAGGCGCCTTCGAGGCGGTTGACGACGGCACGGAACGCGCCGGCGAGGTCTCCGCCGTTCTCGGCGTATGCGCGTCCGAGCAAGGCTGCCGCAACCTCGGTGTCGGTCTCGCTCTGGAACTCGACGCCCTCGGCGAGCAGTTCCGTGCGCAGTTCGCCGAAGTTCTCGATGATGCCGTTGTGGATGACCGCCAGGCGGCCATCATCGGCGAGGTGCGGGTGGGCGTTCACATCGGTCGGGCCGCCGTGCGTGGCCCAGCGCGTGTGGCCGATGCCGGTGGTGCCGTCGGGGAGGGCGCTGTCGCCGAGCGAGCCGCGCAGCGCGCTGAGCTTGCCGGCCTTCTTGCGCATACCGAGAGTTCCCTCGGTGTCGATGACGGCGATACCGGCGGAGTCGTACCCGCGGTACTCCAGTCGTGCAAGGCCCGCGAGCAGGATGTCCTGACTCGGGCGAGGACCCACGTATCCGACGATTCCACACATAGGTCTCAGGCTAAGCGCGAAATTATGCAAGGGTTCCGAACGAACGGCGCTCAGAGTTTCCGCAGCAGCACGCTCTCCACAGAGTGGTTGGCGCCCTTGTTGAGCACGAGGGTCGCGCGCTGCTTGGTGGGCATGACGTTGGCGACGAGGTTCGGCATGTTGATGTCGTTCCAGTAGCCGAGAGCCGTGGTGATGGCCTCGTCGTCGGTGAGGTGCGCGAACACGTTGAAGTACGACGACGGATTGCTGAAGGCGCCCTGCCGCAGGGCGAGGAAGCGCTCGACGTACCAGCTCTCGATGTGCGAGGTGTCGGCGTCGACGAAGATCGAGAAGTCGAACAGGTCGCTGACCGCGACGTCGTTCGGCGCGGGCGGTGGCTGCAGCACGTTCAGCCCCTCGACGATCACGACGTCAGGGCGACGCACGACGACGTGCGCGTCCGGGACGATGTCGTACCGCATGTGGGAGTAGAAGGGTGCGCGCGCTTCCGGGGCCCCGCTCTTGACCTCGGTGAGGAAGGAGATGAGGGCACGCCGGTCGTACGACTCGGGGAAGCCCTTGCGCTCCATCAGGCCGCGGCGTTCGAGCTCGGCGTTGGGATAGAGGAAGCCGTCGGTCGTGACGAGCTCGACGCGCGGGGTGCCAGGCCAGCGGCTCATGAGCTCACGCAGCAGGCGGGCGATCGTGGACTTCCCGACCGCCACGGACCCGGCGACACCCACCACGAACGGGGTCGTCGTGTCCTCTTCCTGCAGGAACGCGCTCGTCGCCGCTCCCAACCGCTTGGTCGAGGTCGCGTAGAGACTCAGCAGCCGACTCAGCGGCAGATACACCTCGCGGACCTCGGCGAGGTCGAGCCGGTCACCGATACCGCGGATCTCCACGACCTCGGTCTCGGTCAACGGCTGGTCGAGGTCGGCGGCGAGGTGCGCCCACTCCGCGCGTCCGATCTCCCGGTACGGGGACAGCGGCATCGTCGGGTCTGCACTCACGCGCTCCATCGTATCCGCGTGTTCCCGCCTCGTCGGTCGGGGAACGATCGCGCAGGAGCCGCCATGCGCCTGCGCCTCTCTCCTAGGGTGGAGCCATGAGCGGCTTCGATGTCTCCCTCCCCCCGGCGAGCGGGGGCATTTGGGAGCCGCCGACCACGGAAGCGCACCACGCGTCGGCTGGTTCGGACTCCACCGACGCACAGGCGCGGATCCTCACGGTGTGCACCGGAAACATCTGCCGATCGCCGATGGCGGAGTCCCTCCTGCGTGCACGCCTGGCCGACCTCGACGTCCGGGTGCACAGCGCGGGAACGCACGCGCTCGTCGGCGAGAAGATGCCCACGTTCGCCCGCGAGCTCTCGCGTGCACATGGTGCCGCACAGGACGATATCGAGGCGCACCGCGCGCGCTGGTTGGTCGAGCCCGTCGCGGAGGACGCCGATCTGATTCTCGCCATGTCCCGCGAACACCGCACGGCCGCGGTCGAATTCGTGCCCCGGCTCGTGCGCCAGACGTTCACTGTTCGCGAGTTCGCGCGCCTGGCCGCCGGGCTGTCGCCTGCGCAGATCCGTGCGGCCGCCGATGCGGCGGGAACCACCGCACGGGCGCGCATGTCTGCGGCGGTCACGCTCGTGGCTGATCAGCGAGGGGTGGTCGCGCCGGGGCTTCCCGAGGACGACGACGTGATCGATCCGTACCGCCGCGATCGTCGCGTCTACGAAGCCTCGGCAGCCCAACTCGTGCCCGCCGTCGACGAGGTCACGCGTGTCCTGCAGGCTGCGTTGACCTGAGCTGCGACGCATCGACCAGCCGAGGTCAGCCGAGAATGGTCCCGGCGATCGTGAGCAGCACTCCCGTGCCGTTGTAGAAGATGTGCAGGAGAACAGCCGGCCAGATCCGGCCGGTGCACACGACGAGCACACCGCACACGACGCCGACGAGCGCAAGGCTCACCGCGGCGTCCGCGGAAACCGGCGACACGAGTTGATGGGTCAGGACGAAGAGTCCGGCCGACGCGATGACCGCCACGAAGCCGGCTACGCGCTCGCCACGACCGGTGCGAACAGCGACGCCCTCCTGACCCTGTGGATCGGCGGCGGCGCACTCGTCCTCGCCGGCGGCGGCGTCGCGGTCGCGAGCGCAGTGCGCCGCAACCGCAACCAGGCCACCGCAGCCTGACACCTCTTCGCCACACAGAAACGCCCCGGCTCGGATACCGGGGCGTTTCTGTTGCGCCGACGCGGTAGTCTTCACCCGTGCGCCTCGGAGTCCTCGACATCGGTTCCAACACCGTCCACATGCTCGCCGCCGCCGACGTGCGGCCGGGCGGACGGCCCCTCGCGACCACCAGCGACCGCACCGTCCTGCGGCTGATGCGCTACCTCACGGACGACGGCGCGATCACCGAAGAGGGTGTGCGCGCTCTCGAGACCGCGGTGCGACGGGCGCGCGAAGTCGCGGATTCCGAGAACGTGGATGCACTGCTCGCGACCGCAACCAGCGCCGTGCGCGAAGCCCGCAACGGTCCGGAAGTCATCGCCCGCATCGAAACGGCGCTGGGTCAGCCGCTGCAGGTGTTGGACGGTGAGACCGAGGCGGAACTCACGTTCCTTGCGGTGCGACGCTGGTTCGGATGGTCCGCCGGTCAACTGCTGCTGCTCGACATCGGCGGCGGATCACTGGAGATCGCCGCCGGCGGTGAAGAGATCCCGGATGCGGCCGCGTCCGTTCCGCTCGGAGCCGGGCGCATGACCGTGCAGTTCCTCCCGAACGACCCGCCCGGCGAGATGGATGTCGAAGCTCTGCGCGGGCACGCGGTCGAAACGCTCCGGGCAGTCGCGCCGCGCTTCGCCGCGCTCCCCAAGCCGGACCACGTGGTCGGTTCGTCCAAGGCGATCCGCTCGCTCGCGAAGCTCGCCGGCTATCCCGTCCCCGGCTGGTCCGGAACAGACCGGATGCTTCTTCCGCGCACCGCGCTGGGGTCATGGATACCGCGCCTCGCTCGACTCCCCGCCTCCGCACGGCAGGAGCTTCCGGGGATCACGGCAGATCGTACGTTCCAGATCGTCGCCGCCGCGGTGTCGCTGCACGCGGCGATGACGGTGCTCCGCATCGACGAACTCGAGGTCTCGCCCTGGGCGCTCCGCGAAGGGGTACTGCTGCGCTACATCGAATCCGTCACCGGCAACGACCTCGCCTGAACCTCAGGCGGAGATCCAGAGCGCCGCGCCGTCGCGCCAACCGAGCGCGGCGGCCCCCGCGGGGAGCGTCGTCTCATGCCGCGGACGCACGACCCGCAAACGCTCACCCGCGAGCTCGATCACATAGACGATGTCCGCGCCGCGATACACCTGCGTGATGATCTCGACCGGCACGGGAGTGACCCCGTCGACGTGAGCCCCGAGGCGCAGATCCTCCTGACGCAGCATGACCGTACCGGCACCATCGGCGCCGTCGGCTGTGAAGGGCACGGTGACATCGGCACCGTCGAGGACGGCGCTGGATCCGGTCCGCACAGCGGGCAGAAGGTTCGCGGCACCGATGAAGTCCGCGGCGAACGGGGTGCGCGGTGAACCGTAGAGTTCGGCCGGCGCACCCTCCTGCTCCACGACGCCACCGTTCATCAGCACGATCCGATCGGAAAGGCTCATGGCCTCCTCCTGGTCGTGCGTCACGAACACGGTCGTCAGCCCGAGGGTCCGATGCAGTTCCTTCAGCTCGATCTGCATGTCCTCGCGCAGGCGCGCATCGAGGTTGGAGAGCGGCTCGTCGAGCAGAAGGACACGCGGCTCGAAGGCGATGGCGCGGGCGAGCGCGACACGCTGCTGCTGCCCACCGGAGAGCTGCGCCGGTGAACGATCGGCGAGATGCGCCATCTGCACGCGCTCGAGCGCCCGGTTCGCGAGCTCCTTCTGCTCGGACTTCGACTTCTCGCCGGACATCCGCAGACCGAAGCGCACGTTCTCGCGCACACTCATGTGCGGGAACAGCGCATAGCTCTGGAACATCATGCCGAGGTGGCGCTTCTCGGGCGGGAGCTTCGTCACGTCCTGTCCGGCGATCTCGATGGTGCCGCCGGACGGCGACTCCAACCCCGCGATGCAGCGGAGGAGCGTCGTCTTGCCGCAGCCCGAGGGCCCGAGCAGGGAGACGAACTCCCCCGACTGCATCGTGAGGTCGATGCCCTTGAGCACCGACGTCCCTTTGAAATCCTTGGTGAGAGCGGTGATGGTGAGCGTGGTCATCAGACGAACAACCTTCCCAGGCCGATGATGCGTTCGAGGACGATCATCAGGACGACGGTGAGCAGGACCATGAGGGTCGAGACCGCCGCCACAGTGGGCGACGTGCTGAACTCCAGCTGGCCGTAGATGGCGATGGGCAGCGTCTCGAGCTGCGGCGTGCGCAGGAAGAGGGCGATGACCGCATCATCGAACGAGATGTTGAAGGCGAAGAAGGCACCGGCCGCGATCCCGGGCCGGGCGATGGGGAGCACGACGAGACGGTAGCGGTTCCACGTGCTGGCTCCGAGCGTGCGAGCCGCCTCCTCGGTGAAGTGATCGGCCCGGGTCATGACACCGGTGACGGTCCGCATCACGTACGGAATGGCGATCACGATGTGAACCGCGATCAGGACTCCCACGTTCGGCGATCCGATAGTCAGCGACGCGATCGACAGCGCACCGATCGCGAGGATGATCGTGGGGATCATGAGCGGCGACATCAGCAGGGCCTGGATCGCACCGGCACCGGGGATGCGGAACCGTGTCAAGGCCAGCGCCGCGGCCGTGCCGATGGTCGCAGCGAGGATCGCGACCGTCACCCCGACGAGCAGACTCAATCGGAACGGCTCGAGGTACGTGTCCGAGGTGAGCGCGTCGACGTACCAGTCGAGCGTGAACCCCTGCGGCGGGAACGTGAGGAACCGGTTCTCCCCCACCGAGGCGCCGGCGACGACGAACAGCGGGACGAGCATGTACAGCGTCACCACGACTCCGAGGAGGATCGCGAGGACCCGGCCCAGGATCGGAACAGAGCGGACCACGGTTACACCTTCTGCTTTCCGAGTCGGGCGGTCGCCGCGAGCACCAGCATGACTCCTGCGAACAGCAGGACGGCCTGGGCGGCCGCGAAGGACCAGTCGAGATTCGTGGTGGCGTCGACGTAGATCGTCTGAGCGAACACCGGGATCTGCGCCCCGCCGATGAAACGCGGGGTGATGAAGGAGCTCACCGACAGCACGAAGACGAGCGATGCGCCGGCGACGATCCCGGGCACGGAGAGCGGCAGGACGACATGCCAGAGGGTGCGCCAGAAGCCGGCGCCGAGGGTGCGCGACGCCTCCTCCAACTGCGGCCCGATCCCCGAGATGACCCCGAGGATACTGAGGACGGCGAAGGGCAGCAGGACCTGCACCATGGCGATGACCACACCGGTCTCCGTGCCCAGGAAACCCTGATTTCCACCGATGAGGAACTCCGCACCGGGGATCTGCATCATGAGTCCGGACGGCCCCATCAAGACCACCCATCCGAAGGTACGCACCACCACGCTCGTCATGAGCGGAAGGATCACCACGATGAGGAGGAACGAGCGGACCCTGGACCCCGCTCGAGCCATCACGTAGGACAGGGGTATGGCCAGTACGAGGGTGATGACCGTCTGGATCACCCCCAGGCGGAGCGAGCGAAGCGCCGCCTGGAGGTGATACTCACTCGCGAAGAGACGAGTGAAGTTGTCGAGGCTGAACCCGCCTGCCGACGACTGCACGCTCATGAGGAGCATGCCCGCCACAGGGGTGATGAAGGCGAGCGTGAGCAGCGCGATCGCCGGCAGGAGAAGGAGCCAGGGCTCCTTGCGGGTTCGGACACTCATTGTGTGATCAGCGCATTCCACTCATCGGTCCAGGACTGCCGGTCAGCGGCGATGTCCCCGGGCGCGTAGACCACGGCCGACTCGAGCTCGTCACCGGTGAGGACGGTCTCGGAGGCCTCGTCGGAGAGTTCCGTGGTCGTGTTCACGGGCGAGTAGCGCATGTTCTCAGCGAACACGGCCTGAGCCTCGGCCCGCAGCTCGTAGTCGATGAAGAGCGTCGCGAGTTCGGGGTTCTCGCGGCCTTCGACGACGTTCGCCGTGATGAGGGAGGCGGTGACGCCCTCCTCGGGGACGATGAACTCGACCGGGAGTCCCGCGTCCTGCAGCGTGCCGGCGTAGTCCATCGCGTACGGAGCGAGCCACGTGTCGCGCTGGGCGAAGGCCGTCTGCAGGTCGGGCGACGTCGGGACGACGATCGCGTCACCGGACGAGGCCAACTCGCCGAGATCGGCGATCGCCTGCGACGGGTCCTCGATCCCTCCGCCGAGCGCATCCGCGACACGGAGCATCGAGAGCACGCCGTACGTGTTCGAGAAGTCCGTCAGCGCGACGTGGCCGGCATACGCCTCGTCGAACACGTCGAGCCACGACGTCGGCGCCGGAGCACCGGACTCCGTGTTGTAGACGAGACCGATCGGTGCGAGCTGGATCACCGGACCCTCCCCGCGCTCGAGACCCTCCGTGGCGATGTCGATGAGGTCGCCGGACTCGGACAGGTCCGCCGCGTCGATCGGGGCGATGAGCCCGTCCTCGGCCGCGGTGAACTCCTGGCCTCCCGAGAAGTGCACGACATCGATCTGCGGGCTCGCCTGCTGAGCGGTGACCTGCGCGAGGGCGTCCGCGCTGTACAGCGTGATCAGCTCGACCTCTGCACCGGTCTCCGCTTCGAAGGGCTCGACGACGGCCTCGATGAAGGCGGTCTCCCAGTCGCCGCCGAACGACGTGACGACCAGCGTCTCGCCGGCGTACTCCTGCTCGCCGCCCGACTCGGTGTCGCCACCGGTCGAGCAACTGGCGAGGACAAGCGCACCGGCGGCGACGAGCGCTCCGGTGGTGAGAATTCTGCGGGTATTCATGCACTGCTCCTTCGGGATTGGTCCAGCACGGGGTGGACGCCTAGACCAGGCGTCCGATGGTGAGCTGCTTCGCTCCGTCGATGCGGATCGCCGCGCTCTCCGCGGCGAATTCCGCGAGTCCTTCGGTGATGCCGCCCCAGATGTTCACGGGGGTCCAGCCGAGCGGGCCGAGAGTACGTGCTCCACGATCGTAGAAGACACCGATCTCGTACCACTCGAACGGCAGGCCGCCCATCTGCATCGGGCGCTGCCAGTACCACTGCAGATCCCCAGGGGCCGGTACGACCTGCTGGTTCTCGAACGGGACGGCCTCGGGATCGAAGTTCTGAGCCTCTTCGGGAAGACCCACCATGACCTCGGGACCGGCGTACATCGCGTGCATCGCCTGCATGGTGACCGGCTTCTCCAGTGCACCCCACATCGCTTCGCACGTGCGAGGCGCGAGGTCCTCGAACAGCGTGGCGACGGCGCGGACGCCGTTCTCGTACTCGAGGAAGACCTGCTTGGTCATCGTATTCCTTTCTCCACAGCGGAGAGGTCCGCTGCTCGTTCATGGGCGGCCGCGACGAACGCTGCGAACAGCGGCATCTCCTCCGCGGCCTCTGGGGGGTCGATCATCTTCTCGGGGTGCCACTGCACGGCCCAGAAGGGCCAGGCGTCATCGGACTCGATGGCCTCGATCACACCGTCGCCCGCCCAGGCGACGGGGTGGAATCCCGGTGCCATGACGTCGACGGCCTGGTGGTGGATGGTGTTCACGACGCGCTCGGTGGTCCCGTAGACCGTGGCGATCCGACTGCCCTCGACCATCGCGATGCCGTGCCGGGCGGACATCTGCTCATCGGCTCCGCGGACGGGGCGGTGGTCGTCGGAGTGCGGGATGTCGACGATGAGCGATCCACCGAAGGCCACGGTGCTCACCTGGAGGCCGCGGCAGATCGCCAGCACCGGCAGGTTCCGTTCGCGGGCGCCGCGAACCAGCGCGATCTCGAACTCGTCGCGCGCCGGGTCGTAGGTCTTCGCTTCCTGTGCCTCGGCTCCGTAGCGGGCGGGGTGCACGTCCTCGCCCCCGGACAGGACGAGCCCGTCGAGTCGGTCCAGCACCTCGTCCACGCCCGCGGTCGGGGAAAGGAGCACCACGGCCCCTCCCGCCGCTTCGATGGGCGCTGCGTACTCGGCGCCGAGGCTGTGCACGGGTCGATTCGTCCCGAGGTCGGTGTCGATGAACCGCCGCCAGGTCGTGATGCCGATGAAGGGCCGGCTCATGACAGCTCGATCCACGTGGTCTTGAGGTCGGTGAACTTGTCCATCGCGTGCAGACTCTTGTCCCTGCCGAACCCGGATCCCTTGACCCCGCCGAACGGCATGGTCATGTCTCCCTCTTCGAAGCAGTTCACCCAGACGACTCCCGCGCGCAGACGGCGCGACAGCGAGTGGACGGCGTTGAGATCCGTGCTCCAGAGCGCCGCCGCGAGACCGAATTCGGTGCCGTTGGCGATCGTCAGCGCATCCTCGACGTCGTCGTACGCGATCACGGAGAGGACCGGGCCGAACACCTCGCGCTGCGCGACCTCGTGCTCGGGTGTCACACCGACCACGACCGGAGCGAAGTAGCTGCCGCCGTCGACGGCGCGGAAGCGCTCGGCGCTGCCCGCCGCGAGCTCGCCGCCCTCCGCCTCGGCCCGCTCGACGAAGCCGGCGACACGGGAGAGCTGAGCCTCGCTGACCATCGCACCCATCGACGTCCCGACCCGGAAGGGATCGGCGGGAAGGCTCGTACGTGCGACGTCGGCGGCGATCTCCAGCGCGCGGTCACGCTGAGCGCGCGGGACCAGGAGCCGGGAGGATGCGGTGCACATCTGGCCCTGGTTGTAGAAGCAGCCGTCCGCCGTGGCACGGACTGCACGTTCGAGGTCGGCGTCGGGCAGGACCAGACTCGCTGTCTTTCCCCCGAGTTCCGGCCACACGCGCTTGCCGTTGGACGCCGCGGAGTATCCGAGGAACTTCCGGCCCACCTCGGGAGATCCGGTGAATGTCACGACATCGACGTCGAGGTGCTCGCCGAGTGCGCGTCCGGCGACGTGCCCTGAGCCGGGCGTGACGTTGAGCACGCCCGGCGGGATCCCTGCCTCGAGCGCGAGCTCCGCGAGGCGCAGCGCGGAGAACGTCGTGTGCTCGGCGGGCTTGAGGACCACGCTGTTCCCCACGGCCAGCGCGGGTGCGAGTTTCCACGCCGTCATGGTGAGGGGGAAGTTCCACGGTACGACCGCCGCGACGACGCCGGCGGGCTCCCGGGTCACCAGAGCGAGGCTGTGGGGTGCGGTGACCGGAAGCTCGTCCAGGATCTTGTCGGCGGCTTCGCCGTACCACCGGAAGCAGTTGACCACCGCGCGGAGTTCCGTCTGCAGTGCCTCCCGGATGGGCTTGCCCATTTCCAGCGAGATCGTCAGAGCCAGCTCTTCGGCGGCATCGTGGATCTTCTGCGCGAAGGCGATGAGCAGCTGTCCGCGCTCACGCGGAGCGATGCGGGACCAGACGCCCGAGTCGAACGCACGACGCGCGGAGCGGACGGCGAGATCGACATCCGCGACCGCCGCGGCCGAGATGGCGGGAAGAGTGCGGCCATCGCGCGGACTCACCGGAGTCAGCGGCTCGCCGGATCCCTCGACCCAGTCGCCGTCGATGAACATCCGGGTGTGCAGACGCAGCGTCGCCGCTCGATCCGCCCAGTCTTCGCCTGTTGCCGTGAACACGGTCGTCCTTTCCTCGGGCTGTGAGCCCTGAGGAAATGATCGCCTGATTTCGCCATCAATGCAATGCTTGGCGAACTATCTCGCCAATTCTTTACACGTCCGTAACAGAATC
This sequence comes from Actinomycetota bacterium, assembly GCA_051751065.1. GTDB lineage: Bacteria > Actinomycetota > Actinomycetes > Actinomycetales > Microbacteriaceae > Microbacterium. Next base: position 358,874 of record JBNJKL010000002.1, on the reverse strand, counting down.
GGCCCACAGGCGGATCGCCCCCGTGGGGGCGTCATGAGCGAGCGCCGCCGGCGCCTCATCCACGATCAGTGACCCCCGCAGCACGGGCGTGAGGACGACGAGCGCCTCGACGACCTCGAGCCCGTCGTGCCCCGCGACCGCAGGACCCGTGAGGAAGCGGTAGAACGCGTCGGCATCTTCGACGAGCACGTTCGCGAGGAGCTGGGAGGTGCCGGTGGTCGCAGCGATGAACTTCACCTCCGGTGCGGCAGCGAGCGTCGACCCCACCTTCTCGAGGCGATCCATCGGCACCCGCAGCCAGACGAGTGCCTCCAGCCCGAGACCGAACAGGCTGGGCACGACCTCGGTGCGCGGGTGCATCAGCCCGCGACGGGTGAGCGACTCCATACGGCGGCGGGTGGTGGTCACGTTCACCCCGAGCGACCGGGCGAGTTGGGCAACCGGCATCCGGCCGTCCTTGAGGAGCAGGGCGATCAGCGCCTCCTCCTCCTCGGTCAGGGCGTCGGCGGGATCGACCTCCGAGGCGGAGGACTCGTCGAGCATCCGCGCCTGCTCGTCCGTCAGGACTCCCGCTCGCCAGTCATGGCCCGAACGGAAGAACTTGAGCACCGTCGTGACGTTGATCGACGCGATGCCCTCGAGCAGCGGAAAGTCGGTGAACAGCAGTTCGCGGATGGATGCGTCGTCCCGGGGAAGCAGCATCCCGGCGATGTCACTGCTGCCCTCGAGAACCGACACCGACGAGGCATCCGAGCGGCGCGCGAGCGTCCGTGCGACATGCCAGAGCGCGTGCGGCTCGGTCGCGATCCGGAACAGGACCGCCCGCGCATGCAGGACGCGCGCGGGGTCGACGTAGGTCGAGACGCGCACGAGTCCGCGATCCAGCAGCCTCTGTCCGCGCCTGGCGACAGTGCGTTCGGGCAGATCGATCGCGCGACCGATCTCGCCCCACGAGGCTCTGCCGTTGACCTGCAGCGCCGCGGCAACCAGCCGATCGGTCTCGTCAGCCATCACGTCGTTCGCGGGCACGCGTTCTCCTTCCGGACGGGGACAGACTCCGGGTGAAGGCTATCCCAGTCGCGCGGAGGGCCCGCTACAGGGCAAGGCGCTCGCGCACCACAGCGGCGATCGCATCGGCCGACGACTGCGCGGTCTCGGCGTCCGCTGCCTCGACCATCACGCGCACGAGCGGTTCGGTTCCCGAGGCGCGCAGCAGCACGCGTCCGGTGTCACCGAGCGCCAGAGCGACGCGCGTGACTTCGTCGCGCACCTCGTCGTCCTCGTCCACGCGCGTGCGGTCGACACCGCGCACGTTCACGAGAACCTGCGGGAAGACCGTCATGACGGATGCGAGCTCGGCGAGCGACTTCTTCGTGCGCGCCATCTCCGCAACGAGGTGCAGCCCCGTGAGCAGGCCATCGCCCGTCGTGGCGAACTCGCTCATGATGACGTGCCCGGACTGCTCGCCGCCCAGCGCGTAGCCGCCGGCGTTCATGTCCTCGAGCACATAGCGGTCGCCGACACCCGTCTGGCGCACCGTGATGCCGTGCTCGCGCATCGCGCGGTGCAGACCCAGGTTGCTCATGACGGTCGCGACGAGCGTGTCGTCGGTGAGGTGCCCTCGGTCCTTCATCGCGATCGCGAGGATCGCCATGATCTGATCACCGTCGACGGCATTGCCCTGCGCGTCGACAGCGAGGCATCGATCGGCGTCGCCGTCGTGGGCGATACCCACATCGGCGCCGAGACGGACGACGGCCTCGGCGAGGTTGTCGAGGTAGGTCGACCCCACGCCGTCGTTGATGTTCATGCCGTCCGGGTCCGCGCCGATGACGGTGACCTCGGCTCCGGCGTCCAGGAAGACCTGGGGAGACACGCCCGCCGCAGCGCCGTGCGCACAGTCGAGGACGACCTTGATGCCGTCCAAGCGGTGCGGCAATGAGGCGAGCAGATGCAGTGCGTAGCGGTCCTCGGCATCCGAGAACCGCTGGATCCGCCCGACTCCTGACCCGGTGGGCTGCAGCTTCTCGCCGGACATGGCCGCTTCGATGCGCGCCTCGACCTCGTCGGGGAGCTTGACCCCACCGCGAGCGAAGAGCTTGATCCCGTTGTCCGGCGCAGGATTGTGCGAGGCGGAGATCATCACCCCGAAGTCCGCGTCGCGGTCGGCGACGAGGAACGCGAGAGCGGGCGTGGGCGTGACATCGGCCTGCAGGACATCCACACCGGACGATGCGAGGCCGGCGGACACGGCAGCCATGAGGAACTCGCCGGAGACACGGGGGTCGCGGGCGACGACGGCGGTCAGCCGCTTGCCCTCGGCCTTGCGAGCCTCGGCGGTACGCCCCTGGCCCAGGACGACGGCAGTCGCCTGGGCCAGGGAGAGCGCGAGGTCGGCGGTGAGGATGCCATTGGCGAGTCCCCGCACACCGTCCGTGCCGAACAGCGGCATCGGAGGTTTTCCGACCTTAACGCTTCGAGTACTGAGGAGCCTTACGCGCCTTCTTGAGTCCAGCCTTCTTGCGCTCCTTGACGCGCGCGTCGCGCGAGAGGAAGCCGGCCTTCTTCAGGGTGGGGCGGTTGTTCTCTTCGTCGATGCCGTTCAGCGAGCGGGCGATGCCGAGACGCAGCGCACCGGCCTGGCCCGAGGGGCCACCACCGGAGATGCGTGCGATGACGTCGTACGCGCCGCCGAGGTTCAGCACCGTGAACGGGTCGTTGATCAGCTGCTGGTGCAGCTTGTTGGGGAAGTAGTCCTCGATCGTGCGGCCGTTGACCGTGATCGTTCCCGAACCGGGGACGATGCGCACGCGGGCGATGGCCTGCTTGCGACGGCCGACAGCGGCGCCGGGGACGCTGAGCACGGGGCGGGGAGCCGCCTCCGTGGCTTCTGCGTCGGGCGACGACGTCGAGTAGCTCTGGGGGTTTTCGGTGGTGTCCTGGATGTCAGCCACGAGTATGTCCTTAGTCTGTACGGCGCTTACTGGGCGACCTGGTCGAGGGTGTACGTCTGGGGCTGCTGCGCGGCGTGCGGGTGCTCAGCACCTGCGTACACCTTGAGCTTGCCCAGCTGCTGACGGCCGAGGCTGTTCTTGGGAAGCATCCCGCGAATGGCCTTCTCGACAGCACGGACGGGGTTCTTCTCGAGAAGCTCCTCGTAGGAGACCTTCTTCAGACCACCCGGGTAGCCGGAGTGGCGGTAGGCCATCTTCTTCTGGAGCTTCTGACCCGTGAGCGCGACCTTGCCCGCGTTCACGATGATGACGAAGTCACCCGAGTCGATGTGGTTGGCGAACGTCGGCTTGTGCTTGCCGCGAAGGAGGACGGCGGCGTGCGATGCCAGACGGCCGAGAACGACGTCTGTGGCGTCGATGACGACCCAGTCACGCTGGACCTGCCCGCCCTTGGGGGTGTAAGTGCGCGTCATGATGAAGCTGCTTTCTGTCGAACGGAGAAGTTCGTGAATCCCGCTCCGGGGTGGTTCATCCCCGATGAGGAGGGAACACGCCAGTGGAGGGCTCACGTTCGCGGTACCCGGCAGTCGGGCACCAAAGGTATAGCCTACGCCATCTCGGCGTCGAAACCCAACCGGGCCGGCTGGTACCGGTTCGCGGTGACGAGGATCGGACGGTGATCACTCGATCGCTGCGGGAGCGTGACGATGCGATCGATGTCGAATCCCACCGACGTCGCGAAGTCGTAGTGCCCCCGGAAGACCCGGTAGCGCGTGTAGGTGTGGTCATCGCTCAGCGTGAGCTCGTACCCCTGGGCGCGCACCCGCTGACCGAGATTCTCCTTGAAGACGGGGTAGTTGTAGTCGCCCACCATCAGCACGGGAAGTCCCTCGCCGAGAGTCTCGAGCTCGGTGAGTGCCGTACGGATCTGATTGCGGCGGAGCGAGTTGAGAGCCGTGAGCGGAGCGGCGTGGAACGACGCGACGATGAGGTCCTTGCCCTCGTCGATGTCCTGTAGCCGGACTCCGAGCACACGCTCGTGGGCGGGCTTGAGAAGGCGGTCGTGCATCGACTTCTTCAACCCGAACGCGCGGATCCCGTGCAGGCGGAAGGTGTTCGAGCGGTAGTAGACGGCGATCCCCAGGCGATTGCCCTGGGTCGCTTCGGCCAGCACCAGATCGCCGACGCGGCTCGGGAGGGCCTGGACATCGCACTCCTGAAGGCAGAGCACGTCGGGAGCGTGTTCGCCGATCAGCGCCGCGAGTTCTCCCGCAGCGCGATGCTTGCGCAGGTTGTATGAGATGACCTTCATCGTTTTCACGCTAGCGGCTTCACCTGAGGATCAGGTATCAACGGCGCGCGCGTCCTGTCCCCTCAGGCGTCGGGTGTCCCCCGCCGCGCCGTCGAGGCCTTCTCGACAGTCGGATCGCCGGGGAAGGTGACGTCGCGCAGAGCCTGTCGCTCGCGCCGTTCCCGCTCGGAATCGCCGAAGGATGTCAGGACACCCAGCATGATCGCGGCGCCTCCCGGCACCAGCGCGATCATCGGATCGGCGTCCTGCCACCCGCTCCACTCGATACCGATCGCGACGGTCAGCATCGCGGCCCCGAGAGCTCCGCATGCGCGCGCGAAGCGGGACGCCGCGCGGGGCTCGGCGAGGAACGGGCGGACATCGTCCACCGCAACGCGTCGGGGCACGCCGGTCGCCGCCCAGGCCGCGAGCGCACGCTCCCGTACGGTCTGCAGCACCCATCCGCCGATCCACAGGAGCACGGCGATCACGCCGCTGAGCACGAGCGCGCCGCTGCTCAGGAGGCTGAGGGCGTCGATCCCGTCCTCCATCGGCGCGTCCCACGTGATCGGGTCGCACGTCCGGCACTGCTGGCGCAGGAAGATCGACAGGAAGAAGGCGCCGGCGGCGACCGTGACGACGACGGTCATCACCCTCGTCACGCCCCGCATCGCTGCGGCGGACGGGGTCCGCACGATCCGCGGCAGGGTGTCTCTCGGCGCGTCCATGCGCCGTCGCTTCTCGTTGCGCACGGCGATCGCACGCTGTTTCGTCCGGTGCGCGCTCCCCGGGTGCCCACTCGTCTTCGCGCTCGTAATAACCGCGGCGCCTCGGTTGCGCAGGAGGACGCCGACACCGATGATCCCCGCCCCACCGAGGATCCCGACCCACGTCTCGATGTCGTCGGCGAAGCCACCGTCGGTGAGCAGAAGGAGCAGACAGATTCCCGCCGCCGTTCCCCCCAGGATGATCAGTGCCAATCCGGTCCCTCGTATCAGCGGCCCCGGAGACGGCTCCAGGAGATGCTCGACGCGCGCGTTCGGCACGATCTCTGGACGCAGGTCCGATTGCTCCCGCACCGCGGCACGAGCCGCGAACTTCTCGATGATGAGGGTGGTCGGCAGCAGGAACCCGACCACGAGTCCCATCACGAGGATCACGCCCATCGTCGCTCGAAAGAGCGGATCGAGATCGAGCGACGAGTAGAACGCCGACAGCGCTTCCTCCCCCGCGATCCCGAGCACGAGGATGCCGAGAAAGGTCAGGACGGTGCCGACCACGGCCCCGACCGAGACGTCGACGAGCGCGCGCGCCAAGCCCAGAGCGGGCGTCATGATCTCGCCGACGCGCAACTGCTCGGGCTCTGTCGTGGCTCTCACTCGTCAGACGCCGTCCGCGCGCTGTCGCGCCGCGCCCTGGTCTGCTCGGCCCGGAGTGCGAGAAGCTCGTCGGCGGGATATCCGACCTCGATGAGGGTCAGCCCGCGAGCGGCGAGGACCTTGAACTCGCTCGTGCGCTCAGCGGCATCGCGGAGCACGACCACGTCGGAGACATCGATGCGTCCCTCCCCGACCGCCGAGCAGGCGCCGACCAGAGCGCGCACCATGCTGTGGCAGAACGCATCGGCACGGATCTCCGCCACCAGGACGCCCTCCGCGTCCCGCTCCCAGTGGAAGTCGAGCAGCGTGCGGATCGTCGTCGCCTCTTTGCGCGCCTTGCAGTAGGCGGCGAAATCGTGCAGCCCGATCAGCGACCGGGCCGCCGCGTCCATCGCCTCGACGTCCAGCGTTCCGCGGAGTCGTGTCGTATCCAGCCGACGCATCGGATCGTGCGGCGTCAGGTCGTCCGCAAGGCGATACCGATAGCGCCGCCAGACTGCCGAGAACCGCGCATCGAAGCCGTCCGGTGCAACCGACGAGGAGAGGACCGTCGCGTCCGCGTATGCGCCCAGCACTCCCCGCATGCGTGCGGCGAGCGCGGTGACCGGATCGAGCATGGCGCGGCCACGGCGAGATTTCACCCGCGCCCACTGCTCGTCACTCAGGTCGACGTGCGCGACCTGACCCGCCGCGTGCACCCCCGCATCCGTCCGCCCCGCGACGAACAGCTGCACCTCGGACCCCACGATCCGACCGAGCGCCTCCTCGAGCGTCCCCTGCACCGTGCGCAGGCCGGGTTGCTTGGCCCAGCCGCGGAAGTGGGTGCCGTCGTAGGCGATGTCGAGACGGATGCGCACGGAACAAGCCTAGACGGGAGCCCGCCCCGCTCTCGTGGTCAGGCGTCCTTCTCCTGGATGCCCCACGGCGAACCGTACCCACCCGGCGCGGGTGCGGCGAGGAGTTCGAGGAACGGTCGCGCGTCGAACGCCTCCGGACCGAGCACCCCCTCGCCCGACCACACGCCGGTCGCGAGCAGCTCCAGCGCGATGATCGGGTTGAACGCCGTCTGCCAGACCACGGCCTGAGAGCCGTACTCGCGCATCGTCTGCTCGTTGTCGGCCACGTGGTACAGGTACGTCGAGCGGGGACGGCCGTCCTTGCCGGTGCCGCGCACCCAGACGCCGGCGCACGTCTTGCCGCTCATCTTGTCGCCCAGCGTCGCGGGGTCGGGGAGAGACGCCGCCACGACGTCCCGCGGCGAGACCTCCACTCCCCCGACACGGATCTTCTCGGTCTTGTCCAGACCGAGCTTGTTGAGCACTTTCAGCACCTCGATGAACTCATCGCCCAGGCCGTACTTGAAGGTCACCCGCTTCGCCTTCGTCCAGCGCGGCATGAGGAGAACCTCCTCGTGCTCGACGTTGACGCACTCCACCGGGCCGATGCCCTCGGGGAAGTCGAAGACCTCGGGTTCCGAGAACGGCGGGGTCGTGAACCAGCCCGTGCCCTCCTCATAGATGACGGGCGGGTTCAGACATTCCTCGATCGTCGTCCAGATCGAGAAGGACGGAGCGAAGTCGTAGCCCTCGACGACGAGGTTCGCGCCGTCACGCACACCCAGTTCGTCGATCTCACTGAAGAGCTCGTCCTCGGCGTACCGCGCGAACACATCCGACAGCCCGGGCTCCACACCGATGCCGACCAGCGCGAGACGACCCGCATCCTTCCACTCCTGCTCCTTCGCGAGCTGCTCGTCGCCGAGCTTCACGCCCGTCAGCTCATGCGGCTTCTCCGGATGCCGGTGGGACAGGCTCATCGCCATGTCGAGGTAGGTCGCGCCCGCCGCGAAGCAGCCGTCGAAGATCGGCATGACGAAACGGGGATCCACCGCATTGAGGACGTGAGTGATCCCGTGCTCGCGGATGAGGGCGGCGACCGATTCCGCGCTCGAGGCGTCGACCTGCGCGGCGGTGAAGCGCTCATCCGCGAGCTCGTCCACGATCGACTGCGATCGGGCGACGTCGTAGTCGGCGATGACGAGCGTCTCGAAGAATCGCCGGCGGACGGCGATGCGAACCGCGGCGGTGCCGACACCCCCGGCACCGATGATGAGGATGCGCATAAAGCTCCTTCTGTCTTTCTGTGTGTCTGAGAGGAAAAGAGGACGCTCAGGCGCGTCCGCCGTCGATGGAACGGGTGAACTCCCCCGGCGCCTCCGGCACGAGCACCTGGGTGTCGCGGTTGAGGCTCTCTCCCCGGAAGAACCGCTTCGAGCGCGGGAAGAAGAACCACACGACCATGAGGACCACGCCGACCAGCAGCGCGCCGACGCCCACGACGAAGGTCCCCCCGATCCCGAGCAGCACGGTGTAGCCGTAGTCGACGTCCCACATGTCGATGGCGGACTGGATGAACGCGTACGTGAGCATGAGCGCGCCGAGCAGCGGCAGAAGGCCCTTGAAGAAGAAATCCCGAACCGATCGGAAGAGGACATCGCGGAAGAACCAGACGCAGGCGTAACCGGTGATGGCGTAGTAGAAAGCGATCGCGAGCCCCAGCGACAGGATCGAGTCCTGCAGGATGTTGTCGCTGATCAGCGTCATGCCGATGTAGTAGAGGATCGCGACGATTCCCATCACGAGCGTGGAGAACGACGGCGTCTTGTACTCGGGGTGGACGCGCTTGAACCGCTCCGGCAGCGCACGGTACACGCCCATCGCCAGGGTTCCGCGGGCGGTCGGCAGGATCGTCGTCTGCGTGGACGACACCGCCGAGATGAGCACCGCGACGACGAGCACCCACCCGAAGGGTCCGAGCAGACCGTCCTTGATCGCGAGGAAGAAGTCGTCGGCATTCGCCTCGTTTCCGAGTCCCGTCCCGTCCTCGCCGAGTCCGGCGTACATCATGGCCGCGATCGTGACGGTCACGTAGGTGAACAGCAGGATCACCGTGGTGAGGAGGGCGGCACGGCCGGGGATCTTCTTCGGGTCCTTGGTCTCTTCGTTGAGGGCGAGGCACGTGTCCCAGCCCCAGTAGATGAACAGGGCGAGCAGCACGGCCTCGGTGAAGCCGCTCCACTCCGTGAAGGCGAACGGGTTGAGCCACTCCCAGTCGAACGCGGTCGCACCGGGTGCGTTGCCGGTGGAGACCTGCCAGATCGCGGCGATCACGAAGATCGCGAGAGCGATGTACTGGATCGCGAGCAAGACGTTCTGGATGCGCTCGCCGATCTCGACACCGCGCCAACTGACCCATGTCATCGCCGCGATGAAGACCACACCGGTGCCGGTCACGAGCGGCACGTTCTCGGCGAGCGAGCCGTCTCCGAACAGCGACCAGAAATAGATGCCGGCGATCTGCGCGAGATTCGCGAGGACGACCATGCCTGCGACGGCGACTCCCCACCCGCCCATCCAGCCCACCCACGGGCCGAACGCTTTCGTGCCCCAGGTGAACGTCGTGCCGCAGTCCGGCACCGCGTTGTTCAGCTCTCGGTAGGCGAAGGCGATGAGCAGCATCGGTATGAACGCGATGATGAACGCGATGGGCGCTTGGGCGCCGACCGCGAGAACGACGAATCCGAGAGTGGCGACCAGCGAATACACCGGTGCGGTGGAAGCCAGACCGATGACGGTCGATCCCCAGAGCCCCAGTGTGCCGGCCGCCAATCCCTTGCCGTCGGGTCGGTCAAGGTAGATGGGCGACGTTGCCATGCTGTGAACATATGGCCACCACGGCACCCGGTCAAGAGATTCCCCTCGGAATGGGGATCAATATTCTCCGGGGGGGGCGATTCTCCATTGCGGACTGTTGCTGTCCGGGTTCCTCGAGAGGGTGGGATCACACCGAACGAAGGGAACCCCATGACGATTCTGGTGACAGGAGCCACGGGCAAAGTCGGCCGCCACATCGTGCAGCAACTGGGCGAGCGCGGTGTCGATGTCCGCGCCCTCACCCGCGATCCCGACCGCGCGAAATTCCCCGATGACGTCGTCGCTGTCCGCGGCGATCTGACGGACACGGAGAGCGTGCGGGCCGCGCTGGAGGGCTGCGAAGCGGTCCACTTCATCACGTTCACCGGCGACTTCACGTCGACTCTGGAGAACGGTGCGGAGCTCGTCGCCGCCGCCGAAAGCGCGGGAATCCGCCGGGTGAGCGTCCTGGGCAGCTGGGATGAGAGCACGTTGGAACCCGCCCTTCGTGCCGGCTCACTCCCGTGGGCCCAGCTCGCGCCGGTGGAATTCATGTCCAACGCCCTCGAGTGGGCACCGGAGATCGCGACGAACCGGCGCGTACGCACGCTGGCCGATTGGTCGAGCGCGATGGTGCACGAGGCGGACATCGCCGCGGTCGCCGTCGCGGTGCTCACCGAGGACGGGCACGGCGGCCAGACCTATTTCCTCACCGGGCCCGAGGCGCTGACCCCGCGCGAGCGTGCCGAGCGAATCGGTGCCGCGCTCGGCGAGGAGGTGTCCTGGGTGCGGCTCACCGAAGACGAGGAGCGCGTGCGCCTGCGCTCCTACGGGTACGACGAGGATGGAGTGGGCCTTCGGTATCGAGCTCGCCACCAATCCGCCGGAGGTGGGCCAGGTGGTGCAGGACACCGTGACCCGTCTCACGGGTCAGCCAGGGCGCACGTTCGCGCAGTGGGCGCAGGAGAACGTCGGCGCCTTCCGCTGATGCCCGTGGGGGCGCCCTCAGCGCCGGTCGGACTTCCGAGACCCCACGGCCACGCCGACGATGAGCAGAAGCGCACCGACGACCGCGACCGCCAATCCGATGACCACCATCGCGCCGGCGCCGATGTTGGCGTCGAGGGTCGGGAACAACTGATTCCAGAGGACCCCGATCAGGGCGCTCACCAATCCGAGGATGGCCAGGAACGATCCTGCCTTCTTGAGCACGTGCAGCCTTTCGTCGGCGGAGCTCGGGAGACTTCTCTTCGGTCACGAGAGCGACGAGTTCGCCCGCCGCGAGTCTCGTTTTCGTTCTTTCACCAGGAGTATCACGGTCACCACGACACCGGCGAGCCCGAGGAAGGGCGCAGCGAGCCCGGCGTAGGGCAGGCTCGACGAGAACGTCGAGAAGTCCCAGAGGCCGTGGAGCAGCATGGCGGGGACCAGGGATCCGGTCGCGCGGAAGGCCAGGTAGTACACGGATCCGAGTCCGAACTGAATGATCACCTGCAGGAACGCCAGGGAGCCGATTCCGAAGAAGAAGTTGGGCAGGTGCAGCAGTGAGAAGAGAAGCGTGGAGAGGAACCAGACACCTACTTCGCCGAACCTGCTGCGCAGTGCGACGAAGAGCTGGCCGCGCGCGACGACCTCCTCGTTGAATCCCACCAGGATGCTGCCGAGGATGAGGAGGATCCACATCACACCGGTCACTCGGGAGAATTCACCGAACACGAGGTTGAGGATCGCGACGAGTGCCATGAGCGCAGGGAGCACGACAGCTGCCTTCGGAAGTCGCCGTGTCTCTCGCAGCGATGAGCGCCACCATCCGAACGCCGAGATGACGATCAGCACGACGACGAGGCCGCCCGCGAGCGGCGCCACGTACCACTTCAGCAGCGTCTCTTCGCTCTCGCCGACGCGGGCGTAGTCGATCCCGTTGACGATCCAGATCGCGTAGAAGACGGCGAGGTAGGCGCCGAATGCAGCCAGCCCCAGCCACACTCGCGGCCGGACGCGGAGAGTCACTGTGTCGGAGTTCCTGTGCATGAACCCAGTTCAGACCATGTTGTGACCACGAGGTCAAGTGCGGGGCGGACACGTCGATGCCGCGCAGCGGGACGCGTCGTCGCCATCCCTAGTCCCGGTAGAGCAATGCCCGGCAACCAGCGTTGTCGTTCTGCAGGACGGACTGGCCTTGACCCGAGGCCCCACGATTATGAGTCGTGCGCTGCCGCCTCGTCGAGGAACGCGTCGATAGAGGCGAGCAGCTCGGGAACCTTCATTCGCGCTGCGGCCCACACCACTGCATCGTCTACCACCGCATACCCGTGGATCAGAATGTTGCGGAGTCCGATGATCCGCTTGATGTCCGGCACGCGTTCCGCCGTCTCAGGGTCGTGCTTTCGCAAGCTGTTGAGAGCCTCACCGATGATCTCAAGCTGCCGCTCGACAGCGGAACGCCGGAGCGCATCTGCGAGATACTCTCTCTCGTCAATACCCGCGATGAAGCCGGAGATGAGGTTGCCTGCTTGCCGGACGTCCCAGAAGAGGGTGAGCGATTCAGGCCGCATAGAGGTCCTCGGCAGTCGCGAGCACAGCAGCCTTAAAGCGCGGGTTGCGCACCGCGCCCGACACCACCAGGTCCACAGATCGCCCGAAGACGGCCTCCAGATCTTCCTTGAGCCCGAAATACGCATCGAAGGGATCTGCCGCACCTGGCAGAAACTCGACGAGAAGATCGACATCGCTACTCGAAGGATCGAAGCGGTCTGTCACCGCGGACCCGAAAACTCGGAGGCGTTTCACGCCGCGGGCGCGTGCGATTCGCGTGACCTCGTCGAGGTCTACACGTGTTGTGAGCGCCATGGTGCGAGTGTATGACAAAGGCCGAGAACTAGGCCACGCAACAACGTGTCCGCGGCTCCGCCCTCACGATTGAGGAGGGACTCGGTGCCGCACCGTGATTCATCCCGCGACGCACTCGGATACGACAAAACCCCGGAAAACCCGGGGTCCTGATCTGTAGCAGGAGCGGGGCTTGAACCCGCGACCTCACGATTAGGTCGGCATCGATATCAGGGGTTTGCGCGGGGTATCAGACAAGGCTGCTTGCTTACGGCTGTCTACTCGACAGATATCAGGCGATCTCGGCCCATGTCGGGGAATGTGCGGGGTAAGTGCGGGGTGTGCACACGGGCGTACCCCGGTAGATCGCCGCCTAGAAGTCGATCTCTGGAAACTTCAGTCGCATGAGGTGCATCAGTTCCTCTTTCGGCATCGTGTTGTCCGGGTCGATGCTTATGGCGTATGCAAGCGTGCGCTCAACGTTCCTCATCCCCTCGTCGTCGTCGCCGCCGCGAGCACCGCGAGGGCGCTCGACGACGGTGGGTGCCCTAAGCCCGCCGACGTGGAATCGACGCAACTCTTCTCGTACGACGCGTCGGATCATTCGCTCAAGATCTTCTTCGTTCACTCGGCGGCTCCGGGCGCTGCGACGACTTCACCAGTGTTGCCAGCGACTTCGATCCCGCGTCATGAGGCCATAGTATTCGTCGCCTAGCGCGGCGCATCGGGGGCAGAACGACAAAAGGCCCCGTACCGACTCGGAAGTCAGCACGGGGCCGTGTGAGTGTTACACCTGAACGGTGGGCAGGTTCTCGTCGTAGTCCGGGAACCTGTGCCAGATAGCGCGCTCGATCTTCCCGTTGCCGACGTAGGTCGCTTGCAACTCACCACCGATGCGCACGAACTCCTTCCCCTCCGCCCTGAACCGGTCCTGCTCGTCACGGATGCGGCACGCAAGTTCAACGGTTTCCCCCGGACTGCCCGGAGCCTCTCGGGGGAAGTCTTGCGGTCCGGGCTTGGCTGACACCTTCCACAAGTCTTCTCGCTTCGACTCGAAATCAGCACCGTCCCGTGTCGTGTACGTGTAGACGACAACCTTCTCCGACCCGTTCGGGAATCCAAACAGGGTGATGGTGGAGATTCCGTCGTCTGGGCGTTGCTCCGCGAGACGATCCCTGATGTACCGCAGCAATTCAGGGGCGCCCTCATTCACTGCCTCGATATCGCCGTCAGGCTCTACTTGCTGTAGCACCTGATAGAAGTGAAGCCCTATCTCCGCTGTGCCTGTTGTCGCCATCGCCAGGTTCAGGTGCGGGATCGCCCACACCTTATCCTGATAGCAGACGGGCGTAACCCCGTCACCGGCTGTCACCAGCGTGTCGGACAGCACCTCCACGTGGTCCTCAAAGTGCTCCCAAATCAACAGACTCATGACCATTCCCCTTTCGAGCGTCCTCGCATTGCAGACGGTATCTGCATCACGCATTCCGGGCTATCGGCAGTCAGCGCGTAGCTGCTACCCGCCCCTGTCAGCATTGACCGCCATGCTTCGACGGCGCTGTGTCCACCCGCGGCATCGACTTCCTCCGCGGTGATGACATGCTCGCCGGGTGCCAGCATGCGGAGCTCGGAGTCGACACCCTTAGGACCAGGGCCGACGACAGGCCCGCCAGCTGCCTGCCCCGGAATGGACACGTCGAACTTCCCGACCGTGAACGCTTCCAACGTGATCCGCTTATACCCGTCGATCGCGTCGAGGCGTTCCTGCAAGTTTCGAAGCTTCAGCGCGGCGGCTTCATCCCCGGTCAACTCGACTGCGGTCTTCACGTTCTCCGGGATCAGGCCCAGCTTGTCTGCGTATGCCTCAGCCTTCTCGCCCGTGATGCCGAATTGCTTCAGCATGTCGATGAGCCGGTCACGGCCCTTCTGCAGCACGTCATTGGCGGCTTCCTGACTGCCGGTCTGATCCAACGTCGCCGCCGATGCATTCAGGACCGCGGTAGCGAGATCATCGATCGCCGCCTGATTTGCTCGCCCCTCCTCAGTGCCGATCTTGAGGCTGTTCCCGTTGGCGTCGATCGATGCCTGCAGGTCGTCGTATGCGGATTCCAGTTCACGGGTTGCGGCACGTGCATCGAGCTCCGTGGACGCGAAACCGCGGATGGCATCGGAGAGCTTGTCGATACCTGCCGTGGCATCCCCTGCGCCGCCCTCTAGACCCCGTACGGCGTCCTCGTGCCCCTGGGCCGCGTCTGCTGCGTCCCGGTCCTCCTGGGCCTTCAGAGCGGCCATCTCGCCCGCGCGAGCGATCGCGTCCGCCTCATCCTCCATCGCCCGTTTCAGGGACAACGCAGCCGTGTACGCCGTGCGGGACTCCTTGTCCGTGGACTGGTACCCGGCGATCGTCTTCTCGATCGCCGCGTTCACTTCCGCGAGAGCATCCGCGTTACCAATCGCCGCGTCGGTGACCGTTCCCATCGACACTCCGAGGCGCTCAGCATCCTCATACGCCGACGTGGAGAACTCGATGCCAAGCAGAGAGTCCTTCGCCGCCAACCCTTCCTGAGCAAGCTCCCGGGTTGCTTCGGTGATCTTCCGAGTCCCGGCCTCCAACGTGTCCGCGTACGCTTTCGCCTTCATCTGCGCCTGCTGATGTTCCGCCGCCAGCGTCCCCACGATCGCGAACAGCCCACCCAGAGCGAACCCTGCACCGATCGCTTTCGACGCGACCCGCCCCATCGACATCTGCGATGCCTCGAGCGTGGCCTTCATCTCGAGCCACTTCGGGACCGCGAGAAGGGCTGTGCCACCCGAAAGAGCTACCGCCGCTGTCACGCCGCCTACGGCCATCACCGTGGCCTGTGCGCTCTCGGGGAGGTCGTTGTACATTCCGACAAGCCCTGTGAGGGCCTGCGCCATCGTGCGGAGAGTGTCGTTCGCGGTCGACCCGGTCGAGATCAGCGCGGTCTCCATCGCACCGCCCAACTCCTCGATATCGCCCTTCAGGTTGTCGAGGCGGATCCGGGCGGTCTGGGCCGCGTAGCCCTGATCGCTGACCGCCGACGTCCAATCACGGATGCCCTTCTCTCCCTGCGAGTACAGGACACCAGCGGCACGGACAGCATCCGAACCGAAGATCGTCGCCATAGCGCTGTTGCGCTGCTCCGGGGTCAGATCCGAGAGAGCCCCCTGAAGGTTCCCTGCGAACTCAGCCAGGCCCACGAAGTTTCCTGACGCGTCATACGCAGAGATCCCCAGCTCGTCCATCCGGGCCTGCGCTTCAGCGGACTGCGGTGTGAGGCGCTGCAGCATCGACTTGAACGACGTACCCGCGTCAGAGCCGAGTAGACCCTGCTCGGCGAACGCCGCGAGTCCTGCTGTCGTCTCTTCGATCGACAGGCCCGTCTGCTGCGACACCAGACCGGCCTGGTTGAGAGCCTGAGACAGGTCCGAGACGTCACCCATCGCCTTCCCGGCACCCGCCGCGAGGAGGTCCGCGACGTGAGACATGTCGCTACCGTCGAGGTTGAACTGCTTCAGCGACGTCGCCGCGATACCCGCCGCTTCTGCCACCCCGAGACCGCCCGCCGACGCAAGATCCAGTGCACCGGCCAACCCGCCACCGAGGATGTCCGACGTAGAAACGCCAGCCTTCGCCAGCTCCTCAATCGCCGCTGCCGCCTCCGTCGCAGAGAACACCGTGGACGCGCCCGCATCGATCGCCGCATTCCGCAGAAGCCCCATCTCGTCGGAACTCGCATGGGTCGCCGCCTGCACAGACGACATCGCCTCATCGAAGTCAGCGAACCGGGCCACCGCGACACCAATCCCCGCAGCGATCAGACCACCCATCGCAACGCCGGCAGTACCGAGAGCAGTGAACGCCTGCTTTTTCTGCGCCAGCCGCTCAGCCTCCGTACCGACCGTGCGGGTCTTCTGCGCAGCTTCCTCCATACCCTTCGCATAGTCCTGAATCATCGCCCGAAGACGAACGGACACCACCCGCTCAGCCATTCTGCGCCTCCCTCTTCTGCGCCTTCTCGCGCATGATCCGCTTCTGCCGCTCAGCCGGTTCGAACACGTGCATGCCCCATACGGCCATCCGCACCGTCGACTGATCCTCCGACGTGAGCGCGTCATACACTTCGGGCCACCGGTAATGCACGGCCTTCTCACGCACGACGAGCAGATCGTCCACGTCGTCCCCATCAATCAGAGTGATATCCGGGTAGTTCCTGGTCGTGCCGTCCAGATTGAACGACAACGGCAGATCCGCCTGCACGCCCGGACGGGGCGGGTGGTGATTCGCGAGATCGTTGAACACCTTCGGCATCACGAACGGGATTCGTACCGTCACCGACGTGTCTCCCAGCATCACCGGCACGTCCACCGGCTCAATGGAGTCGAGGTAGTCCTGCTGCCCTCGAAGCAGCGCATCTAGGTCGATCGTCATTTCTGTCTCCTCTATCTCGTTGTCAGGCACCGCACGCAGCGGCAAACCGTATTCAGGTACGCGTCGTGTTCGGATACAGGCAGAGCGCGCAGCATCGCCTCGCGCTCCTCGATGAGCCGTAGCCGCTCCCTGGCACCCGCCCGCCCCGTCTGCGGGCTCGGGGCATCCTTCGTCTTCCAGCGGGCCATGACTAGACCGCCCGCAACCCGTGACGAGCAGCCGCCCCGGCCTTCGCCCGCTTCGTGCGGAACGCCTCATCCGCAGCCTTGTCCTCCGGGAGATTCAGCGCGCCCGACAACCGGACGAACGCCGCCTGCAACTGCCGAACCTCAGCCACGGCAGGATGCAAAATCCGCTGCCCCATAGACCCCGAGATCATCGTCCCGTCGCGATCCAACACATCCGTCAGATCATCAATCCGATCCAGCGTCCGGCACGCCTCCACCAACACCTCCGCCTCCTGCGGCGCGAATTCGATATCACGCGTCAACGCCGACCACAGGGCCGTACCGCGCTCGCCCAACCCATCAGGGGGCGCATCCTTGCTCTCATTCATCCGAAACCTCTCCTCAAACTCGGTCCCAAAAACAGCCCTTCGAAGCAGCGACCTGACAGCGCTCTCACCGGCGACTCGTAGGCGGGAAGGGTCCGAGGGTCCCCCCGCGGGGGGCTAGGACTTCTTCCCGCCGTGACCGGGTGACTCTCGTGTGTGTTGGGAGCCACCCGGTCGGTGGTGTCGTCAGACGAGGGCGGTGCGTCGTGCTACCTCGAGGTCGTGGATCTTGTCCGCGAGTTCGCGTTTGCGTGCCGTGTCTGTTGTTGCTCGTGATTCCTGATCGGCTAGGTCCTGCTGGACACTGAGGTCGTGTGCACGCCATTGCCGGGTGCGCTTGGTGACGTCGATCAGTAGTGCGTCGATCGCTCCCGTGTTGGGCTGCAGGTCCATGAGGGGCAGCTGTCCGGGGTACTGCTGTACCTGTCGGTTGAAGACGAGTCGTCGGGTGAGGCTGTCGACCGACAGGTATGCGTCGCGCACACGGTCGAGGGTTTCCGCTACCGCTTGCTCGGCCTGTTCGAGTTCGGCGAGAAGCCGGGGGATCTCGGTGGGGGCGGCTTTGGGGAGTGCCCTACCGAGTTTGACGGCTGCTTCCCGTGCTCGTTCCTGCCATGTCGCGGCCTGCGCGTGGATGGGGGCGGGGTCGAAGGGAGCGGGCGGGGTGATCTTGCTGAGGTCGTCACCGTTGTTCGCGGCGTCCGCGAGCTTCCGGGCGTATTCGATGTCCGCGGCTTTCGCTTTCGCGGTGCCGTGTTCGAAGGCGTCGTTGAGCTTCTCGGTCTCGGTGGTCGCGTGCAGGATCTCGTCCCATGCGGCCTGAGCTTCGGGGGTGGCGATGACGTCTGCGGTGAGGTTGCGGGGGTTGTACTTGCTGATGAACTTGATGTGCATGTCAGATGCCTTTCAGGAGGTGGTCGAGGTCGCCGCTCTTGCGTGCTTCGTTGATCTGCTCGGGGGTCATCGTTCGGAGGTCGGCGCGGGTGATCCGCTTGTCTTCCTCGGTGACGGTTTCCTCGTTCGGGGTGGCGTCAGTCATGGTCGGTCCTTTCGGTCGTGTGGGTTGTGCCCGAGGGTGATGACCTGGGCGAGTTCGATGAGTGCCCGGGTCGTCATTGCCCGGTGCTTCTTGTTGTCGGTGGTGCTGACGGCTTCTCGGAGTGTTCGGAAGACGCGGTCACAGGGGTCAGTCATGGTCTGGCCTCGCAGTCGTGATGGTCGGCGCCGGGAGTCGGTGACCTGACGCTTCGAGGTGCTGGTAGTACTTCGCCAGCTCGGTTGCGAACGCAGCGGGGTTGTCCCATGCGTTCGCGAGAGCGGAGAAGTTCGGGGGCTTAGGTGCGCTCATGCGGTGTTCTCCTTCAGCTCATGGCGGCTGTAGTCGTAGACGCTGTCTGGGTCGCCTGCCGATTCCGCGAACTGTTTCCCGGCTGGGCTCAGTGCCGCGTATTCGGGGTCACCGGCTTGCGGGTAGATGATCTCGTCGGGTCGACCGAGCGCCTTGAGGTATCCGCGGATCTGCGCGTTCGCTTCATCGACGGTGAGTTTCCGCCATCGTTGAAGTTGCAGATCATTGGGGATCCCGCCACCGGTCTCGTACCCGAGATGGATGGCGAGGTCATTGAGGTACGCGACCTGTCCCTCAGTCGCCCCGTTGCCCTGTGAAGAATCGAACGTGAAGCTCTCGGACCCGCTTTCGGCGAAAGTGGGTGTTTCAGCTTGTTGTTGGATCTTCTTCTTCTGGATCTTCTTAGGGTGACTCCGAGTCACTGGGTGAGTCACTGTCTTGTCACTGGCCGGTGACTCGGAGTCACTGGGTTGGGCTTCCACCTCCGGACCCGGTGACTCGGAGTCACTGGGTGACCTTTTGGGAATTCGCTGCCCACGAGCACTCGTCGCCCAGACGTGCTCGCGGGTCTCGGTCGGGACTGACACGTCGTACACGTTCGGGATGTTCTCGGTGATCGTGCTGCGCCGCTGAACTCGGATGATGGACCTTTGCTCGAGAGAGTCGATCGCCCGAATGACTGATCGCTTAGACATCCGCGCTCTGTCGGCGATGGTGGTCATGCCGGGGAAGCACTTCCCGGTCTTCGGGTTTCGAAATCTGAGTAGGACGATGTACACGGCCAGTTCGTTCAGGCTGAGGTTGCTGTCATCGATCAACCAGTTCGGCAGTCGGACAAAACCATCGGTTGAGGCCATGAGTCACCTCCTTTCGTATTTTCAGTTGGAAAGCAGTGGCACCCACCGGGCCGGGGCGGGTGCCACTGCTGGTCAGATATCGAGGCCCCGGAGTCGGTCGTCCACGTCGACACGACGGCGCACCTCACGCGGCCGTTCGGCGGAGTTCTCGAGATCGATACAGTCGGCGAGATCAAGTGCGCTACGTGCGATGGCGCGCAGCTCGTCGGCTGTCTTGAAGTAGGTGGCGATTTCGCCGAAAGGCTCGCTGAGTCCGTTTGCGAGAAGGGTCTGCCAATATGTGGCGTCGCCGCGAGTGATCCGGTAGTCGACGCGGGAGGTGGACTGTGAGTGGTACGCGACCGTCTCTTCAGCCCATGCAGGCTTGTTCTCGATCGTGCGGCTCTCCGTGAGCATCTGGGTTTCGCGCCACCGGCGGAACTCATCGATCGGCAGGTACTCGTACACGCCGGGAGACTTCTCACGCCGCCCCCACCATCCGGCGCTGACGATGATCGTGCCGTCGCGCCCCAGGAGCATCGCGTTGGGTGTCTTCCTGAAATGGTTGAGGTCGAACTTGCTCAGCTTCTTAGGTCTCACGGACTCCCAGTCCGCCGTGACCAAGTCCCCCTCCTGGTTGAAATACTGCACGAGCCCGATCACCTCGGGGCCCTCGCCGTTCGTCGCCTCGAACCGCTCGTAGTTCTCGTAGAACGGATCTCCCGGTTCGAGCAGCCACCACTCGTCCTTGCCCTTCGCCTCGTACCCCTTGACGATGGAGGCGACCGCCTCCCGCTTGTCCTGGGCCAGTGTTAGAGTGCTCATATCAGTTCTCCTCATTGAGTGTTGGGATCTGGTCTTTAGCCCCGGTTGCCCCCGGGGCTTTCTTCTTGTGTGCGCGGATAGTGCTTCGTCCGCGGCGCGTGGGGGTAAAAGTCAGGTGGGGCAAGACCGCCTCAGCTAGAACACGTCCACGGATGAGGAAGATCACTCTGCCCTTCGAGTCGCATACCTCGAGGTCGTCCCCGCCCCCTGCGGACTGACCAAGCTCGAGGACTCTGCGTATGGCCGTCTCCCCGCTGGGATCCGCATACCAAAGTCGGCGCACGAGGTCTGGATCCTGGTCGATAGGGCGGCTCTGGGAGTCAACGCCCTCGGGGCTACGGTTACTCACCCCGCCTCCGAGAGCGATTCCAACCAGGCCAGAACGTCCTCCCGGCGGTATCGGACCGAGCGTCCGATACGCAAGACCTTCGGCCCAACCCCGGACTGAGCCCAGCGGGCCAGTGTCGGAATCGAAGTTTGGGTGTATTCCGCTACCTGCACCCTGGTTGCGAGGTCCGGGAGATCTCTCGAGGCCGTTTGGTTCATAGCACCTTCCCCTTTCGTGAACGCCATCTGCATATCTGGCTCACTCACAAGGTACCGCAAGTGAGCGCTATCTGCAAGACTGGCTCATGCATAACTAGGTCGCATCATGAGATACTGGTGAAATGAACCTCACGTACCGTGGAGCAAGCGCCCCTGATCGAGACATCGGCAATGGAATCCATGTGACCTCGAGCTGGATGATTGAGGCTTCTCAGGTCGACAACTTCGCTGGATCGGTTGCCATCGATGTCGTGTTCGATCCGAAACTTGAGCGTTTCGCGGCAGACGCTGTGCGAGTTGTCCGTGGAGGAGACGGCACCGAAGTGACGGGCGTCGTGCTGCGAGAGATCAGAGTTCAGGACTTTGTTCAACAGATGGCGACCCATGCCATGTTCGTTGAACGTGTTGTACTCGATCCCACTCAGCACGGCCTTGGCCGCGTCGAGCCGGTGCTGAAGAAGATTCCCCCCGTGTCTGGCAGATCGACTGCTGAAAATGTCCGTCAGGCGGCCTTCATCTATCGCGTCGCGCAGGTACTGAATGTTCCACCCCTCAAGAGCGTGGCGGACCTTCTCAAGGTGAGCCAAAGTACGGCAACCCGCCTCGTCGCTAAAGCCCGCTCCGAAGGATTCGTCCAAGAAAGAAGCGTCTGAGATGCCTCGACCGCGCACCCCGCTGAGTAGCTACGGGCGGTTGTCGATCGAACCGGTCGCTTACGTCGCCGGGGAGGGGCGGCGAAGGCTTGTAGTGGTCGAGGTCGCTCGTGAGGAGAAGCGGCAGCACAATCTCTGGCGGGCTCGCACACGGTTCCGTTTCGACGACGGCAAGCTTCGGCAGGTGGAGCGCTTCGGAGAGTCGGAGGCGAAGGCAGAGATCGCACTGAAGAAGGCGCTGACGACGATCAAAGCGAGCTCGGCGACGGAGGTCAAGCGAGAGACACGTCTGAGAGACCTCGCTGATCGGTTCCTGGCAAGCAAAGCCGACCGGGCACCGCGGACCGTCGAGGCGTACCGGCATGCGATCGAGCGGATCATCAAGCCGCGGCTGGGTGACGTGGCGATTGCGGAGGCCACGCCTGAGCGGTTGCAGCGCTTCTTGGATGCCGTGCGCCTTGAGCATGGCCCGGGGGCGGCGAAGACGGCGAGGGCAGTCCTGTCGGGGATGATGGGCCTGGCCACGCGATCGGATGCGATCCGTCAGAATCCGGTGAGGGAGTTGTCCCCCGCTGTGGCGAAGGCGAAGGGGGCTGAGTCGATTCCTCTCGACGAGCTTCCGGGGCTGCTGCGAGCGGTTCGGGGCGATAGCCGCCTGGGGGAGCTCGACCTGGTCGACGTCGTTGAGTTCGTCGCGGGCACGGGTGTTCGGATCAGTGAGGCGCTCGGGCTCATCTGGGACGATGTTGACCTCGGCGCTGGCACGGTGTCGATCCGGGCGAACGTAGTCCGCGCCACGGGCCGGGGGGTCATCCGACAGGAGCACACGAAGACCGATGCTGGCGCACGGCGCATCACGCTTCCGGGCGCGCTCGTAGGGATTCTCGGCGATCGCAGAGTGAGTGGCGGACCGAACCCTCATGGGCTCGTGTTTCCCACGATCCTTGGCAACGTGCGGGATCCGCGCAATACTGCACGAGACTGGGCGTCAGCGCGGGACCGGCTGCAGCTGCCGACGTATACGTTCCACAGCTTCCGGAAAACGGTAGCGACCGCTCTAGACCAGGCGGGGCTGACTCCTCGAGACATCGCCGAGTACCTCGGCCACGCAGACCCCTCGTTGACGATGGGCACCTACATGTCGAAGACAGTGGGCGGCGCGAGGGCGGCGGATGCGCTGGACACGGTGCTGGGCCATTCTTGAATGTGCGGGGTTTGTGCGGGGTGAGCCGACCCGCTAACACGACAAAGCCCCGGAAATCGTTGAAATTCCGGGGCTATCTGTAGCAGGAGCGGGGCTTGAACCCGCGACCTCACGATTATGAGTCGTGCGCTCTCACCAACTGAGCTACCCTGCCGCACGGCATCCGTGACGGATACTGCGAGCCCCGAGTCAGGATTGAACTGACGACCCCTTCCTTACCATGGAAGTGCTCTACCACTGAGCTATCGGGGCGTTGGCCCTTTCGGGCAACCACACGAGAATACCATCACTGCAGCGTCCTCATGAAACTGAGAGGACTAGTACGAGTAGCGTCCTGCGTTCTCCTGCATCCAGGGAAGCGGGTCGATCGGCGAGCCGTTGACGATGATCTCGAAGTGCAGGTGCGCACCGTAGGAACGACCGGTGTTGCCGACCTGTCCGATGATGTCGCCGACCTTGACCTCATCGCCCGCAGCGACCCGCAGCGAGCCGTACTGCATGTGGGCGTAGTGGCTCGTGACGACCTCGCCATCGATCACGTGATCGATGTAGACGGTGACGCCGTAAGCGCCGCCAGCCTCGGTCGCGATGCGGACAGTACCGTCGGCGATGGCCTGGATGGGCGCACCCTCACCGGGGACGAGGTCGATGCCCGCGTGCAGGCGACCCCAGCGCTGTCCGTAGCCCGAGCTCATGGCCACGCCGACCGGGAAGGGCCACTGGATCGCGGCGTCCTGGTCGTTCGTGTAGAGCTCGTCGGAGTACTTGATGCCCTGCTCGGTCGCGAGCTCGACGAGGGAAACAGTCGTGAAGCTCTCGGCACGCTGGATGCTGTCGTTCTGAAGCTCGGAGGAGGCGACGAATGCCTGGATCTCGTCCTCTTCGGCGGCGTCGTCGCCGGCAGCAGAGGTGCTGCTCACGAGGGACGTCGCGGAAGTCGACTGCGCGCCCTGCGCTGCGGCGACAGCCTCGGCGGGGAGCGTCATCGATACGGCGATGAGACCTGCAATACCCATGACGCCGACCGTGGCACCCGCGGTGACGAGCTTGCGCAGCGGCCAGCCGCGGCTCTTCCGCGCAGCGAGGTGCGCATCGGTGGGGAGGGACTCGGAGCCGACGCCGGCGGGAGCCTCAGGGATGGAGGCGACGCGGATCGTGTCGGTCGTGATGCTGGCGGTGCGGAACGTACGGCAGGCACGGAGGAACGCGTCGAGCTCTTCGTCGGTCAGGTCGCTGTCGGACTGCTCGGTGTCAGCGATCGGCGACCCAACGTCGATGTCGACCACGTCTGCGTCGCCATCAGCGGGAAGGTCGACGTCAGCGACCTCGTTGTCGAGGGCCGCGATGTCGAGTTCTTCCACAACGGCGAGGGGCTGGTCGGGGGCACCGGACGGCTCGATGAGATCGGCGGTGGGGTCGAGCACCACGGCGGGCACTTCGTCCAGCCGCACGCTCTCGTCGAGCGCTTCGACGGCGTCCGCCGTCTCGATGGCGTCTGCGGACTGCTCGGCCTGCTCCTGCTGCCGGCGACGTGCGGCGCGGCGCGAGGTGGCGATGGTGAGTTCTTCGGCGAGCGTGACCTGCTCGGAGGTGGATTCGGTCGCAGACGCGTCGGTCGCGGCGGGATCCTGACGGGAGGCGCGTCGCGACGCGGGAACCGAGGTCGCTGCGAGGGCCGTCACGACGGCTGCAGAGGTCGCTGAGGCCGCGTTGCGGTCGCGGCTTGACCGGCGCGTGGGCGCAGGCTCAGCCTGAGGGGAATCCAGGGGCAAAACGTATCTCTCCGGTTGGCGTGCTCACGCTCGGGTGACGGAAATGACTCTCGAAGTTCGGGGCGACGAAAGTAACGATCGGATAAACACTACCTCGCTCGCCCTGAGAAAGCCATGTGGGCGCATTCATTTCTCATGTTCGTAACACTCCCGAAGACCGGCGTGCACGGTGGGCCCGCCGGCGATGAGCATGGGGCGCGCGGAGCGGGTGTCGAAGCGCGTGACCTCTCCCCCCGCCTCGGTCACGAGGATCGCGCCAGCGGCGAAGTCCCACGGGTGCAGTCCGCGCTCGAAGAACCCGTCGATGCGCCCGGCGGCGACGTACGCGAGATCCAGCGCAGCCGAACCGAACCGGCGGAGGTCGCGGGCCATCGGCATGATCGCCCGGACCGTCGCGAGATCACCGTCGTGCGTGGTGGGGTCGTACCCGAATCCGGTCGCGAGGAGCGCACCGGCCGGAGTCTCTGTCGTGACGGCGAGCCGCTGGCTTCCCAACCATGCCCCGTCTCCGCGAGAGGCCGTGAACAGCTCGTCGAGCGCCGGAGCGAACACGGCTCCGGCGAGGCCGGTCCAGTGCTCGGGATCGGAGCTGCCCGCGACGGCGGCGATACTGACGTTGTAGAACGGGATGCCGTAGGCGTAGTTGACGGTGCCGTCGATCGGGTCGACGACCCAGGTCACGCCCGTCGTCGAATCCGCCGCGCCGGACTCCTCACCGAGGAAGCCGTCACCCGGACGTTCCCTCCGCAGTCGCTCGCGAATGAGATCTTCGACCTCGCGGTCCGCCTCGGTCACGATGTCGGCGAGCGTCGACTTTGTGGCGGCGAGCGCCACGCCGTCTGACCGCCGGCGGCGCGCGAGCTCGCCGGCCTCTCGCGCGATGTCGGCCGCGAGCTCGCGCAGGGCCTGCGTGTTCTCGGCGGTCACTGCGGCGGCACGGGAGCAGCAGGCGGCGGCGGCGGGAATGCACCCGGTGCCGATGGCGCCGCGGGCGGAGCCTGCTCCGGTGCCGGTGCCGGGCTCTCACCGATGTCGTCGAGCCCGTTGGAGCTCGGCGTCGGCGGCATCGGCGGAATGGGCGGGATCTCGGCCGCAGGTGCCTCGTGCGCCGACGGAGCGGATTCCGCGGCGGGCGGTGCGGGGGGCGTTTCCGGAACAGGAGCAGCAGTGACCGGCGCGGCCACGGCCGGAGCGGAGCCCCACGCGGCGGCGGACACGGGCGCCTGCTGGGGCGTCGGGTACCCGGTGTAGTACGCGTTCCAGTCCGGGGAGCCGTCGTGCAGCATCGGCAGCGGCGTGGCACCGTCGGCATACGTGGGCCAGGGCTGCAGGGCCGGCGCGGCGCTGGCCGCTGGGGTCGCACGCGGAGCCTTCGGCGCGAACAGCGCATTGAGCAGAGGGATGAGGGTCGTACCCACGGCAGCGAGGATCGTCAGAGCGACGACGATGCGCCAGTACAGATCGCTGTACTCGATCGTGTTCGGCAGCGTGAGGAAGAAGATCAGCATCGCGGCGAGAGCGATGAGGAACACCAGCGTGACCATGTAGATGACGCGGGTGAAGGTGGTGACGTACCGCTGGGCAGCCGGAGTGAACAGCCGCACGTGCAGCAACGCCAACTGCAGGATTCCCACGACGAGGAGCAACTGGAAGAACCGCTCCGCCCCGCTGCCGAAGTAGTCGTCTTCTTCGGGGAGCCAGATCTTCACCGCACCGACGATGAGCGCCACGATCCAGGAGATCATGCTGGCCAGAGCCAGCCAGTCCGGCCGGTTCGGCGCCAGACCCGCCTCGAGGATCGCGATGCCCGCGAACGCCGCGAGAAGGAGGATCGTGAGGAACGCGCGACCGATGAGGCCGTTCTGGTCGCCGATGAGCACCCAGACCACGCACACCAGGGCGGCGGCGATCAGAGCCCCGATCGCGATCCAGATCGCCCCTCTGATCACCAGAGATGTGTTCTTGTTGTCGGCTTTCGCAGCCTGCGGCTGGGACATCGCGCACCCTCTCGTCGAACGTCGGTGGTCTCATCCTGCCACGGAGGCTCCCCGCCGCGTGAGGATGGACGCTCGACGGGAGAAGTTCGTCCGAGCCCGTCGCTGTGGAGGACGAGTCAGCGCGAGGCTGCTGCCGCTGCCGCGAACCCCGCGACCCGCTTCCGAGCCTCCGGAGTGTCGAAGGCGACGCCGATCGAACGCGCCTCTTCACCGAGCTGATCGGCGAACGTCCTCGTCGGCTGCGAGCGCACCAGGCGCTTCGCCTGCCCGTACGCATCCGCTGCTCCGTCCACCCAGAATCGCGCGATCTCCTCACCCCGCGCGCGGACAGCGTCCGCCTCGGCGCGGGAGTCCTCGGCTGCGGCGATCTCGGCGACCAGCCCCCAGTCCCGCGCCTCCTCCGCAGACAGCAGGCGGTCCTGCAGGACGAGTTGGAGTGCGCGCCGTTCGCCCACCGCGCGCGCCAGCTGCGCGGACACCGAGAGGTCCGGCGTCAGTCCGATGTTCGCGTACAGGCTGCCGACGCGCGATGAGGCACCGACGACCGCGTAGTCGCTGCAGAGCAAGATGCCCAGCCCTCCGCCGGCGGTCGTGCCGTGGGCTGCGGCCACCACGGGCACGGCGGACTCCGTGAGTGCTCTGATTCCCGAGTTGATGACGTCGGCGAGCGCCGTCAGCTGCGAGCCAGACTGCATGCCGGTCGCCATGTCGATCACGTCTCCACCCGCGCAGAAGGCAGGGCCCGCCGCGTCTATCAGGATCGCGTGCACGTCGTCACGGGTCGTCGCGTCGACTGCGGCGTCACGCCAGGCGTACGCGAGGTCCTCGTTGAACGCGTTCAGGCGGGACGGACGGTTCAGCGTGATCCGAGCGATTCCCTCGGATACGGAGAACAGGATTGCGTCACTCACGGCGTCTCCTTCGATGCACAGGACGGGTTCGTCGCCCTCAGCGTAACCCGGTGCCTCTCAGACCGTCTCCTCCGCGGCGCGCGCGACGAAGCGCTCCATCCGACGCCGCGTGCCGTCGAGTCGCATGTCGATCTGCCCTGGTCCGCGCACCTCGTTCGGGGCGAGCGGATGGGCGAGACGGACGTTGTCGTGGCAGGAGAGGTCCGCGCAGATGTACGTCCCGACGCTGTCGCCCCTGTGTCCCGCTTCGCCGGCGCGACGGGCGGAGAACAGAGCGACCTGGTTGCCGGGCTGGAGCGTGTGGCAGATGTTGCACATGCCCGAACGCGACCGACCGGGGTCCGTCGAGCGCAGGACGATTCCGATCGTCGCCCCCTCGTGCTCCACGACGACGTACCCCCGCTTGCTCGACTCCGGATCCCGCCAGGCGAAGAAATCGAGGTAGTCCCAGTCGACGAGCGGGAGGTCGTGCGGCATGGCGAGGAGACGCAGATCGTCCGCATCCGCGTTGACGAAACAGGCGCGGATGTCGGCCTCGGTGAGAGCTCGCATCCGTCCAGCCTATTGACCTCAGGACCCTGCCTCTGTGCTCACCGTCTCTCGAGAGCGGATGAGGAAGCCGAAGCCGAACGCGACGAAGAACATCAGCACTCCGTAGACCGCGGCAGGAAGGCTCAGCTCGGTCGAGCCGAGGACGGACTGCGCGATCACGATCGCGAGCGTGGCGTTGTGGATACCGATCTCGAACGAGGACGCGATCGCCTGGCGCGGCCCCACCTTGAGCAACCGAGGCACCCAGTAGCCGACGGTGAGACTGATCGCACAGAACAGGATCGTGATGATGGCGAGCTGGGCGAAGTTCGCGACGAGGAGGTCCCAGTTCGACGCGACGGCCCCCGCGATCACGACGACGAGGATGATCACGCTCGCGATGCGCACCGGCTTGTCCATGCCATCGGCGAAGTTCGGCCAGAAGCGACGGACGAGCATGCCGAGCGCGACCGGGAGGAGGACGATCGCGAACACCTCCAGCGCTTTGGCCCACTGCAGGCCGAGCTGGTCGTCGAACGGGTCGAAGTAGGCGATCGCGAGGTTCGTGATGATCGGCAGGGTGACGACGGCGATCACCGAGTTCACGGCGGTCAGGGAGATGTTCAGAGCGACGTCGCCGCGGAAGAGATGGCTGTACAGGTTCGCGGTCGTCCCGCCTGGCGAGGCAGCGAGCATCATCATGCCGACCGCGAGCACCGGCGGAAGCTGGAACAGCAGCACCAGGCCGAAGCAGATCGCCGGGAGCAGGAGAAGCTGACACAGCAGCGCGACGATCACCGCTTTCGGCTGCTTCAGCACGCGCGCGAAGTCGCCGACGGTGAGGCTGAGCCCCAGGCCGAACATGATGATGCCGAGGGCGACGGGTAGTCCGATGGTGGTCAACGCTGATCCCATGAGACTCAGTGTGGCGGAGATCGGGTCCCGGTGTCACGCGTTCTGCTGCGTCACCTCGCGGCGGGCGGGTACTCCTCCAGCACGGCCTTCATCTCCGGCATGCCGAACTGGTCAGCGATCTGCGCCGCCGTGTTCGCGCCCGCGTCGGGATCCGCGCCGGCGTCGAGCAGTGCACGCAGCGTGGGGGCGTCCTTGCGGAACACCGCGCACGCGACCGCCGTCTGGCCCATTCCGTTGACGACATCGACGTCAGCGCCGCGGCGCAGCAACTCGGCCACGACCTCGGGCTGCTGGGCGTATGTGGCGACGATCAGCAGAGAATCGCCGCGTGCGTTGCGCAGATCGATCGGCACGCCCGCGTCGATCATCTCGCCGAGCGGGCCGACGCGCCCCTGCCGCGCCAGATCGAACGTGCCCTCGATCACCTCGGCGCTCACCTGCGCGCCCGGATTCTCGTCGTTCATCGTGTGCGTCCTTCCGATGGGGTCTTCCGCCATTGTGCCCGACCGTGGTGACACCCACCCGAACTGAGGGATCACGGCCGCCGCGCCTCGTGTCCGCAGCGAGCGATTACGTCGCGTGCTACTCATGTCGCTGACACAGCCGTCGATGAGATTCCAGGAGCGCCCATGACAAGCAATGCAGGAAACGAGAGCCACGGCGCATCCTCACCACGCACGAACACACTCGCACTCGTCGGGTTCATTGGCGCGTTCGTCATCCCCCTCGTCGGAATCGTCCTGGGCATCCTCGCGCGACGGCAATTGGACGCTCCCGGCAATCAAGATACGGGACGAGGACTTGCCCGCTGGGCTCTCGTCATCGGCATCATCGGCACGGTGCTCCAGACGACCTTCTTCATCGTGTGGTGCGCGCTGTTCTTCTCCGCCCTCAGCGGCAACTTCGGAGAGATGACGTGAGCCGCACGTCGTCGTCGGGCGCTCGCTCCGCCGCTGACAGCTAGCCCGCCGAAGACTCCATCTCGCACGGGAGCGGGTAGATCCTGCCGTCGAATGCAGAATCTAGCCTGCACCGTGTGCGACGTGCAGGAGGAACAAGGTGAGCAACGTCAGCGCTCCGCAGAGCCCGACAAGGATGCCACTCGTCCGCACACGTGTCCGGATGAGGGTCGATCCTTCCAACGAAGTCGCTCTGCGTCTCATCGTTCGGGCTCTCAGGAGCAGCACGCTCGCGAGCACAATCTGAACGCTCCCCACAACAGCGGCCATGCTCGTACTCGCAACACTGGGCGGAGTCTGCAACAGAAGCAACAGAATCGTGAGAGACAGGACACCGAAGAGAAGTGAACAGATTCCGAGGATCACCATCCGACGCGGTGTTGACGACGCCGCTACCTGATCGGTGAGTCCCGCCCCATAGAGTCGCCGAAGCTCCCGAATGCCTGCCGCGTTCCAGTCAGCCATCCGCTCGCGATTGATGAGAAGAAACAGCCCCACGGAAAGCGACACCGAGGCGGCGAGCACCATCAACGGCGAATCAACTGCGCTCACAGATGCCTCCCCCCTGTCCAGGGCGGTCGCGCGCATCAACATTGCTGCGCACCCGCAGCCCACCGGGCTCATCGGGGCCGAATCCGCTGCGTGTCGGCGACGAGCAACGCGAGGGCGTGCGCAACTGTTCCTCCTACCGCCAACAGGAACGCCCAGACCGCCGCTGCCGGAAAGCTCCACCAGACGAACGAGAGAAAGAAGAATCCAACGGGAAAGAGGAGGAAGTTGGCCACAGCCGCCGTCGCGAATGCTCGCCGCCATGAGAACACGCCAACGCGCCGCCCGACCAGAAGGATCACGCCCAGCGCGGGGAGACTGCAGATTGCGATGAGCGCCGTCTCCCGGAGCTGCCGCAACAGCACCACCTCACCGACCACAACCATCGACCTCGAAATCGGCGCGAAGTAGACATACTCACGCACCGCTGTCGAAACGATGCCGACCACAACCGAGCCGACGAGCAACAACACAGCCCGTCGCACGAACCGCGTCCGCCACCCTCCTCGCTCGCTGACCTGCTCCTGAGTAGCCAACTCCGCTCCTCCATTTCGCACGTGCCAGCTGGACGCCAGCACGTCACGTGTCCTCGCCGAGCCACCCGGTCATTGGCATCGGCCGCGCGGGACGAGGCCGGTTCAACGGCGGCAATCCCTCCCGACGCCATACCCCCTCCCCCACGGCAATACCCTGTTCAGTCGCACACAGCCAGAACACCGACCCCGGATACGTATCAATCGGGTCAGGAAACGCGAGCCAATCACGCGCGATCCGCTCAGCCGCTTCCCCCACCGACACACCCCACGGCACGAAGCCCTCGTCGCCGACATCCCCCGCCACCACGAACCCCTGCAACATCAAACGCGTCACGACACCGACCGACATGTCCCGAACCCACGCACCATCGGTCAGTCCCGAGGCATCCATCACCGCGGTATACACCTCGCCCGGCGTCACCCAGTCGTCCGCTGCGCGAGCGAGGATATCCTCGTCGATGGTCCGTGGCTGGGATTCAGTCTTGGGCAGGACGCTGGGCACCGAACTCCTCCAAGGAAGCAGCCGACGACTCTTCCTCCCCCTAGCGCTGAACACTCCGACTCCATTCGCGAACTTCGTGCACGACCCCGCCTGCCTATGCATCGCCATCCTGCCCGAACGAGCGCAGTATGTCAGTGGGTTGGCCACAGGCTCTGCCTCCACCAGCGGATGCCTCCGTCACCCACAAATCCCGGAACCAGCTCGACAATGCCCGTCCCCCGTGACTAACCCCCGCACGGCATCTGGGTCACCTCGCCGTCCCACCGTAGCCACGCGTCAGACGACAGATCACCCAACTCGTAGAACGATGTTCCCTCTGGATCCCCAATCGACGACACGTCCACACGCGAGGCGCCGGACAAGGGGGCATCGCTCTCACGCTCGACGTCTAGGCCTGACGGCGGAACGCCAAAAAGAGAAAACTCGTCGCCGACCCGAACAGAAGCATCTCCGCTGGCCTCCCAGACAACTCGGTCAGCCGACATCCAGCCGTTATTCGCCGATACCGACAGGCTGTAGATCTCCAACGACTCACATGCACGCGCGCGCAACATCCCGTCATCGCCGACCCGCATGGCGATCTCAAGGGGCGGTGGCCGGTAGCACGCCGTGAGAGCGACTGCACAAACGACTCCCGCCAGCGAAACGGCAGCACCGCGCGTCCAGAATCGCGCGCCCCACGGATACCGAGCTCGTGCTCTTCGCACGCCGACATCACGAGGCAACGCCGACACCTTCAGCGTCCACAGGACCCTGCTCATCGCATCACCATACATTCGGAACGACCCACGAGGTTGGCCCACAGTCAACAGCACGAGGTCGCTCGGTCGCGGCCGGTCCCTCTCTCGACCGTCCTCAGAAATGCAGCTCGTGTCGCACAAGAAGCCCTGCACCGAATAAACAGGCGATCGCTCCGTAGGCGACAAGCAGAGTTCCGACGACGAGACGCCTGTTCGCGGGCGGAGGCAGTCTCACGCCTGAGGCGCCGTCTGCCCACGTGCGCCTCGTCTGCCAGACCTGACGAATGAGTAGCACCCCGACCGTTGCAGCGACCCCTCCCGTGCCGACGGCAACAACGGCAACCATGCTCGTATTCAGACCCGCCGACTGCAGCACGGCATCGAGCGCACGCGCCGAAGTCTCAAAGTCACCTCGCCCGCCCAGCACAACGGCTAGGACGATGGAACCCAATCCCAGCAGTATTTGCCCGGTGCCGATGGCAACCACGTACCCCACCGCGCCGAACCGAGCGGGCACGACATTCGCCGCTGCCATGTTCTTCGCTACCCGCTGCCGCAGCACGAGAACCGCAATTCCTGCTCCGGTCAAGATGAACGCGAGGAACACCAGAACACCCACGATTACTCCCGGCATTCATCTGCCCACCTTCTGTCAGCGTTCCACGTGTCACTTCCGGGTTAATACCCACGGCAGCCCTCATCCCCGTCCACACTCCGCTTCCCCCGTGGGCGGTCGCCCCTCGTCATGCGCCTGGCGCTCCTGCCCCAGCGCCCACCACAAACAGGAGGACAGCGAAAGCGATACAGCCGACGCCGATTGTCGTCACTGCCCCTTGCATTCATTCTTCGAGCAGGTCCAAGAGTCGGCGAATCTCCGCTGCGGACACCACGCCGTCGATGACGTCACCGAGCTCATCAAGCCTGCCGAGCACCTCGACGATCTCGTCTTCGAACCGCCCTTCATACTCAAAATCGATTGGTGCCGCCGGGTGATCCGAACTGCCTGCCAGCAGCCCCCACCGCACCAACGACGCCCAAGCCTGCACGGTTCCCGGTTCGACATTGCGCTCGTCCAAGCGTTGGAGGACGGACGCCACAGATGCTGCGGTTACGACAAGCGTCCCCTCAAGAGCCTGCGAGCGTCCTCGAACGAGTGCAGGGTCAGCCGCGTTCAGGATCGGCACAACTTCGAGATCACCCCGCACGACCCGCATGAGCGAAGCATCTATTTGAGAAACCGCATCACGGCCCACGCCTCACCTGCTTCCTCTCAATGAGCTCTTGCTCTCGTCCCCTGTCCGTCACACGCAACACCACCGCGAACGCCAAAGTGCCGCCCACCGCGAGCGATACAGCCCAGATCACGGCGCCGAGCACACCCCAGCCAACAGTGAGGAGCAAAGCGATAGGCAGAAGCACGAGGTGGCCCAGGGCTCCGAACTTCAACGCGTCCTTCCCACTCGACACAACACGGGCGCGGACACTGAACAGCGTGATCGCCACAGCGGGAAGCCCACACAGCGCAACCGCGATCGCCTCGCCCAGCATCGCCCGCGCGACTCGCTCGGCGTCAAACACGGCCCCCATCGGGGCGAAATAGAGGACCTGCCGCAGGACAGTCGATGCGATGGCGAGCACGACCGTCGCAACCGCCATCCACAGGCCCAGTCTCCACAATCGCTTCACGGGTTTCCCCCTACCGACTGCTTGTCTGCGAGAAGTAGCGCGACGGCGTGCATGACCGTGCCCCCTACCGCCAACAAGAAGGCCCACATGGCTCCTACGGCATAGCTCCCCCACAGGGCGGAGAGGAAGAAGAAGCCGATCGGGAACATCAGAAAGTTCGATGCAGCAGCGATCAACCATGCTTGTCTGACCATGAAGACATCCACACGCCGCGCCAAGAAGAGAACAAGGCTCAGCGCCGGAAGTCCACACACCGCAATGAAGATGGTCTCTCCCAGTTGTCGCAGGAAGACGATCTCGCCCACCGCGATCAGAGTCATCGGCGCGAAGTAGACATACTCACGCACCGCTGTCGAGGCAATCGCGACCGCCACAGATCCTGCGAACAACCACGCGGCTCGCCAACCGACTCGCTTCAGCTGCCCCATACGCGCACTCATGCGGACCGATTCATCGAATGCCCACCGAAGCGCTCGGATCTAGGGACACGACAACGAACGATTCCGCGTCCCACACGGAATGAATGATCACCTTCACGCTCCGGGCAAGTGCTGCCGCTCCTTCCGCGCTGAGAGCCGGCTCATCGCCGCACCAGAACTCTCTATCCTCGACCTCGCAGATGAACGCGTTCAAGGGGTGCCCAGATGCGCCCGCCCTCAGGAGCCGAACCAGCTGTGAAGAGTCAGATTGCAACTCAGCCCACCGAAGCACCCGGTCCTCGTCGAAGACGACACTCTCCAACCCGACGTCACCGCGACGCGACACATCATCGTCGACAACAACGATGCCAGGACCATGATCAGCCAAATGCCCTAGAACGCTAGACAGCACCGCGTCCGCGGCTCCCCGGCCGATCGATTGAGAAACGTCGTTCAGCTCGGCGGAGGGGACTCCGTTCCGACCATTAGCGAACGCGCTCATCGGACCGGCCAGGCGACCAGCCACCAACCGCGACGGCCGCGACCCCTGCGCCAGCGAACGACGCGACCGTGCTCTCCCAGCACTCGCTTCTACCGAAACCCGCCCCACACGATTCAACCGATCACGCCCCACACTCTCACCTCCGAACCGCCCCGCACGGCGTCACGCTCACTTCGCCATCCCACCGCAGCCAAGCATCGGAAGACAGCTCACTCAATTCGTACACGGAGAACCCCCCTGGATCTCCCGTGATCGACACGCTCACCAAGCTCGCGTCCTCAAGCGGCATCTCAGTCGACCTCTCCACTTCAAGAGCCAAGGACTCCTCCCTAAAGAGGACAAACTCTTCACCCGGCAGAAGCACCTCCTCGCCGGAAGCCGACCACACCGTTCTATCGCTACCGAACCATCCCGTGTCGGTTGCCACAACCACATACGACAGATCTACCGACTCGCACGCATGCACCATAAGCGAACCGCCCCCACCGATCTGCATCGACAACTCAGTCGGCCGCATCCGATCACAGCCGACCAAGCCCATTGCACAAACGACGGTCGTCACCACCGCCACAGCGCTACGCGCGCGTTCCGGAGTCAATTGGCCAGCCACAGCTACGCGATCACACGCTGTCCAACAGCGCGCATGATGTCTCCGAGCCATACCAGTCCATAGGAGATGACCGAGCTCGAGTCAGCCTCGAACGCCTGGACATGCTCGAGGCTCTCGCTCAGTTGCCCAATGGTGAGCGCCCTCGGCTCTTGGGTCATGTCGTACTGAGTTTCGGCAGGAACCGACCAGAAGTAGTCATTTTCGATTTCAACGACGTCCCCCTCCAACTGCTCAACATGCTGAAGCAAGACCTCAGCAACACGCCTCATCGTCGCAACCGGAATCTTCACTCCTTCGGTCACCTGTTCGCCCTCCCCACCTCGTGGCCTGCTCTCGCGAATCGACATCAACCGGCACGCCCGCCTCGAACAACTTGACGGTGCGGTCTCCTGCTCGAGTCCCGTTCCGTCGCGTTCTCGTACAGAGCTTGCCAACACCGTTCGAGGCCCCGGGATCATGCGAACGAACACTCCGACGCCATTCGCGAACTCCGCGCACGACCCCATCTGCCCGCGCATCGCAATCCTGCCCGAACGAGCGCAGTATGTCAGCAAGTTCGCCGAGACCACGGGGCCAAAAGCTACTCTCCGACCGAAATAGGAGCACAGCGAGGTCTGCGGCGACGGGTGTGCACGCAGCGCGTCAACGAACAGTTCTCTTAATCAGCCTGTCGCGCCTCTACCAGCGCCCCGGGCGGAAAGCTCATCGTTGTCAACGACCGCGCGGGCCCGCCCTCGCAGCCCAACTCGAAGACTCACCAAGACCTTCGGCAGCCCCACGTACCGTTCGCCCTCTGACCCGAACGGTCCCCCCTCCATCAAACGAGCACGACGCCGACCACGGGGGCACCCGTTGTCGTGCCCGTCAGCTGGCCGACCTCGTCGAACTGGTCCGCCAGTACGCGATCGAGCTCTTTCCCAACCAGGTCTGTTGTTCGATCTGCTTTGTCTCCAACACCTGCGCACGATCCTTCATCTCGCAAGGACCGGGATGGATGGACCCATCGGTGTCCAGGTACTGCCCTTCTCGTAGAGAACTCAGGGAACCTGATTCGAACACTGTCGAGATTTCGTAGTCACCTGCCTCACGGTCGTTGAAGGCGACAACGATCGAAGTACTCGAATCTGTGTTTCGCGGGCGGCCTCTAGCCCTGATCTTCGACATCGCTGTCCAATGAAATCTGTTCGCACAGGCGATCTATCGCATCGATGGCCTCAGCTACCATTCTCTCCATGGAAGCATCCCAGTCTCTGGGGTACTCATCGTCAGATGTCAACGCCAGCGCTGTCTCCAAACTGAACCACTCTGCCCGGAAACTCTCCATCCAACGCGGATCGAGCTCGAGTTGGTCCCAGAGCGCGTCCAGATCATTGACAAGGACTCGAAACGAGACTCGCCCAGCGTCGTAGTCGCTGAGAACCGACCTCACAAGACGAAGTTGACGCCTATCACGTGCACTGGTGTCTCTGTTCATCACACACCTACGCTCAAGTTTCGAATAGTTGCGAAGAGCCCGTCAACCGTGTCTTGCAGCGGCCGCAAGAATGCCGTCCTTGATACGGACCTTCCTCGAGCGCCACGGCACCCAACGGGTCATGCAGAAGCCGCTTGCTCCCATGCAAGTCGCTCAGTGATCTCCGGAAGCACCGCCTCCGGCGTCGATGTCTTCGCAGGCGCTCCGGACGGCAGCCACCTGAGAGCGAAAGATCTTCATGGCCTCGGGATGCCATTCAGTCAGGGCCGCATAGTGGTCAGCCTTCTCGACCAATTCGGCATATCCCCACACTGCCATCGTTTGATCAAGGACCTCACCACTCGATGGGCGAACACCTTCGCGGATACAGAACTTCCAACCCGGTGGTACGCCCATCTCTCCCGCGAACATCGCGGCGGGTGCCATGAGCGGCTGGAGCGAGTCGTCCTCGACAAGCACGTTCAAGACGGACCCGAAGATCATCATTCCGACTATCGGGTACGAGCGACCGATCGTCAACGGATACACAGACTCATACTCAGGTGGTATCAACCGCTGGCTTGGCGCAAGCTCCGCGGGCTGGTTCTGAACACACAGCAGCATCATGGTGGTCCCACAAACTTCAGTCGTTGTCTCGCTCAACAATCCATGAACTCCCCCAGTCGAAATCGACCTCTGGCACACCGAGCCCCCGAAGGTAGCCGGACAGCGTGCCCTCCGTGAACCGGTCACCGACCTGACGAAGCGTGAACAGCGAGGCATCTTCAAAGGGGAAGGGCCGCCCGCTCTGCTCGAAGACCCATCGACTTCCATCCTTCGAAACTGCCACGGAACGGCGCGCCAGGAGGGGCGGCGTACCATCGGGACCGAACACCTCGAGGATCCGCGCCGGAAAGGTCGCGTTCGCCGGCGTGCAGACGACCCGCAGTGCACGGCAGTGAAGTTCGCGTGCTGCATAGGACGGGAAGAGACCGACATCTGTCCCTCGAGGGCCGTTGGACAACACAGCGGTCCATCCGCCAAACGGCACAAGAAGATACGCCGTCAAGACTGTGGACCGCGCCACCACACGACGTGCCTCATCAATCGTGAACGCCTGTTGGCGCAGCCGCCAACCGGCACCCAGCCCGTCGCAGACCCAGTCGCCGAACCCCGCCGTAGGGAAATCGAATGCGCCCCACTCTTCGCTGATCGACTGACTCATGGGACCAGCCCTAAGGTCAGCACGACATCCGATTCCCGACCGGGCCATACCCGTACTCGTTGAACTCACCATCCGACGCCTCCGGCGACGGTCAGAGGCAGCCCAGGACACACCGGGCGCTCTCCCGCAGACCCTTCACCAGGGAGACCCGGCGTCACGGGCTCACCGAGCTCCGGATCAGAGACCGTGCGCACCGGGAGTTCGTGCTGCCTTGTCGCGGTAAAGTCGCCTCTGCCCCCGCAGTCGTGGTCGCATTGCGCTGATCCCCCAACACCCACTCGTTCCCATACGGGCCGTCCTGGAACGCCACCGCACCCAACGGATCCCGCAGTGGCGACGTTGGTGTCCTCCGAAGCCCCGGGCGCTGCTCCTCGGTCAGCCCGCATCACCCAAGTGGTCGCAGGGCTCGTCGTCGATCTCGCCGTCCCACCGCAACCAAGTGTCAGAGGACACGCGAGCCAACTCGTACACCGAGACCCCGCCGGGGTCACCCGTGATCGACAAGCTCACTGTCGAGGCTCCCTCCAGCGAGCCGCCACTTGCCCTATCAATCCTGAGACCGTTGGGCGGCGCTCCCATCAAAACAACCTCATCACCCGACCTGAGCGACACTTCACCGCTTGCAGCCCACACTGTTTGCGCGCTTCCCATCCACCCAGTGTTTACGGCAACGCGCAGATCATTGATCTCCATCTGCTCACACGCGCGCACAACCAACTCGCCCTGACCGTCCGTCCGCACAGCGAACTCCGTCTGCCGCGCACGGTCGCACCCGACGATGCTCAGCATGCTCGCGGCAATAACCATCCCGGCAACAACACGACGAACAGTTCTCCCCGGAGCGTTCGATCGACAATCAGCATTCATGATCATGCGCCTCATAGCTTTTCCCCCGAAGTCCCGCTTCCTGTTCCAGTGGGTTGCACGCGTTCGCTCCTCCACCTAGAAGCCACCGAATCAAGAACCCGGCGCCACCGCCTCCTCTGGCCCATTGCCAAGTATGGTGCGTCTCATGGCGGAGCAACTCCGTGTTTCCGAAGAACTGGTCAATGTCGTAGCCAGCGTAGACAACATTCCCGATCGTGACAGCCGCGCCCTCTTGTACACCCCATCCGCTCCCGAGCGGGCCGATGCCACCGCCTGGCACACGCCCACAAACCACTCTGCCGTCCATAGTCGGCAAACAGGCGGCGCCGGTGAGAATTGCATAAGTTGCGCCCACAGCGATTGCCGCTAAGTATGCAAGATGCAGGGTTGGGCATTCCGAAGCAACCGCTCACACTCGTCGTCGTCCCTGCAGCCCGAAGCTCCCGAGCCAGTCACGCGCCACCGAGAAGCTACTCAAGACAAGCAACGTCACGAATTTCACCCGTCGGCGTCGCCCATTCACCTTCAGCTAAACCGTGATCAGGAATGTATATGGAGGCGGCGAGTTCGGCACGTTGCCCTTCATTTACACGCACCCGTAGGTATCTCACCTCCGACAGCCGAGCCGGCTTTGCCACGGCGACATTCGTCAGGCCCTCATTCTCGGCTCCAACGATCAAAATGCGGCCAGGATTGACCGTGAGCGGCCCGCTGGCCTCCCAGATCAAATGTGTCGAGGTGGCATTAGAATCCTGCAGGTCCTCTGAGACTCGAATACTGTCGATCTCGATCGATTCGCAGACAGCCAATAGAAACTGTCCATCCTGAACGCCAAGCGAATACGGGCCGCGTATCTCCCAATTCAGGTTGCACCCCGCCAAACCAGCAGCCAGAGCTGCGCCCAGCAGGACGGCGAAGAGCCCTCGGCGATTTCGACCTACCATCGGTACGGCTCCTCATATCCGCCACCGGCGTCGCGACCGGCGTCGCGACCGGCGATATCGTACTCGCAACGCGGATCGCGTGCCGCCTGTTCTACCTTCCTTAAAAGGTTCAACTCGCGATTCACCACAAAGCGCACCTGCGACAAGAGATCGCTCGATCTTTCGAAGGGGCGCGATGCCAATCTCAACCTTTGTCAAGCCACGTGAGCGATACTCAAACCTACCATGAATGCGAATATTGAAAAGCACACGAAGCCAATACCGATAAAAACTACAACACGCACTCGGGAAGATCTGTCAACGATCTCGGCCTCAGAGAGTCCATCTTCAAGATACACCTTCCTGAATCGAGCGAGCACAAACCTCCATACTCTAATACGAAACACAAGAAGCGCTATCCCAGCAATCATCGCGATCGAGCTAAGCATGAACACAGCTAAAGCAAAGGCTCTCACCTCAAAGGTCCCGACCAAAAATACCTACACCAATTGCAACGGCCCCGATCACCGCCATCATTGCTCCAACAAAACCGACCCAGAACGGACTTGATCCTCGAGCGACAGCGCGTCCAGGCACCCCACCAAGAGCTCGCTGAGTATCCGCAATTACCCGAAAGATCTTCTTTCTTTGATATGCCATAGTAATTCCAGATATAACGGCAACCGCACCGCCCGCTATCGCGATAAAGTTATCTACAGTCATCTTCGCTAGTCCTCAACCGATCCGATAGCTCAACATACCAGCGCAACCCGCACTAGCACCGCTGTTCACCCGCCGCAGAACGCTCCCTTATTCCCCAGGCTGGCCTCTCCATACAAACCAACCGGCCCACCCGAACCCGCGCATACGAACAACGGATCACG
This sequence comes from Actinomycetota bacterium, assembly GCA_051751065.1. Classification (GTDB taxonomy): domain Bacteria; phylum Actinomycetota; class Actinomycetes; order Actinomycetales; family Microbacteriaceae; genus Microbacterium. The sequence goes on along the minus strand of JBNJKL010000002.1, from coordinate 318,330 downwards.
CAACAACCGCGTACTCCCATGCAAGTCGCTGTCGGTTCTGGCGGGCTCGAAACCATCCCACACCGTCCCCGTCACATCAGACCCGCAACGCGTCTCATCCGTCACCGACACCCGACGATCCAACCCGTCATACGCATACGACGTCGTCCGCCCATCAGCCTCCGTCGACAACAACGCACCCGCCGGATCATGCGTAAACGACGTCGACTGACCATTCACCGTCTGCCCCGACCAGTTCCCCGCCCCATCAAACGAATACGACGCAGACCCCGGAACATCACCCGACGTCACCGTACCCGTCAACTGACTCAACGACCTGCCTGGACATCACAACAGCCGGCAGCAGCGGCAAGCTCAACGACATCCGCTCCTCGCACACGGACACCGATCCTCACCCCGATCCGGGCTCCTCGCCGATCCAGCCGGTCATTGGCATCGGCCGCGCGGGACGAGGCCGGTTCAACGGCGGCAATCCCTCCCGACGCCATACCCCCTCCCCCACGGCAATACCCTGTTCAGTCGCACACAGCCAGAACACCGACCCCGGATACGTATCAATCGGGTCAGGAAACGCGAGCCAATCACGCGCGATCCGCTCAGCCGCTTCCCCCACCGACACACCCCACGGCACGAAGCCCTCGTCGCCGACATCCCCCGCCACCACGAACCCCTGCAACATCAAACGCGTCACGACACCGACCGACATGTCCCGAACCCACGCACCATCGGTCAGGCCGATCGCTTCCCTGACGGCCCGATAAACCTCACCTGGGATCACCCAGTCTTCCGCTGCGCGAGCGAGGATATCCTCGTCAATGGTCCGTTCCCATGATTCAGTCATCAATATGCACCTTCCACGGATCCTCTCCTGGACGCTCGACATCTATCGTCCTACCGCCACTACCCGATTTGTTGCGAAGACCCACAGTCGTCCCATCCGGACGGCGTATCCACTGGCCGTTGTAGCCCGGCCGCTCAAAGATCGTCCCACCCTTGGTCAGGCTTTGATAGAGCGCCTCCAACTCTGCGTCGGACCGCACCGTCCTGACATGGCTATTCTTCCCGGGCGCGAGGGTACGAAACACATCTTCCACGGACGGGGCCACGCCGCCAGCGAGTGACGACGCGATCTTGCCCGCGAGTACAGCCGCAACAACACCGGCAGTTCCGAGCGCCCCGCCGAGGGCTGCACTGCCGAGGCACCCACTCGTCGTGCGATCGCTTGCCTTGGTCCCGAGACCATACGCAACGACTCCACTCGCAGCGCCCGCGACCGCACCGACGGCGAGCAGGCACGCACCCGCGGTAAGGACACCCCAGGCGATCGTCCCCGTCAACGCGAGCCCGACGCCGATTCCCACGACCGCACCCGCCGCGGTTCCCCCGATCGTGCGCCACACATCATCGCTCCACCCGAAGAGATTCGAGTTCGCGCGTTGACCCCCGCGACAGTCCTGGTCACCGTAATCACACCCGGTCGTAGTCATCAGATGCACCTGCGCCATGAAGGCCACAGACCTGTTCGAGGGCGAGTGCACGCCCTGCTGCGGGTTCGCGCTGATCGATCGCGGCGCGGCCAGAGCCTGCCTGTTGCGGTTGATCCCGTTGGTGATACTCGTGCGCGTGACCTTCTTCAACCCCGCCATCAACGACGCCTTTGGCGACGCCGCCCGATGACTGAGCCCCGACACTTACGCCGACGCCTGCGAGCGAGCATGCGCCCGATGCGACGAGCCCCCGCCCGACATCGCCATCGGCTTGATCACGTACCCGAGGTGGTCGCTGAACGACACCGGGCGGTTCTCCACATACGAGAACCTGTTCAACGACTGCGGACCCACCAGCAACCCCCGCCGCGGTATACGAATACGCCAGAGCATTGCCACGCTTCGTCGTGTCAGCGAGCTACCGGTGGGACGGGCCGCTCTGTGGAGCGTTGCCCGCCAGTACCCACCGAACAGACTCTTCCCACTCGCTCCAGAGAGCTCCGTCTTCTGGATGATCGATGTGCTCGCGCAGGGTCGCAACAACCTCGGCGATCTGGTTGCCACTCGGGCCGTTAGCGAATCGCCAGAGATACTCTGTCATCGCCAAGTATGCTTCTGCACGGCTGATAGTGGCGTCACGGGCACCAGGCAGTGCGCGTGGCGAAGGCATCAAAAAAGCCCTTGTTTCATTCGCCCACCATTGACCGTGCGGATCTGCTCCCGTCAGCGGTTCGTTTCCAGCTTCGATCCAGTCCAAACTTGCGAGCCAGTCAAACCAAGCCGCAGGGTCCGTTGGGTAGCCATCAAACGCAACGTCGGTGTCCCCCAGGAGCGTGAACAAGTCATTGCCGTCTGCTCGTTTCGCGAATCGCCAAACGAACTCGCTCATCACTCGGGCCGCGACTCGAACTGAGACCAGGGCCGCCCGCTCACCGAGCACGTGCTGATGCAGCCGAGCCGGGCCTCATCTCCCCTACGCCCGCCGATACCGAAGCTCCCGAGCGAATCATGAAGCCGCCCGCCCGCGTGGCTCTTCATATCGTTGGTATACCCATACTTCACCCTCGAGAGGAGAACGTTCCGTACGGATGTCCAGCTCGACAGCCTCACATTCGACATTTACGGGAGGTACGAAATCCGCGATCACATAGGTCTCGATGTCGTTCGTAATCCAAAGCTCCCGTTGTCCGAGACGTTCATAGATGAATCTCGCTCTGACCTCTGGGTAGTCAACTGCAACCGCAACCGCACGTAGCGTCGGCAGCACTTCGCCCAACATCGCACCTTGTAGCGAAAGAAGCACCTCCACGCTAAAAGGCAATGGCGGCAAAGTCATGGCCTCGGCCTCCCCGGCGCTATATGGACAGTTCCATCTGCACGATAGTGCAGGATACCAACCGATGTCGGAGCACCTGGGCCCGTTCGCGGCTGGTACACCCCAACCACATCTTCATTCGTCACGCCCGAGCATCGAGCAACGTAGAGTGCTGCGGAGGGACGGTCGACGCGACTACCAGACGCCCCGCCGCGCGTCTTCGCACGCGGCGCCCTGAGCGCTATCCCCTCGAGGCGACGGTACTCGGAACAAACTCGGAACTCCACGTCGCAATACCCAGAACATCGCGATCCGGTGGAACGGCTTGGTAGTCCGGAGGAACCGCCTCGAGGCCCACAACCTTGCCCGTCACGAATATCGCCCTCTTGCTCTCAAGGTTAAGGCGCGCTCCTGGCGACGGGCCCATGGTCAGCCTCATCCCGAACGAACCGTTTGCGAAACCTGGGACCGAACTCTCGATGGACCATGCAGTGAGCGACGTAGCCCTAGGCGGAGAAAGCCATTCGCATCGAGTCGCGCCATAGCCCACGAGAACCCCGGTGTCTGCGTGATCGAACTGCAGCGACTGCCTGAGCTCGAAGAGAACACCGAAAACTCCAGTAAGGGCATGATGCCGAATATCGAGAACTTGAGCTTCCTGGAGATAGCCTTCGCGCCACAGAGGACTGTCGTCGATCTCCACGCTATCCGAAGACTTGCGCCAATCCGATGAAAGCAGTTCGGAAATAACTGTCATAGCAACGGAATGTGCGCGTTCGGATGTGAGTTCGAAATCGTGTTTCCCGTTATTGGGTCGACAGTCTGCCCACTCCTGTTCATGTACACTACATACCCATTTGGATAAAGGTACTTTCCCTGCGTCACCGGACTCATGATTCGAATTGTAGCAACCTGCGGGGACAACTCAGGAGTTCCCGCCGGAATGCGGTACTCAAATCCTTTGCCTGAAGCGGTCGGCACACCAGTGACACCATGTGGAACGGCGGGGATCCTTGTCTGCCCAACACGCACCACGGTCGGGGTCGGAGGCTTGACACCACTCGCAGTTCTTGTAGTAGCGCTGGCACTCGGAGCTCCGGCGCGCAACCCAACTCCGATCGTGATGAGTGGCACCGCCGGACGTAGGAAGCTGTCGACGCCTTGGACGCCTCCCCAGAGATTCTGAACCCACGCAGGCATCGTCGCCACATGAGCGTTCGCCATCGCGCGCCCGCAGGCCTCATTGATGGCCACCTGCCCCTGTCCCATCCCGACTTTCATGTCGGTAGCGCAGTTGATGGTCGCAGGCGAGGGCTTCAGCGGACCCGGAACCCCGGACGAACTACTGTTACACGCCTGATACGAGAACACACACGGAGGGTGCGTCGCCGCCACAAAGACCACCGATCGCGCCGACGGGGAGTTCACACTCTGCTGTGGTCGCAGATTCAGCGAGCGTGAGAACGAGTGACGTGCCGCCACCCGATTCCCCGTCACTGTCGACAACGCAGACTTCACCTTCGACAACGCATTGGCAACCGCGCGCTTGGCGACTGCCCCGCCCGAGTCATCCATGCGCATGGCTTTGATCACGTACCCGAGGTGGTCGCTGAACGACACCGGACGATTCTCCACATACGAGAACCTGTTCAACGACTGCGGGCGCGTCAGCAACCCCCGCCACTCATCCGGCTGCACCCACACACCCGCTGATGCGTCGTAGTCCCGCGCGTAATAGTGATCCAAACCCAGGGTCGGATCCCCCGGCTGCTGATCGTTACCAACAAGCGACGCCCACCCCGTGGACTCATACCCTGCCCCACCGAAGTCGGTGTAGTCGACGAGATCGGTGATCTGCCCATCCGCCCCGGCGGTGGCGGTCGCGTTGCGCTGATCCCCGAGAACCCACTCGTCCTGATACGGGCCGTCCTGGAACGCGACCGCGCCCAACGGATCACGTAGAAGCCGCGTACTCCCGTGGAGATCACTGTCGGTCCCGGCGGGCTCGAAACCATCCCACACCGTCCCCGTCACATCAGACCCGAAACGCGTCTCATCCGTCACCGACACCCGACGATCCAACCCGTCATACGCATACGACGTCGACCGCCCACCCGTACTCGTCGACAACAACGCACCCGCCGGATCATGCAAGAACGACGTCGACCGACCATCCACCGTCTGACCCGAACGGTTCCCCGCCCCATCAAACGAATACGACGCCGACCCCGGAACATCACCCGACGTCGCCGTCCCCGTCAACTGACCCGCCGCATTGAACTGCGCCACCAACGCCGAATCCCCGTCCGCACCCCCAGCCACATCCCACGACGTCCGATTCCCGGCCGCGTCGTACCCGTACTCGTTGACCTCACCATCCGACGCCTCCGACGACGTCACCCGATGCAGCCGGTCATACCCGAACACATGCTCCAGAACATCCGACTCCACCAGAACCAGCTCAGGAACCACCGGCTCCTCTTCACCCGGCAGACCCGGGGTCTCCGGTTCCGGCAACTCCGGACCGGACACCGTGCGCACGGTGTCCGTCACATTCCCCACCGCGTCATACGCGTACTCGTACTCCAACGACGCCCCCGCCGGCACCGGCGACACCGGCTCCGGCAGACTACGACGCTCCAGATACTCCCCCGTCTTCACACACGGCGCCTGACCACCCGCCGTCGGAATGTCCCGATCCGCGAGATACCCACCCGCCGGCCGACACTGATCTGCGTCCATCTCCACCGGCACCACCGGCTCCGGAGCCGCCACCGCAGGCTCGGCCGGCTCCGGCGTCTCATGCACCACGCTCGTCACACGACCGGCCAGGTCATACTCCACCGTGCTCGCCACACCATTCGGACGCGAGACCCCCGTCAACCGATCCCCGGCATCCCACGCGTACTCGACATCACCCTCGGGTGTGGATTGCGACGCCACGTTCCCCGTCGCGTCGAACGAGTACGCCGTCGTCGACCCATCCGGATACGTCAACGACTCCCGCAACCCCGCGGCCGTATACGAGTACGCGAGAGCGTTGCCGCGCGAATCAACCTGCTCGAGGAGCCGGCCGACCTCGTCATAGATCCACCCCGTCGTCCCCGTCGGATCATCCATCACCAGCGGACGCTGCTCACGGTCGTACTCGAACGACACATCACCATCCGCGCGCGTCAACGTCGACACGTCACCGCGCGGGTCATATGCATACGCTGCGACGAGACCCGACGGATTCGACACCCGCGCCACGCGCCCCGCATCGTCATACGACGTCGTCGTCGTGATCCCCGTCGGACCCGTCTCCACGGTCGGACGCCCCGCCGCGTCATACGCGAATGTCGTCACCGCATCCAACGGATTCGTGATCCGCTCCAACAGTCCGGTCGCCGTGTACGCATACGCGGTGACGACGTTCGTGTCCGCCGACGCCTCTTCACCGGGCGCTGCACCCTCGGTCACCTCGACGAGCTGCCCCGCCGCGTCGTACGCGAACGCGGTGACAGTGCCCATCGGATCCGTCGCCGATACCTGCCGGCCCGCCAGATCGTACGCGTAGGCCGTCACCGCACCGAGCGGATCCGTCACCTCGACCAGCCGACCCGCATCGTCGTACGCGTAGGCGGTCACGGCGCCGAGCGCCTCAGTCTCCGACACCAGCCGGCCCGCCGCGTCATACGCATACTCCGTGCGCCCACCACCCGGTGCCACGATCGCAGTCTCGCGCCCGTTGCGGTCATACTCCACCGCGGTCACACGCCCGTCCGCGTCCGTCACCTCGGTGATCCGGCCCGCCGCGTCGTACTCGAACGTCGTCACCGCGCCCGTGGCATCGGTCTCGGACAGCACCTGCCCGACCGCATCCACCTCGTACAGCGTCGGATTCCCGTTGCGATCGACGATCCCGACGAGGTTGCCGTCGATGTCGTACAGATACTCCGTGACGAACCCCGCCGGGTCGATCACCTCCGTCACCCGATCCATCGCGTCGTACGTGTACGTGGTCACGCCACCGGCCGTATCAGTCTCGGTCGCGACACGGCCGGCACTGTCGTACGTCACCGACGAAGCAGCCCCCGTGGCATCCGTGGTCATCGTGGGACGACCGAGGTCATCCACCGCGAACGCCGTTGCCGCACCCAGCGGGTCGACGCTCTGCGTCTGGACACCCGTCTCGTCGTACGCGCGCTCCCACTCCCCGCCGTTGGGATCGACGACGCCCACCGTGCGATACGTGTCATCGAGGAGGAACGTCGTCGTCCCACCCTCGGGATCCGTCGTCTGGGTCAGATTGTCCTCCGCGTCATACGCGAACGCGCTCTCGCCACCCTCCGGGTCGGTCACCGTCACCAAACGGGCCAGCGCATCCCACGAGTACTCGGTCACAGCACCGGTGGGGTCGGTCGCCGAAGTCACCTGGCCGTTCGCGTCATACGCGTACGCGGTGACTCCGCCCTCCGCATCCGTGCTCTCGACGAGCCGGTCACCGGCATCCCACCCGAACGAGGTGATGCCGCCGACCGGGTCGGTCACCCTGATGAGGCGATTACTCGCGTCGTACTCGTAGGTCGTCTCGCGCCCGAGCGCATCGGTCGAGGACGTGAGGTTGCCCCGGCCGTCGTAGCCGTACGTGGTCGCCGCGCCCGAGGGCAGGATGCTGCGGGTCAGGTCGCCGGCATCGTCGTACTCGAACCGGACCGTCGTGCCGTCAGCCTGCTGCACCTCGGTGATCAGGCCCCGCTCGTCGTAGAGGCTCGTCTCGGTGCGCTCACCATCGAGGTCGGTGACAGTCGCCACATCTCCGTCCGCCGTGTACGTGTACTCCGTGACCGTTCCTGCGGGGTCGGTCTCGGAGAGCAGATTGCCGTCGTCGTCATAGGAGTACTCCCACGTGCGACCGGCCTCATCCGTGTGCGAGGTGACGTTGCCGGTGTCGTCGAACTCCCAGCCGGCCGCGTCGCCGTCCGGGTTGGTGATGCCGGTGATGCGGCGGTCATCGTCGAACGCGAACAACGTCTCCTGACCCTCGTTGTCGATGTAGGTCGTCTCACCGTCGCGGTACTCGAAGAGCCGCTCGTTCTCATCCGCGTCGAGCTGTCGGACGACCCGGCCCGCATCGTCGTACTCGTTGACGAGATACGTGATCCCCTCGGCGTCTTCGGCCGTGAGCATCTGATGGTCGTCGTCGTACGTGAACCGCTGCACGCCGCCGTCCGCGCCGGTCAGCGAGACCAGATCGCCGTCGCCGTTGTAGCGCAGCGACCACGTGCGCTCATCCGGGAGTGTGAACCCGGTGATGCGTCCGACACGGTCGCTCGTGACGGTCACCGTCTGCCCCGCCGCGTCCGTGATCGACCGCAACGGCGTGAACTGGTGAACGTCCGGATCTCCCGCCCCGTACGTGAGCGTCAGCGCGTTGCCCTGTCGGTCGGTGTACGAGGTGAGCTCTCCGATACCCCACACGTCTCCCGCGTCGAACACCCAGGTCTCGCCCGCATCGCTCACGAGTCGCAACCGCCCGGCGGTCGCCTCGGACAGCGTCAGCCCCAGGCCCGGTTCGGCGTCGTAGCCGCCATCGCCGTCGTCCGCGAACACGAACGACGCACCATCGCCGCGCACCACGAGGACCGAGCCGTCGTCGAACCGCTGTGCACGCGCCCCCAGCCCGAACGACCAGCCCGCTCCGACCCGCGACAGCCGCTGGTCCTGAGAGTTGTAGACGAGGGTCGCGTCGATGGACTGCTCGCCCACACCCGACAGGGAGAACAGCGGGAACGACTCCACGAGGTTGCCGGTCGAGAACGACACCGGGTCCGCGCCATACGTCTGGTAGTTCTGGTAGCCGAGGTGACGCCACTTGGCGAGTTCCGCCTTCGACGGGGGCGACGGCCATCCGCCCACGACAAGGTTCGTGCACTCGAACCCTTCGCCCTCGAGGTACCCGCCCAGGCTCCGGAACGCACCGTCGATGATGCTGTCGAAGCCCTGGTCGATCACCGGACGGTCATAGTTGTGGTCGAGGAACAGCGTCTCGACGTGCGCGTACGCGCCGGGGAGACCGGAGTACTCGGCGAACGGGAAGTTCGCGTTCGACGGCTCCACCTCCGAGGGCCGCCCGGTGTACGCCGGCATGTGCGTGACGAACGCGTCGCGCAAGGCGTTGTCGGCACCCGAGCCGCGCGAGTACGCCATCGTGCCGCCCTCGGACTCGTTGCCCCACCCGAAGCCCTCCCAGGTCGCGAAGCCGACACCCAGCGTCGCCACCGGATTCGCCGCCGCCGCGACTCCCGCGCGCGTATCCCGCGACACGAACGGCACACCGGCCGGACGCGTCACGACGACCTGCGCGTTGCAGCGCTGCTCCAGCATCGACTTCAACCCCGACACCAACTGCCAGTTGTAGGGGAACTCCGTCGCCGGCGCGGGCGTCTGCACGATGCCCTCATCGTTGTCCGGATCCAGCACCACCCGCGGGCCCTCGGGAACCTCGAACGGGATCCCGATGACCACGAACTGCGACAGGTGGTCCGACTCACCCTTGACCGTGTTCGTCTCCGCGTCGAAATACGACGGCAGTTCGGCCCACGCCTCGTCCGGCGCGGAACGCGTGAAGATGCGTAGCGTCGAAGAATCGACGCCCGCCTCCTCGACCCGGTCCAGGTCTACATCGAACGACAGCGAGATCCCGGGGATCACATCCACGACGGTCGTCCCCTGCGCCGGATCCTCGTCCGCACGCTCGATGAGCTCCGCCGGGAAGCTCGTGACCGACTCCCCCGCCTCGTCCATCGCGACGATCTCGATCGGATCGCTCACCACGACACCCGCCGTCTCCACGGCGGCGGTCCGACGCGCCTGTGCCTCGGCCGGAGCAGTCGCCAGCGACAGCGTCACGGGCGAGTCGACGTCATGACCGGAGAACGCCGCGTCCACGCCCAGCGCGTCCGACGCGATCGTCGCCTTTTCCCCCGGCGTCAGGTCCGCCTCGGCCTCCACCGGCTCCGGCTTCTTCGACGAGCGGGGATCCTTCTTCGCCTTCTTGCCCGACGACTGGTCATCCGCGGAATCGTCGGATTCGTTCGACTCGGACTCCTCGACCTCACCGTCGGCGTTGAGTCCCGCGGCGGCGTACACCTGCTGCAGCAGATCGGCGCGCGCCGCCTCGCGCAACTCGGACGCGGACAGGGGCGCGGGGGCCACGGCGCCCAGGCCAAGCACCAGGGCCGCGACAGCACTCATCGCGACCGAGCGGAACGACATCAGCGGTCGCCCTCGACCGGAGCGTTCTCCATATCGTCGGCGGTTCCGGCAGCGGCCGGAGCGAGCGCGGCTGCACGCCGACGACGCCACCACCACAGGCCCCCACCTGCGCCGAGCAGCACCGCGGCCAGGATGAGGAGCCACAGTGCGATCTGACCGCCGGTGATCGCCAGGTCATCGACGCGGACGACGCATGCGGCGAGCTCGGCCGCATCGGACACACCGTTGCCGTCGTAGTCCTCCGTGCCATCGGCGCAGGTCCGCGTGCCGCAGATGACGAACTCCACCCAGTCGCCGATGCCGTCGCCGTCGGCATCCTCCAGCGAATTCGAGCACGTGTCCGTGCCACAGACCAGACGCTCGGCGTAGTCGGGGATGCCGTCCTCATCGCGGTCCGCCGTCGGCGAGGCACACGTCGTGTCGCCACAGGAGAGGACCTCGGTCCAGTCGGGAATACCGTCCTCGTCCCGGTCTTCGGTGCCGACCGCGCACGTCGCCGTTCCGCACACCTCGCGCTCGACGACATCGGGAATCGTGTCGTCGTCGGAGTCCTTCTCATCGGCAGCGACCGCAGCGATGACCACGGCCGTAGGACTGACCTCCCGCGGACCTGCGTCGGCGGCCGCGGGCGTCGAGCCCAGCAGCGCTCCGACCATCACGATCGACAGAGCAGAGAATGCCGTCAACCGGCGCAGCAAAGAACTCACGAAATCCCCCCGGAATCGTCATCCCGGCGAGGTCCACGACGGGCTCAAGGAGCCACACTGGCGTACCGCGACGTCAGCACGCAAGCTTTCGCAGAAAATGTCCCCTGAGCAGGGATATACCGGTCAGATCGCGTAATGAATGAGTCAAATCCGAGTCTCTGCACTTGCACTCGCTGCGGTGTTTCCGAGCACTCCAGATGTCTCCCGGCGCGGAGGGTCCCGGTTGCGCGACAGGGGACCCTCTTCGTGTGCTCAGCGACCGCCGAACCCGATCGCCATGTTGAAGGCGATGCGCATGAAGCACTCCCCAGCCGTACCGCCTGGGGACCAATGCACACGCAGCGCGTCCAGCAGATCGACATGGTTTCCGCTACGCGCCTGCGGGCAACCACACCCAGGCGTAGATGTCAGAAGTCGAGGCCATCACGGTCGTCCCTCCGTGGTCGGTCGACGCGCGCAGGCAACAGCGCCAGACGTTCCTCTCCGCGACGACGCATGGCGATGAGTTCGCTGGGGTCATCGACGCCGAACAGCGGCACGCCAACGATGGTCGCGACGTTGAAGACAGTGCCAATGCTCGTGGCAGCACTGCCGCGCTCGATTGAGTTCAGCGTCGTTCTCGATATGCCTGCAGTGCCCGCGAGTTCATCCGCTGTCATGCCGCGCTCGGCGCGCGCCATGCGGATCTGCTGCCCCAACACCGCAAGGGCATCTTCGGCAGGCCGCGATGTTCCCACCTTGACTCGCCCCATGTCCAATAGTTTAGACCTAGGTGGTATCTATGTCTAGAATATTAGGCAATCACCTGCTCGGCGACGCGGTGTCATGAGCTGCGGAGCACCTCCGCACCAAGTGGCTGGATGCCACCAGCCCAAGGTAGCGGCCGAGAAGCGGGCAATCCGCTACCGGCGCAACCAACGTCAAGAGCCCGGCCGAAGGCCAGGCTCATGAAGTGACGCAGGTCGCGACTCAGAAAAATGGTGGGTTGTTCGCATAACTCATTTCGCCCCGGAATCCCGCAGGCTATCGGCATGCCCTGCAGCAGCGTTCCTCCGCGCGCTGGCACTTTTTCCTCCGGCATCTTCCTGGGCCCCGCAAACCCGCGGCTCCGAGGGTCACACTGAGTCGTTGCGAACCCGATTCCGCCGCGGCACGGCACGCTCCGAGTTCCACCTCTACACGAGGGGTGCCTGCGCAGCTTTGCGGCTTCTCGCTTCACACGGGACTACGACGTTGAGCGTTGCGTGAATGAGCGAGACAGCACCGTCCACCACTCCATCGACCACAACGTCAATGCCATGGGGCGCTGTGAAGCGCGGGGGCCGCTTCATCGCGCTGACTCGCGAGGTACTCCGACACGTACATCACCTTCGCTGTCGTGATGAGCTCCTGCGTCGTCACTCCAAGTGCGTGAGCCAGTCGTTGAATCTCCGCCCGGTTGAAGGCCCCCTGCTGCAATCGCCCACGGAAATGAACAGCACTCATGCCCGCATCGTGGAGCACTTCAGTCGCAGTTCTGCCTGAACGCGCACGCAGGCGTTCCAGAGCACGAGGGTGCAGCCGAACCGCGTTCACCACATCCGATTCACTCATTCACGTTCCTTTGCTCTAGCAACCCATCGCTGTCTGGTGGCGAGGCGACAGCCACTCGGAGAATCAATTGGGACGGTGCACACATCAAGCGACACAACAGCGGCAGTCCGTTCGGATGCGCGCTTACATGGTGAACCGTCACATAGATAGACGAGTTCCGCAGGATTTCACGACGACCGAGTGCAACACATTCACGTGACGGCGAGCAGCAGGAGCAAACCAAGTCCCCGGTCCCAGCTCGCCTCGCTTCCGAAGCAAGGGCGGGAGGCAATTGGGCTTCGAACCCAACATCGCGTCGACGCGGAGCGCCCGGACAGGCTGTAGGGACGAAGGTGTCCTTCGTGCAAGTGAGGGAGGGGACCTGGGGGGTCCCCTCCCTCGTTTGTCAGGGGAGACAAACGCCTACTGGGAGGTAGGGGCGAGCCGCACGAACGGCTTGCACATAGTTAGACGACTTTGCTGCCCGAATACGACGCACTCTTGGCTGAGTTTCACGGCAGAAGTGGTCTCATCAGTCAACGCCTGCCCCGGTAGCATCGGCGGTCACCGTCGCCCCATCTGATGTGACGGCCACAACTTGCAGCTCGAACGCCGGAACCGTCACCTCGCCGAGGTACTCGACGATGAAGCCCGCGAGACTGCTCTCGTCCGCGACGGCTTTACAGACCGCGCGGGTGTCCGCGATGGTGCACGTCCACCCGGATGGCGGCTCGATAGCGCCTATTGCGTGAGGACCGGAGAAAGTGGCCTGTTTCGGTTGCCACACATCGGCATGAACGCGAAGGTCGACCGAGTAGTTCACTCGCGCATCACCGACCGGTTCTCTGAAGACTTCGACATCGGCATTCGGCCCCGAGGAATGAACGTTCAGCGGAAACAACGTCGTGAAAGTGGCAGCAGCGAGAGCGATGACTCCGGCGCCGAGAAGAAGCACGTTTCGAGTCCTCTTCGGTCGAGAGGCAGGTTCTTCACGCACGTCCTCGGCTGCTGATGCCGCGGGGGCAGGCGCACCCAACGCATCGCCGAGAACTAGCAGGACGGTTAGCCCCAGAGCGCTCGGCAGAGCAGAAAACCGCGCCCAACTACGTCGGCAATGCTCGCAGTTCGCGAAATGTGTCGGTCTGCCGCGAGCGTCGACCGCAGCGAGATCTTGCGTGACCGGGTTCGGAACATGACGCACGGCCCGTTGACACTCCTCGGTCCCTTCGGAGATGAGAACTTGGAGTAGCGCGCGGCGAAGGCTCTGTTTCGCTCGGACCCCTAGGGCTGTGATTGCCGTCGCGGGGCGCCCGAGAACGTCTTCCAGCTCCCCCGGCTTTCGACCGTTCACAACGGTCTCCCGGAGAACAGCCTGCTGGTCAGCCGGCAGACGGGCCAACGCTTTCCGCACCAGTGCTATCTCGTTGCCTAGCTCCGCACGGTGCAGCAGCGGTGACGGCTCTGCGGGCGAATCCTCGACGAGCTCCAGCGCATGTGTGCGAGAGCGCGGAGACTTGAGTTCGTCCTTCACCCGATTGCGCATCGACTGAACGATGTACGCGTTGATGTGCTTCTGTGTCCGCACGCCTTTTGACCACTGAGCCAGAAGCGAAGCAATCGCATCGGCAAGCAGGTCCTCGGGGTCCATGGTCGATAGCGCGACCCGCCGAGCCATTGCGAGCAGCACGCCCGCATTCTCCCGAAAGTACGCCGCGACAACGGCGTGGTCTCCACGAACAAACGCGGACGCCACAACGTCGGATGTCGCAGGCGCCGTTTCGTGCTCCATGGCAGTCCAATCGATGACAATCCATCGCGAGGCATCGAGAGAGACGGGCCTCGCTCACAGCAAAAGTAAGGGCGTGCCGCTCGGCACGCCCTTACTTTCTGACTAACTGCGGCGTCGGCGCATCGCGAGTGCTCCGACGCCGACACCACCGAGCCCGAGGACGACCAGCAACGCAATCGCGCTCATCGCGGGGCCGGTGATAGCGAGCGACGCATCAGTCGGTGGGACCTCTGGGTCTTCTGCCGGCGGCGTCTCCTCGTCCGTGGGCGGCGGCTCTTCGCCACCGGGCGGCGGTACAGTCACATCCGCACAGACCTCGGGGGACTCGGCCGCGTGCTCCGTACCAGACACCGACACCGTTGCAATGTTGCACACCTGCTCAAGTGCAGTGTCCTCCAGCACGCGTGTCACCAGGGTCAGCGTCTCGCTCTCCCCGACGGGGATACCGGACTCGAGAGTCCATGTAGTGGTCTCGTCGTCGTAGGTGCCGTTTGTCGAGTCAGATGAGACGAAGGACATCCCCTCTTGAATCTCGTCCACAACGATGACGCCGTCTGCAAGACCTGTGCCGTCATTGGTGACGGTGATGGTCCAGGTGACTTCCCCACCTCGCGCGACCGACGACACCGACGCGGACTTGTCGATAGTCAGCGACGGGCTCGTCCGCAGGCCGACCACGTTCGGCTCAACCGGAAGAACAGCCTCTCCGTTGCTCGCATCGACGGCCGAGACCGCGAACGAGTTCCAAGCGATGCCTTCCGCATCAGACGGAGTCGTCACGGGAATCGTCACCGGCTGAACCTCACCCGCGGCGAACTCACGGTCACCGAAGTCCACTCGAATCGCACGCACGTCCGACGGGTCCGCTGGCAACGTCGCAGACCAGTCGTCCACACAGTCGGCAGGACCGGATGCCCTGTCCGCGCCGACTGCAATGACCTCGCCGCGGCACGGGTTGCTCGACTCTGAGTACATGATGTCCGCCGGCACATCCGTCGCTACAGAGCCAGAGAGCAGAGTCTGCCACTCGCTACCCCGGTCAGCATCCGCCGCCGGACCGACACCCGTGTCACCCACATACGGCAGAATCTCATAGGCCACAACATTCGACAGCGGAACATTGCCGATATTGGTCACGTCCAAGCGATACGTTGCTGCCTCACCAGGAAGCACGGCCCCGATTCCCGGAGCAGCCTTGAACTCCGGGTCCTCAGAACCGCGCACCCACTTCGTCCCGCCGACAGACGGGGTAGATACGACCGTGTACGTCGCCGGCGTCGCGCATCCTTCTCGCACCGGCGTGTCGTCTCCGAACAAGTTGTCGGTGTCCGTGATGCGTGTGTTCGCGATACAACCGATGGTCGGGTAGGTCGCGTCGTATGCTGCGAGTTCGTTGCTGCGCTGCCCGGCTGGAGCGCCGGGCTGCACGCGAACGTCGAAGGTCACGCCCCCGTAGGACGCTCCGGGAGCTAGACCTTCCGCATCCGGCCAGCTCACGCGCACAAGCTGGCGACCGGTGCCGTTGTAGTCGTCGATGACCTCAACCAAGAGGTTCTCATCCGGCAACGCTGCCTTCGCCGCAGCCGTCAACTCATCTGTCGAGAACGAGCCCGGCACGAAGCGGAGGTCTTCGGGGAGCAGGTCCGTGAGCACAGGCGCCCAGTTCACGCGGCTGTCAGAAGTCGACAGCCCCAGACGAACACCCATCTCGTCACCGGGCCCCTGAACACTGTCCGTCATGGTCTTGAAGACACGGACGACCGGGCGGTCAGGCGGAACAACGACGTATCCACACACGTCGCGGATATCGCGAACAAGAGCTTCCGTCACAGCATTTGTCAGAGTCCCGGAAAGACAGTTCTCCAGGTAGACCTGGTCGCCTGTGGGAACGTCGGGGTTGCGGTAAATGGCACCCGAAGAGTCCTGCGGAACATCCGCCGAAATCACGCCCCTGACCTGCAAAGTGGTGCTGTCGCCGCCCGATATTGTTCCTCTCAGTCGGAACGACGTCACCCATTCAGTTTCCGACTGCGGAGTCAACGTCACTGGGGAGGAGCTGCTGACCAGTGTCACGCTTCCGGTATTCCCCAGGTTTGTCACGAAATCCACTGTGTAGGCGTTCGCGGCAACACCCCCTGAAAGCTGGAGCGACACATTCCGCACCGCGGGCGTGGCACAGTCCTCCGAGCCGTCTGTGGGAGAGGTCAAGACACACGGCAACGCGTCCGTGACGTCCACGTCCAGCGGCACAGTTCCTGAATTCGTGATGCGAATGTTCCAGCCGGATGTGCCTTCCCGCACGCCACCGTTCGGGCGGGGCAGAGAGCCGAACTTCTCCACCGCGCCATTCGCGGAGGCCGCGACGAAACCATGCGTCGCGTCGTCGCTCGACTCCACTGTCACGTCCGGAGCGAGATACGGATTCGCCGTCGCCGTCGCCGTGTTGGTGACCGACGAAGCGGTCGTGAACACGTCCGAGGGGTAGCGGATGACAAGCTGATACGTCGGGGGGATGACGAAAGCGCCGTCCTCCGACCACGCCGGCCAGGTCACTGTATGCGTGGCCGAGTCATACACACCGCCGCCGGTCGCAGAGACGAACTCGGCACCTTCGGGAAGCTGGTCTTGGGTGACGACATTCGTCACCGCCCACGTGCCGTTCGACGGGGCGTTTCCGTGGCGGCCGGTATTCGGATTGATTCCAGACTCGTGCCCCGTTGTCACCTGGTAGGTCACCGGAACATCTAGGCCCGGCGTCTGAGAGCTCACAAGCCGCTTGTCTGTAAAAAGGTCTGTATCCGACTGAACCGTCTTCGACGCCGTCGCAGTCTGGGTGACCCCGCTCGCTGTGAACGTCGCAACGGGTTCGACAGTTGCGCCGTCGGGGGCCGCCATGTTCGGCACGCGAACAGTGAACGTCATCGTCCCCGAGCTACCGGCCGGAACCACATCCGACATCGTCCAAGTAATCACTCCGCCGTTGAGGGTCGGAGACGACGAGAATCCGCCTGTGGACGCAGTGCCCGAGACATACGCCGTGGAGACCTCGGAGTACGGCGTGAGTGTCGGAACCGGAACCGAAATCGTTCCCGCGTCACAGGTTTCGACCGTCGAACTACACGACCACGCAATCTGATACGAGGTCGTGTCACCGGATGTGACAGTGTCGCCCACCGCAGACATCGTCAGGCCAAGCGTCGGAGCCGCCATAGCCGGCGTTGCTACCCCCACGCCGGCTAGCGACAGCCCAGCTATCGCGAGAACCGACGCCAGTCGGCGCCTCCAAGAACTCTGTCGTTCACGCACGAGAAACTCCTCACCCTCAGCGCGCGCTCGGGGTACGCCGCCTATCGAGGGACCACGTCCCCAACTGAGAGACTAGGGAGCAGCTCGTTCATTACGCTAGAGCGCGAAAAATTGTTCGCCCTTGGTTCACCCCTCAAGGCACCGGCTGCTGCTGCCGCCGCAGCGACCGCGGTCCTGCGAATCGCGAGCACCGTACGTGCGCCCAGCAAACAGAACGGAAGAAACGGCCACGAGGAAAGACCAAGGTCGCGGAGAAGCACTTCCCGCCGCGCCGCCCAATGGCGAACGCGTCGACGCAGCGCGTGGGCAGCTAGCGGGTGTGGTCCGCGCCCACTTCTCGTTCGAGGCGCTCGCCTGTCCTCTCTCTGACCACTCGCGCCGAGCCCGGACGACAACTCCAACACCGCCGTGGCGCAGCGTGGGCCCCTAATCCCCGCGCACGAAAGCGGACACGACGACCAATTTCTTCGACAGACCACGCCACGTGCAAACTGCGCGTTCAGTGGCGCGCTATAGGTTGGACGCCGCGGTCGGCTGAACATGCGATTTGAGATTCGTCGGCGTGGGCAGCGGGGCACCTGTGCGCGGGACTTGAGACCAGAGAGTCTCCGACTCCCAGTCCTCCGTCATACCCATCCCCTGCACCTGGTCAAGCAAAGCTGATTTCGGGAACTTTCGAAGCTGCGTACGCATGCTCCGGTGCCAGTCCAAGGATGGGTCGTACGACGTGAGCATGTAGGCAAGCACCGCGAGCATCGGGTACACCTTGTCACGGTCGCTCACTCGTTCAAGGTGCTTAATGAGAGCCGGTTGCGTGAGCAGACCGGCGGGAATCGAACCGAGCCGGTGGGCGAGGCTACGATTCCACAAGCGGTTGTGGTGCGCTGAGTGGTTGCGGATGATGTTCAGCCCAGCGGCAAGCTGGCAGGCGAGAATGCCGCAGCTCAGGGTGTGAAAGTTGCGAGGGACGAGGCTATCCGCATCTCTGAATACGCGTTGGAACATGAACTCGCTGTCATGACCACGCCCGAGTACGATGACGCCGTCCCGCACCTCATCATTGGTCTCGCCAACCACGTCCCTGGCGTCGACCCCATCGGCGCCGCGCGCTCCATCGTCGACAGCCTCTACGAACGCGGACACACCATCGACCACTTCACAGGCGACCGCGCCTACCTCCCCGGCGGGGACACCCGGCTGTCTTGGTGAACGTCCTCCGAGAGCGCGGCGCAAAGCTGCTCATGGACTATCCGAAAACGCGGCTCGGAAAGCAGGAACAATAGGGGGGCGCCATCCTCGTCGACGGCAACTGGTACTGCCCCTCCATGCCCCCGAACCTCGTCAGCGCATCTGAACGATACCGCGCCGCTATCGACCCGATTCGCTACCGTAGAGACCCAAAGTCGCGCGCCGCTGCCACCGCGGCCACGGACCGCTGGCGGAAGGCGGTCGTCCAACGCGAGTCGTACCTGTTCCGCCTGAAAGAGAGCCCGGATGACAGCGGCCGTGTACCGATGATGTGCCCTGCCGCAGGGAAAGCCCCCACAGCCATGTGCGGGCTGAAGAAGAACACCTCGGCTGTCGCCAACGCCCAACGACACCAGCGGCCTCTCCTGAACATCGTCGGGTTCAGTAAGCCCGGCAAGGTGTGCACCAACAAGAACAGCACCACCTTCCACGTCAACGACGGCGGTGCCTGCGCGCAGTACTACCAGTACGGGTCCCTCGAATGGGAGCGCAAGTACCACTACATGCGCAATCGCGTCGAAGCGATGAACGGCTACGCAAAAGACAGCGCTTCCTTCGACATGGCCAACTCCGCCCGTCGCCGCATGCGCGGCTTCACCGCGCAGTCAGCACTCATCACGCTCACCTTCGTCGCCGTCAACATGAAGATTGTCCGTGACTTCTTACTCGAACAGGACGAGCGCGCGGCGGAGAGCACGCACGGCATCCCCTCCCCTCCCCGCCGTACCAACCGCACACGCCGCAGTGATGCGACGGCGCGCGTAGCGGACGTCAAGCGTCGGCGCCGACGCGGCGAAACAATGGCCACCGCTGCTCCACCAGCGCTCACCTGAGTCTCGACTGCTCGCATTTAGCGACCTAATCCCCGAAGGAAGGTAGGCGGGAGCCTGCCCTTCCACGGGGATTTTCGTACGTGTCGGCTACAACGAGTGCCCTATGTACGCGGCATCCGTGTCGGACGAGCGTGAAAACCAGGGCAGAAATGCGAAGAAGTCTCTGGGCGGCCAGAGACTTCTTCGTTGTTCGCAGTTCTTCGAATAGGTCTGGGGAGTTCTTCGAACATCCCATGGTGGCGAGTGAGGGATTCGAACCCCCGAATGCTGAGCAGTCTGATTTACAGTCAGATCCCTTTGGCCGCTTGGGTAACTCGCCAGGTGCGCACCCAACCCGCTTTTACAGCCAACCGGGGGCGCGAAGACCAATCATACCTGGCACCGCCGAGTGCGAGAAATCGAGGTGTCAGGTGCCGATCGCGTCCGGATCCATGTCGGCGAGCGACTCCGGAGTGCGCAGCAGACCACCCTCGGCGCGGCAAGTGGCGGCGGCGACCTGCATGGCCCGGTCCAGCAGCGCCTCCCACCCATCCCGGTCTCGGGGAGGCGCGGTGAGCAATCCTGCCGCCACAGCCGCGAGGGTAGCGTCGCCCGCACCGACGGTGTCGACGATCCTTCCCGGAAGGTCCACGATCGGCGCCGAGGTGACACCGCGCACTGTGTCGATGACCGCGCCCGCGGAGCCCGCTGTCGCGAGAACCGCAGACACGCCGATGTCCCTCAGTCGGCGGCGGAGAGACTCGAGATCACCGTCGTAGAGGATGGTCGCGTCATCCGCACCGACCTTGACGAGCTCCGCCGACGCGGCGACCCGCTCGAATCCGCGGACGAACTCCGCGCGGTCGTGGAGCATGCCGGTGCGCGGATTCGGATCGATCGCCACCCGCGCGTCCCCCAGCGCGTCGACGAGCTTGTCGACCTCGTCCGTCACGTCGAACGGGAAGCAGCTGATGGCGACGAGACCGGCATCGGCGATGGCCGCGCGCGCCGCATCGCCGTATCGGATACCGCGGTGCTGTGCGGCATCGTTGAACACGTACTCGGGCTCGCCGTTCGATGCCCGCCGCACGATCGCTCGGGATGAACCGCGCGGAGACTCGCTGCTGATCAGCTCGACGCCGTGGTCGCGCAGATACTCGCGAATGTGCTCGCCCGCTTCGTCGTCACCGACCATGGCGATGAGAGTCGCGGGAACCCCGAGCCTCCGGATACCGACCGCCACGTTCAGTGCCGCTCCCCCGACGAGCTCCCGCACCCCCGCGTCGTCGTGGATCTCGTCGATCAGTGCGTCGCCGATCACGACGACTCCCGCGCTTCGCTGCTGCATCCCTCCATTGTGGTGCATCGCGATGCGCCGTCATGCCGATAGCGGAGAGCAGTGGAGAACTCCCACGAGGGAGCCCGGCAACGCAGAAGGCCCCGGGGTCGAAACCCCGGGGCCTTCTCTACTCACGCGTGAGCGTCAGCTACGCGCCTGAATCAGTTGTACGTACCAGGCGTGACATCGTCCGTCGAGAACGCATCGAAGTCGACGTAGCCGAAGTCGCCGTCCGCGTACGCGCCGTCGGATGCGAAGATCCGGTTCGGGTAGCGCTCGCTCTTGGCTTCCTCGGTCGCCTCGACGATGACGTTGCGGTACTTCGACAGGCCCGTCCCGGCGGGGATGAGCTTACCGATGATGACGTTCTCCTTGAGGCCGACCAGCGGGTCGCGCTTTCCGTCCATGGCGGCCTGCGTGAGCACGCGGGTCGTCTCCTGGAAGGACGCAGCCGACAGCCACGATTCGGTCGCGAGCGACGCCTTCGTGATACCCATCAGCTCCGAGCGGCCCGATGCCGGGCGCTTGCCCTCGGCGACGGTCTCGCGGTTGATCGACTGGTAGCGCTTGAGGTCCACCATCTCGCCGGGCAGCAGGGTCGTGTCGGCGTGGTCGACGACGGTGACCTTGCGGAGCATCTGGCGAACGATGACCTCGATGTGCTTGTCGTGGATCGGCACACCCTGCGAGCGGTACACGCCCTGGACGCCGCTCACGAGGTAACGCTGCACCTCGCGCGCACCCATGACACGCATGACCTCCTTGGGGTCGAGAGTTCCGACCTGCAGGGGCTGACCGACCGTGACGTGCTGGCCGTCCTCGACGAGAAGCGTCGCACGCTTCAGGACCGGGTAGACCACTTCCTCGTCACCGTTGTCGGGCGTGAGGATGACCTTCTTGGACTTGTCGGTCTCGTCGATCGTGATGCGGCCATCGGCCTCGGCGATCGGCGACGCGCCCTTGGGGGTACGTGCCTCGAAGAGCTCCTGCACACGGGGAAGACCCTGCGTGATGTCATCCGCCGATGCAGAACCACCCGTGTGGAAGGTACGCATCGTCAGCTGGGTACCGGGCTCACCGATGGACTGTGCGGCGATGATGCCGACAGCCTCGCCGATGTCGACGGTCTTACCCGTCGCCAACGAGCGGCCGTAGCACTGCGCGCAGACACCCACGGCCGAGTCGCACGTCAGGACGGAGCGGACCTTGATGGTCTCGACACCGGCCGCGACGAGCTTGTCGATCAGGACATCGCCCACGTCGTCGCCCGCAGAGGCGAGGACCTCGCCCTTGCTGTCGACGACCTCGGAGGAGAGCGTACGAGCGAAGACCGAGTTCTCGACGTTCGCGTCGCGCGTCAGCGCGCCGGTCGAGTCGGGAGCAGCGATCGGGAGCTCGAGGCCCTTCGAGGTGCCACAGTCCTCTTCGCGGATGATGACATCCTGCGAGACGTCCACCAGACGACGCGTGAGGTAGCCCGAGTCAGCCGTACGGAGAGCCGTGTCGGCCAGACCCTTACGGGTACCGTGCGTCGCGATGAAGTACTCCGCCACCGACAGCCCCTCGCGGTACGAGGAGATGATCGGACGAGGGATGATCTCACCCTTCGGGTTGTTCACCAGGCCTCGCATACCCGCGATGTTGCGGATCTGCAGCCAGTTACCACGAGCGCCCGAGGTCACCATGCGGTTGATGGTGTTGTCCTCCGGGAAGTTCGCGCGCATCGCGGCCTGGACCTCGTCGGTTGCCTCGGTCCAGATCTTGATGAGCTCCTGGCGGCGCTCGGTGTCGGTGGTCAGACCCTTCTCGTACTGGGACTGGACCTTCGCGGCCTGCTTCTCGTAGCCCGCGACGATCTCGGCCTTGTTCGGCGGCGTGAGGATGTCGCTGAGCGCGACCGTCACACCCGAACGGGTGGCCCAGTAGAAGCCGGCGTCCTTGATGCGGTCCAGCGTCGCCGCCGTCTCGACCTTGGGGTACTCCTCGGCCAGCTTGTTGACGATCTGCGACAGCTTGCCCTTGTCGGCCTGCTCGCGGACGAAGGGGTAGCCCTTCGGCAGCGTGGCGTTGAAGATCGCCTGTCCGAGCGACGCGTCCACGAGCCCGTGACGCTCGTACCCGTCGGGCGCTTCGCCCTCGAGGAACGCAAGGCCGGGGATGCGGATACGAGCCTTCGCCTGCAGGTCGAGGGTTCCCTCGTCCTTGGCGAGGATCGCCTCTCCGACGGAACCGAACGCACGGCCCTCACCGGCTGCACCCTGCTTGACCGTGGTCAGGTGGTGGAGACCGATGATCATGTCCTGCGAAGGCAGGGTGACCGGGCGACCGTCAGACGGCTTCAGGATGTTGTTCGACGCGAGCATGAGCACGCGGGCCTCGGCCTGAGCCTCGACCGACAGCGGAAGGTGCACAGCCATCTGGTCACCGTCGAAGTCGGCGTTGAACGCCGCGCAGACGAGCGGGTGGAGCTGGATGGCCTTGCCCTCGACGAGCTGCGGCTCGAACGCCTGGATGCCCAGACGGTGGAGCGTGGGAGCACGGTTGAGGAGCACCGGACGCTCGCGGATGATCTCCTCGAGCACGTCCCAGACCTCGGGACGGGTGCGCTCCACGGCGCGCTTGGCTGCCTTGATGTTCTGCGAGTGACCGAGGTCGATCAGACGCTTGATCACGAACGGCTTGAAGAGCTCCAGGGCCATCTGCTTGGGCAGACCACACTGGTGCAGCTTCAGCTGCGGGCCGACGACGATGACCGAACGGCCGGAGTAGTCGACGCGCTTGCCGAGCAGGTTCTGACGGAAACGACCCTGCTTACCCTTGAGCATGTCGCTGAGCGACTTGAGGGCGCGGTTTCCGGTACCGGTGACGGGACGACCACGGCGACCGTTGTCGAACAGTGCGTCCACGGCCTCCTGCAGCATCCGCTTCTCGTTGTTGACGATGATCTCGGGGGCACCGAGGTCGATCAGGCGACGAAGACGGTTGTTGCGGTTGATCACACGACGGTAGAGGTCGTTGAGGTCGGAGGTCGCGAAGCGGCCACCGTCCAGCTGGACCATCGGGCGCAGCTCCGGCGGGATCACCGGGACGACATCCAGAACCATCGCGGCCGGGCTCATGCCGGTCTCGAGGAACGAGTTGACGACCTTGAGACGCTTGATCGCGCGGATCTTGCGCTGTCCCTTGCCCTCCGAGATCTGCAGGTGCAGGCTCTCGGACTCGGCAGCCAGGTCGAATGCCGCGAGGCGACGCTGGATGGACTCGGCACCCATGTACGCCTCGAAGTACTGACCGAACCGGTCCTGCAGCTCGTGGAAGACGTCATCCTCCGGGCGGAGTGCGCCGACCTCGAGCGTGCGGAAGTCTTCCCACACGCGCTCGAGCTTGGCGATCTGCTCGTCGGCACCCTTGCGGATGAGGGACATCTCCTTCTCGGCGGCGTCCTTCACCTTCTTCTTGGCGTCGGCCTTGGCACCCTCCGCCTCGAGAGCGGCGAGCTCCTCCTCCAGCTTGGCGAGGCGCGCAGCGATCTTGGAGTCGCGGCGGTCGCCGAGCGTCTTGAGCTCGAGACGGATGTTGTTCTCCTGCGTCGCGAGGTCGCGGTGACGCGCCTCCTCGTCGACGGAGATCACCATGTAGGCGGCGAAGTAGATGACCTTCTCGAGGTCCTTGGGCGCCATGTCCAGCAGGTAGCCGAGGCGCGAGGGGACGCCCTTGAAGTACCAGATGTGGGTCACGGGAGCGGCGAGCTCGATGTGGCCCATACGCTCACGACGGACGGAGGACTTGGTGACCTCCACGCCGCAGCGCTCGCAGACGATTCCCTTGAAGCGGACGCGCTTGTACTTTCCGCACGCACACTCCCAGTCACGGCTCGGGCCGAAGATCTGCTCTCCGAAGAGACCGTCCTTCTCCGGCTTGAGCGTGCGGTAGTTGATGGTTTCGGGCTTCTTGACCTCACCGTAGGACCATCCGCGGATGTGGTCAGCGGTGGCCAGGCCGATGCGAAGCTCGTCGAACGTGTTTGACTCGAGCACTAGTTCTCCTGTGTCTCAATAAGAATTCGTTGTCGGCCGGACTTAGATCTCGTCGATCGAGGCGGACTCGAATCGGCTGGAGATGTTGATTCCGAGCTCTTCCGCTGCGCGGAACGCCTCGTCGTCGGTGTCGCGGAGGTTGACCGTCGTGCCGTCTGCCGAGAGGACCTCGACGTTCAGGCAGAGCGACTGCATCTCCTTCATGAGCACCTTGAACGACTCGGGGATGCCGGGCTCCTGGATGTTCTCGCCCTTGACGATCGCCTCGTACACCTTGACGCGGCCGAGGATGTCGTCGGACTTGATCGTGAGGAGCTCCTGGAGCGCGTATGCGGCGCCGTAGGCCTCGAGGGCCCACACCTCCATCTCACCGAAGCGCTGTCCACCGAACTGTGCCTTACCACCGAGCGGCTGCTGGGTGATCATCGAGTACGGACCGGTCGAACGGGCGTGGATCTTGTCGTCGACGAGGTGGTGGAGCTTCAGGATGTACATGTAGCCCACCGAGACCGGAGCCGGGTACGGCTCGCCGGAGCGGCCGTCGAACAGCTGGGTCTTGCCCGACGAGTCGATCAGGCGCACGCCGTCACGGGTCGGGGTGGTCGAGTCGAGGAGACCAGCGATCTCCTGCTCGGACGCGCCGTCGAACACCGGGGTCGCGACCTTGGTGCCGGGAGCGGCCTCGAAAGCGACCTCGGGCAGGTTCTTCGACCACTCCGGAGAGCCATCGACCTTCCAGCCCTGCTTGGCGATCCAACCGAGGTGGGTCTCCAGCACCTGACCGAAGTTCATTCGACCGGGGATACCGAGCGGGTTCAGGAGGATGTCGACCGGAGTTCCGTCGGCGAGGAACGGCATGTCCTCGACCGGAAGGATCTTCGCGATGACGCCCTTGTTTCCGTGGCGGCCGGCGAGCTTGTCACCCTCGGTGATCTTGCGCTTCTGGGCGATGTAGACCACGACGCGGCGGTTGACGCCGGAGCCGAGCTCGTCGTCGCCGTCTTCGGCGTTGAACTCCTTGACGGCGATGATCGTGCCCTGCTCACCGTGGGGGACCTTCAGCGAGGTGTCGCGAACCTCACGGCTCTTCTCGTTGAAGATCGCACGGAGCAGACGCTCCTCTGCCGACAGCTCGGTCTCACCCTTCGGCGTGACCTTGCCGACGAGGATATCGCCGGGGCGGACCTCGGCGCCGATGCGGATGATGCCGCGCTCGTCCAGGTCCTTGAGCAGCTCGGGGCTGACGTTGGGGAGGTCACGGGTGATCTCCTCCTTGCCGAGCTTCGTGTCACGGGAGTCGACCTCGTACTCCTCGATGTGGATCGAGGAGAGGGTGTCGTCCTTGATGAGCTCCTGGCTCAGGATGATCGCGTCCTCGAAGTTGTGCCCCTCCCACGTCATGAAGGCGACGAGGAGGTTCTTTCCGAGTGCGAGCTCACCGTTCTCGGTGGCGGGGCCATCGGCGATGACCTCGTTGACCTCGACGCGCTCACCCTCGCTGACGACCACACGCTGGTTGTACGACGTGCCCTGGTTGGAGCGGTCGAACTTGCGCAGGTAGTACTCCTGAGTGCCGCCCTCGTCCAGCTGGACGGTGACCTTCTCAGCCGACACCTCGGTGACGACACCGGCCTTCTCGGCGGTGACGACGTCGCCCGCGTCGATGGCTGCGTAGCCCTCCATACCGGTACCGACGAGCGGCGAGTCGCTGCGCAGCAGCGGCACAGCCTGACGCTGCATGTTCGCGCCCATGAGCGCGCGCTGTGCATCGTCGTGCTCGAGGAACGGAACGAGCGAGGTCGCGACCGACACCATCTGGCGCGGCGAGACGTCCATGTACCCGATCTCCTCGGGCTGGAACAGGTCGACCTCTCCACCCTTCTGGCGGGCGAGGACGCGGGTCTCACGGAAGTGACCGTCGGCCTTGAGCGGCGCGTTGGCCTGGGCGACGATGAAGTCCTCTTCTTCGGAGGCCGTGAGGTAGTCCACGTCATCCGTGACTCGCCCGTCGACCACGCGACGGTACGGGGTCTCGATGAAACCGAAGGAGTTGATGCGCGCGAAGGTCGCGAGCGAGCCGATCAGACCGATGTTCGGGCCTTCAGGGGTCTCGATCGGGCACATGCGGCCGTAGTGCGACGGGTGGACGTCACGGACCTCGACACCGGCGCGGTCACGCGAGAGACCACCGGGGCCGAGCGCGGACAGACGGCGCTTGTGGGTCAGACCCGCGAGCGGGTTGTTCTGATCCATGAACTGCGACAGCTGCGACGTTCCAAAGAACTCCTTGATCGCGGCCACGACGGGGCGCACGTTGATCAGGGTCTGCGGCGTGATCGCCTCGATGTCCTGCGTGGTCATGCGCTCGCGCACGACGCGCTCCATACGGCTCAGACCCGTGCGGACCTGGTTCTGGATGAGCTCGCCGACCGCGCGGATGCGACGGTTGCCGAAGTTGTCGATGTCGTCGGTGGACATCCGGATCTCGGCCTTCTTGCCGCCGCGGAGTCCGTCGAACGACTCGTCGCCGCGGTGCAGACGGACGAGGTACTTGATCGTCGCGACGATGTCGTCGCGCGTCAGGACCGACGAGTCCAGCGGCTGGTCCAGGCCCAGCTTCTGGTTGATCTTGTAACGACCGACCTTCGCCAGGTCGTAACGCTTGGCGTTGAAGTAGAAGTTGTCCAGAAGCGCGCGGGCAGCCTCAGCGGCGACCTGCTCGCCCGGACGCAGCTTGCGGTAGATGTCGCGCAGCGCGTCTTCCTTGGTGACGATCGTGTCCTTCGCGAGCGTCTCCTCGATGGAGGGGAAGCCGGCGAACTCCTGGAGGATCTCCTCGCTCGTGAGGCCGAGGGCCTTCAGGAACACGGTGACGGACTGCTTGCGCTTGCGGTCGATGCGGACGCCGACCTGGTCGCGCTTGTCGACCTCGAACTCGAGCCAAGCACCACGGCTGGGGATGACGCGCGCGGACACGATGTCCTTGTCACTCGTCTTGTCGGGCGTCTTGTCGAAGTACACACCGGGCGAACGCACCAGCTGCGACACGACGACACGCTCTGTGCCGTTGATGATGAACGTTCCGCGACCGGTCTGGAGCGGGAAGTCGCCCATGAAGACGGTCTGCGTCTTGATCTCACCGGTCTGGTGGTTCATGAACTCGGCCTCGACG
The DNA here is from genome assembly GCA_051751065.1 of Actinomycetota bacterium. Lineage (GTDB taxonomy): Bacteria > Actinomycetota > Actinomycetes > Actinomycetales > Microbacteriaceae > Microbacterium. Next base: position 290,286 of record JBNJKL010000002.1, on the reverse strand, counting down.
TAGAGGGGAGCCGCGTACGTCTTGCCGCGCTCCTTGCACTCGTCGATCGAGTACTTCTCCGGCTCCAGGTACGGGTTCGTGAAGCTCAGCTGCATCGTCTCGCTGAGGTCCTCGATCGGAGAGATCTCCTCGAAGATCTCCTCCAGACCGCTGATCTCGTTGAGATCCTTGCGACCGGCCTTCTTGCCGTCGGAGACGCGGGCCTTCCAGGCCTCGTTTCCGACGAGCCAGTCGAAGGACTCGGTCTGCAACGCGAGGAGGTCAGGGACCGTCAGCGTGTCGGAGATCTTGGCGAACGAAAGACGCGATGCTCCGCGCCCGTTCTTGTTGGTGGTGGATGTGGATGCGTTGCGAGCAGCAGCCAAGGGAATAACCTCCGTGAGCCCCGCAGGGCTTCTCGATTCCTTTGTCGTCAGGTGGGAGTGCGCGAATTACTTCCCTGTTTGCGTGTCGTACGCCGCTCGAGACGAGCGGGGCACGCAGACAGGTGCCGACCACCATATGAGGGCACGAAGAAAGACAGAGCGCAAAGAATTACTATACCCACGATTCGGCGACATGTCCAGCGGGATTCTTGACCTGCACTCGTTCCTGCGGTATTGACGCAGCGGCGCACGCCGGCGGGTCTCGCTACGGGCGCGCGCCGATGCGCACGACACCGCGAAAACGCTGGTCATCCAGTACCGACATGGCGTCCAGCGCGTCGTCCGAGATGGGCAACAGGTGCGCATCCACCCACGTATCCCCCGTCGTCGCACCGGACCACGGGTCCTCGATCACGAGCGCGCCGGGCGTCACCGCGTGACAGAGGACCCAGTGCGGCACATCGAAGCCCTGCATCGTGGCGAGCGAGATGAGCAGCAGCACGCGGTCGCCGCTCTCGATCGCCCCGCGGATCTCGGCGATCGGCATGTGGTCCGCCGAGACGGGCACTCCGAGCTCGCGCGCCTCGTCACGGGAGGAGCGCTGCAACACCGCACGCCACTCCTGCTCCGGCTGCGCGAGGTGTCCGAGCATCACGGGGCGATCCGTGTCGATCGCGACCCCGACGTCTGATTCGGGCCACATCCGCTGGACGGCGACTCCGAGGCCCACCGGCTCGCACGCCGGGAAGTTCGTCGCACCGCGCCAGAGGGCGAGTTCCGCGGCACGGTCGAAGGAGGAGACGGGCACGACTCCGGCCTGCGTCTGCGCCATGAGGGCGACGACCGCTCCGCACGTGAAGTCCGTCGTCTGGCGGTAGTACGGCGGTTCGTCAATCGCCCCGCCGTCGAGCCAGCGGACGAAACCGGAACCGGGCTCCCCCGCCGGCACCTGCTCAGCCAGAGGGGCACGCATCGGCATGAAGCCGAGGCTCGCGGCATCCGAGGGCTCGACGGACCAGCCCTCCCACTTCACCTGCACGGCGCCGCGTGAGCGAGCGTGGTCGAGGACGGCGGCGATCGTCTCCGGCACATCGCCGACGGCATCCACGACCTTGACAGAGGCGGTCCCCGTCCGCGACGTGACGAGGGCGGCGCCGGTCCAAGACTCTTCCCCGTCGAGGATCGCAACGATCTCGGGGCGGCGCGTGGAGCGATCGACCGCCAGCCAGCGCTCGCGCACGTCGGCGGGCAGGATGCGATCCAGCGGCGCAGGAAGCGCGTCGGGCGCGAACGGCAGGACAGCGACAGTGGAGACCGCTCGGCCAGATGACACGCGATACTCCCGGGGCTCGATCCAGCGGCGTCCAGAGGCGACGCCCGTTCCACACTATCCGGACGTGCGCGACCCCCACGTCACCCCCATTTGCCCCGACACGCCGCCTTTCGGCGAGGGGATGCGGCGTGTCGCGGCAAGTAGCGGGAGGTCAGGACGCGATGTTGAGCTCGTTCCCGGGGATGGAGGCCAGCAGGCGCCTCGTATAAGCGTCGCGCGGGTTCGTGAAGATCTCCTCCGACGTCGCCGCCTCCACCATGGCGCCGTCCTTCATGACGCACACGTAGTCGCTGATGAGGCGAACCACGGCGAGGTCGTGCGAGATGAAGAGATAGCTCAGCCCGTACTCCCGCTGCAGGTCTCCGAGCAGAGTGAGGATCTGGTCCTGCACGAGCACGTCGAGCGCGGACACCGGCTCGTCGCACACGATGAGTTCCGGCGACAGCGCCAGCGCCCGCGCGATCGCGACGCGCTGCCGCTGACCACCCGAGAGCTCCGACGGATAGCGACGCAGCATCGACTGCGGCAGCGCGACGTCGTCGAGCAGCGTGCGCACTCGCGCGCGCCGCTCCGACGCGCTGCCCCGCTTGTAGAAGTCCAGCGGCTCGGAGATGAGGCGCTCGATCGTGAACATCGGGTTCAGGCTCGAGTACGGATCCTGGAAGATCGGTTGCACGCGCTGGCGGAACTCCCTGGTCTCGCCCCGGCTCAGGCTCGAGATGTCCTTGCCCTCGTACCGGATCGTCCCGCTGGTCGGTTCGACCACCTTCAGCAGCATCCGCGCCGTGGTCGTCTTGCCGGAACCGGACTCGCCGACGATCGCGACCGTCTCCCCTCGCGGAATGGTCAGGGACACGTCCTTCACCGCGACGAAGTCCTCGCCCCGTCCGCGCACCGGGAAGACCTTGGTGAGGTTCTCGATCTCGACGATGCTCTCCGGACGGTCGGCCACGGCGGGCGTCGTCGCCGGGGCGGCAGCGACGGCCTCGACTCCGGCCTCGGGCGCGGGCTCCCGCTCCGTCACGGCGAACGCCGCCGGACGCAGGCGCGCCACGGCCACGGACGGCGCCGCCTGCACCAGCGACTTCGTGTACGGATGCTGCGGATCCTCGAGGATCTGACGCGCGGACCCCTGCTCGACGACCCGGCCACGGTGCATCACGATCACACGCTCCGCACGCTCGGCAGCCAGACCCAGGTCGTGCGTGATGAGGAGCACGGCAGTGCCGAGCTCGCGTGTCATCGCGCCGATCTGGTCCAGGATCGTCTGCTGCACCGTGACGTCGAGCGCACTGGTCGGCTCATCCGCGATCAGCAGACGCGGCTTGCACGCGAGACCGATCGCGATGAGCGCACGCTGGCGCATCCCACCCGAGAACTCGTGCGGATACTGCTTCGCACGCCCCTCGGGGTCGGGGAGCCCTGCGGCGGCGAGCGCCTCGACGACCTTGCCGCCGACATCCCGCCGGTTCGCCAGGCCGTGCGCGAGGAGCGTCTCCGCGACCTGCGTGCCGATCTTCGCCACCGGGTTGAGGTTCGACATCGGGTCCTGCGGCACGAGACCGATGTCCCGGCCACGGATCGAGCGCAGCTCGCTCTCGGACGCACGGGTGATGTCTCGCCCGTCCAACTGGATGCTGCCCGACGCGATGCGTCCGCCGCCGGCGAGGAGGCCGATGATGGCCATCGCCGTGGTCGACTTGCCCGACCCGGACTCCCCCACGATCGCGACGGTCTCACCCGCGGAGATCTCGAGGTCCACACCCTCCACGGCGTGCACGACGCCGTCCATCGTCGCGAAGTCCACCGCGAGGGACTGGACGGACAGCAACGGTGTGCTGGTCATCTGCTCTTCCTTCATCATCATCATCATCACCGTGCCCGTGTCCGTGGATCCATCGCTTCGCGCAACGCCTCACCGAACAGGGTGAAGCCGAGAGCGGTGATCGCGATACAGATACCGGGGAGGAATGCCAACCACGGTGCGATCGCGAGTTCCGCCTGCGCATAGGTGAGCATGCGCCCCCACTCGGCCGTCTCGGGGCGTCCGCCGCCGAGACCGAGGAAGGACAGCGCCGCGGCATCGATCACGGCGGTCGCGAGCGTGAGCGTGCCCTGGACGATCACCGGGCCGATCGCGTTCGGCAGCACGTGGGACATCGTGATGCTGCCCCGCCCGAGACCCAGCGTCTGCGCCGACAGAACGTAATCCGCCGAGCGCTGCTGCAGCATCGAGGCGCGCAACAGCCGCGCGAAGATCGGCACCTGCGAGGCACCGATCGCGATCATCACCGCGAACGGCGTCTGACCGAGGATCGCCGCGATCGAGACCGCGAGGAGCAGGTTCGGCACCGAGAGGATGATGTCGACCACGCGCATGATGACCGTGTCGACCCAGCCGCCGAAAGTGCCGGCGAGCAGGCCGAGGATCATTCCGCCGACGAGGCCGAGGGCCGTCGAGACGACACCGATCAGGAGAGACGCCTGGGCGCCCCAGATCAGCTTCGACAGCACGTCCCCGCCGAAGCGGTCGAGCCCGAGGGGGAACTGCGGCAGCTCTCCCGGCCCCGGGATGTTCGTCGGCGTGATGAAGCTCGCACCGGGCAGTGCGGTTTCGGGGTACGGGGCCAGGATCGGGGCGAGAGCCGCGATCACGACGAAAAGGAAGACGATCGCGGCGCCGACCCAGGCGGTCGGATTGCGCCGAAGGCGGCGGAATGTGTCCCGCCAGAAACCGCCGGGTCCCTCCTTCAGATCCGCCTGCGCGAGCGCGACGGTGTCGATGATGCCGCCGCCCTGGGCTGGGGGGAGTGCTGCACTCATGAGAGCACCTCCGTGGACATGTCCGTGCGGGGAGCGGTCATCACTGGACCCTCACTCTCGGATCGATCAGGCTGTACGAGATGTCGACGGCGAGGTTGATCAACGCGTAGGCGATCGCGATGAAGATGATGAACCCCTGGAGCACCGGGAAGTCCCGGGTGAAGATCGCCCTCGCGAGGAACGAACCGATGCCGGGGAAGGCGAACACCGTCTCGGTGAGCACCGCCCCCGAGATCAGCAGTCCGGTCTGCAGACCGATCGTCGTGATCACGGGCAGCATGGCGTTGCGCAGGATGAAGCGGCTGCGCAACGTCGACGATGCCACTCCCTTGGCGCGCCCCGTGCGCACGTAGTCCGCGTTCTGCACCTCGAGGACGCTTGCACGGGTGATCCGCACGATGATCGCGAGCGGGATCGTCCCGAGCGCGAGCGCCGGAAGCAGCAGGTGCAGGAAGGCGTTCCACGAGGCGTCGAACTCCCCCGTGATGATCCCGTCCCACACGTAGAAGCCGGTCGGATGAGTCGCATCGATCCGTGGATCCTGCCGACCGTCCGAAGGCAGCCAGCCCAACTCGACCGCGAAGATGTACTTGAGGATGAACGCCAGGAAGAACACCGGGATAGTGATGCCGACCAGGCTCAGCACGACCGACGCGTGATCGGTGAACTTGCCGTGACGGCGAGCCGCCCAGTATCCGAGGGGCACGCCGATCCCCACCGCGATGATGAGCGCCGTGAGGGACAGCTCGATCGTCGCGGGGAACCGGCGGAAGAACTCCTCCAGCACCGGACGATTGGTCTGGATGGACGTGCCGAAGTCTCCCTGAAGGAGCCGGCCGATCCAGATGAAGTACTGCTCGAGCAGCGGCCGGTCGAAACCGTACAGCTCGTTGACGCGGGCGATGGCGTCGGGTGTCGCCTTCTCGCCGAGAAGGGCGACCGCGGGGCCGCCGGGAAGGGCCCTGACCCAGGCGAACAGCAGGATGCTGAGGCCGATCAGGGTGGGGATGAGGAACAGCAGTCGCCTGCCGATGGTGCGCAGCACAGAATTCTCCCGTGATCAGATCACTCCCGGTCGCCCCACCCAGGTAAGGGGTGAGGCGACCGGGAATGGACAGTCAGTCCTACTCGGTGAGGACGATGTCCGTGAAGACCTCGTCATTCACAGGGCTGGCCGGGAAGCTCTCGACGCGCGAGTCGAAGGCGAGCGTCGGTGCCGGGTGCGCGAGCGGGACGCCGGGGATGAACTGCGCGACATCCTCGTTGATCTCCTCGTACAGAGCGACCTGCTCCTCGAGGTTCGACACACCACGCGCCTCGGCGAGCTTGTCGAAGATCTCGGGGTTGTCGAAGCCCCACTCCGAGCTCTGCTGACCGAAGAACACGCCCACGAAGTTGTCCGTGTCGTTGTAGTCACCGGTCCAGCCGAGCAGGTGGATGCCGTGGTCGGCGGTGCCGGTGGTGCGGTCGAGGTACTCGACCCACTCCTCCGAGACCGGAGTGGTCTCGACGCCGACCTCGGCGAGCTGGGCCGAGAGGACCGTGAAGATCTGCTCGGGGTCCGGCATGTACGGCCGCGACACGTTGACCGGGTAGTTGAAGTCCAGCTGCAGCGGGTTGTCCGCCGTGTAGCCGGCCTCTTCCAGCAGCTCGGTGGCCCGCTCCGGGTCGTACTCGTACGTCGTGACGTCGGAGTTGTAGCCGTTGACCGTGTCGGGCATGAACTGCGTCGCCCGCTCCGTGCCCTCGGGCAGGACCTGGGTGATCAGTGCGTCCTTGTCGATCGCGTACGAGAGCGCCTCACGGACGGCGGGGTCCTGGAGCTCGGGGATCGCCTGATTGAAGGCGAGGTACAGGATCGTGAAGGGCGGGCGGGACACCATGGTGAACCCGTCCTCCTCGAGGGCGACGGTGTCGGCCGGACCCACGAGGTCGTAGCCGTCGATCGAGCCGGACTCCAGCGCCTGACGGCGAGCGGTCGGGTCGTCGATCGTGCGGAAGATGATCTCGTCGATCTGTCCGGGGTCACCCCAGTAGTCGTCGTACGCGGTCAGGGTGATCTGCTCGCCCGGCGCCCACTCCTCGAACTGGTACGGGCCGGTGCCGACCGGGTTGCCCATCGCGTACTCGGAAAGCTGCGGCGCCTCGGCGGAGCCGCCGACGTCGTCCGCACCGAACTCCTCGAGAGCCGTGGGGCTCTGCATCGAGAAGGAGGGCAGGGACAGCGACGCGATGAAACCTGCGAAGGGCTTGTTCAGCGCGACCGTGGCCGAGTAGTCGCCGTCGACCGTGCAGGACGCGTAGACCGCGTCGTCAGGGTTCGAGGCATACCCCTTGTAGAGCTTGTTGTAGTAGTAGCCGAACGCCTCGGAGGCGGCGAGGCCCTCCCAGTTGTACCAGCGATCGAAGTTGGCGCAAACGGCCTCGGCGTTGAAGTCGGTGCCGTCGTGGAACGTCACGCCCTCCTTCAGCGCGAAGGTGTATGACATGCCGTCCTCGGACGGCTCCCACGACTCGGCGAGAAGCGGGGCGGGGTCTGCGGTGCCGGGTTCGGTTCCCACCAACCCTTCGAACATCTGACGCGAGACACGGAATGTCTCACCGTCCTGCGCGAAGGCGGGGTCGAGGCTCGCGGGGTCCGAGGAGGCGGCGAACACGAATGTGCCGTCGACGTCTCCGGACGCTGCGTCATCGTCGCCGCGCTCGCTCGCGACACAACCCGAGAGGGCGAGCACGGCGATCGCGGTTCCCGCGATGGCCGTGAGTCCTCGTCGCGGCATGGGTGACTGGTGCATGGTGGGTGACCTTCCCTGTTTGGGCGCTTCATTGCGCGGACCGGAGCGTCGTCGCCGCCGGATACCGTGATCCTCTGACGCTACCCAGCCCGCTCCAGGAATCCAATCCCATAAGTGTTGCGATCGGATCTCAGCCCTGTAACACCTCGGTATCCTGCAATACGCCTTCGTGCACGTACGCTCGGAGCAGGCGCGATGCACGTAGCGTGCGCAGACAGGAGAGCGACATGAAGATCCTTCTCGCCGGTGCATCCGGCCTGATCGGCACGGAAGTCAAGCGCCTCCTCTCCACGACCGAGCACCGTGTGCGCTCGCTCGTACGCCGCCCCACTCACGGAGGCGACGAATTCACCTGGGATCCGGCGGCCGGCACGATTCCCGCTGCCGCCCTGGACTGGGCGGATGCCGTCATCAGCCTCTCCGGCGCGAGCCTCGCGCGCCTCCCCTGGACGCGTGCCTACAAGGAGGCGATCCTCTCCAGCCGGGTGCAGGCCACCGGGACGATCGCCGCGGGAATCGCCGCGTCCGCCGACCCGCCCCTAGCGTGGGTGAGCGGCTCAGCCGTCGGGTACTACGGCGACCGGCCCGGCGAGACCCTCTCGGAGGACTCGCTGCGCGGTGCAGGATTCCTCGCAGATGTCGTCGAGGCGTGGGAGGACGCGACAGCGCCGGCCGCCGGGAGCACCCGGATCGTGCACGCACGCACCGGTCTCGTCCTCGCTCAGGAGGGCGCACTCAAGCAGCTCCTGCTCACCACTCGACTCGGACTGGGTGCGACCGTCGGCAGCGGGCGTCAGTACTGGCCGTGGATCGGGCTCGCCGACGAGGCCCGCGCGCTCGTGCACCTCGCCACGGAATCGACTCGCGAGGGCGCGGTGAACCTCGTGTCCCCGCAGTCCGCCACGTCGAAGGAGGTCACGACACAGCTCGCTGCCGCGCTCCACCGCCCGCACGTCTTCTGGCTCCCGCGCCCGGTGCTGTCGATCGTCATGGGCACGGCCGCGGACGAACTCCTGTTCGCCGACCAGCACGCCGAACCGACGGCCCTCCTCGACGACGGATTCCGGTTCTCGGAGCCGGAGCTTCCCCGCGCGATCGCGTCCGCCGTCGGCCGCTGACCTCTCCGGACAGGGCAGCTCAGCTCGGTCCGCTCAGCTCGGGGCGAGCAACCGACGGCGCGCCGCTTCGGCGCCCACGCGGCTCGCAGCTCCCACTTCGACGACCGGCAACGGCAGCGGCTCGCGCGCCGGAAGCCCCACGTTCACGACGATCGCGTCCGGATCGCTCGCCGCGACCTGATGGACGAGTGCGCGCTGCGCGTCGTCCACATCGGGTCGATCGATGAGCACCACCAGCCGGCCCTCCGCCGCGCGCGCGGCATTGAGCGTTGCCGATCGCTCGGCCTCCGTCGCCGAAGCGACATCCAGTCGCGCGCGGAAGCCATCTCCCGCGAGAGCGGCAGCGAAGTAGCCGGCGGCACTGTCCACGGCGAGCGTCGACCGGCGCCGCGCATCGATGACAGCAAGCGCAGAGGCACGCGCATCTTCGCCGTCAGGGACGACGATCGTGCGCGCGACGACGCTCGGCCCGTCGAACACCGTGGAAGCCCCGGACTCGGGAGGCAGTCCGCTGCGGAGCGCAGCCAGAGCAGAGACCCGGCGAGCGGCATCCTCGACTCGAGCGCGGGAGAGCGTGCCGTCCTGCAGCGCAGCCACGATGGCATCGCGTGCGGCACGGAAGTCCCGCACGTCCTGGTCGGGGAACGCCGCGTCACCGGGGTTGGTCGGGTTGCCGATGCACAGGAGATCGGCACCCGCCGCGAGCGCCTGCACGGCTCCGCCGCCGATCCCGACGGACTCGCGGATGGCGGCCATGTCCAGTGCGTCCGTGATGATCACGCCGTCGAACCCGAGCTCCCGGAGGCTCCCGAGCACACGAGCGTTCAGAGTCGCCGGAGCATCGCCCCACGCGGGCACGACGATGTGGGCGGTCATGATGCTGTCGACCCCAGCCTGGATCGCAGCGCGGAACGGCGCGAGGTGCACGTCCTCGATCTCGGACGGGTCGACCTCGATCACGGGAAGAGCATGGTGCGAGTCCAGGTGCGTGTCTCCGTGTCCGGGGAAGTGCTTGACGCACGCGGCCACGCCACCACCCTGCAGGCCCTCGACCTGCGCGACGACGTGGCGGGACACGAGATCAGCATCCGCACCGAACGAGCGCACACCGATCACGGGATTGCGGGGGTCGGTGTTGACGTCGGCCACGGGACCGAGCACGACGTTGATACCGACCTCGCGCGCACGCCGCGCCAACTCCGCACCGGTCGCCCGGCTAGCCTCGGTGTCATCGAGCACGCCGAGCTGCGCGGCGCCCGGAAGCGTCGAGCCGGTCGAGACCTGGAGGCGCGTGACGCTGCCGCCCTCCTCGTCCACCCCGATGAGCACGGTGGGATTCGCGTCGCGCAGCTGCGCGCTGAGGTCCGCGAGGCCGTCACCGATGTTCTGCCCGAAGTACACGACGCCCGCCAGGCCGTCGCGCAGTTCGGCCAGAAGCCAGTCGGGCGCCCGCTCACCGAAGAAGCCCGGCCAGAGAACGGAGTTCGCCAACCGGGTGAGGTCGTCGGTCATCCCTTGACAGCTCCCGCGACGAGGCCGCTGGAGAGTCGGCGCTGGACGATCACGAAGAAGATCATGACCGGGATGGTGATGATCGTCGACGCGGCCATGATGCTGCCCCAGTCGTTGGAGTGCAGACCGAAGAACGACTTGAGACCGATCGCGACCGTGTACTGGTCCGTCGCTCCGCCGAGCATCGTCATCGCGAAGATGAACTCGTTCCACGCCGTGATGAAGCTGAAGACGCTCGTCGCGACGAGGCCCGGCATCACGAGCGGTAGCAGGATCGAGCGGAACATCCGCCACCAGCTGGCACCGTCGATGTACGCCGCCTCTTCGAGCTCGACCGGTACCGCCTGGACGAAACCGCGGAGCATCCAGATGCCGAACGCGAGCGACAGCGCGATGTAGACCACCATCAGACCGAGGATGCTGTTGAGCAGGCCGAGGGACTTCACCTGCAGGAACAGCGGGATGACCAGCGCCTCGAGAGGCACCATCTGGACGATGAGGATCATCATCAGGATCATCGTGCGGAACTTGAACTTGAAGCGCGCCACGGCCACCGCTGCGAGCAGACACACCAGGGCGCTGACGAGCACCGTCACGATCGCGACGATCGCGGAGTTGCGCAGGAAGGTGAGGAACCCGCCCTCGTTGAACACGAAGACGAAGTTGTCGAGCGTGAACTCCTTCGGGAAGAGCGACTGCCCTCCGCTGGACGCCTGCCCGTCGAAAGCGCTGGAGATCATCCAGTACACCGGGAACAGCGTGAAGAACAGGACCGCCGCGATCGCGACACCGGTGCCGATGCGGGACATGAGAGGACGTCGGGAGCTCACAGTTCGTCCTCCTTCGTGAGCGAGCGGATGTACACGATCGTGATCCCGATCAGTACGAGGGTGAGCAGGACCGCGAGTGCCGCTCCGAAGCCGTACCGGTTCTGCCCGAACGACTCGACATAGGACCAGACACCCAGGTTGAGCACGGATCTGTTGGATCCTCCGCCTCCCGGCATCAGGTAGACCTGGGCGAAGACCTTGAAGTCCCAGATCGTGGACAGGATGATCACCACAGTGAAGACCGGTCGAAGCGTCGGGAAGACGATCTGCCAGAAGCGGCGCCACGCGCCCGCCCCGTCGAGAGCTGCGGCCTCGAGCATCTCCTTGGAGACTCCGAGCAGACCCGCGAGCACCGTGACGGCCACGAACGGGAAGCCGTGGTGCACGACGTTGAGGAGGACGATCGCGTAGAACGCGAGCTGATTCGTGAACCAGTTGACCGGACCGTCGATCACGCCGATGTCCTGCAGGACGCTGTTGAAGATGCCTCGGTCGGCATCGAAGATCCAGATCCAGACGTACGTGCCGGTGACCGCGGGCATCGCCCAGGCGATCATGATGCAGCTGGAGACGATCGTGCGCCAGACGCCGCCGAGCTTGGCGAGCAGCAGGGCCACCAGAGTTCCGACCGCGACCGTGGCGAACACCGCGACGGCGGCGAAGCCGACCGTGTTGGGCAGCACCACCGTCCACAGCGTCGGGTTGGTGAGGGCTTCGACGTAGTTCTCGAAGCCGATGTAGTTGGATTCACCCGTGTTGATCTCGCGCAGACCGTAGTCCTGGAGCGAGAAGAGGAACACCTGCACCAGCGGCCACAGCATGAGCACCGCGAGGATGATCAGCCCCGGAGCCAGCAGGAGCCATGGCCGGGCCTTGGCCCAGGTCATGAAGGGACGTGGTCGTCCCCCGGCCACGGGGGTGGAGTCGGGCTCCACCCCCGTGGTGGGGACTGGTGCGTGCACCGTCGACATCAGGTGAGTGCCTTACTGGTTGAGCAGTTCGGTCATCTCCGCGGCGGCGTCCTCCGTCGCCGTGGCGACGTCCTTCTGACCGCTGAGGATGGACTGCATCATCGCATTGGTGGTCTTCTTCGCCTGAACGGCTCCGAAGTTCGGGGTGACCGGGACGGACGCGCCGCCGTCGACCATCTGCTCCGCGAACGGGGCGACGAGCGGGTCGGTCGAGGCGAGAGCCTCTTCCATCGCGGACTGCACGCCGGGGAAGTAGCCGGTCTCATCGGCCCACTTCTCAGCGAACTCGCCGACGGTCATGAGCTTGACGAACTCCCATGCGAGCTCCGGGTTCTCCGAGGTGTTGAACACCGACAGGTGCGATCCACCGAGGACGGACGGGGAGATGCCCTCGTCCTGGCCGGGGATGACCGCTGCGCCGAGCTTGCCCTCGAGATCAGGGTTCTCCTCAACGAGCGACTTCGGCGTCCACGAGCCCGAGAGCATCATCGCCACGTTGCCCTGCGTGAAGGAGTCCCGCAGATCGGTCTCCTTCCACGTGGTCGCACCGGCCGACGAGAAACCGTGCTCGGTGGCGAGTCCGGTGTAGAACTCGATGCCGGCCTGCGACTCGGGGCTGTCGAGCTCCGAGGTCCAGGTGTCGCCGTCCTGCGTCGCGACCTCCCCGCCGGCACCCCAGACCCAGGGGTAGACCTGGAACTCGGCGTCACCGGCAACCGGGAAGGGCAGCATGTCCGGGTATTCGGCCTTGATGGCCTCTCCCGCGGCGATGATGTCGTCCCACGACTCGGGCGCCTCGAGACCGAGCTCCTCGAACACGTCGGCACGGTAGATGATCGAGCGGACGCCGGCGTACCAGGGCATGCCGTAGAGCTCTTCGTCGTACGTACCCGCGACCTCGAGGCCCTCGACGAGGTCATCGCGCAGGCCGTCCTCGGCGTCGACGTACTCGTCGATCGGAGCGAGTGCCCCCGCGTCGGCGAACTCGGCCGTCCAGGTGGTGCCGGTCTCTGCGACGTCGGGCGTGGTGCCTCCGGCGATCGAGGTCACGAAGCGGTCGTGGGCGTCAGCCCACTGGACCTCTTCGAACTCGACCGTCGCGCCGGTCTCGTCCTCGAACGCCGTGGCGACCTCATCGAGGAACGCGGACGAGTCGGGGTTGGTGCCCTGCATGATCCAGACGGTGATCGACTGGCCTTCGCCGTCGACTCCTCCGCCGGATGTGCTGCCTCCGGAGCATGCGGCAAGGCCCAGCGTTGCCGCGGCGCCGAACGCCACGATGGGAAGAATGCGCTTCTTCATCTGGGAATCTCTCCTTCGAAATACTGCCTCGGCGATGCCGGTTGCCCCACCGATCAGGAAAAAGTATTCATCATTTACAAATTCGCCGCAAATCTTATCCACAATCGTCATCGTCCCGTAACACGCGGTCCCGCCTAGGCTCGTGGGCATGGGACGCTCGCGCGCGAAAGACACCGAACACCCCGAGGTCCGCCTCGATCACGGAGGTGTCGCGCGCCTGCTCCCGTCCGAGTTCACGACGGGATTCGAGCTCGTCGTCGACGGCACACCCCAGTCGCACGTGGACCTCGATGACCCCACCCATCTGCACTTCGAGTACATCGTCCGGATGGGTGCGGTGATCGACCAGCTCCAGGCGGACGCTCGCGCACCGCTCACCGCCGTGCATCTGGGCGCCGGCGCCCTCACGCTCCCCCGCTACATCGAGGCCACGCGACCCGGGTCACGACAGCAGGTGATCGAGTGGGAGGCGCCGCTCATCGCCCTCGTGCGCGAACACTTCCCCCTGCCACGCGGGGCTGCCATCCGCATCCGCATCGGTGATGCCCGCGAGGGCGTGGGGCGACTGCCCCCGGCGATCACGGGACAGTGCGATCTCGTCGTCTCCGACGTGTACTCCGGCGCGCAGACCCCCGCCCACCTCACGAGTGTGGAGTTCTACCGAGAGGTCACCGCGCTCCTCGCCCCGACCGGCGTGCTGCTCGTGAACGTCGCGGACGGTCCGGGGCTCGCTTTCGCGCGCCGACAGGTCGCCACCATCGCCACCGTCCTGCCGGAGGTCGCGATCCTCGCGGACACCCAGGTGCTGAAGGGTCGCCGATTCGGGAACCTCGTCATCGCCGCCTCCGCGACCGCGCTGCCGACGACCTGGTTGCCGAGGATCCTCGCCGCCGGTCCCCACCCGGCGAAGATCGCCCAGGGTGCGGAGGTCGCGGCCTTCTCTCGGGACGCCCTCCCGGTCTCGGATGCCGACGCGGTCGCCTCTCCGAAGCCCGATTCCTCGCTCTTCCTCCGCTGACTCCCGGGGCTTGCGGGCGCGCCGCCCCGACGCCGGCGCACGATCCAGGCAGACTGGAACAGGGCGCTGACGAGGAAGGGAGACCACGTGGGATACATCCGGGGCTACGACCAGGAGACTCTCCGCGAGCAGGTCGATCTCGACGCCTGCGCCGCGCGGCTGGACGAGATCGCGACGCAGCGCAGCCTTCCGTCGCTGCTCGAGCGCGTGTGGCTGTTGAAGGTGCTCGGGCGACTCGATGAGGCACTCGTGTTGGCCGACGAGACCGTCCGCGTCGCGCGTATGGCCGGAACGCGCAAGGACGTGATCCGCGCTCGCGTGCTCCACGCCACGGTGCAGCAGTATCGCGGCGCCCATGCCGCTGCCGAGCAGGAGCTCGCGACGTGCGCCGCCGAGGCCGAGGGGCATGGATGGCCCTCGATCGCCGCGTTCGCGCACCAGCACCACGGCAAGAACGCGTACGACGCCGGAGAGTACGAAGAGGCTCGCGAGAGCTTCAAGCGGTCGCTCTTCCTCCGGCGCGAGGCGGGGGCCAGCGACCGGGATCTCGAGACCGCGCTGCTCGCGATCGAGGCGGCCGAACGACGCCGGTCCGAGCAGCTCATCGCCAGCTGAGGACCTGATGCCGCCCCGGTGTCCGAGGGATGCTTTAGCCTGGGCGCATGGCCGACCTTGACCGTGTGCGCACCTGGGGTGACGCGCTGATCCGGTTGTATCTCGACGACAGCTGGACGTTCGATTTCGACAACGCCAAGCGCCGCGCGGGGCAGTGCGATTTCCAGTCGAAACGCATCACCGTGTCGCGCTACCTGGCCGCACGTTTCGATGACGATGAGATCCACCAGGTGCTGCTGCACGAGGTGGCCCACGCCCTCGCGGGGCACAAGGCCGCGCACGGTCCGGCGTGGAAACGCGCGGCGAGCGAACTCGGCTACGTCGGCGGCACCACCCACCATGGCGAGACCGCCACCGAACTCGCACCGTGGGTGGGCAGCTGCCCGGCCGGGCACGTCACCTACCGCCATCGCCGGCCGAGCAGGGCGACCTCGTGCGCCAAGTGCTCTCGCGCGTTCGATGCGCGGTATCAGTTCGTCTGGACGCGGCGTGAGATCACCGCGTCCACGCGACTGGCGGCACAGACGCCCCGCGACTAGGACTGCACAGACGCCCCGCGACTAGGACTGCGCAGACGCCCCGCGACTGAATCGACACAGACGCCCCGCGACTGAATCGACACAGACGCCCCGCGACTGAATCAGCGCCGGCGTCAACGGAATGCGATGAACTCCCCCGCCTGGAGCTGGGGCACGGTGTCGGAGGCGTCGACCACCGCCGCATCCGCAACGTCCGTCGGCGCGATGCCGTCGGCCGCCATAAGGCTGTCGGCTCGGACTCCGTCCGCCAGCTCCCGGGCGGAGCCGCACGCGGAGAGAAGGTGCCGGAGGGCACGACGGAGCCCTCGGAAGGACTCGGCGGACGCCGCGGCCTCGGGGGATGTGTGATCGATACCCAGGTCGCCGAGCGCAGCGATGATCGCGCCCGCACCGAGCTGGTCCTCCACCGCGAAGCGCAGCGTGCCGTCGTCGCCCCGCTCCCCCGCGGCGATGACCGACACGGACGTGCGCTGCTGCCGCCTGTCCTGCAGGGTGAGCACCGCACGGGCGACAGCTGTGGCGTTGCGCAGGCCGCCGACGAGGACGACGGCTCCTTCGGAACCCAGGTCGTGCGCAGCCGTGGCCACCGCGGCCCCGTTGCGCGACCACTCGCGCGCACGGTCGAGGGATGGCGACAGGCCCGCATCGACCGCGTCCGTGACGACGGACGAGAACCTGAGCACATCGACGACGATCACGACATCGGCCGCAGCGAGCCGACGGGTACCCTCGACCCCCCAATCGTGACGGACCTGGTAGACGGACTGGTCGAACGGCGAGGGCATCCCCTCAGCCTAGAACGGAGCGGGAGGCCCCGGCACGTCGCACCGAGGCCTCCCGCTGCACGGTCGGTCGGTCGGTCAGTCGGCGGCGAGCGCCTCGACCGGGGAGACACGGGTCGCCAGCCGGGTGGGTGTCGCCGCCGCGACCAGCGTCAGCACGGCCGTCGCGACGATGATCACGACGATCGGCAGCCACGGGACGTAGGGAGCCACCAGCCCCGGAGTGTTGAACTCCGGCGGCATGCGCACCGAGCCGAGGAGCGACTGCGCGGCCGCCCACCCGTATGCGACACCGAGCGCGAGACCCGTGATGGTCGCGGCCACAGTGATGTGTACGGCCTCCAGGAGGATCATCGCGCGCACCTGCCGGTTCGACAGCCCGATCGCGCGCAGCAGCCCGAGCTCGCGACGACGCTGGACGACTCCGATCGTGAGGAGATTGACGAGGCCGACCCCCGCGATGACGGCCGAGATCCCGACCAACACCATCATCACCGCGGAGAAGCTGTCGAGGATGAGCGCGAAATCATCATCGAGCGTTCCGCCGGCTGCCGCCGCCAACAGCTGCTTGACGGATTCGAGGGCCACCGCGAACATCGTCACCAGCGTCACTCCCATCACGACGCCGATCGCCATCCGGCTGGATCGCTCGGGGTAGCGCAGCGCGTTCTCCGCCGCGAGTCTCGCGGTGGCGCTGCGCCCGAACAGACGCCCGACGAGGCGCAGGACCGGCGGCATCACGAGCACGGCGCCGAGCGAGAGGCCCGTGAACGACAGCAGGCCGCCGAGGAAGGCCACGACCACGCCGAGCGGGGTGACCAGCCCGATCATGATGCCGAAAACGAGCAGGGCGGCACCGAGGATGAGCAGCACGAGGGCACCCACGTGCCGCGCGGGGCGCGTCGTGACGTCCCCGTGCGTGCGCTCGACCGAGCCTCCGATGGCCTGCAGCGGTGTGACGGTGAGAACACGACGCGACCCCGCCCACGCCGCGACCCATGTCGTGAGCACAACACCGACGGCGGGCAGCACGACCGCCGGTTGGGCGAGGGAGAACGACGGTGAACCGGCGAGCAACCGGTCGCCGATGAACAGGCCCACAGCCGAGAACAGAAGTCCCGTGGCGAGGCCCAGAACGGCGCCGATGACTCCGACGACGAATCCCTGTCGAGCGACCTCCGTGCGCTGCGAGCGGGCCGTGGCTCCGATGAGGCGGTACAGCGCGATGCGGCGGGTGCGGCCGGCGATGATCGTGGAGAAGGTGTTCGCCGTGACGATCGCGGCGACGTACAGTGCGACACCGGTGAGCAACACGGACAGGATCGCCACGACCACAGCGAGAGTCCCGCTGTCGCCGATGTACGGGTCAGCGGTGAGAAGCGCACCAATGTATGCCGTGACCTCGACCAGCACGACTCCGAACGCGGAGGCGAGGACGGCGACGAGGATGCTCGCGCCCATCCCACGCTCCCGCAGCCACTCGAACCGGGACGATCGGGCGGGGCGTTCCGGCGTCGCGCTGTGCTGAACGGGCGTGGCGGCGACGGCGGTCACGCGGCGACCTCCGCTGCGAGCATGTAGGCCGAGATCTCTTCGGCGCTCTGGCGCGGGTGGTCGGCGACGATGCGTCCGTCGCCGAGGAACAGGACGCGATCCGCGTGGCTCGCCGCGATCGCGTCGTGCGTGACCATCGCGATGGACTGACCGTGCTCACGGCTCGCGGTGGCGAGGAGCTGGAGCACCTCGCGCCCCGTCGCGGAGTCGAGGTTTCCGGTCGGCTCATCCGCGAAGACGAGATCGGGGGCGGTCGCGAGGGCGCGGGCGATCGCCACACGCTGCTGCTGGCCACCCGAGAGCTGGTGCGGTCGGTGGCGCAGGCGCGCGCCCAGCCCCAGGGTCTCGATGAGCCCGTCGATGCGAGCCTTCTCCATCGCGCTGGGCTGGCGACCGTCGAGCTCGAAGGGCAACAGGATGTTCCCGAGCGCGTCGAGGGTGGGGACGAGGTTGAAGGCCTGGAAGATGAAGCCCACGCGGCGGCGACGGAGGATCGTGAGATCCAGGTCTGCAAGCCCCGTGATCTCCGTGTCACCGATCCAGACGCGCCCCTCGGACGGACCGTCCAGACCCGCCATGATGTGCATGAGGGTGGACTTGCCCGAACCGGACGGTCCCATGATCGCGGTGAACTGCCCGCGACGGATACCGACGCTGACGTCATCGAGCGCACGGACGGCGCTCTCGCCCGAGCCGAAGGTCTTCGTGAGGTGCTGGACGCGGGCGGCGAGCCCGAGGTCGGAGGTGGTGATTTCCATACCTCCGACGCTACGAACACGGCAGCGCGCGCACATCGGCCCCCGGTCTCATCCGCGTACACCGCAAGGATGATCCGCGCCCCCTCGCCGATCGGGCGGCGAGGGGGCGGGAGCGTCAGTCGACGGGTACGGCGTTCTCCAGTCGACGGGTGAACAGCAGCAGACCGCCCAGGAGCAGGATGAGCAACGCCACAGCGAGGATGTTCCACGGTGCCGCGCCGGTCAGCGCGAGCTTGGTGCGATCAACCTCCCCGCTCGCCTCTGCGGCCGGTGACTCCGCGTCACCCGCGGAGGTGACTGTCACGGTGTTCACCAGCGTGCCGCTCGCCGACTCCGCGACATCGACCTCCATGACGAGAGTCGTCGTCTGCCCGACCTCGAGCGGTCCGACCTCGCAGGTGACGACGCGCCCGTCGGCCGCACAGTCGCTTTCCACGCCATCCAGCGTCACCGAACGGAAGCTCAGCCCCGCCGGAAGCGTGTCAGTGACCGTGATGGGTCCGGGGTCAGCGGTCGGCCCCTCGTTCGTCACGGTGATCGTGTACTCACCTCCGAAACCTGCCTCGAGGTCCCGAGTGAGCTCCTTGGTGACGACGAGCTCGCTCAGCGGCGGAATCGTGGTGGTGACGGTGGACGTATTGTCCTCGAGCGATGCCTCGTCCTCCGGAGTGGAGGACGTGACCGTCGCGGTATTGGAGACCGCCGGATAGGCGTCCGGCAGTACCGTCACGGTGAGGGTCGCCACGGGGGCCGTCTGCCCTGCCTCGAGCTCGTCGAGAAGGCAGGTCACCACGGACGGCGCGCCGTCCTCGGGCACGACGACGCAGTCCCATCCGTCCGCGGACACCGCATCCACCCGCAACTGCGCCGGAACCTCGTCGGAGATCACGAGACCGCGCGCGGTGGAGGGGCCCTTGTTGGACACCGTGAGCGTGTAGTCGAACTGCTCCCCGACCACCGCGTCGCCCATCGCCTCCTTCACGATCGCCAGATCTGCGCGCTCGGCGAGGACGCCGACCACCCGGGAGTCGTTGTTCTCCAGGTCGGGGTCCGGCGTCGACGACTCGACCGTGACGACGTTGGTCAGGTCGCCCTGCAGGCGCTGGTCGGCATTCACGACGATGTCGAGGAGTGTGATGTCGCCCGCCTCCAGCGGCTCGTCCAGGCTGCAGACGACCGTTCGGCCATCGCTCGCATCCGGCTCACACGTCCACCCGTCGTTCTCGGTGGTGTCGGCGATCTCGGCGAAGCTGAGTCCCGCCGGGAGCGCATCCCGGACGACGATCTCCCGCGCGTCGGACGGGCCGAGGTTCACGATCTGGAACCGGTAGGTTCCCGTTGCGCCCGCGACGACGGTCTCGGCGATCGCCTTGGTGATCGCCACGTCTGCGCTCTCGGTCACCGGGTCGGTCACCGTGGCCTCGTCGGTGACAGGATCCTCATCCGGCTGGGCCGTGAGCCCCGGCGCGACGACGACGTCGTTGGTCAGCGTGCCGCGGACACCGGAGTCGATGGTCGCGGTGACGGTGATCACCGGCGCATCACCGACCGGAAGCGTCTCGGATCGCGCACACTCGATCTGCGCGCGTCCCCCGGCAGCCGGGTCCGTGCTCTCGCACACCCACCCGTCACCCGTCGCGGTCGCGTCGGTGACGCCGGCGGGCAGAGTGTCGACCACCGTGATGGGTGACTCCTCGCTCGCGTTCGAATCCGAGGGACCGAGGTTCGTCACGGTCACGCTCCACGTCGCCTCCTGACCGGCGACGAGCGTCTCGGTGACGAGCTCCTTCGCGATGGTCAGATCGGCGACCTCGACCACCGGCACGGTGTCGGTGTCGGTGTCGGGGTGGACCTCGTCCGCGGGCTGCGGGGTGAGGCCGGGCGTCACCGTCGCGGTGTTCGACAGTTCACCGGAGACCGACTCGTCGATCTCGACGTGGAGCGCCACCGTCAACGACTCCTCAGCGGGCAGGGTCGACGTGCGCAGGCACTCGACGATCTGTCGCCCGTCGTCCTCACCCGCGACGGTGCACGTCGTGTCCGTGCCGATCGACGCAGGCTCCTCCGCAAGGGTCACACCCTCGGGCAGGACGTCGCGCACGAGGATCGGGTCATCCACAGTGGCGACCGAATCCGACGGCCCGTGATTGACGACCTCGATGCTCCAGACGAAGCTCTCACCGGCTGTGGCCTGCGCATCCGCGAGGTGCGATTTGATCAGCTCCAGATCGGCGCGCGTCACGACCTCGACGTCGGCGTCGTCACTGGGCGACTCCTCGGACGAGGGCGATGTCGCCGTGGCGACGTTGGTCAGCGTTCCCGCGGCCTGCGAGGGCGATACGGTCGCTGCGACGCCGAGGACCGGCGCGTCGGCTCCGGCGGCGAGGCTCACCGGTTCCCCGTCGGCTTCCAGCACGCACGTGAGCACCTGTCCTGCCGCCTCGCACGTCCAGGCCGTCGCACCGGCACCGCTCCCTGCGGACAGCAGCGTCTGGCCCTCCGGCAGCGTGTCGACGATGCGCACGGGGGCGGCAGCGTCCGACGGGCCGTCGTTGCCGACGGCCAGCGTGTAGGTGGCCACGTCACCGGCATCGACCGCCGACGTCTCGGCGTCCTTGCGGAGCGTGAGAGCGCTCTGCGCGTCAACGGTGACGGTGTCGTCGTCCGTCGCCGTCGCCGGCTCCTGCGTGTCGGGATCCACCGTCGTGGACGTGGCCGTGGCCGCGTTCGGGATCTCGGCACCATCGGCCACCGACGCCGACACCTCGGTGACGAGCGTGATCGTCACCGTCGCGCCGACCGCGATCGTGCCGAGCCCGCAGACGACCGTGGACTCTCCGGTGCACGAAACGCCATCGGTCTCCGACGTCGCACTCACGAGGTCGAGTCGCGGGTCGAGCGAATCCGTCAGCGTGACGGCCTGTGCGTCCGAGGGGCCGGTGTTGGTGACCTGGATCGTCCAGGTGACGTTCTCTCCCGCGACCGCGATCTCCGGTGCGTCCTTGCTCACCTCGAGCGAGGCGCGCTGCAGAACCGGAACGACCGTGGAGTCGGTGTTGTTGGACGGGTCGGAATCCTCCGTGGGGCCAGCGACCGTGGCGACGTTCGTCAGGGTGGTCGCGGTCACATCGGCGTCGACGAGCACCGGGATCTCGATGATCCAGGGCTCCTCTCCGACGTCGAGGCCGTCCAGCTTCTCGCAGGTGATCCGCACACGCCCATTGCTGTCGGCGCTCTCGCACCCGACCGTCAGGTCGCCGGCGACGGTGACACCCGCGGGCAGCAGGTCGGAGACGTCGATCGGCCCCGCCGAGTCGGACGGACCGAGATTGTCGACTGTCAGCGTGTACGTCGCGACGGCGTCTGCACCGGCGACGATCTCGGTCACATCGATCTCCTTGAGGATCGACAGATCGGCGACAGCCCGGGAGCCGATGCTCGCATCCGAGTCGTCCTGGTCCTCACGCCAGGTCGAGGAGACCCTGACCGTGTTGGTCACGTCGCCCTGCACGCCCGGTCCGATCTCCACGAGGATGTCGAAGGAGACCTCCTCGCCCGCCGGAAGCGTGCCCTCGAGGGCGAAGCGAACATCGTCGCCGACAGCCTCCGCGGTCCACCGTTCCTCACCGTCGACGATCGAGTCGAAGGTGATCCCCTCCGGAAGGTCATCGAGCACCGTCACGCCGCGCGCGTCCGACGGCCCGCCGTTGGCGACGACGATGCGATACGTGATGGTCTCACCCGGAACCGCGTCGGACGGCTCTGAGGGCGCGATGATCGACTTGTCGACGGTGAGGGACTCCTCCACGGCCACGGGTGTCGTGGAAGTCGAGGTGTTGTCGTCGCCGTCCGGGTCGGTGGTGACCGGTGTCACGGACGCCGTGTTCTCGATCTCGAATCCGGGCTCGACATCCGCGTCGACGATTCCCGCGAGCTGCACGGACACCGAGTCGCCGACCGCGAGGTCGAACGGCACGTCGCACGTGAGCGTTCCGTCCTCGATGGCGCATACCAGGCCGTCGGTCGCGGAGACCACGTCGATGTCCGCGACCATGTCGGGAAGCACGTCGCTGATGACGATCGGAGCGTCGTCCGAGCCCCGTGAGAGCGACGGACCCGTGTTCGTCAGGGTAATCGACCAATCGATGGTCCCGCCCGCGATCACCTCATCGTCGGAATCCTTCGCGATGGTCAGATCCGCGAGCGCCTCGACGATACCGGTGTCGGTGTCCTCGTCGTTGTCGGGGTTGCGGTCCTCGGTGCTCGAGGTGACTCTCGCCGTATTGGGGATCTCGGTGCCGTCCTGCACGTCGGCGGCGATCGTCACCGACACGGTCAGCTCCCAGGTCTCGCCCGCTGCGAGTACGTCGCCGGCGTCGCTGCGCTCGCACGAGACGTCTCCGTCGGCGTCGCACGACCAGCCGTCGCCACTCGCACCGACGAGCGTGACGCCCTCCGGGAGGTCAGGCTCGTCGATGACCCGCACGCCCGTGGCGTCATCGGGACCGTCATTGGCGACGGTGATCGTGTAGGTCCCCGTCTCCCCCGCGACGAAATCGCCGTTCGCGGTCTTGGAGATGGCCAGATCCGCGGATGCGATGCGCGCTGTCGCGTCGCCCTCGGTACCGATGTAGGAACCGGATCCGCCGTCGAACGAGGTTCCGCCCGTGGAATCGGTGACGTTCGTCGCGGTGACACGGTTCGTGTGCGCGACCTCCATACCGACCTCGACGTCAGACCCGGCGACGGCCCGGTACGTCACGACGATCGTCTCGCCCGGCGCGAGATCTACGGACCCGCCGCCCACCTCGCTCCACGTGAGGACCTGCCCGTCGACGGTCGGCTCGGTCGCAACCGCCTCACCGCCGGGGATCGTCACGGCGGCGCTGTCTTCGACGTACGTCCAGCCCGTCGGCAACGAGTCGACCGCATCCAGCGACGAGGCTACCGCGCCGCCGTCGTTCGTCAGCTCGATGCGGAACGTGACCTCCTGGCCGATGTAGACCGGGTTCGCGGGCGTGACCTGAGCCTTGGTCGCATCGATCAGCGGGAACTGGGGCGTGACCGGAGCCACTGCTTCATCCCCCGGCCCGTACTCCCGGCCGCCCGTCGGGAGCGAGGCCCAGTCCGCCGGCAGCACGCTGTTGCGCAGCGCGTCACCGGAGAGGGACTCAGCGTCGTCGAGTCGCGCGTCGTATGCGAAGGTGACAGAGGAATCGGCACCCGGATCGAGCGTCGCGATGGTCCATGTCAGCGTGCGGGACGGAGCGTCCCAGACACCGCCGTCGGCGGTGCTCGCTCCGTCAGCCAGCGGATCGCCCGACGTATCGAGCACCACCACTCCGCTCGGGACCGTGTCCACGACGGCCACGTCGTACGCCGGCACGTCGCGCGCTCCGTCCACCGCCGTGGCCCGCACGGTGTAGGTGAACTCCTCGCCCTGAGCGGGAGTGGCATCGCTGACCGATTTGGCCACCGTGACCAGCGGGTGCCGCACCTGCGTGTCGGCCGTCGCCTGCTGCGAGGTGTCCCAGTCCGCGTCGGTCGCGGTCGGAGCGGTCCCGTCGGCGAGATCCCAGCGGAACTCCGCAGTGTTGGTCAGAGTCGTCCCCTGAACGGCCGTGGTGTCGGCCGGAAGCCGCGTGGTGAAGGTCAGCGTGAGCGTGCGCTCCTCATCGGCAGGGGTGATCTCTCCGATGTAGACGCCGAAGTCGGTGTCAGGCACCGCATCCAGAAGGACCCCGTCCACGCAGTCGTTCTGCCAGTCGGTGTCCCCGTCCGTGCAGCTGAGTTCCCAGGACTGGACGGACGTCGACGACGACCCGAACTCGGCGGGGAGCTCGTCGACGAACGCCGCGTTGTACATCTCGACGTTCGCGGGGATGGTCGACGTGACCGTCCAGGTGATGTCCTGACCGGGAACGAGCGTGTCCGTCGAGGCGGACTTGGTCAGCTCCGGGCGCTCGACATCCACCGTGCGGGAGGACTCGGACGTGTAGGTGCGCCGTTCGCCGGCGGCCTCGTCAGGTGTCGACGTCCCGGCCAGGTCCGCCGTGTTCGTGTACTGCTCGCCGGCCGGGGCCGCCGCGGGTACGGTCACGGTGTAGCTGATGCTGCGATCCGCCCCGGACACGAGGGGAGCATCGAGCTCCCAGGTGATGCGCTGGGTGCCGGGCGCGCAGCCGTTCGAGCCGTCGCCGTCCACCGGGCCCGCGAGATCGGTGGGGAGCGTCCCGAGGGTCAGGTCCGCGGGCACGCAGTCCACGATGACCGCGTTGTACAGCGGCGGACGACCGGACCCGTTGCTGGCGGTGAGCGTGTAGGTGACCTCCTGGCTTCCCGTGACGTTCGACGCGGATGCGGTCTTGATCAGGGTCGGCTGAGGTTCGACGACGCGGACGGTCGCCGCGTCGGAGTCGCGCCGGACCGGGTCGCTGTCCTGCGTCGATGCGCTGTCGAACGTGGCCGTGTTCGGGATGTTCTGAGCGTGCCGGTTCGCGGTGACATCGGCGACACGGGCAGGAAGAGTGACGCCGAACGTCACGGACTCATCGGAATCGTTTGTCCAGACGTCGGGGAACAGCAGAGTCCCGTCGTCGCACAGGCGGAACTCGGTCGCGTCGGCGTCGCATCCTGCGGCGACCGTCACACCGGGGTTCTCGGTGAGCGTGGGAGTGCCGTTCGCGACCAGTCGTCCGCCCAGCGGGAGGCCGTCCTGGAGGACGCCCTCGAACACACTCGTGTTGGCGGGGATCGTGACGCTGTAGAGGTAATCGACCTCTTCACCGATCGTCGCCTGGCCCAGAGCGTTGTTGCCACCGGTGCTGATGCCGGTGCGGACGACATCCTTCGCGACGACCGCGTCTCCGAGCGTCACGGTGGCGGTGTCGCTCGCCTCCGGTGCGTTCTTCTCGCCCGGGGAGCCGAATCCGTTCTCGGGATAGAAGGTGATGTCACCGGCGGACTCGGGGGTGCCGTCGGTCGTCGGCGCCGTGTACCTTGTGACGGCCGCCTCGTTCGTGTGGGACGTGCTGATCGACAGCGGCGACGGGATGCGCACGGTGTAGGTGAGTTCGAGAGTCTCGCCCGGGGTGAACAGCTCATCGGTACCGAGATCCGCACCCGTCAACTCCCAGGTGAGGAGCGAACGTCCGTCGATCGGACCGGTGGCGGCGATTCCACACGAGAGGGGCGCGGAGACGTCACTGGTGACGTCGTCGCACGTGAAACCGGGAGGCAGAGCGTCCCAGACGTCCACGGCGTTGAGCGCATAGTCATCGCCGCTCTCCGGCGCACCCTCATGGGTGACCGCGACGGTGTAGGTGACTTCCTGCCCCTCCTCGACGCCGATTCGGCTCTGGCCGTCGACCGCCTTGTCGAGCGACAGCGGCGGGACGGGCGCGAGAGTCAGATCGACCTGATCGCGGGCCGCCATCACCTGACCGGTGCCGGACAGGTAGCGCAGCTTCGCGAGGTTGCCC
This sequence comes from Actinomycetota bacterium, assembly GCA_051751065.1. Taxonomy (GTDB): domain Bacteria; phylum Actinomycetota; class Actinomycetes; order Actinomycetales; family Microbacteriaceae; genus Microbacterium. Next base: position 264,490 of record JBNJKL010000002.1, on the reverse strand, counting down.
GTGATGTCCACGTCCGCACCCGCATCCGGAACATCGGTGACGCGCACGAGCAGGTCGAGAACCAGGGTCGCTCCGGGGGCGACGTAGCGCGATCCGTTGTCCAGCTCGGCCCCGGCGAGCCACTGGAGGTCGTTGTCGAGCCGCTCGATCTCGGTGGTGTTTCCCGGTCCGGCTGCCCACTCGACGAGTTCTGTGCCCAGGGGAAGGAAATCGGCCAGGATCGGATCGCGCGTCGACGTGCCGTCGGCGAAGTCGACCTCGATCCGGAAGCAGGTGAGGTCCCCGAGCTGCAGACGCGGTCCGCCGGATCCGACGTACTCGCCCGCCGGGGCGGTCTCGCATGTCGTTGCGGATGATCCCTCGACTGCGCTGATCGTCTGCCGATCCGGGTTGCTCCAGATCGTCTTCGACATCGACAGCTCGGCCGTGTCGAGCGTTGCGTACGATCCGTTGCTCGACTCGATCGTGCCGTCATCGACCTCATTCGCCCCGACGGGGCTGACGTCACCGCTCACCTCTACGCGGTTGGTCGACGTGTCACCGGTGGTGACCGGGATGCCGTTCTGGTAGTCGTCGCGCATGTACGCGGTGTAGGTGATCTGGGCGTCCTGGTCTTCAGCGAGCGCGTCGCCGTCGACCGCGAAGGTCAGTGTGAAGGTGCCGTCGGCGTTCACGACGGCCTCGGTCATCGTGCCGCCGGACACCGTTCCGCCCTCGCCGGGCTGCGGGCAGTCCGCGGGCCACGTGCCGGAGGTCTCCACTCCTGCAGGCACGACCGGGCAGAGACCGTCCGGAAGAGTGTCAGTGATCACGACCGCATCGGTCGAGATGTACTGGCTGGTGCGGATCGCGAGCGTGAAGTCCACCGACTCGCCGCCGAAGAAGTCCCCGCGATCGGCGGTCTTGACGACACCGAGATCGAGAACGAGCGCGGTCGCCTCTGCCGTGACCTCCCGCTCGGGGTCAGTGCCGTCCGCCACGTCTCCGGTGTACGTGGCCGACACCGTCGCCGTGTTGTCGACGCTCGTCCCGGTCGGTCCCGGACGAGTCGCCGCACCATCGGGATCGCCATCGGGGGCGGTGATCTGCTGCAGGCCGACGAATGCCTCGTACGTCAGCGTGACGGTCTCGCCCGCCGGCAGCGTCCCCAGATCCCACGTCAGCTGGGTGAAGACCTCGCCCTCGATCTCCACGATCTCGGTCGCGCAGGTGAACGCGTCGCCGAGTTCGCAGTCCGTCACCTGGTACTGCGCGGGAACGCGATCCACGACCACGACCGAATCGCTGCCCGCCTGCTCGGCTGCCGTGACGGTGAGTGCGTAGCGGGTTGCGTTGTCCGGGCCACGGTAGACCTCGGCCTCGGCGTCCTCGTTGACCTTGGTGAGTTCGATGGCCGATACGCTCACCTGCGCGGCGGCATCCCCGCCTGCCGACGCGTTGGACACGATCGGCGCGCTGCCGTCGGTGGGAATACTGACGCGCGGGACGATGCGCTCGTTCGCGTTCGCGTAGACCCCCGCGTCCACGGTGAACGTCGACCCGACCGGGTGCACGGCGTCATCAGCGACGACTCCGAAGGAGATGTCGAGTTCGGCCCCGAGAGGCAGGTCCACGATGTTCGGCCACACGAGCACCTGCACCGTCTGCTCGGGCTGCTCGGGGTCGGGGGCCCAGGTGCGCACCTCGGGCTCACCGACCGCGTTCGGCGGTCCGGGCTGTGAAGAGCCGGGAGCGTAGGTCACCCCCTCGGGCAGCACGACCACCGTGCTGGCGTTGTAGAGCGCGGAGCTCGTCGCGTTCGACGCGTTCACGGACACCGTCGCGGTGCCCCCGGCCAGCACGTCGCCTCCGGTCGCCTCGACGGCGATACCGGTGAACGTCTCGCCTTCGTCCGTCGTCGGCGGAGCCGCGACGGCGGACGCAGGCACGAACACGGTGAGCGAGGCCACGAGCGTGGTCACGATCAGCGTGCTGAGCATCGTGCGGAAGGGCGTTCGAGGCGCGCGGGCGCGACGAAGAGCGGTCATTGAGTCCACCTGTCGGGTAGCAGGCGCTCTCGAGAGAGCACAGAGTGACGATCAGCAGCGGAGTGGTGTTCGGTCACCCGGGCGCGCGCCAGCGCTGCCCTTCTCCCCTTGCTCTCACGCTAGGGATCCGCGGAAGTCGATGCAATTGAATGGAGGAATTTCACCCTCACTTCACCCTCTGCGGGCGCGATCTGACCCCTATCGGTCCCATCGCGGGGTGAAATCCGGAATGTGAGTGGAAATACCTCTACTCGTTGTGCTAGGCCAGACCGTGCTCGAACGCGAAGACGACGAGCTGCACCCGGTCGCGCAGGGACAGCTTCGTGAGGATGCGACTGATGTGCGTCTTGACCGTCGCCTCACTGAGGAACTCCCGCGCGGCGATCTCGCCGTTGGACAGCCCGCGGGCGGCGAGCGCGAAGATCTCCCGCTCCCGATCGGTGAGGCCCGCGTACGAGTCGGGGATCGGCTTGGCGGCCGGGGTGAAATGCGCGAAGAGCTCTCGAGTGGCGGATGCGGCGATGACCGCGGACCCCTGGTGCACGGTGCGGATCGCCGCGAGGAGGAACTCCGGATCCGCATCCTTGAGGAGGAATCCGCTCGCTCCCTGCTGGATCGCCCGCGCCGCGGCCTCATCCAGATCGAACGTGGTGAGCATGACCACGTGCGGCGGATCGGGCGTCTCGAGGATCGCCGCGGTCGCCGTCAGACCGTCCATGACGGGCATCCGGATGTCCATGAGGACGACATCGGGTTGCGTACGGGCGACGACGGCGATCGCCTCGCGTCCGTCGCTCGCCTCACCCACGACGTCGAGGTCGGGCTGAGAGGCAACGAGCATGCGGATGCCGGCTCGGAAGAGCGACTGATCATCCACGAGTACCACCCGGATCATTCGACTCCTCCGATCGGGAGCGTCGCGCGAACGGTGAATCGTCCGCCGTCCCGCTCCGCGTGCAGGCTACCGCCCGTGAGCTGCGCGCGCTCGCGCATGCCGATCAGGCCGTGCCCTCCCGTGCCGGACGGCGCCTGCGAGGCGACATCGTTCGCGATCTCGAGATCGACCCGGTCCGGCCACCACGACAGTCGGACGTCCACGGCACCCTCTCCGTGGCGCAGAGCGTTCGTCAGCGCCTCCTGCAGGATGCGGTAGACGGCGAGCTGGATCGCGCCGGGCGGCTCTCCGGGTGGCATCGGGTCGACCGTGACCCTCGGCTCGACACCGGCCTGGCGAACCTGGGCGAAGAGCGCTTCGAGGTCCGCGAGAGTGGGCTGTGGCCCGTCGCCCTGACGATGCCGGAGCTGTGTCAGCAGCATCCGCACGTCAGAGAGCGCACCGCGTGCCGTCGTCCCGATTGTCGCGAGGGCGGTGGTCGCCGCCTGCGGATCCGCGGCGGCGGCATAGCGCGCACCATCCGCCTGAGCGATCACGACCGCGAGCGAATGCGCCACGATGTCGTGCATGTCTCGCGCTATGCGGACACGCTCCTGCTCCTCAGCCGCCGTCTCCTCGGCTCTGGCCTGCGCCTCCCGCGTCTGCCGCGCGCGCAGGACCGTGCGCCACAGGAGGCCGCCGACCCAGGAGAACCCGAGCGCGAGGAGGGTGACGATCGCGAGCAGCACTGCGGTTGACAGCCCGAGCCCCGCGGTACCGGTTCCCGACATGGGCACGACGGCGATGTAGATCGCGGAGATCATGCCACCCGCTCCGACCGAGACCAGCCCGGCCCAGAACACCCGAGTCGAGCCCCAGGCGGCCGTCGCGTAGATCACCATCAGGATCGCGATGTCGATCGGCAGCGGTGGGAGAGCCGCGGCCATCTGCGCGATCGCTCCGGCCCACGCGAGACCGAGCGCGATGCCGGGGGCCAGGCGGCCGATCGCCACCCCACCGCACATGAGCAGACCCGCGACGACCATGACGACCTGCGGTGTCATGGACTCCACGGTCGAGTCGTAGCCGGGCATGTAGAACACGAACGACGTCGGCGCCGTCAGCAGGAACAGCACCATCGCCCCGACGATGTCGAGGACGAGGGCGGTGGGAGACAGCCGGCGGATCACTCCCTCACCGTACGCGACGCACCTCGACGTCCACATCCGTCGCGCGATGTATACGCCGGGCGATCGGATGCGGCGTCAGTCGGGGACGCGACAGAGGATCTCGCCGTGGGGAACGAGGTACCAGCCGTCGTCCGATGCCGCCCACTCCCGCCAGCCCGCGCTGATGCGCTCCAGGTCGGCGCGGGTCGCGAGGCCACTCTCGACAGCCTGCGCCGCGAGCGCGGACTGGAGGATGCGGTCGGCCCACATGCCGCCCCACCACTCGCGCTCGGTGGGATCGGCGTAGCTCCACGTCGACGCGGTCGCCGTGACGTCGGTGAAACCCGCGGCGCGGGCCCAGGAGAGCAGGCGACGGCCGGCATCCGGCTCTCCCCCGTTCGCCCCCGCCGCGGTGCGGTACAGGTGCAACCACTCGTCCAGCTCCGGGATCATCGGCCACCAGATGAAACCGGCGTAGTCGGCGTCCCGAGCCGCGACCAGCCCGCCCGGCTTGGCGACGCGTCGCATCTCGGCGAGCGCGCGCACGGGATCCGCGACGTGCTGGAGCACCTGATGCGTGTGCACGATGTCGAACGAATCGTCCGGAAAGGACAGGTCGTGCACGTCCTCGACGGAGAAGTCGATGTTCTCGATCGCCCTCGTGCGGGCCAGGGTTCGGGAGAGATCGAGCTCCTCCTCGCCGACCTCGGTGGCCGTCACGTGCGCGGTGTGCGCGGCGAAGTCGACGGTGATGCTGCCGGGGCCTGCACCGATGTCCAGGAGCGTGAGGTCGGCCCCGAGGTGCGGGCGCAGGTACTCCGCGGAGTTCGCGATCGTGCGAGAGGTGTGTGAGCGGAGCACCGACGAGTGGTGACCGTGCGTGTACGTGGCCATGCGGTCAGTCTTCCACGCCGTGCGCAGTGATCTCGTGACGCATCAGCGCAGGGCCGTCGCCACCCGCCGGATCGCCTCGCGGTCGGGCTTTCCCGATGGCAGGGTGGCCAGCTCATCGACGAGGATGAGCCTGTCCGGCCGCGCGTGCGCTCCGATCTCGGCCTCCACGGCCTCTCTCGCGTGCACGAGCTGACCGGCGTCGCTACGTCGCAGTGCTGCTCCCCGGACGGCGACGATCACGGAGGCCTCACCCCATCGCTCATCATCGACTCCGACCACCACCGCGGTCGCGAACCCCGGCACCTGCCTGACGATCCGCTCGACACGATCCAGGGACACGTTGATGCCGCCCGAGACGATCACGTTGTCGGCCCTGCCGTGCACACGCACGACACCGTCCTCGACGATTCCCAGGTCGCCCGTGCGATACCAGCGGATCCCGTGCTCATCGCGCGTGAAGCGGTCGCGAGTCAGCTCGGCGTCGCCCAGGTAGCCGTCGGCCAGGACAGGGCCCGCGATGCGCAACTCACCGTCGACTGCGCGGACGGCGATCGTCTCCAGGGGCAGCCCGTCGTACACGCAGCCGCCGCTGGTCTCGGTCGACCCGTACGTGCGCACCACGCGCATCCCGGCCTCGAGTGCACGGTCCCGAAGCGGCTGCGGAAGGGACTGACCCCCCACGAGGATCGCCCGGTACGCCTGGATCGCGGCCTTCACCGACGCGTCGTGAGCGGCATCGAGGAGGGTCGCGACCTGAGCGGGGACGAGCGACGTGTACAGCGATTCCGATCCGGTGCGCACCATCGAGAGGGTGGCCTCCGCGAAGGTGTCCGGCGAGAACCGGCCGGGGAGACGGGCGGGCACCGTGCCTGCCAGGATCGAGCGCACGAGCACCTGCAGGCCCGCCACATATCCCGCGGGCAGCGCGAGCAGCCACCGGCCGGAGCCGATGCGCTCGGCCGTCGCCTCGGCGCTCGATCGCAGCGCCTCACCGCTGAGCACCACCCGCTTGGGTATTCCGGTCGAGCCGGATGTCCCCATCACCACGGCGGTGCCGTCGGGAATCTCCTCCGCCCTCCGCCCCTCGTGGGTGGGCAACAGCCCGACGCCCAGAGCGGGTCCGCCGTCCAGCGCCGCCTGCAGGAGCCCGCGCAGCTGCTCCGGGTCGTCGGCATCCGTGGCGATGAGGGCGGACATGATCAGTAGTGCCAGGGGAAGGAGGACCAGTCGGGAGCGCGCTTGTCGAGGAAGGAGTCGCGTCCCTCCACTGCTTCATCCGTACCGTAGGCGAGGCGCGTCGCCTCTCCCGCGAACACCTGCTGGCCCACGAGACCGTCATCGACCGCGTTGAAGGCGAACTTGAGCATCCGGATGGCGGTGGGCGACTTGGTGAGCACCGTGCGGGCCATCGCCAGGGCCTCGCGCTCCAGATCCGCATGCGGGACGACCCGATTCACCGCGCCCGCCTCATACGCACGCTGCGCCGAATACTCCTCCGCGAGGAAGAACACCTCCCGCGCGAACTTCTGACCGGTCTGGCGGGCCATGTACGCCGATCCGTATCCCGCGTCGAACGAGCCCACGTCGGCATCCGTCTGCTTGAAGCGGCCGTGTTCGGCCGAGGCGATCGTGAGGTCGCAGACCACGTGCAGCGAGTGACCGCCGCCCGCAGCCCACCCCGGGACGACGGCGATGACCACCTTCGGCATGAAGCGGATCAGGCGCTGCACCTCGAGGATGTGGAGGCGACCGACCGCGGCCTTCGCCTGCCCCTCGACGACCGTGGTCTCGTCGTCGGAGTACTTGTACCCGTCACGACCCCGGATGCGCTGGTCTCCGCCGGAGCAGAACGCCCAGCCGCCGTCCTTCGCGCTGGGGCCGTTGCCCGTGAGCAGTACCGCGCCGATCCGTGCGTCCTGACGGGCGATGTCGAGGGCCCGGTACAGCTCGTCGACCGTGTGCGGACGGAAGGCGTTGCGCACCTCGGGGCGATCGAAGGCGATGCGCGCGACCCCGCCGTCGACCGAGACGTGCGCGGTGATGTCGGTGTACTCGTCGGCGCCGGGTGCGAGCACCCATTCCGCGGGATCGAACAGCTCGGAGACCATGCCTTCAGCCTATTCCTGCGGGATCGGATCCACGTGGTCAACCGACAGTGACGCGCTGACGATGCGTCTTCAGCCACCCGTCGATGATGTCCCAGACCGCGATGCCGACGATCACCGCGCTGAGGATCACGGTGACGACACGGAACACACCTCCCTGCTCCGCGGCTCCCGCGTCGGCATTCGCGAGATCCGCCGCGTGGTCGCTGGCGAGGAAGTCCAGGAAGGCGGGGTTCACGAGGCCCCCCGTCACGAGCAGATACGTCGCAGGGACCGCGAAGGCGATCGCGAGAACCGTGTTGAGGGTCGCGAAGCCGACGGTCCAGCGCCGCGCGACGTAGATGCCGATCGCCAGCAGTACCTCGGCGACCATGATCACCAGGAGGGCCGTCATCCACCACGGCCACAGCGCCGGGTCGAGGATCGGAAGCGCTTCGCCGTCGAGCCGGACGAATCCGCGCAGAGCATCCCAGAGGATCGCCCCGGCGGCGAGCGCGAGGAAGACGAGCGAGGCGATCAATTCGGATCGACCGGCACCGGTGGCGGCCGGCTCCGGAAGCTGATCGATGTCCCACTCGACCCCCGGATCCGTGGCCGTGCGTTCGAGGATCGCGAAGACGAGTGTCGTCCAGAAGCCCACGTGGACGATCGTCGTGATCACGGCGACGACGACGGAACCGATGAGGTCTCCGATGGTGGCGAGCTCGAGGATCTTCGCGATCGCGACTCCGCCCGCCGCGCAGGCCGGGACGATCCAGAGCAGGAGTGTCAGCAAACGCCGCCAGACGAGGTAGTAGCGCGGGCCGATGAGCTGCAGCGGCCGATCGGCGTACCCGGCGGCGAGAACCCCCGGATCGCCGAGTTCCGTGAGAACCGCGCGTTCGGCACGCTCACGCGGCTCGCCCTGCTCGGTGCGCGCGTCGATGGCGTCGGTGATCGAGGCCTCCAGTTCGGCACGGACATCACTCTGTGCGCTCGGCGGGATGCTCTTGACTGTCTGCGCGACGTAGCGCTCGGTGAGCGTGGTCATGTCAGTTCTCCTGTGCGGTGAGAGAGGCGATCGCGCCGGTCAGCGCACGCCATTCCTGAGTGAGGGTGTCGGCGAGGCGGATCCCCTCGTCGGAGGTGCGGTAGAACTTGCGAGGGCGCGCCTCGTCGGTGTTCCACTCGCTCGTGAGATATCCCTGCTTCTCGAGCCGCCGCAGCAGCGGATACAGGGTGTTCGCGTCGGTCGAGAAACCGTGCCCCTCGAGCTGTTCCAGCAGGCCGTACCCGTAGCCGGCGGAGCGCAGCAGCTGGAGGCTGGCGAGCACGACGGTGCCGCGGCGCAGCTCCTGCAGGTGCGTGTCGAGGGGGTCGGTCTCTGTCATGAACGCCACATTACTGTGTGCCACACACCATTGTCAATCACACATGCATGTAGGGACACCTAGCCTGTGACGCCTCGACCAGCGGCGACGGGCCGCGCCTGACGGGTACGCGCACCCGATGGGGGCACAATGGGCGACATGCTCCCCCCACTCGCCGACCTGCTCGACACCGCGCGCGTCGTCGCGCTTCCCCTGCGCACGCGCTTCCGAGGGATCGAGGTCCGTGAAGCGATGCTCCTGGAAGGGCCGCAGGGATGGGCGGAGTTCTCGCCGTTCGTCGAATACAGCGACGCCGAGGCCTCCACCTGGCTCGCGGCCGCCCTCGACTACGGCTGGAACCCCCAGCCCCCCGCTCATCGCCGCGACATCCGCGTGAACGCGACGGTCCCGGCGATCGAGGCGCATGCCGTGCCCGGTCTGCTCACGCGATTCGACGGGTGCCGCACGGCGAAGGTCAAGGTCGCCGAGCCCGGCCAGAGCCTCGCGGAGGACATCGACCGGGTCCGGGCGGTGCGCGATGTGCTGGGTCCGGAAGGGCGTGTGCGCATCGACGCCAACGGCGCGTGGAACGTGGATGAGGCCGAACGTGCGCTGCACGCCCTCGCCCCGTTCGACCTCGAGTACGCCGAGCAGCCGTGCGCCACGGTAGAGGAGCTCGCGGAGCTCCGCGGGCGCGTGAAGTACATGGGCATCCCGATCGCGGCGGACGAGAGCGTACGCAAAGCCAGCGACCCCCTCGCCGTCGCTCGCGCGGGCGCCGCCGACCTGCTCGTCATCAAGGCGCAACCCCTGGGCGGTATCCGCCGTGCGCTCGCGATCGTCGGCGAAGCCGGCCTCCCCGTCGTCGTCTCCAGCGCACTGGACACCGCGGTCGGACTGGGGCAGGGCGCCGCCCTCGCCGCTTCCCTCCCCCGGCTCGACTACGACTGCGGACTGGGGACGTCGGCCCTGTTCACCGAGGACATCGCCGACAGGGAGCCGGTCGACGGGGCGATCCGCGTGGAACGCGTGACCCCTGACCCGGGTCGACTCGCCCGCTGGGAAGCATCGGCCACCCGTCGCGACTGGTGGCGCGAGCGACTCCTGCGCAGCTACGCGGTGCTCGACGGGACACCCGCGGGCTGAGCCGCCGCGTCGTTCAGCCGCCTGCGGGCGGGGTGCAGTCCTCGATGATGAGTTCGACGAGGCGTGCGAGCGCCTGGCCACCCTCGTGGTGCAGGAGCTCGCCGTCGTGCCCCGCGATCGCACCGCGAACCATGGTGCCCTCCCACACGATCATGAGGGTGCGCGCGGCCGTCTGCACATCCACGCGCAGGGTGAAGAGCCCCGAATCGACGATGCCCTGGATGATCCCGACGATGCTCTCCAGCATCGCGTCCTCCTGAGCGGCGTAGGCGGCACCGAACACGGCGTCGCGGAGAGCGCGGATGCGGACCTCGCTCAGCAGCAGGACACTGAGCCGGTCGTCCACGCTGTCGTCCAGGACCTTCTGCACCATCGAGACGGGATCGGCGTCGCCGGTGAGCACTCCGGCGGCCACGAACGCATCGATGCGCTCACGCACACCCGTCAGGCGCCGCTCGGCGATCGTCGAGGCGAGCTCGAGGAACAGCTCGTCTTTGGATTCGAAGTTCGAGTAGAACGCCCCGCGCGTGAATCCGGCGCGCTCGCAGATGACCTCCACACTCGCGCCGTCCAGGCCCACCTCGGCGAACAGCTGAGCGGCGGCGTCGAGCAGTCGGGCACGGGTGTTCTCCCGGCTCCGCGTCACGGATGTCGTCATCGAATCCTCCTTCCCCCACACTTTCACATCCAGCCCACAGACTCGCCCACTGGACACCTCGTAGGATACACAGTTGTATCGGATACATTCCTGTATCCATAGCCATCCTCGTCGCATGGAGGACTCCCGTGTCCACTCTCCTGTCTTCCCTCGGGCGCTGGTCCTTCGTGCACCCGTGGCGCGTTCTCGTGTCGTGGCTGCTCGTGCTCGGCATCGCCGGCTCCGGCGCCCTCCTGCTCGGAGCGGGCACGGACAACACCTTCAGCATCCCGGGCACCGAATCCCAGGCGGGCCTCGAGCAGCTCTCGCGCTCGTTCCCCTCCGCGAGTGGCACGAACGCGCAGTTCATCGTGGTCGCCGCGGACGGCGACTCCGTCACCGACGCCGACTACCGCGACGAGATCGAGGACACGGTCGACGAGCTCGGAGACCTCGACGGTGTGCTCGCGGTCACCTCGCCGTACGACGAGCTGGTCGAGGGCATGGTGAGCGACGAGGAGACCGCCGCGATCGTGCAGCTGCAGTTCGACGGCCAGGCCAGCGACGTCTCGGACGAGACCAAGGACGATCTGAACGCCGCCGTCGACGAGCTCGCCACGATGCTCCCCGACGGCTCGGAGGTCGCCCTCGGCGGCGATCTCTTCGCGACCTCGATCCCCACCGTCACCATCACCGAGGCGATCGGTCTGCTGATCGCCCTGATCGTGCTCATCGTCACGTTCCGATCATTCGTGGTCGCCGGCCTCCCCCTCGTCACCGCGATCCTCGGCGTCGGCATCTCGATGGCGGGGATCTTCGCCGCCACCGCCTTCGCGACGGTGTCCTCCACCACGCCTCTCCTGGCCCTCATGCTCGGCCTGGCGATCGGCATCGACTACGCGCTGTTCATCGTCGCGAGGCATCAGGACCAGGTGCGCGAAGGAGTGGACCCCGAGGAATCCACGGCACGCGCCGTCGGCACGGCAGGCTCCGCCGTCGTGTTCGCCGGCATCACGGTGCTGATCGCCCTCATCGGACTCGGCTTCGCCGGCATCCCCTTCCTCACCACCATGGGTATCGCCGCCGCCGTCGCCGTCGCGATCGGCGTCGCCATCGCCGTCACGCTGACCCCCGCCTTCCTGGGTTTCCTGGGTCACCGCGTGGCCGGACGCCCGAAACGCGCACCGCGCGCGAAGAAGGGGGCGAAGGCCGCCGAACCGCGACGCCCGTTCAGCGAGCGGTGGGTCGGCGGCGTGACCAAGCGTCCCGTCCTGACCGCCCTCGCCGTCGTCCTCGGACTCGGCATCGTCGCGATCCCCGCCACCAGCCTGTCCCTCGCGCTCCCCAACGCCGGCGTTCTGCCCCAGGACTCCGAGGCACGCCAGAGCTACGACCTCGTCGCGGACAACTTCGGCCCCGGCTTCAACGGACCCCTCGTCCTCACCGGCACGATCGTGACCTCGACCGATCCGCTGGAACTCATGGAGGACATCGGCGATGACATCGCGACCCTCCCCGGCGTCAAGGAGATCGCGCTCGCGGTCCCGAACGAGACCGCCGACACGGGCATCGTCCAGATCATCCCCGAGACCGCACCCGACGCCCCGGAGACCGCGGAACTCGTGCGTGAGATCCGCGCCCAGCACGACCGCCTGCTCGACGAGTACGGCGTGGACCTGAAGGTGACGGGCTTCACCGCGGTGGCGATCGACATCTCCGATCAGCTCGGCGCCGCACTCCTCCCGTTCGGGATCTTCGTGATCGGCCTGTCCCTGATCCTCCTGACGATCGTGTTCCGCTCGCTCTGGGTTCCGATCACCGCGGCGCTCGGCTACCTGCTCTCGATCGTGGCCGCGTTCGGCATCGTGGCGGCCGTGTTCGAGTGGGGATGGTTCGCGGACGCCCTGCATGTCGCCCGAACGGGACCGATCATCAGCTTCATGCCGATCGTGCTCATGGGTGTGCTCTTCGGCCTGGCGATGGACTACCAGGTGTTCCTCGTCTCGCGCATGCGGGAGGACTTCATCCACGACAAGGACCGCAAGAACCCCGCGACTCGACGGGCCGCTGCGATCCGTGCGGTCCGCACCGGGTTCACCGGTTCGGCCAAGGTCGTCACCGCCGCGGGGCTCATCATGTTCGCGGTGTTCGTCGCGTTCGTCCCCGAGGGCGACTCGTCGCTCAAGCCGATCGCCCTCGGCCTCGCGGCGGGTATCGCGATCGACGCGTTCCTCGTGCGCATGACGCTGATCCCCGCGCTCATGGCCATCCTCGGTGAACGCGCCTGGCGCATCCCCGCCTGGCTCGAACGCATCCTCCCCCACGTGGACATCGAGGGCGAGGCGGTGGAACGCGAACGCGCGCTCACCTCCTGGCCGGGAGACGACTCGGCGATCGCCGCTGACGAGCTCACCCTGCGTGCCGACGCACCGGTCCTCGAGGGCGTCTCACTGCGCATCGCCCCCGGCGCGGCGCTGATCGCCACGGGCCGCGACCGCAAGGTGCGCCGCGCACTCGCCCTCACGATCGCAGGGCGCATCTCGGCCGGCGACGGGCGGCTCCGCGTCGCCGGGCACCTCCTCCCCGGGCGTGACGCCTGGGTGCGTGCTCACGCCGGCTGCGTCCTCGTGGATGACGCCGACGCCGCACTGCTCGATCTCGCCGAGGCGCTGCGCGGACGCTCGTCCGTGGTCGTCATCGACGGCATCGACACCCTCACCGGCGCGCAGCGAGACCAGGCCACGGCCATGCTGCGCGACGCCGCAGCCGGACGCACGCTGACCGTCTTCGCGACCGCCACCGACGGCGACACCGGTCGGGAGATCCTCGCGGACGCCGGCTGGCGCTCCGCCGCACTGCTCGACATCCGCGCTCCGCGCCGATCCGTCATCGACTCCACCGAGGTGAACGCATGACCCTCTCCATCGAACGCGCCCGTTCGCGCAAGCCCGTCACGTGGCTGACGCTGCTCGGCATCCTGCTGCTCCCCGCAGCCGTCGGCGGCATCCTCGTCGCGGCGCTCAACGACCCGACCGAGCGCCTCGACTCGATGACCGCGGCGATCGTGAACCTCGACGAGCCCGTCACGATCGACGACCAGTACACGCCGCTCGGGCGCCAGCTCGCCTCGGGTCTCGTGGAGGGGACGGACGAGCTCGATTCGAACCTCACCTGGGTCATCTCGAACGAGGACGACGCGGCCGAGGGCATCGCCGACGGCACCTACCAGGCGGTCATCACGATCCCGGAGGAATTCTCCGCGGCGGCGACCTCGTCCGGACAGGTGATCGCCGACGGTGAGGGTGACCCCGAGCAGGCGACCATCACGATCACGACCCCGCCCGACGGACGCGTCGCCGATGATCTCATCACGGGTCAGATCGCGGAGGTCGCGGCATCGACCATGGGCACCATGCTGTCGGAGGCGACACTGGAGAACGTGCTGATCGGCTTCACCACGATCGGGGACCAGATCGGCGAGGCCGCAGACGGCGCGACCCAGCTCGCCGACGGCACCATGGACGCCGCCGACGGCGCCGCCGAGATCCCCGATGGCGCGACCCAGCTCGCCGACGGCGCGTCGCAGCTCGGCGCGGGTGCCGGCGAGCTCGGTACCGGACTCGACACGATCGCGACGGGAACGGACGACGCGGCAGCCGGCGCGAACGAACTCGGCGCAGGGCTCGCATCCGGTGCGGATACGGTCGAACAGAACGGGCTCATCCCCACGCAGCTCTCCGAGGCCGCAGCCGGTGCCGCCGCAGCGACCAGCGGGGTGTCTGGTGGCATCGAGGACGTGGCTGGCGGTCTGGAGCAGCTGGCAGCGGCGTGCGCGGGCCAGGAGGCCGACCCTGTCTGTCGGGGTGTCCTGGGTCTCGCGGCCGGAATGCCGGAGTTGCAGGAGGGAGCCGACCTGGCAGCACAGGCCGCCGCCGGGACGTCTGCGGGTCTCGCCCAGTTCGACACCGAGGCATCCGAAGAGTTCGCCGCGCAGTTCCGCGAGGCGGCGGACGGAGCCTCGGCGCTCGGTTCGGGCCTCACGCAGCTGTCCGACGGGGTCAGCCAGTCCGCGAACGGAGCGCGTGAGTTGAGCTCCGGTGCGGGAGAGCTGTCAACCGGCGCGGGCGAACTCGCGACCGGGGCCGAAGAGCTCGTGGAGGGCCTCGATGAGCTCGGCGCAGGTACCGAAGACCTCGCGGACGGACTCCACACGGCGTCCGATTCGCTCCCCTCGTTCAGCGATGAGGAGTCCAGCACGTTGGCGTCGGTCGTCGCGGACCCCGTGACCTCCAACGCATCCAACTCGTCCATCTTCGGTCCGACCGCGATCCCGCTGCTCACCGCGGTGGTGCTGTGGTTCGGTGCTCTCGCGTCCTTCATCGCGATGCGCGCCGTGACGGCCAGAACGCTGACGTCACGCCGCTCGTCCGCGACTCTGACGCTGCGCGCCTTCACCCCCGCCGCGGTGATCGGTGCGGGACAGGGGCTGCTCGTGGCACTGATCGTGCAGATCATCGCGCAGTACGACGCGGGCGCGTGGTGGTCCTTCGCCGGTATCGCGGTCCTCGCGTCCATCGCGTTCGCCGCGGTGAACCAGGCGCTCGTCGCCCTGCTCGGCGGAATCGGCCGCTGGGTGAGCGCGCTGATCGGTGTCCTCGCCGTGGCCACCGGGCTCATCTCGACGGTGCCGGGGTGGCTCGCGGGTCTCGGCGACATGCTTCCGACGGCGCCCGCGTTCGCCGGACTGATCGAGGGCAGCGGCAGCACGGTCGCGGCGCTCGTCGTCTGGGGCGTGCTCGCCCTCCTTGCGACAACCCTCGCGGTGGCCGTCCGCCGCACCACATCCACGAAGGCGGTCCTCGCCACCGCCTGACCCGCTCGACCGGGCGCGGTCACGGAGGCGGCGACCATGGGGCGTGAATGCGGCGTCGACCCCCTCGACGAACGCACCCACGCCCCGACTGGTCGGGGTCCCGGCGCAGCGCACCCCCTGCGTGCGGCCGGGCCTCGAAATCAGACGGTGCTGACGACCTCGGGAAGGCGCACACCGCGACGGGATCGGATGGCGCTCCCCAGCACACCGATGCCGATCGTCGCCGGGAGGACGAGCGCCGCGACGAGCGGGAGCGTCCAGGCGTGCACGAACCCTGCCGACAGGCTGAGGATGAGTCCACTGAACCACAGGGCGACAGCAACGCCCCCGAGTCCTGACGCCCCGAACGCGAACGCAATACCTGCGGCGATCGCACTCACGATCGCGATGCCCACGCCGAAGATCCCCAGCGGCACGAGCACAGCGGCGAGGTCGTTCCAGACGGCCAGTGTCGTCATCATTCCCCTTCGTGGATTCTCTGATTCCGAAGTCCCACCGCTCTGCATGAACGATGCGACCCTCTGAGAGACGACGACGGGCGGGTTTCATTACGCGAAACACCCGGGTCGGATCGTCGGATCCGTCCCGGGCGTTTCGCCGGAGTTCCGAAGGTCAGCTGATGCCGGAGTAGGCGTGCAGTCCCTTGAAGAACACGTTGACGATCGTGAAGTTGAAGATAACCGCCGAGAACCCGACGATCGACAGCCAGGCCGACCGGGTACCGCGCCAGCCGCGCGTGGCGCGCGCGTGGATGTAGCCCGCGTAGAGCACCCAGATGATGAACGTCCAGGTCTCCTTGACGTCGAAGCCCCAGTACCGACCCCACGCGTCCTGGGCCCAGACGGCACCGGCGATGAGTGTGAAGGTCCAGAGGATGAAGCCGACGATCGCGAAGCGGTACGCGAGGCCTTCCAGCCGGTCGGCATCGGGAAGAGTTCGCAGGAATCCGGGCCCCGGCTTGTCCGCGCGCTCCTGCAGTCGACGTTCGTACCTGCTCTGCATGAGCTGCAGAACGGAGAGCGCGAAGGCGAGCGCGAGGAACGCGGTGGCCAGCGACGCGACGAAGACGTGGATCACGAGCCAGATGCTCTTGAGCGGGTCCATCAGGGGGACGACGCTGACGTAGAACGTCGTCGAACCGCCCATGAGAACGACCACGAGGCCGATGATGAACGTGCCCAGGTACCGCAGGTCGATGCGGGTGAGGACGCCGAGGTAGACGAGGACGATGAGCAGAGTGCCCGTCATCGCGAACTCGTACAGGTTGGCCCACGGCACCCGCTCGGCGGCGATGCCGCGCAGGACGGTGGCTGCGAGATGGAACACGAACGCGAGCACGGTCAGCGCCGTGCCGATGCGCGCCATGATGTACCGCGTCGGCTTCGCCGCTTCTCCCTCGCCCGGTGCAAGCCCCGAGGCCGTATCGTCGCCCGCGCCACGGCGTCCGCCCACTCCGACGAGAGCGGGCTCCTGCACGGTCGTCGCATCCGTCGCCATCTGCGAGCGACGCGCAAGGTCGAAGGCATAGGCGATGAAGGCCGCCGCGTAGATCGCGATGGCGGTCCAGATCAGCAGCACCGAGAGGGAGTCGAGGTCGGGCATGGTGTCAGTCTACTTTCGGGGTTCTACCGGGGGCCGCGCCTGCGGACCGGTCATCGAGAAGACGTGCGTGGCCGTCTGCGAGGTCATCGACGGCACGTTCGAGCATCGGGTCCTCACCGCGGGCGAGTCCGGCGTATTCGAGACGGACGGAGCCGTCCTCGGCGGTCGCCTTCACCCACATCCGTCGACGCGGGATGAACAGTGCGAGCAGCAGTCCCGCGAAGGCCATGACTGCGAACACGAGCACCCAGATCGCCGATGCGTCGTGGTGGATCTGGAGGGAGGCGAAGCGCTTGACGGACTGCGTGTAGTCGGTCGCGCCGACCGGGGATTCGTCCTCGAACGTGACCGTCCCGAGCCCGTCGGGAAGATCAGCGGTCTCCCCCGGCTGCAGTCGGATCGACTCGGTACCGGTGTCGCCTCCCGTGAGCTGTTCCATGTCGGTCGTGTCGAGCACGTAGACGGAGCGGGGTGTGCCGTCGTTGATCCCGAGGTCCCCCTCGAACACGTTGAGGGTGAGAAGCGGGCCGTACAGCTCACCGAATGCGGAGGCGAACGCGCCGGACTCGAGCTGCGACGAGGTCGGATAGAAGAATCCGGACATGCCGAGCTGCTCGGGCATCCCGTCGGTCACCTTCACGACTCCGACTGAGGTCATGTTCGTGTCCTGCGGGAGGAACGGCACCGAGTCGTGGAAGACGACCTCGCCGTCGGCGTCGCGGACGGTGATCGTCGGCGCGTAGCCGTTTCCGAGGAGATAGACCTTGTCTCCGGCGATGTCGAGCGGGTGGTTCACTCGCACGGAGCCCTCCCGATCGGCTGTGTCCTGCTCGCGCACCGTGACGTTCGCTGAGAAGTCTCCGGCCTGCCCGGCACCCGGGGTGCCCGGAGCCTGGTAGGTCACATCGAACGAATCGAGCGTCATGGAGTACGGGACGAGCCGGTCGTCGGCGACGAATCGACCGCGATTCATGGAGGAGTAGTCCAGCAGGGTGTTGACGAAGGTCGTCCCCTCGACGACCACGCGCTGCCCCGTGTACGCGAAGCCTCCGCCGAGCCCGACCGTGATCAGCACACCCACGAGGGCGAGGTGGAACAGCAGGTTCCCGGTCTCGCGCCAGTAGCCGCGCTCGGCGGACACCGAGTAGGCGCGGCCGCGGTCGTAGCGCTCGACGCGGTAGCCGAGCGCGCGCAGCTGCGTCTGGGCGACGTCCGCGGCCCGTGCGGCCTCGACCTCGGCATCCTCGCTCTCGCGGACGACCTCGCGGTGGTCGGCCAGGCGCCCCAGACGCGCAGGCGTGCGCGGCGGACGCGAACGCAGGGCCTTCGTGTGGTGCGTGATACGCGGGATCACGCAGCCGATGAGCGACAGGAAGAGCAGAAGGTAGATGGCCGAGAACCACGGCGACAGGTACACATCGAACAGGCTCAGGGCGTCGAGCACGGGGAACAGGTCCGGGTTGTCCGTCTCCCACTGCGTGACGCCATTGGGGTCGGCCATCCGCTGCGGGAAGATCGACCCGGGGATCGCGGCGATCGCGAGGATCAGCAGCAGCACGATGGCCGTGCGCATCGACGTGAGCTGGCGCCAGCCCCAGCGCAACCACCCGACGAACCCCAGCTTCGGCTGCGAGATGGCGGAGTCGTCGCCGTCGACATGGTCGGACGGCCGCAGCGGATCGTTCTCGTCGCGCGAGGTCTTCGCGGTGCGGTTCTTCACTGGGTCCTTCGGATCAGAGCGGGAGGAAGACACTGCCCATCACCGCCCCGAGGCGCGACATGATCTCGGTCCAGAGACCGGAGACCATGAGCACGCCGAGCACGATGAGCATCACGCCGCCGATGATGTTCACGACGCGGATGTGGCGGCGGAGGAATCCGACCGCCTTGGTCGCCCACCCGAAACCGAGTGCGACGAGGAGGAACGGAAGGCCGAGGCCGAGCGAATAGGCCAGGCCGAGAGACGCCGCACGCCAGGGGTCGCCGACGTTGATCGCGAGCGCCGTGATCGCGGCGAGCGTCGGGCCCATGCACGGCGCCCAACCGATCCCCAGCGCGACACCCAGAAGCGGCGCACCGACGATGCCGGCGCGGGAGTCGACCTGGAAGCGGAACTCGCGCTGCGCGAATCCGAAGAGACCGAGGAAGACCAGGCCCATCAGGATGATGAAGACGCCGAGGATTCGCGTGATGAGGTCTTCCCAGCGCAGCAGGAACAGGCCCACCGTGCCGCCGAGCGCGGTGTACGCGACGAACACGATGCTGAACCCGAGGATGAACAGCAGCACGCCGAGGACCAGGCGTCCGCGTGCGACCGTTGCGACGCCCGTCTCCTGTCCACCGGCACTCGTCGAGCGCGGGCTCACCGAACCGCCGATGAATCCGAGGTACCCGGGTACGAGCGGCAGCACGCACGGGGAGAGGAACGACACGAGCCCTGCGAGCATCGCGACGGGAATCGCGAGCCAGAGGGCTCCGGAGCCGATGATGTCCTGGGGGTTCACGCCGCGGTCACGTGTTCTCCGCGAGCGCGTCGCCGACGAGTGTGGCGAGGATCGAGGTGCCGTCGAGCTGTCCGATGATGCGGGCCGCGACCCGACCCTGCTTGTCGAGTACGAGGGTGGTCGGAGTCGCCTGGATGGGCGTCGCGCCCGCGAAGGCGAGCTTGGCCTCGCCGGACTCGACGTCGATCAGGCTCGGGTAGGTGATGCCGTACTCCGTGGCGAACGCCCGAGCGGTGTCGGGCTGGTCGTAGGTGTTCACGCCGATGAAGGAGACGTCCTCGTCCTGGTACTGCTGCCAGACGGCCTCGAGGTCTTTCGCCTCGACCCGGCACGGTCCGCACGCGGCGTACCAGAAGTTGACCACGGTCACGTCGCCGGCGATGTCGGAGCTCTGGAACTCGTCGCCGTGCTCGGTGACACCACCGAAGACGACGGGGTCACCGCGCTCTTCGGACGGGATCTCCTTGACCGTGAAACCGTCGGCCGCGATGTACCCCTTGTTGTCGCCGTCGAGGTACTGCTCGGCGACCGGATCCGGCGCACAGGCCGTGAGAGCGACGGCGAACACCGCGGCGAGCGCGGCTCCGATCACCCGGCGAGATCGCCGTGTACGGGAGGGGCTGCCGCTGCGGATCGGGTGGACCGTCGAGGCGAGAGGCACGTCTACCATTCTACGCGCGGGCACCTATGCGTGATCTGGACAGCAGCGTGCGTGGAGCGGTCAGAATCGCGCGAGCACGTCGTCGACGCCGGCGCGGAATCGCGGGCACGTGGAGATGTCGTGGGCCTGGCAGTGGAACGCGTGCTCGGTCATCTCTCGCGACAGCCGCATCTCTTCCATCCGACTGTCGATGTCGTCGAGGTGCGCCTGCAGGACCTCGTGTCGCCCCCTCCGCCCGGCGTCCAGGAGCACGGCGATCTGGTCGAGACTCATGCCGGCGGATTTGCTCCGTTGGATCACGGCGATACGGACGATGTCGTCCTCGCTGTACCGTCGGCGCCCGGCGTCATCGCGTTCGGGGCGCAGGAGATCGACCGCTTCCCAGTGCCGCAGCACGTTCGTGGGCACATCGAACTTCTCGGCGACCTCGCCGACGGACCAGCGGGAGGACGGACTTGACTTCATGTTGACATGAAGTCACAGACTGCCCTCGAAAGCAAACTCACTCCCGACACGACTACCCCCTGCCTGGCGCGACCCGACCTTCGTGTGGACTACGCCACGCTCGGCACCCGTGACCGCGTTCAGGCCGTCGTGCTCGGCTACGAATCCGGACTCGTCACTCCGGGTGACACGTCGGGCGCGGAACGCGGCTCTGCGCGCTGATCTACCGCCGCCGCGATCCCCAGGATCGCGTCGGCCGTAGCGCGGAGCTCGGCGGATGAGCGCGGTGAGCCGTGAGTGCCGGTGGCCTCTGCGAACAGTACGCCGTCGAGGAAGGCGAGCAGGTCTCGGGCGCGAGCGGTCGCATCCACCTCGGACGAGACCGTGGACAGGAGATCGGCGATGGTCGCGTGCAGCCTCTGCGTGCCGGCGACCAGGGCCCGTCGCACTTCGGGGCGACGCGCGGCCTCGAGTGAGAGTTCGTAGCGAGCGAGAGTCGCCGTGCGCCCCGGACCTGTGAGGGCATGCTCCATCAGCCCGGCGAGCGCTCCGCTCGGGTCCGTCGGGTCGAGCGTGCCTGCCGCTTCGACGTCGAGGTCTGCCAGTCGCGTGACGGCGGTCTCCAGCAACGCCGCCCGACTGCGGAAGTAGTAGGACGTGGATCCGACGGCGAGTCCCGCTGCCTCGTCGACCGCGCGATGCGTGAGGCCGCGGCTGCCGTGCGTGGCCAGCGTCGTGATGATCGCATCGGCGATCAGGGTTCTGCGCGTACTCATGCCATCCCTTTGCAACTGGTCTATACGGATGTAGAGTATCATCCTCAACAAATGTAGAGGCCAGCTGGTGAAGATGAATGAGGTGTCGTCATGCGTGTACTGATCGCAGGAGCCGGGATAGCCGGGCTCACTCTCGCCGCTCTTCTGGGCCGACAGGGGCACGAGGTGCTCGTCGTCGAGAGAAGAGCCGACAGGGGGCAGGAGTCCGCTGGCGGGTCACCCTCCGACGGGTACGCGCTGGCGCTCTGGCCGCACGGGACCCGGGTGCTGCACTCGGTCGGGGTCTACGGCGACACGGTCGCCCTGAGTGAATCGATGACCCGCTACACCGCCCGCCGCCAGGACGGGCACCTCCTCTCGTCGTCCGCGATTCCGCCCGAGGTGGAGGAGTACGGCCATCTCGGCCTGATCCCGCGCGGCGACCTGATCTCAGTTCTCTACGGCGCGGCCGCCGACGCCGACATCCGTCACGGCGTGCGGATCTCCTCGATGGATCAGACGGCCGACCGGGTGGTCGTGAATCTCGACGACGGGACGACGACCAGCGCTGACGTGCTCGTGGGAGCGGACGGGATCGGATCCGATGTCCGCACCGCCATGGTCGGCGACACGGGACGCAACGACACGGGGTGGGCCTGCCTCGTCTGGTGGGTCGACGCCGCGCTGGCCGAGACAGGAGAGATCATCGAGCGCTGGGGGGCAGGAAGCTTCCTGGGCACCTATCCATGCCGCGATCGTCTCTGCGTCATCGCCGGGGCACCGGCCGAACGCTTCGCCTCACCCGAACGCAACTCCCAGGTCGCCGGAAACCTCCTGCGGGACTACGGACTGACGGACCCGCGCTGGTTCGCAGGTCTCGACACCGCGCCGGTCGTCTGGCCGATGGCGGACGTTCGATCACCGCGATGGACGAGCGGGCGCGTCGCCCTGGTGGGGGACGCGGCCGTCGGCTTCCTCCCCACGGCAGGCGTGGGCGCCTCGATGGCACTGGAGTCCGCTGCCGCACTCGCGGATGAACTCTCTCGGTCCGATGGATTCTCGGCGCCGAAGTCGCTCGCCCTGTATGAGCGGCGTCGTCGGCAGCGCACGGAGATCGCGCAGACTCTGTCCCGGCGGCTGGCGCGGGTCACGTTCGTCCGGTCCCGACCCCTCGCGGCGGCGCGAGACCTCATCCTCGCCAGAAGTAGCGTAGAGACGCTCGTGCGCCCCCTTCTGAGAGACCTGGAAAAGCCCATCTGATGATCGAAGTGCGCGTCAGAATCGCGCGGACTTGACTTCATGTTGACATGAAGTCACAGACTGTCCTCGAAAGCAAACTCACTCCCGAGAGGACTCCCTCATGTTCGACGCGATCGTGATCGGCGCAGGGCCCGCAGGACTGCAGGCCGCACTGACCCTGGGACGCATGCACCGCTCCGCGCTCGTCCTCGACTCCGGCGAGTACCGCAACGGCACCGTCCAGCACATGCACAACGTCATCGCCG
This sequence comes from Actinomycetota bacterium, assembly GCA_051751065.1. Taxonomy (GTDB): domain Bacteria; phylum Actinomycetota; class Actinomycetes; order Actinomycetales; family Microbacteriaceae; genus Microbacterium. Next base: position 241,945 of record JBNJKL010000002.1, on the reverse strand, counting down.
CCGACGGGGCCGCCCCCGCTGACTTCCGTGCGACGGCTCGCGCTCAGCTCGACGCCTACTCCGATGTGACGGTGCGCGACATCGGCGCAACCGACGTCGCTCAGGACGGCGACGCGTTCGCGATCACGCTGGCGGACGGATCGACCGAGTCGGCACGTCGCGTCATCCTCGCCACCGGCGTCATCGACGACCTCCCCGAGATCCCCGGCCTCGACCGGCTCTGGGGTGTGCACGCCTTCTCGTGCCCATTCTGCGACGGACACGAGTACAGCGGACGAGACATCGGAATCCTCGGAGGCGGAACGCGCATCGGGCACCTGATCGGCCTGCTCGGACGCATCGCGGCGAGCATCACGGTCTTCCCGCTGACCGACGAGATCGCCGACGACGAGCGCCACACGATCGAGGCGCTCGGTGCGCGCATCCACACCGGAGTGGTGGACGGCGTCGCTCAGAAGGGCGACGGCGTCATCGTGAACGTGGGCGGAGAATCCGTGCCGCTCGCCGGCCTGTTCGTCGGGGCGGGCGCCATGCGCCAGCGGGCACCGTTCGCCGAACAGCTCGGACTCGGCATGCTGCCCTCCGGCTCGATCGAGATCGACGATTTCGGGCGCACGTCTCGCCCCGGCGTCCTCGCCGCCGGAGACCTCGCGCACCGCGCGTCCTTCCCGGGGCCGATGGCCGCGGTTATCCTGGCCGCCGCCGCAGGCCAGTTCGCCGCGGCGAGCATCGTCCAGGAGCTCACCGCCGCGGAGACCGCAGCAGCCCTGACCACGACGCACGCCTGATCCGATTCCCGGCTGACCGGACGTCGGGCTCGCAGACAGCGGGTCGCCGCGTCCGGTCAGACGGCGCCGACGTCCACCGTGCTCATGCCCGCAGCGGGATCCGCATACCCGACCTCGCGCCAGACGTCACCCTTGCGCTCGAACGAGGTGACGCTGGAGAGCGCGCAGCGTCGAGTGCGCGGGTCGTGACGGAGCGGCAGCCCCGCGACATGCAGGTGCGTGATCCAGATGGGCGCCTGGTGCGAGACGAAGACCACATCGCCCTCCGGCGTCTCGTCCCACGCGGAGTTCATCGCCTGCTCCACGCGCTCGGCGATCGAGACGTACGGCTCGCCCCAGCTCGGCAGCGAAGGACGCCGCAGGTGACGCCAGTTCAGGGGGTTCATCAGCGCACGCCGCATCTGGGTGCCCTCGAACACGTTGGTGGGTTCGATGACGCGCTCCTCGATCACGGGATCGAGGGAGAAGAGCTCGGCGAACGGCTCCGCCGACTCCTGCGCGCGCTGCAACGGCGAGCACCGGAGGGTCGTGACCGGTCGGTCCAGAGAGGCGACGTACTCAGCGGCCGCGCGAGCCATCCCCCGCCCGGTGTCACTCAGTCGATAGTGCGGAAGCCGCCCGTAGAGGACACGCTCGGGGTTGTGGACCTCGCCGTGGCGGACGAGATGAAGGCGTTCGGCAGGCATGCAGCGGCTCAGACCCGACGGTAGGTCGCGTCGCCGAATCCGATGATCAGATGGCCGATGAAGGGGAACATCCACAGCAGGAAGAACGAGAAGACCGCCCCCTTGCCGAAGTTCTCGCCCTCCTTCACCGCGACGATGATCGCGAAGACGATGTTCACGATCGGGATCAGGTAGAGCAGCACGAACCAGCCCGACATCCCCGCGATCTTGACGAGGAAGATCAGGTTCACGATCGGGATGAGAGCGAGGATGCCCGGATAGCCGGCCTTCGCGAAGACCTTCCACATCGTCACGGCGTACACCACGTAGTAGGTGATGCTCAGCACGACGGAGGTCGTTGTGCCCAACATTTCGGCGATCTGGTTCGGATCCATTGTGTACTCCCGGATATTACGCGGCCCGACAGTGGCGTCGGGTTCGGGGGCGAGTCTAGCGAGGCCCCCGATCCGCACCGCGGGCTGCGCCCCCGCACGCACGTAGAATGGCGAGGTTCCGTATTCCTATCAGGAGGATTCTTCCGTGCTTCGCACCCACACGGCCGGCTCACTGCGAGCCGAGCACATCGGTCAGACCGTCACCCTCACGGGTTGGGTCGATCGCCGTCGTGATCACGGAGGAGTCGCGTTCATCGATCTGCGAGACACCGACGGGCTCGCGCAGGTCGTCATCCGCGACGAGGAGACCGCCCACCCACTGCGCAACGAGTTCGTGCTGCGCGTGACGGGCGAGGTCTCGCGCCGCCCCGGTGGCAACGAGAACCCGAACCTCCCGTCCGGGGAGATCGAGGTCATCGCCGCCGAGGTCGAGGTGCTCAACGAATCCGCTCCTCTCCCGTTCCAGGTGTCCTCGGGCCTCACTGACACGGACCCGATCGGCGAGGACGTGCGCTTCCGCCACCGCTACCTCGATCTGCGTCGTCCGTCCAGCGCTGCGGCCCTGCGCCTGCGGTCCACCGTCTACAAGGCGATCCGCGACACCCTGCACGAGCGCGAGTTCGTCGAGGTCGAGACTCCGACCCTGACGCGCTCCACGCCCGAGGGCGCCCGCGACTTCGTCGTGCCCGCGCGCCTGCACCCCGGCAGCTGGTACGCCCTGCCGCAGAGCCCGCAGCTGTTCAAGCAGTTGCTCATGGTCGGCGGCGTGGAGAAGTACTTCCAGATCGCCCGCTGCTACCGCGACGAAGACTTCCGCGCCGACCGCCAGCCGGAGTTCACCCAGCTCGACATCGAGATGAGCTTCGTGGACCAGGACGACGTCATCGAGATGATGGAGGACCTCATCCGCGCGATGTGGGCCACCATCGGCGTCGAGGTCCAGACGCCCATCCCGCGCATGACCTACGCCGACGCCATGTCGAAGTACGGCTCCGACAAGCCGGACCTGCGCTTCGGCCTCGAGCTCGTCGAGGCGACGGACTACTTCTCCGACACCCCGTTCCGCGTCTTCCAGGCGGAGTACGTCGGCGCCGTGGTGATGCCCGGTGGCGCAGGGCAGCCCCGCAAGGTGCTCGATGCCTGGCAGGACTGGGCCAAGCAGCGCGGCGCCCGCGGTCTCGCGTACGTCCTGTTCAACGAGGACGGCACGCTCGGCGGGCCGGTCGCGAAGAACCTGTCCGACGCCGAGCAGGCGGGCCTCGCCGAGCTCGTCGGCGCGAAGCCCGGCGACTGCGCCTTCTTCGCCGCGGGCTCCGCGAAGGACAGCCGTGCGCTCCTCGGCGCGGCACGCGTCGAGATCGGACGCCGCCTGGGCCTCCTCGACCCCGACACCTTCGCGTTCACCTGGGTCGTCGACGCTCCCATGTTCGAGCCCGCCGCGGACGCGGTCGCCTCGGGTGACGTCGCCGTCGGCGCGGGCACCTGGACCGCCGTCCACCACGCGTTCACCGGACCCAAGCCGGAGTTCCAGGACACGTTCGACACCGACCCCGGATCCGCACTCGCGTACGCGTACGACATCGTCTGCAACGGATCCGAGCTCGGCGGCGGCTCTATCCGTATCCACCGCGAGGACGTCCAGAAGCGCGTCTTCAACGTCATGGGGATCAGCGACGAGCAGGCCGATGAGCAGTTCGGCTTCCTCCTCGAGGCGTTCAAGTTCGGAGCTCCCCCGCACGGCGGGATCGCCCTGGGCATGGACCGCGTTCTCCAGCACCTCACCAAGGCGGAGTCGATCCGCGAGGTCATCGCATTCCCCAAGACGGGCAACGGCTTCGACCCGCTGACCTCGGCACCCGCACCCATCACGGCGCAGCAGCGCGCCGAGGCGGGTGTGGACGCGGAGCCCGAGTCCGAATCCGACGAGGACTGACCCTCCCGCACTCCGTACGTCCACGAAAGCCCTCGCCCTGTGCGGGGGCTTTCGTGCGTCCCGTCCCCTCGTATGCGGTCCTTTTCGCGCGGGCGTGGAGGACTGGCAGCGCGCGCTCATCCTGCGCCACCGTCCGTCCACCTCCCGTTCACTCATGACCGTCCTTCCGGTAACCCCACGCGCGTAGCGTCCAGTCGCAACCCGACACCGGCTTCACCCGCAGCCGGACACCGAGAGGAACCCCATGGCACGTTCTCCCCGCCGCGCGCGCATCGTCGCCGGCATCGCTCTGGCCACCACCGCAGCCTTCGCTCTGACCTCCTGCGCCGGCACCCCCGCCACCGCCGAGGGCGGCGACAGCGACATCGACGCGGCGAGCGCGACGTCGGTCGCGGACTTCGGATCGTTCGAAGAACTCGAGGCCGCAGCCAAGGCCGAGGGCAAGCTCAACGTCATCGCCCTCCCCCGCGACTGGGCCAACTACGGCGAGATCATCGACCTGTTCGCCGAGCGCTACCCCGAGATCACGATCACCGAGCAGTCCCCCGACGTCTCCAGCGCCGAGGAGATCCAGGCCGTCAAGACGAACGAAGGACTGGACACGGCCCCCGACGTGCTCGACGTCGGCCTCACGGTCGCTCTGCAGAACACCGACGTCTTCGCGCCGTACCAGGTCGAGACCTGGGACGACATCCCCGACGCGCTGAAGGAGCCCTCCGGCCTCTTCGTCGGCGACTACGGCGGGTACATGTCGATCGGCTACGACTCGTCGAAGTTCGAGGCACCGGCCGAGCTTTCCGACCTCCTGTCGGACGAGTACAACGGTGCTGTCGCGATCAACGGCGACCCGACGCAGGCGGGCGCAGCCTTCGCCTCCGTCGGCCTCGCCACGATCCAGTCCGGCGGAACGCTGGATGACTTCCAGCCCGGCATCGACTTCTTCTCCGACATGCAGGAGGCCGGAAACCTCCTCAAGGTCGACGTCACCACCGCGACCGTCGCCAGCGGCGAGACCCCCGTCGTCTTCGACTGGGATTACCTCAACGCGTCGCACAACGCCGACAACCCCGACTGGAAGGTCGTCGTCTTCGATGGCGCAGGCTACGCCGGCTACTACAACCAGGCGATCAACAAGGACGCCCCGAACCCGGCCGCCGCACGCCTGTGGCAGGAGTTCCTCTACAGCGACGACGTGCAGAACCTCTGGCTCGCCGGTGGCGCCCGCCCGGCTCGCATGGAGGCCATGATCGAGGCCGGCACGATCGACGCCGACGCGGCAGCCGCGCTTCCCGAGGTTCCGGATGAGACCCTGGTCCCGAACGAGGAGCAGAGCGAGAACGCCGGCACTCTCCTCGGCGAGAAGTGGGCTGCGGCGGTCCAGTGACCGTCCTCACCGCATCTGACGGAGTCGCCTCGGTGACTCCGTCAGCCCCCGCCGGGTCGGAGCGTCCTGCTCCGGCCCGGCGGGGCATGCCCTCTTTCGCCTGGCTCGGGCTGGTCCCGTTCGCGTTCTACGTCCTGCTGTTCCTCGCCGTTCCCACCGTCCTCGCGATCGGCTCGGGCTTCTTCACGAAGGACGGCTCGTTCACCTGGACGAACGTCGCAGCCCTCGCGGACCCCGTCGTGCTCACCACATTCGCGAACTCCGCCGGGCTCTCGGTCCTCACCGCCGTGATCGGCGCTCTCGTGGGAGCACTCGTCTGCTACGCCCTCCTGGGGATGCGCTCGGACGGCGCGGTGCGTTCGAGCATCGACGCCGCGGCCGGCGTGCTCGCCCAGTTCGGCGGAGTGATGCTGGCGTTCGCGTTCATCGCGACGATCGGCATCCAGGGCGTGCTGACGCTCTTCCTGCAGGACGCGTTCGGCATCAACATCTACCCCGGCCGCACGTGGCTGTACGAACTGCCGGGCCTGATCCTCCCCTACATCTACTTCCAGATCCCGCTCATGGTGATCACCTTCATGCCCGCCCTCGCCGCTCTCAAGCCGCACTGGGCCGAGGCCAACCTCACGCTCGGCGGGACCCGCTCGAGCTTCTGGCTGCGGATCGGCATCCCGGTCCTCGCCCCCTCGTTCCTCGCGAGCCTGCTGCTGCTGTTCGCGAACGCCTTCTCCTCGTACGCGACCGCCGCAGCCCTGGCGAGCCAGGGTTCGCAGATCGTCCCGCTGCAGATCCGTACGGCCCTCACGAGCGAGACCGTGCTCGGACGAGAGAACCTCGCCGGCGCACTCGCGCTCGGCATGATCGTGATCGTCGGGATCGTGATGGCCCTCTACTCGCTCATCCAGCGTCGGGCAGCGAGGTGGCAGTCATGAATCGTCTCGCACCCTCTCGGCTGACCCGCTGGGTCATCGGCATCCTCGTCGGACTCTTCTTCGCCATCCCGCTGGTGTCGACGTTCCTGTACACGCTCAGCGACCCGGACGGTGGACTGTCGTTCACGCACTGGGTCGACCTGTTCGATCCGGCGGCGAGTCGTGCGATCCAGCCGATCTGGACGGGCCTCGGGAACTCGCTCCTGCTGGCCGTGGTCACCGTCGCGATCGTGCTCTTCCTGCTCGCGCCGACGATGATCCTCGTGAATCTGCGATTCCCACGTCTGCGTCCGATGTTCGAGTTCGTCGTGCTCCTGCCGATCTCGATCCCGGCGATCGTGCTGGTGGTGGGCCTCGCGCCGATCTACCTCCAGATCGGCCGCATGCTCGGTACCGGCACGTGGACGCTCGCTTTCGCGTACGGAGTCACCGTGCTCCCGTTCGCCTACCGGTCGATCCAGGCGTCGATCGACGCGGCGGACATGCGTACGCTCGCCGAGGCGGCCCGATCGCTCGGGGCGAGCTGGACGACCGTGGTGCTGCAGGTCCTGGCTCCGAACCTCCGCCAGGGGCTCCTTGCCGCCTCGCTCATCTCCATCGCTGTGGTCCTGGGCGAGTACACCATCGCCTCGTTGTTGAACCGCCAAGTGTTCCAGACGGCTCTCATCGTCGTGCGGAACCAGGATGCTTACGCGCCGGCGATCTTCACGCTGCTGGCCCTGACCTTCTGCTTCCTTCTGCTGCTCATCATCGGCCGCGCCGCGCGCGGCACCCGAAAGGCCGTCTCATGACCATCGAACACGCCCTTCCCCGCACCGCCGACAACCTGCTGCTCGCCGAAGCCGGCGACGGCACGCGCGTCCAACTGCAGGGGATCCAGAAGAGCTACGGCACGAACCAGGTGCTGCACGGCGTGGATCTGGACATCGAGCCCGGCGAGTTCGTCTCGCTGCTCGGTCCGTCCGGATGCGGAAAGACCACAGCCCTGCGCGTGCTCTCCGGGCTCGAGAACGCCGATGGTGGCGCCGTCCTCCTCGGCGGCCAGGACGTCTCGCGCGTTCCCACGAACCGGCGCGACATCGGGATGGTCTTCCAGTCGTACTCGCTGTTCCCCCACCTCCGGGTGGCCGAAAACACCGCCTTCGGGCTCCGGCGGCGCGGTGTCGGCAAGACCGAGGCGGGACGCCGCGCACTCGACGCGCTCGCGCTCGTCGGGCTCGACCACCTCGCGGATCGCTTCCCGCACCAGCTCTCCGGCGGCCAGCAGCAGCGCGTGGCGCTCGCGCGGGCTCTCGTGACCGAGCCTCGCGTTCTACTCCTGGACGAACCGCTCTCCGCACTCGATGCGAAGGTCCGCGTCCAGTTGCGCGACGAAATCCGGCGCATCCAGCTGCGCCTCGGGATCACGACGGTCTTCGTCACGCACGACCAGGAGGAGGCCCTCGCGGTGTCCGACCGGATCGCCGTGATGGACGCCGGACGCATCGACCAGATCGACACCCCCGAGGGCCTGTATCGGCGCCCCGCCACCGCGCACGTCGCGGCGTTCGTGGGGCTCTCGAGTGTCGTGACCGGCGTCGCGTCCGGAGGCCGCGTCACCGTCTGGGGACGCGACCTGCCGCTGCAGACGACAGCCGACGGCGCCGTGGATGTGTTGCTTCGTCCCGAGAATCTCCGCTTCGTCGCTCAGAGCGAGTCCGACACCGCGGGAGTCGTCGAAGAGAGCACGTTCCTCGGCAGCATCCGACGCACTCTCGTGCGCACCGACGGTGGCGAACTCATCCGCATCCAGCACGATGCACGCACCCATCCGGGCTACGGCGAACGCGTCTGGCTGGCGGTCGACCAGGTGCCGGTGGCCGCACGAGGCACCACCGACCGCTGAATCCGGGTCAGAGCACGCGCGAGAGGAAGTCCTGCGTGCGCGGGTGCTGCGGGTTCGACAGCACCTCGCGCGGGTCGCCCTCCTCGACGATCACGCCGTCGTCCATGAAGATCAGTCGGGATCCGACCTCGCGGGCGAAGCCCATCTCGTGCGTGACGACGAGCATCGTCATGCCCTCGTCCGCGAGCGTGCGCATGACCTGCAGCACCTCGCCGACCAGCTCAGGGTCGAGGGCCGAGGTCGGCTCGTCGAAGAGCATCATGTCGGGATTCATGCAGAGCGCGCGAGCGATCGCGACACGCTGCTGCTGACCGCCCGACAGGTGCCCAGGATACGCGTCGACCTTGTCGGCGAGTCCGACGCGCTCGAGCATCTCCTTGGCGACGCGCTGCGCCTCGTCCTTGGACCGGCGCAGCACCTGGCGCTGCGCCACCGTGAGGTTGCCGAGCACGCTCAGGTGCGGGAAGAGGTTGAAGCTCTGGAACACCATGCCGATACGACGGCGCACCCGATCGATGTCGATCTCGGGGTCGATGATGTCGATGCCCTCGATGAGGATCCGACCGCCCGTGGGCTCCTCGAGGAGATTCACCGACCGCAGCAGCGTCGACTTGCCGGAACCGGAGGGGCCGATGACGCACACGACCTCGCCGGGGGTGACCGTGAGGTCGATGCCCTTGAGTACCTCGTTGTCGCCGAACGACTTCAGGAGGCCCTGGACCTCGATCGCCGGCGCGTTCACCTTGATCAGATCGGTACTCATCGCTGCCTCGCCAAACGTCGTTCGAGCCATGCGACCACCCGGGTGAGGGGGATCGTCACGAGAAGGTAGAGCATCGCCGCCATGACGATCGGCGTGCCGTTCGCCGTCGCCGAGAGCGCGTCACGGGAGAACGACGTGAGCTCCTTGGTGAGGATCGTCGTCCCCGCGATGAAGAGGAGCGAAGTGTCCTTGAGCAGCAGGACGAACTCGTTTGTCAGCGGCGGGATGATGATCCTGAACCCCTGCGGCAGGACGATGAAGAACGTCGTCTTCAACGGCGACATCCCCAGCGACCGTGCCGCCTCGGTCTGCCCCTTCGGGACCGCCTGGATCCCGGACCTGATCACCTCGGCCATGTACGCGGAGGCGACGAAGATCAGTCCGAGCAGACCCGCCCCGATCGCGCCGCCGGGAACCTGAACCTTGAGCGCGATCGGGATCATGAACGCGAACGCGAAGATCGTCAGCAGCGCCGGAAGGCCACGGAAGAGCTCGATCCACGCCGTGGCGAACCAGCGGAACGGACCGATGCTCGACAACTTGAGCAGCGCGAAGAAGATCCCGAGCAGCAGACCGCCGAAGAACGCGGCCAGGGTGAACAGGATCGTGTTCTTGAGCGCAACGGTGATGATCTCCGGGAACAGCTCCGCGGCGATCTCGGGGTTGAGGAACTGCCTGCCGAAGGTCTCCCAGTCGGTGGCGAGGAGCACCCACACGACGAGCGCGACGAACACCACGTACATCGAGATTCGGTACAGCTTGCTTTTCGTGGTGCGTTTCAACGCCATCGTCGGTGCTTCCTCGCCTCTCGGATTCGTGCGACTCGGAGGCTCAGTTCGCCGAGAAGTACGTGTCGTAGATCTCCTGGTACGTGCCGTCTTCGCGGAGCTCGGCGAGAGCCTCGTTGATGGCCGTCAGCAGCTCGGTCTTCTCGCCCTTCGCGAAAGCGAAACCGTAGGACTCCTCGGTGTCGTACTCCTCGACGATCGTGTACGAGCTGTCGTCGCGCTCGTGCACGACGTTCACCGGCTGGTCCTGGAGGATCGCGTCGATCTGACCGGCCTGGATCGCGGGCCACAGCTCGCCGTCAGACGGGTACTGGACGATCTCGGTTCCCTCGGGGGTGTTCTCGGTGGCGTAGGTCTCACCGGTCGTTCCCTGCTGGACGCCGACGGTCATGCCGCCCAGGTCGTCGATCGACGCGATGCCGGAGTCCGCAGACACGAGCAGCGACTGCAGGGAGTCGTAGTACGGGTCGGAGAAGTCGATGTTGGCCGCGCGCTCGTCGGTGATCGTCATCGCCGACGCACCGAGATCGCACGTGCCCGCGGCCAGCGTGGTGCCGGACTGGAGCGCGTCGAAACCGACATCCTGGACCGCGACGGTCAGATCGAGCTTCTCGGCGACCGCCGTGAGCAGGTCGATGTCGAAGCCGGAGTAGCCGCTCGGGGAGTCCGGGTCCTCGACCTCGAAGGGCGGGTAGGGAACGTCGGAGCAGATGGTGAGCGTGCCGTCCGCAACGAGACCGTAGTCCGCTCCGGCTTCCGAGCCGGGCTCGGCGGGCTCTTCACTGCCGGTCGCGCAACCGGCGAGGGCGAGCGTGGCCGTCGCCGCGATGGCCAGACCGAAGAGAAGGTGGGGACGACGTCGCATGACCGCTCCAGAGGACAGGGGCCCGTAGGCCCGGGACGAGTAGGTCATCATCTTGCCACGGCGGCGCTCTCCCCGACGACGATCCACACGCCTGGGAGGTTACGTTTGCGTTTCGAGTGTCAGACTCAGCGGGACTCGGTGCCGATCGGATCGAGGAACTGCCGGCGGATCGCACTGATGTCCGCGTCCTCGCGTGACGGGTGGACGCGGTTGATCAGCAGCACCCCGAAGCGCCCCGTACCCGGGCAGATCGCGACGCATGTTCCGGTGAATCCGGTGTGGCCCACCGCGTCGATCTCCCCCATCCAGGACGCGTCCCGGACCCGCAGACCGAGCGCCTGGCCGTAGCCTGTGGCAGACACCTGCGCCGTCCGCATCTCACGTACGCTCCCCTCGGACAGCACCCGGCCACGTGCACCGAGTCCGTCGTCCCTGATCATCCGGGCGAGTGCCGCGACGTCGTGGACGGTCCCGAACAGGCCCGCGTGGCCCGCCGGACTCCCCAGCGCGTCCGCGAGTTCATCGTGCACCTCACCACGGATCGGCCCACGGTGGGGTTGTGTCTCCGTCGCGACCGCGAGCCGCCTCTCGGGACGGTAGGTGAGCGCGTCTGCCCCCAGCAGCGCTGCGGCATCGGCGATCAGGCTGTCCAGGGGCGCCCCCGATACGCGCTCGAGGAGCGCTCCGACCGCGATGAAACCGACATCCGAGTAGAGATGTCCGTCCCCCGGCGCGGCCCGGAGCGGACTCGCGAGCACTCGATCGCGCAGGCTCTCGCCGCGGAGGCCTTCCCGCCAGCCCGTCGCCTCGGCGGGGAGACCCGCGGAGTGCGTGAGCAGGTGGCGGGGAGTGATCCGTTCGGTTCCCGCTCCCCGCCCGACTCGGAGCGTGTCCGCGACGGGTGCATCGAGGTCCAGGCGTCCGTCGTCCACCAGTCGCAGCGCGGCGACCGTGGTGAAGACCTTCGTGAGGGACGCGAGATCGAACACGTGCTCGGGAGTGAGCGTGGTGTCGTCGTCGGAGGCCGGAGTGCCGAGGAACACCGCCTCGTCCGGCATCCCCGGTCCGCCCAGGAGCGATGCCCAGGCGGAGCCGGGGGCGCCGTTCACCATCGGACAGCGACCGGGGTCACTTGCTCATCCCGGACGTGAGACCGCTGATGATCTGCTTCGTGGCGATGAGGAAGAGCACCACGAGGGGGATGGTCGCGATCGTGAGTCCTGCGAAGAGCTGAGGCCAGTCCGTCGAGTACTCGCCGAAGAACCTGGTGAGGCCGACGGGCAGCGTGTACGAGTCCCGATCCCGCAGGAGGATCAGCGGGTAGAAGAAGTCGTTCCACACCGGCACGAATCGGAACACGATGACCGTGGCCAGCGCGGGGCGCACGAGCGGCAACAGGATCATGATGAAGGTCCGCAGCGGCCCCGCACCGTCGATGCGCGCCGCCTCCTCCAGCTCGATCGGAAGCGCTCGGAAGAACACCGTCAGCACGAAGGTCGTGAACGGGATCCCGAGGGCGCCGTAGACGAGGATCAGGCTGAACGTGTTGCTCGTCATGCCCAGCGAGTCCAGCAGGTAGAACAGCGGCAGGATCGCCAGGTGGACCGGCAGCATGAGGCCCGAGAGGAAGACGGCCTCGACGCCCCGGAAGAACTTAGCCCGAGCCCGCGCGAAGGCGTAGGCGGCCAGGACCGACACCACGGTCGTCACGATCACCGACCCCACCGTGACGGTGAGGGAGTTGATGAAGTACGTGTCGAAGGACGCGGTGATCCACGCCTCCTGGAAGCTCGTGAACGTCGGCGGTACCGGAAGCCCGAGGGGCTCCGAGGCGATCTGCGACTGGGTGCGCAACGAGTTGTTCACCATCAGAAGGAGGGGACCGATCGCCACGATCGCGTAGCCCCAGAGGAAGACGTTCGCGAACAGTCGACCGATGAACGGGGTCTCGGACCTGCGCCGGCGGCGCCGTCGATCCGACACCTGGCCGGTCACGAGGGCCTCGGTCGCCAGCTCGCTGCGTGTGCTCGTGATGGTCATCAGAACAGCTTTCGTTCGGCGCGGCGCATGGTGGACGTGATGAACACGGAGATCACCATGATGAAGATGAACAGGACGGTCGCGAGCGCGGAGGAGACACCGATCGAGTTCGGATTCCCCGACTCGAAGGCCGTGCGATAGAACAGCAGCATCATCACGTCCGTGGATCCTGCCGGAGCACCGTTCGATCCGGCGAGCGCGAACGGGATCGCCATCGCCTCCATGCTCCCGATGAAGGTCAGCACGGTGATGATGCCGATCGTCGGGGTGAGCATCGGGAGGGTGATGTAGCGGAAACGCTTGCCCGCGGTGGCGCCGTCGAGCGACGCAGCCTCCTCGATCTCCTCCGGGATGCCGCCGAGGGCTGCCCCGTAGAGAAGGATCGGGAAGCCGATCCACTGCCAGGCGCTGACGAAGACGATGACCCAGATGGCCAGTCCCGGATCCCCCAGCCAGGGCAGCGCGAGACTCTCGAGACCCACGCCACGGAGGATCGCGTTGACCGGCCCGAAGAGCGGCGAGAGCATCAGCGACCACAGGTAGCCGATCACCATCGGGCTGACGAGGTACGGCAGCGCGAAGATCGTCTGGAAGAAGCGCTTGGTGCGCTTGCGTCGGTGCAGCAGCGTCGCGATTCCGAGCCCGAGCGAGTTCTGGAAGACGAGCGCACCGAGGAACAGCAGGAGGTTGTGGCCGAAGGCGTTCCACAGCTCCGATGCGTACGGCTCCTGCGTCAGAAGGGTGACGTAGTTCGCGACGCCCGCGAATCCCCCCTGCCGCGTGCCCTGCCAGTCGAAGAACGAGTAGCTCAGCGCGGCGAGCATCGGATAGAGGATCAGCACCGCGAACAGCGCGGCGGCCGGAAGGATGAAGAGCATCGCCACCGGGGTGGTGAGAGCGATACCCGTACGGGTGCGCGTGCGCGGCACCTTGTCCCGGCGGACGGGGATGGTCAGGGCCATGGGGGACTCTTTCGCTCGCACGGGGTGGGGGCGCCGGGTGGTGGCGCCCCCACTCCGCTCAGATCAGGACGAGGGGGTGAACCAGGTGGACACGCCGTCCTGCAGATCGGAGGCGAGCTGCTCGGGCGTCTTGTCGCCGAGGAACATCGCCTGGATGTCCGGGCCGAGCACCGCGGTGCCGGTCGGGTCGCCGTAGCGGAAGTCGACGAGGAGCAGGTACGGGGCAGGGTTCGCGGTGTACTGCTCGTTCATCTCCTGCATCAGCGGGTCGGAGTACTCGACGCCGGGGAGCGCGGAGAACTGGTCGACCTCGTCGGCGACGAGCTGACCGAACTCGGTCGTCGTCATCCAGTTGAGCAGGTCCGTTGCGGCTTCCTGCTGGTCGCTCGAGGCGTTGATGCCGAAGCTTCCGTCCGCGTAGCCGGGGGTGACGGCGTGGTCGAGCGCGCTGCCGGGGGCCGGCGGGACCTCGTAGACACCCCACTCGATGTCGGGCGCGGAGTCCTGGAACGTCGGGAGGTCGAAAGAGCCGCCCGGCCACTGCGCGGCCTGGCCGGAGGTGAACTGGAGCACCGCGTCGGCCACGGCGATCGCGTTGACGCTCTCGTCCATGTACGCCTGCATGTCCTTGACGATCTGCAGCGACTCGACATAGGCCGGGTCGGTGAAGTCCGTCTCTCCGCTGAGGACCTTCTCCTCGAAGTCGGTGCCGCCGTAGTGCGCAGCGCCGACGATGTCGTGGAACATCGGCAGGACCCAGTCCTCGCGGGCGCCGAGCGCCATCGGGGTCACGTCCTCGTCCATCAGCGAATCCTGGAGAGCGATGAACTCGTCCCACGTGGTGGGCTCTTCCAGGCCCATCTCGTCGAACATGGTCTTGTTGTAGAACATCTGCATGGTCTGGTACGCGAACGGGACGCCGTACGTCGCGCCGTCCTCGAGACCCTGAGCCGCACGCAGGACGGTGGGCTCGAACTGGTCGAGGCCATCGACGATGTCATCGATCGGGAGGATCTGCTCGGACTGGATCGCCGGCTGGACGCCACCGTACGCACGGAGCATCGCGATGTCGGGTCCGTCGCTGCCCTCAAGGCCCGTGGCGAGGATCTGGTTGTACTCCGTGGGCTGGTAGCCCTCGAACTGGACCGTCACACCGGGGTTCGCCTCTTCGTACACGTCGAAGACGGCCTCCCACTTGGGAGACGAAGATGCCTGCCACGACCAGATCGTGAGGGTGACGTCGTCACCCGAGTCCGATGCGGGCGCGCAGCCGGCCACGGCGAGGCCGGTGACGAGGATGCCTGCAGTGAACGCAAGGCGAGTCGGGCGGTGTCGCATGAGGTTCCTCTCGATTGTGAAGCCGCGGGGAGGGCGGCTTCTCTGCTGTGCGACGGAACGTCTGCGGGGCCCGCGGCAAGCTTCTGCTGCGTGTCCCAGTCGGCGTCTTTGTCGTGTGATCCGGGGTGAATCGTGTGATGTGATCCCGTCCACAGGCCCCACTTTGGGCAATGACTTCCAAGATAGCAAGCCTTTTCGGAAATTTGTTACAAGCTGGAAACGGCTCTCTGACATCATGTAGACGTGTCCACCAGTGCTATGACAGCAATTCACCAGAGACTCTCGGCGCTCACTCCCACCGAGCGGAGGATCGCGGAACACATACTCGGCGACCCGGCGCGCGCGGTCGAGAGCTCGATCACCCAGCTGGCCAGCGACAGCGGGACATCGGTCGCGAGCATCGCCCGCCTCACGCAGAGCCTCGGGTTCGCCGGCTATCCCGACTTCCGGATGGCGCTCGCGACGGAGCTGGATCGGACCGCATCCGACCGCGAGCGTTTCCAGGTCTCCGAGGGTGATGTCAGTCGCCAGGACGACGCGATCACCACGATCCGCAAGATCGCCTTCGCCGAGGCCTCCGCGATCGAGCGCACCGCACGGCAGATCGACATCGACGAACTGGAGCGCTGCGTGAGCGCGGTCCGTGCCGCGCGCCGAATCGACATCTACGGTGCAGCGTCGAGCGGTCTGGCCGCGCAGGATCTGGAGCAGAAACTGCACAGGGCGGGCCTCGTCGCCCAGGCGCGCACCGACCTCCACCTGGCGCTCACGGGCGCCGCGCTCCTCGACACGCGAGATGTGGCGATCGCCATCTCGCACTCCGGACGCACTCTGGAGATCGTGCAGTCGATCGAGGTCGCCGCTCGCACCGGAGCCACGACCATCGCCATCACCAACAACCCCCGCTCGCCCCTGGCTCGCGCCTCGGATCTGGTGCTCGTCACCGCCGTCTCCGAGTCGACGTTCCGCTCGGGAGCGATGGCCAGCAGGATCGCCCAGCTCGCGGTGCTCGATTTCCTCTTCACGCGCATCGCACAGGCGGACTACGAGACCATCGCCGACAACCTCCAGCGCACGTACAACGCCGTCACCGCTCACAGAATCGACTGAGAATCCCCATGCTCCTCGGCATCGACCGACTCATCCGCCGCGACATCCGACCCGACCTGCTCGCGCGCCTGGTGAGCAGCCGACTGGGCATGCTCACCAACGACCTTGCCCTCACCACCGAGCTCGTCCGCGGCCGCGAGTCCCTGACGGACACCGGGTGGGAGTTCGTCCGCTTCTTCGGTCCCGAGCACGGTCTGAGCGGGCGCGCCAAAGAGGGCGAGCACGTCGGCGACCTCGCCGATCCCGTCACCGGCGTCCCGGTGCGCAGCCTGTACGGGGCCGACGTGCGTCCGAGGGCGGAGGACCTTGCCGACCTGGACGTCGTCCTGATCGATCTCCCCGATGTCGGGGCACGCTTCTACACGTACATCTGGACGATGAGCCACCTCCTGGAGGCGTGCGCCGACGCCGGCGTCGCGGTCGTCGTCCTCGATCGCCCCAACCCCCTGGGCGGTCGCCTCGACCAGGTAGAGGGGCCGATGCTCGACGAAGGAGCACAGTCCCTCGTCGGACGCTGGACGATGCCGATCCGGCACGGCCTCTCGATCGGAGAGATCGCACGGCACTGGGTCCGCACCCGGAGGATCGATGTAGAGCTCGACGTGATCGAGGTCGCCGGATGGCAGCGCGAGGACACCGCCCTCGGCCACCAGGAGTTGACCTGGATGCCGCCGTCGCCCAACCTTCCCAGCGCCGCGACCGCGCTCCTGTATCCCGGCACGTGCCTGGCCGAGGGAGTGAATGTGTCCGAGGGACGCAGCACGGCGGTGCCATTCCGCGTGATCGCTGCCCCCTTCCTCGACGGCGAGCGCTATGCGACCGCCATCCGGGAGGCGGAGCTGCCGGGCCTTGCCGCCGTGCCCTACGGATTCATGCCCCTCGTGCGCGACCACGCGGGCGAGGCCTGCGAAGGGGTGATCCTGCACGTGACGGATCCCGTCGCGCTAAGGCCCGTGCGCACCGGGGCGCGACTGTTGTCGATCATCGAGGAGATCCACCCGGGATCCCTGGAGGAGCGCTCCCTCGTTCCCATGCCAGGAGAGTCGGACTGGACGCCGCTCGAGAAGCTCTTCGGCGTCGCGGGAGCGTTCGCGCAGATCACCGCCGGGGAATGGAACGATCCGGCGCGCTTCGCCGTGCCCGAGTGGGCGGATGCCGTCGCCGAGGACCTGCTCTACCGCTGAGGCGCGCCGGCGAGCACGATGCTCGGAGTCAGACCTCGAAGTCGACCGCTGCGCGGGTCGAGACGACCGAGCGAATGAATGCCGCCACCTCTTCGTGCGCGGGGTGCACCTGGTACTCCTCGAGCGCGGCGATCGAGGCGAAGTCGGCGATCAGGGTCACGTCCCAGTTCGCGTCGGGGTAGGCGACGTTCGCGCCCGCCGAGATCGACAGGATCTGGGGCACCATGCCGGACAGCCCGTTCAGGCGCCGCGCGACCTCTGCCGCGTGCGCTGCGCGCTCGGTCGCGTCCTCGGAGGCGAGCTTCCACGTCACCACGTGCCTGATCGTCATGCGTTCTCCAGTTTCTGACGCAGCCGATCGGGTGAAATACGCCAATGGGCATGCAGTTCGTCATCGATGAGCAGGACAGGGATCTTCTCCCACCACAGCTCGTACAGCGCCGGGTCCTCGGCGATCGATGCCTCGACCACCTCGATCGCGTCGGCCTTCTCGTCGGGAAGCTCAGCAATCACGGTTTCCATGACCTCCCGTGCGACATCGCACAGGTGACAGTCCGGCTTACCGATGAGCGTGAGCGTCGTCACGCCGAGGGAACCTCGACCGGACGATCCTGCGCGATCCACTCGCCGGTGCCACCCTCGACGTTGGTGGCGTCGTAGCCACGCGACTCGAGAGCCTCGACAACGCGCGCCGAGCGCCCACCTGCCTGGCAGATGACATCGAAGGCCTCGTCCGGGAGTTCGTCGAGGCGGTTGCCGATCTCGGACATCGGCAGGTTCACGGCCCCTGGCACGTGGCCCGCTGCGTATTCATCGCGCTCTCGCACGTCGATGAGCGGCGTGCCGGAACGCTGAGCGAGCTGCTCGACGGTGATCGTCTTCATGCTTCCTCCCGGCGGCTCAGACACGAAGCGCCCGTCCGGAGACAGGCGCTTGGTGTCATGGCCGCTTACTTCTTGTTGCGGCGCTGGTGGCGAGTCTTACGAAGCAGCTTGCGGTGCTTCTTCTTCGCCATGCGCTTGCGGCGCTTCTTGATGACAGAACCCACGGAAACCTCACTAAGTCAGGGGTTGGGCGTCACGACTGAGCGGACACCCGGGTACGGGCACGAAAAAATGCCTCCCGTCAGTCTAGCAAACAGCGGACCTCCGCCGGACACATGCCGGAAAGGGCCGCAGATCGCTCAACCGACGTCGGCGATGGGGCGGTGCAGGGCGTCGGAAACCGCCGACTCCGGCACGCGGTAGCTCCGTCCGAAACGGATCGCCGGAAGCTCGCCGGAGTGCACGAGGCGATAGACAGTCATCTTCGACACGCGCATGATCTCAGCGACCTCGGCCACCGTCAGGAATCGGACGTCAGGAACATCGGGCATCCCACGTACCCCTTTCTCAATGAAGCACACTCTAGGGGGAACATGCGACGCCTGTAAACCCACGTGACCACTGTTGCCAGTGGTGCGCGTGCGACGGAAGGCTCTGAAGACGACTCAGCGGTCACTCTGGAAGCCGCTCCACCGACCTCGGGGACGGTCGCCCAGCCGAGACATAGGCTGCACCTTCGGATCGTCCAGACTCGCCTGCCACGCTGGCGCCACCGGGGCAATCGCGCGGCACCGCGCCTGCTCCGCAGCGGACTGGGGAGACCCGCGCACGCCCCCGATGACCAGCCCCCCGGGTCGTCGGGGGCGATGTCCGCCTCAGGCGCCGAAGCGCTTGAGAGCCGCGGCGACCGCGTGCCGCGCAGAGGCCGCAGCGCGACCGACGGCCTCGGCCGCGTGGGCCGCGCCATCCGGCAGCGGGTACGGGTCGACATCGGGCGCAGAGTCCCCGAAGGCGTCGACCAGGAACGGGACGAGCCAGTCGTCGACCACTTCGAGCGGCTCGACGGCGAGGCTGTAGAACCGGCGCTGGCCGTCCTCCCGCACCGTGACGAGCTCGGCCTCGCGCAGCACCTTGAGGTGCTTGGAGACCGTGGGCTGGCTGATGCCGAGTTCGGTGACGATCTGCGTCACGCTGGTTCCGGCATCCTCATCGGTCGCTCGTCGCAACAGCAGCTGGAGGATGTCGCGCCTCGTGCCGTCCGCGATCACATCGAAGATGTCGGTCATGAGATCAGGGTAGTCGCCTCACGGGCGGAGTACCATGACGAAGGCTCACCCGCGCGGCGCTCGCTGAGTGAACGGCCGGAACCGGCGAGAGAAAGGCAGGCGATGTCGAGCATCGGATCGGCGTTCCCCGCCCGGACGGGGCTCCGAGGGGTCGCTCGTTTCCTCCGCCACATGGTGACGTCGTCGCCGTCCCGGTTCGCGATCATCATCTTCGCGACACTGATCCTCCTCTTCACCGCGCTCCTCTCCCTTCCGATCGCATCCGCGTCCGGCACGGTCACTCCCCTGAGCGACGCACTCTTCACCGCCGTGTCGACCATCTGCGTCACGGGGCTGGTCACCGTGGACATGGCGACGCACTGGTCCCCCTTCGGCAACGTGGTCATCTTCCTCGGTGTGAACATCGGCGGAATGGGAGTCCTCACGCTCGCCTCGCTCATGGGTCTGGCGATCTCCCGCCGCCTAGGGCTGCGCGCGAAGCTGATCGCCGCCGGAGACACCAACCCGCTGCGCGCGCACGGTGGTGTGGTCAACGAGAGCCAGACCGTCCGCCTCGGCGAGGTCGGCCAACTGCTGAAGACCGTCGCACTGTCGACGCTCCTCATCGAGGGGATCGTCATGATCCTCCTCTACCCCGGCCTCGTGATGGCCGGGATCGACCCGCTCACCGCCCTGTGGGAGGCGCCGTACTACGCGGCGATGTCCTTCACCAACACGGGATTCACACCGAACCCCGGCGGGGTCGCCGTCTTCGCGGATGACTACTTCGTCCTCACCGTGCTCATGATCAGCGTGTTCCTGGGCAGCATCGGCTTCCCCGTGATCTACACCCTGGCCAAGCACGCCTGGCACGTCGAGCGCTGGTCGCTGCACTCGAAGCTCACCCTCATCACCACCACGCTGTTGTTCGTCCTCGGCGCCGCCGTCTTCCTCATCCTCGAGTACGAGAACCCTCGGACGTTCGGGTCGATGGATGCCGTCGACACGACCTTCCAGGCGTTCTTCCTGTCGATGATGACCCGATCCGGCGGGTTCTCGGTGGTCGACATCGGCGGGCTCAACGGATCATCGCTCGTCGCCGGGTCCATGCTCATGTTCGTCGGTGGCGGATCGGCATCCACCGCCGGCGGCATCAAGGTGACCACACTCGCCGTCCTCGCCATCGCCGTATGGTCCGAGGCCAAGGGACGACAGTCCGTCGAGGTCTTCAAGCGTCGTATCCCCAGCGACGTGCAGCGGGTCGCGCTGAGCGTCGTGGCGTGGGGCGCGACGATCGTGGCCCTCTCGACGATCGTGATCGCGCAGATCACCATGGCACCGATAGCCGAGGTGCTGTTCGACGTGATCTCCGCGTTCGGCACCGTGGGTCTGTCGACGGGCCTCACCGAGACACTCCCGGATTCGGCCACGTACGTGATGGCGGCGACCATCTTCATGGGGCGCATTGGTACAGTGACTCTCGCCGCGGCAGTCGCCGCGACGTCCCGCAAGCAGCTGTACGCGCTGCCCGTGGAAAGGCCGATCGTTGGGTGAAGTCCTCCGCAGTGATGCCCCCGTCCTCGTGATCGGTCTCGGTCGGTTCGGTGCAGCCTGCGCCGGCGAACTCGACCGCCTGGACCGCGAGGTGCTCGCCATCGACGCGAACCTCGACCTCGTGCAGAAGTGGTCGGACCGGGTCACGCACACGGTGCAGTCCGACGCCCGGAACCTCGACGCGCTCCGTCAGATCGGCGCCCAGGACTTCCAGGTCGCCGTCGTCGCCGTCGGATCCTCGATCGAGGCGTCGGTCCTCATCACCGCCAACCTCGTCGACCTCAAGGTCCCGCAGATCTGGGCGAAGGCCGTCTCCCAGTCGCACGGCAAGATCCTCGCCCGTGTCGGAGCGAACCACGTCATCTACCCGGAGCGCGAAGCCGGCGAGCGCGTCGCCCACCTCGTCAGCGGCCGCATGCTCGACTTCATCCGCTTCGACGACGACTTCGTCCTCGCCAAGATGTACCCGCCGAAGTTCATCCGCGGCGTCGGACTGAACGAATCGGGCGTGCGCTCGAAGTACAAGGTCACCGTCGTCGGTGTGAAGAGCCCCGGTAAGCCGTTCCGCTACGCCGAAGCCGCCACCGTCGTGACCAACCACGATCTCATCATCGTCTCGGGCACGAACAGCGACATCGAGCGCTTCGCCGCGCTCGACCGCTGATCCGCGTCACTCGCCCGCGGCGAGCTCCCTGGCACGCGCGAGCGCGGCGTCCGTCGCTCGGGTGAAGACCTCGTCGAGGTTCGCGTCCTGAAGCACCGCCACCGCGCGCTCCGTCGTGCCCTTCGGGCTCGTGACGCGGCGACGCAGCTCCGAGGGCTCCTCCCCCGACGCTTCGAGCAATGCGGTGGCACCGATGAAGGTCTGCTCGGACATGAGTCGCGCATCCGCCCGGGTGAATCCCTTCGCGATCGCGGCACGTGTGAGCTCCTCGATCAGCAGGTACACGTAGGCGGGGCCGGACCCGGAGATCGTCGAGAGGGCGTCGATCTGACTCTCGGGGACTTCCACGACCGCGCCGACGGTCTCGAACAGGCGGCGCACGAGCGCCAGGTCCTCAGCGCTCGCACCCTCCCCCGCGGCGAGCCCGGTGACCGCCTTTCCGACGGTCGCCGGAGTGTTCGGCATCGAGCGGATGATGCGCGCGTCGTCGCCCAGGATCTCCGTGAACGTCGCGATCGTGACCCCTGCCGCAAGGCTCACCACGATGGTGTCCGGGCGGAGCACTCCGGCGATCTCGCGCAGCAGATCCGGGACCATGACGGGCTTCACCCCGACCAGGAGGATGCGCGCGGACGCCGCCGCGTCCGTGTTCCCCGTGGGAGCCGCCTCCAGAGCGATGCTGGTCACGCCCTCGAGGGCCGCCAGCGTATCCGCCTTGTCCTGAGATCGGTTCGTCGCGACGATTCCCCCGTCGATGGTGATCCCGGAAGCGACGACGCCCTGCAGGATCGCTCCCCCCATCGATCCGGCACCGAGGAAAGCGAGCGACGGGAGCGAGGAGAAAGCCATGCGGCCATCCTACGAGGACTCCCGTGCCGCTCTCCCGTCCGCGAGTCCCCCGAACTAGACTCATCGCATGAGTGCATCCGGCGGCAACAGGGCCATCATCGCGGCGTTCTCGGCGAACATGGGCATCGCCATCGCGAAGTTCGCCGCGTGGATCATCTCCGGTTCCGCATCCATGCTCGCCGAGGCCATCCACTCGGTCGCTGACTCCGGAAACCAGCTCCTCCTCCTGCTCGGCGGTCGCAAGGCCAAGCGTGCCGCTGACCGCTCGCACCCCTTCGGATACGGTCGCGAACGGTACGTCTACGCGTTCGTCGTGTCGATCATCCTGTTCTCCGTCGGTGGCCTCTTCTCGATCTACGAGGGCATCGACAAGCTCACCAACCCGCACGAGGTCACGATGGCGTGGGTTCCGATCACCGTGCTCATCATCGCGATCGGACTCGAATCCTTCTCCCTGCGCACCGCCGTCAAGGAGAGCAACCGCGTGCGCGAGAAGGGGCAGTCGTGGGTGTCGTTCGTCCGACGCGCCAAAGCACCCGAGCTCCCCGTCGTCCTCCTCGAAGACGTCGCCGCTCTGACGGGCCTGACGTTCGCCCTGTTCGGTGTCACGATGACCGTGATGACCGGAGACCCGCTCTGGGACGCCATCGGAACCCTGATGATCGGCACGCTGCTCATCCTCGTCGCGATCATCCTCGGAGTCGAGACGAAGAGTCTGCTGGTCGGCGAGGGCGCGACGGATGCCGACCACGACCGCATCGTCGACGCGATCGGCGAGGGCGACGAAGTGCAGAAGATCATCCACATGAAGACGCTCTACCTCGGGCCGGACGAGCTGATGGTGGCGGCGAAGCTCGCCCTGACCGCCGACAAGTCGGTCCGTGATGCCGCGGACGACATCAACGCGATCGAGAGTCGTATCCGCGCGGCCGTCCCGCATGCCCGCGTCGTCTACATCGAGCCGGACGTCTATCGCCCCGCGATCGATCCGCAGCCGCCGACCGACGCGTTCGTACTCAAGTCCGCCGACTGACGCCGAGCCTCAGCGTCGCGCCTCGAAGAACGCGCGGAGCTGGCCGATCGCATCTTCCTCGCGGACACCGCCGAGCACCTCGGCGCGGTAGGGAAGCCGCCGGTCGCGGAGGAGGTCGTACATGGAGCCCGCCGCGCCGGCCTTGTCATCCCACGCACCGAACACCACGTGGCCGACGCGAGACTGCAGAATCGCACCCGCGCACATGACGCACGGCTCCAGCGTCACGACGAGCGTGTGACCCTCGAGATTCCACGACCCTGCCGACAGTGCGGCCTCGCGTAGCGCGACGACCTCCGCGTGGGCGGTGGGGTCGTGCGTCGCTTCGCGCTCGTTGCGCCCCTCGCCGACGATCCTGCCGAGCGGATCGAGTACGACGGCACCGACCGGAACCTCACCCGCCGTCGCCGCTTCCGTAGCGAGGGCGAGAGCCCTCAGCATGGCGTGCTCGTGCACCGCGGTCATGACCCACCTCCCGGATGGATCCGAGCCTAGAGCACGGGTGGACCGCCGACGATCCCCGTGCATGCAGGTCGCCGGGAGGTCCGGCTCGTCGGAATCCTGCCGCACGCATTAGCCTGTCTCTATGCGCCTGCACGTCGCGGATCACCCGCTCATCACCCACAAACTCTCCGTGCTGCGCGATTCGCGCACTCCGTCGCCGGTGTTCCGCCAGCTGACAGAGGAGCTCGTGACTCTGCTCGCCTACGAGGCGACGAGAAACGTGCGCGTCAACCCGGTCGAGATCACGACGCCCGTCACGACGACGATGGGCGTGAAGATCAGTGAGCCGCGTCCGATCGTCGTCCCGATCCTGCGTGCCGGACTCGGCATGCTCGAGGGCCTCATGAAGCTGCTCCCAACGGCGGAGGTGGGCTTCCTCGGCATGGTCCGAGACGAGGAGACGTTCGAACCCACGACCTACGCCGAGCGCCTCCCCGACGATCTCAGCGACCGCCAGTGCTTCGCGATCGACCCCATGCTCGCGACCGGCGGCTCGCTGGGTGCCGCGATCGAGTTCCTGTTCGCCCGCGGCGCGCAGGACGTGACCGCGATCTGCCTGCTCGGCACTCCCGAGGGTGTGGAGATGATCGAAAAGCTCGTCGGTGATCGTGACGTCACGCTCGTCCTCGGCGCCCTCGACGAGCGCCTCAACGAAAAGGGCTACATCGTGCCCGGCCTCGGCGATGCGGGCGACCGCATGTACGGCACGGTCTGACCTTCATCACACGGAAGCCGGTTCCGGGGCCTCATCGTCGGCGCCCACGAGGCGGGCGAACGCGCTCAGTCGAGCGACGCCCTCGGGGGTGCGTGGCAGATCGTCGAGAAGCGCCGGCGAGTGGATCAGGTACGCCAGGCACTGCGCTCTCGACAGCGCGACGTTGAGCCTGTTCTGCAGCAGCAGGAACTCGGGACCGCGCGGCGCATCCCGTCCGCTGGACGCAGCCAGGGTGGTGATCGACACGACCGCCTCCTTGCCCTGGAAATTGTCGACGGTCCCCACAGGCACCCGCGGGAAGCCCTCGTCGGCGAGTGCGTCGAGCACGAGCTGACGCTGCGCGTTGTAGGGCGTGACGACGATGATGTCGGTCTCGACGAGCGGCCTGACCGTCGCGTCGGCGTCGTTGTCGGTGAACGCGCGTCCGATGAGGTCGCGGACGATGCGGACGACCTCCGCAGCCTCTTCCGTCGACTGCGTCGCGTTTCCGCGGTGGCGGAGGGAGACGACGTGCAGCCCGGCCTCGATGCCATCGACGGCGCGGAGTTCCGTGCCGGGCGCGGAGGCGAGGCGCCCGGAGTAGGACAACCGCGACACCGGCCCCGCGACTGCCGGGTGCATACGCCACGACTGAGCGAGGAAGTAGCCGTACTCCGGGCGGACGACGGCGTCGCCATCCATCACCCATCCGAGTGCGGACGTGTCGACGGGCTCCGGGTGAGCGCCCTGACTGACCTGGGGCAGCTGCTGCGGGTCGCCGAGCAGGAGCAGCCGCCGGGCGGATGCCGCCACCGCGATGGTGGACGCGAGCGAGAACTGTCCGGCCTCATCGATGACGAGCAGATCGAGACCTCGACGATCGACCCGCGTGGTGTTGCTGAAGTCCCACGCGGTGCCGCCGACGACCACACCCTCACCGGCATGCTCCGCGAGGAATCCCGCCATGCCGCTCTTGGGAATCACGGTGTACGACGGGTCGGCCTCGCCGTCCTTGGGCGCCTTGCCGACCTGGCCCGGCGGCACGCCATCCGCGACGATGCGCTCGAGCAGAGTCTCGATGATCGCGTGCGACTGGGCGACGACACCAACGCGGAAGCCGTGCTCTTTCACGAGACGGGCGATCACACGGGAGCCGGTGTACGTCTTGCCCGTGCCCGGAGGACCCTGGACGGCCACGTAGCTGTCGTCGAGATCGAGGATCCCCCGCACGATGGCGTCGACGGTGCCGCTGTCTTCCGCGGTGGGCAACGGCTCGCCGGAGAGCGTGCGCGGAGGGATGCGTCGGAGTACGTCCGTCGCGGCGTCGCTCGGGAACGCGGGGGCGGCCGCGTGCACGGCGTCGGCCCACTCGTCGATCGCACCCTGAAGAGTGGTCACACGGGGAGGGGCGGCGGGCGTCAACGCCACGGGGAGCTCGGACCAGGTCTGCCCCTGCACGGCGTTCTCCTGGATGAGATAGCCGTCGTCCAGGACCTCGACCACCCGCACCGTGCGAGGCACGTGGATCGCGCGCGACGGCGCTTCGGCGTCGAAGGGCGCGGGAACGGCGTACAGGGCGAAGGGTTCCGCGCCGACACCGAGCGTGGTGCCCGGGGCGACCTCACCGCGGATCTCGACCGTGCGACTGAGGACACGGCGTCCCTCTTCGATGCTCCACTCACGGTCGACGATCGACGACGCCTCATCGACGCGCACGACGTCACGAGTGGCGTCCCACATGGACACCGGTTCGCGCAGCCGCTGGAAGTGTCCGACCCAGAAGTTCTTGGCCTCGCGCGGGTAGTAGTCGATCGCGGCCGCGGCGACACGATGCACTTCGCCGTCCTCGCCCGCTTCGACAGCGCGATCGGCATCCGCCAACAGCGCGACCGACCGCGGCGAAGGCTCGTAGGTCGTGCCGTCCGGCTCGTCCGGCGGGGCGGGCTGGACGCCCTCCGCACGGGCGATCTCGATCAACCAGTTGCGCAGCCGGCGAGTCGAGACGCAGTCGTAGCGGTTGTAGTCAGCGAGATCCTCGAGCACCTCGTCCGCCTCGGTGGTCCGACCGGTGGCGGCGAGTTCGCGGGCGGCGACGTACTGGACGATCGATTCGTCCCCCTTCTGCACCGAGCTCTCGCGCACCTCATCGCCCATGTAGAGCGGTTCGAGTTTCTTGATCGAGTAGGAGTGCGAGCCGATCCGCACGGTGCGCAGCACCAGCGGGTACAGGTCCACGAATACGCCCTCGCGCAGAAGTCGATCGACATCGGCCTCGCGAACGCCGTGCCGGGCCGCCATCGCGACGAGATGCGATGTCTCGTACGGGGCGTAGTGGTAGATGTGCATCGTGGGATGCGCCGCGCGACGCAGCGCCACGAAGTCCAGGAAGCGTTCGAGCGCCTGCCGCTCCTCGGCGAAGGAGTGCGCCCAGAGCGCGCTGTACTGGTCGTCCAGATCGACCCACCCGAACAAGTAGTCGATCCCCCACATCGGGTGCCCGTCGGGGGCCTGCTCCGTGTAGAGCGGATCGCCTTCGAAGTCGAAGAAGATGTCGCCGCGACTGGGAACGGGAAGAGTGTGGATCGCCTGGGGATAGTGGACCTCGACCGCCGGCGGCCCATCGCCGCCCTCTGAACGCACCTGGAGACGCGCCTGTGCGCGCAGCGCGGTGAACGTGTCGGCGTTCATGGCCTCGGGGGCTGCTGCGGCGTCCGCCAGATCGTCGATCGTGAGGATGCCCGCATCACGGAGTCGGGTGCGCTGAACCGGGCGCATCCGCGCCACGAGCAGCAGATCTCGCGAGGACTCGACCTGCTCGGTGCACGTCGCGCAGCGACCGCACGCCACCACGTCGAGGTCACCGCGCGGGTCACCCCACGCGAGCGGCTCACCCGCGGCCCCCTCGGCGACACGACGGTCAGCGATCAGCGCTCGCAATCGCGCGCGACGCACGTGGAAGAGCGGCAGGAGATCGTCGACGGCGTGCGTGCTGATCGAGTCGTCGCCCAGGATGAGGTCGACCTCGTCCGCGCGGGCGATACCCAGCCGGTCGAGCTGGTCGACATATGCCGCCAGCTGCATGAGCGCCGTGACCCTGGCGGTGCGGGCGAGCTTGGAGTCCTGGACACGCCATCGACCGTCGGGATCCCGACGCAGGAAGTCCGCGAATCCCACGAACTCGTCGGTCGAGAAAGCAGCCTGGAAAACGACCTCGGCATCCGAACGCAGCGCCTCCAGCGTCTCGGCGACGGCAGCCTCGAGCGCCGACGCATCGGCGGACGAAGCCCTCTCGATCTCCCGAACCGCGGCTGAGCCCAGAGCGTCTCGATAGTGCGTCAGCACCCGGAGTTCGTGCACGTCTCCGAGTGCGGCTGCGCGCGCGAGCGTGGCGTCTTCGGGCTCGACGACCGCGGGCACCCGACCCAGCTTCGCGTCGATCGCTCGCGCCCAGGCGAACTCGCACTCGGCGGCGGCTTTGAGGTCGCTCGCACTCCAGATGACGCGTTGCGCGTCGGTGTCAATCCGCACGTGTGCTCCTGTTTCGTCGCTGCTTCGACCCTAGTCAGGGCGACCGACAACGCCGACTCCGCCGGAGCGCGAATCAGGCCGAACGCCACCAGGTGTCATCGGGCCCGACGGGCAGATTCCGCTTGTGACGGGTCGCGAGATAGCGCGCCTCGATCGCGGACTCGACCTCGGATGGCACGGCGCGGCCCTCGAGATAGTCGTCGATCTGCTCGTACGTGAGCCCGAGTTCATGCTCGTCGGCACGCCCTGGTTGACCATCGAGAAGATCGGCGGTGGGCACCTTGAACACGAGCCGGTCCGGAGCTCCGAGCACCTGGAGCAGCGCTCGCCCCTGGCGCTTGCTCAGGCCGGAGAGCGGGAGCACGTCCGCGGCGCCGTCGCCGAACTTCGTGAAGAATCCCGTGACCGCCTCGGCGGCGTGGTCCGTGCCGATGACCAGGAGGCCGTCGTGGCCGGCGATCGCATACTGGGTGACCATGCGCACACGAGCCTTGATGTTGCCGCGGTTGAAGTCAGAGACGTCATCGGCGGCGGACGCCTCGATGTCGGCTTCGATACCGTCGACACCCTGCTGGATGTTGACCTCGACGGCACGGTCGGCGGCGATGAACTCCAGAGCGGCTGCGGCGTCGTCTGCATCGTGCTGCACCCGGTAGGGCAGACGGACCGCGGTGAACGTCGCGTCTCCTCCCTGCTCCCTGATGCGCTCCACGGCGAGCTGAGCCAGACGCCCTGCGAGCGTGGAGTCCTGGCCCCCGGAGATGCCGAGGACGAAGCCTCGTGCTCCGGTCGTCGCAAGGTACTCGGTGAGAAAGCGGATCCGGCGCTCCACCTCGGCATTCGGGTCGATCTCGGGGTGTACACCGAGGTTCTCGGCGATCTCCTGCTGCAGATTCACGGCATCCTCCACTCGTCCGACTTCCAGTATCGCTCGTCCGTGTTACATCAGGGTGACGCCCTCAGCGAGCGAGGATCTCGCTGTCACCGCGCTCCGTCGTCCGTACGGTGAGTTGGGCGGGGATCTGCTCCTGCATGGCCTCGACATGGCTAATCACACCCACGGTTCGACCGCCCTGGCGCAGTTCATCGAGCGTGCGCATGGCCGTCTCGAGCGTGTCGGAGTCGAGGGAGCCGAAGCCTTCGTCGATGAACAGGGTGTCCAACTGCACTCCGCCGGCACGAGCCGTGACCACCTCGGCAAGGCCCAGGGCGAGGGCGAGGGAGCCGAGGAATGTCTCCCCACCGGACAGCGACTGGGCGGGCCGCGTCTGACCGGTGAACGAGTCGAACACGACGATCCCGAGCCCGGATGCCGCGCCCCGGGCCGCGCGGGAATCCGTGTGCTGCAGCTGATAGCGACCGTCGGACATGTCATGCAGGCGGAGATTCGCGGCCGCCACGATCTCTTCGAGTTCGGCGGCGAGCACAAACGTCTCCAGACTCATCCGGTAGGTGTTCTCGCCCCGGCCCGCGAGCGTCTGCGCCAGGTTCTCCAGCACCGAATGCTCTGCGGCCTGTTCGGCGACACGCTCGTGCTCGGCCGTGGCGCGGTCGATCAGGGCCGTCAGCTGGTGCGCGACGTTCGTGGCATCCGTGGCGGCCTCGACCGATGCCGTCCAGGCTGCACGTGCCGTGCGCGTGGCGACCGTGGCGGGCTCGAGATCGATCGGCTCCTCGGGGAGCGCACGCAGTTCGAGGCCCAGGAGGACGGCACGCTCCTTCTTCAGGGCCGCCGAGTGATCGGTGATGCGCTCGTCGAGCACAGCCTGATCCGCGCGGGAGAGCAGCGCTCGCGACGCCTCATCGGCATCCGCGAACGACACCGAGGCGAGTCCCTGTTCGAGTTCGGCCTGGGCGGACGTCGCACGCGCGATCGCCGCCTCGTGCTCGTCGCGCGCCGACGCGAGATCGGAGGCGGCATCGATGATGCGGACGATGACGTCCAACCGTTCGGCGACCGTCGGCCAGTCCCCCCGTGCGGCACGGATGAGGGAATCCGCTTCGCGAACCTGCTCCGTTCGCGTCGCGAGCTCGTCCCGAGCGGACGCGAGTACTGCCGTCTGCTCGTCGTGCCGACGCTTGAGACCGGAGCGGAGCCCTTCTGACCGCTCGAGCTCGGCGTCCAGCGACGAGAGCAGCTCGGATGCCGTCACCGCGGCGTCTCGTGCGGCGATCGCCTCGGTGTGCTCAGCGCGCGCCTGTTCCACGGTGCGTCCCGATGCGCGCGTCTCGACGCCCGCGAGTTCGACACGCACCGCCGTCAGTGACTCCGAGGCCTCACGCTCGGTCGCCGCGGATCGCTCACGTTCTTCATCCGCTGCGGACAGGTCGTCGGCCGTCACCGGATCGGCGTGCGCGGCGGGATGCGGGTGGGCCGTGGACCCGCAGACCGCGCAGGGCTCTCCGTCGACGAGCGCGCTCGCGAGCTCCCCTGCCATGCCGCTCAACCTGCGCAGCTGCAGCTCTCCGAGTCGCGTGACCGCACCGCCGAACGCGACCGACGCCGCGGCGTGCGCGACCTCGGCCGACTCGAGCTGCTCGCGGAGGCGGACACCCGCGATCGCTGCATCGAGCCGGTCGGCGGCCGCGACCACCTGCTGTTCGAGGTCCTCGCGGCGATCCGCCTCGCGGCGCGCATCGTCGCGGCGACGCGTGAGGTCCGCGAGCACTGCGGGCAGAGCGGCGAGCTCCTCAGCGATCTGCCCGAGTGCCGTCGTCGCTGTCGTCACGCTCTCCCGCGCATCGGCCAGCGCGCGGTCCCGCTCGGACGCGGCGCGTTCCAACTCTGCGGCGCGCTCCCACGCGCCGATGGCCTTGGTCCGTTCCGCCGCATAGCGACGGAGCTCGTCCGACAGCGCC
Organism: Actinomycetota bacterium; assembly: GCA_051751065.1. Classification (GTDB taxonomy): domain Bacteria; phylum Actinomycetota; class Actinomycetes; order Actinomycetales; family Microbacteriaceae; genus Microbacterium. The sequence continues at coordinate 211,139 of JBNJKL010000002.1, read as the reverse complement.
TCCGGACCGGGTGCGTCCGTCCGCCCCGCGTCGGTGTCGCCTCCGGTGCCGGTGGCGTCCTCCAGACGCACAGTGCTCCAGGTCTGCGCTCGTGTGCGCTCGACGTCGGCGGCGCGCTGACGCTCGTCGCCGGATCGGGTCGCCGCCGCGATCGCAGTGCGCAGCCCCTCGGCCATCCGTGCGCGCTCCAGTACCGCTCGATCCGCCGCGATATCGGGCTCGCGTGCCTCGAGAGCGCTCAGTGCCGCGCGGGCCCTGTCTCGTTCCGCCTGCGTCTCACGATCCGCGGACAGCAGGCGCAGTGCCTCGTCCGCGGCCTCGAGACTGACTCGAGCCGCATCCTGCTCCGCCTGGGCGCGGTCGACCCGATAGTCGAGGCGAGCTCGGGCGCGCTCCGCTCTGCCGCGGCGGGCGTCCGGAGTCGCGTCGTCCGTGTCCTCGTCGCCGGCCAGTCCATGTGCCGCAATGAGATCCTCTGCCTGATCGAGGTGCGCCGAGACCGCGGCGACGAGCGCACCGACGCGTTGTTCGGACTCTCGACGGCGTTCGTCGAAGCGCTGCTGATAGTCCTCGAAGCGCTCCGTCCGGAACAGTCGGCGCAGCAGCTGCTGCCTGTCCCGACTGTCTGCGAGGAGGAAACGAGCGAAGCGGTTCTGCGCGAGGAGGATGACCTGCAGGAACTGCTGCATCGTGAGTTGGAGGATGTCGTCGAGCTTGCGCCCCGCATCCACGGCGCGTGCCGCGAGTCCGACCCATCCGTCGGCCGTGTTTTCCTCGAGCCTGACCTGCGCGGGCTGGACCGTCGTACCGGACCCTGAGCGCTTCGGGCGGTCGTATTCCGGCGACCGTGTGACTCGGAACCGACCGGCGGTGGTGCTGAACTCGACCACGACCTCGCTGATGTCGCCCGGCTCGCAATGATCGCTACGGAGCCGCTTCTCACCACCCTCGTAGCGGGGCACGCTTCCGTAGAGCCCGAAGCAGATCGCATCGAGAACGCTGGACTTGCCGGCACCGGTGCGCCCGGCGATGAGGAAGATACCGTCGTCCGCGAACGCGTCGAGGTCCACGGTCTGCCGAGCGCGGAAGGGGCCGAAGCCTTCGATCTCGAGGCGGTGGAGCCTCACGACGCGAGCGCCTGGGCCCGCACCCGATCGTCGAGCACGTCGCGGATCAACTCACGCTCCTGCTCGCTCGGCGAGTGCCCGGGTCGGACGTGCTCGAGGAACGCCTGGATGCGGTCGACGTCGGTGACCGCAGACCGAAGCCGAGCGCCGTAGCTGCGGGTGTCGTCGGCTGCAGCCACGGTGGGACGGTGCTGGACGAGCGCGCAGTGCGGGTATCGCTCGCGAAGACGACGCATCGGCTCGAGCTGCGGAAGGTCGTCGGTGTAGACGGCGCACACCCAGTCGCCCGCGTGCGCGGAGACGAGCTCGTCGTCGAGCAGCTCGTCGAGCGGCGCGGTGAGCGTGACGAGTCGGCGGGGAACCGGCAGCGCGAACCACTCGACGGTGGCAAGGCCCTCGGCGTCGAGCTCGACGAGCCACGACCCCCGCGGCTTGTCCTGCTCGCCGAAGCTGTAGTGCAGCGGCGCCCCGGCGTAGCGGACTCGGTCGGAGAGCTGCTGGCGCCCGTGGATGTGACCGAGGGCGACGTAGTCGGGGCCGTCGAACGCGCTGAGCGGCACGAGATCGAGGCCGCCCTGCTGCACGTCCCGCTCGAGTCCCGGGGTCATCTCGACGCCGGCCGCGAAGCAGTGCGCGATGGCGACGGAGCGACCCGTGTGCTGCGCCATTCCGGCGCGGACCAGGTCCATCGCGTGCGTCATCGTCTGGTACTGCGTCCGCAGCTGCTTCTCGGGCCAGTGCTGACGCACGAGTGCCGGTTCGAGATACGGGATGCCGAAGAACTGCACGGGTCCGTGCGCGTCGTTCACCGTGATCGGAGCCCCGATGGCCAGCGGATCGGTGAGGACATGGATTCCGTCGCGGAGCAGACCGGCCTGGAAGCCCAGACGCGCGGCCGAATCGTGGTTGCCGCTCGTGACGATCACCGTCGCACCCGTGTCGTGCAGCGCGCGGAGGGTGTCACTGAGCAGCGTGTACGCGGCCCCCGAGGGCGTCGCAGAGTCGAAGACGTCTCCGGCCACCACGACGACGTCGACCGCCGCGTCGCGCACCTGGTCGACCAGCGCGCTCAGGACCTCGGCCAGCGCGCTCAGGGTGGAGTACCCGTGGAACGTGCGACCGATGTGCCAGTCGGAGGTGTGCAGGATGCGCATACCCTCACGGTACGAACCGCCACCGACATTCCGCCTCAGGCGTGCCGCAGGGCGCGAGGACGCGCCCTGCGGCCGCCGTCGAGGGGCGAGGGGCGAGGGCCGCACGGTCAGTGAGCGGCCACAGCCGGTTCGCCCTGCGGGAGCAGCTGATCCCTGCGTCCGCGGACGAGCGCGATCGCGATCACGGAGGCGGCGACCATCCCGATCGCCGCCGCGATGAACGTCGCCCCGTATGCGCCGGTCACCGTGTCCGCGGAGATCTCGCTCTGCGCGTGTCCTCCGACGGCAGCCGAGTAGATCGCCGTGAAGACGGACAGCCCGATCGAACCACCGATCTGCATCGCCGAGTTCGCCACCGCGGATGCCACGCCTGCATCGTGCGGCGCGACTCCGGCGAGCGCGACGTTCTGCAGCGGGATGAAGACGAATGCCATCCCGACACCCATGACGACGAGCGCCGGGGCGACCTGCACCAGGTAGGCGCCGTCCGCGGTGATCCGGGATAGGTAGAGCAGTCCGGCCGCGACGATGAGCGGTCCGCCCACGAGGAGCGGACGCGGACCGAACGCGGCCAGCACGCGAGTCGCGATCGGTGCGATGAGCATGATCGAGATCGGCAGGGGAAGAGTGGCGAGCCCGGCCTGGAGCGCGCCCATGCCCATCACGAGCTGCAGGTGGAAGGTGAGATAGAGGGTCGCTCCGATCATCACGCTCCCGGCGACCGCCTGGATCAGGAAAGCACCGCCCCGGACACGATCGGTGACGACGCGCAACGGCAGGAGCGGCTGCGCGACCCGCGTCTCGATCCAGACGAACGCGCTGAGCAGCACGACACCGAGTGCGAGGAACAGAATCGTGAGCGGACTCCCCCATCCGGTCTCGGCGAGGCTGAAGCCGTAGACGAGCGCACCGAGGCCGAGCGTCACGGTGGCCGCGCCCCAGACGTCGTATCGGTTCTCGCCCTCCGCCTTGCTCTCGCTCAGAGCCAAGGAACCTCCGACGAGGCCGACGACCACGAAGACGACGTTCACCAGCAGACACCAGCGCCAATCGGTGAACTCGGTGAGGAACCCGCCGAGCACGAGGCCGACCGCGGCACCGGCTCCTGCGACGGTCCCGAAGACCGCGAAGGCGGTGTTGCGCTCACGCCCCGACGGGAAGGTGACCGTCAGCAGCGCGAGGGCCGAGGGAGCGAGGAGCGCGGCGAAGACGCCCTGCAGTCCGCGGGCGAGGATGAGCTCGACACCGCTCTGCGCGAGTCCGCCGTACAGCGAGGCGAGACCGAAGCCGATCATTCCCACGAGGAAGGTGCGTTTGCGCCCCGCATAGTCGGAGATCCGTCCGCCGAGAAGCAGCAGCGCGCCGAACGCGAGGGCGTAGGCCGTGACGACCCACTGACGTTGGCTGTCGGACAGGCCCAGTTCGATCTGCGCCTGCGGGAGTGCGATGTTGACGATCGTGCCGTCGAGGACCACGACGAGCTGCGTGAGGGAGATCACGGCGAGGGCCCACCACCGAGTGTGGGGACGCGTGGACAGGGGTCTGGACATGGAAGAACCTCCGGTGTCTGGTGAGGATGCCGGAGGTTTCGAGCCTCGGACCAGAGCGCCCTCCGGCGCCTGACCACCTCAGCCGACGCGGCTGAGCAGACTTCGATTGTCTCACAGAGGTGTCCGTCGGGTAACACGACGTCATAGAGCGGACACGCGCGCGCGGCGAAGGAAGATCAGCGCCGGCGCAGAAGATCCTGTCGTTCCGGATGCGCGTCGAACCAGTCGGCGACGTACCAGCACACGGGGTCGACGCGTCGGTCGCCGCGCTCCACGATGTCCGCCACGGCGCCCTCGACGACCCGCGCCGCGTGCCCCTGGCCGCGGAAAGTCGGGATGGTGAAGGCCCTGGTGAGAGCCATGGTCGTGCCGTCGTCGCGGTAGTCGAGCACGCTGAGCAGCTCTCCATCGCGGGTGAGCGTGTACCGAGAGGCGTCACGCTCGTCGGTCACCGCGTAGTCCTGGGTTCCTGTCGAAATGGCCACCCTCACACGCTAAACCCGCTCACCGACACGAGGCGTGTTTTGACACGGGGCGACACGATCGGTAATAATCGCCCCCATGACCACCAACGCACGCCCTTTGTCCGCCCAGGAGGCGAACGGGAGTGCCGGCATGATGATGGCCGGCCGCGTTGGTATGTGTTGCCGAATGTGTCGCTGATACTCAGCCACCCCGCCCGGCTCGACCGTTCGTGATCTGCGACGTCTGAGCCCCCGAGCACCCACCCGCGTGCTCGCACCCGGCCTCTGAAGGTCATTCTCGCAACACAGCAGAGCCCCGTCGGCTCACTCTCCGCTAGGACTCCATCATCATGTCGAACACCGCTACCCTCGACCGCCCCGTGACCTCCACTCCTTCGCTTCGCGCCGCGACCTCGGTCCCCGCGCACGCCCAGTCCACCCCCGCAGCTCCGTCCGTCGCCGATCTGCCGGCGACGCGTTCGCCCCGCGGCTTCGCCCTCTACGTCGGTCTCGACGAGATCAAGGCCGCCGAGGCCGGTGTGAGCCTGCCCCTCCTCGTCGACGCCCTGCGTCGCACTCTCGCCGAACTCGCCCCGGGCGCCGAGACTCACGCCACCGTCGCTCTCGCCCCGCACGGTTCCGGCGGGCGAGACCTCGATGTCGTCCGTCTGGCACTCCAGGAGCCGGGCGCGATCGCACGCTCGAAGGCCGCGGAAGAGGAGGAGGCCGAGGAGAACGACGGCGTCGTCGTCGACATCTCCCGCAAGCGCGTCCTCATCGACGGGGACTCGGCGGCATTCACCTACAAGGAGTTCGAACTCCTGCAGTATCTGGTGCTCCGCGAGGGACGCACGATCGAACGCAACGAACTCGTCTCCGCGCTCTGGCAGTCCCCTGAGGACGAGACCCCCGGCGAGCGCACGATCGATGTGCACGTCCGCCGCCTGCGCGCCAAGCTCGGCCGCTACGAGGACATCGTGCGCACGGTCCGCGGTGTCGGCTACCGCTTCGATCGTCATGCCGACGTCGTCATCCGCTACGGCCACGGAACTCCCTCGCCCGACCGCTTCTGATACTCCGGCCTTCGTTTGCTCGCGCCCAGCCGGGTGTCGGCGCCCGGGCGTATCGTGTTCGCATGTCGATGCCTCTGCCCTCGCCCGCCCCGGAGGCGCGCGAGCAGCATCGGGAATCGACCTACCGGCCCACGCATCCGGTCGACCTGCTGCGCACGGTCGGCATGCTCCGGCGCGGTGTGCACGACCCCACGATGGTCATCGACGGTCCCACACTGTGGCGCGCGAGCCGCACACCGCAGGGCATCGCCACTCTCGCCCTGACGCCGATGTCCGGCGAGATCCGGGCTCGCGCCTGGGGGCCAGGGGCGGAGTGGGCACTGTCCCAGGTGCCCGAACTGTGCGGAGCCGACGATGATGCCCAGGGGTTCGACGCGTCACTGCATCCGCTCGTCGCCGAGGTCGCCCACCGCTGTCGGGGACTCCGACTCACGCGTACCTCTCTCGTCTTCGATGCCCTGGTGAGCTCCATCCTCGAGCAGAAGGTCACCTCGTTCCAGGCCTTCGGCGCCTGGCGCTCTCTCGTGAGCCGTTTCGGCGAGCGGGCGCCCGGCCCGACCCCGCGCCCGCTCCACGCACCTCCCTCGATCGAGGGGTGGCGCCACATCCCGTCGTGGGCATGGCACCGCGCGGGCGTCGAACCACCGCAGTCGAAGACGATCGTGCGCGCCGCACTGCGCGGACAACGCATCTCCGACGCCGCGCTCGCCGCTGCGTCGGGCGACGACCGCGATCGCGTCCTCCAGGCCACGCCAGGGATCGGCGTGTGGACCTCCGCCGAGACTCGCATCCGCGCGCTCGGCGATCCCGACGCCGTGAGCGTCGGCGACTACCACCTGGCTCACGAGGTCGGATACGCGCTCACCGGCTCACGAACGGACGACGCGGGCATGCTCGAGTTGCTCGCGCCGTGGCCCGGGCACCGGCAGCGCGTCATCCGGCTGATCCTCGCGAGCGGCGTACGCCAGGAACGCCGCGGTCCCCGCCTCGCCCCGGAGGATCACCGCCGCCGGTGAAGGGACGAGGTCTACCGCGCGCGGCTAGGCTGACGACATGGCTCAGACGCGACGGCGACGCACTTACTGGCTCCTCGGGAGCCTGGTCCTCCTGATCCTGGGAGTGGTGATCGGCCTCATTCTGCAGAACGTGTGGCTCGGGCTCCTCCTCGCCGCGATCGTGTCCGTCGTGTGGCTCGTCGCGGCGGAATCCCGCAAGGGCGACAACACAGGAGTGAACGACGAGACGCACGGTATCGAGCTCTGATCACTCGCCGCACCAGGCCCCGTGCGAGAGGATAGGGTACCCTTACCTGATGCCCTCCCTCACTGCTTTCTCTCTCGAAAGGCAGCCTCTCGAGCTGCGTTTCCGTCTCGCCACACTGACCTCCCGCGAGTGGCTGGCACCCGACTATGTGCGCGTGCGGGTCGAGGGCGATGATCTCGTCGGTTTCGATTCCCTCGGCAGCGATGACCACATGCGCCTCTTCTTTCCCGCGCAGCCGACGACATCGATCGACGAGCTGCGTGCGTCACCGAGTCGTGAGTACACGCCGCTCGCCTGGGGAGACGGATGGCTCGACATCGAGTTCGCCGTGCACGGTGACGCCGGCGTCGCCGCCCCATGGGCCGCGAAGGCGCCGCTCGGCTCCCCCGTCGGCGTCGGGGGCCCACGCGGGTCCGCGGTCCTGACCGGCACTCCCGGCTCGTGGTTCCTGGCGGGCGACGAGACGGCCGTTCCGGCCATCCGCCGCTTCGCCGCCCTCCTGCCTGCGGACACCCCGTCTCGCATCCTCATCGAGGTTCGGGACGCCGCTGCGGAGATCGCACTCGACCTGCCGGTAGCTGTCGAATGGATCCACCGCGGCGACGCCCCCGCCGGCTCAGCGCTCATCGACACTCTCGATGCCCTCACGGCGGACGATCGTGTCGGCGACGATCCGTTCTGCTTCGTCGCGGCGGAGCAGAGCGTCGTCAAGCCCGGCCGCGCTCTGCTGGAGCGCTGGGGAGTCGACACCTCACAGGCGATCATCAAGGGCTACTGGAAGCGCGGCGAGGCCGAGTACCACGCTCCGCACTGACGCGTCCGACTCCCCCTGCACGACGACGCACTGTCGAGCCGACGCTCACACTGTGTGTCTCTCATGAAGACCCCCGGATCGTGTGGTTGGCACGATGGGACCCCTCGGTGACAATGAGGGGATGACCATGAACGATGCGCAGATCTGGACGATGATCGGGGCCTTCATCGCGCTGATGTTCGGCATGCTTACGGTCGTTTCCACGCTGTTCGTGCGCATCCTGCGCACGGAGATCGGCGGCCTCCGCGGCGAGATGACCGCGCGATTCGATGCCGTGAACGCGCGATTCGATGCCGTCAACACACGGATCGACGCCATGAGCACACGGATCGACGGGCTCGATCGTGATGTCCAGGCGCTGGTCAAGCGCACCTTCGGTCTCGACCGTGAGTAGTCGTCTACGACCCCTTGAGAATGTCCGTGGTGCGGCGCAGAATGAAGGCGCCACGGGGCCGGCCGGGCATCCGACACTCACTCAGGAGACACGATGAACCTCAACCCGTACCTCGCCTTCCGCGACGAAGCCCGCCCCGCGATGGAGTTCTACCAGACCGTGCTCGGCGGTGATCTCGCGATCGACACGTTCGGCAGCTATCCCGAGATGGGGCACGACCCCAGCGAGAACGACCTGGTGATGCACGCCCAGCTCACGGCTCCCGGAGGCCTCATCCTCATGGCGTCCGACACCCCCAGCGGCATGCCGTACGACAAGCCGCAGGGCTTCTCGGTATCGATCAGCGGCGACGACACCGACGAGATCCGCGGCGTCTGGAACTCCCTGTCCGACGGCGGCGCGGTGACCATGCCCCTCGACACCCCGCCGTGGGGCGGCCTGTTCGGCATGCTGGTCGATCGTTTCGGAATCGCGTGGATGATCGCCGCCAACGCCGGCCCGAGCGCCGACTGAACCGCGCGAAGCGCTTCGCGTACACTGGCCGCATGGGAACGATAAACAGTGCGCAGGACGGCGCACGCATCTTCACATTCCGGGATCGCCGCGCCTGACGGCGCGCTGAGATCCCGAACACCGCTCTCCGCGTCGTCTTTCCGGTTGCCCTGCACCCGGAGGCGCCTTCTTCGTGCCCGCGCACGCCCGACATCCGTCGGCGGCGCGCACGTCCGCGTCCGGGTGCTCCTTCCTCTCGACTGGAGCGCACTGTGCGAACTCGATCATCCTCTGGCGGCCGTCATGAACTCGGCCAGAACTTCCTCACCCACCGTCCAACCCTGCAGCGGCTCGCCGACCTCGCCGCCGAGACTCGGGGAGCCATCCTCGAGATCGGAGCCGGCGACGGCGCGCTGACCGAGCGCCTCGCCGGACTCGGCCGCGATCTGCGCGCGGTCGAGATCGACGAACGTCGGCTCACTCGGCTCCGTGCGCGGGTCCCATCGGCGTCCGTTCGCCATGCCGATGCCCTGCGCGAACCTCTCGACCGCCCCGTCATCGTCGGGAACATCCCTTTCCACCTCACGACGCCGATTCTGCGCCGCCTGCTGACGAGCCGGGGCTGGCAGTCGGCGATCCTGGTGACGCAGTGGGAGGTCGCTCGAAAACGCGCAAGCGTCGGAGGCGGCACGATGATGACCGCTCAGGCCGCGCCGTGGTTCTCGTTCGAGCTTCACGGTCGCGTGCCCGCTCGACACTTCGCGCCGCAGCCCTCGGTCGACGGGGGCATCCTCGTGATCCGCCGACGGGAGAACCCGCTGATCGACCACCGCGACAGGCAGCGGTACGAGCGATTCGTGCGAGACGTGTTCCTGGGTCGCGGGCGCGGCATGCGGCAGATCCTGCGGAGTCTGCGTCACCCTGCGGGTGCCGTGAACGAGCACCTGCGCGCGGCGCGGATCTCTCCCGACGCCCTTCCGCGCGACCTCACGGCCGAACAGTGGGCGCCGCTCTGGGGGCGAGTGCGGAGATGACCGGGAACGCGCTGCGCAAGCGCGCGACTTCTGACGTCAGGACGAGATGCCGACGCGGCGTTCACTCTCCGCCCAGAAGGCGTCGATGAGCGCCTCGTCCGCCTGCTGAGGATTGGGCTTTCGCGGCGGGCGACGGCCCTCGTAGTACTCGCCGGACGTCCACGTCGCGTCGGGCACTCCGTCGATGAACCACAGAAGTCTGCCGGCACCGACGTCGGACGACCCCATCAGACGACGCAGCGGCGTCCGGTAGAGGAAGCGCATCCACGTGCGTCCCTCGCCGGCGAAGTTCGAGGCGATGTATCCCGGGTGGAAGGCGACCGCGCTGATTCCCTGGTCGTGAGCCCGCGCGTGGAGCCCCTTGGCGAAGAGGATGTTGGCGAGCTTCGCGTCACCATACGCCTTCGTCGCGCTGTACTCGCGGTTGTCGAGATCTGCGAGGTCGATCCGCCCGAACGCGCGGGACGCGATGCTCGAGGTGTTGATGACCGTCCCCTGGCCGACGCGCAGCGCGTCCATCAGGAGGTGCGTGAGCAGGAAATGGGCATCGTGATTCACCTGCATGGTCGCCTCATGACCGTCCGCGGTGATCCGACGTTCAGCGAAGATCCCTCCCGCGTTGTTCGCGAGGACATCGATCCGATCGGTTCGTTCGCGGACCCATGCGGCGAGCACCCGCACTTCGTCCAGGTGAGTGAAGTCGGCGACGAAGGACTCCGCCCCGAGCGGACCGGCGACGGCTGCGAGCTTCTCGGACGATCTGCCGACGAGCAGCAGCCGCTCCCCTCGCTCTGCGAGACGGCGCGCTGCCGCGGCACCGATCCCGTCGGACGCTCCGGTGAGGACGATCGTTCGCGGGGTCATCGTCCCTTCCTACCAGCCGTCACAGCTAGAGAAGGCCGAGCTCGAGAGCGAGAGTGACCGCTCGCGTGCGGTCCGAGACGCCCAGTTTCTCGAACACGTGCAGGAGATGCGTCTTGACCGTCGCCTCTCCGATGAACAGGTCACGCGCGATCTCGGGATTGCTGCGCCCGGCGGCGACTCTGCGCAGCACTTCCCGCTCTCGGGGGCTCAGCTGCGGACGGGGCGGCTCGGCGTCGACCCGCATGCGGCTCACGAGCGTCGCCGCGATGCTCGGCGCGAGGACCGTGCGCCCGCCGGCGACCGCACGGACTCCGGCGACGATCTCCTGGTGCGGCGAGGCCTTCAACAGGTACCCGCTCGCGCCGGCTTCGATCGCGCCCAGGATGTCGTCGTCGCTCTCGTATGTGGTCAACACGAGCACCCGGATATCCGGAGCGGCATCGATGATCGCCGCTGTGGCCTCTGCTCCGCTCATCCCGGGCATCCGCAGATCCATGAGCACGACGTCCGGTCGGAGGCGCTGCGCGAGAGCGACCGCCTCGATACCGTCCTGCGCTTCTCCCACCACCTCGAGTCCCTCATCCAGCGCGAGGAGACCGACGATTCCGGAGCGGACCACGGGATGATCGTCCGCGACGAGGATCCGGATCACGAGTCCGCCTCACTCACCGCGCGACCGAGCGGGATCCTGACGGTGAGGGCTGTCCCGCCGCCGTCCGCGTCCGCGACCGAAAGCGACCCGCCGACGAGGTCGACGCGGTCGCGCATGCCGAGGAGACCGAATCCCCGTTCATCGTCGATCATCACGCCTCCGAGCCCTCGTCCATCATCGCGGATCTCGAGGATCGCGTCGTCCAGGGTCGTCAGCGTGACCGTCACCCGGCCAGCGGCGGCGTGTTTGCGCACGTTCGCCAGCCCCTCCTGCGCGCAGCGGAGCAGCACGACCTGCAGGTCGCGCGGCACGGACGCTTCCGAGGCGTTCACCTCGACGATCATCCCCGTCTCCCGAGTGAAGCGTGCGCCGAGCCTCCCCAGCGATTCCGCCAGCGACCCGGATGCGTTGCCCACGGACGATTCGACGACGACGAGCGCTCGCGCCTCCGTGAGCGCCTCCCGCGCGGCGTCCTCGATCAGAGCGAGCGCATCTGTCGACCCGTCTCTCCGGGAGCGCTCCGCGAGCATGACGATGCTCGTCAGGCTCTGCGCGATCGTGTCGTGCACTTCTCGCGCCAGGCGGGTGCGCTCGGCGGCGGCCCCCGCTTCCCGACTGGCCGCGTCCAATCCCGCCTGCGCAGCGGTGAGTTCTCGGAGCAACCGCTGGCGCTCCGACCCCCACGCAGCGATACGGGTGATCCAGAGTCCGAGGGCGAGGCTGAACGCCGCGGACAGACCCGTCGTCAGGAAGCCGGCGATCGTCGTCTCGGCGACGAAACCGCCCCAGATCGCGTACGAGACCCCGAGAATCACCGCATTGACGAGGGTGACGATCACCGCCTGCCTGGTGGTGCGGGAGGTCATCCAGATCAGAGGCAGGACGAGTGTCTGCAGCAGCAGCATGTTCGGTTCGATCGCGATGCCCATCGCCAGCAGCGCGACGAGCGACACCTGCAGGGTCGCGGAGACGAGCCGGGTCGGCTCCCGATCATCGTTGATGCTGACGTAGCGACGTGCACCGAAGGCATAAACGGCGAGGATGCCCGCGGCGATACCGATGAGCATCCAGCGAGATCCCACGAAGGCTTCGGGAAGCGCGAAGGCGAGGAAGACGATGACGACGAACAGTGCGCCGGTCGCCAGGTCCCACCCCAGTTGTTCCCTCACGCCGGCTCTCACTGCACCACCTTCGCACTTTCGTCAGCCATGTGGTGTCATCCGTCCCGGCGGATCCAGCGGAAGGTCATGCGACTGAGCAGAGCCCCGAGCACCAGCCACGCGACGAGGACGATGGCGACCATGCCGAGATCCCAGGATCCGTTCATCTCCGCAGCACTGTAGGAATCAGGGAGGAACGCGGCCCGCATTCCCTGGGCGATCCACTTGACCGGGAACACGCTGGCGACGTTCTGCAGCCATTCCGGGAGCGATGTGAAGGCGATGTACACCCCCGAGATGAACTGCAGCAGCAGGACGACGGGGATGACCACGGCCGAGGCGGTCTTGCCCGTTCGCGGCAGTGCCGACAGGGCGATGCCCAGCATCGTGCACGTCACCAACCCGAGAACGTACACCCACGCGAATCGCAGCCACGCCCCGGGGTCGGTCGGCAGCTCGGCCTGGTAGGCGGCGACAGCCACGACGATGAGCAGGGCGATCTGGAGGATCGAGGTGAGGAACACCACGCCAAGCTTGCCCACGAAGTAGGTCAGCGGAGAGATGGGGGTACCACCCAACCGCTTGAGCGTCCCGTCGCTCTTCTCCGTCGCGATCTCGATGGCGGGCGCTTGGACGCCGCTCAGGAGAATGCCGCCGGCGATGAGACCCGGGAGGTAATACGTCGCCATGCTGACCGCATCCGGGCCTGGTCCGCTGTCGCCGGTGAAGATCGTCGCGAAGATCAGATACATCACCGTGGGGAACAGGAAGGTGAAGAACACCTGGTCACCGGCGCGGAAGTACTGTCGCACCTCGAAGCCGACCCGACGCACACCGAGGCGCGTCGATCGCAGTGGACTGAAGGTCGTGGTGTTCATGTCACAGCTCCGGGATCGAGGAGGAGAGGGCGGGCGATTCTCGCTCTGCACGGGTATCGGCGTCGGCGCGGATCAGGTCGAGGTAGATGTCCTCGAGCGTCGGGCGAAGGACCTCGAGATCCCGGGGTTCACCGACGTCTGCGACGAGTCGACTGACCACGGCTCCCGGCTCGGATGTCCGCGTCTCCCTCGCCGCCCCGTCGGAGTCGGTCCATCGGACGAGCGGAACCCGGGCTTCCGCTCCGCCGATCTCGCCGATGCGCCCGATCGCAGCCAGACGGCCACCGACGATCACCGCCGCACGGTCGCAGAGGTGAGCCGCCTCGTCGAGGTAGTGCGTGGTGAGCAGGATCGTGGTGCCGTCCGCCTTGAGCCCGTTCACCAGGTCCCAGAACTGGCGCCGGGCCTCCGGGTCGAATCCGGTCGTCGGCTCGTCGAGGAACAGCAGTTCCGGGCGCCCGACGATCCCGAGCGCGACATCGAGACGCCGCTGCTGACCGCCGGAGAGTTTTCCGATCCGTGTTCTGGCTTTGCTCTCCAGACCGACCGCGGCGATGACCTCGTCGACGTCACGGGGCGCCGGGTAGTAGCCCGCGAACTCCGTCAGGATCTCCCGAACGGTGACGTTGCCAGCCTCTCCGGTCGACTGCAGGACGATGCCGATACGCGCCTTCCACTCCAGTCCGGCCCGCTGCGGGTCGACGCCGAGCACCCGCACGTCTCCGCCGGTGCGGTGCCGATAGCCCTCGAGGATCTCGATCGTCGTGGACTTCCCGGCGCCGTTCGGCCCCAGGAGCGCGAATGTCTCTCCCCGATGGATCTCGAAGCTGATTCCGTCGACCGCGGGATCGGCACCGTAAAGCTTGCGCAGGTCGCGCACTTCGATCACGTTGTCCGTCATGTTTCCACCGTGGCGGACGCGAGCCCCAAGCGGTACCGGTGGACCGACGGAATTCTCCATCCACCGATCAGTGGATAAGGACGTCGTGCACGGATACTTGACTCTGACACGGTGTGAGGCGGGAGAACTGAGACATGTTATCCATCGGAGCGTTCGCGCAGATCGGCCAGGTGACCCACCGCATGCTGCGGCACTGGGACACGGCCGGCCTGCTCGTGCCCGCTCACGTCGATGAGTACAGCGGCTACCGCTCCTACGACCCCTCACAGCTGGAGAGGCTGCACCGGGTCGTGGCTCTGCGTCAGCTCGGATTCGGCCTCGAGGACATCTCGATGATCCTCGAGCAGGGAGTGGATGCCGACCGCATCAGCTCCCTGCTGCGCATCCGACGCGCAGAGGTCGAGAAGGAGCATCGGATCGCTGCCGCGCGGCTCGTCGACGTGGAGCGGCGCCTCCACCTCATAGAAAGCGAGAACCACATGTCCACCATCGAGATCATCGAGAAGCCTCTCCCCGCACTCCGCCTCGCGGCGCATCGCGTCGTCGTCGCGGATCAGCCGGAGGTCGCGGGCGTCGTGGGCCCGGCGTTCGACGACGTGGCGGCGGTGGTCGGCGGGGAGCCCGGATCGCTCACGACTCCGATCGCCCAGTACGACAGCAAGGAAGACGGACTGGAGATCGTCGTCGGGTACGCCTACGCCGGTCCAGCGCGCGAGGGGATCGAGGTCATCGACCTCCCCGCTTTCGAGGCAGCGATCTGCGGAGTCCACCTGGGTTCGATGGAGCGCATCGCCCAGAGCTGGCAGGCGATCCACGCCGAGATCCTCGCCCGAGGCTTCGTGCCCAGCGGGCCGTGCCGCGAGCTCTACGTCCGCGCTGTGTCGGACGATCAGTCCGATTGGGTGACCGAGTTGCAGCAGCCCGTCGCCCGCGCCTGACTTCTGCCGAAAGGTGGGGCCCTACGCGAACGAAGTCGCGTAGGGCCCCACCTCTCCACACACCGGGCGCGTGCCCGGTGCGTCGTCTATTCGGACGTTGAGCGCCGGCGCACCAGGACCAGCACGCCACCCGCCACGAGCAACCCGAGGACCACGAGCATCAGCACGATGGGTGCCGTTCCACCGGTGCCCGCGAGGTCGCCGGGATCGGCCGCGGTGACCGCGAGCGCGGCCTCCGCGCTCAGCCCGGAGTCGCCGCCCTCGGCGACCAGGGTGTGGTCACCGACCTCGGCATCCGCGGGGATCGTGACATCGGCGCGGAAGGCACCCGAGCCGTCGGCCGTGATCTCGGCGATCTCGACCGGGGTGGAGAACAGCGTCACCGTGACGGTCTCGCCCGCCCCGAACCCGCGTCCCGCGATCTCCAGCGTGCCACCCTGCACGACGGTGTCCTGCGCCAGCACGAGCTCGGCGTCGAGCACCGGAGTGCTGCGGACCTCGATCGTCAGCGGATCGGACTCGGACGGCTGGAAGGCCTCCGGGTCGTCGGGCGTGAAGCGCGCCGTGAAGGTGTGCGTACCCGACGTCCCCACGCGCACATCCGCGGTGGCGACCCCGGCGGTCACGGTCGCGGAGCCCACGATGTCGTCACCCTTGAGGAAATCGACCTGCCCCGCGGCCGCAGCCGGGTCGACCGTCGCGGTCAGAGCGATGAGGTCTCCCGCGGCGGGGTCGTCGGCATCGGAGGCCAGCGATACCGACGTCTCGGCGGCACCGGGGAGCTCGCTACGAACCGTCAGCGTCGCGGCGGCCTCGGTGGCAGAGACCGCACCGATCGCGACCACCGGGTAGGCGCCGTCGACCGCATCCTGCGGAATCGTGATGTCGATCGAGATCTCACCGTCGCCGTTCGAAGTGGTCTCCACCGCATCCTCGTCGCCGAAGCGGACCTCGACGTCCTCGGACTCGGCGAAGCCGTCACCTGTCACGCGGACAGTCGCACCGGGGGCCGCCTCGAGCGGGTCGACGGCGATCTCGGGCGAGTACGGCGGGGCCGGCTCGTCCACGAGGATCTCCAGCGACGTCGCGTCCGAGCGCACGCCGTCGTCCACCGTGACCGTCACGGTATAGGTGCCGGCCAGCGCGTACGTGTGCTCACCCATGACCGTTCCGTCCGCCACGGGAGTCTGGGACACCGGCGAACCGTCGCCCCAGTTGATGACCGCGGTCTGCTCGTCGCCGCCGCCGTTCGTCGTCGCCAGCGCGGCCTCGAAGCCCTCGCCCGCTACCTGCATGTCGACCGTCGCCGGTTCGACCTCGAGAGGCACGGACTCGGCGCGCTCACCATCGGATGCGATCGCGAACACGTGCACGCGGCCGTCTCGGAGCGTCCCTTCCTCGGTCGGCATCGTCAGCGACTCCACGACCTTCGGAGCGCCGTCGCCGTCGACGTCGAGGGGGATCCCCTCCGTCGCGTAGATGGCGGTGTTCTTGATGCTCGACTCCGCACTCGTGCCGGACAGGCGGCCCTCGGACACCGCGAGCACGCTGTTGCCGTACGACGGGTTCCCCGACGCTCCGACCCAGTCGCCGAACGAGATCTGCACCGTCTGCTCGCTGCCGTCCGTGAAGTGCAGGACAGCCTCGGGCTCGCGACCGTTCTCGGTCGCGGTACCGACGAACGCGAGCTGCGTCGCGCCCTCACCGAGGTCGACCCGGACGGTCTGCCCCTCGCCGGTGATGTTGTCCGGCTCACCGGGCTCCACCGCGGGCAGATCGTAGGTGAGCTCGGTGTCGGGGATCGTCAGGGTCTCCCCCTGGACGAATCCGTCATCCGCGAGCTTGTCGCGGAAGTAGCCGTAGCCCTGGCCGTCGCAATTGGCGGCCGTCTCACCGAGATCGCCGATGCAGACGATGTTGAACGCGCCCACGAGCGTGTCGTCACGGTAGACCGTGATCGGCGCGGACGCCGTGGCCACCGCATCATTCGAGTCCCGCACCGTCACGGTCGCGCTGTACGTGCCGGGAGCAGTGAACGTGTGCGGAGCGGTGACCTGCCAGCCACCGAGATCGTCGCGGGTGAGCGTGACATCCTCTGCGGTGGTGCCATCGCCATAGTCCACGGACACGTCGTACCCGTCTGCGGATTCCTCGGTTCCGACCACCGTGGCCAGCACACCGTCGAACTCCGTGTCGACGGCGACCGTCTGCTCATCCGCGGCCGTGACAGTCAGGCCATCGGCCTCGCCCGTCGAGGCGAAGAACTCCACCTCGGCGAGGGCGAGCGGCCCGTCTGTCGACGAGACCTCGAGCCGCAGGCTCGTGAAGGAGCCCTCGCTCGCGACCGAGAACGGACGTGTCTGGGTCGCCCAGTCGAAGGACTCCCCCTCACGACTGTCCAGTTCGATCCAGGTCTGGCCGTCGGTGGACCCGGAGAGGGTCCAGTCCGCGGGAGCCGTATCGCCGCCCGCGCTCGTCAGCGTGTACTGACCGACCGAGATCGGGCCGGACTTCGAGGTCCACACCAGGTCGGCGCTGCCCTCGGAGAAGGTCGCCGACGAGTTCATGGTGTCGTCCACGAGCGCTCCCGTGCCGGTCCCGTCCGCTGCGGTGAGCGTGCCGCGGTTGGGCTTGGTCGCATCGACCAGCGTCTCCGGCACCTCGATCTCCTCGGAGAGGTCCTTCGCGCCCCAGTCGGAGGGCGAGTCGCTCATCGTGAAGGCCATCTCCCCGCCGGCTCGCAGCAGGTCGCCGTCGAACGTCGTCGAGGTGACGGGCTCGCCGTTGATCTCGA
This sequence comes from Actinomycetota bacterium, assembly GCA_051751065.1. Lineage (GTDB taxonomy): Bacteria > Actinomycetota > Actinomycetes > Actinomycetales > Microbacteriaceae > Microbacterium. Next base: position 193,587 of record JBNJKL010000002.1, on the reverse strand, counting down.
CGCCGGCGACGTAGGTGTCGCCGTCGGACGCACCGGGTGCGGTGACCACGATGTCGCGGTCGCCGATCGACAGCGTCGCGCTGTCGAAGAGCGGCGTGCCGATCGTGTAGTCCCCGGAGCCGACCTCGAGCGGGTAGAAACCGAGCGCCGAGAAGATGTACCAGGCGGAGAACTCGCCGTTGTCCTCATCGCCTGCGTATCCCTGTCCGATGTCGGACCCGACGAACAGGCGGTTCTGGATGTCGCGGATGAGTTCCTGCGCCCGCGTGGGATCGCCGGCCTCGGCGAGCACGTAGGGAATGTGGTGGGCGATCTGGTTGGACATGCCCAGCATGCCCAGACGCACGTCGCGCGCCTCACGGGCCTCGTGGATTCCGGAGTAGTCGGCCCTTTCACGCTCGGTGAGGAAGGCGTCCATCTCCTCCAGGAGACCGTCGCGACCGCCGTAGAGAGCGGCGAGACCGTCGACGTCGTGCGGGGCGTGGAACGCGAACGTCCACGCGCTCGCCTCGGTGAACGCGCCACCCCAGGCCTTCTTGTCGAAGTCCGCGCCCTCGGGCCAGCTGCCGTCGGCGTTGCGAGCGGTGAACGTACCCGCCTCCTCGTTGTACATCTCGACGTAGTGCTGCGCACGCGCCTCGAAGTACTCCGCCTCCTCCTGGAGACGCTCCACGCGCCCCTCCGGCGTTTCGGGGTCCTCGGCGAGCGCGGCCGCCATCTCGGCGATGCCGAAGTCGTTGATGAAGCCTTCCAGGCCCCACGACGCACTCTCGTGCGTGTCTTCCGCGGTGTACCCGAGGAAGATCGACTCCGCGAGGCCCTTTCGACCGACGGCGTTCGAGGCGGGAAGGACCGTGGCGTTCTTGACCGCGGCGTCGTAGGCCTCCAGCGCCGTGTCGTTCTCGAGCGCACCGGCGAGGTACGCCTCCGCGAAGGCGACGTCGGAACTCGTACCGGTCATGAGGTCTGCGTAGCCGGGGGACGACCACCGGGCGACCCATCCGCCGTCGCGGTACTGCTGGACGAAGCCGTCGACGAGCTCTTCGGTGACCTCCGGGTAGAGCAGCGAGTACATCGGCCATGCCGTGCGATACGTGTCCCAGAACCCGTTGTTGACGTAGATCTTGCCGTCGACGATCTTCGCGTTCGTCTGGGTGTCGGTCGCGGATCCGGAGGTGGGCGAGACCGGGCTCGCGTAGGCGTACTCCGGGTCCTGCTCCGATCCGACGTTCTCGAACTGGGAGTTCGGGTACAGGTTCAGTCGGTAGAGGCTGGAGTACAGCGTCTCGAGCTGGGTGTCCGTCGCGCCCTGCACGTCGTGGATCACACCGAGCCGCTCGTTCCAGGCGTCGCGCACCGCGTCGTGCGCCTCGTCGAACGAGACGCCCTCGAGCTCGAAGTCGTGGTTGCGCTGCGCCTGGTCCTGCGAGATGAACGAGGACGAGATGCGCAGTTCGACCGTGCGATCCTCCGCCGTGTCGAACGCGGCGAAGCGTGCGGTGCCGTTGCGGTCGCCCCGCTCGGTGGCTCCCGCGACGGTCGGCTGGCGGTCGAACGTCCCGTGCACGAACATGCGCGTGCGTCCCGGCCAGCCGGATCCGCCGTCGACCCAGCCGCTGACCGTGTCGCCCGAGATCGAGAGCTTGGAGTTGTCGACGAGCTGGTCGATCAGGACGGACCCGTCATCGCCCGCGAACGTGAAGCGGTAGATGGCACCATGATCGGTCGCGGTGACCTCGGTGCTGATGCCGTTGTCGAACTCGACGCTGTAGATGTCCGGGCGCGCGGTCTCGTTCTCGTGCGTGAACGTGAGCTTGCGATCGTTCAGCGACGAGGTCGGGTTGGCGTTCGCCGCCGGGAGGACCGCGAGCTGGTTGCGGTCGCCCATCCAGATGCTCGGCTGGTGGGAGAAGCCGATGCCGTTCAGCGCGGGAAGGTTCTGCGCGGTGTTGGCGCGCTGGTACTGGTAGATCGTTCCGACGTTGTCGGCGTTGGTCATCGGGGTGATGAAGTTGAAGCCGTTCGGCCAGGCCGTCGCGGGGATGTTGTTGCCGCGCGAGAAGCCGCCGGTCGAGTTGGTCCCACGACGGGTGTCGACGTACGAGACGAGACCGTCGGACGTGTCCCGCGGGGTCGCCTCCGCGATCTCGACGTCATCGATCCAGCCCGCGAGAGAGGTCTCCGCGGTCGGGGTCTCGATGTCGCTCACATCGTCGCCCGGGTGGTCATAGGTGAAGACGACATCGGTGACGGTGCGGCCGGTGAACGCGTCGAGGTCGACCGTGACCTTGTTCCACTGGTCCGGCCACAGCACGTTCGACTGGCCCTGCCCGCGCGCGTCTGCCGGGTAGCCGTAGGAGTCGGTCGCGTCGCTCGCCGAAAGGGTCTCACCGTCGGAGAAGACGAGGTCGATCGCGACGAAGGTCGCGGCGTAGGTCTGCTCGGCGTCGAGGGCCGGGAACACGAGATAAGACAGCTCGCTGTTCGGGGCGACCGTGAGGTCGAGGTCGTCGTAGAGCACAGTGCTGGACGATGCTTCGCCTGCGGCGAGGTGACGGCCCGCGTACTGCAGCGCGTTCACGCCCGTGAAGCCGACGTTCGTCTTGGCTGCGTAGGAGCTGGTCGGGCCGGAGTCGACCTGCAGCAGCAGATCGGAGGGGGTCGCCTCGGCATCGACCTCGGACACCGGCTCCCACCCGGCGAGCTGGATGAGGCCGCCGGACTGGTTCTGCGAGATGTCCAGCCGGTAGTAGAGGTACGGCTCGGTGGGCTCGTCGAGGGTGAAGGTGCGGGTCTGACCGCGACCTGTGAAGGTCTCGCCGCTGCGCTCGTCGAGCGTGGTCCATTCGGTGCCGTCGTTCGATCCGAGCACCTCGAACGCGCGGGGGTCGCGCTCGGGGGCGTCACCGCCGGACGTCAGGGTGTACATCGCGAGGGGCTGCGCCTCATCCAGCTCGTACTGCACCCATCCGGTGTTCTGGAACACGAGCCACTTCGATCCGGCGTTGCCGTCGGCGACGTTCGCGGCCACCTCGTTGGGTGCGTTCTCCGCTGACGCCGTGACCTCCGCCACGTTGGAGAGCAGACTGCCGGGAACGAAGCGATCGCCGGTCACGTTCTGCGACTCTCCCGTGCCCTGGAGCACCGGAGTGGCATCGCCCGTCTCGAACGACGACTGGAAAGCGGTGTCGCCCGGTGCCGCCGATGCGGACGCCGGGACGAGCATCGCGGCGACCACCGCGAGAGCCAGGGTGGCCCCGGCTGTTCCTCGGGCTCTCCCGAAACGACCGGCGTGGGGACGGGTGGAATGCATTCTGATTGCTCCTCGTGCTCGCTGCTCTGCGATTTATGACATCGCTGTCATATACGGTGGACGCTATCACAGCGTCGCTGCGATACGGAAGGGCGAACTCGGCGTCCACGACTCGGTCGGGATAATGGGGTGCGCTGACACATGAGGAGACCCATGGACGAATCCGCAGGGCAATCGCCGCCGCCCCGCGCCACGCTGGCGCAGGTGGCCACCCTCGCGGGGGTGAGCCTGAAGACGGCCTCCCGCGCGCTCGGCGGGGAGTCCTACGTCAACGAGGACACCCGCACGCGCGTCCTCACCGCCGCGCGCAGCCTCGACTATCAGCGCAATGCCGCAGCGAGCCTCCTCGCCAGCGGACGACTCGCCGACTCGATCGGACTCATCACCGGAGACTTCACGAACCCGTTCTACTCCGCCCTGGCGCAGGCGGTGGAAGACGAGATCCGCCCGCACGGCATGCACCTGTCCGTCGCGAACTCGCGAGAGTCCGCGGAACAGGAGAGGCGGGTGAGCCGCGACCTCGCGGATCGACAGACCAAGGCGCTCATCGTCGTGTCCGCGCTCGCGGACCACAGCGAGTATGCCCAATTGCAGTCCCGCGGCATCCCCGTGGTGTTCGTCGACCGGCCCGCCGAGCACCTCCAGGCGGATTCCGTGGTGTTCGACAACCGCGCCGGGGGCCGGTTGGCCGCGCAGCACCTGCGTGACGCCGGTCACACGCGCATTGCGTTCATCGGTGACTACAGCTGGCTGCCGACGTATCGCCAGCGCCTCGCCGGGATGGGCGATGTCCTCGACGACTCGGATGCTGCCCCCTGGCGGGATCTGCTGCGTACCGATGCGCACGATGTCGCCTCCGGCCGCGCGCAGGCCGAGCATCTGCTCGCGCTGGCCGATCCCCCGACCGCGATCGTCGCCGGGAACAACCGGATCCTGCTGGGCGTGATCGAGGCTGTGGGGGCGCTCGACGTCGCGCAACGCCCGGTCCTGATCGGCTTCGACGATGTCGAGTGGGCACGTGTGCTCGGCATCACGGTCGTCGCCGGCAATGTGGAAGCGCTCGGCCGTCAGGCAGCTCGTCTCGCCGTGGCTCGGCTCGCCGACAGATCACGAGAGATCGAGAGCGCCGTGCTCCCGATGCGCCTGATCACCCCCGGCCGCTGACTCCGCCCCCTTGTTCCCCTCGTGTCGGTGCTGTGCAATGGTGACGGAGCGTCGGGACTCGACGCGCGCCGAGCGGATCGAGGAACCATGAGCGCATTGCAGAAGACTCTCGACGATCACGTCGCACGCGGCACGGCGCCGGGCATCGTGGTCGCGACCGGCTCTCCCACCGGAAGCGTCGAGATCATCACCGCGGGAGACCTCGCTCCCGACGCGATCGTCCGCATCCAATCGATGACCAAGACGGTGCTTGCCGTCGCGACCCTGAGGCTCGTCCAGGCGGGCCGGATGAGCCTCGACGACCCCGCTGAGCGCTGGCTGCCCGAACTGTCGGACCGTCGCGTGCTGCGGACGCCGGAATCGCCACTGACCGACACCGTGCCGGCCAGCGCGCCGATCACGGTCCGTCACCTTCTCACCAACACCTCGGGGTACGGGGTCGCGACGACGCCCTCGCCTCTGCAGGAGGCCATGCGAGATAACCACACCGAAGCGGGACAGGAACCGGTCGCGATGGGGGCCAAGGACTGGCTGGATACCCTCGCATCGCTCCCGTTGACGTTCGAGCCCGGCACCGGCTGGCGCTATCACCACTCCTTCGGGATTCTCGGCATCCTTCTCTCCCGCGCGGTTGGCGGCTCGCTCGAGAAGCACCTGCGGGAGGACCTCTTCGATCCGCTCGGCATGGTCGACACCGGGTACGTCGTGCCGCAAGACCAGGCGCACCGTCTGCCCGCGGCCTATCGCCACGACGACAGCCGAGGGCTCATCGAGGTGGAGCCAGCGGGCGCCGGGTTCTCCGTCGAGCCCGCACCGTTCGACCTCAGCCATTCGGAGCTGGTGTCCACCGCTGCCGACTACGCGGCGTTCGCCGGGATGCTCGCGGCCGTCGGACAGCACAACGGGCAGACTTTCCTCGCACCGGAGCTCGTCGAGCAGCTGCGGACCGACCAGGTGCCCGCATCGGTCAAGACGCCGGACAGCTTCTTCCCCGGCTTCTGGGACGGCATGGGGTGGGGCTTCGGCGTCGCGGTGCAGACGTCAGGCGAGCACGCCGGACGCTACGGCTGGTCCGGCGGCCAGGGAACGGACTTCTTCATCGATCCAGACGGGTCGTTCCAGATCCTGTTGACGCAGGTCGAGATCGGTCCGCGGATCATGGAGCTGTTCGGCGACGTCCCCTGAGATGAGGCGAGGGCTTCGCCGTCGACCAGGCATGAGTCCGACCGGCGCGCTCAGAGCCGCAGCACCCAGACGTTGACGTCGAGCACGCGACCACGGAACGGAAACGTTTCCTGACCGATCCGCTCGAAGCCGCACCCGGCGCACAGAGCGTTGGACGCCGTGTTGTCGACGGAGGGATATGCGGTCAACAGCCGCCGGTCGCCGTGCTCCCGGGCATCGTCGATGATGAGGTTGACCGCCGCACGGGCCACGCCGCGCCCCTGCGCGTGCGGGAGGACGAACCAGCCCGTCTCGTGGACGTCCTCCTCGCGCCAGCGCGTCGTCCACCAGCCGATGGCACCCACCGATTCGCCGTCGACGACGATCGCGTACATCCGGGCGGTGCCTTCGCGCCAGAACCGGAGGTAGTTCTCATGGCGGACTCGGACCTCTTCGTCGGACTCGGGGCCGCCGAGGTGCTCGGTCATGTCCGCTGCGTTCCCGCGCACGAGAAGGTCGCGGTCATCGTCCGCCCACCGCCGGAGCATCACCGTGGTCATGCGCTGATTATCCTCTCGGCCACCGACAACACCTCGTCGCGGCGCTAGGCTCGCGCCATGCGCATCCGTCCGATCGACCTCGTGGATGTGCTCGTCTATCTCGTGGTGCTCGGCGTCTTCAGCCAGGTGTTCCCGGCGGTGATCTCGGAGACCTTCCTTCTCGCGCTCCTCACCGCGATCCTGCTCAAGGTCGTGCTGGAGATCGTCGTCTGGGTGAAGAAGCGGATCCTCGCGCGCATCCGCGCCGGAGAGACGGTGAGGTCTCGGGTGGTAAACGGCGCCGCGCTTCTGCTGGTTCTGCCGGGAAGCAAGTTCCTGGTGCTCGAGCTCGTCGCGCTCGTGTTCGGCGATTCCGTCCACCTCGGCGGGTTCTTTCTCGTCACCATCCTGATCGTCGTGCTCATGCTCGCGCGGGGTGGCACGCGACGGCTCCTGGAGCGTCCGTCGACTACCGGACGATAGCGGTGACGGTCACGAGCGACCCCAAGACTTCTTGGCTCGTGGAACCGAGGAGGAATCGGGCGATCGCTCCTCGACCGCGAGAACCGACAACAGTCAGACGGGCGGTGGCGGCGAGACGATTGATGACGGTCTCCGCGTAGCCGCGTTCCACGACCCGGTGGATCTCGAGATCGGGATGACGCTGCGACACTCCGGCCAGTGCGACCGCAAGCGTCTCCTCGGCCAGACTCTGCATGTTCGCCAAGTACGCGGGTGGATGCACGCCCCTTCCCGTCGGGAGAGGGACGGGCAGCCAGGCGTTGACGGCGGTCAGCCGTTCACCGGCGCGGTCGGCCTCGGCCGCTGCGAACTCGATCGCACGCTCCGACAGTGCGGACCCGTCCACACCGACGACGACGCCATGACGGCCGGCGAGATCGATATCGGGCACCACGACGACCGGACAGTGCGCCCCCGCCACGATGCGGAGTCCGTGCGGCCCCCGCCGCGGCCCCTCCCCCGGACCGCGATGATCGCTCCCGATCACGAGAAGATCGGCGCGCGTGGACGCGTGCACGAGCCTCTCCACGGGATTACCCCGCTCGGCGCGGATCTCGACCGACAGGCCTCGCTCACGCAGACGGTCTGCTTCTCGATCGAGACCGGACTCGGCGTCGCGGAGCGCCTCTTCGATGACGGGCCCTTCACCGATGGCACCGACGGCGCCGCCGACGACGGTGATCAGCTCCAGGTGTCCGCGACGCTCCTGTGCTCGCGCCGCCGCCCACTCGACCGCACGTCGCGAGACATCCGCTCCGGCCACGCCGACGATGGTTCGCTCATCCATGTTCGCGCCCTTCTCCCCGCGCGTCCGGTCGGAGACCGACGCTGACATCATCGCCTGAGGACGCCATCGTACGCCCGCACGGATGCGCCGGCCTACTCACGAAAGGCTTTGTCGTCGGCCAGCGCGAGCGGTCAGCCCCGCCTGCAGCCGGGCTCAGTCGCTCTGATCTCCGAAAAGGGATGCGAGGATCTGCACGACTCCTTCGGCGTCGTCGGCGCGGATCGCATCCGCCAATTCTCGATACCGTGCGCTGACGGAGAGTGCGCTTCGTTTGGACTGCGCCCTCGCGCCGAGTGCTCTCCGGATGACGAATTCCCACTCGCGCACCTCGCCCAGAAGGATCGCGCTACCGGAACGCTCCGCGATCGACAGGACAAGCGCGAACTGCGCACTCGCGTACTCATACGCGTCGGCTGCAGCATCGGGGACCGCGAGCGCGTGCACGGCACAGGCCTCACGGTCCGCACCGGAGAGACGCGGCATCGCTTCACGGACAGCGGTCGTCGCGAGATGTTCCGCCCAGCGGAGGGAGTCGCGCAGCGACTCCTCGTCCAACGGAGAGACGACCGTGCGCCGAGAGGCGTGGATGATGACGAGACCCACGCGTTCCAATCGCAGAAGCGCCTCGCGGACGGGAGTGCGTGACACTCCTAGCTCAAACGCGATCGCTGCGTCCTGCAACGCTTCTCCCGCGGGGAGCACGCCCCGGACGATGTCCTCCCCCACCTGTCGGAAGACAGCGTCGTTGAGGCGCCCCCGTGTGAAAACCAGCTCAGACGTGCCATTCATCGTTGCACCCCAGAATCCGTCATCGACCCCCTTGACGGGGGCACCCCACACCACCCAGTGCGCGAGGTCATCGCAACGTATCAGCGCCCGACGGTTTCAGTCGCCGCACGCCGGGGTGAAGCCGGGGTGAAAAGCAGACGCGAAACGATTGGCCGGGCCATGGAGCAGCGGATGCGAAGCAGTCGGCCGACTGAGCGCTTACGGGGCGAGGATGCGCTGGAACAACCGATGGTCTTGCCACCGTCCCGCTATCCGGAGGTAGTCCGGCGCCACACCGAACTCCACGAAGCCGCACTTCGTCAGCACCGACTGCGACGCGACGTTGTGGAGCAACGTGGCCGCCTGAATGCGGTGCAAGTGCAACTGCTGCTCCGCGATCTGAGCGACAGCGCTCACGGCGGCGGTCATCAGCCCTCGCCCCGCGTAGCGCGCATCGGCCCAATAGCCGAGGTTCGCGCTCTGGAACGCTCCCCGGATGATGCCGGAAAGGTTGACTCGACCGATGATCCGACTGCCGTCGGTGAGGACGAGAGGAAGAGCCGCGCCTGTCTCCCGGGCTGCGAGGAGCGTGTCGATCTCAGGCTGTTGGCCCGGAATCGTGAAGAACGATTCGTCGCGGGCTGGATCCCACGGCTCGAGATGCACCCGATTGCTGCGATACGCCTCCGTGAGCGCCGACGCATCCCTGTTCGTCAAGGAACGGAGGACGACCCCGTCCTTCAGACCGACCTCGACAGACACCACGACAACATAGCGCGGCGCCTCGTCGCCTTCCGGTCAGCGACCCGACTGCGCGACGCGCACAGCCTGCTCAGCAGATGCCGGCACCAGTCCCTCGATCGCGCCAGATCGCGCCCACATCGGCACGTAACTGTTCGTAGGCGTATTCCGCTGCGATTCAGGACCGCCGAGTTGAAGCTGCCGCGAGCGGACGGAGACTTCGAAATAGAAGATCACCTCACCCGAAGACCTCGCAACCGGCATGGTGTGGATTCCAGGAATCAACTGTGGGCACGATGAGGAATCGTCGAGGATCAGGCTCGGGTTGTTGGGGCCGCTGCCCCGCGCCACGTCTCGATCGCCACTCGCGTCTGGGGTTCAATACCCGAGTCTGTGAGCCACTCTTCGACGTTCAGATTCAGGTACATGTCGCGGAAGGCGGATTCCGCGGTGTGCCCGAAACCCTCGAGAATCTGCTGTCGTTCCTCGACGTCGAACGACCGTTCATGCAGCGAGGCCATCGCGTCCGCGTTCGTGAAGGACAGGAGGTAGTCCGCCACTGCTGCGTCGGCCGTGACATCGAGCGCCCGCAGGAGAACTGCGGCCACGAGCCCCGTGCGATCCCATCCTGCCGAGCAGTGGAAGAGAAGCCCACCCTCATCGGCAGTGGCGGCCGCGTTCAGAACGCTCGCGAGCCTGTGCGGAAGCGCCTGGAGGTGATCGAGATAGTAGAGGGGCGTGGCCCACCGCCCGTCCGCCTCGTACGTCGCCCAGAAGTCTCTTTCATCGCCGCCGTCGAGGTCGACGTGAACGTGCGTCATCATGGCGGGGACCTGTCCCGTGCGCTCGTCCGGTCTACGAAGATCGATGACGGTGCGCACTCCGTAGGCGTGGAGTTCCCGCCACCCGTCGGACTCGATGCGATCAAGACGTTCGGAGCGAACGAAAACGCCCGTCGGGGTGACGGTTCCATCCGTGCGGTCCAGCCCGCCGAGATCCCGGACGTTCACGAGGCCATCGATGCGGAGCGCGGATTCCATGGTGCCAGTCTTGCTGAGATCCCTCGTCGGGTTGTGCTCGCCGCACGCTCGCGAGGCGATGCGAGATCGGGCAGGCTTGTGTCGCCATGACCATCGCCGACGAACTGCTGTGCGGACCACGCGGACGTCGACTGTGCCTCGGCTACGTGGGCATGGTCGACGAGGCCATCTGGAGGGCCGTGTCCCGACTCGGACAGGAATTCGATCCTCATCCGACGTCGGCCGCTTTCGGCTGGGCAACCACCGCCGTCGTCGAGGACCCCACCTTCACCGAAGCCGACGTCGCTGAGCGCATCCGGCGCACAGACCTGACGTCGATTCCTGACGACGCTGCGCGACAGGCGATGCATGACACGGTGGACGTCGCGCGCTACTGGCAGGAGCCTGACGGCGGGGATATGGTCGCTGCGCTCCCCGCGGTGCGGGACGCACTGTCGTCGGTCGCCGACCGACTGGGCACCCTGATGCCCGACCTGACCGCGCCGTTCACGACGGCACAGTGGACGGTCGACTGGCGCGTCGCTTCCGACAGCGCGCCGATCGAGAGATCTCCGTCCGAGGCTCTCGCGAGGTGGACAAGTGAGCAGCGGGAGGAGGAGGAACGAACCACTCGAGAGCACCTGCGGGATCCGCGCGCGAACTACACCGGCATGTGGTGGTCAGTGCCGCAGCAGCTCCTCCAGACCCGATCGAAGGCCCTGTACGCCCTCCACCTCGTCGAGGACTTTTCCGGCTGGGAAGTGGCGACCCTCATTCCCGTGCACGGAGCGGGTCGGATTCTCGAGATCGAGTCGGCCGACGACTGGGCGACCCTGTGCCGCGAGTACCCGATGGAGGTGACGGCGTCTCGTCGCCACGATTGGTTCCGGGTCACGGGTCGCGATGGCGGGTGGCTCATCCCTGACTGGGAACGGGTCGCGCAACGATGGGACGCCGTCCACCTGACGACGCTCGGTTACCTGTCCTCGGCCACGAAGCAGATCGACGTCGACGGCGAGTACACGACGGTCATCGCAGGGTGGGCTCCGGACTCGACGATCTGGCTCACCGACGTCGCCCGAGAACGGGACGAACCGCGTCAGCAGTGGCACCGGCGCGATCACGACAACCGGTGGGTGCCGGATGATCGCGCCGGAGCTCACGGCTGACCCTGCTCTATGCCGCGTCCGAGGCCGGCGCGGCGTCCGACATCGCCGCCCAGGCCGCGTAGCTTCCTTCGATTTCGATGACATCGAACCCCCGACGTCGCAGCGCACTCGCTGCGACGCTGTTGCGCACGCCGCTCTGGCAGTAGGTGAGGATCGTGCCGCGGCTCGGCAGTTCATCGGTGTGCCACATCACCCGGCCCGCGGACAGCTGCCGAGCCCCCGGGATATGTCCGGCGGCGTACTCCGTTCGATTGCGGACATCGAGAAGCAACGCGGCATCGATCTGGTCGAGGTGGGACGGCACGATGGTCTTCGGCTTGTACAACCGAAGACCGTCGAGACGGGTGATGAAACCCTCGACGCGATCGATCCCCACGCGCAGCAGATGGTCGCGGAATCGGTCAGCGGAGTCGCGCGAATCGGCCAGGACGATCAGGGGTCGTGATTCCGTCTCCGGGTCGTAGACCCACGCCGCGTAGGAAGCGGCCTTGGCCTCGCCGGGAACATTGAGAGCGCCGAGGACAGTGCCCTCGTGGACCTGAAGGTGGTCGCGGGTGTCGATCAGGATGACCCGGTCCTCGTCGAGAGCCGCCTGCAGCTCGCTCGGGCGGTACTCGACCAGCGGAGCCGATTCTCCGCGGGGCGCTGGGCCGACCCGGTTCTGCTTCTTCATGCGGGCGAAGTAGGCGTGCGCGTCGGGCTGATCGCTCAGCAGCGTCTCGATGAATCCCTGCTCGTCCCCGTGCGCGAGATACGGAGCCCACCAGGCGGAACGCCGCTCGTACCCGACGGTCGACGACGGGACCGCGCCGAGCGCCTTCCCGCACGCTGAACCGGACCCGTGTCCGGGCAGCACCTGCACATAGTCGGGCACGGTGAGGAATCGATCGCGCAGGCTCGCGAACAGGTCACGGGCCCCGGCGAAGCGCGTGTCGACGCCGCCGGCTGCTTCGTCGAGAAGGTCGGGACGGCCCACGTCGCCGACGAAGACGAAGTCGCCGGTCAGCATGAATCCCGGCTCGGACGACGCCGCTCCGTCCGTCACGAGGAACGACAGGTGTTCCGGGGTATGCCCGGGCGTGTGCACGGCCTCGAGGAGGATGTTGCCGAGCGCGATGGTGTGTCCGTGCCGCATCCGGGTCGCGTTCTGGAAGCCGGTACCGTACTCCCAGTCCGGACCGCCCTCATCGGACACGTACATCGCTGCGCCGGTGCGGGCCGCGAGCTCCGTCGTTCCCGAGAGGTAGTCCGCATGAATGTGCGTCTCCGTGACGGCGGTTATCGTCAGCCCGTTCTTCGCCGCGAGGTCCAGGTAGACCTGCACGTCGCGGCGAGGGTCGACCACGATCGCTTCGCCGGTTCGCTGGCAGCCGATGAGATAACTCGCCTGCGCCAGGTCGGCATCGTAGAGACGTTCAAGAAGCATGAGGGTTCACCGCCCGAAGAGCCGCGCGAGTACGCCACCCCTGTGAGGCTGCGCGGCCTCCACCTCAGCGCGGGTGTGCTCGCCGTTGCACCAGTCCGACGCCGGCACACTCTTCCGGACGGACGCCACGTGCTCGCCGCAGCCAGTCCAGGTCGTCTTCCCGCATGTCCGGCACTTCGTCGCTCGACACATGATGACACCAATCTACTCGGATACCCCTAGGGGTATTTTAGGCATGCCCTCAGCATACCCCTGGGGGTATAGTCGAAGTCAAGTTCCACCCAGGAGGACGAATGAGCAACGCAGAAGTAGACACCGCCGCATTCGCGCACGATCAGGAAGCGAAGCGGAAAGTCGCCAACCGCTTGAAGCGAGCGCAGGGTCAGCTCGCCGCCGTCATCGCGGCCGTCGAGAGCGACACCCCCTGCCGAGACGTCGTGCAACAGCTCGCAGCCGTCTCGAAGGCACTCGACCGCGCAGGCTTCCTCGTGATCTCCACAGCCCTGCGCGAGTGCCTCACCGACCCCGATGGCGACGGGCGAACCGACCCGGAGGAGCTGGAGAAGCTCTTCCTGTCCCTCGCCTGACACACGACCGGAATGCGGGGTCCGCGCAACCAGAACGATCACGGAAAACCGTCCCTGTGTTACATTTTTCACACATCAGACGAATGTGTCATTTAATTAACACTGCAGCCATGTAAGATTTATATAACATCTGCCTGGTGTTCGCGTTCTCTACAACCCAAGGAGGTCCCGTGAAGATCGGCAAGCCCGCGGATCTCGCCCGCCTCGTCAAGACGCGCCGCCAAGCCCTAGGACGCACGCAACAGGACGTCGCCGATGCGGCCGGGATCACTCGGCAGTCTCTCGCTCGCATCGAGCGCGGACACGGTGGAGTCTCCTTCGACACTCTCCTCCTCATCCTTGATCACCTCGGCATCCGCCTCGACGGCACACCGAGCCAAGAGGCTGACACCCGTGCCCTGTCCCCCGCCGGCACACACAGCCCGGAACTCCCGACCGCTCGACTGACCCAAGGAATCGACACCTCCGCTTTCGCTCAGGCAGCGCTGCGTCAACTGGCACCATCGTTCGATGCGGTCGCCGTATCGGCCACAGAAGCGGTGAGAAGCATCCTCGCCGCCGCTGGTGCAAGCGCACCCCTTCGAGCGCCACTCAGCACCATCACGGACGACGCGAGCCGGGCAATACTGCGGTCCGAGATCGAAGCCGGCAACCCGAACGACCGCAGAACGGGCGAGGATCTCCCCGCGAGCGACGATCGAGATGAACAGTGATCAACTCGCTGGATGTCCATCTGTACGGGGTTCACGTCGCGACGATCACGCGGCAGGGCGACAACCTCACTCTGCGCTACCTGCAGGACTACATCGACAGTGACCGGCCGGTGCCGATCTCCGTGCAACTCCCGGTGGTGGCCGGCGCGGCTCCGGGAACCATCACCCGGCGCTTCCTGGAGAACCTGCTCCCGGACCGCCCGGACGTCCGCACGAGATGGGCTCGGGAGGCGAAGCTCCCGAGCGACAGCGCGTTCGACCTGCTCACGGTGTACGGCGCCGACGTGGCTGGTGCACTGGAGTTCTCCCCGACCGGCACCGCACCTCGCGCGGATTATGACCTGACGCCGGTGACGGACGAAGCGATCGCTGCGCGAATCCGTCAGATCCGAGTCGACGACTCCGACTGGCTCGAGCATCGCCCCGTCGAGGAAGGCTTCTCGCTCGGCGGCGCTCAGGGCAAGTTCGCCCTCGCTCGCCGCGACGGCCAGTGGTTCGAGCCTTCCGGGACGCACCCCTCCACCCACATCTTCAAACCGGGTGTGCAGAAGTACCCCGGCTCGGACGTGACCGAACACATCACCCTGCAGGTGGCGCGCCGGTTCGGCCTGAACGCGACGAGCACCGAGGTCGGAGTGTTCGGGGGCGAACACGTCCTGGTCGTCGAGCGCTTCGACCGACTCCGAGAAGGCGATCGATACGCACGCATCCACCAGGAAGATCTCGCCCAAGCCACAGGCGCCTCATTCTTGAACAAGTACGAGAACGATGGTGGACCCGACTACCGGGACATCTTCGCCGTGTTCGACCGCGACATGGATCCCGAGAACGCACGGTCTGCGAAGCAACGGTTCGCCGCGTGCCTGACGTTCTCATGGATCGTCGGGCACAACGACGGTCACGCGAAGAACTACTCCCTCAGTCATCTTCCCGGCACCACTGTGCTGTCACCGTTCTACGACCTCAACACCGCGCTCCCCTTCGAGCTGCCCGCGACTGTGCGCGCCACCGACTACCGAGCCTTCGACGCCGTGCGGCTGGCGTTCAGCATCGACGGCGCAGCCACCATCGGCGACATCGGGCCCGACCACCTTCGCGTGCTGGAGCGCGACGCCCACCTCCCGGAGGGGTTCCTCGCAGAGTTTGCAGTCGCTGTCGCCGCGCGTCTCCAGCGTGTCGTCGCCGACGTCATCGAGTCCCTGCCGAGAGACCTCCAGCAGATCGAGGCCGTGGAGCTCTACCCGTTCGCGACCTACGCCCAGACACTGCGCGTCAGAGACCTGTTCCTCTCCTGACGGGAGATCGTCGGAGCGGTCGGAGTACGTGAACCACCGATGCCCGGCTCAGGCATCGCGACGCTTGACCAGCACGATCGCCGTGATCAACAGCACCGCCACCCAGGCCGCGAGTCCGAGTGCACCCTGCCAGGGCTCGAGCACCCAGACCCCGTCCGGGATCTGCACGGGCTCGCCGGGCGAAGCGAAGTCGGAATACCCCGGATGGGCGGTCAGGGCGCGACCCAGGTTGAAAGGCAGCAGCAGGGTGAGGTTCTGCAGCCACACCGCCGGCGTGGAGACGCCGGCCACGAGGCCGAGTCCCACCGGGATGACGAAGACGAGACCGATGGCCAGGGCCACGCCGCCGACGATGTTGCGCAGGATCGCCCCGGCCCCGAAGGAGATGAGCCCGACCAACACGAGGTAGACGACGCTGCCGACCATCGCGCGCCAGTAATACGGGTCGTCCAGGCGGACATCAATCCCGTTTCCGGCGAGCAGGCTGACGGAGATCGAAATCGCGATCGCGACCGCCACCAAGCCGATGACGAGGGTGACGAGCGCGAACACCAGGAACTTGGCGAGCACGGCAGGGACGCGTCGTGGAACGACCGTGAAGGTGGTGCGGATCATTCCGGTGCTGTATTCGCCGGCGATCACGAGTACCCCCAGCACGCTGACGACGAGCACGCTGATATCCGTGCTGATCGCCACAGCGTTCACTGCGGCGGCTTGCATCCCCTCCTGCGTCATGCCGCCCTCGAGCCACGCGAAATTGGTCGCGGAGGACATCTGCGCCGCGATCCCCACGGTGACCGCCGCCATGATGGCGTACGTCCACCGCGACGATCGGATGCTGAGCAGCTTCAGCAACTCCGAGCGGATGATTCCGCCGAAGCTGAGGTCGTGTCGCGGGGTCGTGGGGGCGAAGTCTGTCGTGGTGCTCATCGGCTGCTCTCCGAGCGGTTCTGGGCGGCCGAATACTCGACCTCATCGCGGGTGAGTTTCATGTAGGCGTCTTCGAGTGACGTCACGACCGGAGCGAGTTCGTAGAGGGCGATGTCCGCGCCGACCGCAAGCTCGGCGATGCGGGGCGCGGCGATGCCTCGAACCGACAGCAGGTCGGCCTCCGTGTGGGTGACCGCCGCACCGTTGTCGACGAGCAGTGCATCCAGTCGGACCGAGTCGTTCGAACGCACTCGCACGACATCGCCGGCGGCGTTCGCGAGGATCTCGTTCATCGGCGCATCCGCGAGAACCCGCCCACGTCCGAGAACGATCAGATGGTCGGCGGTCTGCGCCATCTCGCTCATCAGGTGCGATGAGAGGAAGACCGTGCGGCCTTCCGCTGCGAGCCCCCGCACCAACCGACGAAACCACGCCACGCCCTCTGGATCGAGTCCGTTCACCGGCTCATCGAGAATGAGTGTCTGCGGATCGCCGAGAAGGGCCGCCGCGAGGCCGAGACGCTGGCCCATTCCGAGCGAGAAGCCACGCGGGCGCTTGTCCGCAACCGATTCGAGACCGGTGAGCCGGATGACCTCGTCGACGCGGGCCGAACTGATCCGGTGCGTCAGCGCCATCGCTCGCAGATGGTTTCGGGCGCTTCGCCCGGGGTGCACAGCTCTCGCTTCCAGCAGCACACCCACCTCGTGCAGTGGGGCGCGATGCGTGGCATAGGAGTGCCCGTTGACCGTCACCGTTCCGGATGTCGGACGGTCGAGTCCGACGATCATGCGCATGGTCGTCGACTTGCCCGCGCCGTTCGGTCCGAGGAATCCGGTCACCCTTCCCGCCGCGACCGAGAAGTCGACCCCGTCGACGGCGGTCTTCTCTCCGTAGCGTTTGGTCAGGGAATGAGCGTGAATCACAGGAGGTCCTTTTCTGCTGCGGCAGCGGTCTTTCTTCGCCGCGGAAGGCGGGCTCTGCCATTTCACACACTGTTGTCGGGACATACTCAAACGCGCAGCAGTGCGCGACGGTTACGGCCGAGAACCTACCCGCGGTCACGCGAAGCCCCCCTGGCGCCGCGGGCGGACGAAGGACAGGCTGAGGCCATGCGCTTCGTCCGGCAATACCCCGTGATACTCCTCACGGCCATGGTTCTCGCGGGTGTGCTCGCTCTCCACATCGTCGGCACGGACACCGTCGGACGCTGGATCGCCACCGCCTATGTCGGAGCGTTCGTCGTCTGGACGCTCGTCGGTATGGTGCGAGATGTGCTGCGCGGGCACGTCGGGCTCGACATCCTCGCGGTCGTGGCGATGGTCGCCACTCTCGCCGTCGGAGAGTACATTGCGGCACTCATCATCGTCCTGATGCTCGCGGGCGGTGAAGCGCTGGAGCACTTCGCGGGCCGCCGCGCGAAACGGGATCTCTCGGCGTTGCTGGATCGGTCGCCGCGCATCGCCCATGTCCTCACGCATCCGCTGGCGCCCGACTCGGAGGACGTTCGGGATGTCGCGGTCGACGACGTCTCTGTCGGCGACACCCTGCTGGTGCGTCCGGCCGAGATCGTGCCGATCGACGGCATCCTGCTCTCGCACTCAGCGTCGTTCGATGAATCGTCGCTCACCGGGGAGAGTATGCCGGTCTCTCGCGAAGCCGGGAGCGAGGTGATGTCCGGAGCGATCAACGGAGCACGGGCTGTTCGCATCCGCGCCGTGCGATCGAGCGCCGACAGCCAGTACCAGCAGATCGTGGCGCTCGTGCACGCAGCTGAAGAATCGCACGCGCCGGTCGTGCGTCTCGCCGATCGTTTCGCAATTCCGTTCACGGCCGTTGCTCTCGTGTTGGCCGGCACCGCATGGGCCATCTCCGGCAACTCGACACGATTCGCTGAAGTGCTCGTGCTGGCAACGCCGTGTCCGCTCCTCATCGCCGCACCCGTCGCATTCCTCGGCGGGCTCTCCCGTGCGGCCAAGGCCGGAGTGATCATGAAGGGTGGCGCGGTGATCGAGCAGCTGGCCCGGGTGCGATCCGCGGCCTTCGACAAGACCGGCACACTCACGCAGGGCAGACCCCACCTGGTCGATGTGCGCCCCGCCGCCGGAGTCGACGCGGACGAGCTCCTGATGCTTGCAGCATCCGCCGAGCAGTACTCATCGCACGTGCTCGCCGAAGGAATCCGCCGCGCCGCCGCGGAACGTCGGCTCGTTCTGCACCGCTCCGACGACGCGAGCGAGGTCGCGACCAACGGGGTCGTGGCCGTCATCGACGGTCGGACGATCGTCGTCGGCAAACCCGCATACGTCGCATCGCTCGCCCCCGACACCGTGCGAGCAACTCTCAGTGCGGGTGAAGCTGCGGCCTACGTGGCAATCGACGGTCAGTTCGGAGGGGTCCTCATCCTCGCCGATGCGCCGCGGCCCGAGGCGGCCGAGGTCGTGTCCTGGCTCCGCTCCCACGGGATCGAGCGCATCACGATGCTCACCGGAGATGCCCGGTCGACGGCGGAGTCCGTCGGGCAGGAGGTCGGGATCGACGATGTCCACGCAGAGGTCCTCCCGCCGGAGAAGGTCAGGCTTGCGGCCGACCTCGATCCGAGACCGATGATGATGGTCGGCGACGGCGTCAATGACGCGCCGGTGCTGGCAGCCTCCGACATCGGTGTCGCGATGGGCGCACGAGGGGCGACAGCCGCGGGCGACGCTGCCGACGTCGTCATCCTCGTCGACTCGTTGACGAAGGTCGTCGATGCGGTCGCCATCGGACGCCACACTCTCCGTGTCGCGCTCACCGCGATCTGGATCGGTATCGGGCTGAGCGTGGGACTCATGCTCATCGCGATGACAGGGGTCATCCCCGCGGTCGTCGGTGCTCTCGCCCAGGAAGCGGTCGACCTCGCGACAATCCTCTATGCGCTCCGCGCACTCGCCGGTCCACCCACCGGGCTTGCCGCCGTCGAACCGGACAAGACCCGTTCCTTCGCGAAGGGCCTCTGACCGCCGAGTTCGACTGTGGTTCAGACCGCTGCTGGCCGGTCCCGCACCAGCTCGAGCGTGGCCGGTGGAGTCTCCCAACGCCCCTGGATCGTGACCTGCAACCACGCATCGACAGCCACGCGCACCCATGCAGTCCAGTCGGTGTCGATCACGTGCCAACCGGTCGATCCTAGGTGCGTCCCGTCCAGGTACACCTCGACGGGGACGTCGAAGGGTGGCCTGATCAGTCGAGAGTCGCCGGGGACCTCGGGCGTTGCCTCGACGGTGACCGTGGCGTCGACAGTCTGCGTCTGGACGACTGCTCTCACGTCGTTATCCCCCTGGTAGATCCCGGAGAAGCTGGCCCCGCGGTCAACCGGGAGGGTTGCTCTGTAGAAGGTCCCCCAGGTTTCGAGCGCCTGGCTGATCAGGTCGTCGTTCTGCCACATGGGACGACTATGCCAAAGCCCAAGCCGCGACACACCGCCGCGGCAGCCATGGCAGGCACGGATCGGACCAGGAGCCCCAGCCAAAAGAAACCGTAATCAAACCGTTGCGTTTGTTACCTGCCCGTTATAGAGTGATCGCACGGTGATTGTTTGCTGTGGCACTCACCGAATGTGATTGCAGGACACTCTTGGTGCAAGGGACAAGGGCCGGTCGGACGCCTCTCCGACCGGCCCTTACTGCTGCCCCACGTTGCCGTACTCTGAGTACCATGTCCGATCGGAAGCTCGCCCTCGAGGCCTGGGAAAGCCTGTTCCGCGCCCAGCACGAGCTCCTCACCGAGATGAACAGCGATTTCGAGGGCACCGACATCTCGCAGGCCGAGTACGACGTGCTCCTCACGGTCACGCGCGCCGAGGACATGACCGCCCGTCTGCGCGACGTCACCGCGAACATGCTCATCAGTCAGCCCAGCGTCTCTCGCCTC
This sequence comes from Actinomycetota bacterium, assembly GCA_051751065.1. GTDB lineage: Bacteria > Actinomycetota > Actinomycetes > Actinomycetales > Microbacteriaceae > Microbacterium. The sequence goes on along the minus strand of JBNJKL010000002.1, from coordinate 173,541 downwards.
GTCGACCGCATGGTCGCACGCGAGCTCGTGGAGAAATGCGCGGATCCGGACGACCGACGCGGCGCACTCATCCGAGCGACCGAGCACGGTGCCCGCGCGTTCCGCGCCGTCGCCACGGTCCACGGACGCTCGATCGCCGAACGGATGTCCAAGCTCGACGCGGACGAACTGCGCACGCTCCGCGCACTGACCCAGAAGCTCCGTCAGCGCTGACCCACTCCGACACGGCTCTCGGGGGCGGTCAGCACTCGATGACGTTGACCGCGAGGCCGCCCTCACTCGTCTCCTTGTACTTCGTCGACATGTCCGCGCCGGTCTGACGCATCGTCTCGACCACCGCATCGAGCGAGACGTAGTGCTGACCGTCGCCACGCAGCGCCAGACGCGCCGCGGTGACCGCCGTCGACGCGGCGATCGCGTTCCGCTCGATGCACGGGATCTGCACCAGACCACCGATCGGATCGCACGTGAGACCGAGATGATGCTCCATCGCGATCTCGGCCGCGTTCTCGATCTGCCGGTTCGTTCCGCCCATGACCGCCGTGAGCCCACCGGCCGCCATCGCGCAGGCGGAGCCGACCTCGGCCTGGCAGCCGCCCTCGGCTCCCGATATCGACGCGTTCGCCTTGAAGAGCGAACCGAGCGCGGTGGCCGTCAGCAGGAAGCGCCGGATCCCGCGGCGACGGTTCGCCTCGGCCATCTGCTCCTCCTCCATCGCGTCGACCGGCTCGTCCCCCTCGCCGAAGCCGAGCAGCGCACTGCCCACGAGCTCGCCGTACGGGGTGACCGCATTGCCGGAGCCGAGACCCGAGTCGGCCATGAAGCGCCACCAGTACATCGCGACGGCGGGAAGGATGCCCGCGGCACCGTTCGTCGGAGCAGTCACCACGCGACCGCCCGCGGCGTTCTCCTCGTTCACGGCGAGCGCGAACGCACCGAGCCACTCCCCCGGCAGTTCGCGTCCGCCATCGGCCTCGACCGTGTCGAGCTGCGCGCGGATGACCGCCGCGCGACGCTTCACACGGAGCATGCCCGGCAGCACCCCGTCCGAATGCAGGCCCGCATCGACGCACGCCGCCATCGCATCCCAGATCGCATCCAGCCCCGCGGCGACCTCGGGCTCCGGGCGCCGCGCCATCTCGTTGCGCCGAGCGACCTCGGCGATCGTCATCCCGTGCTCGTCGCACACCGCGAGCAGCGACTCGGCGTCCGCGTACGGGAAAGGGTCCTGCACGGGTGCGATCGCGGTGTCCTCGCCGTCGCGTCGGATGAAGCCGCCGCCGACCGAGTAGTACGTCTCCTCCGCGAGGATCACGTCGTCCGCATCCCGTGCCGTCAGCGTCATGGCGTTGGGATGCCCGGGGAGTCGAGTGCGCGGCTGGAAGTCGACATCCTGCTTGGCGATCGCGATCTCGTGGGAACCGTCGAGCAGCACGGTCGCGCCGTCTCGGAGATCGGTCCATGCCGAGCGGACCGCCGCGGGATCGCAGGTCTCCGGATCGAGTCCCGAGAGCCCCGCGACGACGGCATCCGGGGTGCCATGTCCGATCCCCGTCGCACCGAGCGACCCGTACAGCACGCACGCGACGCGCGAGACCCGATCCAGCACCTCTGTGGCTCGAAGCCTCGCGGCGAAATCGCGCGCGGCGCGCATCGGTCCCACCGTGTGGGAGCTCGACGGCCCCACCCCGATGGAGAACAGGTCGAACGCGGAGACGTACGCAGTCACCCTCCCAGGCTACGCCCCGCCCGCGTTCGAGTTCACGATCGACAGCTCGATCGCATCCGCGACGTAGTGATCCTCGCTGTACTCGAAGGCCAGCCCGTCTGCAGATCTACCCGTGCGCCGAACGCGCAGGAGCGGCGCCCCGCGGCGCACCCCGAGGATGTCGGCATCCGCCGCATCCGAGACCGTCGCGCTGACCCGGTGCTCCCCGTGCGCGAGCACCACTCCGTGATCGCGCTCCAACACGCGCATGACCGACGGGGTGTCCTCAGGAAGCCCGGCGATGATCTCGGCGACGCTGTGCGGGTAGGTCGTGCGTTCGACCAGCACCGGCCGCTCATCGAGGGCGCGCACCCGGACGGCCCGCAGCACCGGATCCCGATACCGGATACCGAGTTCCGTCGCCTCCACCCGCGTCGCGCGACCGTGCTCGAGCGACAGCGTCCGGCCGGAGGGCCGACTCCCGGTCGCGAGCGCCCACTGTCCGAACGAGCGCAGCACGCTCAGGCTGTGGACGCGCGCCGGTGCGTTGACGACCCAGCGTGCACCGCGATGCGCGACCAGACCGTACTGCTCGTCGAGCCTCTCGAGAGCGTGGCGGATCGTTCCCCGCGCGACCTCGTACTGCTCCGCGAGCAGACTCGAGGTCGGCAGCGTCGATCCCTCCGCGTACTCCCCCCGACGGATCCGCTGCGCGAGATCGTCGGCGATGCGCTCGAAGCGCGCACCGTGGTGAAGGTGCGGCCGATCCCGGGGAACATTCATCGACTCGTCTCCTGCGCCACTCGAACCCACCGATCCTGGACCGCGGACATGACCGGCTCATGAATCCACGGTGTCCGCGAGGTATCCTGCCCTGCCGACCCTGACGAACGTGCTCACGGTGTCCGACTGCCGTTCCGGCCCGAATGTCACCGTTTGTCAGACGACGTTCTCCGTCGCGACGACCGGGCCTTCCCCAGCGGCGTCCACCGTTCACCCGGCCTCCGTAGCGTGCACCGCGTACCTCCCGATCGAAAGGACACGCCCCCGTGCACACCCACCGTGACGCTCTCGCCGCGCCCCCCTCGGCGTCGCTGCCGTCCGCCCCCTCTCGGCGTCGGCTGGCGACCGTCGGCGCGGCCCTGCTCGTCGGCAGCCTGCTCGTCTCTGCCACCCCCGCCGCTGCTGACGTCGCCGAAGGTTCCACGATCGACCTGAGCGCGACCGAGCTCGCTCTCGATGAGACGCTGCAGGTCGACTGGACCACGGATGTTCCCGACGACACGAACTGGATCGGCATCTACCGCGAGTCCGACGGCACCCCTGACGGCGACCCCGCGTCGCGCATCTGGGACTACGCCCCGGGCACCGACGGCACCCTCGAGTTCGAGATGAGCGACCTCGTCGCCGGTGAGTACGTCGTGTGGTTCCTCGCCCAGGACGGATATGACGCCCTGGCCGAGCCCGCGACGTTCACCGTTGCGGCTGCGGAGGTCCCCCCACCCACCCCGATCGACCCGATCACGACCGATCTGAGCACCGACGGGGTGTTGCACCGTGAGGGCTTCGGCTCCGACACGTCCGTCACCCCGGAGGGCTGGAGCATCGCCTTCGACGAGTCGATGGCCGACACGGGCTCGGACGCCTGGCGCGGCTGGACGTTCAGCACCCGCTCCGACTGGGCTGCGGAGAGCGACCAGATGCGCTTCCGGTTCGCGCGCGCACAGGACGTGATCGCCGTCGCCGACGCCGGTCAGTTCGGTGGCGAGGAGTTCTCGTCGACGCTGACCAGCGAGCCGATCCCCGTGGACGGCGAAGGTCCGCTGCGCCTCACGTTCGACAGCCACTTCCGCGGCGAGGCCGGTCAGAGCGGCACCGTCAGCGTCACGTTCGACGGTGGCGAGCCGGTCGAGATCCTGAGCCTGGACGACACCACGGTGACCCCGGGATACGACGGGATGCAGCTGAATGCCGAGCAGGACATCGAGTTCGCCGTCCCCGAGGGTGCAGAGACCGCCACCTTCACGTGGGAGTTCACCGGCGGTGCCGACGCTCGCTACTGGGCCATCGACTCGGTCGCCGTCCACCGCACGCAGAACGACACGGAGCAGGCTCCGACGAGCGCGTGGGTCGTCTCGGACATCCAGGGCCACCCGCAGGACCTCGCCCACAACCTGCAGGACTTCAACGCCCTCTCCCCCGACGCGGACGGGCTGCTCATGGTGGGCGACATCGTCGCCAACGGCGCCGCGGGCGAATGGGCTGAGATCGACCAGGTCATGGCCGACTCCGCCGACATCCGCCCCCGCCAGACCGTCGCCGCGATCGGCAACCACGAGCGCTACGCCGCGGGAGGATTCGAGGCGAACCTGGGTCGCTTCCTCGACTTCGCCGAGCGCGACGAGGTGTGGGGCGAGTACATCCTGGAAGGCCCCGCCGGTGACCTCCCCGTCGTCACAGTCGGCCAGGAGAGCGCCGGCCCGACCGACGTCCCCATGTCGGAGGAGCAGGTGCAGTTCCTCGAGGACCGGCTCGCGTACTGGGCTGAGCAGGACACGCAGGTCGTCGTGATCACCCACTTCCCCCTCGGTAACACCGTGTCGGCGTCCTGGATCCCCTGGTACAGCGACCACCACCAGCACAACGACCGCCTCACCGCGCTGTTCGGCAACTACCCGAACGCGATCGTGCTGTCCGGACACACGCACTACCCCGCCGAGCTGGGCGACTGGGCTGTGCAGCGGCGGACCGACGGCGGCCACCCGGACGGGTTCCACGCGGTCAACACGCTCGCCGTGCAGACCGAGTGGGACGCGGTCGGCGAGAACACGCAGGGCATCCGCGAGGTGACCACGGGGGACATCAACCGGGGCCTGACGCTCGACTCGTACGGCGACCGCGTCGTGATCACGGCGCATGACTTCGCCGCGGACGAGGAACTGCGCCAGGTGACCATCCCGAACCCGCTCGTCCCGTTCGATGCGGACATCCCGGCGCCGGTCGACCCGACCGATCCGACGGACCCGACGGATCCGACCGACCCCACGGACCCGACGGACCCCACCACACCGACGAATCCCGACGGCTCCGGTGGCAACGACTCGGACGGAACCGACGACTCGGCGGTCGGCGACGCCAGCGATGAGGGCCCCCTCGCCACGACCGGATCGGAGTTCGCGCCCGGCATCATCCTGTTGGGCGTCGTCCTGCTGGCCGGCGGCGCCGTGCTGATGATCCGACGGGCACGTCGTCCCCAGACCGACTGACCCGATCCCGCGGTGATGCCCCCTCGACGGTCGGTCGAGGGGGCATCGTCGTGCGCGCACGCGGCGAAGATGTCGATACCGGGAAACGACGAAACCCCCGCCGAAGCGAGGGTTTCATCTGGTGTGGTGCGCCCGAAGGGACTCGAACCCCTAACCTTCTGATCCGTAGTCAGATGCTCTATCCATTGAGCTACGGGCGCATGGCTCACTGACGTGGGCCATCGGCTCACTTGCGCGGGCCGTCGACCAGATTACCCTACGGAACACGCGAACGCGAAACCGAGCGGGGGCAGCTGTCAGCTCGACTCCTCGCGCGTTCGACGCGCACGCCTGTCTGAGGCGAGCGCCTGCAGATCCACGAGCCGCAGCGCCTGCATCCGAGCATCGCGCATGACGGCGTAGTCGGGGTCCTGATCCGGGCGCATCCCCTCGACCCGCAGGCGACGATCGAGGTTGCTCCGGACGTCGTTCCACGCGGCCTCGCGTGCTCCGGAGACGAGTTCGCGCAGCGCCTCCGGGTCCTCGGCCATCGCCCGCAGCCGCGCAGCGACACCGGCGGACTGCTTCGCGCGTCGTCGCAGATTGCGGACATCGCGATCACGGTAGTCATGCGTGCTGGAGGGGTCGGAGTGACGCCCACGGGCACGCTTGCGCAGCGTCGTGACGAGTTCCGCCGCCGACTGCGACTCGTCGGCCATGCTCAACAGCGCCTCGCGTGCGTCCTCGACGTATTTGTCGATGTCGAAGACACCCCCGAGTGCGATCGTTCCGACGAGGATATGGTTCTTCACCGCGAGTCGCGTCGCCGCTGTGGCGATGGCGACGCCCTCGGCAATGGCATCTGCAGTTCGTCCCACCGCGACCTCCTTCGAAAAGCGTACCGGTACCCATCGACGCTCGCGTCGGCCACAATGGATCAGAACCAGGTTCTCCCCACCTGCGAGGTTGCATACGGCGCGTACCCGAAGCGTGCCAGGAGGAGGATGGATGCGTCGGCTCACCCTTGCCGGTCACACCACCGTCATCACAGGAGCCGCGAGCGGCATGGGCGCGTCCGTCGCCCGGCAGCTGGCGGGGAGCGGCGTGCACCTCGCGCTGCTGGATCACAACGGCGAAGCACTCGCCGCGGTCGCCGCAGGGCTTCCCTCGCAGACGACGACCACGCATGTGGTCGATCTGCGCGACGACGCCGCCGTGGTCGCGACGATCGCCGAGGTCACGGCGGCGCATCCGCGGATCAACGCGCTCATCACCTGCGCGGGCTCATCCATGCTGGGAACGCTCGACCAGCTCACCATGGAAGAGATGAGGTGGCTGGTGGATGTGAACCTGTGGGGCACGGTGTCGGTCACCAAGGCGCTGCTCCCCGCGCTGCGGAAGGAGCGGGCGGCGCACATCACGCACATGGCGAGCGTCTACGCCCTTGCTGCTCCCGGCGGGCGCATCCCGTACGCGCTCAGCAAGTTCGCCGTGCGCGGGTTCTCCGAAGCACTGCGCCACGAGCTCGAGGAGACATCCGTGTCGGTCGGCGCGGTGTATCCCGCGGGGGTGCGGACGGGGATCATCCTGCATGGCCGCTACGCCGCGACGATCGACCCCGCCGTCGCAGCGCGCGCGGCATCCGCGCAGGCTGCGATGTACCACACCGAGCCCGACGATGCCGCGGCGCGCATCGTCCGCGCGACGGTGAACCGGCGGGCGCGCACGATGGTCGGGCGCGAAGCCCGCCTGATCGATCTGCTCGTGCGCATCGCCCCTGTGCGGCACTGGTCGGCGATGCGCGGCGCCCTGCGAGAAGCGCTGGACACGACGACACCCGTCGCCGACTGACGCGCTCGCTCGAAGGGTCAGCCCACGGCGCCGACCCAGATGCCCGAGGCCCACTCCTGTTGCTCTGCGGAGCACCCCACCGCGCCCGGGTATCCACGGACGACGGCCATGCAGTTGGCGAGGAACTCGGGGTCGCTGCCGAACAGCGAGTGATAGACCCCGGCGGAGTTCAACGCGCCCCACACCCGGAACTGGTAGATGTGCGCGAGCTCATGAGCCATCGCCCAGTGCAGTCGCTCATTGCTCCAGCCGGCGATGTCTGAACGGTACTTGATGTACCCGTTGCTGTTCGCACACGCCGGCGCCGAACCTCCCGCGCACGACGCGGACTCGTACAGCCCCACCCCGTCCCCGCCGACACGGTCCAGCGCGGCGCGCACGCGCGCATACCCACCCGCCGTGTCTCCGGTCGCCCCCTGCTCACCGGCCGTCGCATCCGCCCAGCTCGCCGTCTCGCTCCTGACGTCGTCCGCGAGGGCATCGATCGTGGCCCCCGCGTCCAGCACGGCATCCGGGCTGTCCCGCTCCGTGAGCACGGTCTCCTGCGCCGCGATCGCGGCCGCGCGCTGATCGTCCGTGTTGACTCTGCCCTCCGCGGCGTCGAGAGCCGCGTTCAGGTCCTCCAGCTCGGACAGGAACGTCTCGCGGGCATCGAGCACGCCCTCCCGATTCACCTGATCCTGCAGAGCCTGCGCGACGGCGATCGACAGAGTGACGCTGCGCGCCTCCGCCCGCACCGCGCGTTCATCCAGAGCGATCGCGTGCGTGAGCACCTCGACCCGCTCCGCCTGCTGCGTCTCGGCCTTGGAGACGAGGCCGCTCGCGAGCACGGCCGCGATGCTCACCGCGACGACCACCGTCCGCCGGATCATGGGAGGAACCCGTCTGTATCGGCGAGTTTCTCGTCGAGCTCCGCGATCGACGAGCGCAGGGTCGTCAGCCGCTCCGCAAGCTCGAGGTTCTCTGCCTGGGCCTCGGCGAGCCGGCGCTCGGCGCGCTCGGCCTCCTGGTGCGCCTGCTCGACCGCGGCCTGTCGCTGCTCATCCGCGACCACGACGACGACGCCCCCGCCGATCAGCAGGAGCCCACCGAGCACGACCGCGACGATCCGCATGAGTTCCCCAGGAGTGAGACATCGTTACCCCGGAGCCATCTCCGTTCCGCTCAATCTAGCGCGTGCGCGGATCGGTGGCGCGCTCAGATCGTGAAGGTGGTGCTCTGTGTGAGGCGCTTCTCGGCCGACACACGCCCCTTCGTCAGGTGCTGCGGGACGAGGGTGCGTAGGGTCGCCACATCGCGTGCGGCGATCGCGGCGTAGAGCAGTCGATGCTCCTGAGCCATGCCCACGAGATCATCGTGCTGGCCGAAGAGCCATCGAAGTCGGGTGACGAAGACGCCGATCAACTCGTTGAGCATGTCGTTCGACGCGAGCTCGCCGACGATCTCATGGAACTCTGCGGCGGCAGTGCGCGCACCGTCCGCGTCCCCTGCCGCTGCAGCTATGTCCTCGCGCTCCACGGTCTCGAGCAGTCGTTCGAGACCCGCAGCATCATGTCGCTCAGCGGCGAACACGAAGATCAGGGTCTCGATCGCCTCTCGGACCTCAGCGAAATCCTGGATGTCGCGAGTGGTGAACTCCCGGACCTTCGCCCAACTGCGGGGACGTGCAACCACGATGCCCTCGCCGACGAGAGCGCGGATCGCTTCGCGTACCGGCAGCCGAGAGACATGCAACTCTGCGGCGATATCCCGCTCGACCAGCCGCGAGCCGGGGAGGCGACGCCCGAGGGTGATGTCGTCCCGGAGGAGCCGCGTCACGCGGGCAGACTCCAGCTCACCGTTTCCTGCCCCACCCATAAGGCTGATTGTCGCACTCGGCGCGTGTTAAGACCAGGTTTGGTATCCCATATGTCCTCCGTCGCCGAAATACAGGCTCAAGGAAGCCGGTTGGCGATCGAGATGTTGGCCTCGAGCTCCTCGGCGTTCTGGCGCTTCACGTAGGCGGGGCGATCGCGCTCGACGCGCCACGATTCGCTCAGCGGCCCCACGTTCACGGTGTCGAATCCGAGCTCATCGTAGAAGGATGCCACGAAGTCCGCGGCCTCGGTGGAGTCGCTCGAAGTCGCCAGTGCACGGCGGTTCGGGGTGCCAGCGGGCGTGCCATCGGTCGTGATGTCACCCCACAGGATGTGGTTGAACGCCTTGGCGACCTTGGAGGTGGCCAGGTGCTTCTGCACCATCTCGCTCGTGGTGGTCTCGCCACGGTCGAGCTCGGGGATGCGCCCGTCCCGCTCGAAGTAGTAGTTGTTGGTGTCCAGCACGATCTTGCCCGCCAACGGCTCGACCGGAAGCTTGTCCAGTGCGCGCAGCGGCACGGAAACGACGACCACGTCGCCCGCGGCCCCGGCTTCCTCCGGGGTCGCGGCGCGAGCGCGCGGGCCCAGTTCGGCGACCAGTGCGTCGAGGGTCTCAGGGCCGCGGGAATTGGCGATCACGACGTCGTGTCCTGCGCCGACCGCCGCGCGTGCGACCTGGCTGCCGATGTGTCCTGCTCCGATGATTCCGAAAGTAGTCATGCCCGCCCCAACGTCACGCGCGGCTCACTATTCCATCGGATGCGTCATGAGACCGGGGAGAGTCGATCGGTCAGCGCACGCGGCGCAGCGCATCCTCCGCGGCGACCCACGCGAGCATCGCGCACTTGACGCGCGCGACATACCGGGAGACCCCGCCCAGGGCGGCGGCATCGCCGAGAAGCTCCGGGTCCGGCTCGATCTTCCCGCGCGAGCGCATGGCCTCACGGAAGACCCCGATACGCGATTCGACATCGGCGACGGTGAGTCCCTCCGCCATCTCGGCGAACAGCGAGGCCGACGCCTGCGAGATGGCGCAGCCGTGACCGTCCCATGCGACCGCCTCGACCGTGCCGTCATCGTTCACGTGCATCTGGAGCGTCACCTCGTCACCGCAGGTCGGGTTGACCTGATGCGACTGCGCGGGGATCTCGTCACGCAACCCGAAACCGTACGGCGTGCGGGAGTGGTCGAGGATGAGCTCCTGATACAGGTTCTGCAGGTCGCCGGACGTCATGCGTGCACTCCGAAGAAGTCGATGGCCGCCGCGACGCCGTCTATCGCGGCGTCCACCTCGGCCCGTGTCGTATAGAGGTAGGCGCTCGCGCGCGTGGACGAGGTGACGCCCAGTCGGCGGTGCAGAGGCTGTGCGCAGTGATGCCCGACCCGCACGGCGATCCCCCGGTCATCGAGGAACTGCCCGACATCGTGCGAATGGATGCCCCGCACGTCGATGCTCGCGAGCCCCACGCGGGGAAGGTCGATCCCCGCACCGAGGACCCGCACACCGGGAATCGCCCCGAGGCCCTCGACGAGACGGGCGCCCAGGTCGAACTCGTGCGCGGCGATCCTCGGCATGCCGATCGCGGTGAGGTAGTCGACCGCGGCGGCGAGCGCGACAGCCTGCGAGACCCGCTGCGTTCCCGCCTCGAATCGCTGAGGGGGCGGCAGATACTCGGCCTCGGTGGTCGTGACGGTGGTGATCATCGACCCGCCCGTGAGGAACGGAGGCATGATCTCGAGAAGCTCGCGGCGACCGTACAGCGCTCCGACACCCGTCGGGCCCAGCATCTTGTGCCCCGACAGGACGGCGAAGTCCACATCCAGCGCGTGCACGTCGATCGGCAGGTGCGGCACCGACTGGCACGCGTCGAGCAGGACCAGGGCACCGACCTCGCGCGCGGCGGCGACGATGCGCTCGATCGGGGTCACGACACCCAGGACGTTCGAGACATGCGAGACGGCGACGATCCGCGTGCGCGGCCCGATGATCTGCCCCAGCTCGTCCAGGCGCAGGGCTCCGTGGTCATCGACGGGGATGATGCGCAGCGTCGCGCCGGTGCGCATCGCCAGTTCCTGCCACGGGATGAGGTTGGCGTGGTGCTCCATCTCGGTGGTGACGATCTCATCGCCCACGCCGAGGCGCAGTCGTGCGGCCGCGTCGCCCCCGCGTCCGAGTGAGGCGTTGGAGAGCGAGTACGCGACGAGGTTGATCGCCTCGGTCGCGTTCGATGTCCACACGATCTCGTCGTCGTCGGCGCCGACGAATCGGGCGAGCGTGGAGCGCGCGTCCTCGAAGTACTCGGTCGCCTCCGCGGCCAGCGTATGCGCCCCGCGATGCACGGCGGAGGTGAAGGACTCGGCGAACGAGCGCTCCGCATCGAGGACGGAACGCGGCTTCTGCGAGGTCGCGGCGGAGTCGAGGTAGCTCAGCGGATGGCTGTTGACCTCGGACGAGAGGATCGGGAAGTCCTCGCGCAGACGCAGGATCTCGGCCTCGCTGAGCGCGGTGACCGGATGGACGTCAGTCGGGGAGGGCATCCATCAAGCTTCTCACCTGCAGCGCCCGTCGGCATCGCCCTCCCGCGCTGGAGCGGTCGCGGGATGCGCGTCAGCTACATGTGACTTATATCGCACACAAGCAAAAGTGACGTATATCGCACTTCCAAGGAGGCGCCGGAAGTGCACTCAGGCGGGAGAGTCGTTCGGATCGAGGGTCTTCATCATGTCCTCCTCGACCGAGTTGTCCGCTTCCATCTGCTGCTCGGTGTTCTCGTCGCCTCCGACGGGGGCGTCACCCTCGAGCGGCTGGTCGTCGTTCTGTCGATTCGTCATGCACTCAGGCTACGTCCGGCATCACCCGCAGCCGAAGCCCTTGACAATGCCTCTTGCCTCAGATTGAACACATGTTTAGAATCATGAACATGCGTTCAACAACGGACGACCTCACCACGCGGGCTCGCATTCGCGACGCCGCGATCGAGTGCTTCGGCGAGCGCGGATTCGCCGGCGCGAGCCTGCGGGAGATCGCCCGCGTCGCGAACGTCAGCCCGGCGCTGATCGTGCATCACTTCGGCGGCAAGGACGGACTCCGCGAGGCGTGCGACGACTTCGTCGTGACCTCCTTCCTCGGCGAGAAGGATGCGATCGCCGGCGCGGGGGCCTCGGCCGCTGCCATGATGCGTGCCGCGATGGACGAGCACGGCACGCGGTCGCCACGGCTGGAGTACATGGCGCGCATGCTCGTCGAGGACAGCACGGTCGCAGATCACCTCTTCCAGGCGTTTCTCACGGGGACTCGGCAGATGATCGAGGACCAGATCGAGGCGGGCGTCATGCGACCGCAGACCGATCTCGAAGCCACGGCCATCTACCTCACGCTCTACGGTCTCGGGCCGATCGTGCTGCACCATCAGATCGCCCGCGCCTTCGGTGAGAGCCGCCTGACGACTCCCGTGCTCGAGCGCTCGACCATCCCGGTCCTTGAGATGTTCACGCACGGTCTCTACACCGACGACCGGATGCTCGTCGCCGCACGCGAGGCACTCGCCCGCCGCGATGGCCCGCCCTCGGGCAAGGGCGAGAACGACCCGAACCAGGACCCCGACCCGCCGCACTGAGCGCGTCCCCCTCCTCGTTCCTCATCCACCGAAAGGAGCAGGGCAATGACCCCTGCCATCGATCTCATCCGCCTTCACAAGCAGTACGGCCGCCGCACCGCGGTCGACTCCCTCTCCCTCCGCGTCGAACCGGGCTCGGTGTTCGGCCTGATCGGCCCCAACGGCGCCGGCAAGACCACGACGCTCCGGATGATCCTCGACATCATCCGGCCGACCTCGGGGGATCTGACCGTGCTCGGCGAGCATCCACGCCACGCGGGTCCCGCCCTCCGTCGCCGCATCGGCTTCATCCCGGGCGAACTGCGCCTGGACGGCCGCATGACCGGCCGGCGGATGCTGGACTTCTACGCCGAGATCTCGGGACCGATCCGCTCGGGCGCGATCGACCAGCACGCCGAGCGGCTCGGGCTGGATCTCACCCGCCCGGTCCACACCCTGTCGAAGGGCAACAAGCAGAAGCTGGGCATCGTCCAGGCGTTCATGCACGACCCGGAACTGCTCGTCCTGGACGAGCCGACGAGCGGTCTCGACCCGCTCGTGCAGCGCGAGTTCCTGCGCATGGTGGGCGAGGCGCGCGAGCGCGGGCAGACCGTGCTGCTGAGCTCGCACGTACTCGGCGAGATCCAGCAGACCGCGGATGCCGTCGCCGTACTCAGTGGCGGGCGCATCGTCGCCGAGGGGGACGTGGCCTCCCTGCGGCTCGGCGCCATCCGACGCGTGCGTGCCGGGATCGCGGACGCGGATGCGCAGCTCCTGCGCGCCGAGCTCGCAGCCCTCATGCAGCTCCGCGAACTGGAGATCGCGGACGTCGCCGGCACCCTGCGGATCTCGACCACCGTCGAGGGCGACATCGACCCGCTCGTGAAGGCGCTCGCGCGCCACCACATCCTCGACCTCACCGTCGAGGAACCCGATCTGGAGGAATCCGTCCTCCAGCTCTACGGCGATCCGGACCTGCGAGGAGAGGAGGCACACGATGCGTAAGCCGCTTCCCGTCTTCCGCCGCGCGCTCCGCGAGTCCTGGCGTGCGCTCCTCGCCTGGACCCTCGGTGTCGTCGCAGTCCTCTTCATGTATCTGCCGCTGTTCCCGAGCATCGGTGGCGACGGTCAGATGCAGCAGATCATCGAGAGCCTGCCGCCCGAGCTGGTGAACGCGCTCGGCTACGACCAGATCGGCACCGGGGCGGGCTACGCGCAGGGTACTTTCTACGGTCTGATCGGCTACCTGCTGCTCGCGATCGCGGCGATCGGATGGGGCGCCAGCGCCGTCGCCGGTGCCGAGGAGTCCGGTCGACTCGAGTTGGACCTCGCTCACGGCGTCAGTCGCGTGGGCTATGTCGCGGAGATCTGGGCGGCGATGCTCGTCCGGCTCGTATGGCTGACCGGCGTGGCCGGGCTGATCGTCGCGCTCCTGAACGACTCCGCTCAGCTCGAGATCGAGCCCGCGCGGATCATCGACGCCACCGTCGTGTTGATCGGTGTGACCCTGCTCGCGGGCAGCGTCGCCCTGCTCACGGGCGCGCTCACGGGCCACCGCTCCCCCGCGGTCGCAGCCGGGGCGGGCATCGCGGTCATCGGCTACGCGTTCAACGCGATCGCGAACCAGGTCGAGGACGCGAGCTGGCTGCGTGTGCTCTCCCCCTACTCGTGGGCGTACCACCAGCCGCCGCTCGTCGAGGGCGCCAGCATCCCGGGCGCGGTCGCGCTCTGGGGAGTGAGCCTGGTCCTCCTCGCGGCGAGCGCGTGGGTCCTGCACCGTCGGGACGTGGTCGGCTGACACACGACGACGCCCCCTGCACCGCCGCGACGGCGAGGCAGGGGGCGTCGTTCTGACGCGACTCGGGTCAGTGCTCTCCGCCGAGGCCACCCGTCAGACGGCCGTGCAGGAGGGTCGTCGCATCGTTCATCCCCTCGAGGATGACGCGCTTGCCGCGCTGTTCGTACTTGGTGACGATCGCGTCGAGCGCCGCGACCGTGGAGGCATCCCACACGTGCGAGCGGGACATGTCGATGATCACCCGGTCGGGGTCGTGCGAGTACTCGAACAGCGTCGTGAGGTCGTTGCTGGACGCGAAGAACAGCTCACCGTCGACCGTGTACCGGACGGTCGGAACCTGCGCCTCCTTGTCGATCCGGCGCGTGACCGACACGAAGTGCGCGACACGACGGGCGAACATCACCATGGCGGCGAGGACGCCGACCCCCACGCCGATCGCGAGGTTGTGGGTCCAGACCGTGATGACGACGGTGATGAGCATCACGGCCGTCTCGCTCTTGGGCATGCGCTTGAGGGTGGACGGCTTGATGCTGTGCCAGTCGAACGTCGCGACCGAGACCACGATCATGACGGCCACGAGCGCTGCCATGGGGATGACTGCCACGATGTCGCCGAGGGCCAGCACGAGCACGAGCAGGAAGACACCCGCGAGGAAAGTGGAGATACGGGTGCGCGCCCCCGACGCCTTCACGTTGATCATCGTCTGCCCGATCATGGCGCAGCCGCCCATGCCGCCGAACGCTCCGGAGAGCATGTTGGCGATGCCCTGGCCAAATGCCTCGCGGGTCTTGCGCGAGTGCGTGTCGGTGATGTCGTCGACGAGCTTCGCCGTCATGAGCGACTCGAGGATGCCGACGACCGCCATGGCCGCCGCGTACGGGGCGATGATCGCGAGCGTCTCCCACGTGAACGGGATGTCGAGGATGAACAGTTCCGGGAGACTCTGCGGCAGGTCCCCCTGATCGCCGACGGTCGGGACGTTCAGCGCGAAGACGACAGCTGCCGCCGTGAGCAGGACGATCGCGACGAGAGGCGCGGGGATCACCTTCGTGAAACGCGGCATGAGGTACATGATCAGCAGGCCGACGACGACGAGCGGATACACGAGCCACGGGACATCGATCAGCTGCGGGAACTGCGAGATGAAGATGAGGATGGCCAGCGCGTTGACGAACCCGACCATGACGCTGCGGGGGATGAAGCGCATGAGCTTGGCGATGCCGAGGGCGGCGAACACGATCTGGATGAGCCCACCCAGCAGCACGGTCGCGATGAAGTAGTCCATCCCGTACTCGCGAGCGACAGGGGCGATCACGAGGGCGATCGCGCCGGTCGCAGCCGTGATCATCGCGGGGCGTCCGCCGAGGAACGAGATCGCGACGGCCATGATGAACGAGGAGAAGAGCCCGAGACGCGGGTCGACACCGGCGATGATCGAGAAGGCGATCGCCTCGGGGATCAGCGCGATCGCGACGACGAGCCCGGCCAGCACCTCCCGGGTCAGGAGCCGCGGGTTGCGCAGAGCCTGCATGACCGTCGGCTCGATGCGGTATCGCTCTTTGGGATCACGGACGGGGACGACGTCGGTCATGGCGCTCCAGGGGGACTCGGATGGGCAGAGTGTTCGACGCGCCGTCGCGCCACACGCCGATCGGATCGGCGGGAGAGAATGGAGGGATCGCTCGCAGAACGCGAACGATTCCAGACACTACCGTAACGTGAGGGTATCCGTGCAATCGCGCGACAGAGGGAGCACCGTGAACACCGAGAACACCATGCACATCGGTGAGGTCGCGGAGCGCACGTCCCTGTCCCTGCGCACGCTGCGCCACTACGACGACATCGACCTCGTGACCCCGTCCGGGCGCACCGAGGGCGGGTTCCGCCTGTACACCGAGGCGGACGTCGCGCGCATCATGCTCATCCGACGCATGAAGCCCCTTGGCTACTCGCTGGACGAGATGCGCGATGTCCTGTCCGTCTTCGACGCCGTGACGAAAGGCGAGACCGGCGCCGACACGACGGGCGACGCCCTCGCCGGCATCCGCGCGGCCGCCGAGGAGCGCCGGGCCCGCCTCGTCGAGCAGGTCGCGATGGCCGACGAGTTCCTCGCGCAGCTCGCCGGGCTCTGAGCCAGCCGCGTCGCGATAGAATCTTCCGTACCGAGAGAGTAGAGACGTTCCGATCGACACGCTGCACACACGACAAGAAGCCCGTCGACGACGCACCGTAGCCGTCATCTCGCACCCCGACGCCGGCAAGTCCACGCTCACCGAATCGCTGCTGCTGCACGCGCACGCGGTGACCGAGGCGGGCGCCGTCCACGGCAAGTCCACCCGCCGCACGACGGTGTCCGACTGGATGACCATCGAGCAGGAGCGCGGGATCTCCATCACATCCGCCGCCCTGCAGTTCCATGTGGGCGACGTCGTGGTGAACCTCGTGGACACCCCCGGCCACTCCGACTTCTCGGAGGACACCTACCGCGTGCTCTCCGCAGTCGATTCCGCGATCATGCTGATCGACGCATCGAAGGGCATGGAGGCCCAGACCCTCCGCCTGTTCGAGGTGTGCGCCGAGCGCGACCTGCCGATCATGGTCCTGATCAACAAGTGGGATCGCCCCGGCCTGGCTCCCCTCGAGCTGCTGGACGAGCTCGCCCGGATCACTCAGCGCCGCCCGATGCCGGTGACCTGGCCGGTCGGCGAGTCGGGCAATTTCCGAGGACTCCGCGATTCCGTGAGCGGCGAGATGCTCGTCTTCGAGCACGACAGCAACGGCGCCCAGCTTCCCCGCGAGCAGCGCCTGTCCGCCGACGAGGCCGCAGCGCAGTTCGGAGACGAGTGGCACACCGCGGTCGACGAGGCCGAGCTGGTCGCTCTCGACGGCGGCCCCTACGACCAGGAGCACTTCCTGGATCGCACGGGCATGCCCGTGTTCTTCGGTTCCGCCGTGCGCAGCATCGGCGTCGGAGAGGTCCTGAACTTCCTCTGCACCGACGGTCCGCCCGCGATGCCCCGCACCGCGGTGGCGGGCGAGCCGCACGCGGTGGACAGCACGTTCTCGGCGCAGGTGTTCAAGATCCAGGCGAGCATGGATCCCGCGCACCGCGACCGCGTGGCGTTCATCCGCATCTGCTCCGGCTCGTTCACCCGCGGGATGACCGCCGTACACGCGCAGAGCGGTCGCTCGTTCGCGACGAAGTACGCACTGCAGATGTTCGGCCGGGACCGCGAGACCGTCGAGGTCGCCTGGCCCGGAGACATCGTCGGACTCGTGAACGCCACGCTCCTCCGCCCGGGAGACACGCTCCACGACGGCAACCGGGTCGAGTACCTCGCGATGCCCGCGTTCATCCCCGAGCTGTTCGCGCTCGTCTCATCCGTCGAGACCAGCGCGGTGAAGAAGTTCCGCAAGGGCATCCAACAGCTCTCGGAAGAGGGCGTGGTGCAGCTGCTCACCTCCGAGCGCCGCGGACCCCAGACGCCGCTGGTCGGCGCCGTCGGTCAGATGCAGTTCGAGGTCCTGTCGGCGCGCATGAAGGCCGACTTCGGCGTGGACATCCGCCTGGAACACCTGCCGTACACGATCGCGTGCCCGGTGGATGCGGCGACCGCGGCCGTCCTGCAGAGTCGGCGCGACTGCGAGATCGTGCTCCGCGGACAGGACATGTTCGCGCTCTTCGCCGATGAGTGGCGCGTGCGCGCGGCAATGCGCGAGTTCCCGGACATCGCACTCGAACTGCCAACGCGCACCACCACTCCCGTCTCCCGCTGATCGCGGGCGCAGATGACGAACAGGTGAACTCCGGATTCACGGCTTGCGCATTGATTCGATGAACGTCAATATAGACACATGTCGAACCACAGGCCTCTCTCATGACCACCGCCACGGTGGCCGCGCCCCGCGCCACGCGCCGCCTGTCCACGCTGGACCGGTGGCTGCCGCTGTGGATCGGGGTCGCCATGGTCGGCGGCATCCTCGCCGGACGCTTCATCCCCGGACTCTCCGGACTCCTCGCCCAGTGGGAGATCGGCGGGGTCTCGATCCCCATCGCGCTCGGCCTGCTGGTCATGATGTACCCGGTTCTCGCGAAGGTCCGCTACGACCGGGTCGCCGCAGTCACCGGTGACAAGCGTCTGCTGATCTCCTCACTCGCCCTGAACTGGCTCATCGGCCCTGCGCTCATGTTCGTGCTCGCGTGGTCGTTCCTTCCCGACCTGCCTGAGTACCGCACGGGGCTCATCATCGTCGGGCTCGCACGGTGCATCGCCATGGTCGTCATCTGGAACGACCTCGCGTGCGGCGATCGCGAAGCGGCTGCCGTGCTCGTCGCCGTCAACTCGGTGTTCCAGGTCATCGCGTTCTCGCTGCTCGGCTGGTTCTACCTCACGGTGCTGCCCGCGTGGCTCGGGCTGGACACGCAGGGGCTCGACATCTCGATCGGCGAGATCGCCCTCAACGTCCTGGTGTTCCTGGGCATACCCCTGCTCGCCGGGTTCGCGTCCCGCTACATCGGCGAACGCCGCAAGGGACGCGACTGGTACGAGGAGAAGTTCGTACCGAAGATCGGGCCGTGGGCGCTCTACGGACTGCTGTTCACGATCGTCCTGCTCTTCGCGCTCCAGGGCGAGCAGGTCACCTCCCGTCCGTGGGATGTCGCGCGCATCGCGCTCCCGCTGCTGGTGTACTTCGCCGTCATGTGGTTCGTCGGTCTCTTCACCGGCAAGGCGCTCGGGCTCGGCTACGCCCGCTCCACGACCCTCGCGTTCACCGCGGCCGGCAACAACTTCGAACTCGCGATCGCCGTCGCGATCGGCACCTTCGGCGCGACGTCCGGCCAGGCCCTCGCGGGTGTCGTCGGGCCACTCATCGAAGTCCCGGTCCTCGTCGGACTCGTCTACGTCTCACTCTGGGCGGCTCGCGCCTGGTTCCACACCGATCCCTACGCCTCGCTCGAGGCCGACGAGAGGAAGTCGTCATGAGCGTCACCCTCACTGCTGCCGAAGACGTCTGCAGTCCGGTCGCCTCGCACGCGATCGGACAGGATGCCGCGGCATCGGTCGCCGCGACCCTGAAGGCGCTGTCCGATCCGCTGCGTCTACGCATGCTGTCGGCGATCGCCTCCGACCCGCGCGGCGAGTCCTGCGTGTGCGACCTGGCCGAGCTCGCCGACGTGTCGCAGCCGACCGTCTCGCATCACCTCAAGGTGCTGAAGGACGTCGACATCCTCACCTCCGAACGGCGCGGCACCTGGGTCTGGTACCGGATCGAGCCGAACCGGCGGACGGCGGTCACCGCGCTGCTGGAGTCGTTCGCCCCGGCATCCCTCTCCGCACCCTGGGAGGGAAAGAACGACGAGGAGTCCCGTCGTCCCGACTTCGACGCCCGCATCACCCGCCTCGCGGATGAGCTGTGCACCGAGGTGCCGGAACTCGAGACCTCGACGGTCCTCGCTATCGTCCGCGAGTCGTACACGGCGCTCGCCCGCACCGCCCGCGTGACATCCGCTCTCGTGCCGCTCACCGAGCGTTTCGCCCGCCAGCGGCTGAGCGATCTTCTGCGAGACCGCACCAGCGGGGTTCCGCAGGTGCTGTTCGTGTGCGTCGCCAATGCCGGGCGCTCACAGCTCGCCGCCGCGCTGGTCAATCAGATGGCCGGCGGAAAGGTCGTGGCGCGATCCGCCGGATCCAGCCCCGCCGACGTGATCCACCCGCACGTGCGGTCGATCCTCGCCGAGATCGAGGGCGGTGCCGCCGACGAGCGCTTCCCCAAGCCGCTCACCGATGACGCGGTGCGCGCGGCCGACGTCGTCGTCACGATGGGCTGCGGCGACGTCTGCCCGATCATCCCCGGCGTCCGCTACGACGACTGGGCCGTGGGCGATCCCGCCCTCGCCTCCGCGGACGGCGTCCGCGCCATCCGTGACGACATCGCGGGCCGCGTTCGCGTGCTCGTCGACGACCTCCTCACCTGACCGTTCCACACACTCCGGGAGACACCATGACCACCTCCACCACGCCGTCCGTCCTCTTCGTCTGCGTGCACAACGCCGGACGCTCCCAGATGGCCGCGGGCTTCCTCCGCGACATCGCCGGCGACCGCATCGAGGTCCGCTCGGCAGGCTCCATGCCCGCCGACCAGATCAACCCCATCGCCGTCGAGGCCATGGCCGAGCTCGGCATCGACATCACTGCCGAAGCACCCAAGATCCTCACGACCGAGGCCGTGCAGGCGTCGGACGTCGTGATCACGATGGGCTGCGGCGACGCGTGCCCGTTCTTCCCCGGCAAGCGCTACGAGGACTGGAAGCTCGACGACCCGGCAGGCCAGGGCATCGACTCCGTCCGCCCGATCCGCGACGACATCCGTGGCCGCATCGAGCAGCTCGTATCGGAGATCCTCGGCGAGACGAGCGAGCGCGCGGCCGTCTGACCGTCAGGGTGCGTCGGCACCGTCCGAAGCCTGGGCGACGAGCTCACGGACACGCTTCCAGGCCTTCTCGGTCGGGTCCTGCAGCGCATAGGCGGTGGGCCAGAGGCCGTCGGACGTGTCGAGCGCGGCCTCGGCGCTGAAGCCGAAAGTCGAGTAGCGCTCCTTGTCCATCTGTCCGCTGCGGAAGAAGCAGACGACCTTCCCGCCCCGCGCATATCCCGGCTGTCCGTAGTAGAGCTTGGGGGCGAGGTCCGGGGCGACCTCGGTCACGATGGCGTGCAGGCGCTCCGCCATCTCGCGATCACCGTCCGGCATGGACGCGATCTTCGCGAGCAGCTCAGCTTCCTCGGCAGCGGCTTTCTTCGCGCCCTTGGCTCTTCTCGTCTCCGCTTTCAGCTCCGCCGCGCGCGCCTTCATCGCGGCGCGCTCCTCGGCGGAGAAACCGTTCGGGTCGGACTTCTTCTCGGTCATCGGTCTTCCTCTCGTTCTGTGTCTTTCACTGCGCTGTCCACGCTAGGTTCCCCGCCGCTCGATCACTTCTCTATTCCTGATCGGTATGCGACGCACGCCGCCGAGCCATGTCCTGCGATCATGGGCACATGGCATCTGACGGCGCGGACGCGATGGACCGGAGCGCGATCACCGCGATCCGGCGGGTCCGTGACCGCATCGATCGCGAGTTCGCAGCGCCGCTGAATGTGGAGGATCTGGCCACGGGCGCGCACATGTCCGCGGGTCATCTGAGCCGGGAGTTCCGCCGCATCTACGGCGAATCGCCGTACTCCTATCTGATGACGAGGCGGATCGAGCGAGCGATGACCCTCCTGCGACGCGGTGATCTGTCGATCACGGACATCTGCTTCTCGGTCGGGTTCTCGTCTCTCGGGACGTTCAGCACCCGCTTCTCCGAACTCGTCGGAGTGTCACCGCGCACCTACCGAGCCGATCCCTCGCGTTCGACCCGTGGGATCCCTCCCTGCCTGGCGAAGCAGGTCACCAGACCGATCAGGAATCGAGAAGTGTCCGAGCGCGGATCGGCCTAGCGTGGGCGGCATGAACATCACCATTCACTACGCGTTCCTGCCCCACACCGATGCCGAGGCCGCACTCGGCTTCTACCGCGATCTCCTCGGCTTCGAGGTCCGACAGGATGTCGGCTACGAGGACATGCGCTGGATCACGGTCGGTCCGGTGGGCCAGCCCGGCACGTCGATCGTGCTGCACCCGCCGGGTGTCGATCCCGGCATCACCGACCAGGAACGGGAGACGATCCTCACCCTGATCGCCAAGGGCGTCTACGGCGCCATAACCCTCGCGTCCGACGATCTCGATGGCACGTTCGCGCGCCTCGAGGCAGGGGGCGCGGACATCGTGCAGGAGCCCACCGACCAGGACTACGGGGTGCGCGACTGCGCGTTCCGCGACCCGGCAAGCAATCTCATCCGCATGAATCAGCTGGTCTGATCCTCAGAGCTCGACCCGCATCACGTCGGGCTCGTTCTGGGCCTCTTCCGGGTGGCGTGCCAGGTTCACGATCGCGGCGATCAGACCGCCCCAGACCGTGACCACGGCGACGATCATCATCACGATGGCTGTCGTGGTCATGCGCCCGCTCCCTTCTCGTGTGCGGTGTCGGTGGGCACGTCGATCGCGCCGGTCTCGGGGTCGGGATCGTAGTGCTCGATGACGAGGAACTCGTCGTACTCGGGGTCATCCTTCGCCTGCGAACGTCCGCTCCAGGGAAGCAGCGAGAGGAGTACCGCGAGCACGACGAGCGCGATCACCATGCCCCATCCGAAGACCGCCAAGAACCAGACCGGATAGCCGCCGTACGGCTCGGAGACCTTCGTGATGATCTCGGTGATCAGCAGGTAGCCGAGCACGATCGGGACAAGCGCTCCGATGAGCAGCTTCCAGACGAGGCCGACGCGGAAGCTCGAGCGCCGGTTGAGGTGCTCCTGGAGCACCGGGAGCTTGTGGAAGAACCACGCGACGATGACGACCGCCACGAGCGCGACGGCCATGATGCCGAAGGCGTTCACGAATGCGTCGGCAGTGTCGAGCACGGAGAGTGCCGTGGTGGTCGAGAACAGCGCCATCGAGATCACGCCAAGCGGAAGCGTCACAGTGAGTGTCGTGCGGATGCGCCCCCAGCCGAGCTTGTCCTGGAGGGCTGCGACGATCACCTCGAGGATGGAGATCATCGAGGTGATGCCCGCGAACACCAGCGCACCGAAGAACAGCACACCGATGATCGACCCGCCGGTGGCCTGCGAGACGATCGTGGGGAAGGCGACGAACGCGAGTCCGATGCCGGAGGTCGCGACGTCGGCCACCTCGGTCGACTGCGCCTGCGCCATGAAGCCCAGGGCGGCGAAGACACCGATTCCGGCGAGGATCTCGAAGCTGGAGTTGGCGAACCCGACGACGAGGCCCGACCCGGTGAGGTCGGTCTTGCGCTTGAGGTACGACGAGTACGTGATCATGATGCCGAACGCGACCGACAGCGAGAAGAAGATGTGCCCGTACGCCGACGCCCAGACACCAGGGTTCGCGAGCGCCTCCCAGTTGGGGGTGAAGAAGGCGTTGAGGCCTTCCATCGCGCCCGGCAGGAACAGTGCCTGCACGACGAGCACCACGAACATGATCGTGAGCAGCGGCATGAGCACCATGTTGGCCCGGCCGATGCCCCGCTTGACGCCGAGCGCCATGATGACGATGACCACGAGCCATACGCCGATCAGCGGTAGCCCCACCTGGGGGACGAAGTCGCCGGCGACGCCGACCTCGGCGACGTCGGCGGACTGCAGGAAGTCGATGAAGAAGAAGTCGTTCTCGTTGCCGGCGCCCCACGTGAGTTGAGCGGAGAACCACGTGTACATCGCGGCCCAGGCGACGATGACCGCGTAGTAGACCGCGATCACGACGCAGATGAGTACCTGCCACCATCCGAGCGGCTCGGCGGCGCGGTGCATGCGTCGGAACGCGAGGGGAGCCGATCCGCGGAAGCGGTGTCCGATCGCGTAGTCGAAGAACAGCAGCGGGATGCCGGCGGTCAGCAGCGCGCAGAGGTAGGGGATGAGGAACGCCCCACCGCCTCCCTCGTATGCGACGTAGGGGAAGCGCCAGATGTTTCCGAGGCCGACCGCGGAACCGACCGCGGAGAGGATGAATACGTTCCGCGAGCCGAAGGCTTCTCGCTTGCGGGTCTGAGTGGGTGCGGTCGCCATGCGGGAACCTTACTCCACTCACAGCGTTCTGTCAGGGACCACTCCACAGTCCCGCTGATGTGGGGGTCGAGGAGCGTTATCGAGCGCGCGGTCGCGCTGCACGCTGGAGGGCGTGGTCAGGCGGCGATGTCGTAGCGTGCGCGTCCGCCGAGGCGGGGTGTGCAGTCGGGGTCGACGTAGCGGGGTGGGAGGAACCACACCCGCGCTGCGGTTCCGACCCCGTCGGTCTCTATGTCCCACCCGTTGTCGTGTATCCGGTGATGACAGGTCTCACACAACAGGACACCGTTGGACAGGTCGGTAGGTCCGTGGTCTCGTTTCCACCAGCGGATGTGGTGCGCTTTCGTCATCTCCGGCGGCAACCCGCACATCGCACACCCGCCATCCCGCTCCACGAGGGCGAGGCGTTGCGTGCGGGTGAAGAGTCGCTTCTCCCGCCCCCAATCGAGGATCGCGCTGTCTCCACCCAGGACACACGGGATGATCCCGCCGCCGGCGGCCATTCTGCGGGCTGCCCCGACGCTGATCGGCTGGTCGATTCCGTCGATGGTCGCGGATCCGGTGCCGGATTCGAGGTTGTCGAGGGTCATGCGAACGATGACCTTCGCGCCAGCCAGGGGAACCTGCTGCGACTCACACCCGAGAACGTGTGCGCAGAACACGGCGAGGGCGTCCGCTTGAATCATCGGCACCGTGCGCCGGTCCGCATCCGGTGCGTCCGGGTCCACCGCGTCTTTGCGTGCCGCGAACGCGGCCGTCACGTATCCGCGGATCGCGGCGACAACGGGGGCGGCGGATTCGGCGTCGAGTTGGGCGGTGAGATGCACCATCCCGTCACGCTCGAACATCGTCACCGACCGCCGCCCCCGCCGCTCCTCCGCCCGCGGTTCCACACCATCCGGATCCAACCATGCCTCTGCCCGGACGATCAGCTTCCGCACATCCTCGATCGCCAAACCCACCGCGGCCTCGGCAAGCACCTTCTCGCCCTCGGCGATCCGCGCCACTCCCGCGGCCACGCGGCACCGCTCCAGCACACCGATGATCAGCGCCGCCACCTGGGCACTGAGCACGCCCGACGCCAGCGCCTCCCCCACGACGGGGTACCGTGCCGGGAGCGGCGCACCGAGCAGGTCTGCTCGCGGGGCCGTCGCCTGACCGACCGACACCAACCGGCCCGCGTCTCCCGTGGACACCCCTGACGACGCTGCGATCAGCTTCGCGGGCGAGCGGAAGCCCTGCTGCTTCGCAAGCCCCTCCGCCCCCAACTCGGGCCGAGACTCCCGGGCGATTCCCGCGGCAACCTCGACATGCACCGCACCCAGACGACGCTGCAGCACCCCGATGGCGTCGTTCACCGCGAGGAGCTGCGCCCGCGACAGCTCGCCCGCGCTCGGCGCCCCCGCCCACGCCACGTCGAGACGAGAGATCGCCTCGTGAACCGCGGTGAGAGTGGACATGCCTAAATTTTACCCTGCAAGCGCCCGAGTTTCGAAGCTATGTTCGATCGCTGTTCCGGGATTCCAGCGTTTCACGATCCACCACGCACGCACAGTCAATCGGAGGACGCGCAGCAGGCGCGCAGGACATGTCAGGCGACAAAGCGGGCGCCCGATCTGCTCGTCGCCCATCCGACCACCCTCGTGAGAGGCAGGATGTTCGCCCTTGCCAGGAGGGCCCCGCCCCATCTCACATCGCGTCGCGCACACCCGCATTCACGATCTCGCCGCCGCGCACGTTGAGTCCTCGCGCCAGCGCGGGCGACACTGCCGCCGCCCCATCCCATCCCCTGTCGGCGATCGCCGCAATGTGCGGGAGAGTCGCATTGCTCAGCGCTCGAGTGGACGTCCTCGGCACCGCACCCGGCATGTTCGCCACGCAGTAGTACAGGGAGTCGTGCACGGGGAACGTCGGCCGGTCATGGGTCGTGGGGCGCGACCCCTCGAAGCACCCGCCCTGATCGATGGCGATGTCCACCAGCACCGACCCAGGCTTCATGGCCGACACCATGTCATCCGTCACGAGCTTGGGTGCCGCGGCTCCGGGGATGAGGACGGAACCGATCACGAGGTCGGCATCGAGGAGCTGCTCGGCGATCTCGTAGCGCGTGGACGCACGCGTCTGGATGGCTCCGCCGAATCGCGTCTCGAGCAGGCGCAGTCGCGGGAGAGAGATGTCGATCACCGTGACGTCGGCACCGAGTCCGAGCGCGTTCGCCGCCGCGTGCTCACCGGCCACTCCCCCGCCGATCACGACGACCTTCGCCTTCGGCGTTCCCGGCACTCCACCGAGGAGCTGGCCGCCACCACCCTCGGCCTTCAGGAGCGCATGCGCTCCGGCGACGATCGAGAGACGCCCGGCGACCTCGCTCATCGGAGCCAGGAGGGGCAGGGAACGGTCCTCTTCCTGGACCGTCTCGTAGGCGATCGCCGTGGTCCCGGCCTGCACGAGGGCGTCCGTGAGGGGACGATCGGCCGCGAGATGAAGATAGGTGAACAGCGTGAGGTCGTCGCGCAGGTGGCGGTACTCGGACGCGATCGGCTCCTTCACCTTGACCAGCAGGTCCGCACTCGCCCAGGCCTGCTCCGCGTCGGCGGCCAGCCGTGCTCCTGCGGCCGCGTAGACGTCGTCGGGGAAGCCGCTGCCGAGTCCGGCACCGGTCTGGACGGTCACGGTGTGGCCCCGGGAGACCAGCGCATCGACGCCGGCGGGCGTGATCGCAACCCGGTTCTCGTTGTTCTTGACCTCGGTGGGCACGGCGATGTGCATGGGAGTTCCTCTCGTCGATAGAGGTCCACAATCGACGAAAACACCCCGTTACGCTAGAGATCTCGTCGTTTCTTCGACAGATACTGTTCTCAGCAAGTAAACGTTCGCTTCCCCCTTCACCCTGCCACTCTCACCGAAGGATCTTCGATGGCCTCACTCGACGCGACGGACCAGCGCATCGTCGACCTGCTGTCGAGCACGGCGCGGATGAGCAACGCCGCGATCGCCGACGCACTCGGCATCGCCCCCTCGACGACACACGCCAGGGTGAAGTCCCTGATCGACCGGGGCATCATCACCGGCTTCCACGCAGCCCTCGACCACGCGGAACTGGGACGAGGCCTACAGGCCATCATCGGCGTCACCCTGCGCCCCGGCGCACGTCAGGAGAGCATCCAGGCGTTCACCGACGAGGTGCGGCGCGTCCCCGAGGTGATCCAGCTGTTCTTCGTCGGAGGCACGGACGACTTCCTCGTCCATATCGCGGTGAGCGACTCGTCGGACGTCCGTCGGTTCGTCGTCGATCACCTCTCCGCACGCCGGAGTGTGGCATCGACACGCACGAGCATCATCTTCGAATACCACCGCAATTCGACCGCCGCCGACTTCGCATGAACGGACGGACCGCCGCGAAACGCACAGAGCCCGAATCCCGTGAAACACGGGGATTCGGGCTCTGAAATCTGGCGGAGACGAGGGGATTTGAACCCCTGGTCCCCTTGCGGGGACTCCACCTTAGCAGGGTGGTGCACTCGGCCGGACTATGCGACGTCTCCAGGCATTCGGTCCGAAGACACGGATGCGCTTAGTCATCATAACCGCTCGGGCAGGCAGACACGAACCGGCCGTCGGCGCCGGCGCGCGAGCCAGTATTCTGCGCGGCGATGCGACGCGTCACTACACTGACGGCAAGTCGAGGAGACGCCAGGCCGATGCAGCAGAGGACACCGATGTTCGTCCGCACGGACGACCTCGCCGCCGCGCTGCGATTCATCACGTCGGGCTCGTGCGTGAGCATCGTCGGCCCGGACGGCAGCGGACGCTCCCTGTTGCTCGCCGAGCTCGGCAGAAGCCTCGAGCAGCGCGGCTACCGGACGGTCCCGATCCTCGGTCTCGAGTCGCTCCATTCGCGGGCGTTCGAGGCGCTCGATCTGGCCGGCGAGCTCCCGAAATCGTCGTCGAGCGTGGGGAACATCGTGGCGGGGATGGCCGAGCGTGCCACGGCCACGCGCTCCGTGCTGCTCATCGATGACGCGCAGTTCGTCGACGACCCCTCCTGGGGTGTCATCGCCGCGGTGCATGCACGCACCGGCGCGATCATCGTGGCGACCTCGTCCGGAACGCGGCACGGAGGCGGGCGCCGCCTCCACACGATCATCAATCAGGCGGCCGAGCTGCGGCTGCGCCCGCTGACCTTCGAAGCCGTGTCGGATCTCGTGCACGACCAGCTCTCCGGCCCCGTCGACACGGCACTGGTCGGCCGCATCTACACGAAATCCGCGGGGATCCCGAGCCTCGCCATGGCGATGGTCACCTCCGCGCGCAGCTTCGGCCACATCGTGTCCGTCGACGGCACCTGGACGTCGAGC
Organism: Actinomycetota bacterium; assembly: GCA_051751065.1. Classification (GTDB taxonomy): domain Bacteria; phylum Actinomycetota; class Actinomycetes; order Actinomycetales; family Microbacteriaceae; genus Microbacterium. The sequence continues at coordinate 145,464 of JBNJKL010000002.1, read as the reverse complement.
GGCACCCTCTGGCACGACTCGATGTCGGGCGCGGTCGAGCATCTCCTCGCGCGGGTGGATGACGAGCTGCGCGACGCCGTCGAGACCCTCGCGCTGGCCGGTGTCGTCGACGTCGAGACGGCCGGAGAGCTCGTCGGACGAGAGCGGGTCGAAACACTCGAGGCCCTGGACCTGCTGCTGAGCATCGAGCCGTTCGGACGCCAGTCCGTCACCGTCACACCGCCGCTCGTCTCGGACTACTTCCAGAACATGCCGACCTCGGTGCGCCGCACACGGATCCTGCAGCACGTGCAGCGGCAGTTCGGCCAGGAGGGATCGACGACACGACCCGAGCTGCTGCCGGTCTCCGCCTCGGACGCGTCGCTCGAACCGGACGCCGCCGAGATCGCCGTCCTGCGCCTCATCCGCGATCGTCACGCCGCCCAGCTCTCGGCACGCAGACACGCATGGGAACGAGACCCGACGGCCGACACCGCGATCCACTACCTCTTCGCCCTCTTCGACGGGGCCCACGCCCGCACCGATGCCCTCGCCGTGTTCGAGCGCACCGAGACCGGAGACAGCGACGGCGGAGCGACCGCCCAGTTCCGCATCCTCCATGCGTGGTGGCTCGCCCTCGCCGCCGGAGACATCACCGAGGCTCTCGCCACGCTCGCGACGGCCGCCGCGACGCAGCCCCGCTACGCGACGATGTTCGAGGTGTGGGCGACGCAGTTGGAGATCGTGCGACACGGCACCACGACGCAGCAGGTGGAGCGGCTCGCGACCCTGCGCGGGCGCGATGCCACGACCGCGGCGTCGATCACCTCGGTCCACGCGACCGCGCTGGTCCTGCGTGGGCGCGCCGAGTCCGCGGCCGAGCTCCTCGGGAACGTGGACGACACGTCGACGAAGATCGGGCGCGTCCTGGCCCTGCTGCGCGGGTGGTCGATGTTCGCACGCGGCGACCTCACCGCCGCCCACGACTGGGCGATCATGCACATCGAGCAGAGCCGCATCGAGTTGGACCTCGAGAACCTCCGGGGTCACACCTATCTCGCGGCCGTCGCGGCAATCACCCTCGGCCGGTTCCGCACCGCGGAGGTCCACCTCGGACGCTTCCTCGCCCTCGGCGAGCCGGGCCTCGGGCAGGAGGGGACGCAGATGGGCGCCCTCGCCCTCGCGTCGATGCTCGCTGCCAGGGCGGGGCGTGTCAGCTCCGCGGAGTCCCTCGCCGCGCAGGCCGCGGCGACGGGTGTCACGGTCGGCCCGTGGCCGGGTATGGTCGCTGCGCTCCCGGACATCGCCCGCGCGCTCCTCGCAGCCGACACGGAACGGGCCGGGCTCCTCGTCCGTGAGCAGGTCACCCTGCTGCACGATCGCGGGTATCTGCTCGCGGCGGCAGTACTCCCCGTGCTTCTGATGGGGACCGGATCAGCGCTCCTCCCGACGGACGGAGAGGACGACCCCGTCCCCGAGGGGGACCTCATCTCGCCGGTGCATCGGATGTACACGGCGATCGAGCGGGAAGATCCGGACGAGTTGGAACGACTCTCGACGTGGTTCGAGAGCCGGGGACGGGTCGAACACGCGATCATCTCTCTCGATCAGGCCCGGTCGATCGCGAACCGGCGGGGCGACGAGGGCGCGGCCGGCCGGTTCAGCGATGCTCTCGCCGCGGTGCGCGCGAGTCGTGATCCGCTGGATGCGCCGCCCGCGATCGGCCGCTCGACGGCGCAGGCACAACTCTCCAACCGGGAACTCGAGGTGGCACGGTTGGCGGCCCACGGCCTGTCGAACCACGAGATCGCCCTCCGCCTCCACGTCAGCCACCGCACCGTCGAGAGCCACCTGTTGAAGGCCTTCCGGAAGCTGCAGATCTCCGGGCGCGCGGAGCTGGTCACCTTCTCCTGGTCGTGAGTCACCCGGCCACCGGCACCGGCCACGGAGAAGAGTCGTCGAACACGGAGATCCACCGGTCCTGCCACTGATTCCGGTTCGTTCACCACGCAGTGCGTCCCGCGGCGGTGTGTCCCGATGGGAGCGTAGGCGCCTACCCGAACGCCACGCTCCCGACGCCCCGCGTCAGAAAGGACAGCCGCATGACGCGCCGTCCACCTCGACGAACGAAGCACTCCCCCGCACGAACCGGATCGCGCCGCCGTTCCGTCGCCGTGCTCTCCGCCGGGGCACTCGCCTTCGGCGCTCTCACCGTGCCCGCGGCCGTCCTCGATGCGACTCCGGCCCATGCCGCGGACGCCCTCTCGTGCGATGCGATCCACGCGATCGATGCGAGCAACGGAGCCGGGGCCACCCTGTGGAGCATCGATGCCTCCACGGGGTCCCAGACCACGGTGGGAACGATCGATCCCGACGCCGACGCCGACTCGGTCTTCAACGCGCTCGGGGTGGCCACGACGTCCGAGCACCCCGACGGCGCCGCCTTCGCGATGCGCTCCGACCCCTGGACGATGAACCGGGGCGGGTTCGCCGCATACGACTTCGCGACGGGCGCCACGACGAGCACCGAGGTGACCGGACTCCCCTCCGGCTGGGGCAGCACGCAGACCCACGGCGCCGCCGACCCGAGCAGCGAACGCTTCTTCCACGGCGCGTACAACGCCGGACGGCTGCAGCTCGACGTGCGCGACCTCCACTCGGGGGTCCGCGAAGGACGACTCGATGTCAACCTGAGCAGGGACCCCGCTCCGGGATTCAACGGCGACATCGCGTTCGACCGAGACGGCAACCTGTACATCGTCATGAGCTCGGCGAACGATGCGAACATCTACCTGCTGGACGCGCAGGACATCACCCTCAGCTCCACCGCGCCGTACCCGGCGCCCCGGCCGCGGCTCATCCAGTCCTTCACGGTCTCGGACACGGGAGGGCTCGGCGTCAACGGGATCGCGTTCGACCGCGACGGGTTCCTCGTGGTCAGCACCGGGATCGAACTCCTGCGCGTCAACCCGATGTCGGGGACCGTCACGAGCACGGTGAGCTTCTCGGAGCCCGGAGTCGTCGACATCGCATCGTGCGCGTACCCGAGCCACGTGACCCTGCAGAAGTACTTCCCGCAGGGGCGCGAGTCCGCCGATGACGCCGATCAGGTGCGACTGACCGTGTCGGGCGGCGGCCTGCCTGACCTGTACGCCGAGACCACCGGCACGGACGTCGGCATCCAACATGCGCGCGTCACCGTACCCGTCCTCCCCGGGGCCACGATCTCGATCGACGAGACCGGCACCGCGACCGACCCGGACCGGTACGACGCCGCCTGGGACTGCCTGGACGAGGACACCGGCGACACCATCGCGTCCGGCGCGGGCACCGAGGGCGCTGTGACGGTTCCGACGACCGGCGTGAACGGAGCGAGCATCCTCTGCACCTTCACCAACACGCCCCGAGGGGACGCGGCCATCGCCCTGACCAAGACCGCCAGCGTGTCCCTCGCGGACCTCGGCGACCGGGTCACCTACTCGTTCGAGGTCACGAACACCGGGACCACGACACTGAACGACGTGACCGTCGACGAGACCGCGTTCACCGGGTCCGGCACCCCGCCCGAGATCACCTGCCCCTCCTCACCACTCTCGCTCACGGCCGGCGAGTCCGTGACCTGCACGGGGACCTACACGATCGAGCAGGCGGACGTGGATCGCGGCTCGGTCGACAACACCGCGACCGCCACGGGCACACCTCCCAGCGGGGAGCCGGTCGTCTCACCGCCCTCCAGCGCGATCGTCACCTCACCGCAGAACCCCGGCCTGACCGTGGTGAAGTCGACCGATGCGACCTCGTACTGGACCGGCGGCGTGATCGACTACGCGTTCCTCGTGACCAACACGGGAAACGTCACCCTCACCGACGTCCGGGTCGATGAGACCGCGTTCACCGGTCACGGGCCTCTTCCCACCGCGGTCTGCCCCGAGGACGCGGCCGCGCTCGCTCCCGGTCAGTCCATGACGTGCTGGGCGACCTACGAGGTCGAAGACGCGGACCTGATCCTGAGCGAGATCGAGAACACCGCCGAGGCCGTGGGGACGGCCCCGACGGATGTGCCGGTGGTGTCGTCACCCTCGACGGTGACGACACCACGCGGCGACGTCGACGACCTCACCGAGGAGGTCGTGACGGATGGCAGCACGACCGACGGCACCGCGATCGAGGACGAGGCGGAGAGCGAGACCGAGCCCGTGCCCGGCGCGCTCGCCGATACAGGAGGGGACTCCACCCTCCCCCTTGCGGCCGCGGGTGCGGCGCTCGCACTCCTGATGCTCGGGACTGCACTGGTGTTGATCCGGAGGTTCGCCGGAAGCACCAGCACCTGAGCACGGCATAGACCCACCCCGGGGCTCGACACTCCCCACTCCCCTCTTCCCCGTCGAGCCCCGGGGTGCTTCCGTCTCCCGCGACATGATCGGTGCGAGAACCACCGGTCGCCCAGCCCGTCCCAGCCGCTAGTCTGCTGATCATCACCCGGTTCGTGGTGCCTCGGCAGGAGTCGAAGCTGTGAGATCGGAGAGGGCATGAGCACGCTACGCTCGGCGCACCGTCGCGACGCACGTGAGTCGGCCGGACGCGGAAGCTCCGGGCCGATCGCGTACACGATCGTGCTCGCCCTCCTCGTGGTCACGTACGGCCTGTGCGCCGCCCAGGCGACCACCGACCCCAGCCCTCTGGCGTTCCTCGCGATGCTCGCGACCGTCGGCGTCGTCTTCCGCGTCACCGCGGCGCCCGCCCTCGTGCAGCACCTCGTGTGGGTCGTCATCGCGGTGGCGGGGGCCGCGGCGATCGTGGTCATGCTCCTGGGTCTGAGTGGGACGCTGCTCGACATCGCGCTGTCCACGGCCTCCCTGGTGGCGCTCCTGGTCGCACCGCTCGCGATCATCGCGCACCAGGTGACACGACGACGCCTCAACGTCGAGGCACTGCTGGCCGCCACGGCGGCCTACGTCCTGCTGGGGATGTTCTTCACATTCGCCTTCAACCTCTTCTCACTGCTGGTGCCTGGGCCGCTGTTCGCGGGAGACACCGTCGACTCCCTCGCCAGTCAGCTCTTCTTCTCGTTCACCACTCTGACGACCACCGGTTACGGCAACATCGTGCCCATCCACCCAGGGGCGCAGGCCATCGCGGTGGCGGAAGCGATCGCCGGACAGCTGTTCCTCATCACCGCGGTGGCACGAATACTGCGTGGAGTCGTCTCCCGTACGGACGGCCCGTCCGCATCCGCCCCACTGCCCCAGGAGGCACCGTGAAGAAGTGGTCCGTGGTCCTCGTCCTCGCGTGCGCGCAATTCGTGATGGTCCTCGACGGAACCGTGATGAACGTGTCGATATCGACCGTCGTCACGGACCTCGACACGAGCGTCGCGGCCATGCAGGCGGCGATCACGTTCTACACGCTGACGATGGCGGCGTTCATGCTCCTCGGCGCCAAACTCGGTGATATCTGGGGACGACGGCGCGCGTTCGTGATCGGGTCCTGCATCTACGCGGTCGGCTCGCTGATCACCGCCGTGAGTCCGACCGTGCACTTCCTCTTCCTCGGGTGGTCGGTCATCGAGGCGCTGGGAGCCGTTCTCGTGATCCCCGCGATCGCCGCCCTCATCGCGGACAACTACCGTGGGCAGGATCGCATCACCGCGTTCGCGATCATCGGCGCGGTATCCGGTGCGGCTGTCGCGGCTGGCCCGCTGATCGGCGGCGCGGTGACGACGTACTTCGATTGGCGCTACGTGTTCGCCGCCGAGGTCGTGATCATGCTCGTCGTCGTCGCCTACGCCCGGATCATCACGGACTCGACGCCCCGGCAGAAGGCGCGCATCGACATCGCCAGTGTGGCCCTGTCGTCCGCGGGGCTCATGTTCGTCGTCTACGGGATGCTGCAGAGCAAGACCTGGGGGTGGATCGTCCCCCTGTCGACATCGGAGATCGCTGGCGTCCCGGTAGCGCCGCTCGGGGTGTCGCTGACCGCATGGTTCATCGTCCTCGGGGCAACCCTGATCGCGGGCTTCGTCGGGCGCCAGCGCGCTCTCGTGCGGCGTGGACGCGCACCGCTCGTCGACGTGGAGATGTTCTCGATCACCGCCCTGCGCAGCGGCCTGTCCGTTCTCGGAGCTCAGTACGCCGTGACGGCCGGGCTGTTCTTCATGGTCCCCGTGTACCTGCAGATGACGCTCGGACTCGACGCCCTGCAGACCGGCATCCGGATCTTCCCGCTCTCCGTCTCCCTCGTCCTGTTCTCGATCCTTGGAACGCGCCTCGCGCGGCGCCTGTCCCCCCGCCGGATCGTGCGCATCGGCCAACTCCTGCTCGTCCTCAGTGCGGTCGTGCTGCTGGGGACGGCATCGAGCGATCTGCGCAGCGGTCTGTTCGCGGTCGGCATGTTCCTGTCGGGCAGTGCGCTCGGTCTCCTGGCGTCGCAGCTCGGCAACGTGAACATGTCCAGCGTCTCGGAGAAGCAGTCGAGCGAGGTCGGAGGGCTCCAGGGCGTCTTCCAGAACCTGGGGTCCTCGCTCGGGACGGCGCTCATCGGATCGATCCTCATCGGCGCCCTGTCGACCTCCTTCGCCTCCGGAGTGGCGCACAGCGACCTCCCTGACGCCACCCGGGCGACTGTGAGCGCCTCCACCGAGAACGGCGTGACGATCGTCCCCGCGTCCGACGTCACCGCGATCGCCGAGGACGCGGGACTCGACGAGGCCGACGCGAAGAAGCTGCAGACGATCTACCGCGATTCGCAGCTGTCGTCGCTGCGGGTGGCGCTGTTCGGCCTGATCGTGATCAGCCTGCTGTCGCTGCTGTTCTCCCGCGGCATTCCGTCGGAGGTCGTCGGCCGACCACGGAACGAGACGCGCGCGTCCTGATCCCCGCCACGGGTCAGAGGCCGAGGGTCGATGCCCGTTCGACCAGTTCGGGACGGAACAGCACGTGCTCGTTGGCCGGCGCGTCTCCGCTTCCTCCACGCAGCAGCAGATCCACCGCCGTCGCCCCGATGAGCGACGCCGGCTGCCGCACCGAACTCAGCGGGACGACCGCGGCCGCCGCAAAGTCGATGTCGTCATAGCCGATCAGCGCGATGTCCTCGGGGACCCGTGCGTCGCCGGTCATGACGAGGCTCTGAAGGATGCCGAGCGCCAGCAGATCGTTCGCTGCGAACACCGCATCCGGACGCGATGACCGCGGGCGCTGCAGGATCCGCGATCCTGCCCGCCGCCCCTCCTCGACGCTCAGGCCGTCCGTGGCGATGAACTCGATCCCCGCTCCGGCGGCTGAGGCCGCCGATTGCGCCCCGCTCAGACGGTCGGCGACCTGACGCAGCGACACCGGACCGCCGATGAACGCGATACGTCGGCGGCCGCGGTTGAGCAGGTGTTCCGCGGCGAGGCGACCGCCCTCGACGTCATCCACTGCGACCGAGGCGAAGCGCGAGTCGCGTGACTCCCGATCGACGAGGATCGCGGGGATGCCCCGCTCGTGCATCCGAGCGAGCCGAGGGAGCGCGTCGTCCACCGGGGTGACGAGGACACCGGCGACCCGCTGCTCCTCGAACAGGTCCAGGTGCGTGTTCTCGCGTTCCTGTTTCTCGTCACTGTTGGCCACGAGGACGGACAGGCCGTGAACGTCGGCGCGCTGCTCGGCGCCGATCGCGAGGTCCGCGAAAAACGGGTTGCGGATGTCAAGCACGACGAGTCCGATCGTGCGGCTGCGGCCCGCGCGCAGTTGCCGCGCGGCGTCGTTGCGCACGAAGCCCAAGCGGGCGATCGACGCCTGGACCCGGTCGAGCGTGTCGGGGGTCACCTTGTCCGGCCGATTCAGGACGTTGGAGACCGTGCCGACCGACACTCCGGCGTCGTTTGCCACATCCCGGACACTGACCACGGTCTTCCTCCTCGCACGGCGCCGTGCTGAAACGAATCACGGCGACTGGCCTTCGTATCGCCGCGGGTTTGACACCCATTTCCGAAGAGTTTAGTCTCAGTGCGGTAAGGGACTGAAACGATTCATTCCCTCAATGGAGAGAGAATATGACACGCGTGTGCTTTCAGCTCCAGGTGCGCCCCGAGCTGCTGGACGAGTACCTCGAACGCCACTCCCCGGTCCGGCCGGAGATGCTCGCCGAGATCGCGGCATCCGGACGGCGCAACTACTCGCTCTTCGTCGCGGACGGCGGCACACTCATCGGCTACTACGAGACCGATGACGACGCCGCCTCGCAGGCCTATCTCGCCGCCTCCCCCGTCGCTGCGCGCTGGGAGGCCGAGATGAGCAGGTTCTTCGTCGGGCTGGACGGCCGACCAGACCAGGCCGCGGCTCCCCTCACCGAAGTCTTCCACCTGGCGGACCAACTCTCCGCCTCCTCCCCCTCATCCCTCCACGCAGAAAGCGAGGAATCATGACGATCCTCACCCCCGACATCCTCAGCCGCCTCGAAGGGCAGAGCATCGAGCTGCCCTCGTGGGCGTTCGGCAACTCCGGGACGCGGTTCAAGGTGTTCGGCACCCCCGGCACCCCGCGCGACCCCTACGAGAAGATCGCGGACGCCGCACAGGTCCACGCGCACACCGCGCTCGCCCCGTCGGTCGCGCTGCACATCCCGTGGGACCTCGTCGACTCGTGGGACGACCTGCGCCGCCATGCCGAAGACCTCGGAGTCGCGCTGGGAACCGTGAACTCCAACACCTTCCAGGACGACGACTACAAGTTCGGCGCCCTCACGCACGAGGACCCGTCCATCCGCCAGAAGGCGATCGACCACCACCTCGCGTGCATCGACGTGATGGATGCCACCGGCAGCCGCGACCTCAAGATCTGGCTCGCCGAGGGCTCCAATTACCCCGGCCAGGCCGACCTCCGCGGTCGTCAGGACCGCCTGCAGGAGTCGCTCCAGAAGATCTACGCGCGCCTCGGCGACGACCAGCGGCTCGTGCTCGAGTACAAGTTCTTCGAGCCGGCGTTCTACCACACCGATGTTCCCGACTGGGGAACCTCCTACGCCCAGGTCGCCTCGCTCGGAGAGAAGGCCATGGTCTGTCTCGACACGGGTCACCACGCCCCGGGCACGAACATCGAGTTCATCGTCATGCAGCTGCTGCGTCTCGGGAAGCTCGGCTCGTTCGACTTCAACTCCCGCTTCTACGCGGACGACGACCTGATCGTCGGCGCCGCCGACCCGTTCCAGCTGTTCCGGATCCTCTTCGAGGTCGTGCGCGGCGGCGGGCTGAACAACCCCGACGTGGCGTTCATGCTCGACGAGTGCCACAACGTCGAGGAGAAGATCCCCGGCCAGATCCGCTCCGTACTGAACGTCCAGGAGATGACCGCGCGTGCGCTCCTCGTCGACGGCGAAGCCCTCACCGCGGCACAGAAGTCCGGCGACGTGCTCGGTGCGAACGCCGTGTTCATGGACGCGTTCTACACGGACGTGCGTCCGGCGCTCGCCGAATGGCGCGAGTCCCGTGGGCTCGCAGCCGATCCGATGGCGGCCTACGCCGCGTCCGGATACCAGGAGAAGATCGCCGCCGACCGCGTCGGTGGCGTGCAGGCAGGATGGGGGGCCTGAGCATGACGAACACCGCTACTCCCCGTCGCCCGATGGGCGCATGGAAGGCCACGATCGCCGTGGCCATGTCGAACTACATCGAGGCAGGCGCGATCATCGCGCTCGCCACGAGCCTGACCCTCTGGCAGGCCGAGTTCGGCTTCGACAACGCGGCGGTCGGCCTGGTCGCCGCCCTCAGTGCGAACGCCTTCGGAGCCGCGATCGGAGCCGCGATCGGCGGCCCGCTCTGCGATCGCCTCGGACGCAAGTTCATCTACACGTACGATCTGATCGTCTTCATGATCGGCGCACTGCTGGTGACGTTCTCCCCGAACTTCGCCGTCCTCCTCGCCGGCGTGGTCCTCATGGGGATCGCGGTGGGCGCGGGCGTCCCCGCGTCCTGGACGTACATCGCCGAGGAGGCGCCGAGCGAGCACCGCGCGGCGCACGTCGGCACGGCGCAGTTGGCCTGGTCGATCGGTCCTGCCGTCGGCTTCCTGCTCGCGGTCGTCGTCGGTCCGCTGGGGATCGTGGGCTCGCGTCTGATCTTCTTCCACCTGTTCCTCATCGCCGCCGTCACCTGGTGGGTGCGCCGCGGGCTCCCCGAATCGAAGCGGTGGAAGGACCAGCGCGCATCGGCGATCGCCGGCGGCGAGAAGATCGGCATCTTCTCCGGCATCCGCGGTCTCCTCTCGGACCGCCGCAACTGGGGCGCTCTCGCCTTCCTCCTCGGTGTGTACGGCCTGTGGAACACCGTCGCCGGCCAGGCCGGTATCTTCCAGCCGCGCGTGTACGAGGCCTCGGGGCTCGAGGATCCGATGCAGCAGAACCTGCTGCAGGTGCTCGTGTGGACACTGACCGCCCTCTCGACGTACTTCGGATTCATGCGCTACGGCGACCGCGTGAAGCGCCGGTGGCTGTACTTCGGCGGAGCGGCGCTCGGCGTCGTCGCCTGGGTCGTCCTCATCTACGCTCCTCCCGGACTCTTCTCGCTGCTGTTCTTCGCCGTCGCCTGGGGCATCTCGGCGGGTGTCGGAGCACAGGCGTTCTACGGACTCTGGACGGCGGAGCTCTTCGCCACCAAGCACCGTGCGAGCGCACAGGGCATGCTCTTCATGCTCGCCCGCGTGATGGTGGGTCTGCTGAGCCTGGTGTTCCCGGTGCTGCTGGACTCGATCGGCCTCGGTCAGCTCGGACTCCTCATCATCGGCCTGCTCGTCGCGGCGCTGCTCATCGGCACCATCTGGGCACCGAAGACCGAGGGCAAGTCGCTCGACGAGATCGAGGTCGAACGCTACGGCGCGAAGGTCACGGCCGAAGACGCACGCGTCTGATACATCCCACCCCACTTGCGAACAGGACACTCTGACATGACCAACGCCACCGCCGCCGCCCTCATCGCCCGGTCGAATCGACTCGGCGCGGACCCGAAGAACACGAACTACGCGGGCGGGAACACCTCCGCGAAAGGCATGGAGACGGACCCCGTCACCGGTCAGCCGGTCGAACTCATGTGGGTCAAGGGTTCCGGCGGCGACCTCGGCACCCTGACCGAGAGCGGCCTCGCCGTCCTCCGCCTCGACCGCATGCGTGCGCTCGTCGACGTGTACCCGGGCGTCGACCGCGAGGACGAGATGGTGTCCGCCTTCGACTACACCCTGCACGGGAAGGGCGGCGCCGCCCCCTCGATCGACACCGCCATGCACGGCCTCGTCGACGCGGCACACGTCGATCACCTCCACCCCGACTCCGGAATCGCGATCGCGACCGCAGCGGACGGCGAAGCACTCACTGCGACGATCTTCGGCGACCGCGTGGTCTGGGTGCCCTGGCGCCGCCCCGGCTTCCAGCTCGGCCTGGACATCGCCGAGATCAAGAAGCAGAACCCGCAGGCGATCGGCACGATCCTCGGCGGCCACGGCATCACCGCCTGGGGCGACACCTCCGAGGAGGCGGAACGGAACTCCCTGTGGATCATCGACACCGCCGCCGCCTACATCGACGAGCACGGTGCGGCCGATCCCTTCGGCGGCGTCCGGACAGGCTACGAGGCACTCCCCGAGACCGAGCGCCGCACGCGGGCCGCCGCGCTCGCCGGCACGATCCGCGGAATCGCCTCCACCGACAAGCCGATGATCGGGCATTTCAGCGACGCGGACGTCGTGCTCGACTTCCTCGCCTCCGAGCGTGCTCCCGAGCTCGCCGCGCTCGGCACGAGCTGCCCGGATCACTTCCTGCGCACCAAGGTCAAGCCGCTGATCCTCGACCTGCCCGCCACCGCAACCCTCGAGGAGCAGACGGCTCGGCTCCACGAACTGCACGCCGAGTACCGGGCCGACTACCAGGCCTACTACGACGCGCACGCCACCGCCGAGTCCCCCGCGATCCGCGGCGCGGACCCGCTCATCGTCCTCGTTCCTGGTATCGGGATGTTCTCCTACGGTGCGAACAAGCAGACCGCCCGCGTCGCCGGGGAGTTCTACGTCAACGCCATCAACGTGATGCGCGGCGCCGAGGCCCTGTCGACGTACTCCCCCATCTCGGACGCGGAGAAGTTCCGCATCGAGTACTGGGCACTCGAGGAGGCCAAGCTCCAGCGGATGCCGAAGCCGAAGTCGCACCAGGGACGCATCGCGTTCGTCACCGGTGCCGCGTCCGGCATCGGCAAGGCCATCGCGACCCGCCTGGCCGCCGAGGGTGCGTGCATCGTCATCGCCGACCTCGACCTCGAGAAGGCACAGGCCGCCGCCGCGGAGCTCGGGAACACCGATGTCGCGATCGGCGTGGCCGCCAACGTCGCGGACGCGGATGCCATCCAGGCCGCGCTCGACGACGCGGTCCTCGCCTTCGGCGGGGTCGACCTCGTGGTCAACAACGCCGGGCTCTCCCTCTCCAAGCCGCTGCTGGAGACCACCGAGAAAGACTGGGACCTGCAGCACGATGTGATGGCGAAGGGCTCCTTCCTCGTCTCCAAGGCGGCTGCCCGCGTGCTGATCGACCAGAAGCTCGGCGGCGACATCATCTACATCTCCTCGAAGAACTCCGTCTTCGCCGGCCCGAACAACATCGCCTACTCGGCGACCAAGGCCGACCAGGCGCACCAGGTACGACTGCTCGCGGTCGAGTTGGGCGAGTTCGGCATCCGGGTCAACGGCATCAACCCCGACGGCGTCGTACGCGGCTCCGGCATCTTCGCGTCCGGCTGGGGTGCGAACCGCGCCGCGACCTACGGCGTGAAGGAAGAGGATCTCGGTCAGTACTACGCCAACCGCACGATCCTCAAGCGCGAGGTCGTCCCCGAGAACGTCGCTGATGCGGTCTACGTGCTGACCGGCCCCGAGCTCAGCCGCACGACGGGCCTGCACATCCCGGTGGACTCCGGCGTCGCGGCGGCGTTCCTGCGATGACCATGTCGGACTCGGGCCGTATCCGCGCCGTCGCCGCTGTCGACCTCGGCGCGACGAGCGGTCGCGTGATGATCGGCCGGGTCGGACCGGACACGCTCGACCTCGAGCTCGTCTCGCGATTCCCGAACGGCCCCGTCGAGGGCCCGGACGGGCTGCACTGGGACTTCACCGCCCTGTACGAGCACATCCTCACGGGCCTCGCCGAGGCGGTGCGGCGCGAGCCTGCGATCGCGGCGATCGGAATCGACTCCTGGGCGGTGGACTACGGTCTGCTGCGCGACGGAGAGCTGCTCGACGAGCCGTTCCACTACCGCGATGCCCGCACCGAGCGCGGAGTGACGGAGGTGCACGACGTCGTCCCGTTCGCGGAACTGTATGGGCGGAACGGGCTGCAGTTCCTGCCCTTCAACACCCTCTACCAGTACCGGGTCGACGAGCATCTCGCGGATGCCGACGCCGCCCTGCTGATCCCCGACCTGATCGCCTACCTGCTCACGGGAGTCCGGGCGGCGGAGCGCACGAACGCCTCCACGACGGGCCTGCTCGGCGTGGCTTCGGGCGAGTGGGACACGGAGCTCGCGGCGCGGCTGGGCATCCCTGCGGCTGCCCTCCCCCCGCTGGTCGATCCGGGCACCACACTCGGCACGCTCCGGGCAGAGGTCGCCGCGCGCATCGGAGCGGACCTCCCCGTGATCGCCGTCGGCTCGCACGACACCGCCTCCGCCGTCGTTGCCGTGCCGATGACGACTCCGAACGCCGCGTATATCTCGTGCGGCACGTGGGGACTCGTCGGCGTCGAACTCACGGAGCCCGTGCTCACCGATGCCGCTCGGGACGCGAACTTCACGCACGAGCGCGGCGTCGACGGCCGCTACCGATTCCTCCACAACGTGACGGGCCTCTGGTTGCTCAGCGAGACCGTCCGCGCCTGGGAGGCCGAGGACGGATCGGCGATCGATCTTCCCGCACTCCTCGCCGATGCCGCCCTCGTGACCGACCGGGTCCCCGTGTTCGACGCGAACGACGCATCTCTGAGTGCCCCCGGCGGTATGCCCGCGCGCATCGCCGCCGTGATCCGTGCGCAGGGCGACACCGTGCCCACGGGTCGTGCCGGCTTCGCACGCAGCATCGTCGAGAGCATCGCGGCCGCGTTCGCCGACGCGATCAGCACCGCGGCGGAGCTCTCCGAGCGGGAGCTGGACACGATCCACCTCGTCGGCGGCGGGTCGCTCAACCGTCTGCTCTGCCAGGCGACCGCGGACCGGACCGGGCTTCCCGTGTTCGCCGGCCCGGTCGAGGCCACTGCTCTCGGCAACATCCTCGTCCAGGCCCGCGCACTCGGTGCGGACCTCGCGACGCTGGAGGATCTGCGGGAGCTCGTCGCGCGCACGCACGAACCCGTCCGCTTCGACCCCCGCTGACCTCAAGCCGCGACCGGGTACCCCGGAGAATGCCCGGCCCGCGCTGGGCTACTGGCGGACGTTGCCGTTCGAGCAGGTCTGCTGAGCGGCGGAGTTGCCCTTGATGGTTTCGGGGAGCGCCACGGCGCTCTCCGACGGCTTCGGCGTCTCTTCGGCGCCGTCATCGCCCGCGGAGTCGTCGCTCGCACCGTCGTCGCTGGCACCGTCGTCGTCGGACGCGTCGGGCTCCTGCACGATGACGCCGTCGTTGGCAGTGTTCTCGTGCGTGATCTCGAGCTGCTGGTTCTCGAGCATCGCAGCCCACAGCACATCCGCGTCCTCGTAGTCGGGAACGACCTTGTTGGGGTTGTCCGGGTCACCGAGGGTCGGGTACTGCACGAACACGATGTCCTCGAACGGGACGTCCTTCACGGCGAGGGCGATCTGCACGATCCGCACGGGATCGGCCAGGCTCGCAGACGGGGTGAGGTTGTCGATACCGGTCGTCGCGAGGCGCATCATGGTGGGCACGTTTCCGAGCACCTCACCGCTGATGAGCTTGCGGGCAAGGCTCGACATGTACTGCTGCTGATTGCCGATGCGCCCCAGGTCGCTGCCGTCTCCGACACCGTGGCGTGTGCGCAGGAACTGCAGGGCTTCGAGGCCCTGCACGGTGTGCGTCCCGGCCTCCATGTCGAGTCCGGTGTGCGAGTCACGGATGCCGTTCGCGAGGCAGACGTCCACTCCGCCGATCGCATCGGTGATCTCGATCACGCCACCGAAGGTGACGGAGGCGGCGAACTCGATGTCCTGACCGGTGAGCTCGGTGATCGTCTGCGCGACGCAGTTCAGACCGCCGTAGCTGAAGGCCGAGTTGATGGGTTGCTTCCACATCGCCGAGGTGACGTTGCCGTCCTCGTCCGTGCACTCCGGGATCGGGAGCATCAGATCACGGGGGAAGCTCACGGCAGTGATCCGGCGCGGCTCGTCCGAGACGTGGACGAGGAGGTTGACATCGTTGAGGTTGCCCTCCGAATCATTCTCGGAGCAGCGTGCACCGAACAGGTGGGCGTACTTCTCCTCACACGTGTCGACGCCGACCAGCAGGATGTCGAAGCCGCCCTCCCACTCGCCGATGTCGGGCGGGAGCGACTCCTGCCCCTCGAGGTCGACCGCGTTGGCGGTGACGGTGGTGGACAGGTCGGTGACCACGTACGCGGCGACGGCGGTTCCGCTCACCAGGACGACGGCGAGCGCGATGCCGATGATCGTGAGCAACTGGCTGAGGGGCCCGGGGGACCGCTGCTGCCCGTGACGGGCGACGGTACGGCGGCGATTCTTCTCGCTCACTCAGTGCCTTTCGGTCTTCGGACGGTGTCGGGGTGCCACCGCCGTCAGTACTGCGGAGGGTGTGGGATTCGAACCCACGAGACATCTCTGCCCACTGGTTTTCAAGACCAGCTCCATCGGCCACTCGGACAACCCTCCGAAGGACGAATCCTTCGATCAGGCGTCGAGTCTATCCGAGTTCCCTCAGAGAACCGGGCGCGACCGGCTCTCATTCTCGCGTCATCACCTGGGCGACGGCTGGATGCGACTACTCGCCCGCAGCGGACGCGATTCCCGTCGTGGCGTCGGCGAGCGCGTCGAGCACGTGGGCGAGTCCGCCATCGTGCACATCCGCCGTCCGCTCGGTCGCCGCTGCGGTGACCTCGTCCGGTGCCTGCCCCATCGACACTCCCCGACCGCCGAGGGCACCGACCCACTCGAACATGCCGATGTCGTTGCGTCCGTCGCCCGCCACGAGCACGCGCTCGCCCGGGAACCCGAGCGTGGTGCGCACCCGCTCCATCGCGGTGCCCTTGTCGACGCCGTGTGGTGCGATGTCGAGCCAGGCCGTCCACCCGATCGCGTAGGAGACCTCGTTGAGCCCGGCGTCCGCGACGAGGTGGTGGAAGTCGTCCTCGTCGTGCCCGGGGGAGATCACCACGACGCGGGAGACGGGGAGAGCGCTCAGCTCGTCGAACTCGACCTGCCGCCCCTCATCCAGACTCCAGTCGCCCATCTCGTGCGTGAAGAGACGCTTGCCGTCACCCAGCTCGACCATGTACCGGGCATCGGGAAGACGCTCGTTGAGGAGCTGCAGCGCGGCGGTCGGATCGAACGTCTCGATGTGATCGCGCACGTAGCTACCGTCATCGAGGCGACGCATCGTCACCGCACCGTTCGAGCACACGACGTAGGCGGGACTGATGTCGAGCATCTCGACGATGTGCGCCGTCGCGCCCCAGCTGCGCCCTGTCGCGATCGTGACCTCGTGGCCGGCGTCACGCACGCGCGCGACGGCGGAACGCACCCCGGGGCTGAGCGTCTCGTCGGCCAAGAGGATGGTGCCGTCGACATCGAGGCCGATGAGCCAGCGTTCGCTCACGCTTCCGGCTCCAGAACCTCGAGGCCACCGAGGTAGGGGCGCAACGCCTCCGGAACGACGACGGAGCCGTCCGCTCGCTGATGCGTCTCGAGCAGCGCCACGATCCACCGCGTGGTCGCGAGCGTGCCGTTGAGGGTCGCGACAGGCTGCGTCTTCGTCGGCTGCCCGTCCGCCGCGACGGGGCGATGCCGGATGTCGAGGCGGCGCGCCTGGAAGGTCGTGCAGTTCGACGTGGACGTGAGCTCACGGAACGCGCCCTGTGTGGGGACCCATGCCTCGATGTCGAACTTGCGGGCCGCGCTGGAGCCGAGGTCCCCCGCCGCGACGTCGATCACGCGGTAGGACAGGCCGAGCGCTGTGAGCATCTCCTCCTGCAGGGCGACCAGACGAAGGTGTTCCGCCTCGGCGTCCTCGGGCGTCGTGTAGACGAACATCTCGAGCTTGTTGAACTGGTGGACGCGGATGATGCCTCGCGTGTCCTTGCCGTGCGAGCCCGCCTCGCGGCGATAGCAGGTGGACCAGCCGGCGTAGCGGAGCGGCCCACGCGCGAGGTCGATGATCTCGTCCTTGTGGTACCCGGCGAGCGCGACCTCGCTCGTGCCGACCAGATAGAGGTCGTCGTCCTTGTCGAGGTGGTAGACCTCGTCCGCGTGCTCGCCGAGGAAGCCGGTCCCCTGCATGATCTCGGGGCGGACGAGCGTCGGCGTGATGAGGGGCACGAAGTCGTTCTGGAGCGCCTTGTCGAGCGCCATGTTCATGAGCGCGATCTCGAGACGGGCGCCGATCCCGCGGAGGAAGTAGAAGCGAGCGCCGGAGACCTTGGCCCCGCGCTCCATGTCGATCGCCCCCAGGATCTCGCCGAGTGCGAGGTGGTCGCGGGGTTCGAAGTCGAACGTCGGAACATCTCCCACCCGGCGGAGCTCGACGAAGTCGGCCTCTCCCCCGGCGGGCACACCCTCGAGCACGACGTTCTCGATGCGCGCGAGCGCGGCGGCGGCATCATCGCCGACCTCGGATGCGTGAGCCTGAGCCTTCTTCACGCGCTCGGCGAGTTCTTTGGCCTGCGCGACGAGCGCGGGCTTGTCCTCCTTGGGCGCGGCGGCGACGCGCTTGCCGAAGGCGTTCTGCTCGGCGCGCAGTTCCTCGAACGCTGTCAGCGCGGCGCGGCGGGAGCGATCGGCCTCGAGCGCGGCGTCGACGGTGTCCGGAGCATTGCCGCGGGCCAGCTGCGACTGGCGGACGAGCTCGGGGTGGTCGCGGAGAAGTGCGAGGTCGATCATCCGTCAAGTCTAGAGCGCGCTCGCCTGCCCCTCAGCCGCGGGGCGAGAGCGATCGCCAGGCCGACGCCAGCCGCGCGGCCCCCTCGCCGAGGTCCGCCTCACTCACTTCCGAGTAGGACAGGCGCACGTAGCCGTCGAAGCCGGTGCCGGTCGCAGCGAACCACTCGCCTCGCTGATACGTCACCCCGCTGTCCTGCGCCGCATCGAACACGGCACCGAAATCGACCCCACCGCCGAGCCGGACCCACGCGAAGAATCCTCCGACGGGATCCAGGATCTCGACGTCACCGGCGAACTCGGTCCGCAGAGCCGAGGTGAGCACCTCGGCCTTCCTGGCGTACGCCGCACTCGCGGCGGAGATCGCCGGGTCGAGGCGATCGTCGGCCAGCATGCGCTCTCCGATGGCCTGCACGACTCCGCTGGTCTGTCCGTCGATGCGGTTGCGCAGTCGGGTGAACAGCTCGGTGGAGGACGCGGGCAGCACGATCCAACCGAGACGAAGCCCCGGGCCGAGGATCTTCGAGAACGTGTTGACCGCGATGACGTGCTCGGATTCGCGGAACGCCGTCCGGTCGGGAACCACGGTTCCGGGGAAAGCGATCTCCCGGTAGGGGTCGTCCGCGATGATCGTGAAGCCGTACCGTTCGGCGAGCGCGGTCAGCGCGGACTCCTTGGCGCTGCTCAGCGTGACACCCGAGGGGTTCTGGAACGTCGGCACCGTGAACAGCGCGCGCGGTCGGAGGCCGTCCCGCAGCCGCCGTTCGAGATCCTCGACGTCGATGCCGTCGGAGGCGACCGGAACGGGAACCACCGCGACGCCGATCATGTCCAGCACACGCAGGAACAGCGGATACACGGGGTCGTCGACGACGATCACGTCACCGGGGTCGAGCGTCCCGAGCGCAGCCAGGGCGAGACCGTGCGCTCCTCCGTTGGTCACGAGGATCCGATCGGGATCGACGCCCTCCCGCTCCCCGATCGCCCGGCGCAGGGAAGCGAGGCCCGGCGCCGGGGAGTACCGCAGCAGCGCCGGGAACGAGGCGTCGGCCGTGACATCCCGAATCGCGTCCTGGTAGACGTCGATCGGCAGCAGGTCCACATCGGGGTTCCCCCCACCGAGATCGATCGACCCCGGGGCGAGCCGGATGAGGGTCGCATCGCCGAAACCCTGACGAGCGGGAAGACCGGCGAGTAGGGCGCTCGGGGTGAGGGGGATCACAGCGGTGTCCAATCGTTCGGGGCGTGCGTGCCGGGATGGGTCTCCCCGCCACATGCTGTCAGAGTCAGTCGTCGATGAACCGACGCGCGAGGCGGTTGCCCAGGAACTGCACGAGCTGGACGAGCGCGATGAGCACGATGATGATCAGGATCATCACGGCGTAGTCGAACCGCTGGTACCCGTATGTGAGGGCCAGGTTGCCGAGCCCACCGCCGCCGACGGCGCCGGCGACCGCCGTGGCGTCGATCAGCGCCACGAAGATGAAGGTCAACGACAGCAGCAGCGGCCCGAAGGCCTCCCGCACGACGAACCCGAACAGGATGTGCAGGGGCGAGGCGCCCACAGCGCGCGCCGCTTCGATCACGCCGGGGTCCACGGCGACGAGATTCGACTCCGCGACCCGCGCGATGCCGACGGATGCCGCGATCGTGAGAGGCAGGATCGCTGCGGCGGGACCGATACTCGTGCCGATCAGGGCACGAGTGAGCGGCGTCAACGCGATGAGAAGGATGATGAACGGGATCGGACGCAGGGTGTTCACGACGATGTTGAGCGTCGTGTGCAGAACCCGGCTGTGCAGCAGCTGCCCCGGCCGGGATGCGTAGAGGAAGATGCCGAGGATCAGACCGATGATCGAGGCGAGGAAGAACGACACCGTGACCATGAACAGGGTCTCACCCAGGGCTCGAGCCACGCGCGGCACGACCGTGTCGAAATCGAACGGAGCGGCGGTCACCACGACGTCACCTCCGTCCTCGTCGACAGGTGTGCAAGGAATCGGTCGATCGTGTCGTCCTCCCCGTGGAGCTCGAGACTGAGCTGCCCGTACGGACGATCCTTCACCCGGGAAACTCCTCCCTGGATGATGGCGAAGTCCACGCCGTGTTCGCGTGCGAGCGAGGACAGCAGCGGACCGTCCGCGGCGGCCCCGTCCATCGACACCGAGATCCGTCGCCCGAGGAAGCGCGCCGCGAGAGCCGCGCGGTCGTCGGCGCTGAGCATCGTCCCCGTGTACGAGCCCACCAGCCCCGCCGTCACCGGGTGCACCGGCTTCGCGAGGATCTGGTGGATGTCGCCGGACTCGACGACCCGCCCCTGGTCCAGGATCGACACGCGATCGGCCAGTCTGCTCATCACATCCATCTCGTGCGTGACGACGACGATCGTGATCCCGAACTCCCTGTTCACCGACCCCAACAGGTCGACGATCTCGGTGGTCGTCTGCGGGTCCAGCGCGCTCGTCGCCTCATCCGCCAGCAGGACGGACGGGCGGGCGGCGATCGCGCGCGCGATGCCGACGCGCTGCTTCTGTCCGCCCGAGAGCTTGCGCGGACGGGCGAACGCCTTGGAGCCGAGGCCGACGAAATCCAGGAGCTCGCCGACCCGCCGCGAGATCTCCGCGTCGCCCCAGCCCGCGAGCTTGAGCGGTGTGGCGATATTGCTGTACACGGTGCGCGAGTTCCACAGGTTGAACTGCTGGAACACCATCCCGATCGAGTGCCGGAGAACCCGCAACTCCGCGGCGGGGAGTGCATGCACATCCACCCCGTCGACGAACACGCGGCCCGAGGTCGGAACCTCCAGGCCGTTGATCATGCGAAGGAGGGTGGACTTTCCCGCCCCGGAGCGTCCGATGAGTCCGTACACCTCACCCGAGCGCACCGAGATGTCGATGTCGTCGAGCACGCGCACCGGCTCCCCCTTGCGCGGGGAGGGATAGTCCTTCGACACCTGGGCGAGTCTGATGCGCTCTGTCATGCGGTCTCAGTCCGGTCGCGTCTGCCGGTCGTGGTCGACGTCGATCACTGCGCGCTGAGTTCGGCGAGCGCCGAGCGCAGGTCGTCGACGGGCAGCTCGACGATGGTGGCCTCGCCGCGCTTCTCCTCCTCGAGGGCTGCCACGACGCGCTCGTCGCGGTACGTCTGCTCGAGAAGCGCCCACTCAGGGTCCTCCGCCCGGTCGGCGGTCGTCGCCACGACGATCACGTACGGGCTCGAGCTCGTGGCGGACGAGTCCTCCAGCACGAGGGCGTCGTCGCTCGTGATCTCCAGGGCGGGATCGAAGTCGTCGGTCGCGATCACGACCGCCTCGATCGTCGGGTCGCTGTAGCTCGTCTGCACCGACTCGTGCGAGATCCGCACGAGCTCGACATCCTGCGGGTTCGCGGTGATGTCGTCCTCCGTCGGGAACACTCCCGCGTTCTCGTCGAGCTCGATGATCCCCGCCGTCTGCAGGATGAACAGCGAGCGTGAGAAGTTCGCGGGGTCGTCGGGGACGGCGATGCGGGCGCCGTCCGGAATCTCGTCGGCCGACGCGTGGCCCTCGGAGAACAGGCCCCAGGCCGAGACGACCGTCGAGAAGACCGGGGTGATGTCGGCGTCGTTCTCATGATTGAACTGGCTGAGCCATGCGACGTGCTGGAACGAGTTGCCGTCGACCTCACCCTCGAGGAGCGCCGTGTTGGGGAGATAGGGGTCGTCGAAGTTCACGAAGGTCAGGTCCAGGCCGTTCTCCCGACCGACCTCGATGATCGCATCCTGGAAGTCGCTCTGCGCGGTGTCGGCGATGGTGAGCGGGACCAGCTCGTCGGCGCCGTCCTCCGACGCGGTCGGCTGCGAGTTCTGCACGACGATCGGGATGAGGACGGCCGCGGCGACCACCACGGCGGCGCCCGCAGCGCCGATCAGCCACCGCTTGCGCCGCGTCTTCTGCGCCGCGAGGTGGGAATCGATGTCGCTCTGGGTCTGGTTCGGCTCGGACATGGCTGGCTCCTACGAAGACGGATATCGGGTGACGTGCTTCGACATGGCGGTGCGCTCCCTGCTGGGCGATGCGCTCGCGGACAGGCGGGGAGGGTGATCCGAGGCTATAGGGACGCCGCACCCGGGCACCATGCGACGGTAACGGACCGACACACGGCGAACTCGCGGCCGTCGCAGAGGCCCCACGCCGGGGGCTTAGAGTAGCGAAATGACGACGCCCTCCCCCGACTCGCCCCGGGCCGCCCTCGTCTACAACCCCATCAAGGTCGACGCCGTGAAGCTCGTCGCCTCCGTGCGCGCGCTGTCCGCGGAAGCGGGATGGGGAGAGCCGTCCTTCCACGAGACCACAGTCGAGGACTCCGGCCAGGACGCCGCCGGGCGCGCACTGGACGAGGGAGCCGCCGTCGTGCTCGTCGCCGGGGGTGACGGGACCGTCCGCGCCGCGTCCGAGCGGATGGCCGGCACCGGCGTGCCCATGGCGATCGTCCCCAGCGGCACAGGAAACCTGCTGGCGCGCAATCTCGGCCTTCCCCTGGCGGATCCGACGATCATGATCCGAGCGGCGCTCGGGGGCAACGCCCACCCCATCGACATCGGCTGGGCTCGGCTGACCCGTGCGGACGGTGGGTCAGCCGAACACGCCTTCGTGGTCCTCGCCGGGATGGGGCTGGACGCCGCGATGATCGCCAACACGCGACCCGACCTCAAGAAGTCCGTCGGCTGGGTCGCCTACGTCGACGGAGCGGCACGGTCGCTGCCGAACGCGAAGCCGTTCCGCATCGTCTATCAGATGGACGACTCGCGCCTGCACTCCACGAAGGTCCAGAGCGTGCTCTTCGCGAACTGCGGCACACTCCCGGCAGGCATCTCCCTCATCCCCTCCGCCTCGATCGCCGACGGCTCGATGGATGTGGCGATCATCCAGCCCAGCGGCATGTTCGGCTGGCTCGGCGTGTGGCGCAAGATCTGGTGGGACAACTCCGTCCTGCGACGCTCTCGAGCCGGTCGGCTCGTGCTGCAGCGGCGGGGCAAGGATTCCTCGGTCCGCTATCTGCACGGAATCTCGGCCGAGGCGGCGGCCACCTCCCCGACGTCCATCGAACTCGACGGCGACGAGTTCGGCGAGGCCGTGCGCGTTCGCTGCCGGATCGATGCCGGGGCACTCCTGATCGCCCTCCCCGCCGGGCATCCGGTCGACTCCCTGTGATCGACCGACCCGCGGCAGGTCAGTCGCCGGGAAGCGTGATCGTCGTGTCCAGGTCTGCTCCGACGAGCGTCAGCTCGAAGGGCTGATCGTCGTCGTGTTCCTGCTCGAGCTGGAGGATCGTCGCGCGGGGCGCCATGTCCATGGTGCACGGTCCGTCCGACACGGCGAGCGTCACGGTGGCCGCGTTACCCGTCTGCTCGATCGCATCGACCGTGGGCACGCAGGTGGACGACCCCCACGTCAGCAGGACCAGACCCTGGTCGTCGAACCACCCGGCCGACGGCGCGTACTCGGTCTCTGATCCGGGGACGCCCGAGAACGAGGCGTCGCCGTCGAGGTCGACGTCGTCGGTCACGTCGCCGTAGCTCACCACGAGCTCGATCTCGCGCGTGGGGTCCACGCCCGCGGGGAGCGCGCCGATGCTCGCACGCGGCGCCATGTCCGCCGTGCAGGCCGCGTCGGCGTCGGCGTCGGCGTCGACCAGGGCGACGGAGACGGTCTGGCCGTCCGCGGCGACGCTGTCGATCATCGGCACGCACGTGGATGACCCTCGTGTCACGATCGCGAACATGCGGCCGTCGTCGAGGAGCGCTGCCTCCATGTCGTCGTGGTCGTCGACGGTGCCGTCATCCGAGGAGTCGGAGGCACTCGCGGACGATGACGGCGCGGGGGCCGCGGGCGACGGAGCGCACCCCGCCACGAGCAGCGCAGCCGCCACGAGCGCAGAGGTGGCGAGCACGGCACGCAGTGGTGAGGAGGTCATGCCTTCAGGGTAGCGAAACGGGCGGCATCCGGCTGCCTGTTCCGTGCCGATCTACCCGTCACAGCGTGCCTACTGCAGAGCCGAGGTCAGGCGAGCGAGATTGTCGAGGACGGTCGAGCGCAGCGGCTGCTTCTCCCACTCCTCGAGGGTGAGCTCGCGGCTGAGTTCGCGATACTCGCCCTCCACCTCGCGCATCTCCGCCACGAACTCCGCACCGCGCACGAGCATCGAGATCTCCAGGTTTAGACCGAACGAGCGCATGTCCATGTTGCTCGATCCGATGACGGCGATCTCGTCGTCGACCGTGAGGCTCTTGGTGTGCAGGATGTAGGGCTTGCGGTACATCCAGATGCGCACGCCGGCGCGCAGCAACGCTTCGTAGTAGCTGCGCTGCGCGTGGTACACCATCGCCTGGTCCCCCTCCTCGGACACGAAGAGTTGGACCTCCACTCCCCGGTCGCACCCCGTCGTCACAGCGAGGAGCAGCGCCTCGTCCGGAACGAAGTAGGGGCTGACGATGATGATCTTCCGTTTCGCCGAGTACAGCAACGCGAGGAACAGGCGCAGGTTGTTCTCGACTTCGAAGCCTGGGCCCGAGGGCACGACCTGGCAGTCGAGGTCGCCCGTCCCCGGGACCGTGTGCGTGATGTCGATGTCGGACAGCACCTGGTCGGTCTCGCTGTACCAGTCACTGAGGAACACCGCATTGACGCTCGCGACGATGGGGCCGTCGACCCGCACCATGAGGTCGACCCAGTGCAGACCGCGCTTGATGTTCTTCGGGAGGTTGTAGGTCGAGTCGGTGACGTTCTGGGACCCGAGGTATGCGATCCGGCCGTCCACGACGACGAGCTTGCGGTGATTGCGCAGATCGGGGCGCTGCATCTTGCCCTTGAGCGGCTGCACGGGAAGCATCATGTGCCAGTCGGCGCCCATCGCGTTGAGCCGCTTCACCGTCGCCCGGTAGCGCGGCTTCCACCGGTTGGCCCAGTGATCCAGCAGCACACGCACGGGAACACCTCGGGCAGCGACCTCCTCCATGGCGCGGAAGAAGTTGTCGGTCGCATCATCGGACTGGAGGATGTAGAACTCCACGTGCACGTAGTTCGTGGCCGTCCGGATGGTCTCCGCCATCGCGTCCAGGGACTCCTGGTAGTCCGAGATCAGATGTGCGCCGTTGTCTCCCGCGAGAGGCATGGCACCGAGGCGCTGGTTCATCGAGACCAGGGGTGGGAACCATGCGGGGGCATCGGGGCGCAGCGTCCCGAAGTGCAGGTGCTCGCTCGTGTCGGCGATGTAGGAGTTGATCTGCTCCTGCTTTCGCCGTCGCTCACGCGGCAGCCTGGGGTTTCCGATCAGCAGGAAGAGGAAGACCCCGATGAAGGGGATGAAGAAGATCGCGAGCAGCCAGGCCATGGCGGCGGTGGGGCGTCGGTTGCGGGGGATCACGATGATCGCGGTGATACGGATCGTGAGGTCGAGGAGCAGAAGGAAGGCGGCGATCCACCACGTCCAGGAGTCCACGCTCGTCACCCCATCTCATCGGCGCACGCGGCGCTCGACGCGCACCTTC
Source organism: Actinomycetota bacterium (assembly GCA_051751065.1). Lineage (GTDB taxonomy): Bacteria > Actinomycetota > Actinomycetes > Actinomycetales > Microbacteriaceae > Microbacterium. The sequence continues at coordinate 119,897 of JBNJKL010000002.1, read as the reverse complement.
GACTCAGCGTAGCGGGTGGGGTGCGCACCACAGGGTTCGCAGTGCCCGTGGGCGCCGCAGCGGCCGGCGCGTCAGGAGGCGCGGGGAGGGAGTCCGCGAGCGGCGCGCTCCTCGGCCTCGATCTGCGCGTGGACCTTACGCTCAGTGCGATCGAAGCGGAGGATCCCGCGCACGACGAAGAAGAACACGGCGCTGACACCGAGGGTCGGCAGAAGCGACCATGCCGCCGCGACCCAGAAGTTGTCCACAGGTCCATGGTACGCGCTCTGTCGAAGCGCGTGGCTCAGAGTCGCGCCCACTTCTCCTCCACCGAAGGATTCGGACGGCTACTCCTCCCCACCGCCCGCCGGAGACCCTCCGCGCACCATCCCGCGCCGCGCAGACTCGGCGCATGACAACGATCCTGCATGCCTCCGGTTCCGCCGAACTGCTCAGCTCCCTGCCGGTGTTGGCCGGCTTCACCCCCGTCCACAGCGTCGTCCTCGTTCCGTTCTGCGGGTCCCGCTCCGCCGGTGTCATGCGCACCGATCTGCCCGACGACGACGTCGATCCGCGGGGGTATGCCGACGCCGCCGTCGCGCTGGTCTCCCGGGTCGCGTCGACGGACGGCGTCGCGGTCGTCATCTACTCGGATGAGCCCCCTGGTTCATCCGAGACCCCCGCATTGCCCTGGCAGTCGCTCGTCGTCGCTCTCCGCCACCGACTGGGAGCCGCGGGCCTGCGCGTCGTGGATGCCCTGTGCGTGACCTCGTCCGCCTGGGCGAGCTACGTCGACGATCCGCCGCGCTGGTCCGCACTCGGCGACCTGCCTGCACCACCGACGGTCCCCGGGCTGGCCGACGTCGCCGGCGACCAGGATGCGGGCGTCGCGCTCCCCCGGATTCCTAAGGCGGAGCGACAGCGCGTCGCGACCACGATCGATGCCCTCGGCGAGCTTCTCGAACCGAGCCGAGATCGACGCACCCGGCCCCACTCACCGGAGGCGACGACCGCCGCGCGCCTCCTGGAAGACCCACCCGCGCTGTTCGAGCGGCTCCTCGACGAACCCGAGAGCGACGATCCCGCCGTCGTCACCGCGATCCTGTGGTGCCTGGAGCGACCATTGCTTCGGGACACGGCGCTCATGCAGTGGGCTTCCGACCTCGGGGCCGGGCGCACGACACTCGCCGCCCAGCTCGCGTTCGCCGAGCACGGGACGCTGCTCCCCGACCACCTCGGCGACCTGTTCCTCGGCCACGGCCCACGCCCCGACACCGATCGCCTCCGGCTTGCGCTCACCGCCGCCCGCTTCGCCGCCGCACGTGCACCCCGTCGGCGCCGACCGGGGCCCCTCACCGCCGCCGCGTGGCTCTCGTGGGCGCTGGGTCGCTCCTCGCACGCCGACGCCTATCTCCGCCTCGTGCGCGAGATCGACCCGACGCACCCCCTCGCGGCGCTGCTGAGCACCATGCTCGACGCCGCGATGCTCCCCGAGTGGGCCTTCCGGCCGGAGGGATGCTGACTCGTGTCGAGCGTGAGCGCCCTACTTGACCAGCGGGAAGAGGATCGTCTCGCGAATGCCCAGGCCGGTGATCGCCATCAGCAGGCGATCGATCCCCATGCCCATGCCGCCCGACGGCGGCATCCCGTGCTCGAGAGCACGCAGGAACTCCTCGTCGACCGGCATCGCCTCCACGTCACCCCGCGCGGCGAGCTTCGCCTGCTCGACGAAGCGCTCGCGCTGGATCACGGGATCCACGAGCTCGGAGTATCCGGTGGCCAGCTCGAACCCGCGCACGTACAGGTCCCACTTCTCCACGACGCCCTCGATCGAGCGGTGCTCACGGACGAGCGGCGAGGTGTCGACGGGGAAGTCCATCACGAAGGTGGGGCGCTCCAGAGCGCCCTTGACGAAGTGCTCCCAGAGCTCTTCGACGAGCTTCCCGTGCGTCGCCTGCGGAGGAAGGTCCACGCCGTTCGCCTCGGCGAAGGCGATCAGGTCCTCCACCGGATCCTGCGGCGTGAACTCGCGACCGGCAGCCTGCGACAGGGACTCGTACATCGACAGACGGTCCCACTGCCCGCCCAGATCGAACTCGGTGCCGTCCGTCCACGTGACCGTCGTCGACCCGGAGACGGCGATCGCCGCCTTCTGGACCAGCTCCTCGGTCAGTTGCGCCATCTGGTTGTAGTCGCCATACGCCTGGTACGCCTCGAGCATGGCGAACTCCGGGCTGTGCGTGGAGTCCGCTCCCTCGTTGCGGAAGTTGCGGTTGATCTCGAACACGCGCTCGATCCCACCCACGACCGCCCGCTTGAGGTACAGCTCGGGCGCGATGCGCAGGAAGAGCTCCGTGTCGAAGGCGTTGGAGTGCGTGATGAAGGGGCGAGCCGAGGCACCACCGTGCTGCACCTGGAGCATCGGGGTCTCGACCTCGAGGTACTCGTGCGATGTGAAGGTGTCCCGCAGGCTGGCGTTCACGGCGGCTCGCGCGCGCACGGTGGTCCGCGCCTGTTCGCGAACGATCAGGTCGAGGTAGCGGCTGCGCACGCGTCCCTCTTCGCTGAGTTCGGTGTACACGTTCGGAAGAGGAAGGATCGCCTTCGCGGCGATCTGCCACGAGTCCGCCATGATCGACAGCTCCCCGCGTCGGCTCGAGATCACCTCGCCGTGCACGAACACGTGATCGCCGAGATCGACGAGCTCCTTCCATTCGGCGAGCGACTCCTCTCCGACGGCCGCGAGCGAGATCATCGCCTGGATACGCGAGCCATCGCCCGCCTGCAGCGTCGCGAAGCAGAGCTTGCCGGTGTTGCGGCTGAAGACGATGCGTCCGGCCACACCGACGATGAGACCCGTCTGGGTGTCGGGCTCGAGCTCGCCGTACTCCGCACGAAGCGCAGGGATGGAGTGCGTCACGGGAACGCCGACGGGGAAAGCACCCCCCGCCGCGTCCGCCCGCTTCGCGATCAGGCGCTCGCGCTTCGCCAGGCGAACGGCCTTCTGCTCGAAGACCTCCTCCTCGGAAGCGTCGTCAGTCGCGGTGTTGTCAGCGGGCGCGGCGGGCGCGTCAGTCATTCGGGGCTCCTTGAGAAGATCAGCTTCAGTTTACCGGGCGGCGTGGGGCAGCCGACGAGTCGGCGGGTAGCCTCGAATCATGCGACGGCCCCGGATCTCCCCCTCCCTGACCGTGCTCACCCTCACCGGTGGCCTGCTCATCCCGCTGGTGTCCGCCGGATCGGCCGGCGCGGCCGAGCACGGGTCCTCCGCTCAGGGGGTGCACCAGGCGACCGGCGCCGGCGATGTGAACGACTTCGACTACTCCTCCTGGGAGTCCCAGTTCGACGTCGGAGTCGACGACGAGGGCCGGGCGACGCTGCACGTCGAGGAGCGCCTGGTGGCGGAGTTCCCCGATGCGGATCAGAACCGCGGCATCGTTCGCGGGCTGCCGATGTCCTATCGCAACGCGTCGATCGACACGGAGGTCCTGTCGGTCACCGACGCCGAGGGCAACGCTGTGCCCTACGAGACCGAAGAGGACGACGACGTCCTCTACATCCTCACGGGGACCGACGACTTCGTCCGCGGATCGACCTCGTACGTGATCGAGTACGAGATGCGCGACGTCATCCTGGCCGCCGAGAACACCGACGCCGACGAGTTCTACTGGGATCTGCTGCCTCTCGACAGCACCCAGGACATCGGTTTCTTCCGCGCGTTCGTCACGTTCGACGACACCCTGACGCAGGCGCTCACCGGGTCCTCCGCGTGCTACTTCGGCGAGAGCGGAACCACGGAAGAGTGCACCGTGGACGGCCCCCTCATGGACGGGACGACCTCGACCTTCCAGACCTCGGCCTCGGACGTCGAAGCCGGCGAGGGGATCACCGTGGCGATCGGTTTCGCCGCGGATACCGTGACGCAGCCCGCCGCACGACTCCCCAACCCCGCCACCGACACCGTCCCGATCTGGCTGGGCGGCGGTGCGATCGCCCTGTCGGCCGCGACGTGGTTCGCGGCGCTCCGATTCCAGCGCAACCGGCGGCGGGACACCGGCGTGATCGTGGCGCAGTACGACGTCCCGGACACTCTGCCGCCGCTCGTCGCCGCACCGCTCGTCCCCGGAGCGAAGAACGTGATTTCGGCCGAGATCGTGCACCTCGCCGTCCGGGGAGCACTCCGGATCGAAGACAGCACCGAACCGCCGACTCTGCGCCGAGCCGCGGTCCGCATCACGCCGGACCCGCTCGACGAGGCCGCGCTCGAGGCACTCTTCCACGAGACGGACAGTCCCGGCGTCCTCCCCCTCCCCGACTCCGACGAGGAGTTCTCCACGCGCATGACCGAGCTCGCCAAGCGCGGCGAGACCGAGGCGGCCGAACGTGGGCTCACCACCCGCGAGCGCAGCCGGACCGCGTCGATCATCGGATGGTTCGCGATCGCCGCCACGGTCAGCGGTATCGGGCTCGGCACGTGGGGCATCGTGAGCGAGCGCATCAGCGCCGTGCCCGGGTTCATCGTGATCTGCATCGCGTTCGTCGCCGTCCTGATCTCGAGCTTCATGGCATTCTCGAAACTCCCCGTCCTCACCCCCGAGGGAGCCCGGACCTACGAGTATCTGCTCGGTGTGAAGGAGTTCATCCGTGTCGCCGAAGCGGACCGGATCCGCATGCTGCAGTCAGCGAGCGGAGCAGAACGGCGACGCGACGGCGACGTGGACGTGGTCGTCCTGTACGAGCGACTGCTCCCGTACGCGATGCTCTTCGGACAGGAGAAGGAGTGGGGCGAGGTTCTCGAGGTGGCCTACGCCGAGCATGACAGCTCGGCGAGTTGGCTCGGCGGACCGGCCAGCCCCTACTTCGCCGCTCGTCTCGCGCTGTTCTCGAGCACCGCGACCGCATCATCCCAGTACACGTCCCCCTCATCGAGCAGCTCGTCCGGCGCGGGCGGCTCGATGGGCGGCGGTTTCTCGGGTGGCGGCGGAGGCGGCGGATTCTCCGGAGGCCGTTAGCCCCAGGCCAGACACCGGGGTGCTCAGTCGATCAGGTCCTGCGGCCGCAGAGGATCGGAGGCCTCGCGCAGAGCACGCTCCACTGTCGAGGACACCAGAGCGGAGAGGAACCCACCCGGGTTCTCGACACCGACGCTGCGCAGAATCGAAGTGGACTGCCCGATGATCGACCGGGAGAACTCCGACGCGGTAGCGATCGCCTCGGCGTACGCCGCGCGATCCTCCTCGGCGATGACCACCGGCTCGCATCCCCACTCGACGGCGAGCGCCTGCGCGATCGGCAGGACCGGCGCGGGCGCCGTCACTCCGGCGAAAGCCACCGACAACTGGCGCAGATCCATCGACGTGCCACTGAACGAGATTGCCGGGTGCACCGCGAGAGGGATGGCCCCGGCACGCTGCGCCGGTTCGAGTACGGCGATCCCGTAGCCCGCGTCCGTGTGCAACACCAACTGGCCCGGCTGCCACGCGCCGACCTCCGCCAACCCCGAGACGAGACCCGGCAGAACCTCACGCGGTACGGCGAGGATCACCAGTTCGCTGCGGCGCAGCACCTCGGGCGCCGTGAGCACCGGAACCTCGGGAAGAACCGCTGCGGCCCGTTCATCGTCCGAGCCGCTCGTGATCCCGACGATCGCGTGACCGGCACCCGCGAGCGCCGCCCCGATCACCGGACCCACGAGGCCCGCGCCGACGATGCCTACCCCGAGGCGCCCGTCACGATTCACGCGGACCCTCGGGCGCGGGCGGAGGCGGCGGAGCCGCGGGCGGAGCGAACGCAACGGGAGGTGGCGGAGCAGCGGGGAATCCCGGAGCCGCCCCCGTCTGCACCGCCTGCGCCGCATCGACGGGCCACTCCACGGACACGGATGGACCGTCCTCCGAGGCGTACTCTCCCCACCGGTGGCTGCGATCCGAGCTGGCCGCGGCCGTGGCACGACTCGTGATCTCCTGCATGCCCGCCATGAGCTCATCCCGCTCGATACCCACGACCTCTCCGAGGATCGGCCCCGTGACGCTGTGGACCTTCATCCACGCGACGCGCTGCGCACGGTCGATCGGTCCCTGCGACGCGGAGACGCCCTGCATCCGAGCGAGCGGGAACACCGCGAGCTTGCGCCAGAGAATCCCACGACGGAGGATCAGCCCGAACGTGGTGACCGCGAAACCGTGGCGCTTCCACGACACCGGCCGACGCCACCACGCACGTCGCTGGAGGCGTCGATACGGATCGTCCGTCTGCGGGCCGAGGATCCCGTGCTCCCACACCAACGGCAGATCGTCCGCGGGAAGGTCGGGCAGGATGAGGCCGAGAACGCGCTCGACGTCCGCGCGCGTTCCGACGGGCAGCACGACGTTGAACTGCTGCGCACTGCTGCTCGACTGCTGCGCCGCGCTCTTGCCGGACATCCGGTTGATCTTGATCGTCCACCAGCCGAACATCCGCCACAGCATCGACTGCGACACCTCCACCGCGAAGATACGGCCCGGCGGGATCGTCTCGGTCACTGTCGTGAAGAGACCGTATGTGATCCGCACCCCGTCTCGCGTGGGGGCGATCGAATAGCGGAGCGACTTCGAGATCTGCGCCCAGGTCACGGCAGCCATCACGAACAGCAGGGGAAGTCCCGTGCCGAGCCCGATGCCCAGAAGGACGAAGTTTCCGTCCGGCCCCTCCCCGCGCAGGACCACCGGCACGAGGAACGCCATGAAGATCCCGAACAACACCAGAAGGAAGACCAACAGGAGCACCGCGTTGAGCAGCTGAGAGCCGACCAGTCGACCGGTGGGGATCTTGACCACGCTCTCGGGGGCGACGTCCTGAAGGTCCACGCCCTCGATGAGCCCGCTCACCCCGGCGTTCAGCGACCCCACAAGGGCCTCGCGCGGCGAGCCCGCAGGCGGAGCGTCTCCGCGGCGCGCAGCCTCCCGCGCGGCGCGTGCGCCGGAAGCGAGGCGCAGAATGTCCGAGCGCACTGACTCCGCACGCGATGTCGACAGGTATTCGAGGGGGACGTTGGCATCCGTTCCCGCACCCACCACCTCGAGCTTGGCCATGCCGATCAGTCGCGCGGGGAAGGGGCGCGTGAGATTCACGCCCTGGACCCGATCCAGCGGAGCGCGGCGATGCGAACGGAAGATGATGCCCTTGCGCACCTCGACGTGGTCCTCGCCGATGCGGAACTGCTGGAACCGCCACACGACCCAGAAGCCGATGATGAGCACCACGACGATCGCGAACACGGCGAGCAGAGCGCCGAGCACGAGATTGTTGTCCAATACCCAGTCCAGGGGATCCCCGGCGGCCTCGTCGATCTGAGCCTCATCCGGCGTGAACAGGTTCACGAACCAGTAGATGAGACGATCCCGCGCGCTCGAGATCACGATGCCCGCGATCACGATCAGGGCGAGTCCCCCCTTGAAGAGGGGCGTCAACGGGTGCAGGCGGTGCCACTCGCCGTCTGCCATCGATGCCGTCGGGTCGACCGGTGCGGTCTGGCCCAGAACGGGCTCCGGCTTGGGCGTACTCACAGGCCGGTCCGACGGGTCTCGGCCACGGCGATCAGCGTGTCACGCAGCGCCTCGGAGGCCTGCTGCGTCAGGCCAGGAATCTGGACGCCCGTGGTCGCGGCGGCCGTCACCATCTTGAGCTGTGAGACGCCGAACGCGCGGTCCAGCGGTCCGTGCGTGATGTCCACCAGCTGCATACGGCCGTAGGGCACGGCGATCATCCGCTGCCACAGGATGCCCTTGCGGAACACGATGTCATCCGCGCGCAGCATGTAGCCGATCGCACGGGCTTGGCGGGGCAGGATCACCAGCGTCGCCAGTGTGAACAGCACGATGAGACCACCGGGGATCCAGGCCCACGTCTGGTCGAACGCGAGCGCTGCCACCAGAGTGGCGGCGATGACGATCGCCAGGAAGATCCCGTTCTGCACGAACTGGGAGACGACGTAGCGGGGCGAGATCTGGTGCCAGTGACCGTCGAGCGCCAGCGCAGCCGACGAGCGCGGCTCGCGGATGCGCGTGTAGGTGCCCTCGTCGAGCGCGGGAGCGGCCTGCGGGCCATCGGCGGCGTCGGCAGCGGCCTGCGACAGATCCTCGCCCGCAGGAGCGTCAGGCTCCGGCGGCAGACGATCCGAGCGACGGCGCAGCGCGGGAGCTGCCGCGGGGGTCTCCCCCGTCGTTCCGGCGTGCGGCGGCGTCAGGGGCACGGGCGGTGCCTGAAGATCCGCGCCCGCCTGTCCGTCGGGAGCCGGCGGAGCGCCGGCGGGAGGTGAGGCCGGCACGGGAGGTGCGGCTGCTGCGGGAGGAGGCGGGGCACCCTGTCCTGAGTCAGCGCCGTCCGTCGGCTCCGGGGGCGGTGTCGTCTGGCTCTCGGTCATCAGAATCCTTCGGAAGGGTGCAGAACTGTTCGGCGACGAGCGCCGCAGCCACGAGCACGACCGCGCTCGCGATCAGGGCGATCATCGCCACAGTCGACCCTACCGGGGGAGCCACCGGACGAGACAGCAGGAACGCCAGCAATCCCGCTCCGACCCCGGCGAGGATCGCGCCGAGCAGGCTCGAGGCGCGCGCGAGGGTGGCCGCGCGCAGGGCCCGGAAGGGATCGATACGCCCGGGGGTGTCGCCGCGGACGCTCCGCCGCACGGGCCATGCGACGCTCAGGGACGCGGTGGCGACGAGGAGGAGCAGTATCGGCAGGAAGCCGGACGGGGTGAACGTCGAGCGTCCGGCGATCGTGAGCAGGTGGTTGAGCAGGAATCCCAGTCCCCCGCCGAAGAGGGCGAGAGCGATCAGCGCGAGCGGAGAGGTACGTGTCATGCGGGCTCCGATCCCGGCTGCTCGCCGTGCAGCGTCGCGACGATGTCGGACACGCGACCGGCTCCGGGGAGTTCGGCAGTCGGGTCGACGCTCAGCCACGGTTCGAGCACGAACAACCGCTCGGACGCACGCGGGTGGGGCAGCAGCAGGTGGGGATCGTCGCTCAGGGTGTCGCCGTAGGTGATCAGATCGAGGTCCAGTGTCCTGTCTCCCCACCTCTCGCGGCGTTCCCTGCCGTGCTCGTCCTCGATCGCATGCAGCATTCCCAGGAGCACGTGCGGGGCGAGTCGTGTCGTCACGAGCGCGACGGCGTTCACGTACGTCGGTGCGTCCGGATCCGGGCCCTCAGGACGGACGGCCACGGTCTCGATCGACGGCGAGACCACCACGTCATCCACCAGCGGGAGGCGAGCAAGGCCCTCGACGGCACGAGCGATCGTGCCGTGCCTGTCGCCCAGGTTCGCCCCGAGCGCGACGACCGCAGTGACCGGTTCGCGTCCGGGCCGCGGGTCGTGCGGCGTCGGGGCCTGCGTGAGCCGGCGACTCACGCGCGCACTCCCCGCTCGCGGCGGATCGTCACGGAGACATCGGTGAAGGCCAACGCGATCGGCGCGTGCGGCTTGTGGACGGTGACGGTCACGGCATCCACCCTCTCGTCGGCGAGCGCCGCTGCCGCGATCCGCTCCGCGAGGGTCTCGATGAGATCGACGGGATCACCGCCGACGATCGCCGCGACGCGCTCCGCGAGTTCGCCGTAGTGCACGGTGTCGCGGACGTCATCCGAGGCCGCCGCTGCCGCGAGCGAGAGCTGCAGGCGCAGGTCGACCGTGAACTCCTGACCGTCACGCCGCTCATGGTCGTACACGCCGTGCCGTCCGAACACGGTCAGTCCGGTCAACGCGATCTCGTCGGCCATCGCCATCACCCGCCGTCCCAGGCGCGGAAGACGGCGAGCGCGTCGCGGGTCGCGGCGACGTCGTGAACGCGCACGGCCCAGACGCCCGCGCGGGCGGCGAGTACGCTCGTCACCGCGGTCGCGAGATCCCGCCGCGTCTCATCGACGTCCCCCTCAGATACGCCGGCGAGCGTGTCGACGAGGAACCGCTTGCGCGATGTGCCCACCAGGATGCGCGGACCGAGGCCGGTGATGTCGTCGAGACCGCGCAGGACGTCCCAGTTCTGCGCACCGGCCTTCGCGAAGCCGATGCCGGGGTCGAGGATGAGTCGCGACGGCGCGATGCCCGCGCTCGCCGCAGCGCCGATCCGCGCGCGCAGTTCCGCGGCCACCTCGCGCGACGCCCGGTGGTACTCGGCGTTCGCGTACATGTCGTCGGAGGGGCCTCGCCAGTGCCCGAGCGCGTAGTCGGCCCCGGTCGCGGCGACGGCGCTCAGCATGTCCGGGTCAGCGAGACCGCCGGACACGTCGTTGACGATGCGAGCCCCGGCATCGACCGCCGCGACCGCCGTCGACGCGTTCAGCGTGTCGATGCTCACCGGAACTCCCTGGGCCGCGAGCGCCGCGACGACGGGCAGCACGCGCTCCTGTTCGACCTCCGCGGTGATGCGCTCGGCGCCCGGGCGTGTGGACTCGCCTCCGACGTCGATCACGCTGGCGCCGTCCTGGCGCAGGCGCAGCGCGTGCTCCACCGCGCGGTTCACGTCGGCGTAGCGTCCGCCGTCGCTGAACGAGTCCGGCGTGACGTTGACGATGCCCCAGATGCCCGTCATTCGGAGCCCCGCCCGGAGCCGATCAACGTGATGAGCTCGGTGCGCGCGATCGGCTCGGAGTACTCGCCTCGGGCGGCGATGGTCAGGGTGGAGGCCTCGGGCTGACGTCCGCCGCGCATCGTGACGCAACCGTGCGTCGCGTCCAGCACGACGAGCACGCCGCGGGTGTCCAGGTGGGCGTCGATCGTGTCGGCGATCTGCTCGCCGAGGCGTTCCTGCACCTGCGGCCGCGCGGCGAGGATCTCCACGACCTTCACGAGCGCTCCGAGGCCCACGACCTGCTCGCCGGGGAGGTAGGCGATGTGTGCGTGGCCGGCGAACGGGAGCAGGTGATGCTCGCACACCGAGCGGAACCGGATACCACGCAGCAGCACGGCTCCGGACGGCAGGGTGTCGGGCGCCGGTCCCCGCGCGACGCTGATCGTGTGTGCGAGCGGCGCCGCGGGGTCCTCCCCGACACCCGCGAAGTACTCCGCGTACAGGTCGGCCATGCGCGCCGGGGTCTGCGTGAGCCCCGGGCGGGCGGGGTCCTCGCCGATCGCGGCGAGGAGCTCCCGGGTGAGGGACTCCACGCGCGCTCTGTCGACCGCCATGATTACGCCGTCGCCGGTCGAGCCTGCCCCGGTGAGGACGCGGAACCGGTGTTCTCCTGCGGCGCCGCCGACTCCGCCGGAGCCTCGACGGACGCGGCGATCGTGTCGGTCGTGATCCGCTTCGGGACATCGACTGGCGGGCGCAGCGAGATCGGACGGTCCTCGCTGGAGAGCCACTGGTCGCGCTCGGGAAGCTTGCGGATCTCCTGGAAGATCTCGGCGATCTGGTTGTGGTCGAGCGTCTCCTGCTCGAGCAGCGCGAGCGCGAGACGGTCGAGGATATCGCGGTTCTCGCTGATCACCTGGTACGCCTCGTTGTGCGCCTGCTCGATGAGCGCGCGCACCTCGAGGTCGATCCGCTCGGCCACGCTCTCGGAGTACTCGCGTCCCCGGCCCATATCGCGGGCCATGAACATCTCGCCGGACTCGGAGCCGAGCTTCACGGGACCGAGGTCGGTCGTCATGCCGTACTCCGTGACCATCTTCCGTGCGATGCCGGTGGCCTTCTCGATGTCGTTCGAGGCTCCCGTGGTCGGGTCATGGAAGACGATCTCCTCGGCGACGCGGCCACCCATCGCGTATGCCAGCTGATCCTGGAGCTCGTTACGCGTGACGGAGTACTTGTCGTCGAGCGGCATCACCATCGTGTAGCCGAGAGCCTTGCCACGCGGGAGGATCGTGATCTTCGTCACGGGATCGGTGTAGTTCATCGCTGCCGCGGCGAGCGCGTGACCGCCCTCGTGGTACGCGGTGATGAGCTTCTCCTTGTCCTTCATCATCCGCGTGCGGCGCTGCGGGCCGGCGATGACGCGGTCGATCGCCTCGTCCAGGGCCCGGTTGTCGACGAGCTGGGCGTTGGAGCGCGCGGTGAGGAGCGCAGCTTCGTTGAGGACGTTCGCGAGATCAGCACCGGTGAAACCAGGGGTCTTGCGTGCGACGACCTCGAGATCGACGCTCTTCGAGAGCGGCTTGCCCCGGCTGTGCACCTCGAGGATCTTCTGACGACCCTTGAGGTCGGGGGCGTCCACGCCGATCTGCCGATCGAAACGACCGGGGCGCAGCAGCGCGGGGTCGAGGATGTCGGGGCGGTTGGTCGCCGCGATCACGATGACGTTCGCGTTGGGGTCGAAGCCGTCCATCTCGACCAGCATCTGGTTCAGCGTCTGCTCGCGCTCGTCGTTTCCGCCGCCCATGCCTGCACCGCGGTGGCGGCCGACGGCGTCGATCTCGTCGATGAAGATGATCGCGGGCGAGTTCTCCTTCGCCTGGTTGAACAGATCCCGCACGCGCGATGCACCGACACCGACGAACATCTCCACGAAGTCCGAGCCGGAGATGGAGTAGAACGGCGCACCCGCCTCACCGGCGACAGCGCGCGCGAGGAGCGTCTTTCCCGTTCCCGGAGGGCCGTACAGCAGCACGCCCTTGGGGATGCGGGCACCGATCGCCTGGAACTTGGCGGGGTCTTGCAGGAACTCCTTGATCTCGTGGAGTTCCTCGATGGCCTCGTCGGCACCGGCGACATCGGCGAAGGTGACGGTCGGCGTCTCCTTGCTGACCAGCTTCGCCTTGGACTTGCCGAACTGCATGACCTTGCCGCCGCCACCCTGCATGGACGAGAGAAGCCACCAGAACAGGAGGCCCAGCAGCACGAGAGGCAGCAGGAGCGAGAGGAAGCCGTCGAACCACGTGGCGCGCGGGACGGCATCGTTGAAGCCGTCGTCCGGGTTCGCGGTGTTGATCGCCTCGACGACCTCGGCTCCGCGGTCGACGACGTAGTAGAACTGGACCTTGGTGGCGCCCTCGAACTCCTTCGACAGCGTCATGTCGACGCGCTGATCGCCGTCGGTGTTCGTGACCTCGGTGACCGTCTCGCCGGCGAGGAGCTTGAGGCCCTGCTGGGTGGTGATCTGCGCCGGGGCACCGAGGTTAGAGATCAGCAGGAAACCGCCGATCAACAGCAGGCTGATGAGTCCCACATAGACCAACGGGTTGCGGGCGATCTTCTTCACATCCATGATGTCGCTCAGCGTATCGCGGGCATCCTTGGCCTGTGCTGGGATTCGCCCAAGGCGTACGCGGTGATCAGGAGTAGACGTGCGGTGCGAGCACCGCGACGTCGCGCAGGTTGCGGTACAGCTCGTTGTAGTCGAGTCCGTAACCGACGACGAAGTCGGTGGGGATGTCGAAGCCGACGTAGCGGCAGTCGATCTCGACCTTGGCCGCCTCGGGCTTGCGCAGCAGTGCCAGCACCTCGACCGAGGCGGGCTGGCGGGACTCGAAGTTCTCCAACAGCCAGCTGAGGGTCAGGCCGGAGTCGATGATGTCCTCCACGATCAGGACGTGCTTGCCCTGGAGATCCGTGTCGAGGTCCTTGCGGATCTGCACCACACCGCTCGACTTGGTCGCCGCCCCGTAGCTGGAGACCGCCATCCAGTCCATCGGCGCGTGGTAGGGCAGTGCGCGTGCGAAATCGGCCATCACCATCACCGCCCCCTTGAGGACCCCGACGAGCAGCAGGTCCTTTCCGGCGTAGTCCTCGGCGACCCGGACGGCGAGCTCAGCGAGCTTCGCCTGGATCTCCTCCTCGGTGACAAGGATCTGAGCAAGGTCATCCTGAATCTCCTCGGCGCGCATGGGTCGATTTTAGGCGACGAATCGCATTCTGCTGACGAAACCGTGTGCGCAGTATGGTGGGCGATGAGTCGGGCGAGCGCCCGCCGAGGGAAGGTACCCCATGGTCAATGAAGACATCCTGAAGCTGGTGCCGGTCGAGGACATCGCCGCGAAGTTCGGCGTATCGACCGACGAGGCTCGCGCCGCGGTCGAACAGGGCGGAGCCGCGCTGCTGAGCGGCCTCGCGAAGAGCGCCGAGTCGGCAGAGGGCTCCGCGGCGATCCAGAAGGCGCTCGGCAAGCACGAGACCTTCACGGGAGCGAACAAGGTCGATGAGATCGACACGTCTGACGGCGGCAAGATCGTCCACCATGTGTTCGACGGCAAAGAGGACGAGGTCGCAGAGAAGCTGACCGCGTCCGACAAGACCGCCGGCATCGACTTCGGCAAGCTCCTACCGATCCTCGCGCCGATCGTGATGGGCCTGATCGCGAACGGCACCAAGGCCAAGACCGGAGCGGCCGAGTCGTCGGGCGGGGGCATCGGCGACCTGCTGGGCGGGCTGCTGGGCGGCGGGAACACAGACACGAAGTCGTCCGGCGGGGGCGGACTCGGCGACATCCTCGGCGGGATCGGCGACATGCTCGGCGGCGGCAAGACCACCGGGTCCGGCGGGGGCATCGACATCGGCGGCCTGCTGGGCGGGCTGCTCGGCGGGAAGAAGTAGACACCGCATCGCATACGCACGCACACTCGAAGGGCCCGCGGGATGACCCGGCGGGCTCTTCGGCTGTCCGGGACGGACCGGTGTCAGGTCCGCGCGGTGAACACGATCCGGGCTCCCGAGCGGACGGCGACGCACTCCGGAAGGTCGATGGGACCTTGGCCGGCCCAGTCGGTGACGAGGCGCGCGACCTCCAGGGTCTGCACTCGGCTCAGGCTCACCCCGAACTCGCTCGACACCACGAGGCGGATGATGCGGTTGCGCAACGCCGCGGGGTTGGCCGCGAGCGCGGGCACGCTCACGGAGATCCCGGCTTCCGCATGCTCCACGATGTCCTCGATCGTCTCGTGGATCATCTCGTCGAAAGCCTCGGCGTCTTCTCGCAGTTGCTCCGCTGTGCGCGCCAGTGCGTCCGCGATGCCGGGCCCGAGCTCGGTTTCCAGCACAGGCAGCACGCGTTCACGCACGCGTACGCGGCGGAATCGCTCGTCCGAGTTGTGGGGGTCGTCCCAGGGGGCGAGCTCCGAGGCGGCGCAGAAGGCGCGCGTCGTCTTTCGGCGCACGTCGAGCAGCGGACGGAGCCACCGGGTACCGTCGTCGTCGCGACGGTCAGGAGCCATGCCCTGCAGGCTCGTCGCGCCGGCGCCGCGCGCGAGTCCGAGCAGCACCGTCTCCGCCTGATCGTCGAGCGTGTGCCCCAGGAGTACCGCCGTCGCGCGTTCGTCGGCGGCCACTCGTCGAAGGGCCGCGTAGCGCGCATCCCGGGCAGCGGCCTCCGGACCACCGCTGCTGGCCACGTCGACCCGCACGACGACAGCGGAGATCCCCAG
The DNA here is from genome assembly GCA_051751065.1 of Actinomycetota bacterium. Taxonomy (GTDB): domain Bacteria; phylum Actinomycetota; class Actinomycetes; order Actinomycetales; family Microbacteriaceae; genus Microbacterium. The sequence continues at coordinate 104,587 of JBNJKL010000002.1, read as the reverse complement.
CGCCTCGGCCTGCGCCGCCGCCCGGGCGGCGACCCGGTCGGATCCCTCCTGCAGACCATGGTCCACCGTGACCGCCCGCACCTCGATGCCCGCAGCGTGCGCTTCGAACGCGGTCGCCGCCGCGAGTGACAACGAGTCTGCGCCGCCCGAGAGAGCGACGATCACGGGGCCGTGTGCGGGGAGCGCGGCACGGACGGCTCGACGAATCTCGGCGATGGACGGATCGAGGGAGGGCATAGGACAACGGTAGGCCAGGACGCGCGGCGCCCGGCTGTCGTATTCTGACGCCGTGGCCACGAACTCACCTCCCCTCGTCTTCCGCACGGAGCGCTTCAAGGCATTCGTCGATGCGGTCGTCGCGATCGCCATGACGCTCCTCATCCTGCCGCTCATGGAATCGGTGTCCGAGGCCGCGAGCGAGAACCTGTCGACCGCGGACTTCCTCAGCGAGCACTCCGATCAATTGCTGAGCTTCGGATTGAGCTTCGTGCTGATCGCGATCTTCTGGATGGGCCATCACCGCCAGTATCGGGACGTGGAGCAGATCACCCCTGCCCTGCTCTGGATCAACGTCGCGTGGATGGCGACCATCGTGTGGCTCCCCGTGCCGACGGCGATGCTCGGGCAGATGGACTCGGACCCGCTGCAGACCGTGCTGTACATCGGAACGCTGATGCTGACCCAGGTGACGACACTGTCCGGATGGGCGTATCTCCTTCGTCATCCGCAGCTCACGACAACGGCTCACGAGACCATGCGGCACGGCGTCGCGCGCGATGCGGCCGCGATCATCCTCTTCGCGATCGCGCTCGTGATCGCCACCTCGGTCGGGTCGTACGGGTATCTCGGACTCGTGCTCGTGGCGTTCACCGGCCCGGTCGAGCGATTGCTGTTCGGGAGGTTCCTGCGCCGTTCGCCCACAGGAACCCAGGAACCCAGCTGAGCCGACGCTAGGCTGGTCGGCGGCATCACCCGTTCTTACTGAGGAGCACACGCATGGGCGCACACGACGCCGTCATCGAGATTCCGCGCGGCAGCCGCGTGAAGTACGAGGTCGACCATGAGACCGGACGAGTCCACCTCGACCGCGTCCTGTACACGACCTTCGGATATCCCGCCGACTACGGCTACTTCGACAACACGCTCGGCGAGGACGGCGACCCGCTCGACGTACTCGTGCTCCTGGACCACGCTCTCTTCCCGGGCGTCGTCGTGGACGTGCGTCCCGTCGCCGTGCTCAAGATGAGCGACGAGGCGGGCGGGGACGACAAGCTCGTCGCCGTGCTGACCAAGGACCCGCGCTGGGCACACATCCAGGACCTCAGCGACATCGCGGAGTACACGAAGAAGGAGATCGAGCACTTCTTCGAGCACTACAAGGACCTCGAGCCCGGCAAGTGGGTCAAGGTCGACGCCTGGGCGGGTGCCGCAGAAGCCCAGCGCATCCTGGACGAGTCGATCGCCCGTTTCGACGCTCAGGACCACTGACACCTCTTCACCACGAAGCCCCCGTTCCGCGCGCTGCGGACGGGGGCTTCGTCGTGAAGGCGAGCCGGGGCGTCAGACGGAGACGCCGCGGGCCGCCAGGAAGTTGATCGGGTTGGTCACGCCGCCGTTGATGTAGACCTCGAAGTGGAGGTGGCACCCGAACGAGGTGCCGGTGTTGCCGGCGTAGCCGATGACCTGTCCGGCGGACACACGCTGACCGCTGCGCACCGCGAAGCTGTTCATGTGCGCGTAGCCGGTGGCCTGCCCGTTGCCGTGCTGGATGCGGATGTAATTGCCGTAGCCGCCGTTGTAGAACGCCGCATCCACGGTTCCGGAGTTCGCCGCGTAGATGGCTGCACCGCAGCCGTTGGCGAGGTCGACGCCGTAGTGCCAACTGGACGAGCATCCCTGCCCACCGCACTGCGAGTTGCGGGGACCGTATCCCGAGGAACGGTAACCGCCGTGCGGGCGTCGCCACCCACCGGTGCCGACGCTTCCGCCGCCACCGCCGTTTCCTCCGCCACCGCCACCACCGCCACCACCGCCGCCTCCTCCGCCGTTTCCGGCGTTGGCTGCGGCTTCTTCACGGCGCTTGGCAGCCGCGGCTGCCGCAGCGGCCTCGCGGCGCTTACGCTCCGCTTCGCCCTTGCGGTACTGCTCGACGGTCTTCGCGGTCTGGTCGCGGAGGGAGGCGAGCTGAGCTTCGAGGCGCGAGAGGTGCTCGGACTGTTCGTCCAGCGCGACCTGTGCGGCGTCAGCAGCTTCCTGCGCCTCGAGCATCTTCTTCTCGGCGACCTTCTGCAGGCGGTCGCGCTCGTCGCGCGCGACGCTCGCCTGGTCGCTGAGGAGCTGCGCGGAGTTCCGTGCAGCGACAGCCGTGTCGTACACCGACTGGTTGAACTTGAGGAGCTTGTCCATCGTGCCGAGCTGCGCGAGCAGCTGGTCGGCGTTGGCGGCGGAGCCGGCGAAGACGAGCTCGAGGGCCGTGTCGTCTCCACCGTTGCGGTAGAGCTGACCGGCGACCTGTCCGGCCTTCTGCGCTGCATCGTCGGCGACGGCGGACTGCTCGTCGGCCTGATTCTGCAGCTCTTCCGCGGTGGTGGTCGCTTCGAAGAACTCCTGCTGAGCGGCGAAAAACTCGGACGAGGCGGCTTCCGCAGCTGCCTGCGTCTCCGCGACCCTGGCGGTGAGGGACGCGATGAGCCCCTCGATCCGACTGACCTCACGCGCCTTGGCGGCCTGATTGTTCTTGGCCTTCTGGACGTCGTCCCAGTCGGGGTAGGTGGCGGCATACGCGGCGTTCACGCCGGAGCCGATGCCGAAGGCGCTCAGCGCGACGACGCTCAGGGCGCCGACGCCGAGGGCCCCGCGACGGCTGACCTTCCCGCTCGGCCAGAGGGTACGGCGTTCGGCCTCGCTCGGACCACAACCGCAATCAACGTCGGCCGCGAGCGCAGCATCTTTTGTGACGTGCTCGTTCACACGGCCCCTTCCGCCGGATTCACACATGCCACAGTAACAACAACCTTCACATTCGCACCAGGTTTCACATTGGCATCACGTCGACGGGGCGGGGGTGGCCCTCGCTCATCGTCCTCCCGAGAGACCGATCTTCGGGGAGGGCGCGCCCTCGATTCGCGTTTTGCTCGACACATCCTTTATGCTTGAGCGTCGGTAAGAAGTGGCCGCTGAGGCTTGCTTCGGCCCCATCGTTTAGCGGCCTAGGACGCCGCCCTTTCACGGCGGTAGCACGGGTTCGAATCCCGTTGGGGTCACTCATCCGGTACAATTTCATAGTTATGGCCCTGTAGCGCAGTTGGTTAGCGTGCCGCCCTGTCACGGCGGAGGTCGCGGGTTCAAGTCCCGTCAGGGTCGCTCCATGCGACAGGCCTTTTTCATTGCGAAGAGGGCCTTTCGTCTAGGACGCGACAGGTTCGCCGGTCGCGCGGCTCTGTAGCTCAGTTGGTAGAGCGCACGACTGAAAATCGTGAGGTCACGGGATCGACGCCCGTCGGAGCCACACGGATGACCGTTACAGTCATCCCAGAAACCCTCGCCTAGCTTCTACATGGCGGGGGTTTTGCTTTGCCCTGGTGAGGGCTGGGTTCCGCGTCTGATTCGGATACTCCGGCTCCCCCGGCCGTCGAGCGCTCCGACCCCGGCATCGTAGGGCAGCGCTGAGCGAGAACCCGCGACAACACTCGGCGGCGGCAATGCGAATGAGCCGTCAGTGCTCGTGTCACCTTCGGGGAAGCCCAGCCATATGCCGGTAGGCGAATGCGTCCGTCTAGGATCGACGACCCTCGGCGAACTAGCGCCGCGCTGATTTGTCCGATGACACAAGATCGGCGCTCATGGCAGCCTCTGTCGCCAGAATCTCATTATGCACACGCGCCGCCGCACCCGACTCCTCATCGGCGCCGCAGTTCCCCTCCTGCTCGCCGTGGCGCTGACCGGGTGCGGGTCCCTGTCCTTCAACTCCTTTATCGAGGGTGATCAGCTCGCGAGCCGTGCTGCGGAGAGCGTCGCCGCTGAGATCGGCTCTCATACGGACAACACGGGCGAAACGACGATCGAAGAAATGGTCGTTCATTGGGTGCCGGATCACCCGACCTGGGCAGGGTCGGGTGGGCTGGCGACCGTCGATGCGCTCACGTGGTCGGGCCAGATCGGACCCGAGAGCGACGCCACGATCGACCTTCGGATTCATGTGGAAGTGGAGGCCTCTGGCCCCTCCTCCATGTTTGGGGGCAGATCGAACACGGCGGGCGAGGCGACGGTCTGTTTTCGTCTCGCGTGGCCGCCCTATGAGGAGGCGACACGCTCCGAGATCGCGTGCCCCGACGCCGCCGCCCCTCCCCGCCCCGAACTGCCTGCAAGTCCTGCGCTCACAGAAGACGACACTGCCCGTGTGGCTCAGATTCTCACCAACGCAAGCGAGCTGAACGCGATCGAGGCAGCGCTCCGCGAAGCATTCGCCGACGGGTACTACAGCCTCGAAGCCGTTTCATGGGACGGCGAGATCGTGGTCGCTGTGGGCATCCCCGCGGAGAGGGAGTGCATCCTCGTCGTGCGCGATCACGCAGGCGAGCTCTCGTATCCCCCGTATCGGCGCATCTCACTCGAACCCGGTGAGATGGGATGCTCAACCGCTCTCTATACGGACCCGCCGTTCTGAGTCCGAGATGGCAACGCTCCATCGTGAGTGTTTGCTCGCAAGCCTGCGCAACTCTGCCGCGACTGATGCCGCGCGTTGACGTTGCTCACGAGAAGATGAAGCGAACGCCTATGAAACCCAACCTGCGAGGGATCGGATCATGTGCCGATCACAGTCTTGCCACGCTGCCCATAAAGAGGCACACTCGCTTTATGAGTAAGTGAGTTACTCATAAAGCAACGACGGGGTGATTATGAGCAACACGGGCGATGAGTGGCCCGCCGCCCAAGACGAGGTCGTCGACTGGCACCCATCCGTACCTATTTCAGACAGCATCAGCGTCGTTCCGCGTAGCTATCGCGCGGCAGTTCCGGCATCCATCGCCAGCTTGGTGCCGGTGCTCGACCCAGCCGTCATTGCGGCGGCCGAGAACGCAGCGGCCGAGCTCACGCGATTCGATGCCGAACTCGGTCATCGTGTCGCGGCATTCGCTCCAGTTCTGCTTCGCTCCGAGGCGTCGTCGTCGTCGCAGATCGAGAACCTCACGGCGAGCGCCCGCGCGATCTTCAGCGCCGAACTCGGCGCCCGGGGTAGCCGCAATGCTGAACTCATCGCCGCCAACACGCGCGCCATGTCCGCAGCCATCTCGCTTGCCGACAACCTCACCCCGGAGATGATCCGAGAGCTCCATCGCGTGCTCATGGCCGAACAGCCACGGCATACCCCCGGCCAGTGGCGAACCGAGGCCGTGTGGATCGGGACTCAGAACGACTCCCCCGTCGGCGCGGACTTCATCGCGCCTGTGCACGAGCGGATCCCGACCCTCATCGACGATCTCATCGCATTCGCGCACCGCCGAGATGTTCCAGCCTTGGTCTCGACCCCGATCGCGCACGCCCAGTTCGAGACGATCCACCCGTTCACCGACGGCAACGGCCGAACCGGGCGCGCTGTGGCTCAGGCGCTGCTGCGAAGTCGCGGCGTCACTCGAAACGTGGCCGTGCCGGTATCGGCAGGCCTGCTCGCCAACGTCGAGGGCTACCACGACGCGCTCACCGCCTACCGGGCGGGTGACCCTGCGGCCATCGTGATGTCGTTCGCAGCCGCCGCCGAGCGTGCGGTGGCGAACGCGCGACTTCTGGTCGAAGAAGTCGATGAAGTCAGGGAATCGTGGAACTCACGTCTGACGGCGCGTCGTTCGAGCAACGCCTGGCGATTGCTGGACGTCATTGCACGACAGCCCGTTCTCAACTCGATCGCCGCGGCCGAGGCCCTCGGGGTGAAGCAACCGAACGTGTATCCCCCGCTGCAGGCTCTCGTCGATGCGGGCATTCTGAAATCCAAAGCCGAACACAACCTCGGGCCGTTCTGGCGCAGTGAAGAAGTGCTCACCGCGATCGACCGATTCACCGAGCGAGCGGGGCGCCGAGAGAAGGCCCGGTAGCGCAAGCTGTGAGAACATTCCTCGCTCTTTCGAGGCCGGCCTCCGGCCGGCTCGGGTTGCGCGGCGGCGGCCTCCTGTGCGTGCGGTCCTCGTTCCGCTGCGGCCCGGGCGCGCCTAGGCGCACCTTCCCGCCGACCGTAGATTTGACCTTGCCCCTCGGGGCAAGGTCTACCGTGATGCCGGAGGTGAAGATGAGGATCACTGAGGTCGCTCGCTTGGCGGGCGTGAGCCCCAAGGCCGTCCGCTACTACGAGCGAATCGGGCTGATCACGCCCGGTCGCGCGCCGAACGGCTACCGGGAGTACAGCGCCGCGGACGCGCGCGCCGTCCAGGAAATCCGGGAGCTGTCAGACAGCGGCATCACACCAGGCAAGGCGCGACCGTTCATCGATTGCCTGGAACTCGGACACGAGCACAGCGACGACTGCGTATCGTCGCTCGCGGCCTATCAAGAGACCATCGACGAACTCGACCGCATCATCACCTCTCTCACCCAGCGGCGCGAGACATTGCAGGCACGCCTCGAGTCCAGCGCTGCACGTGGATTCCCGAAGGAGCCAGAGATGACCGACTACACACGACTGCCCGAAGGGCTGCCCGCGCCGGAAGACGACGGGGGCGCCGACCACCTCGCCGGCATGCCACTCCCGAGCCTCACCCTCACGACAAGCGGCGGCGATCCGCTACCGCTCTTGCACCTGGGGACGGGCACGACGATCATCTACCTCTATCCGCTCACCGGGCGGCCCGGCGTGGATCTACCCGAAGGATGGGACTCGATCCCGGGCGCCCGAGGCTGCTCGACGGAGGCATGCGACTTCCGTGATCACTTCGACGACCTCCGCGATGCGGGCGCCGACCGCGTGTACGGATTTTCGAGCCAGTCGCCCGAGTATCAAGCGGAGGTCGTGGACCGCCTGCATCTGCCGTTCCCGATGATCTCCGATCCTCAGATGGAACTCGGCGACGCGCTCCAGCTCCCAACCTTCGCGGCGCCGGGCCACGAACGGCTCTACTCGCGGCTCACTCTGGTGGTCACTGACAACGTCATCGAGCACGCGTTCTATCCGATCTTCCCGCCGAACGAGCACGCGCAGCAGGTGCTCGGCTGGCTCCGTTCCCGAGCACGCTGACGTCAGATCGGGCAGTCGTCGATGACTCGGTCGATCCACTCACGGCGCTCGAGGGTCGGGATCTCCTCGCGCGTGAACCATCCGATTTCGACGATCTCGTCACCGTCCGGCTCAGGAGTCTCCAACAGCTCGCACTCGTACACGGTCGTGACGTACGCGACGCGATCGCCGTTCGGGTACTCGGCCATCAACAGCTCACCGCCGTAGGCTCCCGCGATCCGGAGGATGCGCACCCGCGCACCGATCTCTTCCTGGACCTCGCGACGCAGCGCGTCCGCCGGCTCTTCCCCGGGTTCGACCCCGCCTCCGATCAGACTCCACAACCGGGAGTGGGCGTGGCGCGCGAGAAGAAGGCGATCACCGTCGCGGATGACGGCGGTCACGCCAGGAAGCAGGAGTAGATCGTGTCCGATCTTGTCGCGGAGCGATTCGACGTAGGAAGACATCGGCATCGGGGCAGTCTATTCACGCGTACCGCAACGGTGACGGTGAAAGCCGCCTACGGACCTCGAAGAAGGTCGGCCATTTCTTGAGGATCGTCGTCCGGCGAGAGCGAGATGGTCACCTGGTCGCCACTCAGCGCTTCCATCACCACGACCGAAGCGAGAATCTCGTCGCCGACCTTGAGGACAAGGCGCGAGTCAGCTCCGGCCTCGGCTGCGCGGCCGGAGAGGTCGTTCAGCACGGCCGCACCGTCGCTGGTGAAGGTGACCTCGACCGTGTTCGACTGCGCTCCGCTCACGACGGCGTCCTGGACGCCGGCAGGTTCGAAAGCAGCGGGGCGTTCGACGTAGCCGCTACCGGCGGCGATGCAGTCCGGGTCGGATCCGTCCGCGCACGCCTCGGAGACAGCCAATTCGAGCGTCCCGCTGACGGACGGCGACGTCTCATCGGTGTCCGCGGCTACGGCGCACCCGCAGAGCGACAGCGAGACGAGCGCAACGAGAGCGAGCCGGCGTCCACGGAAGGTCATTGGTCTCCCTTGTCGGATGCAGAGCCTTAGCGAAGGCCCGAGATCATTTCCACGCTAGGTCATCTCGACGACATCTGCCACCTTCGTGCGCGGTCGCGAGGCGGGCACAGCGGACAGTTCGAGCGGGATGTCTCGCATGACCAGCACACTGTCGACCACGGCGGATCCGTGGGGCAGCGACTCGAAGAACGACGAGGAGAGGCTGTGCAGCCGCGCACCTTCGGCCGCCCACGCGGTGGAGGTGAGCTCGACACGCTCGAGCGTCGTGCCATCGTGTCCGCGCGACCATCCGCCCCGCCCCGCACGGTAGAAGGCAGAGGCCTCCGCGGGCGTCGCGAACAGTGTGCTATCCCACGCATCGGCGTCGATCTCGACGTCCGCGGACAGAGCCACCCTGCGTCCGGACATCGTCAGCGCGTAGCGGTCCCGGTCTTCCGTCAGAGTGAATCGCGCGCGACGATGCACCCCGGGGAAGAGCCTGCCGCCGAACAGGACGGGGTGTGCGGCGGAGCTGTAGCGCTCGAAGATGAAGACGCCCACCTGGGTCTCGCCGTCCTCGTCCCACTCGACGGCGATGCGGTGCGTGGCGTTCTCGGAGCGCAGGCCGGGCCCACGGCCAAGTCCGAACGGTCGGATGCCATCCATCCCCAACACGCAGATGCCCGCGACGGCATATCCGTCCACGAGAAGGGGACGAAGGGATGCGGGAACGAGGTCGCGCGCGACCTCGGCGTCCAGCCGGTAGGTGATGAGGAGTCGGCGCCGCAGGTGGGCGTCGACTCGACGGATGATGCTCATGCTGTGGCCTCCTGCACGTCGTCGACGGCGCCGGCCGGTCGCCGCTTGCGCACCTCACGCAGCACGATCTGCTCCGGGCACACAGAGGACAGGAAGTCCCCGACCGAGAGCGCGAGCCTGCCACTCACCAGTGAATACAGGATGCGATTGGCGTCACGCCTCTCACTGATGAGGCCCGCCGTGCGAAGCACCCGGAGATGGCGCGAGATCGTCGGCCCCGTCGCGGTGAACCGCGCTGCGACCTCGCCGGCCGCCATCTCGCCGTCCTTGAGATCCTGCAGGATCTGGCGCCTCGTCGGGTGGGCCAGCGCTTCGAAGACTGCGGTCTCATCGGACATGTTCGCAATCTAGCACCACTGCTAAATGCGTAGCAAGGAATATTCTCTCCTGCCGTAGGCTGGGAGGGTGAGCCGACGTCCCCCGACTCCGCCGCAGGGCACGCGTGTCGCGACTGCAGCGGACTTCGCTCGCCTACTCCGTCTCCTCAATGCGGCACAGATCCTGACGCTCCGCCAGCGGTCGCTGTTGATCGCGACCTGCATCACGATCGCCATCCTCGCCGCGGAGGTCATCGTGTTCACCGCGATCCTCGGCCCCGAGATCATCCCGGTCTTCGGAATCTTCGCCGCAGTCGTGCTCATCCTCACGGCGCTGGTTCTCCTGGGTCATACGGCCTTCCGTCTCCGCGATCCCCACCGCTACGTTCTCCTCGCGCCGGACCGTCGCGCCGGCCTGGACGTGATCTTCCGCCGCGACGGGACCGTCACGCTCGCGAACCACGCTCGACTCCTCGGGGCGACATCCGCCCCGGCGCTGCGGGCGGGCGTGGGGGCGTGGCTAATGTCGATGGCAGACCGACGGATCGTGTTCAAGGCACAGAACCGAACCGTCGCGGACCTGTACATCCGGGAATTCCCGCACCTCACGGCGGAGGAGGGCTCCGACATCCTCGGCCGCGTCCGCGTGAGCGCGGGTCCACCGAGCCCGGGGACCAGCTGACCTCGACCCGCACCGACATGCTCGCGCTCCCACGGTTCTCCCGGAATGCGTCCTTCTAGGATGGAGCAATGCCCTCCGCCCTCTCGCGCACGTTCGCGCTGATCTTCAACGCCATCCGTGGCGCCCTCATCGGGATCGCGGAGATCATCCCCGGCGTCAGCGGAGGGACCATCGCGCTCATCGTCGGCGTCTACCGCGCCCTCATCGAATCCGCCGGCCACCTGGTCCGCGGAATCGTCACGCTGGTGGTCGACGGCGTGCGCCGTCGCGGACAGGACCGCAGTCGAGAGCACTTCTCTCACGTCCAGTGGGCGGTGATCCTCCCCCTGCTCGTCGGCATGTTCGCGGCGGTCTTCCTCGGGGCCATGCTGCTCGCGCCGCTGATCGAAGCGCACTCGGAGATCGCCCGCGCACTGTTCGCCGGTCTGATCGTCACATCGCTGATCGTGCCGATTCGCATGGTCGGAGGCCGCTGGCGTCCGATCGAGTGGGTCGGCACGATCATCGCCGCCGTGGCCGCTTTCTCCTTGGCGGGCATTCCCACGGCCGATCCGGCCAACCCTCCCCTTCTGCTCGTGGCCATCGCGGCGGCGGTCGCGGTGTGCGCGCTCGTCCTCCCGGGCGTCTCCGGGTCGTTCCTGCTGCTCGTCGTCGGGATGTACCAGCCGACTCTTCAGGCCGTCAACGATCGGGACCTCATCTATCTGGGCACCTTCGTCGTGGGTGCGATCATCGGGCTCGGCCTCTTCGTGAGCGGTCTGCAGTGGCTGCTCGAGAACCGACGACGCATCACCCTCGCCGTCATGACCGGACTCATGGTGGGTTCCCTGCGCGCGCTCTGGCCCTGGCAGTCCGAGAGCGGTGCTGCACAGGCACCAGGAACGGGGGATGTCCCCGCGGCCGTCGTCGCCTTCGCGATCGGTGTCCTCATCGTCGCAGTGCTGCTGCTGGTGGAATCGATGCTCGTGAAGAGGCGCTCCGTCGAGGGCACCGACGTTCTCGACCCCGCGCCGTCGGACGTCGAGACAGACGACATCCGCTGAGCCCGCGCCTCCCCGCTCCCCACGCCGTCGCGCCGGGAGCGAACCGAGCTGCCCGCTTCGAGAGTCTCCATCCGCCACTTCCGCGGTTGTTCATCCATTCGCGAGAGGAACTTCCACTCGCGGGATCGATCCGCTAGAGTGACGAAGTCTGCAGTGCCTGTTGCAGAGAACGTTGTGTGGGAACGACGTCATCGCCTCCGTGATGTGGGATCACGAGGAGCAACAGGACCCGAGGGGTCGGGATGCAGACATGTCCGTGGGCGTGGTGCTCGCGGATCTGGGGAAATCTGGGGAAATCATGGCGCACTGGGGATATTTGCGTACGCACTCGGCTCTTGGAGCCTCCGAATGACGTCGGTCGAGGAGGCACTGAGCCTCACGCGCACCGGACACGTTTTCGTGCCCGTCGCTGCACCGCGCGCACAGCGCGCAGTGCCTCGCACGGTGGTGACACCGCGCATCTCGCCGACCCTGGAACACCGGCAGCTCTGGGAGCGCCGCTACCGCATGCGACTGCGGGCGACGGATGCGGTGATCATCGCGGTGGTTGAAGGGCTCACCGCGCTGTTTCAGCTCGTTATCCTGGGCACCCCCGCAGACATCGTCCTGCGGACGGCGGCGCTGCTGCTGGTGGTCTGGTATCTGATGCTCGGCGCGCTCAGCACGCGCTCCGCCGCGATCTTCGGATCCGGCGCGAACGAGTATCGACGGGTGGCGCATGCCAGCGGGCTGGCCTTCGGCCTGCTCGCCATCGCCACGGTGCTCCTCGGATGGACGGGCCTGCGGCCGCAGCTGCTCATCGCGCTACCGGTCGGAACTCTGGGGCTCCTGCTCGCGCGGTGGACGTGGCGCCGCTGGTTGCAGCGGCAGCGACTGCGAGGGGCGTACGCATCGCGCACCCTCGTGGTCGGTGCCGGCAACGACGTCGAGTACGTCATCAACTCGCTGCAGACGAGTGGTGAGAACGGCTACCACGTGATCGGCGCGACGCTGCTCGACAGCGACGCCACCGGTCTCGAGCTCGGTGAGACCCGCTACCCGGTGGTCGGCAACATCAACACCGTCGCGATCGCCGCCGCCGAACTCGGAGCCGACACCATCATCGTGGCGAGCCGCCCCGAGGGCGACGCGGATTTCGTGAAGCAGCTCGCCTGGCAGCTCGAGGGAACCGCCGCCGAGCTCGTGCTCTCGAGCCGCCTCACCGATGTCGCCGGCCCGCGCATCTCGCTGCGGCAGGTCGAGGGTCTGCCGCTGATCCAGGTGAAGATCCCCACGTACGAGGGTGGTCGGCATCTCCTCAAGCGTGCGCTCGACATCGCCGTGGCCGTGACTGCTCTGATTCCGATCGGACTCATCACGCCCTTCCTCGCGCTCGCGATCGCTGCGGACTCGCGCGGGCCGATCTTCTTCTTCCAGGAGCGCGTCGGCCGCGACGGGCGCCTGTTCAAGATGGTCAAGTTCCGCTCCATGAAGACGAACGCCGAGCAGGAACTGGCCAAGCTCAAGGAGCAGAACCAGGGTGCCGGCCTGCTGTTCAAGATGAAGGACGACCCGCGCGTCACTCGCGTCGGACGAATCCTCCGCAAGCTCTCGCTCGATGAGCTGCCTCAGTTCTGGAACGTCCTGATCGGCGATATGAGCGTCGTCGGCCCTCGCCCGCCGCTGCCCAGTGAGGTCACGGCCTACGACGGTTCCGTCTACCGCCGCCTGTACATCAAGCCGGGCATCACCGGTCTCTGGCAGGTCTCCGGTCGCAGCGATCTCTCGTGGGACGAGAGCGTGCGACTCGACCTGCGGTACGTCGAGAACTGGTCCGTGATGAGCGATCTCCAGATCATGTGGCGCACCGCCAAGGTCATGGTGCAGCCGAGCGGGGCATACTGATCTTCGTGCCAGATAACTCCGCGTCCGTCTCCGACGGCGCGCCCATCGATGTGGCGGGCGTTCGAGTATCTCCCTTCACCGAGGCGTCGCTGATCGCGCGCGTGATCGAGATGGCGTCGACCGACGGCGTCGATGTCGCGGTCGGCGTGAACGCGCACGTCTGCAACCTCGCTCGCCAGGACGACGTCTTCCGGGACCTGCTGGCGCGAAGCATCACCTACGCGGACGGCCAGTCGGTGGTCTGGGGGGCGAAACTGCTCGGCGGGCACCTTCCCGAGCGGTTGGCGACGACGGACATCGCCGAGCCGATCCTGCGCGCCGCCGCTGCACAGGACATCCCCGTCTATTTCTTCGGTGCCGCCGAGGGTGTCGCCGACGCAGCGGCCGAGAAGATGCGGTCACGCATCCCGGGTCTCCGCCTGCGCACGCACCACGGCTACGTCTCCGCAGACGCCATCGACACAGTGCTCGACGACATCGCCGCGCACGGCACGGGCATCCTCTTCGTCGGAATGGGAGACCCCGCTCAGCAGCTGTGGGTCGACCGACACCGCGATCGACTCCCGCCGGCGGTACTCACGTGCGGCGGGCTCTTCGACTGGTTGAGCGGATCGAACCGTCGCGCTCCCGAGTGGATGATCCGTGCGGGCCTCGAGTGGCTGTGGCGCCTCCTCATCGAACCGCGTCGGCTCGCGAAGCGCTACCTGATCGGCAACCCCTCATTCCTGCTCGCGCTCGCGCGGCAGAGGCTGCGCGGGTCGCGGGCATGAGCTCGACCACCGCCTCCCGCGGTGAGCTCGCCCGCGGCAGCGCGCTGAGCTTCGTCGGCTCGGCGATCAGCGCGATCATGGGCCTTCTGCTCATCGTCGTGCTCGGTCGCGCGCTCGGCGACGCGGGGTCCGGCGTCGTGCTCCAGGCGGTCGGAGCGTTCACGATCGCATTGGCCGTCGCGCGTTTCGGTATGGACTCCGCCGCGATCTGGATACTCCCCCGTCAGCTCGAAGACGACCGAGCGTCGATCCGCAAGACGGGCATGTTCCTGCTGACCGTGTCCGCGCTCGTCGGCCTTGCCTGCGCCGCGGTCCTCCTGGTGGGCACGATCGTCGTCGAGGCGCGCTCGCCCGGTGACCCCGTGGCCGAAGCCCTGCGTTCGATCGTCTGGTTCCTGCCGGTCGCATCCGTGCTGCTCACGGCGCTCTCCGCGACGCGCGCGCTCGGCAAGGTCACCTCCTATGTGTTGGTCGGGAACATCGGTCTGCCGACGCTCCGGCCCGTCGCCATCGCCGTTGCGGTGGGTCTCGGCGCCGGTGCCGTCGCCGCCACCGTCGCGTGGGCGCTTCCGCTCATCCCCGCCGTGATCGCGGCGCTCATCGTGCTCGCGGTGCAGTTGCGCGCGCTGGGCACCGCCTCCCAGCCGGGCTACCTCCGCGGCGGAATACCCGGGCGCACGATCCGCTACGCGCTCCCCCGGGTGCTCTCCGCCTCGCTCGAACAGCTGCTCATCTGGTTGGCCGTCATCATCGTCGGTGCCATCGCCGGACCGGCGGCGGCCGGCGTCTACGGTGCGGCGAGCCGCTTCGTCGCGGCGGGCATGATCGTCGACACGGCGCTTCGCGTCGTCGTCTCGCCGCTGTTCAGTCGGATGCTCCACCGCGGAGACACCCGCGACCTCGAGGGCGTGTACCGGACTGCAACGGTCTGGCTGGTGCTGTTCAGCGCTCCCGTATACCTCCTGCTGGCGATCTTCGCGCCGGTGGCGCTGTCGCTCGTGGGCGAGTCGTTCGCAGCCGGCGAGCCTGTCCTGATCATCATGTGCATCGGGGCGGTGATCACCTTCCTCGCCGGCAACATCCACTCCGTCCTGCTCATGAGCGGACGCAGCGGTCTCGCAGCGCTCAACAAGGCAATCGCCGTCGCGGTGAACGTCGCCCTCATCTACGCCCTCGTCCCGCTCTGGGGGATCACTGGCGCCGCGGTGGCTTGGGCGGTGGCGTGCGCACTCGATGCGACGCTGGCGACGATTCAGGTGCGGGTCGTGCTCCGCATCCGCGTCTCACCGCTCCCGGGCCTGTACCCCCTCCTGGTCGGTCTGATCAGCGTGGGAATCCCCGCTCTGATCGCGCGTGTGCTGCTCGGACCGACATGGCTCGGACTCCTGGCGGCCGCAGCGGTAGGCGTCGTCCTCTTCCTCGCGTGGTGCCGCCTGGACAGGCGACGACTGCATCTCGACGACCTTGCTGTCGCGTCACGCAAGAGATGACAACCGGAACTCTGGTGTATTGGTTCGGCGGCGTGCTACGATGCCGCCTTGGGGAAGCTTCACATCTCTTTCGTATGTGAAGCCGCTCGGTGGGACGAGCAACTACTAACTGGGGATATTGGGGAATGTCTGACGACTCTGTGGGGACGACAGGTGCGCATAGACGCACCATGATTCTGTGGGTTGCGCTCGGAGCCATCGTGCTCGGCGCGGTCGGGGCGATCATCGCCTTCGCACTGATGAACGGAGACGGCGGCGACGCCGCACCCTCCGCATCGCCCACGCCGACCGTGACCGCGACGCCAGCTCCGGCCGCCGATCCGACGGAGACCGGCGAACTGGACGAGGAATCGGCCGTCGATGCGATCGAGACGGCACTCGCCGCTCCCTTCGCGACGGTCGGCACCTCCGACGATCTCGCCGAGCTCCTCAAGAACGTGGCGGTCGACGCCTACGCTGCAGAGCTCGAAGCCCAGTGGCAGGAGCTCATCTCTCAGGGGTGGACCATCGACGGTTCACCCTCACTCGTCTCGGCCGAGGTCACCGACCTCGACGCCGATGCTGACACTCCGACGGCCTCCGTCACCGCATGCGTCGACTCGTCCGAGGTGACGATCTCGGACGCCGCCGGCGACCAGATCGGTGACCCCGCGGCGACAGAGCCGCGCGCCCTCCACCTCTTCACTCTCATCCAGGGAAGCGATGACGTCTGGCGGATCTCCGCCCACGGCTTCCCGAACGACCCGACGTGCTGAACATGGCTGCTCAAGAAAGGCGCCCTGCAATGACCCGCACCACTCCTCGTCGCACCGGCCGGCTCGCCGCCGCCGCCGCGACCGCCGTCCTGACCTTCGCAGCGTTACTCACCCCCGTCGCCGCGGCGACCGCGGCCGAGCCGACGCTGCCCACCGCCGACGGACTCAGTGAGATCACCGCCGCCGCGTCGTGCTGGGAGATCAAGCAGCGTGACCCGCAGTCACCGGACGGGGTCTACTGGATCAAGACCTCCGCGATGGTCGCGGCCGACCAGTTCTACTGCGATCAGACCTCCAACGGCGGAGGATGGGTGCTCGTCGGACGAGGCCGTGAGGGATGGTCCACCTCGACGAACGGCTCGGGTAGCCCCGAGCAGGTCCGCACCGCCGTGACCGGAACCGCGGCCTTCACGCCGCGGCAGCTCTCCGGCGAGCTCATCGACCAGCTCGCCGCCGACCAGCCGATCAGGGACCTGTCCGACGGGGTGCGTCTGGTCCGCGCGACGAACCAGACAGGGACCAGCTGGCAGGACCTCACGTTCACGTTCTCCAGCCCCCGCGACAAGTGGACGTGGCAGTTCAACAATGAGCAGCGCGTCGCTCAGTACCGCATCAACGGCTTCACCCGTTCGGGTGGCACCACCGCGAACTTCGGCTCCGACAACAACTACAACCGCGTTCGTACGATCACCGGTTCCTACGAGGGCTGGGCCATGGGCTTCGGCTACGGCGGCAACATCCGAGGAAACCCCGCGGCATCGAGCTTCCTGTGGTCCAAGGACACGAGCACCGGCTACGCGCGTCCGTTCACTCAGGTGTTCATCCGCCCGCAGCTCTCCACGGACGCTCTGAGCGAGATCCCCGCCGCGGGAACCGACGCCATCACGAACGAGGCCGTCGCCTCCAGCTTCGCCGAGACGCAGAACTGGGGCGTCGCCGGTCTCGGCGCCGGCCCCTCCTCCATCGAGGGCAGCAACGAGGTCTCCGCCTTCGCAGAGGTCGGCGATCGCGTGTTCGTCGGAGGAAACTTCACCCGGGTGCAGAAGACCGCAAGCGGAGGAAGCCAGCAGGCACAGTCGTACCTCGCGGCCTTCCAGCAGGACTCCGCAGAATTCGTGACCACCTTCCGGCCGACCTTCAACAACCAGGTCAAGGCTCTCGCACCCCTGCCCGGCAACCGTGTCGCAGTCGGTGGCTACTTCACTCAGGTCAACGGACAGCCGCACTCAGGCCTGGTCGTACTCGATGCGACCACGGGTGAGATCGACACGGCCTTCACCGGCCGTCTGATCAACTACCTCAGCGGCGGAGTGCCCGTTGTGCGCACTCTGGATGTCGAGGGCGACTGGCTTTACGTCGCCGGTTCGTTCACGCACTCCACCGGCGGTTCGTCCAGCGTCGAGAGCTACACCCGTGCGGCCGCGCGCTTCTCCGTGAGCGACGGCACGCCCGACGGTTCATGGAACCCGGAGTTCAACGGCACCGTCATGAGCGTCGACGCGTCAGAGCAGGGCGACCGGGTGTACTTCGCCGGGTTCTTCTCGCAGTCGCAGTCACGCCCGGCGGACAAGGGCGCGGCGATGTCGACGGCCAACACCGATCTCATCGACTGGCCGGTGGTGTTCTCGAACCGCGCCGGCGGACGTACGGGCTATCAGCAGGCAGTGCTCGAAGTCGGCGACCGCGTCTGGCTCGGCGGGTCCGAGCACTCGCTGTTCAGTTACTCCCGAGATGACTTCTCACTCCTGAGTTCGACGATCGGCAAGGCGGGAGGCGACTTCCAGGCGATCGCGAGCGATGGAGAAGCGGTCTACGGCGGATGCCACTGCTTCGAAACGCAGTACGAAGACGTCACGACGTGGTCCAACGTCGGAACGAACTGGACCGCCGCGAACGCGGTGTACGGTTCCGGGGCCTGGAGCGCTGCGACAGGCGATCGCATCCCGAGCTTCGACGGGGATTTCAACACTCGCGGCGGAGCCGGCGCGTGGGCGCTGTTCGTCGACTCGGACGGCACCCTGTGGCAGGGCGGCGACTGGAGTTACTCGGGCCGCGAAGGCTACGTACGGCAGTGGTCCGGCGGCTTCGTCCGTCACGCGCAGCAGGACACAGTAGCCCCGAGCACGCCCACGGACGTCGAGGTCCTCGCGGACGAGGACGGCGTTGAACTCAGCTGGACGGAGTCGAGCGACAACCGCGCCGTGACCGCCTACCAGGTGTTGCGACACGATCGTGTGGTCGCGACGGTGACCGGCACGACCGCCACGCTGCCGCCCGCTCCCTCCGACACTCTGTACTTCGTTCGCGCGATCGATGCCCGCGGCAACGCGTCCGCGTCGACGTCCGGCGTCGAAGCGGAGGAGCCTCCGGCTCAGCCGTCGACCGAGACTCTGATCTCGGCGGGCTCGACGTGGTCGTACCTGTACAACGCGACCGGGCCGTCGGGAGACTGGACAGCCACCGGCTACGACGCGTCGTCGTGGCAGACCGGTGTCGCTCCGCTGGGTTGGGGACACACCACACTCGGAACCACGGTCACCACGACCGTCACGCCGAAGCCGCTCGGTTCCTTCTACCGACAGGCGTTCGAGATCGAGGACGCGTCCACGGTCGAATCCGTCACCATCACGACCCGCGCTGACGATGGCATCGTGCTCTACGTCAACGGCACCGAGGTCGAGCGGGTCAACGTCGATGCGGGAGCAGCGGGCGTCGGAACGTACGCGAACGCCGCGGTCAACGCGACGAACGCCCTCGCCAACCCCGTCACGGTGACGGTTCCCGGGAACCTCTTCACGACCGGAACGAACGTCATCACGGCGTCCGTGCACTCGAACTACAGGTCGACACCGAGCCACAGCTTCGAGCTCGAAGCAGTGGCGACGCTGGGCACACAGCCCGCTCCGGAGCCGGAACCTGAGCCCGAACCGGAACCCGAGCCGGAGCCCGAACCCGAGCCCGAACCCGAGCCCGGAGACACGACGGTCGTCCCCGCGGGGTCCACCTGGTCATACCGCTTCACGGGTGACGCCACCCCGGCGGACTGGGCAGACGTCGAGTTCGACGCTTCGTCGTGGCAGACTGGCGCCGGCGCCTTCGGGTGGGGGCACTCCACACTCGGCACCACGCTCGACACGACGCAGTCCCCGAGGCCCGTCACCAGCTACTACCGACTTCCGGTCACGCTGGACGAGGTGGACTTCGAGACGATGACGGTGACCACACGTGCAGATGACGGAGTCGTCGTGTACGTCAACGGCGTCGAGGTGGCTCGCAAGAATCTCGACGCGGGCGCGGTGACCCAGGGCACCTTCGCCAACGCGGGCGTCTCGGCGACGAATGCGGTCAACAACCCGTTCGTGTTCGACGTGCCGGCTTCGGCGTTCGAGGAGGGGACGAACGTGTTCGCGGTGGAGGTCCACTCGAACTATCGCTCGACGCCCAGCCACAGCTTCGAACTCTCCGCTGTGACATCATGACGGGCGTGATCGACCGTCCTTCTCAGAGCTTCCGCAGCAACCTCGCGGATCTGAATCGCGCGCAGAAGAGCGGCGCCGGTGTCCCCGCGTACACCCGTTGGGTGAACCGGCGCCTGGCGCGGGGCATCGCAGCCGGGTCGGCGACCGTGGGGCTGTCCCCAAACGGGGTCACGATCGCGAGCGCTCTGCTGTCCGCCGGCGGACTGGCGGTCATGCTCGTCGTCGGCCCCACGTGGTGGTCGGCGCTTGTCACCGGCGCACTGCTCGCGGCCGGCTACGTGTTCGACTCCGCGGACGGGCAGGTGGCGCGCCTCACCGGCACGTCGAGTCCTGCCGGTGAATGGCTCGATCACGTCGTCGACGCGATCCGCACCCCCGCGATCCACCTCACCGTGGCCGTGGCGGTCGTGCTGCACCGTCCCGACCTCACCTGGCTCGCCGTCATCGCACTGCTGTTCACCGTGATGAGCGTCGGTCAGTTCATGAGCCAGATCCTGGCCGAGCAGCTCGTGCGCAACACCGGGGGTGAGGAGCGGGAGTCCAGCGGGGTGCGCAAGTCGCTGATGCTGCTCCCCACAGACAGTGGGGTGCTCTGCTGGAGCTTCGCTCTGTGGATGTTCCCACCGCTGTTCGCGGTCGTCTACACGGCGCTGTTCGTCGTCAACACCGTGCACACCGCAGCGTCGATGCGTCGGAAGTACCGCAAGCTCGCCGAACGCTGACGAAGTCCTTCAGGCCCGGCGCCTGTCACGAAGGCCCCCGCGCGACGTGTCGTGCGGGGGCCTTCGTCGTTCGTCGACAGCCCATTGCCGGTCGCTCGCGGATCACGGTCCGCGCCGCCGGCGGGTACCGCATCCGCTGTGAGCGCGGTGGCGGGAAAAACAGGTCCCTGCGGTCAGAGACCCACAGGTGCCTCAGGCCTTGGTGTCTTCGGCGTCAGCCGCAGTGGTGAACGGCCAGGTAATGCCGCCCTCTTTGCGCTGGGCTCGCGATCGACCTCGTTCCGCGACACCGCCGAGGATCGGGGTGTCGATGCCGTCGGCCTCTTCGCGGATCCACCGGATCTCCGTCACGGTCGTGTCCCTGTCGCGCGTGACGACGACGACGGACTGCGCCAAGCGGAGAGCCGCGAGGATGCTGGCCGGATGCGCGGAGGAGGGAAGCACGAGGAAGGTGAGATCTTCGTCGCCGGCGTTCTCGATCGCCGTCTGCGTCTGCCGGGTCAGCAGCAGATCGCCCTGCGTCTCGTCTCCCCCGTCCGACGCGGAGAACGAGCGCAGCGTGGGCACGAGACGCGATTCCAGCACTCCGTTGGGCCGCTCGCGCAGCATCAGAGCAGTGCGCAGGTGCTTGGTGAACTCGACCGACGCACCCGGGACGATCAGTTGGACGTCGTGTCCCGCCTGCGCGGTGACCACGGCGAGATTGATCGCAGTGGGCGAGGGCTCCGGTGCGTGTGTCGCGTCGATCACCAGAACGGTCGTACCGAGATAGACGTCGACGAGGAGCCGTTCGCGAGTCACGCGCAGGGCGTCGGCGGATTCTCCGACTGCCGGTACGTCCTCGCGCCGGGCGTCCACCGTGGCGAACATCGGAGCGCCGAGCGCGCGGGAGACCTCTTTAGCGGAGCGCAGTCGGCGGTCGAAAGTGTTCCACACGAAGGCGGCGATGATGCCGACGACGAAGCCGCCCGCGATGCCGGTGAGCAGCGTGATGGTCCGCGCCGGCGCGTAGGACAGTTCGTTGTCCTCTGCCGCAGACAGCACGCTGCCACCGGTCGTGTCGACACTCTGCAGCGAGTTGCGCTCGGACAGGAGCCCGTCGAGCTCGGTGAGGATCTGCTGACGCTGAGTCGTGGCCTGCGCGTACGCCGCACTGCTCTCATTCGCGGACGCAAGTGTGTCGTTCACGCCCTCGAGCGTGGAGTTCAGGTCGTCGATGCGAACCGTGAGGCTCTCCACCATGACCGTGATGCGCTCTTCCGCCTGGTCGCTGCGGAACGAGACGTACGCCGCGGCCACAGCATCGGCGCCCTCGATCGCGCGCGCGGCCGTAGAGGCCTCGAAGTCGACGCTCACGACGGTGGCGCCGGATGAGGTGACCACCGTCGACGCGCTGCGGATCTCGTTCGCGGATGCGGACCCACCGAGCATCTCGGATGCGCGGGTCGCGACGACGTGCGAGCGGGCGATCGCCGCCTCGGTCGCGTCGTCGAGCAGGCCGGACGCGGGCCGCTGCGGATTGAACGGGTCCGTGGTGATGACGTTGACGTTGAGAGTCGTCGTCGCGGTGACGGTCTTGGGGGCCAGGACGAGGAATGCGCCCGCGACCAACGCACCGAGGACTGTGGCCACGGCGATCACTCGCCACTGCCGCTTCAGCACATAGACGTAGTGCTCGAAACCGAGCGACGCCGTGCTCCCCTGATCCTCGTTCATGGACGATTCCCCCTCGTCGTGCCGTGTCCCCGCAGCCATCCCCACATGGCTTCCAGCTCTCTTCTGAGCCTGTCGCCTATCCTAGGGGGCGAACCCTGGGGGAAAACGGAGGACGGGTGAACGCTGACATCGCGCTCGCTGGACGCGCCGGCTCGTCGTCTCGAACGACCCGCGCCGCGCTGCCCCGATGGCCGTTCACCGCCATGCTCGCCCTGTTTCCGCTGTGGTGGGTGCTCGGTTTCGCGGAGATGGCATGGATCCCCCTCGCGGGATGCATGGTCGTACTCATGATCCGACGCGGCGGGATCGAGGTCCCCCGCGGGTTCGCGATCTGGCTGCTCTTCATCGTGCTCATGTGCGCGTCCGTGATCGGCATCGACACATCCGGCCGACTTATCGGCTTCGTCTACCGCGCACTGCTGTATCTCACCATCACGGTGGTCTTCGTCTACGTCTACAACGCACGGGAGACACTGACACTGCGCTACGTGCTGGGGGTGTTCACCCTCTTCTGGCTCTGGGCCGTCGTGGGCGGCTTCGCCGGCATCTTCTTCCCGGAGTTCTCGTTCCGCACTCCGCTGGCGTACATCCTTCCGCAGGGGCTGCAGTCGAACGAGCTCATCGGCGAGATGGTCGTCCGGCGCCTGACGCAGTTCAATCCGGACAGTTGGCTCGCCCTCGACCCGCGTCCGTCCGCCCCGTTCCTCTATACGAACGGGTGGGGAAACGTGTACTCCATCACGCTGCCGATGGTCGTGGGCTACCTGACGATGATCAGAAGGGGTCGCACGTTCTGGCTGCTCATCCTCGCGATCCCGCTGTCGCTCATCCCGGCGTTCCTGACCCTCAACCGCGGGATGTTCATCGGTCTCGCCGTCGCCGCCGCCTACCTCTTCTTCCGCTTCGCGATGTCGGGCCAGCTGCGCAAGGTCGCCCTGTTGGGGGCGATCGGAGTCGTCGCCGCGGTCGCCGCGATCCTACTCGACGTCGGCTCTCGACTCACCGATCGTGTGGAGACCAGCTCGTCCACCGAGGATCGCGCGAATCTCTACGAGGAGACGTTCGTGCGCACCCTGGAGTACCCGCTCTTCGGCTACGGCGCCCCCCGTCCCTCGTTCACCGAGGGCGCGCCGTCGGCGGGCACCCAGGGGCACCTGTGGACGGTGATGTTCTCCCACGGGTTCCCCGCACTGATCTGCTTCATGGCCGCGTTGCTGTGGATGTACTTCGCGACCATGCGCACGCGCAACACCGCGATGCTGATCCTGCACACGGTGCAGCTCGTCATCCTCGTGGAGGTCTTCTTCTACGGCGTGCTCCCCAACGGGCTCATCCTCACGTTCCCCGCCGCGGCGCTGGTCATGCGAGAGCTGCGAACGCCGTTGTCGCCGCCGGGCCCGACCCGATAGAGTGGGTCGGATCATGCATGTGGGGATGCATGACATCTACCGAGGATTGGGGAGTCCATGGTGCTACCGATCGTGAGCGTCGTCATGGCGACGCGAGACCGTCCGCAGCTTCTTCGTCGCGCTGTCGCATCCGTCTTCGCGCAGGAGGAGATCCAGCCGATCGAGGTGGTGCTCGTCTACGACGGCACCGAGATCGACGAGCTGACCGACCTGCCGCGCGGTCCGCACACGCTCCGCGCCGTCAACAATGCGCGCACGCCCGGATTGGCGGGGGCGCGCAACACGGGGATCATGGAGGCGACCGCGCCTCTGATCGCCTTCTGCGACGACGACGACGAGTGGAAGCCGGGCAAGCTCCGCGCTCAGCTGCCACTGTTCGAGGACCCCGAGGTCGTGCTCACGGCCACCGGGATCGAGATCCACTCGGCCGGCGGCACGCACGAACGGCAGTCGCCCGCGTCCGTCGAACTCGACGATCTGTTGCGCTCGCGCATCACCGAGCTGCACCCGTCGTCTTTCGTCACACGCGCCGACGCTCTGCGCGGTGCGCTGGGACTCGTCGATGAAGAGCTTCCCGCCTCGTACGGCGAGGATTACGACGTGCTGCTGCGGGCCGCCAAGGTCGGCCGCATCGCCGCGATCCCCGACGCCCTCACGATCATCCACTGGGACCGCACGTCCTACTTCAGCGAGAAGTGGCAGGGCATCGTCGACGGACTCAGCTACCTGCTCGCCAAGCACCCCGAATTCACCCGCAGTGGTGAGGGGCAGGCGCGCATCGAGGGCCAGATCGCCTTCGCGCACGGTGCGCTGGGCGACCGCCCGCAGGCGCGCGCGTGGGCCCGACGAGCCATCGGCCACGATGTCCGTCAGCCGCGCGCGTACATGGCGATGCTCGTGGGCATGGGACTCGTCTCTGGCGAGCGCGTCGTCGCTGCGCTGAACAAGCGCGGCCGAGGAATGTAATGCCTCGCCTGTCCGTCCTCGTCCCGGCGTACGACGCCGCGGGGACGATCGCGTCGGCTCTGCGTTCCACACTCCGGGCCCTGCCGCGCGACGCCGAGATCGTCGTGCTCGACGACGGCAGCTCCGACGACACGGCGGACATCGCACGGACGGTTCCCGACCCGAGGGTGCGCGTGATCTCGCGTCCCAACGCCGGGGTCGCGGCGACGCTGACCGACCTGCTCGCGGCGACCGACAGCGAGCTCGTCTCGCGTATGGACGCGGACGACCTCGTGCTGCCAGGGCGGTTCCGCCGACAGCTCCGCGCGATCGACTCCGGCGCCGATGCAGTCTTCACGACGGTCGTGACGTTCGGTTCCGGCGTGCCGAGTCCTCCTCGCCCCTCGGGTATCGACGCGCCGGAGTTCGGTCTGCACCTGCTGCTGACGAACCCCGTCGCTCACTCGACGCTGCTCGCGCGCCGCTCGACGATCGACGCGGCGGGCGGATACCGCCCCATCCCGACCGAGGACTACGACCTCTGGCTGCGCATGGCGACTCAGGGTGCGCGCATGCAGCGCCTCGCGGTCCCCGGCCTCGCCTACCGCGTGCACCCGGGCCAGGTCACGGCATCCGCCGAGTGGCGACGCTCATCGTGGGAGAACCGCGAGATCGCCGACGCGTACGCCACTCTCTCCGAGCAGCTGATCGGTGCGCCCGCCACACGCATCACCAGCCTGTCGATCGACGAAACCCTCACCGCAGCCGCGAAGCGTGCGCGCGTCGCGGACTTCAGCTCCCGCTTCGAGCAAGCGTTGTCCGCCCATCCGGCAGGGGTTCAGCGACCGCTCCGGCGCAAGCTCGTCGAGCGGCGCCGCTGGCTGGAGAGCCGGCTCGCGCTCGAGGCGGTCAGCCGATGAGCTCGATGATCAATCCGCGCGCGGACTTTCGCGTGGCCGATGCCGCGGACCGCACGGCGAACGCGGCCTATCCGAAGAGCCGATTCGTCCTGCGCTGGTTCCGGCGAGCGCAGCGCTGGCGTGCGTCACGCGGCCCCTGGGCGCGGCTGATGTTCATCATCGTCGGCGGCTCGTACAAGGTCGTCACCGAAGGGTTCATGGGCATCGAGCTTCCGGTGAGCACCTCCGTCGGCCCCGGTCTGCGTCTGCGTCACGGTGTCGGCATCGTGGTGAATCCGGCGAGCACGATCGGGGCGAACGTGATGATCCGCCAGGGAGTCACGCTCGGCAATCGCAAGACAGCCACCGACTGCCCGACGATCGAGGACGACGTCGAGATCGGTGTGGGCGCGGTCATCATCGGCGCTGTGACCATCGGCCGTGGGGCCCGGATCGGACCCAATGCAGTGGTATTCCGGGATGTTCCACCCGGTGCAGTGGTGCTTTCACCCCACAGCGAGGTCCGCGCCCCGTAACCTTTCGGGGGCCGGGCGCCCCGTAGCCCCCCTTGACGCTCGGCCGATGACGTGTTTCTATGCCTGAACCGCTGTACACATCATTGAGGGGATCAAGGATGAACGCACACATACATGACTACAAGACATAGAAGCTCTTTCGCGGCCCTGGCCGCATCCGCTCTGGCCGTCTCACTCCTGACGGCCATCCCCTCATCCGCGACAGCTGCGGACACCGCTCCCCCCGGTTGGACACTCCAGGAGGACGTCGATCTCTCCGATCCCAGCCGTTGGAAACTCGAGACCGGCCAGGCCGCCAACAACTCGGCCTATGACAGGCCGGAGAACGTGTCGTTCGGCGCAGAAGGTCTGACCGTCACCGGCAAGCGCGAGTCCTGGGCCGGCCGACAGTACACCGCCGGTGACGCCAAGGGCACGGACATCGTCATCCCCAACTACGCCCGCGTCGAGGCGGTCGGGAGCGCCCCGTTCGGCAAGGGTCTGTGGCCCGCGCTGATGTGGCTCCGCCCTCTCGACAGCGCGCACGGCGAGATCGACCTGATGGAGGTCTTCGGGGAGTACCCCCACGTCGCCGCGACCGTGCACAACGAGTACGGCCCGACGCATCGCAACAAGCCGGGGTCGGTCCTCTGGAAGAAGCTCGCGAACCCCGACCCGCGAGCGACGCACACGTACGTGATGGAGAAGACTCCTGACCGCATCCACATCACGGTCGACGGTGTCACCATGCTGGACGTCGGGCCGAAGTCCGTGCCGGCCGGTTTCGACTGGGACGCGATCTTCGAGCGCCCCGGCACCACCTGGTACCCGCGGGTGAACTTCCAGATCGGCTGCGCACCGACCAAACCGAACTGCGACATCGGGAATCCGGCGAGCAGCTGGAAGAGTTCCGAGATCACTCTCGAGAGCCTGAAGATCTGGAAGTGGGGCGAGCCGGCCACCGCCCCCGCCCCGAAGCCCGAACCCGCGCCGGAGCCGAAACCGGAGCCCGCACCGAGGCCCGAACCGGCGCCGAAGCCGGACGCCGCACCGAAGCCCGAGCCGGCACCGAAGCCGGACCCCGCCCCGGCGAGCCCCGTGGGGACGGTGGAGAGTGGGAAGTTCCCGCTCAAGCCAGGTCGCGAGACCAGGCATGTCTACACACCGGACTTCCATGACGCCTCGACAGCGACGGTGACGTTCGCGGTCCCGTCGAACATCGGCAAGGGAGTGATGTACAACTCGGTGCAGATCCTGTCGTCCCAGGACGGCAAGAAGGGCTACCGCAGCACGATCACCCTGAAGGCGAGCGGCAGTATCCATCTCACGATCGCATCGGTGGCCAACGGCCGGGCGAAGACCCTGGAACAGAAGATGATCGCGCCCGGAGGAACCTATCGTCCGGGACACCGCGTGAGCGTCGAGATCGGCTACGTCGACGGCGCCGTCAAGGCGAAAGCCTGGCGTTCCGACAAGAAAGAACCGCAGTGGCAGCTGTCCGAGACCGCGAAGGCCCCGGCACGCACGAGCGACGGTGTGCGCATCCTCGGATACCTGTCCAGCGGCGCGCCTCGCGCCGTGACGACGAACTGGACGCTCCAGGCGGTGGCGGACTAGAGCTCGCCCGGCTTCATCGCCTCCGCGTCGATCGCGCGGATGATGCGCTGGGCGGCGGTATCGGTGGGCGGCTCCGCGGAGTCGCCCACCTTTCTGCGTCCGCGCCGCGGCGCGTAAACGACGAGGGAATGGAAGAGGAAGCGCGCGAAGAACGCGACGACGAGCGTCACCGCGGCCGCGACGATGCTCGAGAAGTGCCACGACTCGACCATGAACGCCAGCACCGGGATGCGCAGCGCCGCCTCGACGTTGTTGAACGTGAACGACGCGGCGAAGCGCACCCCGAGGCGTGAGGCGCCGGTACGCATGTCCGAGAAGACGAAGCGCTCCTGCAGGATGAAGTTACCGATGATGGTCACTTCGGCCCCGATGATCGCGGCCCAGATGTACCCGACGCCGAGCGTCGTCAGGACCCACATGATTCCGAGATTCGCGATGGCGCCGACGATCCCGATCACCGCGAACAGCGACATCTTCCCGAAGCGCAGCCGGGCGAGGTGCGCGACGAAAGTCGCGCCCTGCCGAAGCGTCGCCTTGGAGGTGCCGTGACGGCGCTCGGTGAATGCCATGGGAACCTCTGCGAGGCGCACATCGGAGCGCGCGAGGATCTCGAGGAGGATCTTGAATCCCTGGGGCTGCAACACGCCCAGGTCGATCCGACTGCGGTCGACGAGGAAGAAGCCGGTCATCGGGTCCGTGCTGCGTGCCAGACGAACGGGGAACATGGCCTTGGTGAGCCAGGTCGCGGCGCGCGAGACGCCGAAGCGCAGAGCTGTGCCGAGACCGCGCGAGTCGCCACCGCCGATGTAGCGCGAGGCGACGACGACGTCCGCGTCTCCCCGCGCGTGACGGTCCAGCATGTCCGGGAGGAGCTCGGGGGGATGCTGGAGGTCGCCGTCCATGACGATGCACAGGTCGGACGAGGCCTCGGTCATCCCTCGCACGACGGCCCCGCTGAGGCCGCCGGAGTTCTCGGTGCGGTGGATGACCCGCACGGGCAGCGGAGCGTCCGCCGCGATGCGCTCGATCTCGGCAGCGGTGTCGTCGGAGCTGTCATCGACGAAGAGGATCTCCGCTCGCCGCCCCGCCAGCGCGGCAGCCGTGCGGTCGATCAACTCGGCGACGCTGTCGCGTTCGTTGAACGTCGGCACGATGACCGTGACGCCTGCGCTCACGTGTGCCCTCCGGTTCATGCTGACGTGACGGCATCCATCGTGCCATGTCATCCTGTGTCCGTGCGGCGGGTCGGACAGATTGGTCGCGCGCTCGGTGCCGCGACCCGCTAGACTTACCTGGCACGGCTGTGGGAGTCGTGTGCGACCGTGGGGGTCGCATCTGGGGAAGTACTGATCTGGGGAGATCATTCAATGGGGACGCGTATTGGCTACGCTGCGGGAGCATTCGACCTGTTCCACGTCGGCCATCTCAACCTTCTTCGTCACGCCAAACAGCACTGCGACGTTCTGATCGCCGGTGTCGTGAGCGACGAGATGCTGCGGACGGTGAAGGGCATCGAGCCCGTCATCCCGACCGTCGAGCGCGCGGAGATCGTGCGCCACATCTCGTTCGTCGACGACGTCTACGTCGAGACGCAGCCGGCGAAGATGGAAGCCTGGAAGGACGTGCGTTTCACGCACTTCTTCAAGGGCGATGACTGGCGCGGCACAGACAAGGGTGCCCGCCTGGAGCGCGAGTTCAGCACGGTGGGGGTCGAGGTCGTCTACTTCCCCTACACCGCGCACACCTCGAGCTCTTCGCTGCGCCGCGCGCTCGAAGCGATCACGGCCGGGAGCACGGCCGTCGCCGCCGCGCGCTGAGCGCCCCCTCCCCGCAGATCACGCGGGTGGCGCGGAGACTCCCAGGAGGCTCCGCGCCATTCGTGCGACGTGTGCGGGGGTACGCGGGCTGAGCCACAGCGTCCACTGCTGAGGCGGTTCGCCGCACGTCCACTCGACGCACCAGGCGTAGACCGCTCCGGCGATGCGCTCCCCGCGCGTGCGCGCTCGGGTTCCCTCGCCACGAACGAGCCACCGCACGCCGACACCCGCGGGCACATCGAGATGGCGCATCTGGATGGACGCGGCGGCCTCGATCACGATCGATCCTTCCGCGTCCCAGGGGAGGCGGCGACAGATGTCCTGGATGAGGGGGAGGTCACCTACGTCTCCGGCGACCAGGACGGGGCCGGTGATGTTGTCCCAGTCGGGATCGGCGAGGTGTTCGCACGCAGCTGTCACGCGTCCAGTCTAGGTAAGGGTCACCTAACTTTCAATGGTCGATCGACGCCACCCGCCCCGCACGGCGCTAAAATCGACGTATGACTACTCCCGCTCCTGACGCCATCACGATGTTCGGCGCCGACTGGTGCCGCGACTGCATCCGCACCAAGAAGCAGCTCGACGGTCTGGGCGTCGCCTACACGTACGTCGACCTCGTGGCTGATCCCGCTGCCGCCGACATCGCCCGCGACATCTCCGGCCGCACCAGCATCCCCGTCGTGGTCTACCCGGATTCCTCGCACCACGTCGAGCCGTCGAACGACGACGTCGAGTCGAAACTGCGCGAACTCGCACTGATCTGAGTTCCGGAGCGACGCGCGAGAGATCCGCGTCGCTCTGCCGATCCGCCGAGCACCCAGGGCGAACAGCGCCGCTACACTGGCGCGATGAGCACAGCGGCTCGATCCGAACGAGCAACCGACCGTCTCGCCCCGCGAACGGTCCTGCGGTATGCGGCAGGCTCCCTCGGGACGGGCGGCTATGCCACCCTCCCCGGGTTGGTGCTGACGTACTTCCTCACGGACAACCTCGGGGTCGCCGCTCTCGCGGCCGGCCTCATCGTCACACTCGCGAAGATCTGGGACGTCGTGATCGATCCCCTGATCGGCGCGGCATCGGATCGCCAGCTGGCGCGTACCGGCTCCCGGCGCGGCTTCATGATGCTGGGCGCCCTGACGCTTCCGGTGTTCTTCGCGCTGACGTTCGCTGTCCCGCCGTCGTCCGGTCCGGTGGCCGGGGCCATCTGCGTGCTCCTGGCCTTCCTCGGCACCGCCACGGCGTTCAGTCTCTTCCAAGTGCCGTACGTCGCACTGCCCGCTGAACTCACCCGCAGTTACGACGAACGCACCCGCCTGCTCGGGTGGCGGGTGATCGTCCTCACCGCCGCGATCCTCCTGTTCGGTGCGGGCGGCCCCGCACTCCGTCGGATCACGGGAGACCCGGTGACGGGATACCTCGTCATGGGGATCATCGCCGGTCTCCTCATCGGCGTCGGGATGCTGATCGCCGTGCGTACGGCGGATGTTACCGCGCCCACGCCCTCCGGTGAGCTCCGTCCGCCCGCCCCGACCATCCGCGCGCAGTATGCCGCGGGGATCGACGCACTTCGGCACAGCGTCCCGTTCCGCGCACTGCTGGGCACTTTCGTTCTCCAGGCGCTGGCGACCGGAACCATGCTGGCCGGCGCACAGTACGTCGCGACCTGGGTGCTGCGCTCCGAGGCGGCCGTGGAGCTGCTGTTCGCCGCGCTCGTCGCCCCGGCCCTGCTCGCGACTCCCGTCTGGACGGCGATCGCACGCCGGCGTGGCAAGGAGCGGACATTCGCGGCAGCCAGCGTGCTCTTCCTGCTCGCGGCGCTCTCGATCGTGGCGGCCGTGTGGGCGCCGGGCGAATGGATCTACGCATCCGTCGCCGTCGCCGGAATCGCCTATGCGGGTCTGCAGTGTCTTCCGATGGCGATGCTGCCCGATGTCATCTCGCACGACGAGCGTCGGCGCGGCCCCGGTCGGGCGGGAACCTTCACCGGGGTGTGGACTGCCGGCGAGACGGTCGGCTTCGCTCTCGGCGCGAGCACCGTCGCGGTGATCCTGGCCGTCACCGGCTATGTCTCCCGCGTTGCGGGCGAGACGGCGACGCAACCTGCGGCGGCCGTGTCCGGCATCGTCCTGAGCTTCAGCATCGTTCCCGCCGCGCTCATCGCGCTGAGTCTCGCGACGCTCGCCCGTTACCGCCTCCGTCGTGCCGACATCGAGTCGGTACCCGCCGCGTAGGCTGGGATCCCCCCACAAGGAGACGCCGATGACTTCCGCGACCACGACTCCCCCCGCTTCCCTCGACGACGAGGAACGCGCACTCCTGGACGCCGCGATCGCGGAGCTCGAGGTGGGGTCGCGCACCTGGGCGGCGCTGACGGTCGGACAGCGCGCCACGCTCCTCGGCGCCGTGCGCTCCGATGTCGCGGCGGTCGCAGAGGACTGGGCGCGGACGGCCACCGAGTCCAAGAGCCTGTCGGCGGATCACGCGCTGCGCGGCGAGGAATGGCTGGGTGGCCCCTACGGGGTGCTCGGCGCTCTCGACGCCTACATCGAGACGCTCTCCCGCCTCGACAGCGGCACCAATCCACTCGACGGGGTCCGCATCGACCGGGCGCCCGGTGGCCGCATCCGAGTGCACGCGTTCCCGCTGACCGCGTCCGACCGACTGCTGCTGTCCGGTTTCACGGGCGAGGTCTGGCTCGAGCCGGGGGTGACACCGCGCGCCGCCCGGGCCGCAGCGGGACTCGCTCAGCGCACCCCGGCGGACTCCGGGGGTGTGGGGCTTGTTCTCGGGGCCGGCAATGTCCCCGCCATTCCCGTCCTCGACGTGCTCTACGAACTCCTGGCGCACAACCGGGTCGCGGTACTGAAGGTGAACCCGACGCAGGATGCGCTGGTGCCGATCTTCGAGCGTGCTCTCGCCGCGCTCATCACTCCGGGTCTCGTCCGGATCGTCCGCGGCGGCGCCGCCGTGGGCGGATACCTGACCGCTCATCCCGGTCTCGCACACGTGCACATCACCGGCTCGGCCCAGACCGTGGACGCGATCGCCTGGGGAACCGACGCGCAGGCGCGGCGCCGCCGCCGCGAGAATCGCCCGCTCCTGAAAAAGCCGCTCACGGCGGAGCTCGGAGGAGTCTCGCCGATCATCGTCGTCCCGGGCGCCTGGTCGGACGCTGACCTCACGTACCAGGCGGAGCACATCGCCACGATGCGCCTGCAGAACTCCGGACACAACTGCATCGCCGGCCAGGTCGTGCTCGTATCGTCGGACTGGGCGCAGCGCGACGCGTTCCTCGCGGCGCTCCGGCGCGCGTACGCCACAGCCCCCGAGCGTCCGATCTGGTACCCGGGCTCCTCGGACCGCATGCAGCGCGCGAACGACGACTATCCCGATGCCCTGGTCCTCGGCGACCGGCTCCTCGTCGAGATCGCCGAGGAAGACGATCCGACCGCGCTCCAGCGCACGGAGTACTTCGCCCCCGTCCTGGGCGTGGTGGAGCTTCCGGGCTCGGGACAGGCGTTCCTCGACACCGCGATCGCCCACGCGAATGACCAGCTCGAGGGGACGCTCGGGGCGAACCTGCTCATCGCTCCCGCGACCGAACGCGCGCTGGGCGCGGGCTTCGAGCGTGCGCTGTCACAGCTGCGCTACGGCACGATCGCCGTGAACGCCTGGACCGCGTTCGGATTCCTCATCCCGACGCTGACCTGGGGCGCATACCCCGGAAACAGCCTGCAGGACATCGGGAGCGGCGTCGGCGTCGTACACAACGCCCTGCTGCTCGACCGGGTCGAACGCACGGTCGTGCGCGGCCCCTTCCGCCCCTTCCCCCGCGCGCTCACCGGCGGACGCTTCACGATCCTCCCCAAGCCCCCGTGGTTCGTCTCGTCGCGGACGGGCGCAGAGGTCAGCGAGGGTCTCACGCGGTTCAAGGCGCGCGGCGGGATCGGCCTGCTCGTCCGCACTCTTTTCCACGCGCTCCGATCCTGAGCCGTGTGCCGCGACACGCGGTGACGGGGCGGACCAATGCCGCGTGTCGCGGCAAATGGCGGATCAGGGCGTCGGAGGGCGGCCGTCGGCTCGGCTGGTCGTGAGGGTGCTCGTCTGGTGACGGAAACGGGGTAACCGCTAGGAGATGAGCCGATCCATCAGCCGGTCGGGGAGGACGCGGTTGAAGGGGAGAGCAAAGGCAGCGTCGGGCCCGAGGCTGTACCGGGTGCGGGGCCTGCGCGTCGTGGTGATCCGCGCGATCTTGGCGGCTGCCTTCTCCGCCGTGATCGCGCGCGTGAGGAAGGACGACTGGAACCTCACGGTCGAGGAGATCAGCTCGCTGTAGAGGTCGGACTGTTCCGGGCTCATGTTCTCCGCGAGCCGCAGCGACGACGGCCCGCTCTTCTCGGCCATCGGCGTCTGGACGCCGCCGGACTGCACGATCACGACCTGGATGCCCTGAGAACTCACTTCCCGGCGGAGGGCATCGCTGGCCGATTCGAGAGCGGCTTTGCTTCCTGCGTAGGCGCCGTAGATCGGGAGGGCGGCTTCAGCGCCGACGGAGCTGATGTTCACGACTCGGCCGCGGCTGCGCCGCAGAGCGGGGAGCAAGGCCTGGGTGATGGCGATGTGCCCGAAGAGGTTGACCTCGAACTGCTCACGCCAGATGTCGAGGGGGAGCACCTCGATGGGGGCGTTGATCTCGATTCCGGCGTTGTTGATCACCGCGCGGAGCGGCCGCTCGTCCGGGTCGTCCGCGATGCGCGCGGCGAGCGCGGTGACGTGGCCGGGAACGGTGATGTCGAGAGTGATCGGTTCGATGAGGTCGGAGCGGATCGCGTCCGCGTCTTCATCACGGCGCACCCCGGCGAGTACGTGGTATCCGCGGGCTGCAAGGTTCCGGGCCGTGGCCGCCCCGATTCCGGAGGATGCCCCGGAGATCACGATCAGCTCGTTCTTCACTGTCGCCGCTTCGAGGTTCGGGGGAGCTGCATCGGATGTCTTCATGATTGCCAATGTAGGCATTGACAACACGTGTTGTCAATGCCTACATTGCTCACGATCCTGAGCCGTCTGCCGCGACACGCGGTGTCGGCCCCGGCCGATGCCGCGTGTCGCGGCAAATGACGGGTCGAGAGGACGTCAGGAGGCGAAGCGGTCGGTCGCGGCGCGCAGGGCGGTCTGGATTCCGGGCTCGGTGGCGGCGTGACCCGCATCGTCGACGACCACGAACTCCGCCTCCGGCCAGGCGCGGTGCAGGTCCCACGCCGTCATCATGGGCGTGCAGGCGTCGTACCGACCCTGCACGATGACCGCCGGGATGTGACGGATCGCGTCGACGCCGTCGATCAGCTGCCCCTCCTGCCACCAGCCCCGGTGCAGGAAGAAGTGGTTCTCGATCCGCGCGAACGCGACGGCGGCCGCCGGCTCCGACATCGCCGCGACCAGATCGGGATCCGGACGCAGAGTGATGGTCGACGCCTCCCAGCGGGTCCAGGCGAGCGCCGCCGGGACATGCACAGCGGGGTCCGGGTCGCTGAGGCGGCGGTGATACGCCTCGATCATGCGCGAGCGCTCCAAGACCGGGATCGGGGCGATGAAGTCCTCCCAGAGGTCCGGGAACAGCGCGGCCGCACCCCCCTCGTAGAACCACTCGACCTCGACCCGACGGAGCGTGAAGATGCCCCGCAGCACGAGTTCGCTCACGGAGTCCGGATGTGCCTGCGCGTACGCGAGGGCGAGCGCGCTCCCCCACGACCCGCCGAAGACCATCCACGTCTCGATGCCCAGATTGCGCCGAAGGAGTTCGAGGTCGGCGATCAGGTGCGGAGTCGTCACGAAGCGCAGGTCCGCGGCGGGATCGCTCACGTGCGGACTGCTCGCCCCGCAGCCTCGCTGATCCAGGAGCACGATGCGGTAGCGCTCCGGATCGAAGAAGCGGCGCTGCCAGGGAGAGGTGCCGCTGCCGGGTCCGCCGTGCAGGAAGACGACGGGCTTCCCGTCCGGATTCCCGCTGACCTCCCACGCGATCCGCTGACCGTCGCCGACGAGCAGCTCGCCCGTCTCGTACGGTTCGATCGGCGGATAGAGCTCATCCAGATTCATCGTCATCGACCCCCGGCCCCTGCTCACACTGACGTTCTTTCCACCGTATCGGTCCGGCGGCACGCGTCGCGCCAGGCGCTCCTCACTGCCGGAAACCGCGTCAGAGGTCGTCCGCGGGGATGCCGAACGTGTCACAGGAGTCGATGCCGTCCTGGTAGCCCTGCGCGAACCAGAACTGCCGCTGCGCGCTGGAGCCGTGCGTCCAGCTCTCCTGATTGATGAAGCCGGTCGACTGCTCCTGGATGTGGTTGTCGCCGACCGTCGCTGCGGCGTCCAGTGCATCGACGAGCTGCTGCTCCGTCGGGGCCTGCAGGTACGGGACTCCGCTCTCGTCCTCCTGCTCGGCCATCGCACCGACCCAGGCTCCCGCGAGACAGTCGGCCTGCAGTTCCATCCGCACCCCGTTGCTCGTCGGGCCCGTGCCGTCGGCAGGGTTGTCTCGCATGATTCCGGTGATGTTCTGCACATGGTGCGCGTATTCGTGAGCGAGGACGTAGAGCTGAGCCAGCGGGCCCGCGGTCGCACCGAACTGCTCGCGCATGATCTGGAAGAACGACGGATCGATGTACACGCCCTCGTCGGCGGGACAGTAGAACGGGCCGACCGCGTTGGACGCGGTGCCGCAGGGCGTTCCGGTGGAACCGTCGACGACGGTGAGCGTGGGCTCCCGATAGCCTTCGAGGCTCTCCGACCAGAACTGATCGATCGCGAGCGACGCCGCCGCGATCCGGCAGTCGTCGCTCGCGTTCGCATCCGCGCCGGATTCGCACCGGGTGATCGTGGACTCTCCGGTCGCCGGCTGCTCGCCGTCGCCCGCAAGGCCGAGCAGGCCCGAGAAGTCGCCGCCCGTGAGCATGTTCAGCACGAGGACGGCGATGCCGACGAGCCCCACGGCGCCTCCGCCGGCGATCGCCGCCGTGCGTCCGCGGCCCCGGCGAGCCCTGTTACCGCTGACGTCGGCGTCCGGGGTGAAGGTCATGAGACAGAGAGTACCCCCGGGTGCCGCGGTGGTGCGTGCGGTCGTAGGCTCGGGTCATGACCACCACGATCACCATCACCGGCGCGGGCGGACAGATCGGGTACGCGCTCCTCTTCCGGATCGCGGCCGGCGGCATGCTCGGCGCCGACGAACCCGTGCGGCTCCGGCTGCTGGAGATCCCGCAGGGCCTCGGCGCTGCGGAGGGCGCAGCGCTCGAGTTGCAGGACGGGGCCTTTGCCCTGCTGCGAGATGTCGAGGTCACCGACGACGCGGCGACGGCATTCGCCGGGTGCAACCTCGCGCTGCTCGTGGGCGCACGGCCGCGCGGTCCCGGCATGGAGCGCGGCGACCTGCTCGCCGCGAACGGCGGGATCTTCGCACCGCAGGGAGCTGCGATTGCCGCCCACGCGGCCGACGACGTGCGCGTCACGGTCGTCGGCAACCCGGCCAACACGAACGCTCTCATCGCGGCGGCATCCGCCGAGGGCGTGCCGGGCGATCGGTTCTCCGCCCTCACACGCCTCGACGAGAACCGCGCCCGCGCGCAGCTGGCGGCAACCCTCGAGGTGCCCGTCGCGAGCATCCGGCGTCTCCCGATCTGGGGCAACCACTCCGCGACGCAGTTCCCCGACATCTCTCACACCACCGTCGACGGACGACCCGCATTCGACGCGCTCGCCGACCGCGTGGGGGACGTGCGCGCCTGGCTGTCCGACACGTTCATCCCTCGCGTCGCGAAGCGCGGGGCGGAGATCATCGATGTGCGCGGCTCGTCCTCGGTCGCGTCGGCGGCCAGCGCCGCGATCGACCACGTGCGCGACTGGGTCTCCGGCACCACGGACTGGACGTCGGCCGCGATCGTGTCCCGGGGAGAGTACGGCGTCCCGGAGGGGCTGGTCAGCTCGTTCCCGGTACGCAACGAGGGCGGTCGGTGGACCGTCGTCGAGGGGCTCGAGGTCGACGCGTGGTCGCGCGCACGGATCGACGCGTCCGTTGCGGAGCTGATCGAGGAGAGAGAGACGGTCCGCTCGCTCGGATTGCTCTGATTTCGGCTTTCCCAGGGCACCTCGGCACGGCAGAATAGGAGTGGAGGTGCGCCGATGAGCGATTCGACCGACCTGACGACAGGGGCCGTGTCCGTCGACGGGCCGATGACGAGCCCCTTGCACCTGCCGCATGCCGCGGCCGAGTGCCCCAAGTGCTTCGTCGAGCTGCAGAGCGATCGGCACTGGTGGCTCGCTCGACCGGGCGAATCACGGCTCGTCGGTCTGGTGGTCTCCCGCGACGGGATGCCACCGGTCGTTCAGCAGCGTGAGGATCTGACCCGATTCGGCGTACCGATCGAGGGATTCCGGCACCCCGCGCCCGACATCCTCGAGAGTTGGGGAGACCGCATCTCGCGCCTGATCGCGACGCTGCGTACCGGCGACGTGCTGGTCGTCGCGAACGTGCACGCCCTGGGCCGCGACATCGACGAGGAGACCCGCACGGTCTCGGAGCTGCGACGACGAGGGATCATGGTCAAGGTTCTGAGCCATGACGCCCGGCACCTCGCGGACGCCGGCCGCTGACCACCGAGATCAGTCGCCGAAAACGCGCGCCTCGTACCCCAGCCGTCCCACGATGGCGATGATCTCCGCCACGCTCTCCGTCGGCACGGCGACGAGCGGACACGCGTCGGAATCCTCTGCGACGAAGAGCAGACGCAGTCCGTGCGGTGCGAGGATCTCGTCCGCACGGACGATCGCTCGCTCCAGCGGGCCGTCGACATCGGCGATCGGCTCCGTGTCCACTCCCGCTCGGAAGATCCGGGGAACACCGGCGAGCGCGTCAGCCAGCTCCATCCCCGAGTCCGTCCCGTCCAGGTAGGCGAGCGCACCGGAATCGTCCAGGCCGTCGATCATCACGAGCCACGGATCGATGTCGTCCGCGGACTCGATGCCGCGGTCGACCAGCCGCTGCTCGTGGTCGACGAAGTATCCGGAGGGATCGGTGACCGCCTGGAGGACTGCGACCGAGAGCTCCGGGTCCTCATCGAGCAGGTCGCACAACCGAGCCCAGTCGTCTGACGTCATCGATTCATCTCCTGTCGTCGCGATCGCGCGCCCGGCACACCTCGCGGGCAGGCGAGACGCTCTCGGGCGATCCGGATCAGTCCTCGTAGGGTGCGGTCGGCGGGTCGGTCACGAGAGGTTGCGGCTCCACCGGGGCCCCCGCATCGTCGTAGTAGACCGGGCCATCCGGGGGGAAGTAGAACTGCGGCACCGAGTCCGGCCCCTCGGTCGCCGGGAGTCGTCGCCACGGGTCGGCCGGAAGGCGCTCCTCGCCGAAGACGAGCGCCGCGAGATCGTGCGCCGACCCCGGGGTGCAGGCCGTCTGCGTGGTGACCCTGATGTCGCCGGTCGCCGTGCGGATCGTCACGACCGTGCGCTGGGCGAAGCCGCCCTCGCCGATGATGTTGCGCTCCTGCGCGTCGCCCTCACCCAGCGTCGTCACCGACGCCTCGACTCCGAGCGAGGCGAACGCGTCCACCGCGGAGGCCGTGAGCGCGTCGACGTCGGCATCGGGAAGCGCGAGCGTCCGCACGGCATTCAGGAAGTACCCGTCCGCCCCCGCGTCGTCCTGG
Source organism: Actinomycetota bacterium (assembly GCA_051751065.1). Classification (GTDB taxonomy): domain Bacteria; phylum Actinomycetota; class Actinomycetes; order Actinomycetales; family Microbacteriaceae; genus Microbacterium. The sequence goes on along the minus strand of JBNJKL010000002.1, from coordinate 65,833 downwards.
CAGGAGCGGGGGTGAGCACCGTGAGCGCCCTGATCGACCGCCCAGTCCGTGGGCTCGACGGCCATGATTACCGAGTGCAGACCCTCAGCCATGGCGTTGTACTTGTCGGCCGCGGTGCCGTAGAGGTCATCCCCCGTGGGCTCCGGCGTGCTGCATCCGGTCATCGTGAGCACCAATCCGACGGCGAGTGCCGCCATTCGTCGTGAGGTCCGCTGTCGCTGCATGGTCGTCACAGCCGGTAGGGGTCGACGGGAAGCCAGTCCGGGAGGTCCCAGAACCCGCGCTCGCTGCCCTCGCCGTCCATCTCGGTACCCGGCTCCCCCGTCACGATGATCTGTTGGATGTTGTAGAAGGACTCCGAGCCTTCCATGAGGTAGCCGTCATCCGCGTCCGGAGTGCCCAGCGAGTTGCCCCCGTGGTGCGCACCGTGCCCCGGCGTCGCGCCGACGGGATTCCCCTCAGCATCGTACCCGCCGTCGCTGCCGAACTCGACGACACCGTCCAGCGTCTCGGGAACGGTCCCGTGCTCGCCGAGCCAGCTCGTGTCACGCCCGATCCGCGCCCACAGATCGTCCTCCGAGAGGGTCGCGAAGATCTGCGGGCCCTCGCCGGACTGCAGATTGGCGAGTACCTGCGGGTCGCTGGGGAATCCGGCCGATCCGACGGCGATGAACTGGTCCACCCCGAGCCCGTCCGGCTGAGAGCCGATCGCCAGCGCCGCGGTGGTGCTCCCGTACGAGTGCGCGATCACAGCCGTCTCGGCAGCCGGATGAAGCGCATCGAGTCCGAGGAGGAACTGCCGCAGCGACGCGGCGCCGTCATGAGCTCTGTCCATGAACGGCTCTTCCGGGACGGTCGGGGAGTCGTAGCCGAACCAGACGATCGTGGCGAGTCCGGGACCTGCACTGTTGAGTGCACGGGCCGACGTTCCCCATTCACCGATGCCGTTGACGTCGGAGTTCATACCGGGGATGAGCAGGCTGATGTCCGTGGCCGCGTCGAGATCACCATAGGCGAAGGCCGCCGTCACCTGCGCGGATCCGTCGGGGTCGAACGAGATCAGGTTCGGCGGCGGCGGGCCGGTGCCGAGCTCGTTCCAGAGAGCGTCGATCTGGTCGCCGAGTTCGCCGCCCGGGTCGGACTCGTACAGATCCTCGAGTCGCTGACGGTTGACCTCGGCGCGAGTGCTGTACGGGATGCCGTCGAGGTTGCCGATGATCTCCGGGTGCTGTGAGATGAGCTCGCTGTGCAGCTCAGGATGCTCCTCCCAGAGGCGCCTCACCTCGGCCGGATCCGCGGCCAGGAGGTCGTCGAGCAGATCCCGCGCGTCCGCCGTGAGGACGGTGTTCGTGCCCGCGGCGAGTTCGGAGAGCGCCGCATCGTAGGCTTCGTCCCACGCGCCGTAGTAGCCCTCGTATTCCTCCCAGAGCGTGTCCAGCTCGGCCTGTGCGCCGTCGCGCTCGGCGATCGCGTCTCGCGCCGCCTCGTTGGCGGCGGAGACCTCGTCGTCCTCACCGGAGCGGGACGTCCACAGCGCTTCGAGCCCCGCGTTCTCCGCGGTACCGGCCAGCCGCACCCATGCGGCGTGGGCGTCCTCGATGTCCTCGATCATGCCGTTCGCCCGCTCGGCCGAGGTCGAGAACGCGTCGGAATACCGCTGGAGCACGCCCGCGAGCAGCTCGGCCTCCGCGATGTCCGGGGCGAGGACGCCCCGGAGTTCCTCCGCATCCGCGCGCGCGGCCGTGACGGCTGCGCCCACACCCTCGAGGTCGCTCGCGGTCTGCGCTGCCGTCCGCAGGTCGCCGAGTGCGGTCGCGACACGGGTGAAGAGGCCGTTCCAGTAGCCCATGGACCCCGTGCTGCCCTCGAGTCGCTCGAGCGGGAAGCCTCGGTTGGGCGAGGAGAGCGTCACGACTCCTGCCCGTTCAGTTCGACATCCAGATCGGAATAGCGCGTGACGATCGCGTGCAGTGCAGCGCCGAGGCCGGAACCGGACTCGATCCGGTTCATCGCCGCGTCGTGGAGCGCGTTCAACCGGCGGTGCATCTCGAGCCGCAGCGCGACGCGATACTCGGGGTTCTCCACACCCGTGTCCTCTCCGGTCACCTCGGCGTTCACCGTCAGCAAGTCCGTCGTCGCGGTATCGACCGCGGACGCCGCGCTGTTCAGGGACGCATAGAAGATCTGCACGTCGGACATGTCCTGCTCCTCGTGTTCGCGTGCTCGGGTGAAGACATCGAGGGGCCGTCCGCCTCAGCGTCGGCCCCTCGTTGGAAGTCCTTGTTCGGGCGAGTCTCAGCCGCCGGCGAGCTGCGAGTCCAGATCCTGGATCGCACGCATCATGCCCAGCAGGGACTCGGACATGTCGTTGATACCGTCGACCGCGCCCTTCAGACCCGTCGTCAACTCGGTGTATCCCTCACCGAACTTGCCCGACGCGTGCTGCGTCTTGAAGTCCTCACCCAGAAGAGTGTCCACCTGCGACTTCAGCGTGTCCAACTGACCCTGAATGTCATCACGAGCCTGCGACAGCGTCGACGCCACCTGCTCCATCTCCGAATAAGATGCACCGAAATCAGCCATCGTCAACTCCCTCACTCCGTGAAAACCCGAACCGACCGGCCCGATACCCACACTCTACGAACACCCCCACAACACTGTCGATGGGGACAACTCCCCATCCACGACCGGGCGGGCTTATCCGCCCAGTCCCGAGCGGACACGCACCCACAGCGGGTCCGCTTCGGACATCCCCAACACGAGGCGCATCACACCACCGAGCTGCCCGAGGCCGCTGAGAAGTCCGATCAGTCCGACGGTGAGAGACAGGAACGACATGATGCCGACGCCCTCGATGACGTCGCGGATGAACAGCACCACCCCCGCGATGCCGATCAGGAGTGCGAGGGTCGCCGAGAGGATGCGCACGAACACCCGCGGCTCGAAGTTCACGGTGCGCGCGCCCAGCCATCCGCCGGCGCGGCGCTGACGCCATCCCTCCGTGTACGGCAGGCGCAGCCACCACGTCGCGGCAGAGAGGATGCGCCGCCCGGACACCCACAGCAGCACCAGCACGACGAGCCCCGCGATCCCGACGACCGCGGCCAGAGCTAGCACGACGAGGTCGAGGCCCGCCGGCGGTCCGGGGAGAGCCGCGATCGCTGAGATCATGCCGACCGTGACCACGGAGCCGAGCATGGCGGCGACGAACGCGCCGACGCCGAGCCCCCAGCGCGACCAGCGCTCGTAGTCGGCGCGCAACGCAGCGGCGGCTCGATCCGCGTCGGCGGGACGAGCGCCCGTGGCACCGGCCGCGGTGATCTCCGGTCGCGAGGCAGGACGAATCAGCGCGAAGCCCATACGGATCAGGCTACGCCCCGGCGCCGCGCTCGGCCGGTGCCGTCAGGGGCTCGCTGATCTCAGCCCTTCGCTGGGACATCGACCGGTGCCATGGTGATACCAAGCCGTCCGAGCGGAGCCTGGCGTGCACGGATCGACTCCTCCTCGCTGATGAAGCCACGGGCTCGCGCGACGATGACGGCGGCGCGAATCTCTTCCCGCAACTCGATCGACTGCGCCGGCGAAACATCTGACAGGGCACGTTCGAGACGCGCCTCCTCCTTGAGCGCACGGGCGGCCGCACCGTCGCGCGGCATCGGGTTCTGTCGCCAGCGGATCACGGACACGACGATGTCCGCGACCGGACCGCTCAGCGCCCACGCCGAACTGCCGTCGATGGTACCGGCCTGCAGGAAGAGCACACCGAGAACGAGCAGCACGAGGGAAGGCACGACGTGGATCATCGCGACGATCCGCTCCGTCCGCGCATCGACCTCTTCGGGCCGCCGCCGGCGATTGATCATGCCCACCGCCGCCAGTACCGCCGCGAGACCTGCGAGGACCCCTGAACGCACGAGATCAGGAACGCCCGACTCGACCCAGTGACGCGACACGAGCATCGTCACCGCCAGCGCGGGGAGCACCAGACTCGCGAGCTCGGCCAGCGCAGCGAGCAGCCGCCACAGCGAGAGACCACGCGCCGAGAATGCCCGGCGCGCATCGTTGGGGGCGCGGAACCAGAGCGCGCTGCGCACGGAGGGATGATCCCGAAACACGTGCGACTCCAGCTCCCACCATGAGGAGCGGCTCCATCCCGACGCCGACTCCACGAAAGCGCGCGGTCCGATCGACTCGCTCACGACGACCACGCGGGCTGAGTGGCATCGTCGATGCGCACCAGGGTCTCGGGGTGGAAATGAGTTGCCGGGCTCAGCTCTGCCCCGTTCACCGCCACCGCGGTCAGCAGATCTTCGACCGTGACACCGACGCTCAGCGCCGCAGACTGCGCAACGGGCGACACGACGACGGCGAGCGCATGGCCACCTGCGACGAAGAGCCAACGCACCTCGGCGATTCCGCGGCGCTCTGTCGGGAAGGCGGACGAGCAGCCCACGCCGAACGCTGTCGGCGGCGTGAGTCGCAATTGTCCGGCGAGCGGCGCCCCGGGGCGGAGGAACCGCAGTTGCTCATCGCGGCTCGGCTCGCCCTCGACCAACGAGATGACGACAGGAGCTACTGCCATCGTGATCGGGTCGTAGACGACCAGCGTCGACGACGCCGCCTCCTGTGTTCTGGTCTTCGCGACGACCTGCATCGCCGCCGCCATCGATGCGATGCGGTCGGCGGACAGGCCATGCGTCCGCCCCCAGAGCTCGGCGGCGTCCGTCGCCCATACGCGCTGCGACGAATCATCGGCACCGAGATCGTTCGGGACGGCGACCATCCGGGAAGGATCGAGCCTGAACTCGAGATCGAGCATCACACGCTCCAGCGGAAAGTCGTCACGTGCGCGTCGACGAGTGCGACCCATTCCGTCATCTGCTCGTCCGTGTCCGGGTCGATATCCGTCGGATGTGCGATCGTGAGCGCGAATTGCAACGCTGTCTTGCGCTTCGTTCCCGGAACAGGAGTCAGATAGAAGACGATGTACGCGCCGACATCCTCGCTGCCGATACGGGTCTTGCGGCGTTCGACCCATCGCAAAATTCTCTTGTCGTCATCGAGAGGAACACCGCCCCGGCGCTGGATGACGTCGACCACGAGATCATCCAGCGATACATCGGGCGTTGCCTCGCGCAAGGTCGTGATCATGCTCGCCGGAGCGAACAGCGCACCGGCCGTATCCGGTCCGGGCATCGCGAGCATCAGAGCGCCCTGATCCCGCGCCGCTCGCATGGCGCTCGCCACATGCGACTCGAGGATGCCCTGGAGGTCGACACGGTGCGCCGGGCGCAGGCGCTCCCGCGCCTGCGCGATGAGCGATGATTCCGTCGCCTCGCTCGTGTCATGCGCCTTCCACCCCGGCGGCAGCATCATCCGGAACTCCGGGATGCCCGCGGGTGCGGCTACGCCGAGGACTTCGCTGCGCAGACTGTTCACACTCTCACTCTCGCACACTGCTCAGGATGCCAGATCTCACGCGGTGACGAGCTCGTACATGTCGATCACGACCTCCGCGGCGTCCTTCACCACCATCACGCTCTGCGCGTTCGCTCCGAGTGCGGTGAACCCGTGCAGGGCCTGCTCGCTCATGGTTCCCAGATCGCCCATCACTGTCCAGAAGCTGTTCGACTGGCCCGTCATGACCGTGCTCATGACATCGCCGAGACCGGAGACCCCCTGGCCACTCAGGCGCATGGTCGTGAAGATATTGCTTCCGCTGGCGATTCCCTGCCCCCATCGCGCGCCATCGTCTGCGAAGTTGCGCACGATATCGCTCATCAGACGCGAGTTACCTGAGGCTGGTGTGATCGACATCCAGGTGCGGAAGCCTGCAGCGAATCCGTTGCCGCCCGCTTTGAAGGCCGAGAACGCTTCGCCCACGGCGCCGAAAGGAATCACCCCGACGATCGCGAGTGCGAGGTCTAACCCGTTGGCGTCGCCACGACTGAACTGCCAGGCGGTGCCGACGAGAGAGAGGATGCCGACGACCAACGCCAGCGCCGCAACAATCGGTCCCCCCACGATGAGGGCGAGCACGGCGAGTGCGACTCCGGCTGCCTGCAGCCACGGCATGGCTGCAGCGACGAATCCGTCGATGTCATCCCGCCAGTCGTCCTGGATTCCGTTCGCCGTCTCCGTACGGATACCTGAGACGGCTGTGTCGAACGCTGTCTCCCAGGTGTCGTACTGCGCATCGAACGCTTCGGCTTCCTGCTGCCACAGTTGGTAGGCGTTGTCTCGCGCGATGCGCGCATCGTCGATGTCGTCCTGCCGTTCGCGCTCGGCGTCGCTGGAGCCGGTATCGGACGATGCGCCAGCCTGCATCGACGAGATGGGCAGCGGAGCGCTCTGAGAGTCGCTGTAGTCGGCGAGCCTGCCCTGGTACGTGTTCCAGGCAGACTCCGCTGCGGGCACCGTCACGGACATCCGACGCTGAACCGTCGAGAGGGTGGAGCCGTAGTCACGGACATAGGGGCCGACTTGTTCATACAGCGTGGCGGCAAGTTCGAGTTCGCTGTGGATCTCGCGACTCACCTCGGCGAGTGATTCGATCGCCTGCCCCTCCATGTCATCCGCCAAGCCCGAACCGATGACATCCGAGATCGTCTCGTGCCCTCTGCGCATGATGTTTCCCAGACGGACGATCTGGCGTCCGCGCTCCTCGACATCATCTGCTCGCCCGACGACGATCTCGACCGGTCGCCCCTTCGGAGAATTATGGGTAGCCATGCTCACGCACCATCCTGCATCGCCTGGGCGATCTCGGCTGCTGCCTCGGTGTCGAAATCACCAAAGCCATCGAGGATCGCCTTCGTGTGCTCGCTGACCTTCTTGAGACCCTCGTTGAGCTTGTTGCGGCGATCATCCCACTGCGATTCGAAATCTCCTGCGAGGTCTCGCAGCTCACTGCGCCCGTACGGGCGGTCGACATCGGACTGAAGGTCGCTGCGACGACTGGCCGCCTCGTCGAACTCCGAGGAGATCGCCAGCAGGTTCGTGTAGAGCGCGCCGAGACGATCGTATGAGACCTTGACACCCACGTATTACTCCTCCACGGTGCAACCGGTAGCCGAGCGAGACGCGCACGCTCTCGCGTTCGCGTCTCGCGAATATTCCCCCTCGCGCGATCACGGAGCGGGAATGCCGACACCGTTCGTCGGCATTCTGTCGGGCGACGTGTCGTGTCAGCCGCCGGCGAGCTGCGAGTCCAGATCCTGGATCGCACGCATCATGCCCAGCAGGGACTCGGACATGTCGTTGATACCGTCGACCGCGCCCTTCAGACCCGTCGTCAACTCGGTGTACCCCTCACCGAACTTGCCCGACGCGTGCTGCGTCTTGAAGTCCTCACCCAGAAGAGTGTCCACCTGCGACTTCAGCGTGTCCAACTGACCCTGAATGTCATCACGAGCCTGCGACAGCGTCGACGCCACCTGCTCCATCTCCGAATAAGATGCACCGAAATCAGCCATCGTCAACTCCCTCACTCCGCCAAAACCCGAACCAACCGGCCCGATACCCACACTCTACGAACACCCACACAACACTGTCGATGGGGACAACTCCCCATCCACGGGTTCAGGATCCGGTGGGCGAGTGCGTGGCCGATGCCATCCGCGCCTTCACTTCGTCGTTGCCATCGAGTGCGATCGCGCTCATCCGGGCCGTCCCCCAGCCCGCACGCTCCCAGCGCTTCGCATCGCGCTGCGCGAACGGTCTCGGATCGAGCACCGCGAGGGATGCGAGCTCCTCCCACCGCACCGCGTCCTGCTGTGCCTTCGCGTCCCGGTGTGCCCTGTTGATCCGCGCCACCTGCCGAGAGGCCCGGCGACGGATGCCTGCGGACAGGTCGGAGAAACCGTCCATCGGTGCGTTCCGGAGGTCTGCGAGCCGGTCGAGCACCCCGTCGAAGACCTGTTCCAGTTCGAGCGCCAGCGCGGGGACGCGGTCGAGGAGCCGTCGTTCCTCGACCGCCCAGGCGTCGAGGACGCTCATCGCACAGACCAGGCACAGGCCCCTGGGCACCGCGCGCGTGACCGCGTACCCGCAGGTGCAGCGGTCGGCTCGACGCGCCAGGGCATCGTCGAGCGAAACCGCGGGCGGCGTCTCATCGGGCACCGGCTCCACGGCGTCGAGGAGGAGGCCCGCCCCCGGGACGCCCACCTCCCGCAGGAGATCGTTCCGCGGTGCGGCGGGCAGCCGCTCGATGCGCTCACGCCACTGCTCGATCTCAGGGGCCGGGAGCAACCCGTGGACTCGCCGTGCATAGTCCACGATCGACCGCCGCTGCAGCTCGTGGACCTCGCGGTCGAAGCGTTCCGAGTCCGGGGGATTCGTGTCCTCGTGGGCGTCGATCACCGCGAGGATCGCCGCCCTGCCCGTGCGCACCGCGTCCGCATGGATCGCCGCGAGCGCGAGGTTCCCGGCCAGCAGAGCCTGCTCCTCCGCCGCGAGAGTTCGCGATCTGCTCATTCGTGCCCCTTCGACAGCGTGCCGGCTCGTGTGACCAGTCTGCGCCATCGGTACATCCAGCGACAGGAGCTCGACACGCGTCGTCGACGACGCGGACAGTCAGTATGCTCGGTCTTCGCACACCGCGCGGGGAGACGAAGACGATGTCACTGCACGCTCAGACGATCGAGGTGACCCGACATGACTGACATCACACCCGAGGTTGCGCGCGTCAGGGAACAGCTCGGCGCGCAGCCGCCCAAGGCCACGAACACCGCGCAGGTCGACCGCGCGGTCCTGCGGTCATACGGCCTGGCGGAGGTCGCGGACCGGATCTGGCGCGACGCCACCGAGGTGAGCGATACCGCCCGCGCCGACGTGACACGACGGGTGCGCAGCGAGCACGGCGCTCGGAGCCCTCGCGGCGGTCTGATCTCGATCCTCGTGCGGATTCTCACCTTCACCGGCGCGATCCCCATCGGGTTCCTCAACGCCATCCGCCTCGGGTCCCCCGAAGGTCTGCAGATCGGCGCGGTTCTCACCGCGGCGCTGGGAATCGTGGCCGTCGGCCTCGCCACGGCGACCCGACTGCGCCCGGTGGCCGCCTCCACCGCTTTCCAGTCGAAGATCTTCGCGCTCCTGATTCTCATCGCCTCCGCGATCGGTGTGACGATCGCGGACGACATCGTGCAGACACTGCTCTTCATCGCCGGCGCCGCGGGTGCCCTCATCGCCGCCGTGCTGTACTCGATCGGTCGAGCGCGCGACCGATCGGCGACCGCGCACATCGACGAGGCCGAGGCACGCGCACGCACGGAGGTCGCGCCGTCCGTCGACGCCGAACGGGAGCGCATGCGCGCTCGGCTGGCCGGGGCTCTCTCCGGTCGTGCGGACGTCGACGCCATCCGCAGCACCCGTTCGCTCGTCATCGCAGCTCTCCGACAGGAGGGGAGCGCCGCAGAGGACACCGCGCCGACCTCCCTGCCCGGTGAGTACATCATCCGCACCAACACGAACCGCTGGCTGCCGCTCTCCGAACAGGGCGTCTGGCCCCCCCAGGACCCGCTGACCCCCGGCCGCATCTCGCTCGTCAGCCCCGCGCCTCCGGAGCGATGAGCGGCATCTGAACCGTGACCTGACGACCCGCCTGCACGAAGATGCCGCGACCCTCGGGAAAGTCGGTGCGCTTGACCTTGGGGAACGGCACCTTGAACACCGAGTCCCCGTCGAACGCGTCCGGCTTGAGGATGATGCCCTTGCGCCCGGCCTTGAAGTCACCGATGAAGCCGAATCCGCTGGTCACCTGCGTGACGTCGGCGTCGCCGATGAGCAGGTGATCGCTGCGGTTGATGGCCTGGAACAGGGCCTTCATCTCGCGCTCCGCCGGACTGTCGGCGAACTGAGGCACATCCTCCACCACGATGAGTATGCGCACGGGCATGGACTCGTCGCCCGCGATCTCGGTGATCTCCTTCGCGAGTTCCTTCGCGTCCTCGGGCGTCACGGCGCTCCGGGTCCACTCCACGAAGTCCCTCAGCTGCGCGCGCCGACCACCGAAGTGGAAGAGCTTCACCTCGGGATCCAGGCGCCGCATCGAGGTGATGACCGACTTCATCGCATTGGTCTTGCCGGACAGCGGCGGCCCGGCGATGACGAACGTGCCGACCGGGTCGAACTCCCGCGCCGCCAGAGTGTCCTCGGCGACGCCGAGCACGGGGAACTCGCCGATCCGATCCGGCAGATCCTGCACCGACAGCCGCGTGGGCAGCGCACCGATCTCCGCGATCTCCCTGGCACCCCTGGCGCGCAGTTCCTCCGCGAGCTTCTCCAGGAGCTTCGTCTGCTCGGCGACGTTCGGGGTCCCTCCGAGAGTCGCGATCTGCGTCTCCCTGCCGTCGACGATCGCGCGGCCCGGGGCGGAACGCTCATCGAGGACGTCCTTCGGGGCGTTGAGCATCGCGTAGCCGGCCTCGTCCGAGAGCCGAAGCACGACGCGGCGGGAGACGTTGGCGCTCACCGCGGTTGGCACGGACCCGGAGCGGTCAGCGCTCGCGATCACGTGCACGCCCAGCGGACGCCCCTCCCCGAGGATCCGCATGAAGGTCTGGTAGAAGGGCATCCGCGCCGTGGTGGACTCCCACTCCGCCCGGAACTGCGGGAATCCGTCGATGACGAAGAGGATGCGCGCCTCGTCCTTGCCGGTGATCTCCCGGTACTCCGTGAGGCTTGCGGCATTCGCGCTGCTGAAGCGCTTGCCGCGGTCGTCCAGAACCCGGGCGAGCGAGCGCAGCACACGCTGGACGCGCTCGGAGTCGTCCCCCGAGATGATCGATCCGACGTGCGGGAGCATCTCGAGGCTCTTCAGCGAACCGGAGCCGAAGTCCAGCCCGTACACCTCGACATTCGACTGCGCGGCAGAGAATCCGGCCGCGATCGCGAGCGTACGCAGCACCGTCGACTTGCCCGATCCGCTCGTGCCGTAGACGAGGAGTGAACCGTCCTTGTCCGGCGTGAAGTAAGCGGGCTCCTGGAGCTGCCGCTCGGGCACGTCCATCTTGCCGAGGAGTATCTGTCCGTCGCCGAGCACGGGAAGGTCGCGGATGTCGACAGCGGATTCGAGATCGTCGAGCCACGGCCGGCGAGGAGCGGGGATCCCCGCCTGTCGCGACGCCGTGACGAGCGTCGCGACGACGCGTTTCTGGTCGTTGGGGCCGAGATCCTCGTCGTGCGAATCGGACTCGGGAGCCTGGTCGGCCTCCCAGAGTTGGGTGGAACCGAAGCGCAGCTCGGCGACCTTCACCTCGGCCGGCTGCACCTCGTCGGTCGTCCAGCCACCGGCGTAAGCGGACTGGAACGGAACGAGTCGGCCCGGTCCGGTCTTCGCGATTCCGCGGCCGGGGATCGAGGGCGGGAAGCTCGCGGCCACCGGGTCGTCCACGACGTCCTTGGAGTCGGACTCGTCCGCCATGCGCAGAGCGACGCGGAGGTTGGTGTTCGCGCGCAGGTTGTCCTTGATGACACCTGCGGGCCGCTGCGTCGCCATGATGAGGTGGATGCCGAGTGAGCGACCACGCTGAGCGATGTCGACCACGCCGTCCACGAACTCGGGGACCTCGCCCGCGAGCGCGGCGAACTCGTCGATCACCAGCACGAGGGCGGGTGGTGTCTCGGGGTCTCGGCGCTTCTCGAGTTCGAGGAGATCCTTCGCCTTCTTCCGATTGAACAGGTGTTCGCGGTGGTGGAGCTCGGCCCGGAGGCTCGTGAGCGCGCGGCGCACGAGATGCGGGCTGAGGTCGGTCACGAGCCCCACGCAGTGCGGAAGCTCGACGCAGTCGGCGAACGCCGACCCGCCCTTGTAGTCGACGAAGAGGAACGTCACGCGGTCCGGGCTGTGCGCTGAGGCCATCCCCAGCACCCAGGCCTGGAGGAACTCACTCTTACCGGCACCGGTCGTCCCGCCGACGAGCGCGTGCGGGCCCTGTGTGCGCAGGTCCAGCGTCATCGCGTCCGTCTGCGACTGGCCGATGATCGCGCGGAGGTTTCCCGCCTTCTTCAGGCGCGACTGCGGCGCACCCGAGCGATCGAGGATCGTGTTGTTCTGCCGCCACCGGTCGATCACCGCGCCGGCGTCCTCGGCGACCTCGTTGCCGACGAGCGAGAGGAACGAGACCGAGTTCGGGATGTCGGAGGCGTCCTCGATCACGGTGCTCGAGTCCACCACGGGCGCGAGGCGCTTGGAGAGCATCGTCATGTAGGAGTGCGATACGCCCTCGATCTGGACTCCGTGGTAGCCGACGCCACTGCGCACGGTGCCGACCACGGCGTTGTCGAGACCGCCCGTGACGTCCACGAACGTGCGACAGGAGGCGGGGAGCGCCTCCACGACCGGGGCGACGAAAAGACCGTAGACGCCCACGTCCGCACCGCGCTCGAGGATCTGCGTGAGACGTGCGCGATCCACGGGGGCGTCGTTCGTGACGATCACCACGATCGCGGCCTGTCCGGGGAACGTGGCCTCCTCCGCCGCACGCTTGACGTCGGTGCCGTACAACATCGGATCCCAGTCCTCGCCGTACGGAGGCCGCATGGACTTCGCTTCGCGAGACCGCCGGAGCACGATCTCCTCCAGGCCACTCAGCAGCGCCGTCCCGGTGGAGGCGGAGTCCGCGAGCGACATCTCCTTGAACGGGTTCCGTTCGCTGGAGGTGTGCGGAAGCCACTTGAGCCAGTCGAGCTCGTTCGCCCAGCCGGGTTCGGTCAGTGCGACGGTGACGAGCTCGTTGGGCGAGTGCACCCCGAAGAGCTGCACCGCGATCCCCCGCAGTGCGTCGCTCGCGAGCGAGGTGGGCCCGGCGACACCGATCGACCCGACGCTCTGCAGCGACTCGAGGATCGGGACGTCGCCGATCATCTTGTAGCGCTCCTCGAGGCGGTCGACTCGCTCGATGTACTCCACGAGCGCATCCGGCGACTCGCCGCGCTTGATGATCGTGCGGGACTCGTCCTCGCACACGCCGAGACGTACGGACAGGAAGTTCCAGTGCTCGGGGCGCCTGGTCCACAGCAGAGGACCGAGCCGCATCGCCTCATCGAACACGCGAGCGACCGGCGGAACCTCGTTGTGACGCACCTCGCGCTCTTTCGGATGCGCGTTGTAGAGCCGCTCCTCGAGACGCTCGAACTGCTCTTCGAACGACTCGACCTCTTTGCGCAGGCGCTGGCCGAGGTTCGTCTTCTGCGAGATGAAGTTTCCGAACATCATCAGCGGAGACGCGAAACCGATCAGCAGGGACTGAGGACGGTTCGTGATCGCGTACATGGTTCCCGCGAGCAGGATGGGCGTCACGAGCATCGGCCACGGGAACAGGCGCTGCACCTGATCGCGGGGGTAGCGGGGCTCCGGGAGTTCCTCGCCCGCGAAGCGCTCCTCGACGCGGGGGCTGCGGTTGAACATGAGGGCGCCGCCGCGTTCGAGCACGGGATCGCCCTGCGCTGAACCGTCGAAATCACTCACGAGACGAACGACGAGCTCGGTGTCGCCCAGGGTGAAAGGCTGCCCTGGGATCACTCGCAGGCGCTGGACGAGGCCGCCGTCGACGAGGATCCCGTTGGCGGAGTTGAGGTCGACGAGCTCGACGAAGGTCGCTGCGACTTCGATTCGCGCGTGACGCTTGGAGACGAGAGGGTCGGCGAGCGCGACCTGATTGCCGGGGTCGCGGCCGATCAGGAAGTGCCCGAGCGGGAGGGAGAACTCCTGCCCCGCCGACGGCCCGGCGAGGATCGTGAGCAGCGCCGCGGGGTGGGCTCCGGTACTGACGGCCGCGGCACGATTCGCACCGAGGTTGACGACCTCAGCGAGGAATCCCGATCCGATCGGCGCCTCACCGATGAGGAGGTCCGGGCTCAGCATGCTCAACTGATCGTGCGTCGGCGGCGCGACCGAGAGGGTCAGGACATCCTCCGGCTGGGCGCTGACGCTGCGCGTCGGATCCGTCTGGGCGATCTGGCGCGCCACATCCGCGACCGTGGCCGTGGAGTCCGCGGTCACAGAGATGTCCGTGAGCGGCGCCGTCGGTCGACGAAGCGTCAGCTTGACTCTCATCGGGTGTCCTCCCCGCGCTGTCCGCGCGTGTCGCCTGCGTCGCTCACGCCGACTCCACCCTCAGGGAGCGGTCGCCGAAGCGGACGATGTCGTCGGTCTGCAGCTCGGCCGGCTGGCCTGCTGCGAGCAGCATCTCCACGCCGTCACGAACGAGCACGCTGCCGTTCGTGGAGGCTCGGTCCACCACGTGCACACCGCGGCGTGCCGGCAGGAACGCCAGATGCGTCTTGGACACGGAACGGGTGTCGTCGTCGATCTGCACGAGCTGGACCGCGCCCTCGCCTGCGGCCGCAGCGGGAGAGCGTCCGATGAGGGTCACACCGCGCACCTCGACCCGCTGTCCGCTGTCGAGGACCAGCGCCGCACGCACGCCCGGCGCAGCGGATGGCGCGTGACCCGTCGGCGAAGCGGGCGGCGGCATCTCGTCCGATGAGGCGGGAGTCGCCTCCGTCAGCGACGCGGCAGCGGGCTCGGGCTGAGCGGACGGAGCCGGAGCCATCGGCGCGGCCGGAGCCACGGGGAACGGCTCGGAGCCTGCACCCGCACGAGCTCCGGACAGCGACGGCGGGACCGCGGAGACCAGGCCCTCGTGGGGAGCAGACGGCTGAGCCACCGGCGACGGCGCGGGAGCCTGCGAGGATGCGAGCGACTCCGGGTCGGAGACCGGCGCATTTGCCGCGGGAGGCTCGGCGGACCTGTGCGCCCCGATCACTCCGCCGGAGAAGCGCGCACTCGGTACGTACTCCGCCGGCGCGTCACGATCGACCGGTGTCGCGAGGGACGGGAGCCGGATTCGGTCCCCATGCTCGGGCGTCTTGACCCGCTTGCGGGCGATGCGCATGCGCTTCGCATCGTACGGGTTGAGCCCCGCCTTGATGTCGACGAACCACGTACCTGCTGCGAGGTCCAGCCACCCGCGACGACGACGCTCGACGTCGAAGAACGGCGACAGCGCGATCACGAGCAGCGGACCGATCAGCGGAATGAGGAACGACGCCCACGCGAGGAGGTACCGCACCACGGCCCCGCGCCAGAAACGCGGCCGTTCGAGCGTGCGGACGTTGACGGAGCGGATGCCCACGATCGCTTTGCCGAGCGTCACGCCCTTGCGTCCGTGCAGGACCAACTGGACGATCGTGTATCCCGTCATGAGCACGTAGGACACCGCGAATGTGACGATGATCCAGACCAGATCCCCCCGGTCGAGGAACGCCGCCGTGTCGAAGCCCTCGGCCACCGATCCGATGATGCGAGGGATGGCGACGAGGCTCGCGGGGAGGAGGATGAGGATCGCGACGACGATCTCCAGGAACGTCGAGAGCACGCGGGCACCGAAGCGGGCGGGGACCAGGCCGAGCGCTGCAGCGTACGTGGGATCCGGACGACCGTGCGCGTCGAGGCCCTCGATGACCTTCTCACCGTCGTCGATCTCCCAGATCACTCCGCGTCCCCCTCGGGGGCGTCGGCGCGCGGCGCGTCGAGGAGAGCGAGGTCGGACTTCGTGACGAGACGCGACGAGATGGCGTGCTCGACCAGACGTGCGCGACGGTTGGTGGCGAAAGTCCGCTGGCCGCCGCGCATCCCCGGCACTCCGATGCGATCGAACTTGTCGCACACGTTGTCGAGCTTGCGGTTGAACCGCGTGACCGTCCATCCGAGCCGCTCAGCAGCTTTGGCGGACGTCGGGATCTCGCTCATCCCGGTGCCGTCGCGGCGCAGCTGCGGTTCGGCGAGGGAGAGGATGAGCAGGCGCTGGCTCTCCGTGAGCGGCACCTCACCGATCGTCGACATCCCGTCGCCGTCGTGCTCGCGCGTGATCGCACGGAAGGTCGGTTCGGTCGAGTGCACGCTGAACTCGTACGTGGTGGGTCCTGCGCTGAAGACGATCGTGGTCCGCTCGAACACCAGCGGCAGCCGGGCTCCGGGCGACAGCCAGGCCTGCACTCCGCCCGCGGTGTCGGTCACGGTGGCTGTGAGCCGCGTGCCGATGTTCGCGAGCCACCAGAGTCCCGCGCCGTGACTGATCTCGAGGAAGTGCCGATGCAGGAAGAGGTTCTCGTCGATGGCCAGATCACCCTCGCGTCCGACCGTGAAGCGCCCGTCCCGAGCGACCGGGAAGTACTCCCCCGCGAACTCGACCGTGACGGCCCCTGCCGCGGTCACGGCACGCACCCCCGCACCGGGTCCGAGGCTCGTCCGTCATCACGACGCAGGAGCACATCGATGCACACCTCGCCGGATCCGTCCGCCGCGAACGTGACCGTGGTGTCGGGCACCGCCTGCGCCTCACCGTCGCCGCTGAGCGTGACGGGCGACCAGATGTAGGTGTCCCCCTCCTCCGCCTGGGGGTTCTCCCACGTGAAGGTGACCTCGTCGCCATCCCGTGTCCCGGCCAGTTCGGTGACCCTCGGAACGGCGTCGGACACGACGTCCTGAGGGTCCTCGACCGGGGCGGATGCCGACGGTGCGGGGTCCGGTTGCAGATTGGCTGCGGCGACGTTGAGACCGATGATCCCGCCACCGACGACCAGCACCGCACCCGCGGCGATGAGCGTGATCATCAGACCGCGACGGGGCTTGCGTGGTGTCGCCTCCACAGCGACCGGCTGCTGCACGGCCGGAGTGAGGGTGGGGACGACGGGGGCGGGGGCGTCCGGCGACAGGACGCGCGGCGCGCGCAGCAGTGTGCGCTCGTCCGCGTCGGATGCCCCGGACGGAGGTGCCGGCGCGGACGGCGTGACGCGCATGACTGTTTCCTCGACACCCGGCGAGACGGTCTCGGTGACCTCGAAGCCCGTCTCGGTGACCTCGAACGCCGGACCCGTCGCTCCCGCGGGTGGCGGTGAGAGCGGAGCGGCGGAGAACGGG
Source organism: Actinomycetota bacterium (assembly GCA_051751065.1). GTDB lineage: Bacteria > Actinomycetota > Actinomycetes > Actinomycetales > Microbacteriaceae > Microbacterium. The sequence continues at coordinate 48,909 of JBNJKL010000002.1, read as the reverse complement.
CGGGTCGTCGCCGAGGGCCGCGTGGAGCCGGAGTCGGGCTCGATGCTGACGATCTCCCGCACGCGGGTGAGACCGTCACCGTCGTCTTCCTGCTCTTCCGGGAGCGGATGGTCGTCGACGATGTCGATCGGTGTCACGGAGTGCGAGAGCTCGATCTGCACCTTCTGGAGCGCGCGGGCGAACGCGACCGCGCTGGGGAAACGCGCGTCCGCATGCTTCGACATCGCGCGTTCGAGGAGCCGTTGGAGGCTGTCCGGCGAATCCGGACGGCCGAGCTTGGGAAGCGGGGTACGCTCGATCCGCTCGATCAGGTCGGCACTCGTGTTCCGCTCCCCCGTGCGTTCGAACGGCGAGTGTCCGGCGAGCAGCGTGTAGAGCGTCGCGCCGAGCGCGTACACGTCGCTGCGCGCTCCGCTCTGCGGCGGGTCGCCGAAGGACTCCGGCGGAGACCAGGGGATGGACATTCCGCTGGCCTCGGAGACGGCGCCGGTCGTGGTCGCGATGCCGAAGTCCGTGAGGGCCGGCCGGTTGTACTCGGTGACGAGAATGTTCGCGGGCTTGATGTCGCGGTGCAGGACTCCTGCTCGGTGCGCGGTCTCGACCGCACCAGCCACCTGGACTCCGACTCGCAGCGCCTCGGCGACCGAGAACGGCTCCTTGCGCGAGCGGATCTGCAGGTTGGGTCGCGGGCAGTATTCCATCACCAGGTACGGGCGGCCGTCGCCGGCGACACCGGCCTGGTAGATCGTGACGATCGCGGGGTGCGTGGAGAGCATCGCCATCACGTTCGCCTCATCGGCGAACTCCTGCGCGGATCCGCTCGAGATGCGATCCGCGAGCAGCACCTTGACCGCCACACGGCGTCGCGGCATCTGCTGCTCGTACAGGAAGACATCGGCGAACCCACCCGTGCCGAGCGGCTCGACGTAGGTGAAGCCGGGAAGATCCGGCGGCGGAGACGGCGGTCGACTCACGGAAGATCCTCGAACAGCACCGTCACGCCGTCACCGAGGTCGATCGTGTCGCCGCTGAGGACGAGCGTCTGCTCGCCGGGGTGCAGGCGCACGGGATCGGCGCCCGGGCGCAGAAGCGTGGAGCCGTTGGTCGTGTGCAGGTCGATGACCACGACGGTGTCGCCCTCGGGGCGGACCTCCAGGTGGCTGCGGGAGATGTCCTGCTGAGGGCTGTCGACCGCGACGAGATGCGGCAGGTTCGCGCCGCTCGCTCTGGTCGAGCGCGGACGCCGTCCGATGATCACGGTGCGGTCCAGGGACACCACCTGCCCGGAGGACACGCGGATCCGACCGGTGGACGCGGTGGGGATGATCGCGGTCGCCGCGTCCGGTGCCACCGGATCAGCCGACGTACGCAACGCGCGCGCCTCGCCCGCGGAGATCGTCGCTCCGTCGTGGTCGCCCCCGGCGGCGGGCAGCGGCGGAGGCGGGGGCGGGCCCGCGGGGCCGCCGGCGGTCGGCGAATGGATCGTGTCGCCGAACAGCAGGTCGAAGGCGTCCGGTGTGGAGTCGTCCTCGTCCTCCTCGTCGTCGTCCGCGTCGTCGGGCACGATGGTGGAGTCGTCCACCGCGTCGTCGGTCTGCTCGGCGAGGATGGCCGGCTCGACCTCTGATTCCCCCTCCGACTCGATGTCATCCACCGAGGTGATGGTGTCCATGGCTTCGGTCGCGACGTCCTCCGGCGTAGCCGTGCTCTCGGGCGACGCTTCGGGCTCGTCAGCCTCGGGCTCGGCAGCATCGGGCTCGGCAGCATCGGTCGCTGCAAGCCCGGGTACGACACCGACAGCGGACGGCACGACCGACGGCGGCGCCGGAGGGACCGGCGGCACGTGCGCCGACTCCTGCGCGGGAATCTCATCCGCCGTGGGCGGGACGGGAATGCTCTCCGACGGTGCGTCCGGGGCGGGGCCCTCACTGTCGGACTCCTCGAGCAGTGCCGTCACGGCGTTCGCCCTGATCACTCCGCCGAGAATCGGCAGATCGTCCGTGGCCGAACCGCCCTCGGCCGCCGCGACATGGATGCGCGTCGCGGCCGCGACGAAACGCTCGCTCCAGGTCGTGACATTCGCGCCGCTGAAACGCTCGGTCCCCACGATGCCGTCGACCTCGACGGAGACGTCCCCGCGGACGGCGACGCGGACGTCTCCGTCCTCCAGCACCGCGGCGGCGAAGGGCAGCATGTCCGTGAACGAGCCGGACGCCTGTTCCGTGAGGGCATCGATCACCGTCGCGAGCCCTGCATCCTGCTGCAGTCGCTCCCAGACGGTCGCGACGAACGGCGCGGGCGCGGTGGGCGGCAGAGCGACGATCGCTCGTCGGGACAGCAGCAACGTCCACTCCCCCGGCTGGTATGTCGATTGCATCAGCGCACTCCTCCTGCGGCGGCCTCGCGAGGCCGCGTATCCGCATCGATGTCCGTGTCGTCGGTCTCGAACGTCTGCCCCGGTCGTGAGGCGACCGCGACGGCGTCGACGACGACGACCGTGATGTTGTCTCTGCCGCCGGCCTTGACAGCTTCCTCCACGAGGACGTCGGCTGCGCGCTGGGGGTCCGCCTCGAGCAGCAGGATCTCGCGGATCAGCGAGTCCGGCACCTCGGAGGTGAGCCCGTCCGAGCAGATCAGCAGGCGGTCGGCGAGTTCGGCGGGGAACATCCAGTAGTCCGCGTCGCCTGTGCTCCCGGCGCCGATCGCGCGCGTGATGATGTTGCGGCGACGATCCGAGACCGCGTTCTCCGCGGACAGTTCGCCCGAGTCGACGAGTTCCTGCACGACGGAGTGATCGATGCTGATCTGCTCCAGCTCACCGTCCGCGAGACGGTACGTCCGGGAGTCGCCGATGTTGACGGCGAGCCAGTAGCCCATGCCGTCCACGGACGCGAGCACGACGCCGCTCAGGGTCGTCCCGGCGCGGCCGGATCCGCTCGTGGACAGCTCTTCGACGGCATCCCTGGACCGGGTGAGCGCATGACGCAGATCGTCGAGGACGAGCGCCTGACGGCCGATGTAGCGGGCGAACTCCGCGATCACCGCGGCACTCGCGCGCTCACCGGCCTCGTGTCCGCCCATCCCGTCGGCGACGAGGAAGACGGGGGAACCCGCGATGTGGGCGTCCTCGTTGAGCGTGCGGCGCAGGCCCGTGTGCGTGGCGGACCCTGCCGCGACGAGCAGCGGGGCCGTCACGCGTATCCGCCGATCGTCACGATGCGATCCCCGATCTCGATCGCGTCGCCGAGCCGGATGCGCACGCGTTCTCCGGGCTCGCAGGTGATGCGATGCCCGTCGCGTACGATCGTGGTCCCGTTGGTCGAGTGCCGGTCCGTGATCCATCCACCCGACGCCTCGGACGCGGCCTCGAAGTGGGTCTTGGACAGCGAGAGTGTCTCGTCACGGATGGGCACGAGGATCGCGCCGTCCTCCGGGGCGGGGTTGCGGCCGAAGAGGGTGCGTCGCGACACCGAGATGCGCGTACCGTCGTCCCACGTGAAGACCAGGCGGTGTCCGGGGATGCTGATGCGGGTCTCCTCGACCTCATCCGGATCGACACTCGGGTGCGCGGTCGCGGGCTCCGACGGGAGCGGGGCCGGCTGCGACACGGGGGCAGCGGGGGCAGGCGGCGCGGCGACGGGCTCGGACACGGGAGCCGGCGGGCGGGGTCCCGTGATGCCGGGGACGAACGCGATCAGACCGTCGTCTGGGCCCGGAGCGGCAGGTGCCGCAGCGGGCGCGGCCGGTGCGGGCTCGGGCGCCGGGTCTTCCTGGACGGGCTCGGCGACGGATGCCGTGGAGGTGGGGGCAGCGGGCGCCGGAGCGCGGACCGTCTCGTCGACCGAGGAGGGGGCGGGCGGACGCGGCGGGACGACCGGCTCGTTCGCCGACCATCCGGGCTGGACGGCGGGAGCGGCGGTCTGCGTCCCGGGTGCAGCGCCGAAGCCGGGCATCTGCGGCGGGCCGGTCGGCGCCGCGTACTGCTGCTGGCCCATGGGTGCCGCGAACTGCTGCGTAGGAGGCGAGGCCGCGTACGCCGGTGCGGCATCCGTCCCGGCGTCAGCGCGTGCGTCGAGCATGAAGGTCTTGGCGACCTTGTCATGCCAGCCCTGGAATCGCCCTGATCCGTCGAACAGGGGTGTGAAGTGTCCGACGACGATCGAGGCTGCGAGCCAGAAGATGATGTTGCGCACCAACGCGGTGCCGAATCCGATCGGAGCACCGTCGGCCGCGTTCGCGAGGCGCAGGCCCTGTGCGCGCATCCCGATCGAGCCGCGCCTGCTCTGCATGATCGTGTACACGACGAACCAGGCCAGCAGCGCCAGCAAGACGAGCGGAGCACCGATCAGCAGCACGGCGAGCGCGCCCTCGACGGTCCCCGTGAGACTCGCGCTGATACCGAGAACGCCGCCCAGCACGATTCCGAGACCACTCGCGATCAGGGCATCGATGAGATAGGCGACGGCACGCCGCGAGACCGGGGCGACCTGTCCGAACGGAAGCATCGTCATGGGGTCTCGCTCTCGGGTGCGGGGGAAGTGCTCTTGTCGATCGTGCCAGGTTCGCGGCGAACGCGCGCGGTCGCCGCATCCCTCAGGCCCTGGATCCGGTCCGACATCGCGCTGCCGCCGAGCAGCGAGCGCAGACTCAGGCGGGCTTTGAGGCGCTGCCAGAAGCTCGCTTCGGCTCCCAGGCCGCCGACGATCTCGTCGACCTCTCGCCAGAAGGCGTCCACGTCGTCGGGCGTCGGATCGCTCGGTCCGAACACGGTCGCATCGGCCCGCTGGGCGAGCGTCGAGACCGCGGGAATCGTGAGTGTGCCGCTGACCTGCTCGGCCTCTTCCACGCGGGTCGCGCCGGGGGTGATGCGCGCGCCGTAGTCGGTCGCGCGGTCGGTGAGCTCGTCCCATCCGCCGCTGATGCGATCGGCTGTGCGTTCCGCCGAACGCCGCTGCCGGCGCTTCGCCGCCTTCCACGCGCCGATCACGATGAACGGCGAGGCGAGGATCGCGAAGATCGCGAGCAGGCTTCCGCCGATCGCGAGGATCAGGCCGATGATGCCCGCGATGTTCAGCGATTCATCCTCGGCTTCGCGATCATCCGGAAGAGTCGGAGGCAGGTCGACGGGCTCCTGCGGCGGGGGCGGCGGCTGCAGCACCTGCGGCTTCGGGTCGACCTTCGGCTTGGTGTTCTGGTCGTTGGGGACCTTGTCCTCGGGCGGCGTCGGATCGAACGGCAGCCAGCCTGCGCCGTCGAAGTTCACCTCGACCCACGCGTGGAGGTTCTCACCGTTGGCCGTGAAGACGGCGTCCGTCTCCTCGTCCTCGTCCGCGTGGAAACCCATCACGACGCGGGCGGGGATACCGATCTCCCGGGCGAGCAGCGTCATCGCGACCGAGTACTGCTCGTCATCGCCGATCATCTGGTCACCGCCGATCAGGGTGGAGATGCGCTCCGCGGTGTGGCCGGCTCGGGAGATGACCTCGCCCTCCAGGCCGTGGCTGAAGAAACCGCCCTCTGCGAGGAAGGTCTCCAGCGCCCGCACCTGCTCGATCGGCGTCTCGGCGTCGGACACCGTCTCGGCCGCGAGCGTGGCGAGCTCTTCGGGGACGTTGCTCTGCTTGGGCATCGAGACGGATCCGAAGTCGGTCTCGGCGAGCTGGTCGTCGTCGACCTCGCCCGGGATCGTCGTCTCGACCGTGTACGCATCGCCCTCGCGCAGCGACAGGGTCGCCACGGCGGTCCCCGTCGCGGGGTTGACGTACGTCGTCCGGCGCAGATCCTCGGCGCGTGAACCCTCGAACTCGATCTCGGACACGGCACCGATCTGCGGGACCCACACGTCGTCGTACTCGATGATCTCGACCTGCAGCGTCACGGGCACGCCCTCGGCCTCCGGCGCCATGTTGCCCCGGATGGGAGTGAACGCGCTCGACGAGCCGGGTCCGCCGTCGGAGACGTTGTAGACGGTTCCGGTGAACTCGTCCATCGCCGCGATCCGCAGGCGGGCGCCCTCGGGCAGCCCGCGCACGGTGAAGAGGTCCTCGTCCGCGTCATCGCGCACGTGCTTGCGGAACGACTGCAGGGCACTGGGGTACTCGCGGATGTTGAACGGCGGGATGATGACATCGCGGATCACGTGTCGCGGCTCGTACGGGAGCGCCACGGCGCTGGTCGCGATGCCAGCGCCGCCGGCGACGGCGAGGATGGCGGCGCCGGCGATCACGCGACGCCAGCGCATGTGCGCAGCCCTGGCCGGGTCGATCTCCCCCACCGACACGGCGGCGTTCTGCGGAGCCCAGAGCTGGCGGATGGCCAACCAGATGATGCTCACGACCGCGAACAGGAGCCCCTGCGCGACCGGGACCGCGGGGTCGGGTGTTCCGAGCGCGATGACGAAGAGCAGGAGCGCGACGGCCGGGAGCAGGGACCACGCCGCCTGCCGCAGGCGCAGCGCGAGGGACCCTGTGACGACACCCGCGAGCAGGAGCAGGATGAACGGGACGAGCGCGTGTCCGTCGGTCGCAGCGACCGGCGCCACGGTGGTGAGCAGCTGCTTCCACGCCACCACGGTGCCGAGCGCGAGCTGGCGGAGTGTCTCCAGACTCGGCACGACGCCGAGGATCGCGGTGTGCGGGAGCGCGAGCGCGCCGCCGAACACGAAGTACGCCCCGATCGTGAGTCCCGTGATGCTGAGCAGTCCCCATCGACGCCACGCGCACACCGCGGCGATGCCGAGGCCCAGCACGAGACCGCCGAGCGCGGCGGGGAGGTAGCCGGCGCCCGCGAAGGTCGGCCAGAAGCCCGCGATCGAGACGCCGAGGAGCACGGCGACGACACCGAGGTCCAGCGCCCAGCGCCGGGGAGGGAGTGCGGTGGCGGATGCGCTCATGCGAGGACCTTCTGCAGGGCGAGGGGGAGCTGATTCAGATGGCCCACGGTCACGACATCGGCTTCGCCGATGCGGCGGAGCGAGGGGGCGTCGGCTGCGAGATCGACGACGATCGCGAGCACGCGGGCACCGAACGGCACGCGCGCGCACGCGACGCGGAGCGTCTCGGTGGGAACCTGGGATCCGCTCACGAGTACGACGACGCTCGCGAGCGGCATGGTCGCGGCGAGCACACCGGTGAGCTCCGCGAGACCGCCGTCGCGTGGCTTGCTCGACTCGACACCCGCGAGGGAGTCCAGGAGCTGCTTGCCGGTGCCTGCGGGGAGATCCCGCCCCTGCACGCGCATGTCGACGCGCTGCGAATCGCGGAGCGCCCGGAGGCCGATGGAACCGGCGATCGAGATCGCGCGCTCGAACTCTTCGGGCTCGGCGTACTCTCCGCTCGAGCGCGAGAGACCGATCACGAAGTGCGAACGGCGCGTCTCCTCGAACTGACGCACCATCATCGTGCCGGTGCGCGCAGTCGATCGCCAGTGCACGTGGCGGAGGTCGTCGCCGGGCTGGTACTCCAGCAGCGCGTGGAAGGACACGTCGTCGCGCGACAGGTCGGCGGCGGGCATGCCCTCGAGATCGCGGAGGAAGCCGAGCGACTGGCCGTCGAACAGCACCGTCTTGGGATGCACGTACAGGTCGACGGGTTCGTCGCGGCGGTGGGCGCGCTCGAAGAGACCCAGCGGGTCGCCGCGCACGACGCTCACGGGGCCGACCTTGACGACGCCGCGCTTCTGCGTCGGGATCGCGAAGAGCTCCTCGGCCTCATCGCCCGGTGCGAGACGCTGGATGCCGAACTCGCCACGGCCCGAGCCGACCGGCAGCACGACGCGGGACGGGAGGATGGCGCGTGCACCGCGGTTCGCGAGGGTCAGCGCCCCGACCGCACGCTCCCCCACGACCACGCGCGTGCGGGCGAGGTCGAGCGCCACGTCGTACTCGGTGCGGCCGATCAGGAAGAGTGCGCACAGCGCGACGGTCACGGCGATCACGACCGCGGCGACCGTCAGCTCCCACCAGCCCATCGCCTGACCGAGGATCCAGCAGACGATCGCGCTGGCCATCAGCACCCACGCGAGCGGACGGATGACGCTCGCGATGATGCGGAGACGTTCCCCGACGCGCGCGCCGAGCAGCGCCGCGACGTCGCGCCATCCGGCGTCCCGTTCCGGCGTCGTCGGCAGCGCCGGAAGCGTCTCCGCGGTCATCAGGCCGCCGTTCGGGCCTGGGGTGCGGCGATCGTGTCGAGCACGCGGCCGATGACGACCTCGGACGTCGTGCCGGCGAACTCGGCCTCCGCGTCCAGCAGCAGACGGTGCTGCCACACGGCGGGGGCGAGCGCCTTGACGTCGTCGGGGAGCACGTAGTGGCGTCCGTGGGCGGCGGCCCAGACCTTCGACAGGCGGACCATCGCGAGCGCACCACGAACGGACACGCCGATGCGGGTTCCCGCATCGTTGCGTGTCGCCTCGACGAGCTCGGCGATGTAGCGCAGGACCGCGGGCTCGACGTGCACGGACGCGGCGAGATCGGCCATGTCCGCGACGGCGCTGGTCGTGATGAGCGCCGAGAGGCTCGCGGAGGGGTTGCGGTCCGACGCTCCGGCGAGGATGCTCTCGGTCACGGCGAGGTCGGGGTACCCGATCGACGTCTTGATGAGGAACCGGTCGAGCTGCGCCTCGGGGAGCTTGTAGGTTCCGGCCTGCTCGACCGGGTTCTGCGTCGCGATCACGAGGAACGGGCGACCCGCCTCGTGGGTCACGCCGTCGACCGTCACGCGCGACTCCTCCATGACCTCCAGGAGCGCGGACTGGGTCTTGGGCGAGGCACGGTTGATCTCGTCCGCGAGCACGATGGACGCGAAGATCGGCCCCTTGTGGAACTCGAACGTGTGCGACTGCTGGTCGTAGATCGTGACGCCCGTCACGTCGGAGGGAAGCAGATCCGGCGTGAACTGGATACGCGCGCTGGTCCCCTGCACGGTCGCGGCGAGGGCCTTCGCGAGACTGGTCTTGCCCGTCCCCGGTGCGTCCTCCAGCAGGACGTGCCCCTCGGCGAGCATCGACGCGAGCACGAGGCTCACGATCTCGCGCTTGCCCTGCAGAGCCTTGTCGACGTTCTCGACGAGGCGGTGGAAGGTCCCCTGGAACCAGGCCGCCTGCTCGGGAGTCATTGTCATGTGGGTCATTTTCCTTGTCTTGAGGATTCGTGGGACATCTACGTGCAGGCCTCGGCTATGACTACTGCCAGGTTGTGGCTGTGGCGGTGCCCCACCCGACTATCTCGAGCGACAGCTTGTACCGGTGATTGAATCCACCGTGATAGCACCCCCCGTTCGGCTCGGGCTTCGGGTAGGCGCCCGTCCCATTGGCTGGTACGACCCAGGTATATCCACCTGCGAACCGCCTTCCGTCTTCCAGGCAGTGGACTACATACTCGCCCGCGGGGAAGTTCGAGACATCCAGCCGCAGGTAGCGGCAGTCGTCGTTGTTGCACTTCCCGGACGACGGGCCCATGATCGTCCTAGCCGTCGGCTGTGGCCGGTCTACGGTCGTCCTGGAGACGGAATTGGTGGATTGACGGTTCTGGGCATCTCGCACCTCGACGGTCAAGGTGGCTCGGTGGCTGTAGCCATAGTCTGTAGTCTTGCTGCCGCCGCTGGACCCCCAGGAGCTCCAGCCGTTGCCGTCGTTCCAGCGAATCTGAAGATCGCTACCGTTGCGGTTCGGCAAGCTCCATGACCAGTTGACCCTGGTTCCGTTGACGCTGCCGTTGACATTCGGTTGCCCGGGGGGCCCGGAGGGTTGCACGCTGTTCGACGCAGCGGATTCAGCGCCAACATACGTCGTGCCGCTCACAGTCGCAACCGCGCGCACGCGAACGGAGTAGCTGCCGTTGTTGTTGACTTGACCGTTGCCGATCGTGGAGCCGTTCCAGTCGGTTCGCCATCCGCCGTTGTTGACAGAGTACTGATAGGTGACTTCGCTGGCGCTGGCGCCATTGTTCGAACCCTTGGTGTACGTCACCGAGACGGTGTTGTTGCCTGCGGTTGCGCTGACCGCTGTCGGCGCATCGGGCCGAACCACTCCACGACGCGGTGCCGATGCAGCGCTCCATTCCCCCCAGCCGGCCTTGTTGGTCGCGCGAACGGTGAACGTGTAGTCCGTCTGTGACGTATCGACAACCACAGCCTGTGACGTGGAGCCCGCGCTGACGGGAATAGTCTGCACAACCGAACCACCTCGATGCACACGCAGCCGATACCCGGCGACCGCATCCCCGTTGTTGGCAGGCGCATTCCAGCTGACCTCCATCTGTGCGCGCTTGCCCACCGGGGCAAGCTCGGCCGTCGTCGGTGCCGCGGGAGGAGCCGGCGGACCCGCCGGGATCTCGCCCGGAGACCATCCACTCCAGCTCGACGGCTCGGGCGCCCGGTTGTGTGCCTGCACGCGCACCTGGTAGTCGGTGCCGTTCTCCAGGCCCTCCCACGTGAGGGAGTTGCCCGTCACGCCGGACTTCTGCGTGACACCCGACGGCGGGGCCGGCGAGATCTCGAGCGTGAACGTCTCGACCGGCGATCCAGGAGTCGTCGGTGTACGCCACGAGACGTCCAGCGCGCGGTCGCCGAACTCCAGCGACGGCGGATTGGGAGTGTCGGGTCGCGCGTCGGGACGAGCGACCTCCGAGGAGCCGGACGGCTCGGACTCACCGACGCGGTTCGTCGCCGTCACCTGGAACACGTACTCGACGTTGTTCGTCAGCCCGTCCAGCGTGCACGTCGTGGACGAGCACTGCTTGGTGTAGCTGTTGCCCTGAACCGAGCGCACCGTGTACCCGGTGATCTCGGCACCGTTGTTCGACGGCGGAGACCAGGACAGCACGACCGTACGGTCCTGCACGCTCGAGACGCCCGGCGCACCGGGGGCCTCGGGGACGCCCTGCACCGTGAGCACGACCGTGCCGTCGACCTCGCGGTCGGCGTCGCCGGTCGCGTCCTGGATGCGATAGCGCACGGTCATGGTGCCCACGAAGTCGGCGCCGGGGGTGACGACGACCTCATCGCCTTCGAACGCCGCGGTGCCCACGCCCGATTCAGGGAGCGCCGAGACGATTTTGAGTGGCGTCTCGGGAAACGGGTTGAAGTCGTTGACGAGCACGGGCACCCGTACGGTCTCTCCCTGGTTCGCTTCCGCGATGGTGTCGGTGTTCGCGGTCGCAAGCGACCGCGTCGAGGCGGTGACGCGGACAGTCACCAACCCCTCCACCGGTTCGGTCGTGCCATCGGTGACGCGGAGCGCGAGAGTGGCCGACGTGCCCTTGGTCGTGGTCGATGCGGCCTCGACGAGGAGGCGATCGCCGTCGACGCGAGCACTGATGCCGTCGACCGCACCGCTGACGTACTCGAACGTGTGCACGCCCTCGTCCTCGGGATCGGGGTCGGTCACGAGCGCCGCGAGGTCGAGCGAAGTCGCATCCTCACCGGGCGCGACGTTCATCTCGGCGCGGGTGAACTCGGGCTGCTGGTTCTCCGGCGGGATGACGGTGATCGGGATCGTCAGCGTCGACTTTCGTCCCTCCGGGTCATCAGGGCCGGTGCCGTCCGTGACCTCGAAGGTGAGACCGTCGGAGCCGTAGTACCCCTGCTCGGACGTGTACGTCAGGGTGCTCTCGTTCTCGATGAGCGACGAGCCGTCGGAGTGCACCGCGCTGACCTTGGACGCCTCGGTGATGACGACATCGCCGCCACCGGCCACCGTCACGTACTCCGACAGTGGAAGGGAGACGGTCTCGCCGCTGACGACCTCGACGGGTTGGGTCGACGCGAGCGTCGGACGCATCTCGGAGATCGCCGGCACGAAGATGAACGCCGAGGCCGACAGGTCGTCACGGTCCGTGATCGTGTAGCGGATGAGCTGGCGTTCCTCCCCCACGGTGACCCGCACGGTACCGTCCTCGAGCACGGTGCCACCTGCCGCGACGTCGAGCGTGAGGGCGTCGACCACGCCGTCCGGGTCCTCGTCGTTCGTGAGGACCGGGAAGTCGACCGTCAGACCCTCGGTGAGGTCGGTCGGCATGATGCGGTCGTCGCGTGCGATCGGCGTGAGCAACGGCACGTCCTCGTCGACTGTGATCTGCAGCACGGCCTTCGCTTCGGCACCGCGCTCGTCGCGGATCGTGTACTGCAGGGAGGTCTCGAGTTCGCGGTCGGGCACCTCCACGATCACGCGGTCTCCGGAGACGCGAGCCTCCAGCCCATCCACATCGTTCGGCATGACCAGGCCGTCGGAGACGAGCGCGAGCGTGTCGCCCTCAGGGTCGGAGTCGTTCGCGAGCACCGGGACGGCCACCTCGCGGCCGGGGCGGACCACGACGGCGTCCTTCACGGCGTACGGAGCCTGGTTGACCTCTTCACCCGGGGCGATGCCGATGCGGATCGTCGCGACGCCCTCTTTACCGAGGCGGTCGCGCACGCGGTAGGTGAAGGTGTCGACGCCCGTGGAGTCCTCGAACGCCTCGTACATGAGGAAGTTCTGTCCGACCTCGACCAGTCGGCCCTTGCTGGGTGAGGAGTCCAGACCCAGGAGTTCGACCGAGTCCCCGTCGGCGTCGATCCCGTCCAACGGGATCGCGATCTTCACGCTCGATCCGCTCAGAGCGCGTGCGGTCACATCCTCCGGACGCGGAGCGGCGTTCTTCTCCTCATCCACCGGCAGGATCTGGATCGTGACGTAGCCGGCGTCCTTCTGTCCGTTGGTATCCACCGCCTCGTACGTGGCGTAGACGGTCTTGGCCTCGTCACCCGCCTTGAAGCGCACGGTGTCCTGCGAGACGAACGCCTCGCCGTCCTCCGGGTCGATCAGCGGCTCGATGAGATCCGGAGCGACGTGCAGCGCATCGTTGTTCGGGTGCGTGTCGTTGTCGAGCACGGGGATCGTGACGACATCGCCGACTCGGACGACGATCTCGTCGTCGTTCGCGACCGGGGGCAGGATCTGATCGGGCGCCGGGATCGGGATGATGATGACATCACCCTCGGCCGTCTTGGAGCCGTTGGAGATGCGATACGTGATGCGCACCTGTTCGTCCAGCGCACCCTGGTCACCGATACGGAGCGTCTCGTGGTTGAGGACCGAGACGGAGATGCCGCTGCCCGGCTCCACCGTGACGGACTGCACGACGAGGATGCCCCCCGAGGGGTCCGTGTCGTTGTTCAGCACTCCGAGGAGCACCTCGCCGCCGGTCGGAAGGAGGGCGACGTCGCGCACCGCGACCGGCGGGAGATCCTGCTCGACCTCGTCCAACACGTCCACACGGACGAGGCCCGGCACCGCGTTGGGGCCGGCGGAGACGAGGTACTGCACGTAGTAGACGCCGGGCTTCTCGGACGTGAATGTGAACGTCTTGTTCGCGGTGTCGGCCGAGATCGTGGCGTCGGGGACCTCGTCGACGCGAGCGAGGCGCAGCGGCTCGCGTCCCGAGCTGGTGTCGTTCGCGAGTGGTGCGACGCTGACCTGCTGACCGACCCGGGTGACCACGTGATCGGCGTTCGTCTTCGGCAGTGTGGATCCGGACGGACGCACGTCGAGCGAGATGGTGCCGGTCGCGACCTCGTTGAGACCGTCGGCGACCGTGATCTGGACCTCTTTGCGACCCTGCAGGCTCGACACGGCGTTGTAGGTGATCTGCCCGTCGGTCGTGAAATCGACCTCGTCGCCGGGGGCTGCCGTCACGGACTTGAGGTAGATGTCGTCGCCGTCCGGATCGATCCAGTCCGGCAGCACGTTGTAGGAGACGGTTCCGCCCGACTCGACCGCGAGAGACGTCCTGCGCTTCTGGGTGGGAGCGCTGTTGATGCTCCAGTCGTGCACGGTCACCTGCACGGTCGCCGTGTCGGTACCCCGGGGGCGACCGTCATCCGCCTCGTACGTGAAGGTCGCCGATCCTGCGGCGTCCTCCTCGACCGAGATCTGCAGGGAGCCGCCGTTCTGGATCGGTTGGACCTCACCGATCGAGGGCTGCTTCTCGGCGAGCGATGCCACCAGCACGTCGCCGTCCGCGTCGGTGTCGTTGTCGAGAACCGGAAGGACCGTGGAACGACCGGGACGCACACCGAAGTCGTCGTCGACGGCGACCGGCGGGGTGTTCTCCTCGCTGCGCTCGGGGAGGGTCGTCTCGACCGTCTCCTCGGTGCTGTCCTCTTCGTTCTCCGTCTCGCCCTCGGGAGGGGTGATGTCGTTCCAGTTGTCGACGCGCTGCAGGCTGTCGGTCGCCATCCAGGCGGCGCCGCCGACGATGTCGTTGAGCACGACGACGTCGCGGTTGACGCGGAACGTGAGCTGCGTCGCGTCCTGCGCGTCCGTGATGTCGGTGTCGAGGTCGTTCGCGTCGGATGCGCAGTCGCGGACGAACTTCGCCGACCCCGCCCATGCGCCGTACGTGCAACCACTCAGCGAGACGGGTGCGGCGGGGACGCCCTGTCCGCCCGAGCTCTTCAGCTGCGGCTCGCTGCCGTCGAACGGGACGGTCACGAGGTCGGACTCGTTGGCGATCGTGACGGCGGCGGTCTCGGCGGAGGTCTGCTGCAGCACCGCGGTCTCGGCGCCCGGGATCTCGGTGCGGATTCCGCCCGGGGTGATCACGAGCCCCTCGACGGGGTCGAGCACGACGGGCGTCTGTCCGACCGCGGTGATCGTGGGCTCGGTGTCGTCACCCAGCTCGCCGAGCGACGCCGACGAGGAGTCCATCGCTTCACCCTGCGGGTCGACGAGAATGGTGAGGACCTCGGCGTCCTCGGCGGACACCGCGTAGACGGTGCCGTCCTGGCCGACCGTCACATCGGCGTTCTCTCCCAGTTCCGCGTAAGGGTCAGCGCCCTGGATCTCGAAACCGGAGAGGCCGGACACCGGGACGACCCAGAGGTAGCCCGACGAGCGGTCGAGGATCGCAGTCGTCCGGTTTCCCAGGGCGACCTTGGCAGCACCGGGGATCGCCGTGCTGTCACCGAGCGAGACGCGCGCCGGGTCGACGGTCGTGACCGTGGAACCCGTCTGGTCCTGGATGAGGACCGTGTCGCCGTCCTGCAGGACGTCGTAGGACTCGCTGACCGTGCGCAGGCCGCCGTCGAGGACCGTGGACTGCGCGTTGAAGTGTCCGACGAGGAGGCTCGAGGATTTCGTGATCCAGACACCACCGTCGTGGAGATCGACCTCGGTGGTCGGGAAGCCCTCGTAGCTGAAGGCCATCGTGGTGATCGCGATCGCACCGACGGTGACGACCGCTGCGGACGCCAGTGTTTTTGGCCGCGACCGCATCCACGACAGTGCCTTCATGTCCGGTTCCCCCCAGGACTTCGCTCTTGCGCTGTTGCGTGCGCGCCCACAGGAAGGGGACAGCACACCGGTATATCCTAACCGGCACTTTCAGATCCCCCTGCGGGGAGAAATCCCCATGCCCCCGCGGCCCGCTCGCCCACCGCGACCGCGGTCACGATGAGCGAGGGGCCGGGCACCTCCGGGGTCAGGTCCGACGCCTCCGCCTCCGCAGCAGTGCGAGCACTCCCCCGACGGCGAAAAGCAGCGCCGCAAGTACGGCGAACCCTCCGACCTCACCACCGGTAACGGCGAGCTCGCCCTCGGCGTCAGCTGCGCTGTCCGTGTCGCTCGGATCCGTCGGATCCGTGGGAGCCGTGGGAGCCGTGGGACCCGTCGGATCGGTCGGTTCTGTCGGTTCCGTCGGATCCGTCGGATCGGTCGGCTCGGTCGGCTCGGTCGGCTCGGTCGGATCGGTCGGATCGAGAGCGTCCATCGGGAGCGGGACGTCGATGGAATTCAATTCCGACGCGACACCAGCGGACGAGAATGCATACACCGACACTCGCAGGCGGTCCTCGAACAGCGTTGCGCGGATCCCCGTCGGATCGGCTCCGCCCACGGGCGTCTCCTCCCAGTCACCACTCGGACCGTACATGGTCGTCACGGCTCCCGTGTTCACCAGCGTGGGCGCGACCGGGGCTGTCGGGTCGATGCGGTGCTCCACACTCCAGTCGTTCAGCGTCGGCGACCAGTGCGTGTGGCCGGTGAGCATGACGACGTTCGGGTTGTCGGCGAGCAGAGCCGCGAAACGCTCCTCCTCCTGGCCGTAGTCGTTCGCATAGAACCGCGCGTACGTCCCGGAGACGGAGTTCGGCAGCACCTGGTGCGACATCAGGAGCACCGGCGAGTTCTGTTCGCGCCAGTACGCGAGCCTCTCCTGCAACCAGGCGAACTGCTCATTGGAGAACTCGACGAACGGACCCGCCCCGTTCTTCGATCCGTAGTCGTAGGACTCGCTGCCGATCCAGAGCAGTGGCAGTTCATCGCCGACGAGCACCTCACCCCAGAGCCCGCCCTGCCCGCCGACGCCACGCATCTCGGTCCGGTCGAGGAAGCGATCGATGTACGCCGCGGACCCGTCCTGTCCGTAGAACTCATGGTTGCCCATCGTGGAGATCACGGTTTCGTAGTCATCACCGCCACCCGCCTGCAATGCCGAGAGGTAGGAGTCGTAGTTGCCGGCGGTTCCGGTGCTCACGAGGTCGCCGTTGGAGACGAGGACATCAGCCCGCTGGGGCATTCCGCGGAAGCCGGGAAGAACGTGGTCGCGAAGTCGCGCGGTCGCCCCCTGCACATCGCTGAAGATATCGACCACGGCGCGGGCCGGAGTACCGTCGGTAAGCGTCGGGAGCGGGTGGACCACTCGGACGTCGTCGAGCATCCAGGAACCGGCCGCACCGTCCGTGCGCATCTCGACCCGAATGGTCATCGTGGACGCCCCGACGGGGACGGTGAACGGCAGGCGCGACTGGGTCGACTCCTCTTCGGCATCCGTGTGCTCGCGGAGGAGGATGCTGGCTCCCGTATCGAAGACGGCCGTCAGCGTGCCCTGCTGGGAAGCGCCGCGGGCACGGTAATGACTGTCCGCTCGCAGCTCCAGATCGTCTCCGGACTCGACCGCGAACGGCTCCGACGTCAGCGTTCCCGCGATCGGCCCGTCGGCAGCGTCGGCAACCGCGATCGTTCCGGATGCCCGGGTGAACGCGTGACGGCGGTCCGTTCCGTACTCCGCGACGACCTCATCGAGCGTCGACAGTGCCCACGACCCGCCGACGTCCCAGCGGTCGTCCTCGAACCCGTCGAACCACACGATCTCCTCCGTCGTCGACGAATCAACCTCCACATCGGCCAGCACGGTCACACCGAGAGTCGTGGACACGATGCCCTCGCCTCCGATCGTGAGCGGAACGTCGCCTGCCGGCTGAGACTCCGGCACCGGGACGTCGAACGATGTCACGCCAGCTGCGTCCGCGAGGGCAATTCCCATCACCGCGCTGGTGCCGAACTCCGCGAGGACCTGCTGCCCCGGGCGAAGGCCCTCCAGACGGACGTTCACCGTGCCACCGGGCCTGGCCACCGGCTTGGTGGAAGACACCACGTGCGGGGTCACATCTGCCGGCGCGCTCTCGGTGACCTCGACGTTGTCGATCATCCAGAACCAGTTGTTGCTGCTGTCCCGATACGACCAGCCGATCTGCACGCTCTCCGCGTCGGCGGGAACGTCCATGGAGACCGAGACAGCCTCGTTCAGACGGTTCTGTGTGAGGCGCTCCACGACCACCGGCTCGCCACCGTCGACCCGCGCCACGAGCTGTGCGGTCTGGGGAGACTGGCCCTGCTTGTAGTGGCTGTCGAACTCTATAGACACGGCGCCGCTCGCACCCTCCAGGTCGTGCGGGGGCGACCACAGGGTTGAGCTGAAGCGCCCACTCGTCGGCCGGTTGGCATCCGAGTGCACGACGGCCGCGATGCCCGCGGCTCGGGAGAATGAGCCGCGGTCGCCCGAGTCTCCCCATTCGCTCACGATGTCCGCCGACGTGTGGAAGGACCAGCCTTGCCACTCTTCGCGCATTCCGGCCGTGTTGACGCTCTCGACGCTCCAGCCGTCGGGAGCCTGGGACGCGGAGCCGGTCGTGAAGTCCTCGATGAGCGGTGAGGCGGCAGCGGACGCGGGCATCGCTGCCGCACCCGCGATCAGTGTGAGCGTGGCACCGGTGGCGAGGGCACCGAGAAGACGTCGGGATCTCATCATGCATTCCTTGGGGTGTGTGCGGTCGGAGCGACCGAGCGGGCTGGCGCCGAGGAAGGACGCCACTCTTCGAGCATGCTGATCGAAAAGTAATCATGATAACTTTCTCCGAAATGTTCGCGCACTGTTCACCGATCTGCGCGAGACTGGAAACCAAGGGACATTCCGACGCTCACAAATCATGACAACTAGGAGAGACGTGTCGCGATCCAAACCGCTGCACGAACAGCTCTACGACGCGATGCTCGCGCGCATCCGGTCAGGCACCTGGCGCGAGGGCGATCGTGTACCCAGCGAGCAGGAGCTCATCGCCGAGTTCGGCACCTCTCGTGCACCGATACGGCAGGCACTCGCCACTCTGCGAGCGCAGGGCGCCGTCGACGGAGGTCGCGGAGCGCCTCCGCGGGTGCGACGGATAGTACCGTCGCAGTCTTTCCAGACCTTCATGTCATTCACGCAGTGGGCGCACTCGCTCGGGCGAGTTCCCGGGCAGCGCGTAATCGAAGGAACGCGCCGGCCCGCGACGGATGCGGAGGCGGCGCAGCTCGGAATCGCTCACGATGACAAGCTCGTCGAGATCGTGCGCCTCCGTTTCCTCGACAGCGAGCCTGCAATGCTCGAGCGCTCGCTCTTCCCGTTCGACGTGGGTGTGCATCTGCTCGCGGCGGATCTGGACGCCGGGAGCATCTATCGGGCGTTACAGGATCACGAGTCCGCCCCCGTTCGCGCCCGCCACGTGATCGACGCCGTCGCAGCCGACGTACGCGACGCCTCCGTGCTCGCCGTGCCACTCGGGAACCCCTTGCTCCGGGTGCGCCGTGACGCGTATGACACGTCGGGCCGACTTGTCGAGAGCGCGGATGACCGCTATCTGCCGTCGATGGCCACGTTCGCAATCGAGAATGCCGTCGAGCAGCGGTCTTCGCTCACGCGCGAGGTGCCGGTGGCACCCGTGCGGTGACGGACCCGCTCAGGCAGCGCGCCAGCAGCCCTCGACGTGGTCGTCCACCATGCCCGTGGACTGCATGAGCGCATACATCGTGGTCGGGCCCACGAACCGGAAGCCGCGCGCACGCAGCGCCTTGCTCAGTGCCGTCGACTCGGGTGTGACGGGCGGAACGTCCGCCAGAGTGCGCGGACGCGAGCCCGGCGCCGGGGCGAAGGACCACATGAGCGCGTCGAGGTCGCCCTCGGCCATCTGCGTCACGATGCGGGCGTTCTCGATGGTCGCGATGATCTTCGCCCTGTTCCGGATGATCCCGGCGTCCGCCATCAACCGCTCGATGTCGTCCTCGCCGAAGCGTGACACGACCTCGGGATCGAAACCCGCGAAGACCTCGCGGAAGCGCGGACGCTTGCGCAGGATCGTGATCCACGACAGGCCCGCCTGGAAACCCTCGAGCGCGGTCTTCTCGAACAGCGCACGGTCACCGTGGAGCGGAACGCCCCACTCCTCGTCGTGGTAACGCACATACTCGGCGTCCGCTCCGACCCATCCACAGCGCGCGCGCTCGTCCGCTCCCACAACCAGTGACGTCATCGGCCCAGGCTATCCGCGCCCACCGACACCGACGCGCCATCTAGCGAGCCATGCAACCCGACGCAACCCCTTTGAGAGCATCTGACGGAATATATGAATATAAGTGCATGAAGTTCATCAGCTACGCAGGCCAGACCGTGATGACCTCCGATGAGATCGCCGAGGTTCTCGTGCGCCTCACCGCCTCGATCGCCAACGAGGGTGAGGCGGAAGCGGTGACCATCCCGATCTGGATCGGCGACGAGAACCGTGCAGACACGGCAGACCTCGTGATCGGTCAGGGCAACGACGTCCTCTCCACCCCCGCACCGTGGGACGACGAAGACCCCGACTTCAGCGCCGAAGCGGCGCGGCTCCGCCGTCACCAGTTGCAGGAACCGTCCGCGTCGCCGTCGGACGAGAACGACCAGCTCGGTCTGGACTTCGACCCCGACCTCGCGGTCGACTACTCCCGCAACTGACGGACGCCAGCTCAGGCGCGGCGCTTGGCCGCGGCCTTCAGCGTCTTCTCGTGGACGGGAGCCTCGCCCGACTCGGCGAGCGCGGCGTAATACGCGCGGGCCTCGTCCTGGCGCTCCTGCTCGACGCCCGACGCGATGGGCGCGCGCACGTGCTCCGGCTCGTACCCGAACGCCTCCACCAGGGAGAGCGCGTGCGGACGAAGTCGCGTGCACAGACGGTCGATGTAGCGGGAGACCGCGGACGCACGCTGCGTGGAGATGCGCCCGTTGATCAGGTGCCATGCGAGGTGCTTCTCGATCAGCTGCAGACCGAACAGGTCCCGCAGCCAGGTGAGCACCTGCTTGGTGTCCTCGTCCTGAACGCGGTGCACGGCGTCGGTGAACGCCTCCCACTGCAGCAGCTCGCCGTGTGCGCGCGCCGCCTCGATGAGCTCGCTCTGGTTCTCGTTGAAGAGCGCAGACGCCTCTTCCTTCGACGCCTTGGCGGCCGGACGCAGACGCCCGGCGATGTCGGCGATCATCTGCTGCACGCGATCGGCGAGCAGCTCGTGCTGCTGCTCCTCGCGAAGACCGCGCTCGACGGATCGCGCCGTGGACCCGAAGTCCCCGAAGGCCTGACCGAGCTGGCGCAGACCCGCGCCGTGGAACATCTTGCCGGCGGTCTGGCCGACGGCGAACGCCGCGAGGGCGCGCGCGTCCTTGCCGCGGAACTGGTTGGCGTAGTCGGAGAGCAGCCGCTTGCCCACGAGCTGCAGGAGCACATTGTTGTCACCCTCGAAGGTGACGTAGATGTCGAGGTCTGCGCGTAGACCCACGAGGCGGTTCTCGAACATGAAGCCCGCACCGCCGCAGGCCTCGCGCGCCTCCTGGAGGGTGTCCAGCGCGTGCCAGGTCGACAGCGGCTTGAGGGCAGCGGCCAGGGTCTCGAGGTCCTCGCGGTCGTCCGGGGTGTCCGTGCGTCCCGAGAAGACACCGTCGAACTTCTGCAGGAACTCGTCGTGCGCGAACAGGTGCGCGTACGTCGTCGCGAGACGGGGGAACAGACGCCGCTGGTGCTTGGCGTAGTCCAGCAGGACTACCTCGGACCCGTCGGCGCCGTCGAACTGTCGACGCTGCGTCGCGTACGTGGTCGCGATGTGGAGGCCGAGCGCGGATGCCCAGGCGGCTGCGCCGTCGAGTGAGACACGCCCCTGGACGAGAGTGCCGAGCATCGTGAAGAAGCGGCGGCCGGGGCTGTCGATCGGGCTCGTGTACGTTCCGTCGGCCGCGACGTCCCCGTACTTGTTGAGCAGGTTCGTACGCGGCACGCGGACGTGGTCGAAGCTCAACCGGCCGTTATCGATGCCGTTGAGTCCTCCCTTGAGCCCATCGTCCTCGCGTCCGATTCCGGGGAGGTCGTTTCCGTCCTCGCCTCGCAGCGGCACGTAGAAGCAGTGCACACCGTGGTTCACGCCGTTCGAGATGAGCTGCGCGAACACCGTCGCCGACACCCCGTGCAGAGCCGCATTGCCGAGGTACTCCTTCGTCGCCGCGCGGAACGGCGTGTGGATGACGAACTCCTCGGCGTCGGGATCGTACGTCGCGGTGGTGCCGATCGCGGCGACGTCGGACCCGTGGCCGATCTCGGTCATCGCGAAAGCGCCGGGGATCGACAGGTCCATCACACCGGGGAGCCACTTCTCGTGGTGCTCCTCCGTGCCGAGCTGGAGGATGGCGGAGCCGAACAGACCCCACTGCACCCCGGACTTGATCTGAAGACTGGGGTCGGCGGTGACGAGCTCCTCGAATCCCGCGATGTTCGCGCCGTTGTTCTCGTCGCCGCCGAACTTCTTCGGGAACGCGCGGTGCACGGAATGGTTCTCCACCAGCAGATGCAGCTGGGCGAGGACACGCTCTCGGTGCTCGTCCTTGCCGAGGTCATCCTGACGCCAGAACGCGGGGTCCTTGACCATCTCGCGCGCCTCACGGCGGGTGTCCGCCCAGGTTCCGAGGAGCAGCTCGGTGACCTCGCCGACATCGATCTGCGCGGCGGTCTCCGCGACCGGAGTGTTCGTGGGGCGGACGGCGGCGTCGACCATGAGTGGACCTCTCAAACGAAGGACGGGGGTCCTTTCATGGTAGGACTTCGACAACTTCCTTCGAAGTCGACTGTGCATCCTCTCCAACCTTGTGGCGGGGCGGAGCCGTCTCGCGTTGTCGACTGCTCACAGACCGCAGTCTCCCCCAGCGTTCGACGACCCAGGTCTGCACCTTCTGCCACGTCACATCCCGTACGAAGATCATGTCGCTGAAGATCATCACGAGCGAGAAGAACGGCAACGACATCAGGACGCCGATCCCGACGTGCATCCCCGTGATCGCGATGAGCCCGAAGATCCGGGTCCAGCGATTGAGCAGAGTGAACGGGAACAGGAGCTGCATGTACACACTCAGCCACGACGCGATGAAGATCGCCGGGGTCACCTGCGAGGCGAGGTCGTTCAGCCACGGGATGAGGATGAACTGTTCGAGCTGCAGGGGATAGTACGCCGCGATCCCCTCCACCCACATGTCGCCCTGGATCTTCCACAGCGCGCTGGTGATGTAGATGATGCACAGCTGCGCGCCGATGAGGATGACCGCGATGTTGTTGCTCAGGATCGGGGCCCAGCGCGGCAGGCGGTGACCGCGGAATCCCAGCGCCCGATCCTCGCCGTGCAGGCGTCGACGCCGCGCGTCGAGAGACCACCTGTGCGACGTGTCGGCGAGGAGGAGGAACAGGATCATGACGCGGAACGTCTGGTAGTGCCCGGTGTTGAGGATGAGCGGGTTCGTCGCCGCATAGCCCAGCCACAGCACCACGAAGAGCGGCGAGATGATGCGCATCCGCCATCCGAGCAGATACGCGACGGCCACCGCCAGGACGACCGCGAGCTTCAGGTAAGTGAACCAGTCGGGGTCATCGCGCGAGAAGAGCAGACCGAGCGGCCACGCGAACTGCGACACCCCGCTGTTCCGGTACAGCGACTCCCCCCACCGTGAGCCCTCGCCGAAGGAATAGGAGTAGTCCGGCAGGTACAGCAGGATGCTGACGATGGTCATCGCCGCGAAGCCGATCCGCATGACCGCGAGACCGTAGGTCGCGTGCCGTCGCTCCAACACCCAGGTCAGAAGCGCATCGCCGATTCGGCTCACCCTCGTCATTCGGATGCTCCTTCGTCCTCGGCGAGCGCACCGGTCACGCCCGCCTTGTCCGCCCAGTGCAGGAAGGTGCGAGCGAACGCCTCGCGGTCCTGCTGCGACCACTCCATCGGGGGTCGCCATCCGAGAGCGGTGTACGTCGAGTCAGGTCGGACCGCATTCGGGTCGTCGCGATCCTCCCAGCGGATCACCGGGCTGTAGACGGACCGCGTCTGGACGGCGAGGATCTCGCCGTCATCGCCCCACAGTGCGTAGGCGACCTGGGTCGCATACGAGGTGGTGTAATTCGTGGCGCGGATGAAGGCCCGCACCTCGGCACCGTTGCTGTCGTCCGCTTCCAGAAGCGCGTCATTGAGGGGATTGAGGTCGCCGGTGCCGAGGAAGTTCTGCTCCGCGATCTCCCGCTGGGTATCCGTCAGGTCGTTGTAGGCGCCGGTCAGCCGCTCGGCACCGATGACGGTCAGCTGCTTACGCAGGACTCGCCGATACGGTTCCGCGAGCTCGATGGCCGTGACATCGATCCAGTCGGTCTCGACACGCTCGCCCGCGTCGGTCTCGACCCACGCCCGTACCCAGAGATTGCGGTCGGAGCTCGCCGGGTTTGGCGCGAAGATCCGATAGTCCTGCGTGAAGTACGGGCGGATGTACGCGTCTGCGGCCCGCCCGGGCAGGACGTCGTATTTCACATCGGAGTAGGGGACGTTGAAGATCGCGGTCAGGAGGATGTGCACACCTGCCAGGAGCAGCGCGATGACACTCGTCACCTTCGCCGCGGTGGGTATCCGCGTACTCGTCGATGTCCTGGTCATCGGAAGTCCTCTGAAGTTCGGGGGTGTACGGGGACGGAGGCGGCGGTGCCCGGGGCCTGACTCCCGGACACCGCCGTGCTCACCTGCGGGTCACGAACCCGTGACCGCGTGCGAACCCTTCCTCCGGCTCGCGGCCACCAACAGGGCGCCCGCGGCGAGGAGCATCGCTCCCCAACCGATGTACGGTCCGGCGTCGCCACCCGTGGCGGCGAGACCGTTCGCGACGACTCGGAAGTCGGTCGCGACCTCACCCGATTCCTCGCCCGTCAGCGTGACGGTGTGGACTCCGAGGTCGGTCCCCGCGGGGATCGTCCAGGTGAACGTCACCTCGCCATCGGCATCGGCCACCTGAGTGCCCAGCGCCAGAGGCTCGGAGGCCATCACACCGGTGACCACCTCACCGGGCAGGAACCCGGTGCCGGTCGCCGACTGCGACTGTCCGCGCTCACGCTCGGCGTGCAGCACCGTGATGCCGAGATCCGCACTCGGATCCGTGTCCGTGCCACCGGTGTCGGTGTCCGAACCCGTGTCCGTGTCGGTGTCCGTATCGGTACTGGGATCGGTATCCGTGTCCGTACCGGGATCGGTGTCCGTACCCGGATCAGTATCCGTGTCCGTGTCCGTACCGGGGTCCGTATCCGTGTCGGTGTCCGTACCCGGATCAGTATCCGTGTCCGTACCGGGATCCGTATCCGTGTCGGTACCCGGATCCGTGTCCGTGTCCGTACCGGGGTCCGTATCCGTGTCGGTGTCCGTACCCGGATCCGTGTCCGTGTCCGTACCGGGGTCCGTATCCGTGTCGGTGTCCGTACCCGGATCAGTATCCGTGTCCGTACCGGGGTCCGTGTCCGTGTCCGTGTCCGTACCGGGATCCGTATCCGTGTCGGTGTCCGTACCCGGATCAGTATCCGTGTCCGTACCCGGATCGGTATCCGTGTCGGTGTCCGTACCCGGATCGGTGTCCGTGTCGGTACCGGGGTCCGTATCCGTGTCGGTACCCGGATCCGTATCCGTGTCCGTACCGGGGTCCGTGTCGGTACCGGGGTCCGTATCCGTGTCGGTACCCGGATCCGTGTCCGTGTCCGTGTCCGTACCGGGGTCCGTATCCGTGTCCGTGTCCGTACCCGGATCGGTGTCCGTGTCGGTGTCCGTACCCGGATCAGTATCCGTGTCCGTGTCCGTACCGGGGTCCGTGTCCGTGTCCGTACCCGGATCGGTGTCCGTGTCCGTGTCCGTACCCGGATCGGTGTCCGTGTCCGTGTCCGTACCCGGATCGGTGTCCGTGTCCGTACCCGGATCGGTGTCCGTGTCCGTGTCCGTACCCGGATCAGTATCCGTGTCGGTGTCCGTACCCGGATCGGTGTCCGTGTCGGTGTCCGTACCGGGATCAGTATCCGTGTCCGTACCGGGGTCCGTATCCGTGTCCGTACCGGGATCCGTGTCCGTGTCCGTACCCGGATCGGTGCCCGGGTCCGTGTCGGTGGCCTCGTCCTGGACAGTCACAGGGCCCTCGGCAGTGTTGCCGAACTCGTCCTCGCCCGTCACGGTGTACGTCCCCGGCTCCGAGCCTCCCGGAACCGTCAGCGTGGTGCCTTCGGGAATGTCGCCATTCTCGTCTGTCGTCACCGTCACCGGCGTACCGACGTCGACACCGTCGGGATCCTGCAGCTGCAGCGTTACCTCCGCCTCAGCCGGCCATCCACCGGACGTCACGGTGGTCGTTCCACCGGGCGCTACGGGGCTGGTCGCCGTCAGCGTGGCCGCATACGGCTCGATCTCGAGGTCGCCCTCCGCCGTGTTGCCGTTCTCGTCCTCGCCGTCGACCGTGTAGTCACCGGGCTCGGCGTCATCCGGTACCGTCAGCGTGGTTCCGGCCGGAACGTCGCCGTTCTCGTCCGTCGTCACCGTGATGGACTCACCGACGGGGTTGCCCTCCGGGTCCTCCAGCTGGAGCGTGACCTCGGTCTCCGGCGGCCAGCCGCCCGAGGTGATCGTGGTCGTCTGACCCGGCTTGACCGGACCCGATGCCGTGAGCGTCGGAGCGAACGCCCCGACCTCGTTCGGACCGACCTCGGCCATACCCAGGTCGATGCTGGCGCCCGTTCCACCGAGCAGGTTCACTCGGGCGGCGACCTCAGTGAAGGTCTCGCCGTCGTCCTCCTGCACGTTGACGATCACGCCGACGACTCCGCCGACGAGCGTGAACACGTCGGACAGTGCGGTGGCGGCGGCCGTGACCGCATTGGCGATCGTCGCACCCGCGATGTCGATGGCCGTGTTGACCAGCGGCAGCACCGCGACCGACGTCGCCGTCTGGATCGTGCCGGTGAGCGTCCCGAGGATCGGCGTCAGCAGACCCGCTCCGCCGGTGCCCGAGATCTCGAGCGGGGCGCTGGAATCCAGGAGGTCCTGGAGCGATCCGTCGAACTCGATGTCGAGACCCGCAGTGCAACCCACCACAGGCACCGTCAGCAGGCACACGCCGCCGGTGATGGTGACGCCGACACTGTCGGTCACGGCAGCGAGCGCCGTGTTGAGCTCGGTCTGCACCTCGCTGAGGGCAGCCGCGGCGTTGGTCGCGACCGTCGAGAGCGTGTCGGGGCTGATCAGCGGCGTGTTCGGGTCGAGCCCGTTCAGACCGACGATGTCCTCCCAGTCCACGGTGACCGTGCCCGCCGCAGCGTTCACCGTCACTCCGCCGACTGCGACGTCCTGAGCGAGCACCGGGTCGAGCGCCTCGGCGAGGTCGGCCGAGATCTCGACGTCGAGGTCGTTCGAGACGAGACTGACGCCCGGCAGCAGGGTGCTGATGAGGTCGAGACCGTCGGTCACGCCACCGAGCAGCCCGTCGAGGATGTCCTCCGACAGGCCGTTCAGCGTCCCCGAGAGGAGCTCGAGCGCACCGGTGGTGGCGGTGCTGATCGCACCGACCGTCGGCGACTCCAGGTTCGTCGTCGCACCCGCGATCGTGTAATCGCGGCAGTGCTCAGGCGCCGAGAGGTCACCGCAGGACTCCGCGATGGCTCCGTCCGCTCCGGCATCCAGCGCTGCGACGCCCGTGACGGCCTCCATCGAGAGGTTCGCCTCGGTGAGCAGCGGAGTGCTCGGCAGGAGCGCCATCAGGTCGAGCGTGGCGCTGCTCGGGAACTCCCCCGTCCCCGAGGTGTCCACGACACCTGCATCGCTCACGGCACCTGATGCCGCGTGCGAGACTCCGGCGTCCTCCGCTTCGGAGAACTGGTTCACCGCTCCGATGGCGAGCAGATCCCCGAAGGGAAGTGTCGCGCCACCGGGAATCGTGACCTCCAGGGCGTTGAGCGCCGTGAGGTCCAGATCGGTGGTGTCGGTGATGGTTCCTTCACCGACATTGATCGCTTCCGTGCCCGCGAGACCAGCGACCGAGTCGAGATCGATTCCCGCAAGAATCGACCCGCTCAGGAACTGCGCGCGAGCTTCGGATGCATCCCCGGGAGCAGCGAGGGCCGCAGTGGGGCCCATCACACTCCCGACGACGACTGCGGTGACCGCAGCTATCGACATAGCTCTGCTTTTACGCAGAGCTCTCCCTCTCGTACTGTGCATTTGCTCTCCTGTGATTGCGAACGAAGTTCGTTTTCACCAGGCCCTCCCCAGGTATCGGCATCTTCACCGACTGAGCGCAAGTACTGGCCAGTATTTTCATACTCGACACAGAATGTCCAGCGATTCCACAGAATTCGCGAGCGACGGAATCTCGAACGGAAAATGAACGACAGGCTCGCGCCACGATGGGCGATCCGCGCCTTTTACGACGGTGGACTGGGATTTAGTCCATCGTCTGGCGGTGGTCCGAAGCAGTCCGATCAGGCCGCGGCGATGACCGCGATGACGGACTCGCCATACGCCTCGCGCTTCTTCGCCCCGATGCCCGTGATGCCATCGAGGTCTGTCAGCGACGCGGGCCGGTGCTCCGCGAGAGCGCGCAGCGTTGCATCACCGAACACGATGTAGGCGGGTACGCCCTGCTCGCGCGCCGTCTCCGCGCGCCACGCACGAAGGGCCTCGAACAGCGACCGATCACCCTCACCCAGGGTGTCCGCGGCCGATGCTTTGCGTACGCGGCTGGTGCTCGTGCGGCCCATCGTGTCGCGACGAAGCGGGACCGCGGTCTCGCCACGCAGGACCGCCGCGCCGGGCTCGCCGACGGCGAGAGTTCCGTAATCGCCCTGCGCGACGAGGATCCCGCGGGCGAGGAGCTGGCGGACGACGCTGCGCCAGTCCTGTTCGGACAGATCGTTGCCGATCCCGTACGTCGCGAGCTTCTCGTGCCCCTGCTGGCGCATCCGGTCGGTGTTGCTTCCGCGCAGGATGTCGATCAGGTGTCCGGCGCCGAACGACTGGTTCCGCTCGCGCTGGAGCCGGATGATCGTGGAGAGGAGCTTCTGCGCGGGGACCAGACCGTCGAAGGTCTCGGGCGCCTCGAGGCACGTGTCGCAGTTGCCACACGGCTCAGATTCCTGACCGAAGTACCCGAGCAGGTTCTGACGTCGGCAGGAAACCGTCTCGCACAGGGCGAGCATCGCATCGAGGTGCTGCCCCATGCGCATCTTGAAGGTGCGGTCGCCCGGGCTCTGGTCGATCAGGCGGCGCTGCTGCACGACGTCGCCGAGTCCGTAGGCCATCCAGCCGACCGCCGGCTCGCCGTCGCGACCCGCTCGGCCCGTCTCCTGGTAGTAGCCCTCCACGGATTTCGGCAGATCGATGTGCGCGACGAAACGCACGTCGGGTTTGTCGATACCCATGCCGAACGCGATCGTCGCGACCATCACGACGCCGTCCTCGCGGAGGAAGCGCGACTGGTTCTTCGCTCGCACCTCGGCGGGAAGACCTGCGTGATACGGCAGCGCATCCAGACCCTGACCCGCGAGGAACTGAGCCGTCTGCTCGACGGACTTGCGGCTGAGCGCGTAGACGATCCCCGCCGCGCCCTCGGGCATCGACCTGATGAACGCCACGAGCTGTCGGCGTGGATCGACCTTCGGGACGATCCGGTACTGGATGTTGGGACGGTCGAAGCTGGCCACGAAGTGCCGCGCCTCGGAGAGCTGGAGGCGCTCGGTGAGTTCGCGGTGCGTGGCGCGGGTGGCGGTGGCGGTGAGCGCCATACGCGGGACGCCGGGGAACCTCTCACCGAGGTCGCCGAGGGCGAGGTAGTCCGGACGGAAATCGTGGCCCCACTGCGACACGCAGTGGGCCTCGTCGATCGCGATCACGCTGAGTGTGCCGCGCTGGAGGAGCGCCGTGGTCTGGGCGCTGGAGAGCCGCTCCGGGGCGACGTAGATGAGGTCGAGTTCACCCGCGAGGTAGGCCCGCTCGACCTCAGCTCGCTCGCCAGCCGCCTGCGTGGAGTTGAGGTACGCGGCGTTCACGCCGTTGGCTCGCAGGGCGTCGACCTGATCGTGCATGAGAGCGATGAGCGGGCTGATGACGAGTCCGGTGCCCTCGCGCACCAGCGCGGGAACCTGGTACGTGACACTCTTGCCGGCGCCGGTCGGCATGAGGACGACCGCATCGCCGCCGGCGACCACGTGCTGGACGATGTCCGCCTGATCCCCCCGGAACTCGTCGTAGCCGAACACCGTGTGCAGGGCCTCACCCGGAGTCGCGTATCGCGACGGAGTGGCCGCACGCGGACCAGCGGCGGGATGCGCGCGAGCGGGCGTCAGCGGACCGGGCGTCCAGTCCAGCGGCGGTTCATCGGACGGGCCATCAGCCCACGGCGCATCCGCGTCGGAAGGCTCCCACGGCTCGTCCGCGTACGGCAGACCCTCGTACGGATCGCTGGGGGTCTGCATCATCCCTCCAGCGTAACCAGACCCGCCGACGCCAGCGCCCCCATCCACACCCTCCTCACCACTCCACACCCACCTCCACCCCCTCCGCGCCAGCGCTCCACCCCGCCCACCCACGCCGAGTGGTCAGTTTCGGTCCACTTTTGGGCGGAAAGTGGACCGAAACTGACCACTCGACGGGGTGGGGGCGGGGTGGGGGCGCGTAGATTTGGGGGAGACCGCAGAGCAGGAGACCGGCAGAGCAAGGGAGCAGCAGATGGCAGACATCACCGTCACACGCGACGAGGAGCAGTCCCGCTACGAGATCCGCGCGGACGGCGTGCTCGCCGGCTTCGCCGAATACGATCGCCGACCCGGCTCGATCCGCTTCACGCACACCGAGGTCGATGCCGCTTTCCAGGGCCAGGGTATGGCCGGCCGACTGGTCGGCGAGGCGCTCGAGGACGCGGCGGGGAGCGGCGACGCGATCGTCCCGCTCTGCCCTTACGTCGCCAAGTACCTGACCACCCACGAGATCGCCGGGGCGGAGATCCGCTGGCCGGAGCGGCGGAGCCCCGAATGATCGGCCCGCACGACCTCGTCCTGGAGCCTCGGGAGGTTCCCCTCGGCGGCGTGCGGGGGATGAGCGTGCTGCGCACACTGCCGAACCGCGACCTGCCGACCATCGGCGCGTGGTGCTTCCTGGATCGTTTCGGCCCCGGACCCGTGCGGATGCGCGTGGAGCCGCACCCCCACATCGGGCTGCAGACGGTGACCTGGCCGCTCGTCGGCGACATGCGGCACCGCGACTCGGTCGACAGCGACGTCACCCTGCGCCGCGGGCAGCTCAACCTCATGACCGCGGGCGACGGGATCTCGCACTCGGAGTACTCGCTCGGGGAGGATCCGATCCCCCTCGACGCCCTGCAGTTCTGGGTCATCCTGCCCGACTCCGCACGCCACGGCGCGGGCGGATTCGAGCAGCACACCGCGCTCCCCGAACTGGACCTCCCCGCGGGCGACGGCGACATCACGGCCACAGCGACCGTTGTGCTCGGCGAGTTCGCCGGGGTCCGCTCCCCCGCGACGGTGCACACGCCCATCATCGGTGCGGAGATCTCCCTGCCACCAGGCAGCGCCGTGGACCTGCCGCTGAACCCGGCCTGGGAACACGCGATCCTCCTCGTCGACGGCGCCGCCTCGGCATCCGGACGGGACCTGGAGCGGAACGCGACGCTGTACCTCGGCGACTCCCGCGATGCGGTCACCGTCACGAGCGACGCCGGGGCGACGGTGTTCCTGCTCGGCGGCGAGCCCTTCACCGAGGACGTCGTGATGTGGTGGAACTTCGCTGGGCGCACGCACGAGGAGATCGTCGAGGCGCGCGATGACTGGGAGGCGGGATCCGACCGTTTCGGTCACGTGGTCGGACACGGCGCGGAGCGCATCCCCGCCCCACCCATCCCGCCCGTGCGTCTGATGCCCCGCCACCGTCACCTCTGACACCCCGCCCGGCTCCGCCCCGCCGAATATCCCCGGCCCTCTGCGGGCGAGCACCACTCCGAGCGGCGATACTCTGGGCTGGTGACGAAACCCTCGCTCCTGTCCACGCGCGTTCTGCTCACGTGCGCGGCCATCGGAGTCGCCACCGGACTCGTGTCTGCGGCCGTCGGCTACCTGAGTGTCCTCGTCGTCGCCGCGGCTCCGATCTTCTACGGACTGCTGCTCGGCTCGCACGTCCTGCCCGGCGTGATCGCCCAGGCCCTGCTACGCGCACCGGGCGTCGCGCTCGTCACCCACGTGCTCGCCGCCCTCGTCTCCACCGCCTTCGCACCGCAGTGGCTGTCGCGGTACATCGGCACCGCTCTGCTGGTCGGCCTCATCCAGGAGGGGATCTCCGCCCTCAGCCGCTATCGCAGTTGGGCGACGTGGCGTTTCGTGGTCTCGGCCGTCATCGTCGGGATCGTCCTCGCGGTGCCGATCGCGATCGCCACCGACATCACCCGCTTCACGCCGTGGGCACTGGCCGTGTACCTCGTGATGTTCGTGATCGGTCCTGTCGTGTGGACCCTGATCGGACTGCAGACCGGCTCCGCGCTTCGGCGAGCCGGCGTCGCTCGCCCCGTCGGCACTCGCTGACGGGCACGGTCGGCGCGGCGGGTCTCGGAGCCGATGGACGACGACCACAGCACGGTCGGCGATGGCGGATCAGGTAAGGCTCAGCTAAGTTGGAAGGCATATCCGATCCGCTGAACCGGGGTTTCGCCGTGCGCTCATCCGCGCCCCTGCTTCGCGTGCGTGACCTCTCGCTCACGCACGCCGGTGCGGCGCACCCCTCGCCGCGCGGGGTGAGCTTCGATGTGCACGCCGGAGAGGTGATCCTCCTACTCGGCCCGAGCGGATCAGGGAAGTCCACGCTCACCCTCGCGCTCAACGGTCTCATCCCCCAGGCCGTCCCGGCCGAGCTGCACGGGACGGTGGCCGTCGGCGGACGAAGCACCACGACGACACCGGTCGCCGAGCTCAGCACCGATGTCGCGATGGTGTTCCAGGACCCGGACGCGCAGCTCGTGACCGGAACGGTTCTGGACGAAGTCGCCTTCGCGCTCGAGAACCTGTTGCTGCCCGTGCCTGAGGTACTGGGCCGCGCCGAGGCCGCACTCCGTCGCGTCGGGCTCTGGGAGCGTCGGACGTGGAATCCCGATCGCCTCTCGGGCGGCGGACGCCAGAGACTCGCGATCGCGTGCGCCCTCGCGATGGGCTCGCCGCTCATCGTGCTCGACGAGCCGACCGCGAACCTCGATCCGCAGGGGATCGACGACGTCTACGCCGCCCTCGCCGACCTCGTCGCCACGGGCGATCGGGCGATCCTCCTCGTCGAGCACAACCTCGACGCAGCCATGCGCTTCGCGACCCGCGCGCTCGTCCTCGATCGCGACGGCGACCTGGTCTTCGACGGCCCGGTCGACGAGATCATCCGCACCCACACCGAGGAACTGGTGCGCATGGGGGTCTGGCTTCCGGCCGCGACCCTCGCCGCCCGACGGTTGCGGAGCGAGGGCTATCCGATCGATCCCCTGCCCCTCACCCCCGAGGACCTGCGTGCCGCGCTCGACACGATCGGACCGGAACACGAACCCGGTCCAGCGGCCACCGCGGCGAGCGCGAGCACCGCACCCGTGATCATCCGCGCGAGCGGACTCACCGTGACCCGAAGCCGCACCGAGATCCTGCACGACGTGGACCTGACGATCGAGGCAGGCAGCCTCACCGCGATCGTCGGCGCGAACGGCGCAGGCAAGACGACGCTCATCCACGCCCTCGCGGGAGTCGTGGCACCCCCACGCCGGAGAGTCAGCATCGACGGGCTCGACCCCGCCTCCGCGTCGCCACGCGAGCTCGCCGCCCGCATCGGGTTCGTGTTCCAGAACCCCGAGCACCAGTTCATCGCGCACACCGTCTTCGACGAGCTTGCGCACGGCCTTCGCCTGCGGCGCGTTCCGGATGACGAGATCACCGACCGCGTCGAGGAGATGCTCACGCGCTTCGGTCTCGAGCGGAAGGCGGACGCACATCCCTTCCTGCTCTCCGGCGGCGAGAAGCGTCGACTCTCCGTGGGCACCGCGCTCATCACCCGGCCCCGGGTGCTGGCTCTCGACGAGCCGACCTTCGGACAGGACAGGGCACGCGCCACCGAGCTGCTGCACCTGCTCAGCGATCTACGCGACGAGGGCACGACGATCCTGCTCGTCACGCACGACCTGCAGTTGGTCGCGGACTACACGACGCACACGGTCATCCTCCGCGACGGTCGCGTGCACACCGTCGGACGCACCGCCGACCTGCTCCGCGCCGAGAGCCCGTTCCTCGAGGCGGGTCTGCGTCTGCCCGCGCTGCACCGCGCCCTGCCACCGGCGCTGCGCGGTCTGCCCCGGGAGGACGCGCGATGACCGCGCCCGTCGTCACGGTCGACCCGTACGCTCCCGCAGCTCCCGCTCCGGCCCGGCGGTTCCTGCACGCCCTCAACCCGCTGGCCAAGATCGCCGGCGTCGCCCCGGCGATGCTGCTCCTCATCGCCGTGCGTGATCTCGCGACCCCCGCATGCATCCTCGCCCTCGCCTACGCGGTGATCCTCATCGGCGCCCGGATGACGCGCACGGCCGCACTCCTGCTGTTCGCCGCCGTTCCGATGGGGGTCATCGCGATCGGCGTCGGTTTCTCGCTCTGGGTGGATGCGAGCGGCGTGGACCACACGGCACCCGCGGTCGAGATCGGCGGGTGGACGCTCTTCACCGGGGCGCTGGAGGTCGGCTTCGCGACAGCCCTGCGCCTCGGCGCGATCCTCTCGCTCGCCCTCATCGGCGGCCTCACCACCACGGGACCCGACTTCGTGCGCGCGAGCATCCAGCAGCTGCACGTGCCCTATCGGATCGGATACACCGCCCTCGCCGCGTATCGCTTCGTCCCGCGCTTCGGACACGAGCTCGCCGTGATCCGTGCGGCTCACCGAGTCCGCGGGCACCACGGCGGGCGAGGTCCGTTCTCGCGCATCGCCCGCGGGTGGGGCTACGTCGTACCGCTGCTGGCGGGCGCGATCCGGCATGCCGAACGCGTGGCCCTCGCGATGGATTCGCGCGCATTCGGTGCTCACCCCACCCGCACGGAACGCCACCTCGTGCCGTTCCGCACACGAGACACCGTGTTCATCGCCCTGATGCTCGCCACCACGGGGGCGATCTTCGTGCTGTTCTTCCCCTGGCAGCCCTCCTGAAAGGAACCGCATGGCCGCGTCGAGTCGCCTCGTCAAGCCCGAGTCCGCTGAGCTCCTCCTTCTGACGGTGCTGCGCACTCAGCGGCTCGCCCCGCACTGGATGCGGGTGACGCTCGGCGGCGGGGACATCGGGAAGTTCCGCCCGATGGGGTACGACCAGTGGTTCCGCCTCTTCCTGCCGGTCGGTGGAGATGCGGGGTTGGAGCGCGTTCCGGCCAAGGCGAACCGGATGTTCGGATACCTGAAGTTCCTGCGCATCCCCGAGGGCGAGCGTCCCGCGATGCGCAACTACACCGTGCGCGCCTACCGCGAGGGCACAGCCGATGCGGGCGCGGAGATCGACGTCGACTTCGTGCTGCACGGGTCCGCCGCGGACGGCACAGCGGGCCCCGCGTCGCAGTGGGCAGAGACCTGCACGCCCGGCGAGAACGTTCTCATCATCGACGAGGGCCTCGCCTTCAATCCCGAGCGCGGCACGGATCGGGTGCTGCTCGTGAGCGACGAGACCGGCCTCCCCGCGATCGCCGGTATCTGCGCGTCACTCCCGCCGACGGCCACGGGGATCGCGATCATCGAGGTGCCGTCCGCGGAGGACGCGCTGGAGTTCCCGCATCCCGCGGGGGTCGACGTGCAGTGGATCGTCCGCGCGGCCCCCGAGAGTCCGGGCGTGCGCGCTCTCGCCGCGCTGGCCTCCGCCCCCCTGCCCGACGGCGCGTTCCACGCGTACACGGTCGGCGAACAGGGCCTCGCCTCCGGTGGCCGCAAGCTGCTCGTCGGCGAGCGCGGCGTGGACAAGAACTCCGTGAGCTTCTGCGGCTACTGGAAGGCCCCGGCGGCGCACTGATCGGAGGAGATCAGCGCTTGCCGGCGATCTGCCTGCTGACGATCTCTCGCATGATCTCGTTCGTTCCGCCGTAGATGCGGTGCACTCGAGCGTCGAGGAACGCGCGGGCGATCGGATACTCCGTGATGTACCCGTATCCGCCGTGGAGCTGCACGCACGTGTCGAGCACCTCCCACTCGCGTTCGGTCGTCCAGAACTTGACCTTCGCGGCCTCTTCCGCCGAGAGCGCACCCTCTTTGTAGGCTCGAAGCGCCTGGTCGATGTACGCCCAGAGCACGTCGACCGTGACGGCCACATCCGCGAGGCGGAACCGGGTGTTCTGGAAGTCGATGATCCGCTCGCCGAACGCCTCGCGGTCCTTCGTGTACGACACGGTCCAGTCGAAAGCGGCCTGCGCCGCGGCCGCCGCCGCGACACCGATCGACAGACGCTCCAGCGGCAGGTTCATCATCAGCTGGACGAAACCCTGCCCCTCTGTGCCGCTGATGAGGTTCTCCTCGGGCACGAACACGTCGGCGAAGGACAACTCAGCGGTGTCGTGACCCTGGAAGCCCATCTTGTGCAGGGTCTTGCTCTGATCGAAGCCCTCCATGCCGCTCTCGATGAGCAACAGGCTGAAGGCGTCGGGACGAGTGCCCTCGCCGGTCTTGACGAACGTGACGACGACATCTGCCGTCCGCCCCGACGAGATGAATGTCTTCGCACCGTTGACGATGTAGCCGCCGTCGACCTTCTTGGCCGTGGTCTTGATGCCGCGCAGGTCGCTGCCCGCACCGGGCTCGGTCATGGCGAGTGCGCCGATGACCTCGCCGGTCGCCATCCGCGGAAGCCACTTCTGCTTCTGCTCCTGCGTGCCCATGTGCACGAGGTAGGGGATCGCGAGGTCATCCTGGATGCCGAAGGCGCCCGCCAGCGACCCTGCCCCGGCCGCGATGACCTCTTCGTTGACGACGGCGCGGAAGCGGTAGTCCTGCAGCATCCCGGCACCGCCGAACTCCTCAGGCACGGACAGACCGATGATGCCGGCTTCGCCCGCCGCGAGGATCGTCTCGCGATCGACCTCGCCCGCGGCATCCCAGCGCTCGCGCGCCTCGTTGGTCACGTACCGCTTGACGAAGTCCTTGACCAGGTCGCGGAACGCCTCGTGATCCTCGTCGTAGATGTCGCGTTTCATGGGGTCCTCCGAACGTCTGCGTGCGTCTTTGCTCCGGCGATTCTATGCCGCGGCGCGGACACACGAGCAGTCCTTGTGAGAATGCATCCCACTCATCCTGGTACTCGGTACCGCGATTGTGGGATGTCGTCAGTGGCTGTAGTCCGGGGCGGCGGGAAGCTCGAAGAACTCCTCGAGCGTGTGGAAACCGCCCTCGTGATAGCCGGCCGCGAGCTCCGCACCGAGGTAGCGCAGATGCCAGGGCTCCGGCGCGTACCCGGTCGTGCCGGTCTCTCCGCTCTCGTAGCGGACGATGAACCCGTACTTCCACGCGTGCTCAGCGACCCACTCGCTCTGCCCGGTACCACCGAACTCCTCGATCGCTCCACAGGATCCGTCGCAGGCCACGACGTCGAGCGCGTAGCCGCTCTGGTGCTCGCTGTGCCCGGGCCGCGCGGACACGCGGTCCGCCCGTGCTCTGCCCCGCGCGTCGACGTGCGAGGCGTATGTCGAGGACTGCATCGCGTACGACCGGTAGCCGTTGTTCATGCCGATCTCGCCCGCCCCCGCCGCGGCGGCATCCTGCGCCATACGGTCCAGCGCGTCCGCGGCGTCCGCGTGGAGCCGGTCGTATCCGGACGTGGTCTGCAGCGACGGCGATCGGAGATCCGTCGGCTCGTAGCGGACGGGCTCGATCGGCCGCGCCTTGTTGATGACGACCCAGCTGCGAGCGGGGTCGTCGAGCGAGATGCACGGCGCATTCCGAGCGACGATCGCCGCTCGGAATGGCTCGCCGCCACCGAACGCCTCGACCGCGGCGGCGTCGTCGCCCGCGTCCAATGCCTCGATCACGGCAGGATCCGCGCAGGGATCGAGTGCGGGCGTCGCGGACACGTCGACCGCGGGTACATCCATCACGGCCATCGGTTTCGGCGGAGCCACGGGCCCCGGGGCGGCAGAGACCTCGGCGAGCGCCCACAGGGAGCCGACCGCCGTGATGATCAGGCCGATCGGCAGCGCCACCCGGAGGCTCGATGGGCGCAGCGATGCATGCTGGGCCTGCGGGTCGACACTCACTCTCCCATTGTCCCCCGAACAGAGAGTGAACATTATTCCTATTGTTGATTGACAGAGATTCGTTTCTTTGTTCGAATAGACGAATGAGATGGCAGGGACAGGCGATCGACGACGCGGATCCCGCCGCGCTCCCGGGGCTCGAGAACCGCACGGGAATCCTCCGCTCGATCACGACGCCCGAGTTCGCCGGGATGACGTTCCATGAGGTCCTCAGCAAGTCCGCACTCAACCGGGTGCCCGGCGCTTCGCGCATGCCGTTCGATTGGACGATCAACCCGTATCGCGGATGCAGTCACGCCTGCACCTATTGCGTCTCGCCAGACACGCTCGTGCTCTGTACTGACGGACGACAGCGCCCCATCGGCTCGCTGCAGGTCGGAGACGAGATCATCGGCACCGAGCGCCGCGGCGCATACCGTCGATACGTCCGCACGACAATTCGCGCCAAATGGGATACGCACAAGCCGGCCTATCGAGTGACGCTCGCAGATGGGACGGAGCTCGTCGCCAGCGGTGACCACCGATTCCTCACGGAGCGAGGCTGGAAGCACGTGACCCCAGCAGAGCGAGGTCAACGCCCGCACCTGACCGCGAACAATCACCTCATGGGATTCGGTTCGGGTCCAGTCGCCGACCTGACCAAGCCCGCGATCACACGGAAGTTGGGGATCGAGGGCAGCGCGGTCAAGACCCTGTCGGACCTTCGTGTGGTTTCTGTCGAGTCCCTCAACGAGACGCAGGACCTCATAGACATAACGACGGGCACGGGAGACTTCATCGCGAACGGGGTGATCAGTCATAATTGCTTCGCCCGGGGGACGCACGAGTACCTCGATCTCGACGGCGGGGGCGACTTCGACTCGCAGATCGTGGTCAAGATCAACGTCGCCGAGGTGCTCGAGAAGGAGCTGCGACGCGGCACCTGGAAACACGAGACCGTCGCACTGGGGACCAACACCGATCCGTACCAGCGTGCCGAGGGACGCTACCGACTCATGCCGGGGATCATCCGCGCTCTCGCCGACTCCGGCACACCGTTCTCGATCCTCACGAAGGGGACTCTGATCCGCCGGGACATCCCGCTCCTGGTCGAGGCCGCCAAGACCGTGCCGGTCGAGATCGCGATGTCCATCGCCATCTTCGACGACGACCTGCAGCAGGCGATCGAACCCGGTACTCCCACGACCCAGGCACGTCTGGACACCGTGCGCGCGCTGACCGATGCCGGATTCCGCGTGGGCGTTTTCCTCATGCCGATCATGCCGCACCTCACCGACTCGGTCGCAATGATCGATGCCGCACTGGCGCGCATCAAGGAAGCCGGCGCCGATCATGTCGTCCACGGCGCCCTGCACCTGCGCGCCGGGGTCAAGCCGTGGTTCCTGCAGTGGCTCGAGCGCACGAGGCCCGACCTGCTGTCGTCCTATCGCGGGCTGTATCCCGGGGCCGCGGCCGAGGCGCCGAAAGGCTACCGGCAGTGGCTGGCGAAGCGCGTTCGTCCACTGATCCGCGTGCACGGACTCGACGTGCGCTCCGAAGAGGACTATCCGACACGGCGGATGCCCACCCGCTCGCCGTCCTTCCAGCCATCGACAGCGCCCACGGCGGCTCCCGAGCCCATGCTGTTCTGAGTCGAGCCCACACCCGGTGCGGCAGGGGGCCCACGGACGCGTAGGCTCGGTGGCTATGGCAGCCGGCGCGATGATCCACACGTTCACCGTGAACCTCGCCGACATGGACCGCGGAATCTACGACGAGTTCGCGCTCCGCGCGGCCCGCCACCCGTCCGAGACCGACGCGTTCATGCTCACGCGACTGCTCGCCTACGGCCTCGAATACGCCGAGGGCATCGCGTTCGGCGAGGGCATCTCCACGAAGGAGGAGCCCGCCGTGCTCGTGCGCGATCCGACCGGCAGCATCACCGCGTGGATCGAGGTCGGAGCGCCGGACGCCGACCGACTGCACTTCGGCAGCCGTCTCGCCGAGCGCACCGTGGTCTACACGCACCGCGATCCGCAGAAGGTCATGGCGCCGTGGGCAGGGCGGAAGATCCACCGCTCGGATGCGATCCGGGTATACAGCTTCGACCCCGGCTTCATCGACGAGGCGGTGCGGTCGCTCGAGCGCCGCAACGCCGTCACGATGACGATCACCGAGCAGACGCTGTACCTCGACCTCAACGGCACGAACCTGACCTCGGCGCTCCACGAGCACACGCTCGACTGACGCCACGAATCGCGCCACCGACGACGAACGCCCCGCCCCACGAGGGGACGAGGCGTTCGAATCCTGCGGGTATCAGGCGTCGACGTTCGCCTGCTGACGACCGGTGATCTCCTCGATCACGTCGTCGCCGATACGGGCGTCCTCGAACGGTGCGTCGATCTCGGCGCGGCCCAGGAGCTCGGTCATGCGACGGCGACGCTGGCGCGTGATGAGCGTGACGACGCGTCCCTCACGACCTGCGCGGCCCGTGCGGCCCGAGCGGTGCAGGTAGGTCTTGAACTCGTCCGGAGCGTCCGCCTG
This sequence comes from Actinomycetota bacterium, assembly GCA_051751065.1. Classification (GTDB taxonomy): domain Bacteria; phylum Actinomycetota; class Actinomycetes; order Actinomycetales; family Microbacteriaceae; genus Microbacterium. Next base: position 8,674 of record JBNJKL010000002.1, on the reverse strand, counting down.
AACGACAAGGTCGATGTCGTCGACGTGGATGCCGCGGGCAGCGACGTCCGTTGCGACGAGCACCTGTACGCGGCCGCTGGTGAGACGCTGCAGGTTGCGCGTGCGCTTGGCCTGGTTCAGGTCACCGTGCAGCGAGACGGCGGGGATGCCCGCGTCGTCGAACTGCTCGGCCAGCATGTCCGCGTACGCACGGGTGCGGGCGAACACGAGGGTCTTGCCGTCGCGGTCGACCAGCGACGTGAGGATCTCGGCCTTGTCGCGGTGCTCGATCACGAGGACGCGGTGCTCGATCGTGGACGAATCCTGGTCCTCGCCGGCGACCTCGTAGACGGCCGGCTTCACGAGGAACTCCTCGACGAGAGCCGCGACCTCACGGTCGAGCGTGGCCGAGAAGAGGAGCTTCTGGCTGCCCTCCGCGGTCTTGCGGAGAATGCGCTGCACGGGCTCGACGAAACCGAGCTCGCACATGTGGTCGGCCTCGTCCAGAACGGCTACCTGCACCTCGGAGAGGTCGAGCTTGCCCTGGTTGATGAGGTCCTCGATGCGACCGGGGGTGCCGATGATGATGTCGACGCCCTTCTTCAGCGCACCGACCTGGCGCCCCTGCGGGACACCACCGTAGATCTGCGTGGTGAAGAGGCCGACGCTGCGGGCGATCGGCTGGATCGTCCGGTCGATCTGCAGGGCGAGCTCGCGGGTCGGGGCGAGGATGATCGCGCGCGGCGCGCGGCCGAACTCGCGACGCTTGCCGGCCTGCGACCGCAGCACGCGCTCGACGAGCGGAGCACCGAAGGCGATCGTCTTGCCCGAACCGGTGCGGCCACGGGCGAGCACGTCGCGTCCCTCGAGGACAGACGGGATGCTGGCGGCCTGGATCGGGAACGGCGTCGCCGCACCGAGCTCGACGAGGGTCTCGACGATGTTCGACCCGAGTCCGAGGTCGGCGAAGGTGGTGCCGTCGACCGCGGCCGCGGCTACCGTCTGCGCCTCGAGACGCTCGTGGACGACATCCTCGGCCTGCTGCACGCCCGCGTTCGGACGCGCGGTCCAGTTGTCGCGGGTGGGCCGCTGCTCCTCGCGGCGGGGGCGATCGTCCCGACGGGGACGGTCGTCGCGAGCCGGGCGCTCCCGGTCGAACCGGGGACGGTCGTCGCGCGCCGGACGAGCACGGTCGTAGGACGGGCGGGCCCGGTCGTACGAGGGGCGATCGCCCGTGCGGCGGTCGCCGCCACGGGAATCGGCACCGCGGCTGTCTGCGCCACGACGGTCGCCGAAGCCACGGTCGTCACGAGCCGGACGGTCGGAGTTGAATCGCGGGCGATCCGCGTTGTACCGGGGACGCTCACCACCACGGGTGTCACCACCACGGCTGTCCGCCCCACGACGGTCACCGAAACCACGGTCGTCACGGGCCGGACGGTCCGAGTTGTAGCGGGGACGGTCGCCACCACGCGGGTCGGCTCCACGACGGTCACCGAAACCACGGTCGTCACGGGCCGGACGGTCCGAGTTGTAGCGGGGACGGTCGCCACCACGCGGGTCGGCTCCACGACGGTCACCGAAACCGCGGTCGTCGCGGGCGGGGCGCTCGGAGTTGTACCGCGGACGGTCACCGAAGCCGCGGTTGTCGCGGTCGTCGCGACGCGGGCGGTCGTCGAACCGGCGCCCCCCGTTGGCCGGACGCTCGCCGGTGCGCGGGCGCTCGAAACGGTCGGACTGACGCGGACGCTCGCTGCGCTCGTCACGGTGGTGCGGAGCGTCACGGCGACCGGACTCGGCGCGATTGCGGATCGACCGCGACTCGTCACGGCCCGCACGATCGGTGGCGGTCCAGCGACGCTTGGGCGCGCCGGTCTCGGGCTGCTCGACGCGGTGCCCACGATGCCCGGGGCTGCGGCTGCCCGGACGGCGGTCCGCGGCCTGCTCGCGCCCACGGCGCTCGTCGGTGTCGACGCGAGGCCCGCGATCGTCATCCCGACCGGCCGAGTGGTGGCGGTCGTGGAAGGAGGTCTTCTTCGCCCCGTATCGCGGGTCGAAGTTACGGGCGGGGCGTCCGCCCCGGGGCTTGTCATTCTTGGGCATGCGTATCGTCCTGTTCGTTCTCGCACGAGAACAGCGCCCGCGTCGATGCGCGCGGGAAACCCGGACTAACGGTGGCCGGGGCCATTCATGTGATGGTCATAAGCGTCGAGCGACGCTCACCATCGGCCCCTGGACTCACACTTGGAGAAAACGCCCGCGAAAAACGCGGTAGTCCACAGCCGACCTCGCAAGCCTAGCGGACGCGTCTGGGAATCCTCCCCGTACGATGTCGAGGTGACCTTCCCCTCCCCCACCGGCCGCCAGCTCCACCTCCGCCGCGGCGATGTGACCGCACAGATCGCACAGGTCGGCGCATCCTTGCGCGCCCTCACGGTAGGCGGCGTCGAGCTCGTGCCCCCGTATCCCCTCGATCGACCGACTCCGGCATGCTCCGGTGTCGTGCTCGCCCCCTGGCCCAACCGTGTCCGCGACGGCTCCTGGGACGATGACGGTACCCGGCGCCAGCTCGCGATCACCGAACCGAAGCTCCACAACGCCAGCCACGGACTGCTCCGGTTCACCGCCTACGAGATCGACGAGCGCGAAGGATCCGCCACTCTCCGGGCGGCGATCGTGCCACAGACCGGCTATCCGTACCTGGTCGAGACCAGCGTCACGTACACGCTCACCGACGCGGGGATCGAGGTGGCGCACGAGCTCACCAACCGCTCCACCACGCGGGCTCCTCTCGCGCTCGGCACGCATCCCTTCGTCATGATCGGCGGGGTCGACCCGCACGATCTCGTGCTCCGCGTGCCCGCATCGACCCTCTTCGAGACGGACGAGCGACTGCTGCCCACCGGCACCGCGCCCGCGGACGCCGCACTCCGCGACGGCGTCCGCGTCGGCGACGTCTCGCTCGACACCGGGTTCACGGATCTCGCCCGCGACGAGGACGGTCTGGTCCGCCACTCGCTGACCGCTCCGGACGGACGCCGCGTCACCGTCTGGCAGGGCGAAGGTTTCGACTACGTGCAGGTCTTCACGACGGATCGGTATCCCGGCCAAGACCTCGCTGTCGCGATCGAGCCCATGACCGCCCCCGCCGACGCGCTGAACAGCGGCGCGGGGATCCGGCACCTCGACCCCGGCGAGACGTGGTCGCTCCACTGGGGCATCACGCTCTCCTGACCTGCCGTCCCCGCCTCGCTCAAGCCCAACCCGAGTAGTATTCCGGTGTACCGGTTGGACTGATGATGCTCGGCATCGCACCGACCTCCGTACTCCAGGAACGAGGTGCCGCCGCGCAGAGAGGCCGCGTCGCTTGTGCAACTGTTGGCGGAACGGGCCGATATCCACTGCGAGGAAGGGAAAGCCATGGATACGCGACCCATCGGCCAGCGATCGACCAAGTGGCACGAAGACAAGGCGAAGGCGACAAAGTCCGCCGTCCTTCGAGGCGCCGCCAAGGTGTTCGACGAAGTGGGCTTCCGACACGCTGTGGTCTCAGCGATCTCGAAATCTTCCGCGACAACACCCGGAGCCATGTATCACTATTTCTCCTCGAAGGAAGAGATCGCACAGGCAGTGATCACCGAGGCGCGGAGCAAATGGCGGTCGGGGCCGACGAGGATGGAGTCTTCGTCTCCCCTCGTACGACTAATCGATGACACGCGGAGACAAGGCCTGCTCCTCCAGAACGATGTGGTCGTCCGCGCCGGTTTCAGGCTGGCGTTCGAGCCCGACCCGATCAAAGCCTCGGTCGCCACGTTCACAAAGCCGTGGCTCCTCGACGTCGAGGAGTCTCTGCGCGAAGCGTCAGCAGTTGGCGAGCTCGGCCGCAGCACGGATGGTTCACGGCTTGCTTGGAACGTCGTCGCCAGTTTCGTCGGCGTGTTCATCTTGACGCGACCTCTCGCAGCCGACGATGAGGTCCTGGCGCGTCTCGGATACACCTTGCGTGGTGTTCTCAGTGACTCCATATCTATCGAGCACCGTGAACGAGCACTCGCAGAATTGCGAACTCGATTCGCCGCCCCACCACTTCGCGACGAAACAACCGCTCCCCGGCTCAGCTGATCGCGGACTGCACCGTCCCCGGGGCACCGGTGGCACCGGTGCCCCGACGGATACGACCGACCCATCGCGAGTGATCCACGTGACCGCTACACCAGTCGCATCGGTACGGGCATTTGCGACCGGGTACCCGCCCGCATACTCCCACGTCTGCAGGGTGTCCCCGGCACGAGCCTGGGTGACACGCCCGGATCATCGCTGTGCGGACCTGAACATGCAGGAACACCACGAATCCGTGGCACGCCGTCTGCCCTATGGCCAGAACAGCCGGTATGCGAACGAGCGAAACCTGCCCATGTGCGCTTCGAACTCCGCGTACATGTCACCGTCAGAGCCAGAGAAGGAGAAATGCGGAGAGTCCGCATGGTAGGGCGGACCATCATTGAGTGTTCCCACTGTTCCACGCAAGAACGAACGTGCCAGCTTCTGCACGCGACGAACGTCTCGAATCGTCGTCGAGCACTCAAGCTCCGTAGCCATTCCGGCGAACTTGGTTGGACGATATGAATCACCAATCGAGCGCAAAAAAGCCGAGAAGTCGAGAAGGCTGTCTCGGTATTCCTGAACGCTACGTCGTTCTACGGGGCGAGTGGCCATGATGCGACCTCCGTTCCGTGCGTCCACGACTGAGGGATATGGGTCTGGTTCGTACCTCCCGAGTAGGTGACACCATCGGCACCGGCCTGGGGAGTACACGGGCCACCGGGTCGTAGGCGCGGGCGCCCGTCTACTCCACCCCGCCAACCGTGATACCCCCGTCCACACGCACCTGGCACGCTACGAATCCCTACCGTGACGGGGGTTCTATGGCCAAAACAGGCGATGCGCGAACGAGCGAAACACGACCATATGCGCCTCATGCTCGGCGTGAAGGCTGTGGAGGGTTCCGCGGAAACTGTAGCGCGGAGATGCGACATTTCCCGGAGGAGTGTCATTGATCGTTCCTATCGTTCCCTTGAGATAGCGTCTCGCGTCCCGTTGCACCCCCCTGACGTCTGCCATCGATCTCGCGTTCTCCAACTCACGAGCAAGCTCCACGAACCTCGGAGAGTAGAACGAATCGCCGAGCGAATAGAGGAATCGAGCAAAGTCGAGAAGACTGTCCCGGTATTCGTTGACGCTTCGTCGTTCTATGGGACGAGTGGCCACGATGCGACCTCCGTTCCGTGCGTCCACGACTGAGGGATATGGGTCTGGTTCGTACCTCCCGGGTAGGCGACACCGTCCGCACCGGTCTGGGGAGCAACGAGGCCCCGGTAGACGGGAGTTCCCGCACCAAACTCGGCCGTGAAACCATAATCGAGTATCGACGGCTCTGCCGGCTTGCCCAGACGGTTGCGAGGCGCGTCTTCGTGGCTACCCGCTACGGTGGAGCGGGCCTTAATCAACACTGGGGTTTCTCACAGCATTCCCAGTCGGGTACTCCACCCAACTCTCACGGTCGCCTTCTTCTCGTAGCTCTCGCGCACGATCCCGGCAAAAAAACAAGTCCACGTTAGAACGCCCCACCCCCAGCCATACAGATAGCTCCTTTGCGCCGACAAGTCTTCGCCCTCCGCCAGGTTCTAAGATAAGGAATCGATTTTTCGAATTCAGATCAAAGAGTCCCAATCTCGGCGCGCGCGTGTCCTTGAAGTACTTCACAGGGCGTGGGTAGCGCGTGGTGGCATTATTCATTTGGTCCGTTTGAACCTGAGACATATTGCTTTCAGTGAAGTCGTAGAGCGGGGTGGTATGCGCTGCCCGTGAAGTTGGTCATGTCGTGTCATGGCAGCCACTTTGGCTGGTGCCGGGTGACGCCTAGTGATCGCATCCATCATCACATCCGTACGTTTCATCCACCATCTGGGTTCTCTACAAAATTGCCATTCGGGTATTCGACCCATGTGTTGAAGTCGCCAATCTTATTTAGCTCTCGTGCGCCATCTAGACAGAAATAAAGATCGACTCTCGATTCTTTGACCCCAAGCCAGCGCACCAGACCTCTGAAGTCGATAACTCTCGAGCTTCCATCCGATTCCAGCACCACGTACGTGCTCGCCTCCCCGCGCAGTGAGAATCGCTTCTTTGGTGGACTGATGTCTTTAAAGTACTGCGGCCGCGATGAGCTGCTCACCTGGCGTCCCAATCATGATTGAGGATTGAACACTTACCCGCTATAGGCGGCGCGAAACCACACCCCGCCCTCCCGGCATACCCAGCCAAGTCCCGGCTCGTTCGCATGCATCGGGGCTTTGGACAAAGCGGCTCAGTCGAACGTATGGGCGATGGCACGCGCTTCGCTTCGATAGACCTCCCCCCACGCAATAGTGACCAATCCCATCGAATCAATGGCAACTCCAGGCACATGGTCCGCCGGCGGTACTCCGATCAACACAAAGAACGGGAACTCCTGGGGATTCCATATATCTTCGCCATGAAAGCGAGATAGAAAAACCAGTTCTGACAGACCTTTCGGATCGCCGAGATCCTGTGCTGGGACAGGAGGAAAACATCGCGCGAAAACTGCATGTCGCCCGTTATTCAAAGTCGTAAGCAAAAACGCCGAGCATTTGAAAACCGCCGAAAATCGCCGACTGTCAGGCGATGAAAGATATAGCTCGCCATGTGCGTATTTCATATCAGAACTCCGGATTCACTCCACTGAGCCAGTTCCGGCCGCCACCCACGCCGACGCCGCCAGAGACATCATGACTACGCGTATTGGGAGACGAACCCAAGGATGCCACCGCCTGCAAAGACTTCTCGCCTCACATCCTGAGTCCCGTACGGTGTCCACTCCCACGTCAAGCTCTGAGAATTTTTCAGTTCAAGGCTCTCTTCGTTCCTCGACATTTCGACGTTGCCCATCAAAGTGAGCTTCTTGCTCCCTTGGAGAACGATCACAAGAGTGTTGTCCTTTTCGTCAACCAGCAACAAGGAAAAGAAGCTGTCATACGGACGACCAAACCAACCGGACGGCAACACGACGCCGGCCACTTTACGTCTGCAAAGAAGCTCTCAATTTCCCGCGAACAGAGAAGGCACTCATCGGGGCCTCACCCAACCCCGGTCAACGCTCTGGATGAACACCTGACTCCCTCCGCACTGTAGAGGCCACTACCGGCAAGTGTTTGACGCCCAGCGCTTCCTTCAAAGACTGTCATTCCGGCAGGAACTAGGGCCTTCACCACATTGGTTGCCGTATTGCCCGGCCCGCCGCAGAAGCGGTGCAAGCCTTTGCACTGACCATCCAGTGGACATCATCACACTCCTTGGATTAGCAGGTCAAAAGCTCTTGACCGAAGCAAATCAAGACTCCGATTCGCGCTGGGATCTACTAGTCCGTCGACAGTGACTACGAGATCATTGAAGCTCCCCATTCCTCTATAGACTGAAAGACCACGCTGAATTAATTCGCGCGTATCATTTTCGCCGCTGGCAAATTCTTCACTCAGTCGTTCGAAAAAGGCGCCAATACTGTCCTCTCGAACATCATAGAGAAACCTGCTCAGGTCCTTCAGGGTGACAACTACTTCTTTTGTCAATTGAGCGTCCATTGGTCCACCACCTCAACACCGGGCAGTTCCCAAGGGCGCTGAATGACGATCTGCTCCGTTCCACCCATGTAGATTCCTCCTTGATTTGCCACCACACCGGTATTGATCGTGGTACCTGCTGGAAATTCGACAGCATACCCGGTGTTGATGGGCGCAAGTTGTCCGTTGGGCCATGCCAACGGAATGGCCTTATCGATTCTGGTCTGAACGATCCCGACAGGAGGCGCGGCGCTAAAGAACTGTCCGAGGGGGCTCCCTTGAGCATCGCCGGCGCGATATAGCACCGTACTCTGTGCAAGTACGGAAGTATTGTATCTGCCACCTGCGAACGTGGCCTCCAAGTTTGGAGGCAACGCAGGCAGGTCGGCCAGTTTGGGTGTGGGGATGTCGATTTTGGACATCGCGCCGAAGGTCGCAGCGGATACGACAGCTCCGGTTCCTGCTGTGGTGAGGAACCCGTCGATCGTAAGGGGTTGCCCGCTGACAGCGTAGACGGCAAGGTTCTCGACGGCTCCCTCGACCGCGTTACCCCCGACTTGTGTGGCCAGCCCGCCCACGAGTCCTGCACCGCCGAAGCTGAAGGCACCGCTGATAGCGACTTCGCCCCAGTTCACATCCCCGGTGGTGGCTTTCTGGATGATCGTGTTCGCACCAGCGCCAATGAGCATCATCCCCACCGGTCCGCCGACACCGGTGGCCATCATCACCCCACCCGCGACGACCATGGCCCCACCGGCGACGTACTCCCAGTTCTCGTTCCACCAGTGCCCCACCGCGCCCGCGGCCTGAGCGAGGGGACCCTGGAGACTGTCCGCATACCCGCGTAGTTCCTCATCCGTGATCGGCGCCAAACCCAGCGGGTCAACCGCATGGAGGGGGTCGTTGCCGGCGTAGGAGTACGGGTTACCACCCCACGCTGCCCCCGTGACCGCAGGCAACGGATCCACGGACAAGAACCCACGAGCCACCGGATCGTAGACACGGGCACCCATCCACTCCACCCCAGCGACCGTGATACCCCCCCCGACACTCACCTG
>JBNJKL010000001.1:0-1196047 GCA_051751065.1 Actinomycetota bacterium | reverse complement strand
CGGGGGATAGGGGAGGGGGGAAAGCGAGAGGCCGTCGACGCGGATGCGTCGACGGCCTCTCGGCACTCAGAAGGGGATCACCCGAAGCGGCCGGAGACGTAGTCCTCGGTCGCCTGCACGGACGGGGTGGTGAAGATCGACGTGGTCTCGTCGTACTCGATGAGCTTGCCCGGCTTGCCGGTGCCGGCGATGTTGAAGAACGCCGTCTTGTCCGACACGCGGCTGGCCTGCTGCATGTTGTGGGTCACGATCACGATCGTGTACTCGTTCTTGAGCTCGGCGATCAGCTCTTCGATCGCGTAGGTCGAGATCGGGTCGAGCGCGGAGCACGGCTCGTCCATCAGGAGCACCTCGGGGGAGACCGCGATCGCCCGGGCGATGCACAGACGCTGCTGTTGGCCACCGGAGAGGCTCGAGCCAGGCCGGTCGAGGCGGTCCTTGACCTCGTTCCACAGGTTCGATCCCTGCAGAGACTTCTCCACGAGGGCGTCCTGGTCGGACTTCGACATGCGCGAGTTGTTCAGCTTTACGCCCGCGAGCACGTTCTCCTTGATCGACATCGTCGGGAACGGGTTCGGACGCTGGAAGACCATGCCCACCTGGCGACGCACGAGCACCGGGTCGACACCGGGGCCGTAGAGGTCCTTGCCGTCGAGGAGCACCTCGCCCTGCACGCGTGCGCCGGGGATGACCTCGTGCATGCGGTTGAGGGTGCGCAGGAAGGTGGACTTGCCGCAGCCGGACGGGCCGATGAAGGCGGTCACACTGCGCGGCTGGATCTCCAGGGAGACGCCTTCGACGGCGAGGAAATCGCTGTAGTAGACGTTAAGGTCGTTGACTTCGATGCTCTTGGACACTGCGGTTCCTTCGGGATCGGATCGGACGGCTCAGCGGCCGGCAGTCTTGGGGGCGAACACCTTCGCGACGAGTCGCGCGACGAGGTTCAGCACCATGACGATGAGGATGAGGGTGAGGGCGGATGCCCAGGCGCGGTCGAGTGCGGCGTCCGGGGTGGTGCCCTGGTTCATGTACTGGTTGTAGGAGAACACCGGGAGGGTCATCATCTGACCGCTGAAGATGTTCGTGTTCATGCTCATGGTGAATCCGGCGGTGAGCAGCAGCGGAGCGGTCTCGCCGATCACGCGTGCGATTGCGAGCATGATCGACGTGGTGATTCCCGCGATCGAGGTGGGGAGCACGACCTTGAGGATCGTCAGCCACTTCGGCACACCGAGCGCGTATGCGGCCTCGCGGAGCTCGTTCGGGACGATGCGGAGCAGTTCCTCGCTGCCTCGCACGACGACCGGGGTCATGAGCACAGCGAGTGCCAGGGCTCCCATGAAGCCCATCGAGATGCCCGGTCCGAAGATCAGGGAGAACACCGCGTAGATGAAAAGACCGGCGACGATCGAGGGGATACCGGTCATGACGTCGACGAGGAAGGTGATCGCCTTCGCGATCCGGCCGCGCCCGTACTCGACCAGGTAGATCGAGGTCATGAGACCGACGGGGATCGAGATCACCGCAGCCGTGAAGGTGATGAGGAGTGTGCCCCAGATGGCGTGGACGATGCCGCCGCCCTCGCCGACGACGTTGCGCATCGACGAGCTGAAGAACTCGGCGTCGAATCGCGCCAGGCCGTTCGCGACCACTGTCCAGAGCAGCGAGACGAGCGGCAACAGGGCGATGAGGAACGCCGTGGCGACCAGGGCGGTCATGAGGCGATCGATCGCGTTGCGGCGACTCTCGGCGATCGAGGAGATCACCGTGATGAGGATCATGTAGAGCACGATCCCGACGATCACGGTGCCGGCGATGTTGAAGTCGGCGATGTCACCGCCGAGGGAAGCGACGCCGAAGATGATGGCCGAGATCAGGAAGGTGCTGCCGAGCAGCGCCCACGGGGCCCACTTGGGCAGCTTGCCCGCGGTGAGGGCGACGTTGTGCGACGTGGTGGGGGTCGCGGTGAGGAGGGCCATGTCAGTTCGCTCCCGAGAACTCGGCGCGGCGGGCGACGATCCAGCGCGCCAGCGCGTTGACCGCGAAGGTCACGATGAAGAGGATCAAGCCCGTCGCGATGAGGGTGTTGACACCCGTGTCGTGCGCTTCCGGGAAGGCCAGCGCGATGTTCGCGGGGATCGGTGTGGGGTTGGTCGAGGTGAGGACCAGGAAGCTGACGACGGCTGAAGGGGAGAGCACCATGGTGACGGCCATGGTCTCACCCAGCGCGCGGCCGAGAGCGAGCATCGCGGCGGAGACCATGCCGCCGCGGGCGAAGGGGAGCACCGCCATGCGGACCGTCTCCCAGCGCGTGGCGCCGAGGGCCAGCGCGGCCTCCTCGTGCAGCTTGGGGGTCTGGAGGAAGATCTCGCGGCAGATCGCGGTCATGATCGGGATGATCATGACCGACAGCACGAGGGCGGCGGTGAGGATCGTCTTGCCCGTGGGCGAGACCTGCCCGCCGAAGAAGGGGATCCAGCCCGCGTTCGCATTGAGCCACGCGTAGACGGGCTGGAGGAGAGGTGCGAGGACGAGTCCGCCCCAGAGGCCGAAGACGACCGAGGGGACGGCGGCTAGCAGGTCGATGATGTAGCCGAGGATCGACGCGAGGCGACGCGGGGCGTAGTGCGAGATGAACAGCGCGATGCCGATCGCGATCGGTGCGGCGACCAGCAGCGCGATGAAGGACACCCAGATCGTTCCGAAGACGAGCGGGCCGACGTAGGTCCAGAACGACTCACCGCGGAGGATGTGGTTGCCGGATGTGTCGGCTTCGAGCGCGGGGATGCTCTGGATGATGAGGAACGCGGCGACCGCGGCGAGGACGACGAGGATGATGGTCCCCGCGCCGAGCGCCGTGCCGGAGAACACCCGGTCGCCGAGACGCTGCTTGGCCTTGATCGGTGCGGGAGGTGCGGTGGGCGCCTGCTCGGTCGTGCTCATGGTCTCCCTGTCTCGGGCGGAAGGGTGAAGCGGGGGAACCGCGTCGGTGCCCTCGACATCCTACGGATGCGAGGGCACCGACGTCAGTCCTCAGCCATGGATATGGTCTCAGCCGACCTGGATCATGTCGATCGCGGTGAGGACCTGCTCGCGCAGACCGTCCGAGATCGGGGCGCTACCGGCGTTGGCCGCTGCGGCGTCCTGGCCCTCGGCGCTGGCCATGTACTCGAAGTAGGCCTTGACGAGCGCAGCGGAGTTCTCGTCCTCGTACTGCTCGCAGCCGATGAGGTAGCTCACGAGAGCGATCGGGTAGGCGCCGCCCGTGGCCGAAGCCGGGTCGACGTCGAACACGAGGTCACCGGCTCCGCGGCCTTCGACCAGGGGGGAGTTCTCGACGAGCAGCGACGCGGCTTCGGCGGAGTACTCGATGTACTCGCCGTCGACGCCCACGTGCACCTGGCCGAGGTCACCGATCTGTGACGCGTCGGCGTAGCCGATGGTGCCGTTGCCGGCGGTCAGCGCCTGGACGACACCCGAGGTGCCCTGTCCTGCCTCGCCACCGCTGATCGGCCACTCACCGGAGACCTCGTAGGTCCAGATGTCGGACGCGGTTGCCGCGAGGTAGTTGACGAAGGTCTCCGTGGTGCCCGAGTCGTCCGAGCGGTGCACGGGAGAGATCGCGAGGTCGGGGAGGTCGACGCCCTCATTCTGGGAGGCGATCGCGTCGTCGGTCCAGTTCGTGATCTCACCGGCGAAGATACCGGCGATCGCGGCGGCGTCGAGGTTCAGCGTGTCGATGCCCTCGAGGTTGAACGCCACGGCGACGGGGGAGATGTAGAGCGGAACCTCGACGATGTCATCGGTCATGCAGGCGCCGAAGTTGCCCGCGGCGACCTCCTCGTCGTCGAAGGCGCGGTCGGAGCCGATGAACGTGCTGCCGCCGGAGAGGAAGTTCTCGCGGCCCGTTCCGGATCCGGTGGGCTCGTAGTTGACGGTCACGTCGGGGTTGGCGGTCTGGAACTCAGCGACCCAGGCCTCCTGGGCTGCTGCCTGCGAAGAGGCGCCGGTGGCGTCGATCGTGCCGGACAGGCTCGATTCGGTCATCTCGTCGGACGACTCGGGGGCTGCGCCTTCGTTCGCGGCGCAGCCGGCGAGAGCGAGGGCGGCGACGGCGCCGATGGCGCCGATGCGTGCGATTCGGGAGATCTTCACTGTGGATCCTTCGATCGATGTTGGTTGAGGCCCGGTGCAGGGCACACAGTGACGCTAAGTGGGACGGTTAACGAGACTCTCCCGTGCAGGTAAACGGACGGTGAACGGAAGTCGGCGGGGAGAAGTCGCTCGAGAGCCCGCCGTAGGCGCGAAACCGGGCGCGACGGTGCTCTCGCGCGGGGCGCGAGAGGGCATCGACGCCGTCGATCAGGGGACGCGGATGAGCGAGATCGCGTCCATGATCTGTGCGCGCAGATCGTCCGAGATCGGGGCGTTGCCGGCGTGGGCTTCCGCCGCGGTCTGGCCTTCCTCGCTGGCCGCATAGGTGAAGTACGCCTTGACGAGCTCCGCGGTGGTGGCGTCGTCGTACTGCTCGCAGCCGATGAGGTAGCTCACGAGAGCGATCGGATACGCGCCGCCCGTGGCGGAGGCGGGGTCGATGTCGAACACCAGATCGGCGTCGCCGCGCCCCTCCACCAGGGGCGAGTTCTGCACGAGGAGCGATGCCGCCTCGGAGGAGTACGCCACGTACTCGCCCTCGACACCGACGTGCACCTGGCCGAGGCTTCCGACCTGCGAGGCGTCCGCGAAGCCCACGGCACCCTCGCCGCTCGAGATGGCCTGGATCACACCGGAGTTCCCCTGGGCGGCTTCACCGCCCGGGAACGGCCACTCGTCCGAGACGCCGTACGTCCACACGTCGGGGGCGGTCGAGTCGAGGTAGGCGGTGAACGTCTCCTGCGTGCCCGATGGATCCGAACGGTGCACCGGGGATATCGCCCGCTCGGGAAGCGCGATCCCCTCGTTCTGTTCTGCGATCGCTGGGTCGTTCCAGGTGTCGATCGTGCCCGCGAAGATGCCGGCGATGGTCGCGGCGTCGAGGTTCAGGCTCGAGATGCCCTCCAGGTTGAAGGCGATGGCGACGGGGGAGATGTAGAGCGGCACCTCGACGATGTCGTCGGTGACGCAGGACCCGAACTCGCCTGTCGCGACCTCCTCGTCGGTGAACGCGCGATCCGAGCCGGCGAAGGTGATGCCGCCGGCGATGAAGTTCTCGCGTCCGGTTCCGGATCCTGTCGGCTGATAGTTGACGGTGGTGCGCGGGTTCGCGGTCTGGAACCCCGCCACCCACGCCTCCTGCGCGGCGGCCTGTGCGGAGGATCCCGTCGCGTCGAGTGTGCCCTCCAGCGTGGAGTCCGAGCCGGGGACGGGGATCTCGTTCACGGCGCAGCCGGCGAGGGCGATCGCTGTGACGATGCCGAGTGTTCCCAGGGCGCCGGCGCGCGCGATACGTCGGTTCTTCACGGAGAGTCCTTCGGTCGTGTTCGGTCCCGCGCAGTGCGCACGACGGTTGGCGACACTCCCGATCCACGTGAACAGGAGGTGAACAACCAGTGTATGTCGGCGTCGGTCGGCGTCCGATCGAGCGGAGGCCCCGGAGGGACCTCAGACCTTCGGCAGGTGCGTCTCGATCGCGATGATCCCGGACCCCGGTCGAGTCGCCGACAGGTGCACGACGGAGAAGCCGGCGACCTCGAGCGCGGCGGCACTGCTGACGTACGAGCCGCGGATGGTGCCGGTCGCGAGGGCGATCTCGGTGATGATGTCGGGCAGGACGGGCCCGTGGCTGCACAGCACGGCCGCCTTGCGTGCCCTGACGCGCTTGCCGACGACGGTGCGGACGTCCGAGGTCCCGTCCTCCCACGCGTCCTGGCTGATCAGCGCATTCTCGACGGGCTTGCGATCGAGGGCCTTCGCGAGCGGAGCCACCGTGCGGGCGCAGCGCACCGCGTCGCTGGTGATGATCTTGCGCACGCCGAAGGCGCGCAGCGGGCCGACGATGGCCTTGGCCTGCTTCTTGCCGCGGTCGGTGAGCGGACGGGAGGCGTCCGAGCCGTCCCAGTCGGATCTTCCCAGCGCTTTCGCATGCCGCAGGGCGATGAGGGGGAACGTGCGGAGCACGCCGTCGTCCACGAGCGTCGCGAACGCCTCGAGGATCTCGACGTCGACGGGATAGCTGAGGCGAGACCGTGCTTTCTTGACACTCACCCACTCGATCGCGGCGATCTCGCGGTTCGGCACGAACGTCGAGGTGCGGATGGCGTCGTCGGTGGCCTCAGCGGACCAGTAGTGCACGATCTTCTGCCGGTCGGCGCGCATGTGGTACCTGCTCACACCGACGGGCACACCGAGCGAGACGCGTATCCCGGTCTCCTCGTGCACTTCTCGCACGGCGGTCTCGGCGAGCATCTCGCCGGGGTCGACCTTGCCCTTGGGCAGCGTGACGTCGCGATACTTCGTGCGGTGGATGAGCAGGACGCGCAGCTTGCCCTCGATCAGGCGCCACACCACCGCACCCGCCGCGTAGACGGCGGTGTCGCTCATCGCACCGTCCGGGTCCGCCGACGACGACGGATCTGACTCATCGTCTTGTCCTGCAGATCGACCAGCGGCTTTCCGTCCTCGGTCTCCGCGTGGCGCTCCCACACGCCGTCGGGGCCGAGGTGCCACGAGATCGTGCCCTCGTCGAGCGCGAGATCGAAGAAGGCCAGCAGCTCCTGGACGTGGGAGGGGTCGTTGACGCGGACGAGCGCCTCGACGCGGCGGTCGAGGTTGCGGTGCATCATGTCGGCGCTGCCGATGAACACCTGGGGATCGCCGTCGTTGTGGAACGCGAAGATCCGCGAGTGCTCCAGGTAGCGTCCGAGGATGCTGCGCACGGTGATGTTGTCGCTGATGCCGGGGAGATCGGTGCGCAGGCTGCAGATCCCGCGGACCCAGACGTCGACGCGGACGCCCGCGACGCTCGCCCGGTAGAGCGCATCGATGATCTGCTCGTCGACCATCGAGTTGACCTTGATGCGGATGTGCGCGTCCTTGCCGTCCTCGGCGTTCTTGCGCTCGGTGTTGATGTGGCGCAGCAGTCCCTTGCGCAGGTGCAGCGGCGCGACGAGCAGGCGCTTGAACTTCTTCTCGATCGCGTACCCGCTGAGCTCGTTGAACAGGCGGGTCAAGTCCTTGCCGACCTGCGCGTCGGCGGTGAAGAGGCCGAAGTCCTCGTATACGCGACTGGTCTTGGGGTTGTAGTTGCCGGTGCCGACGTGGGAGTAGTGGCGGAGCGTATCCGACTCCTCGCGGATCACGAGCGCGAGTTTGCAGTGGGTCTTGAGCCCGACGAGGCCGTAGACGACGTGGACGCCGGCCTTCTCCAGCTTGCGGGCCCAGACGATGTTGTTGGCCTCGTCGAAGCGGGCCTTGACCTCGACCAGCGCGAGCACCTGCTTGCCTGCCTCGGCGGCGTCGATGAGGGCCTGGACGACGGGGCTGTCGCCCGAGGTGCGGTAGAGCGTCTGCTTGATCGCGAGCACGTGCGGATCACGCGCCGCCTGCTCGAGGAAGGCCTGGACGCTGGTCGCGAACGACTCGTAGGGGTGATGGACGAGCACGTCGCCCTTGCGGATGGCGGCGAAGATGTCGCTGCGCTCGTTGTTGTCGCCGGGCTGGAATGCCAGTGCGGAGGTCGGGAGGTGCGGCGGATACCGCAGATCGGGCCGGTCGATGCGGGCGAGGTCGAACAGGCCACGCAGGTCGAGGATCCCGGGGAGGCGGTAGACCTCCTGGTCGGTGATGTCGAGTTCCTTGATCAGGAGCTCGAGGGTCACCTCGTCCATGTCGTCGGTGATCTCCAGCCGGATCGGCGGGCCGAAGCGGCGCCGCAGCAGCTCGGCCTCGAGCGCCTGGATGAGGTTCTCGCTCTCGTCCTCCTCGATCTCGACGTCCTCGTTGCGCGTCAGGCGGAAGGCGTGGTGGTCGAGTACCTCCATGCCGGGGAAGAGATCGCCGAGGTGGTTGGCGATCAGCTCCTCCAGGCGCAGGTAGCGGGCGATCTCGCCGGTG
Organism: Actinomycetota bacterium; assembly: GCA_051751065.1. Lineage (GTDB taxonomy): Bacteria > Actinomycetota > Actinomycetes > Actinomycetales > Microbacteriaceae > Microbacterium. Next base: position 1,187,995 of record JBNJKL010000001.1, on the reverse strand, counting down.
CGTGGGACCTCGACGAAGCGCGGCAGCATCGGCGGAACCTTCAGGCGCGCGAAGTCCTGGCGGCCCGTGCGGGCGTTGCGGATGCGGATCGCGAGGTTGAGGGACAGGCCGGAGATGTAGGGGAACGGGTGCGCCGGGTCGACGGCGAGGGGCATGAGCACGGGGAAGACGTGCGACTGGAAGTACTCCGACAGCGCAGCGCGCTCGGAGTCCGTCAGCGCATCCCAGTCGGTGATCTCGATCCCCGACTCCGCGAGTGCCGGACGGACCTGGTCGATCCACGTCCGCGCGTGGCGCACCTGCAGCTCGTACGCCTCACGGGAGATGTCCGCGAGCACCTCGGCGGGCCCGCGGCCGACGTTGGTGGGTACCGCCAGACCGGTGACGATGCGCCGCTTGAGGCCCGCGACACGCACCATGAAGAACTCGTCGAGGTTGCTCGCGAAGATCGCCAGGAAGTTCGCGCGCTCGAGCTCCGGCAGGCTCGGGTCCTCCGCGAGCTCGAGCACACGCTGGTTGAACGCCAGCCAGCTCAGTTCGCGGTCGAGGTAGCGGTGGTCGGGGAGCAGCGCGTCCGGTGACTCGATGGCATCGAAGTCGTCGTCCTCGGCGTCACCGAGTCCTGCGTCGGCGAGAGCGGAATCGATCATGGCATTCATCATGGCACCGGGAGGTGACGAACGCGTGAACGCGGCGCCGTGCCTCAGCGGGTGGCGGCGACCTGATCGTCCTCGTACACGTTGAAGCGGTAGCCCACGTTGCGGACCGTTCCGATGATCTGCTCGTGGTCTCCGAGCTTGGCGCGCAGGCGTCGCACGTGGACGTCGACCGTCCTGGTGCCGCCGAAGTAGTCGTATCCCCAGACCTCGCTGAGCAGCTGTTCGCGCGTGAACACGCGTGAGGGGTGGGTCGCGAGGAAGTGCAGCAGCTGGAACTCCTTGTAGGTGAGATCCAGAGCTCGCCCGTACAGTTTCGCCGAGTATGACTGCTCGTCGATCGAGACACCGGACGCCTGCACGCGCGACGGTTCTGCGGCGACGTCGGTGCGGGCGAGGGCGAGGCGGATGCGGGCGTCGGTCTCGGCGGGCCCCGCCGTCGCGAGCAGCACGTCGTCGATGCCCCAGTCGCCCGATACGGCGCTCATGCCACCCTCGGTGACCACCAGCAGCAGCGGGGCGTCCTGACCCGTCGTGCGCAGCAGCTTGCACAGCGACTTGGCGCCGGCGAGATCGTGTCGGCCGTCGACGATCACGACATCCGTCTCGGGGGCGCTGACGAGCTGAGCGGGCTCGGCGGGGATCTGGCGCACCCGGTGGCTGAGCAGTTCCAGCGCGGGCAGCACCGACTCCGAGGTCGGAGCGGAGGTCAGAACCAGCAGGAGTGCCACGCAGAATCCTTCCGGGCGGCGCGCACCGCCCACAGACGGCACAGCGAAGTGCGCCGTGGAGCAATGATACCGAGGCGAGGGGGGTGCGGTGCACGCGCGGTCGAGCGGGGAGGCGGAGACCCCGTGCGTGCGTCACAATGGAGTCATGTCCGATCCGGCTCTCGCACCCCGAAACGCTTACGCGGGCGTCGTCACCGTGTGGGCCGTGGCGCTGCTCGCCGCGATCATCGTCGGTGTGTTCGTCGGCGAGGAGTGGCGCATCGCCTGGCTCCTCGTGAGCTTCGGTGGCGTCGTCCTGCTCTCGTTCGCGATGCAGCTCTGGTACGGCCGCACGGAGGGATACATCCTGCGGGTCGCTGCCAGCGCGATGGGTTCCCTGCTCCTCATGGGTCTCATCTCGGCGGGTTTCGGTCTGGCCGCCCTCATCCCTTCCTGACCGCGATCGGGATATCGCCCGCGCCACCCTGCGGGCGGACGCACGAGGTACAGTGGAGACATGGATCTCGTCGCGCTCGAATTCTTCTTCATCGGCCTGCTGGGTCTCGCGAGCCTCGCGATCGTCTTCGTGTCCGGTGTCGTGCTGCTGAACCTGTTCCGCGGCCAGCGCTGATCCGAGACGACGTGCTCGACCTCCCCACTGATCTTCCGGCCGATCTCGCGCCCCTGTCCTGGCTCATCGGAGTCTGGGAGGGCAGCGGCGTCATCGACTACACCGCGGACGACCACCGTTTCGTCGGAGAGTTCACCCACCGGGTGAGCTTCAGTCACGACGGCGGCCCGTTCCTGAACTATTCCGCGACCGCCTGGCTGGCGCGAGACGAGGGTGAACTCTCCGTTCCCCTGGTTGCGGAGACGGGGTTCTGGCGACTCAGCCGCCCCGCGACCGACGCGGATGCCGGTCCTGCACTCCTTCCCCCGCGAATCGCGGCGCCGGAGCGGACGGCGGACGACGTCGAGGAATTGCGCTCCGCTGGCGGCGGCTTCCCGATCGAGGTGTCGCTCGCGCACTCCGACGGTGCGCTCGAGCTCTACCTCGGCGAGATCACCGGTCCGCGGATCGACATCGCCACGGACGCGATCGTTCGCGGCGAGGGCGGTAAGAGCTACGGGGCGGCCACCCGCATGTACGGTCTCGTCGACGGGCACCTGTTGTGGGCGTGGGATGTCGCGGCTCTCGGCACCGAACTCTCCTCGCATGCCTCCGCCCGTCTGGCGCGGGTCTGATGGACGCCTTCACGAATCTTCCCGGCGCCGTCTCCTCGGAGGGCGTGGTCTCGCACTACGGCCAACCGATGCAGGAGCAACGTCGCCTCCTCGCCGGAACCGCGATCGCGCCGCTCGGTGATCGAAGCGTGATCGAGGTCTCGGGCGAGGACCGGCTGTCCTGGCTCGACTCGATCACCTCCCAGGCCGTGGCGCGACTCGCACCGGGTGACAGCACCGAGTTGCTCGTGCTCGATCCGCAGGGTCGCGTCGAGCACGCGGCAGGCGCCCTCGATGACGGTTCGTCCGCCTGGCTCATCGCGGACGCGGCGGACGCGGAGCCGCTGGCCGCGTGGCTGGCACGCATGGTCTTCCGCTCCCGCGTCGCCGTGGCGATGCGCACGGACCTGGCTCTCGTCGGGTTCTTCGCAGGCGGCAGTGCCGAGGCGGCGGCCCGGTCCGCAGCGCTCGCGCCGAACGAACTTCCCCTCGTCTGGTCGGACCCGTGGGACGCGGTGCGTCCCGGCGGTCACCAGTACGCGACCGTGTCCGAGCATCCGGCTGAGCACTACAGCTGGCGTGTCGCGGTCATCGATCCCGAATTCGCCGGAGCGCTCGCCGCCGGCGATGTCGCGGGCACGCTGGCCGCAGAGGCTCTGCGGGTGGCCGCATGGCGTCCGCGCTGGGCCGCTGAGGTGGACGAGAGGTCGCTCCCGCACGAGTCCGATTGGATCCGCAGCGCGGTGCACCTGAGCAAGGGGTGCTACCGGGGTCAGGAGACCGTCGCCAAGGTCCACAACCTGGGTCACCCGCCTCGCCGCCTCGCGGCCCTGCACCTCGACGGCAGCGACGACGTGCTTCCCGCTCCCGGGTCGCCGGTGTTCGCCGGCGACGACGAGGTCGGACACGTGACCTCCGCCGTCCGGCACCACGAGGACGGGCCGATCGCCCTGGCCATCCTGTCGCGCCGTGCGCCGGTCGGAGACCTCGTCGTGCGTGCCGAGGGGATCGACATCGCCGCCGCGCAGCAGGTCATCGTGCCCGCCGATGCCGGAGCCATGGCTGACATTCCGCGGCTCACGCGTCTGTCCCGGCGCCCGGCCGCGGCGGACCCGCGCGACGCCACGCCCTGATCCCCGCTCGCTGCTCTGGCCAGAGCACGCGGCCTGCGGCTCTCAGAGCGGGGTGACCGCCGACCACGGCACGGTGAGTTCCCCCAGCCGCCACCGCGAGCGCCCGCCGAGGACCGGCCACCCCTGCTCCCGGAGCGCGGTGACCGCGGTGAGGAAGCGCTGCGTCGGACCGAAGGTGGAGAGCGCCGCGGCACGATCCCACTCGCGGTCGAGGTCCACCAGGAGCTCATGGATCCGCTCTCCCTCGACGTTGCGATGGATGAGTGCCTTCGGGAGCCGCTCGGCCACGATGCTCGGACGCTCCAGCTCTGCGAGGCGCAGCGAGATCGTGAAGCGCGCGGGCACCGCGTCCGGCGCGACGTCGATCCAGCTCGCGATCCGCCCGATCTCGTCGCACGTACCCTCCACCAGCAGCCCGTGCGGCGCGAGTCGTGCGGTGACGGAACGCCAGGCCTCGGGAACGTCCTCCTCGTCGTACTGACGCAGGACGTTCATCGCCCGGATGACGGCCGGGCGACGCCCCGCGGGAAGGGGGATCTCGAAGCCGCCGCGCGCGAACGACACGGGCAGGTCCGGTGCGAAGCCGGTGCGCCCCGCCCGCACCTCGGCGAGTTGGGCTGTCGCGGCGGCGACGCGCGCGGGATCGAGCTCGAGTCCGATCACCTCGGCATCGGGCCGGACCTTTCGCAGGCGTGTCGCCAGCTCGAGAGCGGTGACACCGCTCGCCCCGTAGCCGAGATCGACCACGAGCGGATCGCCCGCCCGCCGCAGCGCCGTGCTCGCCGCGATCCACCGGTCGTTCCGTCGCAATCGGTTGGTTCCGGTCGTGCCCCGGGTGGGGCGTCCGAGCGGAGAGGGCGACATGGTCCCATCCTTCCGCACGCGCGACGGATCCGGCGGCGAGAGGAGGGGGCGGCTCGATAGGCTGGGGTCATGACTGCGACGCGCACTTTGATCCTGCTCCGCCATGGCCAGAGCGAGTGGAACGAACTGAACCTCTTCACCGGCTGGGTGGATGTCCGACTCACCGAGCAGGGGAAGAACGAGGCCCGCCGCGGCGGCGAGTTGCTCGCCGAAGCCGGGATCCTCCCCGATGTCCTCTACACCTCGCTGTTGAGCCGTGCGATCCAGACCGCGAACATCGCGCTGGATGCGGCCGACCGCCTCTGGATCCCCGTCGTCCGCTCGTGGCGCCTGAACGAGCGCCACTACGGCGCACTGCAGGGCAAGGACAAGGCCCAGACGCTCGAGGAGTTCGGCCCCGAGCAGTTCCAGCTCTGGCGCCGCTCGTTCGATGTCCCGCCGCCCCTGCTCGACGACGACAGCGAGTTCAGCCAGGTCGGCGACCCGCGCTATGACGGGATCGACGGCGAGGTGCCGCGCACCGAGTCGCTGAAGCTCGTGATCGACCGTCTGCTGCCCTACTGGGACGACACGATCGCCCCCGACCTCGCGGCCGGCAAGACGGTCCTCGTGACCGCGCACGGCAACTCGCTGCGCGGTCTCGTGAAGCACCTCGAGGGGATCGGCGACGACGAGATCGCCGAGCTCAACATCCCCACCGGCATCCCGCTGGTCTACGAGCTCGACGAGAACAACGTGCCCACCGGCCCCGGTCGCTACCTCGACCCGGAGGCTGCTGCAGCCGGAGCCGCTGCGGTCGCCTCGCAGGGCAAGAAGTAGCACGAACACGACGAAGGGCGGATGCTTCTGCATCCGCCCTTCGTCGTTCGTGCCGCGGAGATTACTCCGAGGGCTTCTCGATCGCCTGCGCTCCGAGGGCCTGCGTTCCGAGAGCGATGTCGATCGCATCGGTGGGCGCGGTCCAGTCGCCGGTCGCGAGGTAGACGACCTTCTTGGCCACCGAGACGGCGTGGTCCGCGAAACGCTCGTGGTAGCGGCTGGCGAGCGTGGCGTCGACCGTTGCGGTCGCCTCGCCCTTCCAGTTGTCGCTGAGCACCTTGTCGAAGACGTTGACGTGCAGCTCGTCCACGTCGTCGTCGGCGTTGCGGATGATGTCGGCGAGACGCAGATCCTGAGTGCGCAGCAGCTCGGTGAGCGTGCGCGAGATCTCGACGTCCAGCTCGCCCATCCGGGTGAACGTGTTCTTCAGGCCCTTGGGGATCGCACGCTCGGGGAAGCGGAGGCGCGCGAGCTGTGCGATGTGCTCGGACATGTCGCCCATCCGCTCGAGCGACGCGCTCACGCGGAGGGCCGTCACGACGATGCGCAGGTCGCGAGCGACCGGCTGCTGGCGGGCGAGGATCTCGATGGCCTGCTCGTCCAGGGCGACCGCGAGCTCGTCGATCTTCGCGTCGTCCGCGATGACCTCCTCGGCGAGAGCGACGTCACTCGTGGCGAACGCACGGGTGGCCTTGTCGATGGACACCGTGACGAGGTCCGCGATCTCCACGAGACGGGACTGCAGATCCTCGAGGGACTGGTGGAAGACTTCGCGCATGTGCAGCGCAACCTTTCGTTCGGGTGTCGGTGGCAGCATCCAGCCGATCGGCGGGATCGCGCGGTGCGCGGACCCGAGGCGATCTTCGTCGTCAAAGGTTAACGAACGGTGCCCGAAACGTGAACAGTAGACCGTCACGAGGGCGTCCGAGGCGTAAACCCGCTGGAGAGCCGTTGTAGGCACTCTACGCTGGTCACATGACCACGCCGCAGATCGCGCTGCTCGCCCTCGCTCTGGGCATCGCAATCGGAATAGGTCTCACCCTCCTCTTCTCGTGGGCGTACCGTGCACGGGCCCGCGCTGAGGAGGAGACCTCCACCGCCGTCCCGGCCGGCATCTCCGACGTGCTGGCCAGCATGGACGACGCCGCCTGCGTGGTGGACGCGTCCGGGCTCATCCTCTCGGCATCGCACGCCGCCAGCCGTTTCGGCATCGAGGTCGGCGGCACCCTCGACAACGCGGAGTTGCGCCAGATCGTGCGCACGACGCGGTCGACCGGCGTGTCAGAGGAAGCCACGCTGCGCCTCACTCGCGGGGGACTGAGCCTGGATCCGCGACTCGTCACCTCACGCGCCAGTGCGCTGGGAACGCGATTGACCCTGCTCGTCATCCGCGACGTCACGGAGCAGGAGCGGCTCGACCAGATGCGCAATGACTTCGTCGCGAACACGAGTCACGAGCTCAAGACCCCGGTCGGTGCGGTCAGTCTCCTCGCGGAGGCGATCGAGTCCGCGGCCGACGACCCGGAGCAGGTGCGCAAGTTCGCCGTCCGGATCTCCGCCGAGGCCCAGCGTCTCGGTCAACTCACGGGGCGCATCATGAGTCTCTCCCGGCTGCAGGCCGCCGACGGTGTGGCCGAACTCGGCCCCGTCGCGATCGATGAGGTGATCGCGTCCTCCGTCGAGGCCCACGCCGTGCAGGCGGACTCGGCGGGCGTCGAACTCGTCCGTGGAGGCGATCGGGGCGTGTGGGTGCGCGGCGATGCGCAGATCCTCGTCGAGGCCGTCGGAAACCTCATCACGAACGCGATCGTCTATTCGCCACGCGGTTCCCGTGTCGGCATCGGCGTCAAGGGGGACGGTCCGGTCGTCGAGATCGCGGTCGCCGACCAGGGCATCGGCATCGCAGAGGCTGATCGCGAGCGCATCTTCGAGCGCTTCTACCGCGCCGACGAGGCGCGGTCCCGCCGCACGGGTGGCACCGGGCTCGGCCTGTCGATCGTGAAGCACGCGACGCAGCGGCACGGTGGAGAGGTCCGGCTCTGGTCCCGACCCGGTCGCGGCTCGACGTTCACCATCCGGCTGCCGCGCATCGATGCGCCGCCGGTCGACGATCTCGGCAAGAAGTCCAAGAAGAAGCGCGCACGCAAGGCGGCGAAAGCCACGGCCGTGCGCGCCCGAAACGGAGAACACGCATGACTCGCATCCTTCTCGTCGAAGACGAGCCCGATCTGGCCGACCCGCTGGCGTACCTGCTGCGCCGTGAGGGGTACGAGGTCGAGATCGCGGAGGACGGCAACGTCGCTCTCGCAGCATTCCGCGAGCGCGGTGCGGATGTCGTCCTGCTCGACCTCATGCTCCCAGGGATGCCGGGGACCGAGGTCTGCCGGGAGATCCGCACCACGTCTGCGGTCCCGATCATCATGCTGACGGCGAAGGACTCCGAGGTCGACATCGTCGTGGGACTCGAGCTGGGCGCCGACGACTATGTGACGAAGCCCTATTCGTCACGGGAGCTGCTGGCGCGCATGCGCGCCGTGCTACGGCGCGTGGTGCAGGCGGACAGTGAACTGGACGAGCGGGTGCTCGACGGTGGACGCGTGTCTCTCGACATCGATCGGCACACGGTCACGGTCGCCGGTGAACCGATCAACATCCCGCTCAAGGAGTTCGAGCTGCTGGAGGTGCTCATGCGCAATGCGGGTCGAGTGCTCACCCGCGGTCAGCTGATCGATCGGGTTTGGGGGAGTGACTACTTCGGCGACACCAAGACGCTGGACGTGCACATCAAGCGCATCCGCTCGCGCATCGAGCAGAACCCGAGTGAGCCGGTGATGCTCGTTACCGTGCGCGGTCTCGGCTACCGCTTCGAGGGCTGACCCGTCCGGAAACAGAAGAACCCCGCCTCGTGAGGCGGGGTTCTTCTCGTGTGGCGTGGTGCGCGACTCGTGTCAGCCGGCGGTCTCTTCGGTGAGTGTGACGTCTTCGACGACCGATTCCTGCGGAACGAGGTCGGAGTAGTACGGGAGCGTGCCGTCGAGCACGGGGACCTCTCCTGCGGAGCCGTTGCCCGCCCCGGACTGGAAGTAGATGTCGACCGTGGCGCCGGGGATGGTGTCGAGCCCGTCGATGCGGAGCGGGTCGGCGTTCGTGCCGAGGCTCACGGTGTCGTTCGCGGGGACGATCACGACGAGGGGCTCGAGGCCCGCGACCTCGACCGTGAGCGTCTCGTCAGCCAGCGTCGGGTTCACCAGCGCGGCGACGAGGTTGCCGGTCGAGCCGTCCTCGGTCGCGATGACCATCGCGTTGCGGATCTCGATCGGTCCTTCGGAGTCGGCGATGTTCACGCCGTCCGACGGGGAGTAGGGGATGGTGCTCGCCTGCGGCGTGATGAATGTGCAGCCCGTGGCGCCGGCGACGACCAGGGCGCTGAGAGCGATTGACGCAACAAGGCGCGATTTCACGGGTCCTCCTGAGGGGCGACGGGATATCCGCCATCCATTCTACGGGTATAGCGGTGCCCTCCCGGGACGATGCGGGGCAAACCCTAGCGCATGTCCCCTGTGGTATCATGGAGATTGCCGAAAGGACACGTTTTTATGCTTTTTGAGGTTGGCGAGACAGTCGTCTATCCGCACCATGGCGCTGCGACCATCATCGAGGTCAAGGATCGCGTCATCAAGGGCGAGACGAAGAAATATCTGAAGCTCAACGTCACCCAGGGAGACCTCATCATCGAGGTCCCGGCGGAGAACGTCGATCTGGTCGGAGTTCGTGATGTGATCGGCCAGGAGGGCCTGGACCACGTGTTCGAGGTCCTGCGCGCCCCGTTCACCGAGGAGCCCACGAACTGGTCTCGTCGGTACAAGGCCAACCTGGAGAAGCTCGCCTCGGGCGATGTGATCAAGGTCAGCGAGGTCGTCCGCGACCTGTGGCGTCGCGATCAGGACCGCGGCCTGTCCGCCGGAGAGAAGCGGATGCTCGCCAAGGCGCGCCAGATCCTCATCTCCGAGCTGGCTCTGGCCGAGAAGACCGACGAGGACAAGGCCGGCGCCATGCTCGACGAGGTCCTCGCTTCCTGAGCTCGAGGGCGCACCGGAGCATTCGCGCCGGGAGCGTCGATCGTCGTACCCGAACGGTAACGTGAGAACGTGACTCTGCTTGCTGTTCCCACGACCGCGATCATCGTCGTCGCCGCCGGTTCCGGTACGCGCCTCGGCGCGGAGGCGCCCAAGGCATTCGTCGGCATCGACACACGCTCTGTCCTGCGCCATGCGCTGGAGGGGGTCTTCACGGCGTCCCCGGCGCAGGTGGTGGTGGTCGCACCCGCCGGGCTCGAGGGCGAAGCCGAGGCGGAGCTGCGCGCTGCCGCGGGCGATCGCGCGGAGCTCGGGCGCGTCGTCACCGGTGGAGCGACCCGCCAACTCTCGGTCGCTGCAGGCCTGGACGCGCTGTGGGGAGACGTGCGGACCGTTCTCGTCCACGACGCCGCGCGTGCTCTCACGCCCGCCGCGCAGATCGACGCCGTCGCGGATGCCGTGACGGCCACGACCGGTGTCGTCCCGTGTCTTCCCGTCGTCGACACACTCAAGAAGGTCGACGACGAGAACGTGCTCGCACCCGTGGATCGCGCCGAGCTCGCGGCGGCACAGACCCCACAGGGGTTCCCTCGCGGACTCCTGGAAGCCGCGTACGCCGCAGCTCTCGAGGCCGACACGGAGTACACCGACGATGCCGCTCTCTTCGCCGCGGCAGGGAACCCGGTCCGTCACATCGCGGGCACACCACGCGCCTTCAAGATCACGACGCCGGACGACCTCGAGCGCGCCCGGCACCTGCTCGCTTCCGGGACGGGCGGTGCTGCGCGCCCGCACGCGACCGCTGCTCCGGCGTTCCGTGTCGGGGTGGGTACCGACGTGCATGCCTTCGGGGGCGAGGGCTCGCTGTGGTTGGCCGGACTCGAGTGGCCGGACGAGGTGCCCCTGTCAGGACACTCGGACGGTGACGCGGTCGCGCACGCGATCGTCGACGCGCTGCTGGGGGCCGCCGGCCTCGGCGACATCGGTCTGCATTTCGGCACCGCTCACCCCGAGTACGCCGGCGCGCATGCCGATGTCTTCCTCGCGCGGACGAGAGAACTGCTCTCGTCCGCCGGTTTCGCGATCGGCAATGTCTCCGTCCAGTTCCAGGGGAACCGTCCGCGCTTCAGCGCGCGGCGCAGCGAGGCGGAGAGCGTGCTCTCGGATGCCCTGGGGGGAGTGCCGGTCTCCGTCACGGCGACGACCACGGATGGGCTGGGATTCCCCGGCCGAGGCGAGGGGATAGCCGTCACCGCGGTTGCTCTGGTCTTCGACGCGCGCTGACGCACCGCTTCCCCGCATGCGGCGCCTCGGACGATCCGAGCGCGCGGGTCATGAACGTCGAGTGGGCGTCCAGGACATAGTGGCCGAACGGGCGACACTTCGTGAAGCCTTCGCTCGCATAGAGGCGACGCGCGGGATCGAAATCCCTGCTGCTCCCCGTCTCCAACCACAGGCTCGTCACTCCGCGAGCCCGTGCCTCCTCGATGATGTGGCGCAGCAGCGCGCGACCGATCCCCTGGCCGCGGAAGCGGTCGTCGACGCGCATGGATTTGATCTCGCTCCGCTCCGCGTCCAGTCGCTTGAGTGCTCCGATGCCGGCGAGGTCATCGCCGACCCAGGCGGACCAGAAGGACACGGTCGGATCCCGCAGAGATTCGACGTCCAGGGCGTGGATGCTCTCGGGTGGTGAGGAGTCGTGCATCCCCCGAAGATGACGCGCGATCAGACGCCTCGTGGCGTCGCCGCTGAGGTCGTCGGGGCGGATGAGGATCGCTGTCTGCATTTCGTCTTCAGCTTTCCACCAGAGCATTACGCGCAGATTTCGGTGGGATGTCCCTGAGGACCCGTCATACAGCGGGACAGGAGGGCGGCCCGAGTAGTCTGGAACGGTGACTCTCCGGCTCTACGACACCCGCGCGCAGCGACTGCGTGACTTCGCGCCGATCGACCCCGAGAACGTCACCATGTACGTGTGCGGCCCGACGGTGCAGTCCGGCCCCCATATCGGTCACGTCCGCGCGGCTCTGAGTTTCGACATCCTGCGCCGGTGGCTGTCCCACCGCTTCTCTCGAGTGACCTTCGTCCGCAACGTCACCGACATCGACGACAAGGTGCTCGTGAACGCATCGGACGCGGAGCCCTGGTGGGCGCTCGCGTACCGGATGGAGCAGGAGTTCAGCGCGGCATATGCCGGGATCGGCATCCTCCCCCCGACCTACGAACCGCGCGCGACCGCGTCGATTCCGCAGATGCAGGAGCTCATCGCGACGCTCATCGAGCGGGAGCACGCGTACGTCGCGCCCGACGGATCCGGTGACGTGTACTTCGATGTGCGCTCCTGGTCCGACTACGGCTCGCTCACGCGTCAGGCGCTCGATGCCATGGAGGCCGCGCCCGACGCGGATCCGCGCGGAAAGCGCGATCCGCACGATTTCGCCCTCTGGAAGGGTGCCAAGGACGGCGAGCCGGTGGACGCGACCTGGGCATCGCCGTGGGGCGCTGGGCGGCCGGGATGGCACATCGAGTGCTCCGCGATGGCCAAGCGCTACCTCGGATCCCACTTCGACATCCACGGCGGAGGTCTCGATCTGCGATTCCCCCATCACGAGAACGAGCTGGCGCAGTCCACGGCCGCGGGCGACGAGTTCGCGAACTACTGGGTGCACAACGGTCTCGTCACGGTGGACGGGCAGAAGATGTCGAAGTCGTTGGGCAACTTCACCCTCGCCGCCGATGTCCTCGCTCAGGAGGACCGCCTCGTGGTGCGATACGCGCTCGCCGCGGCACACTACCGGTCGAGCCTCGATTTGACGGACGCGTCGTACTCCGAGGCGCGCTCGGCCCTCGGGCGCATCTCGACCTTCATCGCGCGGGTACGTCGTTCGGTGCCCGGCGCCCCGGACGAGAGCCTGATCGGCTCACTGCCCGAGGGTTTCGCCGCGGCCATGGATGACGACCTCGGTGTGCCCCAGGCGTTGGCCGTGCTGCACGAGACCGTGCGTCGAGGAAACGCCGCCATCGACGCGGGGGAGCACGACACGGCGTGGGCGGCCTTCACCGAGGTCGACGCGATGATCCGTGTACTCGGATTCGACGAGCTCGCCGGCAGCGGTGGCGATCTCGGTGAGACCACCGCGCTCGACACTCTCGTGCGGACGATGATCGATCAGCGTGCGCAGGCACGGACAGACAGAGACTGGGCGGCAGCAGACCGCATCCGCGATGCACTCGCGGATGCGGGCATCGTGCTGGAAGACTCAGCAGACGGAACTCATTGGAGTATTGATGGCTAAGCCAGGGCGCCCCGGCGCGAGCAAGGGCAACAAGAAGGGCCCCACCAAGGGCACCGGCGGACTCGGACGCAAGTCGCTCGAGGGGCGCGGTCCGACGCCGAAGGCGGAGGACCGGGCATGGCACCCGGCGGGCAAGCGCAAGGCTGCGGCGGAGCGGTTCGCGGCCTCAGGGGGTAAGGGCAAGCCCACCGGACGCTCGGCCTCCGGTGGCAACCCGAACCGGTCGGCGCGCTCGAAGGACAACACGACCGACACCGAGACCGTCACGGGGCGCAACTCCGTCCTCGAGGCGCTCCGGGCGAAGATCCCCGCGACGGCGCTGTACATCGCGCAGCGGGTCGAGATGGATGACCGCGTGAAGGAGATGCTCTCGATCGCGACGAACCGGGGGATCCCGGTGCTCGAGGTGACCCGCCAGGAGCTGGATCGGATGGCCGGCTTCGACGGCGTCCACCAGGGCATCGGTCTGAAGGTCCCGCCGTACCAGTACGCCCACCCGCAGGACCTGCTGGAAGCCGTCATCGACCGCGGCGAGCTGCCGCTGTTCGTCGCCCTCGACGGCGTCACGGATCCGCGCAACCTCGGGGCGATCATCCGCTCGACGGCGGCTTTCGGCGGGCACGGGATCATCCTGCCGCAGCGTCGGTCGGCGGGCGTGAACTCCGCCGCGTGGAAGACGAGCGCCGGCGCCGCGGCCCGCACGCCCGTCGCGCTCGCGACCAACCTCACCACACAGCTGAAGGAGTTCAAGAAGCAGGGCGTGTTCGTCCTGGGGCTCGACGGCGACGGAGACGTCTCGCTGCCGCAGCTGGAGCTCGCGGACCGTCCGGTCGTCATCGTGATCGGATCCGAGGGCAAGGGGCTCTCGCGTCTGGTGACCGAGACGTGCGATCAGATCGTCTCGATCCCGATCTCGGCGGCGACGGAGTCGCTCAACGCGGGCATCGCCGCGAGTGTGGCGCTGTATCAGGTCTCCACCATGCGGGCCGCGAAGTAGTCCGCTCGAGCTCTGACGGTTCTTATGTGTTTCGTTAGAGCTGTCGGCTACCCGGAATGACCGTGGCGGCGATGGCCTTGAACCGAGTGTCAGTTCTCCCCGCTCGAAAGGAATCATCATGGCTCGCATCGTCGTCATCGGAGGAACCGGCTACGCCGGTCGTCACATCGTTTCCGAGGCGGTGAGTCGCGGTCACGAGGTCGTCTCGGTCTCGCGCTCGACACCGTCCGACCCCGTGCAGGGTGCGACCACCGTGCAGGGCTCGGTGCTCGACCTCGACGCCCTGGGCGACGTCGTCGACGGCGCGGACGCCGTCGTCTCGTCGCTGTCGCCGCGGGGCGATATGGAGAACGCGGTGCTCGGTGCGCTGAAGGGTATCGTCGCGAAGCTCGCGGGCACCCCCACCCGCCTGGGTGTCATCGGCGGCGCCGGCGGCAGCCTCACCGCCCCCGGAGGGCCGCGCCTGTTCGACCAGGGCTTCCCGGAGGAGTACAAGCACGAGGCGCAGGTCGGTATCGACTCCCTCGAGCTGCTGCAGAACGCCGACCCGTCACTCGACTGGTTCTTCGTCCACCCCGCCGAGGTCTTCGGACCGTGGGCCGAGGGGGAGCGGACCGGTCACTACCGCGACGGCGGCGACGTGCTCGTCCGGGACGACGAGGGCAAGTCCTTCATCTCGGGTGCGGACTTCGCGATCGCCGTGATCGATGAGATCGAGCAGGGAAACCACCACCGCGAACGCTTCACCGTCGGCTACTGACGCGCATCACGCCGTGGTAAACGGGGGTCGGGCTTCTCAGCCCGGCCCCCGTTTCGCCGTCTCGGCGACGGCTGAGATCCGGGACCATCGCGATTTCATTACGTGACATCCTGCAAATCCTGCAAGATGACCCCCGGTGCGGGTCGTCTTGCAGGATGCCGTTGCCGCATGCACGCACTCGGTAGCAGACTTTGGGGCATCGGGGGTCCTGCGCCGCAGGATCTCGTTCGTGTGCGCTGTGGCCGGCGGCCTCAACGCAAGGGGAGAGGGGTCGATGGTGCACGAGAATAGGACGTACAGGAAGGGCGGGGCGAGGCGAGTCTTCGCTACTGCACTGTTCGCGATCGGGACGGCGCTTGTAGCGTTCGCGGCGCCCGCAGCGGCGGTGGAGCCGGGGGATCCGGTGTGGGTCGGAGACGGCATCGGGTACGGCGGAACCTCCATCCACGCGGTGTACTCACCGATACCCGCAGACACGGGGAACCCGGGAACGGCGGACCTCTGGGCCTACTGCCTCGAGAATCAGGTCACCGTTCGGCCCAACGCCAGCGGAATCGCCGGGGACTACTCGAGCTACGTCGGCGAGAACCTCTTCACGGACCCGGCCGTCCAGGCGAAGGTCCACTGGGTGATCACGCACGCCTACCCGGCGGTGAGTCTCGCTGATCTCGGCGCCGCGGCAGGCGTGACGGATCTGACGCTGAACGACGCCATCGAGGGCGCTCAGTATGCCGTCTGGCGATACACCGACCTCGGCTTCGACGCGTCGTGGGACTGGGAGACACCCGCATCGCAAGCGGTCTACGAGTATCTCGTCGACGGCGCGAACGCCGACACCGCGACGACGCCGCCTCCGACTTCGGCCGCGATCGACGTCTCGGTCACCGGTCCGGCAGCGCCGGGAGAAGCCGGAGCGCTGTACGGGCCCTTCGTCGTCTCGACGAACCAGGCGACGGTGAGCGTGACCGCCGATCCGGCGGTCACGATCACGGACTCGACGGGCACGCCGACCGATACCGACGCCGTGGTCGATGGTGATGAGCTCTATCTCGACCTCACGAGTGTGCAGACGGCCGGTTCGGCCACCATCATCGCAACCGTCGATGGTGCCTCCGGCACTGGGCTGGTCATCAGCACACCGGTCGAGGGCAACACCACGGCGACTCCGGAGTCGCACGCGCAGTCTCTGGTCCTCGTCGCGGCGGAAGGTGCGACGACGTCTGCATCTGCGGAAGGCATCTGGAGCGCCGCTGCGGTTCCCACGATCGGCACCACTCTGGTCGATAGCGCGGATCAGGATCACGACCTCGCGTGGAACGGTGGCACAGTGATCGACACGATCACATATTCGGGTCTCACTCCCGGCCAGCAGTACACGGTGTCCGGCGAGCTGATGCGCCAGGCGGATGGCTCCGGCACGGGGATCACGGGCTCGACCACCTTCACGCCGGAGGCTGCGGAAGGCACAGTGGATGTGACCTTCGTCGTTCCGGTCGGGTATGCGGGCGTCGCGCTGGTTGCGTTCGAGTACCTCTACGAGGGGGACACCGCCGAGGGCGCTCCGGTCGCGGAGCACGCGGACATCGCGGATGCCGCGCAGACGGTCACGGTCGATGTGCAGCCGGCGGTCACGACTCCCGGCACCGGCGGAGACCCCACAGGCGGTCAGGATCCCGCTGCGCCGACGACGTCCGGACAGGGAGCACTGGCGGCCACCGGGGCCGAGCTTCCGGTGAGCTTCGCCGCCCTCGGGATGATCGCCATCATCGTCGGAAGCGTGCTGATGGTGGCTCGCCGCACGGCGCGCGTGTCGAACGGATGAGCCAGAGGGGTCGGGTCTCGGGGCTGGACGTCCCCGGTACCTGGCCCCTCCGCCTGATCACCGAAGAGGCGTCTTCGGTCAGACCAGATCGCGCCAGTCGACGGCATCCTCGTCGTCGTCCACGGGGACCGCGCCGGTGATGACCGGCAGAGACATGGTCTCGGTCGGCGGACCCATGATGGTCGCCTCGTCACGGCGGTGACGCAGGACCTCGTTGATGTATGACGTCAGGACCTCGGCGAGCGGCACCGACCGCCCGTGCGCCTGGGAAAGGTACCAGCGGTGCTCCAGCACCTGGTGGAAAACCTCGGCCGGCTCGAGCTTGGTGCGCAGGTCGTAGGGGATCGCGCGGACGACGGGCTCGAACACGCGCGTGAGCCACTCGTGCGCGTACATCTCCTCGTCCGCCCACTGCTTGGTGGAGCGCGCACGGAACTCGTCGAGGTCGTTCAGGAGGCGCCGGGCCTGATTCTCCTCGACATCTAGGCCCGTGAGACGGATGAGTCGACGCTGATGGTGACCTGCGTCCACGACCTTGGGCTGGATCTCGACGACCGTGCCGTCCGCCGTGGTCGACATCGACATCTCGTCGATGTCGAAGCCGAGGGAGTTCAGTCGCTCCACGCGCTCGGTGATACGCCAGGTCTCGTTCGCGGAGAAGGACTCCTCGGCGGTCAGCGCCGCCCAGAGCGCGCGATATGCCGACACGATTCCGTCGGCGATCGCCACGGCGTCGACCCCGTGTTCGAGGCGGCCTCCTGCGGCGAGATCCATGATCTCCCCGGCGATGTTGGTGCGTGCGAGATCCAGATCGTAGGCCCGCTGACCCGGCGTGAGGCCCTGTTCGTGCAGTTCTCCAGTCTCGGCGTCGACGAGGTAGGCGGCGAAGGCTCCCGCGTCGCGGCGGAACAGCGTGTTCGACAGCGAGACGTCGCCCCAGTAGAAGCCGACGTTGTGCAGACGTACGAGAAGCAACGCCAGGGCGTCGACGAGGCGTGTGGCCGTGTCAGGGCGCAGGATGCGGGTGAACAGCGCCCGATAGGGCATCGAGAACCGCAGGTGCGAGGTCACGAGAGCGGCAGGCAGAGGTTCGCCGTCGGAGTCGGTGCGTCCGGCGATGACAGCGACACGATCCACGCACGGGACGTCCAGGCGTGTGAGGTTCCCGAGCATCTCGTACTCGCGGCGCGCCATCTCGGCGGTCGTCTCCTTGACGGCGACGACCTTGCCGGAGAGGTCCGCGAATCGCACGAGGTGGCGCGAGAGGCCCTTCGGCAACGACACGATGTGCTCGGACGGCCATTTCGCGAGCGGGGTGGACCACGGCAGGGACAGCAGTCCGGGGTCGACCGATCGTGCGGTGATCCGCAGCGCGTCCTGCATACGGGCTCCAGTCGTGGGGGAGACAGGGGGAAACGACACGGCGCGGGCGGACCCGAAGGTCAGCCCGCGCCGTGTGTGGTGGAACTCAGGACGCCGAGACGACCGGCTTGTCGTTCAGGCGCTCGCCCGACTCGATGTCGAACGCGTGCACGTGTCCGGCGGTCGCCGCGAGGGTGACCGTCTCACCCGCGTTGGGGTGGCTGCGGCCGTCGACGCGCGCGACGATGTCCGTGCGCGTGCCGTTGATGTCCGCGTGGCCGTAGAGGTAGCCGTCTGCACCGAGCTCCTCGACGAGGTCGACGGTGACCGGGATGCCCTGACCGTCGGCCGGGCCGACGATGATGTCCTCGGGGCGCACGCCGACCGTGACCTGGCTGCCGTTCGCGCGGCCGACCGTGTCGCGGTCGAGCGGGACGACCTCGGAGCCGAACCGGATGCCACCCTCGGCGAGGTCCGCCTGGAACAGGTTCATGGCGGGGGAGCCGATGAAGCCGGCGACGAAGACGTTGTTCGGCTTCTCGTACAGGTCGCGCGGGCTGCCGACCTGCTGCAGGAGGCCGTCCTTGAGGACCGCGATGCGGTCACCCATGGTGAGGGCCTCGGTCTGGTCGTGCGTGACGTAGACCGTGGTGACGCCCAGGCGACGCTGGAGCGACGCGATCTGCGTACGGGTCTGGACGCGGAGCTTGGCGTCGAGGTTCGACAGCGGCTCGTCCATGAGGAACACCTGCGGCTGGCGGACGATCGCGCGGCCCATGGCGACACGCTGACGCTGACCACCCGAGAGCGCCTTCGGCTTGCGCGTCAGGTACGGCTCGAGGTCGAGCAGCTTGGCGGCCTCGAGGACGCGAGCTGCGCGCTCCTCCTTACCGATGCCGGCGATCTTGAGCGCGAAGCCCATGTTCTCGGCGACAGTCATGTGCGGGTAGAGCGCGTAGTTCTGGAAGACCATCGCGATGTCGCGGTCCTTCGGCGGGACGTCGGTGACGTCGCGGTCGCCGATGAGGATGCGGCCGGCGTTGACCTCTTCGAGGCCCGCGAGCATGCGGAGCGAGGTGGACTTACCGCAACCGGAGGGGCCGACGAGGACGAGGAACTCGCCGTCCGCGACCTCGAGGTTGAGCTTGTCGACTGCAGGACGCTCGCCGCCGGGATACAGGCGCGTCGCGTCGTCGAAAGTGACAGTTGCCATTGTGTTTCTCCTTCACCGGCAGGTACGTGCCGGACGATCCGTAGTGATGGATGCGGCGGTGTGAGCCGCCGGGGCCCGTCTTTGGGCCTTTTTCAGTATGACATGAACCGCGGTACCTGGGTGATTCCCAGCCTGACTCGTTAACATCGTTGTCATGCCGCCTTCGCGCGGCCACCCCGGGGGAAACCCGTCCCCGTGAGACTTTCAAGAGGAACGATGTCGAGCGACGAAACGCCGAACGTCCCCACTGCCCGCAATACGCGTGAGGCGGTACGGGAGAAGGCCCAGAAGGTGCATGCCCAGCAGTCGAGGGCGCGCATCGCCCGAACTGTCATCATCGGAATGCTGGCGATCGTCGCCGTCGGCGCGATCGGCACCGCCGTCACGTGGGCTGTCACGTCGTCCACGTCCGAGCCGACACTGTCGCCGAGCGGCATGAGCGGCGACGGCGTCGTCGTCCAGGAGATCACCGGAGCCGGTGTGGTCGATCCGAGCGTCACCGATGCCCCCGCCGACGACGGAGCGGGTGATGCGGATGAGGCGGAGCCCGAAGAGACCCCGACGCCCGAGCCGACAGCTGCCGGTGCCGTGGACATCCACATCTACGTCGACTACCTCTCGCCCGGAGCGGGCGAGTTCGAGCGTGCGAACGCCCGACAGCTCGCGAGCTGGATCTCCGAGAGTGCCGTGACCGTGGCCTACCACCCCGTGTCGCTGCTGACAGCGAGTTCGAACGGGACCAAGTACTCCCTGCGCGCTGCGGCCGCGTCCGCGTGCGTCGCGACGCACTCGCCGGACGAGTTCTATGCGTTCAACCACGAGCTGCTCATCGATCAGCCCGAGGTGGACACCGACGGCCGCTCCGACGTCGAGCTCGCGGACCTCGCGACCGCCGTCGGCATCGACAACAGCAGTGTCGTGCGCGCGTGCATCGAGGATCAGGACTTCGTCAGCTGGGCCAAGGACGCCACCTCGCGTGCGCTCGAGGGCCCGCTTCCCGGTTCCGACGACCTCGCCCTGACCGCCGCTCCGACCGTCGTGGTCGACGGACAGCCCTACGTGGGAGCGCTGGACGACCCCGCCGAGTTCTCGCAGTTCGTGCTCACGGTCGCGAGCGACTCGTACTACGCCACCCCGACACCCGAGCCGACCGAGGACGACGAGTAACGGTCACTCGCGGTATCCGCCCCTCGCTAAGCTGGGGGCACCCGCCGACTTGGCGCAATTGGTAGCGCACCGTACTTGTAATACGGGGGTTGCAGGTTCGAGTCCTGTAGTCGGCACCGTCGAACTGTCCCGTCGTCGAAAAGACGCGGGGCGCTCAGGTCACCGTGATCGGGACCATGTGCCATCCCTCGGCCCCGTCGGGCACGACGGGAACCGAGTCTCCGCTCTGTACCTCGCCCGCGGTGTCCGTCGCGCGGACCTCCACCTGGTGGTCGCCGGGCGTCGCGTCCCAGTCGAGCACCCACTGCACCCAGGTGTCGGCGGAAACGGGAGTCGACAGGCGCGCGGGCATCCACTCCCCGCCGTCCACGCGGACCTCCACGCCCTGGATGCCGGTGTGCTGTGCCCAGGCCACGCCCGCGATAGCCACGGTTCCCGCGGCGACGGGCGATCGGGACGTGGGGACGTCGATGCGCGAGCCGATCTTGATGGGGCCGCGCTCGGACCATCCGCGATCCGTCCAGTAGGCCGTCGCGTCGTCGAACGTCGTGACCTGCAACTCCGTGACCCATTTGGTGGCGGAGACGTAGCCGTAGAGCCCGGGGACGACCATCCGGACCGGGAAGCCGTGCTCGGCCGGCAGGGGAGCGCCGTTCATTCCGACGGCGAGGATGCTGTCGCGGTCCTCCTCCTGCAGGATCTCCAGCGGAGTGCTCGCCGTGAACCCGTCGATGCTCCGGGAGAGCACCATGTCGGCCCCGGCGAGCGGGCGGGCGCGGGCCAGGAGCTCCCGGATGGGGTAGCCCAACCAGACGGCGTTGCCGATGAGATCGCCGCCGACCTGGTTCGAGACGCACATGAGCGTGACCATCGTCTCGGTCAGCGGAAGAGCGAGTAGCTCGTCGAACGTGATCTCGATCTCCTCCTCGACCATCCCCGTGATGCGCAGGCGCCAATCGGCGGGGTCGATCGACGGTACCTGGAGCGCGGTGTCGATCCGATAGAAGTCGTCGTTCGGTGTGACGAGTGGGGAGAGTCCGTCGATGTCGAGCGAGGCGCCGTCGGGAACCGGCGCGGCGGCCTTCGCGGGCTTCGGGAGCGTGATCGCCTCGCGGACCGTGTCCACCGCGGCACTTGCGGCATTGGCGATGCGTGAGCCGATCCCCACGATCACAGCAGCGGCGGCCGTCGTGCCGAGCAGGACGAGGAAGCTGCGCCGGCTGGTCGTCGCGCGGGCACCCTCCGGGTCGTCGGGTGTCGGGGGCGTCTCGAGGGACCAGTCGCGAAGCCGTCGGACGAGAACTCGCAGGAGAACGCAGGCGCCGAGCATGCCCACCGCCGAGGGGACGGCCCAGAGCGGGACGGACTGGGCGCGCGTCGTGACGGCGAGCACCCCGACGGCGCCGAGCAGCACCAGCACGACGACGCCCCACGGCGGTACACGGGACTCCAGCATTCCGGCGGCCGCCGCGACCAGTGCGAGCACGACCCCGAGAAGCGCCAGGAGGAAGATCTTGTCGTTCGTTCCGAAGAGAGCGATGACGAGATCCTTGACCCAGCTCGGGGCGAGATCGATCACGAGGGAACCGACCGCGAAGAGCGGGCTGCTCTGCGAGGCCACGAACACGGCGCCGAGCGCGGCGATCGCGAACCCCGCGGCCACGCTGACGAGACCGGCGAGTGCCGACCAGAGTCGCCTGCGTTGCGAGGTCACCTCTCCAGAGTAGGCCCGAAGGGTGCGGAGTTGACCGTGTTCCGACAACACGGTGTGGGATGTGAAGCGTCGTCAACGAGACACTGCGTCGTGACGCACACGGTGCCTGATATGGGAAAGTGAACGCATGCGGTCGATGATCCCGGACTATCTGGACAGTGCTCTCGCTCGTGTGGCGCCGGACGCCACCGGCAACACGGCCGATTACATCCCGGAACTCGCCGTTGCGGATCCCGATCGTCTCGCGGCGGTCTTCGCCACGGTCGACGGCGTGGTCTACGGGGCTGGGGACGTGGACGCGGAGTTCACGATCCAATCGATCTCGAAGCCGTTCGTCTACGCTCTCGCGCTCGCCGATCGCGGCTTCGACGCCGTGCTCGACAGGGTCGGCGTCGAGCCCTCGGGAGAGGCGTTCAACGAGATCTCCCTGGAGCCGGAATCCGGACGTCCCCTCAACCCCATGATCAATGCGGGTGCCATCACGACCCACTCGTTGGCCGGGGCCGCGGAGCTGGACCCGATCGAACGCACGGAGCGGGTGGTCCGCGGGCTGTCCGCCTTCGCCGGCCGGACGTTGAGTATCGACGAAGCGGTGTGTGCATCCGAGATGGAGCACGCGCATCGCAACCTCGCGATCGCGCACATGCTCCGCAGCCACGGCATCCTCACGGAGGATCCGCGGGCCGTGGTCGACGGATACGTCCGGCAGTGCTCCGTGCTGGTCACGACGCGGGATCTCGCCATGATGGCCGCGACCCTCGCCAACCGGGGCGTGAATCCCCTCTCCGGGGAGCGGGTGATCGGCGAAGCGGTGGTGCGGCAGGTGTTGAGCGTCATGGCGACATGCGGAATGTACGACGCGGCCGGAGACTGGGCCACCCAGGTCGGCATTCCGTCGAAGAGCGGCGTGGCCGGTGGCCTGATCGGCGCGCTCCCCGGGCAGATCGGCATCGCCACCTTCTCGCCCCGACTGGATCAGCATGGCAACAGTGTTCGCGGGGTGTCGCTGTTCGAGCAGTTCTCCGACGATATGGGCCTGCACGTGATGGAGGTGCCTCCCGCGACGCGCGCAGTGGTCCGCTCCAATCGGGTGCACGGCAGTGGTGAGGACGCGGTCCGCGTCCTGCAGCTGCAGGGAGGCATTCGCTTCGCAGGCGTCGAGCGGATCGTCCGCGAGGTCGTGGACGGCGCGTTCACCGAGCCGCGCGTGGTCATCGATCTCACGATGGCCTATTCCATCGACGACGTCGCCCGGCGCATGCTGCTCGAGGTCGGACGTCGACTCCTGAAGGACGGTCACGAGGTCTTCGTCATCGATCCGGAGTCCGCCCTCCCCGATCTCCGCACGAGAGCTGCCGGTCGCGTCACGGTGATCGACGACGTGGAGCAGGTCGTGTCGTCGCCGCGCAGCGCGGCAGGGAGAGGCTGAGGGGTCGGCGACCTCAGCTGACCGCACCCGCGCGCAGGGCCAGATGATCGGCCTTCGCTGTGCGCGGGACGCGGTCGGGTGAGAGGAATGCGTTCGCGATGTCGCGAGCGTGAGCGAGGCCGGTCTCCCGTTGGGGGACGTTGTGGTCGCCCTCGACGTCGAAGACGAGATGGCTCTCGACATCGTCGATTCCGCAGTAGGCGAAGATTCCGACATCGATCTGCGTGCGCATCGCCTCGTGATAGCCATACCTGTCGTACGTGCGCTCTTTGGACCCGCCGATCCCGATGAGCGTCGTCGGGATGCTCGGCAGGAGAGCGTTCAGGGGCGCGGTTCCGCGGTCGTCCACCCCGCTGCCGTACTGATACGCCCAGCCACCCGTGAAGACGCGCTCGATCCAGCCCTTCATCAGGGCGGGCATGCCCCACCAGTAGACGGGGAAGACGAAGGCGAGTCGGTCGGCGGCCTCGACGCGGCGGTGCATCTCACCGATGCCCTCGGGGATCGGCCCGCCCCAGAAGTGCGCGTGGTCGTCCTCGGTGAAGCGCGGGTCGAATCCCTCGCGGTGCAGATCGAGCACGTCGATGGTGTGGCCCGCGCTGCGGAAGGGCGCGTGGAAGGCATCCATCACGGCCGCGGGGTAGCGGTCGGTGAAGGGGTGGGAGAAGACGGTCAGGAGGTGCATGTCAGGTGTCCGTTCGGGGTTCGTGGTCGGAGGGAGGGGTCGCGGCCCTGGCGATGAGGAGAGCGGCGGCGGCACGGGCAGCGGCGACCGACGCCACACCGCGGTACGACGCCGTCGAGGTCGCGCCCTCGAAGAGGACGAGCACCTGTTCGGTGAGCGGGAGATCCTCGCGCCCGGTATCCGCGAGGACGAGACGCCGGACCAGGTGGTACAGCTGCGCGCGATACTCCGCCACGATGGCGGCGACGTCGGGCTGGGCGTCGCCGTCCTCACCCATCGCGCGCAGGAACAGGCATCCGCGTGCGCCCTCGGCGTTCACCCAGTCGATGAGCCGGGAGAACAGGTCATCGACGCTCGTGACGTCGAACGAGCGGAAGAACCGGTCTCTGCGCGTATCCAGCACGGCCGCGACGAGGCCGGCCTTGCTCCCCAGGTGCTTGTAGAGGGTTCGTGACGAGACGCCGACCGTCTCGGTCAGGCGGTCCACACCGGTACCGGCGAAACCGTGCTGATCGAAGACGGGCTCCGCCTTCGTGATGATGCGCTCTCGGACATTCGTCATCCGAGCAAGGTACCACGATCGTTTTACATACCGATCCTGGTGCCGCTCGACGCACGTCGCGGGCCAGCGGATCGGACCCTCGTACTCCATCCAGAAGTCGATCGCCTCCGGGCGCGGACGCATGGTCATCTCGCCGCCGCTGGCGGTGAACTCCATGACGGCATCGGGAGCGCTGCCCATCGTGGACCAGACGGGCGCACCGTCGCCGTTAGGACTCCCGGTCCGTGCGAACGCGCTCCAGTAGCCGCTCATCTGGTCCCGCAGGCGGTAGTCGGCGTCCGTGTAGCGCGCGTCGTGGTCGACTCCGAGGTTGTCGCACGCGTACGCCACCTCGGCGCCGTGATACGCGCCGTATCGTTCCAGCCCTGCCTCGGGAGGAGTGTGCGAGAAGAAGTAGAGGTACGCGTCCGCCTCGCCGGACTCGGTCTGCAGCTGCGCCCACCGGAACATGGCACGGGTCATCACGCTGTCGGTCTGCGCCCGCAGCGTGGAGTCCACGACCTGGTCGCGCGTATCGCCCGGATACAGCCTCAGGTACTGCTCGGTGAGATCGCCGTACGTCTCCAGCGCCGACGTCCGGTACTCGTCGACGTCCACATCGGGCGGGAGCGCGAGAGCCAGCGAGGCCTCATCCGCGTTGCTGCCGACCAGGAGGGGCACGTCGTGCTGATCTCCCGCCGCGTAGATGTCGGCGGGTGGAGCCGGAAGGACGTGGCCGTCGATCGACGGTCGCCAGTGCCCGGCGAGGTCGGCGGCCGCGTCGCGCAGACGCTCGACGGGCATGGCGCGCATCTCCTCGATCGTCGCTCCCCCCAGCCGTTCGCTCAGCGCCATCCCCGCAGCCTCCGCCGCTGCACGCGTGTCGAACTGGTCGCCGTCCTCGGTGGCGCCGGCGGTGCCCATGCAGGCACCGCTCCCCGCGATGAGGCCGTCGAGCAATCCTTCGGAGAGCGGAGTCGCTCCGAGAATGCAGACGCTCTCGCCCCCCGCCGATTCACCGGCGACGGTGACGCGCTCGGGATCTCCACCGAACGAGGCGATGTTGTCGCGGACCCACTCCAGCGCCGCGATCTGGTCGAGGATCCCGTAGTTGCCCGATGCGTCCTGCTCGGTCTCATCCGCGAGATCCGGGTGCGAGAGGAAGCCGAGCACGCCGAGTCGGTAGTTGATCGTGACGGTGATCACGTCTCCCCGCGACGCGAGCGCTTCGCCGTCGTAGAGGGGAAGAGTGCCCGAGCCGGTGGCGAAGCCTCCGCCCGGAATGTAGACGAGCACGGGAAGGGGATCGGATGTGGGCGTCGAGCTGCGCCAGATGTTGAGCGAGAGGCTGTCCTCGCTCACTCGATAGGGATTCAGGAGCGTCCCCTCGAGGGGCGTGTCGACGACCCGGGAGAGAGCGCGCGTGACGAACGTCGATTCCCCCTGCACGGGAACCGCGGAGAACGCATCGGCGACGAAGACACCATCCCGGTCGTCGGCCGGGGCGGGCGCCTGCCAGCGGAGGTCGCCGATCGGGGGATGTGCGTAGGGGATACCGGCGAAGATCTCCACCGTGCGCTCGTCGTTCAGAACGCCCTGGACCGGGCCCTGCTGGGTGGAGACCTGCTCGGTCGGAACCGGGTCGTCACCGCCTGCGACTCTCGTGCTCGCAGGCGGGTAGGCGAGCACAGCGACCGCGCAGGTGATCGCCGTGCCGACGACCCACGTCCCTGCTCGCACGATCATCGGACGCTCGCGCAGCCGGCGCGTCACCAGCGCGACGGCGACGAGCGCCGTGGTCGACAGCGTCCATCCCCACCACGGGCTGTGGTTCAGCCAGAGCAGGACGACGGCCGCCGCTGCCGTCACAGCCATCAGCGAGATCCAGCGGGCGGTCCGGAACCGCCGCCGGCGACGGTCTTCTCCCGTCGTCCGGACAGGACGATCGTCGGTCGAATACCCCTGCATGTGCTCACCTCTCCGCCGCGACCGGGCTTCTGCACACAGAGATCTGCACCCGGTCCATCCGAGTCCACACCCTGTCGCCACCACACAGTCAAGGCGACGGCGGCGGAGAGGCGATGAGCCGCGCGGGGGCGCTCAGGTCCGGGCTGCGGCGAGGCGCTCGGCGCGACGGGCCCGCTGAACGGCCGGGTCGGGAACCGGGGCCGCGGCGATGAGGCGACGCGTATAGTCCGCCTCCGGGTGCACGAGCACCTGCTCGCGCGTCCCCGCCTCGACGACCTGGCCGCGATGGAGCACCGTGACGCTGTCGCACAGCTCGTCGACGACCGCGAGGTCGTGACTGACGAAGACGCACGCGAACTCCAGCCGTGCCTGGAGATCACGGAAGATCTCCAGGACCTGCGCCTGGACGGACACATCGAGGGCGCTCGTCGGCTCGTCCGCGATGAGCAGTGCGGGATCGAGGGACACGGCTCGCGCGATCGCGACGCGCTGACGCTGGCCTCCCGAGAGCTCGTGGGGATACCGGTCGCGGCGGTCCGCGAGGCCGACCGACTCCAGGAGATCGTCGACGCGCTCGGCGAGTGCCGGGCCCCGCAACCCGAGGATCTTCGCCAGGGGCTCGGCAACGCTCTGGCGGACGGTGTAGCGGGGATTGAGCGACAGCGCGGGGTTCTGGAAGATGACGCCGACGCGGCGGCGCATAGCGCGGCGCTGGGGGCGGGACGCGGTGGCGATGTCGAGTCCCTCCACGAGCACCTGACCCTCGGTGATGGGGGCCGCACCGATCACGGCTCGACCGATCGTGGACTTTCCGCTGCCCGATTCGCCCACGAGGCCGAGGATCTCGCCGCGACGGACCTGCAGGTTCACGCCGTCGACGGCACGAACCATGCCGCGCAGGCGTCCGCCGTACGCCACGACGAGGTCGCGGACATCGAGGGTGAGGGTGTCATCGGTCGGGGCGTCGCCCGCTCCGCGCTGTCCGATGCGGGGGACGGCGTCGAGAAGCTGTCGCGTGTACGCGGCGTGCGGGGTGGTCAGCACGGTCTGCGCGGTACCTTCCTCGACCAGTTCGCCGTCGCGCATGACGACCACACGGTCAGCGAGCTCGGCCACGACACCCATGTCATGCGTGATGAGGAGGATGCCGCGACCGTCGCGGCGACCGAGGGTCGCGAGGACGTCGAGGACCTCGGCCTGCACGGTGACGTCGAGCGCGGTCGTCGGCTCGTCGGCGATCAGCAGCTGAGGATCCGACGCGAGTGCCATCGCGATCCCGATCCGCTGACACTGTCCGCCGGACAGCTCGTGCGGGAACTGACGCATTCGACGCTCGGGGTCCGGGATGTCCACGAGTTCCAGCAGTTCGATGGCCCGGCGCTTCGCCGCACGCCCCGAGATGGCGCGGTCGTGGGCACGCACGGCCTCCACGACCTGGAAGCCGATCGTGAACACCGGGTTCAGCGAGGCCACCGGGTCCTGCGAGATGAGTGCCACCTGTGCGCCGCGCACCTCGCGCAGCTCACGCGATGACAGGCCGAGGAGCTCGCGACCGTGCAGGCGCACGGAGCCCGACGCTCGTGCGCCCTCCGGGAGGAGGCCGATGACGGACAGTGCGGTCACGGACTTGCCGGAGCCGGACTCTCCGACCACGGCGACGACCTCACCGGGCGCGACGTCGATGTCGACGCCGTGCACGACTTCGATCGGTGCACGCTCGCCGAAGGTCACGCGCAGGTCGCGCACGCTGAGGACGGGCTCGGGGCTCGGCTCGGTCATTCGTCGTCGCTCTTCTCCGCCGCGTCGCGGGCACGCTTGTGATCGCGCCAATCGACCAGCATCTTGTGGTGGTAGTCCTGCACCCACGCCAGGTAGTCGCGACCGTTCATCAGTCGCACTCGAGCGTCGGTCTCCTCCTCGCTGGTCCAGCGCAGCGCGGCGTCGAGGAAGCCGATCTCCCTCTCGAAATACCGGCGCTCGTTGGCGAGGAAGCTACCCCAGGGGTCCTCTTCCGCCTTGAAGTAGTGGTTCCTGTCGCCGGGGAGCGAGTGCCGTCGGATGAAGTTCGTGTCGATCAGTCGACGTGTCGCCATCGATACCGCACCCGTGCTCGCGCCGAGGGCCGCCGCCAGATCGGCGGACGAGATGTACGGGCGATCCATGATCAGGAGGTATCCGAGCACCCGACCGTCCATGCGGGACGTTCCCGCCATCTCCCAGATCAGGCTGATGTCCTCCGCGAACTGGCGTCGGTACTCCTCGCGCTCATCGAGGGGCGCAGTTTCTTCGTTGCGGTCGCTCATCGTTCGCTCCTGCCTTCGTGCCACGAGATAACTGTCAGCATTGCACTGTCACCGTCGCTCGCGGGGATCGAAGGCGCTGCGCAGTTCTTCGCCGATCGCGACGATCGCGAGCACCGTCAGGGCGAGCATGATGCTCGGCAGGATCAGGACGTGCGGTGCGGACTGGAACACGCGCGAACCAGCCGCGATCTGCAGCCCCCAGGAGATCGCAGGGGAGGACAGCCCGATGCCGAGATACGTGAGTGTGCTCTCGGCGACGATGACGGCGCCGATCGTGAGCGTCGCGAGCAGCAGCACCGGCTGCACGGCGTTGGGGAGGATGTGTCGCGCGATCACGTGCGTGCTTCCGAGCCCCATCGTGCGGGCCGCGAGGACGTAGTCCGCCGTGGACACCGAGCGGACCGAGCTGCGCATGAGCCTGGCCATCATGGGCCAGCCGAACACTCCCAGCACGATGCTCACCGTGAACACGTTGCGTACCCCGAGCATGTTCAGCACGACGATCGCCGCGAGCAGGAAGGGGAACCCCAGGAACACTTCGGTGACCCGGGAGATGGTCCAGTCCGCGGCCCGGCCGCCGAGCCCTGCGAAAGTGCCGAGCAGCATCGCCAGCAGCAGAGCGATGGCGGTCGCGAGGAAGCCGACCGTCAGCGAGCTCTGCGCGCCGTAGACCGAGTTGGCCCAGATGTCGCAGCCCTGCACATCGAAGCCGAAGGGATGACCCGGCGCTGACGGGACGGCGCTGTCGGCGAGGTCGCAGGCCCGCGGGTCGCCGTTGCCGAAGAGTGCGGCGAACGGGGCAGGGGCGATCGCGAAGGCGAAGATCACGGCCAGCACGCTGCCCGCGATCCAGAAGAGCGGGCGCCGCAGGAGCAACCGGCCCATGCCCTCGCGCGCGGCGCGCGATACGGGGATCTGAGTGGTCTTGGGAATGGTGGTCTTAGGCACGGCGGATCCTCGGGTCGAGCAGTGCGTGGAGAGCATCCACGATCAACGATGTCACCAGGAAGATGATGATCAGTGCGGTCGAGATGCCCACGACCAGGGTGGCCTCGTGATTGCGGATGGCGGAGAAGAGTAGGTTGCCCACGCCGGGGAGGTTGAAGATGCCTTCGATCACCACGGCACCGCCGAGCAGGAACCCCAGGTCGGTCGCGAGGAAGGTCGCGGTCGGGATGAGCGAGTTGCGCATGACGTGGAGGCCGACCACGCGCGACTCCCCGATGCCCTTGGACCGTGCGGTGCGCACGTAGTCCGCCTCGAGGTTCTCGATCATCGATCCACGCACGAGGCGGGACACGGAGGCCAGCCCGAACAGGGCGATGACGAGGGCCGGCATCAGGTAGGACACGGGCCAGCCGTCGCTGATCCCGGCGACGGGAAGCCAGTCCAGGCGCACTCCGAAGATGATCTGCGCCGTGATCCCGAGCACGAAGACCGGGATGCAGCTGAGCGCGATCGTGATGACGAGCAGCGAGCGGTCGATGACGGTGCCGTGCTTGAGCGCGGACACGATACCGACGGCGAGACCCAGCACGATCTGCAGGGCCCACGCGGTGAGCGCGAGCGTGATCGTGACCGGCCACCGAGCGGCGAGCTGATCGGCGACCGAGCGTCCCATCAGGTCGACTCCCAGGTCGCCGCGAAGCAGGTTGCCGAGGTAGTTCGTGTACTGGACCCATACCGGCTGGTCCAGCAGGTAGCGGGCGTTGATCGCGTCGATCACCGACTGCGGGAGCTGACGGTCACCGGCCAGGGCGCGGATCGGGTCGCCGGGCAGGCTGAACACCGTGAGGTAGATGATGAACGTCACGCCCAGGAAGACGATGGCGAAGCCCGCCAGGCGCTGGAGGACACTCAGCCCGATGCGCACGACGGGTCCTTTCGGACGTAGGCGTGAGCTGCGAGGATCGCGCCGTATTGGACGCCGACGACGGATTCGAGGGGGAGGGGCGTCGGGCCCGAGCTCGCGAGGGCGTCGGTGAGCCACTCGTCGAAGAGAGTCTGGGCGGCTGTCGCGACCCGACGTACGGCCGGCGCCGCGGTGCCGGCGATCACTTCGGCGTTGAGTGCTCGGACGAGCATCCCACCCCACCGCAGGCGGTGGAGACGGACGAGTCCGTGGAGTGCCTCCACCTCCGATACGGTCGCGAGCCGCTCCGCATCCGAGGCGTCGGCGCGGGCGACGTTCGCCTCGCCCGCCGCCGTCGCCATCGGGGCGAAGACCCGAGCGGCGCGGACGAGGGGGGTGTCCAGCCGCAGGTGCGGCTCGGCGCGGTGCAGGAGATCCGTGAGGCTCTCGCCCGCATGGATCAGGCGCTCGCCGCATTCCCGCAGTGCTTCGGCATAGAGCCGCGTCGTCGGAGTGGTGTCGCCAGCGGCGGGATCGGTGAACTGCGGCAGCTCGGCGATCATCGAGAGCGTGCCGTACTTGTTCGCGTACGACGTGGAGGCATCGCCGGCGGAGCCCGCGGGATAGGGATCCATACCGAGCGACTCGGTCCAGTCGTAGGCGTTCTGCAGAGTGCCCATCTCGAAGATGGCCTCGGCGAGCACACGGAAGTGCGCGCTCTCTGGTTCGCCGGTGTGGAGGGGGACGCCCAGCGCCGCGGTCACGGCATGCAGGGGGCCGTAGAGTTCGGGGGCTTCGCGGGAGAGGTAGTAGTACGCCCCACCGCCCTCGCTGTTGTGCAGCGGGACGTAGAGGTCGGGGGTCGCGATGTCGATGGCTCGGGCGAGTGCCTGCGTCTCGGGCATCATCGCGTCGAAGTAGGCCGTCTTGTACGAGAACGGGAAGGTCCACTCCACCTGCTCGTCCGGCGCGGGGCGGAAGAACTCGCGGGCGTAGCGTTCGCGGTCGGTCGGGTCGGCGAACCAGCCCTCGTTCAACCGCATGCCGTCCGGGTCGGCGCACGGGATGATGTGCCACGTGCTGTCCAGA
Source organism: Actinomycetota bacterium (assembly GCA_051751065.1). Classification (GTDB taxonomy): domain Bacteria; phylum Actinomycetota; class Actinomycetes; order Actinomycetales; family Microbacteriaceae; genus Microbacterium. Next base: position 1,156,315 of record JBNJKL010000001.1, on the reverse strand, counting down.
CTCTCTCGCAGATCGGCGTCGCCCACCAGCTGCTCGATCAGGTGCAGCACGGTCAACGACCCGATCGGCTCGTTGGGGTGCACGCCTCCGACGATGAGGACGGACTGGCGTCCCGATCCCACGTGGTAGAGCGGGATCTGCTCTCCCAGCCGACTGGTGCCGACGCGCTCGACCGAGATGAGGTCCGGGTGCTCGGCGCGCAGACGCTCGACCGAGCGGTGCAGCTCATCGACGGTGGGGAAGGTGGTCAGAGTCGGCACCGCGCGGGCGCGACGGAGGATGTCCTCCGCCGCGCCAGCGGCCGGTGCGGGTGCAACGGGTTCGAACACGAGAGTCCTTCGTAGGGTTTCGGCGGGGATCAGGCCGACGGGTCGGCGAGGACGACCCGTGTCAGGTCGACTCCGCCCGAGACCGTGTACAGCTCATCGATACGGTCCGAGGTGACGTAGAGGTATCGGTTTCCGAAGAGCGGAATGGTGGGGAAGTCCTCGAGGATGCGCTCCTGCACGAGGCGGTAGCCCTCGTACGATTCCTCGATCGTCTCGGCGGTATTGGCGGCAGCGAGAAGGTCGTCGACCTCCGCGTTCGAGTACCCTCCTGCGCCGAAGTTCCCCTCGCCGGTGGCGGTGTACACCGCGGTCAGCGTGTTCTGCTGGCTCGGGTACAGGGCTCCCCAGCGGGCGCGGAACGGGCCGTTCGTGTCGCCGTTCGTGACCTGCTCGGTGAAGGCGGCGAAGTCGACCGCGGGAGCTGCGACCACGCTCTCGATGCCGAGGTTCTGCCGGATCTGGTTGGCGATCGCCTCGAACAGGTCCTCCTGGGCCCAGTTGGCGATGAAGTGGATCTCCATGTCGCCGTCGAAGCCCCCGGCCTCCTCCAGGAGTGCCTTCGCTCCCTCAGGATCGAACTCGCAGTACTCGCCGCAGACGCCGGCCGGATCGCCGGGCATGCTCGGCGCGGTCAGCGACGTGGCGGGAACCTGCGATCCGCCGAACACGGCATCGTTGATGGCCTCGCGGTCGATCGCCATCGAGATGGCCTGACGCACGCGCGGGTCCGAGAAGCGCGGGTCCTCCAGGTCGAATCCGAGGAAGTCGACCCCCGGTGCATCGAGTTCGTACACGTGCTCACCGAAGTCGGTGCGGGCCTGGGCCACCTGCGACCCACCGATGCCGACGATGTCCACTTCGCCCGCGAGGACGTCGGTGTAGGCGGTGGCGGTGTCGAGGTACGGCACGAACGTGACCGCGGCGATGTTCGACTCGGGGCCGGCGTAGTCCTCATACGCGACCGTCTCGATCGGGCTGGTGGTGTCCCAGCCGTCGACGAGCTGGAACGGGCCGTTGCCGATCGGGGCTTCCTCCCATGCCGCCATGTCCTCGAGCGCCTCGGACGGCAGGGGGTAGAGGCCGGTCTGTCCGGCGGTGAGCTGCAGCGGGAACTGCCGGTCGGGTGACCCGAGCTCGACCGTGAAGGTGAGGTCGTCCACGAGGGTGAGCCCGGAGAGCTCGGTCGCGGACGGCTCGCCCTCGGACGGGTTGAGGTCGGAGTATCCGACGACGCCGGCGAGCTGCGGGCCGTTCACCCACCCGTTGGGGCCGTAGGCGGCGTGATTCCAGGTGTCGACGTAGTCCTGGGCGGTGACGGGTTCGCCGTCGTGGAACGTCCACCCGTCACGCAGCGTGATCGTCCAGAGCTGCGCGTCGTCGGATTCGACGGATTCGGCGGCGAGATAGCTGAGCTCGCCCTCATCGTCGACGGTGGTGAGTGAAGAGAACAGCGCCTGCACGAGCTCGTACGAGGCGTAGTGATTTCCGGGGACGAGGCCGTCCGGCTCCTCGACCGCGACGCGCAGGGATGTCGCGTCCGCATCCTCGGTCGGCGCTGGGGATGAACACCCCGCCAGCGCCAGGATCATGACCGCGGAAGCGGCGGTTACCAGTCTTGCAGTGCTGTGCATAACTCCTCCTTGAGCCACACCTACGAGGTGTCGCGCTCACTGTGATTGACTCTCGTGCGGGATTCGCAGGAGGTTGTCTAGCACGCTAAGACGCGACCGTTCAGTAATCAATGAAAGTTCACGAGTTACTGAAACTTGTAATGGCAGTGAAACACAGCGGGTGGTTACCCGCAACATTCGACGTCCCCTGTTACCGAAGTGTGACGGCGGCGGAGCGTGGAATCAGTGAGCCGTGGAGGGCGCGGAGCGCGCCACGACGGAGCGGGCGCTCACGTGATCGACTCCGAGGAGGATCGCGAGCACCGCGGTGACGATGCCCGCCGCGACGATGTTCACGGTGAGCACGCCGAGCGGGAGGATGACGACGAGCGCGATGAGGGCGATGACGCGCGACACGGGTGAGCGGCCGGTGTGCGCGCTCGCGAAGATGATGTTCCCGACGAGGAACAGCGCGGGTCCCCCCGCGAGAGTCAGCATCGTCGGCCACTCGGTGCGGTCCATCGGATGCGAGACGACCAGCTCGACGGACGCGGCGCACACGATCGCTCCGGCGACCATCAGGGCGTGGGCGTAGGCGTATGCTCCGCGAGCGACGCGGGTGGCTTCGGTCAGTTGCGGGGCTGCGTGATGGGCATTGCCTACGCGCGCCGAGAAGTAGAGCCAGCAGAGCAGGACGATCGAGGTGAAACCGAGGATCGCGGCGCCGATGACGGGGGCTGTGCGCTCCATGCCGACCAGTGCGCCGCCGAGGATGAGGATCGACTCGCCGAGCGCGATGATGAAGATGAGCCTGTTGCGCTCCGCGAGATGTGCTTCGTCGAGCGGCCAGGAGCTCATTGCGCTGCGGCCGATTCCTGGCAGCCAGAACCCGATGCCAGGAGCCGCGTAGTCGATGAGCACAGCCAGCGTCCAGAGCGCGAGGCGGAACTCCTCGGGGGCGATGGCACCCGCGATCCAGAAGACGGCCGAGATCCCGCTCCAGGCGAGCAGCTGAGCGTAGTTGCGGGACATTGCTGATCCGCGGAAGGCGAGCACCATGAAGGCGCTGCGCCCCAGCTGGAAGACGACGTAGGCGCCGACGAAGAACGGCGCAGCGGTCGTGAACGCCTCGGGGAGCGAGATGGCCATCCCGAGAGCGAGCAGCATCAGGACTGCCAGGAGAACGCGCACGACGGGGCGATCCGGATCCAACCAGTTCATCGCCCAGGCGGTGTAGTTCCATCCCCACCACACCGCGGCGAACAGCACGAGCGTCTGAGCCGCGCCGTGCCACGTCAAGTCGTGGAGGAGGAAATGCGACAACTGGATGATGGTGAAGACGTAGACCAGATCGAAGAACAACTCCATGCTGCCGACCCCGTGGGTACCGGGTGCGGAGGTGCGAAGGGCTCCGATAGCGCCTCTCGAATCGCTCATGCGATGTAGTTTAGGGTCCGTCACCCCGATGATCTCGAGACGGCAGGCGATGATGCAGGAGCCAACGACGACGACAGCGCGACGAGCGCGGGGCGTTCTGGCCCGTGTTCGCGGGCGATTGCGGCTGAGAGGCACGCTGGCGTTGCTGTTCGCCTGTGCCGTCGTGCTGCAGTTCGGGTACCCGATCACGCTTCTGGGTACCGCGTGGACGGCGGCCTACATGGTGCTGTACGCGGGGATGCTCTTCTTCGCTCTCCTGATCGTCCACGAGGCACGTGCGGTGCGGGTGCCTCTCATCGTCGTCGGACTGCTGTCGGCGACGACCGGCGTCGTGTACGCGTTCCTCCCGGACAGCACGCCGATCACGCTCCTGATGCTCGGTTCCGTCGCCGCCTTCATGGCGGGCATCATCATCGTCCTCGCACGTTTCCTCTTCCGGCGCACGCAAGAGGACGGGCTCACGCTGATCCTCGCGGCGCTCACCATCTACGTGATCCTCGGTGGACTGTTCGGGGCGCTCTACGCGGGGATCGAGCAGCTCTTCCCAGGCAGCTTCAGTGATCCGTTGACGCCAGGGCAGTCTCCCACCTGGGTGCAGCTGGTGTATTTCAGCTACGTCGTCATGTCGACCATCGGCTTCGGAGATGTCCTCGCGACAACGCCCTGGAGCCGCACGCTCGTCACTTTCCACGGTGTCGCAGCGACCCTTTTCCTCACGATCGTCGTCGCCCGTCTCGTCGGTATCTGGTCGTCATCCCCCGCAGAGAAGAAGGCAGAGCAATGAGTCGTATCGTCATCGCCCCCGACAGTTTCAAGGGAACGATCTCCGCCGCCGGCGTCGCAGACGCCCTCGCGGAGGGGTGGCTCTCGGTCGATCAGGATGCCGAGATCGTCCGGCGTCCTATGGCGGATGGGGGCGAGGGGACCCTGGACGCCTTCGCCGCAGCGCTTCCGGACGCGCAGCGGATGCCCGTGCGCGTGCCGGGTCCCGACGGAGTGGAGGTCGATGCCTTCTGGCTCCTTCTCCCGGACGGGACGGGCGTCGTGGAGCTCGCATCGACATCCGGCATCGAGATGCTCGGCGAGCGGCGTGCTCCGTGGGATGCGGACACCTCGGGGTTCGGACGTGCGATCGCTGCGGCGCTCGATCACGGCGTCACCCGACTCGTGGTGGGCATCGGATCGAGCGCATCGACGGACGGCGGGCTGGGGCTGCTGCGAGAGCTCGGGGCGAGCTTCACCGATGCGCAGGGTGCCGACGTGCCGCGCGGCGCACGAGGGCTCACGGTGCTCGCATCGGCCGATCTCTCGGGCCTGCGACCGCTGCCCGCCGATGGCGTGCGCGTCCTGTCGGACGTGACCAACCCGCTGCTCGGTGCGTCGGGCGCCGCCGCCGTGTTCGGGCCGCAGAAGGGGCTGGATGGCTCGGACATCGACCTCGTGGACGCGGCGCTCGGGCGCTGGGCGGAGATGCTCCCCGCGGAGCCGGCGACACCCGGCGCGGGAGCGGCCGGCGGTACAGGATTCGGCCTGCTCTCCTGGGGAGCGCCCCTCGTTCCCGGCTCTCGCGAGGTCGCTGGAATCGTGGACCTTCCGGCTGCGGTGGCCGAGGCGACGCTTGTCATCACGGGGGAGGGATCCTTCGACGGGCAGTCCGCGGGCGGTAAGGCTCCCGCTCATGTGGCCGAGTTGGCAGCCGCGGCCGGCGTCCCCGTGGCGCTCGTCGCGGGGCGCATCGCGGACGACACCGACAGCTCGGGATTCCACGCGGTGGCCTCGTTGACGCAGCTCGCCGGTTCGTCGGCAGCGGCGCTCGCAGATCCTGCGCGGTGGCTGCGTGCGGCCGGTGCCGCACTCGCGCGCGAGCGGTAGGGCCGCGCCGTAGAGCTCAGACCTGGGAGCTCACCCGTTCGTTGACCCTCGCCGCGCAGGATAGTGACGCGCGGGAGGAGGTGAAGTGGGGGTGAAATCGGACGCTCACACTGGAGTCATAGGAAACTCTCCGCCAGCGTGGAGCAAGTGCACACACTGTGCAGCTTCACATCCTCGGGGGAGGACCCATGACCACTCACGTTCCGCTGCGCCGATCGCGCACCAGAAGCAGATTCCGCAGAGCGCTCTCGCTCGTGACCGCCGCGCTCGTCGCCACCACGACCGTTCTCGTCGCGACGCCCGCGATGGCCGCGCCCGTGTACGAGATCACGGCGCGCTGGGCTGACGACACGCCGACCACTCTCGCGAGTGGTGACGTCGTCACCGCGGAATGGCGCGTGAACGTCAACGACGATTCCGCAGCGCCATCGAACGAACCCGTCGACAACGTGAACTTCACCCTCACACTGGAGAACGGGGTCTTCGCTTCGCTTCCGGACTCGTGTGTCACCGGTGGCACACCGGAGTCCTCGATCTCCGACGACGGTCGCGCTCTGGTCTGCAACATCGGCACTCAGGACCAGGGTTCCGCCCACGTCCTCCAGACGGCCGTCCGAGCGGACGGTGAGACGGGGTCGGAACTCACGGCTTCCGGAACGATCGACGGTCAGACCGCTGATCTCCCCGCACTCGTGATCGAGAACGAGTTCGGCATGGACATTCGCTGGGAGTCGGCTGTCGCCGGCGTGACCTACGGCGACACCTACACGGAATCGTCGTTCCAATGGACACTCTTCCTCCTAGTGGGGAGCGACCCGGGGCCGGACACCGTTACGTACACGCTCGACGTGAGCGCGGCGAACGGTGCAGCCGTCACGGTGGCCCCAGCAGTCTGTTCCGCGTTCACTGCTGGTGTTGCCAGCGGGCATCCCTGGTCCGGTGGAAACCATGCCGAGGACCAGCTGACATCTTTCGTCGACTCTTGCGCTTTGACACCAACAGCTACGCCCGGCGTTTTCACGCTTACTCTTAGCGGCATCGACTACAGCGCCCTGCAGGCGCCGACAGTGGACTCGGCCGGGCAGTTGCTCCCGGCCGATCGCACCGCGGTCGCATCCGGGTCAGTACATTTCCGTGTCGCGGGCACAGGCAACAATTCCATGACGCTCGAGTCGGATGCTCCGATCTACACCTCCGCTGCCGGCGACACAGCCACCGATGATCCCGCGAACAACAGCTCAGCTCGTACATGGGTTAACGGCGGCTGGAGCAGCGCGTGGAGGCCGGGGGCAACGGGGTACTCGACGCCATCGTGGTGGAGCGACCAGTTTCGGGTAGCGCCAGGTGCCGAGGTGGAGTCGGTCGTATCCGGCCAATGGGGCTCCGCCGATCCGGACGAGGTGTTCGGCCAGTGCGTCGTGATGGACACGCGATACGTGAACTTCGAATCTGCCTCGCTCTTGCTGAACTGGCAGGGTGAACCTGTTGCGGGCGCCACGGTCGAGTATTACGTGGGTGGCGACCCTCTCGTCGATGGCGATAGCGCCTCGTACGACCCCAACGCCTTCGAGTGCGGGGAAGACCCGGGCGGCTGGACGACGACTGTGCCGGCCGACCTGGAGACGGTCAGCGCGGTCCGAGCGACCTATCCGTATTCGCAGATGGTCGGCGCAACCCACACCACACTCAATGTGCGCCAGCAGATTCTTGATGACGTCGCGATTGGGCAAGACATTTGGCAGTGGGGAGCGGCCTACATCGACGGCGAGTGGCGTCACCCCAGTCGCAGTACGGATCCCGACGACCGTGGTACGGGGCTACTGACGCCGGGAACCCGGTATCCCTTCGTCGGAAACGCTCGCGACATCCTACGGATCATCGGCGTTACACCTGCTGTGCAGAAAACTGCAGATCGAGCGGTCGTCCGCCCGGGTGAGCCTGCCACGTACACCTTGACGTATTCGGCGAACGGCACCGGTTCTCTTCCAGACACCGTCGACGACTTCCGACTCGTGGACACGCTACCTGCTGGAACCGTCTACGTGCCGGGTTCGGCGTCTCCCGAACCCGCGGTAACAACGAATGACCAGGGGCACCAGGTCCTCACCTGGGCCCTCGACGGAGTGCCCACGAACGCGCCCCAGCCTCTGTCCTATCAAGCCGTCGCTGATGCCGCTGTTGCTCCGGGAACGGTACTCACGAACACTGTAACGAGTGCTGTCGGCGACGAGACTTCGACTCCGGCTACTGCGCAGGTGACCGTCTCGACGGCCGGGTACACCACGATCGGGAAGTCGGCGGACACCCCGTTCATCCCGAACCTCACCGGCGACGGCGTTGGTGAGGGGTCCTGGACGGTGACGCTGCGGTCGTTCGACCCGCTTGCGCAGGCGTACACGGACACGATCGACATCCTTCCCTTCATCGGGGATGAGCGTGGTACCGAGTTCTCCGGTGACTACACGCTGACGGGCATCGATGCGGCTGCGGGCGCGACGGTGTATTACACGACCGCGGACCCGGCCACGCTTTCGGACGACCCGGATGATGTGTCCAACGGTGGAGCGGGCACAGTCGACGGGAACACGGTCGGCTGGTCGACGACGTTCGCTCCTGGCGCCACGGCTGTTCGCGTGATCGGTGGTGAGCTCGCTCCGGGCGGCGCTCAGCAGTTCACGGTGAACGTCGCGACGGATGGTGTCGAGGGTGGCGACGTGCTCGTCAACCGAGCACAGGCACGCGACGGTCACACGGAACTCGTGATGCGGACGTCTGCGCCGATCACGATCGCGAACTTCTACTCCGCGTCGTTGAAGAAGTATGTGCTGGATGCGGATGGCGAGTGGCGCGACGCGAACACGGTCGAGGACTACCCCACGTTCGCGGTCGGTGACACGATCCGCTACCGGATCGTCGTGGAGAACACTGGACAGGGCGCCCTCACGGGCATCGAGATCTCGGATGATCAGCAGCCTGAACTGGGTGCCTTCGTGATCGACGAGCTGGCCCCGGGCGACAGCGAGGTGCACGAGTACGAGATCATCGCTGACGACAGCATCGGGGACGGTGTCGTGAACACCGCCTGCGCGGCTGCCGACATCCCGGAGGATTCCGGTGTCGCTCCGACGATCAACTGCGACCCGGCGGGCGTCGAGATCGACGGCGACGCGACGCACACCAAGGAGATCGTCGCGGCGTCGCCGATCGGCGGCGGTCAGTGGGAGATCGTGTACGCGCTCGAGGTGACGAACACGTCGACGGCGTCGACGTCGTACTCGCTCGCGGACGAGCTGCACTTTACCGACCAGGTCGACATCGTCTCTGCTGAGGTGACGGATTCGCCGGATGGCGTGACGCCGGCCGAGCCGGCGTGGGATGGCCAGGGGAACCTGGATGTCGCCACCGACGTCGCGCTGCTGGGCAGCGACGATGACGGCTATGCCCCGCACACGTATCTGCTGACGGTGGTGGCCGATGTGCCGCTGCAGTTCGAAGACGGTGCAGGCGACCTGCCGGCGACCGAGTGCGTTGGCGAGGGGGAGGACACCGACACGGCGTTCAACAACACCTCCGAGCTGACGAAGTCGGACGGGGAGGTCGAGCCGGACCAGGCATGTGCCACTCCGCCGGAGATCGACATCGACAAGTCCGTCGCGTCCGGTCCGACCGCCAACGGCGACGGCACCTGGACCGTGACGTACGACCTGATCGCGACCAACACCGGTGGCGTGCAGGGTGACTACGACATCGTGGACCGGATGACCGCCTCTGGCGACCTGGAGGTCGTGTCCGGTGCCATCACGACAGCGCCGGCGGGCGTGACCCCGTCCGCCACCTGGACGGGTCGCGGTGCCGTCGATGCGCCGGAGAATGTGATCGCGACCGGCGTGACGCTCGACGCGGGCGCTACGCACACCTATCAGGTCGAGGTCGTGATCGGTCTCGCCGACGGTACGGAGGGCGCCCCGGTCATCACCGAGTGCTCCGAGATTCCGGCCGAGGGCCAGGGATTGTCGAACGCGGCGGAGATCCGGCACAACGACCTCACGGCCGACGATGAGGCCTGTGTCACGGTCGGAGTGGTCAGCGTGGACAAGAGCGTCTCGGCCGGTCCGACCCCGAACGGGGACGGCACCTGGACGGTCGTCTACGACATCGTCGCCACGCACGTCGGCGGCGCGGCCGCTGACTACGACGTGACCGATCGTCTGAGCTTCGGCGAGGGCATCGACATCATCGACCACGAGGTGCGTTCGCTGGACGGCATCGATGTGAACACGGAGTGGACCGGTCGGGGGGCTGCGGACTCGGACCCGGAGAACCTGGTCGCCGCGGGCGTCACCGTTGAGATCGGTGAGTCGCACACGTATCAGGTCGAGGTCACCGTCCAGATGGACGAGGCCACGATCGATCCGGGCGAGCTGCAGTGCGCGTCTCCGGGGAGCGGTGAGCCTGGTGGACTGAGCAACTCGACCACTCTGACCAGCAACGGCATCACGGGTCAGGACCGGGTCTGCCCGAGTGTGCCGCTGATCGAGCTCGACAAGGAACTCTCCGACGGCAGCCCCATCGCCAACGGTGACGGCACCTGGACGATCGAGTACGACGTGACGGCGAGCAACATCGGACAGGCATCGGGTGAGTACGACCTCACCGACCGGCTGCGCTACGGTGCCGGGATCGAGGTCGAGTCCTCGGCGATCGTCGACGCGCCGGACGGCGTGGAGCCCAGCTCTGACTGGACCGGCCAGGGTGCTGTGGGTGCGGACGAGAATGTCATCGTCACGGATCAGCAGCTCGAGGTGGGGGAGACGCATGTCTTCCGCGTCGTTGTCGTCGCTTCCATGGATCAGGATGTGGTCACCCCGGCCGACCTGGTCTGCCCGGAGCCCGGCTTGAACGAACCAGGCGGCTTCGCGAACACGGCCGGCCTCGTCCACAACGGCGAGGACCAGACGGACATCGCGTGCGTGACGACGCCATTGATCAAGATCACCAAGTCCCTCTCGGGTGCGGTGACTCCGGTCGATGGTGAGGACGGCGTCTACGACGCGACCTACGAGATCACGGTCACGAACAGCGGCCCGGGCGCGGGGGACTACGACCTCGACGACGAGCTCGCACCGGGTGCAGGTGTCACGGTCGTCGGCATCGAGGACGTCACCTCCGACGCACCGGACGCGGCGGAACTCAACGCCGGATTCGACGGTGTCGAGGACCTCCGTATCGTCACCGAACAGGCGATCGCGGCTGCCGACGGCGCGCCGGTCGTGCACACCTACACGGTGACCGTGCGGTACGCGGTCAACCTGGCCGGAATCGATGTTCCGGACGGCGACGTCTGCACCACCCCCGGTGGTGACGCGCTTCCTGGCACGTTGAACAACACGGCAACGGTCGACTCGAACGGTCTGGAGGACACGGACAACGAGTGCGTGATTCCAGGCAAGCCCACGCTCGACAAGACCATCGTCTCGGCAACGCCGGTCGGCAACGGCCAGTGGGAGGTCGTCTACGACCTCACCGTCGGCAACACCGGCACCGAAGCGACGACCTATGATCTGGACGACGAACTCCTGTTCGCTCCTCAGATCGGGGTGGACGCTATCTCGGTGACGGGTCCGGAGGGCATCGCTCTGAACGGCGGGTTCGACGGCGACGCTGACCAGCGCATCGCGACCGACGTGGACATCATCGGACTCGATGACGAGGGGTACGAGCCGCACGTCTACACCGTGACCGTCGTGGCCAACGTGCCGTTGTCGTTCGACTCCGGTGACATCGGGGACGACGGGACGGCTTCGCCGGCCTGCACCGTTCCCGCGGGCGGGAACCTCATCGAGCAGGGGCTGAACAACGCAGCGACCCTGACCGATGAGACCGGCGGCACCATCGTCGACACCGACTGCGCGAACGTCCCGTCCACGAAGATCACCAAGACGATGGACGGCGACCCTGTACAGGGTGCGGACGGCCAGTGGACGGTGGACTACACGATCACCGTGATCAGCGATGGCGCGGCGGAAGCGCTGTACACGCTGACGGATCAGCTTCGCTACGGCACAGGTATCGACGTGCTCGACGCGACGGTGACCACGGCTCCGGAAGGAGTCACGCCGGCCGAGACGTGGACGGGTACGGGCGAGACGGGTGCACCGGAGAACATCGTCGCGACCGATGTCGCTCTCGCGATCGGCGGATCCCACACGTATCGGGTCACGGTGAACGCGCAGCTGGACACAGATGCGGCAGACACCACGACGCTCGAATGCCCCGCTCCCGGCTCGACCGACAGTGGCGGGTTCGCGAACACGGCGGGCTTCGAGCACAACGGTCTGACCGATGACGCGACGGCCTGCGCTGTCCCGGAGTGGCCGGAGGATGTTCCTCCGCCGCTCGCGCAGACCGGTGGAACCATCGCCGTCGGTGTTCTCGGAACGGCCCTGCTGTTCCTGATCGCCGGAGGAATCCTGGTCCACCGCCGCCGCACTGCGGCACTGTAACTCGCCCCCTGCACACCGCCCCTTCCCCAGGCCGCGGTGTGCAGGGGAGCGATCTTCGGGGACGCTCCGCTGGGGAGTACCCCGGTGAATCTCTGGGGGTCGCTCCTTCCTCTCCCCACTTCCCCGTGAGCGGCCCCCAGTGTCTTCCCGAAATCAGTGGGCGTCGAGTGGGCACACACCGCCCCTGTCTCTTGCGCGGCCCATCGCTCGATAGGGTTGCAATATTGCAGTATTCCGGAAGGGGAAAGGCTCATCGAACGGTGAGTGGGGTCTGAATGCGCGATGACACGGCTGTTGCGGACGAGGCCAGGACGATCGCTGATGCGGTCCTCGCGGCCTGCGCAGAGCAGGACTGGATCAGTGCTGTCCGCCTCATCGAAGGGAACTGGTCTCTTCTGCTGGAGGAGCGGCGAGATGACCTCGATACCGCGTTGCAGTCGATACTGCTCAACGCCGTCCGAGGGCACCCACAGACCTCTGCGATCCGGGACATTCGCCTGCACACCTCTGCCGACGCCGTCGAGCGCATGCTCGGCCCGGCCGTGCCCACTCCGCATCCGGACGACACCACCGCCCTCGATGCGCTCGCCCGGTCGGACAAAGCCCTGCAGATCCTCGGGCTCGCCAGCTCGCGGATGATTTCATACCGGCTGCGCGGTCGCCTCGTCCGTGCTCGCGAACTCGCGATCCTCGTGGAGCGCCTCGGCCGGATCGCGGACGTGCATCAGCCGAGCCTCGTGCACGCGCGCGTGCCGTCCGCCCTGCTGCAGGCGGGCATCACACGCGGCCTTGCAGACGACGTCGAGGGTGCGATGGTCGCATTTCGGGACGCGTACGAGCGTTCGCCGCATGCCCGGAGTAAGCACGTCGGTGTCGACGCCGCCGGAAAAGCCGCCCTGTTCGCCGCCCTCTCGGGCGACATTCGCGTGGCCCAGCGCTGGCTGGTTCTGCACGAGACTGCTCCTCAGGTCGGTGGATGGCGTCGTTCGCGCGTGGACCTGACCGCGAACGCGGCCCGGTGCCTGATCGCCATCGAGACCCTCGACCGAACGACCGCGGACACCACACTGCAGTTGCTCGAACAGCCCGTCAACACGGAGCAGAGCTGGGGAGGCCTCGTGACCTTCATCGCCTCCCGCCATGCTCTCGTCTGGGGTGACAGGCTCGGGGCCGTCGAGAAGCTCCAGCAGGACCGTCGGCGCTTCGCGGCGTGGATGAGCCAGGGGTCGACCCTCGAACCCCTGCTCGACCACGTCGAGGTCGACCTCCGACTCTCGCTCAGACACGGCCACCGTGCCCGGCTCGTCGTCGCCGCGAGAAGAGAGCACGCCATGAATCTGGTGGCTCGTGCGCGCCTCGCACTCCTCACCGGTGAGTACATCTCCGCAGCACAGCTCGCGGCGCAGGCAGTCGAGCGTGCCACATGGCCGCGGACACGGATGGAGGCGCTCGCCGTTCAGACATCCGCCAACGTCCACGCCGGCGAGATGGCCACCGCTCGGGAGGCGTACGACCATCTCACTGCAGCGATCGCATCCACGGGGTCGGTGTTCGTCGCCCACACGCTGTCGTCCGCCGTCCACGAAGCCCTCGGCGGAGCGTGTGCTCCGCGCGACTCCGGCAGCATCACCAGGGAGATCTTTCCCGTCCTCGCCGAGAGCGTCCGGCTCACAGCCCAGCAGCGTCTCGTCCTGACCGGTCTCGCATCGGGGGCGACGCTTCGCGAGATCGGAGCGCAACAGCACCTCTCGCACAACACCGTGAAGTCGCATGTGCGCGCGCTGTATGCGCGGTTGGGGGCGACGTCGCGTGACCAGGCGATCGCCCGCGCCTACGAGGAGGGATTGCTCTAGTGCCCGCGAGCGGTCCGAGACTCTCCACCAGGGTCCTGCTTCTGTGCGGTGCATTCGCGGCCGTGCACATGCTCCTGCATCTCGCGACCGTGCCGGTGCTCACAGTCCTCGCACCGTTCTCCCCGCCCGCCTACGGCCTCGTCGCGGGAGTCCACGGCCTGATGCCCTTCTTGGCCCGACGTTTCACCGCCACGCCGGGGACGGCGACGATCACGGCAGGCATCGCCGGCGTCTTCGTCGCCCTGGCGAGCCCATCGGGCTTCCTCGTGCTGGTGCCTCTGCTCGTCGCGGGAATCGTGATCGACGCGGTCGTGTGGCGCGTCGATCACGGCGGTCGGGCGTCGCGCCGCGTGACCGTGCGCTACCTGCTCGCGGCTGTCCTGGCGGGAACCGCGCTCTTCGCGGTGTCGCTGAGCGTGTTCTCTCCCGAGCACCTGACGCCGTTGCTGCTCGTGTCGACGCTGGGTGCGCGGATCGCGGGCGAGCTGATCGCGGTGACGCTCGCGGGCGTGCTCGTGCGCGCACTCGAGCGCGCGGGCGTGCGCCGTCCCGGCGAGTGCGCGAGCCGGAACGCCCCCAGAACCGGTTGACGACCCGGGTGCGGTTTCGCTACGAATGAAGGAGGGGGATTCGTCAGACGGGAGCACCATGAGGTCGCAGATCGACACGGGCCCGGCCCCCAGCACGAGGGGTTAGGAAGCGGGCCCTGATGAATGTGCGCCGGAGTCGTGCCTGTCTGCGCAAGGATCGCGGAGGCGGCGCTCCGGCCTGGTGCATCGCCGTCGGTCAGGGCCGCGAGCGCGGTCCGACTGCCTGGGGAGGGCAACATGCATAGGGACGCGGCACCGCAACTACGCGAAGAGACGGGGAACGCCGACCGCCGTCGGCTCGGGATGCTCCTGCGGGATGCGATCGTCCGCGGCGATTTCCCCGACGGCCGATTGCCGCGAGAATTCGAGTTGATGCGCGACTATTCGGCGTCTCGCGCGGTGGTGCGCGACGTGCTCAATGAGCTCAAGGAGACCGGGCTGGTCAGCCGCGAGCAGGGCGTGGGCACGTATGCCGACATCGGCTCGATCTTCAACCTCCTCCATTTCCACGGGGTCGAGGGCGTGCCGGAGCAGTCCACCTACCCGCGGGTGCTCGATCGCTCGACGATTGCGACTCCGCCGGTGATGAAAGCGCGCATACCCGAGTCCGGACCAGAGGTGCTGCGGGTGGAGTACATCGCGGTCCCGTTCGAGACGGCCGGTGCGGTCTCGACGAACTACTTCGTCCTGCCCCAGGGGGAACCGCTGCGCGAGGCCGAGTTCGGGCACAACATCTATGCCTTCATCGAGAACGCGGGTCTGCGGTTGTCGTCCAGCGAGTTCCTTCTCGGGGCCATCAACGCGGATGACTACCTGGCGCGCAGGCTCAGCACCCGGCCTAAAGCCGCGCTGCTCACCCTCGAACAGATCATGTACGACCACCGAGGCGATCCGCTGGCGTTCTCGACGGTCGCGATGCGCGGTGACCGGGTCGCGTTCCACTCCTGCGCGGGCGAGCGCCCGTCGAAGGACGTGTGAGAGCACGCGCCGAGTAGCGGCGAAACGGCGGCGAAATGGTCGCCGGTTTCGGCGTTTCCGTGGGTGCCGCCGCATGTTTTCAAGGGTCACGATGGCGCAATGAAGGCGTAGCGTCGGCGCTCTTCCGCCAATATATAGGCCCTCAATACGCTGATCCTGCTCGTGATGCTGAGCCGGTCACCGACCGCCTCGGCCCACTCGGTACCCGATCGAGTGGTAAGCGACGTCGACCCGCACCGACGCGGCTTCGGCGTGCGAGGTCTGGGGAGACGGAATGACTGGAAGAGATCGTCCGCTGCGCGTGTCGGCGGACACCAGCGCACGGCCACGTCGATTCAGCGTGCGGCGCGCGGTGGCGCTGCTGGTCGTCGCGGTGGTCGCGATGTCGGCCCTCGGCGCTCTCGACGTCGTGCGTCCCGCGCCCGCCGCGGCAGCGCCGGGCGACCCCTTCGACCCCGATGTGCCGACCGTGTTCATCGGTCAGGACGTACCGACTCGCCTCTACACCGCGGTCCAGGGGCCGGGGACGGTCACCTTCACACCGGAGGGAGCGACGGCGGACCGTGCGTACAACGCGATCGGGTACAACACGAACAACAACTATCTGTACGCGATTCGCCGCGACCCGGGGTTCACGAACGCGCTCCAGCGCATCGGGCAGGACGGAGTGATCGTGGGGCTCGGGCCCGTCACGGGCCTCCCCGCGCTCACCGGCTCCAATCAGTACAACCAGGGTGACTTCGGCGCGGGGGCGACCGCTGACATCCTCTACGTGCGCACCATCACCTCGACGACGCAGATGTGGGCTGTGGATGTGACGACGAACTCGGCGACGAGCATCACACTCCTCGCACCGGTGCCCAACGTCTCGGACTTCGTGTACAAGGACGGGTTCCTCTGGGGACTTCATTCCGACGACCGTATGTATCGGATCGACCCCCAGAGCGGCGCCGTCGACTCGTGGCCGACCGGGCTCGGTTTCGGCACGACGTTCGGAGCCCAGTGGCGCTACGGAAACGGCAACATCGGTGTCTCGGCGAACGTCGGCGGAACCGTGCACCAGATCGCGATCCACGACGCCACCACGTCCTCGCCCACGTTCGAGCTGATCTGGAGCGCTGCGGGGCCCCCGTCGGGGAACAACGACGGCGCGGCCTCCGCCGGAGCCGACGTCGACCTCGGCATCGTCAAGACCGGCCCGACCACGTATGCGCCGGGCGATGCGATCGACTACACGCTCACGGTCACCAACAACGGGCCGGGCAACTCGTCGGGATTCGTGGTGAAGGACACTCTTCCCACCTCCGTGGTCGGCCCATCCACCTCGACTCCCGGGTGCTCGATCGCCGGCAACGACCTGCAGTGCGTGCTCGGCGGGCTTCCGGTCGGGGACTCGGTCGACATCGAGATCAGCGGCACGATCAGCCTGGGTGCGGCGGGCGAGCTGACGAACACCGCGACCGTGATCGGGAACGAGCTCGACCCGAACCCCGACAACGACTCCAGCACGAGCGTGGCCGTGCCGGAGCCCCAGGCGAACCTGCAGATCACCAAGACGCCGACACCGGCCATCGTGACCGCTCCCGGCCAGGAGGTGACCTACACGTTCGAGGTGACGAACACCTCCGACGTGCCGATCGACGACATCGTCCTCACCGACGTGCAGGCGCCGCCGGCCGGAGCGTTGACCACTGGCCCGACGTGCCCCGCGACCACCCTCGCCGCCCAGGCGAGCATGACCTGCACCGCGACCTACACCGCCACGCTGGCAGACATCGACCATGGACGCATCGACGATACGGCCACGGCCACCGGGGATTCCGCGGGCACTCCGATCATCTCGAACGAGGCGACGGCGACGGTGCTCGCCGAGCCGGTACGGGACTGGTCGATCGAGAAGACGGCGTTCCTGGACGGTGGCGAACTGGAGGGCGGAGCGATGGTCGCCCCCGGGGACACCCTGACGTACCGGGTCACGGTCACGAGCGATGCGACCGTCGACATCGTCGATGTCGTGCTCACCGATGATCTGTCCGACGTGCTGGACGATGCGACGTTCGTACCGGGCTCCGCTGAGCTCTCCATCGACGGCGGCGCACCCGTGGCCGTTGTCGATCCCGTCGGTGACACCTTGACGGCCGGGCCGTTCACTCTTCCCGCCGGAGCGACCGCGATCCTCACCTATCAGGTCACGGTCGACGAGGATGCGTGGTCGACGACACTGACCAACAGCGTGACGGGAGACTCTCCCACCGCGCCGCCGCTCGACTGCGATGAGGAGTGCACGACGACGCAGGTCACGCCGTCCATCGTGCAGATCCTCAAGGTCGGCGAGAACTCCGACGGAGACGTCGTCCCGATGGACGGGTCGGCATGGGCGATCTACGATGCTGCGGACGCGACGACGCCGGTCGTCGGACCGGTGCCGCAGGCGATGGACGGTGGGGTGCCCGTCACCGGCCTGTTCCGGGATGCGACGCTCGTCGCAGGGACGTACTGGATCGAGGAGACGGTAGCTCTCGACGGCTTCGAACTGCTCGCTCAGCGCATCGAATTCTCGATCGATGCCGCAGGCGTCGTGACCCTGGCCGCGGATGCCGCACCCAGCGTGACGCTCGTCGACGTCGATGGCATCGACACGATCCGCGTGGAGGACGTCCCCGCCCTCGAACTGCCGGACGCGGGCGGGCCGGGCACCTCGCTGATCTACCTGATCGGCATTGCGCTGATCGTCACCGCATCCGTCTCGACGCTCGTGCTCAACGCCAGGGCCCGTTCGCGCAGGCACCTCGCCGAGGCGGTGGTCGACCCGTGACGCACGTCGTCTCTCAGACCGACACAGACACACATCCGCTACACCACACCCGAACACAAGGGGGAACCACAATGAGTACGTCACCCACACGGCGCGGTCTCCGCGCCCTGATCGCGACCACTGCGGTCGCAGCGATCGCCGCCTTCGGCGTCGCCGCGCCGGCCGCAGCCGCCCCACTGGTCGATCCCGACGAGGTCGGCTCGATCACCGTGCATAAGTTCGAGCGCCCTGACACGCCGACGGGTCTCCCCAACAACGGCACGGAGGTCGACACGACCGGGCTGACGCCGCTGCCCGGGGTGACCTTCGAGGTGCAGCAGGTGGAGGGGATCGACCTCTCGACCAACGCCGGGTGGGTCGCGGCATCGGCGCTGTCGGGCGTGTTCGATGCCACCGACCCGGCTGGATCGATCACGGGTGCCGGATACACGCTGGGCGCGGCGACCGGCCAGATCACCGACGCGAACGGCGAGACGACCTTCGGCGGCCTTCCGGTCGGGCTCTACCTGGTGCAGGAGACGGACTTCCCGGCCGGCGTCACGCCGTCCGCACCGTTCCTCATCTCGGTCCCCCTGACGGATCCGAACAGCAGCGACACCTGGCTGTACGACGTGCACGTGTACCCGAAGAACTCCGTCACCGAGGCCTCGAAGACCGTCGAGGATGCGGACGCGATCGAACTGGGCGACGAGGTGACGTTCACCATCACCGCGGGTATCCCGAACGAGGACGTGATCGACGGATACAAGCTCGTGGACATGCTCGACACCAAGCTCGACTACGTCGCGACCGCCGTCACCCTCGCGGACGGAACGACGATCACCGAGGGCGTCGACTACACGATCGTCTACGGCGCGGGCGACAATTCCGTCACGGTGGAGTTCACGGCGGCCGGGCGCGCTATCCTCGCGGCGAACAACACGACGGAGGTCGTCGTCGACATCATCACCACCGTGAACGAGATCGGCGAGATCGCCAACGAGGCGCTCGTGTACCCGAACCTCCCGAGCTTCGACATCGAGCCGGGCGAGCCGGGCGGTCCGACCACCACACCCGAGGTCGAGACGCGCTGGGGCGGAATCACGGTCGAGAAGGTCGACGAGGACAGCAGTCCTCTCACGGGCGCCGTGTTCCAGGTGTTCACCTCGGCCGAGGACGCCGCCGCTCAGATCAACCCGGTCACGCTCGACGGTGCGACGGAGTTCGAGGTGGTCGACATCGACGGCACTCTCACTCTCGACGGGCTGCGCTACAGCGACTTCGCGAACGGCGTGACCGTCGCTCCGGGTGACGCGGGCTACATCCAGTACTACCTCGTCGAGATCCAGGCCCCGACGGGCTACGAGCTTCTGGCCGAGCCCATCGAGTTCACGATCGATGCGACCACCACGGCGGTCGGTGTCGATCTGACGGTGACCAACGTCCCTGACAACGCCGGATTCCAGTTGCCCTTCACAGGCGGCACGGGAACCGGTCTGCTCTACCTCGTCGGGTTCGCCCTGATCGCAGGTGGAATCGTGTTCCTCGTCGTCCGGCGTCGCTCCCAGCACGCCTGACCCCCACGGCGGCACCCCACGCGCCGCCCTGAGAAAGGAACACCCCATGCGCACGGTGGTCACGTCACCCTCCCCTCGACGTGACCACCGTGCCCTTTTCCGTCGCCGGTTCTCTCCGGCGAACGTCCTCGTGGCGATCATGCTGTTCGTCGGTATCTGCGTCGTGCTCTATCCGACCGCGGCGAACTGGTTCAGCGACCGGGCGCACACCGCGGAGGTCTCCGGATATGCGCAGGTCGTGTCGGAGATGCGTTCCTCGGACCTGCAGGAGGCACTCGCGTCCGCCCGTGACTACAACGACCAGCTGCCGAACGGCCCGCTGCGAGACCCCTACCTCCTCAACGAGGATGGTCTTCCCCAGAGCGTCGAGGACGGCTGGGAGGACTACGTGGCACAGCTCTCGCTGCAGCCGGATGCTCCGATCGCCCGTATCCGCGTGCCTGAGATCGGCGTCGACCTCCCGATCTATCACGGCACGGACGACACGACGCTCGAGCGGGGGATCGGCCACCTCTACGGGTCGGCATTGCCCGTCGGTGGCGCGGGCACGCACTCCGTCCTCACAGGACACTCCGGACTCCCCGCCGCCGCGCTGTTCACGCACCTGGAGGACCTCGCGCTCGGCGACGTCTTCGCGATCGACGTTTTGGGCGAGACCCTGCTGTACGAGGTCGATCAGATCGAGACCGTCGAGCCTGATCAGGGTGACGAACTCCGGCGCGTGGCGGGGAAGGACTACGTCACCCTCCTGACCTGTACTCCGACAGGCTCCAACACCCACCGGTTGCTCGTCCGCGGTGAGCGCATCGATGCGGTGAGCGCGGACGCCGACATCACGCGGCTCTCCGCGAACGACACCGACCCCGGCGTGCCGTGGTGGATCCTGGGGCTGGTCGTCGGGGCGGGAGCGTCGCTCTTCGTCGGGAGCCGCCGCGTCAGTCGCGGGGACGCACCGCCACCCTCGCACTGATCTCGTCGGAGGCGACCAGTGCCTCGTCGAGGATCTCGCGCGTGGGGGCGGCTGTGAGCCAGTCGTGGCTGAGCGCCGCGGGGATCAGCAGCGGGATGCGGTCGTGGATCTCGTACAGGTGCGGGGGAGCGGGGCGCATGACGATCGAGTAGCAGGTGAACCACGTGCCGTCGGTCGTCTTGCCGCGCTGGGTGACGGCGGCCATGCCGAAGAGTGCTCCCTGGTCGCGCCTCGGTCCGTAGGTGCGCACGGTCATGCCCGCGCGGCCAAAAGCGTTCCCCGTCAAAGGTTGGTATCTGATGGGAACGTCCTCCGCTTGTGTTAGTCCGTTTCCGGCGATCACGAGGATTCCTGCACCCAAGTCCACCGACTAATCCAGGTGTCTCGCCCAGAACTCGTCCTCTGCCCAGCCTGCAGGAATGCCCATGCCGGCAAGGTTCATCGGCGGTCGCGCGCCGAGCAGCTGATGCAGTCGCCGCGCCCAGGTGCTCCGGGGCGACACCACGTCGAGCACGGACTGGAGCGACACCAGCACCGGGTAGAGGCGTTTCTCTGAGCGTGCCGGTAGTGCAGCGTCGCCCTTCAACCAGGAGATCGCAGGTGAGGCTGGAATCGCAGGGTACACACCGATACCGACGTTCCAGAGGCGACCATGGTGGGCGCAGATGTTCCGAACGCGCACGTAGGTGCGAAGCCACGACGTCAGCACCGGATCGGTCAGGCCGAGACGCCTCGCTATGGCAGTCCGGTCGGCGCGCAGGCGCAGGTTGTCGATTGCGTTGTTCAACTGGCCGAGGGTGAGGGTCTCCACCATCAGCCAGGAAGGTGGCAGCTCGGGCTCACCGTAGGTGAGCAGATAGTGCTCGAGTGCTGAGCGGTAGACAACGCTGGAGGGGTGGCTCACTGGCTCCGGGGCGCCGGTGAGGCGAGCAACTGAGGTGTCGCGCACGATCTTGAGGAGGCCCGTGTGCTTCCTGTGGTTCCGAAAGTGAGCTGCTTCGACGTACCAGTGAGGCTCCTCGTATGCGGTCGACATATGATCCGTGAGCGCCGCGCGCACGGCGACTTCCACCCGCTCCAGTGCATCCATCACCAGCAGTCTGAGCGCCCGGTCAAAGACGTAGAGGTCCAGCACGTCATCGAACGCGGCCCCATTGCGGAACGCATGGTCGGGCTGACCCTGTTGGAACGGGATCGTGTACGGCGAGAGCCGGAAGTAGCCGATGTGCCGCAAGTACCGTGCGGCTCGTTCGCGATCCGGGATCTCGAGCCCGCGTTCAGCCATTCGACCGACGAGGTCGTCCAGGCTAAGTGCCGGCTTGTCGTAGATCAAAGAGCCACGAGGCCGCGGTGGTCGGGGCATCGATGCTCCTCTGGCCGGGAAAGAAAAACCTCCCAAGTGCGCATCCAAGAGAGGCGTGGGAGGTGTAGTGATACGAATGTAGCACGGAGCTGGGACAGAGCGCTGGGTTATTCTCAGGTCGCCTAGAAGCTCTCGTTAGAGGAGTGTCGAGAGCGCCTTGGGCGCCCCAATGCAGCGGCGACGGGTGGGTTCGGAGGGCGTGCGGAACAAAGGTCGGAGCAGACGGGGTTCGATTTCGGGGCGGGAGCGTCGCTCTTCGTCGGGAGCCGCCGCGTCAGTCGCGGGGACGCACCGCCACCCTCGCACTGATCTCGTCGGAGGCGACCAGTGCCTCGTCGAGGATCTCGCGCGTGGGGGCGGCTGTGAGCCAGTCGTGGCTGAGCGCCGCGGGGATCAGCAGCGGGATGCGGTCGTGGATCTCGTACAGGTGCGGGGGAGCGGGGCGCATGACGATCGAGTAGCAGGTGAACCACGTGCCGTCGGTCGTCTTGCCGCGCTGGGTGACGGCGGCCATGCCGAAGAGTGCTCCCCGGTCGACGCGGTACTCGTGCCAGACGCGGCTCGGCTTCTGCATCTCGAACCAGGCGGTCGCGGGGACCAGGCCGCGGGTGCGGAGACCGCCCGGTCGGTCCTGCAGACGTTCGGACCGTGAGTTGACGGAGGGGAATTTGGCGGGTTCGCCTCCGACGAGGAAGCCCCACCACGCCGGTTCGAGCGTCGGGGCCGAGTCCGGCTGCACGACGAGCGGGTTGAGGTTGCGCAGGTTCTTGCCAGTGGGGCGCAGCGTCTCGCCGGCGTTGCCCTCGGCCCACGACCGAAGGCCGTCGAGGAGCGCCTCGTCGGCCGCCTCGAGGAAATCGGTCTCGGTGAATCGCGGATCCAGCCCGTAGCTCGCGCACATGCCGTCAGCGTAGCCGCGGGGCCCGACATCCGAGTCGGACTCGTGCGGTCTGGGCGATAGTGTTCACGGGTGACCCAGGCGCGAACCCTCCCGACCGGCGTCGCGCTCGCCGGGGCGGTCGCGGTCGGAGCGATGACGGCGATCCAGGCCCGGATCAACGGTGTCCTGGGTGTTCGGCTCGACGACGGTGTCGTCGCCGGCCTCGTCTCCTTCACCGTCGGCACGATGGCACTCGCAGCGATCGTGCTGACGCTGCCGTCGGGGCGCGCGGGAATGCAGCGCCTGTGGAGTGGAATCCGGAGTCGGCACATCCCGCCGTGGATGCTGCTGGGTGGCGCGTGCGGATCGGTCACGGTCGCCACGCAGGGGCTCACCGCGGGGATCCTCGGCGTCTCGCTGTTCACCGTCGGCGTGGTCGCGGGCCAGACGCTGCACGGCCTGATCCTGGACCGCATCGGGTTCGGCCCCGCGGGCGTCGTGCCCGTGACGATCGGCCGCCTCCTCGGCGGGGTTCTCGCCCTCGTCGCGGTCGCGATCTCGCTCGGCGGCGACGTGCTCGGGAGCGTGCCCCTCTGGATGCTCCTCCTGCCGTTCCTCGCTGGAATCGGGATCGCCTGGCAGCAGGCGACCAACGGACGCCTGGCGCAGCGGGTGGGATCTCCGATGACCGCCACGATGATGAGCTTCATCACCGGGACGGTCGTGCTCGTGCTCGCCGCGGCGGTGAGTGTGCTCATCGGCGGAATGCCCCGCGCGCTTCCGAGTGATCCCTGGCTCTACCTCGGGGGATTCCTCGGAGTGGCCTACATCTTCCTCAGCGCCTACCTCGTGGCGCAGATCGGCGTACTGCTGCTCGGCCTGGGATCGGTGCTCGGACAGCTGTTGATGGCCGTCGGGATCGACCTGGTCTGGCCGACTCCCGCGGGACCCGCGGTCTGGCAGGTCGTCACGATGGTGGCCGTGGCCGTGTGCTCCGTGCTCGTCGCCGTCCTGTGGCGTCGTCGCTGACCGCCACGCAGGGCGCGCGTCTCAGGTCGCGGGTGCGCCGCGCTTCCGGGCCTTCTTCGCGCGCTTCTTCGCCTTCTCGGCCTTCTTCTTGGCTTTCTTCTTGACCTTCTTCAGACGCTTCTTCGCCTTTGCGGAGTCCGTGAGCGAGGGCTCCGGAGTCGCTGCGTCCTGCGCGGCGTCGTCGGTCTCCGTCGTCTCCTGGGCGGGAGGGCGGGTGAGGAGCGCGCGTGCGTCGACGCTCTTGCGTCGTCCGGGGGATTTGCCCGCGGGTTTGCCGCCGACGTACAACCAGCCCAGCAGCTCCTCGTCCGCACCGAGACCGTGCATGCGGGCCACGGGCTCGGACCGGGTGTAGCCGCCGGTCCGCCACAGGACTCCCCAGCCCGCCTCGTCCAGTAGCAGGCTGAGCGTGTGCGCGACGCCGGAGGCGACCGCCTCCTGCTCCCACCGCGGCACCTTCTCGCTGCTCCGATAGCTCGCGACGATCGCGATGAGGAGCGAGGCGCGCAGTGGCTTCGACGAGGGCTCGTCATCTCCCTGTGCCTCGGCGATCGCGCGCCCGAGGGCATCGCGGTCATCGCCACGCAGTTCGATCAGCCGCCACGGACGAAGCGAGGAGTGGTCTGCGACGCGTCCGGCCGCGGTGATGAGCGGCAGCAGCTGCGCGCGCGTCGGTGCGTCGCCGGTGACCTTCGACCAGGACTGCCGCGAGCGGACGGCGTCGAGCGCGCTCACGCCTCTGGTGCTTCGGGAGTGAAGTTCAGGGCGAGGGAGTTCATGCAGTATCGATCGCCTGTCGGGGTGCCGAAACCGTCGGGGAAGACGTGCCCGAGGTGCGAACCGCAGTTCGCGCAGCGCACCTCCGTGCGGACCATCCCGAGGGTGTTGTCCTCGATGAGCTGCACGGCTTCCGGGCGCACGGACTCGTAGAAGCTCGGCCATCCGCAGCCGGAGTCGAATTTGGTTCCGCTCTGGAAGAGCTCGGCGTTGCAAGCTCCGCACGTGTAGAGGCCGGCCCGGCTCTCGTCGAGCAGCTCGCCGGTCCAGGCGCGCTCGGTGGCGGACTCGCGCAACACGGCGAACTCGGCATCGCCGAGCTCTGCACGCCATTCCTCGTCGGTCTTGTTCACGCTGTACGACATGTGTCCTCCTGGGTCTCCTCCATTCTCTCGCGTCTCGCGGCACACGGCGTCATGCCGGGAGAATGGCAGGATGACGAGCGATGCGGTGCGTGAGCGCTACGAGCGCTTCGCGCGGGACGAAGCCCCCGGGAGAAGCGAGGTCTACCGGCAGTGGGCGACAGGTGTCGTCCGAGACGAGGCGGTCCAGGCGGTCATCGCCCGCATCCCCGAGACGAGGCGCCAGCCGCCGCTCGTGTTCGCGGTGACGCGCATGCTCGGCGCGGCGGTGGGTCCCTTCCACGATTGGCGCGCATTCGTGCTCGCTCATGCGGATGCGATCGTGGCGGAGTGCGCCGCGCGACGCGTGCAGACGAATGAACCGCTGCGGCTCGCTCCGCTGCTGCCCGTCCTGTCGGAGATCCCCGGTCCGCTCGCACTGCTCGAGGTCGGAGCCTCCGCGGGTCTCTGTCTCTACCCCGACCGCTACTCGTATCGGTTCACGGACCGAGAGGGTGCCACGAGGGTGGCGCTGGATCCCGCGGACGGGCCCTCCTCCGTCGTCCTGCGGAGCACCACGACCGGCCCGCTCCCCGCCATGCGCATGCCGGAGGTGGTGTGGCGCGCGGGAATCGATCTCGACCCGCTCGACGCGCGAGATGAGAGGGACCGCGCATGGCTGCGGGGGCTCATCTGGCCGGGGGAGAGTGGACGCGAGGACCGGGTCACCGCCGCCCTCGACATCGTCGCCGCGGATCCGCCGAGACTCGTCCGAGGAGACGCCGGAGACGAGCTCGCCGCGCTCGCCGAGACGGCGCCTCGGGACGCCACGCTGGTGATCACCACCCCCGGCGTGCTCGCGCACATCCCGTGGCGTCCTCGCCACGATCTCATCGCCCGCATCCGCGAGCTGCCCGCGCGGTGGATCACGATCGATGCTCCGGGACTCCACGACGCCTGGCGGCCTGCCGTGGATCCGGACACCTGGCCGGGCTTCGTCGTCGCCCTCGACGGCGGGGTGCGCGCGTCGGCGGATCCGCTCGGGCGTTGGTGGGAGTGGCGCGCGTCGGGTGGCAGGGAGGCGACGTAGCCTGGGGTCATGCTCGGAGACCTCACGGAGCGCGATCGCGCGATCCTCGCCCTCGAGGCGGCGTGGCCCCGTCACGGCGGGTCCAAGGAAGAGGCGATCCGGGCGAAGCTCGGCATGAGCCCCGCCCGCTACTACCAGTTGCTCGGTCGGCTGATCGAGACCGAAGTCGCGCTCGATCATGACCCGATGTTGATCCGACGGCTGCGACGCCTGCGAGATGCGCGGACTCGGAAACGCTCCACGCGTATGCAGGGCTTCGTCGGCTGATCCGACGCCGCACTCATGGTGCGGTGCGGATTCACGGCATCGTGCAGATAGCATCGTCTGGTGCCCACCCCCGTTCGAGACCGCTTCGACGACGTCCCTCACACGACAGGACGCGTCGGCGCGCACCGCGCCGAGGCACCGGGGATGAACGGCTGGGTGGTACTGCTCTGGTCCTTCGTCGCCGCTCTCGTCCTGATCGTCGGCGGTATCTTCGCCGCACTCGTCGTCATGGGCCGCATCACCCCGTTCCCCGCCGCTGAGCCCGTCGTCACGCCGACCCCAGAGGTCACGGGCGTCGTGGACACCGAGTACTCGATCATGATCCTCAACGCCAGCGGCGAGGAGGGGCTGGATGTGCAGCTGCGCGACGAGGTCATCAACGCCGGCTGGTCGGCGGACATCGTGTTCGCCGGAGACAGCGCGAGCGAGGACTTCGAGGCGACCACGGTGTACTACATCGCGGACGACGATGAGCTCGCCGCGATCGGGCTCGCCGACCTCATCGGCGGCGCCGAGGTGCAGCAGAGCGACTTCTACGAGGGCCTCAACGATACGGATCAGCAGCAGCTGACGGTCGTGATCGGCGTCGACCGCGCCGAGTCCGCCCCCGAGACCACCGAACCCGCCGAGTAGCGCCGCGTTTGTCCGCCGGGAGCGGATCGCGGCGGCTTGCACTCGAAGGGGTCGAGTGCCAGAATGGCGTTAGCACTCCCTCTTGAGGAGTGCTAATACCCAACGTCTACGTCCAGGAGGGACGACAAAACTCATGGCAAAGATCATCGCTTTCGATGAAGAGGCCCGCCGCGGTCTCGAGCGTGGGCTCAACATCCTCGCCGACGCTGTCAAGGTGACGCTCGGCCCGCGTGGCCGCAACGTCGTGCTCGAGAAGAAGTGGGGCGCCCCCACGATCACGAACGACGGTGTCTCCATCGCCAAGGAGATCGAGCTCGACGACCCGTTCGAGAAGATCGGTGCGGAGCTCGTCAAGGAGGTCGCCAAGAAGACCGATGACGTCGCCGGTGACGGAACCACCACCGCGACCGTCCTCGCTCAGGCGCTCGTCCGCGAGGGCCTGCGCAACGTCGCGGCCGGCGCAGACCCGATCTCGCTCAAGCGCGGCATCGAGAAGGCCGTCGCCGCCATCACCGAGGAGCTGCTCTCCAGCGCCAAGGAGATCGAGTCCAAGGAGCAGATCGCGGCCACGGCCTCCATCTCCGCCGCGGACCCCACGATCGGCGAGCTGATCGCCGAGGCGATCGACAAGGTCGGCAAGGAGGGTGTGGTCACCGTCGAGGAGTCCCAGACCTTCGGCACCGAGCTCGAGCTCACCGAGGGCATGCGCTTCGACAAGGGCTTCATCAACCCGTACTTCGTGACGGACCCCGACCGCCAGGAGGCGGTCTTCGAGGAGCCCTACATCCTCATCGCCAACTCGAAGATCTCGAACATCAAGGATCTTCTCCCCGTCGTCGACAAGGTGATCCAGGACGGCAAGGAGCTCGTCATCATCGCCGAGGACGTCGAGGGCGAGGCTCTCGCGACTCTCGTGCTCAACAAGATCCGCGGCATCTTCAAGTCCGCTGCCGTCAAGGCTCCCGGCTTCGGCGACCGCCGCAAGGCTCAGCTCCAGGACATCGCGATCCTCACCGGCGGACAGGTCATCACCGAAGAGGTCGGCCTCAAGCTCGAGAACACCACGCTCGACCTGCTCGGCCGTGCTCGCAAGGTCATCATCACCAAGGATGAGACGACCATCGTCGAGGGTGCAGGCGAGGCCGACGCGATCGACGGTCGCGTGACCCAGATCCGCCGCGAGATCGACAACACCGACAGCGACTACGACCGCGAGAAGCTCCAGGAGCGTCTGGCGAAGCTCGCCGGTGGCGTCGCCGTCATCAAGGCGGGCGCTGCGACCGAGGTCGAGCTCAAGGAGCGCAAGCACCGTATCGAGGACGCCGTCCGCAACGCGAAGGCAGCCGTCGACGAGGGCATCGTCCCCGGTGGTGGCGTCGCGCTCATCCAGGCCGGCACCAAGGCTCTGGCGCTGCTCGAGCTCACGGGTGACGAGGCGACCGGCGCGAACATCGTCCGCGTCGCGATCGAGGCTCCGCTCAAGCAGATCGCGCTCAACGCAGGCCTCGAGCCCGGCGTCGTCGCGAACAAGGTCGCCGAGCTCGAGACCGGATTCGGCCTCAACGCCGCAACCGGCGAGTACGGCGACATGTTCGCACAGGGCATCATCGACCCGGCCAAGGTGACGCGCTCCGCGCTGCAGAACGCCGCGTCGATCGCTGCGCTGTTCCTCACGACCGAGGCCGTCGTCGCCGACAAGCCCGAGAAGTCGGCGGCTCCGGCCGGCGACCCCACGGGTGGCATGGACTTCTAAGTCCTCACAGTCAGAAAAGCCCCGGCTTCGGCCGGGGCTTTTCTGCGTCTACCGCGATGTCTCGGGGACGCTCAGCGGAACAGGCTCGCGGAGTACTGATCCGCATCGGCGTACTGCGTCGCGGCGGAGCCGAGCGCGGTACTGATGGATGCGAGCGCCTGTTCGACGTGCGCCTGTGCGCCGCGCCACTGCTCGCTGCAGGCCTGGAACGCGGTCGCCGCGCTCCCGGTCCACGAAGACTGCAATTGGGTGAGCTGGGCCATGAGCGCCGCAGACTCGGTCTGCAGACGCTCCATGGTCGCTCGGGTGGATCCGGTCGCCGCGTGGACGGCGTCGGTGTCGACGGTGAAGACGGTCATGGTGGTACTCCTCTCGACGGAGATCCGAGCGTATGGTCGGCGGACGTCGCGGAGTCGACGGTGCACCGGCAGACGGGGAAAGGCGTGCGTGTCGCGGGAGCGGTGCAGGACGGGACGCGTTGGCCGTCAGAGGCTCAGACGCTCGATGGGCTGCGTGTCCTCGAGGAGGTGCTCGGGGGTCGCTTGGCCGGGAGCGAGCGGCAGGGTGACCGTGAAGGTCGCGCCACCGCCCGGCGTCTCCTCTACGGACACCGAGCCGCGCAATGCCTCCACGATCGACGCGACGATCGCCAGTCCCAGGCCCGACCCTCCCGTCTCGCGTGCGCGGGAGGTGTCCGCCCGCCAGAATCGCTCGAAGATCTGATCGCGGATCTGCGAGGGGACTCCCTCGCCGTGATCCACGATCGAGATCGACCCGACCCCGTGCAGGCGATCCGCGTCGACGACGATCTCGATCGGACTGTCGTCGGGGGAGAAGCGTCGGGCGTTGCCGAGCAGGTTGGTCACGACCTGCCGGACCTTGTTGTCCTCGCCCAGCACGATGGGCGGTGTGCGTACGGGCGTGTCCGCGACTTCGGAGAAGTCCATCGCGGGCATCGCGTCCTCGCCCGTGCCCCGGGGGCGACGGCGTAGGCGCGAGAAGGGAGTGGTGACGCGATTGCGTACGGGGGCCGTCGGATGGGAGGCGGTGACGGGGGGCCCGCTCTCGCGCGAGACCGGCGCGGACCTCGCGCTCGTGGTCGTCCGGTCCACGACCGTCACCGTCCGCCCCGGGGAGGCCGCTCGCACGTCGAGGGCCGCATCGCGGGCGATCGGGCGCAGATCCAGGGGAACGATCTCGGGTTCGCGCTCCTCGTCGAGGCGTGCGAGGGCGAGGAGGTCCTCCACCAGCACGCCCATCCGGATCGCCTCCTTCTCGATGCGCTCCATGGCACGCGCGGTGTCCTCATCGCCGTGGATCGCGCCCATCCGATACAGCTCGGCGTAGCCTCGCACGCTCACGAGGGGAGTGCGCAGCTCATGGCTCGCGTCTCCGACGAAGCGACGCATGTGTCGCACGGTCCGATCCCGCTGCGCGAGCGAGCGATCCACGCGGTCCAGCATGGTGTTGATCGCGGAATTGAGTCGGCCGACCTCCGTGGTCGGCTCGAGGTCCGTGAGGCGCTGGCTGAAGTCCCCTGCGGCGATGGCCATCGCGGTCGATTCCACCTGGCTGAGGCGCCGGAACGTCAGCGTCACGAGACCGCGGATGAGGAGCGCGGCGATGGCGATCGTGATGAGCGCCACGGTCGTGTACACGCCGAAGTACAGCCCGATGATGCGGTCCACCTCCTCCAGCGGGAGCGCGACCAGTTGCACGAAGTACGCGCCGTTGGACTCCATGACCGACACGGCGGCGTGGAAGGTGGACCCGTTCTCGCCGTCCAGGGGCAGGGGGACGGTGTCGACGTTCGCGTTCGCCCGCTGCAGCGAGTAGCTCTCGGGGAAGTAGGGCGCCGGTGCGTCGGCCGTGCCCCCCGCCTGGCGCTGCAGTTGACCGTCCGCGTCGTAGAGGGCGAAGACGTAGTCCACGCCGCGGGGGACGTTGTCGCGCTCCGTGAAGGTCAGGCCTCCGCTGCCATCGGATCGGATCACGAAGAACCGGTCGGCGAGATCGCTGGTCACGAGCGACGGCAGCTGGGCGTCGATGTTGCTGATCAGGGCGTTGCGCAGGATCGGCACCGTGCCGATGCCGGCGACGAGGAGGCCGAGGGCGAGGACCGCCACCGTGACTCCGGTGACCTTCGCCCGCAGGCTGATCCGCCGCCACCACCCGGTGACCGCGTCGGGCTTGTGCGCCATGACGGTCCTTCCGGTGAGTGGCGTGCGAGGCGTATCCGCCCTAGAGAGTCTTGCCGACCTTCAGCATGTAGCCGAATCCGCGCTTGGTCTGGATGAGGGACTCCTCGGTGTGCGGGTCGATCTTGCGTCGGAGGTACGAGATGTAGCTCTCGACGATTCCGGCATCCCCGTTGAAGTCGTACTCCCACACGTGATCGAGGATCTGCGCCTTCGACAGGACGCGGTTGGGATTGAGCATCAGGTAGCGAAGGAGCTTGAACTCCGTCGGGCTCAGCTCGATCGGCTCCTTGCCGACGTACACGTCGTGCGTGTCCTGGTCCATCGACAGCTCACCGGCGCGGATGATGGATTCCTCGTCCGCCTGCATCGTGCGCCGGAGGATCGCCTGGGCCCTCGCGACGATCTCATCCAGGCTGAAAGGCTTGGTGACGTAGTCGTCTCCGCCCGCGTTGAGCCCCTCGATCTTGTCCTGCGTGTCGTCCTTGGCCGTGAGGAACAGGATCGGGGCGGTGAAGCCGGCCCCGCGCAGGCGCTTCGTGACGCTGAAGCCGTTCATGTCGGGCAGCATCACGTCCAGGATGATGAGGTCCGGTTCCTCCTCGAGGACGGCGGAGATCGTGGCGGCGCCGTTGCCCACGGTCTTCACCTGGAATCCGGCGAAGCTGAGACCTGTGGAGAGCAGGTCGCGGATGTTGGGCTCGTCGTCGACGACCAGGATGCGCGCATCAGTCATGCCCCCATTATGGTGACTCCGCCCATGTGCGCGCTGACTATTGTCCGGAATGGCGTGCTCCCGGCGATCCACCGGAGTGTCGCGGCCGGTGCGAAGCACCTCTCGGGAGAGGGGAGGATGGGGGTATGAGTTCTCCCGTGGTCGCCGCACCGGCCTCCGACCCATCGACCACCGCGACGGCGTCCGCCGGCCTCGCGTACCACCGTCTCGCACGTCTGCGCCCGCGCTACCGGTGGTGGAGGATGCTGCTGACGGGCCTGCTCGGTTTCGCGATGTACGTCGCGATGCTGCTGCTGATCGTCGTGCCCGTCGGGATCATCGCCGCGATCGACCCCGTGGTGCAGACCGCGGTGAATGACCTGTTCTTCACGATGGACTACTTCGACCTGGACCGCCCGTGGCTGTTCCTGGCCCTCGTGATCCCGTTGATCCTCATGATCCCCGCCCTGTTGCTCGCCTCTCGGATCGTCGAGGGGCGCGGTGTGGGTCTGCTCTCGTCGGTCGTCGGCCGGCTGCGGATGGGATGGCTCTGGCGCACGCTCGTGCTGGCTCTGGCGGTCTTCGCGGTGTACTTCGCCGTCGTGTTCGGGTTCGCAGCGCTTTCGGGCGAGCACCTCGCACCGAGCTTCGATCACCCGGGGCTGTGGCTCATGGTCGCGCTCGTCGTGCTGCTCATCCCGTTGCAGGCGGCGGCGGAGGAGTATGTGTTCCGCGGCTATCTGATGCAGCTGATCGGCGGATGGCTGCGTCATCCGGCCTTCGCGATCCTCCTCCCGGTCCCGCTCTTCGTCCTCGGGCACGACTACGACGTCTGGGGTGCGGCCAGCGTCGGGATCTTCGCCATCGTGGCGGCATGGATCACGTGGCGCACGGGAGGCCTCGAGGCGGCGATCTCGCTGCACATCGTCAACAACGTCCTGATCTTCCTGCTCGGCGCGGTCGACCTGGTAGACGCCAACGCCAGTTCGGGCGATCCTCTCGATCTGGTCGCCTCGACGCTGACGATGGTCGCGTTCGCCCTCATCGTCGATCGGTGGGCGCGCAGGCGCGGCATCGAGCGGTACGCGTCGGGGGCATCACTGCCCGTGCGACGGTCGGTCTCCGCCGAGGGCACGCACCGGCTCGGACGTGCCTTCGGCGGGTGACGGGAACCCGCACCGAGCCGTCTCTCAGACGGTCGCGAGCGCGTCGGCGTCGAGGATCGTGTAGCTGTAGCCCTGCTCGGCGAGGAAACGCTGGCGGTTCTGCGCGTAGTCCTGGTCCACCGTGTCGCGAGCGATGAGCGTGTAGAAGCTCGCGGTGTGTCCGGACTCCTTGGGTCGCAGCAGACGGCCGAGGCGCTGGGCCTCCTCCTGCCTCGAACCGAAGGATCCCGACACCTGGATCGCGACCGACGCCTCGGGCAGGTCGATCGAGAAGTTCGCGACCTTGGAGACCACGAGCAGCTCGATCTCGCCCTCGCGGAACTGGCGGTACAGTTCCTCGCGCTCGTCGATCGGGGTGGCCCCGGTGATCTGAGGAGCGTTCAGCGACTGCGACAGCGTCTCGAGCTGATCGAGGTACTGGCCGATCACGAGGACGCGCTCGCCGGGGTGTTTCGCGATGAGCTCGCGGACGGCGTCGATCTTCCCGGGAGCGGAGGCGGCCAGCCGGTACCGCTCGTCGTCGGTCGCGGCGGCGTACTCCAGGCGGTCGTCCGGCGGGATGTCCACGCGGACCTCGTAGCAGGCCGCGGGGGAGATGAACCCCTGCGCCTCGATCTGCTTCCATGGAGCGTCGAAGCGCTTCGGGCCGATCAGGCTGAAGACATCGCCCTCGCGACCGTCCTCGCGCACGAGGGTCGCGGTGAGGCCGACGCGTCGACGTGCCTGGAGATCGGCGGTGAGCTTGAAGACCGGTGCGGGGAGCAGGTGGACCTCGTCGTACACGATGAGGCCCCAGTCGAGGGCGTCGAGGAGGGCCAGGTGCGCATACTGGCCTTTCCGCTTGGCGGTGAGGATCTGGTAGGTCGCGATCGTGACCGGCTTGACCTCCTTGGCCTGCCCGGAGTACTCCCCGATCTCCTCTGCCGTGAGGCTCGTGCGCTTGAGGAGTTCGTCGCGCCACTGTCGCGCGGACACCGTGTTGGTCACGAGGATGAGCGTGGTGGTCTTGGTCGCCGCCATCGCTGCAGCGCCCACGATCGTCTTGCCCGCGCCACAGGGCAGCACCACGACGCCTGAACCGTCCTTCGAGAACGCGTCGACGGCGTCCTGCTGATAGGGCCGGATACTCCAGCCCTGCTCGTCGAGCTCGATCGGATGGGGCGTGCCCGGTGTGTAGCCGGCCAGGTCCTCGGCGGGCCAGCCGATCTTCAACAGCTCCTGCTTGATCTGTCCTCGTGCCCAGGCGTCCACCAGGTACGTGTCCGGGGACGGATGGCCGATCAGGAGTGGCTGGATGCGCTTGTTGTGCGCGACCTGCGTGAGGACCGCGGGGTCGGGGGAGCGCAGCAGCAGGTTGCCCTCGTCGTCGCGTTCGATCACCAGGCGGCCGTAGCGGTTCACCGTCTCGCGCAGATCGACGGACACCGAGGGAGGCACCGGGAATCGCGACCAGCGGTCCAGCGTCTCCAGCATGTCCTCCGCCGTGTGACCGGCGGCGCGCGCGTTCCACAGCCCGAGCCGCGTGATGCGGTAGGTGTGGATGTGTTCGGGAGCGCGCTCGAGTTCGGCGAAGATCGCGAGCTCGTGGCGCGCGCTCTCGGCGTCCGCATGCGCGACCTCGAGGAGGACGGTGCGGTCGCTCTGGACGATCAGGGGGCCATCAGACATAGCCCTCCATTCTACCGACCTCGACGGGACGCGGGTCGTTCGGGCCGGAACTGCGGGTCATGACTCGATGACACGGGCGGAGCGGATGCTCGACACCGGGAGCGTGCGCTCGACATCCGCTGCGCGGTCCCTGCCTCGGAGCCGACCGCCACCGAGACCCGTGGCCTCGAGGGTGAGCTCTCTGGTCGAGCCGTCCGGCATGCCGACCTCCACGAGAAGGACCGCACGCGAGCGCACGGCGCCCTCGAGCTCGCGGTCGAGCCATGCGGCGTCCGCGTCGCCCCCTTCGTGCGACCGCAGCCGTGCGATGAGAGTCGAGTGGTCCGCGACCGGCGAGAGCGGCGTGGACGCGGATGCAGCCCGCGAGGGTGAGATCGCTCGCCCGTCCGCGTCGACCAGAGTCGCCGGGTAACGGGCGTCCGTCAGGGCCCAGTACACCGTCTCGCGTCCGACGCGGGTCGACAGCATGCCCGCCTCGCGGGAGAGTCCCAGGGGGCGCAGTGCCTGGTCGACGGCCATGGCATCGAGCAGGTGCTCGTCGACACTGTCGATACGAGTCTGTCCCGTCGCCGCGTCGGAGCTCACCCGGACGAGCCCGTGCCGCTGCGCCGTCTGGGTGATCAGATAGGACAGCGGTTGGGGGATTCCGGTCAGCGAGAGCTCGGAGAGCAGTTCGCGGATCGACTCCTCCGTCTCACCCGCGATCAGGCCGTGCCGGATCGACTCCGCGGTGAAGCGGTACGACGAGGCCTGCGCGGTGGATTCGCGCTCTGCGATCGATCTCAGGCGAACGTCCAGGGAGGGAGCGAGCGGGCCAGGGGCGATGGCCGTGAGGTCGTTCTGCAGGAACAGGCGATCGACCTCTGTCGGGAGCATGCGCTCCAGAGAGCTCGACTGCGGTTCTCCGTCGGCCCGGGTGGATCGCGCCCACTCCGGTTCGCTGCCGTCTTCCGCGATGAGGCCGAGCAGGGCGGCCCTGCGGGACAGCGCGGTGCACCGGGCGGGCCACGACGGGTCCCACGGGTGCTGCGCGGGCCAGCGGGTCAGCGGCTGCCACCCACCGGACGCGATGCGGAGTCCTCGGGGGAGGGTGTCGCGGAAGGCCGACACGAGGCGAGACCACCGCTCTCCGACGGAGGCGCGCAGCCATTCCTGGCCGTGGTCGGACAGAGCGAGGGTGCGTGCGGAGGGGGTCGTGAGTTCCGCCGCGGCGGCGAGGATCAGCAGGTCGTCCAGCCCGTCGGTGTTCACGCCGCGCTCGGAGAGGCGGCGTTTCTCGGCGGCCCCGACCGTGCCTCCGGCGAGCAGATGCAGAGGCGTGTCGCGCGTGAGGATCAGGGTGTCCGCGAGCGCGGTGAGCGAGGTGAACGCGCGTTCTGCCGCGTGTGCCTGCGGCTCGGACGCCGAGTGCGCGGGGGAGGGGGCCTCGCTGTCGGCGGAGACCGTGCGTCCGGCGAGCGCCTCGGCGACGGGCGGCGGGACGCTGCTGTCGGGGCGCAGGAGTGCGAGCCCCACGAGCGAGCGATGGACCTCGCCGGCGATCGGCTGACCGTCGGCTGCCTGGAGCAGGGCCGTCGCCTCGGGCCGGGTGAGTGTGCTGAGAGCCCGGTCGACGGATGCGGGATCCAGGAGGGCCTCTGCCGCGTCGAAGAAGTCGTTCCAGGTCGCGTCCGGGCGAACACCGCGTGCGGAGAAGAGCGCTTCGAGGTCTTGATCGCTCGCGGCTGCCAGCCACACAGCGAGCGGACGGGCGTGGGTGCTCATGCTAGGAGCGCTTGGCGGCGCGTCCCTTACGCACGAAGCTCGTCACCAGCAGAGCGATGATGAGGACGAAGGCGAGCGGCAGACCCCAGAGGGGGATGCCGGCGATGATCGGCCACGCGCCGGTGCCGAAGGCCGCCTGGTCCATGCCGATCGCGCTGCCGATGATGATGGCGAAGAAGCACAGGATGGAGGAGGCCGCCAGCGCGAGCGCGGTGAAGGCGAGGATCCGGTCCAGTCGACGGACGGGAACGTCCGGTGCTGGGGTGTGCGTGCTCATCCGTCCCAGCCTAGTGCCTGACGAGCGGTAGGCTGGGGGTGGCCGTGCAGGACGCGCGGCCTTTTCCGCACCGTACTCAGTGAGGTTCTCCCATGCCCACCGGCAAGGTCAGGTTCTACGACGAAGAGAAGGGGTTCGGCTTCATCGCCAGCGATGATGGCCAGGACGTCTTCCTGCACGCATCGTCGCTCCCCACCGGAGCGACGATGAAGGCGGGCGCGCGGGTCGAGTTCGGCGTCGCCGACGGCAAGCGCGGTCTCCAGGCGCTGTCCGTGCGCATCCTCGACGCTCCGCCGAGCCTGGCGAAGGCCAAGCGCAAGCCGGCCGACGACATGGCGATCATCATCGAGGACGTGGTGAAACTGCTCGACGACATCGGCGGCGATCTTCGACGAGGCCGCTACCCCTCCTCTTCGCACGGTCGAAAGATCGCGGCCGTGCTGCGCAAGGTCGCTGATGACCTCGACGCCTGACGCCGACGCCCGCCTGATCGCGGCGCACGACCTCGCCCTGGCAGCTTTGGGTGAGATCACTCCCGCGACGACGGTCGGCGCCGCGCACGGCTACCTCGCCGAGGACGACGGCTCCGTCTCCCTGCGATTCGAGAACCGGCTCCCCGGCTATCCCGGATGGTTCTGGACGGTCACGGTCGCACGCGTCGACGACGAGGAGCCGACGGTCCTCGAGCTCGAGCTGCTGCCCGGTGACGGAGCCCTGCTCGCACCCGAGTGGGTTCCCTGGGCCGAGCGGATGGCCGACTACCGTGCTCAGGCGGCGATCGCGGCCGAGCACGCTGCGGCCGAAGGCGCGGACGACGACGATGCGGAAGACCTCGCAGACAGCGATGAGGCTCTGGACGACGAGTCCGACGACGATGATCTCGACGATGTCCCCGACCTGCTGCACGCGGGCGACCTGGACGGCGTCGACATCGATGAGCTCGACGACTCCGCCTCGGATGACGACGACGTTGATGATGACGAGTCCGATGCCGACGAGATCGAGGAATCGGACACGTCCGACGACTCCGACTCCGCCGACGAGCAGGGGTCCGACGACGAGTGACTCGGCGTCACCCCGCGTCAGGCGGAGGTGGCGGCCAGCACGTGGTCGATGGACCGTGTGAGCTGTCGGACGTCCTCGGGCTCGATCGAGACGAACGTCGCGATGCGCAGCTGGTTGCGTCCGAGCTTGCGGTACGGCTCGGTGTCGACGATGCCGTTGGCGCGCAGGGTCTTCGCGACCTGGGCGGCGTCCACGCTGTCGTCGAAGTCGATCGTGACGACGACGGGAGAGCGGTGCTCCGGGTCGACGACGAAGGGCGTCGCGACGGGAGAGGCCTCGGCCCAGTCGTACAGCGTCGTGGACGACTCCGCGGTGCGCGCCGCGGCCCACGACAGGCCGCCGTTGTCGAGGATCCACGACAGCTGGGAGTCCAGCAGGTGCAGGGTCGTGAGGGCGGGTGTGTTGAGCGTCTGGTTGAGTCGCGAGTTGTCGACCGCGTTCTTCAGGCTGAGGAACTCGGGGATGTAGCGATCGGACGCGGCGACCCGCTCGATGCGCTCGATGGCTGCGGGGGAGGCCACGGCGAACCACAGGCCCCCGTCGGAGCCGAGGTTCTTCTGCGGGGCGAAGTAGTACAGGTCCGTCTGTGTGACGTCGACGTCGATGCCGCCGGCCGCGCTCGTCGCATCGATCACGGTGAGCGCGCCGTCTGAAGCGACGCGGCGGACGGGGGCGGAGACCCCAGTGGAGGTCTCGTTGTGGGGCCACGCGTAGACGTCCACACCCTCGACGACTTCGGGGTCGAGACGCGAGCCGGGCGCGGCGGTGCGCACATCGGGCTCCTCGAGCCAGGGGGCTCCGGCTGCGGCCGCGAACTTGCCGCCGAACTCTCCGAACACGAGGTTCTGCGCACGTCGTTCGATGAGGCCGAACGACGCCGCATCCCAGAAGGCCGTCGAGCCGCCGTTGCCGAGCAGGATCTCGTAGCCCTCGGGGAGGCGGAAGAGGTCCGCGAGATGCTCGCGCACGCTCCCGACGAGGTTCTTCACCGGCGCCTGGCGGTGAGACGTGCCCAGGATGCTCGCACCCTGGGTCACCAGCGCCTCGA
This sequence comes from Actinomycetota bacterium, assembly GCA_051751065.1. GTDB lineage: Bacteria > Actinomycetota > Actinomycetes > Actinomycetales > Microbacteriaceae > Microbacterium. Next base: position 1,117,768 of record JBNJKL010000001.1, on the reverse strand, counting down.
GCTGCGCACCGCGCACCTTGGAGGGGCCGCAACCGAATCGGCCGTCGGTGGGAAGAAGGTCGCGCGGGATCTCGATCGCCATGCGTCGATTCTAGGGTCATCCGACACCGGAGCCCGCCGGATGACGGCGCCGACGTCGGTGCGGGAATGTAGGCTTGCCTAAGAAGACCCGGAGGGCCAGATGACCGATCTGATCGACACCACGGAGATGTATCTCCGCACCATCCTCGAGCTCGAGGAAGAGAACATCGTGCCCCTGCGCGCACGCATCTCCGAGCGGCTCGGCCATTCCGGACCCACCGTGTCCCAGACGGTCGGGCGCATGGAGCGCGACGGTCTCGTGGTCGTCTCCGAGGACCGGACCCTCGAGCTCACCGACGCGGGGCGCCGCAAGGCCGTCGACGTCATGCGCAAGCACCGCCTCGCCGAGCGCCTTCTGTCCGACGTCATCGGCCTGGACTGGGCCTTCGTCCACGAAGAGGCGTGCCGGTGGGAACACGTCATGAGCGAGCAGGTCGAGCGTCGTCTCGTCGAACTCCTCGGGCACCCCACCGAGTCGCCGTACGGCAACCCGATCCCCGGGCTCGACCAGCTGGGTGACATTCCCGCGCGCACGTTCGACGAGGGTGTTGTCGGCCTGGTCGCGAAGCTCAACGCCGAGGGTGGTCCGATCGAGGGCACGGTGCGGCGCCTCGCCGAGCCGGCGCAGGTCGATCCGGAGTTGCTCCAGCAGTTGCGCGAGGCCGGGGTCGTCCCCGGTGCACCCGGCAACTATCGCTACAACGAGGGCTATGTCCTCATCCAGATGGACGGCAACGACGAGGGGCTGGAACTGCCCATCGAACTCGCATCGCACATCTTCCTGGTCGGCGAGCCCGTCTGATCTCCGCGGTCCCGGCGGACGGATTCCGTCCTGTTCGGACGATTAACAGACTCCCAGGGTGACAGGATCGTTATCTTCCGGTAACCTCGGACGAGTCGCTAGTGAAGAAGCCGCTGGCGGTACCCGTGAACATCGCCTCACCGGCTCGTCCTCTCCGTTGCAACGGAATCACAGCGTGCGTCGAACAGCGCACGCGATCCACTGCACGGAGTCCTGGCGGGCCAGCGCACCCGAGCGCAGAGGCGTAGGAGGACTATCTTTTGGCCGCTGACATCGAACCGACCGCGAACACAGCTGAGAAGACGCCGGCGACGCGCGGACGCACTGCATCCACCGTCAGTGCACGCAAAGCCTCGCTGAAGCCCCTCCGCTCCATCGCGATCTTCGGTGCAGTAGGTGCACTGGTGGCCGCCGTCGCCCTTCCTGCTTACGCGTCCACGACTCCGGTCGAAGCCACGGCAACGCTGCAGCAGCTCGCGGTAGACGATGCGCAGTCTCTCGTCGTCGCATCGGAGGCCGCCGCATCTCCGATGGATCGTGGTACCTACTCGGCGACCACTCCCGAAGAGATCGAGAAGAAGAAGGCTGAAGAAGCCGCCGCAGCGCGGGCCAAGGCCGCCGCTGCAGCCGCGTCTGTTGCGTCCGCACCCAGTGTGGCCAGCGACATCGATCTCTCCCTCGTCGCCGCAGGCTCCGGAGCGGTGCGCTACCCCGCTCCGCAGGGCTCGTACACCGTGAGCCGCACGCTCGGTGGCGGACACAACGGCGCCGACATGGTCGGAGCAGCGGGTACGCCCCTGTTCGCCACCGCTGACGGCGTCGTGCGCATCTCCACCGAGAACTACTACGGCTACGGCGTCGCCGTCGTGATCGACCACGTCATCGGCGGACAGCGCGTGTCCACGCTCTACGCGCACATGATCTACGGCTCGCGTCTCGTCGAGGCGGGTCAGACGGTCGAGGCAGGACAGCTCATCGGTCAGATGGGCACCACCGGTCGGTCCACCGCCAACCACCTCCATTACGAGGTGCGCGTCAACGACAGCCTCGTCGAGCCGATCTCCTGGCTCCAGGCCAACGCCAGCTGACCTCCGCCATTTCCCGGAGCACCCCGGAGGATCGACACGCCGTCGATCGTTCACTCTCCGTTGACCCCGGCGTCTGTGGGATGGGTTAGCCTTATCCCGTCGTCGTCAAGGCGGGAGAAGCCGATGGAACGAATACCGGACATCCGAACCATGGATGCTCACGGTCGTCATGTCCAGCGGCTCCCGCGGGGAAGCCATGGTCCTGCCGTGTCCCTAAGGCGCTGTCTCTGAGACAGCGCCTTTTTCGTACCCGCGAACACCCTGCCGCCGAAGCGACGCTGTGTGAGTCGAGAGTGCCGGGAAGCCGTCCCGGCGTATCGAGAGGATGACGGATGCGCACGCTAGTTCTGAACGCCGGGTATGAGCCGCTCGCAGTGGTCTCGTTCAAGAGAGCCCTCGTGCTCGTGATGAACGAGAAGGCGACGGTGATCGAGCATGTCGAGGATGAGCCCGTCTGGGCATCGCGCGGGTCGTTCGATCGGCCGGCGGTCATCATCCTCCGCCGCTATGTGCGGGTGCCGACGACCCGGCGTGCCCCGGTCACTCGCCGTGGTGTCCTGCGGAGGGACGCGCACCGCTGCGGCTACTGCGCCAAGACCGCCTCCACGATCGACCACATCCTGCCGAGGTCGCGCGGGGGCGCTGATTCGTGGGAGAACCTGGTCGCCTGCTGCCTCCGCTGCAACAACGTCAAGAGCGATCGCACGCCGCAGGAGATGGGCTGGCAGTTGCGGGTGACGCCGCGTCCTCCGCGAGGCACGACATGGACGGTACGCGGAACCGAGCGTGGGGACCCGCGATGGGAGCCGTACCTCGCGCTCGCGGCCTGAGCGTCGCGCAGCCGTTCTCGCCGGCCGGATAGACTGTTCCAGCCAGCCTCTGTAGCTCAATGGAAGAGCAGTTGCGTCCTAAGCAAACGGTTGGGGGTTCGAGTCCCTCCAGGGGCACAAGAGTTACCGACGTGGCCCGGGGAAGTCCGGGTGCGTCTCATGGTGCCCGGTCAGTTCCTCGAAGCCCTGTGCGGCCAGAAGAAGTTCGACGTCCGTCCCGGGAGCGGCGACAAGCTGGATGCCGACCGGGAGGCCGTCCGGCGTGAACCCCGCTGGCACGGAGATCGCCGGGCATCCCGTCGCGGAGATGATGGTGGCCGCACGCATCCATTCGAGGTAGTCGCTCATGGGCGTGCCGTCGATCTCGAGGGGATACTCCATGCGCGCGTCGAACGGAGCCACCTGACTCGCGGTGAGGACGAGTAGATCGTGGTGGGCGAAGTAGGCCTCGACCGTGGACAGCAACCGCACGCGCGCCTCTTCAGCGGCGACGATCTCATCGACCGTGAGCGACAGGCCCATCTCGGTGTTCCAGACCACTGCGTCCTTGACCTGCCCCCGATGCTCTCTGACCACGTCGCGATAGTCGCTCACGAAGTCGAGTGCCCGCACGACGCGGAAGACCTCATCGGCGTCCCGGAGATCGGGCAGGATGTCATCGATCTCGGAGTGCGCGCCTGCGAACACGTCGGCCGCGGAGTCGACCACGTCCGCAACGGCCCGTTCCACCGGAATCATCCCGTTCAGATCGGTGGAGAAACCGATACGCAGACCGGCGAGGGACGCTCCTGGTTCGTGTCCGTCGGGGGAGGAGAACTCCGGTCGGGCAAATACGGATCCGGGTTCGCGGAGGGACAGCGGCGCACCGGCGGCGGGTCCGCAGCCGACGGACATGAGGAGAGCGACGTCGCCCACCGTGCGGGCCATGAATCCCGGCTGGGCCAACCACTTCCACGGATCGGCCGGCAGAGCGTGGGGGATGCGCCCGTTGGAGGGGCGCATCCCGACGATGTTCGTGAAGGACCCCGGAGTGCGCAGCGACCCGCCCATGTCCGAGCCGTCGCCAGACGCCTGGATGCCGGCGGCGATCGCGGCTGCGGCGCCGCCTGATGAGCCCGCAGCGGACTTGGTCGTGTCGTATGGGTTCACGGTCGTCCCGAAGACGGGATTGAAGGTGTGCGAGCCGGCGGTGAACTCGGGCACGTTCGACTTGCCGGTCGTGACGACACCCGCGGCTCGGAGGCGGGCGATGATCAGCGCATCCTTCGAGGGCACGTTGTCGAGGAGAAGGGGGGAGCCGCGTGTGGTGCGCAACCCCGCCGTGTCCGTCGACTCCTTGTGCGTCATCGGCACACCATCGAGCGGTCCGCTCGCCTCGCCGCGCGCCCGTGCGGCATCGGCGCGGTCCGCACGCTCATAGGCGCGCTCGTCGTCCCTCGTGACGATCGCGTTGATCGCAGGGTTCACGGAGTCGATGCGCGCCAGATGGTCCTCGAGCGCTTCGCGGGAGGAGACCTGACCGGCGGTGATCCGTGCTGCCAGCTCACGTGTGCTCAACCAGGTGAGCTCGGACTCGTGTATGGGCAGCGGCATGTGCTCTCTTTCGTCGTGCGCGGAGACGGGGCGGGTTACAAACTTATTACAGTTCTTAATAATTATTAAAAGTTAAGCAAACATTGCACGAAACCACCCACACCACACGCTGAGGAGGACTTCATGCGAAGTCTGTTGAAAGGCGCACTTGCTACATCCGTGTTGGTCGCTCTCGTCCTGACAGGATGCAGCAGCCCGGAGTCCGAGGGAGACGACGCGACTCCAGACGAGCTGGTCGTCGGATCCTCTGACCCGGTTCCCAACCTCACCCCGGGGCGTCAGACCAACGCATTCGGTCTGACGATGTCGGTCTTCAGCCCGCTCACCTTCCTGGACGACGACGGTGAACTCAGCTACCTGGCCGCCGAGTCCGTGGAGAGCGACGATCAGATCGAGTGGACGATCACGCTCCGTGACGGGTGGACTTTCCACGACGGCACTCCGGTGACGGCGCAGGACTATGTGGACACCTGGAACACGGTCGCCTACGCCCCGAACGCCTTCGAGAACTCCGGACAGCTGGCCGTGATCGAGGGATACGACGACCTGAGCCCCGCAGAAGGGGAGCCGTCCGCCGAGGAGATGTCCGGGTTGACGGTGATCGACGACCTCACGTTCACGGTCACCCTCGACCGGGCCGACAGTCAGTTCCCGATCCAACTCTCCCAGGCGCAGACCGCGTACTACCCGATGCCTCCGAGCGCCTTCGAGGACCTCGATGCCTACGGCACACAGCCGGTCGGCAACGGCCCGCTCGCGCTGACCACCGCATGGGGGGAGGGCGATCCCATCGTCGCCGAGCGCTACGAGGACTACGCCGGCGAAGCAGCGACGGTGGACAAGATCACGTGGGTTCCGTACACGGATCGCCTCACGTCCTACACCGACGCGCTCGCCGGGAACGTCGACATCACGTGGCTTCCTGCCACGCGGATGAAGCAGGTGTCCGAAGACTTCGACGAGGACGACATCTACAGTTTCTCGGCTCCGGGAATCAGCTACCTGGGCATCCCGTTCTGGGACGAGCGATTCGATGATGTCCGCGTCCGCCAGGCGATCTCGATGGCCATCGACCGGGAAGCGATGAACGATGCGCTCTTCGGAAACCTGTATCAACCGGCCACAGCCTGGACGCCCTCCGTGATGCCGGGCAATCCCGACGGCATCTGCGGAGAGTACTGCGAGTACGACCCCGAGGCTGCCGCGGCACTGCTCGAGGAAGCAGGCGGATTCGACGGACAGCTCACGCTGCACTTCCCAGGCGGCGCAGGACACGACGACCTGTACAACGCGATCGCGAACTACCTGCGCCAGAACCTGGGCGTCGACGCCATCGCTCAACCGTCCGTCGGCTGGGCCGAGTTCGGTGAGGACCGCAACAACAAGGTGCTCGACGGTCCGTTCTTCTCCCGCTGGGGCGCCCTCTACCCGAGCCAGCAGTCGACCCTGCGGGCGATGTTCTCTGCCGCTCCGAACTGCACGAACTGCGGCGGAGAGCCCATCCCCGAGGTTGATGTCGCGCTGAACGAGGCAGACGCACAGGGTGGGGAAGACGGTACGGCGTATGCCGAGGCGCAGCAGTTGATCGCGGACCAGTTCTCGATCATCCCGCTGTTCGAGGAGACCTACAACTTCGTCACCTCCGACAGAGTGGCTGAGGTGCCGGCATCGGCGGTGGGCGAACCCATACTCAGCCAGATCGTCCTCGACGAGGACTGAGCGGCGTCGCCCGAATCATGATCCGCTTCATCTCACGCCGGCTCCTCGAGCTCGTCATCGTCTTCTTCGGTGTCACGTTCGTCATCTACTGTGCGGTGTTCGTGCTCCCCGGAGACCCGATCGCCGCCCTGGGAGGAGACCGGCCCCTGCCGGAACCCGTGCAACAACAGTTGAGAGCCCAGTACGGATTGGACCTTCCTCTGTGGCAGCAGTACGGCAACTATCTGGCGGGGCTCGCCCGCGGTGACCTCGGAACGACCTTCACCGGTCAGTCCGTGAGCGAGCAGATGGCCAGCCGCTGGCCCACCACGATCACGCTGGCACTCACGGCGTGGTCCCTGACGGTGCTGATCAGCATCGTCCTGGGGCTGGCGGCTGGCCTTCGGCAGGGTTCGGCGGTCGACCGGTCCGTCCTGCTCGGCACGATCATCGCCGAATCGGTGCCCATCTTCGTGATGGGCATCACAGCGCAGTTCGTCTTCGGGATCGTGCTCGGGTGGACGCCGATCGCGGGCGTGGCCGACGGGTGGCCTCAGGGCTACATCCTGCCGTCGCTGATCATCGCGATCTACGGGTTGGCCGGCGTGGCCAGGCTCATGCGCGGGAGCGTCATCGACACCATGCAATCGGACTTCGTGCGCACGCTGAAGGCGAAGGGCATGCCGCGCGCCAACATCGTGGGGGTCCATGTGATGCGCAACGCTGCGGCACCGGTGGTGAACGTACTCGCGATCCAACTCGGAGGTCTCCTGGGCGGCACGGTCGTGATCGAAGCCATCTTCAACATCAACGGAGTGGGTCAGCTGCTGTACAAGGCGATCCAGGATCAGCAGGGGACTCTCGTCGTCGGTGTCGCGACGACCCTGGTGTTCATCTTCCTCGTCACCAACGTGCTGGTCGACATCCTGTCGTCCGCCCTCGATCCTCGGGTGAGAAATGACTGAACCGGCCACCGTCACGATCGACGGCGCACTCGATCGAGCGACCACGCAGGGCCTCTGGGCCACGCTGCGAGGGCGTGCCCAGTTCTGGGTGAGTATCGCGCTGCTCATGGTGCTCGCGGTCATCGCCGCGATTCCGGGAGTGATCGCCGGGGTGTTCGGAGAGAGCGATCCGCGGGCCTGCGACCTCCTGGAGTCCAACCGGCCTCCAGGACCCGGACACCCGTTCGGCACCGATGTGCAGGGATGCGATGTGTTGGCCAACGTGCTGTTCGGGACGCGGACGTCGTTGTTCATCGGGTTGGCGACGACGGCGATGTGTCTCGTGATCGCCATCACGCTGGGGACGCTGGCGGGATACCTCGGCGGATGGCTCGACGCGTTGATCGCGCGCACTGCGGACGTGGTCCTCGGATTCCCGTTCCTGCTCGGCGCCATCATCGTCCTCAACACCGCACCGGACCGGTCGCCCCTCCTGCTTTCCGCGGTGCTGGCGTTCTTCTCCTGGCCCACGTTCGCGCGTCTCATCCGGAGTTCGGTCAAGGAGGTGCGCGAGCGGGAGTTCGTCCAGGCAGCGCACGCGATGGGCTTCTCGCAGGTCAGGGTCGTGCTCCGGCACGTGCTGCCCAACTCGCTGGCGCCGACGCTGGCGATCGCGGCGACCATGGTGGGCGGCGTGATCGGAGCGGAGGCGACACTGACGTTCCTCGGAGTGGGTCTCGTCCCGCCCACGATCTCGTGGGGCGTGCAGCTCTCGACCGCACAGTCGTACTTTCAGCTCGCTCCGAACACGGTCGTGTTCCCCAGCATCTTCCTCACGATCACGGTGATCAGTCTGATCGTTCTGGGTGACGCGTTGCGAGATGCTCTCGACCCCCGGGGGCGCTCATGAGCTCGGAGGGCCCCCGGGGCGAGGACCTAGGCTTTGAGAACGCTGCTGTGCCGCGCGTCCGAACGGAATCCCCGTTCCCCGTGAACGAACACTTGAGGAGTACAACTCCATGGAAATGAACGAACTGAGCGACGAGATCCGCACCTTCATCGACAGGTTCACCGACGCCTGGGAGCTGATGCGTGGAAAGCGGATGACGGGTCGTGTGCTCGCGCTGCTGATCATCACGGATGAGCCCTATCTCTCCTCCGTGGATCTCGCGCGACTGTTGAACACGAGCTCGGGGACCATCTCGACCGCGACACGTGTACTGCTCGGTTCCGGGTACATCACCAAGGTCTCCACGCCGCACAACCGCCTCATGAACTTCCGCGCGGAGGACGACGTCTGGGGCGCGTTCCTCAGCCGGGAGAAGCTCGGTCTTCAGCGTATGGAGGAGGTCCTGCGTGCGGCACGGTCGACGCCATCCGGTTCGAAGGAGGAACCTGCGCGTCGCCTTCGCAACGGGAACCGCTACATGGCGTGGGTCGATCAGCATCACCGCAACGTTCTGAAGCAGTGGCACATGTACCGGGACCAGGACGAGGACACGCCTCCGCCCCAGGAGTTGCCCATCGAGATGCAGGGCGCGATCTCGCACGTCGACTCCGAGGAGAATCCATGAGTGCACCGCTGCTGGCGATCGACGAACTGACGGTCGACTTCCACTCCCGCACAGGCGACTCGGTGCGCGCCGTGGACCACATCTCGTTCGACATCTTCGAGCGCGAGATCGTCGCCGTCGTCGGGGAATCCGGCTCGGGGAAGTCCGTCACCGCGATGAGCGTGCTCGGTCTGCTGGCGGGCAACGCGCGGGTCTCCGGAAGCGTTCGTCTCGCCGGGAAGGAGTTGCTGACGGCTGATGGCGCGGGACTCGAGGGGGTGCGCGGAAAGCGGATCGCGATGATCTTCCAGGACCCTTTCGGCGCGCTCGACCCGGTCTTCCCGATCGGCTTCCAGATCAGGGAGGTGCTGCGCAGGCACTTCCCCGACATGACTTCTCAGCAGCGCAAGCGCCGAGTCATCGACCTCCTCACCGCCGTCGAACTGCGAGAACCGCACCGGCGGGTGCGCTCCTATCCCCACCAGCTGTCCGGCGGCCAAGCCCAGCGGGTCGTGATCGCCATGGCTCTTGCCTGCGACCCGGACCTGCTCATCGCCGACGAGCCGACGACCGCTCTGGATGTGACGGTGCAGCGTGAGATTCTGGACCTTCTCATGCGGGTGCGGGAGAAGGCGGAGACCGCTGTCCTCCTCATCACTCACGACATGGGGGTGGTGGCCGACGTCGCCGACCGGGTCGTGGTGATGAAGGGCGGTCGAATCGAAGAGACTCAGAAGGTCGCCCAGCTCTTCGCGAGTCCGACCGCTGAGTACACGCGACGCCTTCTGGAGTCCGTCCCCCGGCTGGATGTGGCCGACCGCGACACGGCGTCCGGAGACCACCCGATCCTCGTGATGGACGACGTCTCCGTGGAGTATCGCCAACGATTCCGCTCTGTGCTCGCGGTGTCCGGGGCGAGTCTCACCGTCGCTCGGGGCGAGGTCGTCGCTCTTGTCGGAGAATCCGGCTCGGGGAAATCGACCATCGGAAAGGCCATCACCGGCCTCGCTCCCGTCACCGGTGGGAGCGTCGTCGTCGATGGTGTCGACGCTGTCAACGCGTCCCGGCGACAGGTGATCGAGTTGAAGAAGCGGATCGGCATCGTGTTTCAGAATCCGCTGGGAGCTCTGGATCCGCGATGGACGATGGGGGAGTCGATCGGGGAGCCGCTGCGCGTGCATGCCGGGATGCGGGGTGCGCAGCTCAGGAAGCGAACCGACGAGCTCCTCGATGCCGTCGGCCTCTCACGCTCCTGGGCGACGCGCTATGCACATGAACTCTCCGGCGGGCAGCGACAGCGGGTCGCGATCGCGCGCGCCCTCGCGCTGGATCCGGTTCTGTTGATCGCGGATGAGCCGACATCGGCCCTGGACGTCTCGGTCCAGGCGACGGTGCTCGATCTGTTCCACCAGCTGCAGAAGGAACTGCGCTTCGCCTGCCTGTTCATCAGCCACGACCTCGCGGTGGTGGACAGCCTCGCAGATCGCATCGTCGTCATGAGCGACTCGCACATCATCGAGCAGGGTACGCGTCAGCAGATCCTCCTGGATCCGCAGGACGACTATACGCGCCGGCTGCTGGATGCCGCGCCGGTGCCGGACCCGGTGCTGCAACGCAAGAGAAGAAAAGAACGAGTAGGGGTATGACGAACGACAAGAATCCGCGGGCGGTTTCCGACGACGAGATCGTGGAGCGGGCGGCAGCGCTTCCCGACTTCGCGGGCTATCCCCGCGTGGACGAGCTGCTCTCGCAGGTCGAGGAGCTGGCACGCGAGTATCCCGGGCTGCTGACATCGACACGCATCGGCACCTCTCGCCTCGGTGAGCCGATCAGGCTGTACACGCTCGGTGACGCAGCCGTCGCCGAGGATCGGGAGGCCGAAGCGAAACACTGTCTCGTCGTCGGGGGGATCCATCCGAACGAGCCGATCGGATCGCACACGATCATCCGGCTACTCACCGACCTGCTCACCGACGCCTCGCTGCGTGAACGCCTGGGTGCCGTGTGGCACGTCATCCCGTGCATCGATCCGGATGGCATGCGGCTCAACGAGGGCTGGTTCGATGCCCCCTCGGACGCGACGACCTACTTCCGCCACTTCTATCGACCGCCGGGGAACGAACAGGTCGAGTGGACATTCCCCATCAACTACAGGTCCAAGTACTTCGACGCGCTGCTTCCGGAGACCCAGGCCCTCCAGCGTGTGCTCGACGACATCCGGCCCGACTACTTCGTCCCCCTGCACAACTCCGAGACGGGAGGTGCGTACTTCTATGTGTCCGAGCCCGTCGGTGACCTCGTCGCGCTGCTGCACCGGCTCCCGGCCGAACTCGATGTCCCCTTGCACCGTGGCGAGCCGGAGAGCGCGCACTTCACGGAGTTGGCTCCCGCGATCTTCGAGTCCGGCAGCGCGGAGGACGTGTACGAATGGCGCGTGGAGAACGGCCTGGATCCCGTGCCGAGCGGCGCCGCAGGGCAATCGTCGACGAGCTATGCGCGCAGATACGGCACGACCTCTCTGATCGCCGAGTTGCCGATCTGGCGCACGTACGGCGCGGACGACACCAGCCCATCGTCGTCGGACTACGCCACTCTGCTCCGCGAGGCCGGGGAGGCGCTGACCGAGACGGGTACACGGCTGTCTGCGGTCCTCGCGATGGTGGAGCCGCACCTCAGCCTGGATTCGCCGTTCCTGCGCAGCGCACGTGTGTTCGTCCCGGGGATGACTCGGGCGGGGGAGCTCATGAGCGCCCGGTCGACGATGCCGGAGAATCAGCGCGTCGCCACTGTCGCAGAACGTCCTATGTCGGTCGTCTGGATGTACCGGCTGCGCTTCGGGGGTGCGCTGCTGCGCGCCCTGCAGGCAGAGATCGCCGCCGGGTCGGCGCGGGCCATCGTCCGGCGGTGCGCGCGCGACCTCGAACACGAATGGCTGGGCTGGCTCGAACAGCGATCCGCGGACGAGGGTACGCAGGGAATTTCCGTCAAGGCGGTCGTGGGTGTGCAGTACGGCGCGGTCCTCGGCCTCGTGGCGCATGCGCCCTCTCTCCCCGCGGACCGATCTGCTGCACCGACGCTCACCTCGGCAGGAAAGTGAAGAACACCATGAACACTCCAATGACCACCACGCTTCCTGCTGCGCGCAGTGAGTCGGGAGACCCTGCACGCTTCGCGGTCGACGTCCTCATCGTCGCGCTCGAGGTCCGTGCCGAGTCGATCGCCGTGACCTCTCCGGGACTCACCGAGGATGCAGTGCTGTCCCTGCACGACGCGGCGATGGCCGTCGGGCACACCGCGAAGCGCGGCGTCGTCGCGCGGATCCCCGCGCCGAGGGGTATCACGGCTGCGTCTGTGCTCCTCGTGGGTTTCGGTGACTCCGCCGAGGCGACGCAGGACGACGCCGCGTTCCGCGACCGACTGCGTACGGCGGCCGGCGTCGCGCTCCGTTCGATCGACTCGGTCCGCTCTGTCGCACTCGCCTTCCCGACCAGGAATGCCACGGACATCGAAGCGGTGGCGACCGGCGCACTGCTCGGCTCGTACCGGTACACCGCGTACCGGAGTGCGTCCCAGGGGAGGAAGCCCCTGGAGGAGATCATCATCGCGGCCGACGAGTCGGCGCAGATCACGATGGATCGTGCTGCCGTGATCGCGGGCGCCGTCGCGGCGGCCCGCGACCTCGTGAATCACCCGCCCTCGGATCTCTTCCCCGAGTCGTTCGCCGATGCCGTGGTGGGCCAGGCGCAGGATGACGTTCTGAGTGACCGGGTCGCGGTGGAGGTCATGGACGACACCGACCTCGAGAAGCGCGGTTTCGGTGGGCTGCTCGGCGTCGGGCTCGGGTCGACCAGAGGCCCTCGGTTGGTCAAGCTCAGCTATCGCCCCCACGAGGGGGCGCCGCTTCTGTCCCTCGTGGGCAAGGGCATCACGTTCGACTCGGGGGGTATCTCCCTCAAGCCCGCAGCCAAGATGGAGAACATGAAGTCGGACATGGCCGGCGCCGCCGCCGCCGTGCAGGCGCTGTTCGCAATCGCACGGCTGGGGCTGCCGGTCCGGGTCACAGCGTGGCTGGCGCTCGCCGAGAACATGCCGTCAGGTTCTGCCGTCCGCCCGGCCGACGTGCTCCGCATCTACGGCGGGAAGACCGTGGAAGTGACGAACACGGACGCCGAGGGCCGGCTCGTCCTCGCGGACGCGCTCGTCGTCGCCCAGGAGGAGGAGCCCGATCTTCTCATCGACATCGCCACTCTCACCGGCGCCCAGGTGGCGGCGCTCGGCTATCGCACGACGGGAGTGATGGGCACGCGAGCGGCTCGGGAACGGGTCGTGCTCGCGTCCGAATCCAGCGGCGAGTCGATGTGGGCCATGCCGATTCCCGAGGAGATGATCACGTACTTCGAATCGAAGACCGCTGACCTCAGGAACGCCGGCGCGCCGGCAGGAGGAATGCTCGCTGCAGCCGCGTTCCTCCGAGAGTTCGTCGACGACACCGTCGAATGGGCACACCTCGATATCGCCGGCCCTGCGTACACCGCAGACTCGCCGCACGGCTACACGGTCGCGGGCGGAACGGGAGTTCCGGTGCGAACCCTCGTGGAACTCGCTGAGTCGATGGTGCATTCGCCGGTGCCCACCGACCGACTCGATCGGTAGACGCTTCGCTCAGGGGCGATCCTGCGGTGCGTCCGCTTCCACGGGCGTGTGGCGGTCGCCGCGGGTCTTGATGAGGCTCGCGACGGTCGCCACAGTGACGGTGGCCGCGATGAAAACCAGCGAGAGCCAGATCGGGATCTCCGGTACCCAGAGCAGAGGCTCGCCACCGTTGATGAACCACACCTCGTTCACGTGCAGCGCGTGGAAGACGAGCTTCACGCCGATGAAGGCGAGGATGACCGCCAGTCCCTGCGCGAGGTAGACCAGTCGTTCGAGGAGGCCACCGACGAGGAAGAAGAGCTGCCGCAGCCCCATCAGGGCGAACGCATTGGCCGTGAAGACGATGTACGCCTCCGAGGTCAGGCCGTAGATCGCGGGAATCGAGTCGACGGCGAAGATCAGGTCGACGAATCCGATCGCCACGATGGTGAGGAACATGGGGGTGACCCAGCGCTTGCCCTCCTTGCGTACCGTGAGGCGGTCGCCGTGGTACTCGTCCGTCACCGGGAGGACTCGTCGCACGAAGCGCATGACCTTGCCGTCGGCAGGGTTGGACTCACCGTCCGCGAACGCCTGCCGGTAGGCGAGGAACAGCAGCAGTGCGCCGAACAGGTAGAAGATCCAGGAGAAGTTGTCGATCAGCGCGGCACCGGCGGCGATGAAGATGCCGCGGAGCACCAGCGCGATGACGATGCCGATCATCAGCACCTTCTGCTGGTACTTCTTCGGAACCGCGAAGCTCGTCATCACGATGAGGAAGACGAACAGGTTGTCGATCGACAGCGCCTTCTCGGTGAGGTATCCGGCGAAGTACTCGCCGCCGTACGTCCAGCCGGAGACGACGCCGATCCCGACGCCGAAGAGCAGCGCGAGACCGATGTAGAACGCCGACCAGCGTGCCGATTCGCCGATGGTCGGTTCGTGCGGTGTGCGCACGTGAGCGTAGAACTCGTAAACGAAGAAGGCGATCGTGACGGCGATCGTGATAGCCCAGACGAGCAGCGTGACATTCACAGAGGACTCCAGACGTGGCGTGGACAAGACGACGCCAAAGTCTCTTCCATTCCTGTGACCAGGAACCGGAGGCCCGGGATGCGATGCATCCGTAATGACGAGCCGACCGTGCCGGAGTACTCCCCTTGGAGGAACCAGTCTACGGGATCTCCGAAGCGGTCAGCGCAATTCGCGCGCCGGTACGAGCGCCGCGTCGATCACGTCGCGGTCGCCGAGTGGGGCATCCAGGGTCAGCAGGTGGGGCGTTGCGGGGTTGGACGGGCAGAAGGCCGCGACGTTGCGCGGCGCGATGCCGACGACGAACCGCACCTCCGTGTCCGTCTCGATGATCTCCACGGTCTCGACACGCCCCTCGGCGTCCTTTCCGGAGTTGCACGCCCGCTCCGTGACGAGAAGCGCGATCTCCGTGGACTCCGCGTCCAGGGGATGCGCCGGATCCAGTGTGACCGTCGCCCCCTCCAACTCCCCGAGATCGACCTGCAGCGAGCACGGCGAGTGCGACATGACGTACCAACCCGGCTCGAGGTTCGGGGAATCCACGATGTGCTCGATCGAGACCAGCTCGTGCGTCTCGTCCGTCGCGGTCGTGGGTCGGAGGAGATCGATCGCATCGCTCCTCTCCGCAGCGAGAACCCAGTCCGCTTCAGGTGCGAGCATCAGGGGTTCGATGCCTTCGTACGTCGCCGTGTCGACGGCCTCGCGTCCGGCCGGGCTGAGCGCCTCGAGACCCTGTGGCGACTCGACGGCTGAGGCGGGGACGGCGTGCCCGCCGCACTCGTAGGCGATAGCGGTCGAGTCGTCCTGCACCGACGTCGGATTCGCTGACGGTTGTTGTGCGTTTCCACACCCGCTCAGAGCGAGCGTCGCACCGATCGCGAGTACCAGGGCCGCGGCGCCGCGCAAGGTCGTCATCGTCTCTTCCTCCTTCTGAGACCGGGGGCGAGCGCATGAACGCCCGCTACCCGGAGAGTGTCCCGGACGCGCGGATCGTCTCAGAGGGCGTAGCGGGTGAGGGTCACCCCGCCCGAGAAGGTGCGTTGCTCGATCAGGCTGAGATCGTCGGCATGCCAGCCGGCGGGGAAGAGCCGCCGACCGCGACCGAGCACGACCGGATAGGTGAACAGGCGCAGTTCCTGGACGAGGTTGGCGAGAAGCAACGATCGAGCGAGCGTGATGCTGCCGGTGAGGACGACATCCGTTCCGTCGCTGTCTGCGAGCGCACGGATCTCCGATTCGAGTGCGTCACCGCCGCGCAGCACGGTGGTGCCTTCCCAGCCCGGGTCGGACAGCGTGGTCGACACGACGTACTTCTGCACGCGGTTCAGGTGATCGGTGACGCCGGTGCGGTCATCCGTCTGCTGCGGCCAGAAGCCGCGCATCTCCTCGAACGTGACCCGGCCCACCAGGAACCCGTCGGATGCCGCGGCGTGTTCGGCGGTCACCGCGGCGAGCTCCCGTCCCTGCTCGGTGTCGGCGGTGACGTCGAACCAGGACTGCTCGTTGTCGATCACCCCGTCGAGAGTGGTGTTCTGAGTGATCACGATGCGGCGCATCCTCGCAGGGTATGCGCCCGGCGACACGGGCGTCCACTGCGGTCAGCCGACGCGACGCCCCGTCGCCGCGAACCTGTGAGCCGCACATCTGGGCGGCGTAGCCTCGTAAGGGCAGACACAGAGCACGCCGAGAATCTGAGCGTCCCGTGATGAGGCGCCCACGGAGCCGAGGTCATCATGAGCACCGTACGCGCGACAGTCCACTCTCCCTCCCGCGCCCCGCACCGGGGCGGCGCCAGCGAGTTCACCGAATTGGCGCAGCTCATTCGCGGAGCGGGATTCCTGCGCCGCCGATACACCCACTACTGGACGAGGATCATCGCGGCACCCGTGGTCCTCGCCGCGTGCGTGGTCGCCTTCATCTGGATCGGCGACACCTGGTGGCAGCTGCTCACCGCCGCTGTCTTCGCGATCGTCTTCACGCAGATCGCCTTCCTCGGTCACGACGCCGCGCACCGGCAGATCTTCGACTCCGGTCGTTGGAACGACTGGGTGAGCCTGATCCTGGCCGATCTCCTCGTCGGCCTCAGCTACGGCTGGTGGCAGCACAAGCACACACGGCACCACGCGAACCCGAACAAGCTCGATGCCGATCCGGACATCGACCTGCCGGTGATCGCTCTCACGGCCGACTCCGCGAGCCCCCCGCGGTCCCCGCTCGCGTCCTGGCTCCAGGCGCACCAGGGGCTGTGGTTCTTCCCGATCCTGTTGCTCGAGGGCATCTCGCTGCATGCGTCGAGCGTCCGCCGGGTGCTGGCACGCGGACCGCTGAAGCGCCGTGTCGTGGAGATCGTCTTCCTCAGCGTGCGCATCGGCGGGTTCCTGGCGCTGGTGTTCCTCGTCCTCTCTCCGGGCATCGCCGCCGTCTTCCTTGCGGTGCAGCTGGGAATCTTCGGGTTCTACATGGGCGCGGCGTTCGCCCCGAATCACAAGGGCATGCCGATCGTTCCCCGTCATCTGTCGCTGGACTTCCTCCGTCGGCAGGTCATGATGAGCCGCAATATCCGTGGCTCCCGCTTCATCGACGTGCTCATGGGCGGGTTGAACTACCAGGTGGAGCACCACCTCTTCCCCTCGATGCCCCGGCCGCACCTACGCCGCGCGGCGCCGACCATCGCCGCTTACTGCCGAGAGCGCGGCGTCCCCTACGCCGAGACGGGCCTCTTCGTCTCCTACGGGATCGTCATCCGGTACATCAACCGGGTCGGGCTGGGGGAGCGCGACGTCTTCACCTGCCCTCTGGTTGCCGATCGATCCGCCCTCGGAGGCAGCCCGGTTCCGGTGTGACCGGCCCGTCCTCAGGAGGCGGATGCTAAACTGAGAGAGCAGCACACGCCTTGCCCTCTTGATCGGCGACGTGAGCAGCCACCAGACCGGGGCCACTTACCGGAAGTCCGCATCGACGCGCGTCTTCTGTCTCGGTCGTCACATCGGGCAGCCCTGAGCGCCCCCTGAGCATTCGAGTATCACCATGAGCACCATCCCGGCAACGCCGGCCACTTCCGTCGCGCTCGTCTGGAAACAGGCCGACCACGACGTGCACGTCGCAACCCGCAACGGCGAATTCGCCGGATTCATCACCGTCGACGAACCGCAGTACCTCGTCCACGACGCTCGCAGCACGCCGCTGGGAACATACTTCGATCTGGACGAGGCACGCGCCGTCCTCGAGGGCCGCGGCGAACGACACGCCCGAAAAAGGCTGAGCCGGTATTCCGTTCGGCGCATACGGAGGGCGTTAGCCTGAGGTCAGCGATGCGCATCCGCTCATGGCTTCGACGGCCACCGAGCCGCAGATCGGCAGGAGAGCATCATCTCCCTCACCACGGTTGACACGACCACCTCCACCCTCGGACCCGTACGCCAGACGTACGCAGGAACCGAGCAGTTCCCCCCGATGGCGCGTGCCTACAACCAGGTATCGCAGGTCGTTCGTGAGACCGGCCTCCTCGCCAGGGCCACGTGGTTCTACATCTTCGTCGGCGCCGGCCTCGCGGTCGCGTTCGGCGGTGCGATCACCGGATTCATCCTCCTCGGTGACAGCTGGTTCCAGTTGCTCATCGCCGCAGCGCTCGGCGTGCTGTTCACTCAGCTCGCGTTCCTCGCTCACGAGGCCGCCCACCGGCAGATCCTCAGCAGCGGCCCGGCGAACTTCCGCCTCGCTCGCATCCTCGCCGGCATCGTCGGCATGAGCTACTCCTGGTGGGACTCCAAGCACACGCGTCACCACGGAAACCCGAACCGCGTCGGCAAGGACCCCGACATCGAGATCGACACGATCTCCTTCCTCGACGAGGATGCGGCGAAGTCCCGCGGCATCGTCCGTCTGATCACCCGCAAGCAGGGATACTTCTTCTTCCCGCTGCTCATGCTCGAGGGCTTGAACCTGCACTTCATCAGCTTCAAGTACCTGTTCTCTCGCAAGCCCGTCAAGGGCCGCTGGATCGAGCTCGGCATCATCACGACCCGCTTCGCGGTCATCCTGATCCCCGTCTTCCTCATGCTGCCGCTCGGCATGGCGTTCGCCTTCATGGGTGTCCAGCTCGCCGTGTTCGGTGTCTACATGGGCGCATCGTTTGCCCCGAACCACAAGGGCATGCCTGTCATCGCACCCGATGCCAAGCTCGACTTCTTCACCAAGCAGGTGCGCACGTCGCGCAACATCACCGGCGGCTGGTGGGCCACGTGGCTGATGGGCGGCCTCAACTACCAGGTCGAGCACCACCTGTTCCCGAACATGCCCCGCTCGAACCTCTCCAAGGCGCGCGAGATCGTCCGTGACTACTGCATCGCGAACGACGTGCCCTACACCGAGACCACGTTGATCCAGTCCTACGGCATCGTGATCGAGTACCTGAACCGCGTCGGTCTCGCGGCTCGCGACCCGTTCGACTGCCCGATGGCGTCGCAGTACCGACCCGCCTGATCACGGTATGACACGCCGCGAGAGCGGCGGGGTCCTACGATGAGGAAATGCACCTTCTCGACACCACAGCGATGGTCGGGGAGGTGCTTTCCTGGTTGGGGCTGGGTGCGGGGATACCCGCGATCCTGCTCGCCCTCATGATCGCTCTGGTCGAGGGGCGGTGGCGCGGCATCGAGATCGCGGTCATCGACCGGGACGAGAGCCGCATCGCACGCTGGTTCGCCGGCGGAGACTTCCACGAACGAGCGCTCCGACGCGACGAGTCGTACGCGGAGCCCGGGTGGCACGACGGCTACGTCAGCGCGAACGACCCCGGTCGCGCACGCATCGGATCACCGCCGCACCTGCGCCGCGTGCTCTGGACACTCGGCATCGTGTTCACCTCGGTCGGTGTCCTGGGACTGATCGGATCCCTGCTCCCGCTCTTCGTCTCGGTGTAGCCCCGGCGCGCTCAGCGCTCGCCGCGCGAGAGCTTCGACGGCCACCAGACCTTGCGTCCGATGTCGTAGGCGAGTGCCGGGACGAGCAGCGACCGGACGACGAAGGTGTCCAGCAGCACACCGAACGCGACGATGAACGCGAGCTGTACGAGGAACAGGATCGGGATGACCGACAGCGCCGCGAACGTCGCGGCGAGCACGAGTCCCGCGGATGTGATGACCCCGCCGGTGATCGCGAGTCCGCGCAGCACGCCCTCCCTGGTTCCGTGCACGAGAGCTTCTTCCCGCACGCGGGTCATGAGGAAGATGTTGTAGTCGATGCCCAGTGCGACGAGGAACACGAAGCCGTACAGCGGGACCGCGGGGTCGGCACCAGGGAACTGGAAGATCCCGTTGAACACGAGCGCCGAGACTCCCATCGCCGTTCCGAACGACAGCACCGTGGTGATGATGAGGAGCACGGGGGCGAGGATCGACCGCAGCAGCATCATGAGGATGAGCATGATCACGACGAGGATGACCGGGATGATCAGGTTGCGGTCGTGGATCGACGCGTCGTTCGTGTCGATCGCCGTCGCCGTGACGCCGCCCACGAGGGCATCCAGGTCCGCCAGATCGACGCGCAGCTCCCGCACGGTTTCCGCAGCGGCGTCCGAGTCCGCTGCATCCGCGAGCGTGGCCTGCAGCAGTACGTCACCGTCGACCACGGTGGGCTCGGGTGCGGGCGTTCCGGGCGGGCCGAAGGCGATGATGCCGTCCGCTGTGACCGGCGCAGTCCCGCTGGGGGAGTCCGTCGCGCTCACCGCGACGCCGTCGATGCCGGAGTTGTCGTTCAGGATGTCGGCTGCGTCCTGCAGTGCGGCCTCCTCGACAACCACGTAGGCGGGGCTTCCCGATCCGCCGGGGAAGTGCTCGCCGAGCGCGACCTGGCCGTCGCGGGCCTCGGAGGCACCCAGGACGAGGTCGGATTGCGGAATGCCCACGGCGTTGAGCTGGGTGACACCGGCGGCACCCGCCAGCAGCACGAGAGTCGTGACGATCCAGATGACCCGCGGGCGGCGCTGGATGAGACGCGCGAGGCGTGCCCACAGACCCTTCGACGGCATGCCGTTCTCCGCGGCGACGGCTTCGGGGTCGAAGACGGGACGACGGGGCCAGAAGGCCGCACGTCCGAACGTGAACAGGAGCGCCGGGAGAAGGGTGAGCGCCGCGAGCATCGCGAAGACGATTCCGATCGCCGCCACCGGACCGAGGGTGCTGTTGGACTTCAGGTCGCTGAGCAGCAGGCACAGGAGACCGGCGATGACCGTGCCTCCGGAGGCGACGATCGGCTCGAACGATCCCTTCCACGCGGCGGCGATCGCCGCGCCCTTGTCCTGCGTCGAGCGCAGCTCTTCCCGGAACCGGGCCACGAACAGCAGCGCGTAGTCCGTCGCGGCGCCGATCACGAGGATGAACAGGATGCCCTGCGTCTGGCCGCTGAGCAGCAGGATCTCCCACTTCGCGAGCCACCAGACCACGAGCAGCGCGACGCACAGTGCGAACAGGCTCGTGGAGAGGACCACGAGTGGCAGGAGGAGCGAGCGGTACACGAGCACGAGGATCACGAGGACGGCCAGGAGCGCGACACCGAGCAGCAGGCCGTCGATGCCCGCGAAGCCGGCCGCGAGGTCGGCGGTGAAGCCCGCGGGCCCCGTCACGTAGACCGTCACACCGCTGGGTGCCGCCGCTCGCAGCTCGTCGCCGATCTCGACGACGACGTCCCCGATGTCCGAGTCGCTGAGGATCGGGATGAACGCCTGCACCGCGAGGCCGTCCTCCGAGGGGATGGCGGGGGAGACGTCCTCGCTCACGCCCTCGATGTCCGGGGCGGCCGCGATCACGTCGTCGATGGTCGCGAGCTGGTCCGCCGTCAGCTCCTCGTCGCCGACGAAGACGACGATCGCGGGGATGGCTTCGGAATCGTTGAACTCGCCCAGAAGCGCCTGCACCTGCGTGGCGTCCGCCGACTCCGGCAGATAGGTCGTCTGGTCGTTGGAGGAGACCTCTTCGATCTTGCCGAAGAGAGGGCCGCCGAGCGACGCGCCGGCCAACCAGGCGACGATGAGGAGGGCGGGCAGCAGGATGCGCACCCAGGACCGACGGGAACGGTCGCGGCGACGCCGGGTGGGGGTCGCGGGCTCAGAGGAGGTCATCGCAGTCCTTTCGGGAAGACAACGCGGAGAGGTGAGGATCAACCGATCCAGGCGAGGATGAGGATCATCGTCGCGAGGAAGCCGGCGATGTAGTTGAGCGCGATGAATCGGCGCCAGGCGATGTTGGTGCGCTGGGCGGTGCCATCGGTGACGTTCCACCAGGGGGCGGCGTTCACGAGATACGGCACGGCCAGTACGGCGGCGAGTGGACCGGGCCACGGTGTCACGAGCATGACGACCCCCGCGGCCGCCCAGAGAGCGAGGGCGAGCCGCACGGTCGCTCGCGCGCCGATGGAGGTCGCGATCGAGGAGATCCCGCCCTCGCGGTCCGGCTCGATGTCCTGCACGGCACCGAAAGCGTGCGCCGCCATCCCCCAGAGGAAGAACGCCGCGAGGGTGAGGATCATCTCGGGCGTGGGAGCCGCGCCCGCCAGGGCGAGTCCGACGACGGCCGGACTCACGAAGTGGGTGCTCGAGGTGATCGAATCCAGGAACGGGCGCTCCTTGAAGCGCAGACCCGGTGCGGAATAGGCGATCACCGCGAAGACGCTCACGGCGAGACTGATCCAGGCGGCGGGATTGCCCACGACCACGAGGAAGACGAGGAACGGGAGATTCGACAGCGTGGCGGCCCACAGCGTCGTCCGGTGCATCCGCGGGGCGAGCAGGGCGCCCTCGATGCCGCCCTTGCGGGGATTGGCGAGGTCGGACGCGTAGTCGAAGACGTCGTTGATCCCGTACATGGCGAGGTTGTAGGGGATCAGGAAGTAGATCACGCCGACGACGAAGACGAGATCGATCTCGCGGGTCGCGAGCAGGTACGCGGCACCGAACGGGAAGGCGGTGTTGATCCAGCTGATCGGTCTCGAGGACAGCACGACCTGCGCGAGATCCGCGCGGAGCGTGGAGGCGGGGCGGGTCATGTGCGCTCCTGCGTCCCTGTGCGCCCCGCAGAGGCGCTCGAGTGGGTGCCGCGGCGGTGCACGAGCAGGGTCCACAGCGCGGGCAGCAGCAGGGCTCCTGCGAGCGGATAGGTGAAGTCCTCCAGCGGCGCGAGTCCGATGTGCACCCCGACGAGTTGGGAGGGAGCGTAGTGGAACAGGCCCGTCCCGATCATGATGTTGTCGAAGACGGCCGTCAGCACGAACAGGGTGCCGATCGTCAGCAGGACGGCGCCGAGATGAGGGCGGGGTCGGGGCCTCGTTCGTGAGGCGAGCGGCAGCAGGGCGGTTGCGAGGAGGGCTGCGCCGACGAACCACAGCGAGAGCGTGAGGTAGGTCATCGTGGCACCTCCGCGCGGGAGCGGCGAGCGGACAGGATGCGCACGGCACCCGTGTAGATCACCATCGTGCACACGACCAGGAACACGAGGAAGATCGGCTCCTCCAGGGGGAGTTCGGGAGCGAACAGGATGCCGGTCGCGATCACGCCGTCGCCTCGGAAGAAGATGCCCTGGGCGATGCCGGCGAGATCCCATGCGAGGAAGAACGCGAGTCCGACGACCGTGACGATCGCGGCGGAGACCGGGTCACGCCAGAAGAAGAGCCGGAAACGCGCGTCGAGCAGAAGCATGCAGCCGAGGGAGATCAGCAGGGCTGCGAGGTAGATCACTCCCATCCCGGCGCCTCCTCCCCGGTGGTGCGATCGCGAGCGGGCTCGGGCAGAGGGCCACCGCTGTGGTCACCCCGGATCCGCTTGAGGACGAGTTCGGCGCTGATGAGGCACATCGGCACTCCGACGCCCGGCGCGGTGGTGGCGCCGGCGTAGTACAGCCCGCGCACCCGACGCGAGGCGTTCTGTGCACGGAACATGGCGCTCTGGCTCAGCGTGTGGGCGGGGCCGAGCATTCCGCCCCGCCACGAGTGATAATCGGCGGCGAAGTCCGCCGGCCCGATGGTCTCGCGCACGACGATGCGTTCGCGCAGGTCGTCGATGCCGGCCCAGTCGGCGATGAGGTCGATCGCCGCGTCTGCCGCGTCCTCGATGCGCTCGTCACCTGCGCCGTCGCTACCGCCGGAGCCGAGGGCCGTGTCGGCGGGAATCGGCACGAGGACGAAGAGGTTCTCGTGTCCCTCCGGAGCGACCGTGTCGTCGCTCGCGCTCGGTCGACACACGTAGGTGGAGGCGGGCCGCGGGATGTGCGGGTGCTCACCGAAGATCGCGTCGAAGTTCTTCTCCCAGTCGCGGGCGAAGAACAGCGAGTGATGCGGGAGCTGCGGCAGGGAGCCGCGCACGCCGAGCATCACGAGGACGGCGCCCGGGCCGCTGATGCGTCGTCGCCACCATCGCTCGGGGTAGCTGCGAACGGGCTCGCGGAGCATCCGGGTCTCGGTGTGATGCAGGTCCGCTCCGGAGACCACGATGTCGGCGTGCTCGATGTGCTCGCCGCCGTCGGCATCCGTCCAGCGCACGCCGGTCGTCCGGCTGCGACGACGGGAATCCGGGACGGTGAGGATCTCGCTCACGGTCGCGCCGGTCACCACGCGGGCTCCGGCGTCCCGTGCGACCTGGCCGATCCTCTCGACCAGCGTCCAGAATCCGCCCTGCGGATACTGGACGCCCTCGTCGAGGTCGAGCGCACTCATCAGGTGGTACATCGCCGGCGCGCGGCCGGGATCCGTGCCCAGGAACACGGCCGGGTATCCCAGCACCTGGCGGATGACGGGGTGGCGGAACCGTCGTGCCACGTATCGGTTCAGCGGGGTGAGCAGAAGCGTCGCCAACTGGGGGAGAGCGCGTACCACGTCGGGGCGCAGGAGCGAGCCGATTCTCGTGAACGGGTTGTAGAGGAAGTACTTCTCCGCCATCTCGTTCGTGTGCCGCGCAGAGGCGAGATAGGTCGCCAACTCGGCGGAGGAACCGGGCTCCAGTTCCTCGAACACGGCGCTCACGGCTTTCTCACCGTGGGGAACCGTGACGGTGCTCGACGCCACGTCATTCCGGGTCGGTTCGCTGAAGACGCGGTAGCCCGGATCGAGCAGGGACAGATCCAGCTGCTCCTGCGTGCTCGTCCCCATCATCGCGAAGAAGTGGTCGAAGACACTGGGCATGAGGTACCAGGACGGACCGGTGTCGAAGCGGAAGCCGTCGCGTTCGATCGTGCCGGCGCGCCCACCGATGCGATCGTTCTTCTCGAGCACCACCACGTCGTAGCCCTCGCGCGCCAGGAGTCCGGCTGTCGCGAGTCCAGCGACACCGGCACCGATCACCACCGCTCGCGTCATGATCGCTTCTCCAGTGCCGTGCGGGCGACCTCGCGTCCGGCGAGGAGCGCTTTGGTCGCGTTGGGTACGCGCACTCTGGTGCGGTACAGCTCGTCGGCCGGCGTGCGCGCGACTCGATCGGTGAGGGACGCGAACAGCGCGGCGGCACTGCGCACAGCGGCGCGGGCGTCGCGGGGGAGCAGGGGGATGGAGCGGCGTGCGTCGACGAGCTGGGTGCGGATCGTCGCGACCCACTCATCGCGAGCGGCGTCGTCCAGGCGGTCCGAGCCCGCCAGGTAGCTGCGTCCCAGGCGGTCGGTGTCGTCGGCCAGGTCGCGCAGGAAGTTGATGTTCTGGAACGCCGCACCGAGCTGTCGTGCGCCGTGGACCAGGGCGTCGCGGTCGTGAGGCGACGGGGTGGTGCCGCGCAGGAAGACGCGAAGGCACATGAGCCCCACCACCTCCGCGGAGCCGTACACGTACTTCTCGTGTGCATCGGCGTCGTACACGTGCAGCTCCGGTGTGGTGGTCGAGGGCGTGATGTCCGCGCGCATCGAGTCGAAGAACGGTTGCGTGAGGTCCTCGCCGATGTCGCTCTCGCGAGCCGTGCAGGCGAAAGCGTGGAGAACCATGTTGCTGCTGTAGCCCGTGGCCATCGCCCGATGCGTCTCGGCGACGTAGGCGTCGAGTGTGGCGGCCTGTGCGCTCTCGTCCAGACCGGCCTCGGCCGCGACGCCGTCGACGATCTCGTCGGCGATACGCACCATGGCGTAGACGTTGCGGATGTGCTGGCGATGGCGGCGTCCGAGCAGCTTGGTGGCGAGACCGAAGGAGGTCGAATACGTGCGGATGACGTCGGTCGTCGCGATCTCCGCGGTGCGGGTGAAGCGGTCCAGGGAGTCCCGACCTTCCGGACGAGAGCTCATGAGCGGCGGCCTTCCAAGCGCGCTGAGTGCGCGAGGAGGACCTGCTGCACGGCGGCGGGGACGTGCGAGGAACCGACGAGGAGCTCGTCCATCGCCGTGAGCTGCTCGTCCACGAGGTTCTGGGCGAAGCGCTGCGCCCCGCAGTCGGTCAGGAGGCTCCGGATGTGGTCGGCTTCCGCGGGGGACAGATCGTCGGCTCCGAAGGACGGCTCGATCCGCGGCCACGAGCTCGTCATGCGCGCATACGCGATGATGACGGTCTGCTTCCCTTCGCGCAGGTCCGAGAAGGAGTCCTTGCCGTGCTCGCGGGGGTCGCCGAAGGCGGACAGCAGGTCGTCCTGGAGCTGGAAGGCGAGACCCAGGTGCTGGCCGGCGGTCGCGAGGGCCCGCTCGGTGGTCTCGGGGGCGCCGGCGAGGATGGCGGCCGCACGCAGCGGAAGCTCGAACGAGTAGGTCGCGGTCTTGTGGGTCGTCATCGACAGGATGGTGTGCAGATCCGGGGCGATGACGCCGTCGCTCAGTCCGACATCGGTCTGCTCTCCGGCGACGGTCTCGGTGACGGTGTGATCGAGCAGATCGAGCAGGCGCAGTCGGGTCGCGGTGGGAAGGTCTGCGCGCGCGAAGATCTGGTGTGCGGAGGCGAGGAGGAGATCGCCCATCAGGATCCCTGCCGTGCGCGCCCAGTGGAGCGCCGGCACGGACTGGGACGCCGGGTGGGCGTCGCGCACCGCGCCGAGCAGGTTCGCCCCGTGCCGGCGGATGAGGTCGTTGTCGATGACATCGTCGTGCAGCAGGAACGCGTAGTGGAGCAGCTCCACCGCGGCGGCGAGTTCGATCACCGTGTTGGGAACGGGTTCGCCGTCGGGATTCTCCGGGGGCGCCTGCAGAGCCTGCACCGCCTCGACCAGCAGCAAAGGGCGGACGAGCTTTCCGCCCAGCGCGTGCTCGGCGGCGACGCGCCAGAGCTGAGTGAACTCCTGGCCGTACGCGGCTGCCGCCGTCGATCGCTCGGCGAAGTGGCGTGTCAGTTCGCGCTCGATGCGGGTGCGGATGTCCTCGCGGGCGGTGGTCACCGGCGGCGCGGGCATGTCAGAGCGCTCCTTCGGCGCGCAGCTGCGGGAGCTGACTCAGCAACCACGGGCTGAAGGCGAACGGTGTGCGGCTCAGGGACTCCACGAGGTCGTCGGGTGACACCCACGCCCACTCCGCGACCTCGGAGGGCTCAGGGGTGACGTCGCCGTCGATCACAGCGATGTGGACCGGGCAGATCTCGTTCTCGACGATGCCGCTCGCGTCGACGGCACGGTAGCGGAAGCCGGGGAGTGCGACGGAGACGTCCCGGAGGCTCGCGCCGAGCTCCTGGCGCGAGCGTCGATGCACGGCCTCTTCGAGCGACTCGTCCGGAGAGGGGTGACCGCAGAAGCTGTTGGTCCAGACGCCGGGCCAGGTGCGCTTGGACAGGGCGCGTCGGGTGACGAGGACGTGCCCGTCGGCGCGCACGACGTAGCAGGAGAAAGCCAGATGGAGGGGGGTGTCCTCGGTGTGGACATCGGCTTTGGCACGAGTTCCGATGCGGGATCCGTCATCGGCGAGAAGGACGACCTGTTCCATCCGATCCTCCATTTCTCTTACATCGTGTATTGCTAGTTTGGCGAGTAATCACCGTAGCATGAAAGGTGGTGTGTGTAACATGCTCTCATGGCACCCGCACGTGACGTCAACAGTGATGCGTATTCGCATCCTGGCGTCGCGTCGACCCCCGAGTCTGCGGGGGACGAGGGGCTACCGCACGAGGGCATCGAGAGCGCCGCGATCTACGATGTCGAGTCGAGCGACCCCGACAGCACGCTCGTGGATCGCTCGGGTGTCTCCGCCGAGGAGATCGCGCAGATCGGCGAGCTGATGAATGCGCTGGGCGAACTGCGCGAGGCGGAGCAGCGCCTGTCGGAGGCGTCCCGACGGTACATGCGCCTCAACGACTCCGACATGCGAGCGCTGCACTATCTGATCGTCTGCGACCATCGCGACGTGATCGCGACGCCGGGCGGTATCGCCCAGCACCTCGGCATCTCGAGCGCGTCGACCACCAAGCTTCTGGACAGGTTGGAGAAGGGCGGGCACATCCTTCGCGCGCCTCACCCCACCGATCGTCGCGCGCTCGCCATCTCGGTCACGCAGGCGACGCATCAGGCCGCGATGCAGACGGTCGGAAAGCAGCAGGCGAAGCGCTTCTATGCGGCTGCGCGGCTCACCGCCGAGGAGCGCACGGTCGTCATCCGGTTCCTCCAGGACATGACGAACGAGATCACCCTGCGTGACGAGGCCTGGGCACGCGAGGGTGCGACGGAGTCGGACGACTGACCGTCACACCCCGCGTGATGGCGCGGATCAGTGTGCCGCGCGGTACGCCTCGACGATCGGCGCGGAGATGCGGCCGCGCTCGGATACGGCGTGGCCGTTCTCCTTGGCCCACTCGCGGATCGCGGCGGTGTCAGAGGTGCGAGCGCTCGATCGACGCCGCGGTGCGGCGCTCCGCGCGGCGGACGCCACGGACGAGCGGCGACCGGCGTCGATGAAAGGCTGGAACGCCGCGCGCAGGGCCGCGGCGTTCTCCTCGGTGAGATCGATCTCGTACGCCGTTCCGTTGAGGGAGAAATGAATGCTCTCTCCCTCTCCATCGGCGAGGACGGTTCCGTCGATGTCATCGACGAGATGGTGCACAATTCTTCTGGCCATTCCTCGACTCTATTGCAGCTCCGAGTGGGCGACAACGCATATCCGCGTTATGCGTGGCCGTCGTCGATGAGTTTCAATCCGACAATGCACCCGATGAGTCCGAGAAGAAGAAGAATTCGCGCCCAGGATATATCGGTGTCGCCCGTGATCATCGCGTAGATGACGGTGAGAGAGGCACCGATTCCCACCCAGATGGCATAGGCCGTTCCGGTGGGGATATCGCGCATCGCCCAGGCGAGCCCGCCCATCGACAGCGCGAGACCGACGAAGAAGATGACGCTCGGCCACAGTTTGCTCAGCCCCTCGGATTTACCGAGTGCGGTCGCCCAGACGGCTTCGAGGACACCGGAGATGATGAGGATGATCCATGACATGGCTGGTCCTTTCGGGCCAGTCTTGTCGCGTTCCGGGTACTGGTCTGCCTCGTCCGGGATCGCAGCGAGCGATCCCCATCAGGATAGCTCGTCGTTCTTCGTCCGCCCTGTGCAGTGCCCGTGCACGGGTGGGCGTCAGGGTAGGAGGCCGGCGCGCCGCGCCCGCGCTACCGCCGCATGGCGAGTGGAGGCGTCGAGCTTGGACATCGCGGTGCCCAGGTACGCCTTCACCGTCGCTTCGCGGAGGCCGAGTCGCGCCGCGATCTCGGCATTCGTGGCGCCGAGTGCGGCGCACGACAGGACGTCGGTCTCTCGCGGCGACAGATGCACCGTCGGGATCGGGCCGGTGTCTGACGGCTGCTCATCACCCGCGAGAGCCAGGAGCCGCTTCTCGACCAGTGCGAGGCGTTCGCGTACGAGCGTGTCCTGGACTGTCGCGCCGATGCTGCGCAGTTCGGCGAATGTCTCTCGCAGTTCCTCGCGGTCTGCGGGGGAGAAGGAGCGCTGCTGAGGGGGAGAGGCCAGGATGCGCCGATTCACCTCGTCGCGAATGCGCAGTTCTGCGGCGAGATCGTCGGCGACGCGCAGGGCGGGGGCCGTCGTCACTCCGCGGGCCGGCGATTCCTCCCACGCGCCGGCATAGAGCACGCCGCGCGAGCGCCCATCGACGATGATCGGCACGGCGAGCAGTGTGCGGAGCCCCTCGCCCAGAACGAACCCGTCATAGTCGTGCGTGATCTGCTGCGACGCGCGGTAGTTGCCGGTCATGCGTGGACGGAGTTCGGTCATGGCGCGGCCCCCGAGACCGCGCTCGGGGCGCACCCGTAGGCCTTCGAGGCTTTGGGTGCGATTGCCGAAGATCGTAGTGACCGACACCACGCCGTCCTCGATCAGCCCGCCGAACGCCACCGGGAATCGGGTGCGGTGAGCGAGCTCGCGCACTGCCTGTGCGACGAGCTCGGCGTCCGAATCGGTCGGGACCGTCGTGCTCACGGTTACCTACTTTCGGGGGTGACGACTCTGTGCCCCGGCTTGTCGCGACGACGATATCACTCCCCGGGGCAACGGGTGGGTGCTCATCTGCGCGCAACCGCGAGATCGCCGTGCTCATTCATTCCCCACGGGTCGAGTTCCTTGATTCTCGATATCCGTCGATGTCCGGTCCCGATACCGATTCCTATTCATGCCAGACGTCTGTTGCTCGCTATCCGGCGGAATACGAACCAATCCCGGCCAGCCTGTGCGATATCCGGGGCCGCGACGGGATTTGTCGTCGGATCCGTCGAGCACCTCACACGTGCGGAGCCCAGCGGCCTACTCGCTCGGCTCCGCACGTGTGTCGGGCGACTCGGACGCCGCGTGAGCCTCGAGGTCGAGGAGGAAACGCTTGCGTTCGGGATAGCTGCCGTACTGTCCTGGGGAGCCGTCGGCACGCACCACGCGGTGCACCGGAACGATCACGGAGAAGGGGGTCAGTCGGCACGCGGTTCCGACGGCGCGTGCGGCCCCCGGGCTGCCGGCGCGGACGGCGACCTCGCCGTAGCTCATCGTCTCGCCCCACGCGATCTCGGCGATGGTCTGCAGCGCCGCGCGGGAGAACCCCTCGACGAGGCGCCAGTCGAGACGGATGTGCTCGTCGAAGCGGATGGGTGCCCCTTCGAAGTAGTCGTGCAGCAGATGTGCGAGCTCGTCGGCAGCGCCGGGGTCCGGATCCAGAGAGGAGTGCAGCGCGCGCGATGCGCTCTCGAGAAGCCACGGCACCGTGGGGTCTTCGGCTTCGGAGAGATCGAAACGGACGATCCCGTCGTCCGAGAAGACGACGAGGGCGTCTCCGAACGGGGTGGGTGCGAAGTCGTAGCGGAAGGTCATGGCACCATCCTGGCGCGCAGGTGGGACCGGCGAACGGCAGAAGGCGCAGCCCGGGGAGAGTCGGTGCCGGCGTGCCCGGCTGTGCAGAGCGGGTGCGGAATCGGTCGATAGGGCGACCAATACCGGGAAACTCGCGCAGGATACCGAGCCGGAGGCCGCCGCGAGCCTAGTCTGTGTCTGTGTGGCGACGTGACGAGAAGACTGCGGAGAACGCAGCGACGGATGCCGGGGTCCGCCTCGGTGATCCGCAGTCGTCGGGAACCGGCATCGCGGTGGCGCATGCTGCGGAGGCGGAGCGCACGCGGCTGCGCGCCGAAGCGGCTGATCTCGGAGGCCCCTCGCCGCTGGTGATGTACCGGGACCGGCAGGAGTCCGGCATCGACATCTCCAAGGCGCACCCCGGCAGTCTGCCCCAGTTCATCACCGGCAAATCAACGCTCCTGTCGAACCTCTTCCGCGACGAGGTGGGGCTGCGAACCGCCCGCCTGGCCGCGGAACGCATCACGGCGCGGCACACAGAACTGCGCACGGTGCGCGGTATCGAGTCCGTGCATCTCGTCGTGGGTCTCGCCGGTTGGCGTATCGGCGGTGTCGATTTCGCCGCTCCCGTCCTGCTGCGTCCGCTCGCCATCCGCCGGCACCACACAGACTTCGAGCTCAAACTGTACGGATCGTTCACCGTCAACCCCGAGCTGGTGAGCGTCGCGCGCGAGCACTTCGGCATCACCATCGACGCGGACGCGCTCGCCGCCCTGGCGTACGACGGCGGGATCTTCAAACCGCAGCCGGTCATCGACAGCCTTCGCCAGGCGACGCGCGCGATCGACACCTTCTCTGTCCAGCCGCGACTGGTCGTCTCCACGTTCGCCGACGTGGGCTCGGCCATGGCGCGCGACAGTCGCACGCTCGACCACGTGGTGCTCAATGCGCTCGCCGGTCACGTCTCCGACCGCGAGCAGGTCACCGCACCGCGTGCCGATCCCTACGTCACCAGTCCCGACGAGCGCGCGCCGGCCTCGGACAACCTGCTCCTCGATGCGGATGCCGAACAGGAGGCGGTGCTCGCGCGTATCGCCGCCGGCCACTCGCTCGCCGTCGCGACACTGCCAGGCACGGGCGGCACGCAGACCGTGATCAACGCCGTCGGTGAGCTGGTCAGAGCCGGAAAGCGCGTCCTCGTCGTCTCCGCGCGGCGGTCGACCCTCGACGGCGTGCGCCACCGGCTCTCCGGTATCGGCCTGGACGGTCTCGCCGTGTCTCCCGCGACCGTGCGCCGCGACCTGGTGCGTGCGATCGGCCGCAACGAGAAGGCGACCGCGCCCAAGGCCGTCGAAGTCGACGATGCGCTCGTCCGCCTGCGCACCGTCCTGCGCGACTACCGACAGGCGCTCATCTCGCCCGTTCCCGGGCTGAACGCGTCCGTGCTCGATGCCACGCGGCAGCTCACGCGGCTCGCCTCGCTGCCCACTCCGCCGGCGACCACCGCTCGCCTCGGAGCCGGGGCGCTGGAGCGCCTGGCGGGGGACCGCACGCTGGCGGCGGCGACCCTCGCGCACGCCGCGCGCTTGGGAGAGTTCCGGTTCGGGCCGAACGATTCGCCCTGGTACGGCGTCAGTTTCGACACCACGGATGCGGCGCGCGCCGCTCACAGCCTCGCGGGGCGTCTGCACTCCACCAGCATTCCCGCTCTGCTCGAGCGCGGCTACGAGCTGATCGCACAGACGCGCATGCGTCCGTTCGCCACGATCGACGAGCTGGGGGAGTACCTCCGCCTGTTGCAGGGGATCCGCGACTCGCTCGACCGTTTCAGCCCCACCGTCTTCGAACGGCCGCTCGGTGAACTCATCCAGGCGCACGGCTCCCGGCGGGATGCGCCGGGCATGTCCAGCGCCAACCGCCGCCGTCTCCGCCGCCTCGCCAAGGAGTACGTGCGACCGGGGGTCCACATCACCGAGATGCACGAGGCGCTCCTGCGGATCCAGCAGCAGCGTACGCAGTGGCAGCGGCTCGTCGACGCAGGAGTGGCGCCGGAGATCCCCCTCGGTCTCGCGGACGTCTACGTCGCGTGGCAGCGCGCCGAGGCGGAGCTCGCGGAACTGGATTCCGCGCTCGGCCGCCGCGAAGCGCTCGCCTCTCTCCCCGTGGCGCGCCTGGTGCGCACGCTCGCCGGACTCGCGGCCACCTCGGATGTGTTCGAGAACCTCGTCGAGAGGGCGAAGCTGCGCGACGAACTCGCGCTGCTGGGCTTGGAGCCGCTGCTCGCCGAACTCTCGGTGCGACACGTGTCCGAGGACCGTGTCGGCGACGAGCTGGAGTTCGCCTGGTGGCAGTCGCTGCTCGAGCGCGCGCTGCAGGACAACAGGGCACTGCTGGGTGCGAACACCGCTGTCGTCGATCGGCTCGAACGCGACTTCCGTCTCGTGGACGAGGCGCACGCCGCGATGGCCGGTCCACTGCTGGCTTGGCAGCTCGCGAACCAGTGGCGGATCGCGATCGTGGACGAGCCGGACGAGGCCAAGAATCTGCGCCGAGCGCTCACGAACGGCGCCCCCACCACGGCGGAGATCATCAGCGCGGCGCCGACCCTGACGAGGGCGCTCGCGCCCGTGTGGATCTCCTCGCCGTACCAGGTGCCCGAGATCCCTGACTCGGTCGACTTCGATGCCGTCCTGCTGGTCGACGCGGCCGCCATCAACCTCGCCGAGGCCGCCCCCGCCATCCGTCGCGGGCGGCAGGTCGTGGCGTTCGGCGATCCCGTCACGCAGAAGCCGACGCCGTTCCACGTCGCGGTCGGCGGCGAGTCGGACTGGGAGCCGGAGGTTCCCTTCGACGAGGTCTCGGTCTTCGAGCGCCTGGCGGAACTCGTACCCGTGACGACTCTGACCCGCAGCTATCGCGCGGGAGGAGAAGACCTCGCCGAGCTCATCAACGACGCCTTCTACGGCGGCGAGATCGTCTCGCTGCCCTGGGCGGGCTCCTACCTCGGCCGCGGCAGCCTCACCGTCGACTACGTCGAGGGCGGGGTGGGCGCGCCCGACCCCGTGTCGGGTGCGGTCGAGAGCCCCGACGCCGAGGTGTCGCGCGTCGTGACTCTCGTGGTCGAGCACGCGGTGCATCGACCGACGGAATCCCTGATGGTCGTCACAGCCAGCAGTCGGCATGCCGAGCGGGTGCGTGCGGCCGTGACCAGCGCGTTCGCCGGTCGCTCCGATGTCGCCGACTTCGTCGGACGCGACACCGCTGAGCCCTTCGCCGTCCTCACCCTCGAGGAGTCCGTCGCCGAGAGTCGCGACCGCGTGATCTTCTCGCTCGGATACGGCTTGACCAAGCACGGACGAGTGCTGAGCGACTTCGGCGACCTCTCCACCCCCGACGGTGAACGTCTCCTGACCGTGGCCATGACCAGGGCCCGCCGCTCGATGGTCCTGGTGTCGTCGATCCGGCCGTCCTCGTTCGACGACGGTCGCCTCGAGCACGGGGCGGCCACGCTCATGGCGCTCCTGGGCAACCTCGCCACCCGCGGACGCGACGCACGCCTCGAGGATCTCGCGGATCCCCTCACGCTCGCACTCGCACGTGAGCTACGCCGACTCGGCGCCTCGGTGGATGTCGACTATCGCGGACTGCTTCCGCTCGTCGCCCAGTACGACGGCAAGGCGGTCGTGATCGAGTCCGACCCGGAATCGCGGGGCGATTCGCTGCGGGAGGCGCTGCGGTTGCGTCCGCATGTCCTCCGCCGGCTCGGGTGGCACTACGTACGCGTGCACGCGTTCGATCTCTACAGCGACCCCAGAACGGCCGCCACCCGGATCGCAGCGGTTCTCGGGATCTCCGCCGAAGCGCCGCGCGCGGACACCGACACGCAACCGATCGACACGCACGACCCGTCCTGATGGACGAGGACGCCAGACAGCGGGTGGTGCGGGTACCCGGTTCCCGCAGGGCACGGCTGACGCCGGTTCCCGGCACCGAGACCGACATGACCCCGACGAAGAACGACGCGGGCGAGGATCGCTCCTCACCCGCGTCGGCTGGTCCTGCCGGCCCGAACGATGCGCGGCTACGTCAGGATGTGCCGCCGCACTACTGATCCGGTCTGACCGGTTCCTGTCAGGGCTGCGTGCTGCGCGTCTGGTTCTTCTCGAGCAGATCGCGGATCTGGACGAGCAGCTGCTGCTCGCTGGGGAGTGCGTCGGCTTCGGTCTCGTCCTCGATGCCGGCCTTGGCAGCCCGGGCGATCTGCATCTCCTTCCACTTGTTCATGGGGACCACGAACACGAGGTAGACGACGAGCGCCACGGCGAAGAAGCTGATGACCGCGCTGAGCAGCGCTCCGAGCGGGAAGGTGACCTCCTGGCCGTGGATGCCCGTGAAGGTCGGTCCGACAACGCCGGACTCGTCGGGGACGTAGACCAGAGCGATGAGCGGTGTGACGATGCTCGCGACGATCGCGTTGACGACGGCGGTGAACGCACCGCCGATGACGACCGCGACGGCCAGGTCGATCACGTTGCCGCGCAGGATGAACTCTTTGAATCCCTTGATCATGGGAACCCCCGGGGGAAAGGTCGAACGCCTCAGGAGGAGGCGGGACTCGAAGTGGACGCCGGGGCGGCGCTCGTCGACGAGTCCGACTTCGATGATGCCGAAGCATCCTTCTTTCCACCAGCACCGGCGCGCGAGTCGGTGCGATAGAACCCGGAACCGTTGAAGGTCACCCCGATCGACCCGTACTCCTTGCGCAGCGCACCCTCGCACTGTGGGCAGACCGACAGCGCACGCTCGGAGAAGCTCTGCACGGCGTCGAAGCGGTGTCCGCACGCAGTGCAGACGTAGGCGTATGTGGGCATGGCGATCCGATGGAGTCAGTGCCGCTCGAGCGGCAGGGTCATGATCCTCGTCGGGGTGACGACGCCGGAGACCGGCTGGTCGTGCACCTCTGACGGGAGAGAGTCGAGTACTTCGGAATCATAAGTCACCGCGAACACCGGAGGGCATTTCTCCATGGATCCGATGGTCTTGTCGAAGTAGCCGCGACCCCAGCCGAGCCGCATCCCCTGCCGGTCGACGGCCGCGGCGGGGATGATCATGAGGTCGACGTCGTTCACCGCGATCGGGCCGAGCACCTCGCCCGTCGGTTCGGGAAGGCCGAAGAGGCCCTCCGCCGCGTCGTCCGAATCGTCCGCCACGGCCCAGTCGAGCAGGCCGTCCACGCGGGTGATGGGAAGGAGCACGCGGATTCCGTTGTGCACAGCGCGCGAGACGAACTCGCGGGTGCCCGGCTCGGTGGTCGTCGACAGGAAGCAGGAGATGGACCGCGCGTGGTGCGCGGCGACGAGTTCGTCGAGGCGCGCGCCGAGGTCGGTCGCGGCGGCGGCCCGCTGGGCGTCGGAGAGGAGCTGACGCCGTTCGCGCAGATCGGCCCTGAGCGCGCGTTTCTCCTGGTCCACATCATCCGGCATACCAGGGATTCTACGGGGGCTCCCACTAAGCTGTGGGGATGCGGAAACACAACATCAAAGCGGTCATCCCGGCTGCGGGTCTCGGCACGCGCTTCCTGCCGGCCACCAAGGCGATGCCCAAGGAGATGCTCCCGGTCGTCGACAAGCCTGCGATCCAGTACGTGGTCGAAGAGGCGGTCAGCGCGGGTATCGACGACATCCTCGTCATCATCGGTCGCAACAAGAACGCGATCTCCAACCACTTCGACTCGGTCCCCGAGCTCGAGGTCAAGCTCACCGAGAAGGGCGACAGCGATCGCCTCCAGCGCGTGATGGCCTCCAGTGACCTCGCGGACATCCACTTCGTGCGCCAGGGCGAGCCCAAGGGTCTCGGTCACGCGGTGCTGCGTGCGCGCACCCACGTCGGCGACAGCTCCTTCGCCGTCCTCCTCGGTGACGACCTCATCGACGAGCGCGATGAGCTGCTCACCACGATGCTTGACGAGCACGAACGCACGGGCGCCACCATCGTCGCCCTCATGGAGGTCGAGCCCTCCATGATCCACATGTACGGCGCGGCCGCCGTCGAGGCCACCGACGACGACGCCGTCGTGCGCGTGTCGGGTCTCGTCGAGAAGCCCGCACAGGAGGACGCTCCCTCCAACCTCGCCGTGATCGGGCGCTACGTTCTGTCCGCCTCGGTGTTCGACATCCTCGAGCGCACGAAGCCGGGCAAGGGCGGCGAGATCCAGCTCACCGACGCTCTGCAGGAGCTCGCAGCCGACCCGGACGGTCCCGGTGTGCGCGGTGTGATCTTCCGCGGTCGTCGCTACGACACGGGCGATCGCGTCGACTACATCAAGGCGATCGTGCAGCTCGCGTCCGACCGCGAGGACCTCGGCGCGGAACTGCGTCCGTGGCTCAAGAGCTTCGCAGAGACCCTGTAGGACCGGTCGCGTAGAGGGTGCGGATGGACCTGATGGGCGAGTTGCATCACGGCGCGATCTCGTTGCGTCTCATCCGCCCCCGTGACGCGCGGGTGCTGCAGAACGAGCTGCTCTCGAATCGTTCCTGGCTGCAGCCGTGGGAAGCGACGATCCCCCACGGGGCGGCGTCCTTCGACATGCGCCTCAGTATCCGGCGTCTGTTGCAGCAGTACCGTGACGGCGCCGGATATCCCTTCGTCATGGAGTACGACGGCGAGGTCGCGGGCCAGCTCAATGTCTGGGGCGTCTCTCGCGGGTCGCTGTGCTCGGCGACGATCGGGTACTGGGTGAGCGAGCGCTTCGCCGGCCGGGGCATCACTCCGACCGCGGTCGCTCTTGCGACGGATGCGTGCTTCACCGACTTCGGTCTGCACCGCATGGAGATCTGCATCCGTCCCGAGAACATCGCGAGCCTGCGGATCGTCGAGAAACTCGGATTCCGCTACGAGGGGCTGCGGCGCAGATACATCCACATCGACGGTGATTGGCGCGATCACTACGCGTTCGCCCTGACGCGCGAGGACGTTCCCCAGGGCGTGCTGGCGCGGTGGCTGTCGGGGCAGGTTCCGACGGACGCGGCGACCATCCCGCCCGCCGATCGCCAGCCGATCTGACGCGACACTGCGCGGATCCGCCGCCGACACGCGCCCGCACTGCGCGGGTGGAACGGACGCTGTCACTTACCGTTGAGATATGGATGGGCCGGTGCTGAGTGGGGGCGTGATCGTCCTCGTCGCTGTGCTCCTGTGGATGCTCTATCTGCTGCCTTCGTGGCGTGGCCGGTACCAGTACAACGCGGCCGAACGAAACGCCGTCCGCCTCAATCAGGCCCTCCGTGTGCTCGCCGAGACGAGCGAGACTCCCGGCGAGGTGCACCTCGAACTCAACGCACGCACGGCCCTGGCTCAGCAGAAGCTCGCGAAGCGCCTGCAGGCTGAGAAGGAGGACGCCGAACTCCTGCGCCTGCGTGCGGAACTCGCCGCGACGCGTGCCGATCCGGCCGTGCGACAGGCGCGGGCCCGTCGCCGGGTTCGTCTCACCGCGACCGTCGTGCTTCTGGCGGGGCTCATCGTCACCGGACTCGGTGTGTGGCAGGTCGTCGCGACCGGCGTGGCCGTCGCAGCTTCCGTGGGCGGCATCGCCGTCGTCGTGAGCGCGTTCGTGCTGCAGCGGCAGGCGGCCGTCGTGAACCGCACCGCTCAGCGCGCTGCTCGCGTGGTCGCGGTCGACGAGGCTCCTCGCGTCTCCCCGCCGTTGCACGATCAGGGTCGCGCGACCTGGACACCGCGTCCGCTGCCCGAGCCCCTCGTGTCGGTCGCCGGCTCACGCGCCCAGACCGCGCACGCCGAAGTCGAGGCCCAGCAGGCGCGTCGCGCGGCTGCTCGTCTCGCCGAGTTGCGTGCCCGCGCCGAGGAGCTCGCTCCGCCGGCGCCGGTCGCCCTCCCCACTGCTCCCGCTGCTCGCGCGGAATCCGAGTCGCCGTTCGCCCGTATGGGATACGTCGACGATGCCGAGATCGAGGATCACGTGCGCCAGATGCTCGCTCGACGGGCCGCCGGATGATGCGCCGAGCGGGTGCCGGCGCACAGCCGGTCGCTCGGATCGTGATAATCTAACGGAGTTCCACGGGCCTATGGCGCAGTTGGTAGCGCGCCTCGTTCGCATCGAGGAGGTCAGGGGTTCGAATCCCCTTAGGTCCACACTGTGTTGAGACAGTATGGCTGACGCCCCGTCCATCGGATGGGGCGTCACTCGTATCCGGAGGGGTTCGGCATGCCGCGCTAGCGTGGCCCCATGAGATCCAGAGCCGTGACCGCGAACCGCGAATGGTGGGTGCGCTAGCCGTGGACATCAACGACGTTGACCCGGCGTTGCGGGAAGCCACGCAGAAGCTCCCCGCTCTCGATGTGTCCAGAGCAGCGTTGCGGACACTGATGAGGGTGGCCACGCGCGTCATGCGCGTTCCGAAGATTGCGGGAGTAGCGGTCAGAACGGTCAAGGCCGACGGGATCCGGCTCCGCATCTACCTGCCTGAAACTCGTCGGCAGGAGGGAGCGCTGTTCTGGATTCACGGCGGTGGACTGCTTTTCGGCGATGCCCGTCAGGACGAGGCGCTCTGCGCAGGGACCGCACGCGAACTCGGTATCGCCGTCGTGTCCGCCAACTACCGTTTCGCTCCCGGTCACCCTTTCCCGGCAGCCCACGACGATGTCCGCCACGCCTGGCATTGGCTGCAGGAGCACGCGCGGGAACTGGGAGTCGACCGCGGGCGGATCGTCATCGGCGGAGAGAGTGCAGGAGGCGGACTCGCTGCGGCGCTCGTCCAACGGCTCCACGACGGCGACGGCGTGCAGCCGATCGGACAGTGGCTGTTCGCGCCCATGATCGACGACCGGACTGCCGCGGACGCATCCCTCGACGAGATCGACCACTGGGTCTGGAACAACCGCGCCAACCGTGTCGGGTGGAGCGGATACCTCCCGGCAACCTTCGGTACCGACGACGTGCCCGCGTACGCTGCTGCCGCGCGTCGTGGCGACCTGACCGGGCTGCCACCGGCCTATCTCGCGGTCGGCGACATCGAACTCTTCCACGCCGAAGTCGTCGAGTATGCGAAACGGCTAGATCGGGCCGGTGTACCCACTGAGCTCGACATCATTCCGGGCGCTCCGCACGGTTTCGAGAACTGGGCCCGGGACACCGAACCCGCGAGGGCCCTCATGGTGCGGGCACGCGCGTGGTTGGCTGCCTCGTTCACTGCCTGATCCGGAGGACCGCGGTGTGGGGCATGTCATTCGAGGACACCACGGATGCAACACTTCGGCGACAACCGGACATGAGCGGTAGTGAACGGATCATCGGAGGAACCCCATGGACGACACACAGCTCAACCGGCTGCTCACTCCACGCGACGAGTGGGCTGAGTCGCCGGAGCTTCTGGACGCGATGCTCGAGCGGATCGCCACGAACGCGGCAGAGGAGCACGCGCGTCCGCGGCGCCGTCGGCGCGGTGCCCGCATCGCGGCAGCTGTCGGGGCACTCCTGAGCGCGGGCGCACTCGCGACTGCGGCGACTGTCTACATCGCCCCGAACTTCACTCCCGACGTCGTCATTCCGATCTCGTACGTCACCGACGAGGGCAACGCGGTCGAATGCACGTACTCCCTGGTAGTCAGGTCCTGGGACAGCACGAACGTCAGCGAGGCCAAGGAGTGGATCGCCTCACACGACTGGACCGGTGTCGGACAGCGCGGCTACGACCTCGGCGAGAAGAACCCGATCTCCGTCGGCGACGCTGACGTGGACCCCGAGCTTACGCAGGAGGACCTAGATCGGTTGACAGTGTCCACAGGCATCGAAACCGCCATCGGGAACGAGATCCCGTTCGAGCTGCTCGACGGAGCGGATATCGGCACCGCCGGGACGTCGACCTGCACGTGGGTGCGGCACTGATGCCCGGCCGTCCTGAGGAGCCTCTCGAAGCTCTGGTATCGATGTGGAGCGACGGCAGGCTGGACCTTCCGCGTCTCGTCGACGAGAGCAAGCGCGCCCTGTTCGCGTACTTCGCCCGACGAATCATCTCCACCGATGATGCTGCTGACCTCACCGGCGAGGTCCTGCTGACGATGTGGCGCAAGATCGATGCGATGCCGTCCGATTCTGTCGAGGCGCGTATGTGGGCCTTCGGCATCGCACGCAACGTTCTCGCGAACTACCGACGGGGCATCCTCCGCCGCAAGAATCTCACCGAACGCCTCAGGGGTGAGGTGCTCATCAGCGGCGACTCGCGACCCGTGCGCGACGACGTGTGGGAGGCGCTCAATGCACTTGCCGATACCGACCGTGAGATCATCCGACTCGTCCACTGGGACGGGTTCTCTCTCGCGGAGGCTGCGAGGATCCTCGGCAAGAAGCCAGCGACCGTGCGTAGTCGATACTCCCGTGCGCGTGCGAAGCTCCGTACTGATCTGATGTGACGTGACGACCTGAGAGAATCAGCGCATGAGACGCGCAGCGGTCGTGGTCGTGCCGATGCTGGTGCTGGTTCTTGCCGGTTGCGCCGGTGTCGGTGCCGAACGTCTGGACGAGACTCCTCCAGAACTCGTCGGCGTCGCCAACCCGGAGATGGAGCCGACGGTCGTGTGGTCTGACGATGGCAAATCGTGGCTGTTCCTCACTTTCGGGAGCTCGTCGTGCCCGAACGAGCCCCGTGATATCCGCGAAACCGGAGAGCGCGCCTTCGAAGTCACCCTGGAACGTGCCGGCGGGTTCTTCTGTACCGCGGACATCGGTCCATCGATGTACAAAGTGCCCGCCCCCGTCTCGCCGGGGCATCCGGTCACCGTCGACCTCGGCCACGGGGTCACAATCACTCTCTGAACACGAGCTCCGCCCCGAACTCTCCGGAGGGTCAGGCGTTCTTCTGGAGTGCCAGGACGATCTCCGCGATCCGGTCGTTGAGTGTGAAGACCGCGGGGATGTCGTCGACGGTCGCGGAGTTGAGTATGACGGTGAACACGAGATCTCGACCCGATTCGGTCGTCATGTACCCCGAGTATGAGCGCGCGAGGTAGAACAGGCCGCCGGTGGTCGGGTATCCGTGGATGCGGGTTCCGGTCTTCGCTCTGATCATGTCGACAGCTCCGGTGCCGAGGCCCAGGGATGCGAGTGACCCGTCCACACCGGAGATGGGCTGCAGATCGACGAACTGCTGTCCCCAGGTCGTGTCGTGAGCGCCCCGCAGGAAATCGACATGAGCCTTCGCGGTCGATCGGTTCTCGTCGATGCTCCCCGCCGGGTCCCACAGGCGGACGGCGTTCGCGTCGTCTTCGCTGAGCTCTTCGGCAGTGGCCAGGACCGCGGAGACCCCGTCCACGCAGTCCGTGCTGCTCTGGGAGACGGCGATCAGGCAGGCGAGAAGATCCGCGCCGCGGTTGTAGCTGATCTTCTGAACGACGCGGGCGAACTCACCCACCGGCGCGGAGACCCATTCGGCGATCGGATCGGCCGTCGGCGATGCGGGGACAGTGCTGGGACCGGGCTCGGAGCCGAGCACGGTCACTCCCTCATCCGCCAGCACCTCGTGGAACGCGGAGGCGGCGAACAGCACAGGATCGGGCACGCGCGCATTGCGGACGGCCGTCCCCGCATCGATACCGAACTCGCCGGTCACCGTCACGCTCATGCCGTCCATCGTGACCTCGACATCGACGCCATCACCGGCCACGACGCTCACATCGTTCACGATCGAGAGCGCGTCCAGGTCGGGGATCAGTCGGAGATCCGCGCTGCCTCCCACCGCGGTCGCTGTGATCTCGACATCCACGACGTTCTCGTT
Organism: Actinomycetota bacterium; assembly: GCA_051751065.1. Taxonomy (GTDB): domain Bacteria; phylum Actinomycetota; class Actinomycetes; order Actinomycetales; family Microbacteriaceae; genus Microbacterium. Next base: position 1,075,525 of record JBNJKL010000001.1, on the reverse strand, counting down.
GACCCAGATCGAATCCACACGGCCGTCGGGCCAGTCATGCACGGTCTCGAACAGCGAATTGTCGACGAGTACGTTCCCGGTCACCTCGGTGATGCCGCTCTCGCGCAGGTCGCCCGCGAGCGAGCGAAGCGCGCCCAGAGGGTCGCCGGAGTTCAACTCCACGGGCAGGAGCCCGGTGTTCGCCTCGTTGTGATCGAAGGACGTGATCTCCAGAGTGCCGTCCTCGAGATCGCGCAGCCCGAAGCTGAAGTCGCCATGACCGGCGAGCACGAGATCCCCGTCGAGTGTGCCGTCGGAGACGTCACCCGTGCCGAAGACCGGGGTGGTGACGCGGGTGTCGCCGCCCAGGATGTCCAGGGCAGCGGCCGTCGTGAAGGACTTCTGGATCGAGCCCGGCACGTAGGGGACGCTCGGATTGAGTTCGTAGACGGAGTCACCGGTCTCGAGGTCGACGACCGAGATTCCCCACCCGGCTCCGGCGAAAGCCGGATCGTCGATCACATCCTGGATCTCGAGACGGAGGGTGTCATCCTCGCTCGGTGTGCATCCACTCAGCAGGGAGGTCGCGATGACGACCGTCGCTGAGGTGGCGAGAACTGCTCGGATCGGGGTCCTACGGAGATCTCTCACACTGCCCAGTTAACCGCACCCGCCGAACGACGCGCTCCCTCGCCTAACCCAGCACCAGGGTCGCGAGCAGGAGGACCGGCAGGCATCCGACCGTGGTGAGGAAGATCGTGTCCCGTGAGATCACCTCGGCGATCCCGTAGCGCTGTGAGTAGTTGTGGACGTTCTGCGCGGTCGGGAGCGCGGCCAGGACCACGAGGATCAGCACCTCCTCACGCGGAAGCGAGAATACGAACTGGGCGACGACCCAGGCGATCACGGGCATGAGGAACAGCTTGAGGGAGCTGGCGAGGATGACGTCCCTGCGGCGTCCCGGAGCTCCGAGCACCCGCTGACCGACCAGCGACATGCCGTAGCTGATGAGCATGACCGGCACGCAGGCGTTCGCGATGAGCTGGGCCGGCTCCAGCACGATCGGCGGAATGTCCAGGCCGATCAACGACACGATCGTCCCGAGCAGCGCCCCGACCACGATCGGATTGCGCAACGCTCTGAGCACGACTCTCCAGATCGCCGCCTTCTCGGCGGTGAGGCTGTCAAGGAGGGAGAGCGTGATCGGGGTGAAGATCAGCAGTTGCAGCAGGATCACGGGAGCGGGATAGGCGGCGCTGCCGAGCAGGTAGAGCGAGATCGGGATACCGATGATGTTGGAGTTCACCTGCGCGGCCGAGAGCGCCCCGATGACGGTCTCGCCGAGTGAGCGTTTCCACAGGAGCGTGGCCACGAGGGCGAACACGATCATGATGGCGACCGCCGCGATCGCCGACACCGGCAGCAGCGAGGAGAACAGTGCGCGCGCGTCGGCCTGTGAGAGGACGACGAACAGCAGGAACGGCGAGAGGACGAAGAACGTCAGCCGGCTGAGCACATGGCGCGCATGCGGGCCGAGCAGATCGACCCGACCGATGATGTACCCGACGACGATGGCGAGTCCCACCACGGCGAATCCGGTGAGGGTATCGAGCACGTCTTCGAGCGTAGCCGCACCTCGCCGTCGCGCCGGCCTCAGGCGCGCAGGCGCCGTGCGAGCTCGCGCGCGGTCTCCACGACGGCGGCGGCGGTCTGAGTCGGGTCCGGGCCGCGGTCCGTCGCCCACGTGACTGCGACCCCCGCGGCGGGCCATCCGGTGTGATCGAGGACCACGGCCCCCACGGACCGCGTCCCCTCGGAGACCTCACCGTCCTCGGTCGCCCACCCGCGGGTGCGAACCTCGCGCAGGAGGTCGCGCAGCTCTGACGGGCGGTGCGGGCCCGTGCCGGTGCGATCCGGGAAGCTCGACGCATCCGGATACAGCGCGCGCACCTGCTCGCGGGGGAGCGCGGCGAGCATCGCACGCCCCGTCGCCGTCAGGTGGGCGGGCAGGCGCACACCGACGTCGCTGACGAGCGCGGGCCGTCGGGGAGCGCGCTCCTCGACGATGTAGACCACATCCTGTCCACTCATGACCGCCAGGTGAGCGCTCTCTCCCACCCGGTCGGCCAGAGCGGCGATGAGCGGACGGCCGAGTCGGGCGAGGGGCTGCTGGCGCGCGAAGCCGCTCGCCAACTCGAACGCCGATGTGCCCAGCCCCCAGCGCCGCTCGTCCGCGAGGTGCAGCACGAAACCGTGAGCGGCGAGGGTGTTCAGCAGGTGATACACGGTGGACCGGGGGAGTCCGAGGTCCCGCGCGATGGCGGAGGCGGCCGTCGGAGCGGGGCGTCCCGCCAGGTGGCGGAGGATGCGCAGGGTGTGGTCTGCGGCGGGAACCTGCGCGCGCGCCGTCGTGTCTGGGATCACAGACACAGGATGGCACGATCCGCTGTCCGGCGCGATGTCCGAGGTGTGGAATCGGAGCATGTCTGAACTTCCCTCCGTCCTGATCGGCGTCGACCCGCTCTCCCTGTCCGATGTCGTCGCCGTCGCGCGCGACGGTGCGCCGGTGCGCGTGTACGATCCGGCCCTGGATCGCGTGGCCGAGACCCGGGGCGTGATCGACGCCCTCGCTGCCGATCCGCACCCCCACTACGGTGTCTCGACCGGTTTCGGTGCGCTCGCCACGACGTTCATCGCCCCGGATCGTCGTCGGCAGCTTCAGGCGAGCCTCATCCGCTCCCACGCCGCGGGGACCGGTGCCGAGGTCGACACGGAGATCGTGCGGGCACTGCAGTTGCTTCGCCTCCAGACGCTGGCATCCGGGCGGACGGGAGTGCGTCCCGTCGTGGTCGAGACATACGTCGCGATGCTGAACGCGCAGCTCACGCCGGTCGTGCGCGAGTACGGGTCGCTCGGCTGCTCGGGTGATCTCGCCCCGCTGGCGCACCTGGCGCTCGCCGCGATGGGCGAGGGGGACGTCCGGGATGCGGCAGGCGCGCTCCTGCCCGCCGCGGATGCGCTCGCCACCGCCGGTATCGAGCCGCTGGTGCTGGAGGAGAAGGAGGGGCTCGCGCTGATCAACGGCACCGACGGGATGCTGGGGATGCTCGTGCTGGCGCTCCACGATCTGCACACGCTGCTGACCACCGCCGACGTGGCGGCCGCGATGTCGGTGGAGAGCCAGCTGGGAACTGACGCGGTGTTCGCGGCCGATCTCATGGCCCTGCGTCCGCAGGTCGGCCAGGCGGTGTCCGCGGCGAACCTCCGCGCGTTCCTCCACTCGTCTCCGATGGTCGACAGCCACCGCGGGCCGGAGGACGGCCGTGTACAGGACGCCTACTCCCTGCGATGCTCCCCGCAGGTGCACGGTGCCGCCCGCGACACCCTGGCGCACGCGGAGATGATCGCCGCGCGCGAGCTCGCCTCGGTCATCGACAATCCCGTCGTCACGATCGACGGGCGGATCGAGTCCAACGGCAACTTCCACGGCGCGCCGATCGCGGCGGTGCTCGACTTCCTCGCTATCTCGGTGGCAGACGTCGCATCGGTGTCGGAGCGGCGCACCGACCGTGCGCTCGACCCGGCACGGAGCCACGGCCTCCCGCCATTCCTCGCGCACGAGGTGGGAGTGGATTCCGGCCTCATGATCGCGCAGTACGCCGCGGCGGGCATCGTGTCCGAACTCAAGCGCCTCGCCGTCCCGGCATCCGTCGACTCCATCCCGTCCTCGGCGATGCAGGAGGACCACGTGTCCATGGGATGGTCGGCCGCGCAGAAGCTCCGCCGCGCGATCGACGGCCTGACCCGGGTTCTGGCGATCGAGGTCCTCACCGGTGCCCGCGCCCTCGATCTCCGGACTCCGCTCGTCGCCGGTCCTGCGACGGGTGCCGTGCGCGATCTCGTCCGCACGGTCGCCGCGGGTCCCGGTCCCGACCGCTTCCTGTCGCCGGACATCGAGGCCGTCACCGAACTCGTTCGCTCGGGCGCCGTTGCTCGCACGGCACGCGAGAGCGTGACCTCCGATGCGTCGAGTGCGTGACGGAGAAGATCAGAACGGTCTCCCGAGGTGGGGCGAGTCTCAGGCTCCGGGGATCAGCGCGTGCGCGAGGGTGAAGATCGTGACGCCCGCGAGCGCTCCGACGATCGTGCCGTTCAAGCGGATGTACTGCAGGTCCCGGCCGACCATGAGCTCGATCTTCTCGGTCGTCTCGGCGGGATCCCAGCGCTCGACCGTGTCCGTGATGATCGACGCGATGTCATGACGGTAGCGCTCGACGAGGAAGACCGCGGCCCCGGTCACCCATCCGTCGACGCGTGACTGGAGGGCAGGATCGGTCGTCAGGCGCTCGCCGATCTCCTGCAGAGCGGCACGCGCGCGCAGGCGCAGGCCGCTCTCGGGGTCGGCGAGCGCGGTGAGGAGACCCGCCTTGGCGGTGTTCCACGCCTCGGCGGCCAGTGCTCCCACGCGCGGGCTGTCGAAGATCGTCGCCTTGGCGCCCTCGAGGCGCGCCCGCGTCTCCGGATCGTGCTCGAGATTGTCGGCGAGGCGCACCAGGTATCCGTCGAGCGCCTTGCGCGCCGGGTGCTCCGGGTCCGCCTGGACCGCTTCCACGAAGCGCACGGCCTCGTGGTAGACGGTGTCGTCGACGAAGCGGTGCGCGAGCTTCGGCACCCACCCCGGCAAGCGGCGCGACACGAGGCCCGTGAACGACTCCGCATTCGCTTCGAGCCAGGTGCCGATGCTGTCCACGGCCAGGTCGACGGCACCGTGATGGGCCTCGGCCTCGACGATCTTGCCGAGCCAGGCGCCCGCCGGCGGTCCCCACTCCGGCTCGACGAGGTGCTCACGCGCGAGATCGGTGATGAGGTCGCGTACATCGTCGTCACTCAGGGCATTCAGGACGGCCGTCGCGACCGTGGCGCCTTCGCCCGCGAGACGCTCGGCGTTCTCCTCGACCCGCAGCCACTCCCCGGCGCGCTGGGCTATCGCCGTGCGGGCGAGCTTCTCGCGCACGACCTCGGCGGAGAGGAAGTTCGTCTCGACGAACTCGCCGAGGCTCCGGCCGATCTCGTCCTTGCGGTTCGGGATGATCGCGGTGTGCGGGATGGGCAAACCCAGGGGGCGACGGAACAGTGCCGTCACGGCGAACCAGTCCGCCAGTGCGCCGACCATGCCTCCCTCGGCGGCGGCGCGCACGTACCCGAGCCAGGGGAACCGCCCCTGCAGCCAGAACGCGATGACGAACACGACGGCCATGAAGATCAGCGCACCGAGCGCCACCGCCTTCATCACGCGCAGCGCGCGCAGTCGCTCCTGGTCGGCGGGCGAGAGCAGTGCCAGAGGGGTACGCGGCATTCGGCCATCCTCCCACGCGCACCCCGGTAGTCTCGGAGCGTGATCGAAGACATCAAGAAGCGCGCGCTGCACCGCACCAGCATCCTCGAGGGTCAGCTGCGCGGAGTCGCGCGGATGGTCGAGAACGAGGAGTACTGCATGGACATCATCACTCAGTCCCGGGCCATCCAGCGCTCCCTGGAATCCCTCAACCGGCTGCTGCTCGAGAACCACCTGCGCACGCACGTCACCGACATGTTCGACAGTGGCGGAGCCGAGCGCGAGCAGGCGGTCACCGAACTGCTGAAGGCGTTCGACTTCGACAAGAAGTAGGGACTAGTCGATCGGACCCAGCCAGGCGCTCGCGGCCGTCGAGTGTGCGGACTCCGGGTCGCTCGGATGGAACGCGCCCGCGAGCACGTCACGGTAGAGGCGCGAGAGCTCGTTCGAGGTGAAATACGCCCCACCGCCGGCGACGAGTATCGCCTGGTCCACGACCGCCTTCGACATGGTGATCGCCCGGTGCTTGAGGCCCGAGAGCAGAGTGAACCAGCGAGCGCCGTGGTCGGTGTGTTCGTCGACGTCGCGGGCGAGCGTCGCGATCTGCGGCGGCAGCGCGTCGTAGGCGAGCGCCATCTCCGCGATGCGCCAGCGGATGTCGGGATCCTGACTGTAGGTCGCGCCGGTCCGCTTCGACGTGCGCGTCTGCGCGGTGGTGACGGCGAGGTCGATGGCGCGGCGGGCGATCCCCGTGTAGACGGAGGCGAGGAGGATCTCGAAGACGGAGAAGATGCCGAACACGATCGGATCGGGGGTGGGGCCGGGATCGATACGGCGCACGACGTGCTCGGCAGGGGCGATCGCTCCGTCGAGGCGCGTGGTCCGGCTCTGGGTCCCGCGCATTCCGAGCGTGTCCCAGTCGTCGCTCGTGACCACGGCATCCGACCGCTCGACGAACGCGAACACGAGCTTCGGCGCATCCGGTGATGTCGTGTCCAGCCCGTGCAGTCCGAGGCGCGTCCAGACGGGCGCGAGCGAGGTGAAGATCTTGGTGCCGGTGAAGGAGTACGAACCGTCGGGAAGAGGGATCGCGGTGGTGTCGCTGCCGAAGAGTACGAGGTCGTTGCCGCCCTCGCTGATCCCGAACGCGTAGACCTCGCCGGCGACGGCGCCGTCCTGTACGAACTCGAGTCCGGGGACGCTGCGATCCGAGAACACCTTCGCGACGCCGGTCCACACGAGGTGCATGTTGATCGCGAGGGCCGTGGCGGGGGCGGCCTCGGCCAGGCGCTGCTGCAGGATCGCGGCCTCGGCGAGGGTCAATCCCGCCCCACCGCGGTCGGTGGGGACGAGGATCGAGAGGTATCCGGCGTCGCGCAGCTCGGCGAGGTCCTCGTCGGGGAACATGTTCTCGCGGTCGTAGCGAGGTGCACGCTCCCTGATCCGCTCGATCAGGTCGTCCGGGAGGATCGTGCGCGGGTCGAACGTCATGCCAGCACCTCCAGGATCTGGCGCATCGTCTCATCCGGCCTGTCCCGATGGGGGGAGTGCCCCGCTCCCGGAACGATCGACATCGTGATGCTCGGGTTCGATGCGAGCACCCCGTCGGCGATGTCCCCCGTGAAGAGGCTGTAGACGGCGGGGTCTGCGCCGATGATGTGGGTGGGCACGGTCAGACGCGCCGCCTCCGCCCGCACATCCCACGGCTGGTTCTGGACGCTGGTCTGCTCGACGGCCCAGGCGCTCGCACGCGTGACAGCCTCGATCTTCAGCTCGAGCTCCTGCGGGTGCCACTCGGGATGCTCGGCGCGCACGACCTCGATGCGGTTGTCGGCGAAGGCGCGCTCCTGGCTCTTGCGGATGATGCCGGTGTCTCGTCCCGCGACGAACAGGCCGGGGTCGATGAGGACGAGGCGTCGCGTCCACTCCGGATCGGCCGCCGCGGCGACCGTGCTCGCGGCGCCACCGAGGGAGTGGCCGATCACGGCGTCCCAGGTCGGCACGTCGGGCCGCGTGATGAGCAGGTCGGCGGCGAACGCTCCGACCGTGTAGTCGAGTGCGAGGGGAGCATCACCGTGCCCGCGGAGGTCGACCGCCGTCGCCTGCCACCCCGCGTCGGCGAGCGTCGCGCCGATGCGCCACATGAGGGCTGCGGAGGAGCCGAGCCCGTGCACGAGCAGGGCGTGGCGTTCAGCGGTGGGGTGGCCCCACGTCAACCGGGGAAGGGCGAGCGGCGCGGTCATGCCCCTCAGCCTAATTCCGACGAGATCCCGCGAGACTGCATGTCCACCCCGAGAACGCGGCGTATACCCACCGTTTCGGCGCGGACATGCAGTCTCGCGGGTTGGTTAGGGGTTAGGAGAGCGGGGGCATATCGGCGGGGATGCGCAGGACGCGGGCCGCCGCCGCGTGACCCGCGGAGAGGCGGGCTGCGAGGGGGAGAGCGTCCAGGGTCGCGGCGAGGAAGCCGGCGGCGAACGCATCGCCCGCGCCGACGGGCTCGACGACCTCGACCACGGGGGCGGGGACGAAGACCGGCTCGGCATCTCCCTCGAATGCGGTGGCGCCGACGTCCCCGTCCTTGACGATGAGCAGCGCGCAGTTCGGGAGGAATGCGCGGATCTCGGCGGGGGTCGCGGTGCCCCAGATCCGTTCGGCCTCATCGCGACCGACGAAGCAGATGTCCGCCGCGTCGCCGAGTTCGCGCAGGATGCGAGCGGCGTCCGCCATGTTCCACAGTGCCCGGCGGTCGTTCACGTCGAAGGACATGAGAGCTCCCGCGCTGCGCGCATCCTCGTACAGTCGCTCGACCATGGCGTGCGTGGCCGCGGACAGTGCGGGGGTGATGCCGGTCGTGTGCACGATACGCACACCTCGCAGGCGGTCGACGTCGAGGAAGCCGGGTTCCATGCGGGAGGCGGCCGATCCGCGTCGGTAGTAGTAGACGGAGGATCCGGCCGCCGCGGGATCCTTGAACATCACGCCCGTGGGCGCCTCGTCGTCGTACTCGATCCACAGCTCGACCCCGCGCCGGGTGAGCTCGGCGGAGATCCGCTCGCCCAGCGGGTCGGCGCCGAGGCGGGAGGCCCACGCGGCCCTGTGTCCCGCGGCGACGACGCCGACCGTGACATTGGCCTCGGCGCCGGCGAGCGTGAGGGTCGCTGACTCGGCGGAGGCCAGTGCGGCATCCGTCGGGGTGACGAGGATCATGGATTCCCCGACGCACACGACGTCGGGGGCGGAGGGAGTGCTCATGAAGGGGTGACCGCCACGGGTTCGGTGTCTGGATAGGGGCTGGGGTCGCGGTGGCGGAGATCCGGGAAGGACCGCACGAAGACCACGGAGACGATGAGTCCGACGATAGCGAACAGAGCGCCGGCGAGGTACGCGCCGCTCGCGCCGGAGTGGTCCACGAGGAACCCGGCCATGGCGGATCCGGCTGCAGCACCGATCAGCTGTCCGGTGCCTGCCCAGCCGAAGGCTTCCGCGGTCTCGCTGAACTTGACGCTCGCGGTGGTGATCGCGAAGAGGACGGCGAGTGCCGGGGCGATGCCGATGCCCGCGAGCACGAGCGCGCCGCTGATCCAGAAGATCAGCGAGCCGTCGAACCAGAAGATCGTGAGCAGAAGCATGGTCAGGCCGAGTCCGGCCGTCACGATAAGGAGGCGACGCGCCATCGCCCACGGCCCGATGGGGATGTGTCCGAAGGTGAGGCCGCCGGCGAGGCTCCCGGCAGCGAAGACCGCGAGGACGAGCCCCGCCTCCAGGCTCCCGTGCTCGAACGTCGCGACCACGCCCACCTCGACGGCCGAGCAGGCGCCGATCAGGAGGAAGCCGACCACGGTGGCGAGCATGACGGGCGGCTTCAGGACCACGCGGCCGAGCGCACGGCGGCTCCGGGGGATGCGCACGCGACCGACCTCGGGGGCCAGGACGAACCACCCGCCGCCGAGGATGAGGAGAAGTGCCACGAGCAGCAGTCCCTCCGCCGTGCCCACCTGCGTGGAGACGAGAGTGATGACCACCGGGGCGAGGATCCAGATGATCTCCTGCAGCGATGCGTCGAGCGAGAACAGCGGGGTCAGCTGCGAGGAGTTCACCAGCTTGGGGTAGATCGTGCGGACCGCGGACTGGATGGGCGGGGTGGAGAGGCCGGCGAGCAGACCGAAGGCCATGTACCCGGGGAGACCGAGGGGGACGAGCGCGAGGCACAGGATGGCGAACACGCAGACGCTCAGCGTGAGGGAGAGCACGCGGCGCATACCCCACACGCCCATCCAGCGGCTCGTGACCGGGCCGCTGACGGCCTGTCCGACGGACGTCGCCGCGAGGACGAGACCGGCGGCGCCGTACGAGCCGGTCTGCTGCTCGACGTGCAGCAGGATGCCGAGGCTGGCCATGCCGTTGGGGAACCGCGCCGTCAGCTGTGCAGCCATCATGCGCGCCACCCCTGGGGTGCGAAGAAGGTCCCGGTATCCCGCCACCTCACAACGCTACCGGCGTCGCTCGCCATCGCGCGACGGGGGTGCCGATCCGACACGCCGCGACACGCCGAAAAGAGTTCTCCACAGGAAATCGAATGTCCGAAGCCCGGCGTAGCGTGCGACCTGTGGATGGATTCTCGCCAGTCGGATCCCACCCGCAGGATTGCGCGGTTCGAGAGGGTCCGAACGAGGCTCCCACCTGTGGAGTAAACGGTGGACAACCTGTGTTGTACCAGTGGAGAACGGTGGAAAACTACACGGATGTAACTACTACCCCTAGTGGTTCCCCCGAGTGTCTGTCCCTATATGTAGTATTGAACTCCCGGCGGCGGTCTGCCGGAGACAGCAAGGATTTGAGGGGAAGAGATATGTCGATCACGGTCTACACGAAGCCTTCGTGCGTGCAGTGCAACGCCACGTACCGGGCGCTCGATGCGAAGGGTATCGAGTACGAGATCCACGACCTTTCCGAGGACCCGATGGCCCTCGAGCAGGTCAAGGCGCTGGGCTACATGCAGGCGCCGGTCGTCGTCACGGACGAGGACCACTGGTCGGGATTCCGTCCCGACAAGATCAGCGAACTCGCGTCCCGACTCGCGTAGTCGGTTCGCGGCCAGCACCGATCCCGGCGAGGGGGTGATGAGCATGACGGTAACGGCAGCAGCGACGGCGACAGCAGCGCCGCTCCTGGTCTATTTCTCGAGCGTGTCCGGCAATACGGCACGATTCGTCGAGAAGCTGGGACTCCCCGCGCAGCGCATCCCGCTGCACCGATCCGACGAAGAGCTCGTCATCGATGAACCCTTCGTGCTCGTCACCCCGACGTACGGTGGCGGAGAAGGTCGCGGGGTCGAGCGCGGAGCAGTACCCAAACAGGTGATCCGGTTCCTCAACGACGAGCGCAATCGGCACCACATCCGCGGAGTCATCTCCGCAGGCAACACCAACTTCGGCGAGGCGTTCTGCCTTGCCGGAGAAATCATCAGCCGCAAGTGTCAGGTGCCGCACTTGTATCGGCTCGAAGTCTTCGGCACGCAGGACGACGTGGATCGCGTGAGCGACGGATTGGAACGATGGTGGAAGCTTCAGTGACTGAGATGGCACCCTTCAAGGCGAATGCCGCATACGAGGGCATGGACTACCACGCTCTCAACGCGATGCTGAACCTCTACGACGCGGACGGCAAGATCCAGTTCGACGCCGACAAGCGCGCGGCGCGGGAGTACTTCCTGCAGCACGTCAACCAGAACACGGTGTTCTTCCACTCGCTCAAGGAGCGCCTCGACTACCTCGTCGAGAAGGAGTACTACGACGCGAACGTCATCGAGCGGTACTCGTTCGAGTTCATCCAGCAGCTCAACGACCTCGCCTACGGCAAGAAGTTCCGGTTCGAGACCTTCCTCGGCGCCTTCAAGTACTACACGAGCTACACGCTGAAGACGTTCGACGGCAAGCGCTACCTCGAGCGTTTCGAGGACCGTGTCGTCATGACAGCCCTCGGCCTCGCCGACGGTGACGAGAAGCTCGCGGTCAACCTCGTCGAGGAGATCCTCTCCGGTCGCTTCCAGCCGGCCACTCCCACGTTCCTGAACGCGGGCAAGGCGCAGCGCGGCGAGCTCGTCAGCTGCTTCCTGCTGCGCATCGAGGACAACATGGAGTCCATCGCGCGCGGCATCAACTCCGCGCTGCAGCTCTCCAAGCGCGGCGGCGGCGTCGCGCTCCTGCTCTCGAACATCCGCGAGGCCGGTGCCCCGATCAAGCAGATCGAGAACCAGTCGTCCGGCATCATCCCCGTGATGAAGCTCCTCGAAGACAGCTTCAGCTACGCCAACCAGCTCGGTGCGCGTCAGGGTGCCGGCGCGGTGTACCTCAACGCCCACCACCCCGACATCATGCGCTTCCTCGACACCAAGCGCGAGAACGCCGACGAGAAGATCCGCATCAAGACGCTGTCGCTCGGCGTCGTCGTGCCGGACATCACGTTCGAGCTCGCGAAGAACGACGAGGACATGTACCTGTTCTCGCCGTACGACGTCGAGAAGGTCTACGGCGTCCCGTTCGGCGACATCTCCGTCAGCGAGAAGTACCGCGAGATGGTCGATGACCCGCGCATCAAGAAGACCAAGATCAACGCCCGCGAGTTCTTCCAGACGGTCGCGGAGATCCAGTTCGAGTCGGGCTACCCGTACATCATGTTCGAGGACACGGTGAACAAGGCCAACCCGATCAAGGGCCGGATCAACATGTCCAACCTGTGCAGCGAGATCCTGCAGGTGAACACGCCGACCACGTACAACGAGGACCTCTCGTACGACACGATCGGCAAGGACATCTCCTGCAACCTCGGCTCGATGAACATCGCGCTGTCGATGGATGCCGATGACCTGGGGCAGACCGTCGAGACCGCGATCCGCGCCCTCACCGCGGTCAGCGTCCAGAGCCACATCGGTTCTGTGCGTTCGATCGAGGACGGCAACGACCGCTCCCACGCGATCGGTCTCGGCCAGATGAACCTGCACGGGTACCTGGCCCGCGAGCACGTGTTCTACGGGTCGGAAGAGGGCATCGACTTCACGAACATCTACTTCTACACGGTGCTGTTCCACGCGCTGCGCGCCTCCAACAACCTCGCGATCGAGCAGGGGCAGGCCTTCGACGGCTTCGAGGACTCGACGTACGCGTCGGGGGAGTTCTTCGACAAGTACATCGAGCGCGCCTGGGTTCCCGAAACCGAGAAGGTCAAGGAGCTCTTCGCCGGCAAGCACATCCCCACGCAGGAGGACTGGACCGCGCTGAAGGCCTCCATCCAGCAGCACGGCATCTACAACCAGAACCTGCAGGCGGTGCCCCCGACCGGCTCGATCTCGTACATCAACAACTCGACGTCGTCGATCCACCCGATCGCGTCGAAGATCGAGATCCGCAAGGAAGGAAAGCTGGGTCGCGTCTACTACCCGGCCGCGTTCATGACGAACGACAACCTGGAGTACTACCAGGACGCGTACGAGATCGGCTACGAGAAGGTCATCGACACGTACGCCGCGGCCACGCAGCACGTCGACCAGGGTCTGTCGCTGACGCTGTTCTTCAAGGACACCGCCACGACGCGTGACATCAACAAGGCCCAGATCTACGCATGGCGCAAGGGCATCAAGACGATCTACTACATCCGTCTGCGGCAGATGGCGCTCGAGGGCACGGACATGTCCGAGTGCGTCTCGTGCATGCTCTGACCCGTCGCGCGCTGAGAGAGAACGAACATGACTGAAAAGCTTCAGCTGCTCACAAACGTGCAGGCCATCAACTGGAACCGCATCCAGGACGACAAGGATGTCGAGGTGTGGAATCGCCTCGTCAACAACTTCTGGTTGCCCGAGAAGATCCCGCTCTCCAACGACATCCAGTCCTGGAACACGCTGACCCCCGACGAGCAGCTGCTCACCATGCGGGTCTTCACGGGTCTGACTCTGCTCGACACGGTGCAGGCGACCGTCGGAGCGGTCTCGCTCATCCCCGATGCGATCACCCCGCACGAGGAGGCCGTCTACACGAACATCGCGTTCATGGAGTCGGTGCACGCCAAGAGCTACTCCTCGATCTTCTCGACGCTCGCGTCGACCAAGGAGATCGACGAGGCGTTCCGGTGGTCGGTGGAGAACCCGAACCTCCAGAAGAAGGCGCAGATCGTCACGGACTACTACCGCGGCGACGATCCGCTCAAGCGCAAGGTCGCTTCGACCCTGTTGGAGAGCTTCCTCTTCTACTCGGGGTTCTACCTGCCCATGCACTGGTCTTCTCGGGCGAAGCTCACCAACACGGCCGACCTGATCCGCCTCATCATCCGTGACGAGGCCGTGCACGGGTACTACATCGGGTACAAGTTCCAGAAGGGCCTCGAGAAGGTCTCGCAGGCCGAGCGCGACGAGCTCAAGGACTACACGTTCTCGCTCCTGTACGAGCTCTACGACAACGAGGTGCAGTACACGCAGGACCTCTACGACGGCGTCGGTCTGACCGAGGACGTCAAGAAGTTCCTGCACTACAACGCCAACAAGGCCCTGATGAACCTGGGCTACGAGGCGATGTTCCCCTCCTCGGTCACGAACGTGAACCCGGCGATCCTGTCGGCTCTCTCCCCGAACGCGGACGAGAACCACGACTTCTTCTCCGGTTCCGGCTCGTCCTACGTCATCGGCAAGGCCGAGGCGACGGAAGACGACGACTGGGACTTCTAAGTGAGTCACTGACGCTCCGTTGAGCCATTCGAAAGAGGCCCGGACCTGCGATTTCTCGCGGATCCGGGCCTCTTTCGTGTCACTCCGAGCAAAAGATCATATTATTGAGGGGCAACGACGCCCGCGCTGGCGCTCCGGCCGCCCTTCCGACGATGGAACCAGGAACCATGATCATCCTCGCTCTCGAAGCCAGTACGACATCCGCGAAGACGATGCTCTTCGACACCGAATCCGACGTGCTCTCGGTGCGCAGCCGCCGCTTCGAGGTCGATGGGCCCGACAGTGCGGTGCGAGACGGGGATGCGATCTATACGCAGATGATGGCGCTCGGGCGGGAGAGTGCCGCGGGACGCGCCATCGACCTCATCGTGCTGAGCGGCACCTGGCACGGCTTGACGCTGCGCCGGGCTGATCTCTCGTCCGTCACCCCCGTCATGGAGTGGCCCTACACCGGAGCCCAGGATCTGTGCGCACGGCTGCGCGCGGACCAGGAGTTCATGTGGTGGTTCTACGAGCGCACAGGATGCATGGTCAATGCGATCTATCCCGTGTTCAAGCTGATGCACCTTGCCGAGGGTGGACAGGACATCGACGGGCTGCTCGCGCTCGATCAGTCCAGCCTCAACTTCGCCAGGATGACGGGCGAGGTCTGGACGAATCCGTCGCTCGCCTCGGGAACGGGACTGCTCAACGCCCACACCGCGGACTGGGACGATGAGGTCATCGCCCGTCTGGGCCTCGAGGGCGTCCGCCTCCCCGAACTGCGCGCGACGACCGACACCGCGCCGCTCACCGCCGACGCCGCGATCCTGCTCGGGCTGCGCCCCGGTATCCCGGTCCTTACCCCCGGCCCTGACGGTGGGCTCAGCCAGGTGGGCGACCTCGCCACGGAACCCGGCGATATGACCTTCTCGATGGGAACCAGCGGCGCCCTGCGCTTCTCGACCCTGCACCCCGCGCTCTCGCCGACGCTCAGCACATGGTCGTATCGGTCGCCGGTGGGGGCGCTCAGCGGTGCGGCGACGTCGGGATGCGGCAACTGCGTCGACTGGGCCCGCGAGCGTCTCTTCGGGGCATCCACCGACTACGCCGAGATCGAGCCGCTCCTCTCCGCCGACAAGCGAGAGCTGCCCGTCTTCATGCCCTTCCTCTTCGGTGAGCGGAGCCCCGGCTGGCAGGACCAGCGCCGCGGCGGCTTCCTCGAGTTGCAGCCACAGCATTCCCGCGCGGACATGTATCAGTCGGTGCTCGATGGCATCGTGTACTCCCTGTACCACTGCTACAAGGAGCTCACGGCGCTCAACGGGACGCCCCGGCGGATCGTGCTCTCGGGGGGAGTGCTCTCGTCGCCGTACTGGACCCAACTGACGGCCGACGTGTTCGGCGCGCAGATGGAGGTCTCGTCGCGGCAGCACAGTTCGGTCGTCGGCGCGGTCCGCATGGGGCTGCGCAGCGTCGGACGGGATGACCATCACCCCGCGCTCGATGGCACACCGCCGCGCATCGTGATGCCGCGTCTCGAGCGGCGCGAGCAGTACGACGAGGGCTTCGCGCGCTATCTCGATCACTACTCGCGGACGCTTCCGGGCGCGGGCGAGGGCGTCCGATGAAGATCCTCGTCACGCCCACGTCCCTCTGCCGCGACCGTGATGCGCCGACCCTCGATCCGCTGCGCGCGTTCGCGGATGAGATCGTCTTCAACGAGACCGGTCGACCGATGACCGAGCAGGAGCTGATCGACGCGCTGCCCGGAGTGGACGCCGTCGTGGCGGGCCTCGACGACTACACGGGTCCCGTTCTGCGCAGTACCGACACGCTGCGCGTCATCTCGCGATACGGCGTGGGCGTCAACAACGTCGATCTCACGGTTGCGGCCGAACGCGGGGTGGTCGTCACCCGCACCCCCGGCGCCAACGCGCTCGCGGTGGCGGAGCTGACGATCGGCCTCGCTTTCGCGGCGGCCCGCGGCATCCCCCGGTTGGATGCGGATGTGCGCGCAGGTGAGTGGCCCAGGGGCGACGGGATCGAGTTGACCGGTCGCACATTCGGAGTGATCGGCTTCGGTGCGATCGGCCGCCTCGTCGCCGAGCGCGCGCGGGGGATAGGTATGCGCGTTCTGGCATATGACCCGATGCTGCCCGACTCGGCCTTCGCGTCCGAGGGGATCGAGCGCGCCGACCTCGACGACCTGTGTCGCGCGGCCGATGTCGTCAGTGTGCACGTGCCGCTGCTGGACTCCACCCGTCATCTCCTCGACGAGCGCCGCCTCGGTCTGCTGCCGCCCGGGGCGATCGTCATCAACACCGCCCGCGGCGGACTGCTCGACGAGGTCGCAGCTCTTGGGGCCCTCGAAACCGGCGCCCTGCACGCGGTGGCGATCGACGTCTACGAAACCGAGCCGCCGAGCGCATCCGTGCTGGTGGGGCATCCGCGCGTGATCTCTACGCCGCACAGTGGCGGACACACGCGTGAAGCGATCGTGCGCACGGCCACGCAGGCTGTCTCGGATCTGATCGCCGTGCTGCGAGGCGAGGCCACGGCGAATGTGGTCGAGCTCCGCTGACGCCCGCTAGCGTGCCGCGCGCACCTCGCTGAGCACGGCATCGACGTAGCGCCGGGTGTGGTGTTCGGCCGCGTCGGAATCGCCCCGGGCGATGGCCGCTGCGGTCTCCACATGATGGTGCAGGGCGTCGGCGTGCGGCACACCGGGCGTCAGCCCGAGGTGCGACCGGCCCGCGATCACGGCGGCGATCGCGGCCTTGGTCGCGGCGAGCATGAGGTTGCCGCTCGTGTCGAGGATCAGGTCGTGGAAGGCCACGTCAGCGGCCAGGTACTCCTCGGTGTCGCCGAGACCATCGTGTCCCAGCTGCTCGAGGCAGTTCGCGAGGCGGAGGATCTCGGCTCGTTGCACGTCGCTGGCCCGTTGGGCGCTCAGTCGCGCAGCGATCGGTTCGATGGCGGCGCGCAACTCGGTCACGACGACGAGCTGCTGATCCCTAGCGGGGCCCTGCAGCTGCCATCCGATCAGCCGGGTGTCCAGTGCACTCCACTCGGAGGCGGGCCGCACGGTGACGCCCACGCGGCGCCGGGATGCGAGCATCCCCATCGCCTCGAGCACCCGCACGGCCTCGCGGATGACGGTGCGTGAGACGCCGTACTCGGCTTCGAGCCCCGCGAGGGTCAACACGCTTCCCGGCGGAAGCTCGCCGGACGCGATGCGCGCGCCCAGATGGTCGAGTACCGGGCCGTGGGATGCCTGGGCCACGAGCACTCCAATCAAAAATATGACGACAAGTTGATAAAGATACGATCTTTGTGTGAGGATTCTCAGGTCCTCGATCGGGTATTGACGCCCGTATGGGGACCTGTTCGAATCCTAACGCGGGAGCTTGGGCCGTCATGGCGGCTCCCCATTCCTCACTATCAATGGAGATCCAGATGGAAGATTGGACCCAGACTCTGGGAGCCGGGCCGTTGCTGCTGATCGCAGCCGGCGCCATCGCGCTGATCCTCGTCATGATCATCGTCTTCAAGGTGCACGCCTTCCTGACGCTGATCGTCGTCTCACTGCTGACCGCTGTGGTCGCCCGTGTGCCGATCGAGGCGATCGCGACAACCCTGACCGACGGTTTCGGTGCGACGCTGGGCACAGTGGCGCTCCTCGTCGGCCTCGGAGCGATGCTCGGCCGCCTCATCGAACACTCCGGCGGCGCCAAGGCGCTCGCCGACAGATTCGTCGAGATCTTCGGCGAGAAGCGCGCCCCGTTCGCGCTCGGAATCGCATCGTTGATCCTCGGCTTCCCGATGTTCTTCGACGCCGGACTCGTCATGATGCTCCCGATCATCTTCGCGATCGCACGCCGCGTCTCGAAGAACAACGTGCTGCTGTTCGGTCTGCCGGCAGCTGCCGCGTTCTCCGTCATGCACGTGTTCCTGCCTCCGCACCCAGGTCCCGTGACCGCGGCTGCCTCGTACGGCGCCAACCTCGGCATCGTGCTGCTCATCGGCCTCGTCATCGCGTTCCCGGTCTGGTACGTCTCGGGTTACCTCTGGGGCAAGTTCGTCGCGAAGCGAATCCCGCTGCCGGTGCCCGCGCTCTTCGGCGAGATCGACGATGACCAGCCCACCAACCCGCCCAAGCCGCGCACGATCATCCTGTTGCTCCTGCTGCCGATGTTCCTGATCTTCCTGAACACGGGACTCACGACCCTCGCTGCAGCGGGCGCCGTCGATGGCGCAAGCCCGTGGGTCCAGGCGCTGGTCCTGCTGGGCAACTCGGCCGTCGCACTGCTCATCACGGTCATCGTCGCGATGTTCGTCCTCGGCACCCGCCGGGGCGAGAAGGGCACCGCGATCGAGAAGATCGTCGACTCGGCCCTCGGGCCCGTCGCGTCCGTCATCCTCATCACGGGTGCCGGCGGCATGTTCGGTGGCGTCCTGCGCGCATCGGGTATCGGCGAGGCTCTTGCTGACACCCTGTCCGACCTCGGTCTTCCGGTCATCGTCGCGGCCTACGTCATCGCTGTCGTCATCCGACTCGCCCAGGGCTCGGCGACCGTCGCTCTCGTCACCGCTGCGGGACTCGCCGCACCGGCCGTGATCGCCGGGGACTTCAACCCGGTGCAGGTCGCGGCGATCACGCTCGCCACCGCTGCGGGCTCCGTGTTCGCCGGCCACGTGAACGACTCGGGCTTCTGGCTCGTCGGTCGGCTGATGGGCATGGATGTGAAGACCACGCTGAAGACCTGGACCGTTCAGCAGACGATCGAGTCCGTGTTCGCCTTCGCCCTCGTGCTGGTGGTCTTCGGCATCGGCTCGATGCTCTAGGCCCACCTCTGCCGTCCCGCTTCAGAACAGGAAACTCTTCATGTCCGGTCTCTTCGACGTCTCCGATCGCCTCGCTCTCGTCACGGGTTCCTCCCGTGGCCTGGGCAGATCTCTCGCCCTCGCGCTGGCGCGAGCCGGTGCGCGAGTCATCGTGCACGGGCGTGACGCGGATGCTGTCGAGGAGACACGGGCTGAGGCGCAGGCACTGTCCGGCCGCGTCGCCGTGTCGGTCACATTCGACGTGACCGACGCGGCGGCGGTGGAAGCCGGCGTCGCCGATCTGCTCGCGCGAGTCGGTACCCCCGACATCCTCGTCAACAACGCCGGTGTCCAGCGCCGTGCGCCCATTCAGGACTTCGCGGTGTCGGACTGGGACGACATCATCGCGGCCAATCTCTCGGGTGTCTTCTACGTCTCGCGGTTCATCGCGCCCGCGATGATCGAGCGTGGTTCGGGAAAGATCGTCAACGTCGCCTCTGTGCAGTCGCTCCTCGCGCGGCAGACGATCGCCCCCTACTCCGCGTCCAAGGGCGGTGTCGCGCAGCTGACCAAGGGGATGGCTGCCGACCTCGCCCGCCACGGCATCCAGGTCAACGCACTCTCGCCCGGCTACTTCGCCACCGAGATGAACCGCGCGCTCGTCGACGACACCGATTTCACCGCGTGGCTCACCCAGCGCACCCCGGCGCAGCGCTGGGGCGACTTCGCCGAACTCGACGGCGCCCTGCTCTTCCTCACCTCGGATGCGTCGAGCTTCGTGTCCGGACAGAACATCTTCGTCGACGGCGGCATGACCGCCGTCGTCTGACCTCTCGAAAGGCCGGCCCATGCGCGCAGCGTTCATCGACGCGAAAGAGACCCTCGTCGTCCGCGACGTCGACATCCCCGAGCCCGGGCCTGCGCAGGTGCGTGTGCGGATCGACTACGTCGGTATCTGCGGGTCGGATCTGCACTACTACTTCGAAGGCGCGAACGGTGCGTTCGTCGTGCGGGAGCCGCTCGTACCCGGACACGAGGTGTCGGGGCGCATCGACCTCGATCCGACGGGGGACTGGGAGTCCGGCACGCCGGTCACGGTGCACCCCGCCACCTTCGGCACACCCACCGATGGTCTCGACCCGCACCTCTGGCCGAACGGCGCCTATCTCGGCAGCGCGTCGACCTGGCCGCACACGCAGGGGGGCCTTGCCGAGTACCTCCTCGTGGACCGCGAGATGGTCCGCGTGCTCCCCGCTTCGCTGCCGGTGCGCCGCGCCGTGCTCGCCGAGCCCCTTGCGGTCGCCCTGCACGGGATGAACAAGGCGGGGTCTGTCGCGGGCCGTCGCGTGCTCGTCACCGGATCCGGCCCGATCGGCCTGCTCGCCGTCGCGGCAGCCGTGGCCGGGGGAGCATCGGAGGTCACGGCCACGGATGTCCTCACGGGCCCGCTGGAGCGAGCCCGCCTCTTGGGAGCCGTGCACACGCTCGACGTGTCACGCGAGCAGGTCCCCGAGAGTGCGTACGACGTGGTGCTCGAATGCTCCGGGGTCGCGCCCTCGATCTCGGTGGCACTGCGCGCGGCTCGGCCCGGCGGAACCGTGGTCCAGGTGGGCATGGTGCCGGACGAGGCGCGACCGGTGAACCTCGCTCCCTTCATCTCGAAAGAACTGCGGTACTTCGGCACCTTCCGATTCCTCGACGAGATCGACCAGGCCATCGCACTGCTCGACGCGGTCCCGGGGATCGAGCAGGTCATCACGCACGAGATCTCGGCAGACGATGCGGTGAGCGCGTTCGCGGTGGCGAAGGACTCTCAGGCCTCGGGCAAGGTCATCGTGGCGGTGTGGCCCAAGGCCTGAGAGCTCCGGGGGAGTTACGGAGCCTGGTACCCCCGGGCCGTGAGCGCGCGGGCGAGGTGCACGGCATTGGCGGCGGCGGTCTTCATCGCCGACGCCACCTTCTCGGGGGTCTCGTCGAGGTCCTTGTAGTCGGTGCCGTGCATCGCCTCGCCGTTCCAGTACACGGAGGCCTGCGCGGGAATCGAGTAGCCGACGTCGTTGAGTCCCTGGAAGAGGATCGCGGCGATGTGGTGCGCGCCGTCCTCGTTGCCGACGATCCCGGCGATCGCGACCTTGTCGAACAGGGTCGGCTTCCCGTCCTCGTCGGTCTCCGCGAGCTCGGCATCCAGGCGCTCGAGCACGCGCTGCGCGACACTCGAGTGCTGTCCCATCCAGGTGGGCGTGAGGAAGACGAGGATGTCCGCGGCGAGGACCTTCGCGCGGATCGCCGGCCACTCGTCGCCGGATCCCATGTCCTTCTCGACGCCGGGGTGGAGCACGTGGTCGACGGCGCGGACGGTGTCGACGGTCACTCCGTGGTCGGCGAGGGCACCGAGGATCTGCGTTCCCAGCACGTCCGAGCTGGATTCGGCGGGGGAGGCCTTGAGGGTGCAGTTGATCGCGAGTGCGGTGAGTGTGGTGTCCATGTCCGCCACGCTAGGTCGAGTCCCGCTCGACTCCGAGGCCCTTCCGTCACAGCGCGGGATGCGCTACATGCGCGGCGCGGTCACGCGCGCTTCGCGAGGCGCCCCTCGAGAGTGGCCCTGACCGCGGGCCATTCGGGCTCGAGGATCGAGAACTCCACGCTGTCGCGGAGCGCGCCGTTGCGGTAGCGGGAGATCGCACGCATCACGCCGTCCTGCTTGGCGCCGATTCGCTCGATCGCGGTCCGGGACTGGAAATTCACCCACTGCGTGGTGAGGCCCACGCGGAAGACCCCGAGTGTCTCGAACGCGTGCGTGAGGAGAAGCAGTTTCGACTCGGCATTCGTGCCGGTCCCGTGCGCGGACGGGCGATTCCAGGTGTAGCCGATGTGGAGCCGGGGAACCGTGTCCTCCAGGTCGTAGTACGTCGTCATCCCGATGATGCGGCCGGTCGCGTCCACGGCCGTGAAGGGGACCATCTCGCCCTTCTCGGCGAGCCCCAGGCGTCGGTCGATCTCCTCTTCCACCCCGCCGGGAGCGGGGACCGAGGTGTACCACGCGTTCTTCCAGAGGTCGCCCTCCGTCACCGCCTCGATGAGTCCGTCGCGGTGCTCGCGCGCGAGCGGACGCAGCTCGACGAGACGTCCGGTGAGGGTGATCGGGGCGGGTGAGGCGAGGAAAGGCATGGTGCCATTCAACCAGCGGGTAACGTGGCCGACAGCGACCAGAGGAGACTCGATGAAGACCGTCCCGTTCGGATCAGCCACCGCCCCCGCCGTCATCGCCGGGATGATGCGGATCCACGACAAAGAACACGCGCAGATCCGCGAGCTCTACTCCGCGGCGCGCGCAGCCGGTGCGGACTTCTTCGACCACGCCGACATCTACGGCGGTGCGATGCACGTGTGCGAGGGCCGCTTCGCCGATGCCCTGCAGCTCTCCTCCGCCGAACGTGCGGAGATCACGATCCAGACGAAGTGCGGCATCGTGCCTCCGGGGCCCATGTTCGACTTCTCGTACGAGCACATCGTCCGCCAGGTCGAGGGGTCGTTGCAGGCGCTGCGCACCGACTACATCGACGTGCTGCTGCTGCACCGTCCCGACGCCCTCGTGGAACCCGAGGAGGTCGCCCGCGCGTTCGACGAGCTCGAGGCCGCCGGCAAGGTCCGCGCGTTCGGTGTGTCCAACCACACTCCGCGCCAGATCGATCTGCTCCGCACGGCGGTGCGCCAGCCGATCGTGGCGAATCAGATGCAGCTCTCCCTCACGCAGGCACCGCTGGTGGCGCAGGGGATCGCGGCGAACATGGCCGGTCTCGAGCAGAGCACCGTCACCGATGGCGGCGGACTCGTGGAGTACAGCCGCATCAACGGGATCACGCTGCAGGCGTGGTCACCGATGCAGGCTCGGCAGCGCGCCGGGGCCTTCATCGACAACCCCGAGTATCCCGAGCTCAACGAGGCGCTCGCCCGCGTCGCCGAGGCGCACGGCAGCACGCCGACCGGCATCGCCGTCGCGTGGATCACACGTCACCCGGCGCACATGCAGGTCGTGATGGGGACCACCACTCCGTCCCGTCTCGAGGAGGCCATCGCGGGGTCGGACGTCACGCTGACGCGTACCGAGTGGTACGAGCTGTTCCGCGCCGCAGGCCACCACGTGCCCTGATACCTCTGTCGGAGGCGTCCTCGCGCCTTCTATGCTGTTCGCATGCCGATGATCGTCAGTTTCCTCGTCATCGCGTTGATGGTCGGCGCCCTCGTCGACATCATCACGCGGGACAATTCCCTGGTGAAGCACCTGCCGAAGATGGCGTGGGCGTTCATCGTGATCCTCCTGCCGCTCATCGGCAGCGCGCTGTGGTTCGGCCTCGGACGCGAGTACTCCGGCGGCGGTGTCCGCATGCCACGGATGCGTCGCGCGCAGTCCGACACGTGGGCACCGGCGCCGCCGTCGCCGCCGAGGGACATGCGCACGACCGAGCAGCAGATCGCGGACCTCGATCGTGAGATCGAGGAGTGGCGCCTCATGCAGGAGATCGAGCGGCGCAAACAGGAGCGCGGCGAGGCCTAAGGGAGGTCGGCGGCGCCGCGTCCGAACGACGCGCGCAGAGCGGGTTCCAGCGTCGGGTGGCTGAACTCGAACCCCGCCTCCGTCAGCCTCTCCGGGACGACCCACCGGCTCTTGAGGACGAGTTCGGTCTCGGTGCGGATGCCGATCGCACCGAGCTCCAGCATCCATCGGGGCATCGGGGGCCCGAACCGGACACCCAGCACCCGGCGCACGGTCGCCATGAACTCGCGGTTGTCGACGGGGTTCGGGGACGCGGCGTTGACGGCGCCGTCGAGGGACGGAGTCCGCTCGAGGAAATCGATGATGCGCGTGATGTCGTCCAGATGCACCCAGCTGAAGCGCTGGCGGCCCCGGCGTGCCCCGGGAAAGTGTCCGGTTCCCGCTGCGCGTCGGCGCGCGCTCACCGGCCACCGGCCATCGTGCTGCGAGCCGCCGAGCCCGATCTTCGCGAGTGTCCGCAGCGGTCCGAGCACGCCGCCGTCGCCGAGGACGATCGCGCTGCGCAGCGCCACCCGGCGCGTGTGCGGGAGGTCGTCCGCGAACAGCGCCGTCTCCCAGGCGCGGGCGACCTCGACCGAGAATCCGCGGCCGATCTCGCCGGTCGACTCCGTCATCGCGCGGTCTTCGGCGTGCCGATAGATCGTCGCGGTGGAGGAGTTCACCCAGAGCGGCGGGGGAGAGGCGGACCCCGCGATCGCGGTGCTCAGCGCCGCGGTCGTCTCCTCGCGGGAGCGGAAGATCTCGACCCGGTTCTCGGGCGTGTACCGGCAGTTCACGCTCTTGCCGGCGAGGCCGATCACGAGGGAGGCGCCGTCGACCGCATCCCGGATGCCGGCGTCATCGCCCCAGCGGAGGTCCGCACCCGACCGCGAGATCGTCACGACCTCGCGCCCGGCCGCTCGATACGAATCCTGCAGGTGGCGTCCCATGAAACCCGTGGACCCGCCGATCACGACCCGTCCGTCGGTCACGCGTCGTCGCTCCTGATCGTGTAGTCGAAGGAGCCGCGGTACTCGTACACACGGCCGAGGAGCGGAGCGTCGATGGTCATGTCGACGTGGTGGCGCGCGCGCAGATCGTCCCATCGCTCGACGAGGCGGATCCGCGGGCGCAGGAACGGCGGAGCCGCGATGCGGAGCCTGCCGATGCGCAGGCCCACGCGGCGGATCGAGAGGATCATCGCACCATCACGCACATCGAAATCGAAGGTCGTGACGACGGAGTTCCGGAAGCCGATCGCGTTCCTCAGCACGCCGCCCGAGCCGAGGGTGACGACATCCGGCATCACCCAGGTGCGCCCGGGAAGCTCGAACTCGCGGACCGCGACGGCGCGGCCGTCGATCGTGCGGTTCTCGATGAGGAACGGCACGTCGCGTTCCCAGCCGGCGAACGCGACGCCCAGGGATTCCGCGATGCGCATGACCGGCCAGAGCCAGCGGTACCGCGATCCGGCCGTCGTGAAGACACCGGTACCGATGCCCACCTGTCCGTCCGGGATCGTGCGGAAGTACCACTGCGTCTTGGGGTGCAGTTCGGTGATGCGATCACCGAGCGCGCGTTCGTACGGCGACAGGGATGAGGAATCGGAAGGCACCGTCTCAGACTACCGACGCGGCCGCGACGCGAGCCGCGACGTACGCATCGACGTTCGCGGGAGACAGCGCGTCGCGCGCCACCATGATCGCGGCGCCCAGCACCGCGGCGCGCTCGCCGGCCTGGGTCTGCACGATCGCGAGGTGCTGCGTGGCGAGGGGGATCGAGCGGCGGTAGACGACCTCGCGGACTCCCGCGAGCAGATGCTCGCCCGCTCGGGCGATGCTGCCGCCGAGCACGATGATGGACGGGTTCAGCAGGTTGACGACCGTGGCGAGCACCTCACCGACGTCGCGACCCGCCTGTCGTGTGGCCTCGATCGCGGCAACGTTCCCGGCGCGTACGAGCGAGACCACGTCGGAGGCGCCGTGCGCCTCGTATCCGGCCTCGCGGAGGGCGATGGCGATCGCGGATCCGCTCGCGAGCGCCTCCAGATCGCGTTCGTCCCCCGGCTGTCTGGCGGATCCGGCGCCCGCGGGAACCTGCACATGCCCCATGTCGCCCGCCGAGCCCTGCGCGCCGCGCTGCAGGTGCCCGCCGGCGATGATGCCAGACCCGATACCGGTGGAGACCTTCACGAAGATCAGGTCGTCGACGTGCGGCCAGCTGGTGGCCTGCTCGCCGAGCGCGAGGATGTTGACGTCGTTGTCGACGAGGACCGGGACATCGAAGGTGCGCTGCACGTATCCGGGAACGTCGAAGCGGTCCCACCCCGGCATGATCGGCGGGTTCGTGGGACGACCGGTGGAGTGCTCGACGGGGCCGGGAACCCCGATGCCGACGCCGACGAGCGGGATGTCGGTGTCGGCAGCCGCGAGGAGTGTCGCCCCGTCCGCGAGGATCGTGTCGAGAAGGCTCTCGGGCCCGTCTCCGATGTCGATCGTGCGCGTGTGCGCGTCGAGAATGTGTCCGGAGAGGTCGGCGATCGCGACGGTCGCATGGGTCGCGCCCAGGTCGACCGCGAGGACGAAACCCGCGCGGGGGTTGAAGGCGACCCGTGCCGGTGGACGTCCACCCGTGGAGACCGCTTCCCCGGCGGGTCGCAGGAGGCCGGCGGCGAGGAGAGCGTCGACCCGGAGTGCCACGGTGGACCGCGCGAGGCCGGTCAGCGCGGCGAGTTCGGCCTTCGTGCGCGCATGCCCGTCGCGGAGGATCTGGAAGATCTCACCCGCACCCGGATTCGCCGCGGGGAGTGGCCTCACTGCATCAACCATTGCGTCAGTAAACCACAGTGCTTCGGCGGATCGTCGATTGACTTCAGATTTCGGTCCGACAACTTTTGACGATGGACTAGCAAAAGGTGCGCGGGCTGTGTCAGACTCACACCCATGACAACGGATGTCACTGACACCGGTCTCGGAACGATCCGAACCGGCATCCTCGGCGGGGGATTCATGGCGCGAGTGCATCGCGCTGCGTCCCGCGATGCAGGCGGACACCTCCAGGCGGTCGCCACCCGATCCGCGGAGGGCGGGCGCGATGCCGCCACGGCGCTCGGCGCCGAGCGGGCAGAGTCGGATGCCGCGGCACTCATCACCGCGACCGACATCGACGTGGTGCACATCTGCACTCCGAATGCGACGCACGCGGCGCTCGCGATCGCCGCTCTGCGTGCCGGCAAGCACGTCGTGTGCGAGAAGCCGCTCGCGACGACCGCGGCCGATGCCGCAGCTCTCGCCGAGGCCGCGGATGTCGCCGGTCTCATCGCCGCTGTGCCGTTCGTCTACCGATACCACCCGATGGTCCGCGAGGCCCGTGCCCGCGTGCAGCGCGGCGACCTGGGAGACCTGCTGACGCTCGACTGTTCGTATCTGCAGGACTGGATGCTCCGCCCGAGCGATGACGACTGGCGCGTGCAGTCCTCCGCGGGCGGTCCGTCACGGGCGTTCGCCGACATCGGTTCGCACCTGTGCGACCTCATCGAATTCGTGACCGGCGAACGGGTCCGCGCGCTGAGCGCTCGCACCCGTCGCGTGTTCCCCGAGCGCGCCGGCCGCCAGGTCGACACCGAGGACATCGCGGCGTTGCTCGTGGAGACCGACTCCGGCGCTCTGGGGACGCTCCTGATCTCGCAGATGGCCGCCGGGCGCAAGAACGCGCTCACGCTCGAACTGCACGGAACCGCCGAGAGCATCCGCTTCGAGCAGGAGCGACCAGAGGAACTGTGGATCGGAGCGCGGGGTGAGTCCCGCCTGCTGCTGCGGGACCCCTCGGTCGCCGAACCGGACGCCGCTCGACTCTCGCGTGTACCCGCGGGCCACTCGATGGGATATCAGGATGCATTCAACGGCTTCATGGCCGATGTCTACTCCGCGATCGGCGGTGTCGTGCCGGACGGTCTTCCGACCTTCGCCGACGGCCACCGTGCGGCGGTACTCACCGAGGGCGTCCTCGCTTCGGCAGCCGACGACGGACGTTGGATCGAGGTGACCGCATGACACGGACACAGAGCACGCAGGAGGATTCGATCCTCGCCGTGCACGGTGTCGGCAAGTCGTTCTTCGGCGTCGAGGTGCTCCGCGGGATCGACTTCGACGTCCGTCCCGGCGAGGTCCACGGCCTCGTGGGCGAGAACGGTGCGGGGAAGTCCACCCTGATGAAGATCATCGCGGGCGTGCAGCCGGCCGACGAGGGCCGCATCCTCTACCAGGGCGAGGAAGTGCACCACACGCACCCGCGCCAGGCGATGGACGCCGGGATCGTGACGGTGTTCCAGGAGTTCACCCTGCTGCCCGAGCGCACGGTCGCCCAGAACGTCTACCTCGGACGCGAGCCCCGACGCGCAGGTTTCGTGGACCGCAAGGCCATGATCACCCGCACGCAGGACCTTCTCACCGACCTCGGTGTCTCCTTCATCGACCCGCAGTCGCGCGTGGGCTCGCTGACGGTCGCCGAGCAGCAGATCGTCGAGATCGTCAAGGCGCTCTCGTTCGACGCCCGGGTGATCTCGATGGACGAGCCGACCGCGGCGCTCAGCGACCGCGAGGTCGAGCTCCTCTACGCGATCATCCGCACCCTCACGGCGCGCGGCGTCGCGGTGATCTACGTCTCGCACCGGCTGAAGGAGATCTTCGACCTGTGCGATCGCATCACGATCCTCAAGGACGGCTCCCTCGTCTCCACGGATGAGACAGCATCACTCACGACCGACGAGCTGGTCCGCCGCATGGTCGGCCGCTCCATCCAGTCCTACTTCCCCGATCCGATCGAGGGCACGACGGTCGGCGAACCGAGGCTCGAACTCGACGACTGCGGCAATGCCTTCGTCGACGGCGTCTCGCTCTCACTGCGTGCGGGCGAGATCGTCGGGATCGCGGGCCTGCAGGGATCCGGACGCACCGAACTGGTGGAGGGGATCTTCGGAGTCCAGGGGTTCACCCGCGGACGGATGCGCATCGATGGGAAGACCGCGGACATCCGCAGTGCCCGCGCCGCGGTCCGCGCGGGCCTCGCGCTGGTGTCCGAGGACCGCAAGGCACAGGGACTCGCGCTCGGGCAGTCCGTGATGGACAACACCCTGCTCGTGGTGCGGGGGGTCTTCGCCGGGCGCACGGGCACGTCGCGCCGCGAGGTTCCCGGTGTGCTCAGCTCGGTGGAGATCAGCTCGCAGGGTCTCGACCAGGAGGTCCGGTTCCTCTCCGGCGGAAACCAGCAGAAGGTCGTGCTGGCCAAGTGGCTCCTCACCCAGCCGCAGATCGTGCTCTTCGACGAGCCGACCCGCGGAATCGACGTCGGCGCGAAGTACGCCGTCTATCAGCTCATGCGAGAACTCGCCGCAGCTGGGAAGGCAGTCCTGATGGTGTCCAGCGAGCTCCCGGAGGTCATCGGCATGAGCGACCGCGTCCTGGTGATGCACGACGGCGAACTCGTCGCCGAACTCCCGGCGGGATCCGCCGAGCACGAGATCCTCGGGGCGGCCACAGGAACCAACGCCACGCACGACCGGGCCACGGACGGGGGCACGCGATGAAGCGGCTGCGCATCGATTCGACGGTGATCGTGCTCGCGATTCTCATCCTCACCCTCATCGTCGGAGCCATCCTCGTCGGAACGGTCGGACGCAACTTCCTGAGCCCCGGGAACATCCGCGACATCCTCACCGGCATGAGCGTCCTCGGTCTCGTCGCGATCGGGCAGACGCTCGTCGTCCTGGGCGCATCGCTCGATCTCTCGGTCACCTACGTCATCAGCCTCGCGAGCCTGCTGGCCGCGACCGTCATGAACGGCAACCCCGCCAACATCCCGGCGGCCATCGCGATCACCCTGATCGTCTGCGCGGGCATCGGCCTGCTCAACGGCCTCATCGTGACCGTGCTCAAGGTGAACGGGTTCATCGCGACCCTCGGCGTCGGCCTCATCCTGCAGGGCATCCTGAACACGAACTTCGAGGGATCCGCGGGCAACGTGCCGTGGGAGTTCCAGCTGATCGGTGCCACCGGCGTCGGCCCCGTACCCGTGTCGACCATCATCATGCTGCTGCTCGCCGTGCTGGTGTGGTTCCTGCTGAACCGCACGCGCACCGGCGCTCACCTGTACGCGGTGGGCGGCGACCCGGAGATCGCCCGGCTGTCCGGTGTGCGTACGCGTCCGCCCCTCATCGCCGCGCACGTGCTCTGCTCCGTGTTCGCGGGGCTCGCGGGACTCCTGCTCGCCAGCCGGCTCGGTGTCGGCAGCCCGACCGTGGGCCAGCAGGGCGGCTACGCGCTGCTCTCGATCGCCGCCGTCGTGCTGGGTGGCACGCTCCTGCTGGGCGGTCGCGGATCGATCTGGGGCAGCATCGGCGGCGTCGCGATCCTCGCGGTGGTCGACAGCGTCATGAGCGTCATGCAGGTGAACCCGTTCCTCAAGGACGTCGTCCGCGGCGTCGTGATCATCGCCGCCGTCGCGATCTACAGCCGCCGCGCGATCGTGCGGCGACGGCCGCGATTCGGCGCCGGGGGAACGAGGACGGGCGGAGACGACGCCGCGCGCGCCGCGGAACCCGAGATGGCGGCGGCCGCATCCCACCTCGGCGATACGTCGACCCTGCCGGAGGGAGAGCGCTCATGAAGAACCTGCGCACGCTCGTCAGCCCCCGCGGGGCCGTGTTCCTGCTCCTGGTCATCCTGCTCATCGCCGTGACCGTCCTCAACCCGAGCTTCGCCCAGCCGGACCAGCTGATGCGGTTCGTCCAGCGCGTCGCCCCGATCGCGATCGTCGCGATCGGCCAGTACTTCGTGATCGTGGCGGGGGAGTTCGACCTCTCGCAGGGATCACTCATCACCGCGCAGGTGATCATCGCCGGGAACCTCGTCGGTCAGGACGACTCGCGCACCGTTCCCGTGCTCCTGCTCATGATCGTGTTCGGGGCCCTCGTGGGCCTGGTGAACGGTCTGCTCACCACGGTCCTGCGCGTGCCGTCGTTCATCGTCACCCTCGGAATGATGCTCGCTCTGCTGGGCTGGGTCATGTGGTGGACGGGAGGGGCGGCAACCGGCAACCCCGCCGACAGTTTCCGTGAGATCGGACGCGGCGGCATCCGCGACGTGCCCCTGCTGGAGTTCATCCCGTGGTCGGTGTTCATCCTCATCGCCTGGCTCGCGCTGGGCATCTGGATCACGAAGCGCCCGCTCGGCAAGCTCATCATCGCGGTCGGTGACAACGCGACCGCCGTCGACTTCGCCGGTGGCCGCCGTGCCTGGGTCACGACCAGGGCGTTCATCATCTCGTCGCTGTCCGCCAGCCTCGCCGCGGTCCTGCTCGTGGGGTACGCCGGTGTCCACCCCTCGGTCGGCCGCGGATACGAGTTCATCGCGATCACCGCCGTCGTCCTCGGTGGCGTCGTGCTCGGTGGCGGACGCGGATGGATCGTCGCAGCGGCCGCGGGAGCGTTCGTGCTCGAAGCGCTCTTCATGCTGCTCAACATCGCCGGCGTCCCCTCGACGCTGCGCGACGCCGTGCAGGGCGTCATCATCATCGCCGCCGTCGCGTACTCCGCCGTGGCCTTCCGCGCCCGGCGCAAGCGCGGCCCCCAGGCTTCTGCCGACCCCGCACCACCAGAGTCCGCAGAACCCGTAACAACCAGCACCATCCACACAGAAACCAGAGGAGATTAGCAATGCGCCGATCAATGAAGATCGCCACCGCAGGGGTGGCCCTCTTCGGACTCATCGCGCTCGCCGGGTGTACGACCGACCCGTCCGTGGCGCCGCCGGAGTCCGAGGAGAGCGAGGAGTCCGCCGAGACGACCGAGTGGTTCGATCAGGAGCTCTACGACAAGCAGTTCGACGAGCGCGGTGTCGAGCCTCAGGGGCCGGCGGACGAGCCCTATCTCCAGCACATCAACGCTGAGATGGTCGACACGTCCGATTACGCCAGCGAGGGGGCGAAGAAGGCGTGCTTCGCGAACGCCTCGATCTCGAACCCGTGGCGTCAGACGGGCTGGATCACGATGAACGAGCAGCTGAAGGCGCTGCAGGATTCGGGTGCGATCAGCTCGATGGAGACGCGCGACGCGCAGGACTCCGATGACACGCAGATCGCGGACATCGACTACTTCATCGCGGAGGGGGAGTGCGATGTCTTCCTCATCTCCCCGAACAGCACGGCCGCGATGACGCCGGCGGTCGAGCGTGCGTGCGAGACGGGCAAGCCCGTCGTCGTGTTCGACCGCGGTGTCAACACCGACTGCCCGGTCACCTTCATCCACCCCATCGGCGGGTTCGCGTGGGGTATCGACACAGCGGAGTTCCTCATCGACAACCTCGAGGAGGGGAGCAAGGTCGTGGCCCTGCGCATCCTCCCGGGCGTGGATGTTCTGGAGCACCGCTGGGCAGGCGCCGAGAAGCTCTTCGACGAGGCGGGGATCGAAGCGGTGGACTACTTCACCGGTGCCGACCCGGCCGAGATCAAGAGCATCATCGCGGACGAGCTCGCCACCGGCGACGTGCACGGCATCTGGATGGACGCCGGTGACGGCGCTGTGGCCGCGATCGAGGCGTTCGAGGACGCCGGGGTCGACTACCCGGTCATGACGGGTGAGGACGAGATGAGCTTCCTGCGCAAGTGGAAGGACACGGGCCTCACCGGTCTCGCTCCGGTGTACTCGAACTTCCAGTGGCGCACGCCGCTCCTCGCCGCGGAGATGATCTTCGCGGGCGAAGAGGTGCCGAAGGAGTGGGTGCTGCCGCAGTCGCCCATCACCGAGGCGGAGCTGGACGAGTACCTCACCGCGAACGACGGTATGCCCGACGGGCACTACGCGAAGTTCGGCGGAGAGAACCTCCCCGGCTACCCGTCGGTCTGGCAGGATCGCGTGATTCCGTAAACCCCCGTAAACCGGATACTGCTCCCACTCTTCTGTTCCTGTTCCCGGGGATGGAAGGGTGGGGGCATCCGCTCGTCCATCGCAGAAGGAGCAGGATGTCCCGCACGATCGCCGTCAACACCTGGGTGTGGAC
This sequence comes from Actinomycetota bacterium, assembly GCA_051751065.1. Lineage (GTDB taxonomy): Bacteria > Actinomycetota > Actinomycetes > Actinomycetales > Microbacteriaceae > Microbacterium. The sequence continues at coordinate 1,043,099 of JBNJKL010000001.1, read as the reverse complement.
GTCCCCGCTGACCGATGACTCGCTCGCGCCCCTGGCGCAGAAGGCGTCGGAGCTCGGATACACCGCGCTCGAGCTCCCTCTCGAAGCCGTCGGCGATTGGGACCCGGAGGCCACCAGGAGCGTCCTCGACGAGTTCGGTCTCGGGGCGATCGTGGTCGGCGCGATGGGTCCGGGGCGCTCGCTGATCTCGCGCGCGGGCGATGTGGAGCAGACGCAGGTCTACCTGCGAGCCTGCATCGCGGCGGCGCGCGTGCTGGGCTCCGATGTCGTCGCCGGGCCGTTCTACGCGCCGACCGGTGTGACCTGGCGCATGGACGACGAGGAGCGCACGGTCGTCGTCGGCGAGCTCCGCGAGAATCTCGCGCCTCTCGCGGCGGAGGCGAGAGATTCCGGCATCACGCTCGCGATCGAGCCGCTCAATCGGTACGAGACCAGCGTGCTGAACACCGTCGAGCAGAGTCTCGACGCCCTCGGCCCTCTGCTCGGAGACGGTGTGGGCCTGGCGCTGGACACGTATCACCTCAACATCGAGGAGAAGAAGCCCGCGGATGCGATCCGCGCGGCCGGAGCAGCGATCGCCCACGTGCAGGTGTGCGGCAGCGATCGTGGCGCGGTCGGCGACGACCACACCGATTGGCCGGGGATCCTCCGGGCTCTCGACGATGTCGACTACCGCGGAGCGCTGGGGCTGGAGAGCTTCACCGGGGAGAACGCGACGATCGCCGTCGCGGCCTCCGTGTGGCGCCCGCTGGCTCCTACCCAGGACATCCTCGCCGAACGCAGCATCCGTGCGCTCCGAGCGCTCGGCGCCGCATGACCGCCCAGACCCCACCCCACGAGGAGCACCCATGAGCACGCACCCCGTCACCCTGTTCACCGGCCAGTGGGCCGACCTGCCGTTCGAGGAGGTCGCACGCCTGGCGAGCGAGTGGGGGTATGACGGACTCGAGGTCGCGGCATCCGGAGACCACCTGGATCTGCAGCGCGCCGACGAGGACGACGCGTATGTCGCATCACGGCGCGAGATCCTGGACCGTCACGGGCTGAAGATCTTCGCGATCTCCAATCACCTCGCCGGCCAGGCCGTGTGCGATGCGCCCATCGACTTCCGCCATCAGGCGATCCTGCGCGACTACGTGTGGGGCGACGGCGACGCCGAGGGGGTGCGCCAGCGTGCGGCGGAGGATATGAAACGGGCCGCACGCGTGGCCCGCAAACTCGACATCGACACGGTGGTCGGCTTCACGGGGTCCTCGATCTGGCCGTACGTGGCGATGTTCCCGCCCGTTCCCGCCTCGGTGATCGAAGGGGGCTTCGAGGACTTCGCAGCGCGCTGGAACCCGATCCTCGACGTGTTCGACTCCGAGGGGGTCCGCTTCGCGCACGAGGTGCATCCGGGTGAGATCGCCTACGACTACTGGAGTTCCGTGCGGGCGCTGGAGGCGATCGAGCATCGCGAGGCGTTCGGGTTCAACTGGGACCCCTCGCACATGATGTGGCAGAACATCGATCCGGTGGGCTTCATCGTGGACTTCGCCGACCGGATCTATCACGTGGACTGCAAGGACACGCGCATGCGCCCGCACAACGGCCGTGCGGGCGTGCTCGGATCGCACCTGCCGTGGGGCGATCGGCGGCGCGGGTGGGACTTCGTCTCGACCGGCCACGGCGACGTGCCCTGGGAGGACTCGTTCCGCGCCCTGGAAGCGATCGGCTACGCGGGTCCCATCTCGATCGAGTGGGAGGACGCCGGGATGGACCGCCTGCACGGTGCCGCCGAGGCCGTGACGTTCGTGCGGTCGCTGCTGTGGCCGAAGCCCGCCGCGTCCTTCGACGCCGCATTCAGCAACCAGTGATCCTCACCCAGCGACAGGAGCCGTTCCCATGTCCATCCAGCACACCGTCGTCTTCCGTCTCGTCCACCCCGTGGGCTCGCCCGAGTCCCAGGAGTTCCTCGACACAGGCCGGGCGATCCTCACCGCGATCCCCGGTGTGACCGAGTTCACCGTGCGCGAGCAGATCAGCGCGAAGAGCGATCTCACGCATCAGTTCTCGATGGTGTTCGCAGATCAGGACGCGTACGACGCCTACGACGGGCACCCCGCGCATCGGGCGTTCGTCGCCGAGCGCTGGGAGCGCGAGGTCGCCGAGTTCCAGGAGTACGACTTCCTGACGTGAGCCAGGAGCCGCGGGCGGTCAGCTGGTCGGCAGCGGGTCGCGCAGTCGGACCAGGCGCTCGTGACCTGTCTCGGAGAGCTCAGCGATCGTGTCCCGGGACTTGAGGAAGTCGGAGAACGAGCGGTGTCCGAGAGCTCGCTCGCTGAAGGACGGGTCCATGCGGCGCATGTGCGTCTTGACCGCGGAACTGTGCAGCCACTCGTCGGCGTCGGCCTTGTCGTGGCCGAGGCGCAGCGCACGCTCGAGGAGCTGCGTCGCCTCTTCCTGCTCGGTCAACTCGGGCTGCGTGTCGGCCGCCGCGGGGGTCTGCGCCTTCGGCTTCGTCTCCGGCTTGGATCTTGCAGTGCCGCCCGAAGCCGTGGCGGTCGATTTCGCCCTGCTGGCCCTGGTCTTCGCCGGCGCCTCAGCGACCGGAGCGGCGGCGGCGACCTCGGGTGCGGGGGCCGGCGGGGTCGGACGTGTGACGCCGGCCAGCGAGTCGTACGCCTCGAACTGGTCGCATGCCGCGGCGAGCGACTTCGCGGTCGAGCCCGCGACGCCGACGCCGATGACGTAGCGCCCGAGGCGCTTGCAGCGCTGGGCGAGGGGGACGTAGTCCGAGTCGCCGGCGACGATCACGACGTGCGTGAGGTCGGGGAGGCGGAACATGTCCTCCACGGCATCCACCGCGAGTCGGATGTCTGCGCCGTTCTTGGCGTAGGCCGCGGCGGGGAAGAGCTGGACGAGGTCCACGGCTCGGGCCACCAGCTGCGAGCGGTAGACGGCGTTGACCGGGGAGGACCAGTCGGCGTAGGCGCGCGTGAGCACGAGCGTGCCGAACGAGGCGGCGTAGTCGATGATCGCTCCGACCTCGATCGTGGCGCGGTTCAGACGCTCCATGACCTCGGGGTCGTCGGGCTTCTCGGTGATCCGCTGGCGATCCTTGCTGTAGGCGTTGCGCCCGTGCACCCGGTCGTACCAGGAGATGACGATGTTGTCGAAGTCGAGGTAGACCGCGACGCGGGGTTCCTGGGTGTCTGCCATGGTGTTCTTCCTCAGGAGGATTCGCTCGGGTACCGGACGCCGATCTGGGCCCGGATCTCATCGAGCGTGCCCATGATGCCGACGGTGTCGGCGATCGTGATCAGGTCGCCGACGAGGATGCCGTTCTGCGCGAGCCGCTCGGCGCCCATCGCCTCGTACTGCATGCCGCGACCCTCGTAGTCGGAGTGGAACTCCTCCAGGACGGTGCCGTCGGGGGTGACGAGGCGGAACGACGTCTTGGCGTACCAGACGCGGTCGATCTCGATCCGGGCCGTCGTGCCGACGATGGCGGCGGTGTTGGGACCCGCGGCGCGCGAGGACGAGATGCTGGTGGAGACGGCGCCGCTCGCGTGCGTCATGACGGTCGCGACCTCGGTGTCCGCGCCCGTGTCGCCCAGGCGGGCTGCAGCGTGCACGGTCTCCGGGGCGCCGAGGATGTCCCAGATGAACGAGATCGGATAGATGCCGAGGTCGAGGAGCGCGCCGCCACCGAGCGCGAGGTCGTTGAGGCGGTGTGCGGGGTCGGAGGGGAGGAGCTGGGTGTGATCGGCGGTGACGACGCGGATCTCGCCCAGTGCACCCTCGGCGATGAGCTCACGGATGCGCACCATGTGGGGCAGGTAGCGCGTCCACATGGCCTCCGTGACGACCAGGCCACGCTCCGCGGCGAGCCGCTGGAGGTCCTCGGCTTCGCCGCGGTTGACCGTGAACGCCTTCTCGACGAGGACGTGCTTGTCGTGCTCGAGCGCGAGCCGTGCTCCCTCGTGGTGCATCGGGTGCGGCGTGGAGACGTAGATGATGTCGACGTCAGGGTCGGAGACGAGGGCCTCGTACGAGCCGTGCGCGTGCGGGATGTCGAACTGTGCCGCGAAGCGGTCAGCGGACTCCTGCGAGCGCGAACCGACCGCGACGAGGTCGAGACCCGCGGTGCGCAGATCGGAGGCGAAGGCGGCGGCGATGCCGCCCGTGGCGAGGATTCCCCAACGAAGACCAGTCATGCTTCCAGCGTAGAGGTCCGAACGGGGTCGCCGTCACTGCGAGACCAGGGGAAAAACCTGTGCCGCGATGCGCTCGAGTTCCTCATCCAGAGGCGATGCCTGGATCAGAAGGAGCGTGATACCCGCGTCCGCGTACTGGTGGATGCGCTCGGCGACCTGCTCTGGCGTGCCGACGAGGTTCGGGCGCAGCCCGCGGGTGCCCACGGAGTACTCGCGGCGGGTGAGTTCGAGAGACAGCTTCGAATTGCGCTGGAACTCCTCGAACGACGCGTACCCGGGGGAGTGCGGGTCGACGGTCGTGATCCGCTCGAGCTCTCGCTGCGCCTCGGCCTCGGTGTCGCGCACGATCACGTAGGCGGGCATCCCGAACTCGGACACGCCGCGGCCGTGCAGGCGCTCGGACCGGGCATTCATGTCCGTGACGTTGCGGCGCACCTCGTCGAGCGTCCCGCCGTGCATGACGTACGCGTCGGCGAAGTCGGCGATCGCCTCGCGGCCCGCCTCGCTCTCGCCGCCCGCGAAGATCACCGGTGACGTCGACGGCTTCGGCTCCACGATCGTGCCCTCGAACTCGTAGTGCGACCCCGCGAACGAGAACGGTGTCTGCTGCCAGAGGCCCGTGAGCACCGTCACGAACTCGGCGGCCTGCACGTAGCGCTCGTCGTGCGTGGTGAACTGCCCGCCGAACTGCCGCGCCTCCTCGGCCCACCACGCCGCGACGACGTTGAGCGCGACCCTCCCCGGCGCGATGCTGTCGAGTGTGCCGACGGTCTTCGCCAGCACACCCGGCAGGTGGAAGCCCGGTCGTACGGCGGTCATCACCCGCAGCCGCTCGGTCACCGCCAGGATCGCGGCGGACAGCGACCATGCCTCCAGGCTCGGGGCCTCGATGCCCTTGCGGTCGTTGAGGTACAGCTCGGGGACGAGAGTCGTGTGGAAACCCAGCTCGTCAGCGCGTATCGACACCTCGCGGATGTACTCCCAGGTCGCCGCCATCCGCCCCTCGTCGGTGACGTTGCGGAGGAACCCGCCGTAGACCGGCGTCCAGTAGCCGAGGTGAATGCTCATGGTGCTCCTGTCAGACCAGGGCGAGTGCCTGGTCGAGGTCGGTGATGATGTCGGCCGGATCCTCCAGGCCGATGGAGAGTCGGATGGTCGACTCCGAGATCCCGGCTGCGAGGCGCTGCGCGGACGTGAGGTGCGAGTGCGTCATGGACGCCGGGTGCGCCACGAGGCTGCGGGCGTCGCCGATGTTGGCCACGAGGCGCACGACCCGGAGTCCGTCGATCACTCGTGCGATCGCTCCGTGGTCGCCCGTGCCGCCCGCGAGGTCGAACGAGAACACAGAGGGCACGCCACGCGGCAGGTACCGCTCCGCCAGCGCGTGCCACGGATTGTCCGCGAGGCCGGGGTGGTGGACCGTCGCGACGGCGGGATGTGCCTGAAGATGCCGTGCCACCGCGAGTGCTGACGAGGTCTGACGCTGGAGCCGCAGGTCCAGGGTCTCGATCCCCTGAAGGATCTGCCAGGCGTTGAACGGCGAGAGGGAGGGCCCCAGGTCGTGGACGTACTTGGACTTGACGAGCGCGGCGAAAGCCTGCCCGCGACCGAAGCGCTCCCACAGCACGAGATCTCCGAAGCGCGTGTACGGCTCGGTGAACTGCGGCCAGCGCCCGGGGTCCAGACCGAAGTCGAAGGTCCCCAGATCCACGGCGACGCCGCCGAGCGAGGTGCCGTGCCCGCTGAGGAACTTCGTCGCGGAGTGCACCACGAAATCGGCGCCGTGCTCACCGGGGCGCACGAGATAGGGCGTGCCGACGGTGTTGTCGATCACGAGGGGCACACCGGCCTCGTGAGCGATGTCGGCCACCAGGCGGATGTCGAGGACCTGCGCGACGGGGTTCGCGACCGACTCGGCGAACACCGCGCGGGTGTCGGGCCGGATGGCCGCCCGCCATGCGGCGGGGTCGTCCTGGTCGACGAACGTCACGCCGATCCCGAAGTCGTCGAAGGTCTCCTGCAGCAGGTCGACCGTGCCGCCGTACAGCTGGTTCGCCGCGACGATGTGTCCTCGACGCCCGACGAGAGCGAGCAGGGTCACCGCCACCGCTGCCTGCCCCGACGCGACCGCCACCCCAGCGACGCCCCCTTCGAGGGCGGCGACGCGGTCCTCCAGTACCTGCTGGGTCGGGCTCGCGTTGCGACTGTAGAGGTTTCCTGCCGTGCGCAGCGCGAAGAGATCCGCCGCCTCCGCGAGCGAGCCGAACTGATATGCGGCGGTCTGATAGATCGGCGGGACGGCGCTGTTCTGCGGTGTCCCGGGGACGTACCCGCCCTGTACCTGGGTGGTGGAGAAGCCGGCGCTCGTCGAGTCCCCGGTCACGCGGCACGCTCCCCGGCCGCGCGCACGAGCGGGATCCGGGTGTCTCCCGCGCGCAGCCGTTCCAGCCACAGCACGACGGAGGCCGCGACGCTCCGATGGGACTGGTCGTTGAGCGCATCATGCAGCCCGTCCACGGTCTCGAGGATGTCCAGATCCGGGACCGCGCGGAGGGCCGTGACAGCATCGGCGAGAGGAGAGACGGGGTCGGCGCCCCCGTGGATCGCCAGCACCGGCACGTCCACGGCCGCGAGGTCCGCAGGCGCGGGGAGCGGCTCGATCACGACCGTGGCGGCATCGCGGGACGCGGGTTCGCGCAGCACGCCCAGATGCACGGGGCACGCCGTGCGCTCGGCGTCGTCCGGCTCGTTCCCCTCCGCATCGACCGGGATGCCGGCCACGATCGCCGCGTCGGCCGGAGCCCCGTGCACGAGCACGCGGAGCACCGCTGCGGCACCCGTGTCCGAGCCCACGAGCACGCGGGGGACATCCTCGACGGCCTCCAACCAGGAGGCTGCCGCGTCGGCATCCGCCTCGAACACCGCGACGAGATAGCCGTCGGCGCTGAGCCGTCGCCCGAAGCGCTCGTAGACCGGTGCACGCTCGCCGCGTCCGGTGACGAGCGCGAGCACGCCGCGCAGACGGGCGGTCGGATTCCAGGTCGCTGAGGGGGGAGTGGCGGATGTCATGCGTCCATCTTCACCAGCGCTGCGGCGACGCGGACAGGCATATGACGCACTGTTGCGGTGTGTGTCGCTGCACTTCCGGAGCAGTTGTCCGCAGGGGATCCGCGCTCCTAGCTTCGCATCCATGACCTCTCGCACCAGGCTTCTCCCGCTCGCCGCCCTCGGCATGACGGCCGTCCTCCTCACGGGCTGCGCCGCCGCGCAGGGCGCCGACGACTCCTCCGACACCTCGCTGACCTGGGGGTGGGCGCTGCCGACCAGCTGGGATCCGGTGACCTCGACCGCAGGCTGGGACACGCACGCCCTCGCGCTCGTCTACGACGGGCTGACCCAGCTCGACACGGAGGGAGAGGTCGTCCCCGGGCTCGCGGAGTCCTGGGAGTACAACGACGAGGGCACCGCGGTCACTTTCCACCTCCGCGCCGACGCGGTGTTCAGCGACGGCAGCCCGGTCACTGCCGAGGCCGTCAAAGAGAACCTCGAGCGCGGCCGCGACCAGGAGAACTCCACTCTCGCCGGTCAGCTCCGCATCGTCACCGGGGTGGACGTCGACGACGAGCGCACGGTCACCGTGCACCTCGATCAGGCCGACTACCAGGTGCCCCATCTCTTCGCGGGCAAGACCGGCTTCGTGGTGAACCCGGCAGCTTTCGACGACGTTGCGGCCCTCGCGACCCAGCCCGCGGGGTCGGGCCCGTTCGCGCTCACGGAGTACGTCCCCAACGCGCAGGCGACCCTGGAGAAGCACGAGGACTATTGGAACGCGGACCGCATCTTCATCGACGACTTCTCGATCGTCCCGGTGACGGATCCCGCGACCGTCGTCGCCGGCGTCGACTCCGGTCAGTGGGATGTCGCGCTCGTGCCGCCGGCGCAGGTCGAGGGCGCCGAGAGCGCAGGGCTCGAGGTGGAGACGATCCGTGCGCTCACGGTGCGCACGCTGGATGTGAACGCAACGGTCGCGCCGTTCGACGATCGGCGGGTCCTGCAGGCCATCAGCCATGCGACCGACCGGGACGCGCTGATCGACGCCGCGTATTTCGGGCAGGGGACGCCCAACTGGCAGCCGTTCCCCGACGGATACATCGCCCACAGCCCCGAGCTGGACGAGCTGTACCCACACGATGTGGCGAAAGCCGAGTCGCTGCTCGCCGAGGCGGGGCACCCCGAGGGCATCGACATCGACCTGACCCTCGGCGAGGACGATGTCGCGCTCGCCGAGGTCCTGCAGGCGCAGTGGGCTGAGGCGGGCATCCGCGTGACCCTCACCGTGCAGCCCGCCGCCGCGATCGCCCAGAACTACGTGCAGCGCACGTTCCCGTTCGTGCTCGACAGTTACTCGGGGCGGCAGTCCCCGCTCCAGGGCCTCGAGGTGCTGTACGGGCCCGAGGGACTGATGAACCTGGGACGCGAGACGCCCGACGAGCTCACCGCGGCGATCGACGAGGCCCGCGCCACGCCCACCGACTCCGAGGACTACGCGGAGAAGATCCGAAACGCCGTCGAGGTCGGGGTCACCCTCCAGCCGAACACGTGCCTCTTCAGCTGGCCGCGCATCCTCGTGCACCCGTCCGAGGTCACCGGAATCCAGCACTGGCTCGATGTCCAGCGCTGGGAGGACGTGAAGGTCGAGGGCTGACATGACTCTCTCGCCGGTGCTTCGCGTCGTGCTGGTGACTGTGGGTACCGCGGCCACGGTGTTCGTGCTGGCGACCTTCGCGACCTTCGCCCTGGGCGCTGCCAGCGGATCCAACCCCGCAGCGGTGGCGCTCGGGGAGGTCGCGACCCAGGAGGACATCGATCGGTTGAACGCGGTGTTCGGCCTCGACCGTCCGTTCCTCGTCCGCTATGCGGACTGGATCGTCGGAGCCCTGTCGGGTGACCTCGGTACCTCGTGGTTCACCACCATCCCCGTGGGATCGAGCATCGTGCAGGCGTTCCCGGTGAGCCTGTCGATCGCGACGGGCGCGATCCTGGTCGCACTCGTGGCAGGTTTCGGTGCCGGTATCCTCGCCGCCGTCACGCGCGGGGGCGTCATCGACCGGATCGTGACGGCGCTCAGCACCGCAGCGTCCACGATCCCGGCGTTCGTCGCGGCGATCGCGCTGATCCTCCTGTTCGCCTACGCGATCCCGCTGTTCCCCGTCGCGGGGTACGTGCCGCCGGAGAGGAGCGTGAGCGGATGGATCCTGTGCCTCGTCCTGCCCTCGGTCGCGCTGAGCCTCGATGCGGGCGCCGACATCGCCCGTCAGCTGCGCACGTCGCTCGTCGGAGCGCTGGAGGAGAACTACGTGATCGGCGCCCGTGTGCACGGACTCTCACCCACACGTATCGTGTTCCGGCACGCGCTGCCGAACGCGCTCGCTCCTGCGCTCTCGACGCTCGGAGTGCATGCCCCGCGGCTCATCGGTGGCGCCGTCATCACCGAGGTCATCTTCGGGATGCCCGGACTCGGTCAGCTCGCGAATCGCGCCGCGCTGCAGGGCGACGTGCCGGTCGTACAGGGAGTGCTGCTCGTCACGATCGCCATGGTCGTGGTCGTGGGCATCGTGATCAATCTCCTGATCGCCCGCACCGGGACCGGACGGAGCGCCGCATGAGTGTCCGCTCCCTCGTCCGGGCATCCGGTTGGAGTGTGCGACTCGCGACCGTGCTGCTGGTCGGCGTGGTCGTCGTCGCCGTCGCGGGGCCCGCGCTCGCGCCGTGGGACCCCCTCGTCCAGGACTCCGCGGCCGCGTTGCAGGAACCGTCGCTCGCGCACCTGCTCGGCACCGACTATCTCGGCCGGGACGTCCTGTCCCGCCTTCTCGCCGGTGCCCCGGCGTCGCTCATCAGCGCGCTCGCCGCGATGCTGATCGGGCTGCTGCTGGGGGCGCTGCCCGGTGCGCTCAGCGCGTTCGCCCCGCGGGTCGGGGAGTGGCTGTCGCTTCGCATCGTGGACGCGCTCCTCGCACTGCCCTTCATCCTCTTCGCGATCGTGTTCGCCGCTCTCCTCGGCAACGGCCTCGTGCAGGCGACGCTCGCGATCGGGATACTGCTGGCTCCCGGCTTCTTCCGGATCGCACGCGCCGCGACCCTGAGGGTCCGAGATTCCCAGTACGTCGAGGCGGCGAGCCTGCTCGGTGCGTCCGCCTGGTGGGTGCTGCACCGGCACGTCTGGCGCCAGATCGCCCCGAATCTCGTGGTGGCGGGGATCTCGGCGCTCGGCGGTGCGCTCCTCGCGGTCGCATCCCTGACATTCCTCGGCATCGGCGTGCAGCCGCCTGCTCCCACGTGGGGCGGAATGCTGTCGAGCGATCTCGGCTACCTCTCCCAACGGCCGTGGGGTCCTGTCGCCCCGGCGCTCGCGATCATCCTGACCGTGGGTGCGCTCAACCTGCTCGCGGACGCCGCTCGCGATGCGCTGCGGACGGAGGTCCCATGACCGCGCTGACGCCCTCCTTCTCGCCGTCCTTCGACGAGGGATCCCTCGCACGTCCCGCCGTCGCCGAGGTCTCGAATCTCGTCGTGACCGCCGCCGACGGCACCGAACTCGTGCACGGTGTGAACGTCTCCGTCCGGCCCGGCGAAGCGCTCGGGATCGTGGGGGAATCCGGCAGTGGCAAGACGCTCACGTGTCGAGCGCTGCTCGGAATCCTCCCGGCGGGAGTCTCGGTGGGCTCCGGATCCGTTTCCATCGGCGGGGTCGACCTCACGCACGCGTCCGAGCGGGAGTGGCGCCGTGTGCGGGGCACCCGGGTCGCGGCGGTCTTCCAGGACCCGGCGTCCTACCTCAACCCCGCGATTCCGGTCGGTGCTCAGCTGGTCGAGACGCTGCGTGTGACCGCGGGCCTGCCGCGAGCGCGGGCGACGGCGCGAGCGCGCGAGCTGCTGGACGATCTCGGCATCCGCCGCGTCGACCTCGTGCTCCGCCAGCGCGTCGCAGAACTCTCCGGCGGCATGCTCCAGCGCGTGCTGATCGCGATGGCGCTCGCCGCCGACCCGGAGGTGCTGATCGCGGATGAGGCGACGACCGCGCTCGACGTCACGGTCCAGGCGGAGCTTCTCGAGCTCCTGCACACGCTACGGGTGGAGCGCGACCTCGCCCTCATCCTCGTCTCGCACGACCTCGCGGTCGTCGCGCAGGTGTGCGAGCGGGTGCAGGTGTTCCGTGACGGACGCGTCGTCGAGGGAGGGGCCACGACACGCGTGCTCCGCGCACCCGGACACCCCTACACCCGCGAACTGCTCACAGCGCACGCGGCCTACGGACTGGAGAGGTTCCTCACATGAGCGTTCTCGAACTGCGCGGTCTCCGCGTGGACTACGGCGCCGTCCGCGTGCTGGACGACGTCACGATCACCGTGCGCCCCGGCGAGGTCGTCGGGGTCGTGGGCGAGTCGGGATCGGGCAAGACGACCCTCGCCCGCACCGTCCTGCGCTCGGTTCCTGCTGCTGCCGGCCACGTCGTCGTCGACGGTCGCGATGTGACCCGTCTGCGTGGCCGGGCGCTGCGGGAGTGGCGCCGATCCGGCGCGGTGCAGTACGTCTTCCAGGATCCGCTGCGCTCGCTCGACCCCGGGGTGCGCGTGGAGGATTCGATCACCGAGGGGCTGCGGATCGCGCGCGTTCCCGCCGCGGACTCCGCTCGACGGCGGGACGAGGCCGTCGCGGCGGTCGGCCTCGACGAGGATCTGCTCGCGCGGCTCCCGGCGGGTCTCTCCGGCGGTCAGCGTCAGCGCGCTGCGATCGCCAGGGCGCTCGTCGTCGAACCGCGCCTGCTGGTGCTCGACGAGCCGGTCAGCGCCCTGGACGCCGCGAGCCGTGACCGGGTGGTCCGCTCGCTGATCGCGCTCCGCGACGCCCGGGGGAGCGACCTGGCGATGCTCATCATCTCGCACGATATCGGTTCGCTCGCTGCCCTGAGCGACCGCCTGCTCGTGCTCGAGGGCGGTCGGATCGTCGAGGACGGCCTCACCCGCCAGGTCATCTCCCGCCCCGAGCACCCCTATACGCGCCGACTCATCGCGTCGGTCCCCGTCATCCCCACCTCGTCCCCCACCCGCCCCGCCCGCGTCTGACAGGAGCCGCCATGCCCATCGAACTGCTCGGAATGATCGCCACGACCGCCGGATCGGAGGCGAAGGCCGTCGCCGGTCCCGTCGTCGACGCCTCCTACGTGCGTGAGTTCTCCCGCGCCCATGAGGAGGCCGGCTTCGATCGTGTCCTGATCGGGTACAGCGCGAGCTCGCCGGACGGATTCGCGGTGGCCGCAGCTGCCCTGCACGCCACGGAGCGGCTCAAGGTGCTGATCGCGCACAGGCCTGGCTTCGTCCCGCCGACGATCGTCGCCCGCAAGCTCGCGACGCTGGATCATCTGACCGGCGGCGGACGCGTCGCGATCCACCACATCACCGGAGGCAGTGAGGTCGACCAGCGCCGCGACGGTGACTTCAGCCAGAAGACCGATCGCTACCGCCGGACAGGGGAGTTCATCGACGTGCTGCGTCGCACGCTCGAATCCGCCGAGCCCTTCGATCATGCCGGCGACTTCTACCGTGTGGAGGGTGCCTTCTCGGCGGTGAAGCCCGCGACGGAGGACGGCATCCCGATCTTCTTCGGCGGGCTGTCCGAGGGTGCCGTGGAGGTGGGGGCGACCCGCGCCGATGTCTACATGCTGTTCGGCGAACCGCTCGCCGACGTCGCCGAGCACATCCGCACCATCCGAGCCGCGGCATCGCGTGCCGGTCGCACCGTGGAGTTCAGCCTGTCGACGCGTCCGATCGTCGCGGCGACCGAGGAGGAGGCGTGGGCGAAGGCCGATCGGCTCTACGCCGAGACGGAGGCCCTGATCGCTGGCGCGTCCAGCGGTGACACGCTGTCGTTCGCGCGTCCACTCCAGCGCGAGCAGAACGCGGTCTCCGCGGATCGCCTGCAGGAGCACGCGCGGCGCGGTGACGTGCACGACGAACGGCTCTGGTTGGGGATCACCCGCCTCACCGGTCCTGCGGGAAATTCGACCGCGCCGGTCGGCACTCCGGAGCAGGTCGCCGAGGCGCTGCTGAAGTACTACGACCTGGGGGTGACGCGTTTCCTCATCCGCGGGTTCGATCCGCTCGGAGACGTGCGGGACTGGGGAGCGGAACTCGTCCCCGCGCTCCGAGAGGGGGTGCGCCTGCGCGATGCCGCGCGCGCTGCCTAAGAACCACGCCTAGGGGACGAGGACGATCTTTCCGCCGGCGGCGTGCGCCTCGACCATCTCGTGGGCCTGGACGGCGTCGGCGAGCGGCATCTCCCGGCCGAGTTCGATCGTGAAGTCACCGGCGGCGATGAGGTTGATCGTGAGCGGCAGCGCCTCGGCGCGCCACGAGAGCTCCTCGTCCGTGAGGGGAGCGGGGGACCCACCGCTGAAGGCGCGGATGCCGAAGTCGGCGGCATCGGGTCCGCGGACGATGGTCGCGATGCGATCGCGGTCGGCCACCAGCGCGAGCGAGGTCTGGATCGCCTCGTCCGTGCCGGCTCCGTCGAGAGCGACGGTGATGCCTCCGGGGGCGGCCTCGCGCACCCGGTCGATCAGTCCGTCACCGTACGCGACCGGGATCGCGCCGAGCTCGCGGAGCTGCTCGTGGCGTGCCGGACTCGCGGTGGCGACCACCGTGGCACCCCACGAGACCGCGAATTGGATGGCGGCCTGTCCCACGGCGCCGGAGCCCGCGTGCACCAGCAGGGTGTCCTGTCCGGTGACACGCAGAGAGCGCAGCGCCTGGTACGCGGTTCCGGCGGGGATGCCGATCGCCGCGCCCTCGGCTGCTGTCACGGCGTCCGGGAGCAGCGCCAGGTTCTCGGTCGCGACGACGAGGTGCGTCGCGTAGGTGCCGAGGGTGTCGCGCACCGCGACACGATCCCCGACTGCGAGCCCGGTCACGCCGTCGCCGAGGGAGTCGATCGTGCCCGCGCCGTCGAAGCCCGCGCGGCGGGGTTCGGTGATCGGCGGGCTCGGCCTCGTGGCGCTGCGGAGCTTCGCATCGATCGGGTTGACGCCCGCGGCCTCGATCCGCACGACCACCTCGCCCGGTCCCGCCGCAGGAGCGGGGATCTCGATCAGGTGGAGGACGTCGGGGGAGCCGAATTCGGAGTACACGATCGCGCGAGCCATCCCGCCAGGTTACCCGTCGAAGACGGGACGGCGACTCGGACCCGAGTACACGATCGCGCGAGCCATGCGGCCAGGTTACCCCCCGTCGGAGACGACGCGACGCCCCCGGACCCATGGATCCGAGGGCGTCGCGGAGATCACGACTACGGTGCGGGGACGATCAGTCCCTGCCAGGTCTCCGTGATGTACTCCTGGGTGCGCTCGTCCGTCAGCAGCTCTGCGAGCGCGAGGATGCGCGGGTCATCGGCCAGCTCGGCGCGGGTGGCGAGGATGTTGTAGTACTCGCTGTCGGTGCCTTCGAGCAGGATCGCGCTCTCGTCCGAGAGCCCGGCCGGCAGGGCGAACGACGCCGTGACGAACGCCGCGTCGTTGTCCGGCAGGGCGAGGGCGAGGGAGGCGTTCTCGATCTCGACGAACTCGAGGTTCTTCGGGTTGGCCGTGATCTCGTTCAGCGTGGTCGCGCCCTCGCTGATCTCGATGACGCCCTCGGCGGCGAGGAGGCCCAGGGCGCGTCCCTCGTTCGTCGGGTCGTTGGGGATCGCGACGGTGGCGCCATCGGCGAGCTCGTCGATGCTGTCGATCTTCTCGCTGTAGAACGCCGCGGCGGGCAGGTACATCTCACCGACCGAGACGAGGTCGTCGCCGGCCTGGGTGTTGTAGGTCTCCAGGAACGTGGCGTTCTGGAAGAGGTTCGCGTCGATGGAGCCGTCTGACAGGGCGGGGTTCGGGGTGTTGTAGTCCGTGAACTCCTGCCACTCGATGGTGAGGCCCGCCTCTTCGGCGAGGTTCTCGGAGATCCACTGGAGCATGTCGCCGGCGGGAACGGGGAGTGCGCCGACGGTGATCGTGCCGAGGTCGCCGGAGCCGTCGCCCGAGGGTGCGGAGTCTTCAGCGGGTCCGGCGCACGCGGCGAGGGTGAGGGTGAGAGCACCGGCGGCGGCGAGGGCCAGACCGCGGGTGAGTGACGAGGACGAGGACATACGGGTGCTCCTAGGAGATCAGGCGCCGGCGCTGATGGCGTCGGCGGCGCGGGATGCGCGGTTGGCGTGATCGAGCGTGCGGGCCAGCAGGTTGCACAGCCCCTGCACGATCAGGACGATGATGAACAGCACGATGACGACCGCGACGATGTGCACCCAGCTGTAGCGCTGGAAGCCGTACGTGAGCGCGACGTTGCCGAGACCGCCGCCGCCGACGACGCCGACCATGGCGGAGAAGTTGATGATGGACGTGATGGTGGTCGCGACGCCGAGCACGATCGCGGGTGCCGTCTCGGGAAGGATGACCCGTCGCACGAGCTGCCAGCGGGTCGCGCCGATCGAGTCGGCGGCCTCGAGGAGGCCTGCGTCGACCTCCTTGACGGCGATCTCCACGACCCGGGCGAAGAACGGGATCGCCACGATCGTCAGGGGGAAGATCGCCGGCCCCGTACCGATGAAGGACCCCAGCAGCAGGCGTGTCAGCGGGATGAGCGCGATCATCAGCACGATGAACGGCACCGAGCGACCCAGGTTGACGATGAACCCGAGCGTGCGGTTGAGGATGACGCCGAACGCGGCGGAGCCGAACGGCCGCTCCAGGAAGCGTCCCTTCTCGGTGCCCACGAGGATGATGCCCAGAGGCAGTCCGACGATGATGGTGAAGAGGATGGCGACGCCGGTCATCCACAGCGTCTCGAGCGTGCCGTCGAGCAGAGTGGCGAACAGCTGTGGCCAGAAGTCGGGGGAGGTGTAATCGATCATGCTGCCTTCACCACTTCCACGGCCACGCTGTGCTCGCCGAGGAACGCGAGCGCTCGGCGGAGGATCTCGGGGTCGGCGGGGATCGCCAGGCGCGTGCGGCCCGCCTGAGCGCCGTTGATCGTCTCGATGGTCGCGCCGAGGATCGACACGTCCAGGTCGAGTGCACGGGCGAGCAGCGTGATGGTCGGCCTCTGCGCCTCCTCGCCAGCGAACGTGAGGTCGATGACGGCGGATCCGGCGATGTCGGGGACGTCGCCGAGGGGGAAGAGTTCGCGCGCGAGCTGGCTTCCCGGGGTGCGGATGAGATCGGTCAGGGCACCCTGTTCGACCACACGGCCGTTCTCCAGAAGCGCGGCGGCATCGCAGATCTGCTTGACGACGGCCATCTCATGCGTGATGAGCATGATCGTCAGCCCGAGGTCGGCGGAGAGCCTGCGCAGCAGCGCGAGGATCTGGCGGGTCGTGTCGGGGTCGAGCGCGCTGGTGGCCTCATCCGAGAGGAGCACGCTGGGGCGGGAGGCGAGGGCGCGGGCGATGCCGACGCGCTGTCGCTGGCCGCCCGAGAGCTGTGCGGGGTACGCGTCCGCGCGCGAGGCGAGACCGACGAGGTCGAGCATCTCGCGGGCCTCTTTCGCGCGGTCACCGCGGGAGCGGCCGACGGCCTCGAGCGCGAACTCGACGTTCTGCGCGGCAGTGCGGTTGCCGACCAGGTTGAAGTGCTGGAACACCATTCCGATCTCGTGCCGCGCGGCGCGGAGGGCGGTGCCGCGGAGGTCGGAGATCGTGACGTCGTCGACGACCACCCGCCCGGAATCGGGCCGTTCGAGGGCGTTGACGGTGCGCAACAGCGTCGACTTGCCGGCGCCGGACTGTCCGACGACGCCGAAGATCTGGCCGCGGGCGACCTCGATCGACACGTCGTCGAGAGCGCGTGTGCTGCCGAAGGATCGGCTCACGCGGTCGAGGGTGATCATGGGGAACGACGGCCCTTTCGAGGGGGTCGGGAAGCGGGGGGTCAGTCAATTCCACTGGAACGACGCGGCGATAGCCAATTCAGATGACGCTGCGTGACGCGATCTCACGCTCCGCGCAGGAGCTTTGCTATGCGCTGCGGTGACACGGGCTGTGCGGTGCCCAGCCGCTGAGCGAACACGCTCACGCGATACTCCTCCAGCAGCCACCGGGCCTCGATGAGTTCCGGTGGAGCGTCCGCGGGGGCGGGGATGAGTCCGCCCGCGTCGGCATAGGCCTGGGACACCCGCTCGTACTCCGTCATGCGCGCGCGATCCTTGCCGGGCGTCTCGGCGAGGGTCCTGAGGCGCTCGAGCATGCCCTCCAGGTAGCGAGGGAGGTGCGCGAGACGCTCCACACCCGTCGCCGACACGAACCCGGCGAACAGGAGCCCGGACAGCTGGGTGCGGATGTCGTTGAGGGGGCCGAGGAGTGCGAGGGAGTTGTGCGCCTTGATGCCGCGCTCCACGTCGCGCGATTTCGTGAGGATGCGGGCGACGAGCGACACGGTCGCGAACAGCTCGTCGACGTGGACGGCGGAGACGGCGTCGCGGACCCGGGTGAAGTCGGCCTCCGTGCGGATCACGCCATCGGCGACGTGCCGCTGCACACCCGCGCGGATGACGGCCGCCCGGCAGTCCTCGATGAGCGCCGCGGCGGACGGATAGGGTGACGCCGCGAGCGCGAGCTTCTCGGCACTCGTGAGGTGCTCCTGCACGTACGACGACGGCGTCGGGATGCCGAGCAGGAGCAGTCGCACGACGCCGCGACGGGTGGCGGCGGCTGCGGCGTCAGCGGTGGATTCGACGCGCACGGATACGCTCTTGCCGTCATCGACGATCGCCGGGTACCCGCGCACCACACCGCCGGCGACTTTCGTGTCCAGGACGGCAGGCAGGTCGCCGAACGACCAGGTCGTCAGGCCCGCGCGTTCGATCGAGCCGTGGGTCGCTGCCGCCGCCACGCGATCCGTCGCGCGTCCCGCTTCCCCGGCTCCCGGCGTGGTCCCGGATCCGGAGCCGGCGCGGGAGACCGAGCGGGCGACGCTCGCGCGGGCGCGATCGGACAGTTCTTCCTGCAGCACCGACAGATCGCGTCCGGAGCCGGCGACCCGGCCGCGCTCGTCGACGGCGCGGAAGTTCATGCGGAGGTGCGGGGGAACCCGGTCCTGCTCGAAGTCGTCGGCGGACACGCGCTGGTTGGCCAGCGGCTGGATGAGGCGGGCCAGAGCTTCGGGCAGGGAGCGGTCGGGGAACCCACCGTGCGACTCCGGTCCCTCTCCCGCGAGCTCCGCGCCGAACTTCTCCGCCCAGTCCGCCGCCGGCACCACGTGGCGGCGGATGACCTTCGGCAGCGCCCGGAGCAGGCCCGTGATCAGTTCGGCGCGCAGGCCGGGGACCTGCCAGTCGAAACCGCGGTCCTCGATCTGAGACAGCAGCGCGAGAGGGATCACCACGCTCACACCGTCGTCGGCTGCCCCGGGCTCGAACCGGTAGGCGAGTCCGAGTACCTGATCGCCCTGCGTCCACTTCGTGGGGAACTCGTCCTGCGCGGCGCTGGCCTCGCGGTCCAGCAGATCGGCTTCGCGCATGACGAGCAGCTTGGGCGTGGACTGCAGCGTCTCCTGCCACCAGGTCTCGAAGGATCTGACATCGAACACGTCCGCGGGGATGCGCTCGTCGTAGAACGCGAAGACCGCTTCGTCGCCGGCGAGGATGTCGCGGCGACGCTCGCGCTCCTCGAGTTTCTCCAGGCGGCGACGGAGCTCGGCGTTGCTGCGCCAGAACGCGGAGACGCGCTTGTCGATCCGGGTCGGATCCCACTCGCCCTCCACGAGAGCGTGGCGAAGGAACAGATCACGGGATCCCGCTCGGTCGATGCGCGCGAACTGGATGCGTCGGCGCGGGATGATCTCGACGCCGAACAGCGTGACCTTCTCGAACGCGACGGCGGCGCCCGCGTCCTTGGACCAGTGGGGCTCGGACACCTGGCGCTTCGCGAGGTCACCCGCGAGCGGCTCGGCCCAGGCGGGGTCGATGGCTGCGACGGTGCGCGCGAACGTGCGCGAGGTCTCGACGATCTCGGCGGCCATCACCGCGCGGGGGGCCTTCTTACGCAGGCCCGACCCGGGGAAGATCTGGAAGCGGATACCGCGGGCGCCGCGGTACTCGCCGCCGCCACGCTTCTTGGGATCGCCCTTCGCGCCGCGCTCGTCCAGGAGTCCGATCTGAGAGAGGAGTCCCGACAGCAGCGCGCGGTGGATGCCGTCCGGGTCCGGTGATCCGCCGCGGTCGTCGAGCTTCACCTTCGCGCCGGACGCGAGCGAACGGAGCTGGCGATGCACGTCGAACCACTCCCGCACGCGGACGTAGTTCAGGTACTCGGCCTTGCAGAGACGCCGGAAGGCGCTCGAGCCCAGCTCACGCTGCTTCTCCCGCAGGTGGTTCCAGAGCGCGAGGAGGGACAGGAAGTCGCTGGTCGGGTCCGTGAAGCGCGCGTGCGAACGGTCGGCGTCCGCGCGGCGCTCCTCCGGACGCTCGCGCACGTCCTGCAGCGAGAGTCCCGCGACGATGGGGAGCACGTCGTGCGCGACGCCCATGCGTCCCGCCTCGATCATCATGCGCGCGAAGCGGGGATCCATCGGCATGCGGGCGATGTCCCGGCCGATGCGTGTGAGCCGCGTGCCGTCGACCGCCCCGAGTTCGGTGAGCAGATCGAACGCCGCCTTGATCCCGCGCGAGTCCGGCGGGGTGAGGAACGGGAACGCCGCGATGTCGCCGAACCCCAGCGACAGCATCTGCAGGGTGACGGACGCGAGTGAGGTGCGCAGGATCTCCGGCTCGGTGAACTCGGGACGCCTGTCGAAATCCTCTTCCGAGTAGAGCCGGATGGCGATGCCGTCGCTGGTGCGCCCCGCGCGGCCGGATCGCTGGTTGGCCGAGGCCTGCGAGATCGCCTCGATCGGCAGGCGCTGGACCTTCGAGCGGTTGCTGTAGCGGGAGATGCGCGCCGTGCCCGTGTCGATCACATACTTGATGCCAGGGACGGTGAGGCTCGTCTCGGCGACGTTCGTCGCGAGGATCACGCGGCGGCGCACGCCCGCGACCCGGCTGCGCTCGAACACCCGGTGCTGTTCGGCGGACGACAGTCGACCGTACAGCGGAAGCACCTCGGTCGGCGCGCGGTCACCGGCGTAGGCGGCGCGCACCGCGTCCGCCGCATCGCGGATCTCGGCTTCGCCGGGGAGGAAGACGAGGACGTCGCCGGAGGATTCGCGGTCCAGTTCCCGCAGCGCCGCGACGATCGCGGAGACCTCGTCGGCGGGCTCGGCGGCCGGGTTGTCGTCATCCTCTTCGCCCTCGGACGCCGCGCGATAGCGGATCTCGACGGGATAGGTGCGACCGGACACCTCGATCACGGGCGCCGGAGTGCCGTCCGGGGCGGCGAAGTGCTTCGCGAAGCTCTCCGGGTCGATCGTCGCCGAGGTGATGATGACCTTGAGGTCCGGACGCTCGGGCAGGATGCGCACGAGGTAGCCGAGGAGGAAGTCGACGTTGAGCGAGCGTTCGTGCGCCTCGTCGATGATGATCGTGTCGTAACGGGTGAGCAGGCGGTCGCGATGGATCTCGTTGAGGAGGATGCCGTCGGTCATGAGCGCCACGCGCGTCGCGTCCGAGACCTTGTCGGTGAAGCGGACCTTGTACCCGACGAGTGTGCCGAGTTCGACGTGCAGTTCCTCGGCCACGCGTTCGGCGATCGTGCGTGCGGCGAGCCGCCGCGGCTGCGTGTGGGCGATCTTCTCGCGTCCGAGCTCGAGGCAGATCTTCGGCAGCTGGGTGGTCTTGCCCGACCCCGTGGCGCCGGCCACGATGACGACCTGATGGTCGCGGATGGCGGCGGCGATCTCGTCCCTGGCCGCGCTGACGGGCAGCTCCGGCGGGTAGGAGATGACGAGGGAGGGAGAGGACATGGCCCTCCATCGTATTCCGCCGCTTCGACGGCCTGGCGCGTTGTGGAGCGGTGCAGAGTCATTGAAGTCACAAACAGGTTTGTGATACAAAGTAAGCATGAACGAACACGCTCAGGACACGCAGTCGGCCGACCCGCTCTCTCCCGCCGAGATGCTGGCTCTCGTCTCCGATCAGCAGCGCAGCGTCGAGGGGCAGATGGGCGGCTTCGTGCCGTACATCCTCGTCGCCTGGGGGATCGCGTGGCTCGGCGGTTTCGGGGCGCTGTGGTTGATGGAGGGAGGGTTCGGCGACGAGCCCCTGCTGCCCGCCGCCGTGGCGGTGCCGCTGTTCGCGGCTCTGCTCGTGGGTGCGGCGATCGTCTCCAGCGTGCTCGGCATGCGGTCCGGACGAGGACTGCGAGGCAGCAGAGCCAACGCGTTCACGGGGATCGTGTACGGACAGCTGTGGTGGGTCGGCAGTCTCGCGGTCTGGCTCTTCGGGCAGGCGATGGTCGTCAACGGTATGGACACCGTCCTCCTCGGGGTGTTCTATCCGACCGCCTACATCTTCTTCGCCGGCGTCATGTACGTCGCGGCCGCGGTCATCTGGAGGGCGATCCCCATGCTCGTGCTCGGGGCCTGGTCGATCCTCCTGAGCGCTGTCGCACCGTTCGTCGGCCACCCCACGCACTACCTGATCTACGCGCTCGGCGGCGGTGGCGCCTTCCTCATCGCCTGCCTGATCTCGGCGCTGTGGACGACCAGGGCTCGGCGCCGCGTGCGGGAGGTGCGCGCATGACCGAACTCGATCCGGTGATCCATGCCGCAGCCCGCCTGCGCATCACCGCAGCACTGGCGACACTGGACCGCGACGAGAGCATCGCCTTTCCGCGGCTCCAGGGATTGCTCGACATGACGGCCGGGAATCTCTCGACGCATCTGCGCAAGCTCGAAGATGCCGAGTACGTGCGCGTCGAGAAGACGCACCGCGGCAGGACGCCGGTGACGTACGTGGCGTTGACGACGCGCGGGCGCCGGGCTTTCGAGGACTACACCGCGGCACTGCGCGCAGTACTGGGGGAGGGATCATGACACTCGTTCGCTTCGACCGCGTCACGCGACGGTACGGTGACCGCATCGCCGTCGACGACGTCTCGCTCGAGATCGGCGCGGGGTCCATCGTCGGGCTCCTCGGGCCGAACGGTGCGGGCAAGACCACACTGATGTCGCTCGTGCAGGGCCTTCGTCGGCCGACCTCGGGGACGGTGACGCTCTTCGGAGGTGACCCGCTCGATGCCCGCTCGCGTCGCGAGCTCGGGACGACGCCGCAGGAGACCGCGCTGCCGGAGACGCTGCGAGTTCGGGAAGTCATCGACTACGTCGGTGGTCATTTCGGGACACGGGTGTCGACCGAGGAGCTCACCGAGCAGTTCGGTCTCGCGGACCTCCTGCGTCGGCAGTGCGGCTCCCTCTCGGGTGGTCAGAAGCGACGGGTCGCGGTGGCGCTCGCCTTCGTCGGTCGTCCGAGACTCGTGCTGCTGGACGAGCCGACGACGGGTCTGGATGTCGATGCCCGCCGGACGCTGTGGGACGCGATCCGTCGTCAGCAGGCGGAGGGCACGACCGTCGTGGTCACGAGTCACTATCTCGAGGAGATCGAGGCGCTCGCGGAGCGCGTCGTCGTGCTCGGCGAGGGGCGGGTGCTCGCGGATGACACCGTGCACGACGTGCTCGCCCGGGTGGATGCGGGCCGCGTCGAGATCACCACCGACGACCCTGATGCCGTCGCGGCGCTCCCCGGTGTCGTCGGGCGGGACCGTGTGGATGCCCGCGAGGTCTTCACCGTGACGGATTCGGATGCGTTCGTGCGGGCTCTCATCCGCTCCGGGCTGGACTTTCGCCAACTGGTGGTCCGCGGAGCGACACTCGAGGAGGCCTTCCTCACTCTCACCGGAACCGGTGCGCACTCGGAGGAGAACTCATGACCGGTCAGGCCGTCCCGTCCGCCTTCCGCCTCACCCTGCTGCACGCGAAGTACGCGCTCATCGAGACGCTCCGAGTGCCGATCGCGGTCGTGGGGAGCGTGGCCTTCCCCGCCCTCGCGCTGCTGTTCTTCGTCGTTCCGCAGCGCGCTGTGGCCGAGGATCCGCTGATCGCGACGCAGGCAGTCATCTCGCTCTCCGTCTTCGCCGTCATGACGAACGCGCTCTTCAGCTTCGGGCTCACGATCGCGGAGAACAGGGAGAAGCCGTGGGATCCGTATCTGCGCACGTTGCCTGCTCCCGGCATCTCCCGGGTCTTCGCGCAGGTCCTGTCCACCGGGGTGCTGGGCATCGTCGCGATCCTTCCGGTGATCGCGATCGGGGGACTGCTGACCGCCGCGGAGGCACCTCCCGTGCGCATCATCGCGGGGGTTCTCGCGATCGCGGTCGCCGGACTGCCGTTCATGCTGATCGGCACGGTCATCGGATACGCACTGCCGTTCAAGGCGGCGATGGCCGTCGTGCAGATCGTGATGTTCGGTTTCGCCTTCCTGGGCGGGCTCTTCCTGCCTCCGATGATGTTCGCGCCGTGGCTGGACGCGATCTCGCAGTTCATGCCGTCGCGGCAGGCGCGCGAGTTCGTCATCTGGGCTGTCGAGGGCGGTGAGCTCGCCTGGTGGGCGTGGGTGGGCATCATCGTCTGGACGCTCGCGTCACTCGCTCTGGCACTGCTGCTGTTCCGTCGCGACCAGGGGCGCCGATACCGGTGAGGTCGCGCGGGGTCGCGCATCCTGTCATGACAGGTTCTAGGGTGGAGGGATGACCATTCCCACTCTGTCCCTCAACGACGGCCACTCCATCCCTCAGCTCGGCTACGGCGTGTTCCTGGTTCCCCCGGAGGACACCGAGCGCGCCGTGAGCGAAGCGCTGGAGATCGGCTACCGCCACATCGACACCGCCGCCATCTACGGCAACGAGGAGGGTGTCGGCGCCGCGATCGCGAAGAGCGGCATCGCGCGCGACGAGCTCTTCGTCACCACGAAGCTGTGGAACGACCGCCACGACGGCGAGGAGCCCCGCGCGGCGATCGCCGAGAGCCTCGAGAAGCTCGGCCTTGAGAGCGTCGACCTGTACCTGGTGCACTGGCCGACCCCGGCGAAGGACAACTACGTCCACGCCTGGACGAAGCTGATCGAACTCCGTGACGCGGGCCTGACGCGCAGCATCGGCGTCTCGAACTTCCTCGTCGAGCACCTCGAGCGCGTGATCGCCGAGACCGATGCGGTCCCGGCCGTGAACCAGATCGAACTGCACCCGGCCTACCAGCAGCGGGAGGTCGTCGCGTTCGGTACCGAGCGCGGGATCATCACCGAGGCCTGGGGCCCGCTCGGCCAGGGCAAGTACGACCTGTTCGGCACTCCGGGTGTCGCCGACGCCGCCGCGGCGCACGGCAAGTCCCCCGCGCAGGTGGTGCTGCGCTGGCACCTGCAGAAGGACAACATCATCTTCCCGAAGTCCGTGCGCGCCGAGCGCCTGCGCGAGAACCTGGATGTGTTCGACTTCACGCTCACCGAGGCGGAGATCGCCGCGATCGATGCGCTGGACCCGCTGGACGGCTCCGGCCGGGTCGGCTCGCACCCGAACGAGTTCAACTGATCCCGAAGCGGTCGGCCGACCGCTGAGTCCTGATCTCCGTATGACGCCCCGTGTCGCATCCCGTGACGCGGGGCGTCGTCGTGAGTACCGTCGAGGCATGACAGCCCCCTACCGCGTCGTCGCCGTCTCCGGATCGCTGCACGAGCCGAGCAAGACCACGGCGTTGGTGCGGGCGATCGCCGACGCGGTGGCCGCACTCGCGCCCGTCGAGGTGACCGTGATCGAGCTCACCGCGATCGGTCCTGGCCTGGCCGGAGCGCTCAGCCGTGATCAGCTTCCGCCCGCCATCGAAGCGCAGCTGCGACTCATCGAGGAAGCCGATCTCCTCATCGTGGGAAGTCCCGTCTACCGCGCCTCCTTCACGGGTCTGTTCAAGCACCTGTTCGACTTCGTCGAGCAGTACGCGCTCGTCGGGAAGCCCGTCCTCCTCGCCGCGACCGGGGGAGGGGAGCGGCACGCGCTCATCATCGAGCACCAGCTGCGTCCGCTGTTCGGCTTCTTCCAGGCCCTCACCCTCCCGCTCGGTGTCTACGCCAGCACGACGGACTTCGACGGCTACGTCATCAGCTCCGACGTCCTCCAGGCGCGGATCGCGCTGGCGGCGGAGCGTGCGCTGCCCCTCGTGGGCTATGCGTCGTCTCGTTCCGTCGACGCCCTCGCCGGCTGATCCCGCCGGCCCCGGCACGCATCTTCCCGCGTAGCGTGAGGGGATGACCAACCGTCTCGCCGACACGCTCAGCCCGTACCTGCGATCGCACGCCGACAACCCCGTCGACTGGTATCCGTGGGGGCCGGAGGCGTTCGCCGAGGCGCGTCGCCGTGATGTTCCGCTCCTGATCTCGATCGGCTACTCCACGTGCCACTGGTGCCATGTGATGGCGCGGGAGTCGTTCGCGGATGAGGGGACCGCGGCCGCCATAAACCAGAGGTTCGTAGCCGTGAAGGTCGACCGTGAGGAGCACCCCGAAGTCGATGCCGCCTACATGGCCGCCGCATCCGCCTTCACCCAGAACCTGGGGTGGCCTCTGACAGCCTTCGCGACGCCGTCCGGACGGACCTTCTTCGCGGGGACGTACTGGCCGCCCGAGGCGCGTCCTCCGCTGCCCGCATTCCGCACGGTGCTCGATGCGGTGCAGGAGGCGTGGACTCAGCGCCGCGAGCAGGTGGAGGAGTCGGCGGGGGCGGTCGCGGACGCGCTGGTGCAGGCGGCCGAGTCCGAGCCGTCCGACCTGCCGGATGCCGGGATGCTGGGCGAGGCCGCTCGGCAGCTCGCCGCGCGCGAGGACCGTGAGTTCGGTGGTTTCGGGGGAGCGCCGAAGTTCCCGGTGGCCACGACGCTGCGTTTCCTGCAGAGTTCCGTCGTGCGCTCGGTCGCCCCCGAGGCCGCATCGGCCGGGGCCCGTGCGCTCGCGGCGATGTCCGTGTCGGAGCTGCGCGATCCGGTGGACGGCGGCTTCTTCCGCTACGCCACGCAGCGCGACTGGTCGGTGCCTCACTACGAGCGGATGCTGTTCGACAATGCGCAACTGCTCGAGATCGCGGTGAGGGACGGCGACGAGACGACTGCGCGCGTGGTGGCGGGTTTCCTCCTGGCCACGCTGCGTCGTGAGGGCGGCGCGTTCGGATCCGCCCAGGATTCGGAGTCCTGGATCGACGGCGTCCGTGACGAAGGCGGCTACTACCGACGTGACGCGGCAGCGCGCGAGGAACTGGAATCGCCGGCCGTGGACGGCAAGGTGATCACCGGCTGGAACGGGCTCGCGATCCGCGCGCTCGCCGGCGCGGGAGCAGCGTTCGGCGAGCCGACGTGGGTGGACGCAGCCGCCACGGCCGCGCGCGCGGTGCTCGACACGAACCGGAGCGCCGACGGGGAGCTGGTGCGGACGTCCCTCGACGGCACGGCCTCGTCCGCCGTCGCGACCACGGCGGATCTCGCGCTCTTGGCGGACGGACTGTTCGCGCTCGCCGTCGCGACCGGCGACCCGTCGTGGGCCGTCACTGCGCGCGAGGTGCTGGACGACGCGCTCGCAGGAGTCGCTCCGGACCCGGTGTTGAGCGCTGAGGGAGTGTCACTCGCCCCGGATGCGAGCGACGGGGACCTGCCAGGGGCTCCGGCGGCGCTCGCCGCCGCTGCCCTCTCGGCGTGGTGGCTGGGTGCGGGGGAGGACTATCGTTCCGCGGCCGAGGCGCTGCTTCGCCGTCATGGTGCCGCGGCGATCGCGCAGCCGTTCTCCTACGGTGCGCTGTTGCGCGTCGCTGCGGACCTCGTGACTCCGCCCCGGCAGATCGTCGTGGTGACGGGTGATTCCGAGTCGCCCCTCGCATCTGCCGTTCGCCGTGCGGATGCCGAGGTCGTCGCGGTGGTGACCCAGGCGCAGGCGCTCGCGTGGACGGCGGCCGGCTTCACTCTGTTCGAGGGCAAGGGCGAAACGTCGGAGCGGGCCTACGACTGCCGCGCGTTCGTGTGCCGGCTCCCCACCACGAATCCGTCGGAGCTGTCGCTCACCCGCTAGAGCAGTGCTGCGTCACACCCAGCCGGGCAGCCAGTTGTGGATGAGCCAGAAGTCGTACGGCACCATCATCCCCGTCCACAGCGGGTAGAAGAACGCCGAGATCAGCACGCTCGCGACGAGGAACACGATCACCGTGCGCTCGCCCGCGAGGCGGCGGTGGATCGGATCCGTGCGCGCGCCGGCGAGGTCGCGCAGGCCCAGGGCGAGCGCGAGGACGAGGAACGGCATCATGGTCACCGTGTAGAACTGGAAGATCGTGCGATCGGGGAACAGCAGCCACGGGACGTACGTCGCGGCGAGTCCGACGAGCGGCACGGCCACGACCCAGGGAGCGGGGCGCCGGATGATCCAGCCGCGTACGATCCGGTAGAGCAGGTACAGCGCGGCCGCGACGCCGGCGTACCAGATGAGTGGATTCGGCAGGGCTGTCACGACCGCGATGCAGTGTTCGGGAGTCAGGCATGATCCGTCGTCCTCGCCGACCCAGACCGCGGTCGGGCGGAGCAGGAACGGCCACTCCCACGCCGCACTCGCGTACGGGTGTCCGCTGCTGAGTCCCACGTGGAATCCGTACATCGCCTGGTGATAGTTCCACAGAGCGACGAGGGGGTTCGCGTCACCCTGTCGGTCGTAGCCGCCGCTGGTCACGAGCCATCCGGTCCAGCTCGCGAGGTACGTGGTGGCGGCGGCTGGCACCAGCAGCAGGAACGACACCGGGCCCTGGCGGAATGCCGCATCGGTCGGCCACAGGAGGACGCCGCGTCGGCGCCGGGCGAGTGCGTCCGTCACGACCACGTACAGTCCGAGCGCGGCCAGCGCATACAGGCCCGACCACTTCACGGCGGTGGCGGCTCCCAGCGCGACGCCGGCCGCGAGCAGCCAGGGCCTCTTCCACAGCAGCGGTCCCCAGAACGGATCGGGACGATCAGGATCGGGGATCTCGAGGACGGGTATGGTGCGGCGTCGATCCAGGAGGACGAACAGGAATCCCAGGAGCACGAAGAACGTCAGCGGTCCGTCCAGCAGAGCGGTGCGGCTCATCACGATGCTCAGCCCGTCGATCGCGAGCAAGCCGGACGCCACCGAGGCGACGACGATCGAGCCGGTCAGCAGGCGCGCGACGAGGTAGACCAGCAGCACGGTTCCGGTGCCGAGCAGCGCCGTCGTGATCCGCCACGCCTCGGGCGTCTGCGGGCCGAAGAGGCCCATCCCGAGTGCGATGATCCACTTGCCCAGCGGCGGATGTGCGATGAAACTCCCGTCGCTGCCCAGTCCGCGCGTGTCGCCGAGGAGGAACGCCTCGTTCGATCCGTCGCCCCACGAGCCCTCGTAGCCGAGTACCCAGAGTGACCAGGCGTCCTTGACGTAGTAGGTCTCGTCGAACGCGAGCTCGCGCGGGTGCCCGAGGTTCGTCATTCGCATCACCCCGGCCAGGACCGTGATCACGAACGGGGCGAGCCACCGGACCAGTCGCTCCCACTCCGGGTCGAGCAGGACGCGATCCCGGAGTCGCGACCAGCGCGTCAGGCGCTCCGCGGGCAGCGGCAGGAGCGGGGCGGGCGCGGACACGCCCCAAGCCTAAGTGTCACGACACCTAAACTGAGCGGGTGATCATCCTCGCGGCGACTCCGATCGGCAATCTCGGCGACGCGTCGCGACGACTCGTGGAGGTACTCGAGAACGCCGAGGTCGTCGCGGCCGAGGACACGCGGACGACCCAGCGGCTGCTGCGCGCACTCGGCATCGAGAATCGCCCTCGCCTGGTCGCGCTGCACGACCACAACGAGAAGCAGAAGGCCGATGAGCTCGCAACCCTCGCGGTCGAGACCGACGTCGTGGTGCTCAGTGACGCCGGCATGCCCACGGTCAGCGATCCGGGTTTCGGTCTCGTCTCGGCGGCGGTCGAACGCGGAGTCACGGTCACCGCGATCCCCGGGCCGAGCGCGGTGATCACGGCGCTCGCGATCTCTGGCCTTCCCACCGACCGGTTCACGTTCGAGGGCTTCCTGCCGCGCAAGCCCGGCGAGCGGCGCACGGCGCTGACAGCGCTCGCCGCGGAACGCCGCACGATGGTCTTCTTCGAGTCTCCTGCCCGACTCGCCCAGTCCCTCTCGGACATGGGCGGCGCGTTCGGAGACGAGCGACGGATCGCGGTGTGCCGTGAGCTGACGAAGTTCTACGAGGAGGTGCGGCGTGGGACGGCATCCGAGCTGTCCGCGTGGGCTGCCGAGGGAGTCAAGGGCGAGATCTGCGTCGTCGTCGAGGGCGCTCCCGTGCGCGAGACGACGCTCGAGGACGGGGTCGAGCAGGTGCAGCGCCTCGTGACGGACGGCGCGCGCCTGAAGGATGCCGCATCGGAAGTAGCAGCGCAGACCGGTCTCTCCTCGCGAACGCTGTATCAGGCCGTGCTCGCCGCTCGCCATAGTTGAGATCAGCCGCGCAGACGGGTCTCTCCTCGCGAACGCTGTATCAGGCCGTCCTCGCGGCTCGTCACAGCTGACAGCGATCGCGCAGCGCTCGTCACAGGTGATGCTCTCGACCGAGCGCCCGCTTAGAATCGACAGCATGCCCGCAGGCGAATCGTTCTACATCACCACGCCCATCTACTACCCCTCTGACGTGCCGCACATCGGCCACGGGTACACGACGGTGGCGGTCGACACGCTCGCGCGCTGGCACCGCCAGGCGGGTGATGACACGTGGATGCTCACCGGAACCGACGAGCACGGTCAGAAGATGCTGCGTGCGGCGTCGGCGAACGGGGTGACCCCGCAGGAATGGGTCGACAAGCTCGTCACCGAGTCGTGGTTCCCGCTGCTGGAGACACTCGACGTCGCGAACGACGACTTCATCCGCACGACGCAGGAGCGGCACGAGACCAACGTGCAGGTGTTCTTCCAGCGGCTGTACGACAGTGGCTACATCTACGCGGGCGAGTACGAGGCGCTGTACTGCGTGGGTTGCGAGGAGTTCAAGCCGGAGTCCGAGATCGTCGACGGCACCGGGCCCTTCGAGGGGCTCAAGGTCTGCGCGATCCACTCCAAGCCGCTCGAGCTGCTGCAGGAGAAGAACTACTTCTTCAAGCTCAGCGAGTTCCAGGATCGGCTTCTGGAGCTCTACCGCACCGAGCCCGACTTCGTCCGGCCCTCGTCCGCGCGCAACGAGGTCGTCTCGTTCGTGTCGCAGGGTCTGAAGGACCTCTCGATCTCGCGTTCCACGTTCGACTGGGGCATCCCGCTCCCGTGGGACGAGTCGCACGTCATCTACGTCTGGGTCGACGCCCTGCTCAACTACGCCACGGCAGTCGGCTACGGCGCGGACGAGGATCTCTTCGCCCGACGCTGGCCCGCCTACCACGTCGTCGGCAAGGACATCCTGCGCTTCCACGCGGTCATCTGGCCCGCGCTGCTCATGGCCGCGGGCCTCGAGGTACCCAAGGGAGTCTTCGCGCACGGATGGCTGCTCGTCGGCGGCGAGAAGATGTCCAAGTCCAAGCTCACCGGCATCGCGCCGACCGAGATCACGGACGTCTTCGGCTCCGACGCCTACCGCTTCTACTTCCTCTCCGCGATCGCCTTCGGGCAGGACGGCTCGTTCTCCTGGGAGGATCTCTCCGCGCGCTATCAGGCGGAGCTCGCGAACGGCTTCGGCAACCTCGCGTCGCGCACGATCGCGATGATCGAGAAGTACTTCGAGGGCGTCGTGCCTCAGGCGGCGGAGTACACCGAGCACGACCTCCGCGTTCAGCGGATCGTCGCCGATGCGGCGTCCGCCGCGGACGCTGCGGTGGAGCAGTTCCGCATCGACGAGGCGATCTCGGCGATCTGGACGATCGTCGACGAGCTCAACGGGTACATCACCGAGAACGAGCCGTGGGCTCTGGCCCGTGACGAGGCGCAGCGCGATCGCCTGGGCACCGTGCTCTACACGTGCGCTGAGGGACTGCGGGCGCTCGCGGTGCTGCTCTCTCCCGTGATGCCGGAGTCGACCGGCAAGCTGTGGGCGTCGCTGGGCGCCGCCTCAGCGCTGGGCGCACTGTCCGAGCAGCTGATCCGCGAGGCCGGTACGTGGGGCCTCCTGCATCCGGGAACGCAGGTCTCAGCGCTCTCGCCGCTGTTCCCGCGTGTGGAGTCCACTGCGTGACGACGCCCGATCCGTCCGGCTACGTCCGTGAGCGAGCGAAGGGCACGCGGGACGTCAGCTACCCGCCCGCCCCGGAGCCGCTGCGGGTTCCCGTGTACGACAACCACGCGCACCTCGAGATCCGGGATGGGGACGACCCCCTGACGCTCGCGGAGCAGCTCGACCGCGCCGAGGCGGTCGGCGTCGCGGGTGTCGTGCAGGCATCCGGCGATCTCGAATCCTCGAGGTGGGCCGTCGAGGCGGCGGTGAGTGACCCGCGTGTGCTCGCGGCCGTCGCGATCCACCCCAATGACGCTCCGGCCTACGCGGAGGCCGGACGTCTGGACGAGGCGCTGGCGGAGATCGATCGCCTCGCCGCGCACCCGCGCACGCGGGCGATCGGTGAGACCGGTCTGGATTTCTTCCGCACCGGACCCGAGGGCCACGCCGCGCAGTTCGCGTCGTTCGAGGCGCACATCGCGCTGGCGAAGAAGCACGCGATCGCGATGCAGATCCACGACCGAGACGCGCACGACGACGTGCTCGCGACGCTGACCCGTGTCGGCGCACCCGAGCGGACGGTCTTCCACTGTTTCTCAGGCGACGACGACATGGCGAGGGTCTGCGCGGACGCGGGGTACTACCTGTCCTTCGCGGGAAACCTGACCTTCAAGAACGCGCAGAATCTCCGCGATGCTCTCGCGGTGACGCCGCGAGAGCGCATCCTGATCGAGACGGATGCGCCGTTCCTCACACCGGTGCCGCTGCGCGGGCGCCCGAATGCGCCCTATCTCGTGCCCCACACGCTGCGCTTCATGGCGGCTGAGCTCGACAGCGATGTCGACGAGCTCGCCGCGCAGATCGCCGCGAACACGCTCGCGGTGTACGGCGAGTTCTGACGCGCCGTCGATCGGATCTTCTCCCGTCCGCGACAATGGAGGGATGATCACCCTGCTCGGCGCCACCGAGATCCGTCGGCTCGCCGCCGAACTCGACGTCACCCCCACGAAGAAGCTCGGACAGAACTTCGTGGTCGACGCCAACACGGTGCGCAGGATCGTCCAGGTCGGTCGGGTGCAGCCCGGGGAGCACGTCGTGGAGGTCGGACCCGGTCTCGGTTCCCTCACGCTCGCGATCCTCGAGACGGGCGCCGCGGTCACGGCCGTCGAGATCGACCATCGCCTCGCCGCCCGGCTGCCGCGGACCGCTGCCGACCACGGGGTGCCCGCAGACGCTCTCACGGTCATCGACGCGGACGCGCTGCGCATCGCCGAGCTTCCAGGTGAGCCCACGATCCTGATCGCCAACCTGCCGTACAACGTCTCCGTCCCGGTGCTGCTGCACTTCCTGGAGACGTTCCCGTACCTGCAGCGCGGGGTGGTCATGGTGCAGGCCGAGGTGGGGGAGCGCCTTGCCGCCGGTCCCGGCAGCAAGACCTACGGAACGCCGAGCGCCAAGGCCGCCTGGTACGGCGAGTGGCGCCTGGCCGGAACCGTGTCGCGCCAGGTGTTCTGGCCGGTGCCCAACGTCGACAGCGTGCTGGTGGCGTTCGAGCGGGCGGAGACCGTGCGCGGCAGCGAGGAGCTGCGTCGCGCGACGTTCACGATCATCGACGCCGCCTTCCAGCAGCGTCGGAAGATGCTCCGCCAGGCACTCGCCGCCGTCCTGGGCGGTACGGCCGCCGAGGCGACCGCGGTCCTCGAACAGGCGGGGGTGGCCCCCACCGCCCGGGGTGAGGAGCTCTCGATCGAGGACTTCGTCAGGATCGCGCAAATCGCAGGCTAGGGCGTGCCCTACCCTGGAGACGTGACTGAGAACCCCCGATTCCGCCCCCACGTCCCGGAGATCCACCGTCCCTACGCGGCGGCGGAAGACCGGTACGGCACGTTCGAGTACCGCCAGGTCGGGTCGTCGGGCCTCTTCCTCCCTCCGATCTCGCTCGGGTTGTGGTGGAACTTCGGGGACAACATCCCGCTCGACAACCAGCGCGCACTGTTGCGCCACGCGTTCGATCGGGGCATCACGCACTTCGACCTCGCGAACAACTACGGTCCGCCGCACGGCTCCGCCGAGAAGAACTTCGGTCGCATCTTCGCCGAGGATTTCCGTCCCTACCGCGATGAGCTGATCATCTCGTCGAAGGCCGGCTGGGACATGTGGCCTGGCCCCTACGGCGACTACGGCAGCCGCAAATACCTCCTCGCGAGCGCCGAGCAGTCGCTGACGAGCATGGGGTTGGACTACGTCGACATCTTCTACTCGCACCGTGTCGACCCGGTCACCCCGATCGAGGAGACCATCGGTGCGCTGGACACCCTGGTTCGCCAGGGCAAGGCGCTCTACGTCGGCATCTCGTCGTACAGCGCCGAGCGTACGGAGCGTGCTGTCGCGGTCGCGCGCGACCTGGGCACACCGCTGGTGATCCACCAGCCCGCGTACTCGATCCTCAACCGCTGGGTCGAGGACGGCCTCACGGACACGCTGCGCACCGAGGGCCTCGGCGCGATCGCCTTCACCCCTCTCGCGCAGGGGCTGCTCACCGACAAGTACCTCGGCGATGGAACGGCCTCCCGTGCGCAGAAGCGCGGTTCGCTCCCGGACGGACGGCTGTCCGAGGATGCGCTGCGCATCCTCCGTGGGCTGAACGAGATCGCGCAGCAGCGCGGGCAGACGCTCGCCCAGCTCGCCATCCAGTGGACCCTGCGCGACCCCGTGGTCGCCTCTGCGTTGATCGGCGCCTCGCGGCCCGAGCAGCTCGACGAGAACATCGCAGCCGTGACGGGTCCCGCGCTCGCCGACGACGAGCTGGCGCGCATCGACGAACTCTCGCACGGCATCGACGTCGACCTGTGGGCGAACTCGTCCACACTGTGAGGATCGACTGACACTGTGAGGCTCCGATGACCATGGCGGCTGTTCCCGACGCGGTGCGTGTGCGTGCACCGGGGAAGATCAACGTCTACCTCGCGGTCGGTGCCCGCCATGATGACGGCTACCACAGCCTCGCCACGGTGTTCCAGGCGGTCTCGCTGTACGAGGACGTCATCGCCAGCCATGCCGAGGGTTTCTCGCTGTCGGTGACAGGGGTCGACGACCCCGATTCGGTCCCGCTGGATGACCGGAACCTCGCGATGCGGGCGGCGAAACTACTCGCGACCGTGACCGGCTATTCCGGTGGGGTGCATCTCGAGCTGCGCAAGAGCGTCCCCGTGGCGGGAGGCATGGGCGGTGGATCCGCCGACGCCGCCGCTGCGCTGGTCGCATGCGATGTGCTGTGGGGCACAGGCCTGTCGCAGGCGCGACTGCACGATATCGCCGCTCGCCTCGGTGCTGACGTGCCGTTCGCGTTGCACGGGGGCACTGCGGTGGGGACGGGCCGGGGCGACGAACTGAATCCTGCGCTCGCGCGCGGTCGGTTCGACTGGGTTCTCGTGACCAGCGAGCAGGGACTCTCCACGCCGGCGGTCTACCAGCGCCTCGATTCCCACCGGGAGCGCGAAGGCGCAGCTCTCGCGGATGACCCGCCGATGTCGCTCGAGGTGCCCATCCCCGTGCTGCAGTCGCTGCGCGCCGGGGACCCGCACTCGCTCGCGATCAGCATGCACAACGACCTCGAGACCCCCGCGCTGCTGTCGCGCCCCGTGCTCGACGACATCCTGAACGAAGGCCTGCGCGCCGGTGCGCTCAGCGGCATCGTGTCCGGCTCCGGTCCGACTCTCGCCTTCCTGTGCGAGAGTCCGGAGGCGGCGCGGCACGTGCAGGCCGAGCTCGAGGCGAACGGGCGGACCGCGCTTCACGTGCACGGGCCGGTGCACGGCGCGCGCATCATCCCGTAAGTCCCTGCGTCGATCCGGCGGATCCCTCCGGGCGTGCGCCCGCGCCCTCGTGGGGACATAATGAATGGACCGATGTGAACGTGCACACGAGGAGGTGTCGACATGCCCGCAGCGCCGGACCGCGCACGGATGCCCAGCATCCGTGATGTCGCGCGCCTGGCGGGAGTCTCACATCAGACCGTCTCCCGCGTGCTCAACGAGCATCCGAGCATCCGCCCGGAGACGAAGACGCGCGTGCTCGATGCGATCTCCGTGCTCGACTATCGCCCGAATCTCGCCGCCCGTGCCCTCGTCACGAGCCGCTCCCACACACTGGGGATCGTGTCGGCGACGATCGGCGAGTTCGGCCCCGCGTCGTCGATCGCGAGCATCGAGGACGCCGCCCGGGTGGAGGGCTACTCGGTGACGACGGTCAACCTCCCCGAGACGACACCCGAGGCGATCGGCGACGCGATCCGCCAGCTCTCGCGCGAGCAGGTGAGCGGGATCGTGGTTCTCGCGCCACAGGTGCGGGTGTTCAACGTTCTCCGGGGGATGGCGATCGACGTGCCGTTCGTGAGTCTGCAGACCGCATCGGGGTCGGATGGAGTGAGTCACGCCGCGGATCAGGTCGCGGGTGCTCAGCTGGTCACCGAGCATCTCATCGCACTCGGCCACAGCGACATCGTGCACCTCGCCGGCCCCCAGGACTGGATAGAGGCGGAGTCCCGGATGCGCGGATATCTCAACGCCCTGCGCGAGGCAGACCTGCCCACCTTCCCGCCGATCCGCGGTGACTGGACCGCGGACTTCGGCTACTTCGCGGGGCACGAGCTCGCGCGGCGCCGCGACTTCACCGCGGTCTTCGCGGCGAACGATCTGATGGCCATCGGGCTGATGCACGGCTTCCGGGATGTCGGGATCGACGTGCCGGGCGACGTCAGTGTCGTCGGGTTCGACGACATCCCCGTCGCGTCGCACGTCTGGCCCACGCTCACCACGGTGCATCAGGACTTCAGCGAGCTCGGACGCCGCGCGGTGCGCATCCTCCTCGCCGCGATCCGTGGCGAGGAGGCTCCGGAGTTCGGAGCCGTGCAGCCCACGCTCCGCGTTCGCGAGTCCAGCGCCGAGCACTGAGAGCCGGTGCACCGCGCGCCGCTTGACATGCGACGCGCTCGGGTGCACGATATGTGAACGGTCACATTGTCGGTGACCGTTGAGTCGCGAGGAAGATCCGTGAGCACCACAGCAACGTTGCCGGTCGTGTCAGGCCCCATCCTGGAGATGCGCAGCATCACCAAGGAGTTCCCGGGCGTCAAGGCGCTGTCTGACGTCTCCATCACCGTCCACTCGGGCGAGATCCACGCGATCTGCGGCGAGAACGGTGCAGGCAAGTCCACCCTGATGAAGGTCCTCTCGGGCGTGTACCCGTACGGCACCTACAGCGGCGACATCCTCCTCTACGGGCAGGAGCAGCGCTTCAAGGACATCGCGGCGAGCGAGCAGGCCGGTATCGCGATCATCCACCAGGAGCTCGCCCTCATTCCCGAGCTCTCGATCACCGAGAACATCTTCCTCGGCAACGAGATCTCCCGCGGCGGCCGCATCGACTGGAAGGCCGCCAAGGCGCGCGCCACCGACCTCCTCGCTCGCGTCGGCCTGCGGGAGGATCCCGACCTCGCGATCAAGCACCTCGGTGTCGGCAAGCAGCAGCTGATCGAGATCGCCAAGGCGCTCAACAAGGACGTCAAGCTGCTGATCCTCGACGAGCCAACCGCCGCACTCAACGAGTCCGATTCGCAGCACCTGCTCGACCTGATCCTCGGCCTGAAGGCCAAGGGGATCGCGTCGATCATGATCAGCCACAAGCTCAACGAGATCGAGCAGATCGCCGATGAGATCACGATCATCCGTGACGGCCGCACCGTCGAGACGCTGGACATCAGCAGCGGTGAGATCAACGAGGACCGCATCATCCGCGGCATGGTCGGTCGGTCCCTCGAGAGTCGCTACCCGGACCGCACGCCCGACATCGGCGAGGTCTTCTTCGAGGTCAAGGACTGGTTCGTCCAGCACCCCACGGTGTCCGAGCGCATGGTCGTGAGGGGCTCGAGCCTGAACGTCCGCCGCGGCGAGGTCGTCGGTATCGCCGGCCTCATGGGAGCGGGGCGCACGGAGCTCGCGATGAGCATCTTCGGGCGGTCGTACGGCGTCTTCCAGTCCGGGACGCTGATCAAGGACGGCCAGGTCATCGAGCTGCCCGACGTCTCGTCGGCGATCCGGCACGGCCTCGCGTATGTGAGCGAGGACCGTAAGGTCCTGGGGCTCAACCTGCTCGACACCATCAAGCGCTCCATCGTCTCGGCGAAGCTGTCCAAGATCGCTCGCCGCGGCGTGGTCGATGAGCGCGAGGAGTACTCGGTCGCCGAGAAGTACCGCAAGGCGCTGCGCATCAAGACGCCCAACGTCGAGGAGGGCGTCGGCAAGCTGTCCGGCGGAAACCAGCAGAAGGTCGTGCTCGCGAAGTGGATGTTCTCCGATCCCGACCTGCTGATCCTCGATGAGCCCACCCGAGGGATCGACGTCGGCGCGAAGTACGAGATCTACTCGATCATCAACGAGCTCGCCTCCGCCGGGAAGGGCGTCATCGTCATCTCCAGCGAGCTGCCGGAACTCCTCGGCATCTCCGACCGCATCTACACCGTTTTCGAGGGGCGCGTCACCGACTGCCTCCCGACCTCCCAAGCCACCCCGGAGGCGCTCATGCGCAGCATGACCTCCACGACCCAGAAGGCGCATGCATGAGCACCGCGACGACAGACCCCGAGAAGCGCGGATTCCATTTCCGTGACCTGAAGATGATGTTCGGCGGGGGGCAGTCGACGCTCCGGCAGTTCGGCATCCTCGGAAGCCTGCTGGTGATCGTCCTGCTCTTCCAGGTCCTGACGATGATCAACAACCCGAACGGCGCCACGCTCTCGCCGAACAACCTGATCAACGTCATCAACCAGTATTCGTTCATCCTGATCCTCGCGATCGGCATGGTGATGGTCATCATCATGGGCCACATCGACCTGTCGGTCGGCTCGGTCGCGGCCTTCACGGGGATCATCGTGGCGAAGTCGATGGCGGATTGGAACCTCCCCTGGTGGGCCGCGATCATCCTGGGTCTCGTCGTCGGTGCTCTGGTCGGTGCGTGGCAGGGGTTCTGGGTCGCCTATGTCGGGGTTCCGGCGTTCATCGTGACTCTCGCCGGAATGCTCTTCTTCCGCGGTGCGAACCAGTTCATCGGCGACTCGCAGTCCATTCCGGTGCCGCGTGAGTTCGTCTACATCGGCGCTGGCTATCTTCCCGAGGTCGCCCTTCCCCTCCCGTTCAACGTACCGACCATGGTGCTCGCGCTTCTCGGCGTCGTCTGGGTCGTGTTCTGGGAGATCCGCTCGCGCCGGAACCAGGCGAAGATGGGCTCGGAGCGCGCCGCGGTCTGGGTGAGCGTGACGAAGGTCGTCATCCTCTCGATCATCATCCTTGCCGCCGGATGGTTGTTCGCCACCGGGCGCCCTGGGACCAGCTTCCCCGTATCCGGAATGATCCTGCTCGCGCTCGTCATTATCTACTCGTTCATCACCCGCAACACCGTGTTCGGCCGCCACATCTACGCGGTCGGCGGCAACCGGCAGGCGGCTCGCCTGTCGGGTGTCAAGGACCGCTGGGTCGACTTCTTCGTCATGATGAACATGTCGATGATGGCCGCGCTGGCTGGCATGATCTTCGTGGCCCGCTCGCAGGCGTCCGGCCCCGGTGACGGCAACGGCTGGGAGCTCGACGCGATCGCCTCCGTGTTCATCGGTGGCGCGGCGGTCTCGGGCGGCATCGGCACCGTGATCGGTTCGATCATCGGTGGTCTGGTCATGGCGTTCCTGAACAACGGACTCGCGCTCCTCGGCCAGGGGGCCGACGTCGTCGCGATGATCAAGGGTCTCGTGCTCCTGTTCGCCGTCGGTATCGACGTCTGGAACAAGCAGCAGGGTCGCCCGTCGATCATCGGACTGCTGACCCGCCGTCGTGCACGGCCCGAGGTACTGGGCATCCCCCAGACCGACTACAAGACCACCGCCGCAGACAGCGCGGACGGGAAGAAGGGGACGCCCCCGCGGTCCTGATTCACGCGGAGTCCCTCGTCATCACCAAGAGAGAAAGAGATCACATGAAGAGAATCGCAACGTCGGCGGCCGCTCTGGTCGTCGTGGGAGCATTGGCGCTCACCGGTTGCTCGTCGGAGCGCGGCGGCGACGCCGGCGCCGGCACCGATGAGGAGATGGCCGGATTCGAGGAGGGCGCGACGATCGGTGTCGCGCTCCCCGACAAGACCTCCGAGAACTGGGTTCTCGCCGGTCAGCTGTTCACCGACGGTCTCGAAGAGGCCGGCTACAAGGCTGACGTGCAGTATGCGCCGGCCAGCAACACCGTCGCCGAGCAGCAGAACCAGATCCAGGCCATGGTCACGGGTGGTGCGAAGGTCATCATCATCGGTGCCAAGGACGGCAAGCAGCTGGCCACGCAGGTGCAGGCGGCGAAGGATGCCGGCGCCTACGTGATCGCCTATGACCGACTGATCGAGAACACCGAGGCGCTGGACTACTACGTCGCCTTCGACAACTTCAAGGTCGGTCAGCTGCAGGGGCAGGCGCTGCTCGATGGACTCGAGGCTCGCGCCGACCACGACGCGCCGTACAACGTCGAGCTGTTCTCCGGTTCGCCGGATGACGCCAACTCGGCCGTGTTCTTCAACGGTGCGATGGATGTCCTCCAGCCGGCGATCGACGATGGCACGCTCAACGTCGTCTCCGGTCAGACCGAGATCGCGCAGACCGCGACCGAGGGCTGGCTCGCCGAGAACGCGCAGAACCGTATGGACACGATCCTCACCGGCTCCTACGGTGGCGACACGGTCCTGGACGGCGTCCTGTCCCCGAACGACACGCTCGCTCGCGCCATCATCACCTCGGTGGAGCAGGCCGGTCAGACGGTTCCGGTCGTCACCGGTCAGGACTCCGAGGTCGAGTCGGTGAAGTCGATCATGGAGGGCGTCCAGTACTCCACGATCAACAAGGACACCGCGCTCCTCGTCGAGCAGTCGATCACCATGGTCGGCCAGCTGCAGGCGGGCGAAGAGGTCGAGGTCAACGACACCGAGCAGTACGACAACGGCGCCAAGGTCGTTCCGGCGTACCTGCTCGAGCCGCTGATCGTCACACAGGACAACGCCGCCGAGGCGTACGCCAACGTGCCGAGCCTGCTCGAGATCGTCGAGTCGTTCCAGTAAGCACCAGTAGTTCCAGCACGACCAGCAGTTCCAGCACGACCAGCAGTTCCAGCACGACCAGCACGAGCGATCGAGCCGTCCGGACACTCCGGGCGGCTCTTTCGCGTTCCAGGGCCGATGTGCTCCGGCTCAGAACGCTGCAGGTGCTCAGCATGCTGCAGGCGCTCAGAACGGTGCAGACGCGAGGTCGGCGCGGGGCGGGTGGAGTGAGTGACTCGGGTGGGACGGCTTGAACGTCACCGTGTTGGCCGCGGGTGCCCGGTCGGTGTACGTGCGTCCCGCCGGGCTCCGCCACTCGAGGCCGCCGTCGCTCGACAGACGCACACGCCAGGGAGAGTGGTGTTTGAGCATGTGATGTCGTCGACACAGGTGTGCGAGGTTCGTGTCGCTCGTGGCTCCTCCGCTCGCGGCGGCATGGGTGTGATCGATGTCGCACCTTCGGGTGCTCAGGCCACAGGCCGGGAATCGACATCGTTGGTCCCTCGCCCGCAGATGACGGCGAAGCGCCTCGCCGGGCCGGTAGCGATCGACGACGAGGACGGTGCCGGTTATCGGATGCGTCATCACCCGTTCCCACCCCGGCGCCTCTGCGGCGAGCGTCGCCGTGGTCTCGAGGTCGACCGCACATGCGCCGTCGAGTTCGGCCGGTGTTCGGTGGCGATCGCCTCCCGGTGTACCGCTCGTCATCAGCGTCGTCACGGGGACCGTGACCTCGACCCGGGCTCGGATCGCGCCGAGAAGGGAGTCCGTCGTGTCATGGCCGGTCGGTGTGGCCGTCAGTGCGAGGTCGGCGAGCAGGTCGAAGCGCAGTTGCCCGATCGATCGCGGTGCGCGGTCGCGGTCGCGGTCGGGGTCGTGGGTTCCGCGGTCGTGGTCGCGGGGGTCGTGGGGATCCCGGTCGCGGGGATCCCGGTCGCGGGGATCCCGGTCGCGGTCGTGGTCGGGGGCTCCGTGGTCGCGAGCGTCACGGTCGCGATCTTCGTCGCCGCGGGCCGCGCGATGGCGGGTTTCGTCGCTATGCACCGCATGCGCCATCTGAGACAGGCGGTCGTGGATACCGTGGACCAGGGTGGAAGGTCCGTAGACACCGAGTTCCGACATGCCGTCGTCGAGATCCTTCACCCAGACGCTGCGCTGGGTGCGAGCGTCGAGGTGTCGCTCGGTGGCCGAGCGGGGCTGGAACCTCTCGGCGAGTCTGCGCGCTGTTCGGCGTAGACGGTTCGGCGATTCACGTTCCGCGATCGCGACGACCTCGACGGCGTACCGGGCGCAGTCGTCAGGCGCGGAGAGGTGCGCACCGGCGTCGGTGATCACCCGAGCATGGGCGGCCGTGATGCGGCCCGCTCCCTGGCTCGCCCAGACGTGCGGAAACCGCTCGACCAGCGACGAGGCTGCGGTCATCCTGCGCTCGATTACACGGTCACTGATCCGCTGCGCGGCGCCGATCTCGGCCGCGACGGCACGCAGGCTCATGTCTCCGTAGTCGGGGTCATCCGATTGACCGGCGATCTCGATCGCCAGTCGGGAGGCGAGCGCGAGCATGCCGTCGCGGGCAGCCTGGACGCTGCTCAGGGTCTGCTCCGCGCGCTGCAGGCCGGCGACCAGATCGGCGAGGATCGCCATCTGGGAGTCGGACGCGGTGAGCAGTGCTGTCATGACTCCATTCGATCACCCATCACCGACATTCGTACAGAGTTTCGAGCACTTTCCGTCGGTACTCCGGCATACACCTCGCCGCTCGCCCAGGGGCACTGAACTACCCTGGAAGGAACATGGCACATCTTCTCGGGGCCGAAGGCCTCCACCTCGAATACCCGACCAAGGTCGTCTTCGACGACCTCACCCTCGGAATCGAGGAGGGCGACCGTATCGGCATCGTCGGACGCAACGGCGACGGCAAGTCCACCCTCCTCGCGATGCTCGCGGGCCGCAAGCAACCGGACGCGGGACGCGTCACGATGCGCTCCGGCACGACCGTGGGCGTCCTCGACCAGGCGGACACGCTGGACGAGGAGAGCACGATCGCCTACGCGGTCGTCGGCGACACCCCCGAGTACGAGTGGGCCGGAGACGCGCGCGTGCGCGATGTCATCAAGGGCCTCCTGGGCGACCTGGACTGGAACGCCTCCATCCGCGGGCTCAGCGGCGGTCAGCGCCGGCGTGTGTCGCTCGCGGCTCTCCTCGCGCAGGACTGGGACATCGTCGCGCTCGACGAGCCCACCAACCACCTCGACGTCGAGGCGATCACGTGGCTCGCCCAGCATCTCAAACGCCGCTGGGCTGCCAGCTCCGGTGCGCTCCTCGTCGTCACACACGATCGCTGGTTTCTCGACGAGGTGTGCACCGAGACCTGGGAGGTGCACGACCGGATCGTCGAGCCCTTCGAAGGCGGCTATGCGGCCTACATCCTCCAGCGCGTCGAGCGGGACCGCATGGCTGCGGCGTCCGAGGCCAAGCGGCAGAACCTCGCGCGCAAGGAGCTCGCGTGGCTCCGTCGCGGAGCTCCGGCCCGCACCAGCAAGCCGAAGTTCCGCATCGACGCGGCGAACGTGCTGATCGAGGACGTGCCGGAGATCCGCGACCGCGTGTCACTGCAGTCCCTCGCCGTCGCTCGGCTCGGCAAGGATGTCGTGGACCTCCTCGACGTCAGCGTCTCCTACGGCGAGAAGGAGGTGCTGCGCGACATCGAGTGGCGGATCGCTCCGGGAGAGCGCACCGGCATCCTCGGGGTCAACGGCGCGGGCAAGTCGACACTCCTCGGACTCATCGCCGGTACCGTACAGGCGTCGAGTGGGCGGGTGAAGCGCGGGAAGACCGTGCAGGTCCGTACCCTCACGCAGCGCCTCGACGAGCTCACCGAGGTGTGGAACGACCCCGTGCGGGTCGTCATCTCGAGCCTGCGCACGTCCTACACGATGGGCTCGGGGTCCAAGGCGCAGGAGCTCACACCCGGTCAGCTCCTCGAGCGGCTGGGCTTCTCCTCGGCGCAGCTCTCGACCCCCGTCAAAGACCTCTCGGGTGGACAGCAGCGTCGTCTGCAGCTGCTCCTCGTGCTGCTCGATCAGCCGAACGTGCTGATCCTCGATGAGCCGACGAACGATCTCGACACCGACATGCTCGCCGCCATCGAGGACCTCCTGGACTCGTGGCCGGGAACGCTCCTGGTGGTCTCGCACGACCGCTACTTCCTGGAGCGCGTCACGGACCAGCAGTACGCCGTGCTCGGTGGGAAACTGCGCCATCTCCCCGGTGGTGTGGACGAGTACCTGAAGCTGCGGGGCACCGAGCGCGATGCGCCGCCCGCGGGCGCCACCACACCGACGGCGTCGAGCGGGCTCTCCGGCCGCGAGGCGAGGGACGCGGCGAAGGAACTCGCCTCCCTCGAGCGGCGCGTGCAGAAGGCGCGCGAGAACGCGGTGAAGGCGCGTGCGAAGCTCGCCGAGATGGATCAGGGGGACTACGTGGCGCTGGGGGAGAAGATGGCGGAGATCACCGCTATGGAAGCTGAGGCGGACGAGGTCGAGATGCGCTGGCTGGAGCTCGCCGAGCGCGTCGGCTGA
Source organism: Actinomycetota bacterium (assembly GCA_051751065.1). Classification (GTDB taxonomy): domain Bacteria; phylum Actinomycetota; class Actinomycetes; order Actinomycetales; family Microbacteriaceae; genus Microbacterium. The sequence continues at coordinate 999,023 of JBNJKL010000001.1, read as the reverse complement.
CGCGGTCCCTGACGATCAGGAAGCGGGCGCCTCGGACAGGCGCTGACGTGTGGTGAAGGTGCGCTCGAGGCCGCTCAGCGGGTCGACGAAGGTCAGCTCCCTCGCGAGCAGTTGGAGGGGCCGGTCATAGTCGTCCGGCGTCTCGGGCTGCAGCACCGGATAGAGCCGGTCATGCAGGATCCCCGCTCCCACCGAGGCGAGGTGCACGCGCAGCTGGTGCATCCGACCCGTGTGCGGGCGCAGCAGCGTGTGCAGCACGCGGTCATCCGCGCCGAGGAATTCGACGCGGGTCCGTGAGTTCGGTGCGCGGTCGGGGTGCACCTGCACGCACACCTGCCCGCGGAACTTCTCGATGTGCAATCCGATGTCCAGGGGGAACGGCATCCCTCCCAGTGTCGGAGCGTCCGAATTCCAGTCATCGGGCAGCGCGGAGACCGCCTCGTAGATCTTGGTGATCTCCCGATCCTGGAACAGCATCTGATACGCGCCACGGGTCTCGGGACGCGCGGAGAAGAGGAGCACCCCGGCGGTGGCCCTGTCGAGTCGATGGATCGGGATGAGGTCGGGATTGTCGAGCCGGTTCCTCAGCCGCACCAGCGCGGAGTTCTGCACGAACTTGCCCGACGGCGTCGTGGGCAGGAACGGCGGCTTGTCGATCACGACCAGGTCGTCGTCGACGTGCAGGATCTCCTCGGTGAACGGGATCGGGATCTCCACCGGGGGCTCGCGGTAGTACCAGACGAAGTCGATGCTGCCCAGCGGTGCGTCGCCCGGCACGGGGAGTCCGTCGAAGTCCACGATCTCGCCACGGGGGAACCGTGCGCGCAGGGTCTCGGGATCGAGGTGCGCGAAGCGGTGGACCATGTACTCCGCCACACTCGGCCAGGGGCCGGTGCGGGGGATGCGCAGACGGGTCGCCCCGACGCCGTCGCGCACGGGGAGCGGGGAGCGCATCGCCATCAGGGATCGAAGCTCAGGCTCAGTTTGCGCAGGAGCGCGGCGAGTCGGTCCCGATCGGAACGGGACAGGCCCTGCAGAAGGTCGGCTTCGACATCGACCAAGCGGGTGATGGCGGCGTCGACGCGGATGCGACCATCATCCGTGAGGGTGACGAGGATGCTGCGACCGTCTCCGGGGTCGGCCTCACGACGCACGAATCGGCGGGTGACGAGCCGATCGATCCGGTTGGTCATGGTGCCGCTGGAGACGAGGGTCTGCTGCAGCAACTGCTTGGGGGAGAGCTGGAAAGGGGCCCCCGCGCGGCGGAGAGCCGAGAGCACGTCCCACTCCCACGACTCCAGATCGCTGCGGCGGAAGACGTCGCGCCGTGCCCGGTCGAGGTGGCGCGTGAGGCGATCCATCCGCGAGAGGACCTGGAGCGGCGAGAAGTCGAGATCGGGGCGCTGGGTGTTCCAGGCGCCGACGATCCGATCCACCTCGTCACTGGGAGTCATCCGCCCATTATCGCCCGTCTCGTCGGGGTGCTCATGGCAGACTTGACGGGCGGCCCCTTCTCGGGGGCGCGGTCCGCCGTGGTGTAATGGCAGCACGACAGCCTTTGGAGCTGTGAGGTTCAGGTTCGAGTCCTGGCGGCGGAGCATGACCCACAACGCGCTCGCCATCGTCGTCCTCGCCGCAGGGCAGGGAACCCGCATGCGCTCGCGGCTCCCGAAGGTGCTGCACTCGATCGGCGGGCGCACGCTCGTCGGACACGTGCTCAACACGGCGACGCGACTCGGGGCCGATCACATCGAGGTCGTCGTCCGTCATGAGCGCGACCAGGTCGTCGCAGCGCTCGCAGCGCAGTACCCGAGTGCCGTGATCGTGGACCAAGATGACATTCCGGGCACAGGGCGCGCGGTGCAGGTGGCGATCGACGCGCTGCCCGCCGACTTCGACGGTGACGTCCTCGTCCTCTCGGGAGATGTCCCGCTGTTGGAGGCGCACACCCTCGAGGCGCTGCTCACGGGGCACCGCGCGGCCACCGCCGCGGCGACCGTGCTGAGCGCGCGCGTGGACGACCCCACCGGCTACGGACGCGTCATCCGCGACGGGGACGGTGCCGTGCAGCGCATCGTGGAGCAGAAGGACGCGACCGCCGACGAAGCCGCCGTGACCGAGATCAACGCGGGGGTGTACGTCTTCCGCGCCCCGCACCTGCGTACATTCCTCGCGCGGGTGGATCAGCACAACGCTCAGGGCGAGATGTACCTGACCGATGTGATCGGGCTGCTCCGTCAGGCCGAGGAGCGCGTGGCGGCGGAGATCGCGGCGGACACGGCTGCGACCTTCGGGATCAACGACCGTGTGCAGCTCGCGGACGCCGGGCGCGTGCTCAACGCGCGTATCGTGCGCCACTGGCAGCGCGAGGGCGTCACGATCATTGACCCGGCCACGACCTGGATCGACGACGACGTGACGCTCGCGCCCGACGTCACGATCCTCCCGAACACTCACGTCCAGGGCGCGACGACGATCGCCGCTGGCGCGACGATCGGTCCCGACACTTCTCTGGTCGACTGCGAGGTGGGCGAGGACGCGACGGTGCGCCGCACGGATGCCACCCTCGCGGTGATCGGCGCGGGGGCGATGGTCGGTCCGTTCGCCTACCTCCGCCCCGGAACCGTGCTCTCGGCCGGAGGCAAGATCGGGACGTTCGTCGAGACGAAGAACTCCACGATCGGTGTGGGAAGCAAGGTCCCGCACCTGTCGTACATCGGCGATACGACGATCGGCGATCGGGTCAACCTCGGCGCCGGTGCGATCACCGCCAACTACGACGACATCGCCAAGCACCGCACCGAGATCGGTGACGAGGTCCACACCGGGTCGCACAACGTGTTCGTCGCGCCCGTTAGGATCGGAGATGGAGCGAAGACCGGGGCGGGAGCGATCATCCGCAAGGATGTCCCCGCCGGTGCCCTGGCCATGAGTGTCGCCCCCCAGCGCAATGTCGGGGGGTGGGTCGAGAAGAACAGAGCCGGCACGGGTGCTGCAGAGGCGGCATCCCGGGCGCAGGCGGCAGAGAAGGCGAGCCATGGGGCGCAAGAAGAAGACCGTCGATCTTGATCGGGACAACGGCGTAGCACCCGGGCTCGTCGCCAAGACCAAAAAGCGGCTGGTGGTGGCCGGAGGTCGGTCGCACCCCGAGCTGACCGCCGCGGTGGCCGCGGCACTGGGCACCGAGATCGCACCCACCGAGCACCGGACCTTCGCCTCGGGCGAGATCTACTCGCGTTTCGAGGTGTCGATCCGCGGCTGCGATCTCTTCCTCATCCAGACCTTCGGTGAGCCGGTGAACGAGTGGCTCATGGAGACGCTCATCATGATCGATGCCGCCAAGCGCGCATCCGCCAAGCGCATCACGATCGTGGCTCCCTACTATCCGTATTCACGTCAGGACAAGAAGGGCCGCGGGCGCGAGCCCATCAGTGCTCGCCTGGTCGCCGATCTGCTGAAGACCGCAGGCGCGGATCGCGTGATGAGCGTGGATCTGCACGCCGCGCAGATCCAGGGATTCTTCGACGGCCCGGTGGACCACCTGTTCGCCAAGCCCGTCCTGATGGACTACTTCGAGAAGACGCTCACCGCAGCCGATCGCAAGATCCTGACGGTCGTCTCGCCCGACATGGGGCGCGTGCGCGTGGCTGACACCTGGTCGCAGAGTCTTGACGCCCCCCTCGCGATCATCCACAAGCGTCGCGACCCGAAGGTGGCCAACCAGGTCTCGGTGCACGAGATCGTCGGTGAGGTCGACGGGCGCACGTGTCTGCTGGTCGACGACATGATCGACACCGGTGGCACCATCGTGAAGGCCGCGCAGGCCCTCAAGGCCAGCGGCGCGCACCGCGTGATCGTCGCCGCCACCCACGCGATCTTCAGCGATCCGGCCAACGAGCGTCTCCAGGATCCCGCCATCGACGAGGTCGTGGTCACCGACACCATCCCGCTGACGGAGTCGCGTCGCTGGGACGGCCTCACGATCCTGCCGATCGCGCCCCTGCTGGCACGCGCCGTCCGCGAGGTCTTCGAGGACGGGTCCGTCACGAGCATGTTCGGCGGCGACGCCTGAGCATCCAGGCTGCCCCGCGCGCTGGCTCAGGAGCCCCATAGCCGCTCTGCGTACTCTCGGACTCATCGACCATGAGCCGGGAGGGCCCCCATGATCCGCACGACAGTTCCGACCCCCATCCGCACCGGTGCCGCACTCGTCGGCGTCGCAGGGATGCTCGTCCTCGCCGGCTGCTCCGGGGGAGCGGACACCGCGGCCGACGCGAACACGGGCGGAGGCGACTCCGGTGGCGCGACGACGAGCGGCGAGTACACCGACGGCACCTACACGGCAGAGGGCTCGTACCAGACCCCGGAGACGCTGGAGACGGTGTCGGTGACCCTCGCGCTGGAAGACGGCGTCGTGACCGAGGTCGAGGTGACCGGCGACCCGCAGGCGCCCGAGAGCCAGCAGTACCAGGGCCAGTTCATCGGCGGCATCGAGCAGGAGGTCGTCGGTGTGTCGATCGATGAGCTGAACGTCGACCGCGTGGCCGGCTCCTCGCTCACGAGCGGCGGCTTCAACTCGGCCGTCGAGGCGATCAAAGAGCAGGCAGCGGCCTGACCATGTCCGTGTGGCGCTTCGACGCCATCGGGACGCGGTGGGAGATCGAGACGACGCAGGAGCTCGATGACCCGCTGCGCGAGGCGGTATCGGAAACGATCGCCGCTTTCGATCGCGACTGGTCCCGATTCCGTCCCGACTCGCTCGTCTCGACGCTCGCCGTGTCGGGTGGGGCCGCGGATGCTCCGGACGACGCCGTGGCGATGTTCGATCGTTTCCGGGAGCTGTCCCGTGCGACCACGGGAGCCGTCAATCCTCTGATCGGACGGAGCCTGGACGCGCTCGGCTACGACGCGACGTACTCGCTCCAGGCAGGGGAACCGGTCGCTGCGCCGGCGGACTGGACCACGCGCCTCACCTGGAGCCCCACACGCATCGCTCTGACCGAGCCCGCCATGATCGACGTCGGGGCGCTCGGCAAGGGGCGCCTCGTGGATCGCGTTCTCGCGCTTCTCGACGACGTGCCCGGTGACGTGGTGGTCGATGGCGGCGGCGACCTCGCGACACGGGGCGGTGCCGTGCGCGTGGGACTGGAGCACCCGCTCGACACCTCGAAGGCGATCGGAGTCGTCACCGTCCAGGACGGCGCGCTCTGCGCCTCGGCGATCACACGTCGTGCGTGGGGCGACGGGCTGCACCACGTGCTCGACGCGCGGACGGGCGCACCCATCCGCACCTGGGCGGCCACCTGGGCGCTCGCCCCGGACGCCATGACCGCGGACGCTGCGGCCAGCGCGCTCTTCTTCGAGGGCGGCGCAGAGCTCGCCGCCCGATGGGGCGTGGACTGGGTGCGGATGTCGACGGACGGGCGATCCGAGCGCTCACCCGGGTCTCCGTTCGAGCTGTTCACGAGCGACCACGCCAGCACCGGGCCGACCCCGGTGCTCAGCCAGTAGGGAAGACTGATAGTCGTGCTCTCGTTCCTCACGGCCCCCCGTCAGCGCGTCCTCGCCGTTCTCGGCGAGATCTCGATGTACCGGCTGGTCCTCTTCGCGCTCTCCGCGCTCGCGCTGATCGCCCTCGCCCTGTCCGCGCTCGGGGTGATCACAGCCCCCACTCCGCTGGAGCTGCTGGCCACCTTCGCCGTGCTCGCGGTGGTGATCTCCGCCGTCGATGCGACAGCCCAGCGCATCCTGCGCCTGCCCTGGCGCATCGAGTCCTCGCTCGTGACCTCCCTCATCCTGCTGTTCGTACTCCGGCCGGGACTCGACCTCGCCGTTCTCGGGGGTGTCGCACTCGCGGGCGCGCTCGCGAGCGTGTCGAAGTATCTGATCGTGTGGCGCGGGCGGCACATCCTCAACCCCGCCGCATTCGGTGCGGCCGTCGTTACCATCGCGGGGCTCGGCACGACCTCGGCGTGGTGGGTGGGAACTCCTGTCCTCGCGATCCCCGTGATCCTCCTCGGGCTCGCCGTGCTCTGGCGCACGGAGAAGATCCGCGTCGTCCTGGTCTTCCTCGTCATCGCCGTCGCGACCGCTCTCGTCCGCCAGCTCGTGCAGGCCCAGCAGGCGGGGTTCGAGTTCGTCCTCGTGGACGCGCTGTCCTTCGCAGTGCTGCAGACGCCGTTCCTGTTCCTCGGAGCGTTCATGCTGTCCGAGCCCCTCACGCTGCCGCCGCGCCGGTGGCAGCAGTTCTCGGTCGCTGCCCTCGTCGGTGTGCTCGCGGGGTGGCCGATCTTCGTCGGCGACCTGTTCACGCTCGGCCAGGAGCGCGCCCTCCTGATCGGCAACCTGCTCGCCTTCGCGTTCGCGATCCGGGGCTCGGTACGGCTCGCTCTGGAGAAGCGCGAGTTCGTCACGCCGACGGCGCAGGAACTCACGTTCCGCACCCGGGGGCGGCTGCGATTCCTGCCGGGGCAGTATCTGGAACTGGACGTGCCGCACCGTCGTCCTGACGCCCGCGGGACACGGCGCGAGTTCAGCATCGTCTCGGCGCCGGGTGACCTGCCGATCGTCCGCATCGCGTACAAGGACGGCGACCAGAAGCACCCGTCGAGCTACAAGCGAGCCCTCGCGGCCACGGAACCGGGCGATGTGCTCGCCGTGACCGGAACCTGGGGCGACTTCATCCTGCCTCGCGGAGAATCCCCGGTTCTCATGGTCGCGGCCGGCATCGGCGTCACCCCGTTCGTCTCGCAGCTCCGGCAGAGCCAGCACGACGGGACGGTACGCGATGTCGTCCTCGTGTACGTCGCGGCGGAGGCGGCGGAGCTCGCCTTCCGCGAAGAGCTGGAGAGCACGGGCGTTCCCGTCGTCGTCTTCACGCGCGACGAGCCTGCCGGTCTTCCCGCGCACTGGACGTGGGCCGAGGGCGTGCGCCTGGACGCCGAGCACCTCGAGCGGGTGGTGCCGGACCTCTCCGCCCGCCACGCCTTCATCTCGGGACCGCCGCGCCTGATCGCAGCTCTCGCTCCCGCACTGCAGAAGGCGCGATCACTCACGACGGACGCGTTCGCCGGCTACTGAGTCGCGTCGGCGGCATCCGGTGCCGCGGGGGTCACCGGGATGTGTACGCTGAACGCCGTGTTCCCCGGCTCGCTCTCCACGGAGAGCGTCCCGCGGTGCCCTTCGACGATGGCCTTCGCGATCGCGAGCCCGAGACCCGTGCCACCCGTCTGTCGGGCACGTGAAGAGTCTCCGCGCGCGAAGCGGGCGAACAGCTCGTCGCGGACGACCTCGTCGATGCCCGGACCGTTGTCCTGGACGCGCAGCACCGCATCACCACCCTCCCGGCTCACCGAGAGGGTGATCTCGGTGCCGGCCGGGGTGTGGGTGCGGGCGTTGGCGAGCAGGTTCGCGACCACCTGATGCAGACGCCCGGCGTCGCCGACGATCACGACCGGCTCCTCGGGCACGTCGATGTTCCAGCGGTGATCCGGGCCGGTGGGACGGGCGTCCGCGAGTCCTTCGAGCGCGAGCTGGGTGAGGTCGACCGTGCCGTACACGAGCTCGCGTCCCTCGTCGAGGCGCGCGAGCAGCAGCAGATCCTCCACGAGGCGGGTCATGCGCAGCGACTGCGCCTGGATGCGCTCGAGCGCGGTCTGTGTGGTCTCCGGCAGGCTCGTGTCGCGCAGGGACAGTTCGGAGTACCCGCGGATCGATGCGAGCGGCGTGCGTAGTTCGTGACTCGCGTCCGCGACGAAGCGGCGCATCCGCTCCTCGTTCTTCTGCCGGGACGACAGAGACGTGTCCACATGGTCGAGCAGCGTGTTCAGGCTCGCGCCGACGAGACCGATCTCGGTGCGCGGGTCCGCCTGCGCGTCCGGGACGCGCTCGGTGATGGACACCTCACCCCGGTCGAGGGGCTGGTTCGCGACGCGCGTCGCGGTGGAGGCGACCGCACGGAGAGGGCGCAGCCCGAGGCGGATGGTGATCGCCGTCGTGAGCGCGAGGAGGATGAGACCGCCGAGGGTGGCGAGAGCGATGACCGTGAACAGCGAGGCCATGGTGATCTGCACCTCGTTGCGGGGGAGGCCCGTCACCACACCGACGCCGTTCTGCGTCTGGGTGACCTGCACGCGGTACGAACCGACGTCCGTGATCGTCACCGTGTTCGACGGCGCCGCGGTCACCGCCTCGTTGATCTCGATGAGCTGGGCGTCGGTGAGGTCGGTGTAGTCCTCCGGTCCCGTGATCACACCGCTCGCTCCCGTGCCGGGCACCGAGATCGCGACGAGGAGGCCGGGGAGCGGAGCGTTCGTGCCGCTGAGGACGTCCTCCGCGGTCACTCCGTCGCCGAACATCTCCGGAAAGACCTTCGCCTGCCCCACCCGTTGGGTCGCGAGCGCCGTCACGGTGTTCGCGGCGGACTGCACCTGATCGGACAGCCGGTCCTCGAGGGTGCGTCCGAGGGTCGCGCTGGTGATGACCGCGACGATGATGAGGATGAGCGACACGAACCCGATGACGATCGTCATCAGGCGCGTCTGCAGCGTGAGCGGCCGGTTCGCCATCCTCATCGGTGTCACTGCGGGGCCTTGATCATGTATCCGACGCCGCGGACCGTGTGCAACAGAGGTGCGCGACCCGCGTCGATCTTCTTGCGGAGGTAGGAGATGTACAGCTCGACGACGGAGGACTTGCCGCCGAAGTCGTAGCTCCACACGCGATCCAGGATCTGCGCCTTCGACAGCACTCGACGCTCGTTGCGCATGAGGTAGCGCAGCAGCTCGAACTCGGTCGCCGTGAGCTCGATCTCGGTGCCGTCGCGTTCCACCTCGTGGCTGTCCTCGTTGAGGGTGAGGTCGGCGACGCGCAGGATCGCCTGGCTCTCGTCGGACGAGGCGAGGCCGGTGCGGCGTATGATGGCGCGCAGCCGTGCGATGACCTCCTCCAGGCTGAAGGGTTTCGTGACATAGTCGTCACCGCCCGCCGTGAGCCCCGCGATACGGTCGCCGACGGCGTCCTTGGCGGTCAGGAAGAGCACGGGGACGAGATTGCCGGCGTCCCGGAGGCGCTTCAGCACCGCCATGCCGTCGAGGTCGGGCATCATGATGTCGAGCACGAGCGCGTCGGGTTCGAACTCGCGGGCGACCTGGATGGCCTCGAAGCCGGACGATGCGGTGCGCACCTCCCAGCCCTCCATCCGCAGCGCCATCGCGAGCAGATCGGTGAGCATCTGCTCATCGTCCACCGCGAGGATGCGCAGGGGGGATCCGTCGGGGCGTCGCAGCTCGGGCTGGTCCTGTGTCATGGCATCCATTCTGCGGAATCTCCTATGAGAAACCTATGGAACAGGCTATGCGTGGTCTGTGAATCGCGGCATCGAACTCGTGGCTGACCATGTCGGTGGTCGCGACTAGCCTGTGCGCATGAGCGCCACATCGATTGCGGTGCGCCCGGCCGACGTCGAGCGCGTCGTTGCCGCGGTGCGCCGCGCACAACAGGAATCCCTCTCGATCACGATCGTCTCCGGCGGACACGGCCCGTGGTCGCACGATACCGCGGCCCCCGGGGCGCGGATCGACCTCGGCGCCCTCGCCGACATCACGATCGAGGGAACGCGCGTGCGTGTCGGAGGAGGGGCCACGTGGGGTGCGGTCGCTGCGGCGCTGCACCCCGCGGGTCTTGCGATCAGTTCGGGTGACACCGCGTCGGTCGGCGTGGGAGGCCTGACGCTCGGCGGGGGCATCGGATGGATGGTCAGGGCGTGGGGTCTCGCGATCGACCAGCTGGTGGGCGCGCAGGTCGTGACCGCGGGCGGCGACGTCGTCGAAGCGTCCGCCGACCGGAACGCCGATCTCTTCTGGGCGTTGCGCGGCGGCGGAGGGAACTTCGGGGTCGTGACGCGGTTCGACTTCGAGGCGCACCGCGCGCCGGACATCGTGTTCGGCGAGTACGCGATCGCCGGCGATCCGGCGCCGGTCCTCCGGGCACTCCGAGACGTCCTGACCGATTCCCCACGGGAGCTCACGGCGACCTTCATGGATGTGCCGCCGATGGATCCCAGCGCACCGGCCGGAGCGAGCGTGAGCGCGGTGTGGGTGGGGAATGACGTCGATTCCCTGCGCGCTCGGCTCGCGCCCCTCGCTGCGCTCGACGGCGTCACGGAGACGATCTCGACACCGGCGTATCCTGACATCCTCATGCAGATGCCCGAGCCGCCTGAGGGCGCAGAGATGCCCGGCCCGCCCGGCTTCCTCGGTGGCAACGGCTTGTTCGGTGACCTCGATGACGATCTGATCGATCAGCTGGTGGCCTTCCGCCGTGCGTACCCGGCGTCCGTGGTCTTCCTGCGCTCTCTCGGGGGAGCCTTCGCAGATGTTCCCCAGGAGAGCACCGCTTTCCCCGCGCGCGAGGCGTCCTGGTTCGTCATGGCGGGCGGCTTCGATGTCCCGGGCATGGTCGACCCCGACACGCGCGCCGCGATCCTCGCGGACTGGCGGCACATCGAACGCGGGCGCCTGGCCGAGTACGGGAACTTCGCGGACACCCCTCGTCCGGACGCGGTCGAGGGCATGTTCACCGAGGCGGCCTTTGCGCGGTTGCGCGCGGTGAAGGCCGCGTGGGACCCGGACAACCTGTTCCACCGCAACCACACCATCGTCGTGTGACGCATGAGGGGCCGGGCAGTCTCTGCTGCCCGGCCCCTCATGTCACATGATCTTGCGGATCAGTGGGTGTCTTCTGCTTCGATCTCGGTGCGGTCGCCGGACCACAGTGTGTGGAAGGTGCCTTCCTTGTCGATGCGCTTGTAGGTGTGGGCGCCGAAGAAGTCGCGCTGGCCCTGAATGAGGGCGGCGGGCAGGCGGTCGGCGCGGATGCCGTCGTAGTACGACAGCGAGGACGAGAACGCCGGTGCGGGGATGCCCGCCTCGGCTGCGGCGATCACGACGCGGCGCCAGGCGGACTGTGCACGGGTGATGGCCTCGGTGAAGTACGGAGCGGTCAGGAGCACGGGCAGCTCCGCGTCCGCGGCATAGGCTTCCGCGATGCGGTTGAGGAACTGGGCGCGGATGATGCACCCGCCGCGCCAGATCTTGCTGATCGCGCCGAGATCGATCTTCCAGTTGTACTCGGCGGCACCGGCACGGATCTCGTCGAAGCCCTGCGAGTAGGCGACGATCTTGGACGCGTACAGCGCCAGGCGCACGTCTTCGATGAAAGCGTCGCTGTCCTCGACGGAGAACTCCTCGTCGGGGCCCGGGAGGTTCACGGCGACCGCGCGCTGCTCGGGGTGCGAGGACAGCGAGCGGGCGAAGGTCGCCTCGGCGATGCCGGAGACGGGGACGCCGAGGGAGAGAGCGGTCTGCACCGTCCACGCACCCGTGCCCTTGGCCCCCGCCTGGTCGAGGATCACATCGACCAGCGGCTTGCCGGTGTCGGCATCGACCTGGCGGAGCACCTCGGCGGTGATCTCGATCAGGTAGGACTCCAGCTCGCCCCGGTTCCACTCGGCGAAGATCTCCGCGATCTCAGCCGGGGTCTTACCCGTGCCGCGGCGGATCAGGTCGTACGCCTCGGCGATCAGCTGCATGTCGGCGTACTCGATGCCGTTGTGGACCATCTTCACGAAGTGCCCGGCGCCGTCGTGGCCGACGTGCGTGACACACGGCTCACCCTCGGCGATCGCGGCGATCGACTTGAGGATCGGGCCCAGCGTCACCCAGGACTCATCCGACCCGCCCGGCATGATCGAGGGGCCCAGCAAGGCGCCCTCCTCACCACCGGAGATACCGGCGCCGACGAAGTTGATGCCCGTCTCGCGGACCGCCTTCTCGCGGCGGATCGTGTCGGGGAAGTACGCGTTGCCGCCGTCGACGATGATGTCGCCCGGCTCGAACACGCGCACGAGCTCGTCGATGACCGCGTCGGTCGGACCGCCGGCCTTGACCATGATGATCGCGGTGCGAGGCTTCTGCAGCGACGCCGCGAAATCCTCGTACGTGGTGGCCGGGACGAACCCGGCTTCGGGGTGCTCGGTGGCCAGGGTCTCGGTCTTGGAGTAGCTGCGGTTGAAGATCGCCACCGTGTTCCCCTCGCGGCTGGCGAGGTTGCGGGCGAGATTCGAGCCCATGACAGCGAGTCCGACGACTCCGATGTTTGCCGTGCCGGCAGAGGACATGGATGTACCTTCCGTGTGCGGGATCGCCCGGCGAGCGAGAGCACCGGCGGGCATTCTCAGCGTACTCGGGTGAACGCAGGTGGGCGCTCGCTTTACCGAGTGCGACGAGCTGTCAGTCCTTGCGGTACCCGGATCGTCCCATCGCGAACATGGCACCGAGGCTGCCGACCACCGCGCACACCGACATCGCGCCGATGATCCAGAGGATGACGTGGGACAGGAAGGCGCCGTCGAGCATGTGAACTCCATGATCTGGATAGAGGAAGCGGGTGTCTCCAGCGTACCGGGTCATCGGGTACCATGAGAGAGTTCCTCGGCGAGGGATGACGCGCGTGCGCGGACATCCGTGATCGACGCGGCGAAGCAAGCCTCGTGGCTTTCCTCACGCGTTCGCGTTCGAGAAGCCGACTCAAGACCACCACGCGGCGAGTGTTTCGCCGCGTGCCCCGAAGGAGAATTCATGTCAGACGACAACAAGGTCCCCGCCGAGATCCGCGAGAACTTCGGCAAGGGCTTCGCCCGCCGCCTCCGCGCAGCCGGCAAGATCCCCGCGGTGCTCTACGGGCACGGCACCGACCCCGTGCACGTGGCCCTGCCGGGTCACCAGGTCTCGCTCATCATCCGTCGCGCCAACGCGCTGCTCACGCTCGACATCGAGGGTAAGGCCCAGCTCGCGCTCGTCAAGGACGTCCAGCGTGACCCGGTGCTGCAGATCATCGAGCACATCGACCTGCTCGTCGTGAAGAAGGGCGAGAAGATCCAGGTCGACGTCCCGCTGCACGTCACCGGCGAGCCGTTCCCCGGCACCATCGCGAACCTCGACGCCACGAGCATCACGGTCGAGGTCGAGGCCACGCACATCCCCGAGTACTTCGAGGTGTCGGTCGAGGGGCTCGAAGAGGGCGCACACATCACCGCTGCGGACATCAGCCTGCCGAAGGGCGCTTCGCTGCTCTCCGACCCCGAGACGCTGATCGTCGCGGTCTCGATCCCGGCCGAGGAGACCGAGGACGAGGACGAGGACGAGACCGCAGAGGGCGAGGCCCGCGAGGCCGGCGACGCTCCTGCAGAGGACGCCGCGGAGTAAGTCTCCGTCAGTACTTGTCAGCAGAGGGGGCGCGAGAGCATCGCGCCCCCTCTGTCGTATCCTGGCGATAGCCGAGAGGACCGAGAGATGACTCAGACCTGGCTCGTGGTTGGGCTCGGCAACCCCGGCCCCCGGTACGCGGCGACGCGACACAACGTCGGTCAGATGGTCGTCGACGAGCTCGCTTCTCGGCGCGGCGAGACGTTCCGGGAGCACAAAGGTGGCGCCAGGGTCGTCGAGACCTGGCTGCGCCCCGGAGGCGAGAAACTCGCCCTCGCGAAACCGAACTCGTTCATGAATGTCTCGGGCACGCCCGTCGCGGCCCTCGCGCGCTTCTACTCCGTCGATCCGGAGCACGTCATCGTGGTCCATGACGAGCTCGACATCCCGTTCGACACGATCAAGCTCAAGGTCGGAGGCGGACACGGTGGCCACAACGGGATCCGCGATATCGCCCGTGCGCTGGGCTCTGCGGACTTTCCCCGTGTACGCGTCGGGATCGGTCGTCCTCCCGGGCGACAGGACGCGGCGGACTGGGTCCTCTCGCCGTTCGGCTCATCCGAGCGCGACAACCTGCCCCTCCTCGTCTCCGACGCCGCCGACGCCGTCGAGCTCCTCGTCGACGAGGGACTGCTCGCCGCGCAGCAGAAGCACCACGCGCCGCGGTGATCAGCGGGCGGTGGTCACCGGGCGGTGATCACGAGAAGTTGACGGCTCCGAGCCCAGCACCGAAGCCGAGGGCGACGATCACCACGACCGTGTAGACGATCGAGCCGAGCACCGCGACGATGAGACCCGCGATGCCCTGGCCGCGCCCGCGCCGCTGCGCGATCGCGACGATGCCGAGCACGATCGCGGCGACTCCGGTGAGCGTTCCGAGCCAGAACGAGATCTCCAGCCACAGCACCTGGTCGCGCGCCGGCGAGAGGAAGGCGAGGGAGTCGGGATCTCCGACGTAGCGATCGACGTCGGGGATGAGGAAGCCGACATCGAAGGCGGCGATACCGCCGATGATCGGCGTGACGATCGCTGCGATCAGCGACAGCAACAGTGCGAGGATGCCGATCAGCGATGACCGCCGTTTCGGGGTCGGCGGAACGCCGTAGGCGCCGGTGGGCATCGAGTAGCCGCCGAGCGGCACGGCCGATGCTCCGGGCGGGGGCGCGTACGCACCGGGCGGGGGAGGCGGGAACTGGGGATCGGTCACGGCGTCCATCCTTGGCTGGGATCGAGCGGGCGGGGGCGGAGCTCAGACGCGTCGGAGCAGACCGACGCGGTCGAACACGGCGGACAGCGTCGCGTCGGCGACGGCATCCGCGCGAGCGGCGTTCTCGGCGAGGATCCGATCGAGTTCGGCCGGATCGTCGAGGAGCTCGAGGGCACGCGAGCGCACCGGCTCGAACTCCGAGACGACCACGTCGGCCAGGCCCTTCTTGAAATCGCCGTAGCCGCGTCCTGCGTACTCGTCCTCGATCGCGGGCACCTGGCGCCCCGTGAGAGCGGCGTAGATCGTGAGCAGGTTCGAGACGCCCGGCTTCTCTTGGCGGTCGAAGCGCACACTGCCCTCGTTGTCCGTCACCGCGCGCATGATCTTCTTGGCGGTCTTGGCCGGATCATCGAGCATCCAGAGCACACCTGCGTCGGTCTCGGCCGACTTCGACATCTTCGCCGTCGGGTTCTGCAGGTCGTAGATGCGCGCGGTGTCCTTCTGGATGACGGGCATCGGCACGGTGAACGTCTCGCCGAAGCGGGAGTTGAAGCGCTCGGCGAGGTCGCGCGTGAGCTCGACGTGCTGCTTCTGGTCGTCGCCGACCGGCACGACATCGGTCTGGTACAGGAGGATGTCGGCGGCCATGAGGACCGGGTAGGTGAAGAGCCCGACGGAGGTCGCGTCTGCGCCGTAGCGGGCGGACTTGTCCTTGAACTGCGTCATACGCCCGGCCTCGCCGAATCCGGTGATCGTGCTGAGGATCCAGGCGAGCTCGGTGTGGGCTCGGACATGCGACTGCACGTAGAGAGTGGACTGCGACGGCTCGATGCCCGCGGCGATGTACTGCGCGGCGGTGCGGCGGGTCTTCGTGCGCAGTTCTTCGGGATCCTGCGCGACCGTGAGCGCGTGCAGGTCGACGACGGAGAAGTACGCGTCGTAGGAGTTCTGCAGGTCTCGCCACTGGAGCAGGGCACCGATGTAGTTGCCGATCTGGAGCGAGTCGGCGGAGGGCTGCATTCCGGAGTACAGGCGAGGCTTGGTCACGGAGTCAATCCTATGGGGACGATCAGTAGGTGTAGTCGACGACGACGGGAGCGTGGTCGCTCCACCGGGTGTCGTAGGACGCGGCACGAGCGACATGGTAGGCGGAGACGCGCTCTGCAAGGGCGGGCGTCGCGAGGTGATAGTCGATGCGCCACCCCGAGTCGTTGTCGAATGCCTTGCCGCGCATGGACCACCACGTGTACGGCCCGTCGATCTCGCCGTGGAAGCGGCGCCCCACATCGACCCAGCCCAGACCGGTGCCAAGGGTCCCGTCGACCGCCGTGATCTCTTCGCCCTGCGTGGCGAGGAAACGATCGAAGTAGGCGCGCTCACGGGGGAGGAAGCCGGACTTCGTGCGGTTGCCGCGCCAGTTCTTGATGTCGAGCTCCCGATGGCCGACGTTGAGGTCGCCGGTGACGAGTGCGAGCGCACCGTCGGCGCTGAGCTCGGTCAGTCGTTCGCCGAACGCTTCGAGGAACTTCCACTTCTCGTCCTGCTTGGGCGTATCGGCCTCGCCGCTGTGGACGTACGCGCTCACGATCGTGAGCGGCTGATCGCCCAGCAGGAAGTCCGCTTCGATCCACCGGCCAGCCGAGTCGAAGTCGTCTGCGCCGAAAACGGTCCGCGAGGCGAGAGCGGGAATGCGGCTGACGATCGCGACACCAGCGCGCCCCTTGGCGGTGGCCTCGTCATGCACGATCGACCACCCGGGGAATGCCGCCTCGAGGTGTTCGTCCTGGCCGCGCACCTCCTGCACCGTCAGGACATCGACGTCGGCGGTGTCGAGCCAGCTGTGCATACCGTTGCGGACGGCCGCCCGGATTCCGTTGACATTGACAGAGGCGACGCGCAGATGAGGCATGGAACAAGCCTAAGCGGGACCTCGGACATCGTCGGACGCGGCATCCGTCTCGGCGTCCTCGAGGGCCTTCTCCGCGGAGCGCACGGCTCGCGCCGCCGACGGACGGCGGTACCAGGGCGCATCCGCCTGCGCTTCGTGTGCGCGGCGCACCTGCACGCGGGCCGCGAGCACGAGGGCCTCGTGCTCAGCCCGTCGCGCGGCGGCCTCGTCCGCGTGCTCGAGCGGCTGGTCGTGGTCCTCGGCGGTCACCGCGATCCACGACGACGCCACGAGCACGACGATCGCCAGCCACCGGCACCACAGCAGAAGACCCACGATCACCGCGAACGATGCGAGGAGCGGGTTGGCGGGAACACGGGACAGGAGAAGCCCCGCGCCGAGCTGGAGCACGGTCACCGCCGCGCCGCCGAGGAGCGCGCCCACCCCGATGAAGCGCCACCGCAGCGAGGTCCCCGTCAGGAACCGGACCAGCAGCGCGATGGCACCGACGTCGAGTGCCAGCAGGACGGCGACCGACAGTGCACGCACCGACACGGAGAACAGCCACGATCCGGTGCTCCAGCCCAGCAGATGGAACGCCTGCTCCAGTGCCCAGACGCCCGCCCAGCTGATCCCCGCGCCCAGCAGCATGGCGCCGCCGAAGATCGCGGCGGCGAAGAAGTCCTTGATCTTCAGCAGCCAGTAGTTGCGCGGATCGAAGGGGAGGCCGAAGCTGTCGCGCACCGCACGGCGGGTGAAGGTCACGGCGCCGATCGCCGTCCAGACACCGACACCGGAGGCGATGATTCCGGTGATACCGAGAACGCCCGAGGCGCCCTTGGCGATGTCCGTGACATCCTGAGGGCGGAAGAGCCCGTCGTCGCCGATGATCCCGGGGATGTAGGTGTTCATGACAGCGATGAGCGCATCGATCGCCTGTTCGCTCGCGCCCAGCCACAGCCCGGCGGCGGCGAACGCGATGTAGAGCAGCGCGAAAAGGGCGAAGAGGACGTAGTAGCTCATTCCCGCGGACAGCAGGAAGCCGTTGTTCAGCAGGAAGTTCCGCCACACCCGGACGGGAAAGGTCGCGAGCGTTCGATCCTTGAGCTCGACGGCGCGTTCGATCGGCGCTTCCAGGCGCTCGCGCAGCGGAGGACGGTCGGACACGCCTTCACCCTATCGACGGAGGCGAGCGGATGCCGTTCTCGGAGCCCGAGTCAGGGACGGCCGCGCAGGACGGCCTGCTTGACCTCGGCGATGGCCTTGGTCACCTCGATGCCGCGCGGGCACGCCTCGGAGCAGTTGAAGGTCGTGCGGCAGCGCCACACACCCTCCTTGTCGTTGAGGATGTCGAGGCGGACCTCGGCGTTGTCGTCGCGCGAATCGAAGATGAAGCGGTGCGCGTTGACGATGGCCGCAGGACCGAAGTACTGGCCGTCGGTCCAGAACACGGGGCAGGACGAGGTGCACGCCGCGCACAGGATGCACTTGGTGGTGTCGTCGAAGATCGCACGGTCTGCGATCGACTGCACGCGCTCCTTGCCCTTCTCGGGCGTGGAGCTGGCGACGAGGAACGGCTGCACGTCGCGGTAGGAGGCGAAGAACGGCTCCATGTCGACGATGAGGTCCTTCTCGAGCGGGAGACCCTTGATCGCCTCGACGTAGATCGGCTTGGAGATGTCCAGGTCCTTGATCAGCGTCTTGCAGGCGAGGCGGTTGCGGCCGTTGATGCGCATGGCGTCGGATCCGCAGATGCCGTGGGCGCAGGAGCGGCGGAAGCTCAGCGATCCGTCGACCTCCCACTTGATCTTGTGGAGTGCGTCGAGGACACGGTCGGTGGAGAAGAGCTCGACGTCGTAGTCCACCCAGTGCGGCTCGGCGTCCACCTCGGGGTCGAAACGGCGGACGATGAAGGTGACGAGGAAGGACTGGATGCCCGAGTCCGCCGTGGGATCGGCGGCGGGCGCCTCTGCGACTGCGGTGGACATGTTCAGTACTTCCTCTCCATCGGCTGGTAGTTGGTCACGACGACCGGCTTCCAGTCCAGCTTGATGTGATCGCCCGGGTCGGACGAGTGTGCGTCGCCCGTCAGGTAGGCCATCGTGTGCTTCATGTAGGTCTCGTCGTCGCGCTTGGGGAAGTCGTCGCGCATGTGACCGCCGCGGCTCTCCTTGCGGTTGCGCGCCGCGTAGACGACGACCTCGGCGATGTCGAGCAGGAAGCCGAGTTCGACGGCCTCGAGCAGATCGGTGTTGAACCGCTTGCCCTTGTCGTCGACGTGCACGTTGAGGTAGCGGTCGCGGAGGTCCTTGATCACGCCGAGGACGTGAGTGAGGGACTCATCGGTGCGGAAGACCTGCGCACCCTTGTCCATCTCGTCCTGCAGTTCCTTGCGCAGGACGGCGATGCGCTCGGTGCCCTGATTGTTGCGCAGGCCCTCGAGCATGTCCTTGACGAAGTCGGCGGCGTTCTCGGGCAGCGGGACGAACTCCGCCGTCTTGACGTACTCGACGGCCTTGCGTCCGGCGCGCTTGCCGAAGACGTTGATGTCCAGCAGCGAGTTCGTGCCCAGGCGGTTGGCGCCGTGCACCGACACGCACGCGCACTCTCCCGCGGCGTACAGGCCGGGGACGACAGTGGTGTTGTCCGCGAGGACCTCGGCGTCGTTGTTCGTGGGGATGCCGCCCATCGCATAGTGCGCGGTCGGCATGACGGGAACCGGCTCCACGACGGGATCGACGCCCAGGTAGGTGCGCGCGAACTCGGTGATGTCCGGCAGCTTGGTCTCCAGGACCTCGGCGCCCAGGTGCGTGCAGTCCAGCAGCACGTAGTCCTTGTGGGGGCCCGCACCGCGGCCCTCGGCCACCTCCTGGACCATGCAGCGCGCCACGATGTCACGCGGGGCGAGGTCCTTGATGGTGGGGGCGTAGCGCTCCATGAAGCGCTCACCCGAGGCGTTGCGCAGGATCGCCCCTTCGCCTCGCGCGCCCTCGGTGAGGAGGATGCCGAGGCCCGCGAGTCCCGTCGGGTGGAACTGGAAGAACTCGAGGTCCTCGAGGGGGAGGCCCTTGCGCCAGACGATGCCGACGCCGTCGCCCGTGAGGGTGTGTGCGTTGGAGGTGGTCTTGAAGATCTTGCCGAAGCCGCCGGTCGCGAAGATCACGGCCTTCGCCTGGAAGACGTGCAGTTCGCCCGTGGAGAGGTCGTATGCCACGACACCGGACGTGACGGTCTTGCCGTCCTCGTCCTTGGAGGTGAGCAGATCCAGCACGTAGAACTCGTTGAAGAAGTTGATGCCGAGCTTGACGCAGTTCTGGAAGAGCGTCTGCAGGATCATGTGGCCGGTACGGTCGGCGGCGTAGCAGGCGCGGCGGACCGGCGTCTTGCCGTGCTCGGCCGTGTGGCCACCGAAGCGGCGCTGGTCGATCTTGCCGTCCGGTGTGCGGTTGAAGGGCAGACCCATGTTCTCGAGGTCGATGACAGCCTCGATCGCCTCTTTCGCGAGGATCTCCGCCGCGTCCTGGTCGACGAGGTAATCGCCGCCCTTGACGGTGTCGAAGGTGTGCCACTCCCAGGAGTCCTCCTCGACGTTCGCGAGCGCTGCCGCCATGCCGCCCTGCGCGGCTCCCGTGTGGGAGCGCGTCGGATACAGCTTGGAGATCACGGCGGTCTTCGCGCCGGGACCGGCCTCGATCGCCGCTCGCATGCCCGCGCCGCCGGCGCCGACGATCACGATGTCGAACTGGTGGTAATGCACGCCGTCGCGGACGACGGAATCCTGGGTCTCGGTTGTCACTCTCGTTGCTCTCTTCTCGTCCTCGTACGCGTGCGCCGGATCCCTAGACCAGGGACTGGCACTGCTCCCACAGGACGCTGTCCTGAGTGACGCCGAGGCAGGGGTCGAAGGTGAAGACGACCAGGGTGCCCAGCAGGATCAGAAGACCTGCGGCCAGGCCGATCGCCCACACCAGTGCTTTGCGGGCCTTCTCGCTCGTGACGTAGTCGTTCACGATCGTGCGCATGCCGTTGCTGCCGTGGATGAGTGCGAGCCACAGCATCGCGACGTCCCACCACTGCCAGAACGGGGAGGCGAACTTGCCCGCGATGAAGGCGAAGTCGAGGGCATGGATGCCCTCGCCCAGCATCAGGTTCACGAACAGGTGGCCGAAGATGAGGACGACGAGGATGACGCCGGAGCCGCGCATGAACAGCCAGCCCCACTTCTCGAGGTTGAACCGGCGGGGGCGGCGAACGGTGGCCGCGACCGTCTCTGCGGACATCAGTGACCACCCTCTCCGAAGCCGGCGAACGCGAGGCTGAGGTGGCGGAAGGTGAATCCGGCCATCAGCACGGCCCAGACGCCGAGGACGATCCAGAAGAGCTGGCGCTGATAGCGGGCGCCGTTCTTCCAGAAGTCGACGATGATGATGCGCAGGCCGTTCATGGCGTGGAAGATGATGGCCGCGACGAGCGCGACCTCTCCGAGAGCCATGATCGGGTTCTTGTAGGTGCCGATCACGGCGTCGTACGCCTCGGGGGAGACCCGGATCAGCGCTGTGTCGAGCACATGCACCAACAGGAAGAAGAAGATCGCGACTCCGGTGATGCGGTGAAGCACCCATGACCACATGCCCTCGCGACCCCGGTAAAGGGTTCCGCGAGGTGTCTTGGACGTGGTTTCCGAAATCGACGGTGTCAAGCGAGTGCTCGTGGACACGGTCGTCCTCCCTGATCGATGCGAGGTCGGTCGCGTGCGCGGAAGCACGCCCGATCCCGTCCATCCTATTCCTGTTCGCGGACAGCGAGCGACGAAGGCGAGCCTTACCCGGCTCACGGAGCGGGCCGATCGGCCCGACTACGCTGAGGGCATGACCGAGCCGATCGACGACTTCTACGCCGTGATCCCCGCCGGAGGCATCGGGAGCAGGCTCTGGCCGCTGTCCCGTGCCGACGCGCCCAAGTTCCTGCACGACCTCACGGGCTCGGGCCACTCCCTGCTGCGGGACACGTGGGACCGCCTCGAGCCGCTCACGGGGCCCGATCGCATCGCGGTCGTGACCGGTCGCGCGCATCGCGCCGCCGTGGAGGAGGAACTCCCGGGCGTGGCGGATCTGAACGTGTTCCTGGAGTCCGAGCCGCGCGAGTCCGCCGCGGCCATCGGGCTCGCCGCCGCCGTGCTGCACCGTCGCGACCCCGACGTCATCATCGGGTCCTTCGCCGCCGACCATTTCATCCGGGGGACGCGCACGTTCGAGTTCGCGGTCCAGCAGGCGGTGCAGGTCGCCCGCGCCGGGTACATCTGCACGATCGGGATCCAGCCCTCCGAGCCGTCGGTCGGCTTCGGATACATGCGCAAGGGCGACGAGCTCATCGTGGACGCGGCGCCGGAGGCTGCCATCGTGGAGCGCTTCGTGGAGAAGCCCGACCTCGAGACGGCGAAGGACTACTTCGCGGATCGCAACTATCTCTGGAACGCCGGCATGTTCATCGCGAAGGCGAGCGTGTTGCTCGACGAGCTCGCGCTGAACGAACCGGAGCTCCACGCGGGGCTCCTCGAACTCGCCGAGGCGTGGGACGACCGTGAGCGACGTGGTCCGGCGGTCGACCGTGTCTGGCCGCGGCTGAAGAAGATCGCGATCGACTACGCCGTGGCCGAGCCCGCGGCCGAGAAGGGCCTCCTCGCGGTCATCCCCGGTCACTTCGACTGGGACGACGTCGGTGACTTCGCCTCACTCACCAAGCTGATCTCGCACGGGCGCAAGAACGACCTCGCGGTGCTGGGGCCTCGTGCACGCGTCCTCACGGATGCGGCGAGCGGAATCCTGGTGAGCCAGACCTCCCGCGTGATCAGTCTCGTAGGCGTGCAGGACATCGTCGTGGTGGACACGGACGACGCGCTGCTGGTGACGACCCTCGAGCACGCCCAGCGGGTCAAGGGCGTCGTGGAATCCCTCAAGCTCACCGGTCGCGGCGACGTGCTCTGAGCCGAGTGCGACGACACAGGTTTCCCGCTGATGGCGCGATCATTGCGGGTTTGTAACCATTAACCGCAACAGGTCCTTCACGGCCCGTAACACTGGGTAACTTGTCCTCGGGGCCCTGCGATCGGCGCGGGCCAGTAGTCGTGGAGGCTTACGTGACAATTTCCACCCGAAAGCGAGCTCTCGCCGCCCTTGTGGCGACGGGCGTCGCTGTCGCCCTCGCAGGTTGTGGCGCCGCTCCCGAGGAATCGGGCGACGCAGGCGGCGGCGAGGCGCTCGACTTCCTCCCCTGCATCGTCTCCGACTTCGGCGGGTTCGACGACAAGTCGTTCAACCAGCTGTCGCTCGAGGGAACTCAGCAGGCCGCCGATGAGCTCGGCGTGGAGCTGAACGACGTCGAGTCCAACGCGGAGACCGATTACGGCCCCAACGTGGAGAACCTCGTCGCCGAGGGCTGCAACGCCATCGTCGCCGTCGGCTTCGCGCTGTCGGCAGCGACCATCGAGTCCGCGACTGCGAACCCCGACATCGACTACATCCTCGTCGACGACGCGGCCGACGCGGACTTCGACGGCCAGGCGGACGCCGAGAACATCAAGCCGCTGCTCTACAACACGGCCGAGGCCGCGTTCCTCGCGGGCTACCTGTCCGCCGGATACTCCGAGGCAGGCAAGGTCGGCACGTTCGGCGGCATGGAGTTCCCGACGGTCACCATCTTCATGGACGGCTTCAAGCAGGGCGTCGACTACTACAACGAGGAGAAGGGCACCGACGTCGAGGTCGTCGGCATGACCTCCTTCACGGGCGGTTTCGAGGCCAACCAGGAGGCCAAGACCGTCGCGCAGAACATCATCGACCAGGGTGTCGACGTGCTCTTCCCCGTCGGCGGCCCGATCTACCAGTCGGCGCTGCAGGCGATCAAGGACTCGGGCGATGACATCGCTCTCATCGGTGCGGACGCGGACCTCTTCGTCACGGACCCGACCACCGAGGACTACGTGCTCACGTCGGTGCTGAAGGCCATGGACCTCTCCACGTACGAGGCGGTCCTCTCCAGCGCCAACGGCGAGTTCGACCCGACTCCCTACATCGGAACGCTCGAGAACGAGGGCGTCGGCATCGCGGATCTGCACAACTTCGCGGACGCGGTCGACGCGGATCTCGTCAGCGAGCTGGAGGCCCTCGAGGCCGCCATCATCGCCGGTGACGTCACCGTCACCTCCTACCTCGACTGATCGAGGATCATCACGAGGGGAGGCTGGCTCCGGCCGGCCTCCCCTCGCTGATTCCGGGCGTCTCCCGACCGCCCGGCTGTACCCCGTCTCCTCCCGATTAGGATCGGACACATGAAGCTTGAACTGCGCGGCATAACGAAGAGGTTCGGCGCGCTGACGGCCAACGATCACATCGATCTGACCGTCCTCCCCGGCGAGATCCACTGTCTGCTCGGCGAGAACGGCGCAGGCAAGTCGACGCTGATGAACGTGCTCTACGGCCTCTACCAGGCCGATGAGGGCGACATCCTGCTCGACGACGGCGTGCAGCACTTCGCCGGTCCCGGCGATGCCATGGCCGCGGGCATCGGCATGGTCCATCAGCATTTCATGCTGATCCCCGTCTTCACGGTCGCCGAGAACGTCATGCTCGGCCACGAGAAGACGCGCTTCGGCGGCCGCCTCGACCTCACGGCGGCTCGTGCGATGGTGCGCGAGATCTCGGACCGCTTCGGGTTCTCGGTGGACCCGGATGCGATCGTCGAGGATCTCCCCGTCGGTGTGCAGCAGCGAGTCGAGATCATCAAGGCCCTCTCGCGTGATGCGCAGGTGCTCGTGTTCGACGAGCCGACTGCAGTCCTCACGCCCCAGGAGACCGACGAGCTGATGGCGACGATGCGTCAGCTGAAGGAAGCCGGTCGATCGATCGTCTTCATCACCCACAAGCTGCGCGAGGTGCGTGAGGTCGCGGACCGCATCACGGTCATCCGACTCGGCAAGGTCGTCGGTGAGGCGGCGCCCACAGCATCCAACGCGGAGCTCGCCTCGCTCATGGTCGGCCGCGCGGTCGAGTTGACCGTCCACAAGGATCCACCCAAGGCCGGAGAAGAGGCCCTGATCGTGACCGACCTCACGGTCACGGATGACACCGGAACCGTGCTCGTGGACGACGTCTCCTTCTCCGTCCGGGCCGGCGAGGTGCTCGCCATCGCGGGCGTGCAGGGCAACGGACAGACCGAACTCACCGAGGCGATCGTCGGCCTGCAGCCGCGCACGCGCGGGTCGATCACCCTCAACGGGCGCGAACTCGTCGGACGCACCGTGCGCGACATCCTCGACGACGGCGTCGGGTTCGTGCCCGAGGATCGCAGCGTCGACGGGCTCGTCAAGGAGTTCTCCATCGCCGAGAACCTGATGCTCGATCGATCCGTCGGCGCGCCGTTCGTGAAGGCCGGGACGCTCCAGATCACCCTGCGCGACGACTTCGCGCGCGAGAAGATCACCGAGTTCGACATCCGCACTCAGGGGCCGGAACAGGCCGCCGGTCGCCTGTCCGGGGGAAACCAGCAGAAGGTCGTCCTCGCCCGCGAGCTGAGCCGCGACCTCGCGCTCTTCGTCGCCGCTCAGCCGACCCGTGGCGTGGATGTGGGATCGATCGAGTTCATCCACAAGCGGCTCATCGAGACCCGGGACGCCGGTATCCCCGTCGTCGTGATCTCGACGGAGCTCGACGAGGTCACCGCCCTCGCCGACCGCATCATGGTGATGTACCGCGGGCAGGTGGTCGGGATCGTGCCCGGCGACACACCTCGAGAGACCCTCGGGCTGATGATGGCCGGCATGACGAACACGTCGGCAGGGTCGGCGAACAAGGAGGTCGGCGCATGAGCGCTGTGGAGACGAACGCGCCGTCCGCGGCTCCCACAGGCGACGCGCCCGAGGAGCCGTCGCGATGGCATACGGCGTTCCGGCAGGTCGTGACGGGCAATGCGATCATCTCCGTGTTCGCCGTCGTGCTGGCGGTGCTCGTCGGCTCGATCATGATCGCGCTCACCGACGCAGACGTCCAAGAGGCTTCGGGCTACTTCTTCTCGCGACCGGGAGACACCTTCGCTGCGATCTGGCAGTCCGTCTCCGGTGCGTATGTCGCGCTGTTCCAGGGCGCGGTGTACAACTTCCGGGCTGACAGCTTCATCGCCGGCATCCGACCCCTGACCGAGACTCTCAAGTTCGCCACCCCGCTGATCGCGGCGGGTCTGGGCGTCGGCCTCGCGTTCCGCGCCGGTCTGTTCAACATCGGCGGTCAGGGGCAGATGCTCATGGCCGCAGCCGCCGCCGGCTGGGTCGGCACCTCGATGCAGCTGCCGTGGCCGCTGCACATGATCGCGGCGATCATCGCCGGAATCGTGGCCGGTGCCCTCTGGGCCGGTATCGCGGGAATCCTCAAGGCCCGCACCGGTGCGCACGAGGTGATCGTCACGATCATGCTCAACAACATCGCGATCTACCTGCTCGCGTGGATGCTCGCGACGCAGGGGATCCTGCAGGCTCCCGGATCGAGCAACCCGAAGACGGCACCCATGGCGGACTCCGCCGTCCTGCCCGGCATCCTCGGCCCCTCCTTCAACCTGCACGCGGGCTTCCTGCTGGCGCTGATCGCGGTCGGGTTCACCTGGTGGCTGCTCGAGCGCTCCAGCCTCGGCTTCCGTTTCCGTGCGGTGGGGGAGAACCCCTCGGCGGCGCGCGTGGCCGGTATCAACGTCGGACGCATGTACCTGCTCGTGATGCTCCTCGCTGGTGGCCTCGTCGGAATCGCCGGGTCGAGCCAGGTGCTCGGCACGGTGACCAGCGGGTTCGGTGACGGCATCGACGCGGGCGTCGGATTCGATGCGATCACCGTGGCGCTCCTCGGCCGTTCCTCGCCGCTGGGCATCCTCGGAGCGGGCATCCTGTTCGGTGCGTTCAAGGCCGGTGGCTTCGCGATGCAGGCCTCGCAGGGGGTCCCCGTCGAGATCGTCCTCGTCGTGCAGTCGCTCATCGTCCTCTTCATCGCCGCACCCCCGCTGGTACGTGCGATCTTCCGCCTGCCACAGCCGGGCCCGAGCCGTCGGCGAAAGCCGATCGTTCCGCAGACCAAGGGGGTGTCGGCATGAGCGCCACCGTTCTCGCCTCGGAGATCCATGACGAGAAGCGCCATGTCTCGGTCGTGTCGTGGAAGACCCCGCTGATCTTCGGCATCTTCACCGTGCTGTTCGCGCTGCTGCCGCTGCTGGTGCCGCGTGAGGGCGTGAGCACGTTCCGCCTCGTCGCGGGGAACGAGGTCCTCGCGCTACCGGATCTCGTCCTCCCCTCGAACGGCACCGCCTGGGTGGCGGTCGTCCTGCTCGCCGCGCTCACCGCGTTCGCGGTGGTCCTCACCTCCCGTCATCGTCGCGTCCCGCTGTGGATCACGGTCGTCTATGTCGCAGTCCTCCTGATCGGCTTCCTCGCCTGGGCATCGGCCGGGGGAACCCTCCCGCTCATCGGTCTGCTCAGCGGAGCGCTCGCGCTCGCCACGCCTCTGATCTTCGGAGCGCTGGGTGGCGTGATCGGTGAGCGTGTGGGCGTCGTCAACATCGCGATCGAGGCGCAGCTGCTCGCCGGCGCGTTCTGCGCCGCACTCGTCGGCTCGCTGACCGGCAGCCCGTGGGCCGGGCTGGTGGCCGCGATGGTCGCCGGCGTCCTGGTCTCGCTCGTGCTGGCGGTCTTCGCGATCACCTACTTCGTGAACCAGGTCATCGTCGGTGTCGTGCTGAACGTGCTGGTCATCGGTGTGACGACCTTCCTGTTCCGTCAGGTGCTCAACACCGACACCCCGCGACTCAACACCCCCGAGCCGTTCACCGCCGTCTCTATCCCGGTGCTCAGCGAGATCCCGATCCTCGGGCCGATCCTGTTCCGCCAGACCGTCGTGGTGTACCTCATGTACATCGTCGTGTTCCTGGTCTGGTTCGGTCTCTACCGCACGCGGTGGGGCCTGCGGCTGCGCGCTGTGGGAGAGCACCCGCAGGCGGCTGACACCGTGGGTATCAAGGTCGCGGCCACCCGCTACCGCAACATGATGCTCGCCGGAGCGATCGCGGGAATGGGCGGTGCGTTCTTCACGCTCGTGTCCGTGCCGCGCTTCAACCCGGAGATGACCGCGGGCGCGGGCTTCATCGCGCTGGCCGCGGTGATCTTCGGCAAGTGGGACCCGATCAAGGCGACGCTCGCTGCACTGCTGTTCGGCTTCGCGTCGAACCTGCAGGGCGTGCTCAGCGTCATCGGATCCCCGGTTCCGAGCCAGTTCATGCTGATGCTGCCCTACGTGGTCACCATCTTCGCCGTCGCAGGCCTCGTCGGGCGCTCGCGCGCACCCGCGGCCTCGGGCATCCCGTACATCAAGAGTTAGCCGGAGGACACGTTGACCGACATCGACTGGGACGAGCTGCGCCAGGTCGCCGCCGAAGCCATGCAGAAGGCGTACGCGCCGTACTCCCGCTACCGGGTCGGGGCGGCGGCTCTCGTCGCCGACGGACGCATCGTCTCGGGGTGCAACGTCGAGAACGCCTCCTACGGCGTCGGGTTGTGCGCTGAGTGCGCACTCGTGGGAGACCTGCACATGTCCGGCGGAGGGCAGCTGGTCGCGTTCGTCTGCGTCAACAACGACGGACAGACGATCATGCCGTGCGGTCGCTGCCGCCAGATCCTCTTCGAGCACGCGATGCCCGGCATGCTGCTGGAGACCGTCTCGGGCATCCGCACGATCGATGAGGTGCTGCCGGACGCCTTCGGCCCGCGCGACCTGGAGGATGCTCGATGAGCGTGGAGCCGTTCGACGCGGTCGATGTGATCAGGGCCAAGCGCGATGGCGGGGTCGTGCCCGAGCCCGCTCTGCGCTGGATGGTCGATGCGTACACGCGCGGGTACGTGTCCGATGCGCAGATGGCCTCGTTCGCGATGGCCGTGTTCCAGCGGGGCATGGAGCGCGATGAGATCCGCGTGCTCACCGACGCCATGATCGCCTCAGGGGAGCGGATGAGCTTCGCGGCTCTCGGCAAGCGCACGGTCGACAAGCACTCCACCGGCGGCGTGGGCGACAAGATCACGCTCCCGCTCGCCCCCCTCGTCGCCGTGTTCGGCGTCGCCGTTCCCCAGCTCTCGGGTCGTGGACTCGGACACACGGGTGGCACGCTCGACAAGCTCGAATCGATCCCGGGGTGGCGCGCAGCGCTGTCGAACGAGGAGATGTTCGAACAGATGCGCGGAGACGTGGGTGCGGTCATCTGCGCCGCGGGCTCGGGCCTCGCGCCCGCCGACAAGAAGCTCTACGCGCTCCGCGACGTCACGGGGACGGTCGAGGCCATCCCGCTCATCGCGTCGAGCATCATGTCCAAGAAGATCGCCGAAGGCACGGACGCCCTCGTGCTGGATGTGAAGTTCGGCTCCGGCGCGTTCATGCAGGACATCGATCGTGCGCGTGAACTCGCCCGCACGATGGTGGCGCTCGGCACGGACTCGGGTGTCGCGACGACCGCGCTGCTCACCGATATGAACGTCCCGCTCGGGTTCGCCATCGGCAACGCCAACGAGGTGCGGGAGTCCGTCGAGGTCCTCGCCGGCGGTGGCCCGCGAGACGTCCGTGAGCTCACCGTGGCGCTGGCGAAGGAGATGCTCGCGCTCGCAGGGCACCCCGACGCCGATGTCGAGGCAGCGCTCGACGACGGTCGTGCGATGGATGTGTGGAACGCGATGATCCGCGCGCAGGACGGCGATCCGACCGCGGCTCTGCCGGTCGCGCGCGAGACCCACGTGATCACGGCACCGGTCGACGGCATCCTGACTCGGATGGATGCTCTGCCGTTCGGCGTCTCGGCCTGGCGCCTCGGTGCCGGACGAGCGCGCGCGGAGGATCAGGTCATCCACGCGGCGGGTATCGATCTGCACGCGAAGCCCGGCGATACCGTCGTGGCGGGTCAGGCTCTGTTCACGCTCTCGGCGGACGACGCCGCGCGGTTCCCCCGCGCTGTGGAGGCGCTCGAGGGTGCGTGGGAGATCGGTGACGTGGCACCTGAGGCCACTCCGCTCGTGCGGGAGCGCATCACGGCGTGAGCTCGTCACCGGTAGCCTGAGAGTCAGCGATTTCCGCGACCGAGAGGACACCCATGTCGATCGAACCGAACGGCGACGTCACGATCCAGGGCGTCTCCCTGCGGAGTCTGCCGAAGATCTCCCTGCACGACCACCTCGACGGAGCGCTGCGTCCGCAGACCATCATCGAGCTGGCCGATCCGCTCGGCATCGAGGTGCCCGAGTCGGACGCCGAATCACTCGCGGACTGGTTCGCCGAGCAGAGCGACTCCGGGTCGCTCACCGAGTACCTGAAGACCTTCGATCTCGCGATCGCCGTGATGCAGACGGAGGAGGGCCTCACCCGTGTCGCGCGCGAATTCGTGGAGGATCTGGCCGAGGACGGCGTGATCTACGGAGAGGTGCGCTGGGCGCCGGAGCAGCACGTGCGTGGCGGGCTCACGCTCGACCAAGCGGTTACAGCCGTGCAGCGCGGTATCGAGGAGGGCGAAGAGGCCGCGGACCGAGCAGGATCGAGCATCCGCGTCGGACAGCTGCTCAGCGCCATGCGTCAGTCGGGACGCTCCCTCGAGATCGCCGAGCTCGCCGTCGCCCACCGCGGACGCGGAGCCGTGGGCTTCGACATCGCCGGCCCCGAGGACGGCTTCCCCGCCTCGGATCACCGGGCGGCGTTCGATTACCTTGCGGAGAACTTCTTCCCCGTCACCGTGCACGCGGGTGAGGCAGCCGGAGTCGACTCCATCCGCTCCGCGCTGATCGACGGACGTGCGCTGCGGCTCGGACACGGTGTGCGCATCGCGGAGGACCTCGCGATCAAGGGGCGCGAGGGCGACGAGGTGCAGGTGCAGTTCGGTGACCTGGCGCGCTGGGTGCGCGATCGCGAGATCCCCCTGGAACTCGCGCCGTCCTCCAACATGCAGACCGGTGCGGTCACCGCCTGGGGCACCGAGCTGATCGATCACCCGTTCGACCTGCTCTACCAGCTGGGCTTCTCGGTGACGGTCAACGTCGACAACCGCACGATGAGCCGCACCTCGCTCACTCGCGAGCTCGCGCTCCTGGTCCAGACCTTCGGCTACGAGCTCGACGACCTCGAGACCTTCCAGTTCAATGCGGCCGCGGCCTCGTTCCTCCCGGTCGAGGAACGCGAGGAGCTCGTCGAGATCATCGCCGAGGGCTTCGAGGTCTGAGCCTCAGCGCAGCGTGTCGGCGAGAGCGCCCACGAGGGTCGTGACCTCGCTGGTCATCGCGGCGTCGTCGATCGACGCGGTGCCGTCTCCGGCCTGGGCACCGTAGTCCGCGAACGAGGCGTGGTTGGCTCCGTCGATCTCGATGAGCTCGGCATCCGCGGGAAGGGAATCGCGTGCGTCCGCGACCTTCTCGGGGGTGGACAGGCCGTCCTCGCTGCCCGCGATGCTCAGGACCGGGAGGCCCGAGTCGCTGAGGTCGTTCGCGCAGTACGAGGCGAAGAGGGCGAGCGCATCGGCGTCCGTGGCGAGCTGGCAGGCGCGGACGCCTCCGAGCGAGTGGCCGCCGACGATCCAGGTGTCCACGTCCGGCGCCGCATCGGTGAACGACGAGAGCGGTCGGGGGTCGAAGAACGCGAGGTTCAGCCAGGGCTCGGTGATCACCACGGTGATGCCCTCGGACGCTGCGAGCTCCTGCAATCGCGCGGCGTAGGCCCACGCCTCGACCTTCGCGCCGGGGATGAAGACCAGTCCGACATCGCTCGTCCCGTCGGCCGGCGCCAGGACGATCCCGGAGTCCGTCTCGGAGACGGCGATGTCGGGGTTCTCCTGCACGCTCGCGACCGGTGCGTCCTCCGCCGCGTACACCCCGACCTGGCTCCAGACCACGATGCCCGCGGCGGCGATGACGACGAGGCCGATGAGCCCTCCGGCGATCCAGGCGATGATCCTGCGGCCGCGTTTCTTCTGCACCCGTTCAGCGTAGTCCGCCACTCTGAAGTCGCTCCTCAGCGAGCGACCCCGGGGTGCGAGGAGAGATACGCCTCGAACGCCTCGCGCGTGGTGTGCGTCGGAGTGAAACCGAAGTCCGTCTTGAGGCGGTGGTTCGCGAGCACGGGGCGGTGCCGCAGGAACGCGACCTTCTCCGGCCCGTGCGGTGTCAGGGACAGCGCGTGCCCGATTCGCAGTGCTGCCGAGAGGAGCGCTGCGGGCACCGTCAGCACGGGTTTCCGCAGCCGCGCCGCGATCTCCTGCACCGTCATCCGCCCGTCTCCCGCGACGTTGTAGACACCGGGCGGTCCGTCGGTCGCTGCTCGCACCATCGCGGCGGCGACATCGTCCACCCAGACGAAGACGAACGGCGAGTCCGAACCCGCGATGCGGAGGATGCGTCGGCCGTCCCACAGTGCGGTGATCTGATTCCGCACGGTCGGCCCCAGGATCGTGCCGATGCGGAACACGACCTGCGCGAGCTCCGGGTGCTCGGCGCGGTAGTGCGCGAGCATCTCCTCGACGAGCCGCTTGTGGCGCGCATAGCCGAACTCGTCGTTGCCGCGCAGCGGCTGGTCCTCGTCGATCCAGTCGGGGGAGTCGGCGTGGTAGCCGTATGCGGCGCCCGAGCTGGAGATCACGATCCTGCGGACACCGGTCTCGATGCAGGCGGCGAGGACGCGGGCGGTGCCCTCGACATCGACGCGGTACTCGAGCGCGAGATCCGCGCCGGGATTCACGATGGCCGCGAGGTGCACGACGGTGTCGATGGCGTGCTCCCGCAGGAGTGGTGCGATCGCGTCGGCGTCGGTGACGTCCAGCGGAACGTCGATGATCCCCGCTCTCGGGGCGTCACGGACGCGCAGATCCGCCGACACGACCGCATCGACACCGGGGTGCGCGGCGAGTTGCTCAGCCACATGGGACCCGAGGAAACCGCCTCCGCCCGTGATGAGCACCCTCGTCACGGCGTCGGCTCCGCAGCGCGCGCCCTGCCACTCGCGTCGCCGGTGCTCGTCCCCGTGCGTCGCTTCGTGTGGCGCGCCCAGAGACCGGCGACGACGAGTCCCGCGACGATGTCCCAGATGCCCCACCAGCCGGCCACGACCGCCATACCGCCCAGGCCGCCGAAGAACGCGAAGACCAGGCCGAGTCCGAGTCCGGCGTTGCGGATGCCGACCTCGAAGGTCATCGCCTTCCGCTCCGGCGTCCCCAACCGCCCGAGCACCGCCGTGCCGTATCCGAGCGCGAGAGCCACGGCGTCGTGGATCGTGACGACGAGGAGGACAATCCCCAGCACCTGGATGAAGACCGCCCAATTGCCCACGAGCGCGCCGATGATGAAGCCGAGCAGGGCGATCAGGCTGAACCACTTCACGATCGGATGCGCTCGGGCAGCCAGGCGTGGCAGTTTCGCCCGCAGCAGCAGGCCGACCGCGAACGGGATGCCGATGATGAGGAGGATCTCGAGAAGCATCTGCGCCGGGTTGAGGGCCACTTCCCGCAGCAGCTCGCGCGCCGTCGGGTGCAGCGATCCCCAGAACGCGATGCTCAGCGGCATCGCGACGATGTAGAGGAGGTTGCCCACCGCGGTCATGGACACCGACAGCGCCACGTTGCCGCCGGAGCGGTGGGTGAGCACCTGCGAGATGTTGCCCGGGGGACAGCACGCGACGAGGATCATGCCGAGCGCCATCGACGGCGTCACCGGCAGGATCAGGGTGAGGACGAACGTGACAGCGGGCAGCAGAAGCAGTTGCGCGAGGATCGCGATCGCGAACGGCCGGGGATGCTTCGCCACGGCGCGGAAGTCGCCGGGCGCGGTGTCCAGCGCGATCCCCAGCATGATGAGGCCGAGGACGACGTTGAGGATCATGAGCGTCCCCGGGGTGAAGGTGAGGACGACGTCGTCGACGTTCATGCGTCCGCCTCGATGCCGGCGCGCTCGGACGCGACCGCCCGGCGGTAGGCATCCTTGTTGACGTAGTAGGACATGCGATCCAGACCCAGGTAGCGATAGCCGCCCGTGACGTCGGGCCAGGGTTCCCCGGTCACGCGGCGCCGGAACCGGGCGGCGCGATCGGGGTCCGTCTCGACTGCGTGCAGGTAGGAGGCGACGAGCTCGGCCTGCTCGTAGCGTCCCTGCCATCCGATACCGGAGGCTTCGATCATGCCCATCACGTAGAGGCCGTTGAAGGAGGCGGGAAAGGCGTTGAGGAACAGACGGGGGGAGGCTCCGTGCCAGTGCAGGTGCTCGCGGTCCACGAACGGGTAGTCCAGGACGTACCCGGTCGCGAGGATGACGAGGTCGTACTCGCCGGAGCTGCCGTCCGTGAAGTGCACGGTGTTTCCGTCGAAGCGCTCCACATCCGCCCGGATCTGCAGATCACCCTGCCCGAGGTGGTTGAGGATGAGCGTGTTCACGATCGGATGGGATTCGTAGATCCGGTAGTCCGGCTTCGGGAATCCGAACCGGACGGGATCTCCGGTGAACGCCCGCAGGACCCGCGAGTCGACGGCCTGCTTCAGCCGGGCGGGCAGCGGGCGGCCCTGATTGAGGGTGTCGCTGGGGCGGCCGAACAGGTACCGCGGGACGAAGTAGTAGCCGCGGCGGACGCTCATGTCGATGGACTCGGCGTGATGCACCGCGTCGACGGCGATGTCGCAGCCGGAGTTGCCGGCTCCGATGATGAGCACTCGTCGGCCCGCGAGCTGGGAGGGATGCGTGTACGCACTCGTGTGCATGACCTCGCCCGCGAAGCCTCCCGCGAAAGACGGCACATTCGGCTCGGCGAGGGTCC
Organism: Actinomycetota bacterium; assembly: GCA_051751065.1. Lineage (GTDB taxonomy): Bacteria > Actinomycetota > Actinomycetes > Actinomycetales > Microbacteriaceae > Microbacterium. The sequence continues at coordinate 964,820 of JBNJKL010000001.1, read as the reverse complement.
CGTTCGCCAGCACGACGCCGGGATACCAGCGGGTCTCCGCACCGCCCGGTCCCACGGCGGTCAGGTTCCATCCACCGTCATGCGGTTCGAGGCGCTCGACGCGCGTGTCGAACCGGAAGAGCTCGGTCAGTCCGAACCGATTGGCGTACTGACGGAAGTACGCCTGCAGCACGCGGTGACCGGGGTAGTCGACGGTCGAGTCCATCGGGAACTCCGCGAATTCGGTGGTGGTGCGCGACGAGATCAGATGCGCGGACTCGTACATCGTGCTGCGGGGATTGGTGATGTCCCAGAGCCCGCCGACATCGTGCGATGCCTCGTACCCCTCGACGTCGATCCCGCGCGCTCGCAGTGCTCTGGCAGCGGCCAGTCCGGATGGTCCTGCGCCGATGACGGCGTATGTGTTCATGGTGCTCCCCGCACGACTCTGTGCTCGATCTGTCGCCCCCGTTGGTCGATCGTACCGGGAGGCGCAGTATCGAGGTGGCGCGCCGGAACGGACACGGCGCGCCACCCGAGTCTCAGGGGCGGAGCACTCGCTGACGGTCGGCGATGGCGTCGCGGACCGCGGGGTACAGCGGGTGGTCGGGGGAGAGCCCCGTGACCGTGGTGGTGGCCGCGTCCGCATCCTCGGCGTGGAGCAGCTGCTGGAGCTCCACGGACTGCTCGTCGGCGGCGTCGGAGAAGTCGAGAGCCGCGCGGATGGCCGATACGAGGGCGGTGGTGGACAGCCCGCGCTCCGCGGCGATCGCGGCGGGGCCGATGAAGCGCTCGGTGCGAGACAGCTTGCGCAGCGGCTGGCGCCCCACGCGCTGCACGGTGTCGGGCAGGAGCGGGTTGCGGAAGCGCTCGAGGATCGTGGAGCGGTAGGCGGCGAGATCCTCGGGGTCGAGGCCGTGCACCGCCGTGAGGACCGCCGACGTCTCCGCCAGCACCGCCTCGACGCGCTCCGCGATGGCATCGTCGGCCAGCGCGTCGGCGATCTTGTCGACACCCTGCTGTGCGCCGAAGTACGCCGTGGCGGCGTGCCCGGTGTTCACCGTGAAGAGCTTGCGCTCGATGTACGGGCCGAGCTCGTCCACGAAGTGCGCTCCGGGGATGTTCGGCAGCTCACCCTGGAACGGGCCCTGCTCGATCGCCCACTCGAAGTACGGTTCGACCGTGACGTCGATACCCGAACCGTCCTGCGGGGCGGGGACGATGCGGTCCACGGCGGTGTTCGCGAATCGGGCGCGCGCGAGCAGTCCCGAGGCATCGCCGGGGACGGCGTGCTCCACCTCGGTGCGCAGCTGGTCGGTCGCGCCGATCGCGTTCTCGCACGCCATCACGATGAGGGGCGGAGCATCCGCCGCCCGCCGGGCGAGTCCCTCGGCGATCACGGGGGCGACGAAGCGGAGCACGGTGGGCCCGACCGCGGTGGTGACGATGTCGGCGGTGGCGACCTCGTCGATCACGGCCTCGGGGTTCTCCCGACTGTTCACGGCGCGGAACCCCGTGACGACGTGATCCACCCCGCCGGGTCCGGCCTCGTGCACGGTGTACTCGTCGACCGTGTTGATCGCGTCGACGAGATTCTCGGCGACGTCGGAGAACACGAGTTCGTAGCCGCCCTCATGCAGCAGCAGCCCGACGAAACCGCGGCCGATGTTGCCGGCGCCGAAGTGGACGGCCTTCATCAGCCGTTCACCGCGGAGAGGATCTCGTAGAGCTCGTCCGGCGTCTTCGCGGCGTTCAGGCGCGCGACGTCGTCGTCGTCGGAGAACAGGATCGCCACCTGGGACAGGATCTCCAGGTGCTCATCGCCGCGACCGGCGATGCCGATGACGAACGTCGCCTGCTCGCCCGCCCAGTCCACCCCGCCGTCGTAGCGGACGACCGAGAGAGCGGAGGCGAGGATGGCGTCCTTCGTGTCATTGGTGCCGTGCGGGATGGCGAGGCCGTTGCCCATGTAGGTCGACACGGTCTCCTCGCGCTGACGCATGGCGTCGACATACGCGGGGGTCACCGCACCCACCGAGACGAGGATGTCGGTCGCCTCCTGGAGGGCCGCCTCCTGGGTGCTGCCGGACGGGTGGATCCGGATCTGGGACGGGGTGAGAACGCTCATGGGATTCCTTTCGAGAGTGGGAGGAGCGGGGTGGGGGCCGAAACCCCCACCCCGCATCGTGTCATTCGTCGGAGTCGCGCTGCTCGCGCACCATCTCGACGACCTCTTCATACTTCGGGGAGTTCATGAAGTTGTCCACCGACACGTGGTGCGAGTTCGGGGACTGAGCCCGAGCACGATCCGTCAGCTGCTGCTGCGTGATGACGAGGTCGGCCGTGCCATCGAGGTTCGCGATGGCCTGGTTGGTCACCGTGACGCCCTCGATCCCGGCCTTCTTGAACTTGTTGCGAAGGACGCTCGCGCCCATCGCGGAGGACCCCATGCCGGCGTCGCACGCGAACACGATGTTCGAGATCGGTGCGGTGGCGGTGGCGGTGGCGGTCGCGGTCGTCGCACCGGCCGCCGAGGTGGCGCCAGGCGAGGTCCGCAGCGCATCCATCGCGGCCGACGACTTGCCCTTGTTCGCTTCGGTCTGCGCGATCGCGGCGCCGAATCCGTCCTGTTCAGCAGCCAGGTCGCGACGGCGCGAAGCCCGCAGAATGATCGCGGTCACCAGGAAGGTCACCGCGGCGGCGATGACGACCGAGAGGTAGACGACCAGGAGGTTTCCGATGCCGGGTCCCACGGCCGCAGCGGTCACGGCGATGATGCTGCCGGGTGCGGCGGGGAACGCCAGTCCGCCTCCGAGGATCATGTTCGTGCTGACACCGGCCGCTCCACCCGCGATCAGAGCGAGGATCGTGGTCGGCTTGCTGAGCGCGTACGGGAAGTAGATCTCGTGGATACCACCGAAGAACTGGATGATGATCGCGCCGGGAGCCGAGGACTTCGCCATGCCCACGCCGAAGAACGTGAACGCCAGCAGCAGGCCGAGGCCGGGTCCGGGGTTCGCCTCGATGAGGAAGAGGATCGACTTGCCCGTCTCCGTGGCCTGCTCGATGCCGAGCGGGGTGAAGACGCCGTGGTTGATGGCGTTGTTCAAGAACAGCACCTTGGCGGGCTCGACGATGATCGACACGAGCGGCAGAAGGCCGATCGCGACGAGCCCGTCGACCGCTGTGCCCAGCACCGTGCTGATGCCGAGCATGAGGGGACCGAAAGCGAAGAAGCCGACGATCGCGAGGATCATTCCCAGGATGCCCGCGGAGAAGTTGTTGACGAGCATCTCGAAACCGGGACGGATCCTGCCCTCCCACAGCTTGTCCATCTGCTTCGTGATCCATGCGGCGATCGGCCCCATGATCATCGCGCCGAGGAACATCGGGATGTTGGTGCCGACGATGACACCCATCGTCGCGATCGTCGCGACGACGCCTCCGCGCTCGCCGTAGACCATGCGGCCCGCGGTGTTGGCGATGAGGAGCGGCAGCAGGTAGGTGACCATAGGCCCGACCAGGCCGACGTAGCCGAAGAAGTTGCCTCCGTCGCCCTCGGACAGCGCCGTCATGGCACCCTGCCAGCCGATGACGGCGGAGTCGCCGCCTCCGCCGATGAGCTCGGCGACCGGCGACCAGTGCCAGCCGAAGGGGCTGTCCGCGCCGAAGAAGCCCGCGGGGATGAACAGCATGGTGATGAAGCCCCACGCGATGAATGCGGCGATGTTCGGCATGATCATGCCGGACAGGAACGTGCCGAAGCGCTGCACGCCCGTGCGGAGGCCGCCTGCCTTGGTGGCAGGGGGTGACGTCGTCGTCATGATGTCGTCTCTTTCTGGTGAGGGGGGACTGCTGCCGCGGCTTCAGCGACAGCTTTTCTGGCACCGGCGGCGTCATCCGCCGTCAGTGCCACCTCGGCGAGGCGTCGGGCCTCGTCGAGGGTGTGCTCCGTGAGCGCGAGCCGGACATCGGCGAGCGCGGCGGGAGCCATGGACAGGCTGGTGGCTCCGAGGCCGACGAGGACGACGGCCAGGAGCGGATCTGCGGCGGCTTCACCGCAGATGCCGACGGGCTTCTCGAGACGCGCGCCGGCGTCGCCGACCTCGCGGACGAGACGCAGTACGGCCGGGTGCCAGGGGTCCTGGAAACCGGCGACGGAGCCGAGCATGCGATCGGCCGCCATCGTGTACTGCGTGAGGTCGTTGGTGCCGATCGAGGCGAAATCGGCGTGCTTCAGCACCCGGTCTGCGAGCAGTGCACTCGCGGGGACCTCGACCATCACGCCCACGGTCTTCAGACCGTACTCGCGGGCGAGTGCGGTGAAGTAGGAGGTCTCCTCGACCGTGGTCACCATCGGTGCCATGACCCAGAGATCGGCGTCCGTCGCGGCATCGGCCTCGGCGAGAGCCGTGAGCTGCTCGCGCAGGATGTCCTCGCTGGCGCGGAGAGCACGGAGGCCACGCAGGCCGAGTGCGGGATTCTCCTCGTGCGCGTCGTTGAGGAACGCGAGCGGCTTGTCCGCCCCCGCATCCAGCAGGCGCACGACGACCTTCTTGCCGGGGAACGCGCTGAGCAGTTCGCGGTACGCCTCACGCTGCTGGCTCACCGTCGGCGCCTGAGCCGAGGAGAGGAACAGGAATTCCGTTCGGAAGAGTCCCACCCCTTCCGCTCCGCGGGTGACGGCGTCGGCGGCATCCGAGGGCTTGCCCAGATTAGCCAGCAGCGTGATCGGCGTGCCGTCCTGCAGCGCCCCAGGTGCGGGCGGCAGCGCTTCGACGGTCAGTCGAGCGTCGAAGCGCTGCTGCGCCCGCTCCTTCTGATCCGTCGAGGGGTCGGTGATGACGGTGCCCGCTGCGGCATCGACGATCACCGTGCCACCGGTCTGCAGACCGGTGGCGTCGACCGCGCCCACGATCGCGACGATGCCCTTCTCGCGGGCGAGGATCGCCGTGTGCGAGGTGGGGCCACCATCGGTCGTGATGAGCGCGAGGACTTTGTCGAGATCCAGGAGTGCCGTGTCGGCCGGGGCGAGATCTCTCGCGACGAGCACGAACGGGTGTCCGGGGTCGGGCACGCCGGGCGCGGGGACGTCGCGGAGATGCGCGAGGACGCGCTGTGCGATGTCGTCGAGATCGGCAGCTCGCTCGCCGAGGTAGCCGCCGGCGGCTTCCAGCGTCGCGCGGAATCCCACGAACGCGTCGTGCACGGCCCACTCGGCCGTGCCGCCCTCGTCGATCCGGGCGTCCACCTCGTCCTGGAGCGTGGGGTCCTCGGCGATCATCGCCTGCGCCTCGAGCACGTCCTGCGCCGCGCCGCCTGCGGTCTCACCGCGCTTCTCGAGCTCCCGGGCGACGGCGCTGACCGCCTCGCGGGCCCGGGTGCGCTCGGCGTCGGCGCCGACGGTGCTCGGGGTGTTCTCAGGATCGGGGAGTGCCTCGGCCATGCGTACGACCGGACCGACGGCGACGCCCCGGCCGATTCCGACTCCGCGCAGCTCGGTCATCCGGCGGCGTCCTCGTCGTGGTCCGTGGAGAGGAGGTCGGCGAGCGTGTCGAGGATGTCCTCGCCACCGTCGGCGTCGACGCTCAGCGTGACGTAATCGCCGTGCTCGACACCGAGCGAGATCACGCTGAGGATGCTGGCAGCGTTGACGGCCTTCCCTGAACCCTTGGCGATCGTGACCGGTGCTCCGGATTCCTTCGCGGCCTGCGCGAAGAGCTTCGCGGGGCGCGCGTGCAGTCCGTGGGAGGAGCCGATGCGAACGGTGCGTGAGACGGCGGTCATGATGTTCCTTTCAGGGAGTGCCCTGAGGTGTCCAGGGCGGAGCGGACCCAGGCGAGCGTCTGCGCACCATCTCGGTCCGCGAAGACGTCGGAGGGAAGGGCCAGGACGGCGAGTGCGGAATCCGACGCGGCGGTGATGGCCGCGAGCCGGTCGGCGACATGGGGGCCGAGCAGGACGATGTCCGCGTCAGGCCGATCGAGGGCGGTCGCAGTGGTACCCGCGGTGGCGGTCCACTCGAGGCCAGCATCCCGCGCCGCGCGCGAGATTCGCTGCGCGACGAACGTGCTGGACGCCCCCGCGCCGCACACCACCAGGATCCTCATCGATGCCACCTTCCTCCTCCATTCTGGAAACGGGTGTTCCGCGTCGCCACCACGTTCCTTTCCGCCCCCGCGGAACGTTCCTTTCCGCAGGGGCGAGCCGGGCACGCGCGTAGCTGGCATCATGGGAGAACGTGATCGACAGTGCGGTCAGCTCAACGTGTGGAGTCGGAAGGGGATCATGTCGCGACGGCGTCAGGACACCCTCCTCACCGCGCTTCTGCGTCAGGATTCATGGTCGACCGCGGCGAGCCTGGCGGACCTCCTCGGCGTGACCCCCCGCAGCATCCGCACGTATGTCGCAGCCGCGAACGCACGGGTCCCTGGTGCGGATGCCGTGGAGTCCGGCCCGGCCGGCTATCGAGCGGGGCCCGGTGTGCACGAGGCGCTGCGGGTCCGCGGCGGTGGTGAATCGACGCCCCGCGACCGTCTGCACCGGCTGGTGCGCCTGCTCCTGGACGATCCCTCGGGGATCGATGTGTACGCGACCGCGGAGCACCTCCACGTGAGTGAGGCGACGCTGGAAGCGGACCTCGCGCGGGTCCGTGGCCTCCTGGACGGCACTCGGCTGACTCTCGACCGGGAACGTGAGATCGTGCGCCTGCGGGGAACGGAAGTCGCGCAGCGACGGCTCCTCAGTCGGCTCGCGCACGACGAGATGGAGTCCGCGTCGTTCCAGCCCGAATCCATCCGTCGTGCGATCACCGGAAGCGCGGTACCGGCGAGCGCCGTCGGACCGTTCAAGTCCGCGCTCGTCGGAGAGCTCGGCGAGATGGGTTATTTCGTGAACGAGCTCGCGATCTCCGACGTGCTGCTGCACATCGCGATCGCCGCCGAGCGGGTCGCCGCCGGGCGCTCGCTGGATCGGACCACCGAGGTGGCGGACGACGCGGTGCCCCGCCTCGGCGGCGTGATCGGACGCCTGGCGAACGAGCACTTCGGAGTCGTGCTGGGTGACGGTGATCGCGACCACCTCGCGACCCTCGTCCTCACCCGCGTGGTCGCCCCCGGTCAGGATTCGACGTCGGCCGCGGCGCGCAGTGGGGTCGATTCCGAGATCGAATCGGCGGTGCGTGCCGAGGTCGCTCAGGCCGCGCTGGACTACCAGGTGGATCTCGTCGACGAGAGTTTCATCCTCCGACTCGCGCTGCACGTGCAGAACCTGTTGCGCCGTGCCAACGAGCAGGCCTGGTCCCGCAACCCGCTCACGCGGTCGCTCAAGTCCTCCTACCCGATGATCTTCGAGGTCGCCGTGTCGATCGCGAGCGGGCTCCACGAGCGACTGGGCGCTCCGTTGCACGACGACGAGATCGCCTACATCGCGATGCACATCGGTGGACGCCTGGAGCGCAGTCGGAAGTCTGAGTCGATCCTCACTGCGACCATCGTGTGCCCCGGGTACTACGAACTGCAGGAGCTCCTGCGCTCCAGCGTCGATCGATCGCTCGGGTCGGCGATCGAGGTGACGAGCGTCGTGACGAGCGTGGATCCCGAGTGGGCGTCGATCGACACGGATCTCGTACTCAGCACGATCGCGCCCGATGTGGCGTCCGAACGCATCGTGCGCATCCAGCCCTTCCTGTCGGACGCCGACGTCGACCGCGTTCAGCAGGCTGCCGCGCGCGTGCGCCGGGCACGCCGCCTCGCGCGCCTGCGTGCGGAGCTGTCACGGTACCTGTCCGCAGACGCGTTCGTGTCTCCCCTGGAAGATGCCGGGGCTGAGCCGATCATCCGCCGTCTCGGTGGCCTCCTCGTCGACGCGGGGCTGATCGGACAGGACTACGTGGAGAACACGATCGTTCGCGAACGGATGTCCTCCACAGCCTTCACGGACGCGCTCGCGGTTCCGCATGCCCTGCAGATGACGGCCCAGCGCACCGCGATCGCGATCGGTGTCGCCGGTGGGTCCGTCGCATGGGGCGACGGGAGAGTGCAGGTCGTCGCGCTCGCGGCCTTCAGCGAGAACGACCGGGAAGCGTTCCAGACCGTGTTCGAGCAGCTCGTGGAGGTGTTCAGCGAGCGTGACAGCGTGCAGCGGATCCTCCGGCGCAGCGCCAGCTTCGAGACGTTCCTGGACGAGCTCGCGGCCGTGATCGACGGATAGCTCACACCACGGGCGGCGCGAGCACATCGGTGAGGGCGTCGAGCGTCTCCTCAGCGCCCTCGGCCGGGGGAGTGGCGAGCACGACCTCATCGCCCGGCGTGAGGGCCAGATCCATCACGGCCAGCACGCTGCGCAGATCCACCTCCACGCCGTGGGCGGTCGTCAACGAGACGGGCCCGCCGTACGCCAGGGTGAGGCGCGCGAGCTCGGCGACGGGTCGGGCGTGCACACCGTCGCGCGCACTGATCCTGACCCGTCGCCGCAGCACGGTCAGCCGATCTCGGCGAGCAGCGCCCGGACGCCCGTCTCGAGGGCGGCGACGCGCGCCGTCGCGTCCTGTGCCGTGGTTCCCCGCGTGTCCAGGTACGCCTTGAGCTTGGGTTCCGTGCCGCTCGGGCGCACGATCACCCGACCGCCGTCGGCGAGCCGGTAGCGCAGGATGTCACCCCGGGGTGCACCGGGAGCGGCCTGGAGCAGATCCTCGGCGGACTCCACGGACACGCCGCCCAGGAGCGCGGGAGGCTGAGCACGCAGGCCCTGCATGATGCGCGAGATCACGGAAAGGTCATCGACACGGATCGACACCTGTCCGCTCGCGAAGTGCCCGTAGGTGTCGCCGAGTTCGGTCAGGAGATCGGCGAGCGTCGCGCCGCGCTCCCGTGCCTCGGCGGCGAGGCCGAGCACCGCGACGGCGGCCGAGATCCCGTCCTTGTCGCGCACGGTGCCGGGGTTCACGAGATACCCCAGCGCCTCCTCGAAACCGAACACGATGCCCGGCGCGCGCGAGATCCACTTGAATCCGGTGAGCGTCTCGTGGAAGTCGAGTCCGTGGTGGGCGGCGATCACGCCGAGTCCAGGAGAGGACACGAGCGAGCACGCGAGTGACGCGCCGGTCACGCCCTCGGCCGCGCGCGCTGCACGGGCGCCGAGGAGCAGGCCGATCTCGTTGCCCGTGAGCCGACGCCACCCGCCGCGAGCGGATTCGTCGGGGATGCCCGCGGCAAGACGATCCGCATCGGGGTCGTGCGCAAGGATGAAGTCGGCACGCGAGCTGGTGGCGAGGCCGAACGACAGGTCCATCGCTCCGGGTTCCTCGGGGTTTGGGAACGCGACCGTGCGGAACGTCGGGTCGGGCGACAGCTGCGCTGCGACCGTCTTCGGCGCCGAGTAGCCCGCGGCGCGAAGCGTGCGCGAGAAGGTCTCCCATCCCACACCGTGCATCGCGGAGTACACCCACGTGGTCTCTCGTGCGCTCGACGGGGCGGGCGCCACGGCGGCCGTCGCCGCGACGTACGCATCGACGACATCCTCCCCGGCGACCTCGTAGTCGGTCGAGCGGGGGAGGGCGCCGATGTCGCCCGCGTCCGCGACCCGCTGGATGGCGGCGGCGATCTCGGCATCGGAGGGCGATACGATCTGCGACCCCTCATCCGCGCCGCCGAGATAGACCTTGTAGCCGTTGTCGTTCGGCGGGTTGTGACTGGCCGTGACCATAACGCCGGCATCTGCTCCCAGGTGGCGCACCGCGAACGCGAGCACCGGGGTGGGGAGCATGTGAGGGAGGAGGATGGCTCGGAGCCCGGCGCCCGCGAAGATCTCGGCGGAGTCCTCTGCGAACCGCCTCGAGTTCCGGCGTCCGTCGTATCCCACGACCACGCTGAGCTGTGCACCCGGGGCGCGCGAGCGCAGGTAGTCCGTGAATCCGGCGGCGGCCTGCGTCACCAGCACGCGATTCATCCGGTTGCTTCCGGCGCCGAGTTCACCGCGCAGTCCCGCGGTCCCGAACTGCAGCCGCGTACCGAAGCGGTCGTCGAGATCGGCGAGAGCCGCGGGATCGCCGCTCGCCCCTCGCGTGATCAGTCCCGCGAGCTCGTCGCGCGTCTGCGGATCCGGGTCCTGTCGCATCCAGGCGCGCGCCTGCGCGACCCGCTCGCTCACAGTGCCTCCACCACGCGGGCCAGGAGCGAGGAGATCACCGGCTCCGCCTCGCGACCCGCCTCGATGACCTCGGCGTGGCTGAGCGGAGTGGTCTGGATCCCCGCGGCCATGTTCGTGATCAGGGAGAAGCCGAGGATCTCCATCCCCGCCTCACGGGCGGCGATCGCCTCCAGAGCCGTGGACATACCCACGATGTGCCCGCCGATGTGCTTCGCCATCTGCACCTCCGCGGGAGTCTCGTAGTGCGGCCCACGGAACTGGCAGTACACGCCCTCGTCGAGCGAGGGGTCGATCGTGCACGCGAGATCCCGCAAACGGGTCGTGTAGAGGTCGGTGAGGTCGATGAACGTCGCGCCCTCGAGCGGGGAATCCGCGGTCAGGTTGATGTGGTCGCTGATGAGTACCGGCTGACCGGCCTTCCATCCGCTCTTCACTCCGCCGGCGCCGTTCGTCAGCACCATCGTCCGCGCTCCCGCGGCAGCCGCCGCGCGGACGCTGTGGACGACCCGGCGCACGCCATGGCCCTCGTAGTAGTGGGTGCGCGCACCGATCACGAGGACGTGCTTCCCCCGTGCGGTGCGAATGCTGCGCAGCGTCCCCACATGCCCCTCGAGGGCAGGGCGGGAGAAGCCGGTGACCTCGTGCGCGGGGATCGTCGCCACGGTCTCTCCGATGAGTTCTGCCGCGCGCCCCCATCCGCTGCCGAGGGTGAGTGCGATGTCGTGCGTCTCGATCCCCGTGAGCCGCGCGATGTCTGCAGCTGCGAGGGCAGCGACCTCGAACGGATCGGCGTTCGGGTCGTCGAGAGGATTGTCGTGTGTATCGGCCATGGATCCACTCTAGGAAAGTGGACGTCGTGGAGCCAGGATTGCGGAAGAATGGGAGCCATGTCCTCCACCACTTTCGAACGCAGTCAGCGCGTCGCCGTCCTCGGCGGCGGACCCGGCGGGTACGAGGCGGCGCTCGCCGCCGCGCAGTTGGGCGCAGAGGTCACGCTGATCGAGCGCGTGGGAGTCGGCGGATCCGCCGTCCTCACCGACGTCGTTCCCTCGAAGAGCCTCATCGCGACAGCCGACGCCGCGGTCGCGATCTCCGAGGCCACCGACCTCGGCGTCCAGTTCTTCGTCAAGGGCGAGAACGACCGTCCGCTCAAGCCCGAGATCGCCATCAACCTCGCCGCCGTCAACAAGCGGCTCCTCGCACTCGCGGGTCAGCAGTCCGAGGACCTGCGATCGACGCTCCTCGAGGCGGGGGTGCGCATCCTCTCCGGCCACGGCCGCCTGGAAGGACCCAACGCCGTGATCGTCGCCACGGGCCCGGATGGGACCGATTTCGACCGGGTCGAGGCCGACACCGTCGTGGTGTCCGTAGGGGCATCGCCGCGCGAGCTGGACTCGGCCAAGCCCGACGGCGAACGGATCCTCACGTGGACGCAGCTGTACGGCATGAAGGCGCTCCCCGAGCACCTGATCGTCGTCGGGTCCGGTGTCACCGGGGCTGAGTTCGCGTCCGCCTACATGAACCTCGGCGCGAAGGTCACCCTCGTGTCCAGCCGTGAGCAGGTGCTCCCCGGTGAGGACAAGGACGCCGCGAAGGTGCTCGAGGAGGTCTTCAAGCGGGGCGGCATGCAGGTCCTCTCCAAGTGCCGTGCCCAGAAGGTCGAGCGTTCCGAGGACGGTGGCGTCGTGGTCACGCTCTCGGACGGACGCACGATCGAGGGGAGTCACTGCCTCATGGCGGTCGGATCCGTGCCGAACACCGTCGGGATCGGCCTCGAGGAAGCGGGTATCGAGCTCGAGGACTCCGGGCACGTCCGAGTCAACCGCGTCGCGCGTACCTCGGTCCCCAACGTCTACGCGGTCGGCGACTGCACCAACTTCTTCCCCCTGGCCTCCGTCGCCTCGATGCAGGGGCGGACAGCCGTCTTTCACGCGCTCGGCGACATCGTGATCCCGCTCGAGGTGCGCAAGATCACCTCGAACATCTTCACCGCCCCCGAGATCGCGACGATCGGCTGGTCGGAGCAGGACGTCGAGAACGGCGTCGCCGACGGCGTCGTGTTCAAGCTGCCGCTCGCGGCCAACGCCCGCGCGAAGATGATGGGCATCAAGGACGGCTTCGTCAAGATCATCGCGCGCAAGGGCAGCGGCACCGTCATCGGCGGAGTGATCGTCGCGCCCAAGGCATCCGAGTTGATCTACCCGATCGCCGTGGCCGTGGAGCGCCGCCTCACGGTGGACCAGCTGTCGCGCGTCTTCGCGGCCTACCCGTCGCTCTCCGGCAGCATCACCGACGCGACGCGCGCGATGCACCTGGGCTACATCTCCTGACCGTCGCACAGACGACGACGCCCTCTCGAGACCGTGGCGGGTCCGAGAGGGCGTCGTCGTATCGAGCGCGGGATCAGGAGATCGTCAGGAGCTGATGCCCGGCCGACACCGTCTCGCCGGCCGACGCGTTGATGCCGCGGACCGTGCCGTCCTTGTGCGCCTGCAGAGGCTGTTCCATCTTCATGGCCTCCAGAACAACCACCAGGTCGCCCTTGACGACCTCCTGGCCGTCGGCGACGGCGACCTTGACGACGGTCGCCTGCATGGGGGACTTGACTGCATCGCCCGACGCGCCGGCGGATGCGGTCGTCGCGTGGCTGCGGCGGGAGGGCGGCACGGCTGCGGGGCGGCCGGTGGTGCCGGGGGAGACGGCGACGCGGTCGGGAAGGCTGACCTCGAGGCGCTTGCCACCCACCTCGACGACCACCGTGTGTCGGCCGGTGTCCTGAGTCGGGGCCTCCAGCTCGCCGTCCCACGCGGGGATGTCGTTGTCGAACTCCGTCTCGATCCAGCGCGTGAAGATACCGAAGACACCGTCCTCAGCGGTGAACGCGGGGTCGCGGACGACCTTGCGGTGGAACGGGAGGACGGTCGGGAGACCGGCGACCTCGAACTCGTCGAGAGCGCGACGCGCGCGCTCCATCGCCTCGGCCCTGTCGCGGCCGGTGACGATGATCTTCGCCAGCAGGGAATCGAACGCGCCCGACACGGAGTCGCCGGCGGTGACGCCGGAGTCGAGTCGGATACCGGGGCCGCCGAACGTCTTGAAGACGTGGATCGGGCCGGGCTGCGGGAGGAATCCGCGCCCGGGGTCCTCGCCGTTGATGCGGAACTCTATCGAGTGGCCGACCGGGGTCGGGTCGTCGTAGTCGAGCGTGCCACCTGCCGCGATACGGAACTGCTCGCGGACGAGGTCGATCCCGGTGACCTCCTCGGACACCGGGTGCTCCACCTGGAGGCGGGTGTTCACCTCGAGGAACGACACGGTGCCGTCCGCCCCGATGAGGAACTCGCACGTTCCCGCCCCGACGTAGCCGACCTCGCGCAGGATGGCCTTGGAGCTCTCCACGAGCTGGCGGTTCTGCTCATCGCTGAGGAACGGCGCCGGTGCCTCCTCCACGAGCTTCTGATGACGTCGCTGGAGCGAGCAGTCGCGCGTCGAGACGACGACGACGTTGCCCTCGGCATCCGCGAGGCACTGGGTCTCGACGTGGCGCGGCTTGTCCAGGTACTTCTCGACGAAGCACTCGCCACGGCCGAAGGCGCTGACGGCCTCGCGCGTGGCCGACTCGAAGAGCTCGGTGATCTCGTCGAATTCGCGTGCGACCTTGAGCCCACGTCCGCCTCCGCCGTAGGCGGCCTTGATGGCGATGGGGAGCCCGAACTCCTGAGCGAAGGCGAGCACCTCATCGGCGCCGGCCACGGGCCCCGGAGTACCGGGAGCGAGCGGGGCACCGACCTTCTCGGCGACGTGACGCGCAGTCACCTTGTCTCCCAGCGCCTCGATGGCGTCGGGCGACGGACCGATCCAGATCATTCCCGCCCCGATGACCGCGCGGGCGAACTCGGCGTTCTCGGCGAGGAAGCCGTATCCGGGGTGCACGGCATCGGCGCCGGACCGGCGGGCGACGGAGAGGATCTTCTCGATCTGCAGGTACGTCTCGGCGCTCGTCGCGCCACCGAGGGCGTACGCCTCGTCGGCGAGGCGGGTGTGGAGAGCGTCTCGGTCCTGGTCCGCGTAGACCGCGACGGATGATATTCCGGAGTCTCGAGCGGCGCGAATGATGCGGACGGCGATCTCGCCGCGGTTGGCGATGAGCACCTTGGCGATGGCAGGCATGAGTGTCAGCCTACCGACCGGCGCCCGAATCCCTTTGACGACCCTCCACAAGAAAACACCGCCACCGTGTCCGAGAGCCTACGAAGGGTCGCGCGATACGCCCGCTCTCACAGACCGGTCGCGTCGCGATTCCAGAGGTCCGTCCATCGCACGCCCAGGTCGGCGGCGAGGCGTCGGAGGACCGACAGTGACATCCCGACGACGGTCGACGGATCACCCTCGACGCGCGTGATGAAGGCTCCTCCGAGGCTGTCGACCGTGAACGCCCCGGCCACGTGCAGCGGCTCGCCCGATGCGACGTAGGCGTCGATCTCGTCGTCCGTGATCTCGGGAGCGAACGTGACCGACGCCTCGGCGACGGATGTCACCTCGTCCGGTGCCGCGCCGGGTGCGAGGCGGAAGACGGAATGCCCGGAATGCAGGATCCCGGTGTTGCCGCGCATCTCCTGCCAGCGGCGCTTCGCCTCGGCGGGCGTGTAGGGCTTGCCGTAGACGCGCCCTCCGAGAGCGAACATCGAGTCGCCGCCGATGACAAGACCGTCGAAGTCGGGTTGCTCGGCGTGCAGGCGTGCCGCGACATCGGCGGCTTTGGCTCGGGCGAGCAGCAGCACGAGTTCGCCGGCGGGGACATCGCTGCCACGAGCGTGTGCCGCGGCAGCGGCGACGGCGTCCTCATCGACCTCGGGGGCCATCGTGATCGGCTCGATTCCCGCCTGGCGCAGCAGCATGAGACGGGCGGGGGACGTGGAGGCGAGGCAGACGCGCATGGTTCACGCTAACGCGCGCTGCCGACGTTGTCGAAGCCTCTCGCCACGCGGGGGATCGGGCGAGTCGGAACCGTGGGATCCTGGAAGGATGACTTCCCCATCCGCTGATCTGCTCGAACTCGACATCACCGGCATCGCACACGGCGGCATCACCGTGGCGAGGCACGAGGGTCGCGTGGTGTTCGTGTCCGACGCGATCCCCGGTGAGCGCGTCCTCGCCCGGGTGAGTGACACCGCGAAAGCGTCGTTCTGGCGCGCCGAGACGGTGGAGGTGCTGACCCCCTCCGCTCACCGCCGCCCGCACGTCTGGGCTGAGGCCGATGTCTCCCGGGCCCCGGATGACCGACCGGGAGGAGCGGAGTTCGGGCACATCGATCTCGATCACCAGCGTGTCCTCAAGCGCGAGGTGCTCGCCGACGCCCTCGATCGCTTCGGCGGCGGGGGCATCGACGCGCCGGACGTCCGCGCTGTCGGTGACGACGACGGACGCGGGTGGCGCACGCGTCTCAGCCTGCACGTGGACGACGCCGGTCGCATCGGCCCGTTCGCCGCGCGCAGCCACCGTGTCATCCCGGTCTCCTCCTATCCTCTTGCGCGCCCCGCCCTGGCGGAGGCCGCTCTCTCCCTGCGCGGTGCGGTCCCCGGCCGGGTCGATCTGGTCGAGCCGGCGGACGGAGTCGTCCGCACGATCGCTCACCCGGAGAAGGGCATGCGTCCCAAGCCGGAGGTCATCCGCGAGCGGGTCGGGGATCGAGCGTTCTCCGTGGATGCCGGTGGGTTCTGGCAGGTGCACCCGTCCGCGGCCGTCACCCTGGACGACGCGGTGCGCCGCGCTCTGGACGGGCGCGTCGCGAAGAAGTCGACGCACATCGATCTCTACGGGGGAGTCGGGCTGTTCGCCGCCACGCTCGCGGATCTGGGGGCGCGCGACATCGTGACCGTCGAGTCCAACAAGCGGGCGACCGCGCACGCGCACCGCAACCTCGCACCGCGGAAGGTCAATGCCGTCACGGCACGCGTCGACCGCTATCTCGCGCAGCTCCCCGAGGGCACGCGCGCGGGGACCGTGGTCCTGGACCCTCCTCGGTCCGGCGCGGGTCGCTCGGTGGTCGAATCGGTGGACCGGCTGCGCCCTGATGCCATCGTCTACGTGGCGTGCGATCCCGTCGCTCTGGCGCGCGATCTGAACACGTTCCGCGGTCTCGGCTGGCAGGTTCCGGCGCTGGAGGCCTTCGATCTGTTCCCCCACACGCACCACTTCGAGGTCGTCGCGCTCCTCACTCGCGGAGAGTGACCCGTGCGCTGGGTAGGCTGACGGCATGAGCACGGTCGCACTCATCGACGATCACGAGTCCGTACGCCTAGGCCTGGAGGCCGCGTGCGGTCGTGACGGCGCCCAGGACGTGGTGTTCTCGGGCAGCACCGTGGGTGCGTATCTCGACTGGCGGAGGACGACTTCCGCAGCCCCCGCCGACGTCGTCGTGCTCGATCTGACGCTGGGGGACGGGACGACCGTCACTGAGAACGTCACCTCGCTCGTCTCCGATGGGGCGAGCGTGGTCATCCACAGCGTCGCCGACCGTCCGGCCGCCGTGCGCGAAGCGCTGGTCGCCGGGGCGGCGGGAGTGGTGAGCAAGTCGTCCGCCCTCGACGACGTCCTCGACGCGATCAGGACGGTGTCACGAGGCGAGGCGCTGAACAACGTCGAGTGGGCGAGCGCCGTCGATGGTGATCGCGCCTTCGCCGACGCGCAGCTCTCCGTGCGGGAACGCGAGGTGCTGCGCCTGTATGCGACGGGGCTCCCGCTCAAGGTCGTCGCCGAGCACCTGGGGGTCGCCTACTCCACCGCCAAGGAGAACATCACCCGCGTGCGAGTCAAGTACGTCGAGGTCGGACGGCCCGCCCCGACCAAGGTCGATCTGCTCAGGCGGGCGATGGAGGACGGGATCGTCCCGGCTGAAGGGACCGCGAGTGGCGGTTGACGCGCTGAGCATTCGCGATGCCTGGAGCCAGATTCCGTCTCCGGGCGCTGTGGAGACCGAGTTCGAGCGCTTCACCGGAAAGCGGATGGAGCGGATCCTCGCGATCGTGGTCGCTGTGGGCTCTCTCGCGCTGGGTGCCCAGGCCCTGATCGCCGCCGTGGGCGGCATCTCCCACACCGACCTCCCGCACGTCGTGACCCTCGTCGTGGTCTTCGTCCCGTTGCTCGCGATGTTGATCGCGTGCGTCGTCGGGCGCGGCGTGCGAATCGCGTGCGGTGTCTTCGCCGTCGTCTATGTCGGGGCTCTTGCGGGCTGGCCGCTGATCGTGGAGTCCTCGGCGGCGCTCGAGCGTGGTCAGCCGTGGATCTTCTTCCTCGTCAACATCGGCGTCGTCGCTGCGATGCTGGCATTCCCGATGCGACTCCAGGTGGCCTGGGCCATGGGCGTTCCCCTGATCTACGGCTACGTCCGGCTCGTTCAGGGCGAGTTCTCACCCGCCGTGTGGGTCACCACTGCGTTCGACGTCTCCTTCACTCTCATCCTCAGCGTCGTCCTCATCTCGCTCGGATGGATGTTCCGCTCGGTCGCGGCCGGTGTGGATGACACCCGGGGCCGCGCGGTGTCCGCCTACGCCTCCGCCGCCGCGGTCGCGGCAGCGGAGGAGGAGCGCGTCGCGATGGCCGCTCTCATGCACGACAGCGTGCTCGCCGCCCTGATCGCCGCGGAGCGGGCGGAGACGGAGCGCGCCAGGGACCTGGCGGTCAGCATGGCGCGCGAAGCCCTCACGAGACTCGCGAACACCGAGGCCGCCGTCGCCCAGGAGGGCAGCGACGAGCCCGTCGGCTCCGCGCAGATCGTCTCGGAGCTCCGGAGGGCACTGTCCGAGATCGGGGCGGATGCGGTCGTCGAGGAGCGAGGCGGTGTCGGTCTGATCCCCGGGAAGGCCGCGCGGGCGATGGTGCTCGCTGCCCGGCAGGCCATCGGGAATGCCGTCGCGCACGCGCATGGGCGCGGCCTGCACATCATCGCCGAAGGACACGGAGACGAGGGGATGACCGTCACGGTCGTCGATACCGGCAGCGGTTTCGACGTCGCCGAGATCGGAGATGATCGGCTCGGCATCCGGGCGTCGATCTTCGCGCGGATGGCCGCGGTCGCCGGTACTGCCACGATCGACTCCGCCGCCGGTGGAACGACGGTCGTTCTGGGATGGGAGCGACCGTGACCCTCACCGTGCGCACGGTCGCCACCTCACTGGCCATCGGATTCTCGCTCTACTTCGCCGCGCGAGCCGTGTGGTGGATCATCCAGCCGACCGCGCCCCTGCTCATGATCGCGGCGATCGCGTTGTATCTGGCCGCGATCATGATCGGGATACTCGCCGAGTCCGCGCGGGGCGCGCGCATGCCCCCCTGGGCGGCGGTCTTCGCCGTGGTCGCGAGCGTGTCGATCCCGATCCTCGTGAGCGCATCGCTCGAGCCGATCGCGCTCACCGAACCGTTCGCCACCTGGTACATCGGCGGGGTCGGACTCATCGGCGTGGTCTGCATCGTGCGCCGACGGTTCGTGGCGGGATGGGCATGCGTTCTCGCGCTCACCGTGCTGTCCAGCCTCTATCTCGGGTTCTTCGTGTCCCTCGAACTCGGCCTGGTCGGATCCATCGTCTGGATGGTCGTGGCTCAGCTGCTCGTGTGGTTCTGGGATCGAGCCGTCCGCGACACCGAGCGCCTTGCGGGGATCCAGCAGGCGGTGTCGGCCTGGCACGCGACGCAGCAGGTGCGCCAGCGCGAGCGGCGCGTGCGGGTCCAGTACGCGCTCGCGGTCGCCGGTCCCGTCCTCAGCCGCACAGTGGCTGCGCGCGGGGACCTCGACGAAGAGGAGCGTCTGGCGGCTCGCCTCGCCGAGGGGCGGCTGCGTGACGAACTGCGCGGTGCGAGCCTGCTCAACGATGCCGTGCGGGCGGCCATCGAGGACGTGCGCCGCCGCGGTGTCACCGTCACCGTGTTCGACGAGGGCGGGCTCGACGACGTCGATGAGGAACGGCGCACAGCCATCCGCAACGAACTCGCCGAGGTGTTGCGCACGGCGGAGGCCGGTCGGGTCATCATCCGCGCTGCCCGGGATGCCCACACGGCGGTCACCGTCGTCGGGCGCAGCGGGAACAGCGGTTCCTCGGATGAGGATTCGGTCGGCCTGTGGCATGAGATCCTGCGGCGGCCGCCCAAGGAATGAGAAGAGGCGAGGGGCGGCGAAGCCGCCCACCCCTCGCCATGCGGACCAGTTACCCGAAAACCGTCCGCCGGTGGCTGGTGATCGTCGATGCACAGTGTGCGGAGAGACCAGCCGAACGCGAAGCGTCTCCTCTAGTTTGGTCGGCAATTCATCCACTGTCTGTAGGTATTTCGGGGGACACGGATGACGCGCGTATGCGGGATGATGGACTCGTGAACGTACGGCGCCGCGGGACGAACCTGCCGAGGATGGGCGACTTCAACCGCTCGGTCATCCTCGAGGCGATTCGCCGGTCCGGCGAGGGGCTCAGCCGGACCGAGCTCGCAGAGGCGACCGGCCTCTCCGCGCAGACCGTCACGAACATCACGCGCCGGCTCATCGATGAGAACCTCGTCGCGGAAGCCGGACGGACGATCACGGGGCCCGGCAAGCCGCGCACACGGCTGCGGCTCGAGGCGCGCAGCCGAATGGCCATCGGCGTACATCTGGATCCGTCGGTCATCACGGTCGTGCTCCTCGACCTGACGGGGGCGATCGTTCGACGTCGGAGCTGCCGCACGCCCGCAGACGACCCGCAGCGCATCCTCGAGGCGATAGCAGGCGAGGTGTCCGGAGTGCTCGACGGCGTCGGTGAGGACCGGACGGCGGTGGCGGGGATCGGCGTCGCGACGCCGGGGCCGCTGGACAGCGAGCGGGGGACGGTCATCGATCCGCCCAAGCTGAACGCGTGGCATCGAGTACCCCTGCGCGACGCGCTCGCCGAGGCGACCGGGTTCGACGTCGCGCTCGAGAAGGACACGACTGCGGCCGCCGTTGCGGAACTGTGGACAGGCGAGGAGTCCTCGATGGGGTCGTTCGTCTACATCTATCTGGGTATCGGTATCGGCGCGGCGATCGTGATGGACGGCGACGTGGTGCGAGGCGTCTCCCGCAACGTGGGCGAGATCGGTCATGTGATCGTCGCTCCCGACGGGCCGGTGTGCGCGTGCGGGCAGCGGGGATGCGTCGACGTCGTCTGCACTCCCCAGGCGATCATCGAGCGCGCGGAGCGTGCGGGAGTGTTGACTCCGGGCCCTGTCGACAACGACGCGGAGGCCATCGACACGCGCTTCTCGGAGCTGTGCGAGCTCGCGGACTCGGGAGATCCCGGCGCCCGCGCCGTGCTCGACGAAGCGGCCGGACACCTTTCCGTGCTCATCGCGGTGTTGACCAACCTCCTCGACGTCGACCGGGTGGTGCTGGGGGGCCCGTTCTGGTCGCGTGTGGCCGCGACGTATCTGAGAGTCCTTCCCGATCTCGTCGATCAGCAGAGCGCCACGAGAGTGCTGCATCGCCTGCCGGTCGTGGGGACGATCGTCGGCGCAGACGCCGGAGCAGTCGGTGCCGGTTGCGTCGTGTTGGACTCCGAACTCTCGCCGCGGGCGTCCTCGCTGCTGCTCGATTCCTGACGAGGGTCCCGCGGAGGCGGCGCCCCGCTTGACAGCGTTTACTCCACTCGATTTACTATCGATACACATGGAACGCGTCTCTCATGCATGACACCACCGATCTGATCGAAGCCCGCATTCGCCGATTCGTCGCCGAGCGTCTCGTTCCTGCGCTCTATCGCTCCTCGACACCGATGACTCTCGCGGCCTGGGAGGTCCCTGGAGAACCGGTGCCGTTCGCGGAGGCGGCGATTCAGTCGTACGTCCCGTTCCCCGTCGGTGCGTCGTGGGGAAGACCCTGGGGTACGGTCTGGCTCCGGGTGTCCGGGGAGGCTCCCCAGGCCGCTCCCGGTGCGCAGGCGGAACTCGTGCTCGATCTCGGGTTCCACGCTGCCGAGCCCGGCTTCCAAGCCGAAGCGACGGTCTACCGCACCGATGGTTCGATCGTGAAGGCGATCGAACCGCGCAACAGCTTCGTGCCGCTGGATGCGGAGCCGGGAGCGCCGTTCGCATTCTTCGTGGAGATGGCTGCGAACCCGGATGTCGCCGACGGGTTCCGCGACTTCCGTCCGACCTCGCTCGGCGATCTCGCCACCGCGGGCGACGCTCCGCTGTATGTGCTGCGCCGCGCGGATGTCGCGATGCGGGACCTCGAGGTGTGGGAGCTCACGCAGGACGTCGCGGTCCTGCAGAGCCTGATGGCGGAGCTGCCGGCAACGTCCCCGCGGCGGGCCGAGGTGCTGCGCGCGCTGGAGAGGATGGTGGACGCCACCGACCCGGATGACGTCTCCGGCACCGCTCCCGCGGCGCGCTCGTCCCTGAGTGAGGTCCTCTCGCGCCCGGCCTCGGCCTCCGCGCACAGGGTCCACGCCGTCGGTCACGCACATATCGACTCAGCGTGGCTGTGGCCGGTGCGCGAGACCCAGCGCAAGGTGGCGCGAACGTTCTCCAATGTTCTGTCGTTGCAGGACGAGAACCCTGATTTCGTGTTCGCGGCCTCCTCCGCCCAGCAGTACGCGTGGCTCAAACGCTTCCAGCCCGAGCTCTACGAGCGAGTCCGGCGTGCGGTCGCGGAGGGGCGGTTCGTCCCCGTCGGGGGAATGTGGGTCGAATCCGACACGAACCTCCCCGGTGGTGAAGCTCTGGTGCGCCAGTTCGTGCGCGGCCGGCGGTTCTTCCTCGACGAGTTCGGCGTCGAGCCGCTCGACGTCTGGTTGCCCGATTCGTTCGGGTACTCCGCTGCGCTGCCGCAGATCGCGAAAGCGACGGGGGCTCGGTGGATGCTCACGCAGAAGATGTCCTGGAACGAGACCAACGTGATGCCTCATCACACCTTCCTCTGGGAGGGGATCGACGGGACCCGCATCTTCACGCACTTTCCGCCCGTCGACACGTACGGTGCGGTGCTGTCCGGTGCAGAGCTCGCGTGCGCCGAGCGCCAGTATGCCGAGAAGGGCATGGCGAACACCTCGCTCGTCCCCTTCGGCTACGGCGACGGCGGTGGCGGGCCCACGCGCGAGATGCTCGCCGCGGCCGCGCGACTGCGGTCGCTGGAGGGCTCACCGACGGTGACCCTGTCGAGTCCGCGCGATTTCTTCGAGGCGGCCGAGGCGGAGTACCCGCACCCGCCCGTGTGGTCAGGGGAGATGTACCTCGAGTTCCATCGGGGCACGTACACGTCCCAGGCACGCATGAAGCGAGGCAACCGGCGCAGCGAGCATGCGCTGCGCGAGGTGGAGCTGTGGTGGACGGCCGCTGCACTCCGCGGCGCCGAGTACCCCTACGAGGAGCTCGATGCCGTCTGGGAGACCGTGCTGCTGCAGCAGTTCCACGACATCCTTCCCGGGAGTTCGATCGCCTGGGTCCACCGGGAGGCGGAGCGTCGTTACGACGAGGTGCTCGCGCAGACCGAGCGGCTGATCTCCGAGGCCCTGGCTCTCGTGAGCGGCGACGGCCCGCGGGAACTGATCGCCAATGCAGGTCCCTTCCCCGTCTCCTCCGCCCCGGCGATGGGGATCGCAGCGGTGGAGGAGGCGGGAGCGTCAGCGGCCGTCACACGCGTCGCGGAGGGTTTCGCACTGGCCAACGACCACCTCGAGATCCTCCTGGACGAGGCGGGGCTGATCACGTCGCTCGTCTCGCGTGCGACGGGACGCCAGGTGATCCCGCCGGGGGAACGAGGCAATCTCCTTCAGCTCCACCGGGACACGCCCACGCAGTGGGACGCCTGGGACATCGACGAGCACTACCACCGACATGTCGACGAGGTGACGGAGGTGTCGACGATCGACATCGTGCCGCACCCGTCGGCCGCCATCGTCTGCGTGATCCGCGAGCGGGGGGCATCGCGGATCACGCAGACCCTCACCCTGGACGCCGATGCGCGCGCCCTCGACATCGAGACCGTCGTGGACTGGCACGAGCGTCAGAAGCTTCTGAAGCTCGCTTTCCCCATCGATGTCCATGCCGAGCGCGCGACATCGGAGATCCAGTTCGGACATATCCATCGCCCCACGCACACGAACACATCCTGGGACGCGGCGCGGTTCGAGACGGTCGCTCATCGCTGGGTGCACGTGGCCGATGCGAGCATGGGGGTCGCGATCGCGAACGACGCCACCTACGGACACGACATCTCGCGTACTCCACGCCGCGGGGGAGGGTCAGCGACCACCGTGCGGCTTTCGCTGTTGCGCGCGCCCCTGTACCCGGACCCCGAGGCCGACCAGGGGACGCACGTCTTCCGTGTGAGCGTCAGACCGGACGCCGGAGTCACCGAGGCGATCCAGGAGGGATACCGGCTCAACATCCCCCGTCGCGTGCTGCGTGGCGCGGGCCCGGTGGCCCCTCTCGTGGAGAGTCACGATGCCGCGCTCGTCGTGGAGGCCGTCAAACTCGCCGAGGATCGCAGCGGTGATGTGATCGTGCGGCTCTACGAGGCGCACGGCGGCCGCGTGCGGACCTCCGTGTCGACGGCGTTCGCCTTCGACTCGGTCGTCGAGACCGACCTTCTCGAACGGCCGGCCGAGGCGCAGGCGGTGCTCTCCAGCGGTGCGGGAGTCGCGGAGGTGGAACTTCGTCCGTTCCAGATCGTGACGTTGCGATTCCGGGGGACACGCCTGGACTGACGCAGCGCGGGCGTCAGCCGGAGAACCGACCCCAGGGAATGTCGCGACGCAGTGGGCGACGGAGCGGGCGCTGCGTCCGCTGCCAGGCGGATACTCGGGGTGCGTCGGCCACGGCGGCCGCAGCCTCCTGGACGTACGCGTCGCTGACGACCGCGATCAGGGCGGCGAGCTCCGCATCGGTCGCGTCTCCCCGGGTGATGTCGATCGACGGGACCTCCCCCGCTTTCGGCTCGGTCACAGGGGAATGTTCCCGTGCTTCTTGGGTGGCAGCTCCGCGCGCTTGCCCCGGAGTGACCGGAGTGCCTTCGCGATCGAGACACGGGTGTTCGCCGGCTCGATGATTCCGTCCAGCTCGCCGCGTTCTGCCGCGAGGAAGGGGGACGCGACGTTGTACGTGTACTCGTTGGCCAGGCGGGTGCGAACGGCGGCGACATCCTCACCGGCATCCTCTGCGCGCTTGATCTCTCCCCGATAGAGGATGTTGACAGCACCCTGGCCGCCCATGACCGCGATCTCGGCGGTCGGCCAGGCGAGGTTCACGTCTGCGCCGAGTTGCTTGGAGCCCATGACGATGTATGCGCCACCGTAGGCCTTGCGCAGGATCACGGTGACCAGCGGAACGGTGGCCTCGGCGTACGCGTAGAGGAGCTTCGCGCCGCGGCGGATGACGCCGGTCCACTCCTGGTCGGTGCCGGGCAGATAACCGGGGACATCGACGAGCGTCACGATCGGCAGCGAGAACGCATCGCAGAACCGCACGAAGCGGCTCGCTTTCTCGCCAGCCTCGATGTTGAGCGTTCCGGCCATCTGCGAGGGCTGGTTCGCGATGATTCCGACCGAGCGACCGTCGATGCGTCCGAACCCGATGACGATGTTCGGCGCGAACAGGGGCTGCACCTCGAGGAAGTCTCCGTCGTCGACGACGTGAGCGATGACGTCGTGGATGTCGTACGGCTGGTTCGCCGAGTCCGGGATGATCGTGTTCAGCGCCCGGTCGGAGTCGGTCGTCTCGTACTCGAACGTCGTCTCGTAGGTCGGGAGTTCCGCCATGTTGTTGTCGGGCAGGAAGCCGAGGAGCGTGCGCGCGTAGTCGATCGCGTCGTCCTCGTCCTCGGCGAGATAGTGCGCGACCCCGGAGCGGGTGTTGTGCGTGTACGCGCCCCCGAGCTCCTCCATGCCGACGTCCTCGCCGGTGACCGTCTTGATGACGTCGGGTCCGGTGACGAACATCTGGCTGGTCTTGTCGACCATGATGACGAAGTCCGTCAGCGCGGGGGAGTACACCGCACCGCCGGCCGCCGGGCCCATGATGAGGGAGATCTGGGGGATGACTCCCGACGCCCTGGTGTTGAGGCGGAAGATCTCGCCGTACTTGCCGAGCGCGACGACACCCTCCTGGATGCGCGCGCCGCCCGAGTCGAGGATTCCGATGCAGGGCATGCCGCCGGCGAGGGCGAACTCCATGACCTTGATGATCTTCTCTCCCGCGACTTCGCCGAGCGAACCGCCGAACGTGGAGAAGTCCTGTGAGTACACCGCGACCGTGCGCCCGTGGATCGTTCCGACACCGGTGACGACGGAGTCACCGTAGGGGCGGGAGCGGTCCATTCCGAAGGCTGTGGTGCGGTGTCGCACGTACTCGTCGAACTCGACGAAGCTTCCCGGGTCCACCAGCAGCTCGATGCGCTCTCGGGCGGTCATCTTGCCCTTGGCGTGCTGCTTCTTCTTCGCGACCTCCTCGGCGTCGACAACGGCTTCGTTGTAGCGCGCTCGGAGATCATCGATCTTGCTTGCGGTCGTAGAGAGGTCAGGGGTGTCCGTCACGGATTCCACCCTAGCCCCGGGCCCGGCGCTGCCGTTGGATGCTCACCACAACGCGCACGCGATTCCTTTGGTCGATCGCTGAGGCCGAGGATGGATCGTCCGACTGATATATTGGCTTTGACGCCCACTCTTACAAGCCCTCGCTTTCACGCGCACGGCAACGGAACGGCTTGTCGATAGTCATGAAGGATGAATGAGCCACGATCGCGCGCTTCCGAGCATGTGGGGCGCCTCGTGCGCGAACTCCGCGGCAAGACGACGATGAGTCGGACCAAGCTCGCGGCGCGGGCGGACATGGACGTGAGCCATCTCGCACGGATCGAGGGCGGCAAGGGCAACCCGACGCTGTTCGTGATCATCCAGCTCGCCACGGCGCTCGAAGTGTCACCGCAGATCTTCGTGGAGGGGCTGAGCGCAGCCGATCTTCCCGACGATCTGAAGCCCTATTCGGAGGCGGACTTCCGCCGCGAGCTGCGACGCCGCGAGAGCGAGTGACCGTCGTCTCACGGCACGAACCGCCACACGTACTCCGCGCCGTCTGACGGTCGATACCACGCCAACGTGACCGTGGCGCTGTCCGGGTCGGTCGTGCACAGACAGAGTCCGATGTGCGCCGCCGGCAGCACGCGACCCCAGAGTTGGGTGCGATCGTCGCGGTCGTCGGTCCCGTAGAACACCCGCACGAAGTCCGCCGGATCGGTGCTGTCGTTGATGACGATCGGATGCAGAGGATCGTCACGCACGACGCGCCAGGGCACGCGGTACGCGGAGGGTGGCGGATTGTCTGCGGGGTCTACAGGGCGAAGCATGCGCCACACGCTAGGCCCGACGACGGACGCTTCCCGAGCGTGCGACCGACGCGGAGCGGGGACACGGGGACAAGCCGCCCGCCCTGAGCCGCCGTGCAGGCGGAGTGTGGCCGCGGATCGCGCTCAGCGCGGCCCGCCCAGATCGTCCAGGTCGTGTCCTCCGCGCGGTGCATCGGCCGCCTCGAGAGCGTCATGGTCCCCGACAGGACGGCGGTTCCGGCCTCCGATCCGCCGGCTGGCGACGCTGACGCTGCGCGCTGCGGTGCCCACCGTGCCGGCGATCGCCGCTCCGGCGAGTCGCGCACCGCGCAGCACTCGTGTCTCCATGCGCTCAGCTCCCGTCACCGGCTCGAGCACGGCGGGAAGCGCGAGGGGCGCCGCCCCGAACGCGCGCCGCGACGTGGTGAGCACCCGTCGACCGAGGATGTTGTTGCCCGCGCCGCCGATCGCTGCGCCGATGCCGAACGGCAGGGCCTTACCGAGGAAGGATGCGCCGCCGCGCGTCGCGAACTGCTTGACGAATGAGGTCTTGAGTCGATCGACGAGAGGGCCGACCGCGGCCTTCGGGAGTGATTTGGTCACCATCTCACCCCAGTACGACGAGCGCGCCGCGCCCTTGCCTGTCGCCTGGCGGGTCAGCTGGCTGACGAGATCCACGCCCTCTTTGCCGAGCATGAGGGTCATGACGAGCGCTCGCGCCCGGTCGGGATTCTCGATGGCGATGCCATGGACCTCGGCGACGGACTGCGCGAAGAGTGAGGTCGATTCGACGAAACCGATCGTCTCGACGCCGGAGAGCGCGAGTGTGATTCCCGTGCCGATCCCGGGCACGACGGCAGTGGCCCCGACAGCGGCCCCACCGGTCGTGATCGCCGCAAGATAGCGGCGCTCGAGTATCCGCACGATCTCATCGGGGGGCGCGTGCGGGTTGCGCAGGCGGATGCTGCGGATGTGCGCGAGAACCAGGGGGCGCTGGATGGCCAGGACGCGGTCCAGGCCACGTACGGCGATCGGGTGCTCCGGCGATCCCACCGGAGGCACGGCGCGGTCCCACGGAGAGTCATCCGGGAGGGAGTGGATCTTGTGCACCTTGTCGACCATCCGGCTGATCCTACGGCCGCACACCGCGAAAACGCCGGGAGCCCCGTCCCGAAGGACAGGGCTCCCGGCGGTGCGCAGGACTGGTCAGACGAACTGGTTCGCCCGCACGAGGTCCTCGGCGAAGTCGACCTCGACCGCGTAGAGGTCCGAGATGTCCATCGGCTCGAGAAGAAGGCCGTCCTCGGCGATCGCGAGCTCGAGTCCCCGCTCGAAGTAATCCTGGTCCTCGACGCGCTGCAGCTGGCGCATGAACGCCTTCTTGTGCGCGGAGGAGATGTAGTTGATGCCGACCGCCTCGCCGATTCCGCCGACGACCGTCTTGGAGAGAGCGTCGATGAAGCCTTCCGCCGTGACGGTGTACTTCACCTCTTCGTCGCTGACCTTGGACGTGTTGACGGTCACGAACGACTGATCGCGCTCGATGAACTCGATCGCTCGTCCGAGGATGCGCGGATCGAAGACCACGTCACCGTTCATCCAGAGCACCCCGCCGCGGCCCGTCACGCTCAGGGCGCGCAGGAGGCTCTTGGAGGTGTTGGTCTCGTCGTAGCGCTCGTTGTGCACGTAGTTCACGTGCGGGAAGGCCTCGATCACCGTCTCGGCGCGGTAGCCGACGACGGTGGTGATCCGGGCGTCTGCCCCGAAGGCTGCGCGGATGTTGTCGTGCTGCTGGCCCATGATCGTGCGGCCGTCGCTGAGTTCGGTGAGCGGCTTGGGCAATGCTCGCCCGAGGCGAGAGCCCATGCCTGCGGCAAGGATGACGGTCTGGAGAGTCACGAAAGCTCCTAAGAAATGTGTGTTCATGGTCGATTCATCGACCGGACACCTCTTCGTGCCGAGATCATGCTATCGATTTCGCCTGGGAAGGCCCGGAAGGGGGAGAGTCCGTTGTCGTTTCGTGATCGAGTACACACGGAACACTCAGGAACCCGTCGCCTCTGGAGGAGTGGGGTGAAATGTTGCGTGCGACCCCGGCAAAAGCGAGTCGCATTGATAGCGTAGGACAGTGACCGATTCCCCCGACCCCCGTGCAGATTCCGAGGATGACACGGCAGCCGTGACGGATTCGAGCGACTCCTCCGCAGAAGCGCCGCGCGCCGCGGCTCCGAAGAAGGCCGCCGCGCCGCGGCCCGCGACCTCCGCCAAGAAGCCCGCCTCCGGGACGGCGACGTCGCGCACGTCCGCGGCGAACGGCGCTGCGGCGAAGAAGACCGTCGGAGCGAAGAGCGGCACAACCGCGGCGCGCGCCACAGGGACCTCCGCGGCGAAGACGACGGCCGCGAAGACTGCGGCCGCGAAGAAGACGACCGCGCAGACCTCGTCGGCGGCCAAGACGAGCGCGGCGAAAGCCGCTGCAGCGAAGACAGCGGCCGCGAAGGCAGCGGCGGCGAAGACGGCCGCTGCAAAGGCGGCGTCGCAGTCCAGTGCGTCCAAGGCGGCCGCCACCAAGACGGCCGCGGCCAAGACCGCTGCGTCCAAGGCGGCAGCGGCGAAGGCCGCGAAGGCGGAGAAGGCCGCGGCAGAGAAGGCCGAGGCGGAGCGCCTCGCTCGCGAGACGGACGCCACTGCGCCCGTGTCCGATGCCGTCGTCGAGTCCGGAGCCGATCAGGCGCCGTCCGCCCCGGTCGCGGCGGCTGACGAGAAGCCCGCACCGAAGACTGCCGCGGTCAGGAAGCCGGCTGCGAAGCGGCCCGCCGCGAAGCGCCCCACGACGGCGAGCAAGGCCATCACCAAGCCGGCTGTGGCAGCCGCGGATGCGGCGCCCGTCGCTGAGGTCGTGACGTCGCCCCTCGAGGCGACCGACGCGACCGAGATCCCCGAGGCGGGCGAGAGCGCGGAGGTCGCGTCCGAAGCGTCTGCGGCGACGAGCTCGGAGGACGAGATCACGGCGGCGTCCGAGGAGGGCGCCACCGCGGCGGCAGCCGGTGATCAGG
This sequence comes from Actinomycetota bacterium, assembly GCA_051751065.1. Lineage (GTDB taxonomy): Bacteria > Actinomycetota > Actinomycetes > Actinomycetales > Microbacteriaceae > Microbacterium. The sequence goes on along the minus strand of JBNJKL010000001.1, from coordinate 935,318 downwards.
ACGACAAGACGGATGCGATCCGTATCCGCGGACTCGTCAAACTCTTCGGCGATCAGCGAGCCGTCAACTCGATCGACCTCACCGTGCCTGCCGGCTCCTTCTATGGCATCGTCGGCCCCAACGGCGCGGGCAAGACCACGACGCTCTCGATCGTCGCGGGGCTGCTGCGCGCGGATGCCGGCAGCGTGCACATCTGCGGGGTGGACCAGTCGGTCGATTCGCTCGCGGCCAAGCGCATGACAGGCGTCCTGCCCGATCGTCTACGCACCTTCGACAGGCTCACCGGCAGACAGCTGCTCCACTACTACGGGCTGCTCAGAGGCCTCCGGTCCGATGTGATCGAGAAGCGCACATCGGATCTCGCACGGGCCTTCGACCTGGCTGATGCGCTCACTCGCGTGGTCTCGGACTACTCCGCCGGTATGACCAAGAAGATCATGCTCGCCGGGGCGATGATCCATTCGCCGCGGGTGCTCGTGCTCGATGAACCGTTCGAGGCCGTCGACCCCGTCTCGTCGTCTGTGATCCTCGACATCCTGCGCGCCTACGTCGCGCACGGCGGGACGGTCATCCTCTCGAGCCACGGCATGGACCTGGTGGAGCGCGTGTGCTCGCGTGTGGCGATCATCGTCGGTGGCGAGGTCCTCGCGGAGGGCACAGTGGAGGACGTCCGCGCCGGTCAGACGCTGGAGGCCCGATTCGTCGAGCTCTCCGGTGGTATCGGCGAGGTGGAGGGTCTCGAGTGGTTGCACACGTTCTCCGACTGAGGCTCGCACTTCTCGTCGGCGCCCTGCGTGGCGCCCGCACGGTGCGGTCTGTGCTGGGACTGCTCGCGACGGCAGCGGCGACGACGGTCGTCTGCATCGCCGCGCTGAGCCTGATCGATGCGCCGGCGCCGGTAGCGCGCACCGTCATCGTGCTCGGCAGCGCAGCAGTCTTCCTGGGATTCCTCATCGGACCGGTGCTGGCGGGGACGGTCGATCAACTGGATCCTCGCCGCTTCGCCGTATTCGGTGTGGATGAGCGCCGTATGCCCTGGATTCTCGCTCTCGCAGCGCTGATCAGCGTCCCGAGCCTCGCACTCATCGCGGTCGGGATCTGCGTCGTCGTGGTCGCTCTGCACCTGGGAGCACCGGTGCTCCTCGTCGTGCTCATGAGCGTCATGGGCCTGCTGTCCACGGTCCTCGCGGCGCGCATCGGGATGGCGGTGAACGCGATGATCCTTCCGGAGCGACGGTCGCGGGAGCTGACCGCTCTGTTCGCCCTCGCTGTGATCATCATCGCGTTCCCCGTCGCGGTCTTCCTCGCCTCCCAGGAGTGGGGTGGCCAGGTGCCCGCGATCGTCGCGACCGCGACGACGATCACGGGATTCACGCCCTTCGGTGCGACCACCGGGCTGGTCTTCTCCGTCATCCAGGGCGACGTGTCGGCCGCGTGGTTGAGCGGGGCCGTCGCCGCCGTGACTCTGCTCGTTCTGCTGGCACTCTGGGCCTGGCTCGTCAGGCGAATGCTCACCACCACGGAGCGTCCCGCCGCCGCCGCCCGCGAGCGCAGTGGTCTCGGCTGGTTCGCCGTGCTCCCCTCGAACGCGTTCGGCGCCATCGCTGCCCGCAGCCTGGTCTACTGGCTCCGCGACCGCCGCTACATCGTGAACTTCGTGATCGTGCCGGTCGCCGCTGCACTGACCGTCCTCCCGCTGCTCGTCGCCGGGGTGCCGATGTCTCTCGCGGCCCTGCTGCCCGTGCCGATCATGGCGCTGTTCTTCGGATGGCTCCCGCACAACGACGTCGCGTACGACTCGACCGCGCTGTGGACTCACGTCGCGAGCGGTGTCTCGGGAACGGCGGACCGCCTGGGGCGGCTCGTGCCGATCTTCCTCGTGGCCGCTCCTGCTCTCGCCGTCGCGATTCCGATCACGCTGTCGGTGATCGACGAGTGGCACTTGTTGCTACCGCTGGTCGGTCTCTCCGCGAGCCTCTTCCTCGGCGGCTTGGGCGTATCGAGCATCGTCTCGGTTCTCTCTCCCTATGCCGTGTCCCACCCCGGTGACAGTCCGTTCCAGCAGCCACAGCGATCGGCGTCGAGCGGTTCGGCCGGGCAGGCGACCGCGTTCTTCGGCACCATCATCGTGAGCATCCCGACCGTCTGGCTCTTCGTCCTGACGATCGTGGAGGGCAGCGAACACAGCCTCACGACCTTCTGGGCGGGGATCGGCAGTGGGCTCGCGGTGCTCGTGCTCGGTGCGTTGATCGGGGGACGCGTCTTCTCCCGCAGCGGCGAGCGCCTGATGGAGTTCGTCGAGTCCGCGTAGGAGTCCACGTTCCGCCCCATGGCCAGCGCGACCCCGTTAGACTCACCGCTATGAGTACTCCGCTGGACAGCCCCGATCAGGGTGGCGTGGCAACGCTTGATCGCGAACTGGAAGAACTCCTCCGGGAGGAAGAACTCGAGCCGGGCGACCACGAGCGTTTCTCCCACTACGTCAAGAAGGACAAGATCCTCGAGTCCGCGATCACCGGCAAGCCGGTCCGCGCGCTGTGCGGTAAGAAGTGGACGCCCGGCCGCGATCCGGAGAAGTTTCCCGTCTGCCCCACCTGCAAAGAGATCTACGAGACGATGACCCGCTGAGACGCCGAGACGTCATTCCTCACGCGTCGAGGTAGACGGTGGGGATCGCGGGGTCCGATTTGCTGAGCGCTCGTGCGCGCAGCGGAAGCTCCTCGCGTACGCGCAGGTGATGCTCACGCGCCGAGCGGGTGCCGGCGTGCCCCTCGTAGGCCGCGTCGATCTCGCCGCCCTCGACCAGAGTGACCTGGAGGGCACGCGAGTCCGCGCGGTCGGAGGGCGGGGCGTCGGATGCGAATCCGTCGGACACGGTGATGGTCTCGGTGCTCGCGAGTCCGTCGCGGAGTGTACGGAACGCGGTCTTGCGTCCCCCGTGCGAGCCCTTGTCGGCGGAGGCCTTCGCGACGCTCACCCAGCCGCCGTCCGGCGTCTGACGAGCGACGAGTTTGTAGACCATGCCCGCGGTCGGATACCCGGAACCGGTGACGACCGATGTGCCCACCCCGTAGGCGTCGACGGGGGAGGCTGCCAGGGCGGCGATCGCATACTCGTCCAGGTCGCTGGTCACGGTGATGCGCGTTCCTGCGGCGCCCAGAGCGTCGAGCTGTTCGCGCACGGCCGCCGCGACGGTCGGCAGGTCGCCCGAATCGAGGCGCACGCCGCCCAGCTCGGTGCCGGCGACGCGGATGGCGGTCTCCACGCCCACGCGGATGTCGTAGGTGTCCACGAGCAGGGTCGTGCCGACGCCGAGGGCATCGATCTGGGCACGGAACGCGTCCTCCTCCGTGTCGTGCAGCAGCGTCCACGAGTGGGCGGCCGTGCCCATGGTGGGTATGCCCCAACTCCGCCCCGCCTCGAGGTTGCTGGTGGCGCCGAAGCCGGCGATGTACGCGGCGCGTGCCGCGGCGACAGCGGAGTGTTCGGCGGCTCGACGGGAGCCCATCTCGGCGAGCGGACGACCGTCGGCGGCGATGCTCATCCTGGCGGCTGCAGTGGCCACGGCCGAGTCGTGGTTGAGCACGCTGAGCGCGAGCGTCTCGAGCACGACGGCATCGGCGAAGCTGCCTTCCACGGTGAGGACGGGGGAGCCGGGGAAGTAGAGCTCGCCTTCGCGGTACCCCCGGATGGTGCCGGTGAAGCGATACGCCTCGAGGTAGCGAAGGGTCTCGGCGTCGACGACGCGTGCGTCACGGAGGAAACGGAGTTCGTCCTCGCCGAAGCGGAAGTCGCGCAACAGCGACAGGAGTCGGCCGGTGCCGGCCACGACTCCGAAACGACGTCCACCGGAGAGGCGGCGCGCGAAGAGCTCGAACACGCTGGGACGAGAGGCTGTGCCGTCTCGCAGGGCGGCTCCGAGCATCGTCAGTTCGTAGCGGTCGGTGAGCAGCGCCGTCGACGAGGTCATGCGCTCAGCTTAGTGAGCGTGGCGGAGCGCGTGGCGGGTCGGCACGACTAGGCTGGACAGTCATGAACGACGCGCCGATCGGCATCTTCGACTCCGGTGTGGGTGGACTCACGGTGGCTCGCGCGATCCGTGCGCAGCTGCCCCGCGAGTCGTTCGTGTACATCGGGGACACCGCGCACTCGCCCTACGGTCCGAAGCCGATCGCCGACGTGCGCCGCTATGCGCTCGAGGTGCTCGACACTCTGGTCGACCAGGGAGTCAAGATGCTCGTGATCGCCTGCAACACCGCCTCCTCCGCGATGCTCCGCGATGCGCGCGAGCGCTATGACGTCCCCGTCGTCGAGGTCATCGGCCCCGCCGTCAGACGAGCCGTCTCCACGACCCGCAATGGCCGGATCGGGGTGATCGGAACGATCGGCACCATCGGATCGCGCGCCTATCAGGACATGCTCGAGGTCAACGAGCGCCTGTCGGTGTTCACCGCGGCCTGTCCGCGTTTCGTCGAGTTCGTCGAGGGTGGCATCACCGGCACTCCCGAAGTCCTCGAGACCGCGGAGGAGTACCTCGCCCCGCTCCGAGACGCCGACGTCGACACCCTCGTGCTCGGGTGCACGCACTATCCGTTCCTGCGCGGTGCGATCAGCTACGTCATGGGTGAGGGTGTCACGCTGGTCTCCAGCGATGACGAGACCGCCGGTGACGTCTACCGACAGCTCGTCCGCGGCGATCTGCTCGCATCCCCGGACGCGACGGCCACCTATCTTTACGAAGCCACGGGTGACAGCGCCGACGAGTTCACCGCTCTCGCCAACCGGCTCATGGGCCGCGAGGTGCGTGAGGTCCAGCTCGTCCAGACCGGTGTGATCACGCTGCCAGAGCTCCCCTGAGACTCTTCTGTTCCTGCCCCACCCGATACGAAGGAATTCCATGTCAGAAATCGTCCGTGCCGACGGCCGCGCCACCGACCAGCTCCGCGAGATCACGATCGAGCGCGGCTGGAGCGCGAACGCCGAGGGCTCCGCGCTCATCAGCTTCGGCGGCACCAAGGTGCTGTGCACGGCGTCGTTCACCAATGGTGTTCCGCGCTGGCTCACCGGCAAGGGCAAGGGGTGGGTCACCGCCGAGTACGCGATGCTCCCACGCGCTACCAACAGCCGCAACGATCGCGAGAGCGTGAAGGGCAAGATCGGCGGACGGACGCACGAGATCTCCCGCCTCATCGGTCGCGCGCTCCGCGCGGTCGTGGACACCAAGGCGCTCGGTGAGAACACGATCGTCATCGACTGCGACGTGCTGCAGGCGGACGGTGGAACACGGACTGCCGCCATCACCGGTGCGTATGTCGCTCTCGCCGACGCGATCGAATGGGGCCGGGAGAAGAAGTTCATCGGACGCAACTCCACGGTGCTGCTCGACTCGGTCGCGGCGATCTCCGTCGGGATCATCGACGGCGAACCCATGCTCGATCTGCCATACGTCGAGGATGTCCGCGCCGAGACCGACATGAATGTCGTCGTCACCGGCCGTGGGCTGTTCGTGGAGGTGCAGGGCACCGCGGAGGGCGCACCCTTCGACAAACGGGAGCTCGACGCGCTCCTCGAGCTCGGAGTCAACGGCTGCGCGAGCCTGCGCGAGCTTCAGCTCGCCGCGCTCGCCGAGCCGCGCTCATGACCGCGGCCGGTCGGTCGGGCGGTCGCGTCGTCCTGGCCACGCACAACCCGCACAAGGTCGAGGAGTTCCAGCAGATCATCGCTCGGACGCGTCCGGACCTGCAGGTCGTCGGGTACGACGGCCCCGAGCCGGTCGAGGACGGCGTGACCTTCGAGGCGAACGCGCTCCTGAAGGCCAGGGCAGCGGCTGCGCACACCGGGTTGCCGGCGCTCGCCGACGACTCCGGCATCCGGGTCGACGTCCTCGGTGGAGCGCCAGGAGTGTTCTCCGCCTACTGGGCGGGGCAGCGCAAAGATTCGCAGGCGAACCTCGAGCTCCTGCTCGACCAGCTCGCGGACATCGCCGATCCGCACCGAGCGGCACAGTTCGTCTCGACCATCGCGCTCGTCACCGCCGCGGGCGATGAGCACGTGGTCGAAGGCATCTGGCCCGGCAGGCTCGCGCGCGCGGCCGAGGGAGATGGCGGATTCGGGTACGACCCGATCTTCATCCCCGACGGGCAGCCGGCGGGCGCCGAGCGGACCGTCGGCTCGTTCACAGCCGACGAGAAGCAGGCGCAATCGCATCGAGCGCGCGCTTTCGAGGCGCTCATCCCGTTCCTCGAGGCCCTCTGATCCGATCCCCGGCGTACGCACTCCGCGACTGAGAATCGTTACCCTTCCCGACTAGGCGACACGGCGTCCCGCGGGGCTCCGGCCCGCCTAGCCTGGAGACATGCACGATCACGCACACGGGTCCAGCGGTGGGCTGCGCACGGGAAGCCACCGTCGTCTGCTGACCATCTCCCTGGCCATCACGGGGACCGTGATGGTCGTGCAGGTCATCGGCGCCGTGCTCACCGGGTCCCTCGCGCTGTTGGCCGACGCCGCGCACATGTTCACGGATGCGTCCGCGCTGGTGATCGCCCTGATCGCGAGTGCCGTCGCCCTGCGTCCCGCGGATGATAGGCGCACATTCGGCTACCAGCGGGCCGAGGTCTTCGGAGCGCTCATCAACGCGATCATCCTGATCCTCCTCGCCGGATGGGTCGCGATCGAGGCGATCGGACGCCTCGTCGCGCAGGAGAGCGCAGACGTGCTGGGCGGCCCGATGCTCGTCGTCGCGATCGTCGGGCTCCTCGCGAACGCCATCGCGCTGTGGTTGTTGAGTTCCGCTCAGCGCGAGAGCATCAACGTCCGCGGTGCCTACCTCGAGGTCCTGGGAGACATGCTCGGGTCTGTGGCGGTCATCGTGGCGGCGATCATCATCCTGGTGACCGGCTGGATGCCGGCGGACGCCATCGCCTCCCTGCTGATCGCCGCCATGATCATCCCGCGCGCGATCACGCTTCTCCGTGAGGTCTTCTCGGTGCTCGCCGAGTCCGCGCCGAAGGGCACCGCCGTGGGCGACATCCGCGCGCACCTGTTGGCCTACGACGGGGTCACGGGTGTCCACGACGTACACGTCTGGCAGCTCACCCGAGGTGCACCGGTGTTCAGCGCGCACGTCAGGGTAGATCCGGCGCTCCTCGACGGCGGCGGATCGGGGGAGCTTCTCGTGCAGCTGCAGGCCTGCCTCGCTGACCACTTCGACGTGGCGCACTCGACGTTCCAGATCGAGCCGGAGGACCGGGCGACATGCCAGGAGGCGCACCGCTGACGCGCATCTCGACGCCGCGACACTAGGCTCTAACGATGCGCCGTCGCCTCCCGTCACTCGATCTCGGTGGTCTGCGCGGTGGCGTCGGCCTCACTCTGCTCTGGCTCTTCCTGCTCGTGGACATCGTCCTGCTCGCTCTGCACCTCGCGCACACCCTGCTCGGAGTTCCGGGCGGGTCGGCGTTCGATCTGGGCGTCGATCGCTCGTACAGCGAGATGTTGATGTACGTGAAGTTCGGCTGGATCGGCGTCCTCGCCGTTCTCCTGGCCCGTCGCCGTGAGGCTCCGGTCTTCGCGGCCTTGGCGCTGGTGAGTCTGGTTCTGCTCCTCGAGGACTCGCTGATCCTGCACGAGCGCATCGGCTGGTTCCTCACCGAGCGCGTCACCGATCTGATCCCTGCGATCGACGGGCTCGGCATCCTCTCCGTGCAGATCGGGGAGCTGCTGTGGTTGGGCGCGATCGGTGTCGTGATCCTGATCGTCTTCGTACTCACGTATCGCCGCGCGCGTCCTCGTGATCGCACGGACGCGCTGTCGATCGCCGCGTTCTTCGCCGTGCTCGCTTTCTTCGCGGTGGTCGTCGATACCGTGCACAGCCTCTTCGCATTCGGTTCCGCCGGTGACATCGTCTTCACCGTCCTCGAGGACGGTGGGGAGATGATGGCGCTCACGCCTGCGGTGGCTCTCGCCTTCGCCCTCGTGCACGCGTCCGATCGGGGTGCGGGCGACGGCCCGTCAGTCGAGGGTGATGTCGGCGACCGTCTTGTCCGCGCGGAGGCCGCGCCACCGCGCGTGGCGTAGCGAACCGCCCGGGGTCCACGAGGCGAACTCGACTTCGGCGACGAGCTCGGGGCGCACCCAGATCGCGTCCTTGGCGTCCTCGTCCGGCACGCCCTCAATACCTCTCGTCGCGGTGCCGAGTGCTCCGAGCCTCTCGGCGAGCTGGGCCAGCGCGCGTTCGGTGAAACCGGTGCCGACACGACCGACGTAGCGCAGCGAAGCGCCGTCGGGAACGGCGAGCAACAGCGAGCCGATCGATCCCGCACGGTCGCCACGGCCCGGACGGACGCCGGCGATCACGACCTCCTGAGTGCGGGTGTGCGTGATCTTGAGCCAGGACGGAGAACGCGTTCCCGGACGATACGGGGAGCGGGCATCCTTCACGACGATTCCCTCGAGCCCGAGCTCTCGACTGGCGGTCAGCGCGGAATCGACGTCGTCGAGCACGGGCGGAACGGCGATCGGAGCCTGCGCGTCCGTGATCAGCTCCTCCAGGAGCGTGCGTCGTTCGCGCAACGGCATACGGGTCAGATCGCGCCCGTCCAGATGGAGCAGATCGAACACCTGGTACACGATCGGAGTGCGCACCACTTCGCGCTCGATCTCACGTGCGCGGGTGAGATGCATCCGGTTCTGCAGGCGGGAGAAGCTGGGGCGGCCGCTGTCGTCGAAGGCGACGACCTCGCCGTCCACCACCGCATCGCGGACGCGGAAGTGCGGTGCGCCGTCGGCGGTGAGTTCGGGGTAGCGATCGGTGATCTCTATGCCGCTTCGGGCATGGAGTCGCATACGGCCGTCCGTCCAGGTGCCGAGCGCCCGGATGCCGTCCCACTTCACCTCGACCCAGGCCGGCGACCCGAGCGCTCGGGCGAGCGCAGGAGTCCCGCGTTCGGCGAGCATGGGGCGCGGGGGAGCGGAGTGCGCGCTGAGCGTCGCGGCCGATGCCGATGCCGATGCGGACGCTGTCGGAGAATCTCCCGCGGCCCGGATGCTCGCCCGGACAGGGTCGACGGCCGGCCCGGCATCGGCGGGGGCGAAATCGCTGAATCCGTCCGGTTCGGTGCGCGCGAGTACCTCGTCCAGGTCGAGGTGGGCGAGGTCGGCGTCGTCGAGTTCTTCCCAGCGGCGCGGTGCGGCGACGGTCGGGCGTGAGCGCCCCCGCAGCGAGTAGGGCGCGATGGTCGTCTTCGCGCCGTTGTTCTGACTCCAGTCGATGAACACCTTGCCGCCGCGCACGGCCTTGGCCATGGTGCTCGTCGCGAGGTCCGGATGGTCCGTCTCGATCGCGCGTGCGAGTTCCTTGGCGATGGCGGATGCCGCGTCGCTCGTCTGGTCTCCGTCGAGAGGCGCGTACAGGTGGATACCCTTGCTTCCGCTCGTCACCGGGACCGGGTCCAGGCCGATGTCGGCGAGGATTGCGCGGGCGAGGCGGGCGATCTCGGCGCACTGAGCGAGGTCCGCACCGGGACCCGGATCGAGGTCGAGGACGAGACGATCGGGGTTCTTCCGGGTGCCGTCCGCAGCGAACCGCCACTGGGGGACGTGGAGCTCGATGCTTGCGACCTGGGCGAGCCAGACGAGCGTCGGCAGATCCTCGATCAGGGGGTAGTCCTTCGCGCCGCCGGAGTGATCGATCGCGCGTCGTGCGACCCAGTCCGGGGTGCCCGGTTCGATCTGCTTGGCGAAGAAGGACGGCTCCGGTGCATCGGCGGTGCCGACGCCCTCGACCCAGCGTTTGCGGGTGACGGGTCGACCGGCGAGCCCCGGGAGGATTCGCGGCGCGATCGCGGAGTAGTAGGCGATCACCTCGCCCTTGGTCGTCCCCGTCTCGGGGTACATGACCTTGTCGAGATTGGTGAGACGCAGGCGTCGACCCTCGACGGCGACGATCTGTGCGCTCTTCGGCATGCGTCAACGCTAGTCTGACCGGCGCGACGGAATGCAAGCCCTTCCCGTGATGCGCGCGAGGGGTGTGTACTGGTGGCATGAGGACGATCTGGAAAGGTGCCCTGACGTTCGGTCTCGTGAACGTCCCGGTCAAGGTGTACTCCGCGACGGAGGACCACGATGTGTCACTGCATCAGGTGCACAACGCGGACGGCGGACGCATCCGCTACCACCGCGTCTGCGAGGTGTGCGGCGAGACCGTCGCCTACGCTGACATCGACCGCGCGTATCAGGATGACGGTCAGATGATCGTGCTCACGAAAGCGGATCTGGACTCGCTCCCGGCGGAGAAATCGCGCGAGATCGACGTGGTGGAGTTCGTGCCCTCCGACCAGGTGGATCTGCTCACCCTCGACAAGGCCTACTACCTCGAACCGGACTCCTCGTCGCCGAAGGCGTACGTGCTGCTGCGTAAGACGCTGGAGCAGACCGACCGCACGGCGATCGTCCGCTTCACGCTGCGACAGAAGACCCGTCTCGCCGCTCTGCGTGTGCGGGGCGATGTGCTCGTGCTGCAGACGCTCCTGTGGGCGGACGAGGTGCGCGAGGCCTCCTTCCCGGCGCTGGAGGAGACGGTGAAGATCTCGAAGAAGGAGCTCGAACTCTCCGCCAGCCTGGTCGAGAGCTTCTCCGCGGACTTCGACCCCGAGGAGTTCGTGGACGAGTACCAGAAGGAACTCCGCACCCTCATCGACGCGAAGATCGACAAGGGCGAGGGGTTCGACGTCACCGAGACCTTCGGCGACGGCGACGAGAAGTCCGGCGGAGAGGTCATCGACCTCATGGAGGCGCTGCGCGCCAGCGTGGAGAAGTCGCGGTCCAAGAAGCGCGACGCCAGCTGAGGGTCCACCTCGGCGTCAGTGCTTGCCGTCGCCGTCCAGGTCGGGTGCGCGGTCGAACACGTCGGGCTCGAGAGCGAGTTCCTCGGCCTCGTTGTGATCGACCTCCGGGTCGCCTCCCGCAGCGAGTTCGTTGCGGACCTTGCGGCGCTCGGAGAAGTAGTGCCACAGCGTCACGAGGGCCGTTCCACCGACCGCGACGAGCAGGATCAGGTCGATGTAGTTCTCCACGAAGTGCGCCACGGGCGGGATGAACCCGATCAGGTACCCGAACATGGTGAGTCCGAAGCCCCAGATCACCGCGCCGATGAGGTTGTAGAGCGTGTACTTGCCCTTGTGCATGTGCCCGACGCCGGCCGCCACCGGTGCGAACGTGCGCACGATCGGGACGAAGCGGGCGAGGATGATCGTCAGGCCGCCGTAGCGCTCGAAGAACGCATTGGTGCGTTCGACGTTCTTGCGGCTGAACAGGCCGGATTCCTTGCGTTCGAAGATCGCCGGTCCGCCCTTGTGCCCGATGAGGAAGCCCACCTCGCCACCGACGAACGCGGACAGCCCGATCAACAGTGCCACGAGCCACACGCTGATGCCGAAGATCCCGTTCGGGGCGGTGTCCTGCGGGTGCGACAGAAGCCCGGAGATCACGAGCAGAGTATCGCCCGGCAGCAGAAACCCGACGAGGAGCCCGGTCTCGGCGAACACGATGAAGCACACGGCGACGAGAGCCCAGGGGCCCGCGGCTGCGATGATCGTGGCCGGGTCCAGCCAGGGGATGAGTGCGATCTGGTGCATGGTGTCCTGTCGGGCACGGTGAGGGGGACAGGCGCGGAGGCGCCGGCTGCGGCAATGGGGTCACTGTCGACAGGTGCGGAAGGTGGGACTTGAACCCACACGCCCGAAGGCACAGGAACCTAAATCCTGCGTGTCTGCCAATTCCACCACTCCCGCGCGATCCCAGTCTACTGACCCGTGACCGCGCGCTTCTGGGGGTTAACCCGAAGAATTCGTCGGGGTCCCTGGAGTGAGTGGGGCAGAGTGTCAGTCGCCGGCGCTGCGTGGCATGACGTCGACGTCTCTGCGGATGGAGATCGTGTCTATGCGAGGGTCGGAATGGAGCTTTCGCACGATCTCCGGGGTCGCGGCAACGACGAAGGAGTCGCCGTAGAGCCGCGCTCCCCAGGCCACTCGGCCCCGTCGATCCCAGGCGAATTCCGGAATACGACGTTCGACCTCCAGATTGGCGACTCGTATCGCGGAGGGGGAGTACTCGGTATCGAAGACACCGACGAGTTTTCGCGTTCGAATGTCCTGGCCATAGCCGGTCCATCGCAGTGACGACAGCTCCATCGGGCCGAGCGCGTCCACCAAAGCGGCGTGTGTTTCCGCGTCCAGTTCGCCCGTCGCCGGGAAGAACTCCGTGATGTGCGGCTGATCCTCGCGGGCGCGCTCCACAACCTGCCACCACTCCAGTGCGGCCGGCGCGTTCTCGAGCGGAACGAACGCCGACCAGCGCGCGAGGTCGTCGTTCTCGGTGCCTACGGGCAGGAGTACTCGCAGCATCGGAAGGTGCTTGTGATCCTCCGAAATGAGGTCGCTCGCGAACCGTGGCTGTCCTTGCGCCGGGAACTGGCTGAGGCGCGGAAGCCGCCGCCTCGGCAACAGTCCTCGGAGAGGATTCATGGATACGACGCTATCGCCGCAGATTCGAGGGAAGCAACGTGTTGTTCCCCACTGCGGGTGTGGATAACTTCAACGGGTGGCGGACGATTCTTGCCAGGATGCTCGCGTGCTCTCCGCTTCTCTCGTCGTCACCGAACGCGTCCGTCGACGTCTGAGGGATGAGCGGACCGATCCGACGATCGACCCGGAGAGCGCTCGCCGCGTGGCCGAGGCCGAGGTCCGACGCCACAATGATCACGCGCTCTCGCACGGGGCGGAGCTGATCGATGACGAGGGTCGGTGCGTGCGGGACGTTCTTGCCGCGGTGGGCGGATACGGGACGCTGCAGTCGCTGCTGGAGGATCCGGACATCGAGGAGATCTGGATCAACGGCCCGGGCATCGTGCACATCGCCCGCGACGGGGTCGCCCTCCGCACGGGGCTGGTGCTGACGGATTCGCAGATCCGGGACCTGGTCGAACGGATGCTGCACACGAGTGGCCGACGGGTGGACATCAGCCAGCCGTTCGTTGATGCTTCGCTCCCGGACGGGTCACGGCTGCACGTCGCTTTCGCCGACGTCGTCCGCGGAGGGTGGGCCGTGAACATCCGCAAGTTTCTGGCACGGCGCCGCACGCTCGACGCGCTCGTCGCGGGCGGTTCCCTTCCTGCCGGCATATCCGATCTGTTGGGTGATGCGGTGCGTGCGGGGAGCAGCGTGCTGGTCTCCGGGGCGACGCACGCGGGAAAGACGACGTTACTGGCCGCGCTGCTCAGCGCATGCGCGGACCGGCAGCGCATCGTGACGGTGGAGGACACCTTCGAGCTCGCTGTCGACGGACCCGATCTGGTCTCGCTGCAGGGCCGGCAGGCGGGGCTCGAGGGCAGCGGCGAGATCACGCTCCGCCGGCTCGTGCGCGAGGCCCTGCGCATGCGGCCGGACCGTCTCGTCGTCGGTGAGGTGCGCGGAGCAGAGGCGCTCGACCTGGTCCTCGCTCTCAACACAGGCGTCCCTGGGACGGCGACGATCCACGCGAGTTCGGCATCGGACGCTCTCGAGAAGGTGGCGATGCTCTCGCTCCTGGCGGGCGGCAACATCGATCGCGGATTCATCGCCCCCGCCGTGGCGTCGTCGGTCGACCTGGTGGTCCACTGCGAGCGCGACTCCGCGGGTGCGCGCCGCGTCCGAGAAGTCCTCGCGCCGACGGGGGAGCTGACCGATGGGCGCATCGGCACACGATCGATCTACCGCGCGGAGGACGCCGGATGACCCTCTTGCTGGGCGCCCTGCTCGCGGCGGGCGTGCTGTTGACCGCATCGCGATGGTTGTGGCCGGTGCGAGAGCGGGTGAGCGCGCCACGCATGCCGCATGCGCTCGAGCGTCTCGTACGCGAAGCCGGACTCGGAGCCGTGCACAGCCGGACCGTTGTCGCGGCCTTCGTCGGTGCCGCGCTCTTCGCGGCCTCAACGACGTGGCTCCTGACGGGAATTCCGGTGTGCGCGGTGCTCGCGGGCGTCGCCGGCGCTTCGGCTCCGGCTGCTCTCCTGCGCAGCCGTCGTACGCGCCTGCGCACCGCGAGACGCCAGCTCTGGCCAGACGTCTGCGATCTCCTCGTCGCCTCGATCCGCGTCGGGCTCTCGCTCCCAGACTCCGTGGCGGGGCTCGCCGAGTCCGCGCCCGCTCCGCTTCGTCCCGGCTTCTCGGTGTTCGCGCGGGATTTGCACGCGAGTGGACGATTCGACGGGAGTCTGGACCGGTTGAAGGAGACCCTGGCGGATCCGACAGCCGATCGGATCATCGAGACCCTCCGAATGGCGCGGCAGGTGGGTGGCACGGAGCTGACGACGGTTCTGCGTGCGCTGTCCTCGTCAGTCCGAGCGGACGCCGCACTGCGCGGCGAAGTCGAGGCGCGTCAGTCCTGGATCCGCGGTGCTGCCGTTCTCGGTTCCGTCGCGCCGTGGGTCATCCTGGGGCTTCTGGTCCTCCGGCCCGAGGGGGCGGACGCATACGGAAGCAGCGAGGGTGCGCTGGTGATCGCCGCCGGTGCGATCGTCTCCGTGATCGCGTTCCGCATCATGCTCCGTGTCGGGCGCCTTCCCGAGCCGCGGCGGTGGTTCGGATGAACCCTCTCACCGCGGGGGCGGTCGCCGTTCTGCTCGGGGGACTGTGTGGCGGCGGGCTCGTGAGCATCCTTGCTGGACTGCCGAGATGGAGGGCGGCATCTCTCACGGTGCGCATCGCTCCCTACATCCGAGACGTGGTGCCGGATGCACTGCTTCCCGACGGGACGCTGCCGTCGCTGGGAGTGCTGCCGCTGGGCGGACGAGGTCTGTGGGGGCGCGCCAGGGTGCTGTTCGCTCGTCTGCTGGGGGGAACGGGGGTGCTCCAGCATCGGTTGGGGCAGGCCGGCTCCGCACTCGCGCCGAGCGACTTCCGCGGAAAGCAACTCGCATGGACACTCGCGGGGTTCGGCGCCGGGGCACTTCTCGTCGTGGTCCTCGCTCTCCTCGGGCGAGCGAGCGCACCCGCGATCACTCTGCCGATCCTCGGAGGTGCTTCCGCTGCGGTCACCGTGGAGGTGGTTCTCACCGCTCGAGCCCGCGGACGCCTTGCACGAATCGCCGACGAACTGCCGACGATGCTCGAGTTCCTGGCCCTGTGTCTGTCCGCAGGAGAGAGCCTGCTCGACGCGCTGCGCCGCGTCTCGCTGGTGGGATCAGGCGAGCTCACCGGGGAACTGCGACGGGTGATCCTCGCGGTGAACACCGGCTCTCCGCTCGCGGACGCGCTCGCCGATCTCGCCGCGCGACTGCAGCTTCCCGCGCTGTCACGGGCGGTGGATCAGGTCGTCGCGGCGCTCGAACGCGGAGCTCCGCTGGCCGACGTCCTCCATGCGCAGGCCGGCGACGCCCGAGAAGACGCCAAACGCGTGCTGCTCGAACAGGCGGGCCGCAAAGAGATCCTCATGCTCCTTCCGCGCAACCTCAGCTAGTGATACTACGAAGTAGACCGCACGGCGGGTGCCACGGCGTGCAAGCGCCACGGCTGTGTCTCCAGGCGATGGACGCTGAATTCGAGGCTCGTACCTACCAGTGCGTCCTATACTGACGATATGTCCAACGCGGAGCAGTTCGATTCGGTCCAGCGAGACGGTTGGGACATCGTGCGAGACATCGTGCGAGACTCGACCGACGAAGAATTCGACGCGCTGATTGCCGCCCTTGATGAGCAGGTAGAGCGTCAGTCCGACGTACGACGAATCTTGCGTGCCTCGTTGCCCGAAAAGCATCGAGGCGAGGTTAACCTCTTTATGTCCGCGACGGTCGCCTTCCTGGCGGGTTGGATGGGGGCGGGAAGACCTGAAGGTCTGGACGTTCGAATCGCCCGCCGGGCGTTCCCGAAGGACGGCTTCGAAGCCGAGCGCGCGAAAGCGATCCGGCTTATGAAGGCTCGTGCTTTACTCCTCACGGCCGGTGCCCTGACGGCGCAACGTGCGCGAGGGCTAAACGTGATGCAGGTGGGGCTGAGTATGGACCTCACACCGATCAATTGGTCAGACGAGCCCGGGGCCGCTCTGCTCCCGGGCTTCCAGTTGGCGATCGACACATACGACGTGCTCGACCCCAGCACGGAGAAGCGTCAGCTTGTGACGATTGATCTGGACGACGTGCGCGGTCTGAAGAAGGAGATTGACGAGGTGTTGGGGAACCTGGAGAAGCTCCAGGTTTTCTACGGTGAACGGGACATCCTTATTTGGGGCGCAAAGGGGCCGGAAGAAGATGAGTGACGTTCTCGATCGTAGACAAACGAGCGCAGGTGTTCGGAAAGCGAAGCAGGAACGGCTGCAGACTCGTGATTCTCTGAAAGTCGCGATCCGCAACGAAAGAATGGAATGGGACTCGGGTCACGATTTCCTTTTTGTCGAATCATCGCTGGCAGAAGACCGGCGGGTTTCTGAAGAGATAGACCTCTTTGAGCTTCCACGCTGGAGCGAGACCGATCCGGCGAACGTGCGTCGGGCCGCCGAGATAGCTGTAGCTCAATGGCAGCAGGCCGCTATCGATTACTCGTTGAACGGAGGGCCTCCTGCGCGGCACCTCGCGGTGAGGCTCACACAACCTCAGCACGTCCAAACGAGAGGCGACTACTACGTTTCGCGCGCGTACCGGGGCCTCTGGTTCAGTTTGCTGATCCTCGCGCTTGCATGGGGTGTTGTAAGCGGAATTGCGCTTGCCACTAGTGCTTTGCTTTCTCCCTCGGCGGTCCTGATGGGCTTTTTCGCCGTCCTGGTTTTGGGTGCGACGCTCTTCGTGGCTGGGTCGAGAGATCGAATCCGGCGTCGAAACCGATGAGCGCCACTCCAAAAGATAGTGGCGGTGATCTGCCGAAAGTTTTGCGGGTGCTGGCTCAGATGTTTAAAGATGCCGTCAACGTCGAGTGGCGAACTGACGCAGGGCGCATGAATCTGTTCGGTATGCTGCTCGGAATCGTGCTTGTAGCGATCCTGACTGTTGCTGGCATTCTGCAATGGAGCGTCGCAACAGTGTCCCAAGCCTTCGGCGATGGGCCGGGCCCGTCAGATATGAACCCGATGGATGCGCTCTATGTCTACCTCGTCGCCAACTTGATCTGCGTCGCGATGCTCGGTGTCCTCGTGATCTTTGCCAGACGCAACGATAGTCCGCACAATGGATCTTGATCTGCGTTCCGAGGACCGTAGCCAGAGGCAGCGAGCTTGATTGCACGACCCCGGGATTTTCCCACAGCGCGCCCGCTTGCCGAGTAGCTTCGGCGTCGCCACCTGGTTGCCGTGTTCGGCCATCGACAAGTCGCATCCCAATGCGTGCCCGGGCCATTGGGAGCACGAAGCGATTGATGGTGGCTGGCCCAGCTACTAGTCGGCTTCACCGTGAGCCGGCGACCCCGGGTTGGCACGCTGCCCTCGCTTTGCGTGTTCGACACGTGAGTTATGCGAGCGCGCCCGTTAGGGTGTGGCTCATGAGCAACGACACGACGCCGGCATACTGGGCGGCTGATCCGACTGGGCGGTACGAGCAGCGATACTGGGACGGCGCTGTTTGGACGGAGCACGTCTATTCCGGGGGTATGCAGTCCGTCGATGCGCTGGCCGGTTCCGCGGCGCAACAAGACTCCGCGTCGCCGCAGCTGCGTAGGGATCGACGGATGATCGCCGATGCCGCAACCCTCCCCGCCAGCAAAGTGCCCTTCTTCGGGGCGCGCCGGAAGGCGCGGGATCTGCAGGAGGAAGTTGCTAGTCTCCAGGACCTTATAGTCAAGTACGGGCTACGAGACTTGGTTGCGCTGGATGCGGCGAAGGCTGATGTTGCGGCGCAGACCGAGCGCATGCAGGTCGAACTCCAGCATGGACAATCGCAACTTGAGTCTGCGACCAACGAGCGCAGGCGGCTTGCGGCCGACATCTTGGATCTCCGCAATGCTGTCGAGATCCAAGAGCAGGGCCTCTACGATTTCGAGCATCCAGCTGAGGACTCCGTGGCAATCGGAACAGAGCTAATTGCGCTCCGGGCGCGCATCAAGTCGGCGGTGAGCGCCGGCGCGGCGACCAGCGCCACCTCCAACTTCACTTTCAACGACAGCAGTGCCGCAGGTAGGCGTTTCGTTCGCGACATGTCCAAGTTGATGCTCCGGTCCTATAACGCGGAGGCTGAGAACTGTGTGAAGGCGGTGAAGGCCGGAAATCTGTACGTCGCGCAGGCTCGACTGACAAAGGCTATGGAGCAGATCGAGCGACTTGGGAAAATGATTGACCTGCACATCACTCCCAGCTACCACAAGCTACGCCTCAAAGAACTTGAGTACGCCAACCGTCATCTTCGTGCCGTGCAGGCAGAGAAGGAGGCGGATCGCGCTCACCGTGAAGAGTTGCGGGAGCAAGCGAAGGCCGAGAAGGAGCTGCAGGCGGAGAAGGTGCGACTCGAAAAAGAGCGCACGCACTATCTGAACACCATCTCTGCGTTGCGAGATAAGGGGGACGACGCAGGGGTAGAGCGCATGCTTGTCCGCCTCGCGGATGTGGATCATGCTATTGAGAACGTCGACTACCGCGCTGCGAATATCAGGGCGGGTTTCGTATACGTGATCAGCAATGTGGGGTCCTTCGGGACTGAGGTCGTGAAGATCGGTCTGACGAGACGGCTCGAGCCGATGGACCGCGTTCGCGAGTTGGGGGACGCATCGGTGCCATTCCGATTTGATGTTCATGCACTGTTTTTTGCAGATGATGCAGTCGGCATCGAGGCTATGTTGCATCAGCATTTCGCGGACCGAAGAATCAATCGTGTAAACATGCGTCGTGAGTATTTCCGGGCAACTCCGCAGGAGGTCCGAGCGGCGCTAAAGGAACACTCGGTGGAGCTGCTTGACTTCAAGATCGAGCCCGCTGCAGAGGAGTACCGGTTCAGTGAGGCTGCGCGTGGGACCGTCGTGCCGGCCATCGCTGGAGCACCTGAGCCTGCGCAGTAGCGGTTGAGTGGCTCGGCGATGCCGCTTGCCTGGGAGTAAGGACGCTGGCCGTAGAGGCCACCCAAGTTCGGTACTGTTCGGGCATGGCACTTCGTATTCAGGATCCAATTGGCGCGAAGATCAATGGCGCCTCCGGCGACGGGCGCGTACCGAAGCGGCGGGAGGACTGCCTTGCCGAAGCTGCCAATCTGCTCGCACAGGTACGTCATGAGATTGCTGCTCGCGGAGACGATGGATCGGATGCGCCGCAATACTGAGCTGGAGATCCACAGCGGCCGACTTCACACACATGGGGAGCGAGTAGCCGGTAGCGTGGGGCTGGAAGGAGCGAGAACGTGAGTGCGACGGCGACCGTGAACGTCTGGGAAGCGCCGTCCGCGGAACTCGCCGCGCACACCGTCGGCGTGGTGCTTGGCCTTCAGCCGTGCTTCCAGAAGCACTGCGGTTCCGACGACGGCGTCTGGACGTTGAATGCTCCGGGGGAGGTTGTAAGCGTGCACCAGGTGCGTACGCCCGAGCGTGGTGAAGCACCAGTGTGGGTAGATGTGTACTGCCCCGGCAGCGTGAGGGGCCGGCAACGGCTAGCTGTGCGCGTGTTCGACGGCCTCGCCGAATTGACGCCGTGGCCGCTGGTCCTAGATGTGGACGGGCTTCTTGGGCGAACTCGGGGCTGCTGAAGCGCGCGCTATCCCGCGGCGGCGAGGTTCTCGACGGACTGCTGACCGACCGCCGCCACCTGCGCGTTGCTCTGGCACGGGGCCCGGGGCACGGCCACGGAGGCAGCAGCTAGTCGTCCGTGACCCATCTCGGCAGCGTTCCAAGTATTACCTCGGAGATGCCCGGGTCCACAGAGGAGGTGATGACCCCGAGGATGTCTGGGACAGAGTTGGCGCAGATCACGCGTCCTTGAACTCGCTTCGCATGTGCCGCGGCCACGTCGCGTTCGAACGTCCAGGAGCCGTGCTCGTTTCCGGGCGTGCAGCCTCGGTAGAGAAAGCCGTCGGCTTTGCCCTCAGGCATCGTGACAACGCTGAGCAGTCCCCGGCGGGAGACGGTGGCGAGGAACGGCGAGAAATCGCGCATGTCGCGGAGAAGTACGCGCCTATGTGCAACTGAATGCGCACCATCGAGCCAGGCTCGAACCGTGTCGAGGGGGGAAGGGCGACGCCTGTGCCACCTAATGACCTCGCCTTCTGCGCAGGCCGCGCATGCGCCAGGGTGGCCGATAGGAAGGGCACACTTGACGACGGTGGAGAACGGGTATCGCGTCGGTTCATGATGGCTGAGTGATGGGCAGGTGCGGTCCACGTCGGGCTGCCAGAGTTTGATCTCGTCATCGGTCACGGTGTGTTCTTGGACGTCTAGCCCGCGTGTGTCGATGATGAGCTCGTCGAATGAGACCGGAGTCTCTGCGTAGTACGAGGTGGTCGCAATGCGCGCGATGACATTCGGCGGTTGCGCTGTCGCTGTGTAGACGCGGCCGTGCGGATGGAGCCCGGCGAAGCGCTGAGCGACGTAGGCGTCTGGCGTCCAGGAAGCTCCGTTCCGATTCTCCGGGCGTGCTCCGCGGTAGATGCGCGTTGTTTCGGTTGGGATGTTCGCCGGCGTAGCCGACAGTAGTTTCGCGCCGGCGTAGTGTGCCTCAGCAACGGCTTCGTGGTAGCCGGAGGCTCGAAGCGCGTCGAGAAAGCCTGGAACAGGTGCGCTGCCTACGCCCATGCTCAACCAGCGAGAGAGTAGCTCGTGCGCTGGCGGGACCGCGCCCGCCTTGAAATCGCGGGCGCGGTCCGTGGTTATGGTCACGCCGAACGCCGGGCGAGTCGGGATTCTTCGCTGAGCATCGGCAGCGGTCGCTGGTCTGCGATTCGTGCCTCAGCGGCTGCCCGGAGCCCGCTGAATGTGCGCCCGGCTGCGATGGCGTCAAGCGCCTTCCACCACGGTGCTGTAGCCGCGATCATCGGGGCTGTCTCTGCGGAAGCACGAATGAGGCCTGCGAGCGCGGGATCGGCTGCGGTAGCTGCGAGACGTTCCATCACCGCAGCTTGAAGTTCGATCGTCGCGGCCTCGGTTGGATCGATCGTGGCGTCATGCATATAGCGCAACTCCCACACCTTGGACGGATCGCGCTGTGATCGCAGCCAGTGCGGCCCAAACTCCTCGACCGCGAGTGTCAGGGCTTGATCAGCGTTGCGGAGGACATGGAGCAGGGTGTGGCCCTTGTCGAGGTACATACGCGCCTGACCCCAGCTCGCCTGCGCGCGAGCGTAGTCCGTGATCTGAGGTCGCTCACGACTCAGCGTCTGCTCAAGATAAAGCGCGGCGTCATCCGCCTGCCGCCGCTGCTCCGCCACTGTGATTGCAGCGAGCGATTGCACGGCCTCAGAGCGAGCCCTCGCCTCAGCCGCGTTGCCGGCCGCGGAGAGGTTTGGATCCTCGTACTCGAGCGCGCTGCGGCGTTCCGCATCGAGCCTTCGGGCTGCCGCCGCTGCCACGCCTGGGAGCGCAGCCAGGGCTACGCGTTTTTGCTCGATGCTCCCGGTGTGAATGGTCATGGTGTTTCTCCTTCTTGTGTGGCCTGCATGGCCGGTATGGGATCAGGTCCTGGATTTATACGACGTGCGGGACGTTGGGGTCTGCGGATAGGGGTGGTCGGAGGGTCTTGGTCGCGGCTGGCGCTCACCGGGAAACTTTGGTGTGGTGCGGATCCCGGCCGCCGGCGGAGTGCTGTCTGGCGGGCTCGGGTTCGCTCGCCGCGGCTGCGACGGCTGCGGGGAGGTCGTCACTCGCTAGATCGTCCTGCACGGGTACGTACGTGTCTGGCATCACCGTCAGCCGAGAAGCCAGCACGCCGAGCAGATTTGATGCGTCGGTCGCGGTCTGCGACAGGCGGGGATTGTCAAGGTCGAGGTACTTGGCCCTACGCTCCATGATTCTGAGGACCGTGTGCGTCGCTGCCCTGTCGCCGGAAGTGGCGGACAGAAAGTGGCGTTGCTGCATGCGGTCAAGACGTGCGAGTTCAAGGTTGCGTACCGATTCAGCCTTCTCGCGGTTAAGGTCGTTCAGCTCCTGCTGCACGGCCTTATGCGCCCACGCCGTCGAGCGACCGAGCTGGTTACCGATCGCCTCGTAAGTCAGGCCCAGCTCGCGAAGGCTGAGCGCCTTCAGACGGGCGGCCTTGGCTTGGGAGGCGCGGCCGCGCCCGCGGCCGTCTGGCAGTGGTTCCACTTCCATGGGTTCACTCCTTGCCCGGGTCGATCAGCGGCCATACGGTGCCGCAGATGTAGCTCAGGCGGAGGATGTGCGCGGCAAACTCGTCGTGAGTGGTTGCGTCAGCGACTGCGGCCACTGCGAGGCGCGAGAGCAAGCCGGCCACGTGGATGCGCTGTTGCAACTGGTCGAGTGGATCGAGCAAGGCTGAGACCACCTGCCCGACTTGCTGCAGGCTGCTCGCCGCGTCGATTGCCGTTACCGCTGCGTCGCTCGACGTCTCAAACATCTCCTCGGGGGTTGTGCCGGCGATGAGCTGGCTGAAGATGTCTGAAGGGATCACGACGGGCCCCCTTCAGCAGGGCGCTCGCGGATCGGCGCAGTCGAGCAGGCGAGCTTTTCGCTTGGTTGCCGGGCGGGTTGTGCGGGCATCACGATTTCTGATTGCTCCTCCGGGGGCGTGAGGAACACGCGCACCGTGCGTCGCGACCCGTGGGCGGTGAAGACATCCCACCCATCAGCGACGAGCTGCGCGAGGTCGACGATCACAGGACCTGTGAGTGAACCGAGGTCGACCCGGTGCACGCCGCTGTCGCGGCTCTCGCTGAGGCGAAGCCAGTAGGCTGGCCGGCCGTGCGCGGCGAGTACGTCCTCAGGGTTGCTGTTCATGCGGTCTGGCTCTCTCGTTCTGCGTGGGCTTCTTTGAGGGCGGCCTGCAGCCGCTCGGGAACGGAGCCCTGCCCTCGCACGGCTCGATCGATCTGCGTGCGTTCGAGTGCTGTGACCTCAACCAGGCGCGGGGGTCGCTCCGTGAGGGCGCGTTGCCATGCCGCCTCGTCGACGATGGGGGCGGCAAGTTCTGCGCGTATCACGTCCGGGCTTTCGCGGGCGACGGTGCGGAGGTAGCCGGCAGGGTTTGCGACGGGTCCCGCAGCGCGTGCCAGAATCGCAGCCGCTAGGTCGACCGCGCGATCTGCGGTGATAGCTTCCCCGGCATGTCGCAGCACATCTGCTGTGAATCCCTGTGCGCCCTTCAGGGTCAGTCCGAGTCGCGCTGCTGCGGCCTGAACACTAGGCGCGGGCGTCCAGTTCTCGCGCAGGCTGAGCTGTACTGATTGATTGGCTGATCGGTGAGTATTTGCCGCGTCGGGAATGTTCGTGGCGCTTGATTCTCCTGTCCTGTCCCTGTCCTGTGCAGTACCCGGGGACTGTCCCCGGGACGTGTCCCCGGGACGTCCCGTGTGCCCGCAGGCGGCCGAGCAGAGGTCGTGCAGTCCGGCAGCGTGGGCGCGCTGTCGCGCCTTCTTCTCGCGTTCAGCCTTTCGAATGCGCTCGAGGTGATCGAGCGCGTCGCGGGTCGACTGTGTGCGGGCAAACTCGGTGTCCTGCCAGCCGTCGCCATTCGGCTCCCACAGCCCGCAATGCACTAGCTCATCGATCGCGGCTGACGCGAAGGTCGGAATGAACTCGATGTCTGCTCGGTCGAAGTGTCCGTCGGTGCGATTCGACACCGACCACAGCGTCGCCATGAAGTAAGAGGACCGCGCCTCGGGCGTCAGCCGAAGGACGCGGCGGTCGGCGAGGAAGCGCTCAGGGATGCGTGCGTCAGTCATGCTGCGACGCTCAACAGAATTCGCAGGTGCGCCTTCTGGTCCTCGGTGAATGGCGGGGCTTCCGCGACCCGGAGGGCAACATACTCAGCCACCGAGATTGGCTGCGGGGCAGCGGCGCTCATGGCGTACGCTCTTTCGGGCCGAGGGGGCGCGCCGTGATCGAGTTGAGGTCGACCCGGATCAGACGCGGGCCGATGCGCTTGGCGTACAGCTCGCCGCTCACGATGAGGCGGCGGATCGTGTCGCGGTGCACTCCGTAATGAGCAGCGGCCTCGCGGATGCTCGCCCAGTTGGGCGTGACGTTCTTGGTTGGGGTAGACAAAAACCCTCCCGGGAATGGCAATTAGCCACTCCGCTGGGAGGGTTCTTACGCAGTCCGAGTGCTGATCCGAATCAGCTCGTGCGTGTTAATGCCAGTATAGCCCGACCCGTGCGTCTACTAAAGCCCGGATCGGTTCACCGCTGTCAGTGCCCGACGGATGTGTGAGAGGTCGACGCGGTCAAGTCCGCCTTCTGCGAGCAAAGTGAGCGCGGCATAGAGCGACGGCAGGTCGCGCGCCGGCGCGTTCGAGCCGCAGCCAACACATGAGAGGGGCTGCCTCACGCGAGCGACCCGGGAGCCACGCCCGACTAGCGCGGCAACGCTTCCGAGTGGTTCGTCCGCCGCGTCCATAGGCTGACGTTCATCCCCGAACGGAAACTGTAGATCCCAGGTTTCTCCGTTCCATGACGCTGTAAGGATCTCTGGCTGCCGCATCCCTGCGCTTGTCATGTGCCCCTCGCACCTCACGACAACCGTCGTCCTTGTCATGCTGCTGCTTGTTCGAGGAGCGCGGAGAGGGCCCGATCAAGTGCATCACACACTGCGCGGGGATTGCCGCCCGCAGGAACGGCTGCCCACCCGTTTGCTTGCACACACACCTGCATCCCGCTCGCGGCGAGCACAGCGGCGCTGAGGTCGTCGGCGAGCAGGGCCATTTCGAACAGGTCACCATGTCGCATACTCATCTCGTATTCCACGCATTCTGTTCGCACCCACACGATGCCGAACTCAAGCCGCCAGGGTGTTACGACCGCCATGTCAGCCGACCTTTCGAAGCTCAACGGCGTAGTAATCCGCCACGATCACGTCGAACAAGCCGCAGAACGAGCTGTGCATCCACGCGCCAGTCAATTCCGAGTATTCGACGCGTCGGACAGCTGTGCCACTGCGGCAGTAACGCCCACAGTAAGTGCTGGACGGGTCGATGCGGTGAATGTCCATATAGGTTGCTCCGTCCTGGTGCTCGAAGCTCACGATATGCATCCGCTCGCCTACCCGTGCGTGTCGGACTAACAACTGGCTACCAACGGTGATGTTGTCTTGCCGCGTGACGCGAAGGGAGCCGCCGGGGCTCTGTGCAATGCTGGTCAAGATTGAACTCCTATCAGTTCGGTCATTGCCCTCGTCGCTCTTGCCAGCGGCGGGGGCGTTCTGGTGCGGCCATGCCGCAGGTTGCGTCTACTCGCCTTGTCGCCAGTCGACACGTACTAGGTCCGGATTGAAACCGCGTCCCGGCCCCGCGGGAAGAATCGTCACGCGACAGATCGCCCGAAGGATCAAGCGCCGTCGTTCGGTGTCGCATTCTTGCCAAACGCGTCGGGCTTCAGCGCCGACCGCGTTGCGGGGCAGCGCAGACGGTAGTGCTGCCGCTAGCCGACTTTTCAGAGCATCGCGTTCAACGCGACCCGCGGCAGTGATTCGCGCCAGCTGATCGCCGTCAATTGATCCGGCCGCGAACAGGTCGGCAGCGTTCGATAGACGTGCGGTCACTGCAGCGATCGCGGCGCGCGTTTCCAGAACAACCTCAGGGTCGCCTGATGCGAGCAGTTCCGCTGCGTCTGGAGCTTCCAGACGTTGCAGGACGTATTCAGTCACAAGCTCGTCGACCGGCTGCTGAAGGCGGCGCACTCTGTGGCAAGTGCCGCAGGCGTAAGCGGGCTTGGTCGGCTTCGACGATTGGCCCGGCTTGGGCTGCCAACCAGGAATACGCTTCATCCTTCCGCCGCGAGTGTCGCCGCACAACCCGCACCACGCGATCCCCGAGAGCAAATGTACGGCCGGCCGACCAACACGAGGGCTTGAGGTCCGCGTCGGGTCTCCGAATTGCGCGACGAGGCGATCGTGCGTGTCGCGATCCAAGATCGCGGGATGCGCCGCGGGATCGAACTCGCCGACGACGTGACCGCGGTGGGTACGCAGACCGGCCAGAGAGGGGCGGCGAAGCATCTGTCGCAACGTCGCGACAGACCAGGGAACTTCGGTTGCGGTGGCATTCTCAAGTGTTCGTGCCGATTGCCTGGAGCGTTCCGCGGACCTGGGGGAGGGGACGGCCTGCCGGTTGAGTTCGGCAACCGTGGAACGCAAACTATGACCGCCGAGCACACGCCGCGCTGCGGCCTGAATGATCTCGGCCTCAGCTTCTACGACCACGTCCCGGCCATCTCTCCTCAAATATCCATAGCCGGGGCGCGCACTCGGGAGACCCTTCGCAGCACGCTGGTCATTGGCTCGTCGCTGACGCTCGCCCTTTCGACGCGTTTCAAATCGCGCGATCGCCGCGAGCATCGTCCCGCGAAACTCGCCATCAGCGCTCGCCAGGTCGATTTCCCCGTCGACCGTTACCAGGGCCAAACCGTGATCGATGAGCGTGTTCAGGTCACGGGTCGAGCGCGCGATCCGGTCCAGATCGACGGCGATCACTACGTCGATCGTTGAGGCTGTCGCGATCATCCGTCCCCACGCAGTGGCAGCGCCTCGGAACTTCGACGCGGACACGTCGTCGTCTACAAAGATGCCAGCTACTTCCCAGCCGCGAGCAGTGGCAAGCGCGGTCGTGCGTTCTCGTTGTCGCTCGATGCCTTCGTCGTCCGCCTTAGATTGCCGGAGGTACAGCGCGGCGCGGCGCGTTTCGGGTTCGATCACTTTAGAAATCTATATCAAATGTTGACGCCGCTCGTCTTCCTGATCCTCCCGTTGTCCGTGCTCTTCGCGGTCTACCCCGGACTGTTCATCCTCCGACTCGGCATCGGCATCGGCTGAGTCTTCTGAAAGGACCTCACATGACCACCCTTACTCCGTCTTTCGCCCGCAGCCGGTTCGCGTCGTGGTGGCGGCGAGAACTCGCCGACGACACCGGCGACGTGCCCGGCTGGGTGCTCGTCACGCTCATGACGGCGGGACTCGTGGTGCTCATCTGGGCGGTGGCCGGCCCCGCCCTGACCGCGCTGTTCGAGCAGGCGATCGCGCGCGTCTCCGGACTCTGACGTGCTCGACGAGCGTCGATGCTCACCCTGCGGTGACGAGCGAGGATCGAGCCCCGTCGAGTTCATCCTCGTCGGCACGCTACTCACCGTTCTCACGCTGGCGGTCCTCCAGTTGGCGCTCGCCGTTTACGTTCGAAATGTCGTCCACGACGCCGCGGTCGAGGGCGCGCACTACGCCGCCCTCGCGGACACGACGATGCAGGAGGGCGAGGATCGCACCCGCGAGACGATCACGCGCGCGGTGAGCGCGGAGTTCGCTGCAGAGGTGTCCGCGACGGAGAGTCGCGTTCTCGGGTATGACACGGTCGCGGTCCACGTGCGCACCACCCTGCCGGTGGTCGGTCTGCTCGGAGTGCCTTTCGCATGGGAGGTGACCGCGCATGCTCCCCTCGAGCAACTGGGTGAGGGATGAACGCGGGTCGGCCGCGCTGGAGTTCATCACGGTGGGGGTGATCCTCCTCGTTCCTCTCGTCTACCTGGTGATCGCGCTGGGCGTCATCCAGGAACACCTCCTCGGCGTCGAGGCTGCCGCCCGTCACACGGCGCGCGTCATCGGCACGGCGGAAGGTCCCGGAGACGCCGCGGCGCGCGGGGACGCGGTGGTGGCGAATGTGATCCGCGAATACGGGATGGATGCGGACTCCGTGGAGATTCGGATCACGTGCGCGCAATCGCCGCGCGAGTGCCCCGCGGCGGGGGAGACGGTGGTCGTGCACGTGTCCGCTCATGTCGAGCTCCCGTTCGTACCACCCGTCCTCGGGCTCGATGCGCTCGCGACGATCCCACTCGAAGCCACGGCATCGCAGAGAACCTCGCGTGCGTGGGGGACAGGGTGAGCGGCCCGACGCAGGGAGCAGACGACGAGGACGGCACGATCCTGCTTCTCCTGCTGGGGTATGTGCTCCTCTCCCTGGCGGTGATTCTCGTGTGCGTGTGCGCCACGGATTTGTACATCGCGCAGAAGCGACTCGATGCGCTCGCCGAGTCCGCCGCGCTCGCCGGAGCGGACGGGTTCGCTCTCGTCTTCGATGACGGTGTTGCACGGGCGGAGCTGTCCGATGCCGGTGTGCGGGCGCAGGCCGAGGAGATCCTCGTCGTGGTCGGCGCTGACGCGGGACTCGCTGCCGCGTCCACACCGGATGGAGTGAGCGCGCGTGTCACCGTCGTCTCGGCGTGGCATCCGCCGCTGTTCTCGCTGTTCGTCCCTGATGGGGTGCCGTTGGAGGCGACGGCCACCAGTCGCACCGCGCTGGAGTGAGCGGGCCACGCCAGCGCGGTGCGTCGGTCACCGGCACTCGCGACCCTCGCAGTCGACCGCGTCGGTGTACTCCCCGGCTTCCAGGTCTTCCCTCACATCCGTGGTGAAGGTGTCCTCGGGTATGACGGCCACTTCGACGGAGGTCGCTTGCCTGAGGTCCGCATCGTCGGCGCACGCGGCGACAACGACCCATCCCGCCGGTTCCTGGTCCGTGAAGGTCGGCTCCCGATCAACGCGCGGAGAGGAGTCCTGCACCAAGAGGGTGGCCTCGTCGCCCACCGCATCCCACACCGCCTGGAACGGCCCGCCGACGACCTCGGCGGGCTTGAGAACCGGTTCGGCCTCAGCGGTGCACCCGGTGACCCCGAGTGCGCTGAGCGCCAATGCCGCGGCCACGAGCCGGGTGCGTACTACAGACCGCACGAAATTCCGCTCCGGTAGGGGTTGTACGCCTTGAGAGTCGAGCTCGTGCCGACGGTCCTCCACGACGTCGGCCCGACGCGCGGCCTGTAGGCCTTCTGCTTCTGCACGCGGTACTTGCAGCTCGTGCCGAGTGCGCGCGCCTTCCAGGTCTGCCCAGCGCGGAGTGCCGGCGATTTGCAGCTCACGGTTGTCGTGACCGATGCGGCTGAGCTGATGTTCAGTCCGGCTGAGACGGCGCTGCGACTCGCTCCCAAGCTGACCTGGATCGTCCTCGTGGCGGTCTTGCCGTGGGAGATCGAACACGAGCCGCCCGAACTGGTGACCTTGCAGCTGCCGATGACCTTGGGCCCGGTGACATAAGAGGTCGAGGTCTTGCTGATGACCTTGTATCGGTAGACCGCGGCTTCGGCAGCCTGCGTCGACACGAAGGTGAAGACGATGACCGTGGCCACCGCCACGAGCGCGAGGAGGATACGTTCGCGGACGGAGCGTTTGATCGTGAGCTTCATGCTGATCCTTTGATAGTCGATCCGTTCGATGCGTGCATTTAAACCCGCGCATGAAAGCTATCGACAGGCGCACGACACTGTCTGTCCTCCCTTTGGGGGGCTGCGGCGCTATATTCCGGAAAGCGCGACGGGCGTGGGCGTCAGGTGCTCAGGTCGGTCGCTGGGCGCGGGTGGCAAAGGGGTTCAGTGGGCGACGCTGAGCGCGCCATCTGGTGGCCAAGTGCGGTCTGACGGCGCGCCCGCGCGTGCTCCGCTGAGATGGGAATTGAAGTCGCGGCTTGTTGTCGTTCGGTCACCATGGCTCCAGTCCAACCGCGCAGTCGAATCTTTCAATCGAACCTTCGCAAACGGATGGGTGTGCGCTCGCCCCTGCAGATCCGGTGCCGACCGCGAGGCTGCACATCCCGGCATGGTGGCGTGGTTGCGATCATTGCCGACCCCAGGGTCGAGGCGACGATCGCGGACTTTGTGGTGGCATGTCGGCACTCCGGAATGCTGTTCGAACATTACTTCGAAACTTGGAGTGGTTCGAAGTAAAATTGGGGCATGTCCACACTCGCCTCTCTGCATCACGCGGTCACCCGCCTCGATGCGGCATGGGCGGGAGCGGACGACGCTGCGGACCTCACCCGGGAACAACTCCTTGCCGTGCATGCGGCGGTCGGTGCATTGCAGCGGCAGGTCGACGCGGTGCATGCCGACGTCGCGGCCGGGATCGCTCGGGAGTCACGGCCCGAGTTGGGGGCGGAGAGTCTGTCGAAGCAGCAGGGGTTCCGGACGCCCGCGAAACTGATCGCCGCGACGACGGGAATCTCCACCGGGGATGCCGCCCGCCTGGTGACGGTCGGGGAAGCGACGGCACCGCGTAGTGACCTTCTCGGCGCGCGCCTCCCGGCGAAGTACCCCCTCGTGCGGGCGGCCCTGGATGCGGGCGCGATCGGCGCCCAGGCCGCCGCACTCATCGTGGGGCTCTTGGACCGGTGCCGTATCGCGGCCGGGGTCGAGCGGATCCGCGAGGGCGAGAAAGTGTTGACGGAGGCAGCGCCCGGGCTCGCGCTCGATGACCTCCGCAAGCTGATCGTGCGGGCGGAAGCCTGGCTAGACCCCGACGGCGTCGAGCCGCGGGCGGAGGAGCGGCGTGAGCGGCGGTCGTTGACGATGTTCGAGCGTGACGGGATGGTGCATCTCACCGCCCAGCTCGACGCGGAGTCCGCTGCCCCCGTCGTCGCGGCGATCCGCGGATACGTGACTGCGGCGTTCGCGGCACGCAAAGACGCGGTCGACCCGGACGCACCCGACGCGGATCGGCGCACGGTGCCGATGATCCAGGCGGACGCGTTGAGCGTGTTCTGTGCCCATGTTCTCGGGTGTGAGTCGCAGCAGGTTCCGCTGTCCGGGGCGACCGTCATCGTCCGGGTCGGCCTCGAGGACCTCGAATCCGGCACCGGATCCGCCACCATCGACGGACTCGACCAGCCGATCAGCATCGGGGCAGCCCGCAGGATGGCCGCCGGAGGAGGCGTCATCCCCTGCGTGTTGGGTGGAGACAGTGAGATTCTCGACTGGGGGCGGGAGAAGCGACTCTTCACTCGGACGCAACGCCTCGCGCTCGTGGAGCGGGATGGTGGGTGTGCGATGTGTGGACTCCCGCCGGAGATGACGAAGGCGCATCACATCCGCTGGTGGAAACGAGACCACGGACCCACGGATCTGTCCAACGGTGTCCTGTTGTGTGAGACGTGTCATCACCGGATACACGACAACGGGTGGGATGTAGAGATCGACGGTGTGGGGACATCGGCGCGGGTGTGGTTCCTCCCACCCCGCTATGTCGACCCCGATCGCACGCCCCGCCTCGGCGGACGCGCACGCTACGACATCGCCGCCTGACCGTGGCACACCCGCGCGCTCAGACGCCAGGATCGGCCGCTGGGCGCGGCGAGAAGCGCGGGATCCACCGGAAGAATCCGACCGCGCCGACAAGGGCGATCACTCCCATCACCCCGGTCGCCAAGGACAGCGATACGAGCGCGGTGACTCCCGACACGATCAGCGGCGCGACCGCCCCACCCGCGTCTGTGAGCGTCCGCCAGGAGCCGAGGAAAGCCGCAGGTTCGCGCGAGGGAGCGACGTCGGCCCCCAGAGTCAGCAGGATACCGCTGGAGAGGCCGTTGCCGACGCCGAGCAGCGCGGCGACCATGCCGTACCAGAGGATCGCGGAGTCGCCATCGTGCGTGACGGAGAGGATGAGCAAGCCCGCGCCCATCAGGAGCATCGCCGGCATCGCCGCCCAGAGCCGTCCGAAGCGGTCCATGACCTGACCGCTGGCGTAGAAGAGGGCGAAGTCGATCGCGCCCGAGATGCCGACGACCAGAGCGATGGTCGAGGCGTCGAGGCCGAGCGACAGGCCCCACAGGGGGATGACGACCTGCCGGGTCGAGCGCACGGCCGAGAGCGACGCCGCCGCGAGTCCGAGACGGCCGAGTACGCCGCGGTACTGCCACATGGTGCGGAACACGCCTGCGCGCTCGGACGTGGGGATCGACCCGGTGACGACCTCGCCCGAGTCATCGAACGTGGGGCTGGAGTGCCGTGTGTCCGCCGCGCGCATGATCCGTGGGACGGTCTTCTCCGGATCGGGGCCCAGCAGAACCAGCAGCACCATCACCAGGAGGCACACGAGGAAGAACCAGATCGCGGCCAGCTCTGTGTCGAACAGTGCCAGCAGCCCTGCCGCGACGAACGGGCCGATGAACAGCCCGAAGCGGAAACTCCCGCCGAGGAGCGCCAGCGCGCGTGCCCGGAAGTGGACCGGCACGCGTGTGGTCATGAAGGCGTGGCGGGCCAGGCCGAAGGCAGCCGCGCAGAATCCCAGCAGGAACACGGCTGCCGCGAACAGGCCGAGAGTCGGGGCGAAGATCATACCGACGGCAGCGAGCATCGCGACCGCCCCTGCGGTGACCATCGTGAGGCGTTCGCCCATCCGCGCCACCGCCCACCCAGCGGGGAGGTTGCCGCACAGCTGGCCGACGACGAGAGCGGCGGCGACGAGCGCTGCGGAGGCGACGTCGGCACCGAGCTTGGCCGCGATCACCGGAATGAGTGGGATGACCGCGCCTTCACCGAGTGCGAAGAGCACAGTCGGTGCGTACACCATGGGCCCGAACTGGCGAAGGACCGAGGTCGCACTGGTGCTCATCGGCTCCACGCTACTCCCACACCGGGCAGAATCCGGCGCGGTGCGGGCATGGGCTCAGCACGTCTCGTAGACGTGGCCGGCGTCCTCGGGGGTGAGGAGATCCCGGTCGCGCAGGACCGTGCTGGCGGGCGTCTCAGGATCCGCACACACCTCGTCGAACGGGCGCGGGAGAGCATCCGTGTACTCGATGTTCAGCACTGCCGTCCCGTACACGTCGCCGTAGACCCCGCACTCCTCGTACGCCGCGCACTCCTCGCTGACGGCGAAGTCGAAGTCGGCAGCATCGTGCAGCGCGGCGCTGTGCTCGGCGGCGTTCTTCTGCCCCGCGGCCAGCCCGACGTCGTGGGCGGCGTCGACGAGAGGAGCTGCGACGGCGAGAGCATCCTCGAGCGTGAGCGCGCCGTCAGAGCGGGTGAAGGTGTCGAGATTGTCGAACTCGACCGCGTTGAAGCCGTCGTCTGCGCACTCGCGGATCCACGAGCTGACGCGCTCGACCACGATCGCGCGCCCCGCGGTGGACGAGATGTCCAGCAGCGCCTCGTCCGGCCAGTCCGGATCCATGACGATCTGTCCGTCGGCATCCCGCAGCAGCGCGTCGTCAGGCCAGGAATCCTGCTCGCCCGGCTGGGTCTGGAATCCGTTGAGGTAGCAGATCGAATACAGGTCCGGATCGGACTCCGCCGTCCTGTCCCGCCCGACGATCTCGACGCCGGAGGGCGGGTCATAGGCGCCGCCGAGCTGATAGTCGAACCCCGCACCCTCGGGCGGAAGGGCGACCACGGGTGCCGTGGCTGGCGCCGTCTCGGCTGTTGCCGGGGGAGTGGCGCCGGAGCAACCGGCCGTGATGGCCCCGACGGTGATCAGGACGATGAGGGAGAAGAGAGGTCGGGGAGCACGCACAGCTCAGGGTAACCGCCGGGAGTGCCCGGCACGTTAGGCTGAACTGCCATGCTCGAAATCGACCTCTCCGCCGACATCCAGGCCCTGCGACTCACCTTCGGTGACATTCGCGAGGTCGTCGATGTCGATGCTCTCCGTGCCGACATCGACCGCCTGAGCGAGCAGGCGGGTGCTCCCGACCTCTGGGACGACACCGACCACGCCCAGAAGGTGACCAGCGCGCTCAGTCATCGTCAGTCGGAGCTCGCCCGCATCACGGCCATCGCTCAGCGCCTCGACGACCTCGAGGTCCTCGTGGAACTGGCGAACGAGATGGGCGATGAGGACTCCGGTCAGGAGGCGCGGGCCGAACTCGTCGCCCTGACCGAGATGATCAACCAGCTCGAGGTGCAGACGCTGCTCGACGGCGAGTACGACGAGCGCTCCGCGATCATCACGATCCGCTCCGGCGCCGGCGGCGACGACGCCACCGACTTCGCCGAGATGCTCATGCGCATGTACCTGCGCTGGGCCGAGCAGCACAAGTACCCCGTCAAGGTGATGGACACTTCCTACGCCGAGGGCGCGGGCATCAAGTCCGCCACCTTCGAGGTCGACGCTCCCTACGCTTTCGGCACGCTGTCGGTCGAGGCCGGCACGCACCGCCTGGCGCGGATCAGCCCCTTCGGGTCCGCCGACAAGCGCCAGACGTCGTTCGCGGCGGTCGAGGTCATCCCCCTGATGGAGGAGGCGACCGAGGTCGAGGTGCCCGAGAATGACATCCGCGTGGATGTCTTCCGCTCATCCGGCCCCGGAGGACAGTCAGTCAACACGACCGACTCCGCCGTGCGAATCACCCACCTCCCGACCGGCCTCGTGGTCTCGATGCAGAACGAGAAGTCGCAGATCCAGAACCGTGCGGCCGCGATGCGTGTTCTCCAGACCCGCCTGCTCCTGCTGCAGAAGGAGTCGGAGGCCGCGAAGAAGAAGGAACTCGCCGGCACGATCACCGCCAGCTGGGGCGACCAGATGCGCTCCTACTTCCTCTACGGGCAGCAGCTCGTGAAGGACCTGCGCACCGGTCACGAGTCGGGAAACCCCGCCGCGGTGTTCGACGGCGATCTCGACGGCTTCATCTCGGCGGGCATCCGCTGGCGCAAGCGCAAAGACGCCGAGGACTGAGCCCGCAGACGTCCGGCAACCCGCGGGGTGTCGTGCGGCGTGTGCGGAGAGTGCGCGCTTAGGCTCAGAAGGCCATGATTCGGTTCGAGAACGTCACGAAACGCTATCGAGGAACGAAGAACCCCGCCCTCTCCGAAGTCTCCTTCGAAGTGGAACGGGGCGAGTTCGTCTTCCTCGTCGGAGCCTCCGGTTCCGGAAAATCGTCCTGCCTGAGGCTCATCCTGCGCGAGGACGTGCCCACCTCCGGGCGCGTCGCCGTGCTCGGGCGCGACATCCGCTCGCTCGCGAACAGGAAAGTGCCCTACTTCCGTCGCCACATCGGGTCGGTGTTCCAGGACTTCCGACTGCTGTCGTCCAAGACCGTCTTCCAGAACGTGGCCTTCACGCTCCAGGTGACCGGATCCTCGCGCGGCTTCGTGCAGCAGGCCGTTCCCGAAGCGCTCGCCCTCGTGGGCCTCGACGGCAAGCAGAAGCGTATGCCGCACGAACTCTCCGGTGGTGAGCAGCAGCGAGTCGCTATCGCCCGCGCACTCGTCAACCGTCCTCAGGTCCTCCTCGCCGACGAGCCGACCGGAAACCTCGACCCCGGCACGTCCGTAGACATCATGCAGCTCCTCGCACGCATCAACGCCGGTGGAACCACCGTGCTGATGGCGACGCACGAGGCGGGCTTCGTCGACCAGATGCAGCGACGCGTCATCGAGCTCAAGGACGGCATGCTCGTGCGCGATGAGGTCCGCGGCGGATACGGAGATACCTCGAACATCCCGCGGCTCGCACCAGAACAGGTGCGCGGCGAGGCTGCGGCGGCCGCTCTCAGCGCCGTGCAGGAAGTGCAGCGTCAGACGACGGGGCTGCCCGTCGTCGCACCGGCGCCGGTCCGCCCCGCCGATGCGACCCCGGTCGCTCAGCCCGCGGGGCAGGCGCCGGTGACGAAGCCCGCCGCGGAGCAGCAGGTTCCGCCGGTCGACGCCCCTGCGACGACGCCGACCGTGGACCGGACTCCCGACGCCGCGCACGCCGCGCAGGTGCCCGAGCAGCCGCAGACGCTGGCCGGCCCCGGCACGCACCCGATCGTGCTCCCGGAGGTCGACGTGGCAGAACTCGGGGTGGCCGATCGGCTCGGACTCTCCGAGACCGATGACGACGAAGTGGGGCCGACATCGTGAGGGTCGGACTCATCCTGACCGAGGCGCTCGGCGGACTGCGGCGCAACGCGTCGATGGTGATCTCCGTCGTGCTCGTCACCTTCGTGTCGCTCACCTTCGTCGGTGCGGCCATGCTCATGCAGGCGCAGATCAGCACGATGCGCGACTACTGGACCGAGCGCGCGCAGGTCGCCGTGTACATGTGCTCCCCCGTGTCGGATGCGGAGACGTGTCTCGACGGAGCAGCGACCGAAGAACAGGTTGCGGCTGTGCAAGCCGAGCTCGACGGCGAGGCGCTCAGCCCGCTGATCAACTCCGTGCGGTTCGAGCCGAAGGAAGAGGCCTACGCCAACCTCATCGAGCAGATCGGTGAGGAGCAGGCGAGTGTGCTCTCCGAGGATCAGATGTTCGAGACCTTCTGGGTCACTCTGAACAACCCGGACGAGTCGCAGGTACTCGTGGAGGCCTTCAGCAGTGTGGGCGGCGTCGAGGAGGTCCTCGACCAACGTCAGTACCTCGATCCCCTCTTCTCCGCGCTGACGGTGGCCACCTACATCGCGGTGGGCATCGCAGGACTCATGCTGATCGCCGCGGTGCTGCTGATCGCGACCACCATCCGGCTGTCGGCGTATGCACGGCGCAAGGAGATCGGCATCATGCGCCTGGTCGGTGCGTCCAACCGGTTCATTCAGACGCCGTTCGTGCTGGAGGGAGTCTTCGCTGCCTTCCTCGGCTCGGTGCTCGCCAGTGGCGCGGTCGTCGCGGGGGTGCACTTCGGCGTCGACGGATACCTCAAGGGTCGCGTGCCGTTCATCACCACCTGGGTGACGATGCAGGACGTCGCGCTGGTCGTCCCCGTGCTGATCGGCATCGGGATCGTTCTCGCCGCACTGTCCGCCGGGTTCGCGATCCGACGATGGCTTCGCGCCTGAGGCGTCGAGCGCTGTAGACTGAGAGGCTGTCGTGCGACCGCACGGCGCAGATCAGGAGAGCATCATGCCCAGGGAACGCGGGGAGAAGGTCATCGCGACCAATCGTCGTGCCCGCCACGAGTACTCGATCGAGAAGTCGTACGAGGCGGGATTGGTGCTGACCGGCACCGAGGTCAAGTCGTTGCGACAGGGCCGCGCCAACCTCAGCGACGGGTACGCCTTCATCAAGGGTGGCGAAGCCTTCCTGGATTCTGTGCACATTCCGGAGTACTCGCAGGGGCACTGGACCAACCACTCGGCGAAGCGCGTGCGCAAGCTCCTGCTGCACCGCGAGGAGATCGCCAAGCTCTCCCACGCCGTATCCGCCGGGGGATACACGCTCGTGCCGATGCGTCTGTATTTCGCTGACGGACGCGCGAAGGTCGAGATCGCCCTCGCCAAGGGAAAGCGCGAGTTCGACAAGCGACAGGTGCTGCGCGAGCGTCAGGACACCCGCGACGCGGAACGCGCGATGCGTCTGCGCAACCGCGTCGGCGAGTGACCTCGAGTCATCGCGTTCTGATCACAGCCGGGGCGTGAAGCCGAACACCCGACCGAGGAAACGCAGCTCGGCCTCGAGCGACGCGACGATGGTCTCCGCGCGGCGGAAACCGTGACCCTCGCCGTCGAACACGATGTACTCATGGTCGACCCCGCGCTCGGCGAGGGCATCACGGATCGCTTCGGACTGCGACGGCGGCACCACGAGATCGTCCGCACCCTGCAGGAGGAGCACCGGCACGTCGATCCGATCGGCGTGCGTGAGCGGTGAGCGCTCGATGTACAGTGCCTCGGCTTCGGGGAGCGGGCCGACCAGGCCGTCGAGATAATAGCGCTCGAAGTCGTGCGTGTCTTCGGCGAGGCGTCGAAGGTCGGTCACCCCGTACCGGCTGATGCCGGCGCCGAACACTCCGCCGCGCACCAGTGCGGAGAGCACCGTCCAGCCGCCGGCCGAACCTCCGCGGATCGCCAGACGCTGAGGATCGGCGAGTCCCTCCGCGGCGAGTCCGCGCGCCGCGGCGAGGACGTCATCGACGTCGACGACGCCCCACTCGCCCTCCAGTCGCTCGCGGTACGCGCGGCCATACCCGCTGGATCCGCCGTAGTTGACGTCGAGGACCCCGATGCCGCGGCTGGTGTAGAACGCGATCGCGGCGGACGCCGCCCCGGCGACGTGCGCGGTCGGTCCGCCGTGCACGAGCACGAGGTACGGAGCCCGTTCGTCGGGGTCTGCTGTCGCATCGGGGTTGGCGGGCGGGTAGTCGAACGCGTGCACGGGACCGTGGGGTCCTTCGAAGGTGACGGGACGTGCTCGCGGCATCCATTCCGGATCGACGGACCCGCCGCCGCGGATCGGCACCACAGCGCCGGAGTCGGTGTCGAGGCACCAGAGCCCGGCAGCGACCGACGAGCCGCCGCCGGAGATGAGCACCAGACCGCCCGCGGTGTCGTCGATGCTCAGCTGACTGTCCGCAGGAAACGGCACCGACAGCACGGTGCCGTCTTCGGCGATGAGTGCGACCTCGTCGGCCCCGTTCGTCCGGGCCGCCACGATCCGCCCGTCCTCCAGGATTCGATACCAGCGGTTGCCCAGGACCCACAGGCCGCCGCCGGTGTCGGCGTCTGCCGGCGCGATCGGCATCGGCGCCGATTCGCGGTCGACCAGCGACAGCCGATACAGGTTCCAGCGCCCGGTGATGTCGTCCGCGTACACGATCTCGTCGTCGCTGGCCCATTCCGGTTGCAGCGCGGCGCGGGTGTCGACGCGCATCCTCTCACCGGTGGCGTCCGTCGAGATGACCAGAGTCGCGGCGTCCCACGGCATTCCGGTGGCGTCCCACTCGACCCACGCGAGTCGTGATCCGTCGGGGGAGAGCGACGGGTGTGCGAAGAATCCTGCTCCGTGTGCGTGGATGCGCACGAGATCGTCCGATTCAGCGGCGCTCCCGTCGAGCGGCACTTCCACGATCGCGCGTTCGTGGGGCTCGACATCCAGACGCTCGCGGATCGCGAGCAGGCGCCCGCCCTGCAGCGTCAACCCGCCGTGGTGCGGCCCTGCGAGGGTCAGCGGTTCCGGATCGGAACCCGGGCGCACGCGGTGGATCCGCTGATCGCCCGCGTCGACGAAATACAGCGTCCCGTCGTCGTCCGCGGTCCAGGCGCCGCCGCCGTACTCGTGCACCCGGGATCGTGCGTTCCAGGGGGCCGGGAGGACCTCGCCGCCGCCCGAGCGCCTGATCGTCACGCGGCCGCCCTGCGAGGGCACCGATTCACCCCACCAGATCTCGCTGCCGACGAATCGGCCCCCGTCGATGCGCGGCGAGGACGCCGCGACAGAGGACGGAGTGAACGGGGACTTCCAGGAACCGTACGCAGATGCCATGTTTCGAGCCTACGGCCGACCGTGGACACGCGCCCTCGGGCGGAGGAGTGGGTCAGACGGCCCGAAGAACCGCGACGACCTTGCCGAGGACGGTCGCCTCATCGCCGAGGATCGGTTCGAAGGCGGAGTTCCGGGGGAGCAGCCAGGTGTGCCCGTCGCGTCGGCGGAAGGTCTTGACCGTCGCCTCGCCATCGAGCATCGCGGCGACGATCTCGCCGTTCTCCGCAGTGTTCTGTGAACGGACGACGACCCAGTCCCCGTCGCAGATCGCGGCGTCGATCATCGATTCGCCGGATACGTTGAGCATGAACAGGTCGCCCTTGCCGACGAGCTGGCGCGGGAGGGGGAAGATCTCGTCGACCTGCTGATCCGCGGTGATCGGAACGCCCGCCGCGATTCGGCCTACGAGTGGCACGAGCGCCGCGTCCCCCACGGGCGTCGCGCTGTCGGCCGGGTTCTCGGTGCTCGTACCGGGCAGGTCGATCAGCACCTCCATCGCGCGGGTCTTGCCCGGGTCGCGCCGGAGGTAGCCGCTGAGCTCGAGCTGGCCCAGCTGGTGCGTCACGCTGGAGAGCGACTTGAGGCCCACGGCGTCACCGATCTCGCGCATGCTCGGCGGGTAGCCCTGCGTCGCGATGGACGTCTGGATGACTTCGAGGATCGCCATCTGCTTGGGGCTGAGGCTCTTGCGCCGTCGAGTGCGCTGCGCCTCGATGTCCGGGGCGGGGAGATCGCTCATGGGTGCTCCTTCACAGCGGCGGATCCGGTGTGGATCTTCGAATGTCGGTGGCCCGTGGTGGGCTGTCGATATCGAAACCGTAGCCGAGAACCACTCGGTTGTGGAAGATCTGTTCGAGCGTGTCGGCGATATTCAGGCACGGATTTCGAAGAACAGTTGACAGATGTTCGAATTCGAAGATAACTTCGGTACGTAGGTTCGCATTCGTCCCTCCGGCCGAGAGGCGGATGCGAACACTACGCCACCGGCTTCGGAGCACAGCACTCCGGCAAGCAGAAGGAGCACCACATGAGCAGCATCAGCATCACCGGCCCCACGCCCGTCGCCCCGCGTCCTCAGACGCGACTGCGACTCACGGTTCGTGGCCGACGCGTGCTTCTCGCTCTCGCGGCGCTTCCGCTCGCTGCCGGCATCGGGTTCGCCGCTCTCAGCGGGGGCTCGGCTCTCGCCTCCGGTCAGGAAGCCGCGACAGTCGACTACGAGACCGTGACGGTCATGCCCGGCGACACGCTGTGGTCGATCGCGGCGGATGTGGCGCCCGAGGCCGATCCGCGCGACGTGATCGGCGAGATCGAGAGTCTGAACGCAATCCGAGGTGACTCCCTCATGGCCGGCCAGGAGCTGTCCATCCCGACGGTCTACGCCGACTGATCGTCGCGGGTACTCTCGGGTTCTAGCATGGGGAGGGTGACTTTCTCACTCGATGATCTCCCGCTTCGCGACGACCTCCGAGGTCTCACTCCCTACGGCGCACCGCAGGCTCCGCTCGCGGTCGCTCTCAATGTCAACGAGAACACGCATCCTGTTCCTGACGAGGTCGCGAGTGACATCCTCGATGAGATCGCCGTCGCTCTCCGCGATGTGAACCGATACCCGGATCGCGAGTTCACCGCCCTGCGTCAGGGCTTCGCGGACTACCTCGGCCACGGCATCATGCCCGAGCAGATCTGGGCGGGCAACGGCTCCAACGAAGTGCTGCAGCACATCCTGCAGGCTTTCGCCGGGCCGGGCCGTACGGTGTTCGGGTTCGGACCGACGTACTCGATGTACCCCTTGCTGTCGCAGGGCACCGGGGCGACGTGGGTCGCGGGGGAGCGGCAGCCGGACTACACGATCACCCCGGACGACGCCGCAGCCCAGGTGGCGGCGGCAGATCCGGACGTGGTGATCCTGTGTTCGCCGAACAACCCGACCGGCACGCCCATGAGCCTCGACGTCGTCGAGGCTGTGTACGACGCGGCCCGCGGCGTGGTGATCGTCGACGAGGCCTACCAGGAGTTCGCTCCGCACGGCGCGCCGTCCGCGCTCACGCTGCTCGACGGACGACCGCGACTGGCGGTCTCGCGCACGATGAGCAAGGCCTTCGCGTTCGCCGGCGCACGGGTCGGATATCTCGCAGCCGATCCGACCTTCATCGACGCTCTCCGGCTTGTCCGGCTTCCCTATCACCTGAGTGCGCTCACGCAGGCAGCCGCCACCGCCGCGCTGCGCAACGCGCCGACGATGTTGCGCATGGTCGACGAGATCGTCGAGCAGCGCGACCGGATTTCGGCGACGCTCGAGGCGCTGGGGTACACCCCTCATGACTCCTGGTCGAACTTCGTGCTGTTCGGCGGAGTGAGCGACCCACGAGGTACGTGGCAGGCGCTGTACGACCGGGGCATCCTCGTCCGAGACGTGGGCATTCCGGGACACCTGCGCGTGACCGCGGGAACAGCGTCGGAGACGACGGCGTTCCTCGACGCGCTGGCCTCGATAGAATCGGGTTCATGACCGCTCCCCGCACCGCACGTCGCACCCGCAGCACGTCGGAGTCGACCGTTGAGCTCGAACTGAATCTCGATGGCACGGGCGTGAGCCGCATCGACACGTCGGTGCCGTTCTTCGACCACATGCTGACGGCCTTCGCGAAGCACTCGCTGACGGATCTCACCGTGCGCGCGTCGGGCGACACGGAGATCGACGCGCACCACACGGTCGAGGACATCTCGATCGTCCTGGGTCAGGCGATC
Organism: Actinomycetota bacterium; assembly: GCA_051751065.1. GTDB lineage: Bacteria > Actinomycetota > Actinomycetes > Actinomycetales > Microbacteriaceae > Microbacterium. The sequence goes on along the minus strand of JBNJKL010000001.1, from coordinate 893,481 downwards.
CTCGAGGCGCTGGGTGACAAGTCCGGCATCTCGCGGTATGGCGATGCGCTGGTGCCGCTCGATGAGGCGCTCGCGCAGGCGGTCGTCGACATCAGCGGACGCCCGTATCTCGTTCACGAGGGTGAGCCGACCGGTTTCGAACACCACCTGATCGGCGGCCACTTCACCGGTTCGCTGGTGCGCCACGTGTTCGAGGCCATCGCGTTCAACGCCGGCCTCACGGTGCACGTTCGGGTGCTGGGCGGACGAGACCCCCACCACATCGCCGAGGCGGAGTTCAAGGCTCTCGCGCGCGCGTTCCGTCAGGCGAAGGCGTTGGATCCGCTGGTCGATGGAATCCCCTCCACCAAGGGTGCACTGTGACCGGCGCCCCGCGCGTCGCCGTCTTCGACTACGAGTCCGGCAATGTCCATTCCGCTGTGAAGGCGCTGGTCGCCGCGGGGGCCGACGCGATCCTCACGCGGGACCGGACCGAAGCGCTCGAAGCGGATGGACTCCTCGTGCCCGGTGTGGGCGCCTTCGCGGCTGTTCGCGATGCCCTGCACGCCCACGGAGGCGACGAGATCATCGATCGACGTCTGGCCGGTGGCCGGGCTGTTCTCGGCATCTGCGTGGGAATGCAGGTGCTCTTCGAGCACGGCGTCGAACGCGGGCAGGACACCGAGGGGCTGGGGGAGTGGCCCGGCGCGGTGACCGAGCTCGATGCTCCGGTTCTTCCCCACATGGGCTGGAACACGGTCGAGCCCGATGAGGGCAGCGTTCTCTTCCGCGGACTCGAGGAGGAGCGCTTCTACTTCGTGCACTCCTTCGCGGCTCGCTCCTGGGAACTCGACGTCATCCCCCCGTTCCCGGCGCCGAAGCTGACCTGGACCACGTACGGTTCCCCGTTCCTGGCGGCCGTCGAGAACGGCCCGCTCTCCGCGACGCAGTTCCACCCGGAGAAGTCCGGCGAGGCGGGCATCCGTCTGTTGAAGAACTGGATCGAATCCCTCTGAGCAGCCGCCGCATGTCCACGTTCGCACGGCCGGTTGGACGCCGACGCGCTCGCGGACTACTCTCGGTTCTCGTGCCCGGATCGGGCGCCATGCCCGAGATATCCCGCTAGGAAGACATGAACGACTTCGCGTCAACGCCCGCTCTGACCCTTCTCCCCGCGGTCGACGTCGCCGGCGGCAAGGCGGTTCGCCTCACGCAGGGTGAAGCCGGTTCCGAGACCAGCTACGGCGATCCCCTGAGCGCCGCCGCGGAGTGGGTCGACCAGGGCGCCGAGTGGATCCATCTCGTCGACCTCGATGCGGCGTTCGGGCGTGGAAGCAACGGGCCGATCCTGCGCAAGGTCATCAAGCAGTTCCGCAACGTCAACGTCGAACTCTCCGGAGGCATTCGCGACGACGCCAGTCTGGAGGCCGCGATGGAGAGCGGGGCCGCGCGCATCAACCTCGGCACCGCGGCGCTGGAGAACCCCGAGTGGGCGGCCGATGTGATCAGCCGCTACGGGGAGGCCGTCGCTGTGGGACTGGATGTGCGTGGCACGACTCTCGCTGCGCGCGGATGGACCCAGGAGGGTGGCGACCTCTGGGAGGTCCTCGAGCGCCTCGAGAACGCGGGCTGCAGCCGCTACGTCGTCACCGACGTCACCAAGGACGGCACGCTGCGCGGCCCGAACCTGGAGCTCCTGCGCGAGGTCGCGTCGCGCACGCCGAAGCCGGTCGTCGCGTCCGGTGGAATCTCCAGCCTCGATGACATCGCCGCGTTGCGTGAACTCGTTCCGCTCGGAGTCGAGGGTGCGATCGTCGGCAAGGCTCTCTATGCGGGCGCGTTCACTCTGGCCGAGGCGCTGGATGTCGCCGGAGACTGACGGCACGCACTTCGGATCCGACGACAGTCGGAGTGATTCTGCAGGCGTCCCCTGGGAGGGGCGGAGCTTCGAGCACAACACCCGCGCCTCCGACGACGGTTCCGCGGATCCGGCGCTGTTGGATGCGCTGCGCCGATTCCGGGCAGGGACGGGATCGCAGGCCGAGGTCGTGGACGCGTTCCGTACGGCGCGCGTACTGATCCCTCTCGTCGCGGAGAAGGGCGAGGAGGGCGTCGCCCCGAACGGCCTCGTCGTGGACAAGACGCAAGAGCTGTCGATCGTCACGGTCGCCGCTCCCGACGGGCGTCGCGTCCAGCCGGTGTTCTCATCGGTTCAGGCGATGTCCGCCTGGGATCCGTCCGCGCGACCCATCCCCGTCGAGGCCGTCCGTGCTGCTCTCGCCGCGTCCGCGGAGGACACCGATCTGATCGTCCTCGATCCCACGTCCGACACCGAGTTCGTGATCCGGCGTCCGGCAGTGTGGGCCATCGCGCAGGGGCATGGCTGGGAACCGAGTTTCCTGTCGCCCGAGGTCTACGCGGCGTTGCAGGCGAGTGTCGCGCACGAGCTCGCCGTGATCGACGTCGCCGTCGCCCCCGGAGACCCGGACGCCCGATTGCGTGGTCCCGAGCTCGTCGTGATCCTCGAGCTCGTCGACGGACTCGAGCGAGAGGTTCTGGACTCCGTGCTGGCGCGTCTCGCGCAGCGCTGGGCGGCGGATGATCGCATCGCGGTCCTCGCTGATTCCCTGACCGTGAAGCTCCGCCGCAGCGCCTGACGTCTCACTGACTTCTCTACGCATCCCCGGTTCGGAACCGGAGGGCGCAGGGATGGTTCGGGCGAGTGAATCGGGGCAGGGGTCCCCGTTCTTCTCTACTCATCCACCGGTTCACGTGACGGAGGGCGCAGGGGTGCCTGTGTCGAGTCAATCGGGGCAGGGGTCACCGTTCTCCTCTATTCATCCACCGGTTCACGTGACGGAGGGCGCAGGGATGGTTCGGGCGAGTGAATCGGGGCAGGGGTCCCCGTTCTTCACTCGCCCGAACCATCCCGGAGCCCGGACAAGTTACGTAACCGGCCCCGTCCACTTCTCCCCGGGTCCCTTGCCGATCGGGTCGGGGATGGCGGAGGCCTCGCGGAATGCGAGCTGGAGGGAGCGCAGGCCGTCGCGCAGCGAGCGTGCGTGCATGTCGCTGATCTCGGGCGCTCCGGCGGTCAGGAGGCCGGCGAGGGCGTTGATGAGCTTGCGGGCCTCATCGAGGTCCTGCTCGGACTCGGGGTCGTCGGCGAGGCCGACCTTGACCGCGGCGGCGCTCATGAGGTGCACTGCTGTCGTGGTGATGACCTCGACAGCGGGAACGTCGGCGATGTCCCTGGTTGCGGATGCCGCGGCATCCTCCTGCTGCTGCCACCGCTCGTGGCGCTGGTCGTCTGATGGGGTCTGTCCGGGAATCGTCACTTCGCCTTGCTCTCTGATAGACTGTGCCGGGCTCCGGAGCGTAATACTCCGGTTCGAAAGAGGATTCACTTCCCACCCGCGCTTGCCGTTCCAGGCTACCGGGTCTTGCACTCCGCTGACGCGAGTCGGTAGTCAGGGTGCGAAGCCAGCGTCTGAAGCTGGCCGGGTGAGGGGCGATTCCGATTTCGCACCGCGATGCAGACGGCATCACGGTGGCAATCACATCGTCTAAGGAGCTACGCATCAGCGATCCCCGCACCAATGAGCGCATCCGCGTCCCCGAGGTCCGCCTCGTCGGTCCCGCGGGTGAGCAGATCGGCGTCGTCCGTATCGAGGCCGCACTGCGCCTCGCGCAGGAAGCCGAACTCGACCTCGTCGAGGTCGCCCCGAACTCGAAGCCGCCTGTGGTCAAGATCATGGACTACGGCAAGTTCAAGTACGAGGCCGCCCAGAAGGAGAAGGAAGCGCGTCGCAACCAGGCGAATACGGTCCTGAAAGAGGTCCGTTTCCGCTTGAAGATCGAAGCGCACGACTACACGACCAAGCTCAAGCGCGCCGAGGGCTTCCTCAAGGCCGGCGACAAGGTCAAGGCCATGATCCTGTTCCGCGGTCGTGAGCAGTCGCGCCCCGACCAGGGCGTCCGCCTGCTTCGCAAGTTCGCCGAGGACGTCGCCGAGCTGGGTGTCGTCGAGTCGAACCCGACGATCGACGGACGCAACATGGTGATGGTCGTGGCTCCGCTGAAGAGCAAGTCCGAGGCCAAGCAGGAGCAGAACGCCGTCCGCGAAGCACAGCGTGCCGCGAACAAGCAGGCTGCTCGTGATGCCAAGAGCGAGTCGGATTCCCCGGCCAAGGCTCCGGCGGAGTAAGTCCGCCCCCAGACTCCCGCACCGCGGGTTGACAACGTCGCCTGAGAAGGCGCCACCACGAAAGAAGAGAAGATGCCGAAGCAGAAGACCCACTCGGGTGCGAAGAAGCGCTTCAAGATCACCGGAAGCGGAAAGCTGAAGAAGCAGCAGGCCGGGATGCGCCACAACCTCGAGCACAAGTCGAGCCGTCGCACCCGTCGTCTGAACCAGGACCAGGTGCTCGCCAAGGCTGACGCCAAGGTCGCCAAGAAGCTTCTCGGTCGCTGACGCGCCCGATCGTAGGAATAGGAACAACACGTCATGGCAAGAGTCAAGCGGGCAGTAAACGCCCACAAGAAGCGTCGCGTAATTCTCGAGCGCGCGTCCGGCTACCGCGGTCAGCGTTCGCGCCTGTACCGCAAGGCCAAGGAGCAGGTCATCCACTCCCTGGTCTACTCGTACCGGGACCGCCGTAAGCGCAAGGGCGACTTCCGCCGTCTGTGGATCCAGCGCATCAACGCCGCTGCCCGCCAGAACGGCATCACGTACAACCGCTTCATCCAGGGCCTCGGCCTCGCGGGTGTCACGGTCGACCGCCGTATGCTCGCTGAGCTCGCGGTGAACGACGCAGCGACGTTCACGTCGCTCGTCGAGACGGCCAAGAAGGCACTGCCTTCGGACGTCAACGCTCCGAAGTCGGCTGCGTAAGCACCTCTTCTCGAACGGGCGCTTCCCTCCGGGGGAGCGCCCGTTCTGCGTTTTCGGCTGCACGCGCGACGGAGCGCCACGCCGTGCGCACTGCAGAGCCGTGCAGTGTCCCTAGACTGGGACCGTGCTGGAGAATCCCCGGTCCCCGCGTGTGCGAGCAGTCGCCAAGCTGACCAAGCGCAGTGCGCGCGCCGAGACCGGTCTTTTCCTCCTCGAGGGGCCTCAGGCGGTGCGCGAGGTGCTCGCCTACCGCCCCGAGTCGGTCATCGAACTGTTCGCGACGCCCTCCGGCTGGGAGAAGCATCCCGATCTGCGCGCCGCTGCCGTCGAGCACGGCATCGAAGTCGAGTACGTCACGGAGTACGTCCTCAATGCCATGGCTGACACGGTGACCCCGCAGGGCGTGATCGCCGTCGTCAGGCAGGCGCCGACATCGCTGAAGGACATCTTCGCGTCCTCTCCACGACTGATCGCGATCTGCGAGGAGATCCGGGACCCGGGAAATCTCGGAACCATCATCCGGGCGGCGGATGCCGCCGGCGCGGATGCGGTCGTGCTCACAGGCCGGTCGGTCGATCCTTACAATCCCAAGGTCGTGCGTTCGACCACGGGTTCTCTGTTCCACCTCCCGATCTCCGTCGGAGGAGAGCTGTCCGACGTCGTCACGCGCGCGAACGCCGCGGGACTCTCGGTGATCGCGGCGGACGTCAAGGGCGACGACCTCTTGCAGGCCCGCGCGGAGGGAGTGCTTGCGAAGCCGACGGCCTGGTTGTTCGGAAACGAGGCGCGAGGCTTGGAGGAGTCGTCCCTGGAACTCGCGGACCGTGTTCTCCGGTTGCCGATCTTCGGGCGAGCGGAGTCCCTCAACCTGGCGACGGCCGCGAGCGTCTGTCTGTACGAGAGCGCGTTCGCGCAGCGCGCGGACGAGGCCGTCTGAGCGCTGCACCGGCGCTCCGCGCCCCATGTGTCATATCGGTTACAACTCGGTAACCGTCCTGAGCGATTCCCGTGGCGTATGACCCCTCTACTCCTATGGTGGGGGAATGACCGAGACTGGTGCACCGCTTGTCGTGGTGGATAACGTTCAGAAGCACTACGGCGACTTCCAAGCGCTGACCGACATCGACCTCACCGTCAACAAGGGTGAGGTCGTCGTCGTGATCGGGCCGTCCGGCTCGGGGAAGTCGACGCTGTGTCGCACGATCAACCGCCTCGAGACGATCACGAGCGGCCAGATCAGCATCGACGGCAAGGAACTCCCCGCCGAGGGTAAGGCGCTCGCCCATCTGCGCGCCGACGTCGGCATGGTCTTCCAATCGTTCAACCTGTTCGCGCACCTCACCATCCTCGAGAACATCACTCTCGGGCCCATCAAGGTCCGCGGCCTGAAGAAGGCCGACGCTGACCGCGAGGCGATGGAACTCCTCGAGCGGGTCGGAGTCGCCCAGCAGGCCTCCAAGCTCCCCGCGCAGCTCTCCGGTGGTCAGCAGCAGCGCGTCGCGATCGCCCGAGCCCTGGCGATGCGACCGAAGGTCATGCTGTTCGATGAGCCCACGAGCGCCCTCGACCCCGAGATGATCAACGAGGTCCTCGACGTTATGGTGCAGCTCGCCAAAGACGGCATGACGATGATCGTCGTCACCCACGAGATGGGCTTCGCGCGCAAGGCAGCCGACCGCGTCGTCTTCATGGCCGACGGCCTGATCGTCGAGGAAGCCACACCCGAGGAGTTCTTCACGGCGCCCAAGAGCGACCGCGCCAAGGACTTCCTCTCCAAGCTCTTGACCCACTGACCACTCTGCATCCGCACCACACGAAGGAGACGCACATGCGACGCACACGGATCACAGCCGGCATCGGAATCGCGGCGGTGGCGCTGCTCGCGCTGACCGCCTGCAACAGCGGCAGCCCAGCCAGCCCCGGTGGCGGCGGCGGAGGCGAAGAAGGCGGTGGAGACGAAATGCTGTGGGAGGTCGCGACAGACGTCTCCCTCGAGGGCAGCCCCACGTTCGACGCCATGACCGAGCGCGATGGCGTCGTCATCGGCGTGAAGGAGGACCAGCCCGGTCTCGGCTTCCTCGACGTGACGACCAACGAGCGCAGCGGCTTCGACGTCGATATCTCGCGGTGGATCGCCGCATCCCTCGGGTTCGACGAGGACCAGATCGAGTTCAAGCCGATCGCGTCGGCGAACCGCGAGCAGTCGATCGTGAACGGTGACATCGACTACTACGTCGGCACCTACTCGATCACCGATGACCGCAAGGAACTCATCGACTTCGCGGGCCCGTACTTCATCACCGGTCAGGGTCTCCTCGTCGCCAGTGACAGCGACATCGAGAGCGAAGCCGACCTCACGGCGGACACCACCGTCTGCTCGGCGACGGGCTCCACGCCCATCCAGAACATCCGTGACAACTACCCGGACGTTCCCACGCGCGAGTTCGACCTGTACTCGGCCTGCGTCGAGGAACTGATCAACGGCGGAGTCCAGGCGGTCACGACCGACCAGGCCATCCTGATCGGCTACGCGGCACAGTACCCGGACGACATCAAGGTCGTGGGTGAGCCCTTCACGGAGGAGCGCTACGGCGTCGGCCTGCCCCTCGGCGACGAGGCGCTCCAGACGCACATCAACGAGCTGTTCACCGACGGTGGCGACACCTGGCAGGCGATCTTCGACAAGAACCTCGGTTCGTCGGGCATCACCGTCGAACAGCCCGCGGTCGACTGACACGCACACACCTCGGAGAGGGCGGCGGTGACGCCGCCCTCTCCACCCACACCTGAGAGGAAGTCGCGTGGGCGTCATCTTCGACAACCTGGACCTTTGGGGACAGGCACTGGGCAACACCCTGACGCTCTTCGCGTTGGGTGGTCTCTTGGCTCTCGTGCTGGGGATCATCGTCGGGGCGATGAGAGTCGCGCCCGTCCCGATCGCACGCGCGATGGGGACGCTCTACGTCAACATCATCCGCAACACCCCGCTCACGCTGGTCTTCTTCTTCTTCATCTTCGGATACCCACAGTTGGGTCTGCCGAAGTTGAGTCCGATGGTGCTCGGCGTCCTGGCGATCGGCATCTACACGGCGACGTACGTGGCAGAGGTTCTGCGAGCCGGCATCACCACGGTGCCGGTCGGTCAGGCTGAGGCCGCGCGAGCCATCGGTCTCCCGTTCGGTCAAGTCATGACTCTCGTCGTCCTGCCGCAGGCGTTCCGCTCGGTGGTCCCGCCGATGATGAGCGTGTTCATCGCTCTGTTGAAGAACACCACGGTCGCGGCAGGCTTCTCGGTGCTGGACCTCGGCGCCATCCGATCGTTCCTCAGCGAACGCGGCGAGAATGCCCTCGTCGTGCTGCTGTGGGTGGCCGTGATCTTCGTGGTGCTGGTCCTGCTGCTGAGCGCGGTCCAGCGATATCTCGAGAACAAGTGGAGGATCGCGCGATGACTTCCGTCCTGTACGACGTCCCCGGTCCTCGCGCGATCCTGCGCAACCGGTTCATCGGCGCGGCCACGATCCTCGTCGTGCTCGGTCTCCTCGCCTTCATCACCTACCGCTTCTGGGAAAGCGGACAGTTCGAGGCTTCTCGCTGGTACGTGTTCACATTCAGCGCGGTGTGGGAACAGATCTTCTCGGCTCTCGGTAACACGCTCGCCGCATTCGGCCTGGCCGCGGCCCTCGCCATCGTGCTCGGCTTCGCTCTCGCCATCGGCCGCATGTCGGAACACGCGTGGGTGCGTATCCCGGTCACGGCCGTGACGGAGTTCTTCCGGGCAGTCCCGGTCCTCGTCCTGATGATGCTGCTCTACTACGGCCTGCCGACGATCGGCGTCCGTATGGAGCCGTACTGGGCCGTGGTGCTCGCGCTCATGGCCTACAACGGCTCGGTGCTGTCCGAGGTCCTTCGTGCCGGCGTCGAGGCGCTGCCCCGTGGGCAGAAGGAGGCCGGCTATGCGATCGGACTGCGCAAGAGCGGTGTCATGCGGTTGATTCTCCTGCCGCAGGCGATCCGCTCGATGCTGCCCGTGATCGTCGCGCAGCTGGTCGTGACCATGAAGGACACGGCTCTCGGGTTCATCATCACCTACCCCGAGCTGCTCTACTACGCCAAGCTGCTCAGCTCGCAGCAGGGGCGCCCGATCCTGCAGTCCGCGTTCGTCATCGGCGGCATCTACATCATCATGTGTCTGATCCTCTCGGGCATCGCGAAGTGGCTGGAGATCCGCACGCGCCGGTCGCCGCGGGTCAAGGGCATCGCCGGCCCCGCCGCGCGCGGTGAGGGTACCGACACGGAGCTCATCGCCATGCAGAAGGGTGCCGGGAAGTTCGATCCCGGGACCAGCTCGTTGCGTCTGTGACTCGAGCACAAGAGGTCGCCCATCGGGCGGCCTCTTCTGCTCTCCACGGCCCTCGCCGTCCCGGTGCTGCTCGCTGCCCCCGGTAGACTCACATCTCGTGTCTGACTCTCCTTCGATCACGCCCGAGGCGGTGGAATCCGCCGTCGCCGATGCGCTCGCTGCGATCGGTGCCGCCGCCGATACCGCAGAGCTGCGGGCGGCCCGCTCCGCCCACGTCGCCGAGGGATCACCGCTCGCGGTTCTCAACGCGTCCATGCGTCAGGTCGCACCCGAGCACAAGGCCACGTTCGGCAAGCTGATCGGACAGGGCCGTGGCCAGGTCACGAAGGCTCTCGCAGCTCGCGAGGCTGAACTCGCCGAGGCCGAGATGGCCGCACGTCTCGAAGCGGAACGGGTGGACATCACCGCTGTCCCGTCGCGCACGCGTGTCGGCGCGCGGCATCCGCTGTCGCTCATGCAGGACCAGATCTCCGACGTCTTCGTCGGCATGGGGTGGGAGATCGCGGAGGGGCCGGAACTCGAGCACGAGTGGTTCAACTTCGACGCCCTGAACTTCGACGTCGACCACCCCGCCCGTCAGATGCAGGACACGTTCTTCGTCGATCCGGTCGACCGTCACCTGGTCATGCGCACCCACACGAGTCCCGTGCAGGTGCGCTCGATGCTGGAGCGCGACGTCCCCATCTACGTCCTCTGCCCCGGTCGTGTGTATCGGACGGACGAGTTCGATGCGACGCACCTTCCTGTCTTCACTCAGGTGGAGGGGCTGGTCGTCGACAAGGGCATCACGATGGCGCACCTCAAGGGCACGCTGGATCACCTCGCCAAGCAGCTCTTCGGCGACGAGGCCGAGACCCGCCTTCGCACCAACTTCTTCCCCTTCACCGAGCCGTCCGCGGAGTTCGACCTGTGGCACCCCACGTTCAAGGGTGGTGCCCGGTGGATCGAATGGGGCGGATGCGGGATGGTCAACCCGAACGTGCTCCGCGCAGCGGGAATCGATCCCGAGATCTACAGCGGCTTCGCGTTCGGCATCGGCGTCGAGCGGGCGCTGATGTTCCGCAGCGACGTGCAGGATATGCGTGACATGGCCGAAGGCGATATCCGATTCAGCGAGCAGTTCGGGATGGTGGTGTGATGCGCGTCCCTCTGTCGTGGCTGCGTGAGTACGTGGATGTGGCCGCTGAGGCGACCCCCGAGGATGTCCTGGCGGCGCTCGTCGCCGTCGGCTTCGAGGAGGAGGATGTCCACCGCTTCGAGATTTCCGGCCCTGTCGTCGTCGGTGAGGTGCTGTCCTTCGATGAGGAGCCCCAGTCGAACGGCAAGACGATCCGCTGGTGCCAGGTCGACGTGGGCGAGGCGAACGGCGGCGTGCGCGGGATCGTGTGCGGCGCCGGCAACTTCGCTGTCGGTGACCGCGTCGTCGTGACGCTTCCGGGGTCCGTCTTGCCCGGGCCGTTCCCGATCGCGGCACGCAAGACGTACGGCCACGTGTCCGACGGCATGATCGCGTCCGCTCGCGAGCTGGGCCTCGGCGATGAGCACGACGGCATCCTCGTCCTGGCGACGCTCGGAATCGACGCGCCCGTCGGCACGGACGCCATCGCTCTGCTCGGACTGGACGACGTCGCCGTCGAGGTCAATGTCACACCGGATCGCGGGTATGCGTTCTCGGTCCGTGGCGTCGCACGCGAATACTCGCACGCCACGGGGGCGGAGTTCCGCGATCCCGCCGAGCACGAGTGGTCTGAGGTCGAGCCGGGGACAGGCTTCCCGATCGCCGTCGACGCCGCGGAGATCCGCGGCAACGCGGCGGTGCAGGAGTTCGTCGCCCGCGTCGTACGAGACGTCGACCCGACGCGGCCGACACCTCCGTGGATGGTCGCGCGGCTCTCCCTCGCGGGCATCCGCTCGCTCGGGGTGCTCATCGACATCACCAACTACGTCATGCTCGAGCTCGGCAACCCGATCCACGGCTACGACCTCGACAAGCTGTCCGGTGGCATCACGGTGCGCCGTGCGCAGCACGGCGAGAAGCTCACGACCCTGGACGGGCATGAGCGCACGCTCCACGTCGAGGATCTGCTCATCACGGACGACTCCGGTCCCATCGGCCTCGCCGGCGTCATGGGCGGCGGTGCCACCGAGATGTCCGACGACACGCACAACGTGCTGATCGAGGCCGCGATCTTCGATCCCATCTCGATCGCTCGCAGCGCTCGTCGGCACAAGCTTCCCAGCGAGGCCTCGCGTCGGTTCGAGCGAGGCGTCGATCCACTCGTCCCATTCATCGCAGCGCGCCGTGTAGCCGACCTCATGGTCGAGCTTGCGGGCGGCCGTCTCGATGACCTCGGAGGAGCGCTGTTCTCCGACGTGGTGATCGCCGGGATCGAGCTCCCTGCGGGCTTCGTCTCGGGACTGATCGGTGTGGACTACACCGAGGAGGAGATCGTCGATGCGCTCGAGACGATCGGCGCCGAGGTCACCGATCTCGGCGGCGACTGGCATGTCATCCCGCCGAGCTGGCGTCCCGATCTCACCGACAAGTGGACGCTGGCCGAAGAGGTGGCACGCATCCACGGCCTGGACCGTATTCCTTCGGTCCTGCCGACCCCGCCGTCCGGCCGCGGTCTGACCGAAATGCAGCAGGGACGCCGTCGCGTCGCGAACGCCCTTGCCGCCGCGGGGCTCGTGGAGGCTCCGTCCTTCCCCTTCACGACCGAGGCGCAGAATGATCTCCACGGCTCGCCTTCGGGGGAGAAGCTGCCGAGCATCCGCCTGGCGAATCCGCTCGACGGTCAGGCGCCCCACCTGCGCCGCTCCCTGATCCCGGGTCTCCTCCAGATCGCGCACCGCAACATTGCGCGCGGCCTCACGGATGTCGCGATCTACGAGACGGGCCTCGTGTTCCTTCCGGAGCCTGGCATCACCTACGGGACCGACGAGGTGCCGCCACTCGGCGCATTGCCGTCGGACGAGACACTCGCGGCGCTCGAGGCATCGATTCCGCCGCAGCGTCGCCATGTGGCTGCGCTGCTGACCGGCAACAGTGTGCCGCGGCAGCCCGATCGCGCCGCCGACGCCTTCGGGTTGAGCGATGCGCTCGATGCGGTCCGCGTGATCAGTGTGGCAGCGGGAGTCGAGATCACTGTGGTCCAGGGGGAGCGTGCGGCGCTGCATCCCGGACGCACCGGCGTCCTGCGGGTCGACGACGAGGTCGTGGGCTACGTGGGCGAACTGCACCCGACGGTGTCCGCGGATGCGGACCTCCCCGGCCGAGCCATCGTGTTCGAACTCGATCTGGACCGGGTCCTCGCACTCGCGGGTAGCCGCGTGGTCGCCGAATCCCTGTCGACCTTCCCCGCAGCGACGCAGGACGTGTCGCTCGTCGTGCCGGCGGACGTGTCCGCCGGCGACCTGCGGGCCGCGCTCCGCGAGGGTGCCGGTGTCCTGCTCGAGTCGCTGCGGCTGGTCGACGACTACCGCGGTGACGGAGTGCCGGAGGGATCGAAGAGCCTGACGTTCGCGCTGCGATTCCGCGCGGACGACCGCACGCTGACCGCGGCGGAGGCGACGGAGGCGAAGCTCGCCGGTGTCGCACTCGCGGCGGACCGTTTCGGGGCGACCCTGCGCGACTGAGGAACGGCTCCCGTCAGCGGGATGGCCAGTGCCAACTCGGGCGCTCGAGAGGAAGCTGGTCGCGCACACGAGTGCCGTAGCCCGTGGACTCGAGCTCCACGATCTCCCCTCCGGCGTGCTCGAGCGCGCGTCGCAGCGGCGCCGCGTGGGTGACGACGATGACCTGCGTCTCGGCTGCCGCCTTCGCGAGGAGCTCGCCCAGAGGGTCCAGCAGGCTCTCGTGCAGACTGGACTCCGGCTCGTTCACGATCAGGAGTGGCGGTGGATCCGCCGGAAGCAGGGCTGCGCAGAGCAGGAGGTAGCGCAGAGTGCCGTCGGAGAGCTCGGCGGCATCCAGCGCGCGCAGCAGACCGGGCTGGTGCAGGGTGAGCCGGAAGCCACCCTCGCCGGCGACGATCTCCACCCGCGATCCGGGGAATGCCCGTTCCACCGCGGCATCGAGCGCGGCGCCTCGGCCCGCGTCGACGGTCGTCGCCCACACGGCGGCGAGATCCGCACCGTCGTCGCTCAACCAGCGCGTGCGGGTCCCGATCTGAGGTGAGCGGGCGGGGGACTGGGCGTCGGTGCGGAAATGGTCGTAGAAGCGCCAGGACGCGATCCGATGCCGGAGCGCGACGGCCTCCGGTTGGGCTGTCCCGTCGGCGAGATCGAGGAGGGCGCTCTGACCGGCACCGAGGGACTGGGACAGCGACAGCCATCCGTCGTCGCCGCGCACCCGTACTCCGGTGCGCTGACGATCCACGAGGAGCGTGCCCGGCCGGGCGAACGGGCCGGTGAAGACCTGCTCGCGTTTGATCTCGGGATCCCGAGCGAAGGGGCTGGCGGTGTGCGTCTGGGGGAGCCCGAGATCGATGAGGTAGCCGAACTCGTCGGAGGCGAACCCGAGCCGCACCGAGATGGGCCGTGAACGCACGGTTCCCTCAGCCCCGGCGCCCTGGGGAGTCTCGGGGCCCGCCCACAAGACACGATCCAGGCCCCCTTCGCGAGCGATCTCGGCGACGGCCCGGCCGTGGCCCGTCGCGGCCAGCAGACGCAACGCCCGATACAGGTTGGACTTGCCCGAGCCGTTCGCTCCCGTGATGATGGTCAGCGGGCGCAGCGGCAGCACCACGTCGACGAGTGAACGGTATCCGGCGACGGCGAGCGTTGTCAGCATGCGGCCATCCTCGCAGGCGGCGCGGACATCCCAGGGGCAGGCGCTGTCTGCCCTGAGCGGAACCGCTTCCGCCGGCGCGCGGATCCTGCTGACATGGAGGGATGACCAACGTGCTCATCCTCGGCGGGACCGGCTGGCTCTCGGACAGAATCGCTCGGCGATGGCGAGACCGCGGGGCTGCGGTGACGTGCCTCGTGCGGGGCGGGCGGCCCGTCCCGCACGGGACCACGCTCGTCGCCGCCGATCGCGATGACGTGAACGCATACCGGGACGTCGCGGACGTCGGGTGGGATGAGGTCGTCGACATCTCCTCGAACGCTGCCCACGTCCGCCGGGCGGTGGAAGCACTGGGACACCGAGCCGGTCACTGGACCTACGTCTCATCCGTGTCGGTCTACTCGGACGATGCGACGATCGGAGCCGACGAATCCGCGCCCCTGCACGTTCCGGCGACGGATGGGGACGACGAGTACGGGCCGCAGAAGGTGGCTGCCGAGAATGCCGTCCGCACGCTCGGCGATCGCGCGACGATCGTTCGCCCTGGCCTGATCGTCGGTCGCGGAGATCCCAGCGATCGGTTCGGATACTGGGCGGCGGCCTTCCAGCGCGCGGGCCAGGCGGCCGTGCTCGTGCCATCCACGGAGGGCCGATCGGTGCAGGTCATCGACGTGGAGGACCTCGCCGCATTCATCGTGTCGATGGCAGGCACCGGCGCCGTGAACGCGATCGGCGACGTCCGGCCGCTGGGCGATGTCCTGACCGCCATACGGAAGCAGGCGGGACACACCGGTCCAGTGGTCTCCGCGGACGACACCTGGCTCGTGGATCGTGGGGTCGGGTACTGGATGGGGGACAGGAGCCTGCCACTCTGGCTCCCCGCGGAGATGAGCGGCTTCATGACGCGCAGCAACGCCTCCTACCGTGCTTCCGGCGGAACCCTCCGTCCCCTGGAGGACACGATCGCCGACGTGATCGAGGACGAGCGGTCTCGAGGCGTGGATCGTCCCAGACGAGCCGGGCTCACCCGCGCGGACGAGACCGCTCTGCTCGCCGACCTCGCCTCCGACGCCCGCTGACTAGGGTCGGGGATGAGCGCGTCCGCACGGGATTTGCGAACGGGCGCGGGGGAGCGCTATCGTCCAGGCATGCCTTCGGTCGCTCCCGCTTCGCTGACGCTCGCTCCGAGCGTCGCTCCGGCGCGCCGACGTCAGGGCAGCCGCCGACTCTAGGCGACCCGCGAATCCAGCCGTATGACGGCGCGGATGCCGGTGTCGCCGCCCCGGCCACAGCATCCCCGACCGTTAAGGTGGAACCATGACGTATTCCGTCGCCGTCTCCGGCGCATCCGGCTATGCCGGGGGCGAGATCCTGCGTCTCCTCGCCGGACACCCGGACATCGAGATCCGCACCGTCACCGCGCATTCGAACGCCGGCCAGCCGCTGATCGAGCACCAACCGCACCTGCGCTCCCTCGCTCATCTCACCCTGCAGGACACGACGGCAGACACCCTCGCCGGGCATGACGTCGTCTTCCTCGCACTCCCGCACGGGCAGTCGGGGCAGTACACGCACGCCCTCGGCGACGCGGCGCTCGTGATCGACGCCGGCGCCGACCACCGCCTGACCTCACGGGACGCGTGGGACGCGTTCTACGGCGGCGATTTCCACGACGCGTGGGCGTACGGCGTTCCCGAACTCACCGTCGGAGGCACGAAACAGCGAGAGACGCTGCGCACAGCGAACCGGATCGCCGCTCCCGGCTGCAATGCGTCCAGCGTCAGCCTCAGCCTGGCACCCGGCGTCGCCGCAGGAGTCATCGACGCGTCGGACATCGTCTCCGTGCTCGCCGTCGGCCCGTCGGGCGCGGGAAAGAGCCTGAAGACGAACCTGCTCGCGGGTGAGATCCTCGGATCGGCGAACCCCTACGCGGTCGGCGGTACGCACCGGCACATCCCCGAGATCCGCCAGGCGCTCGCCGCGGCCGGGGACGTCGACCCCGAGCGCATCCGGATCTCCTTCACTCCCGTCATCGTCCCGATGTCCCGCGGGATCCTCGCCACGTCCTCCGCCCCGATCGTCGAGGGCGCCAGCGACGCGGAGATCCGTGCCGCCTGGGAGGACGCCTACGGTGGTGAGGAGTTCGTGCAGCTTCTTCCGGCGGGTCACTTCCCCCGGACGGCGGACGTCCTCGGCGCCAATACCGCTCTCCTCGGTCTCGCGATCGACCGTGCGGCGGGGCGCGTGACCGTCGTCGCCGCCGTCGACAACCTCGTCAAAGGCACCGCCGGCGCTGCCATCCAGTCCATGAACCTCGCGCTCGGCCTTCCCGAAGGCCGAGCCCTCTCCACGAACGGAGTCGCCCCATGAGCGTCACCGCCCCCCAGGGATTCGAAGCAGCCGGCGTCGCCGTCGGTCTCAAGTCGTCCGGCAAGCCCGATGTCACCGTCGTCGTCAATCGAGGGCCGCGCAAGGTCGGTGCTGCGGTGTTCACCAGCAACCGCGCCAAGGCGAACCCCATCATCTGGTCGCAGCAGGTGATCGTCGATCGCGTGGTGGAGGCCGTGGTCCTCAACTCCGGCGGTGCGAACTGCTTCACCGGAAGCTTCGGGTTCCAGACCACGCACCAGACGGCCGAGCGCGCCGCGGAACTCCTCGGCGTGAGCGCGGGCGACGTGCTCATCTGCTCGACGGGACTCATCGGCACCGGTAACGAGACTTTCCGCTCGCGCGTGCTCGAGGGCACAGAGCAGGCGATCGCCCAGTTGAGCGTCGACGGTGGCGAGGCTGCTGCCGAGGCGATCATGACGACCGACTCGGTGGCCAAGACCGCGACCGTGACCCGCGATGGGTGGACGATCGGCGGAATGGCGAAGGGGGCAGGGATGCTCGCGCCGGGGCTCGCGACGATGCTCGTCGTGATCACCACGGACGCCGACATCGATGCGCTCCTCGCTGATTCCGCGCTTCGCCACGCTACCTCGCAGACGTTCGATCGCCTGGACTCCGACGGCTGCATGTCCACGAACGATCAGGTCTCCCTCCTCGCGAGCGGCGCGAGCGGCATCGTCCCCGACGCCGAGGACTTCCGCACCGCGCTCACCGAGCTCTGCCAGACGCTCGCCGTGAAACTGCAGGGCGATGCCGAGGGCGCGAGCCACGACATCACGATCCGCGTGCAGAATGCGGTCTCCGAGAAGGAAGCTGTGGAGGTCGGTCGCTCGGTCGCCCGCAACAACCTCTTCAAGGCGGCGATCTTCGGCAACGACGCGAACTGGGGACGCGTCCTCGCGGCGATCGGGACCACTTCGGCGCAGTTCGACCCCTACGACGTGGATGTCTGGATGAACGGCGTGCGCGTGTGCACGAAGGGCGGCCCCGATCGCCCACGGGAAGACGTGGACCTCACGCCTCGTGCGACCGAGCTGATCATCGACCTCCAGGTCGGAGACGCGACGGCGACCGTGCTGACGAACGACCTGACCCACGATTACGTGCACGAGAACAGCGCGTATTCGTCATGACCGACATCCAGGACACGAATCCCTCCGTCGCGGCCGAGAAGGCAACGACGCTCATCGAGTCCCTGCCGTGGCTGAAGACGTTCCGCGACCAGATCGTCGTGGTCAAGTACGGCGGCAACGCCATGATCAGCGACGAGCTCCAGGAGGCGTTCGCCCAGGACATCGCCTACTTGCGCTACGTCGGTGTGCAGCCGGTCGTGGTGCACGGCGGCGGGCCGCAGATCTCCAGCATGCTCGATCGCCTGGCCATCCCCAGTGAGTTCAAAGGTGGCTATCGGGTCACGAGCACGGAGGCGATCAGCGTGGTCCGGATGGTGCTCACCGGGCACGTGAATCCGCAGCTCGTCGCGAAGATCAATTCGCACGGGCCCATCGCCACCGGACTCAGCGGTGAGGACGCGGGCCTGTTCGGCGGGCGCCGACGCGGAATCGTCGTCGACGGCGAAGACGTGGACCTCGGACGCGTCGGCGACGTCGTGGAGGTGGACCCGACTCCCGTGTTCGATCACCTGGCGGCCGGCCGCATCCCCGTCGTCTCCAGCATCGCGCCGGATCTGGACCACCCGGGGCACTCCCTCAACGTCAACGCGGATGCTGCCGCGGCCGCTCTCGCGATCGCGCTCAAGGCCAAGAAGCTCGTGGTGCTCACGGATGTCGCAGGGCTCTACGCGGACTGGCCCAATCGCGACTCGCTCGTATCGCACCTGACCTCCACGGAGCTCACGGCCATGCTTCCGTCTCTCGAATCGGGAATGATCCCGAAGATGCGCGCCTGCCTGGACGCGGTCGAGGCGGGAGTGGACACCGCGGCGATCATCGACGGGCGGGTGCCCCACTCGGTGCTCGTGGAACTATTCACAAGCAAGGGAATCGGAACAGAGGTGGTGGCGGGATGAGCGTCTGGAAGGATGACGTCGCACGGGATCTGGTGCGCAACGCGGGGGACCGGCTGGCGCTGATCGTCCGCGGTGAGGGCTCCTACCTCTGGGACGGCGACGGGCGACGCCACCTCGACTTCCTCGCGGGCATCGCGGTCACCGCACTGGGACACGCGCACCCGGCCTTCGTCGAGGCCGTGTCCGCGCAGGCCGCGACCCTCGCTCACGTGTCGAACTACTTCGCGACGCCACCGCAGCTCGCGCTCGCCGCCCGACTCAAGCGCCTCGCGGGTGCGGGCGTCGACGGGCGGGTGTTCTTCTCGAACTCCGGCGCCGAGGCCAACGAGGCCGCCTTCAAACTGGCACGACTGCACGGAGGCGCGGAGCGACCGCGCATCCTCGCGCTCGAGAACGGTTTCCACGGGCGCACGATGGGATCCCTCGCCCTCACGGCGAAGGCGACCATGCGGGCGCCGTTCGAGCCGATGCCGGGCGGGGTGGAGCACATCCCGGCGACCATCGAGGCCCTGGAGGCTGCGATGGACGACCGGGTCGCCGCGGTGATCGTCGAACCCATTCAGGGCGAGGCCGGCGTGGTCGAGCTTCCCGAGGGGTATCTCGCGTCCGCGCGGTCGTTGACACTCGCGCACGGCGCGCTGCTGATCGTCGACGAGATCCAGACGGGCGCGGGGCGTACCGGCGCCTGGTTCGGGTTCAGTCACGAGGGCATCACTCCGGATGCCATCACCCTCGCGAAGGGTATCGGAGGTGGCTTCCCGATCGGAGCCCTGCTCACGTACGGTTCCGCGAGCGAGCTGTTCACCCCCGGATCGCACGGCTCCACCTTCGGCGGCAACCCCCTCGGGACCGCGGTCGCCGACGCGGTGCTCGCCGAGATCGAGCGCGCGGGACTCGTCGACAATGCCGCCCATCGGGGCGCGCAGGTCCGCGAGGTCATCGCCGGCATCGATTCCCCACTCGTGTCCGGCACTCGCGGCAAGGGGCTCCTCATCGGCGTGGCACTCACCCGTCCGGTCGCCGGCGCGGTGGTCGCTGCGGCTCAGGAGCGTGGACTCATCATCAACGCCGCGAACCCGGAGACCGTCCGGATCGCGCCGGCGCTGAACATCGGAGACTCCGAGATCGCGGAGTTCGAGACGCTGTTCCGCGCGGCGCTCGACGATGTGCACAGCGCGCTGGACGCCGCTGAGGCGACCGAGACCGGAAAGGTATCCGCATGACCCGTCACCTTCTGCGCGACGACGACCTCACTCCTCAGGAGCAGGCCGAGATCCTCGACCTCGCCGTGGAGCTCAAGAAGGATCGCTTCGCGGACAAGAGCCTCGCGGGTCCCCAGACCGTCGCGGTGATCTTCGACAAGTCCTCCACGCGCACGCGCGTCTCGTTCGCGGTCGGCATCGCCGATCTAGGGGGGGCGCCGCTGATCATCTCGACCGCCAGCAGCCAGCTCGGTGGCAAGGAGACGCCGTCCGACACGGCTCGCGTGCTCGAGCGTCAGGTGGCGGCGATCGTCTGGCGCACGTACGCGCAGGCCGGTCTGGAGGAGATGGCGGAGGGGACGCGCGTTCCCGTCGTCAACGCGCTCTCGGACGACTTCCACCCGTGCCAGTTGCTCGCCGACCTGCTCACGATCCGTGAGCACAAGGGAGAACTCGCGGGTCTGACGCTCACGTTCTTCGGCGACGGCAAGAGCAACATGGCGCACTCCTACGCGTTGGCGGGTGTCACCGCGGGGATGCACGTGCGCATCGCCTCTCCCGAGGACTACGCACCGCGCGCCGATGTCGTCGAGGCGGCGGATCGCCGTGCAGCCGAGACCGGCGGTTCCATCACGCTCCTCACGGATGCCGTCGAGGCCGCAGCGGGGGCGGATGTCATCGTCACCGACACGTGGGTCTCGATGGGCAAGGAAGAGGAGAAGCTCGCGCGGATCAGGGATCTCGGCGGCTACAAGGTCACCAGCGAAACGATGAGCATCGCGGATCCTGACGCCGTCTTCATCCACTGCCTCCCTGCGGATCGCGGCTACGAGGTCGACTCCGCCGTGATCGACGGTCCGCAGAGTGTGGTCTGGGACGAGGCGGAGAATCGCCTCCACGCTCAGAAGGCACTCCTGGTCTGGCTGCTCCGACAGGGCTGAGCGTGACCGGGCCGCAGGAGACACCGCGCGGCCGAGGGAGTCGTCTGCGTGCACGACTGATCGCGAACAGGGCGCGCCTGGACGGGGCGGATCGGATCACCGGCGTCGATCTCGCCCGCGGTCTCGCCGTGATCGGCATGCTGGCGGCACACCTGCTGTGGACTGCGGGCCCATGGAGCTGGACGGACCCGTCGACGTGGTCGTCGATCGTCGACGGACGCTCCTCCATCCTCTTCGCGACACTGGCCGGGGTCTCGATCGGCCTGGTGTCCGGGGGCACGAGGCCGATCTCCGACGCTCGGTTGCGCGTCGTGCGAGCGCGACTGGCCGTGCGTGCGGCAGCGCTGCTCGTGCTCGGGATCCTGCTGACCCTCACCGGGGTTCCCGTGTACGTGATCCTGCAGGCCTACGCGTTCCTGTTCATCCTCGCCCTTCCTTTCCTCCGGGTACGCGCCTCGATCCTCTGGGGCGTCGCGGGCGTGCTTGCCGTGATCATGCCGTTCATCCAGCTCGTCCTCGGGTCTCTGCCTGTCTGGCAGGGGCTCTTCGGCGAGCTGCTCGACGTCCTCCTCGGTTGGCACTATCCGTTCACGGTGTGGATCGTCTTCGTGCTCGTCGGTCTGGCGATCGCGCGGACGGGGGTGCGCGATGTCGCGGCACAGATGCGGTTGCTCGTGCTCGGCGCGGTGCTGTCGACCGTCGGGTACGCACTGGCGGAGCTTCCGGTGCCGCCGAGCGAGTGGAACGTGGCGCTGTCGAGCGACCCGCACTCCGGGGGCGTTGCGGAGGTGATCGGCTCCGGAGGTTTCGCGATCGCCGTGATCGCAGCCTGTCTACTGCTCTGCCGTCTCGGTCCGCTTCGTCTGCTGACCCTTCCGTTGCGCGCCACGGGTGCCATGCCGCTGACCGCCTACACCGCGCAGCTCCTCGTGTGGGCGGTGGCTGCCTGGGTGAGCGTCGGGGACGTGACCGATCTGAGCGGATTCCGCGACCTCGACCCGTTCTGGCCGCTGACGATCGGCGTGATCCTGGGATGCACCGCATGGGCTGTCCTCATCGGGCGCGGGCCCATGGAGTGGCTCCTGGACGCGCTGGCCAGACGCAGCATCCCGGCGCCCCCGGCCGACACCGCGGCATCGGAGCGGGTGTCCGAGGATCGCTAGGCTGGGGGGATGAGCGAGGCGAAGAACGACGGCACCAACGAGGGCGCGCTGTGGGGCGCCCGATTCGCGACGGGGCCGTCGCCTGAACTCGTCGAATTGAGTCGATCCACCCACTTCGACTGGACCCTCGCCCCCTACGACATCGCCGGGTCCCACGCGCATGCCACGGCGCTCGCGGCCGCGGGCTATCTCGAACCGGATGAGGCCGCGCGGATGCACGAAGGACTCGATGCCGTCGCGCGTCGCGTCGCGGACGGGACCCTTCTGCCCTCGCCGACGGACGAGGACGTGCACGGTGCGCTCGAGCAGGCACTGATCGCCGAACTCGGCCCTGAACTCGGCGGGCGGCTCCGTGCCGGACGCAGCCGCAATGATCAGATCGCCACTCTCGTCCGGATGTACCTGATCGACCATGCTCGGGTGATCGCGCGCGACATCCTCCGTGTGATCGACGCGCTCGTCGCGCAGGCGGAGGCGCACCCCGCGGCCATACTTCCTGGGCGCACGCATCTGCAGCACGCGCAGCCGGTGCTGCTCGCGCATCACCTGCAGGCTCACGCGTGGCCGCTCGTCAGAGAGCTGGAACGACTCGTGGACTGGCGTGTCCGTGCCGGCGTCTCGCCGTACGGCGGGGGAGCGCTGGCGGGATCGACCCTCGGGCTCGATCCCGAACTGGTGGCCCGCGAGCTCGGGCTGGACCGACCGGCGGAGAACTCTCTCGATGGGACCTCGGCGCGCGATGTGGTGGCCGAGTTCGCCTTCATCGCGGCGATGACGGGCGTGGATGTCTCCCGGTTCGCGGAGGAGATCATCCTCTGGAACACCCGGGAGTTCGGATTCGTCACCCTCGACGACGGCTACTCGACGGGCTCGAGCATCATGCCGCAGAAGAAGAACCCCGACATCGCCGAGCTCGCGCGCGGGAAGTCGGGTCGTCTTCTCGGCAACCTCACGGGGCTGATGGCGACGCTCAAGGGTCTTCCGCTGGCGTACAACCGCGACCTGCAGGAGGACAAGGAGCCGGTGTTCGACTCCGTGCAGACCCTCGAGGTCGTGCTCCCCGCCTTCGCGGGCATGGTGGCGACGATCCGCTTCGACACGGAGCGGATGGCGCAGTTGGCGCCTGCCGGGTTCTCGCTCGCTACGGACGTCGCCGAGTGGCTCGTGAAGCGCCGGGTGCCGTTCCGCGACGCTCATGAGATCTCGGGCAGTCTCGTGCGTGCGTGCGAGGAGCAGGGCATCGGTCTCGAGGACGCGGATGACGCGCTGCTCGCCCGGGTGTCCGCGCACCTCACGCCCGAGGTCCGCGAAGTGCTGTCCGTCGAGGGATCGGTCGCGTCGCGCTCCGGCGTGGGGGGTACGGCACCCGAGCGTGTCGCCGAGCAGCGGGCGGAACTCGTGGCACGTGCTCAGGCTGCGATCCACGCCCTCGGGCTCTAGCCGCGGCGACTCCGCGGAGTCGCTCTCAGTGCAGAGCGACGTCGGCGGCCGAGCGCGTCCAGGTCGAGAACCGCACGGTCAATCCGGAGCGGGTCGGCGCGGCGAGGAACGGCCCCGCCGAGACCTCCGCGCTCTCCGAGAAGGGGGCGACGCGGACGAGCCGCCAGGAATCCTCTCCGGACCGAGCGCGGACGATGAGCGCATCGGGCCAGCGGCTGACACGCACCGTTATCTCGGTTCCGATCCACTCGTCGACCCAGCCGACGGACCAGTCAGAGCGGACGGCGGTGACGACGGCGCCGAGGCCGAGATGACCGTCGGCGAACTCCACCCCGCTCTTCATCCAGTGCTCGTCGTCCAGGCGGACGAAGAGACCGGCCTGGTCGAACTCCCCGTTCCAGGGCGCGGAGAAGGCGACCTCCATCGCTTCGCCGACCGCGAGCGGCGCGAGGAGCGCGTGCTCTGTGTCGTGCACGAACCCGTACGCCGTGGTGCGCCAGGCGTCACTTCCTTCGACAGCCGTCGCGACCAGGTGATCGTCCTGGGTGATGGATGCGGGGGAGTGGGTCCAGCTTCCTTCGCTCCAGTCGATGCGCTCCACGGGCATTTCCATAATCTATAACCTCTACATGCATATATGACGGATATTCCTGCTACGGTTATCACATGGTCATCGCCGTGATCGCCGACATCATCGGCTCCCGCAGACTGAGCGACCGAGCGGCCGCTCAGCAGACGCTCGACGACACGATCGCTCGCGTCGAGCACGATCATCCGCTGGCGGTGCAGGCGCTGAGGCCCACCGTAGGGGATGAGCAGCAGGCCGTCTATGCGCGACTCGACGATGCACTGAGCTCGCTGCTCATGCTCCAACTCGCCCTCCCGGAGGGGATCGAGTTCCGCTTCGGCCTGGGCATCGGCGAGATCCGTGACATCGAGTCCGGTCATGGCGAACTGAGCGATGGACCGGGATGGTGGGCTGCCAGAGCGGCGATCGATCAGGTCCACGAGCGCCAGCAGCGCACGATCCCGCGGATGCGCACCTGGATTGTCGCTGCCCCGGAGCAGGATGAGGTCATGCAGATCACGATCGCCGCGGCCAACGCCTATCTGCTGGCGCGCGACGAGCTGGTCGGTGCGATGAGCGGCCGGGAGCGTCGGCTCACCTACGGCAGGCTCATCGGACGCAGTCAGCGCGAACTCGCCGACGACGAGCAGATCAGTCAACCCAGTGTGTCCAAAGCGCTCCGCGGAGCCGGGGCAGTGGCGCTTCTGGAGGGTCTGGACCAACTGCGGGGGGCGTCCTCGTGATCCTCGCCGGGCTCGTTCTCCTCACCGTCGGTGCGGTCGACCTCGTTCGTCAGTTCGTCCCGCGCCGGTGGATCGGCTACCTCGCGGTCGCCGTCGTCGTGCTCGCGCTCGGCAGCGCGAGCGCTGCGGTGCTGCCCATGCTCTTCGCGCTCGCGGCCGGAGCCCTGTGGGTATGGAGCATGCCGGATCACCGCGATTCCCGCCTGACCTTCTGGCCCGCCGTCGCTCTGGCCGTCCTCAGCGTGCTGGCCGTCGTCCTCCTCGGTGACCGAACCGACCCCGGACTCGTCGGGCGCGTGTGGGAGATCTCCTCCCCGTTCGGACCCATCCCCTTCGACCTCGCGATCCTCGTCGTCGGCATCATGGCTTTCCTCCTCGAGTCCGGAAACCTCATCGTTCGCGCCGCGCTCTCCGGTGAGCACACGTGGCGTCCGGACGACGACCCCGTCGAATCCTCCGACGCTGACCCCACCGCGGATCCCCCTGTGCCGACGGCCGGCAGCGAGGTCCGTCCCGTGGGCGGCGGATTCAAGGGAGGGCGACTGATCGGCCCCCTGGAGCGCGTGGTCGTGTTCCTCCTGACGCTCACCGGCGCATACACGCTGCTCGCCGCGGTGCTCGCGGCGAAGGGAATCGTGCGCTTTCCCGAGATATCGAAGGACGGCGAGACGGGCGCGCGGGCGGAGTACTTCCTCGTCGGCAGTCTCGTGAGCTGGGTCATCGCATTGGGTGCGGCGTTCCTCGTCTGGTGGAGCGTGCACACCTGATGCCGCGCGGGTCCTGGTCGCACGCGCTGATAGCCTGGAACACGTGCCGAATCCCGCTCTGAAGACCGCGACGCCCGCGATCGACCCGACGTTCGAGAACGTGTGGGACGAGATCGTCTGGCGTGGACTGGTCCACGTGTCCACCGACCAGGAGGCGCTGCGCGCCCTGCTCTCGGGGGATCCCATCACCTACTACTGCGGCTTCGATCCGACGGCTTCGAGTCTGCACCTCGGCCATCTCGTTCAGCTGCTTCTGCTGCGCAGGCTCCAGCTCGCCGGGCACAAACCGCTCGGGCTCGTCGGCGGCTCGACCGGTCTGATCGGCGACCCACGTCCGACCGCGGAACGCACACTCAACACCCCGGAGACGGTGGCCGCGTGGGTGAGCGGACTGAAGAGTCAGGTGCAGCAGTACCTGAGCTTCGAGGGCGACAACGCGGCACGCATGGTCAACAACCTCGACTGGACCGCACCGCTGAGCGCGATCGACTTCCTGCGGGAGATCGGCAAGCACTACCGTGTCGGCACGATGCTGAAGAAGGATGCGGTCGCCGCTCGATTGAACTCCGACGCCGGGATCAGCTACACCGAGTTCAGCTACCAGATCCTCCAGGGGCTCGATTTCCTGGAGCTGTACCGGCAGTACGACTGCGTGCTGCAGACCGGCGGCAGTGATCAGTGGGGGAACCTCACCAGCGGTACCGACCTGATCCACCGCGTCGAGGGGCGCTCGGTCCACGCGATCGGCACGCCCCTGATCACCAACAGCGACGGCACCAAGTTCGGCAAGAGCGAGGGCAACGCGATCTGGATCGACGCCGCGCTCACCAGTCCGTACGCGTTCTACCAGTTCTGGTTGAGTACAGCCGATGCCGACGCTGTCGAGCGGCTCAAGATCTTCACTTTCCTCACGCGCGCCGAGATCGAGGAGTACGCGGCGCTGATCGAGACGGAGCCCTTCCGACGCGCGGCGCAGAAGCGCCTCGCGCTCGAGGTGTGCTCGACGGTCCACGGAGCCGAGGCCACCGCCGCTGTCATCGCGGCATCCGAGGCGCTTTTCGGACAGGGTGATCTGACGACGCTGGACGCCGCGACGTTGCGCTCGGCTCTCGAGGAACTCCCGCACGTGTCGGCGGATGAGGGGATGACCGTGGTGGACGCGCTCGTCGCGACCGGACTCGTGGCGAGCCTGTCGGAGGCGCGACGCGCGATAGGCCAGGGCGGAGTCTCGCTCGACGGTGTTCGGGTCGAGGACGAGAGTGCCGTGATCCGGGGAAGCCTGCCCGGCGGTGTGTCCGTTCTGCGCCGCGGCAAGAAGACGCTCGCCGGCGTGTTCATCGGCTGACCCTCTATGCCGTTCACCCCGAGCCATGCGGTGGTGGCGCTGCCGTTCGTGCGTTCCCCGCTCGTGCCTGCGGCGATCGCGATCGGTGCGATGACGCCGGATCTACCGCTCTTCGTGCGTGGTGTCGGTCTGGCCTATTCGTTCACGCACACGGTCGGCAACATCCTCTGGACGGCCCTGATCGCTTTCGTGCTGTTCCTGCTCTGGCGGGTGGTGCTGCGACCGGCGGTTCCGGAACTCGTTCCCCGTGCGATCGCCCGCCGCCTTCCGGGCGAGTGGCGGACACGAGGTGTCGACGCGGCGCGGCGATCCATCGCGGATGCGGATCAGCGGGCATACCCGGTACTGCTCGCGGTGTCGCTCCTGCTGGGCGTGCTCTCACACATCGTCTGGGACCTCTTCACGCATGAAGGGCGCTGGGGAGTCGCGCTCATCCCCGCACTCGGCGAGATGTGGGGACCACTCGCCGGATTCAAATGGTTGCAGCACGGGTCGAGCGTTCTCGGTCTGGTCGTCATCGCCGTGTGGGCTGCGATCTGGCTCCGTCGTCGACCGGTGCATGAGAGCGCCGAGCGACCGTTGCCGTCGTGGGTCCGGATCGGGTGGTGGCTGTCGCTCCCGTTCATCCTCGTGGCCGCGTGGGCCATCGGCCTCGCCACGCTCGGACCGCTCACCGCGGAATTCACCGCGCAGCACCTCGCGTATCGCGTGCTTCCGCCGGCATGTGCGGTCTGGGGCGTACTCACGCTCGCGCTGTGCGTCGCGCTCCTCACTGTGCGCCGTCGCTGACGGTTCACCAGCGAGGCGCGTCCTTCCCCCACGGCCGGGGCGTGCGGAACTCGGTTCCTGGGATCGCGGGTGCAGCCGTCGTGATGCCCATGCCTGCGACGGTGAACGACCGGCGATGGGTGGGATCGGTTTCCGGCACCGGTGCCGTCGGTGCACCGACTCGCGGCATCCCGAGCAGTTCGGACGCGATGCGTCTGAGGGAGGTGCTGACATGCCACGTGCCGCCCGAAGTACGGCGTCGTTCGAGGAGCAGCTGCACGGCCGCGGCGAGAAAGTAGCCGGCGCTGTGGTCGAGCGCCTGGGCGGGGAGTGCCCCCGGCGTCCCGCTCTGTCCTTCGACCATGGCGATGCCGGATTCCGCCTGGACGAGGCTGTCGAAACCTCGGCGATCCGGTTCCGCATCGCCCCATGCACTGAGCCGGGCGACGATCAGGCCGGGATGCCGTGCGGCGAGCGTGGCGGAGTCGAGTCCGAGGTGCTCGAGCGCGCGCGGACGATATCCGAGGACGAGCACATCCGCGTCCGCGAGCAGTTCGGCGAAGCGCGCGTCGCGCACATCGAGCAGTGCGGACCTCTTGCCATGCCCCGTGTCGAGGTGCTGCCACTCGGGTTCCGGAAGGTGAGGGGGATCAAGCCGCAGGACATCGGCGCCGAGGAGAGCCAGGGTGCGCGTGCAGACCGGTCCGGCGATCACCCTCGTCAGGTCCAACACCCGGATGCCATGGAGCGGAGCCGAGTTCGCAGCGGGGGAGTGGCGCGCCACGGGCGCATCGCCGACGCGACGCACATCCAGCAGCGGTTGCTCGCGCCATGCGGCATCGGCAGTCGGGTCTTCGGTGCGCACCGGGACGCAGAGTCCACCCGCCGCGGTGACCGCGTCCACGGCATCCTCGCTCCGCATGCGCGCGAGCACACGGGAGAGTTCGTCGCGATCGATGGGGTCGCCGATACCGAGTGCGCCGGCGAGAGCTCGGGAATGGTGCGGGTAGTTCGCGTGCGTCCGGACCCACCCGTCGAGGGTCCGCCAGAAGCCTGACCCGGGCGCCCACACATGTGGTGCGTTGCCGTCGAGGGTGAGCAGCCGATCGCTGCGGTACGCCGATGCGATGCGCCGGGGATCGGGGAGCTCATCGATCCCCGCGGCTGCAGTCGCTGCGACGACACTCGCCCAGGCAAGGGCGCCGGTCGCCAGACGAGAGGGGAGCGGGACCTCCGGGAGAGGGGCGGTGATGGCGGCGAGGCGAGCATCATCGGCACCCATCTGCGCCCAGAACCTACGGAGGAGAACGAGTCCGGCGGGAGTCGCTGGCGACGGGGTCTGGTCCACCTTTCCGATGCTATCGGCGGCCCTGGAGCGCCAAAAGTGGGTGTGACCGGGGAAGAACCGTCGAACGATGGTTCGCGACACGCCCGGGATGCTGCCGTGATTTGGCACATCCCCAGATCCCGCGTAAGTTATTACTTGTTCGCCCCACAGGGAAGCGGAGAGGCCGAGAGCCTCACCCCCCTCAAGCGGAGAGCCACCCCCAACATTCCTTCTCTCAGTTGAGAGTTCAGACGCTTGCGTCTAGGATGGGGTTTCCACCTCGTGGACCGCGGTCATCGACTGCGCTGAGGATCTCAGATCCCGAAAGCGTCGATTTGACAGACGGAACGATATGGATAAGATAGAGAAGTTGCCCTGGAGCGGAAACGCCCCGGACAAGCACTTCGAAATCTGAGCCTAACGGCGTGTCGATTTGACAAGCCGAACGGAACAGATAAGATAGAGAAGTTGCCCTGCGGGCAAGGCCGAGAGGCTGAGCAGCAGGAGCATCCGATCCTTGAGAACTCAACAGCGTGCACTTGTCAAATGCCAAAAAACCTCGTTCCAACTTCGGTTGGAAGAGATTCCTTTGGATCAAATCGTCGGTCTTCGGACCGACACGGATTGTCAGCAATGACATCCCTTTGGTCAGTTCAAACTCGCTGAAGTCAACCTATTCCGGTTGATGACAGCAAATTTCTTTTACGGAGAGTTTGATCCTGGCTCAGGATGAACGCTGGCGGCGTGCTTAACACATGCAAGTCGAACGGTGAACACGGAGCTTGCTCTGTGGGATCAGTGGCGAACGGGTGAGTAACACGTGAGCAACCTGCCCCAGACTCTGGGATAAGCACTGGAAACGGTGTCTAATACCGGATACGAGTAGCGAAGGCATCTTCAGCTACTGGAAAGAACTTCGGTCTGGGATGGGCTCGCGGCCTATCAGCTTGTTGGTGAGGTAATGGCTCACCAAGGCGTCGACGGGTAGCCGGCCTGAGAGGGTGACCGGCCACACTGGGACTGAGACACGGCCCAGACTCCTACGGGAGGCAGCAGTGGGGAATATTGCACAATGGGCGAAAGCCTGATGCAGCAACGCCGCGTGAGGGACGACGGCCTTCGGGTTGTAAACCTCTTTTAGCAGGGAAGAAGCGAAAGTGACGGTACCTGCAGAAAAAGCACCGGCTAACTACGTGCCAGCAGCCGCGGTAATACGTAGGGTGCAAGCGTTATCCGGAATTATTGGGCGTAAAGAGCTCGTAGGCGGTTTGTCGCGTCTGCTGTGAAAACCCGAGGCTCAACCTCGGGCCTGCAGTGGGTACGGGCAGACTAGAGTGCGGTAGGGGAGATTGGAATTCCTGGTGTAGCGGTGGAATGCGCAGATATCAGGAGGAACACCGATGGCGAAGGCAGATCTCTGGGCCGTAACTGACGCTGAGGAGCGAAAGGGTGGGGAGCAAACAGGCTTAGATACCCTGGTAGTCCACCCCGTAAACGTTGGGAACTAGTTGTGGGGTCCATTCCACGGATTCCGTGACGCAGCTAACGCATTAAGTTCCCCGCCTGGGGAGTACGGCCGCAAGGCTAAAACTCAAAGGAATTGACGGGGACCCGCACAAGCGGCGGAGCATGCGGATTAATTCGATGCAACGCGAAGAACCTTACCAAGGCTTGACATATACGAGAACGGGCCAGAAATGGTCAACTCTTTGGACACTCGTAAACAGGTGGTGCATGGTTGTCGTCAGCTCGTGTCGTGAGATGTTGGGTTAAGTCCCGCAACGAGCGCAACCCTCGTTCTATGTTGCCAGCACGTAATGGTGGGAACTCATGGAATACTGCCGGGGTCAACTCGGAGGAAGGTGGGGATGACGTCAAATCATCATGCCCCTTATGTCTTGGGCTTCACGCATGCTACAATGGCCGGTACAAAGGGCAGCAATACCGTGAGGTGGAGCGAATCCCAAAAAGCCGGTCCCAGTTCGGATTGAGGTCTGCAACTCGACCTCATGAAGTCGGAGTCGCTAGTAATCGCAGATCAGCAACGCTGCGGTGAATACGTTCCCGGGTCTTGTACACACCGCCCGTCAAGTCATGAAAGTCGGTAACACCTGAAGCCGGTGGCCCAACCCTTGTGGAGGGAGCCGTCGAAGGTGGGATTGGTAATTAGGACTAAGTCGTAACAAGGTAGCCGTACCGGAAGGTGCGGCTGGATCACCTCCTTTCTAAGGAGCATCTGGCACTCGATGTCTTCGGATATCTAGTGTCCAGGCGCCGGATCAGGACCACACGTGTCCTGCCGGTAGCTCATGGGTGGAACATTAGACAAGGCATCAGACGAGCTCTCCGCTCCCAGTACGCTGCTTGCAGCTGGAACAGGGCGGTTGGTAGATCTGATGCATGCACGCTGTTGGGTCCTGAGGGACCGGATGCGACTTAGGTCGCAGCTGAACCTCAGGGCCTTTCTTGTTTCCCGGAATCCGGTGGACAGGAGAGGCACCGCCCGTACTTTGAGAACTACACAGTGGACGCGAGCATCTTCGAGCTGATCTTCGGATCAGCTCGTAATAGATGATCTTAAAGATCATTAGTCAATTTCATTCCGAGCTTCGGCTCGGAGTCGATTCTGATAAAACTCATGTGATTTCAAGTCTTTAAGAGCAAACGGTGGATGCCTTGGCATCTGGAGCCGAAGAAGGACGTAGCAATCTGCGATAAGCCTCGGGGAGTGGATAAGCACACTTTGATCCGAGGGTCTCCGAATGGGGAAACCCCGCTGGGCGGCGTGCCGACCCAGTGACTCCCGCCTGAATATATAGGGCGGGTAGAGGGAACGTGGGGAAGTGAAACATCTCAGTACCCACAGGAAGAGAAAGCAACCGCGATTCCGTTAGTAGTGGCGAGCGAAACCGGAACAGGCTAAACCGAGTACGTGTGATATCCGGCAGGAGTTGCGTATTCGGGGTTGTGGGACTTTTCAGATCGCTCTGCCGAGCGGTCAGCGTTACAAGATGGTATAGACGAACGGTCTTGAAAGGCCGGTCATAGAGGGTGCCAACCCCGTAGTCGAAATGCCTCCCTTGGCGCGAGAAGTATCCCAAGTAGCACGGGGCCCGAGAAATCCCGTGTGAATCTGTCAGGACCACCTGATAAGCCTAAATACTCCCAGATGACCGATAGCGGACAAGTACCGTGAGGGAAAGGTGAAAAGTACCCCGGGAGGGGAGTGAAATAGTACCTGAAACCGTTTGCTTACAAACCGTTGGAGCAGCCTTAGCAGCTGTGACAGCGTGCCTTTTGAAGAATGAGCCTGCGAGTTAGCGATATGTGGCGAGGTTAACCCGAGAGGGGTAGCCGTAGCGAAAGCGAGTCTGAATAGGGCGATTCAGTCGCATGTCCTAGACCCGAAGCGAAGTGATCTATCCATGGCCAGGTTGAAGCGACGGTAAGACGTCGTGGAGGACCGAACCCACTTAGGTTGAAAACTGAGGGGATGAGCTGTGGATAGGGGTGAAAGGCCAATCAAACTTCGTGATAGCTGGTTCTCTCCGAAATGCATTTAGGTGCAGCGTTGCGTGTTTCTTGCCGGAGGTAGAGCTACTGGATGGCCGATGGGCCCCAAAAGGTTACTGACGTCAGCCAAACTCCGAATGCCGGTAAGTGAGAGCGCAGCAGTGAGACTGTGGGGGATAAGCTTCATAGTCGAGAGGGAAACAACCCAGACCACCAACTAAGGTCCCAAAGCGCGTGCTAAGTGGGAAAGGATGTGGAGTTGCTTAGACAACCAGGAGGTTGGCTTAGAAGCAGCCACCCTTGAAAGAGTGCGTAATAGCTCACTGGTCAAGTGATTCCGCGCCGACAATGTAACGGGGCTCAAGCACGCCACCGAAGTTGTGGCATTGACATTATTGGTAGGCCTTCGTGGTCCAGCCGTGTTGATGGGTAGGAGAGCGTCGTGTGGCCAGCGAAGCGGCGGTGTAAACCAGCCGTGGAGGCTACACGAGTGAGAATGCAGGCATGAGTAGCGAAAGACATGTGAGAAACATGTCCTCCGAAAGACCAAGGGTTCCAGGGTCAAGCTAATCTTCCCTGGGTAAGTCGGGACCTAAGGCGAGGCCGACAGGCGTAGTCGATGGACAACGGGTTGATATTCCCGTACCGGCGAAGAACCGCCCAAACTAACCCAGTAGTGCTAAGTGTCTGAATCCCAGTGACTGATCCCTTCGGGGTGACGCTCTGGGCCTAGCGCACGACCCCATGCTGGTGCGGTTAGCGTATTAACAGGTGTGACGCAGGAAGGTAGTCCAAGCCAGGCGATGGTTGTCCTGGTGCAAGTGCGTAGGCCGAGAGATAGGCAAATCCGTCTCTCACATAGGCTGAGACACGATGCGTATAAAAAGTGGATGATCCTATGCTGCCAAGAAAAGCATCGACGCGAGGTTCTAGCCGCCCGTACCCCAAACCGACTCAGGTGGTCAGGTAGAGAATACCAAGGAGATCGAGAGAATCGTGGTTAAGGAACTCGGCAAAATGCCCCCGTAACTTCGGGAGAAGGGGGGCCTTCGACGTATTAGGACTTGCTCCGAAAGCGTTTGGAGGCCGCAGAGACTAGTGGGTAGCGACTGTTTACTAAAAACACAGGTCCGTGCCAAGTCGCAAGACGATGTATACGGACTGACGCCTGCCCGGTGCTGGAAGGTTAAGAGGACGGGTTAGCTTCGGCGAAGCTCAGAATTTAAGCCCCAGTAAACGGCGGTGGTAACTATAACCATCCTAAGGTAGCGAAATTCCTTGTCGGGTAAGTTCCGACCTGCACGAATGGCGTAACGACTTCCCAACTGTCTCAACCGCGAACTCGGCGAAATTGCATTACGAGTAAAGATGCTCGTTACGCGCAGCAGGACGGAAAGACCCCGTGACCTTTACTACAGCTTGGTATTGGTGTTCGGTGTGGCTTGTGTAGGATAGGTGGGAGACTTTGAAGCAGGGACGCCAGTTCTTGTGGAGTCATTGTTGAAATACCACTCTGGTCACTCTGGATATCTAACTTCGAACCGTAATCCGGTTCAGGGACAGTGCCTGGTGGGTAGTTTAACTGGGGCGGTTGCCTCCCAAAAAGTAACGGAGGCGCCCAAAGGTTCCCTCAACCTGGTTGGCAATCAGGTGTCGAGTGTAAGTGCACAAGGGAGCTTGACTGTGAGACTGACAAGTCGAGCAGGGACGAAAGTCGGGACTAGTGATCCGGCAGTGGCTTGTGGAAGCGCTGTCGCTCAACGGATAAAAGGTACCTCGGGGATAACAGGCTGATCTTGCCCAAGAGTCCATATCGACGGCATGGTTTGGCACCTCGATGTCGGCTCGTCGCATCCTGGGGCTGGAGTAGGTCCCAAGGGTTGGGCTGTTCGCCCATTAAAGCGGTACGCGAGCTGGGTTTAGAACGTCGTGAGACAGTTCGGTCCCTATCCGCTGCGCGCGTAGGAAGTTTGAGAGGATCTGACCCTAGTACGAGAGGACCGGGTTGGACGAACCTCTGGTGTGTCAGTTGTTCCGCCAGGAGCACCGCTGATTAGCTACGTTCGGGATGGATAACCGCTGAAAGCATCTAAGCGGGAAGCCGGCCTCAAGATGAGACTTCCATGCCTTCGGGCGAGAGGCTCCCAGCCAGACTACTGGGTTGATAGGCCGGATGTGGAAGCGTGGCAACACGTGAAGCTGACCGGTACTAATAAGCCGATGACTTGATAACACACCGTTTTTGGTGCTTGCGTCCACTGAGTGGTTCTCGATGTACGGTCGAGAACTGCATAACAATGACTTTGTTATGTGTTTGATTGAAACATCAATAGTGTTTCGGCGGCCATAGCGTGAGGGAAACGCCCGGTTACATTCCGAACCCGGAAGCTAAGCCTCACAGCGCCGATGGTACTGCAGGGGGGACCCTGTGGGAGAGTAGGACACCGCCGGACTTCTTCGTTGAAATGGCCACCCAATGCTGGGTGGCCATTTTGCGTTTACGGGCCAGAAAGGGTCGAAGTCCATGCCGAATGAAGACGAACGCGACAAGCGCGGAGACAGCAACCGATCAGGTGACCGTCGTCCCGACGATCGCGGACGCTCATCTCGGGATGGCGCCCCTCGCCGCGACTCTGGTTCACAGCGTCCTGGGGCACCGCGTTCTGACGCACCCCGCAGCGGTGCTCGTTACCGTGACGACTCGTCGTGGCGTTCGCGTTCCAGCGACTCGACGTCGCGGCCTTCTCGCGATGCCCCCGATCGTGGCGCCCCGCGTCGCGAGGGTGGCTACAACCGAGATGGTGGTGCCCCGCGTCGTGACGGTGGTGCTCCACGTCGCGAGGGTGGGTACAACCGTGACGGTGCAGCTCCGCGCCGCGAGGGCGGGTACAACCGCGATGGTGGTGCTCCCCGTCGCGATGGTGGTGCGCCTCGCCGTGAGGGTGGGTACAACCGTGATGGTGCAGCTCCCCGTCGCGAAGGTGGTGCGCCTCGCCGTGAGGGTGGGTACAACCGTGATGGTGCAGCTCCCCGTCGCGAAGGTGGCTACAACCGTGATGGTGCAGCTCCCCGTCGTGAAGGTGGGTACAACCGTGACGGTGGTGCTCCCCGTCGTGAGGGTGGGTACAACCGTGACGGTGGTGCCCCGCGCCGCGAAGGTGGGTACAACCGTGACGGTGGTGCCCCGCGTCGTGAAGGTGCCTACAACCGTGACGGTGGTGCCCCGCGTCGTGAGGGCGGGTACAACCGCGATGGTGGCGCTCCCCGTCGTGAGGGTGGTGCTCCGCGCCGCGAAGGCGGCTACCGGGGTGAGCGTACGGAGCGACCGGCGTTCGGTTCCGGCGGTCAGCGTGACGGCGGTGGCTACCGCGGTGACCGCGGACAGAGCCGCGACGGCGGTCAGGACCGCGAGCGACGCTCCTACCCGCAGCGCGGTGGATCCGTCCGTGACCGGCCGCAGAACGCAGCGCCCGAGCGCCCGCGATCGAACGACCCTGAGATTCCCGCTGAGATCACGCCCCAGGACCTCGCGGCCTCGGCACGCAACGAGCTCAAGACTCTGAGCAAGGAGAATGCCGAGCAGGTTGCGCGTCATCTCGCGATGGCGTCCAAGCTGATCGACGAGGATCCCGCTCTGGCGCACGAGCATGCCCTTGCAGCATCGCGCCGGGCCGGCCGCATCGCGATCGTGCGCGAGACCCTCGGGATCACCGCCTACGCGAACGAGGACTTCGCGCTCGCGCTGCGCGAGCTGCGTACGTATCGACGCATCTCCGGCAAGGACGATCAGATCGCGCTGATGGTCGACAGTGAGCGCGGTGTCGGTCGTCCGGATCGCGCACTCGAGACCGGGCGCGCCGTCGACCGCACGAAGCTTCCTCTTCCGGTCCGTGTGGCTCTGGCGATCGCGATGTCCGGTGCCCGCATGGACCTCGGTGACCTCGAGCTCGCTCTGGGCGAACTCGAGATCCCTGAACTCGACCCTGACCGCGCTTTCGAGTGGAGCCCCGCGCTCTTCGCAGCGCGCGCGGCTGTCCTCGAGGATCTCGGACGTGATGCCGAAGCTGTGTTCTGGTCCGAGCGGGCAGAGGTGGCCTCTGCCGCGCTGGGACTCGGCCAGGAGGGCGAGGACGACGAGATCATCATCGAAGACACCATGATCGAGGGAGCCGACGTCGAGACTTCCGAGGTGGGAGTTTCCGAGGTCGAGGAGGTGGACAGCGAGGGTGCCGACGAGGACGTCTCCGCCGACACCGCCGAGCCTGACGCGCCCTCGGAGGCTGAGCCTGACGCGCCTTCGGAGATCGAGCCCGCGGAGGACGTCGCGCCGACCGGGAGCGTGGAGACCGCACCGGACGAGGAGCGCTAGTGGGACTCTTCGGGAAGCGGGAATCGACTCCGCTCGCCGGCGTCGACCTGCTGCTGGCCGATCTGGATGGTGTGGTCTATGCCGGTCCCGGCGCACTGCCGCATGCGATCGACAGCTTGAACCAGGCAGCATCGTCGCGTCCACTCGTGTACATCACCAACAACGCGTCGCGCACGGATGTCTCCGTGGCTGCTCACCTGAGCGAGTTGGGACTCACGGTCGCGCCGAACGAGGTCGTCACGAGCCCCCAGGCGGCTATGCGTCTGCTCACGCAGATCGTGCCGCCGCCCGCGACGATCCTCATCGTCGGTGGAGAAGGACTCGTCGTGGAGGCGGAGAAGGCCGGATACACCGTCACCCGCAGCGCCGAGGATTCCCCGAAGGCGGTCGTGCAGGGCTTCGCACCCGAAGTCGCCTGGACCGACCTCGCCGAAGCGGCGTTCGCGCTGAAGGACCCGGAGGACGCAGGCGGCATCCCCTGGATCGCAACCAACACCGACTGGACGATCCCGCGGGAACGGGGGGTCGCGCCGGGCAACGGCACGCTCGTGTCGGCCGTGCACACAGCCATCGGGCGCCTCGCCACGGTGGCGGGCAAACCGGAGGTTCCGATCTTCGAGGAGGCGATCGCCCGTTTCCCCGCCACGCGTCCGCTGTTCATCGGGGACCGGCTCGACACCGACATCCTCGGTGCGTCGCGCGCGGGCATCGATTCGGCGCTCGTCCTGACGGGCATCGACCGTCCCAAGCACGTCCTCGCCGCCCCTGTCGGGTCGCAGCCGACCTATATCCTCAGCGACCTGCGTGAGCTGCACGAGCCGTACCCGGCTGTCGTCCGCAAGAACGGTGTCGTCAGTGTGAACGACGCCTCGGTGCGCGTGACCGAGGTCGACGTCGAGATCCTCGCGGAGGGAACCCGACAGATCGATCTGCTGCGTGCCGGTGCAGCGGCGATCTGGGATACCGGGCGGGCGATCTATGCGTTCCGGGTTCCCGAGCGTCTGTATGAGGATCCGTTCCACCGTCCGTGAGGCACCCCGCTCCTCGGAGTGGGAGACACCGTGCGTCGCCCTGATCGATGTCCTCGGGACGACGTACAGTGGAGGGATGAGCGATGAGTCACCCGCAGGACCGACGGACGGTCTGTGGAGCCGGTTGCGCCTGATCGAAGGCCAGCCGCTCGCCGCCCGCGCCGACGCCTATTCGGCCATGCACGACGACCTCTCCCGCCGGCTGGACAGCGGTGCGAAGGGCGAGGGCCGCGACTCCGCCCGGCCGGGAGCCGAGTGACGCGCCTCGACGCGGCTCTCGCCGCCCGTGGACTGGCGCGATCCCGCACCCACGCAGCCACCCTCATCGCGCAGGGAGTCGTGAGCGTCGACGGGACGCCCGTCATCAAAGCCTCCACGCCCGTCACCGACGAGACGCTGCTCGAGGTGGCCGAGACCGATCACTACGTCGGGCGTGCCGCACACAAGTTGATCGCCGCACTCGACGGTTTCCGCATCTCGGCGGACGATCGCCTCGCGCTGGACATGGGCGCCTCGACCGGGGGATTCACGCAGGTCCTCCGTGAGCGAGGCGCACGCCGTGTGCTCGCCGTCGACGTCGGACACGACCAGCTCGCCGCGTCGGTCGCCGCAGACCCCGGCGTCACGAGTGTCGAAGGCTTCAACGTCCGGTACATGACCCCCGAGACGCTCGCGGACGCGACGGGCGAGCAGGGCATCCCCGACCTCGTGGTCGGCGACCTGTCGTTCATCTCTCTCGAGCTCGTGCTCCCCGCGGTCGCCCTGGTGGCTGCGCCGCACGCCGACGTCGTCCTGCTCGTCAAGCCGCAGTTCGAGGTCGGCCGCACCGCCGTGCGCGGAGGACTCGTGACCGACGGCCCGACGAGAGCCGACGCCGTGTCGCGCATCGTCTGGCGCGCCTGGGACCTCGGATTCGGCATGCTCGGCATCCTGCCCTCGCCGATTCTCGGGACGCACGGCAACGTGGAGTATCTCGTCCACCTCTCGCCCGGCCGGGGGAGCGATCCGACAGAATGGACAGCACGGATCGACGCACTGGCAGGGGGACGATGAACGAGCGCAGCATCCTGGTCGTCGCGCACGCCGGCAGACCGGACACCGTCCTCGCGGCCGGTCGCGTCGTCGACGCGCTCCGCGGTGCCGGAGCGCGACCCGTGTTCGCCGCCGATGATCACCGCGACCTCGCGGCCGCTGACCCCCGGATCGCCGACGTCGACGTGCTCGGCGAGACCGTCGATGCGGCGGATCTCGAGCTCGCGATCGTCCTGGGCGGAGACGGCACGATTCTGCGCGCCGCCGAAATGGTGCGGGGGAGCGGCGCGCCCGTTCTCGGCATCAACATGGGGCACGTGGGCTTCCTGGCAGAGATCGAACGTGACGACATGGACGACGCGGTCCGCCGGGTCATCGCCCGCGACTACGACGTCGAGGAGCGCCTGACGCTCTCGGTTCGAGTCAAGGACGCCGACGGCGCCGTCGTCTTCGAGACGTGGGCGCTCAACGAGGCGACGGTCGAGAAGGCCAGTCGCGAGCGGATGATCGAGGTCGTGCTCGAAGTCGACGGGCGCCCGCTCTCGAGTTTCGGATGCGACGGGATGGTCGTGTCGACACCGACCGGGTCCACCGCCTACAACTTCTCCGCCGGCGGCCCGGTGATCTGGCCCCGCGTGGAGGCGATCGCCGTGGTGCCGCTGTCCGCCCACGCGCTGTTCGCGCGCCCATTGGTCGTGAGCCCCGATGCAGCCGTGGCGATCGAGATGCTCGAGCGTACCTCCGGCACCGGAATCCTCTGGTGTGACGGACGTCGCTCCCACGACCTCCCTCCCGGTGCACGCGTCGTCGTCCGGCGATCGTCGCGCCCGGTGCGTCTGGCTCGACTGCACCCGACCGCCTTCACGGATCGTCTGGTGCAGAAGTTCCGCCTCCCCGTCGAGGGATGGCGCGGGCAGGCTCCGGGGGATCACGCATGATCGACGAGATGCGCCTGCAGGGACTCGGCGTCATCGCGGACGCCGTGCTGCCACTCGGCCCCGGATTCACCGCGATCACGGGTGAGACAGGGGCGGGCAAGACCATGGTCGTCACCGGTCTGGGGCTGCTGCTCGGACAGCGTGCCGACTCCGGCGCGGTGCGGTCCGGGACCGGCCAGGCCTCTGTCGCCGGCGTCTGGGTGGTGCCCGATCAGGGGCGCGTCGCGGACATCGTCACGGACGCCGGCGGAGCGCTGGAACCCGCGGGCTCCGGTCAGGCGGAACTCTACGTCTCGCGCACACTGAACGCCGAGGGGCGCAGCCGTGCCAGCGTCGGCGGCAGAGCGGCGCCCGCGAGCGTCCTGTCGGAACTCGCCGAGGAACTCGTCGTCGTCCACGGTCAGTCCGAGCAGCTGCGCCTGCGATCCGCCGGCGCGCAGCGCGACGCGCTGGATCGCTTCGCCGGTGCGCCGGTCACCCGGGCGAGAGAGACCTATTCCGCAGCGTTCACCCGCTGGCGGGAGCTGGACGAGACGATCACCGAGCTCACCGAGAATCGAGAGCGTCGGGCGGAGGAAGCGGCGCGACTGCGCGAGTCCCTCGCGCTGATCGAGGCCACCGATCCGCAGCCCGGCGAGGACGTCGCTCTCAACGAACGCGCGGAGCGCCTGGCGAACGCCGAGGAGCTGCGGGTCGCCGCCTCGCTCGCGCGGAGCGCACTGTCGCACGATGAGGGCGAACCGGACGCCACGCTCATCCTCGCCGAGGCGCGTCGCTCTCTCGAGCGTGTGACGGACCCCGCGCTCACGACGATCGCCGACGCCCTCGCCGACCTCGGCTACCGCGTGACAGACATCGCCGGTCAACTGTCCGGCTACCTCGCCGATCTCGACGAGTCCGGACCGCATGAACTCGCTGCGGTCGAGGAACGCCGTGCCGCGCTCGGTGCCCTGATCCGCGCGCACGGCTCGCTCGATGAGGCTCTGTCGGTCTGGGAGAACGGCGCGCTGCGGCTCGCGGAACTCGACGACGACGGGGAGCGGATCGAGCGGCTCGAAGCCGAGCGCGAGACGCTGCAAGCAGACCTGGACACGGCGGCGGAAGCTCTGACCGCAGCGCGCACACAGGCAGCGGTGGGACTGGGGACGGCGGTGTCCGAGGAGTTGCGGGCGCTCGCGATGCCCGATGCGCGCCTCGAGGTCTCGGTCACACCAGGGACACCGAGCCTCCACGGCCGCGATGACGTCGCGATCCTCCTCGCACCGCACCCGGGAGCGGAACCGCGTCCCGTCGCCAAGAGCGCTTCCGGCGGTGAGCTGTCGCGGGTGATGCTCGCGATCGAGGTCGTCATCGCCGGCACCGATCCCGTGCCCACGTTCGTCTTCGACGAGGTCGACGCCGGGATCGGCGGAGCGGCCGCGATCGAGGTCGGTCGGCGTCTCGCACGCCTCGCCGAGACGTCGCAGGTGATCGCGGTCACCCATCTCGCTCAGGTCGCGGCGTTCGCGTCCAATCACCTCTCCGTCGTGAAAGCCAGCGACGGGGCGGTCACGGCATCCAGTGTCCGCAGCCTCGACGGGGCGGACCGCGAAGCGGAGATGGCCCGACTCCTGTCGGGTCTCGCCGACTCCGATGCCGCTCTCACCCATGCCAGGGAACTGCTCAGCCTCCGTCCCTGAACGACTGATAGGATTAAAGCCCGTGATGCACACTTCCCGCGCGCGGCCCGCAGACGACACCACCAAGCACATCTTCGTGACAGGCGGTGTCGTTTCCTCGTTGGGCAAGGGGCTCACCGCCGCCAGCCTCGGCAACCTCCTCACCGCTCGCGGTCTCCGCGTGGTGATGCAGAAGCTCGACCCGTATCTCAACGTCGATCCGGGCACGATGAACCCCTTCCAGCACGGCGAGGTCTTCGTGACCGACGACGGTGCCGAGACCGATCTGGACATCGGCCACTACGAGCGCTTCCTCGACATCAACCTGTCGGAGTCCGCCAACGTCACGACCGGACAGATCTACTCGCAGGTGATCGCGCGCGAGCGCCGCGGCGAGTACCTCGGCGACACCGTGCAGGTCATCCCGCACATCACCGACGAGATCAAGCGCCGGATGCGCCTGCAGGCGACCGAGGAGCCGCGACCCGACGTCATCATCACCGAGGTCGGCGGCACGGTCGGTGACATCGAGTCGCAGCCGTTCCTCGAGTCCGCACGCCAGCTGCGTCATGAGCTCGGCCGCGACAGCGTGTTCTTCGTCCACGTCTCGCTCGTGCCGTTCATGGGTGCGTCGGGGGAGCAGAAGACCAAGCCGACGCAGCACTCGGTCGCAGCGCTCCGCCAGGTCGGTATCCAGCCGGACGCCCTCGTGCTCCGCAGCGACCGTCCCGTGAGCGACAGCAACCGCACCAAGATCGCGCTGATGTGCGACGTGGACGCGGAGGGCGTGATCAACACGGTCGATCTGCCCAGCATCTACGACATCCCGTCGACGCTGAACGAACAGGGACTGGACTCCTACATCGTCCGTCGGCTGGGCCTCGATGAGAAGGCTGCACCCGAGGTCGACTGGTCGCGCTGGCAGAAGGTGCTGCAGGCGGTCCACAACCCCAAGCACGAGGTCACGATCGGACTCGTCGGCAAGTACATCGACCTCCCCGACGCGTACCTCTCGGTCACCGAGGCGCTGCGCGCGGGTGGCTTCGCGCACGAGGCCCATGTGACGCTGCGGTGGATCCCGTCCGACACGTGCGAGACGCCCGAGGGGGCGGCGAAGGCGCTCTCGGATCTCGACGGCATCTGCGTGCCGGGCGGTTTCGGTATCCGCGGTATCGAGGGCAAGCTCGGCGCTCTCCGTTTCGCCCGGGAGCAGGGCATCCCCGCTCTCGGACTGTGCCTGGGCCTGCAGTGTATGGTCATCGAGTACGCGCGCCACGTGGTGGGAATCGAGGGAGCATCCTCGAGCGAGTTCGACCCGGAGACCTCCGAGCCCGTCATCGCGACGATGGCCGAGCAGGTGGACATCCTCTCCGGCGGTGACCTCGGCGGCACGATGCGTCTGGGCCTCTACCAGGCGCAGCTCGGTGAGGGCACGCTGGCTCGCGAGCTCTACGGCCAGGCCGAGGTGTCCGAGCGGCACCGCCACCGCTACGAGGTCAACAACTCCTACCGCGACCGTCTCTCCGACGCCGGTCTGGTGTTCTCCGGACTCAATGCGGATCTCGATCTCGTCGAGTTCGTGGAGCTGCCGCGTGACGTGCACCCGTACTACATCGCGACCCAGGCGCACCCCGAGCTGCGCTCGCGCCCGACCGATCCGCACCCGCTCTTCCGCGGTCTGATCGGCGCTGCGATCGATCGTCACCGCTCGAGCGAGCTGTTCGACGTCAGCGCCGATGACTGACCTGCTGCGCGACGAGGAGCACACGCCCGAGGTGCTGACGAGCGAGCGCGTCTACGAGGGTGCCGTGTGGGACATCCGTTCCGATCGTTTCCGCTACGGCGACGGTGAGATCGTGCGCCAGTACGTCGATCACACGGGTGCCGTCGCGATCGTCGCGATCGACGACCACGACCGCGTACTGCTCATCCAGCAGTACCGCCACCCGATCCGTCACCGCGACTGGGAGCTCCCCGCGGGGCTGCTCGACATCGAGGGCGAAGAGCCGATGCTCGCCGCGCAGCGTGAGCTGGCGGAGGAGGCGGATCTCGTCGCCGGACGATGGGAGCCGCTCCCGTCGATCTTCACGACACCCGGTGGCAGCAACGAGATCGTCCACTTCTTCCTCGCGACCGACCTGTCCGCGGCTCCCGAAGCGCACGCGCGCGAAGAGGAGGAAGCGGACATCCGTGTGGAGTGGATTCCTCTCGCCGACGCCGTCACGGCTGTCCGCGAGGGGCGGATGCGCAACGCGCTTCTCGCGATCGGGGTGCTGACCGCGTCCCTCCGCCACGCGGAGCGCTAGCCGTGCAGCTCGATCGAGCGATGGACGTGTACCTGCGGCACATCACGATCGAGCGCGGTCTCTCGGAGCATTCCATCGCCGCGTACCGCCGGGACCTCGGTGGCTACCTCGAATGGCTCTCCGGTGAGGGAGTGCACGACACGGCCGAGATCGACGCCGCCGTCGTCGGACGCTTCATCACCGAGCGCGCGTCCGCCGACCCTCCGCCGGCTGCGACGAGCCTCGCCCGCCTGCAGTCGTCGCTGCGCGGATGGCATCGCTTTCTCGCCCGCGAGGGCATCGAGACGGATGACCCCACGGGTCGCCTGCGTCCGCCGAAGGCACCGCGCAGGCTGCCGAAGGCTCTCACGATCGACCAGGTCGAGCGCCTCCTCGCCGCGCCGTCCGCGGAGGAGCCGCTGGGCATCCGCGATCGTGCCCTGTTGGAACTCCTGTACGCGACCGGTGCGCGGATCTCGGAGGCCGTCGGCCTGGACGTCGACGACCTCTCCCACGGCGATGTGCTGCGTCTGCGCGGAAAGGGCGACAAGGAACGTATCGTCCCGATCGGATCGTTCGCGCGCGCGGCCGTCGACACCTACCTCACGCGGGTGCGTCCTGAGCTGTCCGCGCGCGGGAGAGCGACCCCGCGGCTCTTCCTCGGCGCGCGGGGTGCCCCGCTGTCTCGGCAGAGTGCCTGGCTCGTGATCCGCGCCGCGGCGGAGCGCGCGCAGATCACGTCCGAGGTGTCTCCGCATACGCTCCGGCACTCGTTCGCGACCCACCTGCTGCAGGGTGGCGCTGATGTGCGCGTGGTCCAGGAGCTCCTCGGGCACGCGTCGGTCGCCACCACCCAGATCTACACGCACGTCTCGGTCGACACGCTCCGAGACATCTACGCCACCTCGCACCCGCGCGCCCGCTGATCGCAGGAGAATCCTGCGGGATCGCCGGGGGCGGACGCGGGCATCACCGCGTGCGCTCGCTAGACTCTACGGAGCACGAAGGAGCGGGAGAACCGGTGGCAGAGAAAGTGGCGAAGTCCAAGGCGAAGACGTCGAACAGCGACGGCATTCCCATGGGACCCACCGGGCGTCCCTATCACGGCTTCCCGACGCCCGAACCGCTCAACGGCCACGGCCCCGCGCGCATCATCTCGCTGTGCAACCAGAAGGGTGGCGTCGGCAAGACGACCACGACCATCAACCTGGCGGCTTCCCTGGCGGAGTACGGTCGCAAGGTCCTCGCCGTCGACTTCGACCCGCAGGGCGCCCTGTCCGCCGGTCTCGGCATCCAGACGCACGACGTGCCCACGATCTACGACCTGCTGCTGGACACGAAGCGCGATCCGCGCGACGTGATCGTCAGCTCCGGTGTCGAGGGACTCGACGTCATCCCGGCGAACATCGATCTGTCCGCCGCCG
Organism: Actinomycetota bacterium; assembly: GCA_051751065.1. Taxonomy (GTDB): domain Bacteria; phylum Actinomycetota; class Actinomycetes; order Actinomycetales; family Microbacteriaceae; genus Microbacterium. The sequence continues at coordinate 848,522 of JBNJKL010000001.1, read as the reverse complement.
AGGTGCACCTCGTCAACGAGGTCGCTCGTGAGACGATCCTCTCCCGTGTGCTGCGTCACGTCACGGGCGAGTACGACGTCATCCTCATCGACTGCCAGCCCTCGCTCGGCCTGCTCACGGTCAACGCCCTCACCGCGAGTCACGGCGTGCTCATCCCGCTGGAGTGCGAGTTCTTCGCGCTGCGCGGAGTCGCGCTGCTGATCGAGACCATCGAGAAGGTCCGTGACCGCCTGAACCCCTCGATCACCCTCGACGGACTGCTCGCGACGATGTACGACTCGCGCACGCTGCACTCCCGTGAGGTGCTGGAGCGTGTCGTCGAGGCGTTCGGTGACGATGTCCTGGAGACCGTGATCGGCCGCACCGTGAAGTTCCCCGACGCCTCGGTGTCGGGTGTGCCGATCACCGAGTTCGCGCCGGAGCATGCCGCCGCACAGGCGTATCTGCGACTGGCGCGGGAGCTGGTCGCCCGTGGCGCCGTCGCATAGCGAGGTTCCTGCGCACGATTCGGTCGAGACCGCTGCTCCGGCACCCGCCGCGGATGTCGTCGTCGAGTCCGCGGAGGAGACCGGCTTCCGTGTCTCGCTGACGAACTTTGACGGACCGTTCGATCTGTTGCTGACGCTCATCTCGAAGCACGAGATGGACATCACGGAGGTGTCGCTCAGCAAGGTCACGAACGAGTTCATCGCGTACCTGCGTGAGCTGGAGCACGACGAGGAGCTCGATCAGGCGTCGGAGTTCCTCGTGGTCGCCGCGACCCTCCTGGACATGAAGGTCGCAGGCCTTCTGCCGCAGGGCGAGCTCGTCGATGCGGAGTCGGTGGCGCTGCTCGAAGCGCGTGACCTGCTGTTCGCCCGACTGCTGCAGTACCGGGCGTTCAAAGAGGTGTCCGCGTGGTTCGGTCGTTGCCTGCAGCGCGAGGACCGCCGCCACGCGCGTGCGGTCCGCCTGGAGGAGAAGCACCGGAAGAAGGCTCCCGAGCTCGTCTGGACGCTGAGTCCGGAGGACTTCGCGGCGCTCGCGCTCCTCGCTTTCGCGCCGAAGGAGATCCCGCACGTCGGGCTCGATCATCTGCATGCGCCGCTGGTCAGCATCCGTGAGCAGGCGGCGATCGTGGTGACGCTGTTGCGCGGAGTGGAGTCGCTGACCTTCCGCGAGCTCGTCACGGGTGTCGCGGAGCCCGGCATCGTCGTGGCACGGTTCATCTCGGTCCTCGAGCTGTACCGGCACGCGGCACTGTCCTTCGAACAGCTGGAACCGCTCGGGGAGCTCACGCTCCGCTGGGCCGCCGACACATGGTCGGACGAGACACTCGCGAGCCTGGGGGCTGATTATGACCGATGACATCCGCACTTCGGGCGACCTCGACGCGGCGCCGGTGGTGGCTGCTGCGCCGCTGACGGAGCGTCTGGAGGCGATCCTGCTCATCATCGACGAGCCGCTCGGCCTCGTCGCCCTCGCGGCCGCGGTGAGCGCTCCGGTGGCCGCCGTGCGGCAGGCACTCGAAACCTTGGTCGACGACTACGACGGACGCGGCTCCGGTCCGCGTCGCGGCTTCGAGCTGCGCGAGGTCGGCGGCGGTTGGCGACTGTACGTGCGCGAGGACCATGACGATCTCGTCGCCGAGTTCGTCGGCGGGCAGGCTCCCGCCCGGCTGTCGCAGGCAGCGCTGGAGACCCTGGCCGTGATCGCCTACAAGCAGCCGGTGACGCGCGGGCAGGTCGCGTCGATCCGCGCGGTGAATGTCGACTCGGTCGTGCGCACGCTGCTCGCGCGGGGGCTCATCACCGAGCTCTTCGCGGATGCGGAGACGGGCGCGATCAACTACGGCACGACAGACGCGCTGTTGCAGAACCTCGGTATCAACTCGCTCGACGAGTTGCCGCCGATCTCACCGTTGCTCGACGACGGTGCCGATGGATTCGATGAAGGAGTGGTCCGATGACCGAAGAAGCGCCCGAGGGCATCCGACTGCAGAAGGTGCTCTCCGCCGCGGGAGTCGCCTCCCGTCGCGTCGTGGAGAACTACATCGTCGAGGGGCGGATCCGCGTGAACGGGACCGTCGTCACCGAGCTCGGACGTCGTATCGATCCCGAGCACGATCAGGTCGATGTCGACGGCACCGCGATCCAGCTGGACGTGTCGAAGCGATACGTGATGCTCAACAAGCCGACCGGCGTCGTGAGCACAATGCGCGATGAGAACGGTCGCCCGGATCTGCGGGAGTTCACCGAGGACTGGCCCGAGCGGTTGTACAACGTGGGTCGCCTGGACGCCGAGACGAGCGGCCTGCTGCTGCTCACGAACGACGGTGAGCTCGCGCACGTCCTCGCGCACCCGTCGTTCGGCGTCACCAAGGTGTACATCGCGAAGGTCGAGGGGACCGTGCTCCCGCAGACGATCGCGACGCTGACGCGCGGCATCGATCTGGACGACGGCCCCATCGCCGCGGACAAGGCGCGCCTGTTGGACATGTCCCGCGGGTCGAGCCTCGTGGAGCTCACCCTGCACTCCGGACGCAACCGGATCGTCCGCCGCATGATGGCCGCAGTCGGGCATCCCGTGGTCGAACTCGTCCGCCGTCAGTTCGGCCCGCTGCACCTGGGAACGCTCCCTGCGGGGAAGACCCGGGAACTGAGTAAAATCGAGAGTGGTGCGCTGTTGACTCTGTCGCGCCAGGGTGCCTCGGAGGATGCATCGTCCGGAGAACCGCAGGAGAATCAGTGAGCGATACCACCAGGGTGCAGGTCGCCCCCCGGCTCTCGGGGACGGTGCGCATCGTCGGGGCGGGACTCCTCGGTGCGAGTATCGGTCACGCCCTGCGGGCGAAGGGCGTCGACGTGGTCCTCGCCGACACGTCGCCCGCGCAGTTGCGCCTCGCGATCGATTACGGAGCCGGACGCGCCGAGAGCGCGGATGACCGCCCGTCGCTCGTCATCGTCGCCGTGCCGCCGGACGTCACCGCCGACGTGATCCAGACCGAACTCGCACGTTTCCCCGATGCCGTCGTCACCGACGTCGCGAGCGTCAAGCTCGAGCCTTTCCGTGCGCTCCAGGAGCGCGGCGTGGACCTCGCGCGGTACATCGGATCCCATCCTCTCGCCGGGCGGGAGCGCGGCGGTGCGATCGCCGCGCGTGCTGACCTGTTCATCGGTCGGCCGTGGGTCGTCTGCCGCGATGGCGCGACGGCCCCGAGCGATCTCGCCCTCGTCGAGGCGCTCGCGCTGGACGTCGGTGCGATGCCGCTGGAGATGACTCCCGAGGAGCACGATCGATCGGTCGCGCTGACCTCGCACGTGCCGCAGGTGGTCGCGAGTCTGCTCGCGGGGCGCTTCGCGACCGCGGAGGAGGGCGCGCTGCGTCTCGCCGGTCAGGGCGTGCGTGACACGACGCGTATCGCTGCGTCCGCCCCGGAACTGTGGGTGCAGATCCTCGGCGCCAACGCCGCCCCGGTCGTCGAGGTGCTCGATGCCCTCGCCGATGACCTGCGGACGGTCTCGGCAGCCCTGCGTGCACCGGCCGAACCCGGCGCTCGTCGTGCCGTCGCCGACGCCATCCGTCTCGGCAACGAGGGCGTGGAGCGCCTTCCGGGTAAGCACGGACAGAATCGCCGCTTCGAGCAGTTGGTCGTCATGGTCGACGACACCGCTGGTCAGCTCGGGCGCCTGTTCGGCGAGCTCGGCGAGCTGGGCGTGAACGTGGAAGATCTGCGTCTGGAGCACTCTCCCGGCGCTCAGTTCGGTCTTGCGGAGATCAGCGTGGCGCCCGCCGCGCTGCGCGGGGCCATCGAGGGGCTGCAGGAGCGCGGCTGGCGAATCGCGGGGGCCACCAATGACTGATTTCATCGCGATCGACGGCCCGGCGGGGAGCGGCAAGTCGAGCGTCTCGAAGGCGATCGCACGCCAGCTCGGCTACGGCTACCTCGACACCGGAGCCGCGTACCGCGCGCTCGCGTGGCACGTGTTGGAGCACGGTGCCGACACGGAAGACGCCGATGCGGTGCGTTCCGCCGCCGCCGACTTCGCCGCGAGCCTCGACCTCGCACTCGATCCCGATGACCGGACCGTGCGCGTCGGGGGGACCGAGGTCACCTCGGCCATCCGCGAGCCCCGCGTCTCCGCCGCTGTGAGCGGCGTCGCCCGTGTGCCCGAGGTACGCGCCGGCGTCAACGATCTCTTCCGCACTCTCGTCGCAGATGCCCCGTATCCCGCCGTGGTCGTCGAGGGGCGGGACATCACCACCGTCGTCGCTCCCGATGCTCCCGTGCGGGTCCTCCTGACCGCTGCTCCCGAAGTGCGCGCGGCTCGCCGTGCCGGGGAACTCGCGGGCGAGAACGCCGCCGCCGTGGCGGAAGCGCTGCACCGCCGCGATGCCGCGGACAGCACCGTCGTGGACTTCCTCACCGCCGCACCCGGCGTCGAGGTCGTCGATTCGACATCCCTGAATTTTTCCCAGACCATCGACGCCGTACTTTCGGTGATCGAGCGACACCGAGGGGCGGAACATGGCCGCTGAAGATGAGTACGAGGGCGGCCCAGACCGCCTGGCCGAGAAGATGGAGACGCTCGACGAGCAGCTCGCCGAGCAGAGAGCGGAGATGCTCCGCACGAGCCTCGGCGACTACGAGCTCGATGAGGACGACGCCGCGCTGCTCGCCGGTGTCACCGACGGGCTGGAGGGGATCGAGTTCCTTCCGGCGCTCCCCGTCGTCGCGATCGTCGGTCGTCCGAACGTCGGCAAGTCCGCGCTGGTGAACCGGATCCTCGGTCGCCGCGAGGCCGTCGTCGAGGACACCCCCGGCGTCACGCGCGACCGCGTCACCTACAAGGCCGAGTGGGCGGACCGTCGCTTCTCGGTCGTGGATACGGGTGGGTGGGAGCCGGATGCCCGCGGTATCGACAAGTCCGTCGCGGCGCAGGCGGAGGTCGCGATCGACCTGTCCGACGTGGTGATGTTCGTGGTCGACGCCAAGGTCGGCGCCACCTCCACCGACGAGCATGTCGTCCGTCTGCTGCGCAAGAGCGGCAAGCCGGTCTTCCTGGTCGCGAACAAGATCGATGACCCGCGGCAGGAGCCGGAAGCGGCGTCGCTGTGGAGCCTGGGTCTCGGTGAGCCGTACCCCGTCTCGGCGATCCACGGTCGTGGTGTCGCGGATCTGCTGGATGCCGTGATGAAGAAGCTTCCGGAGATCTCCGCGGTCGCCAAGCACGAGATCGGCGGACCGCGTCGTGTCGCGATCCTCGGTCGCCCGAACGTCGGCAAGTCCTCGCTGCTGAACAAGGCCGCGGGCGAGGAGCGCGTGGTCGTCAACGAGCTCGCGGGGACCACCCGTGACCCCGTGGACGAGGTCGTCGAGCTCGGCGGTCGCCTGTGGCGCCTGGTCGACACAGCGGGTATCCGCCGCCGCGTGCACCTGCAGCAGGGTGCGGACTTCTACGCGTCGCTGCGCACGTCCGCCGCTCTCGAGAAGGCCGAGGTCGCCGTGGTTGTCCTCGACGTCTCGCAGCCGCTCAGCGAGCAGGACGTGCGGATCATCGACCTCGTGCTCGAGTCTGGCCGTTCGCTCGTGCTGGCGTTCAACAAGTGGGATCGCCTGAGCGATGATGACCTCGAGAACCAGGACCGTCGCCGGTACCTGGAGCGCGAGATCGAGCAGGACCTCGCGCATGTCGCGTGGGCCCCGCGCGTGAACATCTCGGCCAAGACCGGCCGTCACCTCGACAAGCTCGTCCCGGCGCTGGAGACCGCGCTCGAGAACTGGGACCGTCGTATCCCGACCGGCAAGTTCAACGCGTTCCTCGCCGAGCTCGTCGCCGAGCACCCGCACCCGCTGCGCGGTGGTAAGCAGCCACGTATCCTCTTCGGCACACAGGCGTCCACGCGTCCGCCGACGTTCGTGCTCTTCACGACCGGGTTCCTGGACCCCGGCTACCGCCGGTTCATCCAGCGTCGTCTGCGCGAGCTGTACGAATTCGAGGGAACCCCGATCGTCATCAACATGCGGGTACGCGAGAAGCGTCAGCGCTGACATCACCCCGCGTGGCGGATCTCGGAGCCACTGACAGACACGCCGCGGCGCCCTCGTGCACCGCGGCGTGTCTGTCGTTCGGCCCGAGGTCCGCCACGGCGTCGTGTTCCGCCGGGTGACGAGATCGCGCGCCGAGGCGCTCCTGTTGTGACAGGCTGGAGGGGTGACGATTGTTCCCCCGAGCCCCGGAGAGCCGCGCCGTCCGCAGGGACCGCGTGACCCGGGTGACGCGTGGGTCGTGGCGGACACGGGGGAGAAGTACTGGGGGCGCTTCGGTGCCGCGGGACTTCTCGCCGTGGATGCCGATCGCGGAATACTTCTGCAGCATCGCGTCGGATGGAGTCACTTCGGCGGCACCTGGGGTCTCCCGGGTGGAGCGCTGCACGAGTTCGAGACACCGATCGATGGTGCGCAGCGTGAGGCGCAGGAAGAGGCGGGCATCCCGGATGGTGCGGTGAGCCCGCGCTTCACGAGTGTGCTCGATCTCGGGATCTGGTCGTACACGACGGTCGTCGCCGATGTGCGCGTGCCCTTCGAGCCTGTGATCAGCGACCCGGAGAGCGTCGCGCTCGATTGGGTGCCGCTCGATCAGGTGCATGATCGTCCGCTCCACCCCGGCTTCGGCGCTGCCTGGACGCACCTGGAACCGCTGCTCGCGGTCCACCCCTCACTCGTGGTCGACGGGGCGAATGTCGTCGGCTCGGTCCCGGACGGATGGTGGCGTGATCGCTCGGGTGCGGCGGCGCGCCTGCACGCCGAGCTCATCGGGCTCTGGGTTCCCGCCTCGGATCTCGAGCTCGGCGGCAGCTCGTGGCGGCCGGACGTCTCCCTTGTGCTGGAGGGGGAGGCGCGGGGCGCCGATGTCGCAGAGGGCGATGTGGCGGTCGTCCGTGCGGATGGTCATGGTGATGATGCGATCCTCGCCGAGGCGCAGCGACGCGTGGCGCTCGGCGAGGTGGTGACCGTGGTGACGAGCGATCGCGGTCTCCGCGAACGGGTGGAGGCTGCGGGCGCCCGCACGCACAGCGCGGGATGGCTGCGCGACCTGCTCGACGCCAGCGCGAACTGATCCGGCGCTGAATCAGCGGTCGTTGTCGTCGCGTCCGCGCAGACGGTCGATGTCCCGGCGTTCGCGCTTGGTGGGGCGCCCGGCGCCGCGATCACGGAGGCCGGCGATCGCCACCGGCTCCCGCGGGGGAGTCTTGTCCTCGTAGGCGAGTGCCGCGAGAGGCGCGCCGACGCGCTTGACGAGCAGCTGGCGCACGGTGAGCATCCGGTCGAATCCGGCGATGCGGACGCGGACTTCGTCACCGATCTTCACCTGCTGTGAGGCCTTGGTGCGCTCTCCGTTGATGCGGACATGCCCGGCGCGGCATGCGGTCGTCGCGGCGGAGCGCGTCTTGTAGACGCGGATGGCCCAGAGCCAGCTGTCGATGCGGGCGGATGTGCTCATGGGCTACTCCGTCGGCGGATCGTGATGAGGGCGCCGGCGATCAGGAGTCCCTGCCCGAGCGTGTAGGTCAGCATCACGGCGGGGCTGCTCCACGCGGGCAGCGCGTCGGGGAGGAAGAGTCGGAACGCGAGGATGGTGTCGCTGATGAGGAAGAAGATCCCGCCCCACGCGACGAGCGGGTGGCAGCGCGACGCGAGGGCCGCCGTGCCGCCGAGGACGAGCCCGTAGACCGCGACCGCCGGCAGCAGCGGGCCGGTGTGCGGGCCGAGCACGACGATCATCCCGATCCACCACAGGGCGAAGACGAGCGCCCACCAGGGGAATCGCCGCACGGTGAGGTGCCGAGCGAAGAGGACGATGTAGGCGATGTGCGCGATGCCGAAGAACAGCAGCATGAGCGGAAGCTCCGGACCGCCCGGGAAGAACGCGCCGGCCCCGTCGCCGAGCCACGAGAAGACGAGCGCCGCGAGAAGCAGGATGAGAGTGATCCGCGGGCGGAGGGCGCGTGCGGCGACGAGCACGGGGAGCGCGAGCAGGGGCATCAGCGCGAGCTTGGTCGGGGGAGCGAGCGGGCTGTCGAGCGCGAGGAGGATCACATGCGCGATCGACACCACCACGTACGGGACGAAGGCCCATGCAAGGAGGGGGAGGGGCATGCGGCGCTGCATCTCTCCATCGTAGAGTTCGGGCGAGGTCGGACCGTGCGACGAGGTGGTCACGGGGCGAGCGCGCGGCCGTCGGTCTCGAGATGTTCGGTGAGGATGCGGATGGCCTTGGGACCCACGCCGTGGATCGACAGCAGCATCTGAGCGCTGACGCCGTCGAACTGGTCGAGTCGGGTGTAGCCGTGCAGCGCGAGCTCGCGGCGTGCGACTTTGCCCAACGATGTCGGCAGTTCGGACGGGTCGGTCATGCGGCGACCTCCAGCGTGACGAGGGGGAGTCCGGGCTTGCGTTCCCCACTGACTGTGAAGCCGGCTGCGAGGAACATCGAGAGCGTGCCGTGGTACAGGTCGTTCACCCGATGCTTGCCCTGCGCGGTGTCGATCGGATACGCCTCGATCAGTCGGGCGCCTGCGGAACGCGCGAGGTCGAGCGTGGCCTGGAACATGACGGACGTGAGACCGATGCCCCGGTGCTCGGTGCGCACGACGAAGCAGGTCACCGCCCACACGCTGTCGTCGTCGAGAGGCTCGGCAGTGGACAGCACGATGTTCCGCGTCCTCGCGATGCGACGCTGCGCAGGCCGCGGCCCGATCCGCGCCCATCCCGCCGCTTCACCATCGACGTAGGCGATGACCCCGGGTGGGGGACCCGTCCGGATCTCGTTCTCGAACACGTCACGCCGCTCATCGGTGGTCATCGCCTGGAACTCGGCGTTGGTGAGCGTCCACCAGTCGCACTGACACCCCGGACCGTCACCGCCGCCCGTGATCGCGTGCTGCACGTCGTCCCAGCGGTCTGGCGTGGCGAGTTCCGTCGTGATCGTGGCCATGGAGGAACGCTACGCGCCCCCTCCGACACGGGCAACGGGTCGGTTCGCGCGGGCGCGTGCGTGAGGCTAAGATAGGGGAGTTGCCTGCGCGAGAGCACGGGACAACGGGCTGTGGCGCAGCTTGGTAGCGCACTTGACTGGGGGTCAAGGGGTCGCAGGTTCAAATCCTGTCAGCCCGACGGAGATGGCTGTTGGCAAAACTGTTTGCACAACTGCCGAATGAAAAAGGGCCGGATCCTGCTTGATGCAGAATCCGGCCCTTTTCGTTGTTCCGGCGAGTTGGATGAGTTTTAGGGCAGTCCGTGGTGATGCGCGAGCGCCTTCATGGGCGCGGATGACCTCTTTTGGGCGCGCTGAATCGCTTGGATTGTGGGGAGGGTCTGTGACCACGGAGATGTCGAACGCGCCCCAGTCGTCGAGCACCTTCGGGTCGACGTTGAAACGGTCGCTGAAGTAGATGGTGGCGGGGTCAGCCGTCCACGGAGTCAGCGGCTTAGCCACGTTCGACCAATCGCTGTTGCGCTTGGTCGTAGACGTAGTCGGTGATCTCGCCGGACATGATCATGGCGACGGCCTGATTGATGACATCGCGGGGTGCGATGAACCATTCGGATGGGTCGTAGTCGCGTCCGTTCCGGTCGATCTGCGTCAGGTCGAGGCGGGCATCGGCGAATACACGGTGCAGCAGCGCTTCCAATCCTGATGCCTTGAGGTTGTACACCCTATAGTCGGCGACGATCTTGACCGGGGCCATGAGATATGTCGGAGACGTCGATGCTCCCTTCACACGCTGCTCCACACTCGTGGTCGAGAAGCCGATCTTGTGCAGGTCCTTGATGTTCTCGAGCAGCGGGTCGGTGCTCATCGACTGCAGCACGTAGATGTGCCCGCTCTCGATGTCCGCGTCCAGGATGTCGCTCTCATCGTGTCCTGTACGCGCCAGCACTTGCCCCTGGGCCTCATACATGCGCGTCATCAGGCTCTGCTTGTACATCGCCGACTCCGTGCCGTTCTCGAACACTACGCGCAGCCGCTGTTTCTGCGTGCGCTTCCCGCCCACTACTAGGTCGACGTTCTCGCCGACCTCGGCGACGAAGCACATCACGCCGTTGAGGACGAAGAACACGCCCTCGCGGATCAAATCCATTCCGGTGAACGGCTTTAGCGTAAAGATGTCATCTCTCAGCTCCGCCTGCTTCGCCTTGAACAGCGGCTCGAACTGCGCGAACTCCTTCGCCTTCACGCGCTGGGCTACGGACGCGGCCGACTCGGGGCGCTTGACCACGGGGAGGTCCGACACGTCGAGGATCCCGGACTCGTCGCCCAGTAGCTCGTCGAGGTCGTCGTTCTCCAGCAGGTCGTCTATGGACTTCGGTGCTGCGGGAGCCTCAAGCAGACCGAACTCGTCCAGGTGCTTGACCGCCTCTGCTTTGGCGTCGTTGGCGAGGAAACCATCAAGGCGCGCACCGAGCTTGCGTTCGGCGATCTCACGGGTTTGGGAGCTGGGCAGTCGCCCCTCGTTGCGTCGGAATTCGATGATCTCGAGGAAAGCCCGCTCGAGGCGGTCCGACGTGGTGAGCTTCTTCGGTTTGTCCGGCGCTGTGAGCAGCTCATCATCGAGGATGTCGTCGAGGCTCAGCGGCGTTTCAGGTTCGAAGGCTTCGTTCTCGCTCATTCCACCACCGTCTCCGTCGCGGTCTTCTCCGCCTTGCGCTGTGCCGCGAGCTTCTGCAAAAACAGCAGGGCCGCGGCCAGCCGCTTCTCCGCAGGGTCCTCGGAGCGGATGTCCGGGTTCTTGCCGTGGACCTGCTTCCATGTCTTGATCTTCGGGAACAGGGACAGCGCCTCCTCCTCGGAGAACTCGATCCTTGTGGACGTGATCGTGTCCTGAATCAGGCGCAGTACCGAGGGAGTGACCGACTTGGACAGCACCTCGAACGCTCGTTGGAACGGGTTCACCGAGTCGATGAGGTTGATGTTCAGCTCGTCGATGTTCACGAACTTCTCTGCCATCTTGATGAAGCGCTTGTCACCGACCTCGCGCACCTCGCCGTTCTTGATCACCGAGTCCACGATGACCTGCTGGCGCACCTCCTCGACCTGTTCCTCGGTGAGGTCCGGATACTTCTCCCGGATGATCTTCGGGATCAACACCTTGTTGGTCGTCTCTGCGTCGACCGAGCCGGCTGCGGCCCTGGCGAAGGCGTCATCCTGAAGGATCGTCGCCTTCAGGTCGTTCAGATCCGTCCCGACAATTTGCTTCACGCGGTCGCTGGACGGCTCTTTGAAGCCCTTGATCTTCAGCTCGCCCTTTTTCGCCGGTGCGTCGTCGTCAAACTTCTTCGTCTTGAAGTTGAAGTTCGGCGCGAGCACCTGCTCCATAAGCAGAGAGGCCGTGATTGCCTTGAGCATGTTGTTCACCGACACCTTGACCTCGCCCTGCGAGGCATCCGGTTCGGCGATGAGGTTTGTGAACTGCGCGTGCGACTTGCCGGGGCTGTCACGAGTCACGCGTCCGATGATCTGAATCACCTCGGTGAGAGATGCCCGGTAGCCGACAGTCAGCGCGTGCTCCGCGAACGGCCAGTCGAAGCCTTCCTTCGCCATGCCCAGCGCGATGATGATGTCGACGCCGTCGCGGTCCTTCGACGCAGTATGGGAGAGATAGTGCAGAGTGTCGCCGCGCTTCTTCTGGTCGGTGTCGTCGACAAGATCCGCGACGCGCACGATGTCGCCGGTGTCCTGGCGGCGAACGCTGATGATCCCCGTGTCCGGGTCCGTCAACTCGACGTGGCCAATCGCGTCGATGATGCGTCCGACTTCTTCGATCTTGTCCTTCGTCGACTCGCCGGAGTTCACGCTCGGGATGTGCACGATGGTCTTCCTGTCGAGGTCGAGCACTTCGTGGATCGCGTCGGTGTACCGGCCCTGGTAGAAGTGGTGGCCGATGCCCAGGGACCGCAGATGCGCGTAGCCGTTGAGCTGGTCGTAGTAGTTGAAGGTCACCGGGGTGAACTTCGCCTCGTCCTCCGGCGATAGCACTGGCACTGAGTCGCCGCGGAAGTACGATCCGGTCATGGCGACGATGTGCACGTCGGAGCCGTTCATGACGTCGCGCAGAAGCGCGCCTAGACGTGACGTCTCTGTGTCGGCCGAGACATGGTGGAACTCGTCAATTGCCAGCACCGTGCCGTTGAATGACGCCGGGGGCAGCTTTTCAAAGGCGAACCGCAGTGTCGCGTGGGTGCACACGAGCACCGCGTCGGGCCCCTCCAAGAACTTGACGAAGGCGTCCACCTTGCCGGCGGATGAGCCCGGGTCGCAGAGGTTGTGCTTGTCCTTGACCTCCCAGTCGGCCCAGAAGCCGTGCGCCGTCAGGCTGGTAGAAGCGAATGAGGCCCCGATGGACCGCTCAGGCACAGCGACGATGATCTTCTCGCGGCCCTGGTTGTAGAGCTTGTCCAGCGCTACGAACATCAGTGCGCGCGACTTGCCTGATGCGGGTGGAGCCTTCACCAATAGGTGCTGGGCGTCGCGCTGCTCGAAGACGCGTTGCTGCATCTCGCGCATACCGAGTGCGTCAGTATTCACGGATGCCTTCGTCTGCGCGTAGGCAACGTCAACGACGTTCACGAGCTTGCTGTTGGGGCTCATCTCGCGGTCCTCCGGGTCTTTTTCGCCGGGATCTTCGCGGCCTCCTCGGCGGTCATGCGCTCGTACATAGCGAATAGATCTGACAATCTCTGCTCGTCCGTCTCGTACGACTTGTTGGAATATATCGAGTCGACCAAAGCATCAACCGTCGTGTGCGCGGCGCGCAGATCCTGCGGCATCTTGTCGGGGTCGTATAGTTCAGCAAGCGTCTGCTCGCAGTGGTACTCGCGCACATCGAGCACGCGCAACGCGGCCGCTGTCAGCTTGTCCTTCGACACCTCTGCCAGGGGCGGGACAGGAAAGTTGTTGTAGACAATCGTGTTGGCGTAGCGGATGCGGTCTTCGAGTGCGCCCGCGACGGCTCGCGTCCACACCATGTGCATTCGTGAGGTGAGGAGACCGAGCGTCCAGGGCTCGGCGTCGTAGATCGCACTCGCGGAATCTCCGATGACCGTGTCCGATCCCATATAACCCATTGGGATGTAATCACGCCGCTCCGAAGAGTGCCTAGGTATCAAGATGGAGTCCGTCGGCCGGTACCGAACCTCTGCGAAGCGCCAGGGCACCGATGCCAGCTTTTGAGTCGTAAGACGACTGCTATCTGACCGGTGTTCATGGACGCGCCGGATCCTTCGATTGACCTCTGGTACTTCGCCTGCGGCGCGGGCGTCCGCCTCGGAGATCCAGATTGCGTATTTTTCTTTGCCGTCCAGGAACTCTTCTGTTCCGATGAACGCCTTCGTAAACGCGGCGACTCGTTGGTCCTCAGTAGTAATCCGGTCCCATTCCTGTTTCTTCAACAGGAAGTTCCCTCCATCGTTTGGCATGCTGCCGTTGGCGATAGGTGGCAAATCAGAGAGTACCCTTCTCCTATCGGTGATTACTACGTTACTGCCGTCGGCAAGGTAGCCATTTATGTTGGACGCCGCAATCTTCAATCTGGCCGTATAAATTACCTTCTGACGGGGACTGGCCGTCCTTAGGTTGATCACGCACACCGAGACGCCTGCGTTTCGTTTCGCATTGTTGGCCCACTTGAAGGAAGTATATGCGTATCCGATCTCGAGGCCCAGCTCGAAGATCTGAGGAAAAAGCAGCGGAACCTGCTGCCCCTGGGTGATGGAGTTCGTCGTTACGAACGAGAGTTCGGCGCGTGATTCCCTGATGTATCTCGCGCCGCGAATGAACCACAGTGACACATAGTCGAGATTTTTTGAGATAGTTTGATCGCCGGAAACGTAAGTATAGTCCTCGCGCTGCTCGGCAGTTTGCCGCTTCGATCCGTAGTAGGGCGGGTTACTGATTAGGTAAATTTCTGACACGCCGTCATTCCGGCAGACCGCGTTCCAGTCGATTCGCGTGGCGTTGCCTACCCGGATCTGCCCGGCCTCCTTGAGTGGAATGAGCGGGATCTCGACGCTGAACTTCTCGCGGAACTCCCGATTCATTTGGTGCTTCGCGATCCAGAGCGAGAGGATCGCCACCTCGACGGCGAAGTCGTCGATCTCGATGCCGTAGAAGTTCTCGATGTTGATCTTCGAGTCCGCCCACAGCACCTGGTGTGAGGAGCTCAGCTCGGCGAGGCGCTCGAGGATCGCGTGCTCAAGCTTGCGTAGCTCCTTGTATGCGATGACGAGGAAGTTGCCCGAGCCGCAGGCGGGGTCAAAAACCTTGATCGCCGCGATCCGGTCCAGCAGGCGGGCAAGTCGCCTCTCGCTCTCCTGAGCGTCATTGAGTTCGGCCTTTAGAGCGTCCAAGAACAACGGCTCAATCGTCTTCAAGATGTTCGGCACCGAAGTGTAGTGCTGGCCCAGGTCGCTGCGTTTGTCGGGTGTGACGATGGCTTGGAACATTGAGCCGAAGATGTCGGGGTTGATGTCGCGCCAGATGAGAGTGCCCGAGGCGATAAGTTCCTCGCGTGCTTGCTTCGTGAAGCGTGGCACGGTCTGTTTTTCCGTAGCGGTGAACAGACGACCGTTCACGTACGGGAACTCAGCGAGGTGCGTCGGCTTGTCGGCGGGTTCGGCCGTATCGAGCGCCTTGAAGACGTCGGTGAGGAACTCTGCCATGTCTGAGCCGTCGGGCTGCGTCTGCGATCCGACTGCGTTCGTGAACTGGTTGTCGGCGAAGATGCCTGTGTCTTCGGCGAAGAAGCAGAACAGGAGGCGGGTGAAGAAGATGTTGAGGGAGTGGCGGCCTTGCTCGTCGTCGAAGATTCCCGGGTTGGCGCTCAGTAGTTCGTCGAAGAGCTTGCCCATGCGTTCGGCGGCCTTAACGTCGGCGTGGGATTCCGCGACGTACTGTGCCTTCTCCATGCCGGCCCAGGGCAGGAAGAACGTGAAGTGCTGGTCGATCTCCCGGATCGGGAACCCGATGGTCTCGTTGGTCTTGTTGTCGTGCGCGACCACGTCGACGTAGTCGGTGACGATGACGAACCGGGTGCTGAAGCGGACGACAGCTGGCGACGCTTTGAGTTCTTCGAGGACCGTCAGTGGGTCGCCGTTCGTCTCCTTGTAGTACACGACGTTCTTCTGCGCGACCTCGGTCGTCGGGTCGAGGGCGACGTTCAACGAGCCGTTGCGCAGCCTCGTGACGTTTCCCTGCGGCTTCCCGTAGGCGAGCAGGAGGTCAAGGATGAACTCTCTATCGTACGTCTCTCTGCCGGCCAGAGGAGCGACGCGCTCCTCGACTGCCTTGAGGCTGAGCCTCGCCATATAGATCTCCTACCCTCACATGTGCAGCGCCGAAGAGAACGGCAAGTCAGAGCGCGGTTTGACTCTTCAATGAGGCAACGCGATACATCGGTCCCATCCTATCGGCGGGCTATGACGCGTCCGGTTTGAGTCGGCCCTTTTAGCCAAGGGTCGGGCTAGGAACTCACGTGTCAGACGGCACCCCCGGCCCAGTAGGATCAGGCCGTGCTCCCGGAACGCGCTCGTAGTAGATGGCCGCCGCCTCGATGACGGTGGTGGACTTCTGCATGCACGAGGGGTCGTGGGCGTGCGAATGTGAATGTGAGCATTGGTGCTGGCACTCGCGCGAGTGGGAATGCCGGGAGTACGGCTGCGACTGCGAGAGCGTCGAAGACGTCGTCGATCACTCGCCAGGGGCGGGGGATGCGGATCTCAGGCTGAGCGACCTGGCCGCTATGGCCGCCATTGGAGGGCTGGCGTACGGAACGGTGCGGCTCTTCCAGAAGCGGCGAGAGGCCAAGAGCGAAGCCGCAGATGAATCTGCCCAAGATCCCGACGCAGACAGCCCTGGGACAGTCGTTGACGCAACGCCGATGATGCCCTCACCAGGCTGGTACACCGACGGCGTGAATGTCGGGCTGCGCTGGTGGGACGGCGCCGCATGGACTGAGCATCGTCAGTCGGTGCCTGCTATTCCCGCAGGGTGGTACGACGACCGGGCCGGTTCCGTCCGGCGGTGGGACGGAACGGGCTGGACTGGTCACGTCGCGCCTAAGCCCTGAGTGGTCCTCAGTACTACGGCGCCTCCGCATTCCACATACGGGCGTACTCGTCGGAGACAGACTCCCAGGCGACTCGCGCTGCAACGGTCATGTCTGGCAGCGGGGAGGAGGGTGTCGCACGGATAACGAAGTCGTGAGAAATGGGCCGACGCGCGTGGTCTTCCCTTCCTTCTGGATCCGGGAAGCGAATCGCCAGCACATCACCAACTCGTCTATCGACCGTGCGTTGCTCAGCCACCCCGTCGAACGCTGCTTCGTATACGGGGAGGGGATCGGTGTATCCGCCATCGCGGAGGAAGCGGAAGCCCCACTCTCGACCTCGTGTCGCCCAGATGTAAGAACCGGGTTCGAGGATCACGTCAGACTCCGAAGGAGAACGTCGTCTTCCTCACCCTTGTCCAAGTCCATCTGGAACTGCGTCAGGGTCGCAGTGACGAAATTGTGTTTGGCGAGCGCCTGTGCGTTCAGCTCGCGGAGCTTGTCGCCGGCCATCTGAGCAGCTTCATCAATGACATCCGGGCTCAGCAGCGCGAGGAGGGCGCCGAGTTTCCCCTTCTTCTGCTTGCCGAGGAGGGCGGCGGCCAGGAGCTTCGACCCGCCATTAATAATGCCCTCCGCTACCTTGGTCGGAAGCTGCCCGAGCCTCGCCCACTTCGCATGGCGTTCAAGCGGGAGCAGGGCGGCCACAGGTAGAACGAGATCGATCCCTACGCGCTTGTCGACTTCAATCTTGTTGGGTTCGAACTTTGCCGATGACAACAGAAGGAAGTCTTCGGCTACTGACATCGCGCTTGGATTCTGAGCAAAGCCAGCGAGCACCTTACGCAGCTCGTCGAGGTCGTCGGCGGCTTTCAGATCAAGTAGATCCCTGAACTTGAAGACGTCCATGTGGGGCAGCAAGTCTGCCTTCGACAGTGCCACGATCCAGATGCGTGGGAACCGCAGAAGTGGCGTCCCCTCCTCGAGCAGATCGTCCTTGAGCGCGAGGAGTCCGTTGGCGTAGTTGCTGAAGAGCGACTTCAAGTAGCGTTCTTCTTCGCCGGCATGATTTAGAAGACGCTGACCATCGACGAGCAGCAGCGCGACGTCCGACCCGAGCAACGAACGAAACGTATCGACGCGGCGTCGTGCTTCTTCGCCACTGGCACCTTGCTCGAACCAATCGCCCGGGTAGTCATGCCAGACAAGCCGCAACGCATGGAACGGTTGAGTCTTGGAAGCCTTCGGGCTTGGCGGATCTTTCAGCTTGATCGAGAAGGCATACGACGTTGCTGCGAAGCGGGTGAGGTCCGGGGCTCTGGCTTCGTCACGCATGCCAAGGTAGTTCCGATTCAGGCGCGCTCCTTGCCCGATGTCCTCCGCCACGACGCGATAAAGGCTCTGTTTCAGGAACGAAGCTTCCTGAGCCGCGCCATAAAAGGAAGACACCAGTACGGTCTTACCGCTACCGCTTCCGCCGAACACGGCGATGTGCTGTTCGAGCGCAGGCTTCTTCTCTTGCATGGTCCCAACGTAGAGCACACCGTAGACAACGGCCTTGAAGTGCCGTAGTCGTCGCGGCGGCGGTTTCGCTTGGTCGCTTATGGTTTCTGTCGCCGAACGTCGGCAAGGCGGGCGGCGTCGCCCGTTCTGCCAGATAGGGCGCTGTCGTGCCCTGCAAGCGACTGGCCATCGATCCGCTCATACGCCGACTGCATCTCTGCGGTGACATCGTTGCCGAGCGTGCGCACCTGGGTAAGGCTGGGCTGGCGGCCCGCGACGTGGGCCACGAATCGCACGCGCTCCTCGATCAGGGCCGCTTCGACTTCAATGGCCTCAACGATGTCGAACTCGGCGCCGAAAACGAGGAACACTGCGGTGTCGTAGTCTGCGCTTCGGAACGGGCTGAAGCGCGCGCCAGGCCCGGCGGCGCGATTGGCCATTGCCTTCACTTGGATGCGCCAGCCGGCCGCGGTGGTGATGTCGTGCGACTTGGTCGAGTTGGGTTCCAGTACTCCGCCGCGCGCCAGCCAGACAACGTGCTCGGCGATATCGCCCAGTGGCTTATTGTTCGTGCGTACCAGGTCGCGCCGCCGAAGTTCATGCACGACGCTCGCCTCCAGCTGCAGCAGGTGCCGAACCGGCAGGAGAGTGATGTCAGGCAGGGTGGTCATCCGCCCAGTCTCCCGTACCGGCGGCAGCGCTGACGCTTGCTTCAGCGAACGCTGCATACCAACGCGCCCGTTCCCGCTCTGCCAGGATGAACATATGGTCCCCCTGGACGATGTCGTGCGCGGGCTGGCGGCAGATATCGACCCCGATGGTGCCGAGCCGGAATGCTTGGCGTTGTATTCGGCCGAGGCCCCACCGTTGGATGGCATCTTCGCGGTCCTGCACGAGAGGCTCAACGGCCACTTCCGGTTCATGAACCGCGGTGGCGAGTTGCTGTGCTCGCACCCAGGTGAGAGTTGACTGCCTGGTTGCCTCGAGCGCAACGCGCGAGAGCAACGCAAATCGCCAGTTCGCGATGTCGAGTTGGTTGAACTGCTCTCGCCCGGCGAGGTTCGCGGCCAGAACGTAAACGTCGGCGTTGTAGGTGGGCTCGGCGGCGTATGTGTTCGTCACAGGGTCGAGGAGCTTTCCAAGAAGACCTGAGAATGCGAGCGCGGACGGTTGGCGTTGCGCCCACCGCTGCACGAGTGCGCTGGACTTCACCTCGATGCGGATTTCGCCCCACAGGACGTCGAACGCGTCCCACTCGACGCGCACCGGCCGCTCGACCCCGGTGGCACGCCAAACGAGGTACTCGGCCAGCCACCCGCGAACATTGTTCGTCGTGACGTCGGGCAGCGCGAACCGCCAGAAGTCGGAAACGGAGGCGTCGACTCCGAGGAACCGCTCGTCACCGGTCAGCGGATCCAGAGGAGGCGGCTCGACCATCGTCATGCCGTGAACCTATCGACTGCTATCTCGCTGGTGATTCCCGGATGGACCTCCGCTCAACCTGAGCGCTAGATCCGCTCGGGCTGCTCGTTCTTCACGTAAACCGGGTTCGCGTTGATGTCGTAGTACTCCAGCCATGCATCGCGGAGCGCAACGTCTTCGATATCCCGCCCGACAAAGACCCCACCGTTGCCGCTGTGAGTTTCAATCGCATCCCACCCGCCATGCTGCCCGACAAACCCACTAGTGAGTTCATGCCATGTCGGCTCTAAGTGCCGCGTGTCGGCTTGATGTTTCTGGGGAATCACGTCTCCCGAGACAGCGCAACGTACCTGCCCCGCTGCGAAGTCGGTATCTCTCCGTGCGAGGCGTCCGCTATCGAGCGCGAAGGCAAGCGCACTCTTAACATTTGCGGCCTTCGTCGGGCTATCAATCACATGGTGATAGCTCCAGTCCCGCTGCTCACCATCGGTCCGAACGACGATGATGGCGCGCTGATTACGCCCCACCGCTTCCTTCCCGGGCAGACGCCACGTTGCTTCGACGTAGAAATGGTCGATTCCGGGACCGATCTTCTCTGTCGCGTCTGAGTGCAACTCAAGCACCTCGGAGAGGATCTGGTGATGCGTTCCCGTCGGAATGCGCTCGCCCACGTCATAGGCGTGCAGTATCTCGTCTCGGATGAAGTTCTTCGCCGCGGTGCGCGAAGCGAACGTCCGCGACGGGATTACAAACGGAATCGCCAACTCAGTCCCCGATCTATCGGCGGCGCGCCATGCCCTGGCGATACCGTAGCGCACACGCGGATGCCGCTGGACGAATCGTCCGCTATCGCTACCCCTACCGCGACCGCTACTGCTGATGCACCGAGCGCACGCGTACGCCGGCGGGAAGCGCGGCAAGCGCCGGTCTGAATGACGGCTCCAGGCAGCGACGGTCCGGCGCGATTGGTGGGACGTGGGCGTCTGCGCCGCCGGATAAGGAAAGCAGTAGTTCGCGCGTTTTACCGACTGATCGTGTCCCGTTCGATAGTCTGCGGACGACAGTCGGACATCGGCGGGATGGTACGCCCGCTTGTGGAACAGCGATCATGTCGTTGACCACACAATGGAGCGAGAGCAGAGCATGCACCTGAGCCGAATCGAAGTCGAGGGATTTCGTGCATCAGCCGAGACGCCGATTGTCTGCGAGCTTCCAGGACGATTTTCTCTCTTGATCGGCGCGAACGGCGGTGGAAAGACGACGCTGAGCGAGGCCATCCAGCTCGCCCATCGCCACCGCTTTCCTCAGTTGCCGCAGATTGATGGAGCTGCTCTTGGTAAGCCGCCGCGAGCTGTCAACGTAAAGTACGCGTTTGAAGCAGACACGTCAAACGAGGGGGCCCTCGGTAAGGCGCTTCTGCGGGGCGGTTACAGCGCGCCAGAATGGGGTCGGCCGCTCGAGAGGGCTCTCGGGAAAGTGCGGGCCGGCCAGATGATGATGCCGACCGAGGGGCACGACAAGGTTCGTTTGGTTTACCTCCCCGCACTCCGCAACCCGGTAGACGACCTTTCACGACGAGACGCGCGAATCTTGCTCGAACTCTTGCGGGCTGAGCAGCGCCGTCATCCGCTGACCGGTGGGCTTTCGGATCTACGCTCGGTCGCGAACAGCATGCTCAGCTCTCTGACCTCTCACGGCCTGCTCGCTAGTCTCGAAAACCGGATCGGAGCACACCTATCGGCCGCCAGCTCCGGGGTCCGAGAACACTTCGCATTCTTCGGCCACCAGCTGGTTGACGACGCATACCTCGCACGAGTGCTCGAGCTTCTCCTCGCTTTGCAGCCGGACCGCCTCGCAGGAAAACGGCTTGAGGTTTCCAGCCTCGGCTTCGTCAACCTGCTACACATCGCGGTGACCCTGGCGGGTATCCCAGACCCGTCCAACCCTCCCATCGCGGAATCCCCGGACGATACTGTTCCCGTCGACATCGCGGATCAAACGTCCGGGCCGCATCTGGACGACCAGGCAGAGCGTGCGCGAAAGCGGCTCGACGCCACCGCGGAAATTGCCGAGGCGGACGCCGACTCGTTCTACCCGGACATGTTCCACGCCACGGTTCTCATCGAGGAGCCAGAAGCACACCTGCATCCCCAACTTCAATACGGACTCCTCCGATACCTGAAACGCGTCGTAGATTCGCGTCCGGACCTTCAGGTCATCGTCACGTCACACTCCCCGGAGCTGATCGCCGCCTGCGACCCCGCGGAGATTGTTGTCATCCGTCGCGGCGCCGACGGTGGAGTCCGTGCGCGGGGACTTGCCAACCTCCCGCCAATGGGCGGCGTACGCGACAAGCTTCTACGCCAGACCCGCCTCCACTTGGACGCCACCAGGTCTGCCGCGCTGTTCAGCGACCAAGTACTCGTAGTCGAAGGAGTGACCGAAGCCGCACTCATCCGGGCGATTGGACGAGCATGGGCTGGGGGTGACGACGGCAAGATCGGCTTCATCGATTCCCTGGCAGTGTTCCCCGTCGGCCACAGGATCGGACAGTGGCCTCTGCGACTGCTAGCTGAACCGGGCCACGAAATTGTCAACAGAGTGGCCGCACTCGGCGATACAGATCACAGGGACCAGTTCACAGCCTTCACGCCGCCAGCGTGGCAGGCGAGTCTTGCTCGAGACACTGGACGATTCTTCTACTCCGACCCGACCCTGGAACCAAGTTTGCTCGCCGGCAACGAGGGCATCATCAGGGCGGCTCTCGTCGACGTGGGAGCTACGCCGCCCGCTGTCCTAGATAGCAACTGGATCGATGAGTTCTTCAAAACGCAGTCTCGGAAGAAGGCCGATTTCGCGCTTGGTCTCGCCGCTCTCATTGACTCAGATCCGAACACTTTCGTCGTGCCCACACACCTTGTCGAACTCCTCGATTGGTTATTCGCTGGAGACATTGCCGTTTCGGACGCCGCCGCCGGTTCCGATCCCGATGCGGATGCGGATGTGAATGCGGATGCCGGTGCCGGCTCTGACGGAGTGCCGACCGCGCCGCCAGCATGATCCGACTCACAGACGAGCAAATGATCGCGGCGGCAGCCATCGACCACGTAGTCAACATCGTGTCTGCTCCGGGGAGTGGCAAGACAACTGTCGCTGCGGAACGTTTCGGCTTCCTTCGATTCCAACGAGGAGACGATAGGGGCGTTCTTGGGTTGACCTTCAATCGGGCGGCGGCAAACGAGTTCGGTGCGCGCGTGGCTTCGCGCTGGGGGGCATCGTCCACGACGTTCCCGCATCGAATCAGTACATTCGACCACCTCTACGTCGACTTACTCCACATGCTCCTGCGAAACGGGTCAATCTCGTGGCCTGAAGGGCATCAGAGTGTGGACGTACGGGATGAGTACCGAGGCCTCGACGGCTTCGACTACCTCCTTCCCGCGCAGCACTACTTGCGGGTCGCCGGTCTGAACGATACCAACACAGTCGAGTCCCGGTCGCAACCAATCACCGAAGCAACCCGAGGAGTAGGCTCGGACGCCAAGCACACAGCTATCCTGCGGCAGGGGATTGCTAGCCACGATGACGTGAGGTGGATCCTCCTTGCGGCGCTCGAGCGTGAAGCGCTCCGCGAGAAGATCGTGTCATGGGTGGCAACCAACTATCGCGCCATCATTGTCGACGAGGTATACGACGGCGACGAGCTCGACCTCAAGATCATCGCTCTCGCCGCAGACGCCGGCGTGCGCGCAACCGTTATCGGTGATCCCTGGCAAGCAATGTACCGTTGGAGGGGGGCGACGCCTGAACTAGTTGCCCAACTAGTTCACTCGACCGAGGAGACATTCGTCGAGTACCCGCTCTCAACATCCTTCCGATTCCGTGGCGAGCAGATGCCTGGTCTTGCAGCGAACCTTCGTGACGGGCTCCCCGTCTCACTCCCGTCAGTCGGGAGCGAGGACGTGGACGTGGCGCTCGCGCGCCGCTGGGCGGATCTGTGGCAAGTCGGGGACAACGTACTCCCTCTGGCGTTTCGAAATGTTGAGAACGCGACCGACGCCGCGGTCTGTCTCCTGCTTGACACGGTGGTGAGATCCCGCTTTGGTGACCGCGCCCACGGGAGGGAAAGCGCGATCACGAAGCTGAAGCTCGACCGAGAGGCCTTCGACGCGAGGCAGACGGAGGTAATGCAGCCGTTGTTGGACGATCTGGTGGCCGGCGCTGAGCCTGAGACAGTGCTAGATGCGCTGCGCGAAGCCGTCAAGTCGCTCGGAACCAGACGACCTAGCCGACTGAGTGTCGAGAAGGAGGCGCTCTTTGCTCTGCAGCTTCGTCAGATCGGTCTGCGTCTCGTCCGACGGGTTCTCATCCCCGGCCTGACCGTGTTCCAAGCTAAAGGAAGAGAATGGGATCGAGTCGGCGTCGTCCTTTCCACGGGGCAGCGCACCGCGCTCGCTGAAGGCCTCCGCTCGGACCAGGAAGAGCACTGCATCACTTACGTGGCTGTGACGAGAGCGCGGGCACGGTGCGGGCGGCTTGAGGAGATCCCGGAGCTCGATCTCGCCGGGGTCGAGGCAGCATCGACTACCTCGGAGAGCGAGTAGAGCAACGGAGACTGGTCTTCCCGGGCCCCAACTGAACCGATGTCGGATGTCCGCAGGAAAAACACCCAGGAGCTGCAGGAAAGCGATCCTGTGGTCGGCGGGGAGAGCGGCATCACGACAGGTAGTGCCAACAGCCCACCATATTGAGGCTCGGAATCACGCGAAAGTCGCGAGGTTCCGAGCCTCTGTCGCATCCGTCTTGTCGGGTTTGTGCATCCGATGTGCGGTTGTGCGCGGAACGAGCGCTGAGTCGCTCATCGGGCATGTCCAGCGACATCGCCGATCAGGTGCGCTTGCACGAGCGCGACGCGTGCGTGTGCCGCTGCCTTGCGCAGAGCTACCTCGAGGTAGAGGGCATTGCACTGCGCCGCAGAGTATCGAACAGACGCATCACTCTGGGCGCAGCAGCACAGCCGTTCTCCTGCGTCGGTGCCCCGCGCCGCGGGAGAGACAACTCGAGCCTCGCGTCGGATGCAGTTGTGCCCCTCGCTATCGGCGCTACTGGCTTGGGCCTGGCATGCTCTGCGACGCATACCACGTTCGGCACCGGTGTTGGCTGACGACTCTGTTCGGGAGCGACCGTAACCTGCGTTGGAAGGCCAGGTGTTCACGAACTCTGCGAGGATCGGCGGCATGAGTCGAAGCCTTGGGCGATGGTCCATCTTGTCCGGACCCAACAAAGATGGCAGCCGACATGTCGGCATCCGCGTGCTCCCCGATGCCGCGAGCCAGATCCGGATCCAGGGTCACATCGTTGTGAACAGGATGTACGAGCGCTCCATCGACCGGGACGCGATCTCGAACGTACGCATTGGCGACATCTTCAGTGTGCGGTTCGATGGGGATAAGGGCTGGTGGGTGTGGCAAGACGAGGTCCGGCTTGGACGCCTGACTTGGTCGTTGAGCAGCTTCGAAGCCAGGGAGTGGCGCGACGCTATGCCACGCATCGACGAGGGGACTTTGCAGGTCATCCGACTCGTCGTCGACGCGACCGGGATCGTGGTGAACGCTGGCGGGATTGTGCGACCGCTCGGCGATCCGATCCCGCCGGTCAAGCGGGCTGTCCCTGATGCACAGGAGTACGTGCCGACTCTGCGCCGCAGCTGGTGTCGACGGCGAAGTGGGTGTGGCGAAGGAGAACGTCAACGGTTCTCCCCGCGTAGGACGGCAACCTGCCCCGCTACCGCGGTCACGCAAGAGCATCTGGGAGCGCCTGACTGGGCGCTGACGCCCTGTAAACGGTCCGTTACCGCGCGTTTGCCGCAGCCGGATGGGGCGGCGAACTAAGGGATCTTGAACGCACTCCGGAGCAGCATTGAGAACCCAAAATAGAAATGGCTGAGTCCACACATCGCCTCGAGGAAATGCATCCGGTCGAGCGCGGCCATCACTGGGTCGGCGCCCAGCGCCTCGAGGGAGTCTCGCTTATCGCCCCAATGAATCAGGTCACCGTAGAGGTAGCGCGAGATCACCTCGGTCGGCCTCAAGTCCTCGAAGGGCACCGGTGCCCGAGACGTTGTGCCTGCCCACTCGTTCGCAGCCATGCGGCCGACGATCGCCTCGATGCGCTGCTGAAGGAGTGCACCGTGAGCGCGCCGCCAGGCGACGAGGATCTCTCTCCGAAGCTCGACCTGATTGCTGGCCGGCTCCGTGGTCATGGCCTTCGACAAGATGCTCTGAACGTGCTTGTAGGAGCCGCTATCCGAGTGACTGTAGAGCTGCCGGAAGAGGACGGCGGCAGCTCGGAGCGACTCTGTCCCGCTGAAATCCACATCCAGCGTCTCTTCGCCGTCCGTGACGCAGACAGTCATGCGGTCGGATGCACTCATGAGCGAATAGGTAGCTAGCTCTCGACATGAGGATACGAAACGCTCGACCGATCGGTAATCATCTTCAGAGAGCTCGCCGACGAAGGGTGGGAACTGCAACGGATCCGGCAGCTTGAACGCATACGACATGAACTGCCAGAAGCGAGAGAAGCCTGCGGGATTCGTGGACAACTCCGCGTAGGGAGGAGGAAACCGCAACGGCTGAGGAAGGATCGAGTCATGCCAGGCCACAGCGTGCAAGGTGGCTGTCTGCTGATCCTTCGGGTGGCTCACGTAGAACAGCCTAGGCACGCGACCTGACACCGTCGTCTTGTCTACGGGACCTATGTGTCATTTCTCTCGAGGCCAGGTGAGTTCCTGAGGTGTCGCGCGCGCCCGTATTCCGGTCGGCGAACGTGTGGACACAGTCCGTTCGGACGTCCGTCCCACGCGGCCCTTGTCACATTGGTCGGACGCGCAACCTCCCATCTTTCGATACATGACGTGGTTCCGCGCGCCTCGGCAGCGCGCCGCGGGTTCGCCGGAAGGATTGTGCCTGTGAGCCACACCCCTCCTGTCAGATTCGGCGCCAGCACAGAGCGCAACGCCATCTTGCGCTCCGCCCTGGCGCAAGTCGCGAGCTACCGCTGCTATGCGTGCCGAGAGCCTCACGACTTTGCGGACTTGGAGATTGATCACCTCATACCGCGAAAGACGAGGCCGACCGAGCTTGCGGAGCTCAGGCGTTCACTCCGCTTGCCATCAGGGTTCGATTTGAACAGTCCTGAGAATCTTGCTGTCATTTGCGGGCCGTGCAACTCCAAGAAGTCGGCCAAGAGGACGTACTCCCTCCCTGCATTCCAGCTCGAGTTGTTGGACGCGATCGCGCGCGCAGAAAAGGTGGTCTCGCGCTTTCGGCTAATGAGCGAAGGGCAGGGATTCTCGGCCACACTCGCCCGTGCTGCTGCGGCCGACCTCCAGGATGCCAAGACGCGTGAGGCCTTTCTTGAGTTCGCGCCCGGCATCGTGCAGCGCCTCGCGACACTAGATGAGAGTCAAGTTGAATTCCTCACCTCTCAGTTGATCGAAGGAGTCGAGACATCTCACAGATTTGATCTTCGGCTGATCTACAACAACCGACTCAGGTTCCTGCGCGACTTCACGGCGCTCGTGTTTGGTCGCGACCTTGCCGTTCTCATTCAATCACTTGGCGACGGCATGCTTGACGAAGCAGTGGAACGAGCTCTGAACGAGCTCAGAAACGGTCCGCACGACGCGAACACCAGCGCTCTCACGGTCGGCAGTGTCGACATCTTCCATTTCGAACTGCAGGTGATCGACGGCGCCGCCACTCGGGATGGGGACGTTCTGCGCTACGAGGTCACATGCGTCGTCGATGGTTGGGTTAGTGCTCACGTCACGGGGTTTGACCCGACCGCCATCGGGTCGTTCCGAGATTCACATACGGACGTCTGGCTGGGCGGCAGGCTTGGTTTGCATTTCGAGATCGCTCTCAGCGCCGGAGTCGGCACTGTCGAAGAAGTGATGCTGAATTTCGACGGCATGGACGTCGCCCCAGACTGGAGCATTGACCGCTTGTAGCTAGTCGCAGGTGATCCCGCCCACCGGTCGCACCCGACCCGATCAGGCGCTCGTCCTGCGTATGCCGGTCGCCGCCCGCAAGCCGGTCGCTCACTGGCCCATCGTCGTTGCCCCACGCTGGTACCGCCCGATGACCGTTCGCGCTCGCCAGCGATCCGAGGCGTTTCACCAGCTGCGCTTGCCATCGATCCGCCTAATAGCAATCCCGTCAGTCCCGATGGAAACACTGTCAGCCTCGCGATCGACGAAGGTTGAGAGCGAGGTCGACGAGCGCGAGATCTCGCGCCCGCTGCGCACCGTCTCCAGAATCTCGCTGTCCATTCCCAGTTCCAGCCCATCGACAATAAGGCCCGTGAACTCCACGCGGCGTCCGTCGACGCGGTCTTCCCGTCCTCTGCCCTGTGCCAGTTCAGCGAGGTTGGAGTAGTAGACGCGTTGCGCGAGCTCCTCCGAGAGCTCGACGGTACGCTCTCCTTCACCTGGTGGGTCTTGCAGTGTCGACGTGATCCCATCGTCTGCGATGTAACTCGCACTCACAGTTCGCGTCTCCGGCGCGAATCCATTGATGGTGTGGATGTTCTGCGCCTGCAACTTTCCGTCTCGAACGGCTTCAGCAACGCTCGATTTATTCGACCGTCCCTTCGCCTCGACGATGTGCCATTTGTTGGGTGCCGCCTCGCCAATCAAGTCTGGCTGGCGCCGGACGGCGCCGTTGTTGACGTAGGCCACAGAAACGGCATGCGCGCCTCTCAACCCCTCCACGTCATAGAGGCGGGGGACTCCGAGAGTGCGTTCGGAGTGAAACTTCGCTAATCCCACACCTATTCGCTCGGAGATCGGTCGCTTCTGGGATGGTGTGAGGCGCCGGAAGTTCGGATGCGCGGCGAGGTGACCTGCAGGCAGTGGCTTCAGATGTCGCATCGCGTATGCACTTGGCTCCATCAGGAAGTACTCAGTCGCCCACAAAAGACCGTGTCGAGCGGCCTCCGCGCGGAATGAGCGACCCTGTAAGTTCATCGAGATCATGCACCGGGCGAGGTCGAGCTTGGAGCAAGGGAAGTCGTGGCTCGTTGCATTCAGTCCGGCGTACGCGTGTTGGTATCCCGAAGACTCCAACTTGATGTGGCTCATATGCACAACCTATCGAGACGCAGGCAATCGTCGACTCTGTCGTTCTCAGAGGGCTCGTCGCGCGGGACCCTTTGGTGGCGACGGTGCATTGGCCGCCCGCTACCCGGCGATCAGCGCGCCCGACGGCTACGCGTCGGCCTCTTCCAGAAGGTCCATCAGCCCGGAGTAGCTGTAGGTTCCTTGCGGATCCTCGGAAGGGTCGTACCGCTCGCGATATGTCTCGAGCGTTCTCGCGCCATGCATTGCGAGCGCCCGGTATCGAGAGAGTCTCGTCGATATCGTGGCCGAGATCCGAGCGTTGCGCGCGGATGCGCGTCGGAACAGAAGCGCGATCGTGGCGGCCGCGCGTGAGGTGTTCGATCGCGACGAGCACCTGCGCTTCGTCGATTTTGCGGCGCGTGCCGGGGTGGGGGTAGGAACGCTCTACCGGCACTTCCCGACGCGAGAGGCGTTGGCGGCGGCCGTCTATGTGGATGAGGTCACTGCGCTCTGTGCTGCGGCAAGAGATCAGACGCGATCCGCGGATGGCAACTTGGGAGCCTTCCTGCGCGGGTTCGTCGAGTATATGGTGGCGCACGGCGGCCTGGCGCGCACCCTCGCAGCTCTCGTGGGGCCCGCCGCGCAGGCGGAAGGCGGTATCGAACTCGAGCGCACGGTGAGTGATCCGCTGGCTCGGGCGGCCTCCGAGGGTAGTATCCGCAGCGATGCAAGCTCGATCTGAACGTCGTGCTGTGCTGAGTGAGGAATCTACCCCCGTGGCGCGGCCGTCGACATCCGTGGGATGAGTGTGGGCAGCGCCCGGGTGAGCGTTTCCGCAGGGCCTCCCAGCAGATCGAGTGCGCTGGTGGCGATCTGGTCGAAGGCCGTCCGCACCGAGGTCAGCGGGACGGGCAGCATGGCGGCGAAGGGGATGTCGTTGTACCCGACGACCGACACGTCGCGGCCGACGGTGAGTCCTGCGGCGGATGCTGCGGCCACGACTCCTATCGCGAGATTGTCGTTCGCGGCGAAGATCGCGGTCGGGCGGGATGCCGCATCGGCGAGCAGCGAGCGCCCGGCGATGTGTCCCGATTCGATGCCGTACCCGGTCGAGATCACCCGCTGTTCGGGGAGTTCGAGACCGCCCTCCGCCAGCGCGCGACGAGCTCCGGCGAGGCGGTCGCGGGCGCTGGATGTGAACCAGGGGCCGGTGATGACCGCGATCTCCCGGTGCCCGAGGTCGACGAGGTGCCGTGCGGCGAAGTACCCGCCGGCCTCGTCATCACCGAGGGCCTAGGGGCTCACACCATCGTCGTTCGTCGATCGGGTGCCGTACGCCGCCGCCCTCCGTCCGACGATCGCGGAGGAATCGGTGTGGCGAAGTGCCAGCCGTCGTCTCGTATCGCTGTCACCGCCGAACTTCGAAGAGGTCGCCGACTTCGCAATCGAGTGCTTGGCAGATCGCGGCGAGCGTGGTGAACCTGATGGCTCTCCCGCGGTCGTTCTTCAGGACCGAGAGGTTCGCGTAGGTGATGTCGATTCGCTTCGCGAGTTCGGTGAGGGTCATCTGGCGTTCGTCGAGCAGTTCGTCGAGTCTGCAGTGAATCGCGGGCGCGGCCGTCGCAGATGCCACTAGATCGTTCCTTCGAGGTCGAGTCGCAGTTGGCGCGCCCGCACGATGAGCCAGCCGCCGAGCGCGGTCAACAGGCCGAGCAGGATCATCGGCCAGTCGGAGAACTCCCAGAGCGGAGTCGCCGGCGTGACCCAGACTTCGGCGACCCCGCCGGTGGTCGGCAGCCCGAGGTGCTCCACGAAGATCAGCTCGGTCTGAGCGTTGAGCGCGGGCACGGCGAAGCCGCTCCCCACGGTGACGATCGCGAGGGCGATCATTGCGAGGCCGGAAGCCAATCCGAAGGCTGCGCGCCGTAGCAGCTGCACTGCCAGAGCGATGATCATGAGGCAGGTGAGCCCGCCCACGACATAGGGCAGCAGCGTCGCAAGGTTCATGAGCGGCGCAGCAGGTGAGTCTCCGGCCGGGATGTCGATGATCGCTGTCGAGTACTGCGCGGTGGCGTTGTCGGGAAGCGGGAGGTTCGGCGTGAGCTCTTCGGAACCCAGAATGCCGACTTCGACCGAGGTGACCCCTATGCCGAGGGCGGTCTGGGCCAAGGCGCCGTAGATGAGGGCGGCGAGGGCGCCGAGTGAGGCCGCCACGATGACGGCGATCAGGGTGCCTCGCGTGATGAACTTTCGTGCGATCGCGGGCGGCGAGGTGAGCATAGTGGTGTCCTTGTCGAGGGAGTATGTCGTTTTTCGATATATCGAGAAACAACATACACCACCCGTTCTCGAGGGTGTCAACGGACGCCGAATCCGGGGTGAGCATCAGCGTGTCTGCGGTCGCGGCGGAAACGTGAGGGCCGCGGCGGCGCTGTCAGTAGGCTCTGGGAAGGCCCCCGTGAGTTCAACCATCCGGCCCCAGACGCGTCCTGAGGCTGGACGATCACGTCTGGCGCATCAACCAGGCTCATCCGGACAGGTGAAACCCTCGGATTCTTCCGATGTCGCTGAGGGAAAGCAGCCGGTCAGCCGTGATCGTGGTGAACGGGCCACGACGGCTCGCGGCGTCAGCCAGGAGCGCGGTGAGCTTTCCTGTCGCCTCCGACTGTCCCGTTCCCTGCGCGGTTCGTGTCATCCCGCTCTGGCGGTTCATCGCAGTCAGTGACCACCGCGTACTGCCGAGGTGGGGAGCGTGGCGCACGACCGCGCGCAATGCCGGGAAGCGGCCGACCGCGCCGAGCGCGGCAGTGGAGATACGACTGTCGGTAGCCAGATAGCTGCGTATGAAGGATTCCCTCTGTCTCCCGATCAACACGTGGTCGGGGAAGTCTGCGCGGACGTGGATCCGCGGACCGGTGGGACTCGGCAAGCGCCGGTGTTCGCGGAAGTTGACGATGGGTACGTCCTCCGGAGGGCTGTAGACGGGCTGCCCTGCGAGTTCAGCGGTCCATGCGACGGCCGCCGCACCATGGCGCTCGCCGCCCCCGAGGATGACGGCGAGATCGAGGTCCTCTCCGGGCTTCGCGTCCAGCGATGCAAGCAGGATCGTGCTCAGGCCAGGGACGAGCCCGGCGCCGAGAACGATGCCCCCGCCCGACGTCGGCGCCTGGGCAAGGCGGTCCAGGTAGCGCGCCGTCGCGGAGATTTCGACAAGGACCGCCCCCGACAGAGAGGCCACGATTCGCGGATCTTCGACACCTGAGGCGTTCACCACCACATCGTGCGCGGCTGCTTTCGCAGCCAGCACTGCCATTGCGTCCGGGGCCCTCAGGTCGAGCTGAACCCACCCGCTGCCGGCCGAGCGTCCCGTCGGCGTCACGTCGTGTCCGAGTTCACGGAGTTCAGCTGCAATGACCCGCCCGACGGCACCGCGCGCCCCGATGACGAGTGCCCTCACCGCGAGCTCCGCGCCATCGGCTCACGCCGCAGTCTCAGGTACGCGCGAGTCAACAGCGGGACCGCCCAGAGTACGGCGACCGGAACGACCAGCGTCATCACCAGAGCGGTTTGCAGCAGGTCCGGCCAGCCGCCGACGAGCGGCGCGAGGAGGAAGCGAAACAGGGTGACAAGGGGCAAG
Source organism: Actinomycetota bacterium (assembly GCA_051751065.1). Lineage (GTDB taxonomy): Bacteria > Actinomycetota > Actinomycetes > Actinomycetales > Microbacteriaceae > Microbacterium. The sequence continues at coordinate 816,750 of JBNJKL010000001.1, read as the reverse complement.
ATCGCCAGCCAGGTGATCACGATGCGGGCGACGGAAGGTATGGTGTGCACGACTTCTCCAAACAGTTGTTTGGGTAATGCTAGCGAGGCAGGCTTGAATAGCCAAACGTCCGTTTGGTTATTCAGGTATCGTGAGTGCATGGCCTGGGACACTGAGGGAACACAACGAAAACTGCTCGATGCCGGGGCCCGGCAGTTCGCGGCACATGGGTTCTCCGGCGCCCGAATGGAAATGATCGGTCGAGACGCCGGGGTGAACAAGGAGCGGGTCTACCAGTACTTCGGAGACAAGCGCGGGCTCTATGCTGCGGTGCTCGCCGACCGGCTCGGCAGCCTGCTCGACGGCGCTGATATCTACGGAATCGGCTCCCGTGCGGTGGGTGAGTACGCGGGCGAGTTGTTCGACAGGTTCGGCTCCGACCCGATTCCTGTCCGGCTCCTGACATGGGAAAGCCTCGAGCTCGATGAGCCCGCCGCCGCAGCGCATCGTGCGGCACTGTGCGCCCAGCGTGCGTCCGCGATCGAGTCAGCTCTACCTGGACTCGGCCGACGTGCCGCCGAGCACCTGCTGCTGTCGATCATCACGCTCGCCGCCGGCTGGTGGGCGCTCGCGCACCTCGCCGGCGTCGTGCTCGGTGATCACGAGGGCGACGTGGTCCGGCGCGCCACCATTGTGCAGCAAGCGGCAGCGCTTGCTGCTGCGGCGGAGGAAAACGCACGTTGATCGGCGCGGCGACGCGAGCGGCCTGTTTCTCGAAAACCACCGCAACTGGCACGAGCGGGTGACCTATCCTGGCGACCTGGCGTCGGTTGCCCGTCCCGGTTCTGACTTCTGCCAGGCTCGCGGACGGAAAAGAGCTGTCTCGAACTACACCGCTCGGGTGATGCGAATGCATCTGAAGACGGATCCGTTCCGCACGGTGCGATCAGTACTTTAGGGAGAATGCGTACTCCCGTACTCGATCGTTCGCGTATTCCCGTTGTCGTGATAGCGGTTGCGGCTGTCGGGGTTCTCCTCGCTCCCTTCCCCGGCGAGAGCTTCAGCGTGGTCTTCACGCGACTCTTGGGGAATTTCGGTTCAGGCATCCCGGGTGTTTCGCACCTTTCGGACGGGTTGCTCTGGCTGTTGGCCGCGGGCACCGGCCTCACGCTCGTGTGGTCCTGGCGCGCGTTTCCCCAGCGTCGTGTGACGATCGTGAGTGCTTCTTTGGGAGTGGCCGTCGCGTTGGCGGTCAGCGAGGGGGCGAAGCTGGTGTTCGGGCAGTTGCGACCGTGCGTGCGCTGGCCCGGTGCGGGCGAATGTGCCGTCTCGGACTTCTCGCTGCCGTCGAACCACGCGACGCTCGCGTTTGCTGCGGTGTGGGTGATTGCCGTGGCGACGCGGCGGTCGTGGTACACAGCTCTCGCGGCGGTCGTCGCTCTCATCGTGTCCCTCGGGCGGGTGCTCGAGGGCGTGCACTACGTGCACGACATAGCTGCCGGTGCCCTCGTCGGACTGGTCGTGCCGGCGCTACTCACGGCAGCAGGACTCGCTGGGGAGCAGGTTCGTCGCCGCTAGACCGTCTGCTTCCGGCGCAGAGCCAGTGCGATGCCCGCGAGCACCAGCAGCAGCGCCGCGGCGGCGATCGGCTCGAAGGGAGCCGGTCCGGTCGCGGCGAGGTCGCCGGTGGAGGGGGTTCCGCTCGGCTCCACCTCGATCGTGACGCTTGCGGACACATCGTCGAGGCTCGCGGTGATCACGTGGGGACTCGCCTCGGGGAACCGGACGGTCAATCCCTCGACGACATCCGTGGACACGGAGCTGCTGAGCACCACACCGGAGATGTCGACCTCGTTGCCGAAAGCATCCTCGGCGGTCACCGTGAAGTCCACGCTCGATCCCTGCGGGACGGTTGTCTCCTCCGGGGTGAGCATCAGCGTGTCTGCAGCCGCGGCGGACACCTCCAGGGTCGCGGTGGCCGTCAGCAGACCACCGTTGATCGACGCGGTGATGGTGCGGCTTCCGGACGACGTGGACGTCACCGTCAGCCCGTCGACCGTGTCATCGGGATTGCTGCTCGTCAGGACGACGTCGTCGGGGGTGACGACGGCGTCATCGGCGTCGCGCACCACGACGGTGAAGGTGGTCTCGTCGCCCGCGATCGCAGTCTCAGGTTCGATCGTCGCGGAGCCGGTCGACATGGCCGTCAGTGTGATGTCGTCCGTCACCGGGGTCGCGGTGGTGAACGGCTCGGCCTCTCCGCCGACGATCGAGCTCCACTGCGTCAGCGACGGTGCCGCAGGCAGGTCCCACTCGACCGAGTCGAATGTCGGGGCGAGGAGGCGCATGGTCTCGACATCCCCTGCCGAAGGGGACGGGTCGAAGGAGACCAGGTAGTCATTGCCCACGATCGTGGGAATCGGGCCGGGCGTGCAGCCATCGGGAACGCACGGCGCGGTGGTGAGCTCGGCGGCGATCGCGCCGTTGTTCGCGACCTGGCCGGTGCCGGAGATGGCAAGGGTCCGGGCATCAGGTGCACCGGAGCCGTTCAGGCGTCCGGTCTCGGAGAGCGTGAGCTCGGCGGCGTCAGGGTTCGTGTCGGGGATCAGAAGGTTGCCTGATGCCAGCTCGACCGTGCCCTCGATGAGTACGGAACCGAAGGCCAGACCGGTCGGGTTGTCGCCGGAACCGAACGCACTGGCGCCCCGGCTGGCATCGCTCATCGTCGTGAGGAGAGCGTCCGGTCCTACGACCGTCGCACCGCCGGCGCTGAGATAGCCACCGCCGACTGCGGCCGCGAACTCGCCGCCCGTGGCCGTCGTCTGACCGCCGCTCAGCGTTACGGTGGCAGCCGCTTCACCCGTCTGCTGTCCTGTTCCGATGCCCGCGCCGCGCGGTCCGCCGGTCGAGTCGACCGTGCCTCCGCTGACGGTCACGGTGACGTCGGAGCCGGTGAAACCGCCGCCGATGCCGGCCGCGTACATGCCGCCCTGCGCAGTGATGTCGCCGCCGCTGATGGCGATGTCGCTCCCGGGGATCGGGGCGTTGTCGTTGGACCTGATCGCATTGCCGTCACCGATACCGGAACCGCGTTCGCCACCCGTGGCAGTTACTGTTCCGCCGGTGATCACGATGTCGCCGCCGCTCCCGGTGAATCCGCCGCCGATGCCGGCGCCGCGGTCGGTGCTCGTGGCAGTGATGTCGCCCCCGTTGATGGTGACCTCGCTGGCGCTTCCGCCGTTCCCGCCGCCGATGCCCGCGGCGAAGTCACCGCTGGTCGCCGTGACGACACCACCGTTGATCGTGATGGGCCCGGAGTCGCTGAGATCCCCGCCGCCGATGCCGGCAGCCAAGACCCCACCGGTTGCGGTGACGCGGCCAGAGTCGATCACGAGAGCACCGTCGGAGACGTTGATTCCCGGCGTGTATTCGAAGGGCGGAGGAGTCGGTACGACCGACGAGGCATCCGCGGTCAACTCGCCCGACTGGTCCGCGCTCGAGTCCGTGATCGTGAGCGTGGCGCCCGCGGAGATCTTCACGCTGAGCACGTCGAGAGCGTTCCCGCTGAGGTCGAGTGTGAGGGTGCGCTCGACGGCGAGGACTTCACCGGGTTCGGCGATGTCCGCGTCGATCACGACGGGGGAGTCCACACCGGACGCGGAGGCCTCCGCCGCGAGAGTCTCCCAGTCCGATACGGGAACGGGAGCAGCGAGCGCTGGAGAGGCACCTCCCAGAACAACTGCACCGACGACGACGAGGGAAAGCAAAGCTCTTCTGGGCACATCGCGAGAGTAGCAGTACACCGGAATACTGCATGTGCGGCAGGGGAACGCGAACCGCCCTCCGTCCGAAAACCACCGCAAATGGCACGAGCGGGTGACCTATCCTGGCGACATGGCGACGAAGGCACCCCGGAACGACATCGACGAGTCGCGCGTGAAGGTATCACCGCCCAAAGAGGTCGCGGTGGGCGTGCCGGCGGTGGTACACGCACTGCAGATCGCTCAGGAGCAGATGGGTGTGGTGCGGTCCGCGCAGACGCTCTTGCGCGTCAACCAGAAGGACGGCTTCGACTGCCCCGGATGCGCGTGGCCGGAGGAGGAGAAGCGGCATCTGGCCGAGATCTGCGAGAACGGCGCGAAGGCGGTCGCCGAGGAGGCGACGCTGCGCCGAGTGGGCCCGGATTTCTTCGCGGAGCACTCCATCGACGAACTCCGCAGCCACGACGACTGGTGGCTCGGGCAGCAGGGCCGGCTGACCCACCCGATGGTCCTCGACGAGGGGGCCTCGCACTATCGCCCGATCGGCTGGGACGACGCGCTGCGGATGATCGCAGACCACATCACCACCGTCGATGACTCCGATCAGACCGTGTTCTACACCTCCGGACGCACCTCCAACGAGGCCGCGTTCCTCTACCAACTGCTCGTGCGCGGACTCGGCACCAACAACCTTCCCGACTGCTCCAACATGTGCCACGAATCGAGCGGGTCGGCGCTCACCGAGACGATCGGGATCGGCAAGGGCACCGTCTCGATCCAGGATATCCACGAAGCCGACCTGCTGATCGTCGCCGGACAGAACCCCGGGACGAATCACCCCCGCATGCTGTCCGCGCTCGAGAAGGCCAAGCAGCGCGGAGCGCGCGTGATCGCCGTCAATCCGCTGCCCGAGGCGGGGCTCCTGCGCTTCGAGAACCCGCAGACGCCGCGCGGCATCGCGTTCGGCGGCACGTCGATGGCCGATCGCTTCGTGCAGATCCGCTCCGGCGGCGACCAGGGACTGTTCCAGGCGATCGGCAAGCACCTGCTCGAGGTCGATCAGCGTGAGGGAGGCGTGCTCGACCACGCCTTCATTGGCGAGTTCACCAGCGGCATCGATTCCTACCGTCAGGCGATGGCGGAGGTCACCTGGCCCGAGCTCGTCGAGGCGACCGGCATCTCGGAAGAGGCGCTGCGCGAGATCGGCGAGGAGGTCCGACTGTCGAAGGCCACGATCGTCTGCTGGGCGATGGGCCTGACGCAGCACAAGCACTCCGTGCCGACCCTCCGCGATGTGGTCAACGTGCTGCTCCTGCAGGGCAACATCGGCCGCGCCGGCGCCGGCGTCTGCCCCGTGCGCGGGCACTCGAACGTGCAGGGCGATCGCACGGTCGGCATCTACGAGAAGCCGTCCGAGGACTTCCTCGCCGCGCTCGACCGTGAGTTCTCGTTCACCGCGCCCCGCGAGCACGGGTTCGACACCGTCGCGGCGATTCGGGCGATGCGCGACGGCGACGTCCGCTTCTTCATGGGGATGGGCGGGAACTTCGTCTCCGCCACCCCCGACACCGAGGTCGTGGAGGCCGCCATGGCCCGCGTCGATCTCACAGTGCAGGTCTCGACAAAGCTCAACCGCTCGCACGCCGTCACCGGCCGTCGCGCCCTCATCCTCCCCACTCTCGGCCGCACGGATCGCGACCGTCGCGGCGCTGGCGACCAGCGCGTGACCGTCGAGGACTCGATGGGCGCGGTGCACGCGTCCCGTGGTCGCCTCGAGCCGCCCGAGGGCGAGATGCTCAGCGAGGTCGCCATCGTGGCGAGGCTCTGCGGCATGCTCTTCGACACCGGATCCTCTCCCGAAAGCGCCCCGGCGGCGCATGCCGGGGATGCCGAGCGGGGACTACCGGAACACGGGCACATCGAGGCGGAACGCGATGTTCCTCGTGCCGACACGAACGTCCCGCTCGCCGATTGGGCTGCCCTCGAGACGGACTACGCGCTCATCCGCTCCCACATCGAGCGGGTGATCCCCGGCTTCGAGAACTTCGAGTCGCGCATCCAGAAGGGCCGCACACTGTTCCTGCCCAATGGGCCACGCGATGAGCGCCGGTTCGCCACGGCCGACGGCCTGGCGCGATTCACCGCCAACCCGCTGGAGTTCCCCGTCATCCCGCCGGGTCGGCTGCTGCTGCAGACCCTCCGCTCGCACGACCAGTACAACACCACGATCTACGGCAAGGATGACCGCTACCGCGGCATCAAGAACGGCCGTCGCGTGGTGCTCGCCCACATCGACGACATCCGCGATCTCGGCTTCGACGACGGCGACATCGTCGATCTGGTGTCGGAGTGGAAGGGAAGCGACGGACGGATCGAAGAGCGTCGAGCAGAGAAGTTCCGTATCGTGCCGTACTCGACCCCGCGAGGCAACGCCGCGGCCTACTATCCGGAGACGAACGTCCTCGTGCCTCTGGAATCCGTCGCGGACGTGAGCGGAACCCCGACATCGAAGGCCGTCATCGTGCGCCTCGAACGTCGGAACGACTGAGCGACAGTCGATCTCCGAAGGGCGCTGCGGTCAGCGTGGCCAGTCCGCTGCGAGAGCGGCGACCGCGTCCAGCGCAGCCCGGATCTCCGCGGGGTCGTCGCCCGCCCGGCCGGCGGCGAGACCGGCGACGAAGGCTCCGAGGGGTGCGGCGGGGCGCGCGACCGCGTTCGCGACATCCCGGGTCAGATCGAGTACCGCGGCGACGGGAACGTCGGCCTCCGCCAGCGCGAAATGCTCGCGGAGCGCCGCGGCCCACGCGTCCAGGGCCTCGGGCGGAAGGGTTCGGGACGATTCGGTCATGGTGACTCCTTCGGCAGACGGGCGGTCGGTGTCGGGCGGGCCCTCCGACGCGCCTCGGACAGATCCTCCCACGTGTCGACATCGCGGCTCAGATCGTCGGGCGCCGCGATCGCTCGGACGGTGAGGGGAGCGATCAGCTCTCGCAGTGACAGATCCCTGCCCCGGTCGGGGAGCGCACCGGCCGCTGCCCGAAGCAGGGCGGTGCGGTAGACGGCGGTGAGCCACTGCAGGCGACCGGAAGCGTCGACCAGGCAGAGCCCGTCGGCGTCGTCGGCGGAGGGCCGTTCCGACAGAAGGAGGGGGACGGCCGTGCCGACCTGCGGCAGATCGCACGCGAGAAGCAGCGTCCAGCCCGGCTCGTCATCGACCGGCCACGCGTCCAGGGCCGTCACGACCGCTGCCGTCGGACCGCCGAACGGCGGGCTCTCGCGCACCCAGGTGACCGGGAGTGCGTCGTCCAGGACGCCGGAGACCACCGTGACCGGGTCGGCGCCGGCTGTCACCGCCGCGTCGACGGCGGCAGCCAGCAGAGTTCGGCCCCCGACATCGAACAGCGGCTTGACCGCGCCGTCCACCCGCGTGCCCCTGCCGCCAGCCAGCAGGATCGCGCCCAGTCCGCCCGGGACCTCGGCCGTCATGGCATCAGCAGGACGTCGACGAGATCGCCCGCCTCGACCTCGTCGACACCGACCGGGATCACGGCGTATCCGTCCGCTCGGGCGAGCGCGCCGGCCCGGTGTGCCCCTCCTGGCCCCGCGGGCGTGACGCTCCACCCGCCCGGATAGGAGCGATCGACCGACACCGGGACGTAGTGCCGGCGATCCGACGGTGAGAGCCAGCCGGACGACACCGGCAGTCGGAGCGTGGGGCGCTGCACCTCGGGTCGTCCCTGCATCCGGAGGAGCGCGGGGCGGACGAAGACCTCGAACGACACCGCGGCGCTGACCGGGTTGCCCGGCAGCCCGAACAGCAGCGTGCCATCGGGGCGCACGCCGAAGCCCTGGGGCATGCCGGGGCGCATAGCGACCGCGGTGAACGTCATCGTCTCCGTCAGCGCCTGCTTCACGACTTCGAAGGCTCCTGCGCTCACGCCGCCGGAGAAGAGGACGACGTCAGCGCGGTCGGCCGACGCCGGGTCCGTGACCTCGGCGAGCACCGCGAGGAGCTGCGAAGCATCATCAGCGACGCGCGTGCGGCGCACGACCGTGCAGCCCGCCTCGATGGCGAGCGACGCCAGCATCTGACTGTTCGACTCGGGGATCAGCCCGCGCTGCAGCGCCGCGCCCGGCTCGACGAGCTCGCTGCCGGTCGCGATCACGGCGACGCGAGGCGCGCGCGTCACGATGACATCGCGCACTCCGACGGCCGCAGTGGCGGCGAGATGCAGAGGGCCGAGTGCGGTGCCGGCGGCGAGGACCTCTGCGCCGTCGGTCACGTCTTCGCCGCGTCGGCGTACATGCGCACCCGCCGAGTGCGGAGCTCGCGTGACCGTCGCCGTGACGAGCGAATCGTCGAGACCGAGGGCGGTGTCCTCGAAGGGGACGACCGTGTCGGCGTCCGCGGGCAGAGGCGCGCCCGTCATGATGCGCGCCGCCGTGCCCGAGGGAAGGGCAGGGTCGTCCGTCGTGCCCGCGGGCAGGTCTGCCACGACACGCAGCTCGACGGGCTTGTCCACCGAGGCGCCGGACACATCCGCGAATCGCACCGAGAATCCGTCCATCGCCGAGTTGTCGTCCGCGGGCAGCGGTGATTCCGCAGCCACGGGCTCTGCCAGGGTGCGCCCGAGCGCCGTGTCGATCGTCGTCCGCTCGGCGGGCAGGGGAGTGGCTGCGCGGAGGACAGCGGCGAGGTGGTCCTCGACCGACGCGAAGCGGTGCTCATCGAGGTGGCTCGCCGCATCAGCGGGACGAGAAAGGGTCATGAGTTCAGGGTAGGACGCGACCGCCTCCGGCTGGGGGAAGTGCCGGAATGCTGCAGGCGCCGACGCGACCGTGCCGGTGTCGTCGCCGATACGCTCGGAGGACACGAACGCCACCGGAGGCTGAGATGGGTCGGATCACGTCGCGCACCCGCGTCACACGTATCACCCTCGGCGAGGGCGCCGATGTACAGCGTCGCGCCGACATCCTGGCGGTGGAGGAACCGCTCGAGATCCGTGTCGCAGGTTCGCCGCTGTCCGTCACGATGCGCACGCCGGGTCACGATGTCGAGCTCGCGGCCGGGTTCCTCGTGAGCGAGGGTGTGATCAGTGCGGGGGAGGACTTCCGCTCGGCGATCCACTGCGGCGGGCCGGGCTCAGGACCGCCGGACCGGAGCGGCGGGCTGTCGATCGGCCCTGCGCCGGTCGGGGCGCTCGCGAGCGGTGAGAACACCTACAACGTGCTCGACATCGCTCTCGCCTCCGGAGTGGAGCTCCCGTCCACGGACATCGCCCGCAACTTCTACACGACCAGTTCATGCGGCGTGTGCGGCACGGCATCGATCGATGCGATCCGCAAGCTCTCCCGTTCTGACGTCGCGATCGACACGACGAGGATCGAGGCCACCGCGATTCAGGGATTCCCGGACGCGCTGCGCGCCGGACAGGCCGCCTTCGACAAGACGGGCGGACTGCACGCCGCCGCCCTGTTCGATGCAGCGACGGGGGAGATGCTGGTCCTGCGCGAAGACGTGGGGCGCCACAACGCCGTCGACAAGGTCGTCGGCTGGGCTCTGCTGCAGGATCGTCTCCCTCTCCGCGGCACCGTGCTGCAGGTCTCGGGACGGGCGAGCTTCGAGCTCGTGCAGAAGGCCGTCATGGCGGGGATCCCCGTCCTGTCCGCGGTCTCGGCGCCGTCGTCGCTCGCCGTCGACCTCGCCGCGTCGTCCGGTCTCACGCTGCTTGGCTTCGTCCGCGGTGCATCGATGAACGTGTACTCGCACCCCGAGCGCATCGTCGTCTGACCAGAGCGCGCAACACCAGGGGCGCGAACGCGTCGGGCAGAATGAACGTATGGCTGATGTACCGGGCGTGGATCTGAATTTCGTCGATGTGGACGACGCAGGGTGGGCGGTGCAGGACGGCGAGATCGTCTGCCGAGCTCTCCCGCACTCCGACTACTTCGTCGACCCGAGTGGGGGCAGCGGCACCGCCGCGGAGTCGCAGGGGAATGCGGCGCGCTACCTCGCTACACCGCCCGACGGCGACTGGCAGCTGTCCGCGCGTGTGAAGGTCGATTTCGCATCGACGTTCGATGCCGGTGTCCTCTTCGTCTGGGCGGACCAGCAGCACTGGGCGAAGCTGTGCTTCGAGCTTTCCCCGGCGGGTGAGCCCATGGTCGTGTCCGTCGTCACCCGTGGTGTGTCGGATGACGCCAACTCCCACCTGGTCGCGGATGACCACGTCCATCTGCGGGTGTCCCGAATCGGACGGGTGTTGGCATTCCACTCGAGTGCCGATGGTGTCGCGTGGTCGTTCGTTCGTGCGTTCGCCCTCGGCAAGGACGAGATCCAGATCGGCTTCGAGGTGCAGAGCCCGATGGGGGACGGCTGCGACGTGCGCTTCGGCGACGTGCGCTTCTCGACCACGACTCTCGCCGACCTCCGCGACGGCTCCTGACCCCGCTCCTGTCAGCGATGAGCGCGCCTCACCGGCGGCGCGTGAACCGGTGAACTCCGACGGGCTCGCGTCCGCGCGGTGACCTGCCTCCCGTTCGGGGTCGCCGTCGCGACCGCATTGCTCCCGAATTCGCTGTTCCGTACGAGAATCGACTTGCCACTGTATTTCGTAGAGTGGCAAGTGTATTTTGTTCAATGGAATGAGAACCGGTGACTGCCGGAGAAAAATGCGGTTCCTCTCGTCAGAGTTGTCGATCCAGGAGGCTCACTTGAGCGAACAGTCCACACGCACCGTGGAACGGGCGCTGTCGCTGCTCGCAGACGTCTGCGAGAAGGGCAGCACGTCGCTCGCGGATGCGTCCCGTGCGGTCGATCTCGCACCGAGTACGGCACTGAGGCTCCTGCGGACACTCGAGGCGAGTGGCTTCGTGCGTCGCGACGATGAAGGCAGCTATCGCGCGGGTTCCCGCCTCATGCAGCTCGGCGCGCAGGCGCTCGGCCACGAGTCGCTCATCGACGTCTGCCACGACGAGATGGTCGGTCTCGAAGAGTCCACGGGCGAATCGGTCTACCTGAGCGTCGAGGGTCACGCGTCCTCCGCGCTCTACATCAGCATCGTCGAGGGATCGCACTCGGTGCGGCACGCGAACTGGGTGGGCCGGACGATCCCGCTCGACGGTTCGGCGGCCGGACTCGTCTTCTCCGGCGAGACGCCCGCCACCGGCTACGTGATCGTGGAGCGGGGAATCGAGCGCGACGTCACGGCGATCGCGTCCCCGATCACGGCGGCCGGTCGTGTCTCCGCCGTCCTCAGCATCCTGGTGCCGAGCTATCGCATGACCGACCGGTCCGCTCAGCAATACGGCGAGCTTCTCTCTGCCGCCGCCCGCCGGCTCTCCGCCGGACTCACCAACGGACAGGTGTAGCCGACTCGTCCGATCCGGAAGAACCACACGCAAGCAAAGGAAAATCATGTCCCGCCAGATCCGTGCCGCACGCGGCAACTCCCTGGTCGCCAAGAGCTGGCAGACCGAAGCGGCAATGCGCATGCTGATGAACAACCTCGACCCCGAGGTCGCCGAGCATCCCGAAGACCTCGTGGTCTATGGGGGCACCGGCAAAGCGGCGCGGTCCTGGGAGGCGTACGACGCGATCGTGCGGACGCTGGAGACGCTGGAATCCGATGAGACCCTGCTCGTGCAGTCCGGAAAGCCCGTCGGGGTCTTCCGGACGCACGACTGGGCACCGCGTGTGCTGATCGCCAACTCGAACCTCGTGGGCGACTGGGCCACCTGGCCGGAGTTCCGACGGCTCGAAGCCCTGGGGCTCACGATGTACGGCCAGATGACGGCCGGATCGTGGATCTACATCGGCACGCAGGGCATCCTGCAGGGGACATACGAGACCTTCGCCGCCGTGGCCCGCTCCCTCGGGCGTGAATCGCTCGCCGGGACGCTGACCCTCACCGGCGGGGCGGGAGGCATGGGCGGTGCCCAGCCGCTCGCCGTCACGATGAACGGGGGCGCGGTGCTCGTCGTCGATGTCGACGAGTCCCGCCTCGCGCGTCGCGTCGATCACGGCTACCTCGACGAATACACGACGGATCTCGACCACGCTCTCAAGCGGGTGCTCGCCGCCAAGGCGGCGGGGGAGGCGCTGTCCGTCGGCATCGCGGGCAACGCCGCGACGCTCTTCGCCGAGCTGCTCGCGCGCGAGGTGGCGATCGATGTCGTCACCGACCAGACCAGTGCGCACGACCCGCTGGCCTACCTGCCCGAAGAGATTCCGTTCGCGGAATGGAAGGCGGCAGCCGCCGCGGATCCGGAGGGATTCACCGAGAAGTCGCGGCGCAGCATGGCCAAGCAGGTCGCGGCCATGGTCGGCTTCCAGGACGCCGGTGCGGCCGTGTTCGACTACGGCAACTCGATCCGCGCGGAGGCGGAACTGGCCGGGTACGACCGGGCGTTCGCCTTCCCCGGCTTCGTGCCCGCGTACATCCGTCCGCAGTTCGAGGAGGGCCGCGGGCCCTTCCGGTGGGCGGCGCTCTCCGGCGACCCGGCCGACATCGCAGCCACCGATCGCGCGGTGCTCGAGCTGTTCCCCGAGGACAAGGCACTCGCGCGCTGGATCACGCAGGCATCGGAGAAGGTGCACTTCGAGGGCCTGCCCGCCCGGATCTGCTGGCTGGGCTACAGGGAACGGCACCTCGCGGGGCTGAAGTTCAACGAGATGGTCGCGTCCGGCGAGCTCTCCGCGCCCGTCGCGATCGGCCGTGATCACCTCGACTCCGGTTCGGTCGCCTCTCCCTACCGCGAGACCGAATCCATGAAGGACGGCTCGGACGCGATCGCCGACTGGCCGTTGCTCAATGCCCTCCTCAATACCGCGTCCGGCGCGACGTGGGTATCGCTGCACCACGGTGGCGGAGTCGGCATCGGTCGGTCGATCCACGCGGGGCAGGTCACCGTCGCCGACGGAACTCCGCTCGCCGCGCAGAAGCTGGAGCGCGTGCTCACGAACGACCCGGGAACCGGAGTGATGCGTCACGTCGACGCCGGCTACGAGCACGCCGCGGACATCGCCCGCGAACGGGGTCTCCGCGTACCCATGTGGGAGGGAGAGTGACCGGGTTCGACGCCCTCGGGCTCCTCCGGGAGATCGACGACATCGGTCGGGACCCGCGGCGCGGCGGCTATTCGCGGCACGTCTTCGACGCCGCCGAGCGGGAACTGCGCGACTGGTTCGTCGAGCGCGCCCAGCGCCTGGGGCTGACCCTGACGACCGACCGCAACGGCAATCTGTGGGCGTGGTGGGGAGAGCCCGGTCCGGACGCGTTCGTGACCGGCAGCCACCTGGATTCGGTCCCCGGAGGGGGAGCGCACGACGGACCGCTCGGTGTCGTCAGCGCGCTGGCCGCGATCGAGCTGCTGAAGGCCAGCGGGTTCACGCCGACGCGTCCTCTCGCCGTCGTCGTGTTCGCGGAGGAGGAGGGCTCTCGCTTCGGCATCGCCTGCCTCGGCTCCCGGCTGCTGTCCGGCGCGATCACGCAGGAGCGGCTGGGTGAGCTGACGGACGCCGACGGAAAGCGGTTCGTCGACGTGGCCCGTGACGCCGCTCTTCCCGACCCCGGCTACGACGCCGAGTCGCTCGCGCGCATCGGGATGTACGTCGAGTTGCACGTCGAGCAGGGCAAGGGGCTGATCGACCTCGATGCGCCGGTGGCGGTCGGATCGTCGATCCTCGAGCACGGCCGCTGGCGTATCGACGTGCGGGGACAGGGCAATCACGCCGGGACCACCGAGATGTCCGACCGACACGACCCCATGCTCCCTGCCGCGGCTGCGGTTCTCGCGACACGTCGTGCCGCCGGTCGACGCGACGGTGCCCGCGCGACCATCGGGCGCATCGAACCCGTGCCCGGCGGAACGAACGTCATCGCCTCGCGGGTCTCCGCCTGGATGGACGTGCGCGCAGATTCCGAGGACGACACCCGCCAGATCGTCGCCGAGGTGCGGGCGGCGGTCGCCGAGGCGGCGTCGGCCGAAGGGTGCGAAGCCTCGGTGATCGAGGAGTCCTACAGCGGCGAGGTGCGCTTCGACCCGCAGCTGCGCGACCGCATCGCCGCGACGCTCGGCGGCGTGCCCGTGCTCCCGACCGGCGCCGGTCATGACGCCGGTGTGCTCGCCGCCCGGGTACCGACCGCGATGCTGTTCGTCCGCAATCCCTCCGGAGTCTCGCACGCCCCGGAGGAGGGCGCGGATGACGCGGCGGTGCAGGCGGGCGTGGACGCTCTCGTGCGGACCATCGAGGACCTCGCATGAAGATCTGGGTCGATCGGCTGCTCCGCGACGGTGAACTCGCGCGCGGCGTGCTCTTCGAGTCGGATGACGCGGGTTCGGTCGCCGTCGAGACGGTGGGTGCTCCCCGTCCCTCCGATGCGGCGGCTCTGGATTTCGCGGTGCCCGGTTTCGCGAACGCGCACTCGCACGCGTTTCACCGTGCGCTGCGGGGCAGGACGCACGAATCCAGATCGTTCTGGAGCTGGCGCGAGCTCATGTACCGCGCCGCGAATCGGCTCGACCCGACCGTCTATCGGGAGTTCGCCACGGCGGTGTTCTCGGAGATGGTGGCGACCGGATGGACGAGCGTCGGCGAGTTCCACTACGTGCACCATCAGCCGGACGGGACACCGTATGCCGATCACGGCATGGAGCTGGCTCTCGCGGATGCGGCGGCGGACGCGGGCATCCGGCTCGTGCTCCTGGACACCTGCTACCTCGCCGGCGGGATCGGACGACCGCTCTCTTCCGAGCAGGCCCGATTCGGGGACGCCGATGTCGGCGCCTGGCTCGACCGGTGGCACTCGCTGCGGGCCGCGATCGCCGACAGGACGCCGCTGGTCACACTCGGTGCGGCGCTGCACTCGGTTCGGGCGGTGCCCCGCGAAGCGCTGGGGCGGGTGGCGCGCGAGCTTCCCGCGGGCGTTCCGCTGCACATCCATCTGTCGGAGCAACCCGCCGAGAACGCCGAGTGCATCGAGGCCTACGGACTCACTCCGACGCAGCTTCTCGCTGTGGAGGGCCTGCTCTCGCGGCGTCTCTCGGTCGTGCACGCGACACATCTGACCGACGACGACGTGCGACTCCTGGGCGATGCCGGTGTGCATGCCGTCTTCTGCCCGACGACCGAGGCCGACCTCGGCGACGGAATCGGCCCCGCTGTCGAGCTGATCGAGGCCGGGGCGACGCTGGCGATCGGTTCGGACCAGAACGCCGTGATCGACCCGCTCCTCGAGTTGCGAGGCCTCGAGGCCGGCGAGCGACTGCGCTCGCTGCGGCGTGGTCGCATCGCGCCCGAACTGCTCTGGAGGATCGGCTCCACCGGCGGCTATGGTTCGCTGGGCCTCGCCGAGCCGGCGCGCGTCGGCGGACCGCTCGACCTGGTCGAGCTCGACACCTGTTCGCTGCGCACCGCGGGCAGCAGGCTCGAGCAGCTGCCGCTCAGCGCCACGGCGGCCGACGTCCGGCGCACGATCGTCGGCGGACGCGTGATCGTCCCGGATGCGGCGGCGACCGCCGATCGCCTACAGTCATGCATCAGCGCACTGTTCGAGGAAGACCAATGACCAGCGAACTTCTCACCGGCATCACCGAACTGACGACGAACGACCCTCGGCACGGAGGACTGCTCGGCCGGGTGCGGGATGCGGCCGTCGTCATCGACGACGGGATCGTGGCCTGGACCGGGTCGGTCTCCGACGCGCCCGCGGCGGATTCTCACACGGATCTCGGTGGTCGCGCAGTGTTGCCCGGCTGGGTCGATTCGCACACGCACCTCATCTTCGCCGGTGACCGGTCCGAGGAGTTCGAATATCGGATGGCCGGCAACGCCTATCAGGCCGGCGGGATCCGCACCACGGTGCGAGCCACGACCGAAGCTTCGGACGACCAGTTGCGCGCGGCTCTCGCCTCACGTCGCGCGGTCGCGCGCGCCCACGGGACGACGTCGATGGAGATCAAGACGGGATACGGCCTCACGGTCGAGGAAGAGGCCCGGCTCGCCCGCCTCGCGGCCGAGATCACGTCGGACGTCACCTTCCTCGGCGCCCATGTCGTGCCGCCCGACACGGACGCTGACGACTACGTGCGGCTCGTCACCGGCGAGATGCTCGACGCCGTGCGCCCGTATGTCGCGTGGATCGACGTGTTCTGCGAGCGCGGAGCGTTCGATCCCGATCAGTCCCGTGCAGTGCTCGAAGCGGGACGCGCCGCAGGGCTCGGGCTGCGCGTGCACGGCAATCAACTGGGCGAGGGGCGGGGCATTGAACTCGCGGTCGAGCTGGAGGCCGCCTCCGTGGATCACTGCAACCACCTGACCGCTGCGGATATCGAGGCGCTCGGATCGTCGAGCACGGTCGCCACCCTGCTGCCGGCGTGCGATCTGAGCACGAGGGAGCCCTTTCCGCCCGCTCGCTCGCTGATCGACGCGGGCGCGACGATCGCACTCGCGAGTAACGGCAATCCCGGCACGTCCAACACGACCTCGATGGCGTTCTGCGTTGCGACGGCGGTGCTGCAGATGGGACTGACGATCGAGGAGGCTGTCTGGGCGGCGACCGCCGGCGGAGCGAAAGCCCTGCGGCGGGACACAGGAGAGGCTCCCGTCGGAGCGATCATCCCCGGTCATCGAGCCGATCTCCACGTGATCGACGCGCCCTCGGTGTCGCATTTCGCCTACCGGCCGGGCATGGACCTGACCTTCGCCGTGTGGGAGGCGGGGGAGCGCGTGCGCTGACCTCCGGCGCCGCGACGGCCTCGCGCTCAGGTGAGGGTCAGGACGATCTTCCCCGTGGTGCGGTTGGTGTCGCCGAGTCGGTGCGCATCCGCGACCTCCTCGAGGGGGAACGTCGCGGCGATCGTCGGGACGATCGTGCCGTCCTGCGCGAGCTCCGCGATCGTCGTGAGCTGGGTGCTCGAGGAGTCCACGAGCATGCGGCGTGCGTGGACGCCGAGCCGGTCCGCTTCCTCGTAGAGTTCGTTCGATCCGACGGGAAGGATCGAGACGAGGACCCCGCCGGGGCGCAGCACGCGGAGAGAGCGGAGCGAGGTGTCGCCACCGATCGTGTCCAGCACCACATCGACGTCGGACACGGCCTCGGTGACATCGGTCGTGCGGTAATCCACCGGCTCGTCGACACCGATCTCGCGCAGGTAGTCGTGCTTGCCCTCGCTGGCGGTCCCGATGACGTAGGCGCCGCGAGCCTTCGCGATCTGCACCGCGATATGCCCCACCCCGCCCGCAGCGGCGTGCACCAGCACGCGCTGCCCGGCCTGCAGGTCGGCGTACTCGACGAGAGCCTGCCACGCGGTGAGGGACACGAGCGGGAGCGCCGCCGCGTGAACGTGATCGAGAGCGGCGGGTTTGCGAGCGAAGAGGCGCGCGGGTGCGGCGACGTAGTCGGCGTGCGCACCGTGCCCGTACGGGTAGGGGAGCATCGCGATGACCTCGTCGCCGACCCGGAAACGCGTCACACCGATGCCGACGGCCTCGACCACGCCGGAGAGATCCCAGCCCAGCGTGAAGGGCGCAGCCCCCAGGAAGCCGCCGCCGGCGCGGTGCTTCCAGTCGGTGGGGTTCAGGCTCGCCGCGTGGACGCGGACCAGGACCTCGTTCACGCGAGCCTCCGGACGGGGGACCTCGACGAGTCGGAGCACCTCCGGCCCGCCGAGCGTCTCCTGGGTGATTGCGCGCATGGTGACTGTGCTGCTCATACCGCCATCGTCTCGCGTGTGGGCAGGAAACGCCAGGAACGGTCGGGCTCGATGCGCGCTTGGCGAAGCCAGACCATCACAGCAGGAACTGCGTCAGCGGGTGGATGAAGTAGCGCAGCGAGTAGGCCTCCCAGACAGCACCGACGATGAGCAGCGTCAGCGCCGGCAGCGCGAGCAGACCGATCGCTCGGAGGCCCCGGACGTATCCCTGTCGGCGGTTCTTCGCGCCGATGTCACGGGGGCGGAGCCAGTAGCGGCCGAGCAGGTAGGCGCCGAGCAGGAAGATCACATAGGCCTGGAACTCGATGATGACCGTCAGTGAGTGGGGGATGAGCATGACCCACCCACGGGAATCCGCGGGAGCGAGCGTGATCCCGGTCTCGACCGCCCAATAGGCGAAGAATGCGAGACCGGCGAACGGCACGACGAGCGAGGGCAGCAGGATTGTCAGGATGCTGAGCCGGAACAGGTTGACGCCCAGGATCGCGAGGGCGAACAGCGGCGGGATCGTGACCAGCCAGCCCACGAGATCCGCCGTGCCGTCGTCCACCAGAGCGGTGGTGCGTGCCTGGTTGAGTTCAGGGAACAGCAGGCCGATCACGAACCCGATGAGGCCGAGCCCGTATGCGCCCAGATTGATGAGCAGATAGGCGCGTCGGTTCTCCCGGATGATCCGGAAAGGGCGTCGCCAGAACGGCACGCGCGCGGGGCGGTCGGTGGAAACGGAAGCGGTTGTCATGCTTCCATCGAAGCCGCTCGCGCGCGGTGTGTGCAGTGGCGCGGTGTCATCAGATGAGGTGACACAGCGTCACTACCGCGGGGGAGGGATCGGGACGATCGTGGAGGAATCATGAAGATCCTCGACCTGCTGCTCACCGCCCTCATCGTGTTCACCGCGACCGTCTTTCTCGCCTACATCGGGCTGTACTACTTCGACTACGGCCTCTTCGTCACCCTTCCCGAGCCCATCGTCGCGTTCTTCACCCGGAACGCTGTCCTGCAGTATGTGGCTCTCGGGCTCTTCGTGGCGGCGTTCATCGGGAAGTTGCTTGTCGGCCGCGCGATCAAGCGCGAGAACGCCGAGAAGTCCGCCTGAGTCTCACTCCCATCGCCGGGGCGACCGGCGTCGGCGATCAGTCCGCGTCCGGCTCGACCCTCGATGTCCGACGTCGCGGTCGATCGCGCCATGCGGCGGTCGCCCAGAGTGCGACGAGCACGAGGACGGGCTGGAAGAACAGGCGCACGAATCGTGCCGCGTCCGTATCGAGACCGAATCCGTCGCGGGCGTCGAGCCACTGCGCGATGTTGCCGGGGAAGATGGCGACGAAGAACAGCGCGACGACGAGCCCCACGATGACCCGGCGGCGGGGGAGCAGCACGAGCGCTGCGCCGAGCACGATCTCCACGATGCCGGAGGCGATGACCACGAAGTCGGGATCCAGCGGAAGGAATGCGGGGACCTGAGCGCGGAACTCGACGCGGGCCACCGTGAGGTGACCGACGCCGGCGAGGACCAGCATCAGGCCCAGGACCACCCGGACGATCGTGCGGGGGAGGGAGGTGGGGCCCCTCTTCTCGACCAGGCGAGAGAGGAACCCCTGTGTGCGGTCAGTCATCCGAGACGGTGACGGTGACTTCGATGTTGCCGCGGGTCGCGTTCGAGTACGGGCACACCTTGTGGGCGGCGTCCGCGAGTTCCTGCGCCTGATCGTGCGGCAGATCGGGGATGACGACCTCGAGGTCGACGGCGAGCTGGTATCCGCCGTCATCGTTGCTCCCGAGACGCACGCGTCCGCCGACCGTGGAGTTCTCGACGCTCACCTTCGCGCCGCGCGCGACGCCCTGGAGAGCGGAGTGGAAGCATGCGGCGAACCCGGCGGCGAAGAGCTGCTCGGGGTTGGTGCCCGCGCCGGATCCGCCGAGTTCCTTCGGCGGTGCCATGGTGAGGCCGAGCGTGCCGTCGGGCGTGCTCACGTGACCATCGCGGCCGTGTCCGGTGGAGAGTGCTTCGGCGGTGTACAGCGTGTTCATGATGCTCCTTCGTGGGGGTGGGATGCAGGCACGGACGATTGCGCGGCGCGCACGTCGGCCATGCCTGCGGTGAGCCGGTGCAGTGCATCGGTGAGTTCGCGGGCCGCCTCGATACTCGGCAGGCCCATAGCGTTCGCGATCGCCGCCGGAACGTGCGCGAGCTCTGTCCGCAGCTCGTGAGCGCGGTCGGTCGGTGCGATCGTGACGACGCGCTGATCCTGCTGGTCGCGCCGACGGTCGATGAGGCCCTTCTCCGCCATCCGGCGCAGCAGAGGCGAGACCGTCCCCGAGTCGAGCTGCAGCAGATCGCTGATCTCGTTCACCGTCTTCTCGCCTTCGAGCCAGAGCACGACCAGCACGAGGTACTGGGGATAGCTCAGGTTCCAGGGGGAGAGGAGCGTCGCATACGCGCGGGTGGTCGCTCTGCTCGCGGAGTACATCGAGAAGCACACCATCTCGTCGATCACGGCCATGACCAAAGCATTGCACACAACCAAATTGCGCACAATCTACTTACTGCTCGAAGCCCGGCCGAGGGCAGGCGAGCTTGCAGTCCGTTCCCTTCGGCCGTAACGTGTGCCGCCATACCGCTTGCCTGCACCCGTACGGCAGGCGTCGTGAGGAGGTCATGATGGCAAAGACACCCAAGGCGGTGAAGTCGGCGAAGGCCGCACTCGATGCCGCAGCCGACGCGGCCAAGGATGCGAAGCGGCTGAGCAAGACCGTGCCGAAGAAGGACGCGAAGAAGCTTCGGAGCCTCGCCGATGAGGCCAAGGACGTCGCCAGCACGAAGAAGAAGAAGGTCGAGCGCAAGCCGCGCAAGCTCGAGAAGCGGGCCGTTGCGGCGATCGACCACATCGAGAAGACCGCGGACAAGATCGAGACCCGGCTCGCCGCGGTCGCGGAAGAGGAGAAGAGCGCCGCAAAGGAGCCTGCCGTGACGGCGCCCGCGCGGGCAGCCGGCCCGGGCGAGCTCTCGCGTCTGACCGTCGTGCAGCTGCGCGCACGGGCGCGGGCGGAAGGCCGTAGCGGCTACTCGCGCCTCCCCAAGGCGCAGCTGATCGCACTGTTCTCGGACTGACGCGCTGCCGTGCGGGAGGGCCGCGACCCCCGGGGTTCCGCGATGGATCTCGGCACTCGCGCTCGTAGACTGGGAAGCCTGCGTCCGCGCCGAGGAGGATCGAATGGATCACACACCACTGTCCGAAGCGAAGCCATGGCTGGCGGCCTACGCCGAGGGTGTTCCGGCGGAGATCGACGACATCACCCAGACGCTGCCGGACATGCTCGCGGCGAGCGCCAAGAAGCACTCGCGCCGGACCGCTCTGGAGTTCTTCGGCGAGCGCACGACCTACGGCGAGCTCGCTGATCAGGTCGATCGTGCGGCCGAGGGTCTCCGCAAGCTCGGGGTGAGCAAGGGGGACAGGGTCGCGCTCGTGCTTCCGAACTGCCCGCAGCATGTGGTCGCCTTCTACGCCGTGTTGCGTCTCGGCGCGATCGTGGTGGAGCACAATCCGCTGTACACGGCGCGGGAGCTCCGTCATCAGTTCGAGGACCACGGCGCGAAGGTCGCGATCGTCTGGGACAAGGTCGCCGACACCGTGACCGACTTCCCCTCCGATGTCCGTCCGGAGCGGATCATCACGATCGACATGACCCGCGCGATGCCGCGAGCCCAGCGGATCGCCCTGCGTCTCCCGATCTCGCGCGCACGCACCGCGCGCCGAGCGCTGACCGCGACGCCGAAGGACCGTCGCGGCACGATCCGCTGGGAGGAGATCGTCGGTGGCAGGGCTCTCTCGAAGCGTGTGGCGGCGCCCGAGCTGCACGACATCGCACTCCTGCAGTACACCAGTGGGACCACCGGGCAGCCCAAGGGGGCCATCCTCAGCCACCGGAACCTGCGCGCCAACGCGATGCAGGGGCGTGCCTGGCTTCCGGGGCTGCGGGAGGGGGAGGAGACGGTCTACGCCGTGCTCCCGCTCTTCCACGCCTACGGGATGACTCTGTGCCTGACATTCGCGATGAGCATCGGTGCCCGGCTCGTCCTGTTCCCGACGTTCGATGTCGGCCTCGTCAGCAAGGCCGTGCGCACCAGCCCGCCCACCTTTCTGCCGGCCGTACCGCCCATCTATGACCGTCTCACCCGTGCGGCTGCGCACGACGGGCTCGATCTCTCGACGGTCCGGTTCGCGATCTCGGGTGCGATGAGCCTCCCGGTGTCCACGGTCACGCGCTGGGAGGATGCCACCGGCGGTCTGCTGGTCGAGGGGTACGGCATGACCGAGACCTCGCCTGTCGCGCTCGGGAACCCGGTCGGTCCCACCCGCCGTCCCGGCACTGTCGGGATACCCTTCCCGAGCACGACGATCCGCGTCGTCGATCCGGAGAACCCCTCGGTCGACGTGGCCGCGGGGGAGCCGGGCGAACTGCTCGTGCAGGGACCGCAGGTGTTCTGCGGATACTGGGGTCGCCCCGAGGAGACCTCCGAGACGCTGCTTCCCGGCGGATGGCTGCGCACCGGTGACATCGTCACCATCTCGCAGGATGGCTTCGTGACGGTCGTGGATCGTCGCAAGGAACTCATCATCACCGGCGGGTTCAACGTGTCGCCGAGCGAGGTCGAGGAGTCACTGCGCTCGCACCCCGACGTGGCCGATGCCGCCGTCGTGTCGCTCCCGCGCGGAGACGGCGCCGAGATGGTCGCGGCGGCGGTCGTCGTGCGCGACGGCGCGGTCTTCGAAGCGGAAGCGCTCCGGGATTACTGCCGCACCCGCCTGGCGGCATACAAGGTCCCGCGCCAGGTCGTGGCGATGGACGATCTGCCGCGTTCGCTCATCGGCAAGGTCCTCCGCAAGGACGTGCGGGAGCGCATCCTCGCGAAGGAGTGACCTCCGGTCTCATTCCTCCGACGAGCCGAGCAGAGGCGACGCGACGAACTCGATCCGCGGGGTGAGCGGGTGTTCGAGCTCCAGCATCGTGACCCTGTTCGTGCCGGCCCGGGTTTCGGGAGCCGGCACGACGAGAGTGCGCTGCGGACCGGTGCGCCCGTAGCGACCGAGGAAGAACCCGTTGACGAAGGCGTACCCGCGCCCCCAGCCGGCGGTGTCGAGGAAGAGCGTCGCCGGGGCGTCCAGCTCGAACGTCCCCTCCCACGCCTCCGGTTCGGCGCCATGCGCAGCGGGCAGGCTGCCTGCGTGCGTCCCGGCGGCGACCACATCGATCGGAGCCGCAGACCAGCCCTCGAGCGGGGTGTCGTCGAGGGTCGCCGATCCGATCAGTCCCTTGGGTTCGCCGAGACGGTGGTCGTAGTTGACGCGCCCCTGTTCCTCGACGAGCACCGTGAGGCGGGTCCCGCCCGGTATGCGGAGCGAGCGCTCGCCGCGGGTGCGCGAGATGTCGCCGACGGGTCGCCCGTCCACGCTCACCCACGCCTGATCCCTGACCTCGCCGAACACGAGAGTGTGCGCGCGGGCGGGGTCCGCGAACGCCGCGGGGAGGGAGACGTCGTAACGGATGAGTGCACTCGCGTGTCCGAGCTCATCGAAGCTCGGTGGCTCGGCCCACGTGCGATCGAGCGCGTCGACGGTCGTCCACGCGCCGACCGAGCGCACGTCGACCGTCCGCTCCGGAGAGGGGTCCGCCGGTGCCGGCTCGAGATCCGGGAGAGGCGCATACTTCCCGATCACCTCGCGGAAGGCGAAGAACTTCTCCGTGAGCTCACCCGCTTCATCCAGGGGAGCGTCGTAGTCGTAGGAGGTCGTAATGGGCAGATACCGCCCCTTGTCGTTGGCGCCGTTCGTCAGGGCGAAGTTCGTCCCGCCGTGGAACATGTAGAGATTGACGGATGCCCCGGTCGCGAGGAGGGCATCGAGTTCCGCGGCGGCCTGCGACGGATCCGTGCGGTGATGCACGCCGCCCCACCAGTCGAACCAGCCGTCCCAGAACTCGGAGCACATCAGAGGGCCCGTCGGCTGATGGCGACGGAGGGTCTCCAGTCGCTCCACGCTGCGTGAGCCGAACGAGCCCGTCGTGAGCAGATCGGGCAGGGTGCCGGCCGCGAGCATGTCGTCCGTCGGCTGATCGACGCTCGTGAGCGGCACGGTGATCCCGGCGTCGCGCGTGACCTCGACCAGAGCCTCCAGGTACGCGGTGTCGGTTCCGTATGCGCCGTACTCGTTCTCGATCTGGACCAGCACCACCGGCCCACCGCCATCGATCTGCCGCGGGCGGACGATCTCGTAGACCCGACGCAGATATCCGGTCACCGCCTCCAGATACTGCGGATCCGACGAGCGCAAGACCGTCCCTGGCGTGCCGGTGAGCCAGACGGGAAGGCCCCCGTTGTGCCACTCGGCACAGATGTAGGGGCCCGGTCGGACGATCGCATCCATCCCCTCCTCGGCGATGATGTCGAGGAAGCGACCGAGATCGTTCCAGCCCGTCGCATCCCACTCGCCGCGGCGGGGTTCGTGCGCGTTCCACGCGACGTACGTCTCGATGGTGTTGAGGCCCAGCGATCGCGCCTTGCGCACCCGATCCCGCCAGAGGTCGGGATGGACGCGGAAGTAGTGGATCGCGCCGGAGAGGATCCGGTGGGGCTGGCCGTCGCGGAGGAAGTCGGTCTCGCCGATGCTGAAGGTCGTCACGTACTGCACTTTCCGAAGAGAAGGGGGAGGGCCGCGTTCCCGGCCCTCCCCGAGGGACTACTGATTGACGGTGAAGCCCTGGGAGGTCCCGTACTCGATGAGAGCGTCCTGCCAGGTGGTCAGGCCCGCATTGAGATCGGTGCCGTTCTGGTACGACTGCCCCACGGTGTCGCCGAAGATGCTGTTGCCGTACACCTGGAACGGCAGGTAGCTCCATCCTTCGACCACGTCGTCCGCCGCACCGGCGAGGACCTCGTTGATCTTCTGGCCGCCGAAGTACTCCGGCGCATCGCTGAGGAACTCCTCGCTCGACAGCTGTGCGGTGGTGGAGGGGAACCCGCCGCTCTCCAGGAAGAGCTCGATGCTCTCGTCGGAGTTGTTCAGCCACCACAGGAACCCTGCCGCGAGCTCCGGGTTCTCGCTCTGCGACGTGACGGCCTGTCCGCCTCCGCCGTTCTCGGCGCTCGCCGGAGTGCCGTCGTACGTGGGCATCGGGGCCACACGCCAGTCACCGGCTCCGTCGGGCGCGCCGGTGATCAGGTTGCCCGGCATCCAGGCGCCGATCACGAGCGTCGCGAGGCTCCCGTCGCCGAGGCCGCGGAACCACTCGTCGCTCCAGCTGCCGTAGGGCGCGAGCAGATCCTCTTCCACGAGACGGTTCCAGTTCTCGGTCCACTTCTGCGATCCCTCGTCCTGCAGGTCGAGGGTCACGTCGGTCCCGGAGGTCTGGAACGGCTGCCCGCCCGCCTGCCAGATCATCGACGTCGCGAAGCCGGCGTCGCCGACGTCGTTCGTGATGTACGCGGACGGGTCGGCCTCGTGGATCGCCCGGGCGGCCTCGTAGTACTCGTCCCACGTCGTGGGAACCTCGACCCCCGCGTCGTCGAACACGGTCTTGTTGTAGAACAGAGCCATGGGGCCGGAGTCCTGGGGGAGACCGTACACGGCATCGCCGTCGGTCACGGAGTTCCAGGTGGACGCCGTGTAGTCCTGCTCGAAGTCGGCGAAGCCGTACTGCGAGAGATCGACGAAGGCCTCCGTCAGCGCGAACTGCGGGAAGGCGTAGTACTCGATCTGCACGACATCCGGAGCGCCGGATCCCGCCTTGATCGCGTTCTGCAGCTTGGTGTATTGGTCGTTGTTGGTGCCGGCATTCACGAGATTGACGGTGACGTTCGGGTACTCCGCCTCGAAGGCCGCGACCTGCGCCTCGGCCGACGGGGTCCAGGACCAGTAGGTGATCTCACCGCCGGCCTCGAGGGCCGCCTCGATCGAATCGAACGAGCCGTCAGCGGCCGAGGGGCTGTCGCCCCCGTCGGATCCGCCGGTGCTGCATCCGGCGATCGTGAGCGCCGCGACGGTTCCGATGGCGACGACCGCCATCGTGCGTCGGGCGGACGGGAAGGGAAGGTGCTTCATTGCTGTGTCCTTTCGGGATGTTCGATCCAGCACTGGATCGACGGTGCGATGCGGGCTGCGTTCACTGCTTCACGCTTCCCGCGGTGAGACCTGACTGCCAGAAGCGCTGGAGCAGCAGGAAGGCGATCACGATGGGGATGATCGTGAGGAGCGACCCCATGATCACGAGGTTGTAGATGGGCTGGGACCCGGCGCCGATCGCCTGCGCGCTCCACTGGTTCAGACCCACGGTGAGGGGATACCAGGCAGGGTCGGAGAGCATGATCAGCGGGAGGAAGTAGTTGTTCCAGGTCGCGACGACGGTGAAGAGCGCCACCGTCACCACGCCGGGTGCGAGCAGGCGCATCGAGATCGTGAAGAAGGTGCGGAACTCTCCCGCACCGTCGATGCGCGCCGCCTCCAGGAGCTCGGTGGGAACCGACTCAGTGGCGAAGACCCAGATCAGGTACAGACCGAACGGACTGATCAGCGACGGGATGATCACCGCCCAGGGGGTGTTCGTGAGCTCGAGCTCGCTGAAGAGCAGGAACGTCGGGACGGCGAGAGCGGTGCCGGGCACGGCGACGGCGCCGAGCACGACGGCGAACACGGCGCGTCGACCGGGGAAGCGGAACTTCGCCAGTCCGTATCCCGCCATCGTCGCCAGGAGTGTGGCCCCGCCCGCGCCGACGACGACGTACAGCAGGGTGTTGCCGAGCCAGCGGAGGAAGATCCCGTCCTGGTAGGCGAAGGTCTCGATGAGGTTGTCGAAGAACGCGAAGTCGTCGGCGAACCACAGCCCGAACGAGCTGAAGAGTCCTGCCTGCGTCTTGGAGGAGCTGAAGAGCAACCACACCAGCGGCACCAGCGTGTAGAGGGCGTAGACGACCATCACGATCAGGAGCGTCTTGGAGGACCGCGGCGCCATCGGGTCGCGGTCCGCACGGGAGGAGCGGGCGAGGGGGAGTGCCATGTCAGCGCACCTCCGACTTCGAGCCGCGCAGTTGCACGACGTAGGCGATCACGGCGGTGATGACGCCCATGATGATGGCGATGGTCGCCGCGTAATTGAACTGCTGACCCGCGAACGAGAGGTTGTAGGCGTACATGTTCGGGGTGAAGAAGGTCGTGATCACGTTCGGTGCGAGCGGCCGGAGGATGTTCGGCTCATTGAAGAGCTGGAAGCTGCCGATGATGGAGAAGATCGTCGCGATCACGAGCGCTCCGCGCACGGACGGGATCTTGATCGAGAACACCGTGCGCCACGCCCCCGCTCCGTCGAGAGCTGCGGCTTCATACATGTCCTTGGGGATCGTCTTGAGCGACGAGTAGAAGATGAGCATGTTGTAGCCCACGAACTGCCAGGTCACGATGTTGCCGATTGACACCAGGATCCACTCGCGGGCGAACGGCGTGATGAGGTCGCTGCCGAGCAGATCGTTGACGTTCGAGGTCAGGCCGAACTGGTCGCCGTAGATGTATCCCCACATGAGCACCGCGACCACGGCGGGGACGGCATACGGCAGGAAGATGAGGATCCGGAAGAACGAGGCACCGCGGAGTCGGGCGCTGTCCAGGGCGAGGGCGGCTCCGAGGGCGAGGATAAGCATGATCGGCACCTGCACGAGCAGGAACACGACCACGCGGCCGAAGGCCTCCCAGAACTGGGAATCGCCGAGTGCTCTGGCGTAGTTCTCCAGCCCGACGAAGGACGTCCCGCCGACGAGTCGCTCCTGGAACAGGCTCAGGTACAGCGCGTAGGCGAGTGGGGTGAGGAAAACGAGCGCGAACACGACCATGAACGGGCCGACGAAGGCCCAGCCCTTCCAGTCGCGCTTCTCGCGTCGTGTGCTGCTCCGGACGGCGGCAGCAGCGGCGGTTCGTGTCGTCATCGACGAGACCTTCTGTGGATTCGGGTGGTGGCGTGCACCGTATGTCAACGTCAACATATTCTGTGCGCTGGTACTGTGTCAACGTCAACATACGAACGGAACGATGACGTGCCATCCGAACCGACAGCAGAACGCCCCGCTCGACGGCGAGACCCGTCGATCGAGGACGTCGCTCGCGAGGCGGGCGTCTCCGGTCAGACCGTCTCCCGGGTCGTGAACGCCCGCGGATATGTGGGGGAGGCGACGCGACGGCGTGTGAACGCGGCGATGCAGACCCTCGGCTACCGGCCCAACAGTGCCGCCCGCGCCCTCCGATCCGGGCGCTTCAGGACGATCGGCGTGATCATGTTCACGCTCGCGTCCTACGGCAACAACCGCACGCTCAACGCGATCGCGGCGCGCGCCGCGCGAGCAGGGTACGCGCTCACCCTGCTTCCCGTGGAGTCCGCGACGAAAGGCACCGTGACGGGCGCGTTCCACCGACTGCGCGAGCACGCGGTCGACGGGATCATCATCATCATCGAGACGCACGACCTCGACGGCGACGAACTCGAAGTCCCCGCGGGGGTGCCGGTCGTGGTCGTCGATTCCACGCAGCGCCAGGCCCATGCCTTCGTCGACACCGACCAGGCGCAGGGTGCTCGTGCAGCGACAGCCCACCTCCTGGAGCTGGGGCATTCGACGGTGTGGCACATCGCCGGCCCCGTGGGGTCGTATTCCGCGCAGCGCCGGTCGGACGCCTGGCGGGAGACGCTCGAATCTCACGGCCGTGAGGTTCCCGCGCCGATCCAGGGGGACTGGTCAGCGCGATCGGGTTTCGATGCCGCGGATCAGCTGCTCGAGGCCGACGGGGCGACCGCGGTGTTCACGGCGAACGACGAGATGGCGATCGGACTGCTCCGCGCCCTGCGGGAGCGTGGCCTCGATGTTCCGAGAGACATCAGCGTGGTCGGTTTCGACGACATTCCCGACGCGGAGTACATCTGGCCACCGCTGACCACCGTGCGTCAGAATTTCGACGCCGTGGGGGAGTCGGCGATCGACGCGCTGCTCGCCGAGATCGACGGCACCGTGGCGGGGGCGCCCCGCCTGATCGGGACAGAACTGATCGTCAGGGAGAGTACCGCACGACCTTCTTGACGGATCCGGGCTGTCGGGATCATCGCTATGCGCGTCGGCCAGGGTGGCGTACAGTCAGATCGCGAGGCAAGCCCCGTGGCCCCCTAGGGAAGGGTT
The DNA here is from genome assembly GCA_051751065.1 of Actinomycetota bacterium. Lineage (GTDB taxonomy): Bacteria > Actinomycetota > Actinomycetes > Actinomycetales > Microbacteriaceae > Microbacterium. Next base: position 788,088 of record JBNJKL010000001.1, on the reverse strand, counting down.
GCGGACACGTGCTCGCCTCGCGTAGTGCAGTGACCCGTCGGCCGAAAGAGTTTCCCCTCTCCGGCCGACGGGTCATTTGTTTGTACTTGTCACTACAGACTTCCGCGCACTACGATGAGCGAGCGGAACTCGTCACGTCGCTCTTCCGCAAGTAGAAGCGACTATTCGGACTTTTTCGTGCGGGTGGTTCGCCGCACTCTAACCCTCCCCGGTTGTTGCGGCGAACCGCCTTTCCCTTGGAGTGTACGGAACCGCTCCCACGTATTTCAAGGGTTTTGAGCAGGGCGTTCTCAGGCTCTGCGCTTTCCGTCCCCCGAGGCGTAGTACTTTTCGACATGCTCGATGCTCGATCACCGACGACGCCGTCGCCGAGACCGCCGCGCAGGCGTCCACATCCCCGCGGCCTGACGACCAGCTTGCTACATGTCGAACATGTCCCCGAAGGGTTCGTCGTCCGCATCATCACGCGGGTCGTACGTCACCGTTTCGACGGCGAACACCACCGCCGTCCCTGCGGACACGAGCACGCTCACCGACCGATTTCCGACCACGACGAAGTCGACGAAGGTGCCGGTGGATGCCGTCGCCTCCTCGATCCGTCGCTTGAGCTCATCGATGTCCTGACCCTGGGCCAGAAAGAAGCGTGCACCGTTGACGGCGACCTGGGTCTGCACCATCGTCTCTACATCGCTCATCTGGCGACCGTATGCCCGGTCACCCCAATAGCACATGGGGTTGCATCCGAGCCGAGCATCTGTCAGGGGAGCGGCACACAATCGGTGATCGCGCGAGGATAATGGACTGTATGGGCAGACTCAAGTACGACGGCACCTCCGGTCCGATCCCGATCGAGGATGAGACGCTCGCACACCTGCGAATCGTGATCGGTATGAAGCTGCGCCGTCAGGAGAGCTTCATGATGACCTGGCGCCCGCGCGAAGACGGACCCGACGAGCTCTCGACCGTGTGGATCCATCCCGCGATCCCGCTGCAGTTCGGCTTCGACAGCGCGGACGCGATCAAGATCGATTCCCGCCGTATCGCGAAGATCATGGAGACGCTCAACGCGACCGGTGAGCTTCTGCTCGACCATCTCAGCGATCAAGCGGTGAGATCTCAGGGCTGACACCCAGCGGAGGGCCTGTCGCAGCTCCACTTGACGATATATCGTTGAGTATCGTTCGCGGTTCACAGAGGAGAGCATCATGAATGGTTCGTTCCCTTCCGGCGGTTTCCCGATGGGCAACCCGGCGGACAGCATGTGGCAGATGATGGAGCAGTTGCGCTCGACCTTCGAGAAACGCGTCGGTACGCGAGTCGGTCGAGGAGATGTGCGCGCAGCCGTCCTCGCCCTGCTGGCGGAACAGCCCATGCACGGCTACCAGATCATCCGTGAGATCGACGAGCGCAGCGGCGGTCGCTGGAAGCCGAGCGCCGGATCCGTGTACCCCACCCTGCAGCTGCTCGCCGATGAGGGGCTGATCAAGGCCGAGGAGTCCAACGGCCGCAAGACGTACGTGATGACCGACGCCGGGCGCGAGGAAGCAGCGGCAGCCGGTGGCTCTGCGCCGTGGGAAGCCCCCGCCTCGAGCGAGAGCGCGAGCTTCACCGCTCTGCCCAAGGCCGGCGTGGAACTCGCCCAGGCCGCCGCGCAGGTGGGGCGCAGCGGCTCCCCCGAGCAGGTCCATGAAGCCGTGGCCGTTCTCGACGAGGCTCGTCGCAGGCTCTACGCGATCCTCGCGCAGGACTGACGCGAGTGTCGACGGTTCCCCCTGGGCGCGGAGCGTCGGTGCCCGGAGCCGGGGACACCCGCGCGCGCTACCGCCGCATCCTGCGCTTCGCGGGGTGGAATCTGGCGGTGACATGGTGGTACGAACTCTTCCTGCCGCGCATCGGTCTCACCAGGGTCGCCGAACGCACCCGTGCGCGACGCATGCAGCGGTTCGCGCGACGGTTCCACGTCCTCGCCGTCGATCTCGGTGGACTGATGATCAAGGTCGGCCAGTTCATGTCCTCGCGACTCGACGTCCTGCCGCCCGAGATCACGCGTGAACTCGAAGGCCTTCAGGACGAGGTCCCGCCCGTTCCATTCCCCGCGATCCGGACGCTCGCCGAAGCCGAGCTCGGCGTCCCGCTCGACCAGGCTTTCGCGATGATCGACGAGACACCCGTGGCAGCGGCCTCACTGGGGCAGGCTCACCGCGCGCTGCTCGGTCCGCTCGATGCCGAGGACACCGGTCTCGGCGAAGTCGTGATCAAAGTGCAGCGACCGGGGATCGACGCGATCGTCGACGTCGATCTCGCAGCCCTCCGCCGCGTGGGCGGCTGGCTCCGCCGCGTGCGGATCGTGGCGGACCGCGTCGACATGCCCGCGCTCGTCGAGGAGTTCGCCCAGGCGAGCATGGAGGAGATCGACTACCTCCACGAGGCCGCGAGCAGCGAGAGATTCGCCGCGGACTTCGAGGGCGATGATCGGGTGGACGTCCCGCGGGTCGTCTGGGAGCGCACGACCCGCCGTGTGCTCACTCTCGAGGACGTCACGGCGATCAAGATCACTGATGCCCCGGCACTGCGCGCGGCAGGCATCGACCCCGCTGAGGTCGCGCCCGTCTTCGCGGCGGTCATGTTCGACCAGTTGTTCACGCACGGCTTCTTCCACGCCGACCCGCATCCGGGGAACATCTTCGTCACGCCGATAGGGTCTGACGATTCCCCCGGGCGACCATGGAAGCTGACGTTCATCGACTTCGGGATGATGGGCGAGGCTCCCGCGTCCCTGCGCGCTGGACTGCGGAAGCTGCTGATCGCGGCCGCGTCGCGCGATGGGAAGGGACTCGTCGAGGGGATCCGCAACGTGGGCGTGCTCCTGCCCTCGGCGGAGACCACCGAACTCGAGAAGGCGATGACGCAACTGTTCGCCCGGTTCGGGGGAATGGGCTTCGCGGAGCTCCGCGAGGTCGATCCGCGCGAGTTCCGTGACTTCGCCGTCCAGTTCGGCGACGTGGTGCGCTCTCTGCCGTTCCAGCTGCCGGAGAACTTCCTGCTGATCATCCGCGCGATGTCGCTGACCTCGGGCGTGTGCAGCGCGCTGGACCCCGCTTTCAACCTGTGGGACTCCGTCGAACCGTACGCGGCACAGCTGCTGCGCGAGGAGCGCGGGAACGTGGTGCAGGGCTTCGCCCAGGAAGCACTGGACATCGCCGGCGTCGCGTGGCGCCTCCCCAAGCGTGTCGACGCGCTCGTGACCCGATTCGACGACGGGACCGTCGCGGTCACGAGTCCCCAGTTGGAGCGACGCGTCGCCCGGCTGGAGCGGACCGCCCGCCGGGCGGTCTCAGCGCTGCTGTTCGGTGGACTGCTCATCGCCGGAGCGGTGCTCCGGGTGGACGATCAGGTGTTCGGTTCCGTGCTCATGCTCGCCTCCCTCCTGCCTCTGCTGCATGCTCTTCTGCCGGGACGACGCGGAAGCTGAGGCTGCGATGACCGGGACTGCCGTCTACCGCGCGCCGATGCGTTCTCGCAGCGACGAGGTGCCCTGGGGTCTCGCCGTCGAGCGGGCGCTGACACAGGGACTCTGCGGTGTGGGCGGTCGTCTGGAGACGCCCCCCGAGTCGTTCGCCACCGCCGTCGCCGGCACCGCCGCCCTTCACGGCGAACGTGTCGCCGCGCGCCTGGAACGGTTCGCTGCCGCGGAGGACGGCTCGTTCGTCTGGACCGCAGACGCCGACGGGCTGCTCTGGCTGGGGCGTGTGACCGGTCCGTGGCGCTTCGACACCGACCCGCGGGCGAGAGAGGTCGACCTCGTCCATGTGCGGCCCTGCACGTGGCAGGGCGCGCCGACCCCGAATCCGCTGGTTCCGGACGCCGTACGGAGCACCTTCGCGCGCGGTGGCCGCAATTGGCAGCGAATCCACTCGCCGACGGTCGCGGACGAGACGGCACACCTGTGGGACTCGCCGATCACGTGACGCGAATTCGTCGGCGGATGTCCGTCGACGCGCTTGTCGGAGTACGGGCGTACGCCGAGGATGGGACCATGACCGGCCGCACCGACACCGCCCTGCTCGTGATCGATGTGCAGGTGTCCTTCCGCCAGCGCACCGAGGAGTGGGCGGCTACGGCGAATCCGGGTGTCCTGGACAACATCGCCGTGCTGGTCGAGCGCGCGCGGCAGGGCGGAGCGACGATCGTATGGGTGACGCACGCGGAGCCCGGATCCGGGGGCGTGTTCGACCCGGCCGAGGGGTTCGTCCGCGTCATGGCGGAGTTCACCCCGCTCGCGGGCGAACTCGAGATCACGAAGACCTCCGTCAACTCCTTCACCTCGACCGATCTGAACGAGCAGCTCACGCGGCGGGGCGTGCGACGACTCGCGATGTGCGGCATCCGCACCGAACAGTGCTGCGAGACGACAGCCCGGGTCGCGAGCGATCTCGGCTATCGGGTCGATTTCGTCACGGACGCGACGACCACCTCGGAGATCCCCGCAGGACCCGGCTACGGAGCGGTGTCGGGCCAGGAGCTGATGCGCCGCAGCGAGAGCATCCTCGGGGCGAGAGGATTCGCATCGATCGTCCGCGCCGCCGAGTGGCGCGCGACGTCCTGAGCCGCATCTGCACCGTCAGAGTGGGAATCTCACTCCGGTGATGTCCTCGGCTGCTCTCCACAGGTCGACAGCGTGGGCGACGTCGCGCACGGCAGGCGAGGCCGGAACGCGGCGCGAAGCCCCTCGGAATTCGAGCGGACCACCGGGGCCCCAGAAGTCACCACCCACAGCATCGGCGGCGGTCGCCGCGTGGACGATCGGGTTCGCTCCCTCGTCCTTCCCCTGCATGAGCAGGCGGAACGGCGCGGCCACGGCTCGAAGGAGGCGGGGTGCGGACGGCATCCCCGTGCGGGCAGGAGTCAGAGGATCGATGGCGTAGCCGGGGTGCGCGACGAGCGCTGAGCGACCGGTATCGGACCAGCGCCTGTCGAGTTCGAATGCGAAGCTCATGAGCGCCGCCTTGGATCGGGCGTACTGGCGGAGCGACGAATCGCGTCGGTCGGCGGTCAACCGCGCAGGGTCGACGTCCGCGAAGCGGTGCGCGAGAGAGCCGACGGCGACGACTCGGCCCCTGGGCGACAGAAGTCGAGATGCGCGGGCGAGAAGCGCGAAATGCCCGAGGAAGTTCGTTCCCATCATGAGCTCGACACCATCGGCTGTGCGCGCTCCTCGCGGCGCGGATTTGACGCCCGCGTTGCAGATGATGGTGTCGATCGGTTCATCGAGCATCTCGACGCACGCCTCGATCCGGGCCCGATCACCCAGGTCGAGCGGGACGACACGCAGGTCGGCGGAGGGGTACTGCTCTCGGATCGCTGCGCTGGCAGCCTTCGCGCGACGGTGGGACCGGCAGGCGAGGAGGACGCGAGCGCCGCGCCCGGCGAGAGTCTCGCTGCACCAGTAACCGAGTCCGGCGTTCGCGCCGGTGATGAGTACCGTCGATCCGCGCAGGTCGTCGCGGGAGTCGGCGTGCAGGGAGGCTGCCATGAGCCCACACTACGGGCGCGGCAGCCCGTTCCTGTGGCGTGTCCGCGGCACTCCCCGGTTGTTCTTCGGGGCCGAGTTCGTAGAGTGGGGGTATGGACAGGATGCTCGTTCTCACCATGGCCGCGCCGATTCCCCGGCGCCACCGCGTCGAGGTGACGGAAGAGACGGATGCCGCCTTCGGACGCTCGTCGGTTCTCTCGATCGTCGATCTCGAGACCGGTGTGCGCTATCAGCGTGCCGAGGAGCCACTCGGCACGCTCTCGACGTGGGTCGGGCGCGTCCTCGAATGCACGATCACCTCGACCGCGGACGGGGCGCGCACCGCGCTGTCCGTCGACCCGGTCGGCCCGGGCGCGTCGGAAGCGGATGTCGCCCTGCACGGTGCGGATGCCGCTGCGGACGCGGCCAGAGTCGAGGCCGTGCGCTGGAGTGGCGTCGTGCCGGAGTCTCCGCCGGAGGCGCCGCGGATCTGGTGATCGCGATCACCGGAAGTCTCTCGACCTGTGCGAGAGACCGGTGCGCAGATCCTCGAAGCCGTCGGCGAGGATGTTCGTGACTCCCTCGGCGGATCGCTCCAGGATCCCTCGGACGATCAGCGCCGGAGCGTCCCTGGCGACGCGCCGATAGCGGTTCCAGACTCCGGCCGAGCAGATGACGTTCACCAGGCCGTGCTCGTCTTCGAGGTTGACGAAGGTGATCCCGGAGGCTGTGGCAGGACGCTGACGGTGAGTGACGAGCCCTGCCACCTCGATCCGTCGGCCGGTCTCATGATGGCGCAGCTGTTCGGAGGAGAGCACGCCGCGCGCCGAGAGTGCCGCCCTGAAGTGGGCGACCGGATGATCGTCGCTGGAGACGCCCGTCGCCCAGAGATCGGCGGCGAGCTGCTCATAGCCGGTCTGGTCGGCGAACAACGGAGGCTGCACGGCGACGGTGGTGCCGGGAAGGTAGCGGGCGCGGTCTTCGGCGGCGGCCCCCGCGAGCCAGATCGCCTCGCGCCGGGTGAGCCCCAGACAGTCAAAGGCCCCTGCGGTCGCGAGGGACTCCAGCTGGGCGGCGGTGGCATCGGTGCGGCGCACCAGATCGTACAGATCCCGGTAGGGTCCGTCCGTCTCTCGGGATGCCACGATGCGCTCTGCCAACGGCATACCGATCCCTCGGACATCGGAGAGCCCCAGACGCACCGCGAACGCTCCGTCGCGACGATGAGCGGCCGACTCGTCCGGTGTCTTCCGATCGAACGTCGTCGTGACCGGGAAGGACGGGGCGAGGCAGGATTCGAGTCCCGTCGCCATCGGAGCCCCCGCATCATCCAGCGATTCCACCCCGGCTGCTGCGCCGGAGGCATGCAGATCGGGGCGGCGCACCTCCACGCCGTGACGGCGAGCGTCCGCACTCAGGGTCGCGGCGGAGTAGAAGCCCATGGGCTGGGAGCGCAGAAGCGCCGCCAGGAACGCCGCGGGGTAGTGCAGCTTCACCCACGAACTCGCATACACGAGCAGCCCGAAGGACAGGGAGTGGGACTCGGCGAAACCGAAGTTCGAAAAGGCCTGGATCTGCGCGTAGATCCGGTCGGACGCCTCCCGGTCGAGACCGCGGCGAGCCATCCCGGCGTAGAGCTTCTCGCGGATGCGCTCGATCTTCTCCAACCCGCGTTTGGATCCCATGGCTCGGCGCAGCAGATCGGCCTCGTCGGCGGTGCAGTCGCCCAGGATCGTGGCCATCTGGATGAGCTGCTCCTGGAAGATCGGGATGCCCTTCGTGCGCTCGAGGACAGGACGCAGCGCGGGATGCGCGTAGGTCACCTCTTCGTCGCCGAGCTTGCGGCGCACGAACGGGTGCACCGCGCCTCCCTGGATGGGGCCGGGGCGGATGAGCGCGATCTGGATCACGAGGTCGTAGAAGCAGCGCGGTTGCAGACGCGGCAGCAAACCCATCTGAGCGCGCGACTCCACCTGGAAGACACCGATCGAGTCCGCGCGGCACAGCATGTCGTACACACCCGGCTCCTCCTTGGGGAGGGTCGCCAGTTCCCATCGCTCGCCCGTGGCCTCGGCGATCAGGTCGAAGCAGTGCTGCAGAGCGGCGAGCATGCCCAATCCCAGCAGGTCGAACTTCACCAGCCCCATCCAGGCGGCATCGTCCTTGTCCCACTGTATGACCGTGCGGTTCTCCATGCGGGCGTGCTCGACGGGGACGACCTCGCCCACCGGACGCGCCGTGAGTACCATCCCGCCGGAGTGGATGCCGAGATGCCGGGGCGCCTTGAGGAGCTCGCCGGCATAGTCGAGCACGGTCTCGGGGATGTCGTGTCCTTCGGTCGGAAGCAGACCGGAACCCCACCCGTCCACCTGTCGGGACCAGGCATCCTGCTGGCCTGCCGCATGCCCCAGAGCCCTGGCCATGTCGCGGACGGCGTTCTTCGGTCGGTACTGGATCACATTGGCCACCTGCGCGGCACGCTCACGGCCATAGCGCTGGTAGACCCACTGGATGATCTCCTCCCGGCGGCGTGAATCGAAGTCCACGTCGATATCCGGCTCCTCCTCCCGGGTGGTGGCGAGGAAGCGCTCGAAAGGTAGCCGGTAGAGGATCGGATCCACCGCCGTGATCCCCAGCAGGTAGCAGACCGCGCTCGCCGCAGCGGACCCGCGACCCTGGCAGAGGATGCCACGGCGTTTGGCCTCGTGGACGATCTCGTGGACGATCAGGAAGTAGCCCGGGAAGTCCTTCTCTTCGATGACATCCAGCTCCCGGTGGATCCGGGATCGTCCCTCCGCATCGAGCTGCGGGTAGACCTCGGGAACGGCGGCCCACACCAGGGCGCGCAGGTGGCTCATCGGAGTGTGGCCGTCCGGTACCTCCTGACGCGGAAGCGCTGGCCGTGCCCGTCGTAGCGGGAAGGCGGCCTCGGCGGCGATCGTGAGTCCGCGCTCGATCGCGCCGGGATAGCGGCGGAAGCGCTCGGTCATCTCCGCCCCCGAGCGCAGATGCGCGGAGCCGTGCGAGGGGAGCCAGCCGTCGAGATCATCCATGCTCCGCACGGCGCGGACAGCGGCGATGGCCTCGGCGAGCCGGGCTCGGTCAGGGCGCGCATAGTGCACGTTGTTCGTCGCGACCGTCGGGAGGTGCAGCTCGGTGGCCAGATCCGCCAGGCTGTCGTTGCGTCTCGTGTCGAGGGGATCGCCGTGGTCGAAGAGCTCGACGGCCACCTGATCGGCGCCGAAGAGATCGACCAGGCGGCGCAGCGGGGTCTGCGCGTCGCCGCGAGCGAGCCCCTGCCGTACAGCCCCCTTGCGGCATCCGGTGAGGATCATCCAGTGCTCGCCGGCGCTCGCCGCGAGATCGTCGATGTCGTAGACGGGGCGTCCCTTCTCTCCGCCGCGCAGATGCGCGCGCGTGATCGCGCCGGACAGCCGGTGGTATCCCTCCATGCCCCTCGCGAGGACGAGGAGATGTTCGCCCACGGGATCGGGAACGCCGCGTTGAGGGGAGGGGAGGTCGAGCGAGAGCTCGGCACCGAAGACCGTGTCCATGCCGGTGAGCTCGGCGGCCTCCGCGAAGCGAGCTGCACCGTAGAAGCCGTCGTGATCGGTGATGGCGAGGGCGGTGAGACCGAGCCGTTCGGCCTCGGCGAGAAGGTCCTCGGGCGAGGATGCGCCGTCGAGGAAGGAGTAGGACGAGTGGGCGTGCAGCTCGGCATACGGGACGGCGTGCTCGGGGCGGATCCGCTCCGGGCGGGGTTCGGCGGGGTCTCGGTGCCTGCTGACGGGGCCGGGATCGGGGCGGTCGGCCGCGGGCTCGGCGGAGGGGCGTCCGCTGAGCGTCTCTTCGAGCGCTGCCCAGGACAGCGGTGGATTGTGCCACCCCATGGTCCCCTCCTCTCAGTCTCGTGTCTTCGTGTCTTTTCGCCTCGGACGTCAGCGGTAGCGACCCTCTGCCCACCAGGAGTCGTTCTCCCAGAGCACGAGCCAGGCCCGGTGCTGATCGTCGAGGAGCTGGAATCGGTGTGCGAACCGGTGGCGGGAGGAGTCCCAGGACCGCTCTCGTACCGGCCAGGGGCCGGCCCAGGACACCACGCGCGCGTCGTCGACGTGGGAGAGCGGGGCAGACAACTCGCCACGCTCATCGACCAGGGGGATCTGATCCTCTGCGGTGGTGACGCGGAGGGGGAGAGGCGGCGTGAAGACTTCCGACGGATACGGAGGGGGGAGGGCTCCCGGCCAGGGAAGCGTCGGGTCACGTGCGGGGACGGTGCGATCTCCCCAGGGCTGGAAGAGCTGACGATCGGCGAGCAGGCGCCCCCCTGCCACGGCGGGAGTCACCACACCGCGGTGTCCGAGAAGCGCCTGGACTCGGGAGACGGCGTGGTGGAGGCGCTGTTCTGGCCCCTGCCCGAAGAGTCCGGGCTGATGGTGCGCGCTGTCATCGACCTGTGTCGGGGCGATTCTCACGGCCACGATGCCCCACCGGATCGTGTCCTCGGCGATGGTCTCTGCGAAGGTCTCGAGTTGCCAGCGGACACGGTCGACCAGGTCGCTCGGCTCGAAGGAGGTCGGGTGCATCCACGTGCGAGAGGTGACGGCGCCGTCGTCGCCGTGCAGATCGATGCGCACCTCGGTGCAGACGAGCGACGACAACGCCAGCCCCGCTGAGACGGCGTCTGCGGTCTGGCGCACCGCGAACGCCACCTGATCCGCCTGTCCCAGGGGAGTGTCGAATTCGATCTCCCGTGCGAGCTCCGGCTCCGGTACGCGCGGTTCGAGTGGGCGGGAGTCCGCACCGGAGGCGAGGGCATGCAGTCGCAGACCGCGATCACCGAACCTGTCGTGGACATCCTGGTCGGGCAACGCTGCGAAGTCGGCGAGTGTGCGCACTCCGAGTCGGAGGAGCAGTTCGGGCATGTCTCCCTCGCCCAGCACCTGTACCGGGAGGGGAGCGAGGAACTCCCGTGCGCCTCCTGGGGGGACGACGAGTGCGGGATGGGCATGCCTGGCAGCCTGTTCCGCGGTGAACAGCCCATCCGCGATGCCTGCTCGCGTATCGGGGTGGCCGTGGCGGGCGAGTTCGTCGATGAGGCGCTGCGCTGCCTTTTCCTCACCCCCGTAATACCGCGCGGCGCCTCGGGCGCGGAGCGCGGCGAGCCCAGGGCGGAGCATCTGCACACCGGGGACCTGTTCCTCCAGCAGGCGCAGCACGGGACGGAACGCGCGTTCATCGCGCGCCTCGTCGGAGGGAAGGAGGCTGAGCGCGGGGGAGTGGGTCTGTGCCAGACGGCGTCGCTGACCGCGCCGGACCCCCTGAGCGCGCGCGACGGCAGAGCAGGCGATGATCAGGTTCGCTTTCTCGACGGCGACGGGTTCGTCCCGAGCGGACGCACCGAATGCGGCGCGCACCGGCCAATCGGGAAGCCACAGCACGAGGTGACGGGGGGACATCATCCGGCCTCCGCCCAGGTCTCTCGGGGTGCACGGGGCTCCGAGGTCTGCAGAGGAGCGACCGGCCGCAGCGCTGCCGGGGCGGAGTCCAGGGTTCCGAAGGCGTCGGGGAGGCGGACGCGCACGCGACGAGGGCTCTGTTGTCTCTTCCCGGAGGCGCGCAGGGTCACGGTGCGATCGGCGAGCAGTCCCCATCCGGTGCCCAGACCGTGCCACTCGGTCTCCTCGACGCGGATCGTCGCCTCGCTCTGGGGCCAGGGTGCGGTGACGAGGAGCGTGCATCCTCGGTCTCGCAGGCGGGCGTTCAGGCGGGAGATGTCAGCATCGGAGACCCTGCTGCGGGGGTGCACGGCGATGAGGGGGACGACCTCGGACAGCGCGGTGGCGACGGTGAGCCAGCGCGGGCCGGGATCAGGCACGAGGATGAGGCGGGACAGCTCGATGCCGAAGCCTGCCATCGCCTCGATCCCGAGAGTGGGCATGCCTATGACCGCGCACCAGGAGCCCTTCTGCGACGGTGCGGACAGGAGGGCCCCGAGAAGGCTCGGGGAGGGCGAGAGGGAGTACGAGGATCCGACGCGCAGCCCGGGATCCGGGAGGAGCTCGGACAGTGCGGGGTGCAGCGGGAGCAGAGGGGCATCGCTGCGGCGCCGCTGCATGCGGCTGATCTCCGAGCGCAGATGGTGCAGCTCCTGCGCTCGGGAGAGAATGCTCTCGGAGTGGAGAGCGGCGGGGGCGGGGAGAGCGGTGCCCATGTGTCCATCCTCGAAGATATGTACGAATAAAGCAAGCGATACTGCGATGCTATTTCGTACATCCGACATCAAGGTCAGAGCGATCATGTCCGGCCTCCGCGCTAGCGTGAGTGCATGCGAATCGAGTTCGAGAGCCCCGTGACGCGCTGGGATGCGCGCGTCGACTCGTGGTTCTTCGCCACGATGCCCGAAGAGCTCTCGGTCGAGCTGCGTGAGCTGCCGGCTCCGGCGCGGGGTTTCGGATCGCTGAGGGTGCGAGCACGCATCGGGGCCTCGGTCTGGACGACATCCATCTTCTTCAGCGGCAGCGCATTCGTCCTGCCGTTGAAGCGCGCGATCCGCGAGGCCCAGGCGATCGGCGAGGGGGATCTGGTCACGGTCGACCTCGAGATCCTCGACCTGTGACGACGTTATCCACAGCCTGCTTCCGCACCGGTGGCGTTCTCGTAGCCTTCCGGGGTGCCCACAGCCCACGACCTGATCATCCTCCTCGTGCATCTCGCCCTGCTCGCGGTCGGTGGTGTCCTGACCGTGATCGATGCGCGGACGCATCGCCTCCCCAACCGCATCGTGCTGCCGACGCTCGCCGCCCTGGGAGCGCTCGTGGCGATCGAGGCGCTGCTCCTCGGCGATGCGACCCGTCTCGGCCGCGCCCTCGGGGGGATGCTCGCGCTCGCGGTCTTCTACGCGGCTCTCCGGATGATCAGCTCTTCGGGTATGGGCGGTGGCGATGTCAAGCTCGCCGCGGTGATCGGACTGGTTCTGGGCTGGCACGGCTGGCAGGAGGTGGCGGTGGGGGCCGCATCGGCCTTCGTGCTCGGAGCGCTGTACGCCCTGGTGCTCATGGCGATGCGCCGCGCAGACCGGTCAACGCGCATCGCGTTCGGGCCGTGGATGATCCTCGGTGCGGCAGGGGCGGTCCTCGCTGTGTGAGCGCGGCGCTAAGGTGAGGTCATGGCAATTGCGAGACTTCACGAAGGCCCGCTCGACGGGCAGATCCTCCCCCTCGAAGACACCGAGCAGGAGAGCCTGATCGTTCCCTACGGTGCGACCCAGGTGGTCTACCGTCGCGGTAGCGATGCGATCCACACCGGAGAAAGCGACGGACCGACCGAGGTCGGGTTCTGGTTCGCCGAATCCAGTGACGACATCGTTCCCAGTGACGACTGACCCCTCCCGTACCGTCGAGGTCGAACGCACGTACGACGTCGACCCCGACACCGAGCTGCCGGACTGGCTCAGCGTGCCGGGCATCGTCGAGGTATCCGCTCCCGAGACGCGCCTCCTCGATGCCGGCTACGTCGACACCCACGACGGCGCTCTCGCGCGCTCCGGCGTGGCACTTCGCCGCCGCACCGGAGGGCCGGATGAGGGATGGCACGTGAAGGGGCCCCGCGACGGGGACTCCCGCCTGGAACTCGGCTGGCCCCTCGGTGACGATTCCGGGATCCCGACCGCCGTTCTCTCGGCCGTCGCCCCGTGGACGACCGACCCGTTGTCCCCGCTGGCGAGGATCGAGAACACCCGCGTGGCCTATCAGCTGCGTACCGAGCACGGAGTCGTCGCCGAGTTCGTCGATGACCGTGTGCGAGCCACCGACCTCCGTGCGAACGTGGTTCGTGAATGGCGTGAGTGGGAGGTCGAGCTCGGCCCCGCAGCCCCCGCCGATGACGCGGGGCGGGCGGAGTTCTTCGCCGCCGTCGAGCGTGCTGTCGGTGCGGTCGGCGGGCGGGAAGCCTCCTCGGCCTCCAAGCTCGCTCGCGCCCTCGGCTTCTGACCGCCGAGGTCTCGGCCCACGCGGCCCGTAGCGGGCGTACCGGGAACGGCGCAAGCCCTTGCTCTGCAGCCCATCGAGATGGTTGCGTGTGCATATGAGTGCCATCCTTCGCCTGCCCCAGACCGTCGTCCCCGAGACACCGCTGCCGCAGGAGGAAGTACGCGCCGTCTTCGCGGCGCAACCCGACATCAATCGGCTCGCTGCGCGGATCGTGAACGCCTCGTTCGGCGCATCGGGGATCGACATGCGCTACACAGCCATCACGGAGCTGGGTACGAAGGAACACGTCGAGGACCCGATGTTCTACGACCGGGAGGCGAATCTGTTGCTCTCTCCCGGCACGGCCGCCCGTAACGAGCTCTATGTCCGCGCCGCGACCGGGCTGTTCATCGAGGCGGCCCGTCGCGCGCTCGCCGCCTCTCCCGATATCTCCACGGCGGATATCACGCACCTGATCACCGTGTCATGCACGGGTTTCCATGCTCCCGGTCCGGACTTCGAGATCGTTCAGGCGCTCGGACTCCGTGACGGTGTCGAGCGCTACCACTTCGGATTCATGGGCTGCTACGCGTCGATCCCGGCGCTCCGCGCCGCCCGTCAGTTCTCGCTGGCGGATCCGGATGCCGTGGTGCTCGTCGTGAGCGCGGAGCTCTGCACGCTGCACCTGCGGTCCTCGAACGATCCCGACACGATCGTCGCCTCGTCGCTGTTCGCGGACGGTGCCGCTGCGGCGATCGTGTCGAGTCGTCCGCCGGCCGACGGCAGCGTCGCGCTGGCCCTGGACTCCTTCGGCACGGCGATCGCCCCCGACAGCATCGAGCACATGGCGTGGACGATCGGGGACCACGGCTTCGAGATGATCCTCTCGACCGCTGTTCCGAAGGTCATCGAGGCGAACGTCGACGACGCCCTGGCTTCGTTGTGCGGACCGGACGATGCGCTGTCGAGCGCGCAGGGCGACGGTGGCATCGTCGAGGCCGTGACCCACTGGGCGATCCACCCCGGCGGACGGGACATCCTCGATCGTGTGCAGCATCAGGTCGGTCTCACCGATGCGCAGCTCGCGCCCGCTCGCGAGGTCCTGCGCACCTACGGCAACATGTCCAGCGCGACCATTCTCTTCGTCCTGAACCGGATCCTGCGGGAATCCGACCCGCGCGACGGCGAGCGGCTCATCGCCATGGCGTTCGGACCGGGGCTCACGATGGAGGGCGGGGTGATGAGTGTGCTCGGGGGGCGTCGTGGCGATTCCTGACCTGCGCACTCGAGCGACCGCGGCCCGTGAGCTCATGGATGAACCCGGGGCTGATCGGGCGATGCTCGAGAAGACCTATCGCCGGTTCGCTCTCGTCAACGGCGCGTTGAGCGGGTGGCGTCGTGCCTACAGACGATCGATCCTGCCCCGGGCGGAGATCGCGCATGCCGACGGGCGGGTGCTGCGCATCATCGACGTCGGTTCGGGAGGCGGGGACATCTCTCGTGCTCTCGCCCGGTGGGCGCGGATGGACGGCGTGCCCGTGCAGGTCGTAGCCGTGGACGCGGATCCGCGAGCGACCGCGTGGGCGCGTGCACAGCAGGGGCCTGGCACGGTGACGTATCGCACGGGCCTCTCGGGTGACGTCGCCGGATCCGGAGAGCGGTTCGACGTGGTCGTCTCGAATCACCTCCTGCACCACCTGACGGCCGCGGAGCTCGACGGGGTTCTCTCCGACTCTCAACGCCTGCTCGACAGAGGAGGACTCGTCCTCCACAGCGACATCGCGCGGAGCCGCCGTGCGTACGCGCTGTTCGCTTCGGCGACCTGGCCGCTGCAGTCCACGCTGCTCGCGGATTCCTTCATCCGGCCCGACGGCCTGACGAGCATCCGGCGCTCCTACACCGTGTCGGAGATGCGCGAGCGCGTGCCGGCCGGGTGGTCTGTGCGCGGACGCGTGCCCTGTCGGCTGGAGTTGTGCTGGGAGGCCCGTGATGCGTGAGCTGCGGGTTGTGATCGTCGGTGCAGGCCCGGCGGGGCTCCTGCTCGGGTGCCTGCTGTCACGCTCCGGCGTGGACGTCACCGTGCTCGAACGGAACGTGCAGGCTGACCTGCGTTCACGCGCGATCGGCATCCATCCGCCCGGTGTCCTGGCACTCGATCGGGCGGGTGTCGGGGAGCGGATCCGCGCGGACGCAGTGCAGTTGCGTGGGGGGTCCGTGAGCAGTGGAGGTCGTGTCCTCGCGGAGGTCGACTTCCCGCCGGAGCGTCCGGTGCTCACCATCGCGCAGGGGCGGACCGGCGTGATCCTCGACGATCAGCTCGAATCCCTGTCGCCCGGCGCGGTACGACGCGGCGTCACGGTGAGCGCGGTTCACGACCGTGGCGGCTCCGTCGCGCTGGAGACGACGGGTGATGCGGGGGAGCGGGAGTACAGCGCCGACCTCGTGGTGCTCGCGGATGGAGTGCGCAGCACGCTGCGCGACCAGGTGGGGATGGGCTGGCGCGCCGCGCGAGGGCATGGCGACTACACGATGATGGACCTTCCCGACGGAGAAGGCGAAGACGGCCATCGGGCACGCCTCTACTTCGAGCGGGAGGGGCTCGTGGAAGCCTTCCCGCTTCCGGGAGGCGCCCGTCGGTGGGTCATCCGCGAATCTCGACGCCAGGAACGCACGGCATCCTCTTTCGTCGACGAGGTCGAACGTCGGATCGGCACGCGGATCTCGACGCCGCACGGCGTCGCGCCGAGCACTTTCCGTGCCAGGCAGCATCGTGCCGACCTCCTGTGGCGGGGCCGCGTTGCCCTGTTGGGTGATGCGGCGCACGAGATCAGCCCGATCGGCGGACAGGGCATGAACCTCGCGCTGCTCGCTGCGACACGACTGGGCGACGCGATCACGGCGGGAACCCAGGGAACGCCACCCGACCTCCACGAGTACGAGCGCCGCTCGCGAGCGGCTGCGGTGATCGCTCAGCGCCGTGCGCGGTTCAACATGGCGATGGGAGCCGCTCAGCCCGGTGTCGTCCGTGCGCCCCGCGACGTCCTCATCCGCGGGCTCGCGCGTGAGCGGTGGCGCTCTCGTGTGCTGGACGCCATGATCATGGGCGGTCTGTAGACGACGAAGGGCCCGATCCGCTGATGGATCGGGCCCTTCGCTCTGACGGGGTCAGAAGTTGATCATGTGTCCTGCGAGACCGTGGAAGCCCTCCTGCAGGGCCTCCGACAGTGTCGGGTGGGTGTGGACGTTGCGTGCCAGCTCGAGAGCGGTGAGGTCCCACTTCTGCGCGAGCGTCAGCTCGGGGAGGAGCTCCGCCACATCCGGTCCGATCATGTGCGCCCCGAGGAGTTCGAGGTGCTCGGAATCGGCGATGAGCTTGACGAAACCGACGGGCTCGCCGAGTCCGTGCGCCTTGCCGTTGGCCATGAACGGGAAGCTCACGACCTTGATGTCGTGCCCCTCGTCCTTGGCCTGCTGCTCGGTGAGGCCGAACGAGGCGACCTGAGGGGAGCAGAAGGTGGCGCGGGGCATCATGCGATAGTCGCCGAGCGTCATGGTCTCGGCCTTGCCGATCGTCTCTGCGGCGACCACGCCCTGTGCCTCGGCCACGTGGGCGAGCTGGAGCTTCGCGGTGACATCACCGATCGCGTAGATGCCGTCGACGTTGGTACGCATGTGGTCGTCGATGTCGATCGCACCGCGTTCGGTGAGCTTGACACCGGTCGCGTCGAGACCGAAGCCCTCGACGTTCGGCGCGAAGCCGACCGACATGAGCACCTTGTCGACCTCGACCGAGGTCTGGGCGCCGTCCTTGCCGGTGTAGGTGACGGTCACGGATGAACCGTTGTCGACGATCGTCTCCACCTTGGTGGACACGAGGATCTCGATGCCGTCCTTCTTGTACTGCTTCGCGATCTCCTTGGAGACATCGGCGTCCTCGTTGGGCAGTGCCCGGTCGAGGAACTCGATGATGGTGACCTTCACGCCGTAGTTGGACAGGACGTAGCCGAACTCCATGCCGATCGCGCCTGCGCCGACGATGACGATCGACTTCGGCAGTTCGCGGGAGAGGATCTGCTCCTCGTACGTCACGACGTTCTCGCTGAGCTCGACGCCCGGAAGCAGACGCACGCGGGAACCGGTGGCGATGATCGCGTTGTCGAAGGTGACCTCTTCGGTCGATCCGTCCGACTTCGCGACGGAGATCGCCTTCGGGCCGGTGAACGTACCGCGACCGTCGTACTCCGTGACCTTGTTCTTCTTCATCAGGAAGTGGATGCCCTTGACACGGCCATCGGCGACCTCGCGGCTGCGGTCGTACGCCTTGCCATAGTCGAGGGTGAATTCACCGGAGATACCGAAGAAATCGGCCTTGTGCTTCAGGGTGTGCGCGAGCTCGGCGTTCTTGAGGAGAGCCTTGGAGGGGATGCATCCCACGTTGAGACACACACCACCCCAGTACTTCTCCTCGATGATCGCGGTCGAGAGACCCAGCTGTGCGCTGCGGACGGCGGCGACGTAGCCGCCAGGGCCCGCGCCGAGGATGACGACATCGTAATGTGGCATGCCTCCAGCCTATCCCTCTGTCGGTGCGTCGGAATCAGATGCGGTACCCGAGCGGCGACGCCGCCGGATGAAGACGACCGTGAGGAACGCCGCGATCAGCACGGCGGCCGCCCCGGCGATGATCCACGGAGCGGAGATGGACGACTCGGCGGTCATGTCCGGAGACTCCGCGGGCGACGCCGTCTCAGCGGGGGCGACCGTCTCGGACGGCGAGGTCGTCGGCGCAGCGCTCGGCGTCGGTGTCGGCTCCTCCGTCACGGTTCCCGTCTCGACGGTGAACGAGAACTCTCCCGAGATGGGGTGCCCGTCGCTGGAGACGACCTTCCACACGACGTCGTAGACGCCTGCTTCTCCCTCTGCGACGAGCGGCTGGGTGACGACGGTGCCGTTCACCGTGGGCTCGCCGTCCGACACGGTCTCGCCGCCGGCGTCCGTCACCACGACCGCTGTCGCGCCGTCTCCCGAGATCAGGTCGGCGCTGAAGGTGAGTGTGAGGTCGTCCGGGAGAGTCTCGACGGTCGCATCCGCTGCCGGACTCGACTCCAGGAGCGTGTCATGCGCGGAGGCGGGGGATGCGCTCATCAGCATCAACAGCGCCGTGAGTAGCGTCCCGGCCAGAGCGAGGGGGAGGACGGGGCGGCGGGCGGAGGAGGTATTCACCGCACCAGCTTAGGAAATCCGTATCGGCGCCGGCTGAGCGTGAATCCGCTTCCCGCCGAGGGGTCCGGATCGGTTAGTCTGGTCAACTGAGGAGGGCAACCGTGACATATAGCGATAGCCGATCGGCCGGGGACGGCGCGATCCACCGCGACGTCGAGCAGAAGCACGACGTGACGCAGACATTCGGGCACGATTCGGACCTGTCTTTCGTGCCCTTCGGCGCGGAATTGACCGATGTCGAGCAGACCGCGATAGCCGCGTTGCCCGCGGGATCCGCGCTCCTTCTGGTGCGCTCCGGGGCGCTGGCCGGCGCGCGATACCTGCTCGACACCGACGTGACCACCATCGGACGCCACCCCGAGGCGGGGATCTTCTTCGACGACGTGACGGTGTCTCGTCGTCACGCGGAGATCACGCGCAACGGTGCAGCCTTCGAGATCATCGACCAGCGGTCCCTCAACGGCACCTATGTCAACGGTGAGCGCGTCGACCGCAGCCTCCTCGAGAACGGGTACGAGGTGCGGGTCGGTAAGTTCCGGCTCAACTTCTTCTCTTCGCCCGCAGATCTCGCGGCGGCGAAGGCCTGATGCCGGCAGCCTCGACCCGCGAACGCTCTGCGTCCGCGGGGCTTTTGAGCATCGGTCAGGTGCTCGCCAGGCTCACGCCGGAATTCCCCGCGCTGACTTCGAGCAAGTTGCGCTTCCTCGAGGTGCAGGGAATCGTCACGCCGTCACGCACCGAGTCCGGATACCGCAAGTTCTCCGCCACCGACGTGGAGCGGCTTCGGCTCGCGCTCACCCTGCAGCGCGATCACTACCTCCCGCTCAGCGTGATCCGCGAGCAGTTGGACGACACCGACGCCGATCGCGAAGCCGGAGGGTCCTCGCTCGCGCCGCCGCCGTCGATCATGCCGACCGCGCGTCGCTACCGGAGAGACGAGCTTCTGAGCACGGCCGGAGCCGGCCCGCAGCTGCTCAACGATGCGATCAGTACCGGCATCATCTCCGCCGCCGAGTCGTACCCCGAATCCACGGTCGCGCTGCTCCGCGGGCTCGTCGCGTTGGACCGTCACGGGATCGAGCCGCGTCACCTCCGGGCCATCCGCCAGGGTGCCGACCGCGAGGTCGCATTGATCGAGTCCGCGCTGTCGGCACTGTTGCGCCGCCCCGATACGACGTCCAGGGCCAAGGCGAGCGAACTCGCCCCCGAACTCGCGACGCGCATCGACGAGGTGAGAGGTCTGTTCGTCCAGGACGGGATCTCTCGACTGCTTTCGTAACGAACTGATTGCGACACACCCTCGGGTGATCACGGATGTCGTTGCCGCTGCTGGGGCACTGCTCTAGCGTGGAGTTAACCGTTCCAGGGAGGACTGAGTATGAATGCGGATGAGGGTGCAGGTGACCCGCGCTTCGTGACCGAACTCCTCTTCACGGACGGGCTTCCGGCGATGGACGATGAGGTCGGATATCGGGGCGCCGTCGCGGCGCGTGCCGCTGGCATCACCTACCGCCAGTTGGATTACTGGGCGCGCACCGAGCTGGTGGAGCCCACCGTTCGCGGTGCGAACGGCTCGGGCTCGCAGCGCCTGTACGGCTTCCGGGACATCCTCGTCCTCAAGCTCGTGAAGAGTCTGCTGAACACGGGAATCTCGCTCCAGCAGATCCGCACGGCCGTCAGCGAACTCCGTGCCGCTGGTATCCGCGATCTCGCGGGAACCACTCTCATGAGCGACGGTGCATCGGTCTACCTGTGCACGTCCAACGACGAGGTCATCGACCTCGTCAGTCGCGGGCAGGGCGTCTTCGGCATCGCCGTGGGCAAGGTCCTCCGTGAGGTCGAGTCGACGCTGGTCGAGTTCGACCCCACAGCGCCGGACCCGGTCGACGAGCTCTCCGCACGTCGCTCCCGCCGAAGCGCCTAGCGCCGCCCAGCGCTCAGCGCGTAGCGCAACGATCACGCACCGCGGAGAACGCGGTGTTCTTCTCGCGCGTCCGTGAGAGACGGCGATCGACGGATCGTGCGCGGGTCGTGGCTGCGGGGACCGGGGCCGGTCAGGCGCGCGGCTCCTCCGAGACGGGAATGCGGCCCGTGCGCACGATGCGGTCGAGAAGAAGGTCGAAATCGGCCGCGAGTTCCTGCGCCGAATCGCCGGGCCAGATGTGCAGGGGCTTGGCAGCGCCCTGAGCCTGCTGCAGTGAGGTGCGCTCGGGCAGCTGGGGCGACAGCACCAGGGGACCGAACATGTCACGGAGCTCCTTGATGCGGAACTGGTGCTCGATGGACTGCGGACGCACGCGGTTCACGACGATCCCGAGAGGCTGCAGACGGGGGGAGAGTCCACGGCGGATCTCCTCGATGGCCCGGAGCGCACGGTCCGCAGCGGCGACCGAGAAGAGTCCCGGCTCGGTGACGACCATCACCCGATCGCTCGCGGCCCAGGCCGTACGGGTGAGCGCGTTCAGCGAAGGGGCGCAGTCGACGAGGACGAGGTCGTAGTCGGCTTCGACCGCAGCCAGTGCCTCTTCGAGCTTCCAGACGTCGCGGACGCTGGGGTGGGGGCCGTCGAAGTTGATCGCCGAGGGGCTCCCGATGAGCACGTCGATGGTTCCGGGGTGCACCTTCGCCCAGCCGCTGGACGTGATCGCCTGTCGAACGACCTTCTCCTTCGGGTTCGCCAGGACATCGGCGATGTTGAGTCGACCGGCCACCTGGATGTCCATCCCGGTCGAGACGTCGGACTGGGGGTCGAGGTCGACGACGAGCGTCCGAACTCCCCGGGCGAAGGCCGCAGAGGCCAAGCCGAGGGTCACGGTCGTCTTGCCGACGCCTCCCTTGAGAGAGCTAACGCTGAGTACGTGCACGGGGACCACGTTACCTCCCCTAGGCTTAGGGAACACTCAGCCCCGCCCCATGTGCCAGCATCTGCGTGCACATCGAGCTTTCAGAGGTGTGCATGTTCCAGAAGATCCTTGTGGCCAACCGCGGCGAGATCGCGATCCGTGCCTTCCGTGCCGCCTATGAGGTCGGTGCTCGGACCGTCGCCGTGTTCCCGTATGAGGACAGGGGGTCGATGCATCGCCTGAAGGCGGACGAGGCCTACGAGATCGGCGAGCGCGGCCACCCCGTGCGGGCCTATCTCGATGTGGACGAGATCATCCGCGTGGCTCTGGAATCCGGCGCCGACGCGATCTATCCCGGATACGGTTTCCTCTCGGAGAATCCGGATCTCGCGGAGCGGGCCGCGGCCCACGGAATCGTCTTCATCGGGCCTCCGTCCGCGGTTCTGGAGATGGCGGGCAACAAGGTCGAGGCGAAGCGCCACGCGATCGGAGCCGGCGTGCCGGTCCTGCGCTCCACCGAAGCATCCGACGACGTCGATGCGCTCGTCGCGCAGTCAGAGGACATCGGATTCCCCCTGTTCGCGAAAGCGGTGGCCGGCGGCGGTGGCCGTGGGATGCGTCGAGTCGAGTCCCGACACGAGCTCGCCCCTGCTCTTGCGGAGGCCATGCGCGAGGCGGCCAGTGCCTTCGGCGACGCACGGATGTTCCTCGAGCAGGCGGTCATCCGTCCACGGCACATCGAGGTGCAGATCCTTGCCGACAAGAGCGGCGAGACCGTCCATCTCTTCGAGCGCGACTGCTCGGTCCAGCGCCGCCACCAGAAGGTCGTCGAGATCGCACCGGCGCCGAACCTCGACGATGACGTCCGTCAGGCTCTGCACGGCTATGCGGTGGCCTTCGCCCGCTCCATCGGCTACGAGAACGCGGGGACGGTGGAGTTTCTGCTCGAGACCGCGGGGGAGCGGACCGGTGAGGTCGTCTTCATCGAGATGAACCCCCGGATCCAGGTCGAGCACACCGTGACCGAAGAGGTCACGGACGTCGATCTCGTCCAGACCCAGATGCGGATCGCCGCCGGCGAGACGCTCGCCGATCTGCACCTCCGTCAGGGCGAGGTCCAGTTGCGCGGCGCCGCACTGCAGTGCCGCATCACGACCGAGGATCCGACGCAGGGGTTCCGGCCGGACACCGGAAAGATCACCACGTACCGCTCGCCCGGCGGGGCCGGCATCCGGCTCGACGGCGGGACCGTGCACCAGGGCGCGCAGATCAGCCCGCACTTCGACTCGATGCTCTCCAAGCTCACCTGTCGCGGTCGTGACTTCCCGGCCGCCGTCGCGAGGGCCCGACGCGCACTCGCGGAGTTCCGCATCCGCGGCGTCTCCACGAACATCCCGTTCCTCCAGGCGCTGCTGGAGGACGAGGCCTTCGTCGCCGGTGACGTCAGCACGTCCTTCATCGACGAGCGTCCTGAACTCCTGCGCGGACGCGTGTCGAAGGACCGCGGCACGCGCATCCTCAACTGGCTCGTCGACGTCACCGTCAACAAACCCCACGGAGTTCACCCTGGGATGGCCGACCCGGTGACCAAGCTCCCGGAGCTGGACCTCTCCACACCCCCGCCGGCCGGTTCGCGCCAGCGTCTGCTGGAGGTCGGCCCCGACCGGTTCGCACGCGACCTCCGTGCGCAGACCGCCCTCGCGATCACGGACACCACGTTCCGCGACGCCCACCAGTCGCTGCTCGCAACCCGCGTGCGCACGCGGGATCTCGTGGCCGCGGCTCCTCACCTGGCCCGTATGACGCCGGGGCTGCTCTCGGTCGAGGCTTGGGGCGGCGCGACGTACGACGTCGCTCTGCGGTTCCTCGGCGAGGACCCGTGGGAGCGCCTCGACAAGCTGCGCGAGTCGCTCCCGAACGTCGCGATCCAGATGCTGCTCCGAGGCCGGAACACTGTGGGGTACACGCCCTATCCGACCGCCGTGACACAGGCCTTCGTGTCCGAAGCCGCCGCGAGCGGGGTGGACATCTTCCGCATCTTCGATGCACTCAACGACATCTCGCAGATGCGGCCCGCGATCGACGCCGTCAGGGAGACCGGGACCTCGATCGCCGAGGTGGCACTCTGCTACACCGGTGACCTCCTCAATCCCGCCGAGGACCTGTACACGCTGGATTACTATCTGCGTCTCGCGGAGCAGATCGTGGAATCGGGCGCGCACGTCCTCGCGATCAAGGACATGGCGGGGCTCCTGCGCCCCGCAGCGGCGGCGACACTCGTGACTGCGCTGCGCGACCGGTTCGATCTGCCTGTCCACCTGCACACGCACGACACCCCGGGCGGACAACTCGCCACCCTTCTCGCCGCGAGCGCCGCGGGCGTGGATGCGGTGGACGCTGCGTCCGCTCCGCTGTCGGGCACGACCAGTCAGCCGTCCCTCTCCGCCCTCGTCGCAGCGCTCGCGAACACCGATCGCGACAGCGGGATCGACCTCGGTGCCGTGTCGGACCTCGAGCCGTACTGGGAGGCCGTGCGCCACCAGTACGCGCCGTTCGAGTCGGGTCTTCCCGGACCCACCGGGCGCGTGTACCACCACGAGATCCCGGGCGGTCAGCTCTCGAACCTGCGGCAGCAGGCGAAGGCTCTCGGCCTCGCGGATGACTTCGAGCTCATCGAGGACATGTACGCGGCGGCGAACGCCATCCTCGGCCGGGTGCCGAAGGTCACCCCGTCCTCCAAGGTCGTCGGAGACCTCGCGTTGCACCTGGCAGCCGTGCGAGCCGATCCGGCGGACTTCGAAGAGCACCCCGAGAAATACGATGTCCCGGATTCCGTCGTCGGTTTCATGGCCGGCGAGCTCGGCGACCTTCCCGGCGGGTGGCCGGAGCCTTTCCGGACGAAGGTGCTGGCCGGCCGCGACGTGCGCGTCGGCGTCACCGAGCTGAGCGCTGAGGACGAGGAAGCACTCGCGGGGGACAGCGACACGAGACGGGCGCGTCTGAACACGCTCCTGTTCCCGGCGCCGATGCGCGAGTTCACGCAGATGCGTGAGCTGTTCGGGGATCTCTCGGTGCTGGACACCAGCGACTATCTCTACGGGCTGGTCCCCGGCCAGGAGCACGTCGTCGAGATCGATCGCGGCGTGCAGCTCTTCGTAGGCCTGGAAGCCATCGGCGAGGCGGACGAGCGGGGTATTCGCACCGTCATGACCACGCTCAACGGCCAGTTGCGCCCGGTGTTCGTGAGGGACCGCGCGATCGCCGTCGACGCGCACGAGGTGGAGAAGGCGGACACCTCCAAGCCCGGACAGGTGGCCGCGCCGTTCTCGGGCGTGGTGACCCTCAAGGCCGAGGTCGGAGATCGCGTCAGAGCGGGCGAGGCCATCGCGTCGATCGAGGCGATGAAGATGGAAGCCGCCATCACGACACCGGTCGACGGTGTCGTGGAGCGCCTCGCGATCGCTGCCACCCAGCAGGTGGACGCAGGCGACCTTTTGGTCGTGATCCGTCCCGCACACTAATCTTGTCCGGGCGAGAGCCTCGCACAAGCTTGGAGTGACACCGTGACCCCGAAGAACATCGAAGACCCCAGCGACGATTCGCGAGGGGTGCTCGACGATGCCGCATCCCTGGACACCGCAGGTATCGGAATCCTGGGCGGCACCGCTCAGGTGCCTGTGGCCCTGCCGCAGGGCGAGGACGACGACCTCGACGACGAGGGTGTGGTCGAGGGAGAGGTCGCGTCGGAGCTCGCGTACGAGGAGAGCTTGCGCAGCGAGACCGACGACGTCGGACGCATCCAGGAGGCGACGTCGGACATCGTGATCGAGATTCCCGCCGACGCCGAGCCGGAGACCGACCAGGGATCGACGCCTCCGTCGTCCACTCCCGAGTCGGCTCCCGTCACCGCCGAGGTGGTCATCGAGCCGGAGGCCGCCCGCCACACGCAGCTCCCCGAGATCGACGGAGAGGTCGCAGCGGATCAGCAGGATGAGCGCGAGGTTCCCGAGGCGACCACGGCGACGCCCACACCGATCACGAAACCGTCGGCACGGTCGGCGGAGCCCACTCCGGTGACACCTGCTCCGGTGACACCCCCACCGGCGTCGGCGACCGCGGTGTCCGCCGCTCTTTCGTCGGGCTCGGTCGCGTCGCCGAAGACAGACGGCAAGAAGAAGTCCGCCAAGACCCCGAAGCAACCGAAGGTGCCCAAGACGTCCAAGGCACCCCTCGCGCCGAAGGCCGAGAAGCCCGCCGCCTCGAGCGCTCCGGCTCCCGCAGTGAATTCGACGGCACCCCTTTCGGCGTCGCCCGGCTCTCGCGATGAGGCCCCCCGTACGCCCGTGGCCGACACGGCCGCCGCCCAGGAGATGCCGACGACTCCGCGTCGGACCGACGCCGCGCCCACGCAGAAGCAGGAGACCACCGTGCCCACCGAGCCCGCACCTGCGAAGGCCGTCGCAACGCGCCCCGCGGCTCACGCCGCACGGACATCCTCCGCACGTCAAGATGTCTCGCTGACGTCCAAGCGCCTGGGGGAGTTGAGCGAGTCCTCGCGCGAGTCCGCCGACCTCCTCACCGCAGACCGCCTTCTCGACCCGCACCATGTCGCCAAGCCGGAGCCGGAAGGCGCATGGTCGCATTTCCTCTACACGCTCTCCGGTCGTCGCATCAACATCGGTGACGGCAAGCGAGCGCGGGCGCGCAAGGAACTGTCCGCTCGCATCGCGGCGCCCCTCTCCGGGGGCGCACGGTTCGTCCCGGTGCTCTCCCGCAAGGGCGGCGTCGGCAAGACGGCCATCACGGCACTTCTCGGCATGGCTCTCGCCGATGCGCGCGACGATCGCGTCATCGCCGTGGACGCCAACCCCGATCGGGGAACGCTGGCCGAGCGCATCGTTCGTTCGCACTCGAAGTCCGTGCGCGATCTCGTGCGCGTGCACGACGAGGTGAAGGGCTATCACGACATCTCCGCGATCGTGGCCCGTGACGCCACGCGCCTCGATGTGCTCGCGTCGGACACCGATCCGCGTATCGCGGATGCGTTCAGCGACGAGGACTATCGGGATGTGGCCGGCGTCGCCGCGCACTACTACTCGCTCGTCCTGACCGATACCGGAACCGGCATCGTCCACTCCGTCATGGGAGCGACCCTCGACCTGGCCGATCAGCTGGTCATCGTCTCCGGCTTGAGCGTCGACGAGGCGCGCCTCGCGTCCGAGACCCTCACATGGCTGGAGACGAACGGCTACGCGGAGCAGTCCCGCGAGGCGATCGTCGTTCTCAACCAGTCGACGCCCGGTGCCCCGCTGGTGCGGTTGAACGAGCTGGAGGCGCACTTCGCGACGCGTGCTCGCCACGTCGTGCGCATGCCCTACGACGCTCAGATCGCGGGTGGTGGGGCGATCGTGTTCGCCAACCTGCAGCCCGAGACGCGCCAGGCGGCTCGCGAGCTCGCGGCTCTTCTCGTCGAGGGACTGCGGGCGGGCACCGTCTGATGGCCGTCCGCGAGATCCGCCTCTTCGGCGACCCCGTGCTGCGCACCGTGTGCCGAGAGATCGACGAGATCGATGATGGGGTGCGCGCGCTCATCACCGACCTCGTGGACACGGTCGAGCTGCCTGGACGTGCAGGCGTCGCAGCGCCGCAGATCGGTGTCGCACTGAGGGCGTTCAGCTACAACATCGACGGCGACATCGGCTACATCATCAATCCGGTCCTCACCGAGGTGCGCGGCGAGCCCGTCCCCACCGGCGAGGGCTGCCTGTCGGTGCCGGGACTCTGGCACGACGCGCTGCGCCACCCGTGGGCCCGTGTGGAGGGCATCGATCTGGCCGGCGACCCCGTGCTCCTCGAGGGGGACGGTCTGCTCGCACAGGCGCTGCAGCACGAGACGGATCATCTCGACGGTCGTGTCTATCTCTCCCGATTGGACGCGGACACGCGTCGGGTCGCGATGCGCGAGGTGCGCGAGAGCTCCTGGTTCTGATCGCGTGCACCCTCACGCAGAAGCCCCGCACCGAATCCGGTGCGGGGCTTCTCTCGGTGCTTCTCAGCCGAGCGAGACGTTCGTCGTGGTGACCGGCTCGTCGTAGATCGCCGTGATCTCGTCAGCGAAATCGGTGACGATCACATTGCGCTTGATCGACATCTTCGGTGTGAGGTGCCCGCTGGCCTCGGTCCACTCGGTGTCGAGGAGAGTGAATTTGCGGATCGACTCGGCGCGCGACACGTTGGCGTTCGCCGTGTCGATCGCCCGCTGCACCTCGGCGCGCACAGCCTCGTGCGACGATGCCTCGGTCAGCGACATGTCCTTGGACAGGCCGTTGTTGGCGAGCCAGGTGGGCAGCATCTCCGGATCCAGCGTGATGAGTGCGGAGATGAACGGCTTCTGGTCGCCGACGACGACCACCTGGCCGATGATCGGATTCGCCCGGATGGGATCCTCGAGCGCGGCGGGAGCGACGTTCTTGCCGCCCGCGGTCACGATGATCTCCTTCTTGCGGCCCGTGATCGTCAGGAACCCCTCGGCATCGAAGCTTCCGAGGTCACCCGTGCGGAACCAGCCGTCGTGGAAGGCCTCGGCAGTCGCCTCGGGGTTCTTCCAGTACTCCTTGAAGACGTTGATCCCTCGGACCTCGATCTCGCCGTCCTCCGCGAGGCGGACACCCACACCGGGGAGAGCCGGACCGACCGTGCCGATCTTCGACTTGTCGGCGAGGTTGACCGTGGCCGGCGCGGTCGTCTCGGTGAGGCCGTAGCCTTCGAGGATCACGACGCCGAGGCTGTGGAAGAAGTGCCCGAGTCGGGCTCCCAGTGGTGCGGACCCGGAGATGGCGTAGACGATGTTGCCGCCCATCGCCGCGCGGAGCTTGCTGTAGACGAGTCGATCGAAGAGAGCGAACTTGATCTTGAGCCCGAGGGGGATCTTCTTTCCGTCCTCGAGCAGACGCGAGTGCTCGATCGCGGCGGCGGCGGCTGCGCGGAAGATCTTGCCCTTGCCGCCGGCCTCGGCCTTCTGCTCGGCGGAGTTGTAGACCTTCTCGAAGACGCGCGGGACGGCCAGGAGGAAGGTGGGCTTGAAGGATCCGAGCGCCGGGAGCAACTGCTTGGTGTCCGGCTGGTGGCCGGTGCGCACACCCGAGTGGATGTTGAGGATCGAGATGAAGCGCGCGAACACATGAGCGGTCGTGATGAAGAGCACGGTGGAGGCACCGGGCGTCGTGACGACCTTGGACAGGGCCTTGGCGGAGTTGCGCGACAGCTCGACGAAGTTGCTGTGCGTGATGACGCAGCCCTTCGGCTTGCCCGTCGAGCCCGACGTGTAGATGAGGGTCGCGAGGTCCGAGCCGACGGCGAGTCCGCGGCGTCTCTGGATCTCTGAGTCCTCGACGGACGTGCCCTGGGCGGTCAGCGTGTCGATGGCCCCGAGGTGCAGCTGCCAGACCTCGCGGACGAGCGGCACGTCGCTTCTGATCTCGTCCACACGGGCGAAGTGCTCGGCGGACTCGATGATGAGGGCGATCGCCCCCGAGTCCTCGAGGATCCACTGGATCTGAGCGGGGGAGCTCGTCTCGTAGATCGGCACCATGACGGCGCCGGCGTAGAAGAGCGCGAAGTCGACGAGCGTCCACTCGTACGTGGTGCGTGCGAGGAAGCCGACCTTCTCTCCGGGCTGGATACCCGCCGCGACGAAGCCCTTCGCCAGGGCGATCACCGCCGTCTCGAAATCGACGGCGGAGATGTCTCGCCAGCCGTCGCCGTCGGGGACGGAGAAGAGGGCGCGGTCGGGCGTGGCCTTGACGCGCTCGGCCAGGAGGTCGGAGATGTTCGCCTCGGGGTCGGCGGGGACGATCGCAGGGACTTCAAACTGGACCACGGCAGCTCCTTCGGTACCGGTCGGACACGGGTTTCCCCCGAGTCTAGGGCACGAGGACGCGCGATGCAGGGTGTCTGATGAAATCCAGTCGCGTAGTCGGTGAAACTCAGTCGCACCGCCGACGCGCGGATGCGATGCGGGTCTGGTGGTCGGATGCGCGCGCGGCGCTAGACTTCACCACGATGTTCTACTGGCTGATGAAGTACATCGCGATCGGACCCGTGGTCAAGGCGATCTTTCGCCCCTGGATCATCGGGCGACGCAATGTCCCCGTGGATGGTGCGGCGATTCTCGCCAGCAACCATCTCTCTTTCGCGGACTCCGTGTTCCTTCCCCTGATGATCGATCGGCCGGTATCCTTCCTCGCGAAGAGCGACTACTTCACCGGACGGGGCCTGAAGGGGAGGGCGACGAAGTTCTTCATGAAGGCGACGGGGCAGATCCCCATCGACCGCTCCGGCGGCAAGGCGTCCGAGGCCTCCCTCAACACGGGGCTGCAGGTGCTGGGACGCGGCGACCTCCTCGGCATCTATCCGGAGGGCACACGGAGCCCCGACGGCAAGCTCTATCGAGGACGCACGGGTATCGCCCGCATGGCACTCGAGGCGAAAGTGCCAGTGGTCCCCGTGATCATGGTGGACACCGACACCGCGATGCCCATCGGACAGCCCGTCCCTCGCGTGGTGCGGGTGGGAATCGTCATCGGTGAGCCGCTCGATTTCTCCCGATACGCCGGCATGGAGAACGACCGCTACATCCTGCGATCCGTCACGGACGAGATCATGGTCGCGCTGCAGAGACTCGGCGAGCAGGAGTACGAGGACGTGTACGCCTCGACGGTCAAGGACCGCCTCCCGCCGAGCGCCGCCGCGCGCGTCACACAGCGCTCCTGAGGCGGTCCCTGCCCCTGCGCTCGCACTAAGCTGGGAGCATGCCGGTACCTCTCGACGCCCTTGACGCGTGGCGCTCCCTTCCGATCAAGCAGCAGCCCCAGTGGCCGGACGCCGATCGGGTTGCGGCCGTCTCGCAGCAGATCGCCGCTCTGCCCCCGCTGGTCTTCGCCGGCGAGGTCGACAACCTCCGTGATCGACTCGCACGGGCCGCATCCGGCCAGGCGTTCCTGCTCCAGGGCGGCGACTGCGCCGAGACGTTCGCAGGAGCGACCGCGGAGCAGATCCGCAATCGGATCAAGACCGTGCTCCAGATGGCGGTCGTCCTCACATACGGCGCGTCGATGCCGATCGTGAAGATGGGCCGTATGGCGGGCCAGTTCGCCAAGCCCCGATCGAGCGACAGCGAGACCCGGGGCGACGTCACCCTTCCCGCGTACCGCGGTGACATCGTCAACGGCTACGACTTCACCGAGGCCTCCCGCCAAGCCGACCCCGGTCGACTCCTGCAGGGATACCACACGGCGGCGTCGACGCTGAACCTCATCCGCGCGTTCACGCAGGGTGGGTTCGCGGACCTCCGTGAGGTGCACTCGTGGAACAAGGGCTTCGCGCAGAACCCGGCCAACCAGCGCTACGAGCGCATGGCCGCCGAGATCGATCGCGCCATCAAGTTCATGGAAGCGGCAGGGGCCGACTTCGACGAGCTCAAGCGCGTCGAGTTCTTCACCGGCCACGAGGGCCTGCTGATGGACTACGAGCGTCCGATGACCCGCATCGATTCCCGCACCGACACGCCGTACAACACCTCGGCGCACTTCCTCTGGATCGGGGAGCGCACGCGCGACCTCGACGGCGCGCACGTGGACTACTTCTCCAAGATCCGCAATCCCATCGGCGTGAAGCTCGGCCCGACCACCTCGCCGGAAACGGCGCTGGAGCTGATCGACAAGCTCGATCCCGAGCGTGAGCCCGGGCGTCTGACGTTCATCACGCGCATGGGCGCCGGCAAGATCCGTGACGCACTGCCGCCGCTGCTGGAAGCCGTGCGCGACTCCGGTGCGACACCGCTGTGGGTCACGGACCCGATGCACGGCAACGGCATCACGACGCCCACCGGATACAAGACCCGTCGTTTCGACGACGTCGTCGACGAGGTGCGTGGCTTCTTCGAGGCGCACCGCGCGGTGGGCACCTTCCCCGGTGGTATCCACGTCGAACTCACGGGCGACGATGTCACCGAGTGCCTGGGTGGCTCCGAGCCGATCGACGAGGGCGATCTCGCCACCCGCTACGAGTCGCTGTGCGACCCGCGACTGAACCACATGCAGAGCCTCGAACTCGCATTCCTCGTCGCGGAGGAGCTCGAGAAGCGCTGAGCGCGATCTTCGCGTGAAACGGCCCGTCCCTCTCCGGGGCGGGCCGTTCGCCGTCCTGCGAGAGGCTCTGTTAGAACGCGCCACCGATGGTGAGCGTGATCGTCGTGCCCTGGGGCTGATCTCCGGTCGGCGACTGCGACTCCACGCGCGTCATCGGGTCCGGTGCGGCATCCCAGAAGCGGTTGTAGTCGAACGCGAACCCGGCCTCCTCGAGCGCCTGTTTGGCCTGATCGCGAGTGAGGTCGACGACGTCCGGGACGGGGAACAGCTCGGGTCCGAGCGAGACGATGAGTTGGACCTGATCTCCGGGGCGCCAGCTTCCGCCGCCCTCACGATCGGCGTATCCGAGCACGCGACCCTGGCCGATGCTCTCGCTGTACTGCTCGATCCGCTGATCGATGACCGTGATCTCCTTGTCGGCGAACGCCTGCACGGCCTGCTCGACGGACATGTCCGTGACATCGGGGAGCCCGCCGAGCGAGACCACGAGACGTGCGGTGTCGTCCTCGAACGCCTTGCAGCCCTCGCTGCACGCGTAGGGTTCCCCGCCTGCGCGGGGAGTGATGCGCGCGCTGATCACGAGGCCGGATTCGACATCGCCGGAGTACACCGCGACATCGTCCTCGAGGCGCAGATTGATCGCCTCGAGAAGGGAGCGCGCCTCGTCGAGATCCCGTCCTGCAAGCGTCTCCACGGAGCGCTCGGCGGGGCCAGAGGAGATGTACACCGTGACCTCGGTGTCCCGGTCGAGCCGATCGCCGGCTGTGGGGTCGCTGCGGATCGAGATGCCGGCGTCGACATCGACCGAGTTCTCCTCCGCCTGCACGGGAACGAAGCCGTCGGCGATCAGCAGGTCGGAGGCGTCCTCGAAGCTCATCCCTGCGACGTCCGGTACGGCCACGAGGGAGCCGGGGCCCGATCCGAACCACCAGCCTGCGCCGCCGGCCACAGTGGCGAGCAGCAGCACCAGGGTGAGGAGGAACGCGCCGCGCGCTCGACGCTTCGAGGTACGTCGCCGGAGCAGCGTCGCGTTGTCCACCGCCTGCGCGACCGGAGTGGTGGGATCGGTCACCATGTTCGACGGCAGGACCTTGGTGAGGTCTCCGGAATCCGCGGATGAACGCATCGGGGGAGTGGTCGCGGCTGCCACGACCGGCGCGACGCCGAGATCGCGCTCGATCTCGCGGAGCCGATCGAGCATCTCCTGCGCGTTGTCCGGCCGTTCGTCCGGGGACTTCTCCGTCGCCCAGAGGACGAGCTCGTCCAGTTGCTCAGGGACACCCGGGTTGCGAACGCTCGGACGCGGCACGGAATCCGTCGCATGCTGGAACGCGATCTGCATCGGCTGCTCGCCCTTGTACGGCTGCTCGCCGACGAGCATCTCGTAAAGCATGATGCCCAGCGCGTAGATGTCGCTGCGCGCATCCGCGGTGCCTCGCGTGACGAGCTCGGGCGCGAGGTAGGCGATCGTGCCCATGAGCTGCTGTCCGGTCGCGGTGTTCGCGGTGGTGGCGCGCGCGAGGCCGAAGTCGCCGATCTTGATGCGTCCGTCCTCCGCGAGCAGCACGTTCTCCGGCTTGACGTCGCGGTGCACGATGCCGGAGCGGTGAGCGGCGGCGAGCCCCGTGAGGATCGCGTCCATGATCGTGATCGTCTGCGTGACCGTCAGTCGCCGCTGGTCGCGGAGCAGTTCGCGCAGCGTGATGCCCGGGAGGTACTCCATGACGAGGTAGGCGAGCTCGCCGTCCTGCCCCTGGTCGAAGACGTTGACCACGTGGGGATTGGCCAGCCGTGCGGCTGCTCTGGCCTCCTGGATGAAGCGGCTCTGGAAGACCGTGTCATCGCTGAGATGCCCGTGCATCACCTTCAGCGCGATGCGTCGCTCGAGACGCAGATCGGTGGCGACGTACACCGTGGCCATCCCACCGCGGGCGATCCGAGCCCGCACGCGGTAGCGGCCGTCGACAAGCCGCCCGATGAGGGGGTCGGCCTGCTGATTGGTCGTCACGAAGAAAGTCTATGGAGAACTGGCTGAAAGCCCCGGGAACGGCTCACCCCTGAGCTCAGGTCTGTGCCCGGAACCGGGGTGTAGGACCTCATCCGTAGAGTTCGAGCCAGCGATATGCCGCAAACTCCCACTTTCCGTAGCGCTCGGGGTGCGCCGAGATCTGCACGGACTGTGCTGCGTCGCTGAATCCCATGTTCTCCCAGCCCGGAACGTCCAGCAGGCCACGGGTGGCGGTGCCGTTCGGGTCGTGCTGGCCGCCGAAGAACACGCGAGTGCTGCGCTCGGGGTCCATGATCTGTTCGTGCGAGCCCCACCCGGTGCTCGAGCGCTGTTGGAAGAGGCCGAGGGAGTCCCGGTCGCCCCAGTCGAGATTGCGCAGCCATGACTCGACCATTCCCGTCGCCAGGGCGATCGCGATCCCACGGTCAGAGACCCCGAGGTCGCGCCCGACGCGGATGATGAGCGCCGCGTTCGCGGCCTGTTCGGCATCGAGGTCCGCGGACTGCGTTGCCGTGGTGGAGGCGGGTGCTGGCGTCGAGGCCCCGGCGGTGCCGCCTACGGTGATCTTCTGCCCGGGGTAGATGATCGCACCCTCACCGAGCCCGTTGGCTGCGAGGATCGCGGCGACCGTCGTGTCGTGGCGCTGTGCGAGAGCGAACAGCGTGTCTCCGGCGACGACGGTGTGCGTGCGCGCCTGCGAGGGGGCCGGATTCGCGGTTTCCGCCGCGGGCTTCGTCGACGCGGGGGACGAGCGTGGAGCGGAGCTCTTCGCGATCTTCAGCTTCTGTCCGGGGTAGATGACGGCGGAGGAGCCCAAGCCGTTCGCATCGAGGACGCTCGCCACGCTCGTTCCGTAGCGGTCGGCGATCGCGAACACGGTGTCGCCGGCGACGACGGTGTGCGTCTTCGCCGTCGCAGCGGAGCTGGGGGCGGAAGAGGGCGTCGACGCCGCCAGGCGCAGCGTCTGTCCTGGGTAGATGACGGAACGCCAGCCCAGGTCGTTCCAGGCGAGGACGTCCGCCGTCTTGAGGTCGAAACGTTCGGCGATCGACGATGCGGTGTCGCCGGACTGGACGGTGTATGTCGACGGCGGCGTCACGGCGGGGAGTACGCGCAGCGGCGTTCCCGGAGACCGGTGCTCCGGCCGGTCGGCGGGCACCTGCTCGGCGGTGGCCGGTGCGGCCGTGAAGACGCTCGCGATGGCCCCCAGGACCACGGCGGGTGCGCCGATCTGGGTGTAGCGGGTGCGCCGGTGCGCAGTCTGAAGTCTCACGGGTCCCCCATCATTCGACCCCAGACACGCTGGCACGGATGTATACGTAAGTCAACAGGAGTGGTGTATGTGGCTGGTGTGACTCATGAGGTTTAGGCGCCGCTGTCGTGAGGATGAGATAGTGGCACGGTGCCTGAGAATGACGTCGTACCCCCCGCCATCGAGTGGTTGACCCTGCCCGACCTCGTCGAGATCCTCGACGAGGGTCTGGGGCGGGTGCGTCGCCTTCTCGACGACCACTACCTCATCGGATCGCGCCGGACCGGCACTCTCGCCGTGCCGGCCGCGTTCCTCGTCGATGGGTCCCCGCTCAGCTCGCTGCGCGGCACGGTGATCGTGCTGAAGGACGCCGGATTCACCGACGACGAGGTCATCGACTGGCTCTTCGAAGAGGAGGAGTCGTTGGGACGTTCGCCGATCGCGGCACTGCTCGACGGACACAAGAGCGCGGTGCGTCGCATCGCACGCACTCTCGCCTGACGCGAGTACTCAGGCGACGCGCACCGTCGCGGCGCGCGCGAGATCGCGGAGCTCGCCGACCGCCGCATTGTCGAGCCGCGCCCCCGCGAGGGCGCGATCCGCGTCCTTCGCGTAGTCGGCGATCATCGTCTCGAGCCGATCGAGAGCACCGGTGCTCGTGATCGTCGCCTGCAGAGACGCGACCTGCTCCGATGTGAGGTCCGGGTCTCCGAGCAGTTCGTCCAGGACACGGCGAGCGGACGGGGCCAGTGCCTCTCGAGTGAGCGCGACGAGCACCGTCCGCTTGCCCTCACGGAGATCCCCGCCGGTCGGCTTGCCGGTCACCGCCTGGTCGCCGAAGACCCCCAGTACGTCGTCCCGCAACTGGAAGGCCATGCCCAGAGGGTGGCCGAAGCGGCGGAGGGCCTGCCGCTGCGCATCATCCGCTCCAGCCAGGCATGCTCCGAGGAGGAGCGGCTGCTCGACGCTGTAGCGCGCAGCTTTGAGGGACACCACGCGCAGCGCTCGATCCGCGTGCGCAGACGGATCGCTGGTGCTCCAGGCGGACTCCTCGGCGATGTCGAGGAACTGGCCGGTCGTGACGTCGCGTCGCATGCGCGCGTATTCGGCTCGAACGATCGCGGCATGGGGATGTCCGGCGATGCTCTCCTCGGCGAGGTCGTCGCTCCAGGCCACGAGCAGATCGCCGAGCAGAATGGCGGCCGAGCGGCCGAAGTCCTCGGCATCTCCCTCCCAGCGAGCGTCGCGATGAGACGCCTCCAGCGAGCGGTGCGCGGCCGGACGCCCGCGACGAGTGTCGGAGTTGTCGATGATGTCGTCATGGACGAGTGCTGCGGACTGGAAGATCTCGAGCGCGGAGCACAGGTCCCAGAGCGCGTCGCCCTCTGCCGCGGTGCGGTCGGCCGCGCGCGCGACGGCGCGCCACCCGGCGTGGCAGAAGCGTGCCCGTAGGCGCTTCCCTCCGGTCAGCGTGTCAGCCGCGGACGACAGGAAGGCCGCAGCATCCGGGCCGTAGTCGGCAGCTTCGGTGCGCATGCGGGAGACGAACTGCGCCAGGCGGTCGGCGACGGCGTCCGCGACGAGAGTGGATGTGGACACAGCTCTCAGCCTACGTGCAGGGAACTGAGGCTCCCACGGCTAGCGGGTGGCGTTTCGCCAGCGTAGAATGGTGTGACCGAACCCCAGGGGGACGAATGCCACTCTCCGAACAGGAGCAGCGTCTGCTCGACGAGATGGAACGCCATCTTCTGCACAACGACGCCGATGTCGTCAGTGCGCCGTCGGGTGATCGCACGCTCAGCTATCGCAATCTCGTCTATGGCGCGATCCTCCTTCTGGTGGGTATCGGTGGTCTCGTGGCCGGCGTCGCAGTCGGAAACGAGATCGGAATCGTCGTCGGCGTCATCGGATTCGTCGCGATGCTCGGCGGCGTCATGCTGGCCGTGACGCCCGTGCGGCGCACCACGCCCGCACCGCGCGCGCAGGCTTCGGCGGGTTCGAAGCCTCAGAACTCCACCAGTTTCATGGATCGCATGAACGATCGTTGGGAACGTCGCCAAGACGGTCGCTGACCACTCGCTCTCGAAAGCCCGGATGCATTGAGCATCCGGGCTTTTTTCGTGTGTGCGGTGCGCAGGGGAGTTCCCCTCCACCCGGCCTCCACCGTTCCTCCACTTTTCCTCCACCTTCCTCCACGGGCATCGGTCCGCGGAATTCCGCGGAATTCCGACGACCCCGGCGCCGGTGATGCAAAGCCGTGTGAGAATGGCGGCTCGGAACCGTAGGTAAGTGGAGGAAAGTGGAGTAAAGTGGGGCCCGCCTCGAAGTGGCCGGACAGAGAGGGGGTGATGGCCGATGTTGCTGGGAACTCATTCCCCCAAGCTCGACGACAAAGGTCGCGTCATCCTCCCCGCCAAGTTCCGGGAGGACCTCGCCGGCGGCGTGGTCATCACACGTGGACAGGAGCGCTGCCTCTACGTGTTCGGCACGGCCGAGTTCGAGGAGATGCACGAGCGCATCCGTCAGGCACCGCTCAGCAACAAGCAGGCCCGCGACTTCCTGCGCATGTTCCTCTCCGGAGCGAGCGCCGAGATGCCCGACAGCCAGAACCGCATCACGGTGCCTGCGCACCTGCGCACATACGCGGGCCTGGAGAAGGAGCTCGTCGTGACCGGAGTCGGCGCCCACGCCGAGATCTGGGACGCGGCCGCATGGAACGCCTACCTCGAGGGCAACGAGGAGAGCTACGCCGATCTGGAGCAGGAGGTGATTCCGGGACTCTTCTGACCACGGCTGTGATACCCCGCCGCTCCCGCCCCGACACACTTCCCCGGTGCCGGGTCGAGCGGAGGGGAATCAGAGCCGGAGGTCAACCCGAGACGATCATGAACCTTCGCGACATCCACACCCCCGTCCTTCTCGACCGCTGCGTCGAGCTCCTTGCTCCCGCCCTCCAGCACGAGGGGGCGGTGCTCGTCGACGCGACCCTGGGCATGGGCGGTCACGCCGAGGCCTTCCTGGAGCGGTTCGACGGAATCCATCTCGTCGGCCTCGATCGTGATACCGACGCCCTGCGCATCGCGGGGGAGCGGCTCTCCCGCTTCGCCGATCGGCTGACGCTCGTGCACACGGTGTACGACGGCATCGGCGAGCACGCCAAGGGAGCCGCCGGCATCCTGTTCGACCTCGGTGTCTCCTCCCTGCAGCTCGACGAGGCCGAGCGCGGATTCGCCTACTCGAAGGATGCTCCGCTCGATATGCGGATGGATCAGACCGCGGGAACGACCGCGGCCGAGATCGTCAACTCCTACAGCGAGGGCCAGCTGCGTCGGATCTTCGAACGCTACGGCGAGGAGAAGCTCGCCGGGCGCTACGCACGCTTCATCATCGCGGCGCGCGAGAAGGCGCCTCTCACCCGGTCGGGTGAGCTCGTGGACGTGCTGATCGCGGCGACTCCCGCCGCTGTGCAGCGCGCGGGTCATCCCGCCAAGCGCGTGTTCCAGGCATTGCGGATCGAGGTCAACGCCGAGCTCGGCGTGCTCGCCGATGCGATCCCCGCGGCCATGGACGCGCTCTCCGTCGGTGGACGCATCGTGGTCATGTCTTACCAGTCGCTCGAGGACCGGCTCGTCAAGCAGGCGTTCGCCGCCGCCTCCGCGTCGACGGCGCCGGCGGGTCTGCCGGTCGAGCTCCCCGAGCACGCGCCGCGTTTCCGTCCACTGACCAAGGGTGCCGAGCAGGCGGGCGACGAGGAGCGGTCGCGCAACCCGCGCGCCATCCCGGTTCGCCTGCGTGCCGCCGAAAAACTGCGGGGGACCCCATGAGCGTCGACTCCACCGCGCGGATCCTTCCCGAGCTGCCGGAGCCCTTCGAACAGCCAGAGCGCAGACTGCGACCGGTCGCGAGTCCTCGCGGCAGGCGGCGGCCGAAGACGGCGTACGCGCTGGTGGCGCTCGGGGGAGCGATCCTGATCGGAGCACTGCAGATCGGGCTGTCGCTGGCGATCACCCAGGACTCTTTCGTGCTCGCCGGACTGACGTCGCAGCAGCGCGAGCTCAATCTGCAGGCACAGGCCATCCAGGAACAGCTCACCGGGCTCAGCTCGCCGCAGCATCTCGCGACGAACGCCGCGGATCTCGGTCTCGTGATCGCAGGGTCCGCCTCCTACCTGCGACTCAGCGACGGCAAGTCGATCGGCGCCGGATCCGGGACCGAGTGGGGATCGACCGTCAATCCGAACGGCG
The DNA here is from genome assembly GCA_051751065.1 of Actinomycetota bacterium. GTDB lineage: Bacteria > Actinomycetota > Actinomycetes > Actinomycetales > Microbacteriaceae > Microbacterium. The sequence continues at coordinate 748,891 of JBNJKL010000001.1, read as the reverse complement.
CGGGCGCGGTGGAGAACGCGTTGCTGAGCGCCGTGGCGGCCACGCAGGAGAAGAGTGAGGAATCGTCCTCGGCGGAGAAGCCCGAGACGTCCACGCCGAAGCTCCCGCCGCCCCTGACCGACGGTCTCCCGAGCCCCACGACACGCTGACAGGAAGAACAGGATGACGACTCGAGCCACTCGCAGTCCGCGGCGACGCACCGTCGTCGCCCTCGCCGTCGTCCTGTCGGTGCTGGCCGCGTTCATCATCCGACTCGTCGACATCCAGGTCGTGAACGCGGACGAGCACGTCTCCGATTCACTCATCACGGGGAAGATCGGTCTCACCCATCCGCTCTACGGGACGCGGGGATCGATCCTGGATCAGAACGGGACCCTCCTCGCCTCCAGCACGAAGGTCTACGACGCGCAGCTGGATCCGAAGCTCATCATGCTCCTCGAGAACGACGAGGAGAAGCCGCCCGAGGTTCCGTGGACCGACGCCGCCGACCGGATCGCCGCGATCACCGGGCAGACGGGTGACGAAGTCCGCGAAATCGTCGCCGCCGCGATCGAGGAGAACCCCGACACGCAGTTCGCCCAGTTGGACAAGGGCCTCACGACCGAGCAGTACCTGGAACTGCGCGAGCTCGGCCTGCCATACCTCGCGCTGCTTGCACGCGAGGTCCGTGTCTACCCGAACGGCGCCGTCGCGGGGAACATCGTCGGGTTCCTCAACGGTCAGGGTGTCGAGCAGGCGGGTGTCGAGAAGCTCGCCTCCTCGTGCCTTCAGGCCACCGACGGCGAGGAGACCTACCTGCGTGGCAAGGACGGCGTGGTGATCCCCGGAAGCCAGACGACCACCGACCCCGTGGACGGCGGCACGGTCCAGCTCACGATCAACAGCGATCTGAACTGGTACCTGCAGCAGATGATCGCGGAGGAGGCGCAGAAGCAGAAGGCGAAGTCGGGGACCGCACTGGTCGTCGAGGTGAAGACGGGGAAGATCCGCGCCGCTGCGGAGTATCCTTCGCTCGACCCCAACGATCTCAATGCGTCCGATCCGTCGACCTGGGGCAATCGGATCTTCTCCTACACGTTCGAGCCGGGTTCGACGTTCAAGGCGATCACTGCCGCGGCCGTCCTGGAGAACTCGGATGTGACCCCGCGCACGCCCGTCACGGCATCCAGCCGCGAGGAGTTCTCCAACGGCGCGGTGGTCAACGACTCGTTCCCGCACCCCACCTACACCTATACGCTCGCCGGCGCGCTGATCGACTCGTCGAACGTCGCGCTCTCCAAGTACGGCACGATGGTGAGCCCCCAGGTGCGCCACGACTACCTCAGGGCATTCGGTGTGGGCGAGAAGACGGCCGTGAACTTCCCGGCCGAGGAGACCGGTGGCATCGCGCCCGCCGATTCGTGGGACAACCAGTCGCTGTACACGACGACCTTCGGTCAGGCCTTCACCGTCACAGCACCGCAGGTCGCCGGGGCCTACCAGGCGATCGCGAACGGCGGCGAGAAGGTCGATCTCTCCCTCATCGAATCCTGCACCCGGGCGGATGGAACCGTCGTGGATGCCAGCGAGCCGAAGCGGGAGCAGATCATCCAGGAGAAGACGGCCGACCAGATCAGTCGCATGCTCGAGAACGTCGCCGTCCAGGGCGGTCTCGCGGACGCGATCGAGGTCCCCGGCTACCGGATCACCAGCAAGACGGGTACTGCTCAGGTCGCAGGCAAGGACGGCCGATACAAGCAGGGCGTCTACTTCACGAGCATGGTCGGCTTCGCTCCGGCAGAGGATCCTGAGTACGTCGTCCTGGTGACGCTCGAGGAACCGACTAAAGTTACATCGTCCGCCGCAACCGCCTCCGCGTTCCAGAAGGCGATGACGCAGGTACTGAAGACCTACCGTGTGATGCCGTCCACGAAGCCGATGGAAGACCTGCTTCCCAAGTTCGACTAGTCGGCGAAAGCCGCGCCTGGAGATGTCATGATCGCCCTGTCGCTCGCTGAGATCGCCGCCGTCACCGGTGGCGATCTCCACGTCGTCGGATCCGACACCCCCACGACCGTCGTCGACGGCGTGGTGGACACGGATTCGCGGCTCATGACCCCCGGCGGCATCTTCGTCGCCAAACCGGGAGCTGAGACCGACGGACACCACTTCGTCGGTGTCGCCGCGGAAGCAGGGGCCGTCCTCGCGCTGGTCGAACACCGGGTGGACGTCGACGTCACGCAGATCGTCGTGAAGGACGTGGTCACCGCGATCGCGGAGCTCGCGCGCGAGGTCGTCGCCCGCGTTCGCGCCGACGGACATCTGCGCATCGTCGGTGTCACCGGGTCGAACGGCAAGACGACGACGAAGAACTTCATCGCCCGGATCCTCGAGGACGAGGGCGAGACGGTGGCACCGATCAAGTCGTACAACAACGAGGTCGGTGCACCGCTGACGATGCTCCGCGTCACGCGGACGACGCGTTTCCTGGTGAGCGAGTTCGGTGCTGCCGAGCCGGGCAGCATCGCGCGGCTCGCAGGACTCGTCGAGCCCGACGTCGTCGTCGTCCTGATGGTCGGACTCGCCCACGCGGGTGGCTTCGGAGGGATCGAGGCGACGGCCAAGGCCAAGGCGGAGCTCGTCCAGGTCGCCCGCTCGGGCGGCACGGCCGTGCTCAACGTCGACGACCCGCGCGTCGCCGCGATGCGTACGATCGCCACCGAGCGTGGCCTGCGCGTGATCGGTTTCGGACAGAGCACCGCGGCGGACGTGTGCGCGCGCGACATCGACGTCTCGGCCGACGGGACGGACTGCGTCATCGTCACAGCCGATGGGGAGTTCCCGTTGCACCTCCAGGTCCTCGGCGCCCACCATGTCTCCAACGCACTCGCGGCGATCGCCGCAGTGGGAGCGCTCGGGGTGGACGCCTCCGCCGCCGCCGCGCGGCTGGGGTCCGTCGAGATCGCCGAACGGTGGCGGATGCAGCCCCTGGGCAGCGAGCGCGTGCGGATCATCAACGACGCCTACAACGCGAGCCCGGACTCGATGTCCGCCGCGCTGCGGACCCTCGCTCAGATCGTTCGACCGGGGGAGCGGACCGTCGCCGTTCTCGGCGCCATGAGCGAGCTCGGCGAGAGCGCGGGGGAGGAGCACGATCGCATCGGGCTGCTCGCCGTACGCCTGAACATCCAGCGCATCGTCGTGGTCGGACCCGAGGCCCGGCGACTCTTTCTCGCCGCCGTCGGCGAGGGATCCTGGGACGGCGAAGCGGTCCACCTGCCCGACGCGGACGCGGCATTCGACTACCTGCTCAGCGAGCTGCGCGAGGGCGATCGCGTGCTGGTGAAGTCCTCGAACTCCGTCGGACTCCGTCATCTGGGCGATCGTCTGGGAGAATCGTTCTCGTGAGGTCACTGCTTATGGCGGCGGCGATATCGCTCGCCTTCACACTCTTCCTGACTCCCGTCTTCCTGCGGCTGTTCCGCAAGTGGGGCTGGGGGCAGGTCATCCGCACCCCCGAGGCGATCGAGAACCCGAGCCACGAGGCCAAGCGGGGAACGCCCACCATGGGCGGTGTCATCTTCATCCTCGGCACGATCGTGGGCTATTTCGTCGGCGTCTACGCCGGTGGCAGTACGCCTGCGCTCTCCGCGATGCTCGTCCTGTGGCTCATGGTCGGCTTCGGCGCGGTCGGCTTCATCGACGACTACATGAAGGTGCGCAGTCAGCGCAGCCTCGGCCTCTCCGGCTGGCGCAAGATCATCGGACAGATGATCGTGATCGTGCCGTTCGGCATCGTCGCCCTCAACTTCCCGAACGAGTGGGGGCAGACGCCGGCGAGCGGAGTGATCTCGCTCTTCCGCGACATCTCGTGGCTCAACCTCTTCGCTTTCGGTCTCGTGCTCGGCTGGGTCCTCTACCTCCTGTGGATCGCGATCATCGGCATCGCCACCTCGAACAGCGTGAATCTCACCGACGGGCTCGACGGTCTCGCCGCGGGCGCCGGAGTGTTCGTGGTGAGCGCGTACAGCCTCATCGCGTTCTGGCAGTTCAAACAGTCCTGTGCGGACGCGGCCGTCATCGGCGACGCGATCTCGGGCTGCTACGAGGTGCGTGATCCCTTCAACCTCGCCATCGTGGCAGCGTCCTTCGCCGCCGGGCTGGTCGGCTTCCTATGGTGGAACGCCCCGAAGGCGAAGGTCTTCATGGGTGATGTCGGCTCGATGGCCATCGGTGGCGTCATCACCGCCATGGCGATCATGACCCGCACGGAGTTGCTGCTCCTCGTCATCGCCGGGGTCTTCGTCCTCTCCTCCGGGTCCGTCATCCTGCAGCGGGCGTACTTCAAGGTCACCCGGGGGCGTCGCCTGTTCCTGATGAGTCCGTTCCACCATCACCTCGAGATGCGGGGCTGGCCCGAGGTGACGATCGTCGTCCGCCTGTGGATCATCTCGGGACTCCTCGCGGTGTGCGCGGTCGGACTGTTCTACGTCGAATGGCTGACGCTGGTATGAGTGCACGTCTGGACACGCTGACCAGTTGGCACGCCGATTGGTCCGGTCTTCGCGTCGCCGTCCTCGGCCTGTCGATGACCGGGTTCTCGGTCGCCGACACGCTCGCCGAACTCGGTGCCGACGTCCTCGTCCTGTCCGAATCCGCCGAAGAGGAGTACGAGCGACTGATCCCCGTGGTGGGAGCCCGCCTCGAACTCGGTGCGCTCGATCCGGTGCCGGAGTCGCTCGTGGCATTCGATCCCGAGGTCATCGTGGCCTCTCCCGGTTTCGCGCCGTCCCATCCGGTGATCCGTTGGGCGCAGGAGCAGGGCATCGCACTGTGGGGAGACGTCGAACTGGCGTGGCGCGTCAGAGACAAGGTCACACGCACCGACGGACGCCCCGCGGACTGGGTCCTCATCACCGGAACGAACGGCAAGACCACCACCACGCAGCTGACGGCCACGCTCCTCGTCGAGGGCGGACTGCGCGCCGCTCCGTGCGGCAACATCGGGGTGCCCGCGCTCGACGCGGTTCGGGACCCTGCGGGCTTCGACGTGCTCGTCGTGGAGCTGTCCAGTCATCAGCTCTGGTACCTGGGACTGAGCGATGGGGCGGGACAGCTCGTCCCCCATGCGTCCGTGTGCCTCAACCTGGCTGATGACCACCTCGTCTGGCACGGCAGCGCCGCCGCGTATCGCGATGCGAAGGCGGTCGTCTATCGGAACACCCGCGTGGCCTGCGTGTACAACAAGGCCGACGAGGCGACCCGACTCATGGTCGAGGACGCGGATGTGGTCGAGGGTGCCCGTGCGATCGGTTTCGATCTCGGGGTCCCCGGTCCCAGCGACCTCGGCATCGTCGACGGCATCCTGGTCGATCGCGCTTTCCACGAGGATCGGCGACAGTCGGCGCTGGAACTCACGACCCTCGCGGACCTGCACGCGGTGGGGCTCTCGGCGCCCCACATCGTGCAGAACATCCTCGCGGCCAGCGCGTTGGCCCGCTCGCTCGATGTGGCTCCCGAGGCCATCCGGCGCGCGCTGGAGACCTTCCGGCTCGACGCGCATCGCATCGAGGTCGTCGCCACTCACGCGGGCGTGACGTGGGTCGATGACTCCAAGGCGACGAATCCGCACGCGGCAGCCTCGTCGCTGCGTGCGTACCCCGGCGCCGTCTGGGTCCTCGGCGGGGATCTCAAGGGCGTCGACGTCGGAGATCTCGTCGCCGATGTCGGGCCCAGCGCCCGCGCGGCGCTCGTGATCGGTGTCGAGCGCAGTGCGGTCGTCGCGGCATTCGCACGACACGCGCCGGCGGTCCCGGTATTCGAGGTCGTCGCTGGCGAGACTGAGGATGTCATGAACCGTGTCGTGGAACTGGCGGCTGGGATCGTGGACGACGGGGGAACCGTGCTCCTCGCCCCCGCCGCCGCATCCTTCGATCAGTTCCGCGGGTATGCGGATCGGGGACACCGCTTCGCCGAGGCGGTGCGGACGTGGATCGACCGGGGGAGCGCCGATGTCTCAGACAGCTCGCCCACCGCGCTCTGAGCAGAGCGGCCTCGCCGCCCGTGTGAACCTGGGGCGCCGGTTCACGCCGATCTCGTCCGAGTTCCTCCTCATCGCGTCGACCACGCTTCTTCTGACGGTCTTCGGCCTCGTGATGGTGCTCTCCGCCACGAGCGCGACCGAGATCAATCCGATGGACACCGTCCTGAAACAGGGCGTGTTCGCGCTCCTGGGCGTGCCGCTGATGTTCCTCATCAGCCGACTCCCTGTGTCGTTCTTCAAGAAGATCGCGTGGCCGGCGCTCATCGCCGCCATCCTGCTGCAGCTGCTCGTCTTCACACCGCTCGGTATCGCCGACGGCGGTAACCGCAACTGGATCCAGGTGGTGCCGGGCTTCACGATGCAGCCGTCGGAGTTCCTCAAGCTCGCCCTGGCGCTGTGGGTCGCCTTCGTGCTCCTGCGTAAACAGGCGCGACTGGGCATCTGGCACCACGTGTTCATCCCCGTCGTCCCGGTCGCCGCTCTCGCGATCGGCACGGTCGTCGCCGGTGAGGACCTGGGAACCGCGATGGTCCTCGTCCTGATCGTCCTGGGGTGTCTGTTCTTCTCAGGAGTGAAGCTCCGTCTGTTCATCCTGCCGCTCGTGATCGGCGTCGTCGCCGTGCTCGGATACGCGCTCTCGAGCGAGAACCGCATGCGCCGCATCACGGCGGTCTGCACCGACATGACGCTGTACGAGACGACGTGCTACCAGTCGATCCACGGGATGTGGGGCATGGCGAACGGCGGGATCTTCGGGCTCGGACTGGGGAACTCGACCGAGAAGTACGGGTGGCTTCCCGCGGCGGCGAACGACTTCATCTTCGCGATCGTCGGTGAGGAGCTGGGACTGATCGGGTGCATCGTCGTGCTCGCGCTCTTCACCTTCTACGCCGTCGGCGCCTTCCACGTGATGCGCAAGACGAACGACCCGTTCATCCGCGTCGCAGCGGGTGGGATCACCGTGTGGATCCTCGGACAGGCTCTCATCAACATCGGCGTCGCGATCGGCATCTTCCCGGTGCTCGGCGTTCCGCTCCCGTTCATGTCTCAGGGGGGTACGGCGCTGCTGTCGACGCTGCTCGCCTCGGGTGTCCTCCTCGCGTTCGCGCGCACGATCCCCACAACGGAACGGGGTAGGGTCACCAGGTGACCACGTACCTTCTCGCCGGCGGAGGCACCGCCGGGCATGTCAATCCGCTGCTCGCCGTCGCCGACGGTCTCCGTCGTCGCGACGCGGACGCCCCGATCCTCGTCCTCGGAACGGCCGAGGGGCTCGAGGCGCGTCTCGTCCCCGAGCGCGGGTACCCGCTGCTGATCGTCGCCAAGGTGCCGTTCCCGCGCCGGCCGAACCGTCAGGCTCTGGCGTTCCCCGGTCGCTTCCGGCGCGCTGTCGCGCAGGTGCGTGAGCACATCCGCACCCACGGTGTGGACGTCGTGGTCGGATTCGGCGGCTATGCCTCCGCTCCCGCGTACGTCGCCGCTCGTCGCGAGGGCATCCCGTTCGTCGTGCACGAGGCGAACGCCAAACCAGGGCTCGCCAACGTCCTCGGTGCGCGCGGCGCAGCAGCCGTCGGTGTCGCCTTCGCGGGCACGCCGCTGCGGGGAGCCGAGGTCGTCGGCATGCCGTTGCGTCGCGAGATCGTGGAGCTGGATCGCGACTCTCTGCGCGCCGAGGCCGCGGACATGTTCGACCTCGACCCGGCATGTCCGGTACTCCTCGCGTTCGGCGGGTCTCTCGGCGCTCTGCGGCTGAACGAGGCTCTGGCAGGCTCCTGGGCGGATGTGCTGGCTGCAGGATGGCAGCTGCTGCATGTCACGGGGGAGCGGAGCGAGCTCCCGGACCCCGAAGTCCCCGGTTACACGCTGCGCCGCTACGTGGACAGGATGGACCTCGCGTTCGCGCTGGCGGATCTGATCATGTCGCGATCCGGCGCTGCGACCGTGAGCGAGATCAGTGCGCTCGGCATCCCCGCCGTGTACGTGCCCTACTCGGTCGGCAACGGCGAGCAGCGTCTCAACGCAGCGTCAGCGGTGGCTGCGGGCGCCGCGATCCTTCTCGACGACGAGGGGTTCTCGGGCGATGTCGTGCGCAGCACCGTCATCCCTCTTCTCCAGGACTCCGGGCGTGTCGAGCGCATGGCCGCGTCCGCGCAGGGCGCGGGCACCCGGACGGGCACGGAGAACGTGATCGCGCTGATCGATCGGGCCCTGCGATCCTGAGGGCGTCGGCGGCGCGCCCGGGGCCGGGTGTCCCTCGACCGAATTAGGATGAGCGGGACATGATTAGGCCTGATCTCTCCCTCCCCATCCCGGACACCATCACCGCTGCCCACTTCATCGGCATCGGCGGATCCGGCATGAGCGGACTCGCGCGCATGTTCCTGGATGCCGGCATCCGGGTCTCCGGATCCGATCGTGCGGACAGCGATGCGCTGCGCGCTCTCGCCGAGGCGGGCGCGACCGTGCACGTCGGTCACGATGCGGCGCATCTGCAGGACGCCGACACGGTCGTGCACACCGGAGCCATCTGGCCCGAGAACCCCGAGTTCGTCACGGCCAAAGAGCGCGGACTCCACGTGATCCACCGGTCGCATGCGCTGCACTGGCTGATCGGCGACCGTCGGCTCGTCTCGGTCGCCGGCGCCCACGGCAAGACGACCTCCACCGGCATGATCATCACGGCGCTGCAGGCGCTCGGTGCCGACCCCAGCTTCGTCAACGGCGGCGTCGTCGAGCAGCTGGGCACCTCCAGCGCGACCGGCGGCGACGACCTCTTCGTGATCGAGGCGGACGAATCGGACGGAACCTTCCTGCTGTACGACACGGCCGTCGCCCTGATCACCAACGTCGACCCCGATCATCTCGATCACTACGGCTCCGACGAAGCGTTCCACGACGCGTTCATCCGCTTCGGGGACGCCGCGTCCGAGGCTGTGGTCATCTCCAGCGATGACCCCGGTGCCCAGCGGGTGGCCGCGGGACTCAGCCATCATCGAGTCGTGACGTTCGGACAGGCGGCGGCGGCTGATGTCCGCGTGTCGGACATCGTCACCGACGGGCCGGTGTCCGCGCTCATCACGCACGGCACGCAGTCCGTCCCTCTCCAGCTCATCGTCCCCGGCGCACACAACGCGATCAACGCCGCGGGGGCGATCGCGGCGCTGCTCACACTCGGGCACCCGCTCGCCGAGGCAGCGCGCGCCGTCGAAGGGTTCGCGGGCACCGTGCGCCGATTCGAACTGCACGGCACCGAGCGGGGGGTCAGTGTGTACGACGACTACGCGCACCACCCCACCGAGGTCCGCGCGGCGCTCGAGGCCGCCCGCAGCGTCGTGGGGTCCGGACGCATCATCGCCATCCAGCAGCCGCACACCTACTCGCGTACGCAGCACATGTATCGCGAGTTCGCCGAGGTCCTCGAGACCTACGCCGACCACACCGTGATGCTCGATGTCTACGGCGCACGGGAGGATCCCGTTCCCGGGGTCACGGGCGAACTCGTCAGCGGCGCCTTCACCGACCAGGACCATGTGCATTTCGTCGCGGACTGGCAGGAAGCGGCGGACTACACCGCGACCGTGGCGCAGGACGGCGACTATGTCATAACCCTCGGCTGCGGCAATGTCTACCTGATCATCCCGCAGGTGCTCGACGCGCTCCGGCGGGGCGTCGAGGCGTAGCCGATGCGTCGACCGCCCCCGCTGCCGGCGCTCCCGGACCAGGAGCCGGAGCGGGTACCCCGTGTCACCCCCCGTCGCACGGATGACGACTCTGCGATGTCAGCGCCCGCGTTCGACGGTCCGGGGGACGACCACGCGGAGGACGTTCCCACCACCAGTCGGGATGTCTGGCGTGCCGCTCGCGCACGGAAGAAGGCCCTGCGGGCCGAGATCCGCCGGTTCACCCAGCGGTCGCGCCGACGGCGGCAGATCTGGCTCGGAGTCCTGGGCGCCGTCGTGATCCTCATCGGCGGTAGCGCCGTCGCGGCATACAGTCCTCTGTTCGCCGTGGAGCGGATCACCGTGGTCGGCGCAGAGGCGCTGGACCCCGAGGCGATCGAGGCCGCTCTGAGCGACCAGATCGGAACGCCTCTCGCCCTCGTGCATTCCAGCGACGTGAAGGCGGCGCTGCTGTCCTTCCCGCTCATCGAGACGTACGCGCTGGAGGCTCATCCGCCGCACGACCTCACCATCCGCATCGTGGAACGCACGCCCGTGGGGGTCATCGATGCTGACGCGGGGTTCACCCTCGTCGACGCTGCGGGCGTCGCTCTCGCCACGACGCCCGAGAAGCCCGACGGGCAGCCTGTGCTCGACATCGAGGGTGGCGTGGATTCGGTCGCCTTCGAATCCGCGGGCCTTGTCGTGCGTTCGCTCCCTGCCGACCTCCGAGAGCGCCTCACCGAGGTGCGAGCGAGCTCCGCAGACGATGTCACGCTCTTCCTGAGCGGCGATGTGAGTGTCGTCTGGGGGAGTGTCGAGGAGTCGGCTCTGAAGGGGCTGACGCTCACCGCGGTCATGGAGGCGAACCCTGACGGGCGGCGCTTCGACGTCTCTTCGCCCGATGTCCCGGTCGTCGGCTGACCGGGTCCGACACGGGCGTCTGCGCGCCGTGAGGCTCGTCGCAGGCGCGATTGAGCGACACGCCCGTGTCGTTGCGCGGTCCGGGGCCGGTGCCGCTTACCGTCGATCAAGAGAACGCAATACCGGGAAATACTTTACACCTCTAGTTGAGGTTTAAGGTTCCATCCTCTTCCAGGCTCGACATATCGGAGGCCGGCCATGAGCCAGAACCAGAACTACCTCGCCGTGATCAAGGTCGTCGGCGTCGGCGGTGGCGGCGTCAACGCCGTGAACCGCATGATCGACCTCGGCCTGCGAGGAGTCGAGTTCATCGCGGTGAACACCGATGCGCAGGCACTTCTGATGAGCGACGCCGACGTCAAGCTCGATGTCGGGCGCGAGCTCACGCGCGGACTCGGCGCGGGTGCCGACCCCGAGGTCGGTCGTCGTGCGGCCGAAGACCACGCGGAAGAGATCGAGCAGGCGCTCACGGGGGCCGACATGGTCTTCGTCACCGCGGGCGAGGGTGGTGGCACCGGAACCGGCGGCGCCCCGGTGGTCGCCCGTATCGCCAAGTCGATCGGTGCTCTCACGATCGGTGTCGTCACCAAGCCGTTCTCCTTCGAGGGCCGTCGCCGTCAGAGCCAGGCCGAGGCGGGTGTCTCCAAGCTCAAGGAAGAGGTCGACACCCTCATCGTCGTCCCGAACGACCGGCTGCTGGAGATCAGCGACCGCGGCATCTCGATGATCGAGGCGTTCGCCACGGCCGACCAGGTTCTCCTCGCCGGTGTCCAGGGCATCACGGACCTGATCACGACTCCCGGCCTCATCAACCTCGACTTCGCGGACGTCAAGTCCGTCATGCAGGGCGCGGGTTCCGCGCTCATGGGCATCGGTTCGGCGCGCGGCGCCGACCGTGCGATCAAGGCGGCGGAACTCGCCGTCGAATCCCCGCTGCTCGAGGCGAGCATCGAGGGCGCGCACGGAGTCCTGCTGTCCATCCAGGGCGGGTCCAACCTCGGGATCTTCGAGATCCACGACGCAGCGGACCTCGTCAAGGAGGCGGCGCACCCGGAGGCGAACATCATCTTCGGTACGGTCATCGACGACACCCTCGGCGACGAGGTGCGGGTCACCGTGATCGCGGCTGGGTTCGACGGGGGCGAGCCGTCACTGCGCCTGGACCCGATGGTGGTCTCGACGCCCGCCGTCGCCGCTCCCGAGGTCGCCCCGGTCGAGGAGAGCGTCACCGCCGAGACGGAGAAGAGTGCGCCGACCGAGCCTGCCCGTCCCTCCTACGTGCCGGTGGCCACGAGCTCGTCCGAGCCCGGCTTCGCCGATGACGACATCGACATCCCCGAGTTCCTGAAGTAAGCGGTGTCGGCACTCGCGGAGCGCCTGAACGAGATCGACGCCCGGATCTCCGGTGCCGCACGAGATGCGGGCCGGGATCCCGACGAGATCACGCGCATCGTCGTGACCAAGTTCCATCCGGCCTCGCTCGTGCGGGAGCTGGACGGCCTCGGGGTCGCCGACGTGGGGGAGAACCGTCAGCAGGAGCTGTCGGCGAAGCAGGCGGAACTCGCCGATCTGGACCTGCGCTGGCACTTCATCGGCCAAGCGCAGACCAACAAGGCGGCGCTCATCCGTCGGAGCGCGAGCATCGTGCACTCGGTCGACCGTGCGAAGCTCGCTGACGCGTTCCATCGTGCGGCGGACTCGGATGCCGTGCTCGACGTCCTGGTGCAGATCAACCTCACCGACGACCCCGCCCGAGGCGGAGCGGCGCCGGCGGAAGCGCGACGCCTGGCGGAGCACGTCCTGTCGCTCGACTCCCTGCGCCTGCGCGGCGTCATGGCTGTCGCTCCCCTCGACGAGGAGCCCACGTCGGCCTTCGAGCGCCTGCGCGCGTGCGCGGAAGACGTGCGCACGGTGGTCCCGGACGCTGACTGGATCTCCGCCGGGATGACCGGCGACTTCGTCGAGGCGATCCGTGCCGGCGCGACACACCTGCGGATCGGGTCGGCAATCACGGGACAGCGCCCCACCCGGGGTTAACCTCTAAACAGATCAGCCCAGCGTTCGAATCCGGAGGACACAATGGGAAACCCGCTCAAGAAGACCATGGTGTACCTCGGCCTCGCCGATGAGGAAGAGGCCTACGCCGACGACGCGCCCCAGCAGGCGGCGTCGCGTCCGACCCCGGCGCGTGAGCGCGATCGCGATCGCGACGACTCGCTTCCCGCTCCGGTCACGCCGCTCCGTCGCCCGACCGCCGTGCGCCAGCCCGCCGCGGGTGCCGTGAACGAGATCCTCACGGTGCACCCCAAGCAGTACCGCGATGCGCAGCTCATCGCGGAGAGCTTCCGCGAGGGTGTGCCGGTCATCATCAACCTGTCGCAGATGAGCGACGCGGACGCCCGTCGTCTGATCGACTTCGCGAGCGGCCTCTCGCTCGGCCTCTATGGCCGTATCGAGCGAGTCACCAGCAAGGTCTTCCTGCTCTCGCCGGAGAATATCGCCGTCTCGGGACACGGTGGCATCGCACACGCGGACGCCGAGTCTGCGGGCTTCGACCACGCGTAAACCGTGGGGCTGATCTCGGCGATCGCATGGATCGTCCATCTCGTCCTGCTCCTGTACATCTTCGTGCTGTTCGCGCGTCTGGTGTTGGAGTACATCCCGCTCTTCAACCGCGAATGGCGGCCGAAGGGTGCCGGGCTCGTGGTGGCCGAACTCGTGTACACGGTCACGGATCCACCGATCCGCTTCTTCCGGCGGCTGATCCCTCCGCTGCGTATCGGCACGCTGTCGCTGGACTTCGGGTTCGCGCTGACGATGCTGATCGTGCTCATCCTCATGTCCATCGTCCGCGCTTTCATTTGACCCGAACCGCACTCCCGGCCGCGTGAGCGTCGCAACACGTCGACGCGAGGGCTATGCTTGCTCGGAGGTGCGCGCCCCGGGTACGCGCCGGATCCACCAGCCATAGTCACGAACTGGCAACCGAACTCATCGAAAGAGGAGCCACCCATGGCACTGACCCCGGATGACGTCGTCACCAAACAGTTTCAGCACGTTCGCTTCAAGGACGGCTTCGACCCCGACGAGGTCGACGACTTCCTCGACGAGATCGTCGTCGAGTGGCGCAAAGCGCTCGAGGAGAACGCCGAGCTGAAGTCCAAGCTCGCCGCCTACGAGTCCGGAGACGCTCCGGCAGCTCCTGTGGCCGCTGCAGCGCCCGTCGAGTCCGAAGCTCCCGCGCCCGTCGTCGAGGCCCCCGTGGAGGCCGCTCCGGCCGCCAGCCCGGGAACCACAGCGACCGCCGGCATCATCGAGCTCGCCCAGCGTCTGCACGACGAGCACGTCGCCGAGGGCGAGGCGAAGAGCAAGAAGCTCATCGCCGACGCCGAGGCTGAGGTCGAGAAGATCCGTTCCGAGGCCGAGGTCAAGCAGCGCGAAGAGGCTGCGCGTCTCGAGCGTGAGCGCAACACCCTCGAGGGGCGGATCACCGAGCTCCGCAACTTCGAGCGCGACTACCGCACGCAGCTGCGCGGATACATCGAGGGTCAGCTCCGCGATCTCGACGAGAAGTCGGCGAACACGGACTCGACGCCGGTCTCTGCGATCGGACTGTAGGTCGTCCGTTGCCAGGACGACGTCCCCTTCGTCGATCGGCGGCCGGCGCGATCGTTGCGATTCTCGCAGCGCTCGTGCTGGCCGCCGATCAGTTCGTGAAGCACCTCACCATCACGCACCTGCCTCTCCATGAGGTGGTGCCGGTCCTGGGTGAGTTCCTGCAGCTCTACCACGTGAAGAACCCCGGTGCGGCGTTCTCGCTCGGCTCCGAGGTCACCTGGATCTTCACGATCGCTCTCGCGGTGGTCGCAGGAGTGATCGTCTGGAAGGCCTTCGGACTGAACTCCCGGCTGTGGGCCGTCGTCCTGGGCTGTCTTCTCGGCGGAGTCCTGGGAAACCTCACGGACCGTCTCCTGCGCGAGCCGGGTTTTCCGGTCGGTCACGTGGTGGACATGATCTCCATGCCGTGGATGATGCCCGCGATCTTCAACGTCGCCGACATCTTCATCGTCTGCGGAATGATCTGCGTCGCCCTGCTCGTGATCCTGGGCCTCCGATTCGACGGCACGCGCGAGAAGGATCACGAGCGTGCTGCGGCGGAGGACGAGGCGGAAGCCGCAGCCGACGAAACGCCCACCGCGTCGGATGAGGCGCCGTCTGTCTCTCCCGCGACCGGTCGGGTCGTGCCCCCGTCCGAGGGGTGACGGTGGAGTCTCGTAGCCTGCCCGTCCCGGACGGACTCGAGGGCAGCCGTGTCGACGCCGCCCTCGCCAAGATGCTCGGCTTCTCGCGCACGTTCGCGGCAGAGGTCGCCGAGGCCGGCGGTGTCAGTCTGGACGGCGCGACACTGGGCAAGTCGGACCGGCTGCACGCCGGCGGCTGGCTCACGGTCGAGTGGCGACCGAAGGAGGAGCCGCGAATCGTCCCCGTGGCGGTGCCGGATCTCGGAATCATCCACGATGACGACGACATCGTCGTGGTCGACAAGCCGTCCGGTGTGGCCGCGCACCCGTCGGTCGGATGGGAAGGACCGACCGTCCTCGGTGCGCTCGCAGCTGCGGGATTCCGAATCGCAACCAGTGGTGCCGCGGAACGCGCGGGAATCGTGCACCGCCTGGACGTGGGTACGAGCGGACTGATGGTGGTGGCGAAGTCCGAGAACGCCTACACCGTCCTCAAACGCGCTTTCAAGGAGCGCGAGGTCGAGAAGATCTACCACACGGTCGTCCAGGGGCATCCGGATCCCCTCGCGGGGACGATCGAGGCGCCGATCGGCCGCCACCCGAGCCACTCCTGGAAGTTCGCCGTCGTCCCCGACGGCAAGGATTCCGTGACCCACTACGAGACTTTGGAAGCATTCCCAGGCGCTTCGCTGTTGGAAGTGCACCTCGAGACGGGACGCACGCATCAGATCCGCGTGCACATGGCGGCGCACCGCCACCCCTGTGTCGGCGATCCGCTGTACGGCTCGGACCCCACCGTCGCCCAGCACCTGGGGCTCATCCGTCAGTGGCTCCACGCGCACCGGCTGGCCTTCGCGCATCCGGCCACGGGGGAGTGGGTGTCGTTCGAGTCGCCGTATCCCGCGGACCTGGCACGGGCTCTGGAGATCCTGCGGGGCGAGTGAGCGCCGATCCCGATGTCAGTCCCCTCCGCCACACTGGGGTCATGAGCATCGAGGTGCGCCCTGCCACCGTCTTCGACGACGTCGCGACGCTGGTCGGTCCGAAGAAGCCGACATCCAACGTGTGCTTCTGTCTGAGCTACCGGATCGGCAGCAGGGAGAACACCTCGCTGAAGGGCTCCGCGCGAGCCGACCGCGTGCGAGAGCTCTGCGACCATGATCCGCCACCCGGCGTCCTCGCGTACCTCGAGGACGAGCCGGTGGGGTGGGCGGCTCTGCACCCCCGCAGCGAGACGAGTTTCGCCCGCAATCGCCTCATCCCGCACATCGATGACCTCGACGTGTGGTCGCTGTGGTGCTTCCGCGTGCGCCCCGGATATCGCAAGCAGGGGATCATGCACGCCCTGATCGAGGGGGCGGTCGCGTACGCCCGCGAGCGCGGTGCACCGGCGGTCGAGGGGTATCCGGTCGACAATCGTGGCGAGAAGGTCGACCTCACGATGATGTACGTGGGAACCCGTGCGCTGTTCGAGCGCGCGGGTTTCGCCGAGGCCGCGAAGACGGATTCCGTGCTCAACGGATTTCCACGCGTCCTCATGCGGCTGGAGCTCTGAGAGGGTGCCCTGAGACACCCGGAGCGAGTGCCGCTGTCGGGAGTCGAAGGTAGGCTCGATGGGTGGCATCAGACTCCTTCGTACACCTGCACGTGCACAGCGAGTACTCGATGCTGGACGGTGCTGCGCGCATCGGTCCGCTCATCCAAGAGGCCGTGAAGCAGGAGATGCCCGCGGTCGCTGTGACGGACCACGGCAACACCTTCGCAGCGTTCGAGTTCTACAAGACGGCCAAGGACGCCGGCATCAAACCGATCATCGGTATCGAGGCGTACGTAACGCCCGGCACGCACCGCAGTGACAAGACCAGGGTCAAGTGGGGCGGACCGGAGCAGGGCCGGGACGATGTCTCCGGTTCGGGTGCCTACACGCATATGACGCTGCTCTCCGAGTCCACCGAGGGCATGCACAACCTCTTCCGGCTCTCGTCCCTCTCGAGCATCGAGGGGTACTACTTCAAGCCGCGCATGGACCGCGAGATCCTTCAGAAGTACAGCAAGGGCCTGATCGCGACCACTGGCTGCCCGTCGGGTGAGATCCAGACGCGCCTCCGGCTCGGCCAGTACGACGCGGCGCTGGCGGCGGCAGCGGAGTTCCAGGAGATCTTCGGCAAGGAGAACTACTTCGCCGAGATCATGGATCACGGCCTGTCGATCGAGCGCCGGGTCATGACCGACCTCCTGCGCATCTCGAAAGACCTGGACATCCCGCTGGTCGGAACGAACGATCTGCACTACACGCACCAGCACGACTCGACCAGTCATGCGGCGCTGCTGTGCGTGCAGTCGGGATCGACCCTCGACGATCCCAATCGCTTCAAGTTCGACGGCGATGGGTACTACGTCAAGTCGGCCGCCGAGATGCGGCAGATCTTCCGTGACAACCCGGAGGCCTGCGACAACACGCTGCTCATCGCCGAGCGCTGCGAGGTCGAGTTCAACACCAGCGCCAACTTCATGCCGCGCTTCCCCGTCCCGCAGGGCGAGACCGAAGACAGCTGGTTCGTCAAGGAGGTCGAGAAGGGCCTTCACGAGAGGTACCCGAACGGCATCCCGGACGTCGTGCGCAAGCGTGCCGAGTACGAGACGGGCGTCATCCTCAACATGGGGTTCCCCGGATACTTCCTCGTCGTCGCGGACTTCATCAACTGGGCGAAGGAGAACGGCATCCGGGTCGGCCCTGGGCGCGGATCCGGCGCCGGCTCCATGGCGGCGTACGTCATGAAGATCACCGACCTCGATCCCATCGAGCACGGTCTCATCTTCGAGCGTTTCCTCAACCCTGATCGCGTGTCGATGCCCGACTTCGACGTCGACTTCGACGACCGTCGCCGCTCCGAGGTGATCCAGTACGTCACTGACAAGTACGGCGACGAGCGCGTCGCGCAGATCGTCACGTACGGCACGATCAAGGCCAAGCAGGCCTTGAAGGACGCCGGCCGCGTCCTCGGCTTCCCATTCAGCATGGGGGAGAAGCTCACCAAGGCCATGCCGCCGGCCGTCATGGGCAAGGACATGCCGCTGGACGGCATGTTCGACAAGGACCACACGCGCTACAAGGAGGCGAGCGAGTTCCGCTCGGTCATCGAGACCGACCCCGAGGCGAAGACCGTGTTCGATACGGCGCTGGGACTCGAGAACCTCAAGCGGCAGTGGGGCGTGCATGCTGCCGGCGTGATCATGTCGTCCGAACCGCTGATCGACATCATCCCGATCATGAAGCGGGAGCAGGACGGTCAGATCGTCACGCAGTTCGACTACCCGTCGTGCGAGGCGCTCGGTCTGATCAAGATGGACTTCCTGGGGCTCCGCAACCTCACGATCATCTCGGACGCCCTCGCGAACATCCAGACGAACCGCGGCGAGGAACTCATCCTCGAAGATCTCGCGCTCGATGACCGTCCGTCCTACGACCTGCTCACCCGCGGTGACTCCCTCGGCGTCTTCCAGCTCGACGGGGGGCCGATGCGCTCCCTCATGCGCCTGATGAAACCCGATAACTTCGGCGACATCTCGGCACTCATCGCGCTGTACCGACCGGGTCCGATGGGCGCCAATTCGCACACCAACTACGCGCTGCGCAAGAACGGCGCGCAGCCGATCACCCCGATCCACCCGGAGCTGGAGGAGGCACTCGCCGAGGTGCTCGAGGAGTCGTACGGGCTCATCATCTACCAGGAGCAGGTGATGGCGATCGCGCAGAAGGTCGCCGGCTTCACGCTCGGTCAGGCGGACATCCTCCGTCGTGCCATGGGTAAGAAGAAGAAGTCCGAGCTCGACAAGCAGTACGCCGGTTTCCAAGCCGGTATGCATGCCAACGGATACTCGGACGGCGCGGTCAAGGCGCTGTGGGACATCCTGCTGCCGTTCTCGGACTACGCCTTCAACAAAGCCCACTCCGCCGCCTACGGGGTCATCTCGTACTGGACGGCGTACCTCAAGGCTCACTATCCCGCCGAGTACATGGCCGCGCTCCTCACGAGCGTCGGCGACTCGAAGGACAAGATGGCGCTCTATCTCAACGAGTGCCGTCGGATGGGCATCAGGGTGCTCCCGCCCGATGTGGGGGAGTCGATCAACTTCTTCGCGGCCGTCGGCGAGGACATCCGCTTCGGGCTGGGCGCGGTGCGAAACGTCGGCACCAATGTGGTGAACGGCATCATCGAGGCGCGCGCTGACGGACCGTTCGAGTCCTTCCACGACTTCCTGAGCAAGGTGCCGCTGCACGTCTCCAACAAGCGCACTGTCGAGTCGCTCATCAAGGCGGGGGCGTTCGACTCGATGGGCAACACGCGGCGCGCACTCGTGGAGATCCACGAAGACGCGGTGGAGGCTGCGGTCGACATCAAGCGCAACGAGGCGACGGGCGCCATCGGTTTCGACTTCGACAGCCTCTACGAAGCGGATGAGGTTCCGCCGCCGCAGGTGCCCGACCGTCCCGAGTGGACCAAGAAGGACAAGCTGGCGTTCGAGCGAGAGATGCTCGGTCTCTACGTCTCCGACCATCCACTCGCGGGCCTGGAAGTACCGCTGGCGAAGCACGCATCGATCTCGATCCACAATCTCCTCAATTCCGAGGACCTCCAGGACGGGGACCAGGTCACGGTCGCCGGACTCGTGACCAGCGTGCAGCACCGGGTGGCGAAGGCCAGCGGAAACCCGTACGGGATGATCACGATCGAGGACTTCAACGGTGAGGTCACCGTGATGTTCATGGGCAAGACCTACGCGGAGTTCCAGCTCACGTTGCAGCAGGACGCGATCCTCGCCGTCCGAGGGCGCGTCTCCCGGCGTGACGACGGACTCAACCTGCATGCCCAGACGGCCTTCACCCCCGATGTCGGCTCGTTCGACGCGGCGGGTCCGCTCGCCCTCGTGCTCGCCGAACAGCGCGCGACGGAGAGGGTGATGCACGACCTCGCGGAGGTGCTGCGTCGGCATCGAGGAGACACCGAGGTCATGTTGCGCGTGCACCGCGGCAGCTCGGCGAAGGTGTTCGAGGTTCCGATGCCCGTCAAGGTCTCCGCCGACCTGTTCGGCGACCTCAAATCGCTTCTCGGACCGAGCTGTCTGGGCTGATTCCGATCAGCGGTGAGGGTTTTCGCATCGTTGAGCGGACGCACTGACCGCGCGGGTAGGATCGGGTCGCGTGAGGAGCGCGGCGTGAGCCTCTGCCGTGCGCCATCCCGAAAGGACCACCATGACCAGCGAGTACCCGACGTCCGAGCCGGACACCTCTGTGACGGACGACGAGCAGGAGTTCCTCGACGACGGCGACGTCCTCTACGAAGAGCAGGTCGAGCCGGAGTACGGCATCCTCGGGTTCACGCTGCGTGAGCTCCTCATCGTCGGTGCGTGGCTCGTCGCGTTCGTCGTGTCCTTCTTCCCGATCTACAGCGGCGCGACGCCGTCGCTGTGGGGCCAGGGGATCCAATGGATCCTCCCCATCGGACTGCCGACAGTCGCGACGTTCCTCATCGTCCTGAGGCGATTCTCGCCGGACGGCATCCGCCGCGTCGGGTCGCTGGGGATCGACCAGTTCGCCTCCGTCGCCTTCTCCGTCTCCGCGCTCTTCTGGGCCCAGCTCTCGTGGGAGATCGTCGCTCAGAGCATCGCCGTCGGGCAGGTCGTGCCGTTCTGGGTCAACTGGGTCCAGCTGGTGGTCATGCTCGCCCTCGTCGTGCTCACCGTGTTCGCGCCGCTTGTGCCAGGGCTCCGAGAGGACTTCCAGGGCCGCCTCGAGACCCTCGCCCACCGCAACGCCAATCCGGTGCGCCCCGTGATCGCCCGGCCTCGGCCCGAGCCCGTGGCCCAGGCCGAGCCGCAGACGACAGCGTCAGCGTCGGCGGAGCAGGCTCCGTCGGCGGATGAGCCCAGGGAACCGGGCCCGATCACCGCGCTGTTGGATCTCGAACTCTCCCGCGAGAACGCGACCGATGAGGTCGCCCGACTCGATGCGCCCGAGCAGGTGCCGCTGTCGGCGCACGCCTCGGGCGGCGACACCGGGACTGAGGATGTCACGGATCAGCAGGAGTACGTTCCCGGATACCTGCGACGCTCGCGCGGTGACGACGACATGCCGTCAGTGGACGTCCCGGTCGCCGAGGTCACCGACGATTCGCCGTTCGCCCCGGCAGCTCCCGCCGTGGCGCCGACAGCCCAGCCCTTCTGGGCACTCGCCCCGTCCACGCGCGATGTGCTCGATGAGCACGGCGACCCACTCTTCCAGGTCGGGCCCGAGGCCTGGGCGCTCGTGATCGAAGATCGTGGCGGCGCCTTCGTCGTGCGCCACGATGACGGTCGCATCGGTTTCCTGCACGACATCGCCGACATCACGAAGGGCTGACCGGTGCGCACGATCGATCTGCGCGGGCGTGACCTCTCGCCCGCGGACATGCTCGCGGTGGTTCCCCGAGCCACCCAGGCGCGCGCCGAGGCGCTCGACACCGCAGCGCGCATCGTGGAAGACGTGCGCGACCGCGGCACGTCGGCTCTGCGTGAGCAGGCTGAGCGCTTCGACCGCGTGTCCGACTACGCGATCCGCGTCCCGGCGGAGCACATCGCCGAGGCCGTCGACGGTCTCGCACCGGAGATCCGCTCCGCGCTGGAAGAAGCCATCCGGCGGGTTCGCATCGCCTCGGCCGCGCAGGTGCCGGCCATCAGTGTGACCCAGCTCGGCCCCGGCGCACGGATCACCCAGCGCTGGCAGCCGGTGAGTCGCGTCGGCGTCTACATTCCGGGCGGCAAGGCCGTCTATCCGTCGAGCGTGATCATGAACGTCGTTCCCGCTCAGGTCGCCGGCGTGCAGCACATCGCGCTCGCGTCCCCGCCTCAGGCGGATCAGGGCGGCCGGATCCACCCGACGATCCTCGCCGCAGCCGGGCTGCTCGGCGTCAGCGAGGTCTACGCCATGGGCGGCGCGGGTGCGATCGGCGCATTCGCCTGGGGTGTTCCCGAGCTCGGTCTGGATCCGGTGGACGTCGTCTCCGGTCCCGGCAACAACTACGTCGCGGCGGCCAAGCGGGCTGTGGCCGGGGTCGTGGGCACCGATTCGGAGGCGGGTGCGACCGAGATCCTCGTGGTCGCGGACGCGCACGCCGATCCTCGGCTGATCGCTGCCGACCTCGTCAGCCAGGCGGAACACGACGAACAGGCCTCCGCGGTCCTCGTGACCGAGTCGGCCGAGCTCGCCGCGCGCGTCGCCGCCGACGTGGCGGTCCTGGCCGCAGCGACGAGGCACAGCGTCCGCGTCGCGACAGCCCTCGACGGGCCGCAGTCGGCCATCGTGCTGGTCGACGACACCGCGATGGCCGCCGCGTTCAGCAACGCATACGCCCCCGAGCACCTGGAGCTCCACCTCGTCGATGCCGACGCCGCAGTGGACGCCTTCACGAGCGCCGGAGCTGTGTTCGTGGGCGACCAGACGCCCGTCAGCCTCGGCGACTACATGGCCGGGAGCAACCACGTGCTGCCGACCGGAGGGCAGGCACGGTACGCGCCGGGTCTGGGTGCCTACACTTTCCTGCGCCCCCAGCAGGTCATCGCTTACGACCACGCGGCTCTTTCGGGCGTGCGCGCGGGCGTGGTGGCCCTCGCCGACACCGAGGTGCTCCCTGCCCACGGCGAGGCCATCGAGGCGCGCTTCGCAGCCGACGACGCAGAGCGCTGAGCACCGAGCGGAAAGGCGTACGCTTAGGCACCATGCATTGCCCCTTCTGCCGGCACCCGGATTCCCGCGTCATCGACTCGCGTACGAGCGACGACGGCCTGTCGATCAGGCGTCGGCGCCAGTGCCCCGAATGCGGTGGCAGGTTCTCGACGACCGAGACGGCGAGCCTCAACGTCATCAAGCGCTCGGGCGTCATGGAGCCCTTCAGCCGTGAGAAGGTCATCTCCGGCGTGCGAAAGGCATGTCAGGGGCGCCCCGTGACGGACTCCGATCTTGCCATCCTCGCCCAGCGCGTCGAGGAGGCGGTTCGTCAGACCGGAGTCTCCCAGCTCGACGCGAACGAGATCGGTCTCGCGATCCTGGGGCCGCTGCGAGAGCTCGACGAGGTCGCGTATCTGCGCTTCGCGAGCGTGTATCAGGCGTTCGATTCGCTCGAGGACTTCGAGAGTGCGATCGTCGATCTGCGTGCGGATCACGAGCCGCACGAGCAGACCCCCGCCGCGCGGTAATCTGGCGGGAATGTACCCGCTGCTCTTCCGCGCCGTCCTGTCGCGCTTCGATCCCGAGTTCGCCCACCACGCAGGCATGGTGGTGATCCGTGTGCTCGGCGTGCCTCCGTTCTCCTGGATCACTCGACGCCTCACCGCGCCGCGACCCGATCAGAGCGTCGCCGCCTTCGGCGTCACGTTCCCCTCGGCGTTCGGTGTCGCGGCGGGATTCGACAAGAACGGCGTCGGAGTGCGCGGACTCGCCGCCCTCGGTTTCGGTCACGTCGAGGTCGGTACCATCACAGCCGTTCCGCAGGCGGGGAATCCGAAGCCGCGACTGTTCCGTCTCGTCGCCGACCGTGCGGTCATCAATCGCATGGGCTTCAACAACGACGGAGCGGAGGCGGCCGCACGTCGGCTGCGCGCGCTGCGTCGTCGGTCACCGGGCACCGTCGTCGGCGTCAACATCGGCAAGAGTCGTGTCGTCGATGTGGACGACGCGACGGCCGACTACGTCGCCTCTGCGACGCTTCTCGCCCCCCACGCCGACTACCTCGCCGTCAACGTGTCCTCGCCGAACACGCCAGGGCTGCGCGGGCTTCAGGCCGTCGAGACACTGAGTCCGCTGCTCCGCGCCGTGAAGGCGGCGGCCGGTGGCACGCCGCTGCTGGTGAAGATCGCCCCCGATCTCCCGGACGAGGAGATCGGGGCCATCGCGCGCCTGGCGGTGGAGGAAGGCCTGGCGGGGATCATCGCCCACAACACGACCATCGGTCGCGACGGGCTCCTCACGGCGCCCGAGATCGTGGACGCCGCGGGCGCAGGCGGCCTGTCCGGCGCGCCGCTGAAGCAGCGCTCCCTCGAGGTCCTGCGCATCGTGCGCCAGGCGGTACCGGAGACCTTCGCCGTGATCTCCGTCGGGGGAGTGGAGACCGCGTCCGATGTGCGGGAGCGGCTGGCCACGGGGGCGACCCTCGTGCAGGGGTACTCCGCTTTCCTCTACCGGGGTCCGCTCTGGGCGCGTCAGATCAACCGCGGACTGCGGTCGTAGTCAGGCGGCGGGACGCGGGTCAGGCGGGATACTGACCGCGCTTGACCTGCGGCTTGGGGAGGCGCATGAACCGCATCTGGAGCGCACGCATCGCCGCGTACCAACCGAGGCCCTTCTCGACCTTCTCCGCCCCGAACTTGGCGGCGACCTTGCGCTTGACGCGGTTGCCGAGCAGGATCATGTCGCCGACGGCCAGGATGATGAAGATCCAGAGTCCGACGAAGGCCCAGTAGGCGACGGGCGTGTAGGGGACGAGCGAGGCGAGGATCACGACGACCATGAGCGCCATCACGAACTCGGCCAGGTGCCAGCCGGCGTCGACGTAGTCGCGCACCCAGCGGCGCTGGGGGCCCTTGTCGCGCGGCGGGAGGTACTTGTCCTCACCGTTCGCCATGCCGATGCGAGCGCGCTCACGACGGACCTGGAGGTCGGCCTTGGCAGCCGCACGGGCTTCCTTCGTGTTCGCCACGAGCGGCCGGCGGCGTGCCGCCTCCTGCTCTGCGCGGCTCGGCGTGGCGCGCCCCTTGCCGGCGCCGGTGGTCTCGGCGGATTCGTCGTTCGTCGACGGGGACGAGGGGGAAGTGGCCACGAGGCTCCTCAGATCGCATGCGGTGTTCGCCCTTAAGATTACTCGCATGACCTCTCCAGAATCTCCGGCTCCTGTCGACCCCGCCGTCGAGGCCGCCGTGACGGAGGCCGTGGCCGTGGGTCTTCCCCGCGCGCTGGGCGACCTGGGCGACCTCGTGCGCATCCCGGGAATCGCCTGGCCGTCCTTCGATCAGACCCAGCTCGTGCGCAGCGCCGAGGCGGTCGCGGCACTCGCGCGCGACATCGAGTTCTTCGACGATGTCCAGATCCTCAGGGCGGAGATCCCCGGGACGGACGAGTACGGCCAGCCCGCCGTCCTCGCCACGCGGGCCGCGCGCAACGGCAAGCCGACCATCCTGCTCTACGCGCACCACGACGTGCAGCCTCCCGGCGACGATGCGCTGTGGAACACACCGCCGTTCGAACCGACAGTCAGGGACGGCCGGCTGTACGGGCGCGGAGCTGCAGACGACAAGGCGGGGATCATGGCGCACCTCGCCTCCCTGCGCGCCGTGACCGAGACGTTGGGAGACGCCTTTGATCTGGGCGTCGCTCTGTTCATCGAGGGCGAGGAGGAGTACGGCTCCCGTTCGTTCGCCCAGTTCCTGAGCGACAACGTCGACGCGTTGCGGGCGGACGCGATCGTCGTCGCGGACTCTGGCAACTGGGACTCCACGACGCCCGGTCTCACGGTCTCGCTGCGCGGGAACGCGCGGTTCACGCTCACGGTCCGCACCCTCGACCACGCGTCCCACTCCGGCATGTTCGGGGGAGCGGTGCCCGACGCCATGATGGCGACGGTCCGCCTCCTGTCGACTCTGTGGGATGGCGACGGGGGCGTCGCCGTCGACGGCATGCTCGAACGTGATGCTCCGACGCCCGCGTATGACGAGACGACGCTGCGCGATGAGGCGGGACTGCTGCCCGGCACCACGCCCGCAGGCTCCGGGGCGATCCTCGGGCGCATCTGGAACAAGCCGGCCGTCACCGTCATCGGCATCGACGCGACATCGGTCGCCGCCGCCTCCAACACTCTGCTTCCCGAGGTCCGGGTCGTCATCAGCTCCCGGGTCGCACCGGGCCAGTCCGCCCAGGAGGCCTACGAGGCTCTGGAGCGGCACCTGCGGGCCCACGCGCCGTTCGGCGCGGAGCTGACCTTCTCCGACGTGGATCTGGGCAACGGCTTCCTCGTCGACACGGGCGGATGGGCGGTCGGGCTGGCTCGTGATGCGATGCGGGACGGCTACGGCGTCGCGCCGGTGGATCTGGGAGTGGGCGGATCCATCCCGTTCATCGCGGACCTCGTGCGCGAGTTCCCGGCGGCTCAGATTCTCGTGACGGGCGTCGAGGACCCGCACTCCCGCGCGCACAGTCCCAACGAATCGCTGCACCTGGACACGTTCCGTCACGCGGTGCGCACCGAGGCGCTCCTGCTCACGCGGATGAACGAGGTCGTGCTGCCAGGGTGAGCCCCGCGCCCGCGTCCGCCGCGCGAAGGTAGAATCGACAGAACAGCTGTGCCCGGCACGGCCCGTCCTAAGGAGTGAGATGAGCGACACCGCACTGACCGCAGAGACCACCCGCGCCCACGGCGTCAACCTCACCGAGGCGGCCGCCGTGAAGGTGAAGACGCTCCTCGAGCAGGAGGGCCGCGACGACCTGCGTCTGCGCGTCGCCGTCCAGCCCGGCGGATGCTCCGGGCTGATCTACCAGCTGTACTTCGACGAGCGCTACCTCGAGGACGACGCGACGGTCGACTTCGACGGTGTCGAGGTCATCATCGACAACATGAGCGTGCCGTATCTCGATGGTGCATCGATCGATTTCAAGGACACGATCTCCGAGCAGGGGTTCACGATCGACAACCCCAACGCCGCCGGCAGCTGCGCCTGCGGGGACAGCTTCCACTGATCTCACGCCTCGCTCAACCTGCGTGGTTGGCATGAATCAGGTGTGAGGTTGCTCTAGACTGGGATACGCCCTGTCCGCGATCTGAAAGGTGCATCGTGCCCTCGAAACGCAGCCTTCGTTGGGCCGCTCTCCCTGTGGGAATTGCGGCCGCTGTGGCCCTGGCGGGATGCACCCCCACTGAGCTGAACGGGTTCCTTCCCGGCTTCGTGGAGGACGGCACTCCCGCGACGAACCAGACCGACCGCGTGTCGGCGCTCTGGGTCAATTCCTGGATCGTCCTCCTGGCTGTGGGCGTCATCACCTGGGGCCTGATGGCCTGGGCCGCGATCGCGTACCGCCGTCGCAAGGGCCAGACCGGCCTTCCGGTCCAGATGCGCTACAACATGCCGATCGAGATCTTCTACACGATCGTGCCGCTCATCCTCGTGCTGGGCATGTTCTTCTTCACCGCTCGGGATCAGACCGAGATCGAGACGCAGTGGGATGACCCCGACGTCGAGATCACCGCGATCGCCAAGCAGTGGGCGTGGGACTTCATGTACGACGGCGACGACGAGGATCGTTCGGATGCCGTCTGGAGCATGGGTATCCAGGCGCAGCCTGATGCCGCGGGCAACATCGACAAGGAAGAGCTTCCGACGCTCGTCCTCCCGGTCGACCAGAAGGTCACGATCCACCTGCAGTCCCGCGATGTCATCCACTCGTTCTGGATCATCGACTTCCTGTACAAGAAGGACATGTACATCGGCAAGGACAACACGTGGTCCTTCACGCCGACCCGCGTCGGCGAGTACGACGGAAAGTGCGCCGAGCTCTGCGGCGAGTACCACTCGATGATGCTCTTCAACGTCCAGGTCGTCGAACAGGCCGAATACGACGCGTACCTCGAGTCGCTGCGTGACGCCGGCAACACCGGTGACATCTCGGACGAGTACAACCGTCTCAGCAACTTCCCGGGCACCGGAGCCGTCGACGGTTCCGGTGACGAGGAAGGACAGGAGTAAGCCATGTCGACCAATTCAGCAGCGGGTGGCGCACAGGGCTCTCGTCCCTCCTCCCTGCCTTCGCGTCAGGCGGCTCTCATGAGCTCCTCGCGCGTCGAGCAGAAGGGCAACATCGTCGTCAAGTGGATCACCTCCACTGACCACAAGACGATCGGGTACATGTATCTGATCGCGTCGGTGATCTTCTTCCTCCTCGGTGGCGTGATGGCCCTCGTCATCCGTGCGGAGCTCTTCGCGCCCGGGATGCAGATCATCCCGACGAAGGAGCAGTACAACCAGCTGTTCACGATGCACGGCACGATCATGCTGCTCATGTTCGCGACGCCGCTCTTCGCCGGTTTCGCCAACGCGATCCTGCCGCTGCAGATCGGTGCGCCCGATGTGGCGTTCCCGCGACTGAACGCGTTCGCCTTCTGGCTGTTCCTGTTCGGCTCGACCATCGCCGTGGCGGGCTTCCTCACCCCGCAGGGTGCGGCGTCGTTCGGCTGGTTCGCCTATCAGCCACTCGCCAATGCGACGTTCTCGCCGGGTGCCGGTGGAAACCTCTGGATGCTCGGTCTCGGCATCTCCGGTTTCGGAACGATCCTCGGTGCGGTCAACTTCATCACCACGATCATCACCATGCGCGCTCCGGGAATGACGATGTGGCGCATGCCGATCTTCACGTGGAACACGCTCGTCACGAGCCTGCTGATCCTCATGGCGTTCCCGGTCCTGGCCGCCGCGATCTTCGCGGCCGCTGCCGACCGCGTGCTGGGTGCTCACATCTATGACCCCGCGAACGGCGGTGTGCTCCTCTGGCAGCACCTGTTCTGGTTCTTCGGTCACCCCGAGGTCTACATCATCGCGTTGCCGTTCTTCGGCATCGTGTCCGAGATCTTCCCGGTCTTCAGCCGCAAGCCGATCTTCGGCTACAAGACGCTCGTCTACGCGACGATCGCGATCGCCGCGCTGTCGGTCGCGGTGTGGGCTCACCACATGTACGTCACGGGCTCGGTCCTGTTGCCCTTCTTCGCCCTGATGACGATGCTGATCGCAGTGCCGACAGGGGTGAAGATCTTCAACTGGATCGGCACGATGTGGCGAGGGTCCGTCACGTTCGAGACGCCCATGGTCTTCGCGCTCGGCTTCCTGGTCTCGTTCGTCTTCGGTGGTCTGACCGGTGTGATCCTCGCGGCCCCGCCGCTGGACTTCCACCTCAGTGACTCGTACTTCGTCGTTGCCCACTTCCACTACGTGGTCTTCGGCACGGTCGTGTTCGCCATGTTCGCCGGCTTCTACTTCTGGTGGCCCAAGTGGACAGGACGCATGCTCAACGAGCGTCTCGGCTATGTGCACTTCTGGCTGCTGTTCATCGGCTTCCACATGACCTTCCTCATCCAGCACTGGCTGGGCGTGGACGGAATGGTCCGCCGCTACGCGGACTACTCGGCCGCTGACGGTTGGACCTGGCAGAACCAGGTCTCCACGATCGGTGCGATCATCCTCGGCGCCTCGATGCTCCCGTTCTTCCTGAACGTCTGGATCACGGCGCGCAAGGCTCCGAAGGTCACGGTCAACGACCCGTGGGGTTACGGCGCATCGCTCGAGTGGGCGACGTCCTGCCCGCCGCCCCGTCACAACTTCACGTCGATCCCGCGTATCCGTAGCGAGCGTCCTGCGTTCGATCTCAACCACCCCGAGGCTTCGGTCCCGGTGGGGGTCGGGCCGGCAAAGGATGCGCCGGACGCCCCGGTGTACGACATGGCTGACGGAGAGGTCAAGTAGACATGCGCGACAACGTCATCCTCTGGTGGGTGCTGACCGCCTTCTTCGCCCTCGTGGCTGTGATCTACACGGGGTGGAACATCCTCGCTCACCCCGACCTCGAGATCGTCAACCGAATCGAGTGGGTCGGTACCGTTGCGCTGGTGTTCTCGGCGTTCATGGGTGCCATGGTCGCTTTCTACCTCGACCGCACGCACCGTGCGCAGGGCGGAGAGCTCCCCGAGGACATCCTGACCTCGGATATCGACGACGGTGACCCGGAACTCGGCGAGTTCAGCCCGTGGTCCTGGTGGCCGATCGTGCTCGCGGGTTCCGCCGCGATCTTCGTGGTCGGACTCGCTGTCGGGCACTTCCTGCTCCCGATCGGTCTCGCGGTGTTCGTCGTCGCGATCGTCGGATGGGTCTACGAGTATTACCGCGGCAACTTCGCCCGCTAGGCGATCATTGCTCAGTGTTGGAAGAAGGTCCCCGGATATCTCCGGGGACCTTCTTCGTGCGCAGCCGGCCACTCAGGCGTTCGTGCGGATGCGGGGGATTCCCGTCAGAGGATCGACGGCGCGGCGGTGCGTGCCATCCGCATCCTCGAGCGGGTATCCCTCACGCACCCAGTATTCGAACCCGCCGATCATCTCCCGAACGGCATACCCGAGACGCGCGAACTCTAGAGCGCCTTTCGCTCCCGCATTGCACCCGGGACTCCAGCAGTAGACCACCACCTGCGAGCCGCTCGGGATCTCGTCCGCTGCTCGTCGTGCGATCTCCCGATAGGGCATGTGGAGGGCACCAGGAAGGCGCCCCTGCGCCCACGCCTGGTCCGAGCGCACATCCACGACCACAAGGTGTTCTCCGGCCTTCTGAGCGGCATACACGTCGCTGGGGTCGGTCTCGTACGCGAGCTTGGCGGCGAAGAAGTCGTCGGCATCGATCATGGAGTCAGCCTACGGTCGGAGGGAGCGCCGTTCCTGCCGTTCGTGACTCGATTCCTGTCAGTCCGAGACCGCGGCGATGGCCTCGATCTCCACGAGCTGATCGTCGTACCCGAGGACCGTGACGCCGAGAAGGGTGCTGGGCACATCGTGGTCTCCGAAGGCTGCGTGGATCACGTCCCAGGCATCGACGAGATCCTGCTGCCGTGACGAGGCGACCAGCACGCGCGTGCTGATGACGTCGGTCAGCTCAGCCCCGGCGGCCGCCAATGCCGTACGCAGGTTGTCGACGCAACTCCCCGCCTGCCCGGCGTAGTCACCCGGGTGCGCGGTCGTGCCGTCGTCGGCCAGCGGGCATGATCCTGCCAGGAAGATGAATCGGGTACCCGCGGGTGCTGTGGCAGCGTACGCGTAGGGTGCGTCGGCGAGGTCGGGGGAGCGGATGAGAGAGACGGCGGAGGTCATTCATCCAGCCTAGATGCCCGGCTTCGCGTGCCAGGAGACCGCAGGAACGATGAAGGCCCCGACCTGCTGGTCGGGGCCTTCATCATGGCGACGTGCGATCACTCGCTGTCGTCGTCGGACTTCTTCGAGCGAGGCGGCTTCTTCTTCGCCGGCTCCGTCGCGATGACGGTGCTGGGAGTGTTGGCGGTCTCGCCGACGTGGTCCTCGGTGGCGACGAGCGGGGCGTCCGGCTGACCGGCGCGCTCGTGTGCTCCCTGGATCTCCGCAGCCTCTTCCTCGGCCAGGTGGACCGCGGCGTGGTGCTGGTGGGCATCCGCAGCCTCGATCTCGGTCTGAGTGAGCGGCGCCAGACGGTCCTCGTAGAACCACCGAGAGATCGAGGAGCGCAGGTTCTCGTGCCACGGGATGCGTCCCTGGGCGTTCGGACGCACGACGAGGGGCTCGTAGTTGTCGACGTCGATGAGCTTCCAACGGTCGTACACGTCGACCGGCTGGTGCACCTCGATGAACTCCCCACCGGGGAGGCGGACGATGCGGCCCGACTCGTAGCCGTGCAGAACGATCTCGCGGTCCTTCTTCTGCAGCGCGAGGCAGATGCGCTTCGTGACGAAGTATCCGAGTACCGGTCCGACGATCAGGAGCGCCTGGAGCGTGTGGATCACGCCCTCCATGGTCAGCATGAAGTGCGTCGCGATGAGGTCGGAGGATGCCGCAGCCCACAGAACCGCGTAGAAGATGACGCCGGCCGCACCGATCGCCGTACGGGTCGCTGCGTTGCGGGGGCGCTGAGCGATGTGGTGCTCGCGCTTGTCGCCTGTGACCCACGCCTCGATGAACGGGTAGAACATCACGGCCACGATGAAGACACCGAGGACGGCGACGGGCACGAGGATTCCGAGGGACAGGGTGCGCTCGAGGAACACGATGTCCCAGTTCGACGGAGCGAGCCGCAGGGCACCATCCGCGAATCCGATGTACCAGTCAGGCTGCGTTCCGGCCGACACCGGCGATGGGTCGTACGGGCCGTAGTTCCAGATCGGGTTGATCTGGAAGAACGTCGCGATCAGGACGATGGTGCCGAACACGATGAACAGGTAGCCGCCCATCTTCGACATGTAGACCGGCATCATCGGGTAGCCCACGACGTTGTCGTTCGTGCGGCCGGGGCCGGCGAACTGCGTGTGCTTGTTGATGATCATCAGCATGAGGTGCAGTGCGATGAACGCGATCACCAGCGCAGGCAGCAACAGGATGTGCAGCGTGTACAGGCGCCCCACGATGTCCACGCCGGGGAATTCGCCACCGAAGAGGAGGAACGAGATCCACGTGCCCACCAGCGGGAAGCCCTTGATCATGCCGTCGATGATGCGCAGGCCGTTGCCCGAGAGCAGGTCATCGGGGAGGGAGTAGCCGGTGAAGCCCTCAGCCATCGCGAGGATGAAGAGGATGAAGCCGATCACCCAGTTGAGCTCGCGGGGCTTGCGGAAAGCACCCGTGAAGAACACACGGAGCATGTGGATACCGATGCCGGCTACGAACACCAGCGCCGCCCAGTGGTGGATCTGGCGAACCAGCAGGCCGCCACGGAGATCGAACGAGATGTGCAGCGTCGATTCCATCGCGGCGGACATCGCGATTCCGCGCATGGGAGCGTAGGCACCCGTGTAGTGCGTCTCGACCATCGAGGCGTCGAAGAAGAACGTCAGGAAGGTTCCGGAGAGGAACACGACCACGAAGCTCCACAGGGCGATCTCACCGAGCATGAAGGACCAGTGGTCGGGGAAGATCTTGCGCCCGAGCTCCTTGACGATGCCCGAGATGCTGGTGCGCTCATCGAGGTAGTTCGACGCGGCTCCGACGAAGCGTCCTCCGAGAGGAGCCTGCTTCTGCGTGGTGTCCTCACGGACGGCTGTGGTACTCAATGGCGCTCCCAGAAGCTCGGACCGACGGGCTCGGTGAAATCGCTGCGGGCGACGAGGTAGCCCTCGTCGTCGATCGTGATCGGCAGCTGCGGCAACGGGCGCGCAGCCGGTCCGAAGATGACCTTGGCGTGGTCGGTCACGTCGAACTGCGACTGGTGGCAGGGGCAGAGGAGGTGGTGGGTCTGCTGCTCGTACAGGGCGACCGGGCATCCGACGTGGGTGCAGACCTTGGAGTAGGCGACGATTCCGTCGTACGACCAGTCCTTGCGGTCCTCGGCTTCGATCAGCTGCTCGGGACGCAGGCGCATGAGCAGGACGATCGCCTTCGCCTTCTCCTCGAGGTAGCCGTCGTGGTGGCTGACCTCGTGCAGCGGCTCCGGGATGACGTGGAACGCGGAGCCGAGGGTCACATCTGCAGCGCGGATCGGCGTGCCGTCGGGGTCGCGCGCCAGACGCATTCCCTCTTCCCACATGGTGTGGCTGAGGAGGACGACGGGGTCACCGCGGGTGGGGTCGTCGGGGGAGCTGTGGGGGGCGAGTCCGCGGAAGAGGGCGACGCCAGGGATGATCGAAGCGGCCACAGCGGCGAACAGCGAGTTGCGGATCATCGTGCGGCGTCCGAAGCCGGACTCCTCGTTCGCGGCCTCGAAGACCTTGACCGCTCCCTCACGGGTCGTGTCGCTGCCACGGGTCGGGTGGCGGAGCTCGATGTGCTCCTTGTCGGACATGACCGCCTTCGACCAGTGGATCGCGCCGATGCCCAGGGAGAGGAGCGCCAGGGAGATACCGAGACCGATGAAGAGGTTGTTGTTGCGGATCGAGGCGAGCGACTCGTCCTCGATCGGGAACAGCATGTAGGCGGCGACGGCCCAGATGCTCCCGGCGACCGAGAGGTAGAAGAGCGTGTAGACCGTGCGGACGGCGTTCTTCTCCGCGCGGGGATCCTTGTCGGTCATCCGCTCGCGGTGCGGCGGCAAACCAGGGTTCTGCACGGGGTCGCTGACTGCGACACCCAGCCCCGGGGAGGGCTGGTAGGCCCTATCGAGAGCCTTCGAGTCGTCGTCGTGTGCCATGGTGCTCCTCGTACGTTCCTCTTCGATGAATAAGCGTCAGTTGGACTTCGCCGTGATCCACACGGTGATGGCGACGAGAGCGCCGATTCCGAAGATCCAGATGAACAGGCCCTCGGAGACGGGGCCCAGCGAGCCGAGCGTGAAGCCGCCGACCTGCACGGCCTCCTGCTGGTAGATCAGCGCCGAGATGATGTCGCGCTTGTCCTCATCCGAGAGGTTCATGTCGCCGAAGACCGGCATGTTCTGCGGTCCGGTGACCATGGCCGCGTAGATGTGCAGAGCGCTGGTCTCGCTGAGCGCAGGAGCGTACTTGCCCTCGGTGAGCGCGCCACCGGCGCCGGCCACGTTGTGGCACATCGCGCAGTTGATGCGGAAGAGCTCGGCGCCGTTGGAGACATCTCCCTCGCCGTCGAGGATGTGGTCGTCCGGGAAGTCCGGGCCCGGGGCGACGGACTGCACGTAGGAGGACATCGCGAGGATCTGCTCCTCGGTGAACTGCGCGGGCTTCTGCGGGGCCTGTGGGCCCTGCATCTGCAGCGGCATGCGTCCGGTCGACACCTGGAATTCGGTGGCGAGTGCGCCGACGCCGTACAGGCTCGGACCGTTCGCGGTTCCCTGCAGGTCCAGACCGTGGCAGGTCGCGCAGTTGGCCTGGAACAGCTTCTCGCCGTCCTCGACCGTCAGCTGGGTGGACGCAGACGTCTGTGTGTCCGTCGCGGCGATGGCCGCCGATGCTCCGGCGTACACGCCACCGGTGATCAACAGGCCTACTCCGATGAGTGCCGCGGCCGCAAAGGGACTACGACGACCGTTCGAGCGGCGCTTCTTCTCTCGTGCCATTTCGCAGGTCAGCTCCGCTCTTATTTCAGGAAGTAGATGACGATGAACAGCACGATCCAGACGACGTCGACGAAGTGCCAGTAGTAAGACACGACGATCGAGGAGGTCGCCTCCTTGTGCGTGAAGTTCTTGACGGCGTATGCGCGTCCGATGACGAGCAGGAAGGCGATGAGGCCGCCGGTGACGTGGAGGGCGTGGAAGCCCGTCGTCAGGTAGAACGCGGAGGCGTAGGAGTCGGCCTGGATCGGCATGCCCTCGGCGATGAGGGTGGCGTACTCCCAGACCTGGCCAGCGACGAAGATGGAGCCGAGAGCGAAGGTGAGCCAGAACCACTCGACCATGCCCCAGCCGAGCCATCCGCGCTTCTTCGTGCTGTAGGGCTGCAGGCGCTCGGCCGCGAAGACACCCATCTGGCATGTGAAGGACGACGCCACGAGGATCGCCGTGTTGATGAACGCGAAAGTCACGTTGAGGAGCTCCGTGCGCTCCGCCCAGAGTTCGGGGGAGGTGCTACGGAGAGTGAAGTAGATCGCGAAGAGTCCCGCGAAGAACATCACCTCGCTGCCGAGCCACACAATGGTGCCGACAGCAACCGGGTTGGGCCGCTTGATCGTTCTCGCCGCCGGGGCATACGTCGCTGAGGTCGTCACCATTCCATTATGGCCGATCTGCGGCACGATTCTTGCACCGGAGGGCATCGATTCACCGGTCATCGACTTAGGGGACCCTAAAAAGGACCTGCGAATTGTCGATGAATTCGGGGGAAACCCGCCCTGGCGCGAACGACATATCGTCCGATATCGTCGGAGGATTTTTTCTCGCGCCGATAGGATCGCACACATGCTCGAATCCCTCACGTGGCCCGATGTACTCACCACGCTGCTCGAACGTCGGGATCTCAGTGTGTGGGAGTCGACCTGGGCGATGCGCCAGGTGATGCAGGGGAGCGTCACCGAGGCTCAGCTGGGCGGTTTCCTCGTGGCGCTTCGGGCCAAGGGCGAGACGATCGACGAGATCGTCGGATTCCGCGACGCGATCCTCGAGGCCGCCGTGCCTCTTCCCGTGTCGCCCGACGTGCTCGACATCGTCGGGACCGGTGGAGACCGGTTCGGCACCGTCAACGTCTCCACGACCGCCGCGATCATCATCGGTGCCACCGGTATCCCCGTGGTCAAGCACGGCAATCGTGCGGCGAGTTCCGCGTCCGGATCGTCGGACGTGCTCGGCGCTCTGGGGCTCGAGCTCTCCCTGACGCCCTCGGACGTCGCAGCCGTGCTCGATCGCACCGGGATCACGTTCGCGTGGGCTGCCGCCTTCCACCCGGGTTTCAAGCACGCGGGCGCCGTCCGGTCGGAGCTGGGCGTTCCGACCGTCTTCAACATGCTCGGCCCGCTCTGCAACCCCGCGCGTGCTGAGGCGAATGCCGTGGGCGTCGCGCACCTGGAGCGTGTGCCGCTCATCACGGGCGTCTTCCGTACTCGCGGAGCTACCGCGCTGGTGTTCCGGGGTGACGACGGTCTCGATGAACTGACCACCACAGGACACAGCCGGATCTGGGAGGTGAGTCGCGGTGACATCCACGAGCACGATCTCGATCCCCGAGACCTCGACATCCCCCTGGCGGACATCGCCGATCTCATCGGCGGGTCACCGGCGCACAACGCCGACATCCTGCGTCGGACCCTCGACGGTGAGAAGGGGCCCGTGCGCGACATCGTCCTCCTCAACGCAGCTGCCGGGATCGTCGCATTCGAGCTCTCGCACGACGCCATGCAGGCGCAGCGACCGATCCTCGATCGCCTTCGCGAGGGGTACGACCGAGCGAGCGCAGCCGTGGACGACGGACGCGCGGTCGCGAAGCTCGACGAATGGGTCGCTGTCACTCGCGAACTGGCCTCCGTCTGACGGACATGGATCCGGTGGACGCGCTCCTCGAGATCGCCACGCTGCTCGAGCGTGAGCGGGCATCGAGGTACCGAGCGAAAGCGTTTCGTCAGGCGGCGGCGACCTACGAGTCCCTCGCCCCCGATGTTCGAGCAGATCCGACCCGGCTTCGCGCCAGCGCCGGAATCGGATCGTCGACCTTCGATGTGATCCGTCAGGCTCAGAGCGGCGCGGTGCCGGAGTACCTCGTGACCCTGCGAGGTGAGGTCGAACCCGAACGGACGTCCGAGCTGCGCGCGCGTCTGCGCGGCGATCTGCATTCGCATACCGAGTGGTCCGACGGCACGACGCCGATCTCCGTCATGGCGGAGGCCGCGCGGAGTCTGGGGCACGAGTACCTCGCGGTGACCGACCACTCGCCGCGCCTGACCGTCGCGCGGGGCCTCAGCGCGGAGAGACTGCGCACACAGATACCGCTCGTCCGAGCGGAGTCCACCGAGACGTTCACGATGCTCGCGGGGATCGAGGTCGACATCCTCGAGGACGGCACGCTCGACCAGACCCCGGAGCTGCTCGCCGAACTCGACATCGTCGTCGCCTCCGTGCACTCGAAGCTCCGGATGGACGCGGCGGCGATGACGCGTCGCATGCTCGCAGCAGTCTCCGATCCGCACGTGAACGTGCTCGGTCACTGCACGGGGCGCCTGGTGCAGGGGGAGCGCGGAACGCGTCCTCCCTCTTCTTTCGACGCGCGCGCCGTCTTCGCCGCGTGCGCCGAGAACGGCGTCGCGGTCGAGATCAACTCGCGGCCGGAGAGACAGGACCCTCCGGACGACCTCATCGCGATCGCGCTGTCCGAGGGGTGTCTGTTCTCGCTCGATTCGGACGCGCACGCTCCTGGCCATCTGACGCTCCTCGACTACGGCGCCGAACGCGCCGAACGCGCAGGGGTCCCCGCCGAACGCATCGTCACCACCTGGGGACTCGAGCGGCTCCGCCGGTGGGCGGAGTGAGCGGCGACACGCGGCGGGCGCTGCCCTGGCTCGTTCTCATCGGAGTGCTGGTCGCCTCGTTGAGTCTGCGGAGCCCGATCGTCGCCCTGACGCCCGTTCTGCCGACGATCATCGACGATCTCGGTATCCGCGCGGCATCCGCGGGGCTGTTGACCACGGCGCCGGTGCTGATGTTCGCACTCCTCACCCCGGTCGCAGCTCTCGTCATCCGCCGCGCCGGGCCAGAGCTCGCGCTGCTCCTGTCCCTCTCGGGTGTGCTTCTCGGGATCATCGTCCGAGCGCTTCCCGGCTACGGATCGCTTCTCACGGGGATGTTCATCATCGGCGCGGCGATCACCATCGGGAACGTGGTCATCCCGGTCATCATCCGACGGGATCTGCCGCCGGAGCGGACAGCTGTCGCGACCGCGGCCTACACCGCGACGCTGAACGTCGGGTCCCTGCTCACGGCGCTCGGCACGGCTCCGATCGCTTCTCTCGCGGGGTGGTCGCTCGCCCTGTTGATGTGGGGTGTCCTGACGATCGCGGGGATCATCCTGTGGGTCGCGCACATCGTCCGATCCCGATCGTGGGGCTCCGCCGAGCGCGCGTCCGGCGAGCCGAGCCCGACCCGCCGCGGCAAAGAACTCAGCGCCGACACGATGACCGGCCCCATGCCGGTCATCGTCGACGCGAGCCTGCGTGCCATCGTGCGCCGACCGATCGTCTGGCTGCTGCTGTTCTCGTTCGCCGCGCAGTCCGCGTCGTACTACGCACTGACGACCTGGCTCCCGACGATCCTGATCGATACGACGGACGCGGACCTCGCGACGGCCGGCGTCCTGGCCTCGATCTTCCAGGGGGTCGCGATCGCGGGTGCGTTCCTCGCGCCGCTGTTGCTGCGCTTCATCGGCGCTGTCGCCTCGGCGGTCGTCATCGGGGGCTGTTGGATCACGATGATCGTCGGCATGATGGTGCTCCCCGACCTCTTCGTCGTGTGGGCGTCCTTCGGAGCGATCGCCCACTCGAGCGGCTTCGTGGTGATCTTCACGGCGCTCGTCCGCGTCGCGCGCTCCACGGCAGAGGCGGCGACGATGTCGGCGATGGTGCAGGGCGGCGGCTATCTGTTCTCCGCGATGGGCGCGCCCGTCATGGGCGCGATCCACGAGGCCACCGGAGGTTGGCAGCTGCCGCTCCTGACCGTCCTGGTCGCCGCGGTGTTCTATACGACCATGCTCGTCTCGGCGATGGTCGTCGCCCGCGGTCGGCGACGCTGACGTCAGTTCGGCAGTGCCGCGATCGCGCGAGTCATGGAGCCTCCGAGGTTCCAGGCGTCGGCGAGTTCGTGCGCCGCGGCTGCCGCCGTCGGGTCGAGGGCCCGCAGCGGTACGCCCGGTGCGGTGATGTCGAGCGTCGTGGCGACGCGGACGACGGTCGGCGCCACGTCGAGGTAGTCGGACGCCGCGATCACCTTGGACGCCACGCCCGCGCTCATCCCTTCGCCGGCGGAGGCCGCTGCACGGATGCCGTCGAGGTCGCCGTGCGCCTGCAGCAGGGTGGCGGCCGTCTTGTCGCCGATCCCCTTCACTCCGGGCAGCCCATCGGACGCGTCCCCGCGCAGCGTCGCGAAGTCCGCGTACTGCACCGGCAGCACTCCGTACTTGGCGACGACGGTCGTGTCCGTGACGACCTCGAGGTTGCTCATTCCGCGAGCGGTATAGATCACGCGCACGTCGCTGGCGTCGTCGACGAGCTGGAACAGGTCGCGGTCGCCGGTCACGATGTCCACGGGGATGGCGGAGTTCGTCGCGAGGGTTCCGATGACGTCATCGGCCTCGTGCTCGGCGACGCCGATGATGGGGATCCCCAGAGCCGCAAGCGTCTCGCGGATCAGAGGGAGCTGCGCCTCGAGCGGGTCGGGGACCTCTTCGACATCCGGTGCTCCCGCGACGACCTCCACGACCCGGTGGGTCTTGTAGCTGGGGATCAGGTCGACGCGCCACTGCGGACGCCAGTCGTCGTCCCAGCACGCGATGACGTGCGTCGGACGATAGAGCGTGACGAGCTTGGCGGCGATGTCGAGGAGGCCCCGGACGGCATTCACCGACATCCCGTTCGGCGCCGTGACCTTGTCGGGGACGCCGTAGAACGCACGGAAGTACAGGGAGGCCGTGTCGAGGAGCATCAGGCGGTCACTCATGCGATCAGCATGCCACAGCACTCAGCACCCGGGGGAGCGCGGGCGCTCGTCGCACGAGTACGCGACGAGCGCGGTGTACGCGTCGAAGATGCGCACCTCCTGTGCGGGTCCCCGAGCGGTCAGCACTCCTTGGACGGGGATCCACCCGGTGCCCACGTCGACCTCGGCGCGGTATCGGACATTGACTCGGGCGCGGTAGACGCCGCGCTCCTCGTAGACGTGGCTCGTGTCGGTCGGTGTGAACTGCGGCTGGCGAAGTTGTTCCCATTCCCGCCCTCCCGTCGAGGACTGCATCCGAGTTCCGTCGCCGTAGTCGAAGTCGAAGCCGACGGGTGTGAAGCGCACAGTCACGGCGCGGTCGAACAGCGTGCCCCGCATCGTCTGAACGGTCGCGCGTGCGACGAAGTTCGTCGGGAGGCCCGCGACTCCGACGTTGCCGGGCTCGCCGACCATGGCGCTGCCGGAAGGCGCGAACTGAGCCAGGTCAGTGGACGTGAGAGCGGGAAGCGGTGGCAGTTCGCCGTCGGGTTCGGAGCGGGGCAGTGGTGCGCCCACGCACCGGCTTCTCGAATCTCGGAACGCGGAACAGTCGTCCGACTCCCACTCGGGCTCGGAGGGCGAGGTGCCACCGTCGCCGCCCGGCGACAACTCGGTGCCCGGCGCCGGTGCCGGAGCGGCAGGCCTGCCGGGGGAACCGGGGGTCGTCTCTGTCCCGGTGATCGTGAGCTCCGACCCGTCGCTGCTGCAGCCACTAATGAGAGCGCCCTGCGTGCATCCCGCTGATGTGGGAATCACAGCGGTCGCGGTTGCGGTCGCTATGGCGAGAGCGATGGCAACTCCACGCCTCAACACGAAGAGCTTCCGACGGCCGAGTTTGAAATGCGGATCGATCCGGCACTGGACACGAACTCAACGCGAAGGGAGGCAGTAGCGCTTCGATCGTGAGGTGTCACGTCCACTTCGTCCGCGTTGAGAACACGAGTGCTGGAAACGTCGAGACACACATCGGCGTTGATCCGCACAGATGTTGGTCCAATGCTGGCAGACACCGGAAGAAAATCGACCACGACGATTTCGCCTTCGGCTACAAGTCCCTCAGCATCAAGATGGCGTTGGTTGTCCAGGTGATCTTGAGCAGCCAGGCCAACCAAGTAGTCCACCGCATGGGCAGAATTGGGATCCGAGCGCTCAAGGTTCGACGCGTCCGTGTACGCCCGGTAGGTCTCCTCGGCGGCGGCGAAGGCTTCCTCCTCGGATGCGAACAGTGGCGTCGGCTCCGGCGCGGGCGGTGGCGCGCATCCGGTGAGCGTGGCGGCGACGCCGAGAACGATCAGTGGTGGCAGCAGGTGGAGAGGGTGGCGAATCACCCTGTCACGGTAGCTTCGGCGTGCGAGCGGGGGAGGAGTTATCCACAGGCTTCCGGGCGCTCACGCGGGTGTGTCATCGGCGCGCGTCCTCTGGTAACCTTGACTGTCACTCGTGGCGTGTACACGCGCGCTCTCGTGACAGACACCACCAACCCAATCGCTTCGCAGTTCCCTGTCGTCCGTTCTCGGGCGCGGGCGACGAGGCCCGAGTATCCACCCAACAAGGACAACCCACTACATGACTACCGCAACGACCGCCCCGGCCACCAAGCAGGTCGCCATCAACGACATCGGATCTGCTGAGGACTTCCTGGCCGCGGTCGAGAAGACCCTGAAGTTCTTCAACGACGGCGACATCATCGAAGGCACGATCGTCAAGATCGACCGCGATGAGGTTCTGCTCGACGTCGGGTACAAGACCGAGGGCGTCATCCCCTCCCGCGAACTCTCCATCAAGCACGACGTCGACCCCAACGAGGTCGTCAAGGTCGGCGACGAGGTCGAAGCCCTCGTTCTCCAGAAGGAGGACAAGGAAGGCCGCCTCATCCTCTCCAAGAAGCGCGCTCAGTACGAGCGTGCGTGGGGTGACGTCGAGAAGATCAAGGAAGATGACGGTGTCGTCACCGGTTCCGTGATCGAGGTCGTCAAGGGTGGACTCATCGTCGACATCGGCCTCCGCGGCTTCCTGCCGGCGTCGCTCATCGAGCTGCGTCGCGTCCGCGACCTCACGCCGTACCTCGGCCAGGAGATCGAGGCCAAGATCCTCGAGCTCGACAAGAACCGCAACAACGTCGTGCTCAGCCGCCGCGCGCTGCTCGAGCAGACGCAGTCCGAGTCCCGGACGACCTTCCTCAACAACCTGCACAAGGGGCAGGTTCGCAAGGGTGTCGTCTCGTCGATCGTCAACTTCGGTGCGTTCGTCGACCTGGGTGGCGTGGACGGCCTCGTGCACGTCTCCGAGCTGTCCTGGAAGCACATCGAGCACGCCAGCGAGGTCGTCGAGGTCGGCCAGGAGGTCACCGTCGAGATCCTCGAGGTGGACCTCGACCGCGAGCGCGTCTCCCTGTCGCTCAAGGCGACGCAGGAGGACCCGTGGCAGGTCTTCGCCCGTACCCACGCGATCGGTCAGGTCACGCCGGGTAAGGTCACCAAGCTCGTTCCGTTCGGTGCGTTCGTTCGCGTCGCAGACGGCATCGAGGGCCTCGTCCACATCTCCGAGCTCTCCAGCAAGCACGTCGAGCTGGCCGAGCAGGTCGTGTCGGTCGGCGAAGAGGTCTTCGTCAAGGTCATCGACATCGACCTCGAGCGTCGCCGCATCTCGCTCTCGCTGAAGCAGGCGAACGAGGCTGTCGACCCGAACGGCACCGAGTTCGACCCGGCTCTGTACGGCATGCTCGCCGAGTACGACGAGAACGGCGAGTACAAGTACCCGGAGGGCTTCGACCCCGAGACCGGTGCGTGGAAGGAAGGCTTCGACACCCAGCGCGAGGCATGGGAGCAGGAGTACGCTGCAGCTCAGGCTCGCTGGGAGGCGCACAAGGCTCAGGTCACGAAGGCAGCCGAGGCCGAGGCGGCCGCTGGCGAGGACTTCGCGGCTCAGGCCTTCACGAGCGACGTCGCCGGCGCGGGTACCCTCGCCGACGACGAGGCGCTCGCTGCTCTGCGCGAGAAGCTCTCGGGCGGAAACGCTTAAGCATCACCTCCGAAAAGGCCGTCACCTCCGGGTGGCGGCCTTTTCGCGTGTCCGAGGTCGGTCTGCGAGAGGGGGCGAACGCACCGTGCCAGGATGGATGTCATGCCTCTCATCGCTCTGACCGGCGGGATCGCCTCGGGCAAGTCCACGATCGCCGGTCGACTCGCAGAGCACGGTGCCATCGTGATCGACGCGGATCAGATCGTGCGGGACGTGCAAGCGCCCGGAAGCCCCGTGCTGCGCGCTATCGCCGAGGCCTTCGGAACGACCATGCTGAGGCCGGATGGCGCGCTGGACCGGCCGGCACTGGGAGCTGTGGTC
The DNA here is from genome assembly GCA_051751065.1 of Actinomycetota bacterium. GTDB lineage: Bacteria > Actinomycetota > Actinomycetes > Actinomycetales > Microbacteriaceae > Microbacterium. The sequence continues at coordinate 705,830 of JBNJKL010000001.1, read as the reverse complement.
TTCGGCGATCCCGATCGTCTGGCGCGACTGAACGCGATCGTGCATCCCGCGGTCCGTGCGGAGTCGGCTCGTCGTTTCGAGGCCGCGTTCCGGGCGGACCCCGAAGCTGTGGTCGTGTACGACGTGCCGCTGCTCGTGGAGGCCCGCGTGGACGACCCCTGGGATCTGATCGTCGTCGCGCACGCCCCCGCCGCCGTGCGGCAGCGGCGCCTCGTCGAGATCCGCGGGATGACCGAGGAGGCGGCGCGCGACCGCATCGCCGCGCAGGTGTCCGACGACGAGCGCCTCGCGATCGCCGACGTCGTGATCGACACCGCGACGGACCTTCAACGGACCCGTGCTCAGACGGACGAGTTCTGGGAGCGTATCCGCACCCGCTGACGGGCCCCGATGTCCGTGGCCCGGCATACGCTGGAAGCATGCAGACCACGCGTAGCGTCCGGCCCTTCGAGGTCATCAGCGAGTACTCCCCGGCGGGTGACCAGCCGCAGGCCATCGCCGAACTCGCTGCCAGGATCAATGCCGGCGAGACGGACGTCGTGCTCCTCGGCGCCACAGGTACGGGCAAGTCGGCCACCACCGCCTGGCTCGTCGAGCAGGTGCAGCGCCCGACGCTGATCCTCGCACACAACAAGACCCTCGCGGCACAGCTCGCGAACGAGTTCCGCGAGCTCATGCCGAACAACGCGGTGGAGTACTTCGTCTCGTACTACGACTACTACCAGCCCGAGGCCTACGTCCCGCAGACGGACACCTTCATCGAGAAGGACTCCTCGGTCAACGCCGAGGTGGAGCGGCTCCGTCACTCCACGACCAACTCCCTGCTCAGCAGACGCGACGTCGTCGTGGTCTCGACGGTGTCCTGCATCTACGGACTCGGCGCGCCCGAGGAGTACCTCAGGGCAATGGTCGCGCTGCAGGTGGGGGAGCGGTACGACCGCGACGCACTGATCCGACAGTTCATCTCGATGCAGTACAACCGCAACGACGTCGATTTCTCCCGTGGAAACTTCCGGGTGCGCGGCGACACGATCGAGATCATCCCGGTGTACGAAGAGCACGCGATCCGCATCGAGCTCTTCGGCGACGAGATCGAGGCGCTGTACTCCCTGCATCCGCTCACAGGCGAAGTCATCGAGAAGCTGGACTCCGTACCCATCTTCCCGGCATCGCACTACGTGGCCGGGACAGACGTCGTGCAGCGGGCGATCGGCACCATCGAACACGAGCTCGCAGAGCGCCTCAAGGAGTTCGAGCGGCAGGGCAAGCTGCTCGAGGCGCAGCGGCTCAAGATGCGCACCACATTCGACCTCGAGATGCTGCAGCAGCTCGGGTTCTGCTCCGGGATCGAGAACTACTCCCGTCATATGGACGGCCGTTCGCCGGGCGAGCCGCCTCACACTCTTCTGGACTTCTTCCCCGATGACTTCCTGCTCGTCATCGACGAGTCGCATGTGACCGTTCCGCAGATCGGAGCCATGTACGAGGGCGACGCGTCACGCAAGCGCACGCTCGTCGATCACGGTTTCCGGTTGCCGAGCGCGATGGACAACCGTCCGCTGCGGTGGGACGAGTTCAAGAACCGCATCGGCCAGGCCGTGTACCTGTCGGCGACGCCCGGCAAGTACGAGATGGGTGTCGCAGACGCGGTGGTCGAGCAGATCATCCGCCCCACGGGTCTCGTCGACCCCGCGATCCACGTCAAGCCGTCCAAGGGGCAGATCGACGATCTCCTGGAGGAGATCCGCATCAGGGTGGCTCGTGACGAGCGCGTACTCGTCACGACACTCACCAAGAAGATGTCCGAGGAGCTCACCGACTTCCTCGGCGAGCACGGTGTGCGCGTGCGATACCTGCACTCGGATGTCGACACGTTGCGCCGCGTCGAGTTGCTCAGTGAGCTCCGAGCCGGCGTCTACGACGTCCTCGTCGGCATCAACCTGCTCCGAGAGGGTCTCGACCTTCCCGAGGTCTCGCTCGTCGCCATTCTCGACGCCGACAAGGAGGGCTTCCTCCGCTCGGGCACGTCTCTCATCCAGACGATCGGTCGTGCGGCGCGAAACGTCTCGGGTGAGGTCCACATGTACGCCGACAACATGACGGACTCGATGGCGAAGGCGATCGAGGAGACAGACCGCCGGCGTGAGAAGCAGATCGCGTACAACAAAGAGCGAGGCATCGATCCCCAGCCTCTGCGCAAACGGATCGCGGACATCACCGAGGTGCTGGCCCGCGAGGGGGCAGACACCGCGGACATGCTCTCCGGCCGTGGGCGAGCCTCAGGAAAGGGCAAGGGCAAGGCACCGACGCCCAACCTCCGACGCACGGGAATCGCGGCCGAGGGAGCGGACCAGCTCGAGGCCACGATCGGCGACCTGACGGACCAGATGCTCGCGGCCGCAGCGGAACTGAAGTTCGAGCTCGCAGGTCGGCTGCGCGACGAGGTCCAGGACCTCAAGAAGGAGCTGCGAGCAATGGAGCGGGCGGGGCACGCCTGATCGTCGAGCGGGGTCCGCGGCACCGCTGTAGACCCCGTTCGTCACGCTCCGCAGAGCGCGCGACGGGCCACGCTGCCGGGCGGTGGGTCACGGACAGTGCATGAGCGGCTTCGGTCCGGACCGATCGATCGTGTGAGAAGTCATCGGAGCGCCGCACAGGGGGCAGGCGCGCTCCGCCCGCTCGTCGGTGCTGGGGGGCGGTGTCGTCTCGTACGGCCCCACGGACGCAGGCCCGGCGACGCGGATGAGCGTCGTGTTCACCCAGGCGTACAACCCGCCGGCCTCACGGATGCGGGTGCGGAGGGGAGCGCGTTCCGGATCTTTCGCCATGTTGCTTAGTGTACTAACTATTAGGCCATATGTAGAATTTGATCATGCCCGCGTCTGACGACCTGCTCATGCTGGAGAACCAGCTCTGCTTCGCCGTGGTGACCGCCGCACGCAACATCGTGGCGATCTATCGCCCGATCCTCGAACCGCTCGGACTCACGCACCCGCAGTATCTCGTGATGCTCGCGCTCTGGGAGAGGTCCCCGCGGGCGTTGAATGACCTCGCGGCCGATCTCGCGCTCGAGCCCGCCACGGTGTCGCCTCTCGTGAAGCGGCTCGAGACCGACGGGCTCGTCGTCCGTCAGCGCAATGCGGTGGACGAGCGCCGGCTGGACATCGCCTTGACCGATGCCGGTCACGGATTGCGCGAGCGCGCACTCGCCGTCCCGCGTCAGGTCATGGAAGCCGTCGGCATGGACGTCGAGGGTATCGCTGCGCTCCGTGACGGACTCGCGCCGTTCGCGGGACGTTCCTCGAAGGATCAGCCAGCCCTCTCCTAGAGCGGGCGGCGCAGCCGGAAGCGGGTGCGTGCGCAGGCGTTCCTGAGAGCTCACGGAGCCAATGTCCGTGGCCCCTCATAGACTTGTCCGGTGCCCATTGTCCCTGTTGCCACGCCCGGAAAACTCAGTGTCCGAGGCGCCCGCGTCCACAACCTCAAGAACGTCGACATCGACATCCCCCGCGACTCGCTCGTCGTCTTCACCGGGCTCTCCGGTTCGGGAAAGTCCAGTCTCGCGTTCGACACGATCTTCGCTGAAGGCCAGCGCCGCTACGTCGAGTCCCTCAGCGCCTACGCCCGTCAGTTCCTCGGGCAGGTGGATCGTCCCGACGTCGACTTCATCGAGGGGCTGAGCCCGGCTGTCTCGATCGACCAGAAGTCCACCAACCGCAACCCCCGGTCGACGGTCGGCACCATCACCGAGATCTACGACTACATGCGCCTGCTCTGGGCGCGCATCGGCATTCCGCACTGTCCTGAGTGCGGCGAGAAGATCCAGCGCCAGACCGTGCAGCAGATCGCCGATCAGCTCATGGAGCTGCCCGAGCGCACGCGATACCAGATCGTCGCGCCCATCGTGTCGCAGAAGAAGGGCGAGTTCGTCGACCTCTTCCGCGAGCTCGGGGCCAAGGGATACTCGCGGGCGATCGTCGACGGGGACCTGGTGCAGCTCGCCGAGCCGCCGACGCTGAAGAAGAGCTACAAGCACGACATCGCTGTCGTCGTCGATCGCCTCGTCGCGGCCCCCGACATCCTCGGTCGTGTCACGGACTCGGTCGAGACCGCCCTCGGTCTCGCCGGCGGGATCGTCCAGGTCAACTACGTCGACGGCGAAGGCGACGACGCATGGCAGTCGTTCTCCGAGAAGCTCTCCTGCCCGAACGGCCACGCCCTTACGCTTACCGAGATCGAACCACGGACGTTCTCGTTCAACGCGCCGTTCGGCGCCTGCCCGGCCTGTTCCGGACTCGGCACGCGTATGTCGGTCGATGTCGACCTCATGCTCGCCGACGAGGACCTCTCGATCCGCGAGGGCGTCATCATCCCGTGGACCACGCAGGGCAAGGGGCTGTTCCAGTACTACGAGCGGTTGCTCGAGGGACTCTCGCGAGATCTCGACTTCTCCCTCGACACGCCGTGGAAGAAGCTCCCCGCCGAGGTACGGGACGCAGTTCTGCGCGGTGAGAACTACAAGGTCACGGTCAAGTGGAAGAACCGCTACGGTCGCGAGATGCGCTACGCCTCCGGATTCGAGGGCGTCGTGCCGTACATCGAGCGGCAGTATCTGCAGGCCGAGTCCGACACGCAGCGCAGCCGGTGGGGCGAGTACCTCCGCGAGGTGCCCTGCCCCGTGTGCGACGGCAACCGTCTCAAGCCCGAGGTGCTCTCGGTGCTCGTCCACGAGCACTCCATCGCCGAGGTCTCGCATCTCAGCCTTGCCGATGCGCGTGCGTTCATGGAGACCCTCACGCTCACCGAGCGCGAGGCGAAGATCGCCGCGCAGGTGCTGCGCGAGATCCGTCTTCGACTCGACTTCCTCCTTCAGGTCGGGCTCTCGTACCTGAACCTCAGCAGGTCCGCCGGATCCCTGTCCGGTGGCGAAGCCCAGCGAATCCGTCTCGCGACCCAGATCGGCTCGGGGCTCACCGGCGTGCTGTACGTGTTGGACGAACCCTCGATCGGACTCCACCAGCGCGACAACCGTCGCCTGATCGACACGCTGATCAGGCTCCGCGACCTCGGGAACACGCTCATCGTCGTCGAGCACGACGAAGAGACGATCCAGGCCTCCGACTGGGTGGTCGACATCGGCCCCGGCGCCGGCGTCGGCGGGGGAGAGGTCGTCCATTCCGGCCCCTACAGCGCGCTGCTCACAGAGGCCGACTCGATGACCGGCGACTACCTGTCCGGTCGGCGTCTGATCCCGACACCCTCCAAGCGCCGCAAGATCGACAAGAAGCGGATGCTCAGCGTCGTCGGCGCCCGCGCGAACAACCTGCGCGACGTGAATGCCGACTTCCCGCTCGGCGTCCTCACCGCGGTGACGGGTGTGAGCGGCTCGGGCAAGTCCTCGCTGGTCAACGACATCCTGTACCAGGTGCTGGCCGGCCGGCTCAACGGTGCGCGCACCGTCCCGGGCAAGCACAAGCGCGTCACAGGACTCGACAACCTCGACAAGGTCGTGCATGTCGACCAGGCGCCCATCGGCCGGACGCCACGCTCCAACCCTGCGACCTACACGGGTGTGTTCGACCGCATCCGCTCGCTGTTCAGCGAGACGCCCGAAGCGAAGGTGCGAGGCTACCTGCCGGGTCGGTTCAGCTTCAACGTCAAGGGTGGCCGTTGCGAGGCGTGCTCCGGCGACGGCACGATCAAGATCGAGATGAACTTCCTGCCCGATGTGTACGTGGACTGCGAGGTCTGTCACGGCAAGCGATACAACCGCGACACCCTGGCCGTGCACTACAAGGGCAAGAACATCGCCGAGGTCCTCGAGATGCCGATCGAGGAGGCCGCCGAGTTCTTCGAGCCGATCCAGGCGATCCATCGCTACATGAAGACGCTCGTCGACGTCGGACTCGGCTATGTGCGCCTCGGACAGTCCGCGACCACGCTCTCCGGCGGAGAGGCTCAGCGAGTCAAGCTCGCGACCGAACTGCAGCGTCGGAGCAACGGGCGGAGCATCTACGTGCTCGACGAGCCGACCACGGGCCTGCACTTCGAAGACGTGCGCAAGCTCCTCGAGGTCCTCAACGGTCTGGTCGACAAGGGCAACACCGTCGTCGTGATCGAGCACAACCTCGACGTGATCAAGTCCGCAGACTGGGTGATCGACCTCGGACCAGAGGGAGGGTCGGGAGGCGGCGAGATCCTCGCCACCGGCACCCCCGAGCAGATCGCGCGCGTAGAGGCGAGTCACACCGGAGGGTTCCTCGCGGAGGTGCTCGGCACCGAGCGTCCGGAGCGCAAGGCCGGCTGATGGCGGACGTCCTTCCCTACAAGCCGAGGCCGGGGGAGATTCCGACCAACCCCGGGGTGTACCGGTTCCGTGACGCGCACGGGCGGGTGCTTTACGTCGGCAAGGCGAAGAACCTGCGCCAGCGTCTGTCGAACTATTTCGCCCCTCTGCGCACGCTGCACGAGCGCACGCGGCGAATGGTCACCACGGCAGCCTCCGTGGAGTGGACGGTGGTCCCCACCGATGTCGACTCCCTTCAACTGGAGTACATGTGGATCAAGGAGTTCGATCCACCGTTCAACGTCCGCTACAAGGACGACAAGTCGTATCCGTTCATGGCGGTCACGCTCGGAGATGAGGCTCCGCGCGTGATCGTCACGCGGAACCACAAGATCCCGCGTGCACGTTACTTCGGCCCGTACCCGAAGGTGTGGGCGGTGCACGAGACCATCGACCTGATGATCAAGGCGTTTCCCATCCGCACGTGCAGCGACTCCAGCTATCGTCGCGCGATGCAGACGGGGCGGCCGTGTTTCCCCGGTCAGATCGGCAAGTGCGGCGGCCCGTGCTCGATGACCGTCACGATCGAAGAACACCGTGCGATGGTCGACGACTTCGTCGCGTTCATGGCCGGGGGCGACGAGCGGTTCACCCGAGAACTCACCCGCCGGATGAACGAGGCGTCTGCGGCGATGGAGTACGAGGCAGCGGCGCGATACCGCGACAAGCTCTCCGCGATCGAAGCCGTACTGGGCAAGAGCGCCCTCGTCCTCCAACCCGACGAGGATGCCGACCTCTTCGGGATCGCCGAGGACGAGCTCGCAGCGGCTGTGCAGCATTTCGTGATCCGTGGCGGACGAATCCGAGCGGTCAAGGCCACGACCATCGAGAAGGAACTCGACATCCACGGGTCCGAGCTCGTCGAGCAGGTCCTGCAGCGCGCCTACGGTGAAGCCGCCGACATCCCGCGTCGGATCCTCGTGCCGACGCTCCCCGACGACGCTCCCCAGTTGGAGGTGTGGTTGCGCGGACGGCGAGAGCGCAAGGTCGAGATCCTCGTGGCGCAGCGGGGGCAGCGCGCTGATCTCATGCGCACCGCGACGCTCAACGCCCAGCAGGCGCTCATTCGGCACAAGACCCGTCGGACGAGTGACTACGTCGCTCGGACTCAGGCCCTCACTGACCTGCAGGAGGCACTGGGGCTCGCCGAAGCTCCGCTGCGCATCGAGTGCTTCGACATCTCGCACCTCAGCGGGACGAACGTCGTGGCCTCCATGGTCGTCTTCGAGGACGGACTGCCCCGCAAGGATCAGTACCGCTCCTTCGGGATCGCGGAGACGACAGACGACACGGACTCGATGTATCAGGTCCTGCGTCGTCGGCTCGCTTATCTCGACCGCCCGGAGGAGAACGAGTTGCTCGACGCGGTGAGCCCTGCGGTCATCGACGCGGATGTGCCGCCTGACGGCACCGCGGAGATGAAAGAAGGCGTGCAGACGCCCCGTAAGAAGCCGCGCTTCGCCTATCCGCCGCAGCTTCTGCTCGTCGACGGCGGCAAGCCGCAGGTCGAGGCGGCCGCGCGCGCTCTGCGCGACGCCGGGCACACGGAGATCGGACTCTGCGGCATCGCGAAGCGGCTCGAGGAGGTGTGGCTCCCCGGAGAGGACTTCCCTGTCATCCTGCCTCGTACCAGCGAGGCGCTCTACCTGCTCCAGCGCCTGCGAGACGAGGCGCACCGGTTCGCGATCACCCATCAGCGCCGAAAGCGCAAACGCGACATCAACACGGTGCTGGCGGAGGTGCCCGGGCTCGGCGCGTCCCGCATCCGCGCCCTGCTGAAGCACTTCGGTTCCGTGACCGCGCTGCGCGGCGCGTCGCCCGAAGAGATACAACAGGTGGACGGGATCGGGCCCGCGCTCGCTCAGAACATCCATACCCACCTCTCCGCTCGGTAGGCTTGTCGCGACGGAGGAGGACACATGGCGGATGAAGGCAAGGGCGAGTTCCTCATCGTCACCGGCATGTCGGGCGCCGGGCGCTCGACAGTCGCGAACGCACTCGAGGATCTGGGCTGGTATGTCGTCGACAACCTGCCGACGCAGATGCTGCGTCCGCTGCTGGACCTGACGGACTTGGGCGGCGGGGCGTTGCCCAAGGTCGCCGCGGTGGTCGACGTACGCGGCAAGGATCTTCTCGAGGATCTACCGGACGTCGCACGGTCATTGCGCAGCCGCGGCACGGTGCGCGTCGTGTTCCTCGATGCGTCGGATGACGTGCTCGTGCGGAGGTTCGAAGCGGTGCGCAGGCCGCATCCGCTGCAGGACGGCGGAACGCTGCTCGATGGGATCCGTCTGGAGCGCGCGCGATTGGCTCCGGTGCGTGAGGCTTCGGACATCCTGATCGACACGTCGACGCTCAACATCCACCAACTGGCCACGAAGACGACCGATCTGTTCTCGGAAGAGGGCGCGGCACGCCACCGACTCACGCTCCTGAGCTTCGGCTTCAAGTACGGGCTGCCGACCGATGTCGACCTCGTCGCCGACATGCGCTTCCTCCCGAACCCGTTCTGGAACGAGGAGTTGCGGGGTCTCACCGGCCAGGATGATGCGGTGAGGGACTACGTCCTCTCCCGTGAAGGAGCCGCGGACTTCCTCGATGCCTACACCGCCGCGCTGCGCCCGGTCCTCGAGGGCTACCAGCGCGAGAACAAGAGCCATTCCACCGTCGCGATCGGTTGCACCGGAGGAAAGCACCGTTCGGTGGCGATGTCGGAAGAGATCGCGCGACGCCTCGGTTCGATCCCCGGCATCGCGATCAACGTGCGCCATCGGGATCTGGGCCGCGAGTAGCGGCGCTCGGAGCCGAGTAGGCTAGTCGTTTGCGTCGCGATCCGACGCGCGAAGTGAGGAGTCTCGTGGCACTAACCACCGATGTCAAAGCGGAACTGGTCGGCATCCGCAACGCACCCCCGACGGTGCGTGTCGCGGAGGTGACCGCGATCCTCCGATTCGCCGGTGGGCTGCACTCGATCGCCGGCCGGGTGGCCGTCGAAGCCGAGCTCGACGCCGAGACGCTCGCACGCCGAGTCGCACGTGACCTCGCGGAGATCTACGGCGTTCGTCCCGAGATCGCGCAGGTGCAGTCGAGCACGGCGCACGACGGCGCGAAGTACGCCGTCCGTGTCATCGATGCGGGGGAGACCCTCGCTCGTCAGACCGGTCTCCTCGATCAGCGACGCCGGCCCGTCCGCGGGCTGCCCAACCGCCTGACCACGGGGTCCCGTGAGGAGATCGCAGGATTGTGGCGCGGTGCCTTCTTGGCCGCGGGCTCTCTCAGCGAGCCGGGACGCTCGGCGATGCTCGAAGTCGCGTGCCCGTCCTCAGAGGCGGCCATGGCCCTCGTCGGTGCCGCGCACCGGCTCGGCGTCGCCGCCAAAGCGCGCGAGGTCCGCGGTATGCCGCGCGTCGTCGTGCGCGAAGGCGAGGCCATCCGGTCGATCCTCAGTCAGATGGGTGCTCAGCAGACCGCCGTGGCGTGGGAGGAACTGCGCCAGCGCCGGGAGGTGCGCGCAGGGGTCAATCGACTCGTGAACTTCGACGATGCGAACCTCCGCCGGTCAGCGCAGGCCGCCGTTGCCGCCTGCGCCCGCGTCGAGCGCGCGCTGGAGATCCTCGCCGACCAGGTCCCGGAGCACCTCCGCGTGGCCGGCGAACTCCGCCTCGCCCACCGGGACGCGAGCCTCGACGAGCTCGGCCACCACGCCGACCCGCCCCTGACGAAGGACGCGGTGGCCGGTCGCATCCGCCGTCTTCTTGCGATGGCGGACAAGCGTGCGCAGCAGGATGGTATCCCCGGGACCGAGTCCGCGGTCCCCGCGGGCCTCGACGTCTGACTTTTCTCGTCATCGGTGGAAGTATCCCCACCGATCCGGCGTTGTCCTCACTAGGATGGAAACCGTCTGCTCCACGCCGCACAACCGCGGCGCGGAGGATCGGCAAGCGCCGCGGCGCGGCGCGGATTGGATGAAAATCGACATGGCGACTTACACGCTCCCCGAACTCCCCTACGACTACGCAGCGCTCGAGCCGCACATCAGCGGCAAGATCATGGAGCTGCACCACGACAAGCACCACGCCACCTACGTGGGCGGCGCCAACACCGCCCTCGAGCAGCTCGCCGAGGCCCGTGAGAGCGGCAACCTCGCGAACGTCAACAAGCTCGAGAAGGACCTCGCGTTCAACCTCGGCGGTCACGTCAACCACTCGATCTTCTGGACCAACCTGTCGCCCGAGGGCGGCGGCCAGCCGGAAGGTGAGCTGAAGGCCGCGATCGACGAGTACTTCGGCTCGTTCGAGAAGTTCCAGGCGCACTTCACCGCTGCGGCCACGGGAATCCAGGGCTCGGGCTGGGCAGTCCTCAGCTGGGACTCGATCGGCTCGCGCCTGATCATCCAGCAGCTGTTCGACCAGCAGTCGAACACGGCTCAGGGAACGGTTCCGATCTTCCAGCTCGACATGTGGGAGCACGCCTTCTACCTCGACTACCTGAACGTCAAGGCGGACTACGTCAAGGCTGTCTGGAACATCGCGAACTGGGCGAACGTCGCCGAGCGGTTCCAGGTAGCCCGCGAGAAGACGAACGGCCTGCTGGTACTGTCGTAAAAAGGATGGGCGTCCCGGTGGGATCATGCTCATCGGGACGCCGTCGTCCTCCACAATCTCGCAAGAAAACGCGCGCACGCGCACAAGAACAGGAGACATGAGTGTCTGTCAAGATCGGCATCAACGGCTTCGGCCGTATCGGACGCAACTACTTCCGCGCGGCTCTCGCGCAGGGAGCGGACCTCGAGATCGTCGCGGTCAATGACCTCACCGACAACAAGACTCTGGCGCACCTGCTGAAGTACGACTCCGTCAGCGGCGTCCTGGATGCCGAGGTGAGCTACGACGACAACAGCATCACCGTCAACGGCAAGCAGATCAAGGCCTTCGCCGAGCGCGATCCCGCCAACCTGCCCTGGGGCGAGCTGGGTGTGGACATCGTCATCGAGTCCACCGGGTTCTTCACCAAGGCGGACCTCGCAAAGAAGCACCTCGAGGCCGGCGCCAAGAAGGTTCTCATCTCCGCTCCCGCCACCGGCGACGACCGCACGATCGTCATGGGTGTCAACGAGGAGACGTACAACCCGGAGACGGACCACATCCTCTCCAACGCATCCTGCACGACGAACTGCCTCGCGCCGCTCGCTCAGGTCTTCAACAACGAGTTCGGCATCGTCCGTGGCTTCATGATGACGGCCCACGCGTACACCGCCGACCAGAACCTGCAGGACGGCCCGCACGGCGACCTGCGTCGCGCCCGTGGTGCAGCGATCAACATCACCCCGGCATCGACCGGTGCCGCGAAGGCCATCGGCGTCGTGCTCCCGGAGCTCAACGGCAAGCTCAGCGGCTCCTCGTACCGCGTTCCGGTTCCCACCGGCTCGATCGTTGACCTGACGCTCATCACCGAGCGTGAGGACCTCACCGCCGACGAGGTCAACGCCGCATACAAGAAGGCTGCTGCCGAGGGTCGTCTTGCCGGCTACCTCCAGTACAACGAGGACGAGATCGTCTCCAGCGACATCGTGCACAACCCGCACTCCTCGGTCTTCGACGCGACTCTGACGAACGTCAGCGGAAACCTCGTCAAGGTCTCCAGCTGGTACGACAACGAGTGGGGCTACTCCAACCGTCTCGTCGACCTCACCGAGTACGTCGCCGAGCGTCTCTGAGATACGAATGACTCTGCGCACCCTGGACTCGCTGGGTTCGCTCGAAGGCAAGCGTGTCATCGTCCGTTGTGACCTCAACGTCCCCCTCCGGGACGGGGTCATCACGGACGATGGCCGTGTTCGTGCCTCCCTGCCGACGCTCAACGCTCTCATCAACGCCGGCGCCCGCGTCGTCGTCTGCTCGCACCTCGGTCGCCCTGACGGTGCACCGGACCCCCAGTACAGCCTCGCTCCGGTCGCGCAGCGTCTGTCGGAGCTCCTCGGAGCTCCGGTCGCCTTCGCCCGTGACACCGTCGGGGAATCCGCCCGGGAGGCCGTGGCCGCCCTCGAGGACGGGGGAGTGGTGGTTCTCGAGAACCTTCGCTTCGCCGCGGGCGAGACCTCGAAGGACGAAGCAGCGCGGCGTGCTTTCGCCGGTGAGCTCGCGGAACTCGGTGACGCTCTGGTCTCCGATGGGTTCGGCGTCGTCCACCGCAAGCAGGCCAGCGTCTACGAGCTCGCCGAGTTGCTGCCGTCGGCCGCAGGCCTGCTGATCGCCGCAGAGCTGGATGTTCTCGATCGTCTCACCGAGACGCCGGAGCGCCCGTACACGGTCGTCCTCGGAGGGTCGAAGGTGAGCGACAAGCTCGGAGTCATCTCGCACCTGCTTCCCCGTGTCGACCGGATCCTGGTCGGCGGGGGGATGCTGTTCACGTTCCTCAAGGCTCAGGGCCACGCGGTCGCATCGAGTCTCCTCGAGGAGGACCAGCTCGACACCGTCCGCGGATACCTCGCCGATGCCGCTGAGCGTGGCGTGGAGATCGTGGTACCGACGGATGTCGTCGTCGCCGCATCGTTCTCCGCTGACGCGCAGCACGAGACGACCGCAGCCGACGCGATCGAGCAGACCGCATTCGGCGCGGCAGGTATCGGTCTCGACATCGGGCCGGAGACCGCAGCGCGATTCGCGGAGATCATCCGCTCCTCGCGCACCGTGTTCTGGAACGGGCCGATGGGCGTGTTCGAATTCCCCGCGTTCGCCGCGGGCACCAAGGCCGTCGCTCAGGCGCTCACCGAGGTCCAGGGCCTCGGCGTCGTCGGCGGCGGCGACTCAGCCGCAGCTGTGAGACAGCTCGGTTTCGCCGACGATCAGTTCGGTCACATCTCGACGGGCGGAGGCGCAAGCCTCGAGTTCCTCGAAGGAAAGAAGCTTCCCGGCTTGGAGGTACTCGGATGGGCGTAAACACCCGCACCCCGCTGCTCGCGGGGAACTGGAAGATGAATCTCGACCACCTGCAGGCGGTGGCGTTCGTGCAGAAGTTGCACTGGACCCTCAAAGACGCCAAGCACGAGAGCGATTCGGTCGAGGTGGCGGTGTTCCCGCCCTACACCGACATCCGCAGCGTGCAGACGCTGATCGATGCGGACAAGATCCCGTTCGCGCTCGGTGCTCAGGACCTGTCGGCGCATGACTCCGGCGCGTACACGGGCGAGGTGTCTGGAGCATTCCTGGCGAAGCTCGACGCGAAGTACGTGATCATCGGTCACTCGGAACGTCGTGAGTACCACTCCGAGTCGGACGATGTCGTCGCCGCGAAGGTCAAGGCTGCGATCAAGCACGGCCTCGTTCCCGTGATCTGCGTCGGCGAGACGGCCGAGGACCTGGAGAAGTTCGGCGCGAGCGCCGTTCCCGCCGGTCAGCTGAAGGCCGCGCTCGACGGAGTCCCGGCGTCAGCCGACGTCGTCGTCGCGTACGAGCCGGTCTGGGCGATCGGGTCCGGACAGGCTGCTACACCGGCCCAGGCGCAGGACGTGTGCGCCGCGTTGCGCGGAGTGCTGGCCGAGACCCTGGATGCGGATGCCGCAGCGCGCACCCGCGTGCTCTACGGTGGATCGGTCAAGTCCTCCAACATCGCGAGCTTCATGCGCGAGCCGGATGTCGACGGAGCACTGGTCGGCGGAGCGAGTCTCGTCGTCGACGAGTTCGCCGCGATCATCCGCTTCCAGAAGCACGTCGGCGTCTGAGAGGACGGGACGTCGTCCCGTCAGGTCGTATACTTGACCGTTACGCGGGCCTTCCGGCCCGAGCGAAAGGCTTTCCCTCGTGCAGATTCTTGAGTTCGTCCTGCAGGTCGTGCTGGGTATCACCAGTGTTCTGCTGACCCTTCTCATCCTCCTCCACAAGGGCCGCGGTGGCGGTCTGTCCGACATGTTCGGCGGTGGAATGACATCCTCCGCAGGCTCTTCGGGACTCGCGGAGCGCAATCTCAATCGATTCACCGTCGTGCTCGCGCTGGCGTGGTTCATCGCGATCGTGGCTCTGGGTCTCATCACGAAGTTCGAGGTGATCTGATGGCTACCGGTGGAAACGCTATTCGCGGAACGCGTGTCGGTTCCGGTCCGATGGGCGAGCAGGACCACGGCTACCACGCCGACCGCATCGCGGTGTCCTATTGGGATGGTCTCGGCAACGAGACCGTCCGCTACTTCGCCGCCGGCCTGCCGGACGAAGAGATCCCCGAGACGATCGACCACCCGCACTCCGGCCTCCCGGCCGGTCGGGATCGGACGAACCCGCCGGCGCTCGCGAAGGCGGAGCCGTACAAGACGCACCTCGCCTATGTGAAGGAGCGTCGCACGGAGGACGAGGCGGAGCAGCTTCTCGAGGACGCGCTCTCGCAGTTGCGTGAGCGTCGCGGTCAGGCTTAGTCCTCCGCAGCGCTCGTCGAGATCGATCGGGGCGGATGCCGCCTGATCGATCGTCGCTGCCACAGAGCGGCGCCGAGGGCGATCAACGCGATTCCGATGGCGAGCCCACCGCTCATCGCGGCCATTCCCGTGGATCCGAGCACGTCCGGATCCTGACCAGGGGGAGGGGCAGCGGGAGGTTCGGGCACGACGATCTCGGTCATCGTGACGGTCACCTCCAATTCTGCCCATCCCTGGCGTGTCTCGTTTCCCGCTGAGCCGGGGAGGGCGAGCGGGAGTTCCAGCCGCACGCTGTCGCCTCCATCGAGGGATCGCGTTGACATCTCCGGCGCAGCGAGAGCCGATGCCAGCGCGATGTCCGCGGGGTCACCATCGTCTACTGCCTGCCACCGCGACGACACGGTGAACTCGGCGTCGTCATCGGTCGTGTTGCGAATCCACAGCGGCACCGGAACCTCGATCCCGGGTACGAGCCGCTCGCTGGCGTCCACGAGGGTGAGCGTCGGGTCGGACGTCCACGTGATGCCATCGGCGCTGAGCTCGAGCGGATCATCGGCGGCAGCAGCCGAGGGCGGGGTGAATGGCGCCAGAGTGATCATCGAGACCGCGACGGCGAGGGCGGCCGCGGAGCTGGATGCGATCCGCGCTGGTCGATGAGCCCGTCTGTCCCGTACCAGGACGGTCGCGCCCCACCCGATCGCCGCCACGCCGAGCGCCGTGACCACGATGGACTTGATCGCGGGCGTCGCCCAGATGTTGACGAAGCCGAGCGCGGGCAGGCCGTAGAGCATGACGCCGCGCACCTGCACGGCGCGCACGGGCTCCGGGTCGACGACGTCGTTCGCATCCCCCCGGGTGACGAGGACCCGCTCACCGTCCCCGTCCGTGCCGACTCCCACGACACGGTGCGTCACGACCTCCGGTTCCCCGGACCGCAGTTGATACGTCACGACATCACCGACCATGATCCGGTCGATCGGCGTCGCGCGCACAGCGATGAGGTGTCCCGGTTCGAGGGCCGGACGCATACTCCCGGTCAGCACGGTGAAGCTCTGTGCGCCGAGGAGCAGCGGTAGGACGACGAGGAAGAAGGCGACAGCGCAGACGCACGTGAGGAGGCCCGCGCTGAAGACGGCCCCCCACCGCACTTTCCGTCGGCGAGAGCGGGAACGAGCACGCAGCATCGGTGAAGGAGCGCTCACGGGACTGCCGTTCCGCAGGTCGTGCCGATCGGGAGGACCGCGGCGTTGGCGGTGTGTGCGCGGGAGTTGGGTGACACCCAGAGCCCGCTGGATCCCGATGAGTACGTCGGGAAGATGCGGACCGTGAGCGTGGTCGGCGCGAGCAGGCCGGTCAGGAGGTCACCGAGCACGCCGCTGCTCAGGTTGATGGCTGTCGCCGTCTGGTTGACCACGACGGGAGTCCCTCCGGACGCGCGCGTGATCACCACGCGGTATCCGGTCGCCCCGGGCACGGCGGCCCAACTCACCCGCGCGACAGCGACGAGGAGGAGGCTCTGGTTCTGGCAGCTCGTACTCGCCGGTGCAGGAAGGGACAGACCTGCGGTGGATGTTCCGGTGTGGGTGCTCTGGGCCGACCAGAAGGCGTGAGCGGCGCCACCTCCGCCGGCCATGAGAGCGACGAGCAGGGCGCTGACGAGGCCGATGCGGACTCTCCGCACGCGGGGTGTCGTGACCGTGGCATTCACTGTCCGCTCCTCTGCTGCAGCTGGAACGTGATCTGCGGTGCGAGGTCCTGACCCTGCAGAGTCGAGGGTGCTGCCCCGGCCAGCGTGTAGCGGACGCAGACGGTGACGGTCGCCCCCGGCGAGAGGCCGCCGGCACTCGGATACCCGGCTGCGGGCAGCGCGGCCCCGGGCGCCCCGGTGCAGTCGTCGAGCGAGATCGTGCGCGTCGTGTGCGCGGCGAAGGCCACCGCGTTCGTCGCCGTCCCGGTGAGACGAGCGCTCAGCGTGGTTCCCGAACCGACGACCGTGATCGTGGCTCGCTTCGAGATCGTGGTGCCCGGACTGATCGCGCCCCATGTCGTTCCCCCTGTCCACACCACCTGGATGTCGAGATCGCCCGATTGGGCCGATGAGACGGGAACGACGTGTTGCGCCTGCCAGTACGCGGACACGCCCGTCGCCGCGGCGAGAGCCAGTGCGACTCCCACCGCGACGCCGGCAAGTGCGCGGCGCATGTCAGCTGGCGCTGTTAGGCGCTCTTCTGCGTGAGGACCAGAGACACGTCACTCAGATCGAACGGCGTGTTGACGAGGTCCCGATCGGCGGTGGCAGGGTCGAACTCGATCTCCACCGTGACCGTGAGGGTCGCCCCGTCGTCCGCGGATGTGAGGTTCTCCGCGTCGGCACCGGTCGTGGTGACGGTCGCGTCCAGGCCCGTCGGAAGTGTCCCCTCGGAGACCACCAGTTCCGCCTCGATCGTGTCGCCCTGGAGTGTGATGGTGGCGTCCTGAGTCATCGTGAGGACGTCCCCCGGGACGATCAGCACCGCCGTCGGGTCAGCCACGGTCGTCGGCGTCGCATCGAGGACGCCCTGGAGCGTCCATTCCGGAGTTCCGGAGGCCTCGAGATTCAGGTCGCCGCTGTTGACGGTTCCCGCCGGTACGGTGATCGAGCTGGACCAGAACGCGAGTGTCGTGCCGCCACCGAGGAGCAGGACTGCCCCGGCTGCGATGGCGAGGACGGCGGAGGTGCGAGAACGCTTCGGAGCGCGCTCCCGAATCCGGGCAGAGTCGACGGTCATGAGATTTCCCCTCTCGTGGAGGCCCCTAGGGAGAGCCATGCGCGACACGCTACCCGCGCAGTGCTCTCGAAAATAGACCTGGTGAGGAGCGAGTGGACCGGGTAACGTCGCAGTGTTGGGGCAGTGGCACGGCCGGGTTCAGCGGCAGTCGGCCGCCTTTTCGATCAGCGACTGCGGGGGAGTCCCGTAGGCCCAGACGCCATTCGCGTCATCCGTGTGGCCCATGCTTATCGCCCAGGCGGTCGCCCAGGCCTCGATGCTCTCCTGCGTCGATGTGTCGTACATTCCCTGACACTTGACGCTGATGGCATGTCCGACCTCGTGCGCGATGAGTGCCTTGCTGTGTGCGGAGGGCCACTGTTCGGCGACGGAATCCGAGAAGCGGATGGTGGAATAGCCGCCACGGTCGTACCACCACGTCGCATAGCCGCCCATGCTGCCGTTCTCGCCGGCACCGTTCACGATGCGAGCCCACTCGAAATCCATCAGCACATCGGGAGCAAGCGAGCGGGCGTAGTCCTCGATCGCCAGGCGCGTCCGCAGGAGGGGACCGGCCTTCTCGGCGAGTGCGGACTCGTGTGACGCCACGACATCCGCGGCCGCAGAATCCAGTGCGGAGAAGGCTGAGGATGAGGAATCGTCGAGCGTGTCCGAAGCGGCCGCCACGTCCTCAGCGGCAGCCCGCAGCGTCAGGATCCTCTCGTTCTTCGCAGACACATGGTCGGCCTCGACTGCGGCTGCAGCGTCCGCGGATGCGACAAGAACGTCGACTCCGGCGTCCTCCATGCCTCCGGCGAGTGCAGAGAGCTCGGACGCGGAATCCTCGTATGCGAGGACCCGACTGTCGATCTCGGAGGTGTCTTCGGTGAGAGCGGTCGTCTCGCCGAACAGCTCCCATGTCCAGAGAGGCTTCTCTTCGGCGGAGGGGAGTGTCTGCGTCAGGAGGAGTTGGGCCTGCTCCAGCGCCTCCGCCGCGTCGTCGACGGAGGATGCGAGTGTCTGGTTCGCATCGTCGGACACGAGTCTGCCGCTGTCCGACTCCAGGATCTCGGCTGCCGAGGCGGAGACGGTCGTCAGGTCGACCATATCTTCGTCGAGCTCGTTCATCTCCGACACCGCGGTGTAGAGCGCGTCGTCGAACTGTTCGAGTGCGGCGTCATAGCCCCGGTTCGCCTCGAGGTGGACGATCCCGCCGGTGGCCACCAGGGCGAGAACGGCGAGGGACGGGAGCAGGACTCGGCGTACGCGGTGAGGTCGACGGGTGAGCGCGCTTCCACCGGAGAAGGACACCGGCAGGACATGTCCGCCGGGAGGCGTCGCGCCCACGGTTCGCTGAGGATCGGTCACCGTGGCCCCTGTCTGCCGGCGCGCGTGCTCTCCCCGGATCTGTCCGGTGGGAGAAGTCTAGCGAAACAGATACGAAGACAGCCGGAGAGTCGACCGAGAGATCTCGCCGGGAGGCCTGTCGCATACGATGCCTTCATGCCCGCGTACTTCCGGCGCAACGGAGCGCACTCCTTTCTCCCCTCGTCCGCCGTGCAGGGCGCGTGGAACACGGAGGAACAGCACATAGCTCCGGTCCTGGGCATCATCGCCCAGGAGATCGAGGCCGATCACCGCCGCCGCCACGCGGTTCCTCTGCAACTCGCTCGGGTGACGTACGACATCCTCGGGACGGTGGATCTCGCCGAGGTGCACGTCGACGTCCGTCTGGTGCGCGCGGGACGCACGATCGAACTCGTCGAGGGCACGCTGACTCGTGCAGGCAGGGTCATCGTGATCGCCCGCGCCTGGTTCCTGACGGCGTCCGACACGACGGGGAGTGCGGGATCCGACGTCGCGCCCCTGCCGCACCGAGATGACGTGGACGTCTGGCAGCCGGCGTCGCTGTGGCCGGGTGAATACGTGACAACCGTGGACGTGCGCCGAAGGCGGCTCGGCCAGGGGCGAGCGCAGCTCTGGATCCGTCCTCGACTCGCCCTCATCGACGGTGAGCCGGTATCACCCACCGTCGCCGCACTCGGACTCGTGGACATCGCCAACGGGATGACGCCGCGCGTGCCGCCTGATCGTGTCGCGTTTCCCAACGTCGATCTGACCGTGCACCTGCACACGGCGCCGCGTGGTGAGTGGCTGGGCTTCGATACCACGGTGTCCTTCGGCGCCACGGGGGTCGGGATCACTCACAGCGTTCTGCATGATGAGTTCGGTTCGATCGGGACGGCGGCTCAGAGCTTGACGCTGCGTCCACGCTGAGCGAGGCGCGAGAGAACGGCCTTACCGGCTCTCGGTGTCGTCGTCCTCGGTCTCCGGGGGCTCGGGGACATCCTCGGAGAGCGCGACGTGGCCGCAGTGCGGGCACTCCCATCCTCGCGGGATGGGACGCATCACGACACCACAGTGTGGGCAGTGCGGGGGAGTCCCGTCGGCATTCATCTCGCCAGCGTAGATCTCTGAACAGCTGAGCGACAGGGGAAAAGTGGAGGGGGTGACGGGAATCGAACCCGCGCAATCAGTTTGGAAGACTGAGACTCTACCATTGAGCTACACCCCCGGACCGTTGATCCGGCTCCTCGAGTGTAGCGGACGAAAGAGGGCACTCATGTCCGTTAGACTGCTCGGGGCTGAATCTGCGCGCGGGTTCCCCGGGGCGTAGCTCAGCTTGGTAGAGCGCCCGCTTTGGGAGCGGGAAGTCGCAGGTTCGAATCCTGTCGCCCCGACTCGGACACCAGCAGCCTCACAGCCGCGCTGTCGCGCGGAAATCACAAGGAGAACACACCAGCATGGCGAAGAGCACCGTCGAGAAGCTCACCCCCACCCGGGTCAAGCTCAGCATCACGGTCACCCCGGACGAGCTGAAGCCCAGCATCCAGCACGCGTATGAGCACATCGCTCAGGACATCCAGATCCCCGGATTCCGCAAGGGCAAGGTCCCTGCCCCGATCATCGACCAGCGCGTCGGCCGTGGCGCGGTCATCGAGCACGCAGTCAACGAGGGGCTCGACGGTTTCTTCCGCGAGTCCGTTCGTGAGAACAACCTCCGCATCGTCGGACGCCCGGCAGCCGAGATCATCGAGTGGCCGAAGGAGAAGGACTTCTCCGGAGACCTGCTCGTCGACGTCGAGGTCGATGTCCGCCCCGACATCGAGATCCCCGCGTATGACGACATCACCCTGACCGTCGACGCGATCGAGGTCGATGCTGCGGCGCTCGACGCCGAGCTCGACACCCTGCGTGCCCGCTTCGGCACGCTCATCCCCGTCGACCGTCCGGCCGCGAAGGGCGATTTCGTCGAGCTCGACCTGGTCGCCACGATCGACGGCGCCGAGATCGACCGCGCCGAGGGCGTCTCATACGAGGTCGGCTCCGGCGAGCTCCTCGAGGGCATCGACGACGCGATCGAGTCCCTCACCGCAGGCGAGGACACCACGTTCCGTTCTTCGCTGGTGGGCGGCGACCACGCCGGTTCCGAGGCCGAGGTCGCCGTGACCGTCAAGGCCGTGAAGGAGCGCGAGCTTCCCGAGGCCGACGACGACTTCGCCCAGATCGCGAGCGAGTTCGACACGATCGCCGAGCTGCGCGACAGCCTCGCCGAGCGCGTCTCGCAGCAGGGCGTCTTCACGCAGGGGTCCTCCGCTCGCGACCAGCTCGTCGAGGCGCTTCTCGAGAAGATCGAGATCCCCGTCCCGCCGCAGCTGATCGAAGACGAGGTGCACAGTCACCTCGAGGGTGAGGGGCGCCTCGAGGACGACGTGCACCGGGCCGAGGTCACCGAAGCGAGCGAGAAGCAGTTCCGCACGCAGGTGCTCCTGGACACGATCGCCGAGCAGGCGGACGTCCAGGTCTCGCAGGAGGAGCTCAGCCAGTACCTCATCCAGTCGGCTGCGCAATACAACATGGCCCCGCAGGAGTTCATCGAGGCTCTGCAGTCCTCGAACCAGCTTCCCGCGCTGGTCGGCGAGGTCGCCCGCAACAAGGCTCTCGCCATCGCGCTCGGCAAGGTGAAGGTCGTGGACTCGAACGGTAAGCCGGTCGATCTCTCCGACTTCATCGCCGTGGACGACGAGGACGAGTCGGACGACACCGCTGAAGGCGAGGCGGCTGAGGCCGAGAAGCCCGCGAAGAAGCCCGCCGCCAAGAAGGCTCCGGCCAAGAAGGCGACGAAGAAGGACGACGCCGAGGCGGACGCCGAGAAGAAGGCTCCGGCCAAGAAGCCGGCAGCCAAGAAGGCTCCGGCCAAGAAGGCAGCTGACAAGGCCGAGTGATCGAGCCACAGAAGTGACAGAGGGCGGGTGCTTCGGCATCCGCCCTCCGTCGTAGGAGGAGACATGAGCTGGGACGACCGGATCGACGCCGTCTGGGCGGACGACACGCTGACGGATGCGCAGCGCATCGAGCGGATCGATGCCCTCGCCGCAGAGCGGCCCGAGGATGACGCGAGAGCGCTCTTCCAAAGCGCGGGGGCGCGGGACTCCGCGGGGGAGGAAGTCGCCGCAGAGGTGCTCTACCGTGCCGCTCTGGAGGCGGGGCTCTCGGAGAACGAACACGCGCAGGCCGTCATCCAACTCGGCAGTACGTTGCGCAATCTGGGCAAGCTCGACGAAGCGACGGCGCTGCTCGCGGCGGAGCGGGACCGCGGCGGGGAACTCTCCGATGCCGCCTCGGCGTTCCTGGCGCTCGCTCTGATCGATGCCGGCGATCCCCGCCGGGCGGCTCTGGTCGCGATCGACGCCCTCGCACCCCACCTGCCGAGGTACACACGCTCGGTGCGCGCCTACGTGCAGGAACGAGCGGATCCACCCCGCTGATATGCCGACGGCGAACACGGGAGAACGTGCCCTGCCGCGCCGGTAGATTCGGTAACACGAACACGGAAACAGGAGCTGACATGGCTGCAGAACCCCTCCTCGCGACGAGCGTCTTCGACAGACTGTTGAAGGACCGCATTATCTGGCTGGGCTCAGAGGTGCGCGACGAGAACGCCAACGAGATCTGCGCGAAGATCCTTCTTCTCGCCGCAGAAGATTCAGAGAAGGACATCTACCTCTACATCAACTCGCCCGGCGGGTCGATCACGGCGGGTATGGCGATCTACGACACGATGCAGTTCGTTCCGAACGACATCGTGACGGTGGGCATCGGCATGGCCGCATCGATGGGCCAGCTGCTGCTGACCAGCGGCACGAAGGGCAAGCGGTACATCACCCCGAATGCCCGCGTTCTGCTGCACCAGCCGCACGGTGGTTTCGGTGGCACGTCCAGTGACATCCAGACGCAGGCCCAGCTCATCCTCTCGATGAAGCGTCGCCTCGCGGAGATCACCGCGGCGCAGACCGGAAAGTCGGTCGAGCAGATCAACGCCGACGGAGACCGCGACCGCTGGTTCCTGGCGGACGAGGCGCTCGAGTACGGCTTCGTGGACCACATCCGCGAGCACGCGAGTGACGTCACCGGCGGCGGCGGAACCGCTCCGGACGCCGAGTAACCGGATTCGAAAGGACATCATGTACACACCGACTTTCCAATCCGCCGGCACGCTGCCGTCCAGCCGCTACGTCCTCCCGCAGTTCGAGGAGCGCACGGCCTACGGGTTCAAGCGTCAGGACCCGTACAACAAGCTGTTCGAGGACCGCGTGATCTTCCTCGGCGTGCAGGTCGACGATGCGTCAGCGGACGACGTGATGGCTCAGCTCCTGGTTCTCGAGAGCCAGGATGCCGAGCGTGACATCACGATGTACATCAACTCTCCGGGTGGCTCATTCACCGCCATGACGGCGATCTACGACACCATGCAGTACGTGGCGCCGCAGATCCAGACCGTGGTGCTGGGGCAGGCGGCCTCCGCTGCCGCCGTGCTCCTCGCGGCCGGTGCGCCGGGCAAGCGCCTCGCGCTCCCGAACGCTCGCGTGCTGATCCACCAGCCTGCGATGGGCGAGGCGGGCCACGGCCAGGCCTCGGACATCGAGATCCAGGCGGCGGAGATCCTCCGCATGCGCACGTGGCTGGAGGCCACTCTCGCCGGACACACGAACAAGACGGCTGAAGAGGTGAACCGCGACATCGATCGCGACAACATCCTCTCTGCGGCCGAGGCGCTCGAGTACGGCATCGTCGACCAGGTGCTCACGACGCGCAAGCGTTCCTGACACGGAGTCTCCACGAAGGGCGGCAGCGATCATCGCTGCCGCCCTTCGCCGTGCGCGGTGACCGGCGGTCTCGCTCCCGCCAGCGAATGTGCACGGCAACAGCGCCGAGCTGCTCATATGAGCATTCTCCTGCGCGAACGCGGTCCTCCCCGTAGGCTGAGGGCGAAGGGAGGATGCCGTGGACGACGAACTGCTGTCGGTGCGTGTCGCCGAGCTGTACTACGACGAGAACAAGACGCAGGACGAGATCGGCGCGCTCCTCGCCATCTCCCGATGGAAGGTCGGACGGCTCCTCGTCCAGGCGCGCGAGAGCGGTATCGTCCGCATCGAGATCGTGCATCCTCGCGCGCGTCGCCTCGGACTCGAGCGCGAGCTCTCCGCGCGGTTCGGCCTCGCCGATTCCGTCGTGGTGCCCGCAGATCCGGACTCCTCGAACGGGATGCTGGAGCGTGTCGCGCAAGCGGCGGCCGACTACCTCACGGCGCTGCGTCCCGTCCCTCGTACCCTGGGCGTCAGCTGGGGCCGCACACTCGCCGCGGTAGCAGCTGCGCTCCCCGAGAGGTGGGCCCACGGGGTGACCGTGGTTCAGCTCAACGGCGGTGTGAGTCTCAATCGCCGATCCGGTGGGGCCGCGAACCTCGCGGGAACCATCGCCCAGCGCGCGGAGGGGCAGGTGGCTCTGCTTCCTAGTCCCGCCATCCTCGAGCGCGCGGAGACCAAGCGCGCCATCGAGTCCGATCGAACGGTCGCCGCCATCCTCGCGCAAGCCGCGGATGCGCAGGTGTTCCTGTTCAGCGCCGGCCCGAGCGATGAGACCTCGGCCCACATCGAGAACGGCTACCTGAGTGTCGACGAGGTCGCCGAGCTCGCACGCCGTGGTGCGGTCGGAGACGTCCTCGGACGCTACGTCGACGCCGACGGGAACATCGTCGATCCGCAACTCGACGCACGGACCGTCGGCGTGAGCCTGGACCGCCTGAGAGCCGCCGACCGGGCCGTCTTCGTGACGACCGGAGAGGCCAAGCACGACATCGCGCGGACCGTCGTGACCGCCGGACTGTGCACCGTACTCGTAACCGATGAGAACACCGCTCGAACCCTGTTGGAGGAACTGTGACGACCGAAGAACTGAGCCGCCGAGCGGCCGTCGACGTCCTGGGCGGTGAGCCCGACGATGCGACGCTGCGGCGTTTCCTGCACGGCCTCTCCGGCGTGGACGCCGTGGGGCTGGAACAGCGAGCCGCAAGCCTCGGCACCCGCTCGATCAAGACCACGTCGAAGGCGTGGGCGCTGGACACGATCATCAGGCTGATCGACCTCACCACCCTCGAAGGGGCGGACACACCGGGAAAGGTCCGCTCGCTGGTGGCGAAGGCGAAGACTCCGGATGCCGGCGACTCCTCGTGCCCGCGCGTCGCCGCGGTGTGCGTGTACGGCGACATGGTCGGTGACGCCGTGACAGCGCTCGGTGCGCTGCACGGAGACCCCGACGACGGGAAGATCTCCGTCGCGGCCGTCGCGACGGCCTTCCCGAGTGGTCGCGCATCGCTGGCGATCAAGCTCGCCGACACGGCGGAAGCGGTCGCAGCGGGAGCCGACGAGATCGACATGGTGATCGACCGCGGCGCGTTCCTTTCCGGACGCTACGGACTCGTCTACGACCAGATCGCCCGTGTGAAAGAGGCCTGTCGCCGAGAGGACGGCAGCTATGCCTCGCTCAAGGTGATCCTCGAGACCGGCGAGCTGAACACGTACGACAACATCAAGCGCGCGTCGTGGCTCGGGATCCTCGCGGGTGGCGACTTCATCAAGACGTCGACGGGCAAGGTCCAGCCTGCCGCGACGCTGCCGACCACTCTCCTCATGCTGGAGACGGTGCGCGACTGGCATCGGTCGACCGGCCAGCGCATCGGTGTGAAGCCCGCAGGCGGCATCCGCTCGTCGAAGGACGCGATCAAGTACCTCGTGACGGTCGCCGAGACGGTGGGGGAGGAGTGGCTTCAGCCGCACCTGTTCCGCTTCGGAGCATCGAGCCTCCTGAACGACGTGCTGCTGCAGCGCCAGAAACTGACCACCGGCCACTACTCCGGCCCCGACTACGTCACGATCGACTAGGAGCATCATGAGTTTCCTGGAATACGCTCCCGCCCCGGAATCACGGGCGATCCTGAGCCTCAAAGACAGCTACGGCCTGTTCATCGACGGTGAGTTCGTCGACGGATCAGGCCCCAGCTTCACGACCATCTCGCCGTCGGACGAGACCACGATCGCGGAGATCGCCGGCGCGGACGACGCGGACATCGACCGCGCGGTTGCGGCGGCACGCCGCGCCTACGACAAGACGTGGTCCAAGATGTCTGGCCGTGACCGCGGAAAGTACCTCTTCCGTATCGCGCGCCTCGTGCAGGAGCGCGCTCGGGAGCTCGCGGTCGCCGAGAGCCTCGACAACGGCAAGCCGATCAAGGAGAGCAGGGATGTGGATATCCCCCTCGTCGCCTCCTGGTTCTTCTACTACGCGGGCTGGGCGGACAAGCTCGACTACGCGGGTCTGGGCGCGAATCCGCGTGCGCTCGGTGTTGCGGGGCAGATCATCCCGTGGAACTTCCCGCTGCTCATGCTCGCGTGGAAGCTCGCTCCGGCGCTCGCGGCGGGCAACACCGTCGTCCTCAAGCCGGCCGAGACCACACCGCTGACGGCACTGATCTTCGCGGAGATCCTGCAGCAGGCTGATCTTCCCGCGGGCGTCGTGAACATCGTCACCGGGGCCGGCTCCACCGGGGCGTCGCTCGTTCGGCATCCGGACGTCGACAAGGTCGCCTTCACCGGATCCACCGGGGTCGGGCGGGACATCGCCCGTGCCGTGGCCGGTACGGACAAGAGAGTGACTCTCGAGCTCGGCGGGAAGGCCGCGAACATCGTCTTCGATGACGCGCCCATCGAGCAGGCCGTCGAGGGCATCGTCAACGGGATCTTCTTCAACCAGGGGCACGTGTGCTGCGCGGGCAGTCGCCTCCTCGTTCAGGAGTCCATCCACGACGAGGTCGTCGACCGTCTCAAGAGCCGACTCTCCACGCTCCGGCTCGGTGACCCTCTCGACAAGAACACGGACATCGGCGCCATCAACTCCGCAGCTCAGCTCGCGCGCATCCGTGAGCTCAGCGACATCGGCGAGGCGGAGGGCGCGGACCGATGGACCGCCGACTGCGCGATCCCGGACAAGGGCTTCTGGTTCGCGCCGACGATCTTCACCGGAGTCGAGGCATCCCACAGGATCGCACGGGACGAGGTCTTCGGGCCGGTGCTGTCCGTGCTCACCTTCCGCACCCCGGCGGAGGCGATCGCGAAGGCGAACAACACCCCCTACGGATTGTCTGCCGGCGTGTGGTCGGACAAGGGCTCGCGCATCCTGGCGGTCGCCGACCGCCTGCGTGCGGGCGTGGTGTGGGCGAACACGTTCAACCGTTTCGACCCGTCGAGCCCGTTCGGCGGGTACAAGGAGTCCGGCTACGGCCGCGAAGGCGGCCGTCACGGCCTCACCGCTTACCTGAAGGGAGCCGGCGCATGAGCAAGCGACTGTCAGTGCCGAAGACGTACAAGCTGGCCATCGGCGGCGCATTCCCGCGCAGCGAATCGGGGCGGATCTACGAGGTGACGTCGGCCAAGGGCGCGTTCCTCGCGAACGCTGCGCAGGCGTCCCGCAAGGATGCCAGGGATGCCATCGTCGCCGCGCGCGCGGCCGTGAAGGGCTGGGCGGGTGCGACCGCGTACAACCGAGGCCAGGTCCTCTATCGC
Source organism: Actinomycetota bacterium (assembly GCA_051751065.1). GTDB lineage: Bacteria > Actinomycetota > Actinomycetes > Actinomycetales > Microbacteriaceae > Microbacterium. Next base: position 678,374 of record JBNJKL010000001.1, on the reverse strand, counting down.
GTCGCGGAGGTGCTCGAGGGTCGGCGTGCGCAGTTCATCGACGAGATCGTCGCGCAGGAGGGCGTCAGCGCCTCGGCGGCCGGAGCGCAGGTGGACGATGCGATCGATCTGTGGGTCTGGTACGCCGGGTGGTGCGACAAGTACGCCCAGGTGACCGGGAACGCGAACCCCGTCTCCGGGCCGTACTTCAACATCTCCGTGCCGGAACCGACGGGCGTCGTGGGCATCATCGCGCCCCAGGATTCCGCGCTTCTCGGATTGATCTCGACGGTGGCTCCCGCGCTCGTCGCGGGCAACACCGTCGTGGTTGTCGCGAGCGAACGCTTCCCGCTGTCGGCCATCAGCCTCGCGGAGGTGCTCGCCACGAGCGACGTGCCCGGGGGAGTCGTGAACGTCCTCACCGGGTCGCCCGCCGAGATCGCCCCCTGGGTCGCCTCACACGCGGACGTCAACGCGCTCGATCTCGCCGGAGCGGGGGACATCGACTGGATCGATCTGCAGGTCGCCGCCGCGGACACGCTGAAGCGGGTTCTCGCGCCGACGCCGGGGAGCGTTCCCGCGTCCCTGGATCGCATCACCTCGTTCGTGGAGACGAAGACCGTCTGGCACACCAAGAGCATGGTCTGACGAACCACGCGCACAGGGCCGGTCATACGCGAATTCGCGTGGACCGGCCCTGTCCGTCCCGTGTGCGTTCGACGCCGAGACGCGTTCGTGACTCCAATGCGCGCCTCTGTCTGTGGCAGAGGTTAGGCTCGGATGACGATCCCAGGTTCCTAGGAGGATGCGCATGGCCCGTATCGGTGAAAGCGCCGACCTGTTCAAATGCTCGTTCTGCGGAAAGAGCCAGAAGCAGGTGCAGCAGCTCATCGCCGGCCCCGGTGTGTACATCTGCGATGAGTGCGTCGAGCTCTGCAACGAGATCATCGAAGAGCGCATGGCGGAGTCCACGGCCGACGGTGTCGCGGAGTTCGATCTGCCCAAGCCGCGAGAGATCTTCTCGTTCCTCGAGGAGTACGTCGTCGGACAGGAACCGGCCAAGCGCGCACTCGCCGTGGCGGTCTACAACCACTACAAGCGCATCCGTGCGCACGGCGCTCTGCAGCCGGCCGAGCAGAAGGCCGATGCGATCGAGATCGCAAAGAGCAACATCCTGCTCATCGGCCCGACCGGGTGCGGCAAGACCTATCTCGCCCAGACCCTTGCCAAGCAGCTCAACGTCCCGTTCGCCGTCGCCGACGCCACGGCGTTGACCGAGGCAGGGTACGTCGGCGAAGACGTCGAGAACATCCTCCTCAAGCTCATCCAGGCTGCCGACTACGACGTCAAGCGTGCCGAGCAGGGCATCATCTACATCGACGAGGTCGACAAGATCGCCCGCAAGGCCGAGAACCCCTCGATCACCCGTGATGTCTCGGGCGAGGGCGTGCAGCAGGCCCTGCTGAAGATCATCGAGGGCACGGTCGCTTCGGTCCCGCCGCAGGGCGGACGCAAGCACCCGCACCAGGAGTTCCTGCAGATCGACACCTCGAACGTCCTGTTCATCGTCGCGGGAGCGTTCGCGGGTCTCGAGGACATCGTCTCCGCCCGCGTCGGCAAGCACGGCATCGGCTTCGGTGCCCCGCTGCATGACAAGGCCAAGGACCTCGACCTCTACAGCGAGGTGCTTCCGGAAGACCTGCACAAGTTCGGTCTCATTCCCGAGTTCATCGGCCGACTCCCGGTCGTCACCTCGGTGTCGCCGCTCGATCAGACCGCGCTCATCGACATCCTCACCGGCCCCCGCAACGCTCTGGTCAAGCAGTACCAGCGGATGTTCGAGCTCGACGGTGTGGAGCTGGAGTTCGATCAGGATGCGCTGCGCGCGATCGCAGACCTCGCCGTCGAACGGAAGACGGGCGCACGCGGACTGCGGGCGATCCTCGAAGACGTGCTCGGCCCGATCATGTTCGAGATCCCGTCCGCGGACGATGTGGCGAAGGTCGTCATCACGCGTGCTGCCGTCGAGGACGGCGCGGCCCCGACGATCGTGCTGGAGCGCAAGCGCAAGAGCGCCTAGTCCGGCGCGGTCGATGGACTCCGCGCACGTCCGTCAGTGGCTGAGGCCCCGGCGCTTCAGGAGGGGTGCGATCTCGGCGTCGCGGCCACGGAAGTCACGGTAAGCCTCGAGTGGATCCCTCGAACCGCCCACGCCGAGCAGGCGGTCTCGGAAACGATCGCCGTTCTGTCGGGTGAGTCCGCCATTCTCATGGAACCATTCGACCGCGTCGGCGTCGAGCACCTCGCTCCAGATGTACGAGTAGTACCCCGCGCTGTACCCTCCGGCGAAGACGTGCGCGAAATACGTGGACGAGTAGCGGGTCGGGACGACGGGGTTGTCCAGACCGATCTCCGACAGTGCACGCGCCTCGAAGGCGAGAGCGTCATCGAGGGCGTCGTTCACACCGACGCGATGCCAGGCCTGGTCGAGCCAGGCTGCGGCAAGGTACTCGCTGGTCGCGTGTCCCTGATTGAAGGCCTCGGTCGCGCGCAGGCGCTCGATGATGGCCGGATCGAGCGCTTCGTCGGTCTCGTGATGGCGGGCGTAGTTGTCGAGGACTTCGCGCCACAGGATCCACATCTCGTTGACCTGGCTGGGGAACTCCACGAAGTCGCGGAAGACGTTGGTTCCGGCGAAGTGCGGGTACGTGACCTGGGCGAAGAGGCCGTGCAGAGCGTGGCCGAACTCGTGGAACAGGGTCGTCACCTCGTCGAGAGTGAGAAGCGTCGGCTCCCCGTCGCCGGGTCGCGCGACGTTCAGATTGTTCACCACCACGGCTGAGGTGCCGCGGAGGGCGGACTGGCTGACGATCGGATTCATCCACGCTCCGCCGCGCTTGGAGTCCCGGGTGTAGAGATCGAGGATGTACAGACCGACCGCCGTACCATCCTCGTTCCGCACCTCGAACACGCGAGCGCCCGGGTGGTAGGCGATGAGGTCGTCGCGCTCGATGAACGTCACGCCATACAGCGAGGTCGCGGCGAAGAACACTCCGTCGCGGAGCACCCGCTCGGCTTCGAACCACGGACGCAGGGCGGCGCTGTCGATGTCATACCGCGCCGAGCGCACCCTCTCCGTGTAGAACGCCCAGTCGTGCGCTTCCAGGGCGAACGGCTCGGGCTCCGTCTCGTCGATGATCGCCTGGAGGGCCTCCTGCTCGCTCCGAGCGTTCGCTGCTGCCGGGGCGGCGAGTCGGTGCAGGAGGTCGGAGACGGCCTCCGGGGTGCCCGCAGTCTCATCGGCCGTCACGTACGCGGCGTGCGAGGGATAGCCCAGGAGTGCCGCTCGCTCGGCGCGCAACCGGGCGATCTCTGTCAGCACGCCGCGATTGTCGTTCGAATTGCCCCTCGCACCGCGCGAGCGCGAGGCATCGAGGATGCGCCGTCGGCTTTCGCGTCTCGTCAGAGATGACAGGTAGGGGTGACCGGTGAACAGCGGGAGCGAGACGAGGTATCCCGTGTCGAGTCCTCGATCACGAGCCGCCCGCTGAGCCGCGGAGAGTTCGCCGTCGGTGAGCCCGTCGAGTTCCTCGATGCTGTCGAAGTGGACTGCGAGGTCGTTCGTGTCGGCGAGGAGATTCTTCTCGAATCTCGTCGTGAGCGTGGAGAGTTTCAGGTTGAGAGCGGTGAGGCGGGTCTTCGCCTCGTCGTCGAGCCCCGCGCCGGCGTGAGTCATCTCTCGGACGTGGCGCTCCACCAGGTACCGGTCTTCGGCAGAAAGGTCGGGGTGGTCGTCGAGGTGCTGGTGCACCGTCGTGATCCGCTGATAGAGCTGAGAGTCCAGAGTGATCGCATCCTGATGCGCGGACATGAGGGGCGCGAGCGCCTCATCGATCTCCTGGATCTCGGGTGTCGCGTCCGCCGAGCTCACGGTGTCGAAGGCGTGGGCGACGCGCTCCAGGAGCTCACCACTCTGCTCCAGTGGCACGAGCGTGTTCTCGAACGTCGGCATGGAGCGCACCCGGGTGATCGCCGAGATCTCTCGCAGGTGCTCGGCGAACGCCGCCTCGAACGCCGGGAGATAGTGCTCCGGGCGGATGGCTCCGAAGTCCGGAAGCTCGTACGGCAGCGGCGAACGGTCAAGGAGCGGGTTGACGGTTTCGGTCATGCTCCGAGCCTACGGCTCCCCGCTCTCGGTGACGGGGAGCCGCAGGTCAGTCGGCGAACGGGCGGGCGATGACCTCACCGTCGGCGGTGAGGAGCACTTCCCATCCGGCGTCCAGCTCGGCGATGGGTCGGCCCTCGAGCCACGTGAGCGTCCAGCGCGCGCCCGGAGCGGTGACCGACGCGTCGACCTCGGCGATGGCCGGTCGTAGCGAGTCCGGCACGGAGGTGGGGGCGTCCGTGCCGGCCGCCCAACGTGTCCCGAGTTGCATCAGCCCTCCTCCGCCGGAGCGAGCTCGATCGCCGTCACCGCGAGCTCCGGGGCCTCGACGAACTCGAGATCCGCGATCCTGCCGACGGCCTTGAGGTCGTCCGCCGCGCCGCGCAGGGCGTCCAGCGTCCCGGCGGGGGCGGCGATGACGGCTCGGGAGACCGCGGTCTTCTGCGAGGCCTTCGCCTCCGTCTTCGCGCGCCGGATGCCGATGAGCGCGGCGCTGGCGGCGGTCAGCACGGCCGCGTCCCCGTGGCCGCCCTGCGGTTCCGGCCACGGTGCCGTGTGCACGGACCCCTCCTGGAACCAGGACCACGACTCCTCGGCGGCGAAGGACAGGACGGGAGCGAGGAGGCGCAGAAGCGAGGACAGCGCAGTGCGCAGGGCCAGCGCCGCGGATGCCTGGCCGGCGTCGCTCTGGTCGTACGCGCGCTCCTTGACGAGCTCCAGATAGTCGTCGCAGAACGTCCAGAAGAACGCCTCGACGACCTCCAGCGCGCGCGCGTGGTCGTAGTTCTCGAACGCCTTCGTCGCGTCGCTGATCACGGTGTCGAGAGTCGCGAGCATGGAGGAATCGAGGGAGTGCGTGATCTGCGCTCCCTCCGGAACAGGGAACGACAGCACGAACTTCGCGGCGTTGAGGACCTTGATCGCCAGTCGGCGGCCGATCTTCATCTGCGTGGGGTTCATCGGATCGAACGCGGCGTCCACGCCCAGACGGCTGGAAGCCGCCCAGTAGCGCACGGCGTCGGACCCGTGCTTGACCAGGATGTCGGCCGGGGTGACGACGTTGCCCTTCGACTTCGACATCTTCTTGCGGTCCGGGTCGACGATGAAGCCGGAGATCGAGGCGTGCGCCCAGGGGGAGCGGCCGTCCTCGAGCGTGGAGCGGAGCATGGTCGAGAACAGCCACGTGCGGATGATGTCCTGCGCCTGGGGGCGCACGTCGAAGGGAGCGACCAGCGGCCACAGCTCCTCGTCGCGGTGCCAGCCACCGGCGAGCTGCGGGGTCAGCGAGGAGGTCGCCCAGGTGTCCAGGATGTCCGCCTCGGCGTCGAACCCACCGGGCACTCCACGCTGATCCTCGGTGTAGCCCGCGGGGACGTCCGTCGTCGGATCCACCGGAAGCACTGCGGCGTCGGGGGTGATGACACGGGAGTAGTCCCGGTCGCCGTTCTCGTCGAGTGCGTACCAGAGGGGGATCGGGACACCGAAGAACCGCTGGCGCGAGACCAGCCAGTCTCCCGTCAGCCCGCCCACCCAGTTCTCGTAGCGCACGCGCATGAAGTCGGGATGCCACTGCAATTCGCGACCGTGGGCGATGAGGCGCTCGCGCAGCTCTTCGTCCCGTGCTCCGTTTCGGATGTACCACTGGCGGGTCGAGACGATCTCGAGCGGCCGGTCGCCCTTCTCGAAGAACTTGACCGCGTGGGTGAACGGCTTGGGGTCGCCGATCATCTCGCCGCTCTCCTGGAGCAGCTCGACGATGCGCTTCTTGGCGCTGAAGACGGTCTTGCCCGCGAGCTCCGAGAACGCGGCCTTGCCCGCATCCGAGACGATGGCCTCGGGAGCATCGGGCACGACGCGCCCGTCCTGGCCGAGGATCGTGCGGTTGGGCAGGTCGAGCTCTCGCCACCAGATGATGTCGGTCACGTCGCCGAACGTGCAGATCATGGCGATGCCGGAACCCTTGTCCTTCTGGGCGAGGTGGTGGGCGAGCACCGGCACTTCAACGTCGAACAGCGGCGTGCGCACGGTGGTCCCGAAGAGCGGCTGGTAGCGCTCGTCATCGGGGTGCGCGACGAGCGCGACGCATGCCGCGAGCAGCTCAGGACGGGTCGTCTCGATGTGCACATCCGCGTCGGGGCCGTGGAAGGCGATGCGGTGGTAGGCCGCCGGCTGGTCGCGGTCCTCGAGCTCGGCCTGGGCGATCGCCGACCGGAAGTCGACGTCCCACAGGGTCGGGGCGAGAGCCTGGTACGCCTCCCCGCGCTCGATGTTGCGGAGGAAACCGAGCTGACTCTGGCGGATCGTGTCGTCAGAGATCGTCCGGTACGTCTGGGTCCAGTCGACACTCAGTCCGAGCTGGCGGAACACGTCCTCGAACTGCTTCTCGTCCTCGACCGTGAGGCGCTCGCACAGCTCGATGAAGTTGCGGCGGCTGATGGGGATCTGATCCGCGGCCTTGATGTTCTTCGTCGTTCCCTCGAAGGGCGGCGTGAACTCGGCGTCGTAGGGGAGTGAGGGATCGCAGCGCACGCCGTAGTAGTTCTGGACGCGTCGCTCCGTGGGCAGGCCGTTGTCGTCCCAGCCGATCGGGTAGAAGACGTTCTTGCCGCGCATGCGCTCGAAACGGGCCTTCACGTCGGTGTGCGTGTAGGAGAAGACGTGCCCGATGTGCAACGCTCCGGAGGCGGTGGGCGGGGGCGTGTCGATCGAGAACACTCCGGCACGGCCGGAGGTGCGGGCGGCGTCACGGTCGAACAGGTACGTTCCCTGATCGCGCCACGTGACATCCCACTTCGCTTCGAGACCTTCGAGGACGGGCTTGTCGGGAATGACGGACATGGAGGTCTCCTTGCGCGATGTATACGGCACTGTGTGAGCGTGCCTGAGTGTGGATGCGCAGTCAGTCTATCGGCCGAGCGGCGGGCTCCGACGTCGAGACCAGTCCGAATAGATCGACCGCGTCCAAGAACAGCTAGGCTGGGTGTACCCCATCCATCCCTCCCGAGGATCCGCATGCCCACTACGCTTCTGCGTCGCCTTCTGCCCGCCACCGCTCTCGCCGCCGTCGCGGCCCTCGCCCTCAGCTCCTGCGCTGGGCCGGGAGAGTCCGAGTCCGGCGGGGGAGAGGTCGTCTGGGCGATCGAGGGGGCCAACCTCTCGGCCGGGCACATGGACCCGCAGACCAGCCAGCTCGACGTCTCGGCGATGGTGCAGCGCTCCGTCCTGGATTCGCTGGTCTTCCAGGAGGAGGACGGGACGTTCTCTCCGTGGCTTGCCACCGAATGGGATGTCTCGGACGACAGCACCGTCTACACGTTCACCCTGCGTGACGACGTCGTCTTCCACGACGGCGAGCCCTTCGACGCGGAATCGGTGAAGGCGAACTTCGATCGCATCGCCGACCCCGAGACCGCGTCGGCGCAGGCCGCGAGCATGCTCGGCGGAGAGTTCTACGCCGGCACCGAGGTGGTCGACGAGTTCACGGTCGAGGTGAGCTTCACCCAGCCGTATGCTCCGTTCCTGCAGGCGGCGAGCACAGCCCTCCTCGGCTTCTACTCCCCGGCGGTCCTGGCGAGCTCGGCCGATCAGTTGAAGGCGGGTGGACCCGGCGTCACCGTGGGCACCGGACCCTTCGAACTCACCGAGTACACCGCCGACCAGGAGATCGTCTACACGCGTAACGACGACTACGCGTGGGGTCCGAACGGAGCGGGAGCCGCAGAGTTCGAGACGCTGCGCGTCGACATCCTCCCTGAGGCATCCGTGCGCTCGGGAGTGGTCTCCTCCGGCGAGGCGGACCTCGCCAGCCAGCTGCCGCCGAACGTCGCCTCCGACCTCGAGGCGGACGGCATCACCGTCGATTCCCTCGCGTACCCGGGCCTGCCCTACTCGCTCTACCTCAACGAGGAGTACGGGGTGTTCGAGGACGAGGCCGTTCGTCAGGCGTTCGCTCGCGCCATCGACATCGACTCCGCCGTCGAGGAGATCTTCTTCGGGCAGTACGCCAGGGCGTGGAGCATCCTCGGACCGACGACGCCCGGCTATGACGACGCCATCGAGGGAAGCTGGCCGTTCGACCAGGACGAGGCGAATCGCCTACTCGACGAGGCGGGATGGACCGACCGTGACGATGACGATGTGCGGATGAAGGACGGCGAGCGCCTGTCCGCACGGTGGATCGCGTGGACGCCCGTGCCGGACGACCGTGCGGCACTCGCCAACGCGATCCAGTCCGACCTGACGGACGTCGGGTTCGAGCTCGAGCGCGAGGTCCTGGAGCCGGGGGCCTACAACGAGCAGTACGAGCCGAAGACGTTCGACCTCACCGACTGGGGATTCTCGGGGGTGGACCCCGACCTTCTCCGTAGCCACCTGCACAGCGAGGGGTTCCAGAACGCGTCCCAGGTCGCGGACCCGCAGATCGATGCCCTGCTGCAGGAGGGGGTCGCCAGCGCAGAGATCGAGACGCGCAATGCCGTGTATGCGGAGCTTCAGGAGTGGAACGCCGAGTACACCGCGATCGTGCCGCTGTACGTACCCGCCCTCATCACGGCGGTGAACGACACGGTCTCCGGGCTCACCTACGATCTGTACGGACGGCCGCTGTTCTACGGCGTGACCGTCGACTGAGTCGGTCATCCGCCGGCCAGCCGGCAGATCGAGACGCGGAGGACGGCATGAGGGGAGTGTCCCCGGGCGCGCGGCGAGTCATCGGGCGTGTGGCGGGCCTCGTCGCCTCCATGGTTCTCGTGCTGTGGGGAGCGGCCACGGTCGCGTTCCTCGCGTTCCGGCTGATCCCCGGAGATCCCGTGTCGGTCATGCTCGGGCCCCAGGCGCAGGTGAGTGACGAGGTCAAGGATGGCATCCGCGCGGAACTGGGACTGGACCTCCCGCCTGTCGAGCAGTACATCGCCTATCTCGGGCAACTCCTGCGGGGAGACCTGGGCGAGTCCTACCAGCTGCGACTCCCGGTCGTGGAGGTGATCGGTCGACAGCTCGCGGCGACGCTGCAGCTCACGGCACTCGCGCTGGTCATCGCCGTTCTGCTCGCCCTGGCGGTCGCCCTGTTCGTGCGAGGTCCCGTCGCACGGGGCGTCGTCGCGGCCGCCGAGCTGGTGATCCTGTCGTCACCGGTCTTCTGGATCGGTCTCGTGCTCCTGAGCGTGTTCGCCTTCGGACTCGGTTGGTTCCCCGTCTCGGGCTCGCGCAATCCGGCGACCCTGGTCCTTCCCGCTGTGACGCTGGCCCTTCCCGTCGCCGCCCTGCTCGGACAGGTGCTCCGGGACGGGATCGAGGCAGCGGAGAGGCAACCGTTCGCCCTGACCGTCCTCGCCCGAGGAGCCGGCCGCGTGCGCCTCACCGCGCGGCACACGCTCCGCCACGGTGCCTCGAATGCGCTGACGCTGGCGGCGTATCTGGTGGGATCGTTGCTGGGTGGGGCCGTGCTCGTGGAGACCGTATTCGCTCGACCGGGCCTCGGGCGCGTCACACTGGCGGCGATCGCGGATCGCGACCTCCCCGTCATCACCGGGATCATCCTGCTCAGCGCGCTGATCTTCGTGATCGTCAACGTGATCGTCGAGCTCCTGCTGCCGCTGCTCGATCCTCGGCTGCGTCGTCCCGCGGAGGTGACGGCATGACGCCGGGTCGCCGGGTGCTCCTGGCATCCGCCCTGCTCGTGCTCGCCGTCATCGCCTTCGCGGCCGTGGCCCCTCAGGTGCTCGCCACGCATGATCCGCTGCGCACCGAGGTCAGTGCGGCACTCATGCCCCCGAGTGCGGAACATCTCTTCGGCACCGATCAGAGTGGGCGCGACGTCTTCTCACGGGTCGTCTACGGAGCGGGGCGTTCGGTCGGAATAGGCCTGCTCGCCACCACGCTCGCGCTCGCTGCGGGCCTGATCATCGGCGGCATCTCCGGTGTCGCCCCACGGGTGGTCGATGCGGCGACCATGCGGCTGACCGACGTCCTGTTGGCTTTCCCGGAGTTCCTCGTCGCGCTGGTGGTGGTCGCGGTTCTCGGGCCGGGCCCGGTGAACGTGGCGATCGCGGTGACCATCGCGGCCGTTCCCGTGTACGTCCGGCTCGCGCGGGTGCAGACGCGCACGCTCCGCGCCGCGGAGCACGTCGAGGCGGCTCGGATCCTCGGAGTGCGACCGCTGCCCGCCTTCACCCGCCATGTGCTCCCCGGGGTTCTCGGATCGCTGAGCGTGCTCGCCACCATCGGGATCGGATCGAGCATTCTCGCCGCGGCGGGCCTCAGCTTCCTGGGGCTCGGGCCCACCGAGCCGGTCCCCGAGTGGGGTCTCATGCTCGCGGGAGGGCGCAATGCGCTGGCGCAGGCGTGGTGGATCTCGGTATTTCCCGGTATCGCGATCACCGTGACCGTCGTGGCGGCGAGCGTCGTCGGTCGCACACTCCGCGCGCGCGCCGAGGGGAGGACCGCATGAGCTCCCTGACCGTGTCGGGCCTGCGCATCTCGATCGGGGGTGCGACGCTCGTCGACGGTGTCGACATCGACGTCGCACCGGGCGAGTGCGTGGCCATCGTCGGCGAATCGGGAGCGGGGAAGACGCTGACGGCACGCGCTCTCCTCGGGCTCGCGCCGACGAACGCACGCGTCGAGGCGGCGGAGTTGAGGGTCGACGGTGTCGATGCGCGCACGTTCACCGAGCGGCAGTGGCGGCCGCTCCGGGGCGCGCGGATCGCCCTCGTGTCGCAGGACGCCCTGGTCTCGCTCGATCCGCTGCGCCGGGTCGGGGCGGAGGTGGCCGAGCCCCTCGAGATCCATCGTCGGCTGGGCCGAGCGGAGCGGCGCTCCCGTGCTCTCGAGTTGCTCGCTTCGGTGGCGATGCCGGAACCCGAAAGGCGGGCGGCCCAGTACCCGCACGAGCTGTCCGGCGGGTTGCGTCAGCGTGCTCTCATCGCCTCGGCACTGGCCGCGGACCCCGCGATCCTCGTCGCGGACGAACCGACGACCGCACTCGATGCGACCGTCCAGGCCCGCGTGCTCACGCTTCTGCGCGACATCGCCGACGCAGGGACGGCCGTGGTCTTCGTGAGCCACGACTTCGCGGCGGTGCGGCGGGTGGCCGATCGCGTCATCGTGATGCGCCGAGGACGTGTGGTCGAGTCGGGACCGGTGACCGATGTGCTGGATTCACCGCGAGACGACTACACACGCGACCTGATCGCCGCCACGATGCATCGTCCGCGCGCGGTGATGCCGGCGTCGACGGATCCGGTGCTCACCGTCAGCGATGTGTCCAAGTCCTTCCGCGGTGCTCCTGCCGTGTCGCGAGCGACGTTCACGGTCCATCGCGGGCGGACGGTGGGCATCGTGGGGGAGTCCGGTTCAGGTAAGACCACACTCGCGCGCCTCATCGTCGGTGTGGAGCGCGCGGACCACGGAGCGCTCCACTGGCAGGGGACTCACCGCGTCCAACTCGTGCACCAGAATCCCCTCGGTGCGTTCGACCCGCGCTGGAGCGTCGGACGCTCTCTCCGAGAGGCCGTCGAAGCCGGTGGAGTGCCTCGAGCCGAGCGCGCCACTCGCGTGGCCGTGCTTCTCGCCGAAGTGGACCTCGATCCGGCACTGGCGCGCCGCCGCCCCGCGGAACTGTCGGGAGGACAGCGTCAGCGTGCGGCGATCGCCCGCGCGCTCGCCGCCGATCCGGATGTGCTGGTGCTCGACGAGCCGGTGTCCGCGCTGGATCCATCGGTGCGTGAGCGGGTGCTCCACCTGCTGCTGCGTCTTCAGGGCGAGCGCGACCTCACGATGATCTTCGTCTCGCACGACCTGGACGTGGTCGCCGCGGTGGCCGACGACGTCCTGGTGATGCAGGACGGTGTGATCGTCGAGCAGGGGCCGGTCGGCACCGTCTTCGCCAGCCCGCAGCACCCCTTCACACGAGAGCTGCTCGCTGCCGGGCACTGAGAGTGGTCGGCCCTCGACGAGGTGCGTGAGGCGTGCCGTGAGAAGGCGCGTGCCCTCGTGCACCGGCGCTCTCCGACCTGCTGGAGACCGCATCGATCGCCGCGGAGCGGACACCCGAGGCGCAGGGGCGCCCGAACGGCGTAGAATGATGTGACACGCATCGATCCGGCCATCACCGGGGAGCACTCGGAAGAACAGCCCTCGGGCTCAGTAGAACCGAGCGGGGCAGGCCCGTCATCGCCGCAGTGAGAGTGGTCGTCCGATCCCACGGGCGGCACGTGAGGTGGTACCGCGGCCCGGGAGGGTCGTCCTCGCAGGAGTATCCACCACGACACACTGCGAGAGACGATGACCTACCCGCGATCCGCCTTCGGGCCCGCCGCCGACCCGGCGTCCACCGCCGTCACGCCCAGCCCTCGGTTCCCCGAGATCGAGAAGGACGTGCTCGCGTTCTGGGAGGACGACGACACGTTCCGCGCCTCGATCGCCCAGCGCGACGGCGCCCCGGAGTGGGTGTTCTACGACGGCCCGCCCTTCGCCAACGGGCTGCCGCACTATGGTCACCTCCTTACCGGATACGCGAAGGATGTCTTCCCGCGCTTCCAGACGATGACCGGCCACCGCGTCGACCGCGTGTTCGGGTGGGACACGCACGGTCTTCCCGCCGAACTCGAGGCGATGAAGCAGCTCGGAATCACCGAGAAGAGCGAGATCGAAGCCATGGGCATCGACACGTTCAACGCCAAGGCGCGCGACTCCGTGCTCGCCTACACGCACGAATGGCAGGACTACGTCACCCGCCAGGCGCGCTGGGTGGACTTCGAGCGCGGATACAAGACGCTCGACCTCGGCTACATGGAGAGCGTGCTCTGGGCCTTCAAGACCCTGTACGACAAGGGTCTGGCCTACGAGGGGTACCGCGTCCTGCCGTACTGCTGGCGTGACGAGACGCCCCTCTCGGCTCACGAGCTGCGGATGGACGACGACGTCTACCAGACGCGCCAGGACCCCTCCGTCACCGTCACGTTCCCACTCACCGGAGCGAAGGCCGAAGCGCTCGGACTCACCGCCGTCCGCGCTCTCGCCTGGACGACCACCCCCTGGACGCTTCCGACCAACCTCGCGCTCGCCGTGGGGCCTGCGATCGAGTACGTCGTGCTGCCCGCCGGGCCGAACGGCGCCGCGGACGTGCGTCACGCCGACACCGCCGAGGACGCCGCGGCGGAATCCGCCGCGCACCGCTACCTCCTGGCCCGCGAGCTCCTCGGAGGCTATGCCACCGAACTCGGCTACGAGTCCACAGAGGATGCGCTCGCCGCCGTCGAGGCGACGCACCTCGGCGCGGACCTCGCCGACGTCACGTACGACCGCCTGTTCGACTACTACGCGGATGCCGAGACGTGGGGGACCGAGAACGCATGGCGCATCCTGGTGGACGACTACGTCACCGTGAGCGACGGCACCGGCATCGTCCACCAGGCGCCTGCCTACGGTGAGGACGACCAGCGTGTCGCGGGTGCCGCGGGGATCCCGACGATCCTCTCCCTCGACGACGGCGGACGCTTCCTCCCTTCGGTAACGGACGTCGCGGGCGAGCTGTGGATGGATGCCAACACCCCGCTCGTGCGCCTCATCCGCTCGGCGGGACGCCTCGTACGCCTGCAGAGCTACGAGCACTCCTACCCGCACTGCTGGCGCTGCCGGAATCCGCTGATCTACAAGGCCGTGTCGAGCTGGTTCATTCGCGTGACCGACATCAAGGACGACCTGCTGGCGAACAACGAGCAGATCACCTGGGTCCCGGAGAACGTCAAGCAGGGACAGTTCGGGAAGTGGCTCGAGGGCGCGCGCGACTGGTCGATCAGTCGCAATCGGTACTGGGGATCGCCCATCCCGATCTGGAAGAGCGATGACCCCGAGTCCCCCAGGGTTGACGCATACGGCTCGCTCGCCGACCTCGAGCGCGACTTCGGCACGCTCCCGCGTAACCCTGAGGGCGAGATCGATCTGCACCGCCCGTACATCGACGACCTCACGCGTCCGAATCCCGACGACCCGACGGGGCGCTCGACGATGCGGCGCATCGAGGACGTCTTCGATGTGTGGTTCGATTCGGGGTCGATGCCCTACGCGCAGGTGCACTACCCGTTCGAGAACCAGGAGTGGTTCGACTCGCACTCTCCGGCGGACTTCATCGTCGAGTACATCGGTCAGACGCGCGGCTGGTTCTACGTGATGCACGTGCTGTCCACGGCGATCTTCGACCGTCCCGCGTTCACCGGGGTCAGCTGCCACGGCATCGTGCTCGGCAATGACGGATACAAGATGTCGAAGTCGCTGCGCAACTATCCGGATGTCTCGGAGGTGTTCGACCGCGACGGTTCCGACGCCATGCGCTGGTTCCTGATGTCGAGTTCGGTGCTCCGCGGGGGCAACCTCAGCGTGACGGAGGAGGGTATCCGTGCCGGTGTGCGCGAGTTCCTCCTGCCGCTGTGGAGCTCGTGGTACTTCTTCGCGACGTACGCCAACGCCGCAGGCGGGGCCGAGGGGGAGGGCTACACGGCCACATGGCGCACGGACTCGACCGACGTGTTGGACCGCTACATCCTCGCGCGTGCGGGCGACCTCGTCCGCGAGGTGCACGACGACCTGCAGGGCCTGGACTCCACGACGGCGTCCGCACGACTCCGCGACTTCGTCGAGGTCCTCACGAACTGGTACATCCGTCGCTCTCGTGACCGCTTCTGGACCGGCGTGAGCGATGACCCGGCCAGCAGGGACGCATTCGACACCCTGTATACGGTCCTGGAGACCCTCTGCCGCGTGGCTGCGCCGCTCGTGCCGCTCATCAGCGAGCGCGTGTGGCAGGGGCTGACCGGCGAGCGGAGCGTTCATCTGACCGACTGGCCCGATGCGACTCTGTTCCCGTCTGCCGCGGATGTCCGCGACGCGATGGACGCCGTGCGCGAGCTGTCGAGCGTCGGCAACGCGCTGCGCAAGAAGGAGAAGCTGCGCGTCCGCCTCCCGCTCGCTCGCCTCACGGTGGTGTCCCCGGTGGCCGACGGGCTCGCTCAGTTCGAGGACATCCTGCGTGAGGAACTCAACGTGAAGGCGGTCGAGGTCGTCCCGCTGACGGAGTCCACGGCGCTCGACTACGGCATCAGCCACCGGTTGAGCGTCAATGCGCGTGCCGCGGGTCCGCGACTCGGCAAGGACGTCCAGCGCGTCATCCAGGCGGCGAAGTCGGGCGACTGGTCCGAGAACGGCGGGGTCGTGACGGCCGGAGGGATCGCCCTCGAGCCGTCCGAGTACGATCTGGCCCTCGAGACGACGGGACGTCCGGAGGGCGAGGCGCTCGCGATCGTCCCGAGCGGTGGCTTCGTTCTCCTGGACACGATGACCACCCCCGAGCTCGAGGCCGAAGGCCTGGCGCGGGATGTCATCCGAGCAGTGCAGGAGACCCGCAAGAAGGCGGACTTCGATGTGAGCGACCGGATCCGACTGGATCTCGCGTTCAGCGACGCGGCCGACGCCGCGGCCGTCGTCTCGGCCTTCGAGCTCGCCGACGTCGCGGGAGAGACTCTGGCCCTCGAGCACTCGGTGACCGGCGCAGAGTCCGGTGTGCTCGGAGACACTCCCTCGGCAGGGTCGGCGGAGTTCACGGCGGAGATCGCCGCGAAGACGTATTCCAACGCAGGCATGTTCAGCATCGCCGTGACACGCATCGGAGGCAACGCATGAGCGACCGCGCACGCGCAGACGCCGTCTACGACACACTTCTCGGGCGGGCAGGCGAGCGGTGGGTGCAGCCGCGCAAGGAGCGCACCGCACGAATCCTGACCCTTCTCGACGACCCGCAGCGCACCTACCGCGTCGTGCACATCACGGGGACGAACGGCAAGACCTCGACGGCACGCATGATCGAGGCGCTCCTTCGTGCTCACGGGCTGCGCACGGGACTCTTCACGAGTCCGCATCTCGAGCGCTTCACGGAGCGCATCATGATCGACGGTCTCCCGATCGCGGATGCCGCGATCGCGGACGCCTGGGATGAGATCTCGCCGTTCGTCGATATCGTCGACGCCGAGCTCGAGGCCGGGGGAGAGGAGCCGCTGACCTTCTTCGAGCTGCTCACGGTGCTCGCCTTCGTCGCCGCGGCCGATGCGCCGGTGGACATCCTGGTGCTCGAGGTAGGCATGGGGGGCGAATGGGACTCCACCAACACGGCGGACGGCGATGTCGCCGTCTTCACCCCGATCGCGATGGACCACACCGATCGCCTGGGTGAGACACTCGGCGAGATCGCGACCGTCAAGTCGGGGATCATCAAGGACGGGGCAGCGGTGGTGTCCGCTCAGCAGCCTGCGGAGGCCGAGCGCATTCTGCGTCGCGTCGCCGGAGAGAAGGGCGCGTCCATCGCCTTCGAGGGCGCGGAGTTCGGGCTGTCCGCCCAGAGGCTGGCCGTCGGCGGCCAGCTCCTGTCCATCCGGGGGGTCGCGAGCGAGCATACCGATGAGTATCTTCCGCTGTACGGCGCTCACCAGGGACACAACGCGGCGCTCGCGATCGCCGCGGTCGAATCGCTGATCGGTGGGGGAGCGCAGCCGATCGCCGGGGACATCCTCTCGGAGGGGCTGCAGAACGCCACATCCCCTGGGCGACTGCAGCTCCTCGGAGTCGCCCCGACCGTCATCGTCGATGCGGCGCACAACCCGCATGGCGCGGCTGCTCTCGCGCAGGCGCTGGGCGACAGTTTCGACTTCGACGAGTGGGGTGTGGTCCTCGGTGTCCTGTCCGACAAGGATGCGGCCGGTATCGTCGCTCAGCTCGCGCCCGTCGCCGCGCACGTCTTCGCGACGGCACCCGAGTCCGATCGCGCGACCGATGCCGACGTCATCGCGGATCTGGTCGAGGAGTCCGGACAGCGTGTCACGGTCCACCCGTCACTCGCCGATGCCGCGATGTCCGCTCGGGAGTGGGCGGCGTCCTCCGACCGCCGTGCTGTGGTGATCGCCGGTTCGGTGGTGCTCGCCGGTGAGGCGATTCTCCTGGCCGAGGACGAGGACTGGAAGTCGGGCTGGCGCGCATGACCGCCGCTCCGCGACCGGCGCGTCCCGCCCGAACCCTGGCACACAAGCTCGGCGCGGTGGTTCTCGGGTTCGAGTCGATCGTCGTCGCGCTCGGCGGTCTGACGATTTTCGGCCTGCGAGCGCTTCCACCGGGCCTCGAGCCGTGGTGGGGCATCGTCGGTGGCGCGGTGGTGTCGCTCGCGATGATCGGCACCGCCGGGCTGATCGCGAAGCCCTGGGGTATCACGCTCGGGTGGATCCTTCAGATCGTCGTGGCGCTCTCGGCGTTCCTCGTCCCCGCCATGGGGATCGTCGCCCTGATTTTCGGCGGCATGTGGGCGTATGCGACGATCATGGGGGCCCGCCTCGACGCGAAGCGACCCGCCGGACCGATCGATACTCAGACAGAGAGTGAATGACATGGCTACCGAAGAAACCCTCGTCCTCGTCAAGCCCGACGGCGTGGCCCGTGGACTGACCGGTGCGATCCTGGCGCGGATCGAGGCGAAGGGGTACGCCCTCGTCGACGTCCGTCTGGTGGAACCCGATCGTGAGGTCCTCGCCGCGCACTACGCGGAGCACGAGGGCAAGCCCTTCTACGAGCCGCTGATCGAGTTCATGATGTCAGGGCCCGCCGTCGCGATCCGCCTCGCGGGCAACCGCGTGATCGAGGGCTTCCGTTCACTCGCCGGGACGACCGACCCGACGACCGCCGCCCCCGGCACCATCCGCGGCGACTTCGGCCGGGACTGGGGCCTCGCCGTGCAGCAGAACCTCGTGCACGGGTCGGACAGCCCGGAGTCCGCGGCTCGAGAGCTCGGCATCTGGTTCTCCTGAGCCGCGCCCGACCCTGACAGAGGCCCCGCCTCGCTCCTCGGAGCGGTGCGGGGCCTCTGTCGTGTCTGCTGCGGGGATCAGAAGATCGCGCGGAAGAGCTCACTGATCAGGTCGAGACCCTGCGACTGCGCGATCACGATGATGACGGCGTACGCGAGGATCGTCGCGAGCGGCACCCAGATCATCAGGCGCCCTGCCCGCTCACGGGCCTTCTCGGAGACCGGGAAGGTACCGGTGCGGAACAGATGGAGCACGGTCGCGAAGAACGTGGGGATGGTCACCGCCCAGGTCACCATGCACCAGGGGCAGAGCGTGCCGAGGGCGAAGATGCTCTGGCTGATGAGCCAGATGACGAAGGCGAGCGCGCCGGTCATTCCCACACCGAACAGAGCCCAGAACCAGCGTGCGAAACGCGCGCCGGCGAGGAGCGCGACACCGACGACGAGCGGGGCCATCCACCCCGCGAGGCCGAGGAGCGGGTTCGGGAAACCGAACACCTCGCCCTGCCAGGAGTTGAGGTTCGCACTGCACTGAAGGACGACGCTGAAGTTGCAGCCGATGTCCGCCTCGGGGTTCTCGAGGAGGACGAACTTCTCCACGGTGAGCTGGAACGCCGCCCACCAGCCGACCACGCTGGCGATGATGAGCCAGACGGCGAAGACGACGGGGCGGGTGCGCTGCTGACTCATGCGCCGATTATCTCAGTGCTTGCTATGGGGGCGTCGAGAAGCGCCGGACACGGCTCACACCGGTCGGATGCCGCAATTGCGCCGACGAAGTGCGATAATGACCTGAGATGTTCTGAGCGACACCGTCGTTCCAGTCATCGGCAGAGACTTTCGGGGCATACGCCCCACGCGATCAGAGCAGAGAGCCGATCGCACGCCGAGTGAGTACGCGGCACCCGTGGGTGCCGCTCGAGATTTCGCGGAGCACACAGTGCCCGCGCAGGGAGTACGCCAGAGATGGCCGATGAGAACAATGACAACAACACCCCTACCCCCGACGAGAACGCGGACTTTCCGCTAGCTCAGGACGACGGGTCCACCAGCGAGACTGAAGCGGTCGAGGTCGCGGCACAGTCCGAGGCGTCGGCGGAGGATTCCTCCTCGGTCCCGGTCGACGGGCCCGAGTCGTCGGCCGACTCGGCACCCGAGGTCGCAGACGGGGGAGAGCAGCCCGAGCACGAGACGTCCGTCGTCGCGGCGGCTGATGACGCTCCGACGGACGAGACTCCGGCCGACAGCGCGAGCAGCTCGGACACCGATGCCCCCGCGACCGAGGCGCCCGCTGACACTGACGCGCCGACGGAGGGTGTCACGGCAGACGCCCCCGCCGAGCAGGGGGCGACGGCCGAGTCCGCTCCCGCCGCGGACGCCCAGCCCGCCTCCGCTCCGGAGCCGGAGAAGCCCGGACCGGCGACGGCGGTCACGCTCGGACTCCTGCCCGAGGTGTTCGTCTCGCAGGTCTCCACGCAACTGCACTTCTACGCACCCGAGATCGTTCCGCTCCCCGCGCGCCCCGGCCGCGACCGCGTGCGTGACAACGACCGCGATGTCGATCGCGATCGCGATTCCGACGAGGGGTCGACGTCGGGTCGACGCGGACGTCGCCGCCGTGGTGGATCCGACTCCGACGACCAGCAGCGTGACGAGCCCCGCCAGCGCCAGCGCGTGGTGGAGTACATCACCGAGCCGCAGCGCATCAAGGGCTCCACACGCCTCGAGGCCAAGAAGCAGCGTCGTCGTGACGGTCGCGACGCCGGTCGCCGGCGTCCCGTGGTGACCGAGGCCGAATTCCTCGCGCGCCGCGAGTCCGTCGATCGCATGATGGTCGTGCGCTCGAAGAACGCTCGCACCCAGATCGGCGTCCTGGAGGACGGCGTGCTGGTGGAGCACTACGTCGCCCGCAACCAGGACGCATCGCTGATCGGAAACGTCTACCTCGGCCGGGTGCAGAACGTGCTCCCGAGCATGGAGGCGGCCTTCGTCGACATCGGCCGCGGCCGCAACGCCGTCCTCTACTCGGGTGAGGTCGACTGGGACGGTGTCGAGACCGGCAACCAGCCGCGCCGCATCGAACTGGCGCTCAAGCCGGGCGACCGCGTCCTCGTGCAGGTCACCAAGGACCCCGTCGGCCACAAGGGCGCTCGCCTCACGAGCCAGATCTCGCTGCCGGGGCGCTACCTCGTGTACGTCCCCGGCGGATCGATGAACGGGATCTCCCGCAAGCTGCCGGACAACGAACGCGCACGCCTCAAGCGCATCCTCAAGGAGGTGCTGCCGGAGTCGTCGGGCGTGATCGTGCGCACCGCGGCCGAGGGAGCGACCGAGGATCAGCTGACGCGCGACGTGCAGCGTCTGACGGCCCAGTGGGAGCACGTCCAGAAGCAGGTCGAGAGCCAGCAGGCTCCCGCGCTGCTGCACGCCGAGCCCGATCTGCTCGTCAAGATCGTCCGGGACGTCTTCAACGAGGACTTCACCAAGATGCTCATCCAGGGCGAGGATGCGCAGCGCACGATTCGCGCCTACCTCGAGAGCGTGGCGCCCGACCTGCTCGAGCGCGTCGAGGCCTATGAGGACGAGACCGATCCCTTCGATGCGCATCGCATCACCGAGCAGATCGAGAAGGCGCTGGATCGCAAGGTCTGGCTGCCGTCGGGCGGCTCTCTCGTGATCGACCGCACCGAAGCGATGACGGTCGTCGACGTCAACACCGGGAAGTTCGTCGGTTCCGGCGGAAACCTCGAGGAGACGGTCACCAAGAACAACCTCGAGGCCGCCGAGGAGATCGTCCGCCAGCTGCGCCTGCGCGACATCGGCGGCATCATTGTCGTCGACTTCATCGACATGGTGCTCGAGTCCAACCGCGATCTCGTGCTTCGGCGCCTCGTCGAGTGCCTGAGCCGTGACCGGACGAAGCACCAGGTCGCCGAGGTCACCTCGCTCGGACTCGTGCAGATGACGCGCAAGAAGCTCGGTCTCGGCTTGCTCGAGACGTTCAGCGAGGCGTGCGAGGTCTGCGCGGGTCGTGGAGTGATCGTGCACCACGATCCCGTCGTCAAGCACCGCTCCAACTCCTCGTCCAACGGAAACCAGAACCGTCGCCAGCGTGGTGGCGGCAACGGTGGCCAGAACCAGGCGCCTGCGCCGGCGAACGGCGTGACCCACAGCATCACGGAGACCGCCAAGTCCGCACTCGCGCAGATCGCCGCGTCGACGATCGTCACGTCAGCGGAGACGGACGTCGAGACGGTGGTCCAGGCCGTCGTCGAGGAACAGGCCGCTCCCGCCGAGCGCGCGAAGAAGCCGCGGAAGAAGCGTTCGTCCGAGCGTCGATCGCCCAAGACCCCCGCCGAGGAACTGCTCGACTCGGTGCTCGACGCGCTTCCGGAGCCGAAGTCGCCCGGTCAGGGCCGCGGTGGTCGCCGTCGCGTGACGACTGCTGCCCTCACCGGCACTCCCGTCGTGCACGGCGAATCGGCGTCAGCGCCTGTCGCGAGCGGGGATGCGGAGTCCTGAGGCGATCAGTCTCCGCACCAGCTCCTTGCCGCCGACGTGCTCGGCGCCGGCGGCGATGAGTCGGGGGATCAGGTCCTCCGGCACGTCGTAGTGGTCCAGGTCGAACGCTCGGACGGGCACGTCGTGGGCGCGAGCGAACGTGTGGAGCTCGGTGAGGGATTCGTCGCTGACCAGGTGCGCCCAGAGCCGTCCGTGGGCGGGCCAGAGGGGGTCATCGACGAGAATGGTCACCTCGAGATCCTATGGCGCGGTAGGGGTGGCGGGTCTCGCTTTGCGAGTGCGCCCGGCATCCGGTAAAGTTGTCCTTTGGTGCGTGAGCTGTATCGTCCGCAGGGTCGATATGAGAGCCTTGCGCTCGCACCCGCCGTTCGCGGCGTACGCAAGCACAGTCTTCCCGTGAGATCTTCGGAGCCGAGTGCTCCCCAACGAAACAGGTATGAAGTGGTTTACGCAGTAGTGCGCGCCGGTGGACGGCAGGAGAAGGTCGAGGTCGGCACGATCGTTCAGCTCGATCGTGTTCGGGCTGCCCAGGGCGAGAACATCGAGCTGCCCGCAGTTCTGCTCGTCGATGGCTCCACGGTCACCACGGACGCCGACAAGCTGGCCAAGGTCACCGTCACCGCTGAGGTGCTCGGTAACCTCCGCGGGCCGAAGATCATCATCCAGAAGTACAAGAACAAGACCGGCTACAAGAAGCGTCAGGGCCACCGCCAGGAGCTCACGCGCGTCAAGATCACCGGCATCAAGTAAGCACGGAAGAGGCTTAGGAATGGCACACAAAAAGGGCGCAAGCTCCACCCGCAACGGTCGCGACTCCAACGCCCAGCGACTGGGTGTCAAGCGTTTCGGCGGCCAGCAGGTCAACGCCGGCGAGATCCTCGTCCGTCAGCGCGGCACCCACTTCCACCCCGGCGTCAACGTCGGTCGCGGTGGGGATGACACGCTGTTCGCTCTCGAAGCGGGAGCCGTGCAGTTCGGCGCGAAGGGCGGCCGCAAGGTCGTCAACATCGTCGCCGCAGCGCAGTAACCACAGCACACAAGAACATCCGGACGGGGCGAGCTTCGGCTCGCCCCGTCCGCGTATCTGAGGGGATCGAGAATGGTCACGTTCGTCGACACCGTGACGCTCCACCTGCGCGCGGGTAAGGGCGGCAACGGCTGTGTCTCGGTGCACCGCGAGAAGTTCAAGCCGCTGGGCGGCCCGGATGGTGGGAATGGCGGGGACGGCGGGGACGTCGTGCTGGTGGCCGACCCCCAGGTGACCACGCTGCTCTCATACCACCATTCACCCCACCGCTCCGGTGGCAACGGCGGGTTCGGCATGGGCGATCTGCGCTCTGGCGCTGCCGGCGAGGTCCTCGAGCTCCCCGTGCCGGTCGGAACCGTCGTGAAGAACACCGACGGTGACGTCCTCATCGACATGGTCATCCCCGGTGAACGGTTCGTCGCCGCTCCGGGAGGCCGCGGAGGACTCGGAAACGCCGCGCTCGCTTCCCCCAAGCGCAAGGCGCCCGGCTTCGCGCTGCTGGGCACGCCCGGCTTCGAGGGCGACATCGTTCTCGAGCTCAAGGTCGTCGCCGATGTCGCACTCGTCGGCTACCCCTCCGCAGGCAAGTCGAGTCTGGTCGCGGCGATCTCCGCGGCCAAGCCGAAGATCGCCGACTACCCCTTCACGACACTCCACCCCAATCTCGGCGTGGTCCAGGCCGGAGATGCCCGGTACACAGTCGCCGATGTTCCCGGCCTCATCGAGGGCGCGAGCGAGGGCAAGGGCCTCGGGCTCGAGTTCCTCCGTCATGTCGAGCGGTGCTCGGCGCTGCTCCACGTGCTGGACTGCGCCACACTGGAGCCCGGGCGCGACCCGCTGTCCGACCTCGACGTGATCCTGGCGGAACTGGCGGCGTATGAGGTTCCGGAGGGACAGAAGCCGCTCCTGGAGCGCCCGCAGCTCGTCGCCCTGAACAAGGTTGACGTCCCGGAGGCCCGTGATCTCGCTGACCTCGTCCGACCCGATCTCGAGGCGCGCGGATTCCGCGTGTTCGACATCTCCACGGTCTCGCACGAGGGGCTGCGTCCGCTCTCCTTCGCGCTCGGTGAGATCGTCGAGCAGTATCGCGCCGAACTCGCTGTGGAGCCGCCCAAGGAGCGTGTCGTCATCCGTCCCCGCGGTTCCAAGAAGGAATTCACGGTGCGCGTCGACGGCGGCACGTACGGCAACGTCTACCACGTGCTCGGCGAGAAGCCCGTGCGCTGGGTGCAGCAGACCGACTTCCAGAACGAGGAAGCCGTCGGGTACCTCGCGGACCGTCTCGAGCGTCTGGGCGTCGAGGACGAGCTGCTGCGCGTCGGCGCGACGCCCGGAGCGACCGTCGTCATCGGAGAGGACGGCATCGTCTTCGACTGGGAGCCCACGATGAGCTCGGCCGCCGAGCTCATGACCGCTCCCCGAGGCACCGACCCGCGTCTGGATCCCAACGGGCGACGCACGACCAGTCAGCGTCGCGAACGCTACTACGAGCGCATGGACGCGAAAGCGGCGGCGCGAGCGGAGCTGGAGGAGAAGCGTCGCGCGACCGCCGGAGACACGGAGTGACCGCGAAGACGCGCGCAGAGCTGGCGACGGCCGAACGCATCGTCGTCAAGGTCGGGTCCTCCTCGATCAGCGGTGAGTCGTCGTGGCGGATCCCTGTCCTCGTCGAGGCTCTCGCAGCCGCTCACGCGCGGGGCGCCGAGGTCATCCTCGTGTCCTCGGGGGCGATCGCCACCGGATTCCCGTTCCTGCGAGTCGACGCGCGCCCGACGGATCTGGCCACTCAGCAGGCGGCCGCAGCCGTGGGGCAGAACATCCTGATCTACCGCTACCAGGAGGCGCTGCGCCCGTTCGACATCGTCGCCGGTCAGGTTCTGCTGACGACGGGCGATCTGGAGAATCAGACTTCGCGCAGCAACGCTCAACGCGCCATGGAGCGTCTGTTGAGTCTGCGCATCGTCCCGATCGTGAATGAGAACGACACCGTCGCGACGCAGGAGATCCGATTCGGCGACAACGACCGCCTCGGCGCACTCGTCGCTCAGCTCCTTCAGGCCGATGCCCTCGTGTTGCTGAGCGACATCGAATCGCTCTACACGAAGCCACCGACCGACCCGGGCGCCGAGCCGATCGACATCGTCGCACCGGATGCCGATCTCTCCGGACTCGAGTTCGGCGCGACGGTCGTGAACAGCGTCGGGACCGGCGGTGCCGCCACGAAGGTGTCCGCCGCGCGGTTGGCCGCGGCCTCCGGTATCGGAGTGCTCGTCACGAGCGCGGACCTCGTGGGCCGCGCTCTCGCGGGTGACGAGATCGGCACGTGGTTCGAGCCCGTCATCGCTCCCTGACGGTCCCGTCATCCCGGTGTCGCCGACGGTCCCGATCGCTAGACTGAGCGGATGAGCGCCGAACCCCTGATCGCCCCCGCTGCGGACTCCGTCGCGCCCGTCGACGTCGCCCGGGATCGGCTCGTTCTCGCCAAGGACGCCTCCCGGGAGATCGCGCGACTCACGAGCGAGGACCGGGGCCGTGCGCTCGAGGCGATCGCCGTCGCGGTTCAGGGACGAGCGGGGGACATCATCCGGGCCAACGAGCGCGACATCGAGCGCGGCCGTGCCGATGGCATCGGCGACGCGCTGATCGACCGTCTGCGACTGGATGAGACGCGCGTCGCCGCTCTCGCCGCCGCCGTTCGCGAGGTGGCCTCCCTGCCCGACCCGGTCGGACAGGTCGTGGGCGGGCATCGCATGCCCAACGGTGTCTCACTCGAGAAGGTCAGGGTGCCGTTCGGCGTCGTCGGTGCGATCTACGAGGCTCGACCGAACGTGACCGTCGACATCGCCGCCCTCGCGTTGCGTTCCGGCAACGCCGTGGTGCTCCGCGGCGGGAGCGCAGCCCGCGAGTCCAACACCGTCCTGGTACAGGTCATGCGCGAGGCTCTCGAGGGTGCAGGTGTGACGGCCGAGGCCATCCAGACCGTCGACGACTTCGGCCGTGACGGCGCGAAGGCGCTCATGCACGGACGCGGCCTCGTGGATGTGCTGGTTCCCCGGGGGAGCGCATCCCTCATCGAGACCGTGGTGACGGAGTCGACCGTACCGGTGATCGAGACGGGCGCGGGAGTCGTCCACATCGTGCTCGACGAGACCGCGCCGGACGACTGGGCGCGCGACATCGTGGTGAACGCGAAGGTGCAGCGTCCCAGCGTCTGCAACGCCGTCGAGACCGTCCTGGTGCTGCGACAGGCGGCTCCTCGCCTCATCCCGCTCGTCGCGAGTGCGCTGCAGAGCGAGGGTGTCGCGATCCACGGCGACGACATGGTCGCCGGGCTCGTGAGCAACGTCATCCCGGCGACGGAGGATGACTGGGCGACCGAGTACCTCAGTCTCGACATCGCGATCAAGGTCGTCGACACCCTCGACGACGCCCTCGACCACATTCGGCGCTACAGCACCGGCCACACCGAGTCGATCATCACGACCGACGTCCGCAACGCCGAACGGTTCCTCTCGGAGGTGGACTCCGCGGTCGTCATGGCCAACGCTTCCACACGCTTCACCGACGGGGGAGAGTTCGGTTTCGGAGCGGAGGTCGGAATCTCGACGCAGAAGCTCCACGCCCGTGGCCCGATGGGCCTCGCCGAACTCACCAGCACCAAGTGGCTCGCGCGCGGTTCCGGGCAGAGCCGCGGCTGAGGTCTAGACTGAAGGGGCGACTTTTCGCCCCCGACCAGGAAACGGAGTCACGATGAACCTCATCGCGCAGATTGCGGTGGCCGCAGCGGAGACCGAGCACCACGGGAACGTGCAGCTCGAGACCTTCATCTTCGGTGTCATCGCCGCTATCGTCTTCGCAGCGCTCGGGCTCGTCACGCTCTCGTACCGCAACGTCGCCAACCGCCACGAGGCGAAGGCCGAGGCCTGGGCAGCGAGGCACGGCAAGGACGGCCACGGGGCGGGACACGGCCACTAGGCCTCGCCGATGACCACGACCACGCGTGCCCCGCGCATCGGAGTGATGGGCGGAACATTCGATCCGATCCACCACGGGCACCTGGTCGCGGCAAGCGAGGTCGCACACTCCTTCGGGCTCGACGAGGTGGTGTTCGTCCCCACCGGACGTCCGTGGCAGAAAGACGAGGTCACGCCCAGCGAGCACCGCTATCTGATGACGGTGATCGCGACGGCCTCGAACTCGAGTTTCACCGTCAGTCGCGTCGACGTGGACCGCGCAGGGCCGACCTACACGATCGACACGCTGCGCGATCTCAAGAAGGAGAGACCGGACGCCGAACTCTTCTTCATCTCGGGTGCCGACGCCGTGGCGCAAATTCTCAGTTGGAGGGACCATGATGAACTGTGGCAACTGGCCCACTTCGTCGCGGTCTCCCGCCCAGGACACGTTCTGAGCACGGACGGCCTCCCGAGCGACAACGTCAGTCAACTGGAGGTCCCGGCACTGGCGATCTCCTCGACGAACTGTCGTCAGCGCGTGCGCGAGGGTGAACCGGTCTGGTATCTGGTCCCCGACGGAGTCGTTCAATACATCGCGAAGCATCACCTGTATCGGAGCAAGGCATGAGTACATCGGATCAGCAGGGGAGAGGGCCGCTCACGCGCAAGCAGATGCGGGAACTCCGACTGACCGGGTCGACGCCGGTCATCACCCCCGAGGAAGCGGCTGCGGCTGCCGCGGCTGCCGCGGCTGCGCCCCCCGCCCCACCGGCACCGTCCGCCCCGGAGGCGGAGGAGGTCCCGCCGGCACCGCGTCCCGACTCCTCGGTCGACCTGGGCGCTCCTCCGCTCACGCGCCGTCAGGCGCGGGACCAGGAGCGCATCCGAACGGCCTCCGTGCCCGTCATGAGCCCCGAGACAGATTCTCCCGTCGACACCGACACTCCTGCGGAGACGGAGCCTCCCGTGGAGACCGGCTCCGCAGAAGACACCCACGCCGAAGCTCCCGTCGTCGATGTGCCGCTGACGGACGTCCCGGACGACGAAGAAGTCCTCGCCGATGACGCCGACGCTGAGGACGAGGGCTCTTCCGCCGAGCCGATCCTCTCCGCGGTGCCCACGTTCGTGGCTCCCGCGACATCGGACGAGGTGGTCTCCGCTGAGGCCGACGCCGCCGACGACGATGAAATCGTCGACGCGGAGATCGTCGGCGAATCCGACGACGCGGAAGGCGTCCACGGACTCGACACCGACGCGGACCTCGAGGCCGAGGATACCGCCGAGGCGAAGGTCGACAGCGACGCTTTCGCGCCGCGTGACGCGGGCACCTCGAACGAGCAGCCCACCGACGCCCCGTCGGATGACGAGGTCCCGTCCGACGGGTCCGAGCCGCTCGAATCCGATGAGGACGGTGACGCGGCCTCCGAAGCCGCGGACGAGATCCTCGCCGCCGACGAGCACGAGGACGACGCGGACACCGGAGAGCGTCCGACGGTCAACCCCGCCTTCGGACAGTCACTCTTGCGGGATTCCACTGTGCCGAGCCTCGCGCCCTCGTTCGACGAGCTCATCACCTCGAATGACTCGACCGGCTCGCAGCACATCGCCCCGAGCGCGCTCATCTTCACGCCCTCACCCGGTGAGGGGTCGCTCTCCGGCCCCGTCGCCTCGACGGGTGAACTGCTCGTGACAGGAAGTTACGATCTCCCGGCCGGGATGGGGTCGCTCGGCCACGCGCGCGGCACCACGGATGGCAAGGACATCGACTCGGTCCTCATCGATGGTGAGCTGCCGCCGGCTTCCTCGCCGACACCGATCGCGGCGAGCTCCGCCGTCAGTACGATCAAGCCCGCGGGCGAGGTCATCCGTCCGCCGGCCCCGGAAGCCGGAAACAAGCTCATGTTGACCCTCGCGATCACGGCGGGCGGTCTCGCACTCGTGCTTGCCGCGGCGCTCGTCTTCGCCTTCACGACAGGTGTGTTCTGATGCAGTCCCCCGAATCCGCTGAGGAGATGCTGCAGATCGCAGCAGACGCCGCCGTTTCCAAGGGCGGCGAGGATCTCCTCGCGCTCAACGTCTCCGAGCCCCTGCCGCTCGTGGACATCTTCCTTCTCGTCACGGGGAACAGCGAGCGCAACGTCGCCGCCATCGCGGACGAGATCGAGGATCGGCTGATCGAATCGGGGCACAAGCGCGTGCGCCGCGAGGGGCGTGCCGAGGCACGCTGGGTCCTGATGGACTTCGGCGACCTGATCGTGCACGTGTTCCACCAGGAGGAGCGTGTGTACTACGGGCTCGAGCGTCTCTGGAAGGACTGCCCGGTCGTACCGATCGAGCTGACCGACGCAGCGGCCCCGACCGCCTGAGCGGCACGGCGGCTAGACAGCCTGCGCGAACCCCTGATCGGCGCTCTCGGCGATGTGCGCCAGGTGTGCCGGGATCTCCCGTCCCTTCGAGTTCATCGACTGAGCCCAGAGGCGACCGGCGCGGTATGACGAGCGCACCAGGGGGCCGGCGAGCACGCCGAGGAAACCGATCCGCTCCGCTTCCTCTTTGAACTCGACGAACTCATCCGGCTTGACCCAGCGGGCGACCGGCAGGTGCCGCGGAGACGGACGCAGGTACTGGGTGATGGTGATGATGTCGCACCCCGCATCGTGGAGGTCCTGCAGAGCACGCACGACCTCCTCCGGTTCCTCGCCCATCCCGAGGATCAGGTTGGATTTCGTGATGAGCCCGGCCTCGCGTGCCTGGGTCAGTACGCCGAGCGACCGTTCGTAGCGGAATGCCGGACGGATGCGCTTGAAGATCCGCGGGACCGTCTCGACGTTGTGGGCGAAGACCTCGGGGCGAGAGTCGAACACGACTCCGAGCTGCGCGGGGTCCCCGTTGAAATCGGTCGCGAGCAGCTCGACGCCGGTTCCGGGATTCTGCGCGTGTATCTGGCGGACTGTCTCGGCGTTCAGCCATGCCCCTCCGTCGGGAAGGTCGTCGCGGGCGACGCAGGTGACGGTGGCGTAGCGAAGGCGCATGCGCTGGACGCTCTCCGCGACTCGGCGCGGCTCGTCCGTGTCGTAATCCGCAGGCTTGCCCGTATCGATCTGGCAGAAGTCGCAGCGGCGGGTGCACTGCGAGCCGCCGATGAGGAACGTCGCCTCACGATCCTCCCAGCATTCGAAGATGTTGGGGCACCCGGCCTCCTGGCATACGGTGTGCAGCCCCTCGTCCTTCACCAGCGAGTGGAGCGCGGTGTATTCGGGTCCCATCTTTGCTTTGGTGCGTATCCACTCCGGCTTGCGTTCGATGGGTGTCTCCGCGTTGCGGATCTCCAGGCGCAGGAGCTTGCGCCCCTCGGGCGCTGCGGCGCTCATGCGGCCACCGCCGAGTACTCGGCCTGGAACACGTCGACGACCGATTCCAGTAGGTCGGCGGGGGAGACCTCGGATCCGATCACCTCGCTCACCGTCGTGACACCGGCGTCTGTGATCCCGCAGGGGATGATCCCTCGGAAGCCGGCCAGTGAGTTGTCGCAGTTGACTGCGAATCCGTGCATCGTGACGCCCTGCTGCACGCGCACGCCGATCGCCGCGACCTTGTCCTCCGATAGCGGTCGACGCACCCAGACGCCACTGCGCCCGTCGATCTGTCTCCCGTCCACCCCGAGCGGGCGCAGCACCTCGATCAGTAGGCGCTCGAGGCGACGCACGTGGGCGACCACGTCGATCGGCTCCGGGAGGCGCACGAGTGGGTAGCCGACGAGTTGCCCCGGTCCGTGCCACGTGATCTTGCCGCCGCGATCGACGTCGATCACGGGTGTGCCGTCCTTGGGTCGCTCATGATCTTCGGTGCGCTTTCCCGCTGTGTAGACGGCTTCGTGCTCCAGCAGGAGGAGAGTGTCGGGGCTGTCGCCGGCGACGATGTCGGCGTGGATGCGGCGCTGCAGGTCCCAGCCCTCGGCGTAGGGGACGAACGCCGGCGCGATGCCGACGGTGCGGATATCGAGCACGAGACTCTCCTTCGTCATTGTTGGATCGCGTCCAACAATACCCCGGGTTCTGCAGACAGGGTAACCACACGCGGTACGGTGAATGCATGAGCTCCGATTCCCGCGCAGGCCGCCCCCGGGTGTCGTCGCGGGAGACGCTGGCGGAAGCGGCGTGCGAACTCTTCCTCGAACAGGGGTATGCCGGGACATCCGTGGCGGACATCGCGCAACGCGCCGGCGTGAGCCGGGCGAGCTTCTTCAACTACTTCGCATCCAAGAGCGATCTCCTCTGGTCCGGGCTGGACGAGCGAATCGATGACGCGGTCGATGCGCTCGGAGCGATCGCAGGCCCCGGTGACCGCAGCGAGGTCCGAGGCGTGCTCCGCGAGGTGGTGGAGGACTTCGCCCCCGACAGCCTCGCGCTCGCACTCGGGAACGCGCACACGATGGGACTGGACGACGAACTCGAGCGAGAGACGGCGTTGCGCCAGGCGAGACTCGCCACGGCCGTGGCCGATGTCGGGAAACGCGCCGGGCGCTCGCCCATCCGTGCTGAGATCGAGGGGGCTGCAACGGCCGCCGCCGTCATGGCTGCCGTGCGCGAATGGGCGCTCCTGGGGCCGGGAAGACGCTCGTTGCGGTCGACGCTGGATGGCGCGCTCGAGACGCTCGGCGAGTTCGGCGTGCGCGACTAGGGATTCCGGCACGTCTCTCGCGTAAACTGGGTGGCACCATGGCTACGTTTGGCACGCTCTCCGATCGGCTCACCGAGACCTTCCGCAACCTGCGCACGAAGGGAAAGCTCACCGCCGCCGATGTCGACGGCACGGTGCGCGAGATCCGTCGCGCCCTCCTCGACGCGGACGTCGCACTCGAGGTGGTCAAGGAATTCACCGCTCGCGTGCGCGAGCGTGCTCTCGGCGACGAGGTGAACAAGGCACTCAACCCCGCGCAGCAGGTCGTGCAGATCGTCAACGACGAGCTGGTGCAGATCCTCGGCGGTCAGCAGCGTCGGCTGGAGTTCGCGAAGAACCCCCCGACGGTCATCATGCTCGCCGGGCTCCAGGGATCGGGAAAGACGACGTTCGCCGGAAAGCTCGCGAAGCAGCTCGAAGGCGAGGGGCACACTCCGCTGCTCGTCGCAGCCGACCTTCAGCGCCCGAATGCCGTGAACCAGCTCCAGGTGGTCGCCCAGCAGGCCGGTGCGACGATCTACGCACCCGAGCCCGGCAACGGCGTGGGTGACCCGGTCAAGGTGTCGCGGGACGGGGTCGAGCACGCCCGTCGGCAGCAGCACGACGTCGTGATCATCGACACCGCCGGCCGCCTCGGCGTCGACGCCGAACTCATGAAGCAGGCCTCGGACATCCGTGCGGCCACGGATCCCGACGAGGTCCTGTTCGTCATCGACGCGATGATCGGGCAGGATGCGGTGAACACCGCCAAGGCGTTCCAGGAGGGCGTCGACTTCACCGGTGTCGTGCTGTCCAAGCTCGACGGCGACGCGCGCGGTGGTGCCGCCCTCTCCGTGGCGTCCGTCACAGGTCGACCCATCATCTTCGCGTCCACGGGTGAGGGTCTCGGAGACCTCGAGGCCTTCCACCCCGACCGCATGGCGAACCGGATCCTCGACCTCGGTGACATCCTGACCCTCATCGAGCAGGCCCAGCAGGCCTTCGATGAGGACGAGGCGATGAAGGTCGCCGAGAAGCTCGCGACCGAGCAGTTCACCCTCGAGGACTTCCTCGGCCAGCTTCAGCAGATGAAGAAGATGGGCTCGATGAAGAAGATGCTGGGGATGCTCCCCGGCATGGGTCAGATGAAGCAGCAGCTCGATGACTTCGATGAGCGCGAGATCGACCGTACGGAGGCGATCATCCGCTCCATGACACCCGTCGAGCGACGCAACCCCAAGCTGCTCAACGGCTCGCGCCGACTGCGCATCGCTCGCGGTTCCGGGATGACCGTGACGGACGTCAATCAACTCGTCGCGCGGTTCGACCAGGCCGCGAAGATGATGAAGACCGTCGCGCGAGGGGGCAACCCGAGCATTCCCGGAATGGGACCGGTTCCCGGCATGGGTCGCACCGGTGCATCGGCGAAGCGCGGGGGAAAGAAGGGCAAGAGCGGCGGCTCCCGCTCCGGAAATCCCGCCAAGCGCGCAGCCGAGAACGCGGGACTGGCCACGTCGAGTGAGCCCACGGGGTCCGGTTTCGGGCTGGGAGCAGCCCAGAAGGCTCCGTCCGAGAGCGATCTCGCCGAGATCCAGAAGCTGTTCGGCAAGGGCTGAGCGCCGACCGACACGAGTCCTGGTCCGAGTGATCAGCCTCGACCGGCAAGAACGTCGGCAGACGGCGTGGCGATGGCCTCTCGTGTCCGTACTGCACCGAGCGGACCGACGACGAGCGACGCCAGGGCGAGCAACAGCCCCAGCGACTGCGGTGCGCTGAACGACTCGCCGGCCAGAAGCACGCCGAGCAGCGCGGCCACCACGGGGGAGAGCAGGACCAGGAGCCCCGGCACCGCGACGGGGAGTCGTTGGATGCCATGGAACCACAGGGTGTACGCGACCAGGCCGCCCACGGTCCCGAGCCAGAGGTACCCGAGGACCGCGGTACCGTCGAGCTGCGCGGGAAGGCCCTCGATGGTCAGAGCGAGCGGTAGCAGGAACAGGCCACCGGCGGTCAACTGCCATCCCGCGTACCCGATCGCCCCGACTCCGGGCGGGCGGCCCCAGAGCTTGGTGAGGACGATACCGGAGGCCGTGCAGGCAACGCCCCCGACCGCCGCGAGGACACCGACGGGGTCCAGTGCGGCGGCAGGGCCGAGCACGACGAGCGCCACGCCGGCCGTGCCGACAGCCGCAGCGAGCGTCGTCGTCAGCCGCACACGCTCCTGAAGCACCAGTGCGCCCAGGGTGACGATGATGAGCGGCTGGACTCCAGCGACTGCTGCGGCCACGCCGCCGGGGAGACGTTCCGCCGCGACGAAGAGAAGTGCGAAGAATCCGCCCACGTTGAGGGTCCCGAGCACCGATGCCTTGACCCACCACACACCTCGCGGCAGCGTCCGCCCCAGGGCGAGTGCGATCAGGCCTGCGGGTAGGGCGCGGAGAAGCCCTGCGAGCAACGGGTGCCCCGCCGGGAGCATCTCGGTGGTCACGATGTAGGTCGTGCCCCACGAGATCGGTGCGAGAGCGGTGAGGAGGATCAGGGCGAGGCGATTCACCTCTTCAGCGTGACGGTGAGCTGCTGATGAGTCCAACACATTGTTCTCACTCCAATCATGAGGTGAGATCATGGCGGCATGGATCTTCAGCAGCTGCGATACGTCGTCGAAGTGGCGGATGCCGCGAGCTTCACCCGCGCGGCCGAGCGGTGCTTCGTGACGCAGTCTGCGCTCAGCCATCAGATCGCCGCGCTCGAACGCGAGATCGGTCAGCGGCTGTTCGCGAGGACGAGTCGACGTGTGCGCCTGACAGAGGCGGGGGAGGCGTTCGTCCCACACGCTCGCGCCGCGCTGACGGCGGCGGATCGGGCCCGAGACGAGGCGGCCGCGGCCGTCGGCGAGGTGACGGGCACTCTCCGTCTCGGAGTGATCCCGACCGTGACGGCCGTGGACGTTCCGCAGCTCATCCGCGGTTACCGAGCCGAGCACCCCCGGTCTCGTGTGGAGCTGCGCGTGGGCAACAGCGGCGACCTCGTGACGGCGATCCGATCCGGGGAGCTGGATGTGGCCCTGCTCGGATTGCGTGACACGGTGGCTCCCGAGGGAGTCGATTCCCGAGTCCTCGCACGGGAACGCCTCACCGCGGTCATCGCGGCGGACCACCCGTTGTCGCACCGCAGACGACTTCGGCTTCGCGATATCGCGGCGGAGACCTTCACGGACTTCCCATCCGGCACCGCCGGCCGAGAGCAGACCGACGTCGCGTTCTCCGAAGCCGGCCTCACCCGGGACGTCGCGTTCGAAGCGAGCTCGGCGGAGCTCATCGTGGGCCTGGTCCGTGCCGGGGTGGCGGTGGCACTGCTGCCCCCTGGGCTTCGCGACACGGTCGGCGCCGGGGTGTCCTTCGTCTCCGTCGCCGATGGTCCCGTGCGGGTGGAGCACGTCGCGTGGGACCGCAGCGCACCCCGAGCAGCCGCGCGCGCGTTCGTGGGGTTGCTTGAACCATCCCTCGACGATCGATCCTGACCGGCGCCACGAACGACGACAGCGGGGCCCGGGCTAACCCGGACCCCGCTGAGCGAAACGCTGGAGACTACTTGACGTCCTCGTCGACCCAGTCCATCGACTTCGAGACGGCCTTGCGCCACAGACGCAGCTGACGCTCGCGCTCGTCGTTCTCCATGTCGGGCTCCCAGCGACGGTCCTCCTGCCAATTGGCGGAGAGGTCGTCCAGCCCGTTCCAGAAGCCGACGGCGAGACCAGCCGCATACGCGGCACCCAGCGCGGTGGTCTCAGCCACCACGGGACGCACGACCGGCACACCGAGCACGTCCGCCTGGAACTGCATGAGCTCGTCGTTCGCGACCATGCCGCCGTCGACCTTGAGCTCCGTGAGGTCGACTCCGGCATCCGCGTTGACCGCGTCGAGCACATCGCGCGTCTGGAACGCGACGGCCTCGAGCGCAGCGCGCGCGATGTGGCACTTGTTCACGAAGCGGGTGAGTCCGACGATCGCGCCGCGAGCGTCCGGTCGCCAGTAGGGTGCGAACAGCCCCGAGAACGCCGGCACGAAGTACACGCCACCGTTGTCATCGACCTGTCGGGCGAGTTCTTCGACCTCGGGCGCGGAACTGATGATGCCGAGCTGGTCGCGCAGCCACTGGATGAGCGAACCGGTGACGGCGATCGAGCCCTCGAGGGCGTAGTGCGTCGGTCCGTCGCCGAGCTTGTAGCCGACAGTCGTCAGCAGACCGTTCTTCGAGTGGATGATCTCCTCACCCGTGTTGAAGATCAGGAAGCAGCCGGTGCCGTAGGTGTTCTTGCTCTCGCCGGCTGTGAACGCCGCCTGCCCGAACGTGGCCGCCTGCTGGTCTCCCAGGATTCCGGCGATCGGCGTCTCCCGCAGGAGGGAGGAGTCCTCGGCGGCACCGTAGACCTCGGACGACGAGCGGATCTCGGGCATCATCGAGCGGGGCACGTTGAACGCTTCGAGGATGTCGTCGCGCCACTCGAGCGTCTCGAGGTCCATGAACAGCGTGCGCGAGGCGTTGGTGACGTCGGTGACGTGCACGCCACCGTCCGCGCCACCGGTGAGGTTCCACAGCACCCACGAGTCGGTGGTGCCGAAGATCAGGTCGCCGGCCTCAGCCTTCTCGCGTGCCCCCTCGACGTTCTCGAGGATCCACGCGATCTTCGTGCCGGAGAAGTACGTCGCGAGCGGGAGCCCGACGATGGGCTTGAAGCGCTCGACGCCCCCGTCGGCGGCGAGACGGTCGACGATGGCCTGCGTGCGCGTGTCCTGCCAGACGATCGCGTTGTACGCGGGCTTGCCGGTGTTCTTGTCCCAGACGACAGCGGTCTCGCGCTGGTTGGTGATGCCCACTGCCGCGATGTCGTGGCGGGTGAGGTCCGCACGGCTGAGGGCCAGGCCGATGACCTCCTGGACATTGCGCCAGATCTCGGCGGCGTCGTGCTCGACCCAGCCCGGCTTCGGGAAGATCTGCTCGTGCTCCTTCTGGCCCGTCGCGACGATGCTGCCCTTCTTGTCGAAGATGATCGCGCGGCTGGAGGTGGTTCCCTGATCGATGGCGATGATGTAGTCGGCCATTGTGGTTCTCCTTTGAATTGTCGGGACTGAGACGAGGTGGGTCAGCTTGCCAGCGAGCTCAGGTTGAGCAGCACCGGCGAGGCGAGCGCTGCAAGAGCACCACCGACGAGCGGGCCGACGACCGGGACCCACGAGTAGGCCCAGTCGCTGGAGCCCTTGCCCTTGATCGGCAGAATGGCGTGAGCGATGCGCGGGCCGAGATCGCGAGCGGGGTTGATCGCGTATCCGGTGGGGCCACCCAACGAGGCGCCGATACCGACGACGAGGAGGGCGACGGGGAGAGCGGTGAGCGGTCCGAGACCTCCAGGAACGCCGACGTTGACGTCACCGTAGTCGGCGAAGGCGAAGATGACGAAGACCAGGACGAACGTACCGATGATCTCCGTGACGAGGTTGTTCCCATAGGAGCGGATCGCCGGGCCGGTGGAGAAGACGCCGAGCTTCGCTGCGGGATCCTCTTCCGCATCGAAGTGCTGACGGTAGGCCGCCCACATGACGATCGCACCGAGGATGGCACCGAGGAGCTGGGCTCCGATGGCGACGAGGAACATCGGAGCGTCAATCGTTCCCGCGATCAGCAAGCCGAGGCTCACTGCGGGGTTGATCATCGCGCCTGAGTACACCGAGACGAGCACACCGGCGAAGACCGCCAGGCCCCATCCCCAGTTGACCATGAGGAACCCGCCGCCGAACCCCTTGTTCTTGGTGAGAGCGACGTTGGCCACGACGCCGCAACCCAGCAGCACCAGCATTGCGGTTCCCACCAACTCCGAGAGGAAGTAGAAACCGAGATTGACATCCGACATGTCTGCATTGACCTTTCTGATGTGCACCGGCATCTCTGCCGCTGCAGTTCTTCCCGGGCCCGCGGGGGCGGTCCCGGGACTCGTCAGCCGCGGGTGCGGGACGAGAGTGTGAGCCCGTGCCGGGAGTTCAGCAGCTCGCGAGTCTGCTCGATCTCGGCGTCATGCCGGGATCGATCCCACTCGAGCAGCGGAGCGAGGGCATCGGCGAGTTCGTCGAGGGTCGACGAGTCCGCATCACCTGTGAAGGCGATGCTCGTGCGTCGCAGGAGCACGTCCTGCAGCCGGGCGACGAACTCGTTCTCCACCATCCACTGGAGTTCGCGCGTGGACAGCACTCCGCCGGCGAGGGGAGCGTCGTCCCCCTGCTCGACGAACTGCCACACCTGCGCCGCACGGGTTCCATATCGCGCGAGGAGGATCTCCGCTCGCGCTCCCGCGCCGGGGAGGTTCTCCTGGATCCAGAGGCGACGCGCCTTGTCGGTGCGCGGGAATCCTGCGCCGCCACCGATCGCACGCCCGACGGTGGACACCGAGCGCTCGCGCGCGAGCAGGTCCAGCACGACTCCCGAGAGAGATTCACCGAGAGCGCGGAACGTGGTCCACTTGCCACCCACGAGGCTGACGAGAGGAACGGCGCCCTCGCGGTCGACCTCGATCCGGTAGTCGCGTGAGACGAATCCGGGAGCGGTGTCCTCATGGCGGGGCAGGGGGCGGATTCCGGCGAACCGGTAGACGATCTGCGCCCTGTCCACGGCGATCTGCGGGAACACGTGGTGGATCAGGTCGAAGAAGTAGTCGACCTCCTCCTCGGTGCAGACGGCGACCTCGCGCGGATCCGCGTCGATGTCCGTCGTGCCGACGAGGACCCGTCCCTTGAGCGGGTAGATGAGCACGATGCGTCCGTCGGAGTGCTCGAAGAAGATCTCGCGACCCTTGGTGGCCTCCAGCAGCTCCGGGTGGTCCAGCACGATGTGCGATCCCTTTGTGCCGCCCATGAAGGCGGTCGTCTCGCCCAGTGCTTCGTTGGTGAGGTCCGTCCACGGGCCGGACGCGTTGACGATGACGTCGGCGGCGACGGTGAACTCGGTCCCGCTCTCGCGGTCGCGCAGCACGACCCCGTCCGCCGTCCGCGCGATCGCCTCGACGTAGTTGAGTGCGTGCGTGCCGGAGTGCGCAGCCAGGCCGTCCTGAAGAACGTCGAGTGCGAGCCGCTCCGGGTCATGCATCGAGGCGTCGTAGTACGTCGCCGCGTACTTGATGTTCGGATCGAGTGAAGGGAGTTCCGCGAGCGCCTTCTTGCGACCGAGGAAGCGGTGGCGCGGCACGGTGCCGCCGTCGCGGGAGAACGTGTCGTAGATCGTGAGGCCCACCTTGATGAGGAAGGCGCCGCGTTCCTTGGGCTTTCCACTCTTGTGGGTCAGGAACCGCAGGGGGGCTGCCAGGATCCCCGAGAACGTGGAGTAGATCGGGATCGTGGTCTGGAGCGGCCGGACGTAGTGCGGGGCCGTCTTGAGCAATCCGTTGCGCTCTTGCACGGATTCGCGCACCAGGCGGAACTCGCCGTTCTCCAGATAGCGGATGCCGCCGTGGATCATATGGCTGGAGGCGGCGGATGCCCCCGAGGCGAAGTCGGCTCGCTCGACGAGCACCACG
Organism: Actinomycetota bacterium; assembly: GCA_051751065.1. Classification (GTDB taxonomy): domain Bacteria; phylum Actinomycetota; class Actinomycetes; order Actinomycetales; family Microbacteriaceae; genus Microbacterium. The sequence goes on along the minus strand of JBNJKL010000001.1, from coordinate 639,665 downwards.
TCGACACCCTGCAGTGAGAGATCTCGGAACGCGGAGATCCCGTTGATACCACCGCCGATCAGAAGAACCGTCGTACGGCCTGATTCGCGAACGGTGCGCACCTCTGTGCGCTCGGGCGATGAGTGCGTCGACTCGATCATCCTCGACCTCTTTTCCTTGCGTGCCCCCAGCATCGGCCTCTTCTGCACACGGCGCAACCTGGTTGCACATATGTGCAAGGATCGAACCACAGGAGGCCGATCATCGCTCAGAGGGATGCGCATTCGCGCGACGCGAAGCTGATCGCGGCGCTGACCGCCGCGCAGCTCTACTACATGCAGGACATGACGATGGACGCGATCTCCCGCGAGCTCGGAACGTCGCGATCGTCCGTGTCGCGACTGCTCACGTTCGCCAGGGAGAGCGGACTCGTCGACATCCGCATCAACTCTCCGCTCGAGCGTGTCGGAATCCTCCAGCAGCGCATACGCGACCGTTTCCGCGTCGCCGCGCACGTCGTACCGACGCCGGAGATCGCGAGCGAGGTGGAGCGGCTCGAACGGGTCGCGCTCACCGCCGGGCGGTTGCTGTCGCAGTTCGTGGAATCGAACATGATCGTCGGAGTGGCCTGGGGATCCACGATCAGCGCGGTCAGTCGTGAGCTCGCCCAGAAGGAGACCCACGACACCACCGTCGTGCAGCTCAACGGGGCCGGCAACACCCAGACGAGCGGCGTGGAGTACTCCAGCGACATCCTCCAGCGGTTCGGGAGGGCGTTCGGCGCTCAGGTCCAGCAGTTCCCGGTGCCGGCGTTCTTCGACGACCCGTCCACCCGGCAGGCGATGTGGCGTGAGCGCAGCACGATGCGCGTGCTGGATCTGCAGTCGAAGATGGACATTGCCGTGTTCAGCCTCGGTTCGCCCGCAGCCGAAGTCCCGAGCCGCGTGTATGTCGGTGGCTATCTGGGGCGCGAGGACTATCGGAGCCTGCGCGAGGACCGTGCGATCGGTGACGTGGCCACGGTGTTCTTCCGGGCGGACGGGAGCTGGAAGGACGTCCGGCTCAACGCACGATCGACCGGGCCGAGCCTGGACAGGCTGCGACGTGTTCCCCGCCGCGTGTGCATCGTGTCGGGCATTCCCAAACTCGCGAGCCTGCGGGCCGCGATCGCCGCCGAACTCGTCACGGATGTCGTGCTCGACGAGGGGCTCGCGCGTCAGCTCGCCGGTGACGTCTGAGCGTGGTCAGGGTGTGTGAGCGGCGGGAAGATCGTGTGCCGCTGCACCGGTGCGGAACTCTCGGATGAGATGGCGCACGACCTCGCGCAGGTCTCCCGTCTCATCCGCGACGGCCAACTGTCGCGCATAGCTGGCGCCATCCTGCAGGATCTGACCGAGTCGTCGGAACTCGGCCGCGCACTGGAGGTCGATCGCGATCGGCGCGAGTTCGTCGAGCGTGCGCTGCAGATGCTCACGCACGGGCTCCTGGCGCCCCTCGGCGTCGACGATGATGCGTGCATCCAGGCCGTAGCGCGTCGCGCGCCATTTGTTCTCCCGGTGGTACCACGGCGGGAGGACGGCGAGTTCGCGGCCTTCATCCAGCTGGCGGGACAGGTGCTCCACGAGCACCTGCACGAGAGCGGCGACGGCGGCGAGCTCGGGGAGCGTGGACATCCCGTCGCACGCGCGAATCTCGATCGTTCCCCACCGGGGGGCGGGACGGATGTCCCACCGCACCTCGGTCGCATCCGCCATGACGCCCGTGCGGACCATGTCGTGGAGGTACGACTCGTACTCGGACCAGTTCTCGAGGGGCCAGGGGAGACCGGCGGTCGGGAGCTGTTGGAAGACGAGGGCGCGGTTGGAGGCGTACCCGGTGCGCTCGCCCGCCCAGAACGGACTCGACGCCGAGAGCGCCTGCAGGTGGGGGAGGTACGCGCTCAGCGCGTTGATGAGGGGGAAGACCTTCGCGACGTCGTCCACCCCGACGTGGACATGGATGCCCCAGATCATCATGTTGCGTCCCCACCACTGGGTGCGCTCGATGAGCGAGTGGTAGCGCGTCTTGTCGGTCACGCGCTGGTCGTACCACTGTGCGAACGGGTGGCTTCCTGCGGAGAGGAGTTCGATGCCGGCGGGGTCCGTCGCCGAGCGTACGTCGGCGATCGCCGTGGCGATGTCGCCGATCGCCTCGGCGACCGTTCCTCCGATGCCGCTCGTGACCTCGATCGTGTTGGTGAGCAGTTCGCCCGTCACCGTGTGCCGCGTGTGCTCGCTGTCGGCTTCGAGGGCGGTGAGGAGCTCGGGCGCACGACCGACGAGATCGCCGGTGTCCGGGTCGGCGAGCATGATCTCCCACTCGACACCGACCGTCGAGCGCGGAGATTCGGCGAAGGGGATCGTCGTCACGAGCACAGTCTGACACGCAAGACTCGCTGCGCCGGTAGCGCGCGTCGGGGCGTCAACGGTCACGGGCGAGTCATGTGTTCGCACAGGGTGCACGGATCTGGCAGAATAGAGGGTCGGACGATGTGCTCGACCCTCTAATCCAGCATCGTCGTCCTCCTCAGAGCTCCCGCCGGGTGTGCACCCCACTCTCCAGGCGATCGGTTCATTTACTTTCCACACAATTCAGGAGAATCGTGGCTGTCAAGATTCGTCTCAAGCGCCTGGGCAAGATCCGTGCGCCGTACTACCGCATCGTCGTCGCCGACTCGCGCACCAAGCGCGATGGTCGTGTCATCGAAGAGATCGGCAAGTACCACCCCACCGAGGAGCCCTCGTTCATCGAGGTCGACTCCGAGCGTGCGCAGTACTGGCTGTCGGTCGGCGCTCAGCCCACCGAGCAGGTCGCTGCGCTCCTCAAGATCACCGGCGACTGGGGTCGCTTCAAGGGCGACAAGAACGCCGTCTCGACGCTGAAGGTCGCGGAGCCCAAGGCTCCGTTCGAGATCGACGCGTCCAAGAAGTCGGTCGTCAAGCCCAAGGCGGAGAAGAAGGAAGAGGCTCCCGTCGCGGAGGCTCCTGCCGACGCTCCCGCGGAGGCCGCTGAGGCTCCCGCCGCCGACGCCGAATAATCGCCGTGCTCGCCGCCGCGCTCGAACACATCGTCAAGGGGATCGTCGATCACCCGGACGATGTTCAGATCCACGCTTCCACGTCGCCGCGAGGCGACCTGCTCGAGGTGCGCGTGCACCCCGACGACCGGGGGCGCGTGATCGGGCGCGGCGGCCGCACCGCGAAGGCACTGCGTACCCTCATCACCGCTCTCGCCGATGGTCGTCGCGTCCGCGTCGACGTCGCGGACGACTGACGTGGTGGGGAACGACAAGAGCCAGGGCAAGAATCAACTGCGGGTCGGTCGTCTGGTCAAGGCGCACGGTCTCAAAGGTGCCCTGAAGCTCGAGCTGTACACCGACAACCCGGAGCGTCGTTTCACGCCCGGGGCGGAGTTCACGTTGCAGGTGCCCGAGGCATCTCCGTGGCATGGCAAGACCGTGACCGTCCGCGAATATCGCGTGATGAACGGCAATCCGGTCGTCTTCCTCGAGGGGATCGACGACCGAGACGAGGCCGAGGGCATCGTGCGTGCCATCCTCTGGATCGACGAGGACAGCGACGAGGTCGAGGACAACGCCTGGTTCGATCACCAGCTCGTCGGACTGGACGTCGTCCGCGATGATGTCGTCGTGGGTCGCGTCGTCCGTGTCGAGCATTTCCCGGCGCAGGACCTCCTCATCGTCCGCGCGGGCGATCAGGACGTGCTCGTCCCGTTCGTGCAGGCGATCGTCCCCACGGTGGACGTCGCAGCCGGACGTGTGACGGTCACCCCGCCTCCCGGCCTGTTCGAGGATCTCGCGGACGCGACCGACGTGAGCGCGACCGCGCCGTCCGCGGACGCTGACACCGACGACCGTTCCTGATCTCGCGCGGATACGATCGACCCGTGCGCATCGACGTCGTCTCCCTCTTTCCGTCCTACTTCGACGGCCTCACACTCTCGCTCCTAGGCAAGGCCCGCGATGCGGGCCTCCTGGACCTGCACGTTCACGACCTTCGCGACTGGACGTCGGATCGCCATCGCACGGTCGACGACACGCCCTACGGTGGCGGTGCGGGCATGGTCATGAAGCCGGAGCCGTGGGCGCTCGCTCTCGATGAGCTGGCGGCACACTCTGATGACCCGGTGATCCTGTTCCCGTCGCCCGCAGGGGAACTGTTCCATCAGTCGACGGCGCGCGCGCTGGCCGACGAGCAGCACCTGATCATCGGTTGTGGCCGCTATGAGGGCATAGACGAGCGCGTCTTCGAATACGCGACCACCCTCGGACGTGTCCGCCTGGTGAGCCTCGGGGATTATGTGCTCAACGGGGGAGAGGTCGCCGCGATGGCCATGATCGAGGCGGTGGGACGGCTCATCCCCGGTGTGGTCGGCAACCCGCAGAGCCTCCTCGAGGAATCGCATGAGGACGGCCTGCTCGAGTACCCCTCCTACACGAAGCCGTCGCTCTGGCGTGAGCGCGCCGTGCCGGATGTCCTGCTCAGCGGTAATCACGGCGCGATCGCCGCGTGGCGGGCGCAGCAGCAGCTCGAGCGCACGCGCTCCCGTCGCCCGGATCTGCTCGACGACTGACCCGCGGATCGCCCGACGTGCCTCGATGGGGCTGTTAGCGTCGAGGCATGGTCGATCAGAGTCTCGCTCGCTCCTTCGAAGCTGTCGGAGAGGTCTACGACCGGTTCCGCCCCGGTTTTCCGAGTGCGGCCGCGAAGCTGATCGTGCCGGATCCCATCGCGGTGGCGCTCGATCTCGGCGCGGGCACGGGCAAGTTCACCACGCAGCTCATCGAGCGCGCGCGGCGCATCATCGCCGTCGAACCGTCCGAGCAGATGCTTGCAGTCCTGCGCGCGCGGCTTCCAGAGGTCCATGCCCTCGTCGGCGGGGCGGAGTCCATCCCCGTCGAGGACTCCAGCGTGGACGCGGTCACCGTCGCGCAGGCCTTCCACTGGTTCGACCGAGATGTGGCGTGCGCCGAGATCCACCGGGTGCTCGTGCCGGGCGGAGCACTGGGGCTGCTGTGGAACCACTCCGACCCCGACTGTGCCTGGGATCGCGCCTGCCATCGCATCGCGCATCCTGCCGTCGGGACGACCGACGCCACGACCAGGACGGCGGCTGCGGAACTCCCGGGTTTCACACTCGTGCGGCGAGAGGAGCTCTCGTGGGCCGAGGAGATCTCCCGACACGACTACCTCGGCCGGTGGGGAACGGTCAGCAGCCTGCTGGTCGCCGATGCCGAGTCGCGGACCCGGATGCTCGCCGAGATCGAGGATGTCCTCGACGCGGCGCAGGAGACGCGGGGGAGAGCGACCTTCACGCTTCCGATGGTGACGGACGTGTTCGTCTACCGCGCGAAGGGCTGAGGCTCTTCAGAGCACGCGCTCGACATCGCCGTCGACGTCTATGACCACACCCAGCGGATGACGCAGCGCCAGTGCATGTGCGGGATCGAGTCCGCGCAGCTCCGCCCGCAGCATCCGGCTGATCATCTCGTGCGTGACCAGCAGAGGAGCGCCGGTCGATGACCATCCGCATTCTGAGAGAGCGCGACGAGCGCGGGTCCTCGCTTGCGCGTAACTCTCGCCGCCCGGGAACCGCCAGCCGTAGCGGTTCGCGGCACGCTCCTCGCGGGTCCCGGGGTGGTCTCGTTCGATCTCCGCCCAGGTCATGCCGGCCATCACGCCGTGATCCACCTCCGTGAGGTCGGGCACTTCGATCAGGTCCGCTCCGATGCGCTCGGCGATCACGACGGCCGTGCGCAGCGCGCGCCCGAGCGGGCTCGAACACACCGTCCTGATTCCCGCGCCGACGAGGTGCTCAGCGGCGGAACGTGCCTGGGCGAGCCCGTCCGCCGTCAGGGGCGCGTCGAGCCTCCCGTGCAGGCGGCCCTCGCGGTTCCACTCCGTCTGACCATGGCGCACGATGAACGCCCGGTTCGGGACGTGCCGGTCCTGCGGGATCATGCCCCCAGGATGGCACACGCGTTGCGCGCGCGGTGAGCGCTCAGTCCACTCCGAGGAAGGACCGGTCGGTGAGGATGATCGGCCCGTCCTCCGTCACCGCGACCGTGTGCTCGGAGTGCGCGCCGCGTGAGCCGTCTACGCTCCGCAGCGTCCAGCCGTCGGGATCCGTGACGAGTTCATCCGTCGTCGCGAGCAACCAGGGCTCGAGGGCGAACACGAGTCCGGCGCGCAGCGGGAAACCGCGGCCGGCGCGACCGTTGTTGGGAATGTGCGGGTCGCCGTGCATGATCCGCCCCACGCCGTGGCCGCCGAAGTCGGTGTTGATCGAGTAGCCCTCGCCGTGCGAGACCTCGGCGATGGCCGCCGAGATGTCGCCGATGCGGTTCCCGACCGTCGCCGTCGCGATCGCGGCCTCGAGCGCGCGCTCGGTCGTGTCGATCAGGCGGAGGTCCTCGTCGCGCGCTTCTCCCACGACGAAGGAGACAGCGGAATCCGCGACCCACCCGTCGACGGACACCGCGAAGTCGAGCGTGACCAGGTCGCCGTCGCGCAGCGCGTAGTCGTGGGGGAGTCCGTGCAGGACGGCGTCGTTGATCGACGTGCAGATGACCTTGCCGAACGGGCTCGCGCCGAACGAGGGGTGATAGTCGATGTAGCAGGATTCGGCGCCGGCCTTGCGGATCAGGTCGTGCGCGCGACGGTCGATGGCGAGCAGGTTGGTGCCGACCTTCGTCTCGTCGCGCAGCGTCGCCAGCGTCTCGGCGACGAAGCGGCCGGCCGCGCGCATCTCGTCGATCTCGGCGGGGGTGCGCAGTTCGATCATCGGGTGTCCTCTCGTCCCCTCCATTCTCCCTGATCCCGCCCGGTCGGATGCTCACAGCGAACATGCCCCGTCGTCATAGACGCGCGCCGTACGATCGTGCGTATGTGGTTGCGACAGGCGTTCTTTCGTTGGCTCACGCCGGCGGCATTCGTGCTGCCACTGTGGCTGCTGATCGGCTGGGGGGTCTTCGACGCCGGTGGGTGGGCGTTCCTCTGGGTCCTCTTCATCGCCATTCCGTCCGTCTTCCTCGGTCAGCTGTTGCTGTCGTTGCTCGTGCGTGCGCGGCCGTCGGTCCGCGAGACGCGAGCTGTGTCGTGGTGGGATGTCGCGGGTTTCACCGTCTGGCATGGGCTCACGATCGCGATCGGGTGCTACCCCGAGGCCTGGTTCGGTCTGCTCCTGGCTGCCGCGATCGCCGTGGGCGTCGCGATGTTCTGGCTCATGCTCTGGCAGCTCTGGAGTGAAGCCAAGGGGGACGGCGGGGGCATCCGGATCACCGGCAACGTGTTCCGACCCGCGACTCCTCCTCCCGCCGAGACGCAGACACCGAAGCAGACCGGCGCCAGCGACGTCTTCATCATTCGCGAGACGCCACCGTCCGACCGCTGACTCTGTTTGGTTGGCCGCGGTATCCGTGGCAGAATAGACATTTGTGCCGCCACCGGCTCTGCCTCAGGGGAGTCCACGGTAGCGTCGAGCGCCGTTCGGCACACACAATCCACGTATTCCTTCCCAATATGCCTCCGACCTGTGGCGGGCGCAGAGAGAGACGATCATGCAGATCCTCGACGCCGTTGATGCGGCATCACTCCGGTCCGACATCCCGGCCTTCCAGCCCGGTGACAATGTCAAGGTCCACGTCAACATCACCGAGGGTTCGCGTACGCGTATCCAGATCTTCCAGGGCGTCGTCATCGGCCGCTCGGGAGACGGCGTCCGCGAGACCTTCACGGTTCGCAAGGTCAGCTTCCAGGTCGGCGTCGAGCGTACCTTCCCGGTCCACAGCCCGGTGATCGACCACATCGAGGTCGTCACCCGTGGCGACGTGCGCCGTGCGAAGCTCTACTACCTCCGCGAGCTGCGGGGCAAGAAGGCCAAGATCAAGGAGAAGCGCTGACGCGCAGGTTCTCCACAGCACCCCGGGACATGATGTCCCGGGGTGCTGTGTTTTCCGCGCAGTGTGGGACCCTGGTACTGCCGCCACGACGCGGCACATCGCCCTGAAGGAATGCAATGACGACTGAATCTGCTGCCGCGCCCGTAGAGAAGCGGAGACGTGGATTCCTGATCTTCCTTCGCGACGTGCTGGTGATCGTCCTGATCGCCGCTCTGGTGTCCTTCCTGGTCAAGACCTTCGTCGTGCGGTCGTTCTACATCCCCTCCGGCTCCATGGAGCGGACGCTGCTCGTCAACGACCGAATCCTCGTCGACGAGCTGACGCCGCGCTGGACGGGCTACGAGCGCGGCGACGTCGTCGTGTTCAAGGATCCGGGCGGCTGGCTGCCCCCGAAGCCGCAGGAACCCCCTCGCCCCGCGCTGGTGGAGGCGGTGGACTGGGTCCTCACCTTCGTCGGCATCTCGACCTCGGATTCTCAGGATCACCTCGTCAAACGCATCATCGGGACGTCCGGCGACCACGTCGTGTGCTGCAACTCCCTCGGTCAGATCACCGTGAACGACGCGCCGGTCGACGAACTCAGCTATCTGAACCTCCCGGACGGCGACACTGCCGCGTCCAATGAAGAATTCGACGTCGTCGTGCCCGACGGTTCGCTCTGGCTTCTGGGCGACAACCGGGATCGCTCTCAGGATGCACGAGCGCACCAGGATCTTCCCGGCGGGGGCTTCGTCCCGCTCGAGAACGTCGTCGGCCGCGCTTTCCTGACCACGTGGCCCCTCGCTCGAATCGGGACGATCGACTCGCACCACGAGACCTTCCGCGGCGTACCGGAACCCGAATGACGGTCGTGGCTCCACGGCTCACTCTCGAGCGGTCGCTTCTCACCGAGTACGATCTCATCATCGCGCTGGACGAGGTCGGACGAGGGGCGCTTGCGGGACCCGTCGCGGTGGGCGCTGCGGTGATCGACGCGGCGGGTGCACGCAGACGCGTGCCCGAGGGATTGCGCGACTCGAAGCTCGTGAGTGAGAAGCGTCGACCGGACGTCGCCGCGCGCGCTGCCGCCTGGGTCCTGGGATCCGGGGTGGGGTGGGCGACAGCGGGCGAGGTCGACGAGGGGGGCATCATGCGCGCACTCGGGCTCGCCGCCTCGCGCGCCGTGGACGCTGTGACGTCGGCGGGCGCCACTGTCGATCGAACGCTGATCATCCTGGACGGCAATCACGACTACCTCTCCGCGGTGCACGCCACACCGCTCCTCGTACGCCCCGTGATCAAGGCGGATCGCGACTGCGCCTCCGTGTCGGCGGCATCGGTCATCGCGAAGGTCGCGCGCGACACGTACATGGCCGAGATGCATGAGGAGTATCCGATGTACCAGTGGAACAGGAATAAGGGATATGCCAGCCCAGAACACCGTCTGGCGATCCGTGAACTCGGTCTGTCCCCGCTTCATCGATCGTCCTGGGCGATCGCGGATGCACCGACGCTCTTCTGAGGACAGCACGGTGATGATGCTGAGGCTCGTAGGATGGAGTCATCATGGATGAGGAAGCCTTCGACGACTACGACCGCGAACTCGAACTCGCGCTGTTCCGGGAGTATCGAGACGTCGTTCAGCAGTTCCAGTACGTCGTCGAGACGGAGCGTCGGTTCTACCTCGCGAACGAGGTCAACGTCGTGCGTCGGGACACCGAGCACGATTTCTACTTCGAGATCTCGATGACTGACGTGTGGGTCTGGGACATCTACCGGGCCGATCGGTTCGTGAAGGCCGTACGCGTTCTGACGTTCAAGGACGTCAACGTCGAGGAGCTCCAGCGCCGGGAGTTCGAGATTCCGCAGGAGCTGTCGCTGGACGGCGAGTAGGAGCCGCTCCACCGCGCTACTTCCGTTCTGCACATCCGGATGTGGAGCACGTGCTTTCCCCGGCGTCCGTCGTCGTCGAGCTGAGCACGCCGTGTGCGCTCGCACACTGTGGGGATGGCAGCGAAAGACGAACTCGGCCGCACGGGTGAACAGTGGGCAACAGACCACCTGTGTGCCCTCGGCTACGACATCCTGGACCGGAACTGGCGGTGCCCGCAGGGCGAAGTCGACATCGTCGCCAGCATCGGCGAGCATCTCGCGATCGTCGAGGTGAAGACCAGACGATCCGACCGCTACGGTCGCCCTCTCGAGGCGGTGGACCAGCGGAAGCGGCGACGCCTGTGGCAGCTCGCCAGGGCCTGGGCGAGTGCGCACCCCGAACTCTCTCGCGGGCGCATCGTCCGGCTGGAGGTCATCGGCATCACCGGCGACGACCACACCGCGGCATCGATCGATCATCTCGTGGATCTGCGATGAACACGGCGCGGACGTGGGCCGTCGCTCTCAGCGGGGTGACCGGCCACGTGATCGACGTCGAGGCCGACCTGTCCCACCAGACACCGGAGTTCCGCATCATCGGTCTCCCGGACAAAGCGCTGGGTGAATCGGTCCAGCGGGTGCACAATGCCTGCAAGAACGCGGGACTCGAACTTCCCCGGCGACGGGTGACGGTCAACCTGTCTCCTGCGGGGCTGCCCAAGCGCGGCACCGGATTCGATCTGAGCATCGCGGTCGCGGCTCTCGCCACGGAAGGAGCGCTGGATCGGACCTCCATCGTTCGCGCCGTGCACATCGGGGAACTCGGCCTCGACGGCCGCCTCCGGCCGGTGCCAGGCGTTCTACCGGCCGTGTTCGCGGCGTCCCGAGCGGGCTTCGAGCGGGTGATCGTGCCTCATGGCAACGAGGCGGAGGCACGGCTCGTGCCCGGAATGGATGTGCTTGCTGCCGCGTCGCTCGCGGAGGTGGCTCGGTGGCACGGAGCGACCGTGGATGTTCCCGAGGTCGATCCTGTGGCACGCCCCGCCACCGTCCCGCTCACCCAGCCTGATCTGGACCTCGCCGATGTCGTCGGGCAGGACGAAGCCGTGGCGGCTTTGATCGTCGCTGCTGCGGGAGGCCACCATCTGCTGCTCAGCGGGCCACCCGGCGCGGGGAAGACCATGCTCGCGCGCCGTCTGCCGGGAATCCTCCCTCCGCTCGGCGAGGAGGATTCTCTCGAGGTGGCATCGATCCGCTCCCTGAACGGGGACGCGGTGGATGCGCTCGACCGCGGGGCACCGCTCGAAGCCCCGCACCACAGCACGTCCGTCGCAGCGCTCGTCGGGGGTGGCTCGCTCGCAGCGCGCCCCGGTGCGATCGTTCGTGCTCACCGCGGCGTGCTCTTCCTCGACGAGGCCGCAGAATTCTCGCGAGTGGCGTTGGATGCCCTCCGCCAACCATTGGAGACAGGAACCATCGACATCCTCAGAGCGGGGTTCACCGCCCGCTTCCCCGCTCGCTTCCAGCTCGTGCTGGCGACGAACCCGTGCCCGTGCGGTCACTACGGGGTCCGAGGCGGGGACTGCACGTGTGTGCCGATGGCGATCCGGCGGTATGCGTCGCGGATCTCGGGGCCTCTGCGAGACCGGGTGGACATCGAACTGCACATCGCACGGGCAGCCTCGAGTGATGTGACGTCGGGCGAGAGGAGCGGAATCAGCAGCGAGTCGGCGCGTTCGCAGGTGCTGGGGGCGCGTGAGCGAGCACGGGCTCGGTGGTCAGGCACGCCCTGGAGCATCAACGCCGATGTGCCCGGCTCGTGGCTTCGCCGCCCCGAGCACCGACTCTCGCCCGAGACACGAGCACCCCTGGACCGAGCGCTCGAGCGTGGCGCCCTGACGCTGCGAGGCTATGACCGCGTCCTGCGTATCGCATGGACGATGGCGGATCTCAGCGGAATCGACAGCCCGACCCGCCACGATGTCGGTCGGGCCCTTCTCCTCAAGAACGGGGTCCTCGCATGATCGACACTCTCTTCACGGACGCTGCAATGCGCTCCGCCGCGCAGCGGCTGCGCCCGGACCGCGACGCTGCCGACGTGATCGCTCGCGCCGCGTGGAGCGTGGTCGCGGAGCCCGGCGACGGCGTGGCGGGGGCGCTCGTCGCCCACTTCGGCCCCGAGGCTGCGCTGAGGGTCGGCCTCGGCGAGGTCCGAGCCCGGCGCGGCTCCTCGGAGTCAGGCGGTCCCGATCTCTCGAACGACTCTGCCCGCGCACTGCGCGAAGGCCGCGCGCGGTGGCGGCCCCGCGCTCAACACGCTGCCGTGCTCGACGCGCTGCAGGGGGCAGCGGACGTCGGTGCTCGCGCCCTCTTCCCCGGTGACGAGTGCTGGCCCGAACGCCTCGACGATCTGGCACTGCATGCGCCGGTCATGCTGTGGGTGCGCGGCGGTACGGATGCTCTTGCGACGACGCGCGCACTGTCGGTGGTCGGCGCACGCGCGGCTACCGCGTACGGGGAGCACATCGCAGCCGAATTCTCGGGCGAGCTGGCGTCACAGGGAACGCTGATCGTCTCGGGCGGCGCATACGGGATCGACGGAGCGGCGCATCGCGCGGCCCTGGGCGCCGGCGGTGCGACGGTCGCGTTCCTCGCGGGAGGCGTGGACAGGTCCTATCCCCGTGGACACCAGCAGCTCTTCACGCGGATCATGGCCGCCGGAGCCATCGTGAGCGAGCTCCCGGTCGGTGCGGCGCCGACGAAGTGGCGATTCCTGTCGCGCAATCGCCTCATCGCCGCGCTCGGCACGGCCACGGTCGTCATCGAGGCGGGGTGGCGCAGCGGATCGTTGAACACCGCCGGGCACGCTGCGGAGCTCGGCAGACCGGTCGGTGCTGTGCCGGGGCCGATCACCTCTGCGGCCTCCGCCGGTTGCCACCGGCTCCTGCGCGAGTACGACGCGCAGTGCGTCACGACGCCGGCGGAGGTGCGTCAGCTCCTCGGCGACGCGGACTCCGCGGTTGATGTCGCGAAGCGGGACCCCGAGCGTGCCCGACTGCTCGATGTCCTCAGCGGACGACATGCGCTGGACACGCAGGAGATCGCGCGCCGGGCGGGGTTCTCCGAGGAACACACCAATGCGATCCTCGGCCTGCTTCTCCTGGAAGGATGCGTGGAAAGAAGGGAATCCGGATGGCGTCGCACCTGAGGGGAAGGGAGTCGCCCGGGGCGCGTCAGGTGAGCCGATAGCCGACGCCGCGGACGGTCTCGATCCGATCCGCACCGAGCTTCTGGCGCAGATAGCCGACGTATACGTCGGCGACGTTGGATCCCGGATCGAAGTCGTATCCCCAGACGCGGCTCAGGAGTTGCTCGCGACTGAGTACCTGGCCGGCGTTGCGGATCAGTTCTTCGGCGAGCGCGAACTCCCGCGCGGAAAGCTCCACGGCGTGGTCTCCGATGCGGGCCCGTCGCGTGCGGATGTCGAGGTGCAGATCGCGATGGGAGAGTTCAGGTGCGGCTCCAGCCTCGTCGCGGCGCATGCGCAACCGGATTCGCGCCAGCAGCTCGTCGAATCGGAACGGCTTACCGAGGTAGTCATCGGCACCGCCCTCCAGCCCCGCGATGGTGTCGTGGAGTTCGACCCGGGCCGTGAGCATGATGACGGGAAGTCGAGAGCCTGAGCCCCGGAGCTGCTCGAGCACCTGGAACCCATCGAAACCCGGAAGGTTGATGTCGAGGACGAGCAGGTCGAATTCGTCCGTCTGGGCGAGCCGGAGCGCGTCCGGGCCCGTCGCAGCGACGCGGGTCGCGAATCCGGCAGCTCGCAACCCCTTCTCGATGAAACCGGAGATGCGCGGTTCATCGTCCGCGATGAGTATCGATGCCACGGTCGTCACACTCTCGTCTCGGCCTGCGCCGTGTCGGTGGAATCCTCGGGATCCCCTGCCGGCGTCGTCGGTAGGGGAGGCCGCGGCGGAATCACGAGATCGTCCGGCACGACGACCGGCGGGGTGTTCTCGCCGCGGGGTATGCGCAGCCGGAACTCCGCGCCTCCGCCGTCCGCATCATGGACGGTAGCGGTACCCCCGTGGGCGCGCGCGATCATCTGCACGATGCTCAACCCGAGCCCGCTGCCGCTCGGTGCGGCCGAGTCCGCCGCCCGGTAGAAGCGGTCGAAAACCCTCTGTTTCTCCGCCTCATCCACACCGGATCCGTGGTCGCGAACCCAGAACTCGATCGCCGGTCCCCGCGTCGCGCTCCCGATCTCCACATGCCCTCCGCCATGGGTGACCGCGTTCTGCGCGAGTTGGAGCATGGCCTGGGTGATCCGGCTCGAATCGAGGAACGCGACGCCGTCGGCCGTGGAGACGAGCGAGACATCGGCCCCGACGATGCCTTGCGCCTTGCGCGTGATCTGCTCCAGCAGATCGGCGATATCCACGGGTTTGCGCTGCACCGGGCTCGGACCATGGAGGGCTGCTGCGCCGGCCAGATCCTGCACCAGCTGACCCATGCGGTCGAGTTCGTCCGTCGCCAGCGCCTGCGTCTCCCGCGCGTCGTCGGGGCTGTCCGGATCCATGACCTCGATGTAGCCGCGCACGATCGTGATGGGGGTCTTGAGTTCGTGACCGACGTCGCTGAGCAGTCGTCGCTGGGATTCGAGCGCGTCGTCGAGGCGATCGAGCATGTCGTTCATCGTCTCGGCGAGTTCGGCGACGTCGTCGTTGCCCACCACCGGGATCCGTTCGTCGAGAGAGTGCGCGGACACACGCTCCGCCGTCTCGCGCATCCGACGAAGAGGACGGAGGAGTCGCGTCGCGACGATCGTCCCTGCCGCGGCGATGACGATGAGTGTGATGGCGGAGGCGATAAGGAACATCTGTCCCGCCGTGTGGATCTCATCCAGTTCGGCTGCGACGTCGTAGACCATGACGAAGACGACTTCCGCCGGCGGGGGAGAGCCATCGACGATCACGGGCGCGGCGAGGTAGCGCCAGACCACATCGTTCTCGGCGTACGTGCCGATGATCGGCTCGCCTCCTGCGAGGAGGGAATTCACGTGCGCCGCGAAATCGCCCGCGTCCTGGAGGTCGAGGTCGAGGGGTACTCCCGGCACGAAGGCCACGCTGCCGTCGACCATGCCCATCGCTCCGGTGTTGTCGTCCGGCGTCATCCGCTCGACGACGGCGCGGAGCGCATCCGAGGACGAGGCCCAGTCGCCAGTATCGGTGTCACCGTTGCTGACGATCCACCGCGCCGACTCCATGCTCGTGTGCAGCCGCAGATCCACCTGATCGAGAATCCGCTGTCGTTCGACGAGGAACACCGACAGACCCACCGCGACGAGTCCGAATGCCGCGACCACCGTGATGACCGCGACGAACCGCGTCCGCACCGACAGTGCGAGGCGGCGCCGTCTGAGGGGGTGGTCCGCGTTCGGGGTCACGGACCCAGTATCGCGGAGGAGCACTCGAGATTACCGCCGCCTAAGAGAGGTCTCATCCACCGACGAGCGTTCACGTGGTGTGATCGAACGGTGAATATCGTGAGCCGGGGCAGTGAGGCGGCGCGAGCGATCCAGGAAGCGAGGCGGCCGGTCGACGAGGTGGCCATGCTCGCCGAGGCTCTGGACGTCGCCGTCACTCGTCTGACCATGCTGTCTCGCGAACCATTGGGCGCAGGCTCGGTCTCGGGGTTTCGGCTCTCGCCGCGTGCGGCCGGAGAACCGGGTCTCGTGTACTACCTGGACACGTCCGGTCTTGCGGTGACCGCTGAGACGGGGCTGGCCACGGACTCGTCCGCGCATCCGTCTGCCCGGATCTGGCTGCACCCCGCGGACCCCCACCTGCCCGCGTTGGCGTCGGTGGCCTTCGACCACGCCGCTGAGGCGCTGTTGGCCCGCCTGGGTCTCGCGCAGCGCGGCGCGCCCGAGATCGTCGGCTATCGCCCCGGGAGGCGTGCCGTGCTGCGCGTGCCGACCGCGGATGGCACGTTCTGGGTGAAGGTGGTGCGAGCGTCACGCGTCGAGCGACTTGCCCGCGCGCACGCGCTCGCGGAGAGCGCGCACCTTCCGGTGCCTGCGGTGCACGGCTGGTCGAAGGAGGGCGTGCTCGTCCTCGCACAGGCGGTGGGCGAACCGGCCGCGGACGTGGAATGGGATCCTGACGCTCTCCTGGACGCGGTCGACGAGCTGCGGGAGCGTATCGCCGCGCTGGCATGGCCGCACGAGACCCGGGGGACGCCCGCGCGCCTGGACTGGTATGCGGATCGCGCCGCGGGCACACCGGCTGGCCCCCTCGCGGAGCGTGTGAGACGACGAATCGGAGCGCACGAGCAGGATCGGCGCACCCAGGTGGTGCATGGCGATCTGCACTTCGGCCAGCTCTTCCTCGGTGCCGGGGGGAAGGTCACCGGCCTCATCGACATCGACACCCTCGGCCTCGGCTCACCGGCGGAGGATCCCGCCGCGTTCCTCGCCCACGCCGTGGCGAGCGCACTCCTCACGCACGCGAGCGGCAGCGCGCGCGTGTGGGCACTCGCGGACGCCGCCCATTCTCGGTGGTGTGGCGACGCGATGGTGGCACCGCTCGCTGCCACCCATCTGCTCGGCCACGCGCTGGCAGCGGTCGACCGTGGTGATCCCGCGCAGGGTCTTCTTCTTGTCGCGAGCGCACTCCTCGACGGCAGAGCGCCGTCCTCGGCGCTGGATAAGAGTGCTCTCATGGGACCTTTCGGATCGGCTTAGCGGGAACAGCGAGCATAGAGATACCCCCGGAGGTCTGAAGTCCGGACCCGACAGTCATGAGGAGACCAACATGAGCAAGAAGAAGTGGATCGCCTACGGCATCACCGGCGTTGTCGGTCTGGGTGTCGTTGCCGGCGGGGCAGCGGCTACGGCCAGCTCGATGGACCTGCAGACGACCGACGGATCCGTCGTGCCCGGAGGTGCGATCACTGATCGTGCCGGCGTCGTCGACGGCGGAACCGTCTACATGAGAGCGACGGATTCCTCTGTGACCGTGGTGAGCGCACCGTCTGCGGCGACCGTGAGCGCGGCGAGCCCCACCTCGTCGCCCTCCGCTGCCTCCCCAGCGAGTGTGCCGAGCCCGGCGTCGCCCCCGGCGCCGAGCCCGGCATCGGTGCCGTCCCCCCAGTCGGCACCTTCCCCCCAGTCGGTGCCGAGCCCCCAGTCGGCACCGTCCCCCCGATCGGCACCGTCTCCCCAGTCGGCGCCGAGCCCCCAGTCGGCACCGAGCGCGGCCTCCGTCGCCTCGGCTGCGTCCGACTGATCCCCACGGACGCCCCGAGAGCTCCTCCCCGAACTCACGGGGCGTCCGTGCGCGCCGGCGGCGCGGCGCGGCACGCACGGAGGTGGCCGGGGCATCCTGGTCACATGGATCTGGTCGAGGCGGGTGAGACGTTCGTTGCTCACCTCACGAATGTGCGCCGCTTGTCGCCGGCGACGGTGCGCGCGTACCGGTCCGATCTCCGTGATCTCGTCGCCACGATCGGTGAGGTCCCGCTGGAGACGGTCGACCTCGACGCGCTGCGCGCGTGGCTGTGGCAGGCGACGCAGCGTGGCGATGCGAGGTCGACGCTCGCCCGACGCGCGGCGGCGGCCCGGTCGTTCTTCGCGTGGGCGAAGGATGAGGGGCTGGTCGATGCGGATCCGAGTCTGCGACTGATCACGCCGAAGCGCGGTCGGACGCTGCCGGCGGTAGCCTCCCAGGACGGCGTCCGGGGGCTGCTCGACGGCCTCCGGGAGACGAGCGCGGACGGCGACCCGATCGCTCTGCGTGATCACGGGATTCTGGAGATGCTCTACGGGTCTGGGATGCGCGTCAGTGAGCTCTGCGGTCTCGATGTCGACGATGTCGATCTCGATCGCGGCACGGCGCGAGTCCTGGGGAAGGGATCGAAGGAGCGGGTCGTGCCGTTCGGAGTTCCTGCGCGCGATGCCGTGACCGCGTACCTGCGTCGGGCCCGTCCCACTCTCGCATCGCGCGGGGACTCCGCCGGTGCTGCTGTCTTCCTCGGAGTGCGCGGCGGGCGGATGGGACCGCGAGCGGTGTACGCACTCGTGGCGCGCACGCTCGGCCCCATCATCGGATCGGATGCGGTGGGTCCCCACACGCTCCGCCATTCCGCAGCGACCCACCTGCTCGACGGCGGCGCTGATCTGCGCGCTGTGCAGGAGATCCTCGGACACGCGAGCCTGGGCACGACCCAGATCTACACTCACGTGTCCGCCGAGCGGCTCACAGCGACCTATCGTCTGGCCCATCCGCGCGCCTGACTCAGGGGATCCACCGCCGGTCATCGGCAGCAGGGGAGCAGGATGGCGCGGGGTGCCCCGCCGAACAGTGCCATCGGGTCGATATAGACGCCGTGCCAGCGGACGCCGAGATGCAGTGTGCCGTGAGCGGCATGCCCTCCTGTCGCGACCGTCCCGATCGGGTCGCCGGCGTCGAGACTCGTCCCCGCTGGGAGGGAGGAATCAAGTGGTTCGTACGTCGTTACGAGACCTCGGCCGTGATCGATGGTGAGCAGCGGTCGGTCGACGACCACACCGCGGAAGGCGACGACCCCGACGGCGGGGGAGCGCACCGGTGTCCCGACCGGTGCTCGCAGATCCGCGCCGCGGTGGCCTGCTGCATAGTCATGCGCGGGGGCCTGGAAGGGGCGCGCGATCTGCGGACTGCCCTCGACCGGCCACAGCCACTCAACGGAGGCCAAGGACGACAGCGAGTCCTCGTCGCTCGCCCGGTTCGACGATGAAGAGGTGGCGACAGCCGTGTCGGATGGTGTCGAGACGGAGAAGACCAGAGCGAGTGCGAGAACAGCTGGGGTGATCACGGTGCGGATGACGGGCATGTATCGAGGTTCGTCCAGCGAGCGCGCAGGGGAAGTGCATTCTGCGGGGAGCGTGGAAAGCAGCGGTTGTCACGCATGGTGTGCAGGCCGAGTCTCGAATCGGGCTCTACAGGCGCGAGTTCACGGCGTTCGCGTGCGGTACACTGGAGGTCGCACCTCTTTATGGAGGTGACTACGCGTGCCCAAAGCGACCACCGTCGCGGCATTCACTCCCATAGGTCCTCCTCGCATGAGGGGGTGGGCGTGTGTCGGGCACCAGGATCACCGGCCAGTCGGTCGGCGAGAAAACCGAAATGGCGCCCCGCGCCAAGAGAAGGAGAACGGCCATGGCCGTCGTCACCATTCGCCAGCTGCTCGACAGCGGCGTGCACTTCGGACACCAGACCCGCCGGTGGAACCCGAAGGTCAAGCGCTTCATCCTCACCGAGCGCAGCGGTATCCACATCATCGACCTCCAGCAGTCGCTGTCGTACATCGACGAGGCGTACGACTTCGTCAAGGAGACGGTCGCTCACGGCGGCACCATCCTCTTCGTCGGTACGAAGAAGCAGGCGCAGGAGATCCTCGTCGAGCAGGCGACGCGCGTCGGCCAGCCCTACGTGAACCAGCGCTGGCTCGGTGGACTGCTCACCAACTTCACCACCATCTCCAAGCGCCTCGCTCGTATGAAGGAGCTCGAAGAGCTCGACTACGAGACGCCGGCCAACAGCGGCTTCACCAAGAAGGAGCTGCTGCTCAAGAAGCGCGAGCTCGACAAGCTGCACAAGTCGCTCGGCGGTATCCGCAACCTCACCAAGACGCCGTCCGCTCTGTGGGTCGTCGACGCCAAGCGTGAGCACCTTGCTATCGACGAGGCTCGCAAGCTCGGGATCCCGGTGATCGGAATCCTCGACACCAACGCGGACCCGGACGACTTCCAGTACCCGATCCCCGGCAACGACGACGCGATCCGCTCCGTCTCGCTGCTCACGCGTATCATCGCCGATGCTGCCGCCGAGGGTCTGATCCAGAAGCACCAGCCTGCGGACTCCGCAGAGGCCGCAGAGCCGCTCGCCGAGTGGGAGCGCGAGCTTCTCGAGGGTGGCGAGAGCAAGGAGACGCCGGCCGCTGACGCAGACGCAACGGCTGCTGACGCACCCGCTGCCGACGCACCCGCTGCCGACGCACCCGCTGCCGACGCACCGGCTGCTGACGCTGACGCACCGGTTGCTGACGCACCGGAAGCCGACGCGCCTGTCGCAGAGGAGCCCACTGCAGAGGCTGAGGTCGCCGACGCGCCTGCAGCCGACGAGGCGCCCGCCGCTGAGGCTGAGGCCGCCGAGACGGACGCCAAGTAACCTCGTCCTTCCCCCGCCACGTACACACACGAACAAGGAGCCACCACACATGGCCAACTTCACCATCGCCGACATCAAGGCGCTGCGTGAGCAGCTCGGAACGGGAATGGTCGACACGAAGAAGGCTCTCGAAGAGGCCGACGGAGACGTCGAGAAGGCCGTCGAGATCCTGCGCCTCAAGGGTGCGAAGGGCAACGCGAAGCGCGCTGACCGTTCCACCAGCGAGGGACTCGTCGTCGCCCGCGAGCAGGACGGTGCCGTGACGCTCGTCGAGCTCGCTTGCGAGACCGACTTCGTCGCCAAGAACGACCGTTTCATCGCTCTCGCCGACAAGGTCGCCGACGCGCTCGCAGCGGTCAAGGCGAACTCGGTCGACGATGCTCTGGCCGCCTCCGCCGGCGACCAGACCGTGGGCCAGCTCATCTCGGACGAGGCAGCGATCATCGGTGAGAAGGTCGAACTGCGTCGCGTGCGCACGGTCACGGGCGACGGCGTGCAGGTGTACCTGCACCGCACGAGCAAGGACCTCCCGCCGCAGATCGGTGTCGTCGTCGCCTACTCGGGTGACGACGCCGAGACCGCTCGGAGCATCGCTCAGCACATCTCGTTCGCGAACCCGTCCTACCTCAGCCGCGAGGACGTCCCCGCAGCCGATGTCGAGAAGGAGCGCGAGATCGTCACTGAGATCTCCCGCAACGAGGGCAAGCCGGAAGCGGCTCTGCCCAAGATCGTCGAGGGTCGCGTGACTTCGTTCTTCAAGCAGGTCGCGCTCCTCGAGCAGGACTACGCGAAGGACAACAAGCTCTCTGTCGCCCAGGTGGCGAAGGACGCCGGGATCACCGTGACGGACTTCGCGCGCTTCAAGGTCGGCGCGTAGCAATGTCGAAGGGGTTCGGATCCATGAGGTCCGAACCCCTTCTTCGTGCCCTCGAGGCACTATCTTGAATCGGGATGAGAGGACAACACCCATGACCGAACGCACTGGACGCCGACGCGTTCTGCTCAAGCTTTCCGGAGAGGCCTTCGGGGCAGGTCAACTGGGGGTCAACCCCGACATCGTGAGCCAGATCGCCCGTGACATCGCCGCGGCCGTCGACCGCGTCGAGGTGGCGATCGTCGTCGGTGGAGGCAACTTCTTCCGCGGTGCCGAGCTCAGCCAGCGAGGCATGGACCGTGGTCGCGCCGACTACATGGGAATGTTGGGCACGGTGATGAACGCCCTCGCTCTGCAGGACTTCCTCGAGCAGGCAGGTGCCGCGACACGCGTGCAGTCCGCCATTTCGATGACTCAGGTCGCCGAACCGTACATCCCTCTCCGCGCGGAGCGGCACATGGAGAAGGGGCGTGTGGTCGTCTTCGGCGCCGGCGCCGGGCTTCCGTACTTCTCCACCGACACGGTCGCCGCCCAGCGCGCGCTCGAGATCGGTGCAGAAGAGGTTCTGGTCGCCAAGAACGGTGTCGATGCCATCTACACGTCCGACCCGAAGAAGGACGCCACCGCGACACGGATCGATCGAGTGACCTACCGCGAAGCGTTGCAGACGGGGCTCAAAGTCGTGGATTCGACCGCGTTCAGCCTCTGCATGGACAACAATATGGACATGCGTGTGTTCGGAATGGAGCCGGCCGGGAACATCACCCGTGCGCTCCTCGGCGAGCCGATCGGCACACTGGTCACCTCTTGACCGCCCGCGGGGCGGTCATGCAGAGTCCACCCCGCTAGAATTGCTGGAACACATCTGACGATTGGAGTCGCCGTGATCGCGGACGTCCTCGCTGAAACCACCTCCCGTATGAACAGGGCGGTCGATGCTGCCAAGGAGGACTTCGCCACGGTTCGCACCGGGCGCGCGAACCCCCAGCTGTTCCAGAAGATCCTTGTGGACTACTACGGGTCGCCGACGCCCCTCGCTCAGCTCGCTTCGTTGGCGAACCCCGAGGCCCGCTCGCTCATCATCACGCCGTACGACAAGTCGGCGCTGAAGGCGATCGAGCAGGCGATCCGCGATATGCCGAGCCTCGGGGTCAACCCGACGAACGACGGCAACATCGTCCGTGTCACCATGCCCGAGCTCACTGCGGACCGCCGCAAGGAGTACGTGAAGTTGGTTCGGACCAAGGGCGAGGACGCCAAGGTCCATGTTCGCGGTATCCGCCGCAAGTCCAAGGACGAACTGGATGCGCTCAAGAGCGAGGTCGGCGAGGATGAGATCGCGCGCGGTGAGAAGGAGCTGGACGTGATCACACGGCAGCACGTCGACCTCATCGACGACGCTCTCAAGCGCAAAGAGGCCGAACTCCTCGAGGTGTAGTCGGCAATGACAGACCAGATCGGGGACGAACAGGACGGTCGGCCTCTGACCCGTCGCGAGGCGCGAGATGCCACGACGCCGTCGGACGGCGTCCCGCTCGGCGATGGCGCATTCCCGGCTTTCGATCAGACCGCTGTTCCGCCGCGACCACCGCTGCCCGCCGAGCAATCGCTCGCTGTCGATGCAACGTCGATCGACGACGACACGCACGCGATTCCCGTGAGTGCGTCGAGTGCGGCGATAGAACCTGCTGACGCACTGATCGCCACAGCCGACCACAATGCGATCCGCGAGCAGTGGCGCGTCGCGCGCACCGAGCTGGAGAGCCACGTCTCGCACGCCCGCGATCAGCTCGACCAGGCCAACGAGCGCATCAAACAGCGCACAGGCCGCGATCTGATCGTCGCGATCCTGATCGGTCTCGCTTTCGGGGCCCTTCTGCTGAGCTCGATCATCTTCATCAAGTGGTTGTTCGTCCCGATCGCTCTCGCAGGCGGATTGCTGGGAACGTACGAACTCGCTCGTGCCATGCGTGGCGCGGGGCGACGGATCGACGTCGTTCCTCAGCTCATCGCGGGATCACTCCTCATCTTCGCGGGTGCGTTCGCCGAGATCTGGTTGTCCTGGGTCACGCTCTTCGTGTCGGTCGCGTTCGTCGTCGTCTGGCGGTTGATGGCGCAGATGGTCGCCAAGGACGGCCGCCTCTACGGTGAGGTGCTCGCCGATGCGCTGATCAGCGGACTCGTGCAGATCTATGTGCCGTTCCTGGCCAGCATCGCGTTGATCCTCCTCAACCAGGAGGGCGGGCAGTGGTGGGTGCTCGGCTTCATCGCCGTCGCGGTCGCCGCAGACACCGGCGCCTACGCAGCGGGTGTCGCGTTCGGAAAGCACCCGATGGCCCCGCGCATCAGCCCGAAGAAGACGTGGGAGGGCTTCGGCGGCGCCGTGGCCGCGTCGGTCGCGGTCGGCGTGCTCCTCGCCCTCTTCCTGCTCGAACTCCCGTGGTGGGGCGGGGTGATCATCGGCATCGCCATCCTCCTCTCCGCGACGCTCGGAGACCTGGCGGAGTCGATGCTCAAACGCGACCTCGGGATCAAGGACATGAGTTCCTGGCTCCCCGGCCATGGCGGACTCCTGGATCGGTTGGACAGCATCCTGCCGTCGACGGTTCCCGCTCTGAGTCTCTACTTCCTCCTCTCACCCTGGGCGGTACTGTGACGGATTCGACGATGACTGAAGACGAGACGAACGATGAGGTGGCCTCGGAGCCGGTCTTCCCGGTCGTATCCGGACGCTCGAAGGGGTACCACCGCGGCGCGGTCGACGCGTTCCTCACCGCGGCACGGGAGAGCTTCGAGAACGACGACGATGCGCTGAGCGCAGCGGATGTCCGCATCGCCTCGTTCCCGCTCGTGCGCGATGGGTACGTCGTCGCCGATGTCGATGCCGCTCTCGGGCGTGTTGAGGACGCCTTCGCCGCACGCGCGCGCGAGCGGGTCGTCAGAGAGCAGGGCGCGGGCGCATGGGTCGAACGGGCGAGGGGCGAAGCGCAGATCATCCTCGATCACCTGGCGCGCGCCGACCGCCGTAAGTTCGCACGTACGGGGCTGCTCACCTTCGGCTACCGTGTCGACGAGGTCGACCACGTGGCGGCGAGGATCGTGCGGTATCTCCGAGACGGCGACCCGGTGTCGGCAGAGCAGTTGCGCTCGGCGGCGTTCCGCATGCAGCGCCGCGGCTACCGTGAGGAGCAGGTCGACGCGCTTCTGGACGCCACCATCGATGTGATCCTCGCGGTCCGGTGACCCTCTCATGGTGGACTCAGGGAGCCCTGGCTACACTGGAATTATTGTGAGCTTGGGAAACGAGATGGAAAAGGCTGACCGCGGCGAGCTGTCGGTCGCTTCAGTGGCCCCGAGGCCGGTTACTCCGACTGCGCGACGGTGGTCACGACGACGAGGTGTCGTCGGTGTCTTCGCGTCCGTCGCGGTCGTGGGTTTCGCCGCCGCGATGGTCGCTCCGACCGGCGTGGCCCTCGCCGACCCGATCGAACCGGAGCAGGCGCAGACGGTGTTCTCGCTCGCAGCGGAGGACACACAGGACCTGACGGTCACCGTGGACGGTGCGAAGATCAGTCCGGTAGATCGCGGAGTGTTCGACGTCTACGTGACGCCCACTCCCACGCCGGAGCCGGAACCAGAGCTCGCCTCGACCGAGGCGTCCGGCGACGCGCCAGCCCCCGCCCCGGGTCCCCAGCCCTACACGGGAGGCGGAGCACCCGCCGAATGGATGGCTGCCGCGGGGATCGCCGAGAGCGACTGGGGTTACGTCGAGTACATCGTCTCCAAGGAGAGCGGATGGAACCCGAACGCGACGAATGCGTCCTCGGGAGCCTGCGGACTCGTCCAGGCGTTGCCGTGCAGCAAGGTCCCCGGTAACGGGTACGACCCGGTGGACAACCTGCGCTGGGCCAACGGGTACGCGACCGGACGCTACGGCAGCTGGGGCGATGCGTACAACTTCTGGACCAGCAACCACTGGTGGTAATGGTCCGCCACTGATGCCTCGTTCTCGGAAGCGGCGCCCTGAGCGCTCTGACGACGACTCCTTCGACCGGCTTCTCGCGGGCTGGAAGCGCACGGAGTCGCGACGCGGACACGAGTGGATCGTGCAACCGGTGTCGGCAGGCAAAGCACAGAAGTCCTATATCTGCCCCGGATGCGCCGGACCCGTGATCCCCGGTGTCGCGCACCTCGTGGTCTGGCGGGCTGATGGCGTACTCGGTGACGCCGCCGATCTCGCCGCACGCAGACACTGGCACACTCACTGTTGGAGGATGGCATGACGATCGAGATCCGTGGACCACTGGAGCTTCCCGCTCACCGGGAGGACATCGAGCTCCGGACGACTGATGGACTGACGCTGGTCGGCGAACTCGCGGTCCCGTCCGACGCGACACCGGTCGCCACACTCGTGACGCTTCATCCGCTCCCGACCGCGGGCGGCTTCATGGATTCGCACATCATCCGGAAGGCGGCCGCGCGCCTTCCGGCTCTTGCGGATCTGGCCGTGCTCCGCTTCAACACCCGAGGAACGACATCCTCGCGTGGGACGAGCGAGGGCGCGTTCGATGGGGGAGCGGCTGAACAGTTCGACGTCGCGGCGGCGATGGACTTCGTCCGCGAGCGAGGGCTGCCCCGCCCGTGGCTGGTCGGGTGGTCCTTCGGGACCGAACTCGCGATCAAGTACGGCCGCGAGCACAGCGATATCGAGGGCATCATCCTGCTGTCGCCGCCGCTTCACCGCGCGACGGATGACGAGGTGGCCGCGTGGAGCGACGATGGACGTCGTGTGGTGGTGCTGGTTCCTGAGCTCGACGACTACCTTCGTCCTGCCGAGGCGAGCGAGCGCTTCGCGTCGATTCCGCAGGCTGTGCTGGTCCCCGTCGAGGGCGGTAAGCACCTCTGGGTCGGTGAGAGCCAGACGCGGCGAGTGCTGACCGAGATCGTCGCCGCGGTGAACCCGGACGCGCTCCCGCTCCCGACGGAGTGGCCGGGGTCCTAGCGTTCGTTCATCCGGGGGATGACGACCTGGCGGTAGATGATGAGGATGCTCGCAGCCACCGGGATGGCGATGAGCGCGCCCAGCAGGCCCAGGAGCGAGCCGCCGGCCAGCGCCGCGACGACCACGACGGCCGCGGGCACCGAGACCGCGCGGCTCATGATGCGCGGGGAGATCACGTACGCCTCGATCTGCATGTAGATCAGATAGTAGATCCCGGCGGCGATCGCCGTGGCAGGAGAACCGAGTCCCGGAATGAGGCAGGTCAGTACGATCAGCGTCGATCCCGTGAGGGTTCCCACGAGCGGGATCAGCGAGAAGAAGAACGCCACGACCGCGAGCACGGCCGGGAACGGCGCCTGGATGATCGAGAGGAAGATCGCGCTGAGCACGCCGTTGATGGCACCGAGCGACACCTGGCCCATGACGTAGTAGCCGACGGAATCCGTGATCTGCTCGGACAGGTCGATGAAGCGCGGACGCTTGGACGCCGGGACGAGCTGGTAGACCGCTCGCTTGAGGGACGGGGTCGAGGCCGTGAGGTAGATCGTCAGGATGAGGACGATGAATGCGCCGAACAGACCCGTGACGACCGCTGTCCCCACCACCACGACGCTCTCCGTGATCGTCGTCCAGTTGTCCGTGAGCCAGTCGGTGCCGTTCGTGAACAGGTCGTCGACGAAGCTCCGGCGCAGCCCGGGGAAGACGGAGATGATCCAATCCTTGACGTCATCGAGCTGCGTGCTCTGCAGGAAGACGGTGATCTGACGGACGAGCTGACTTATCTGCTCGACGAGCATCGGCAGAATCGTGAGCACGATGGCCGCGAATGCACCCAGCACAGCCAGGATGGTGACGAGCACGGCGAGCCACCGGGGGAGTTTGCGTCGCTCCAGCCACGAGATCAGTGGGTCCAGACCCAGGCTGATGAACAGTGCGGTGCCGACGTACAGCAGCACCGTGGAGAGCGTCTGAAGACTGCCGATCAGGAGGATCCCCAGCCCCACTCCGAGGGTCGCCACGAGGGCGGTGCGGAACGGATTGTGGACCTTCATGGGCGGCTCCTCGAGAACAGGTGCTCACAGGCTATCCAGCGCAGGGGCATGCGATGGACCGACGTGCCGACGGGGAGGGGACTGGGTGCGTGTGGGCAACACACAGGCGCTTTCGATAGTCTGAAATGTCGAGCGGAGACCCGGAAGCCGGTTCGGGTCACGTAAGGAGTCTTTTCGTGCGATACGTATGGGCCGTCGTGGCCTTTGTCCTGGCCACGCTCCTCATCGGTGCGGGCATCGCCCAGCGCACCGTGTTCATGGGCCCCTCCTCGCAAGAAGTGGAGCTGTCCGTCGAGGAGCAGCAGCCCTTCGTGCTGATCGATGGTTCGGTGCTGCGCACCCAGCCCGGCGTGCAGACGCTGCTCGTGCGCGGTGAAGGGGACCTCTTCGCCGCCTATGGGCGAACAGCCGACCTCGAGGCCTGGCTTGCGGATGCCTCTTACAACGAATTCACCCTGGACGCCGAGGGCGCCCCGCGGGTGGAGGTCGTCGGGCCCGTGGCCGCAGACGATGCACCGGACGAGGACGCGCCCGCCGAGGACGATGAGACCACCGCGGACGACGCTGGCGAAGAAACCGAGGGACGCAATCCCGCGGGCTCCGACCTCTGGCTCGACTCGTTCACCGAGCAGGATCTCCTCGTCATGGACGACATGCAGCTCCCGGACGGCGTCAGCGTGCTCCTGGCGCGCGATGGCGTCGAGGACGCACCGGACGACATCGTGGTCTCCTGGCCACTGGACACGTCCACCCCCTTCGCCGGACCGCTGATGGCAGCCGGGGCGGCGATGCTCCTGGCAGGTCTGGTGCTCTACGTGCTCGCGATCCGGCACCAGCGTCGTGGACGTGGACCCCGCCGCAAGGGTCCGGGGCCGATGCCGCCGACGCAGCCGATCGATCTCGCCGTTGAGGCCCCGGAGGATCGTGCGGCGATCACCGCAGGATCCTCGACGACATCGACGGAGGACACCGTGACCGAACCCACCGCAGAAGGAGAGCAGGGACCGGGTAAGGCGCAGCGCTCGGCCGCACCGTCGGCTCGTGCGCCGCGCCGTCGCATGGCTCTCGTCCTTCCCGCCCTCGGCCTCTCCGCCGTGATGATGGCCGGCTGCTCGTCGGAGTCCTGGCCGCAGGTCGACGCCGACTCGCCCACGCCGACGCCGAGCCCGACCGTGATCGCACCGGAGAATCAGAAGCCGCCGGCTGTGACCGAGTCTCAGGCGTCGCGAATCCTCCAGAGCATCTCCACGACGCTCGTCGATGCGGATGCGGAACTGGACATCGATCTCGCTGAAACCCGCCTGGACGGTTCTGCCCTCGAGGCTCGGCGCACGGACTACGAGTTGCGCGAGGAGCTCTCGGACCGCGCTCTCCCGGCGACGATCCCCACGGACGACATCGAGGTCCTGCTGCCGCAGGCGACCGAGTCGTGGCCGCGGACCGTGCTGCTGCTCTCAAAGAGCGCGGGGGATGAGTCCGTAGCTCCCGTGATCATGACGATGACCCAACAGGATCCGTGGAGCAACTACCGCATCACGAACATGGCCGAGATGCAGGCGTCCGCCGAGGTTCCCACGCTCGCTCCCGCCTGGCTCGGCACCACACTCGTGACGCCCGACTCCGCCTTCCTCACTCTCCCGCCGCAGGATCTCGCCACCGCCTTCGCCGACGTCGTCGACGAGGGCGAGGACAGCGAGTCCTACGACATGTTCGACGAGGTGT
This sequence comes from Actinomycetota bacterium, assembly GCA_051751065.1. Lineage (GTDB taxonomy): Bacteria > Actinomycetota > Actinomycetes > Actinomycetales > Microbacteriaceae > Microbacterium. The sequence goes on along the minus strand of JBNJKL010000001.1, from coordinate 611,011 downwards.
CGCTCGAGCTCGCCTCGTCGATCCAGGCGAGTCGCGAGGGCGTGCTTGCGGCACTCGATGAGAACGGCGCCTCGGAGACCTCCAAGGCGACGTTCGACATCACACCCAGCGAGGCCGACCCGGTCGCGATGGCGACCCTCGACAGTGGCGCGATCGTGGCTGTATCGCTGATCGACAGCGAGAAGGTCACACCGACGTCCGACGATGCCGTCATCAAGTTCGGCGAGAACCCCGAGGCGGAGACGTTGACGGGTGTCTCAGAGGCCTCCAAGGGCGTCGTGACCACGTATGAACTCCAGCTGTTCTTCTCGGTTCCCACCCAGGGATCGACGGAGCAGATCCGACTCCTGGCCGCCCACCAGGATCTTCTCGATGTGAAGGTGATCAAGTGAGTGACATCTCCGCCGCCGCCCTGCGCGGCGCCGTCGACCTCTCGACGCTCCGCAACCGACCGACCGGTGCCGAGGCCCCCGCGACATCCGCTCCCGGCACTCCCGGTGCTCCCGCATCGTCGGCGCCGTCCGGAGCCGACGGTGGCATGTCCACCGACCTCGTCGTCGATGTGACGGATGACACGTTCGGCCGCTACCTCGAGCTCTCGCGCACGGTCCCCGTGGTCGTGGATCTCTGGGCGGAATGGTGCGGTCCGTGCAAGCAGCTGAGCCCCATCCTCGAGAAGGTCACGCGGGAACTCGGTGGACGCGTCGTGCTGGCCAAGGTCGATGTCGATGCGAATCCCCAGCTGGCTCAGGGCTTCCGTGCGCAGTCGATTCCCATGGTCGTTGCGCTGCTCGCAGGTCAGCCGGTGCCGATGTTCACCGGGGCCGTGCCCGAGGAGCAGGTGCGACAGGTGTTCGACCAGCTTCTCCAGCTCGCCGCGCAGAACGGTGTGACCGGCACCGTGAGCGTCGACGACGCGCCTGTCGCGTCCGACGAGGCGGAGCCCGTGGAGGCCCCGCTGCCTCCGCTCCACGCGGAAGCGTACGCTGCGATCGAGACCGGCGACTACGCGGCGGCGATCACCGCGTACGAGAAGGCTCTCGCGGAGAATCCCCGCGACGAGGACGCCCGAGCCGGGCTCGGACAGGTGCGTCTGCTCGATCGCGTGCAGGGTCTGGACCTCCAAGCGTCGCGCGCTGCCGCTGCGGAGGCGCCGCTCGACCTGGAGGCTCAGTTCGCCGTAGCGGACCTCGATGTCTCGGGTGGCCATGTCGAGGACGCGTTCGCGCGTCTCCTGGACCTGTTCGCCGCCGTATCCGGTGAGGACAGGACCACGGTGCGGACGCGCCTCGTCGAGCTCTTCGATCTCACGGGACCCACCGACCCGCGAGTCATCTCGGCGCGCACGCGGCTCGCTTCGCTGCTCTTCTGATGAGTCGGTGGCGGCAGGGAGCAGATCGCTGACTCGCTCCCTGCATCACCGACCCACTCAGGCGCCGCCGAGGGTGGGGACGTGCGGCTCGTGCTGATGGCGTAGCCAGATCGTGGACAGTGCCGGGAGAGTCAGATGCGCGACGGCATGTGATTCCGAGCGCGGCTCGGCCACGACGAGACCGAAGTTGCCGCGTCCCGCACCGCCGTACTCGGCGGCATCGGAGTTGAGCACCTCCTGCCAGACGCCGGATGCGGGCAGATCGAGGGCGAATCCCGTGTGATCCATGCCGGCGAAGTTGCTCACGACGACCAGACGTCCGCCGTGAGCGTCGCGTCGCTCGAATGCGATCACGCTCGGGTCCCAGCTGGGTGCACCGAGTCGGCTGAAGGAGTGGCTGTCGCTGTCGCTCTCCCAGAGCGGCGCCTGTGCGCGATACACGCCGTTGAGCGCCCCCACGAAGTGCTCGAGCTGTGCGTGGGAGGGCTGGTCACGAAGCCACCAGTCCAGTTCCCGCGACTCGGACCACTCCGCCAGTTGACCGAACTCCTGCCCCATGAACAGGAGGTTCTTGCCGGGGTGGCCCCACATGTACGCGAGGTAGGCGCGCGTGTTCGCGAGTTTGTTCCAGTGGTCACCGGGCATCTTCGACACGAGGCTGCCTTTGCCGTGCACGACCTCGTCGTGACTGATCGGGAGCAGATAGTTCTCCCCGAACGCATACACGAACGAGAACGTCATCTCGCCCTCGTGGTGCGCTCGGTGCACAGGGTCGCGCTGGATGTACTGGAGAGAGTCGTTCATCCAGCCCATGTTCCACTTGAAGCCGAAGCCGAGGCCCGCGTGGTCGGTCGGCGCGGTGACACCGGGGAAACTGGTCGATTCCTCCGCGATCATGAGGATCCCCGGATGCGTGCGATAGGCCGTCGCATTGACCTCCTGCAGGAACCGGATCGCCTCGAGGTTCTCTCGCCCGCCGTGGATGTTCGGCTCCCACTCGCCGTCCTCGCGGGAATAGTCCAGGTAGAGCATGGAGGCCACGGCATCGACGCGGAGCCCATCGATGTGGAACTCCTCGAACCAGAACAGAGCGTTCGCGACCAGGAAGCCACGCACCTCGGAGCGGCCGTAGTCGAAGATCAGAGTGCCCCAGTCCTGGTGCTCGCCGCGTCGGGGGTCCGGGTGCTCGTAGACAGCCTCTCCGTCGAATCGCGCGAGCGCGAAGTCATCCTTGGGGAAGTGTCCTGGCACCCAGTCGAGGATCACGCCGATGCCCGCCTGGTGGAGTCTGTCGATCAGGTAGCGCAGGTCGTCGGGGCTGCCGAAACGGCTCGTCGCGGCGTAGTACCCGCTGATCTGATAGCCCCAGGAGCCTCCGAACGGGTGCTCGGCGAGGGGCATGAACTCGACGTGCGTGAAGCCCGTCTTCGTGACGTGTTCGATCAGGGGGTCGGCGGCGTCGCGATACCCGAGCCCGCCCCGCCAGGAACCGAGGTGCACCTCGTACACCGACAGCGGCTGAGCGACCGCGTGAGTCGCCGCCCGCCGCGTGGTCCACGCACCGTCGCCCCAGTCGTATGAGGAGGCGGTGACGACGGACGCCGTCGCCGGTGGTACTTCCGCGGCCTGCGCCATCGGGTCGGCTTTGAGGATCCAGCGCCCGCCGCGAGTGAGGATCTCGTACTTGTACCGGCTGCCCGCCGAGACGCCGGGTACGAAGAGCTCCCAGATCCCGCTGCCGCCCATGGACCTCATGGCGTGGCTCTCGCCGTTCCAGCCGTTGTGGTCGCCGACGACGCGAACAGCCTGCGCGTTCGGGGCCCAGACCGCGAAGGCGGTGCCCTCGTCGCCGTCGCGCGTGAGCGGGTGGGCGCCGAGTGCCTCCCAGAGCCGCTCGTGGCGTCCCTCTGCGATCAGGTGCATGTCGAGCTCGCCCACGGTCGGCAGGTGGCGGTAAGGATCTCCCTCGACCGTGACCTCTCCGGACGGGTAGGTCGCCGCGATCCGATACGGGACAGGGGGTCCGTCGTGTTCGACCTGCCATATGCCGTCGGCGGCATGATCCATCGAGAGTCGCGTGCCGTCTGCGAAGAGGACGCTGACATCGTCGGCGAGAGGGCGCCGAGCGCGCACGGTCGTGCGCGTTCCGCGCGCCGCATCTACGAAGGGATGTGCGCCGAGAACGGAGTGCGGCTGGTGGTGGGATCCGGTGGCCACCGCGGACCACGTCGTGGCGTCCGGTGCGTCGGGCTGGGTCATGCGGTGTGCCTCACCTTCAGGATGTGCACGGGCTCCGTGAAGGCGTCCAGTCGCACGTAGTTGTGGTCCGCCCAGGTCCAGACAGCACCCGTCAGAAGGTCCTCGACCTCATACGGCTCGCCGGGCTCGACGCCCCAGAGACGTGTGTCGAGATGCACGGTCGTCTCGCGCACGGAGTGCGGGTCGACGTTCGCAACGACGATGATCGTGTCGTCCGCCCCGGTGCCGGTGAACGCGGCGTCGAGATGTTTGGCGTAGACGAGCACACTGTCGTCATCGCTCCACTGGATCCGGAGGTTGCGCAGTTGCGTGAGCGCGGGGTGGCTCCTTCGGATCTCGTTGAGGCGGCGCAGCATCGGTGCCAGCGAGTCTCCGGAGGCTTCCGCGGCGGCGTAGTCCCGCAGCTTGTACTCGTACTTCTCGTTGTCGATGTTCTCCTCGGAGCCCGGCCGCGCCACGTTCTCGAAGAGCTCGTAGCCTGCGTACACGCCGTAGGTGGGAGCCGCGGTCGCCGCGAGTGCCGCTCGGATCCGGTAGGCCGCGCGTCCACCGTACTGGAGGTACTCGGTGAGGATGTCCGGTGTGTTCACGAAGAGGTTGGGCCGTAGGTAGTCCGCGGTCTCCGTCGCGAGGGACTCGAAGAACTCGGACAGCTCGGCCTTCGTGTTCCGCCAGGTGAAGTAGGTGTAGCTCTGCTGGAAACCGACCGCGGCGAGGCCGCGCAGGGGAGCGGGGCGCGTGAAGGCTTCGGCCAGGAAGACGACATCGGCATGACGGGCGGTGATCCGAGCGATCAGCCACTCCCAGAACTGCAGTGGCTTGGTGTGCGGGTTGTCGACGCGGAAGATCCGAACACCCTGGGCGATCCAGTGCTCGACGATGCGGACGACCTCGGCACGGATGCCCTCCGGATCCAGGTCGAAGTTGATCGGATAGATGTCCTGGTACTTCTTCGGCGGGTTCTCCGCGTAGGCGATCGACCCGTCGGGAAGGGTCGTGAACCACTCGGGGTGTTCACTCACCCACGGGTGGTCGGGAGAGGCCTGGAGCGCGAGATCGAGCGCGACCTCGATATCGAGCTTCGCGGCCGCGCGGACGAAGGCACGGAAGTCAGCGAGTGTTCCGAGATCGGGGTGCACGGTGTCGTGGCCGCCCTCGGCGGCGCCGATGGCCCACGGGGAGCCGGGGTCGCCCTCGGCGGTGACCAGGGTGTTGTTGGGGCCCTTGCGGTGCGTGCGACCGATGGGGTGGATGGGGGGAAGGTAGACGACGTCGAAGCCCATCTCGGCGACCGCCGGCAGGCGCTTGATCGCCGTGCGGAAGGTGCCGCTGGCGATCGTGCCGTCTTTGCGTCGCTTGGCGCCCTCGGAGCGCGGGAAGAACTCGTACCAGGCACCGACTCCCGCACGTCGCCGCTCGACGAGGATCCGATGCTCACTCGTCGCCGAGGTGAGCGATGCCGTCGGCCGTGCGGACATCCGTGCCGCGAGTTCGGGATCCGTCGCCCGGGCGATGATCGCGTCCGCATCGCCGACGCGGAGCGCAGCCGCCTCGGCGGCGAGGTGACGGCGCTCGGTTGCAGGTCGGTCCTTCTCGGCCGCGGCCCGGGTGAGCACGTCCGCGCCGAGCAGAGCCATGACGGGGATGTCCACTCCCGCGAGCGCTTTGATCTCGGCGGCGTGCGCCCACGTGGCGAAGTCATCCGCGAACGCTTCGAAGCGATACGTCCATGCGCCCTGTTCATCGAGGGCGATCTCCGTCTCCCACCGGTCGCTGCCGTCGCGCAGAGAGGTCAATCGGTGCAACGTCTCGTCACCCGAGGGGGCGGTCAGACGCAGGTGGACGCCGATGATGTCGTGCCCTTCCCGGAACGCCGTCACGCGGAAGGGGACGACCTCTCCGGAGAACGCCTTCGGGGTGAAGCCCCCAGGCACCCGGGGAGACGGGTCGCTGAGCGGGATACGCCCTGTGCGTTCATCGCCGTCGGGAACGATCGCGACACGACGCCGCAGGGGAATCTGGGCGGTGCTTCGGAGAACCGCTGGGATAGTGCCATTACGCGCAGCCACCTCCCGAATCTACCGCGCGTGCAGGTTACGGGGTAGCGACCCGCGGGGCGGCCCGAGCGTCATTCCACACGGAAGAGGCGCATCGACGTGCCGGGGAACGGCAGGATGTCACCCGGCGCGAAGGTCCGCGATTCCGCTGTCGGCTTCTCATCCGCGCTCGACCACAGCGATATGAAGGATGTGGCCCCCTCGATCGCTTCGGGAAGTCGGACGTCGATCGGCGCCTCCGTCCCGTGGACGATCAGGAGTATGCGGTTGAACGCCTCCGTGTCTGGCGTGGACGCCGCCACGTACTGGAGGGTGCGATTACCCGGGTCCGTCCATTTCGCGCTCTCCATCGTGTCGCCGTTCTGGTCGTACCAGTCCATGACCGAGGCGTTGGGCGTGTGCACACCGAGACGCGCATAGCGGCTCGGCCGCAGCGCGGGGTTCTCCCGCCGCAGCCTCGTCAGGGTCGCCACGTGGTCGCGCAGATCGCGCTGCCACTCCTCGTGCTCCCAGGACAGCCAGGTGAGCGCGGAATCGTGCGCATAGGCGTTGTTGTTGCCCCGCTGGGTGCGCCCCGTCTCGTCGCCCGCTGTGAGCATGGGGATACCCGCGGACAGGAGAAGCGTCCCCAGCAGATTGCGGATGGCCTTGCGGCGCGATGCCAGGATCGCTGGGTCGTCGGTGGGTCCCTCCGTGCCGTGATTGAACGCGCGGTTCATATCGGCGCCGTCGTGATTGTGCTCGCCGTTGGCTTCGTTGTGCTTGACGTCGTACGAGACGAGATCGTGCATCGTGAACCCGTCGTGAGCGGTGACGAAGTTGATGCTCGCGAGCGGCCCGCGTTCGTCCGAAAATGTGTTGGACGATCCGGCGAGGCGGGTCGCGAACCCGCCGATGCCCACCGGAGCCGACGCGCGCCGCGCATAGTCGATGTCGCTGAGCCAGAAGTTGCGGACGCGGTCGCGGTAGCGGTCGTTCCATTCGTGCCACCCGTCGGCGAAGTTTCCGGTCTGCCAACCCCCCATACCGACATCCCAGGGCTCGGCGATCAGCTTCACGTCCGCGAGGTCGGGATCCTCCTGGATCGCGACGAACAACGGGTGGTCCTTGCGGTACTCGTGGGCGGCGTCGCGACCGAGGGCGGCGGCGAGATCGAAACGGAAGCCGTCGATCTGCATCTCGCGTGCCCAGTAGCGCAGGGAGTCCAGGACGAGGCGCGCTCCGGCGTCGACCGCCGTGTTCAGTGTGTTGCCACACCCCGTGGTGTCGATGTAGGCGCCGTCCGGCTGCTGACGGTAGTACGAGGCATTGTCGATTCCGCGGAAGCTCGACCGCGGCCCGCCGAGACCCTCCTCGGATGTGTGGTTGTAGACCACGTCGAGGATGACTTCGAGTCCGGCCTCGTGCAGCAGCCTCACCATCCCCTTGAATTCGGAGATGATCCCCTCCGGCCCCTCGCGGCGGGCAGCCTCGGTCGCGTAGGCGGCGTGCGGGGTGAAGAAGTTGAGGGTGTTGTATCCCCAGTAGTTGGTGAGTCCGCGTTCCAGCAGCCGGGGCTCGGGCACGAACGCCTGCACGGGGAGCAGTTCGATCGAGGTGACGCCGAGGGAGTGGAAGTACTCGATCATCGCCGGATGAGCCAGCCCCGCATACGTGCCGTGCAGCGCGGGCGGCACGTCGGGATGGCGTTTGGTCACGCCCTTCAGGTGCGCTTCGTAGATGACGGTGCGGTCGAGGGGGATTCGCGGCTTCTGCGCCTCGCCCCAGTCGAACCCGTCGACGATCACGACGGATCGCCACTCCTCGTACCCGTTGCCCTGGGCAAGACCACGCGCATAGGGGTCCAGGAGCATCCCCTCCGGGTTGAAGGTGTTTCCGGGGCCGTGGGGCCCGCCCACCCGCAGCGCGTAGCGAACGCCGGGCTGGAGCAGCTCGGTCGTGACCTCCCAGACACCCGCGGGGCGGCGCTCGAGCGACACCTGGTCGGTCGCCCAGTCGAGGTCGGTCGCGTCGAAGACGACGAGTTCGACCGACGACGCGTTCTGAGACCACACGCGGAGCGTCCCCACGCCGTCGTGCAGGTGCACACCGAGGTTGTCGAGAGCAGGGCCGCCGGGTGCGGCGAAGTCACGAGACGAAGGCATGGAGACAACATTAGAGGCGAACAACCGGGGCCCTGCGCACGCAGGATAGGAGAGAGTAGTCGCATGCGTTTCTATCTCGACCACGCGGCCACCACGCCGTTGCGTCCTGACGTGCGCGATGCATGGCTCGCAGCGACCGAAGTGGTCGGCAATGCCTCCTCGACGCACGGAGCGGGTCAGGACGCACGTCGGCTGCTGGAGGATGCGCGCGAACGCATCGCGGCTGTGCTCGACGCGGATCCGATCGAGGTCGTCCTCACCTCCGGGGGAACGGAATCGATCAACACCGCGGTGCAGGGGCTCTGGCGCTCGCGGCGCGCCGAATCGACAGCTCTCGTGCTTCCCGATGGGGAACACACCGCCACCATCGACTCCGTCGCTGCTCTGGTCGCAGACGGCGCCGAGGTGCGCGCTGTTCCGGTGACCGCCCTCGGACGCATCGAGCCCTCAGACTTCGCCGCTGTGCTCCCCGGGGCCGCCTTCGCCACCGCGCTCGTCGCGAACAACGAGGTGGGTACCCTCAACGACGCGCCCGCGCTCACCGCCGCCGCAGCCGAGATCGGTATCCCGCTGCACCTGGACGCCGTCGCGGCGCTCGGGCATGTGCCGATCTCGTTCCGTCAGCTCCGCGGCGGCGCTGACGATGGGGTCGGACTCGTCGCCCTCAGCGTGGCCGCGCATAAGATCGGCGCACCGGTGGGTGTCGGCGCTCTCGTCGTCGCGCGGTCGGCCCGTCTCACCCCGCTCGTGCACGGCGGAGCGCAGCAACGCCGTCTGCGCGCCGGCACACAGGACGTCGCCGGAGCCACGGCCTTCGCGCTGGCCATGGAGCTGGCCGAGCGGGAACGGGTAGACGAGAGCCGAAGGCTGGCCGCCCTCCGCGACCGCCTGATCGCCGGTATCCGCGCAGCGGTTCCCGAGTCCGAGCTGTTGGGCGACCCGTCCGATCGTCTACCCGGGAACGCGCATGTGCTGTTCCCGAACGCCGCAGGGGAGAGCCTGCTGTTCCTGCTGGACATGGCGGGGATCGCGGTGTCGACGGGCTCGGCCTGTCAGGCGGGCGTGGCGGAACCCTCGCATGTCTTGCTGGCGATGGGACGCAGCGAGAGCGATGCGCGCAGCGTCCTGCGTTTCACTCTAGGGCGTACATCGGCGGATGCCGACGTGGACGCGGTGCTCGCGGTCATCGAGGACGCGTACGCGCGCGCATCCGGATCCCGTGCAGGCGACCGCTCGTAGACTGGTGCCATGCGTATTCTGGCGGCGATGAGTGGCGGAGTGGACTCTGCCGTTGCGACGGCGCGCGCGGTGGAGGCCGGACACGACGTCGTCGGCGTGCACCTGGCGTTGTCTCGGGCGGGCGGCACGTTGCGCACGGGCAGCCGCGGATGCTGCACGATCGAGGACGCGATGGACGCCCGCCGTGCGGCAGATCGTCTCGGCATCCCTTTCTACGTCTGGGATTTCTCCGAGCGCTTCCGCGACGACGTGATCGAGGACTTCGTCTCCGAGTACCGCGCCGGTCGCACGCCGAACCCCTGCATGCGGTGCAACGAGAAGATCAAGTTCCAGGCCCTGTTGGAGCGCGCGATCGAGCTCGGCTTCGACGCGGTCTGCACCGGGCACTACGCGACTCTCGTCCAGGGGGACGGCGGTCTCGAACTGCACCGCGCGTCGGACTCCGCGAAGGATCAGTCCTATGTTCTCGGGGTGCTGACCACCGAGCAGCTCGCGCACACGTACTTCCCCCTCGGGGAGACTCCGTCCAAGGCGCTCGTGCGCGCCGAGGCCGAGGCGCGCGGACTCAGCGTCGCGCAGAAGCCGGACTCGCACGACATCTGCTTCATCCCCGACGGCGACACCCGCGGGTGGCTGGCTGATCGGGTAGGCGCCGAGGAGGGTGAGATCGTCGATCGCAGTGGTGCGGTCATCGGTGCGCATGACGGCGCCCATGCGTTCACGGTCGGACAGCGCAGGGGTCTGCGACTGGGTGTGCCCGCGGATGATGGGAAGCCCCGTTTCGTCCTCGAGGTGCGTCCTGTCTCGAACACCGTCGTGGTGGGGCCCAAGGAAGCGCTCGCGATCGCGGAGATCGCCGGCGAGCGGTTCTCGTGGGCTGGGGCCGCGCCGACCGAGGACGAGTTCGAGTGCCACGCGCAGATCCGCGCGCACTCCGAGCCGGTCTCCGCAACGGCGACGGTGTCCTCCGACGGCGTCAGGGTGGTCCCGGTCGAGCCGCTCGACGGTGTCGCTCCAGGACAGACGGCGGTGCTCTACGTCGGCACGCGAGTGCTCGGTCAGTTCACGATCGACACCACGGTGTCCGCGGTCCCCGTCGACGCTTAGCGGGTCATCCGTGGATGTCCCAGGCGGCTCGTAGACTGACCGTCGTGGCCGAACGCGATCCTCTCACCGACATCTCCCTCGACGACGCCCGCGACGAGGCGGAGTCGCTGACGACCAAGATCCTCGAGGCGAAAGAGTCCTACTACGGGCGCGATGTGTCTGTCGTCGACGACGCCACGTACGACGCGTGGATGCGGCGACTCGATGAGCTCGAGCGCGCTCATCCCGAGCTCCAGGGCCAGGATTCGCCCACCCAGATGGTCGGTGCCGCGGAGGCGACGGGCCTCGCGACGATCGAGCACGCCGAGCGCATGCTGAGCCTCGACAACGTGTTCTCGCTCGACGAGCTGCGCGAGTGGGCGGCGAAGACCCAGGCCTCTGCGGGGCGCAGCATCGCGTGGCTCACCGAGTTGAAGATCGACGGACTCGCCCTCAACCTGCGGTATGAGAACGGCGTGCTCACCTCGGCGGCCACCCGCGGAGACGGACGCGTGGGCGAGATCGTGACCGAGAACGCGCTGCGCTTGGCCGATATCCCCGAGCGTCTGGCCGGTGAGGGGCACCCCGAGATCGTCGAGGTGCGCGGTGAGGTGTTCATCCCGGTCGCCGCCTTCGAACGCCTCAATGCCGCACAGGCCGAGTTCCGAGAGCGCGCCTACACCGACGCTCTCGCCCGCTGGGAAGCCCGCGGAGGAGCGAAGCGACCGTTCGACGAGGAGAAGGCGAGGACCGCGGCCGCGCGGCGCTTTCCCGCCTTCGCGAACCCGCGCAACGCCGCCAGCGGCGGGCTGCGGCAACAGTTCGAGAAGAAGGAGGGCCTCGAGCGCGAGGCCGCGCTTCTGCGGATCGAGTCGCTGTCGCTCTACGTCCACGGTGTGGGTGCGTGGCGCAACCCGCCTGTCGCCGCGCAGAGCGAGGTGTACGACCTCCTGAAGGTGTGGGGGCTCCCCACCAGCCCGCACACCAGGGTCTGCGGATCGATCGACGAGGTCGCCGATTTCGTGGAGCACTTCGGAGAGCACCGGCACGACGTAGAGCACGAGCTCGACGGGATCGTCGTCAAGGTCGACGAGCTCGAGCTGCATGACGAGCTCGGTGCGACGAGTCGCGCTCCGCGCTGGGCGATCGCGTACAAGTACCCGCCTGAAGAGGTCCAGACCACGCTGCTCGACATCGTGGTCTCCGTCGGACGCACCGGACGCGCGACGCCCTTCGCAGTCATGGCGCCTGCGCAGGTCGCCGGATCGGTCGTCCGCCAGGCGACCCTGCACAACAAGGACGTCGTGAAGGCGAAGGGCGTCCTGATCGGCGACACCGTCGTGCTCCGCAAGGCCGGCGACGTGATCCCCGAGGTTCTCGGGCCGGTGGTCGAGAAACGTGATGGCACCGAGCGTGCGTTCGTCATGCCAGAGGACTGCCCGGAATGCGGCACTGCGCTGCGTCCCATGAAGGACGGCGACATCGACCTGCGGTGTCCCAACGCGCGTTCGTGCCCGGCTCAGGTGCGCGGACGCGTCGAGCACGTCGGTTCGCGCGGGGCACTGGACATCGAGGCGCTCGGCGAGGTGACGGCGGCGGCGCTCACGCAGCCGAGCGTTCCCTCCACGCCGCCGCTTCAGACCGAGGCAGGACTCTTCGCGCTCACTCTCGACGAGATCGTCCCGATCGAGGTCATCGTGCGAGACTCCGAGACGGGACTGCCGAAAGAGGATGACGACGGCGTCGCCAAGACGCGCTCACCCTTCCGCCGCAACCCCACCTCGGCCGAACGCAAGCAGGGTCTTGAGGGTCCCCAGCCGTCGTCCCAGGCGCGCACTCTGCTGTCCGAACTCGAGAAGGCGAAGTCCAAAGAGCTCTGGCGCCTGCTCGTGGCCCTCAGTATCCGCCATGTCGGTCCGGTGGCCGCCCGCGCCCTCGCGCAGTGGTTCGGCTCTCTCGACGCGATCCGGTCGGCTTCCCGAGAAGAGCTCGCGGCGGTCGAGGGGGTCGGTGGAATCATCGCGGACTCGCTGCGCGACTGGTTCGAGGTCGACTGGCACGTCGAGATCGTGGAGCGCTGGGCTGCCGCGGGTGTCCTGTGGACCACCCCCGGGCACCCGGGGCCGGGCGCTGCGGCCCTCGGCGGGGGTGTGCTCGACGGCATCACCGTGGTCGCCACGGGGTCGCTCGACGGGTACTCCAGGGAGGGCGCGCAGGAGGCCATCATGAAAGCCGGCGGCAAGGCCGCGTCGAGCGTCTCGAAGAAGACCGACTTCGTCGCCGCCGGCCCGGGGGCGGGGTCCAAACTCGCCAAGGCCGAGGAACTGGGCCTGCGCATCATCGACGCCGCGCAGTTCCATCTGCTCGTGACCGAGGGCCCGGACGCGCTCGAAACGCCGAGCGCCTGACGACACCTCTCATCGAGGATCGTCAGGCGCTCAGCAGGAGGTGCTGTGTGCGTGCCTAGTGGCGCGGCTTGCGGAACGGCTTCTCGTCGCGAGGTCCGTTCGGGCGCCGTCCGGGTGCGCCCCGGTCAGCCTTGATCTCGATCAGGCGACCGGAGATCCGAGTGTCGCGCAGCTTGTCGAGCACGGACGGGTCCAGGTTCGCAGGCAGTTCGACGATCGAGAAGTCCGGGCGGATGTTGATCACGCCGAAGTCGTCGCGACCGAGGCCGCCCTCGTTCGCGAGCGCTCCCACGATCTGGCGCGGCTCCACGCGGTGCCGACGGCCGACCTCGATGCGGTAAGACGCGTAGTCGCCGCGACCGCGACGCTCCGTGCGGGGGGATCGCGTGTCCCGGTCCGACTCGCGACGAGGACGGTTGTCCGCCTCGACGGACTTCGCCAGGCGGTCGTTCTGCGGGTCGAGCAGCAGGGGAGTGTCGCCCTGCGCGACCACGGCGAGCGCTGCGGCGACGTCCGCCTCCGGCACGTCATGGTTGCGGACGTAGTGGGCGATGATGTCGCGGAAGCCCTCGATGCGCTTGGTCTCGCCGAGAGCGGCCGTGATGGCGTCGTCGAATCGGGTGAGACGCGTGGTGTTCACGTCGTCCGTGGTCGGCAACTGCATCTGGGTCGGCTGCTGCCTGGTCGCCTTCTCGATGCTCTTGAGCAGGTATCGCTCGCGCGGGGTGATGAAGCTGATCGCGTCTCCCGTGCGGCCGGCGCGGCCCGTACGGCCGATGCGGTGCACATAGGACTCGGTGTCCGTGGGGATGTCGAAGTTGACGACGTGGCTGATGCGCTCGACGTCGAGCCCTCGCGCGGCGACATCGGTCGCTACGAGGATGTCGAGCTTGCCGTCCTTGAGATGGTTGACCGTGCGCTCACGCTGCACCTGGGCGACGTCACCGTTGATGGCGGCGGCCGAGTACCCGCGTGCACGGAGTTTCTCGGCGAGTGTCTCGGTCTCGTTCTTCGTGCGGACGAAGACGATCATCCCCTCGAAGTTCTCGACCTCGAGGATGCGCGTGAGCGCGTCGACCTTCTGCGCGTAGGAGACGATGAGGTAGCGCTGGGTGATGTTCTTGTTCGTCGAGGTCTTCGACGTGATCGTGATCTCTTCCGGGTCACGCAGGTACTGCTGTGCGAGGCGGCGGATCGTGGGAGGCATGGTCGCGGAGAACAGGGCGACCTGCTTCTCCTTCGGAGTCTGAGCGAGGATCTGCTCGACATCCTCGGCGAAGCCCATCTTGAGCATCTCGTCGGCCTCGTCCAGCACCAGGTACTTGAGCTCCGACAGGTCCAGGGTCCCCTTGGCGAGGTGATCCATTATGCGTCCCGGCGTGCCGACGATCACGTGGACACCGCGGCGGAGCGCCGAGAGCTGCACGCCGTAACCCTGACCGCCGTACACCGGCAGGACATGGACGCCGCGCATGCGGGCGGCGTACGACTCGAACGCTTCGCAGACCTGGAGGGCGAGCTCACGGGTGGGGGCGAGCACGAGCGCCTGGGGCGACTTCTGCGACACGTCGAGGCGCTCGAGCACGGGAAGAGCGAACGCTGCGGTCTTCCCTGTGCCCGTCTGGGCCATGCCGACCACATCGCGTCCGGCGAGAAGGGTGGGGATGGTCGCCACCTGGATCGGGGACGGGGTCTCATAGCCGAGGTCGCGGATCGCGCGAAGAACGTCGTTGGTGATGCCGAGCGCGTCGAATCCGGGCGTCGCGGGGGATTCGTCGGGAGCGTCGGGGGTTACAGTTTCTGCAGAAGTCACCTCACAAAGGTAGCGCGCCGGGGCGGTCGCTACCTGTGCGCGTCAGGTCCCGGTCGTCAGAGAGAGCAACTTCTCCTTGACCTGACGACGCAGCACCTTGCCGATCAGCGATTTCGGGAGCTCGTCGACGAGGAAGATGCGTCGTGGCACCTTGTACGGCGTGAGGATGCTGCGCGCATACTCTCGGATGGCCTCGACATCCACATCCGCGCCCTGATCGACCACGACGGCAGCGACGACCTCCTCACCGGAGTGCGCGCTCGGCAGCCCCACCACGGCTGCGTCGCTCACGGCAGGGTGCTGCCGCAGGACGCTCTCCACCTCGGTGGGGGCGACGTTGAAGCCGCCGGTGATGATGAGCTCCTTGATGCGGTCGACGATCCGCACGAAACCCGCATCGTCGATCGTCACGATGTCACCCGTGCGGAACCAGCCGTCGACGAAGACGGCCTCCGTCTCCTCGGGCTTGCCGTAATAGCCGGAGAACACCTGAGGACCGCGCACCAGCAGCTCTCCCGGGGATCCCGGCTCGACATCCGCGGTCGGGTTCTCCGGATCGACGACACGGCACTCCGTCGAGGGCAGCGGCAACCCGACCGTTCCCGGAACCCGGTGGTCTGCCACGGGATTGGCCATGAGCACGGGGGAGCACTCGGAGAGCCCGTATCCCTCGACGAGGAAACCGCCGGAATTCTCCTCGAACGGGACGACGAGCTCGTGGCGCAGCGCCATGGCACCCGAGATCGCGACGTCGGTCCCCGCGAGGGAGATGCCTCTCTCCTCCGCGGTCGAGAGGAGCCTCTCGGCGATGGGAGGTACGAGCGGGAGGAAGGTGGCCGGGTGCTTCTTGGTCACCTCCAGCACCATGTCCGGATCGAATTTCGGGAACAGCACGAGTCGCGCTCCCATCGACATCGCGAACGTCAGGCAGAGCGTCAGACCGTACGCGTGGAACATGGGCAGCACCGCGTAGACCACGCAGCCCTCACCGCGCTGGATCGACGGCACCCAGGCCTGCGCCTGAGCCGCATTCGCGAGGAGATTGCGGTGCGTCAGCGCCGCGCCCTTCGGGGTCCCCGTGGTGCCGGAGGTGTACTGGATGATCGCGAGATCGTCGGTCTGCGGTCGAGGGTGCGAGGCGGGGAGCTGGTCGACGTCCAGGATCGATTCCCAGGCGATCGCGCCGCGCACCTTCTCGGTCAGCGCCGCACGGGATTCGCGAGCCTTCGAGATCGGGAGGCGCAGTGCCGCGCGGGTCCGCAGGGGCATCGCGCGCGTCACATCCACCGAGATGAGCGTGGACACGGCCAGATCCGCGGGGAACTCCTGCACGGTCCGTGCGACCTTGCTCCACACGATCGCGTGCTTCGCTCCGTGGTCCTCGAACTGCTTGCGCAGCTCCCGCGGCGTGTACAGCGGATTGTGCTCGACGACCACGGCGCCAAGGCGCAGCACCGCGTAGAACGCCACGATGTGCTGCGGACAGTTCGGCAGCACGATCGCGACGGGGTCGCCGGGGCCGACCCCCTGGGCGCGCAGACCCGCTGCGGCGCGATCGATGGCGTTCTGCAGCTCGGCGTATGTGGTCTCCCGGCCGAAGAACTGCAGCGCGGGAGCGTCCGGATAGTCCCGCGCTGACGCGGCGACGATGTCCGTCAGGACGCCGGTCACAGGAGCGAGTTCCTCGGGGACGCCGGCGGCATAGCTGGCGACCCAGGGGCGAGGGGGATCGAAAGTCGACATGGACCTCAGCCTATGGGGGCTGCGCCACCGAGGCGACGGGCCGACACGGCGGGCGCTCTAGACTGGAGTGGTGTCTGAAATCACCCCTGATCTCGTGCGCCATCTCGGCGTGCTCGCGCGCATCCAGTTGCAGGACGAGGAGGTGACCCGCCTCACCGGAGAACTCGACGCGATCGTCGACAACATCGCCAAGGTCTCCGAGGTGGCCACCCCGGAGATCCCTGCGACGAGCCATCCGATCCCGCTCCACAACGTGTTCCGGCCCGACGTCGTGGGCGAGACGCTCACGCACGAGCAGGTGCTCCAGAACGCTCCCGATGCTGCGGACGGACGGTTCCGCGTGACGGCGATCCTGGGGGAGGAGCAGTGAGCGACATCATCCGCTGGACAGCCGCGGAGCTCGCGGACCGGCTCGCCTCCGGCGAGGTCTCCAGCCGAGAGGCCACGCAGGCTCACCTCGACCGCATCTCCGAAGTCGATACATCGGTGCACGCGTTCCTCCACGTCCACGACGGTGCTCTCGCCGCCGCGGACGCAGTCGACGCGCAGCGTGCGGCCGGCGTGGAATTGGGCGCTCTCGCGGGCGTCCCGCTCGCCATCAAGGATGTGCTCGTCACGACCGATCAGCCGACCACGAGCGGATCCCGCATCCTCGAGGGCTATCTGTCCCCGTACGACGCGACCGTCGTGGCACGTGCGCGGGCAGCAGGTCTCGTGCCGCTCGGCAAGACCAACATGGACGAGTTCGCGATGGGCTCCTCCACGGAGCACTCTGCGTACGGTCCGACGCGCAACCCGTGGGACCTCGACCGGATCCCCGGTGGTTCCGGCGGCGGTTCGGCCGCGGCCGTCGCCGCGTTCGAGGCACCGCTCGCTCTCGGATCGGACACGGGCGGATCCATCCGTCAGCCGGCGCACGTCACCGGCACGGTCGGCGTCAAGCCGACCTACGGAGGCGTGAGCCGATACGGCGCCATCGCGCTCGCTTCGAGTCTGGACCAGGTCGGTCCCGTCACCCGCACCGTCCTCGACGCGGGCCTCCTGCACGATGTGATCGGCGGACACGATCCGAAGGACTCCACCTCGCTCCACGACGCGTGGCCGTCCTTCGCGCAGGCCGCCCGCGAAGGCGCCCGCGGAGACGTGCTCAAGGGTCTTCGGGTCGGTGTGATCCGCGAGCTTCCGGACGAGGGGTTCCAGCCGGGCGTCGCGGCCTCGTTCCGTGCCGCGCTCGCCACCATGGAAGCGCAGGGGGCGGAGATCGTCGACATCGCCGCGCCGCACTTCGAGTACGGCGTCGCCGCCTACTACCTGATCCTCCCCGCCGAGGCGTCCAGCAACCTCGCGAAGTTCGACTCGGTGCGCTTCGGCCTCCGAGTGACGCCCGAGGGGCGCGCGACAGTGGAGGACGTCATGTCGGCCACACGTGAGGCCGGCTTCGGCGACGAGGTCAAGCGACGCATCATCCTCGGCACCTACGCTCTCTCGGCCGGGTACTACGACGCCTACTACGGCAGCGCACAGAAGGTGCGCACGCTCATCCAGCAGGACTTCGAGCGCGCGTTCGCCGAGGTCGATGTCATCGCGACGCCCTCGGCGCCCACCACCGCGTTCCGACTCGGCGAGAAGATCGACGATCCGCTGCAGATGTACCTGAACGACATCACCACGATCCCCGCGAACCTCGCCGGGGTTCCCGGTATCTCGATTCCGTCGGGACTCTCCGAGGACGACGGGCTGCCGGTCGGCATCCAGTTCCTCGCTCCGGCACGCGAAGACGCCCGCCTGTACCGCGTGGGAGCGGCGTTGGAGACGGCACTCGTCGACGCCTGGGGTGGGCCCTTGCTCGATCGAGCCCCGCAACTCGGGGGAGGGAAGCGCTGATGGCTGCTGCAGCAAAGCTGATGGACTTCGACAGGGCGATCGAGCTCTACGAGCCGGTACTCGGTTTCGAGGTGCACGTCGAACTCAACACGAACACCAAGATGTTCTCGGACGCTCCCAACCCCGCGAACGAGACGTATCACGCTGCCGAGCCGAACACGCTCATCGCGCCCGTCGACCTGGGGCTTCCCGGTGCGCTCCCGGTGGTGAACGAGACGGCCATCCGATCGTCGATCAGCCTGGGACTCGCGCTCGGCTGCTCGATCGCGGAGTCGAGTCGGTTCGCTCGAAAGAACTACTTCTACCCCGACCTCGGCAAGAACTACCAGATCTCGCAGTACGACGAGCCGATCGCCTTCGAAGGGTCGGTCGAGGTCGAGCTCGAGGACGGCACCGTCATCACCGTGCCGATCGAGCGCGCGCACATGGAGGAGGACGCCGGGAAGCTGACCCACATGGGCGGCGCCACCGGGCGCATCCAGGGCGCCGAGTACTCGCTCGTCGACTACAACCGTGCCGGCGTGCCTCTCGTCGAGATCGTCACCAAGACGATCTTCGGCACCGAGCATCGTGCACCCGAGGTCGCGAAGGCCTACGTCCAGGCGATCCGCGACATCGTCCGGGGTCTGGGGATCTCCGAGGCGCGCCTCGAGCGCGGAAACCTGCGCTGCGACGCGAACGTCTCGCTGCGTCCACGCGGCCAGGAGAAGCTCGGCACCCGCACCGAGACCAAGAACGTCAACTCGATGCGTTCCGTCGAGCGCGCGGTCCGGTACGAGATCCAGCGACAGGCGCAGATCCTGGCCGATGGCGGGACGATCACGCAGGAGACGCGGCACTGGCACGAGGACACGGGGACAACGTCACCGGGCCGTCCGAAGTCGGATGCCGACGATTACCGGTACTTCCCGGAGCCCGATCTGCTTCCCGTCCGGCCGGCACCCGAGCTCATCGAGGAGCTGCGAGCGGCGCTGCCGGAGCAGCCGGTCGCGCGCCGGCGTCGCCTGATGACCGAGTGGGGCTACACCGACCTCGAGTTCCAGGATGTCCGCAACGGTGGACTTCTCGATCTCGTGGAGGCGACGATCGCCGCGGGTGCCACCCCCGCATCCGCGCGCAAGTGGTGGACGGGAGAGATCAGCCGTGTCGCCAACGCCCAGGACCGCGAGGCCGGTGAGCTCATCAGTCCGGCCGATGTCGCAGCCCTCCAGAAGCTGATCGATGCGGGGACGCTGACGGACAAGCTCGCTCGCCAGGTGCTCGAGGGAGTCATCGCTGGCGAAGGCACGCCCCAGGAGGTCATCGACGCGCGCGGACTCGCGGTCGTCTCCGATGACGGTGCCCTGATCGCCGCGATCGATGACGCCCTCGCCGCTCAGCCCGATGTCCTGGAGAAGATCCGCGACGGCAAGGTGCAGGCGGCCGGAGCCATCATCGGAGCCGTCATGAAGGCTATGAAGGGCCAGGCGGACGCGGCCCGTGTGCGAGAACTGATCCTCGAGCGCGCGTCGGCCTGATCGTCGTTCCCGGTCCGGGTCTCGCGCACGAATCGCGGCGCGAGGCCCGGATCGCCGTCGTGGGCCGCATGTCGGTGGCGTGGACGAGAATGGGACCATGGGACGCGGCGACGGAAGCGGGCGCACCGTCTCTCCTGAGGGAGCGGACGACGCCGGGACGCGCATCCTTCACGTCGACATGGATGCGTTCTACGCGGCCGTCGCGGTGCTCGATGACCCGTCTCTTGCCGGACTGCCGCTGATCATCGGCGCACCCGATGGACGCTCGGTGGTCTCGAGTGCCTCGTATGAGGCGCGACGCTACGGCGTCCGGGCGGCGATGCCGGTATCCCAGGCGATCCGTCTGTGCCCGACGGCCCGCATCGTGCCTCCGGACTTCCGGCGCTACCAGGAGATCTCCCGTCAGGTGATGGCCGTCTTCGAGGAGTTCACCCCCCTCGTCGAACCGCTGTCGGTGGACGAGGCCTTCCTCGACGTCTCCGGGGTGCGCCGGCTGTGGGGGAGCCCGGGTGTGATCGCGCGCCTCATCCGCGCGCGTATTCAGGAGCGGGTCGGGATCAGCTGCAGTGTCGGAGTCGCCGCGACCAAGCACGTCGCGAAGATGGCATCGACCATCTCCAAGCCCGATGGCATGCTCGTCGTGGCCGCCGCAGACACCGTCGACTTCCTGTCCCCCCGACCGGTGCGTGCGATGTGGGGAGTGGGCCCGAAAGCGGCTGAAGCGCTCGAGGCCCGGGGTATCCGTCGGATCGGAGACATTCGCGAAGCACCCACGGAGATGATCGACCGCGCCGTCGGACCGGCACTCGGAGCCCGGCTGCGACTGCTGGCCAGGGGAGAGGACCCCCGCGAGGTGGAGGTCACCCGGGTGGAGAAGAGCGTCGGCCACGAGGAGACCTTCGACCAGGATGTGACGGACAGGGACTTCCTCCGCGCCGAGCTGCTGCGACTCGCCGACCGCGTGGCGGCACGACTCCGCCGAGCCGGGTGGGAGACCGCGACCGTGGCGATCAAAGTACGCTTCGATGACTTCGCCACGGTGAATCGGTCGATGACACTTGCGGAGCCCACATCCGTGGGCCAACGCATCGGTGAGGCTGCCCAGGGCCTGTTCGAACAGATCGAGCGGCGCGATCCCGTCCGACTGGTCGGGGTGCGGGCCGAGAAGCTCCGCGCAGCCGGAGGCGGAGGACTCGCCCTGTGGGATGACGACGAGGACTGGCGGCGCGTCGAGGGCGCCCTGGACGACGCCCGCGCGCGCTTCGGCAACGCCACGATCACTCGGGCGCGTCACGTAGGGCGGGGCGAAGGTCGCGGTGCTCCGCGTCATCCGCGCGCCCACGGCGTGGATTGACCCTCCACGCGCGGGTCCGGTCGGCTACCGTTGAAGCATGCCCAACATCGCACTCGAACTCGGCAAGCAGGCTGCATCTTTTGGCGTCACGAGCGCGTACGGAGAGCCTCAGGACGTCGACGGCGTCAGTATCACTCCCGTCGCCCTGACCCTCTCCTGCTTCGCAGGCGGAGCCGGTGGCAGCGACGGACAGGGCGAGGGCGAAGGAGGAGCCGGTGGCGGCTACTCGATCCCGCTCGGCGTGTACACGCGCCGCGAAGAGGGGCTTCGCTTCGAGCCCAACATCGTCTCGTTGCTCGCGGTGGCGATCCCCTTCGTGTCGGTCACCGGTCGAGCGCTCGCGCGTGTCATCCGTGCGCTCAAGCGCTGACGACCCCGTCGCGAGAGCCATCGCCGCCGGCGTGGATCAGATCCGCTCGGCGGTGCTCGCGGTGTCCGCATCGAACCCGGTCGTCCTGATCGACGGACGCAGTGGCGCAGGAAAGACGAGCCTGTCGCGGGCTCTGGTGAGATCCTGGCCACTCCTCGGGCAACCGCAGTTGATCGCGCTCGATTCGATCTACCCCGGCTGGGACGGTCTCACCGCCGGGGTGGATCGTGCAACCGCGGACATCCTTCGACCGCACGGTCGCGGCACCCACGGCACGTGGCACCGATGGGACTGGGAAGAGCAGGCGGATGCCGAGGCCCACGTGGTGGACCCGGCTCTGGGGCTGGTGCTGGAGGGCTGCGGGGCGGTCACACCGACCACAGCACGCCTGGCGGACGTCACGGTCTGGGTGGACGCCCCCGATGCCGTGCGTCGGCACCGTGCGCTCACGAGGGACGGCGATGCCTTCCGACCCCACTGGGAACGCTGGGCGGCGCAGGAGCAGGAGCACATCGACGCGAACGATCCACGCGGCCTGGCGACCGTCCGCGTCGAGATCCCCTGACGGTCTCAGTCCAGCAGCTGGTCTGCGGCCTGGATCAGGCCTTCCAGGCGGTAGCCGAGCCAGTCGAAGACCCCGAAGCGGGGGTCTTCGGCGTCGTGGTCCGCGTCGG
The DNA here is from genome assembly GCA_051751065.1 of Actinomycetota bacterium. Taxonomy (GTDB): domain Bacteria; phylum Actinomycetota; class Actinomycetes; order Actinomycetales; family Microbacteriaceae; genus Microbacterium. Next base: position 589,091 of record JBNJKL010000001.1, on the reverse strand, counting down.
TCTCCATTCCGAGACGGGATGCGAGCACGAGTCGAACCGCGGTGAGCGTGCGGAGCCAGCTGTCGATGTCCCGCTCGGCGACGACGATCGGACGCTGAGCGAGACTCTGCGCATCGTCGAGGCCGTCGAGATCGGTGGGGAAGCCGTTCAGCGCGTGGATCACGGTCCCAGCGTCGTTGAGTCGCCGCTCCATGAGGTCGCTGCGCGTGCCGTCGGAGAAGTCCGCTGAGGCTTCCGCGTCGTCTGGGTACGCGTCCGGCGTCAGCCTCTGCAGCGCCGGATCCTCGTCGGGATCCGATTCCTGGAGGAGCTCGCGGAAGTCGTCCACCAAGCGCCGCAGGTGCACTCCTTCGATGAGCGCGATCTCGAGGGATATGGTCCGGTCGCTCACTGCGGTGCCCGCCTGACTGTGGCCCACAGTCCGTAGTCGTGCATCGCCTGCGCGTGCACCTCCATGGTCTCGCGAGGGCCGGTGGCGACGATGGCGTGTCCGTCGTGGTGCACGGCGAGCATCAGGGTGGTCGCGTGATCGACGGTGTAGCCGAAGTAGGTGCGGAAGACACGCACCACGTAGCTCATGAGGTTGACCGGGTCGTTCCACACCAGGACCTGCCAGGGCTCCAACGGAGCAGCGCTCAGGTCCGTCGTCTCGGCCACGTCGGGCGTCAGGAGCGGAGTGCTCATGCCCACCCCAGTTCGTGCAGTTGTTCGTCATCGATGCCGTAGAAATGCGCGATCTCGTGCACGAGGGTCGTGTGGACCTCGTCGCGCAGGTCGGACTCGGAATCACATTCCTTCAGATGCGGCTCCCGATACACGATGATGCGATCGGGCAGCTCGCCCATCCCGTACTGGCCACGTTCAGTGAGGGCGAGACCGTCGTAGAGGCCGAGGAGGTCGAGTGACCCGTCCTCCGGCCGATCTTCGACGACGAAGACGACGTTGTCGAGCCCGTCGACCATGTCATCGGGCAGTCGATCGAGCTCGCTCACGACGAGAGCTTCGAAGGCGGCGCGGTCCATGTCCATCGGGATCCAGACTACGTGGTGGATGCAACGAGGCCCGAGTCCGGGGACTCGGGCCTCGCTCGAAATCTCGCAGAGAAGGAGTTTCGAGATATGGGGTGAGTAACGGGGCTTGAACCCGCGACCTCCTGGACCACAACCAGGCGCTCTACCAACTGAGCTATACCCACCATGTACCCACCAGAGTGGGCAACCAGACGATTCTATTACACGTCAGAGGCGAACGAGGACACGGCGTGCTCCGAGAGCGCCCTGGCCTCGTCGCTCGATGGCCCAGGCTCCGCCACGAACACGGCCTCGCGGTAGTAGCGCAGTTCGCGGATCGACTCCAGGATGTCTGCCAGTGCGCGGTGCCCTCCGTCTTTGGAAGGTGCCTGGAAGAACACGCGGGGGTACCAGCGGCGAGACAGCTCTTTGATGCTCGACACGTCGACGTTGCGGTAGTGCAGCCACTGATCGATGGAGGGCATGTACTTGGCGAGGAACGAGCGGTCGGTGCCGATCGTGTTTCCCGCGAGCGGGGCTTTTCGCTCGATCGGGACGAAGCGCTGGATGTACGCGAGCGTCTGTTCCTCGGCCTCTGCGAGGCTGATGCCGTGAGGGATCTCGTCCAGGAGGCCGGAGGACTGGTGCATGGCCGTGACGAAGTCGTTCATGTTCTGGAGCGCCGCGTCGCTCGGAGTGATGACGACCTGGAAACCCGGATCGACCGGACGAAGTTCGAAGTCGGTGATGACGACGGCGATCTCGACGAGTTCGTCGACACCGAGGTCGAGTCCCGTCATCTCGCAGTCGATCCAGACGAGGCGGTCGTTCTCGGACGCAGAAGGCATGCCAACATCCTAGTGAGCGAGAGGACATCGGCCTCGGCGCGCTATCGTGGAGAGGTCCACGCCCCCGTAGCTCAGTGGATAGAGCAGCGGCCTTCTAATCCGCCGGTCGCAGGTTCGAATCCTGCCGGGGGTACCATCACTCCCGCGCGACTCAGGAGTTTCGCAGTGCCTGCACCGCATCGTCCGGGCGCCAGAATTCCCCGACGGTGCGGAACACGCCTGTCGCGAGGTGCAGGCGCTCGGCGCGGTAGCGCAGACCGAGCGGATCGGCCACGACCCGGAGATGACCGAGGATCCGATCGCGTGAGTCGTGGACACGCCACAGATGGTCGGCTGCGCGGACGAGCCGCTCGCGGTCGGAGCGCAGCGGGGGAGCGGCATAGGGAACGGCGGGGAGTGTGGTCGTGTCGATACGAGGCATCGGATCTCCTTTCGGTTCGAACATATGATCGACCACCGACATTCGACCTCTGTCCGTGTCGTAGGGCGTAGCGTGGAAGGACTGAATGAAGGGATTCCGATGGAAACGTTCGTGCTCGCAGGTGGCTGCTTCTGGTGTCTGGATGCGGCCTATCGCCCGATCCGCGGGGTGTCCTCCGTGGTGTCCGGCTACATCGGCGGCACCGCGCCCCATCCGACCTACGAGCAGGTCTGCACCGGCGCCACCGGCCACGCCGAGGCCGTCGCCGTCACGTTCGACCCCGAGGTGGTCCCGGCCGAGATCATCCTCGACGCCTTCTTCACGATGCACGATCCCCGACAGCTGAATCGGCAGGGCAACGACGTGGGCACGCAGTACCGCAGTGCGATGTTCCCCGCCGACGATGCGCAGCGTGCGACGTTCGAGGCGGCCCGCGACAGGGCTGCCGAAATCTGGGACGGCGAGCCCGTCACGACCATGGAGCCGCTCAGCGAGTTCTTCCCGGCGGAGGACTATCACCAGGACTTCTTCGCCAAGAACCCCACCCAGGGCTATTGCCTCGCCGTGGCCGTGCCCAAGGTGAACAAGGTCCGCGCGCGCTTCAGCGAGTACCTCGTCTGACACGCACTGCACGTGCGTCGTCGCTGATCTGACCGTCCCCACATTCCGAGGATCGGTCGGCAGCGTCGAGCGGTGCGCCGTCAGGGTGGAACGATCCGGGCCGTCCGTGGTCCCGGCGTTCGAGGGATGACGACATGACCGACACCGTGACCATCGTGGGCAACGTGGCGACCGATCCGCATCGCAGTGTGACGACGAGCGGAATCGCCGTGACGAACTTCCGGCTGGCGAGTTCACAGCGCCGCTACGACGCGGCAACACAACGCTGGGTCGAGACAGGGACCAACTGGTACACGATCGCGGCGTTCCGACGGCTCGCCGAGCACGCCGCGGTGTCGTTGCACGCCGGAGACAGCGTCATCGTGACCGGACGCCTCAGGCTGCGCACGTGGGAGGCGGGCGGCAAACGCGGGACCAGCGTCGATATCGATGCGGATGCGATCGGTCACGATCTCCGCTGGGGAACCACCGAGTACCGTCGGATGCGTCGAACGTCCGAGAGCGCCCAGGCGGCCGACGACGTCGCTTCGGCACCGGGTCGCGCCGAAGAACAAGCGCCCAGCCAGGACGCCGATGCCTGGGGAAGCTCGAGCGCTGGCATGTCGACCGCAGATACGCCTTTCTGAACAGTTCACGCGCGAGAGCTTCAGGGCCACCTGGGCGTGGAGGGGAAGCCCACCCGATCCGCATAGAATACGGATCGTGTCCAGCCGTCTTTCGCCTCTCCGTTCGCGCGCTCTCGGTGGCGGCATCTTCGTCGCTCTCTTCACGGTGCTCGTCGCGTGTGCGCCGACACCGGATCCGGCGCCGTCCGAATCAGAGCCGGCGCCCACGGCGTCTGCGAGCCCGGCCGCTGAAGAACCCGTCTTCGACCCCGATGGTTCCGCCGAGGACAACCTGCCGATCTTCACATCGGTGACGGAGTCCGTGTGGGAATCCGACGATCGCGAGTCCGGTCGTGCGTACATCGACGCGCTCGTCGAGGCGGGGTTCGACCGCGATCTGATGCAGGTCACCGACGACACGACGACCGTCGGCAACGCTGTCGAGAGCATGCAGTTCTCGGTGCGATGGGGAGACGACCAGTGCCTGGTCGGACAGGTCGGCCCGTCGACGGGCGACCCCGTGACGGCCGTCCTGGATCAGCTCGATGTGGGACGATGCCTGATCGGGGCCACACGCGCCATCGATTGGTGACTCAGTCCTCGCTGCACCGCGGACGCCCGTGAATCTCGGGCCGACATCGCAGTCCTCTCAGGCGAGTAGGCTGGAGAGTCGATTCTCGACGCCTGAAGAAGGAGCGGTTCCCTGTGGCTGAGTACATCTACTCGATGGTTCGTGCACGTAAGGCAGTGGGCGAGAAGCTCATCCTCGATGACGTGACGATGGCCTTCCTCCCGGGGGCGAAGATCGGCATGGTCGGACCCAACGGTGCGGGAAAGTCGACGATCCTGAAGATCATGGCGGGCATGGACCAGCCCTCCAACGGCGAGGCCAAGCTGAGTCCAGGGTTCTCGGTCGGCATCCTCATGCAGGAGCCGGAGCTGGATGAGTCGAAGACCGTTCTGGAGAACATCCAGGACGGGGTCGCCATCAAGGCGAAGCTCGACCGCTTCAACGAGATCTCCGCGCTGATGGCCGACCCCGATGCGGACTTCGATTCGCTCCTCGCCGAGATGGGTGTGCTGCAGGAGGAGATCGACGCCGCCGACGGGTGGGATCTCGACTCGCAGCTCGAGCAGGCCATGGATGCCCTGTGCACGCCTCCCGGAGACGCGGAGATCGCGCCTCTCTCGGGTGGTGAGCGTCGCCGCGTCGCCCTGGCGAAGCTCCTGCTGCAGAAGCCCGACCTGCTCCTTCTCGACGAGCCCACGAACCACCTCGATGCGGAGAGCGTCCTGTGGCTCGAGCAGCATCTGCAGGCCTACAAGGGTGCCGTCATCGCGATCACTCACGATCGATACTTCCTGGACAACGTCGCCGAGTGGATCGCAGAAGTCGACCGCGGTCGCCTGATCGGATACGAGGGCAACTACTCGACGTACCTGGAGAAGAAGGCCGAGCGTCTGAACATCCAGGGCAAGAAGGACGCCAAGCTCGCGAAGCGCCTGAAGGACGAACTCGAGTGGGTCCGCAGCAGCGCCAAGGGTCGTCAGACGAAGTCCAAGGCCCGTCTCGCCCGGTACGAGGAGATGGCGACCGAGGCCGAGCGCACGAAGAAGCTGGACTTCGAGGAGATCCAGATTCCCGCTGGCCCCCGTCTGGGCAGCGTCGTGATCGAGGCGAAGAAGCTCGAGAAGGGCTTCGACGGTCGCATGCTCATCGAGGGGCTGAGCTTCAGTCTTCCCCCGAACGGCATTGTCGGCGTCATCGGCCCGAACGGTGTGGGTAAGACCACCCTGTTCAAGAGCATCGTCGGACTCGAGCCGCTCGACGGCGGCGATCTCAAGATCGGTGAGACGGTCAAGATCAGCTACGTCGACCAGTCCCGCTCGAACATCGACCCGAACAAGTCGCTGTGGGAGGTCGTCTCGGACGGCCAGGACATCATCATGGTCGGCAAGACCGAGATCCCCTCCCGCGCGTATGTCTCCAAGTTCGGGTTCAAGGGCCCGGATCAGCAGAAGAAGGCGGGCATCCTCTCCGGTGGTGAGCGCAACCGTCTGAACCTCGCGCTCACTCTCAAGGAGGGCGGCAACCTGCTGCTTCTGGATGAGCCCACGAACGACCTGGACGTCGAGACGCTCGGATCACTCGAGAACGCTCTGCTCGAGTTCCCCGGCTGCGCTGTGGTCATCACGCACGACCGGTGGTTCCTCGATCGGATCGCGACTCACATCCTCGCCTACGAGGGTACGGACGAGAACCCCGCGAAGTGGTACTGGTTCGAGGGGAACTTCGACGCGTACGAGCAGAACAAGATCGAGCGTCTGGGACCGGACGCGGCGAACCCGCACCGTTCGACGCACCGCAAGCTGACGCGTGACTGACGCGCACGGGACGGGGTCGCGACTGCACATCCCGATCCACCTGCGGTGGGGCGATCTGGACGCGTTCAATCACGTGAACAACACCTCGATGCTCAAGCTGCTCGAGGAGGCGCGTGTGCGGGCCTTCTGGCGCGCGGGACCGGGGGAGGAGGCTCCCTCCACCGCCGTGCTCGATTCAGGCATCGAACAGGGAGTGCTCACGCTCATCGCGCGACAGGAGATCGAGTACCTCGCCCCGGTTCCCTATCAGCGGCGACCACTCGAGGTCCAGATGTGGTTCGGCAAGCTGGGCGGTTCCAGCGTCGAGGTCTGCTACGAGGTGCACAATGACCCCGCGAGCCCGGAACGGGTCCTCTACGCGCGATCGACGGCGATCATCGTGCTCGTCGACGCGGGGAGCGGTCGGCCGACACGGATCTCCGCAGAGATGCGTGAGGCATGGGAGCCGTACGTCGGCCCGTCGATCACCTACGCGCACCGCTGAGGTGCGCGGCGTCCAGGATCACGAGGCAGGTGCGCTCGGGTCAGGAACGCGGACCATGATCTCCTGAGCCACGCTGGCGACCAGGAGCCCGTCGCGCGTGTAGATGCGTCCCGTGCCGAGTCCCCGGCCGCCGCGCGCGTTGGGTGACTCCTGCACGTAGAGCAGCCACTCGTCCACTCGGGCGAACCGGTGCCACCACATCGCGTGGTCGAGGCTCGCGACCTTCAGCCCGGGGTGTGACCATGCGACGCCGTGCGCGCGCAGGACGACCTCCTGGATGGTCATGTCGCTGAGGTATGCGAGAGCCGCACGGTGCAGACGGGCATCGTCGGGAAGTGGCGCGCGCATGCGCATCCATACTGCCTGATGAGGCGCGACGTGGCCGTCGACGGTGAGGTACACGGGGCCCTCGACGTGGCGGACATCCGCCGGACGGTCGCTGAGCATCCGCATCGTGAGAGGGTGCACGCCGGCGACGAGCGTCTCATCGGAGTCGAGGGTCTCGGGGTCCGGGACACCGTCGGGCATGGGCGCCGCGTGTTCCAGTCCCGGGTCCTCATCCTGGAAGGACGCGATCATCGAAAAGATCGGAACGCCGTTCTGGAAGGCCTGTGCGCGGCGCGTCGAGAACGATCGGCCGTCGTGGATGCGGTCGACGGAGATGGTGAGTCCCTGACTCGCGTCGCCGGCGCGGAGGAAGTACCCGTGCATGGAGTGCACCGAGCGCTCCTCGGGGAGGGTGCGGGCCGCGGCGATGACGGTCTGCGCGAGCACCTGACCGCCGTAGATGCGACCGGTCGGCATCGCATGCGACACGCCCGTGAAGATGTCCTCGGTGGTCCGAGCTTCGTGATCGTGCAGGTTCAGCACATCGAGGAGGTGATCCACGGACGTACGGGCATGGTCGTCGGCGCTCATGGCGCTCCTCTCGGCGGACGGCTGATGGCCAGTTGATAGTTTAGGACGCGTGCCCCCACGTCTGATCCTCGCCGATGCCGATACCGCCCGTGACGTGTTGACCTTCGTCGGGCGTGCGCGACTCGTCTCCGACGAGGGAGTTCGCCTGCAGGGGGCCCAGGGGGTGCTCGCCCTCACGGCTGCCGCCCTCGCTCCCCATGGTCTGTTCGATCAGACTCCGACCGTCCTCGGCATGCGCGTCGTCCGTGCAGACCCCGAATTGAGCTGCGACATCGTCGTGGACGAGCTCACCGCGACCGATGACGAGCTCGAGCTCGCACTCCCGGAGACAGGCCGCTCACCCGCCTGGGCGGGAGTGGCACCTCCGCGCGGCGGGTGGGAGCCCGTGGGCGCGCTCGACGCCGCTATCGTCGCACAGCGCGCTCAGTGGGGAATCGCCGCGGTCGCGCACGGAGCGACGCCCGGCGCGGGGGAGGAGGCGGTTCGCGCCCTCCGGGCCGGCATCTGGGGTGAGGCCGACGAGGATCTGGACGGGATGCCACGGGGCGTGGCGTTCGCCGCGCACGCCCTGGGGTTCATCTCCGGAGAGGAGCGGGCGGCCATCACCCGCTCCGGGCGGTGGACGAGGGTCAGCTTCGCACGCGGGCATGTGCTCGCACGGGGGCCGGTCGCATCGGGCCTCACGGCGGTCCGGTCCACGGGTGCCGCCGGCGGGTCCTGACGGTTACCGGGACGCGGCACGTCCCGCCTGGCGGCCCGAGAACAGGCATCCGCCGAGGAACGTGCCTTCGAGTGCGCGGTACCCGTGCACGCCGCCGCCGCCGAAGCCGCTCGCCTCTCCTGCGGCGAAGAGTCCGGGGATCTCCGTGCCGTCGGCGCGCAGCACCTGGCCGTCCAGGTTCGTCTCCATCCCGCCCAGCGACTTGCGCGTGAGCACGTGCAGCTTGACCGCGATCATGGGCCCCGCCGAGGGATCCTGGAGGCGGTGCGGGGCGGCGGTGCGGATGAGCCGGTCGCCGCGGTAGGCACGTGCCGAGCGCAGCATGGCGATCTGCGCGTCCTTCGTGAAGTCGTTCTCGATCTCGCGGTCTCTGGCGATGACCTCGGCGCGCACACGCTCGGGATCCAGCGCTGCACCGCCCGGCGTGAGCTGCATCTGCTCGATGAGGGAGTCGAGGTCGTTCTCGACGATGAAGTCCGCCCCTTCGTCGAGGAACGCCTGCACGGGTCCGGTGGGTCCCTTCGCGAGGCGTGAGCGCAGCAGCAGTCGGACGTCCTTGCCGGTGAGGTCGGGGTTCTGCTCGCTGCCCGACAGCGCGAACTCCTTCTCGACGATCTGTCGCGAGGTGATGAACCAGGAGTGATCGTGTCCGGTCGTGCGCAGGTGTTGCAGGGTGCCGAGCGTGTCGTACCCGGGGAAAAGCGGCACCGGGAGGCGGTTCCCGCGCGCGTCGAGCCAGAGGGAGGACGGGCCGGGAAGGATCCGTATCCCGTGCGAGGGCCAGACCGGTGACCAGTTCCGGATTCCTTCGACGTAGTGCCACATGCGGTCGCCGTTGATGAGGTGGGCACCCGCAGCAGAGCTGACGGTGTGCATCGACCCGTCCACGTACGCGGGCACTCCAGACAGCATCTCGGCAGGTGGAGTGCCCAGCGAGGCCGGCCACGCGGCGCGTACCAGGTCGTGATTGCCGCCGATCCCTCCGGATGCCACCACGGTCGCTGCCGCGTGGACCTCGAACTCTCCCTGGACGTCTCTCGAGGATGCGACGCCTCGCGCGCCGGCATCGTCCGCGAGGACATCGCCTCGTGCACCGGTCACCGTGCCGTCGGTCAGCACGAGCTCGCGCACGCGGTGACGGGGGAGGACCGTCAGGTGCCCCTCGAACTCCGCCTGTTCCACCGCGTCAGCGAAGGGGGCGACGATCCCGGGACCTGTTCCCCATGTGATGTGGAAGCGCGGCACCGAGTTGCCGGGGCCGATCGCGCCGTAGCCCCCGCGCTCGGCCCAGCCGACCACGGGGAAGAACCCGACTCCGCGCTCGCGCAACCAGGCGCGCTTCTCGCCGGCCGCGAACTGCAGATAGGCCTCGGCCCACTCCCGCGGCCACCGATCCTCGTCCCGATCGAAGCCCGCGTTCCCGAACCAATCCTGTCGGGCGAGGTCCAGGGAGTCGCGGATTCCCATCCTGCGCTGCTCGGGCGAATCGACGAAGAAGAGACCGCCGAACGACCACCACGCCTGTCCGCCGAGATTCGTTCGCGGCTCCTGGTCGACGAGCACGACACTGCGGCCCGCCGAGATCGCCTCGCCGGCGGCCACGAGCCCCGCGAGCCCCCAGCCGATGATCAGGACATCTGCGGACAGGGGAGCGCGGGGGGTCGTCATGTGTTCTCCGGTGAATCCTGACGGGTACGGGTCTCGATCGTCGGCCGACCGGCGGCGGCTGGACCGATGCCGGCGGGCTCGAATGTGTTCACCATGGCATATGCGGCGCGCTCCAGATAGTCCCAGAGCGTGGATTCGTGCAGAGGCGACAACTCCGCCTCGTCGAGTGCGGTGCGCATGTGACGCAGCCAACGATCGCGGGCATCGGGGTCGATATGGAACGGCATGTGGCGCATGCGCAGTCGAGGGTGGCCCCGGGTCTCGCCGTACGTCGTCGGACCTCCCCAGTACTGCACGAGGAACAGGGTGAGCCGCTCGGCGGCCGGACCGAGGTCCTCCTCGGGATACATCGGCTTGAGTACGGGGTCATCCGCGACCTCGCGGTAGAACACCGCGACGATCTTCTCGAAGGTCTCGTAGCCGCCGATCTCGTCGAAGAGTGTCATGAGTTCGCCTCCGGGGTTCCCGGCGCAGGGGCGTCGCCGGACTTCTTCCGACGCCAGATGCCGCGTTCGACGGGCGGCACGCCGGTGACCGCATTGGGCCGCGTGGTCGGGGGGTTCGCGCCGCGCACGCGTCGTGCGCCGTCGAGTCCTGTGGGGGACACCGAGGCGAGGCGGGGAAGGGAGAGCCCGAGGTCACCGATTGCGGTCTTGAGGCGCTTGCGGAGCTCCTGCGCCACGTCGTCCTTCGCGTTCGCTCGTGTCTTGATCACCACCCGGACCACGAGCGCGTCTCCGTCGATGCTCTCCAGGCCCCAGATCTCGGGCTTCTCGATGATGCGCGTGCGCCACTTCGGCTCCTTGGCCAGCTCCTGCGCGGTGGCGAGCATGGTCCTCTCGACCTCGTCGAGGTCGGCATCCGCGGGAACCCCGAGGTCGATGATCGCCCGCGCCCACCCCTGCGACATGTTGCCGATACGCAGCACTTCACCGTTGCGCACATACCAGAGGGTGCCGTTTACATCCCGAACCTGCGTGATACGCACGCTCACGTGCTCCACCACACCGCTCGCGAGGCCCAGATCCACGACGTCGCCGATTCCGATCTGATCCTCGGCGACGATGAACAGCCCGTTGAGCACGTCCTTGACGATGTTCTGGGCACCGAAGCCGAGTCCTGCGCCGATGGCGGCGCTGAGCAGCGTCAGCGAACTGAGCAGATCGACGGAGATCACCGAGACGATCATGAGGAGCGAGACCACCACGACGACGACGTTGATGATGTTCTGCAGGATCGAGCCGAGCGTCCGCGTCCGTTGGATGAGGCGCATGTCCGCGAGCGGCGAGCGCTCCAGCGCCTGTGTGTCATCGACGTTCGCCTTGGACTTCGCGCCGTCCACGATGCGGTGCACGACACGGCGGACGACGAGGCGCAGCAACAGCCCGATGGCGAAGGCGACGGCGATGATGATCGCGATGCTGATCGCCTTGCCCCCGATGTCCCGGAGAACCTGGAGGACCGCTGTCCAGAACTCGCTCAGGTCGGTCGCCGGGGCCTCATCCGGTGCGGATGTCACGGCGAGAGCGAAGAGGGGATGCACTCCCTGATTCTAGCGATCGGGTCTCGGTGGAGGCTGGATGCGCCGGCGCCGAGACCCGATCGTGTGAATCAGCGGTCTTCGTCGAAGGACTGCGCCGCCAGCGCACGCTCGACATCGGACAGGTTCTCGTGCACGAGACGACGCAGCGCCGGTGCGGCGTCCTGGTTGTTTGACAGCCAGGACCGCGTCGCGTCGCGGAGCTCCACGCTCGCGAGCGCCTTCGGGAAGAGCCCCACGATCAGGTACTGCGCGATCTGGTAGGACCGGGACTCCCAGATCGGGAGCAGCATGTCGAAGTAGGCGGGGATGAACTCCCCGAGCACCTCGGCTCCCGCCGGGTGGACGAAACCGAGCGCCGCGGAGCGCACGATCGTGTTCGGAGCGTCGTCTCGCTCGATCAGGGAGGCCCACGCCTCGCGCTTGGCCTCGACGGTCGGGAGAGCCGCCCGTGCCTGAGCGGCGAACTCTCCGCCCTTCGCGGTGTTGTCCGCGCGCAGGGCTGAATCGATCGAGCTCGCGTCAGTAGCCCCGATCGTCGCGAGACCCACCAGCAGCTGCCAGGAGAGGTCCGTGTCGATCGTGAGACCCGGGAGGGTCTCCTCACCGGAACGAAGGCGACCGACGATCCCCGCGTGTGCGGGGGTGACGAGGGCATTCGCGAACGCGGTGACGAACTGGAGCTGGCTGTCGCTGCCGGACTCCGCGCTGTGCGCGAGGTCCCAGAGCGCGTCCGCGACCTTCTCGCGCGCCGCGGCGCGAGACTCCGGAGCGACGTACTGGTTGGCAGCCTGCAGGAGCTGCGCCAGGGTCGTGCGGACCGTCGTCGATTCCGTCTCGCTCCCGATGTTGCCCAGGACCAGATCGATGTAGTCGCTCGCGGGGCTCTCGGCGTCGCGGGTCTGATCCCACGCGGCTCCCCAGACCAGGGAGCGAGCGAGCGGGTCGCTGATGTCGGCCAGGTGCGCGATCGCGGTCTCGAGCGAACGCTCGTCCAGACGGATCTTGGCGTAGGCGAGGTCGTTGTCGTTGAGGAGTACGAGGTCAGGGCGCGTGATGCCCTGGAGCTCGGGAACCTCGGTGCGGTCGCCGTCGACGTCGACCTCGACGTAGTGGCTGCGAACGAGTGACCCGTCCTGCAGCGAGTAGAAGCCGATCCCGAGACGGTGGGGACGGATGGTCGGGTAGTCGGCCGGCGCGGTCTGGGTGACCGCGAAGCGGGAGATCTTGCCGTCCGCGTCCTCGGCGATCACCGGGGAGAGGGTGTTCACGCCGGCGGTCTCCAGCCACTTCTTCGACCAGCTGGACAGTTCCCTCCCGCTCGTGGCCTCGAGCTCGACGAGCAGGTCCGACAGCTCGGTGTTGCCCCACGCGTGCTTCTGGAAGTACTGCGACACTCCCGCGAAGAACTCCTCGATCCCGACCCAGGCGGCGAGCTGCTTGAGTACTGAGCCGCCCTTGGCGTAGGTGATCCCGTCGAAGTTGACCTGGACGTCTTCGAGGTCGTTGATCTCGGCGACGATCGGGTGCGTCGAGGGGAGCTGGTCCTGACGGTAGGCCCAGGTCTTCTCCATCGCGTTGAAGGTGGTCCACGCCTCGGTCCACTCGGTGGCCTCGGCGGTGGCGATCGTGGACGCCCACTCCGCGAACGACTCGTTCAACCAGAGCCCGTCCCACCACTTCATGGTGACGAGGTCGCCGAACCACATGTGGGCGAGCTCGTGCAGGATGGTGACCACACGACGCTCCTTGACGGCGTCGGTGACCTTGCTGCGGAAGACGTAGGTCTCGGTGAAAGTGACCGCACCCGCGTTCTCCATCGCGCCCGCGTTGAACTCCGGGACGAAGAGCTGGTCGTACTTCGCGAACGGATAGGGAACGCCGAACTTCTCCTCGTAGTACGCGAAGCCCTCGCGCGTCTTGTCGAAGATGTAGTCGGCGTCGAGGTGCTGCCACAGGCTCTTGCGTCCGTAGACACCGAGAGGGATCACCCGACCGGATGCGCTGGTCAGCTCGGAGAACACCGACTCGTACGGGCCGGCCACGAGTGCGGTGATGTACGAGGAGATGCGCGGAGTGGGCTCGAAGCCCCAGGTCGCACTCTCGCCGTGCAGGATCGGCTCGGGCGTCGGGGAGTTGGAGACGACCTTCCACGCCGCGGGCGCGGTGACCGTGAACTGGAACGTGGCCTTGAGGTCGGGCTGCTCGAACACCGCGAAGACGCGGCGGGAATCGGGAACCTCGAACTGCGAATAGAGGTAGACCTCGTCATCGACCGGGTCGACGAAGCGATGAAGCCCTTCACCGGTGTTCGTGTACAGGCAGTCGGCATCCACGACGAGGACGTTGTCCTCCTGCAGGTCGCTCAGCGCGATACGCGAGTCCGCGAACACCTCGTCGGGGTCCAGCTGCTCGCCGTTGAGGGAGATCTCGCGCACCTCGCTGGCGATCAGATCGATGAAGGTGAAGCTCCCGGGGGTGGCGGTGAAGCGCACCACGCTGCGGGATCCGAAGACCTCGGCACCCTTGGTCAGGTCGAGGGCGATCTCGTACGACTCGGTGTCGACGAGCTCGCGGCGCTCCTGCGCCTCGGTTCGGGTGAGGTTCTCTCCAGGCACGTGTGTTCTCCCAGGGGTGAGGGGGGCTTGCGTCGCGGATCGATGCGGCTGGCACCGGCGGCAACCATGACAGCCTACGCCAGCGCTGGCGTGCGCGCCGCAGAGACCTCGGGAGGTGAAAGAATGAAGGAGTGAGTCTCAGCGATCAGAACGTCGTCCGTTTCGCCTCCGCCGCTGCAGCGAGTGGAACTCCCCATGTGGAGACGCCCGTCGCCTACGACGCCATCCTCCTCGCCGGGTTCGGCGGGCCGGAGGGGCAGGACGACGTCATTCCGTTCCTGCGTAACGTCACCCGGGGTCGAGGCATCCCTGACGAACGTCTCGAAGAGGTCGCACACCACTACCGCCACTTCGGCGGGGTGAGTCCCATCAACGCGCAGAACCGCGCTCTGAAGGCCGCCCTCGAGGCCGAGCTCGCACGCCGGGAGATCGATCTGCCCGTCTACTGGGGCAACCGCAACTGGGCCCCGTACCTCGACGAGGCGGTGACGGAGGCGTCGGGCAACGGCGACACCACCCTGCTCGCGTTCGCGACGAGCGCGTACAGCTCGTTCTCGAGCTGCCGCCAGTATCGGGAGGACTTCGCCCGGGTTCTCCAGGACACCGGTCTCGGCGAGAGCGTCACGATCGACAAGATCCGCCCGTTCTACGACCACCCGGGATTCGTCGACGCGTTCGTCGAGGGCGTCCGCGCAGCCGTCGAGGGGTTCCTTGCGGACGGCATCGCCGCGGAGTCGATCGAGATCCTGTTCTCCACCCACAGCATCCCGACCGAGGACGCGCAGCGTTCCGGCGCCCGGGACATCGACTGGGGCGAGAACGGGGCCTACGCGGCTCAGCACGAGGCCGTCGCGGCCTGGGTGATGGATCGCGTCGCCCAGATGCTGCCGAGCGCCGCGGCCGTGAGCTGGGAACTCGTCTACCAGTCGCGTTCGGGTCCGCCGTCGCAGCCCTGGCTCGAGCCGGACGTGTGCGACGTGATCGGAGAGCTTCCCGGGCGCGGTCGTTCCGCCGTCGCGGTGGTGCCGCTCGGCTTCATGAGCGATCACATGGAGGTTCTGTGGGATCTCGACACCGAAGCGGCGGAGGCCGCCGAGGAGGCGGGACTCGCTTTCGTCCGCACTCCCACACCGGGAGTGTCCGAGTCCTTCGTCGCGGGCATCGTCGACCTCATCCAGGAGCGCCTGGAGGGACGCTCGCCGGCCGAGCGCCAGCATGTGACGGCGCTGGGCCCCGGGTTCGACGTCTGTCGGCCGGGATGCTGCGAGAACGTCCGCGCCGGCTTCAAGCCCGCTGCCGCGGGCGTCGTCCCCTGAGCGCGTGTCGACGGTCCTGAGCCGCTCGTAGGATGGGACGCATGCGCATCCATATCGCCACCGATCACGCCGGTCTGGACTTCTCCACCCAGTTGCAGGAGCATCTGCGCTCCGCGGGACACGAAGTCGTCGATCACGGGCCGATCGAGTACGACGCAGTGGACGACTACCCCGCGTTCTGCATCCGCGCCGCACAAGCGGTGATCTCGGATCAGGAAGCCGGCGTGCAGGCGCTGGGAGTGGTCTTCGGTGGATCGGGCAACGGCGAGCAGATCGCGGCGAACAAGGTCCGTGGCGTTCGCGCCGCGCTCGTCTGGAACCTCTCGACCGCCGAGCTCGCACGGGAGCACAACGACGCCAATGTGATCGCGATCGGCGCGCGACAGCACTCGTTCGATGAGGTCACGGCCTTGATCGACCGCTTCGTCGCGACGCCGTTCCCCGGGGATGAGCGTCATGTCCGCCGCATCGGGCAGATCGCCGACTTCGAGCGCGACGGTTCGCTCGTTCCCGACCCCCGGGCGTCCTGATGCCCGAGGGGCATTCCGTCCACAGAATCGCGCGTCAGTTCGAACGGAACTTCGTCGGCCGCGTGATGCGGGCCTCGAGTCCTCAGGGACGCTTCGCGGAGGGGGCTTCGGTGCTCGACGGTCGGGAGGCCGTGAGCGTGCAGGCGGTCGGCAAGCAGATGTTCCTCGAGGCCGAGGGGGACCTCTGGTTGCGCGTGCACCTCGGGCTCTACGGTGCCTGGGACTTCGCGGGGGAGATCCTCGTGGACCCAACGATCGCATCGTCCAACGGGCGGATGGGCCAGACCAATCAGCGCGGCACGGACCTCGAGGACGCCATCCACGACGATGCCGGCGAGAACTCGCTCTCCTCGATCGGCGCACCGCGGCGGAGCCGAGTCCACGTGCGGATGTCCGAGCAGACGACCGGGCTCGCCGGTGACGAGAGCGAGTGGCCGCCGCCGGTCGTCGGACAGGTCCGGTTGCGACTGTTGACCGACATCACGTGTGCCGATCTTCGCGGGCCGACCGCGTGCGTTCTCCAGACCCCGGAGGAGATGCTCGCGAGCGTCGCGAAGCTCGGCCCCGACCCGCTGGTGGGAGACCCCGACGAGGGGGAGGAGCGTTTCGTGCAGGCCGTGCGCAAGCGTGGCACGCCGATCGCCCTGCTTCTCATGGACCAGGCCGTCGTCAGCGGCATCGGCAACGTCTATCGGGCGGAGATGCTCTACCGCGCACGCGTGAACCCGCACACGCTCGGGCGTGATGTCCCCGAGGCGACGGTCCGTGAGCTCTGGCGCGACTGGGTTCGTCTGCTCGCGGTCGGCGTCGAGACCGGGCAGATGATGACGATGGACGATCTCTCCTCGGACGCCTACCGCGCAGCGATGGCGCACCGCGACGACCGTCACTGGGTCTATCACCGTGCCGGCCTTCCCTGCCGCGTGTGCGGCACCGAGATCGCCCTGGAGGAGATCGGCGCGCGCAAGCTGTACTGGTGCCCCCGCTGCCAGGCCTGATTCCGGCCTTTCGGCATGTCGACGCACGTGCTCAGCGCTACCACGTGGCTAGGATGACTCCGTCCGATGCGGGGTGGCAGTGGCAGCGACTGGAGGAACCATGGATCTCAGCGGCGTGCAGCAGGTGCTCGAAACGATCAGCGGAATCGTGTGGGGTCCTTTCCTCCTGATCCCACTCCTGTTGGGAACGGGACTGTATCTGACGATCAGGCTGGGTGGCCTGCAGTTCCTGAAGCTGGGACCGGCCCTGCGACTGGGGCTCTTCACCCGCAAGGACCCCGGCGCGGACGGTGACATCTCGCAGTTCCAAGCGCTGACGACGGCTCTCGCCGCTACCGTCGGCACGGGCAACATCGTCGGTGTCGCGACCGCGATCGGCATCGGTGGCCCGGGGGCGCTCTTCTGGATGTGGATCACAGGTCTTCTCGGAATGGCGTCGAAATACTCGGAGGCTTTCCTCGGTGTGCGTTACCGCAAGACGGACGACGCCGGTGAGAAGTCCGGTGGCCCGCAGTACTACCTCGAGCGCGGGATCCCCGGTCGTTTCGGCAAGTTCCTCGCGCTGTCGTTCGCGGTGTTCGCGGTGTTCGCCTGCTTCGGGATCGGGAACATGACGCAGGGGAACTCGATCGCCCAGAACCTCGAGGCGAGCTTCAGCATCCCCACGTGGATCACCGGGCTGGTGCTCACGGTGTTCGCGATGCTCGTGCTCGTCGGTGGGATCAAGGCGATCGGAAAGGTCACGGCCGCTCTCGTGCCGATGATGATCATCTTCTACGTGCTCGGGGCGCTCTACATCCTGATCGTGAACGTGGGGGCTGTGCCCGCAGCGTTCGGGCAGATCTTCAGTGAGGCGTTCACCGGCACCAGTGCGGTCGGTGGATTCGCCGGCTCGGTCATCATCATCGCGGTCCAGTTCGGCGTCGCACGAGGAATCTTCTCCAACGAGTCCGGCATGGGGTCCGCGGCGATCGCCGCGGCCGCCGCCAAGACCAGTCACCCCGTCCGTCAGGGGTTGGTGTCCATGACTCAGACCTTCATCGACACGATCATCGTCGTCACCTTCACCGGACTCGTCATCATCACCACCGGTACCTGGAACCAGATCGACCCGGAAACCGGCGAGCAGTTGAGCGCCGCACTGATGACCGGCGCCGCTTTCTCGAGCGGCCTCCCCGGGGACTGGGGTCACATCGTCGTCACGCTGGGGCTGGTCATGTTCGCCGCGTCGACCATTCTCGGCTGGTCCTACTACGGTGAGCGCAACATCGAACGCCTGATCGGACGGAAGGCGGTCATGCCGTTCCGGATCGTCTTCTCTCTCGTCGTCTTCATCGGATGCACGGTGCAGCTCGGCGTGGTCTGGGCATTCTCCGACGTGATGAACGGTCTGATGGCCCTTCCGAACCTGATCGGCCTGCTCATCCTGTCCGGTCTGGTGGCGCGTGAGACCAAGAAGTACCTCGAGAACGATCCGAAGCTTCGGGCGAGTCGCGAGGAGGTCGATGCGTTCATGACGGGGACCCCGGGCTGGGAGGAGTGGAAGACGCAGGCGATACCTGTCGTCGGGAAGCGCTCCCGCGAGCGCTGACACAGCGCGGGAGGTGCTCCGCGAGGCGCGTGCCGATCTAGGCTGGATGCGTGCGCCAGAATCCCAGCTTCACTCTCGCCGATGTCACCGAAATGCGTCGAGTCATCGACGAGAACCCGTGGGCGACGATCGTCAGCGCGGGCGACGACGGTCAGGTCGCGTCGCACTACGTGGTCCTGCTCGACGAGGATCGCGACGACCTCACGATCGTCGGCCATGTCGGGCGCCCTGACGACCTGATCCACGGCATGGGTGAGCGGGAGTTGCTCGTGGTCTTCCAAGGCCCGCACGGCTATGTCTCGCCCGGATGGTACGACGCGTCGACCCCGTCGGTCCCGACCTGGAACTACATCGCGGTGCATCTCTCCGGAACGCCGGAGATCCTCAGCGACGAAGAGAACCTTCGCGTCCTGGATCGGCTCGTCGACCGCTTCGAGGGCCCGATGCCGTCACCGCGCGGCATGTGGGAGCGCCCGAACGACGAGGCCTTCGTGCGCCGCCTGGCGGCGGGCACCGTCGGATTCCGTCTCACCCCGACCCGGGTCGTGGCCAAGCGCAAGCTGAGCCAGAACAAGGACGCCGATACGGTCGAGCGCATCATCGCCGAGCTGCAGGACGGCGGCGAGTACGCAAACCCCGCTCTCGCCGCGGAGATGCGCCGCGCTCAGGACGCGCGTCCAGGGCGCAGCGCATGACAGCGGTCGGAGACCGGATCGGTATGGTCCGCGCCGTGCGCATCGCGGGGCCCGGTCGAGAGTTCCTCATGGACACCGAACCGGTGGACATCATCGTGGACGCTGGGCGGATCGCCGATATCGCGCCGACCGGATCACTGAAGGCCGCGGGATTGGTCCTCGAGGCGGACGGCGCGTGGGCGGTTCCCGGCCTCTGGGACAACCACGTCCACACGGTCCAGTGGGCGCTGGCGGCCGAGCGGGTGCCGCTGGGCGGCTGTCGGACTGCATCCGAAGCGGCCGAGCGCATGCGCGGTGTCCCGGTGCTCACGGATGGGCGGCGCGTCGGTGCCGGTTTTCGTGACGCTCTCTGGCCCGACGATCCCTCGCGAGAGGTGCTGGACGCCGCGACGCCCGACGCGCCCACGTATCTGATCAACTCCGATGTGCACAGCGTGTGGCTGAATTCCGCCGCGCTCGAGCGCGAGGGGTTCACGAGCCCCGACGGCATGCTCCGTGAGGAGGACGCGTTCGAGGTGTCGCGGCGCCTCAACGCCGCCTCGCCTCTGCATGCCGACCATGCGGTCATCCGGGCCGGGAACCGGGCGGCCATGCGGGGCGTCACCGGAATCGTCGACTTCGACATGGAGTGGAACGCCGAGGCGTGGCCGCGCCGGATCGCCGAGGGGTTCTCCGCGCACCGCGTCGAGTTCGCCTTCTACCGCGCTGGTCTGGAACGGGCGATCGCGGAGAACTTCCGAACAGGGGATGTGCTGCCGGGGACCGATGGCCTCATTCGAGTCGGACCGTTGAAGATCATCTCCGATGGATCGCTCGGCACGCGCACCGCCGCCTGCTCGCACGCCTACCCGGATGACCCGAGCAACTTCGGTGTGCTGACGATAGACCCGGACACCCTCGTGGAGCTGGCGACGACCGCGACGGCATCCGGTCTCACGGTGGCGATCCACGCGATCGGCGATCGAGCCGTGTCGTCCGCGCTCGACGCATTCGCCCTTACCGGCGCGACGGGGTCCATCGAACATGCGCAGCTCGTCCGCCGCGCAGACCTCACGCGCTTCGCGCGGCTGGGCGTGATCGCGAGCATCCAGCCGCAGCATGCCGTCGACGATCGCGACATGGCAGAGAGCTATTGGGCGGCGCAAAGCGCGGTCGGCTACCCGCTGGCGTCGTTCCTGTCCGCGGGAATTCCCCTGCGGTTCGGTTCGGATGCGCCGGTCGCGGCGCTGGACCCGTGGCAGGGAATCGCGGCAGCGGTTGCGCGTTCGGACGATGACCGGGAGCCCTGGGTGCCCGAGGAGAGGCTGAGCGTCGACGCGGCACTGGGTGCGAGCACCCGGTCCTCGCTGCGGCCGGGGGAGACCGCGGACATCGTGTTGTGCGGTGCGGACCCCCAGACAGCCGATGCTCGGACGCTGCGGTCCATGCCGATCGGGGCGACCATCCTCGGCGGTCGTGCGACGCACGTCGCCTGACGCCTCACACACGACGAAGGGCCCCGGTCTCCCGGGGCCCTTCGTCGTGTGTGAGGTGTTACGCCGCGACGTGCGCGATGAGGAACCAGCGGTCCTTCTCGAGTCCGCGCATGATCTCGATCGCGACGTCCTGGCTGGTGAGGTCGATCTCATCGAGACCGTCGATCGCTGCCTTGACGTCGACGAGGATCGCGTCGATGTCGGACACGACGTCGAGGATGAGGTCACTGGACTGTGTGAAGCCGGCGGGAACCTCGGTCGTGGATGCCTTCGCGGCCACCGCGCTGACGCGCGCGTCGATCGGAAGGCCCAGGGCGACGATGCGCTCGGCAGCCGTGTCGGCGAAGTCGCCGGCGTGGGCGAC
Organism: Actinomycetota bacterium; assembly: GCA_051751065.1. Lineage (GTDB taxonomy): Bacteria > Actinomycetota > Actinomycetes > Actinomycetales > Microbacteriaceae > Microbacterium. Next base: position 568,283 of record JBNJKL010000001.1, on the reverse strand, counting down.
GACCGTGTCGAGGAGCTCGTGGACTCCGACGAAGTTCGCGCCGCGCACGTGCCAGTGAGCCTGCTTGCCGTTGATCGTGAGGGCCTGCAGTCCGAGGACGACAGGGGAGAGGAACTGTGCGGCCGCGGCGGCGACGGTGGGGTCGCTGGCGGTCGTGGAAATGGTCTGGGACTTGCTCATGATTTCTCCTCCGGAACGTCTTCTTCGTACCTGGTAGATGCAACGCTACTCAGCCTCAGACATTCCGCAAGCAAGCTGAGGCTGAGCTAACTCCCGCGTGATTCCGCGGCTGCGCGGGGTATGAAGGGTAGTCTCACCTCATGACAGTCTCTGCTGGAGCCTCCGTTCTCGCCCTGCCGGGCAAAGTCCCCTCGATCGACGACGACACCTTCGTCGCGGACGGCGCACGTCTGATCGGGGACGTCTCGCTCGCCGAGGGGGCGAGCGTCTGGTACAACGCCGTGCTGCGGGGCGATTCGGCCGGAATCGTGGTCGGGGCGGGAAGCAACGTTCAGGACAACGTCTCGGTGCACGTCGACGCCGGGCATCCGACGATGATCGGCGCCGATGTGTCGATCGGTCACAACGCCGTGGTCCACGGGTGCACGATCGGGAACGGATCACTCGTCGGGATGGGCGCCGTGATCCTCAGCGGTGCGGTGATCGGCGAGAGCTGCCTGATCGCCGGGGGAGCGGTCGTGCTGGGTGGGACCGATATCCCGGCCGGGTCGCTCGTCGCCGGAGTGCCGGCGAAGGTGCGCCGTGCTCTGACCGACGAAGAGCGAGCGGGGCTCGTCGCGAACGCCGAACTCTACCGCCGGCACCTCGCGACGCATCAGGGGGCGACACCCGTGTGAGTGCGGTGCGGCCCCCTGATGCGGGGTGTCACGGTGTGGGCATTCCTCCGTTGACGTTCAGCGTCTCGCCGATCACGTAGCTGGACTCCGCGGAGGCGAGGAAGACGTAGGCCGGTGCGAGTTCCGCAGGCTGGCCCATGCGGCCGAGGGGGGTCTCCTCGCCGAAGCTGTCGATCTTCTCCTGGGGCTGTCCGTCGCTCGGCTGGAGCGGTGTCCAGATCGGACCGGGCGCGACGGTGTTCACGCGGATGCCCTGGGGAGCGAGCTGCTGGGCGAGGCCCTTGGAGAAGGCGTTGATCGTCGCCTTGGTCGATGCGTAGTCGACGAGCATGCCTGCGGGCGAGTACGCCTGGATCGAGGTGGTGTTGATGATCGCGGAGCCCGCGGGGAGGTGCGGCAGTGCCGCCTTCGTGATCCAGAACATCGCGTAGACGTTGGTCTTGAAGGTGTCGTCGAACTGCTCGTCGGTGAGGTCGGCGAGCGATTCCTGGTAGATCTGCTTGCCGCCGTTGTTCACGAGGATGTCGATTCCTCCCAGCGCGTCGACCGTGTCGGCGACGAGCGCGCGGCAATAGTCCGCATCGCGCAGATCTCCGGGGAACGTGGCGACGGTGACTCCCTCCTCGCGGAGGATCCCGGCGATGCGCTGGGCATCCTCCTCCTCGGCAGGCAGGTACGAGAGGGCGACGTGGGCGCCTTCCCGAGCGAAGGCGATGGCGGTCGCCGCCCCGATGCCCGAATCGCCACCGGTGATGAGCGCCCTGCGTCCGGTGAGTCGTCCCGAGCCCCGGTAGCTCTCCTCGCCGAGGTCGGCACGGGGAGTGAGGTCGGCATCGAGGCCCGGCTCGGCCATGTGCTGCTTCTCGGGCTGGATGTCCGAGTAGAGCTCGGCGGGGTTGACGAAGGTGTACTGGTCGCGGGTCATGGAGTCTCCTCTGTTCGTGTCTTTCAGGGTGTGTGTCGGGTCGTGAGTGCTGTGGGGGGTTATCGGTCGCCGAGCTTCTCGGCGGGTACGACGTCGTGGATCGTCATGGCTGCGGCGAGGAACGCGAGGTGGCTGAGCGCCTGCGGGGTGTTCCCCCACGCGGAGCCGTCAGCGGCGTCGATCATCTCCGCGTAGATGCCGACGTCGTTGGAGAGGCCGATCAGGACATCCATGAGCTCGATGGCCTCGTCGTGACGTCCGACGCAGGCGAGCGCCTCTGCGCGCCAGAACGCGCACGCGACGAAGGTCTTCTCCTCGGCGTGAACGCCGCTGTATCGGTACATCAGCGCGCCGTCGCCGAGCTCGTCCGTCAGCGCGTCGATGGTCGAGGACATCCGATCCCCGCGGTCGAATCCGGTGGGCGCGTGCAGCAGGACGGAGGCATCGAGTTCCTCGGACCCGGAGTGGAACACGTAGGCCCGTCGATCATCCGACCAGCAGTGCTCGTCGATCCAGGCGCGGATCCGATCACGCTCCGTGCGCCACCGTTCCGCGTTCCCCGGGATCGCACCGGCCTCCGCGAGGGCGACGGCGTCATCGAGCGCTTTCCAGCAGCCCATCTTCGAAGAGGTGTAGTGGCGCAGTTCAGGAAGCTCCCACATGCCGGAGTCGGGATTGCGCCACACGTCGCACGTGCGGTCGGCGACGCTCGCGAGTGTGCGGGCGGTGGCGATGTCGAGCACGTTGCCCGCGTCGAAATAAGTGCGACAGATCGCGATGAGATCGCCGTACACGCCGAGCTGGAGCTGGTCGTTCGCGGGGTTGCCGATCACGACCGGTGCGATGCCACGCCACCCGGGGACGTCGTGTTCCCTCGGTTCGGTGACGAGCTCCCCGGTGAGGGTGTACATGACGTGCACGTCCGGTCCATGCCGGCGAATGGTGCGGAGCATCCACGAGAGCGCCGCATGCGTCTCCTCGCGAAGCCCGAATCGCACGAGCGAGTGCGTCGTGTACGCGAGGTCCCGCACCCACGCGAGCCGATAGTCCCAGTTCTTGCCACCGCGGGGATTCTCCGGGAGCGAGGTCGTCGCCGCAGCCGCGATCGCCCCGGATGGACTGAAGATCAGGAGCTTGAGGGCGAGCGCATTGCGTTGCACATGCTCGGCCCAGGGGCCTGCGTAGGAGAACACATCCGACCAGTGCTGCCACCGCTCGACCGTGCGGTCGAGCCCCTCGTCGATGTTGCGCGCGTCGGGAATGTGCAGCGGCTCGTCGTGAGTCGCGGCGATCGCGAGCAGATGCCGCGACCCGGGAGTCGTCGAGAACGATCCGGAGACGATCGGCCCGGACGCTCCATCGGGATCGTGCTGCGGAGGCCCGTGCTCGAAGCCGACGATGGCCAGGGCGGTCGCACCGCTGCGGACGATCGCGCCATGCTCTGTCTTCTCGATCCACGGCGCTGCCGATCGCAGCGAGGTCCCCACGCGAACCCTCCACGACATCCTGACGGTTCCCTCGATACCTTCCACGCGGCGCGCGAGTTCCGCCCAGGGGAGCCGTCCGGCGACACCGGTCACCAGTGCGTCGGTGAGCCGCACCGACCCGGATGCCGTCGTGAAGGTCGTCTCGAGGACATTGGTTCCCGGCACGTAGCGCCGCTCTGTACGGAAATCCTCGACGGGCGAGAACTCCACGCACCCGCCCGTCTCCTCGTCCAGAAGACGGGCGAACACGGGCAGGTCGGTGAGGTCGGGAAGCGGCAGCCAGTCGATCGATCCGTCCTGACCCACCAGTGCGACGGTCCGGCCGTCCCCGATCGGCGCATAGGACTCCACAGCGGGGGTCACACGGATCCTGCCGGTCGGGAACCTCGGGTGTACGACATCGGTCCATCGTCGGCGTCAGGCGAGAAAGCGTCCATACCCTTGCATGGATCGTGCGTCCGCGATAGGAGCGTGATGCGTGCGGTCTCTGCGTCGCCCGAGCGCGCGAGTGCATCCGATCCGCCGCTAAACTGAGTCCGCTGGGGGCGGTGGCCAAGCTGGTCAAGGCAGCGGGCTCATAACCCGACGATCGTGGGTTCAAGTCCCACCCGCCCCACCATGACCTCCCGCGCGACGCTCGTCGACACCGGGCATACAAGGCGGCCCGCAGTGCGTCAAGGCCCGCGACGCCGCGACTCGGGTATGGGTATCGTGCCCGAATGGGCCGACTCAGATACGACAGCCATTCCGACCCGATCGAGATCGAGGACCGGGAGCTCGTGCACCTCAAAGTGGTGATCGGGACCAAGCTGCGCCGCCAGGAGAGCTTCATGATGACGTGGCATCCGGCCGCCGGTGGTCCGCACGGCACCTGCACCGCGTGGATCCATCCGGCGATCCCGCTGCAGTTCCTGTTCGACGCCGCGCAGCCGCCGCGCGTGGACACGCGACATGTGGCGGCGCTCATGGAGAGCGTGAACGCCACCGGCGACCTCGTGCTGGGGCACCTCGTCCGCTCGACATGAGCGGACAGCGGTCCTCACATGTTCACGGCGCGGTACGAGTACTTCACGAACACCTCGGACGCGAGCCCTGATTCCTCGAGGATCCCCTGGATCGCGGTCATCATGTACTTCGCATCCCAGCCCATGTAGAGCGAGTGCTGTGCGTCCAGCGCGTCCCACTGCCCGTTCCAGGCCTGTGCGTCATAGATCGGTCCGCCCCGGCGCGCGCTGAATGCGACAACGGCATCGTGGGTGTCAGCCCACCCCCGCCGGAAGATGCGGTTGAAGAGCGACTTGACGTCGTAGATCTCCCAGTGCTCGCCGCGATACTCGACGTAGTCGAACTCGTTCTCCCACCCGCGCGGCCAGCCGCGGCGCTTGTGGGCATCCAGGATCGGGGTGAGGCCGTCGTCGTCGATGTCGACGACGCTCGGACGCCGCCAGATCTCGAGGAATCGGGCGGTGAGCTCCACGGTACGAGCGCTCAGGGTTGCGGTGTCCCAGGCGGCGACGGTGGACAGCGCTCGGGTGCCCGCCACGGAACTTCGCGCGTAGGCACGATCCCGTTTGGCCGGGAACGGCAGGTCGAGCGCGCGGATCGCGAGTTCCGGTTCGAGGAGCGTCAGGTTGCCCAGCGTCGGAGCGAGAGCGCGGTGGCTGTTCTGCTCGTCTTCCGTGTAGTCGGCCCAGACGCGCGTCCCGTCCCCGGACCAGTCGTCGCCGGGGGAGAGGGGAACGATGTGGTCGACGTCGACCTCTTCGGAAGGGTCCGTCCCCTGCAGCCGCCCGAGGACGTACGCGGCGTGGGGGAGTTCACTGTACTTCAGAGCGACGCGGACTCTCTCGTCCGACGGCATGATGCGGGAGATCGCCGCGACGAGGGCGTCCTCGCCCTCTTCTCGCGCCCGGCAGAGACGGGCGACGAGTCGATCCGTGGGGACTCCCACGACCGTGCGGCGCAGAATCAGCGACTGCACCTGCTCCAGGGTGTCGAGGAGGGCTTCCCTGGTCAGGACACCGGTCTCGTGGTCGCGGTAGGCGCGCATGAGTAGCGGATACATGCCGCGTCCGAACGTGTTGGCATAGCCGAGGTGGCGGCCGATCTCCGCGTCCGGCGCCTGGGCGGGATCGAGGAGGACCCGGTAGATGTCCGAGAAGTCCCGCCACTGCGTCGCGTGCTCGCGCAGGGTCGCGACGTCCAGACGGGGGAAGCGCTGACGGAACGCGGCATACACTCCGTGCTCACCGGCACCGGCGACCTCTCGGCCGGTGATCATGACGAGGAAGTGCCGCCAGAAGCTCCCGATCGTCTCACCCGTGTTGCGCTCGATGGGCAACCAGTACTCGTCCTCGATCTCGCTCTGCTCAGCGTGCGACAGACCCATCAGCACGTAGTTGTGGATGAGCTCGTGGTCACGCAGCGGCTCCCCGGTGGAATTGAGGCTCTCGAAGATCTGCTGGGCGTTGGCTTCCGGTCCGAGCGTGATGGCGACGTGCTCGAGCTTCTGCAGCCCGCGCCAGATGCGTCGAGCCTCATCCGCGTGCACCTGGCTGCGGAAGAACGCGTAGTTGTCGTCGAAGCGCGAGTCGCGGACATCGCCGTCCCTCTCGCGACGGTCGAGCACCACGCTCTCGAAGAGGTCGGCCCAGGCGCGGTGCGGGCGCAGCTTGGTCCGGCCGGTCGATGCGGTGAGGAGGACGCGCTCGAGCTCTGCGGCCATAGCCAGGTCGGTGTCGCGCACCGTGTGATGAAGCGCCGCGATGAGGAGCATCAGCGTCGTGATGCGCTGTTGACCGTCGATCAACACGAGTTCGGCCCCGCCGCTGTGGGCGTCCTCGCTGGAGAGGATCGAGCCGATGAAGTGCGTGTGCCCGTCGTCCGAGTCCGCGACGGCGCGAATATCGCCGAGCAGTTGCTCGCATCCGCCGATGTCCCACCGGTATTGCCGCTGATAGACGGGGACGACGATGGTGGTGTCGGCGGACGAAAGCCATCCGACGGTGTTGACTGCGGTCGCTTCGACGTTCGTGGCCGTTGCCATAGCTGAGAGATGCCTCCGTGCGGCGGAGGTCCGTCACCCGCCTCAACGAGTCTAGCCGGGGCGGAATATGCACGGCCGGGTCTCCGCGGCGCGTTCAGGACTGCAATGTAGGCTTGCCTAAGTAGGGCCTGTTAAAACGTGCTGGCCCCCGAAGAAAGGGCATGATTCAGATCATGGGTTACATCAAGTCTGCCGCGCTCGAAGAGACCGGCTATGTCGTCCTCGACAGCTACAACCAGGAACTCGACCCCAAGGAGTGGCTGGACATCGAGTACAACGACTGGAAGTCCTCCGGCGACACACGGTTCGCGCCGCTCGCCAGCGCCTTCGGCGACATCGAGTGCAACGGCTTCTGGAACCACAAGCCGCCGCGCACCGACAAGGACGGCGTCTGGATCGACTCGCAGGTCGAGAAGGCTCCGAACCTGACGCGCCGCGCGAACGAGCCGGGTGCGAACGTCGGCCGCTGCCGCGTCATCGAGCTTCAGCCGAACACCTACGCGGACTGCCTCTACAACCTGCACCAGGACGACAACAACCGTCTGAACCCGGACGGCACCGGATGGGTCGTCCGTGGCTTCTTCAACCTCACGGATGACAAGAACAGCTACTTCGTGCTCCGCCACAACCGGACCGACCCCGAGGGTGAGGTGCGCATCGCGCTGCCCGCCGGCGCGCAGCTCATCGTCGACACGCAGCGTCTGTGGCACGCGGCCACTCACACGGGCACCGACCCGCGCTACTGCCTGATCACCTCGTGGACTTCGGGCCCCGAGCTCGACGCCTACATCGAGAAGTACAACGGCAAGTCCCACGTCGACAGCGTCGAGGTGCCGCAGGACGTGCTGGATGCGGGCCAGGCCGAGCAGGCGCGTCGCCTCGCCGCCCGGGCTGCGTACTACGCGGCGAAGGGTCAGCAGGAGAAGGTCGCGATGAGCGAGGCCTGATCCTCCCCTCTTTCCGTGGAAGGCCCCGATTCCGATGGGATCGGGGCCTTCTGCGTGTCGAATGACACGCTTGTGATTTCCCCCGGGGTAGGCGATAATCGGCACATAACCGCATATTGTCGCCACTTCGTGGTTCAGGTCGTAGGGGAAGACGCACCTGATGAAACGGAGAGATCATGGCGACGGCATACGCACGCGGAGTGGTGTTCATCCACTCTGCGCCACGCGCGCTCTGCCCGCACCTCGAATGGGCGGTGGGACGCGCTATCGGTCGTGCAGTGAACTTCGACTGGGCCGACCAGCCCGTGCTCGAAGGGGCACGCCGTGCGGAGTTCTACTGGGACGGACCGATCGGGACGGGCTCCGCCCTCGCGACGGCCATCCGCGGATGGGAGCACCTGCGCTTCGAGGTCACGGAAGATCCCACCCCGGGCAGTGACGGCGGCAGATGGTTGCACACCCCCGATCTCGGTATCCACTTCGCGCAGACGGATGCCGGTGGAAACATCGTCATCGGCGAGGACCGGATCCGCTACGCGATGGAGATCGCGGCGGGAAGTGCCGTCGAGCTGCAGCGCGAACTCGATGTCGCGCTCGGTTCCGCCTGGGATGAGGAGCTGGAGCCATTCCGCCATGCGAGCGACGACGCACGTGTCGTCTGGCTGCACAAGGTCGGCTGACCCACAGACCAGGGGCGAGGAGGCGTCAGTATCGGAAGCCGGTGAGTGATCCCGGACGCTGAGAACGCGAATCCACGTCCCCACGACGAAGGCCCCGCCCCGGGATGACCGGGGACGGGGCCTTCGTCGTGGGGAAGCTCAGATGACCGGGGTGTGCGAAGGCTGTTCCGCGTGAACGTGTTCTCCGTGCCGGAGCTCGCTCCACGCGCGGCGAAGGCGGGACATGGCCTCGGCGGTGATCGCGGGGGACAGCGTGATCGGCATGCGCAGGCGGCGTTCGAACACGCCCGAGGTCGCGAACCGGGGGCCGGGAGGGATGATGAGCCCGTGTGCACGGGCGGCGATGGACAGGTCGGTGGAGAGGTGGGCGCCCAGATCGAGCCAGGTGGATATCCCTCCAGGGGTGCCTGGCATGTGCACGCCCTCGAGCGTCGCCACGCCGTCCGCGACGCTCGCTCGGCCGGCACGGAGTCGATCGGCGGCGTGGTTCTGGAGACCGGGAAGGTCGTCGAGCAGTTCGACGGCGATGCACTGCTCCAGCAGTGCCGTGCCGAGATCGAAGGAGAGCCGCGCGGCGAGCAGCCGTGTGATCAGCGAGCGCTCCGCCCTGATCCAGCCGATCCGCAGTCCTCCCCAGGCGAGTTTCGACATCGAGCCGATCGTGATCGCCCGTCCGAATGCGGACACGGGGAGAGGAGCCCAGCCGCGGTCGATGTCGAGTTCGGCGGTCGTTTCGTCGATGATCAGCGGCGTGCCCGCGCTCTCGGCCGTAGCGGCGACGATCTCCCGATCCCTGTCCTCGAGCGTAGCTCCGGTGGGGTTGTGGAAGTCGGGGATCAGGTAGGCGAGGTGGGGGCGGTCACGGAGCAGGGTGTCGGTCAGATGGGCGACGTCCCACCCATCCGGTGCGACCGGGGTCGGCAGGATGCGGTATCCGTGTCGACGGATGGCCTCGATGGCATGGTGGAAGGTCGGCTGTTCCACGAGTGCGCGGCCGCCGGGCCGACCGATCGCGATCAGGACCAGATTGAGTGCCTGAAGAGCACCTCCCGTGATGAGGATCTCCTCGGACGATGTCGGTGCTCCGCGTTCGGTGAAGCGCTGCGCCACGGCGTCACGGAGTTCCGGTAGGCCGCGGGGCGAATAGCCGCTGGTGCCGCGGAGAGCCGCGAGCCGTGGCAGCGCGCGTTCGGTGGCGTCGTACAGTCCGGGTGTCGACCCCATCGAGGCGATCGAGACGTCGATCGCCTCGGTGTTCTCGGGGTCGCGCTGCGTCGGTTCCGTATGGGGCAACGCGACACGCGTTCCGCCTCCGTGGACGCGCTCCACATAGCGCTCGGCGTCGAGCAGATCGTAGGTGCGTGTGATCGTGGAACGGGAGCGGTGCAGCTCCACGGCGAGAGCACGTTCACTGGGTAGGCGTTCTCCGACCGTGAGTCGTCCATCCAGGATCAACGCGCGGATACGTGTGGCGAGGAGAGTCGCGGAAGCGCCCGCGATGTCGCGGGGGTCCAGGTGCTGCACGAGTCGAGAGCTCATGGATCCAGCCTGCCAGCATCTGGCCTGAGATATGCAGACCACTTTTATCGCAGTGGTCTGCGTCCATCGGGATCGGAGCACTGCATCCTGGTGGCATGGCACTTCGTTCCCTGTTCCTCCCCGTCCGCTCGACGACGCGACGGGACACCGTCGAGCGACTGGTGCAGTTGCTCGTCGGGCTGGTGCTCTACGGAATCGCCCTCGCCCTGATGATCAGGGGCGCGGTCGGGGTCTCGCCCTGGGACGTGCTCTCGCTCGGGATCACGAGTGTGGTTCCGCTCGGCTTCGGAGCGGTGACGAACCTGGTGGCGGTGGTCGTCCTGCTGCTGTGGATACCGCTCCGGCAACGAGTCGGGATCGGGACTCTCCTGAACGCGCTGCTCGTCGGACCGAGCGCGGAACTCAGCCTCTGGTTGCTTCCGTCCATGCCCTCGGTCTGGTTCGGCGCACCGCTCTTCCTGCTCGGTCTGGTGCTCCTCGCATTCGCCACGGCGCTCTACATCTCGGCCGATTTCGGTCCGGGCCCGCGCGACGGGCTCATGACCGGCATCGTGCGGGTGACGGGGTGGCCGATCTGGGTGGCGAGGACGCTCATCGAGGGGACGGTCCTCGTCCTCGGCTTCCTGCTCGGCGGTCCGGTCGGAGTGGGTACCGTGTTGTTCGCCTTCGGAGTCGGTCCTCTGATCGGCCTGTTCCTGCCGCGGATCGCGACGAGACGGGCGCGACGGTCAGCCGCGCTGGAACAGCGCGCTCGAGATGCGGCTCACGTGGTCGGGGTGTAGAGCACGCGGAAGAGTTCGCAGACCACGGGCATGTCCGGCTCGAATCCGCGTGGATTCTCGGAGTGCGTGCGCCAGAAGGTCTCGTGCGCACGACGCCAGTATGGAAGAGTCCGGTCGCCCTCGCCCTCAGCGTATGCGTGCTCTTCGGAGACTTCGTCGAACGGCACGGTACGCACGTCGACGGTCTCGATCACCGTTCGCGGCGTGCCGAGCCCATCGAGCACGATGCTGAGGTCGCCGACCTCAGGCATCCGATCTCCCGTGGCCTCGTAGTCCCACAGCGAGGATGCGGTGCCGGTCTTGGTGCCTGCGAGCACGAGAGTCAGGAGGTCGTCCGCGTGCTCGGGGGTGGCTCCGAACGCCCAGGCATCCGGCAGTTCCTGCGGGAGTGTGGGAACGGCCGCACGGGCGTGCGTCCAGAACGCTTCGAGGTCGGCGTGCACGGGCTCCTGCATCACCCGTCGTAGTCGGCGAACGCCGCGACGGCGTTGTGTCCGCCGAAGCCGAACGAGTTGCTGATGGCGAGCTGGGGGCCATCGCCGAGCGGCTGGGCGTCGCCCGATACGCGCAGCGGAATCGCCGGGTCCTGGGTGGTGATGTTGATGGTCGGGGGAGCGACGCGGTCGCGGATCGCGAGGACGGTGTAGATCGCCTCGAGCGCTCCGGTGCCTCCGAGCAGGTGTCCGGTGGATGCCTTCGTGGCCGACACGGGGATCTCGTGCACCCGGTCTCCGATGACGCTGTGCAGCGCGGTGTACTCGTTCGGATCGCCGACGGGAGTCGAGGTGGCGTGCGCGTTGATGTGGGTGATCTGGTCGGGTGTGCGACCGGCGGCACCCAGAGCGAGGTTCACCGCGCGGGCGGCACCACGGCCCTCGGGGTCGTTCGCGGTGATGTGGTGCGAGTCGGCCGTGACGCCACCGCCGACGAGTTCGGCGTAGATCTTCGCTCCGCGTGCCTTCGCATGCTCCTCGGTCTCGAGGATAAGGACGCCCGCTCCCTCGCCCATGACGAATCCGTCGCGATCGATGGAATAGGGACGCGAGGCGCCAGCCGGGTCGTCGTTGCGTCGCGAGAGAGCCTGCATCGACGCGAACGAGGCCACGGTGATGGGGTGGATCGCGGACTCCGTTCCACCGGCGATCACGATGTCGGCGAGCCCGGACTGGAGGTGCTCATAGGCGCTCACGAGCGACTCCGTGCTGGACGCGCAGGCCGATGCCACGGTGCTCGCGAACGCGCGTGCGTGGAAGTGGAGCGACAGGTTGCCGGCTGCGGCGTTCGGCATCAGCATCGGGACGGTCATGGGCATCACCCGACGCGGCCCCTTCTCGCGGAGGGTGTCCCACGCGTCCAGGAGTGTCCACACACCACCGATTCCCGTGGCGAAGGAGACACCGAGACGCTCGGGGTCGACGTCCGGTGTTCCGGCGTCGTCCCAGGCCTCCATGGCCGCGACCATCGCGAACTGCGACGAGGGGTCCAACCGCTTGGCGATCGGACGCGCGAGCACCGTCTCCGGACGGACGATGGCTTCCGCGGCGAAGGTGACGGGCAGGTCGTACTCGGCCACCCACTCGTGCTCCAGAGCTCGGCCACCGGCCTGTCCCGCGAGCAGATTGGTCCAGTTGTCCGGTGCCGTTCCGCCGATGGCGGAGGTGGCGCCGATGCCGGTGACGACGATGCGCTTGGTCATTACGTGTGGTCCTTGTTCAACGGTTGTCGAGCGAGCGGGTGGCGGAGGATGCCACACCCCGCGGGTGCGGGGGTGGCATCCTGCAGGGTGTTACGCCTGGCCTGCGACGATGAAGTTGACGGCGTCGCCGACGGTCTTGAGGTTCTTGACCTCGTCGTCCGGGATGGTCACGCCGAACTTCTCCTCGGCGTTGACGACGATCGTCATCATCGAGATGGAGTCGATGTCGAGGTCATCGGTGAAGGACTTCTCGAGCGCGACCTCTTCGGCCGCGATGCCGGTCTCATCAGTGACGAGCTCAGCGAGGCCAGCGAGGACCTCATCGTTGGTGAAAGCCATGTCGGTTTCCTCTTTCTTGGGGTTTGGTGTTGTCGGGACCGTGGAACAGTCTAGGGAAGAGCGGAGGTCTCTCAGGGGAGGACGACCACTTGAGCTGCGAAGACAAGTCCGGCGCCGAACCCGATCTGCAGCGCCAGTCCGCCCGAGAGTTCGGGGTTCTCCTCGAGGAGCCGGTGTGCGGCGAGCGGGATCGAGGCGGCCGACGTGTTGCCGGTGGTCTCGATGTCCCGCCCGATGACGGTGGTCTCGGGGAGCTTCAGCTGCTTCGCGAACTCATCGATGATCCGCATGTTGGCCTGGTGGGGGATGAAGGCGGCGAGGTCGTCGGCCGTGATTCCCGCCACATCGAGCGCCTCGCGCGCGACCTTGACCATCTCCCAGACGGCCCAACGGAAGACCGTCGGCCCTTCCTGGCGAAGCGTGGGCCACGGGGCCTCGCCATCACGGAACTGCGTCAGCGTCGCGTTCATGCCGACGGCGTCCGCCTTGGAACCGTCCGAGCCCCATACGGCGGGAGCGATCCCGGGAGTCTCGCTGGGTCCGATGAGCGCCGCGCCTGCGCCATCGCCGAGCAGGAACGAGATGCTGCGGTCGGTCGGATCGACGACATCGGAGAGCTTCTCGGTGCCGATCACCAGGGCGAAGCGGGCGGCACCGGCACGGAGGAGGGCGTCCGCCTGGGTCACGGCGTATGCGAAACCGGCGCACGCGGCGTTGACGTCGTAGGCGGCCGCGGGGTTCGCTCCGACGCGGTCGGCGACGATCGCGGACACCGACGGTGACTGCTTGGGGTTGCTGATGGTCGCGACGATCACCAGATCGATGTCGCTCGGAGCGATCCCGGAGCGCTCGATGGCCTCGGCCCCGGCCGTCGTCGCAAGGTCGATCGCGTCGGTCTCCGGTATTGCGCGCGTCCGGGTGATGATGCCGGTGCGCTGGCGGATCCATTCGTCGCTGGAGTCGATCGGACCGATCAGATCGTCGTTCGGCACGAAGTTTTCGCCGCGGGCAGCGCCGTACGAGTAGATCCGCGTGTATGCGGGGCCGGTGACCTGGTTGAGGGTGGGGATCATGCTGCGTCTCCGTTCAGCAGTGCGACGGCCGCGTCGAGGTCATCGGGGGTCTTGACGGCCACGGTCGGGACGCCGCGCAAGCCGCGCTTCGCCAGGCCCGTGAGCGCACCGGCGGGTGCGAGCTCGATCAGGCCGGTGATGCCCTGGTCGGCGAAGGATGCCATGCAGAGGTCCCACCGCACGGGCGAGGACACCTGATCGACGAAGAACCGGAGTGCGTCGGCGCCGTCGGTGACGACCGATCCGTCTCGGTTCGTCCAGAGGGGGATGGTCGGGTCGTTCGGGGTCACATCGTCGACCGCGGCCCGCAGAGCGTCGACAGCGGAGGCCATGAACGCGGTGTGGAAGGCGCCGGCCACCTGCAGGGGGATCACGCGGGTGCCCTTCACGGGCTCCTCGCTGAATCGTGCGAGCGCGTCGAGGGCACCGGCGACCACGAGCTGTCCGCCGCCGTTGTAGTTCGCGGGGGAGAGGTCCAGTTCGGCCAGGCGGGCGAGCACGGCCTGCTCGTCTCCGCCGAGCACCGCGCTCATGCCGGTCGGGGTCTGCGCCGCGGCGTCTGCCATGGCCCGCCCGCGGACGCCGACGATGCGCATACCGTCCTCCGGCGTGAGCACACCGCTTCCCACAAGGGCGGCGACCTCTCCGACGGAGTGTCCGGCGATACCGTCGGGGCGACGCCCTGCGCGCTGCTGCAGGGCGTCGGCAGCGATGAGCGACGCGGCGACGATGAGCGGCTGCGCGACGCGCGTGTCGCGGATCGTGTCAGCGTCCGACACCGTGCCGTGGGTGACGAGATCGACGCCCGCGGCGTCGGAGTACGTCGCGAGTCGCTCGGCGACACCGTCCGACTCGAGCCAGGGGGAGAGGAAACCGGGGGTCTGCGAGCCCTGTCCAGGGCATACGACGACAATCACCTGTCCAGTCTGCCAATGTTCCGCGAGATCGCGTGGATGAACCCTCACAACATTCGGGAATTCCCTTGTGCGCGGCGCACAGCGACGGGAATGGGGTCAGCGCGTGCGACGTGCGGGGCGCCGGCGTGGGGCCTCCGCGACACCGATCGACCCGAGGATGAGAGCCGTCTGGAGGATCAGAGCCTCCCGCGGCCCCGTGGCATCCCACCCGATGACCTCGCTGACACGCTTGAGCCGATAGCGCACGGTGTTCGGATGGACGAAGAGCTCCCGTGCCGTGGCCTCGAGCGAGCGACCGTTGTCGAGATAGCTCCACAGCGTCGTCACGAGATCGGTGGAGTGCGCCTGGAGCGGGCGGTGAATACGTTCGATCAGCGTCTGCTTGGCAAGGGGGTCTCCGGCGAGTGCGCGTTCGGGAAGCAGATCGTCGGCCTCGACCGGACGCGGTGCACCGCGCCATCCTCGGGCGACCGCGAATCCGGCCAGGGCAGCGCGTGCGCTCTGGCTCGCATCGACGAGAGCGGTGACGGGAGGACCGAGCACGACGTAGCCCGGACCGAACGAGGGCTCCAGCCGGCTGGCGATCTCGTCGAAGGCGAGTTCCTCCTCGCCGTCTTCCTCCTGTCCGTCGGCGCGCGCGCGTCCGACGACGAGGACGAGTCGTGATCCCTGCACGCCGACGAGCACATCGACGGACAGCTTGCGCGCGGTGCGTCGCACCTGGTCGATGTCGAACTGCGGGGGAGTCGTGCCTACGAGCACGCTGACCTCGCCATGTCCGTGCCAGCCGAGTGCCGCGATCCGGCTGGGAAGCTCCTCGTCGGCTTCACCGGTGAGGATCGAGTCGACCACGAGCGCCTCGAGGCGGGCGTCCCACAGACCGCGTGCCTCTGCGGCGCGGGCGTAGACATCCGCTGCGGCGAACGCGACATCACGCGAATAGAGGAGGATCGCCTCACGGATGTTGGCACCCTTGCCTGCGACGCGCTCCTCGGTCACCTCTACGGTCACGCGGATGAGCTGGAGCGTCTGCTGCAGGCTCACACTGCGCAGCAGTTCACGGGGTGCTGCGGCGAAGATGTCCGCGGCGATCCAGGGGGTCGAGGTCGGATCGTCGTACCACTGGATGAAGGACGTGATCCCAGCCTGAGCCACCAGCCCGACCGCAGAGCGGCGGGCCGGTGGCATCGAGGCGTACCAGGGGAGCGTGTCCTCCAGGCGTTGGATCGTGGCCGTCGCGAGGTCGCCGGATATCCGTCGTAGCCACGCGAGCGTCGAGGACTTGTCCATCGACGCGGAAGACGACCCGGTCACCGACGCCTCAGCTCTCGCCGCCGGCGTTCCCGCTCGTGCCGGCGTTCACATCGTGCAGGCTGTACTTCTGGATGGCCTGCGCGGCGAGCGAGCGGTCGACGTGACCCTCTTCCGCAAGCGACTGCAGAGTGCGCACGACGATCGACGGGCCGTCGATCTTGAAGTGACGGCGAGCCGCGGCGCGGGTGTCGGAGAAGCCGAAGCCGTCCGCACCGAGCGTCGCGAACCGCTGCGGCACCCACGGACGGATCTGGTCCTGCACCGCGTGCATGAAGTCGCTGACCGCGACCACCGGACCCTGCGCGTCGCGCAGCTTCTCGGTGATGTAGGCCGTGCGCGGCTCCTGGTCGGGGTGGAGGAAGTTGTGCTCGTCGGCGGCGAGGCCGTCGCGGCGCAATTCGGTCCAGGACGTGACCGACCAGACGTCGGCGATCACACCCCAGTCGTTCTTCAGCAGTTCCTGCGCCTCAAGGGCCCAGGGCAGGCCGACGCCGGATGCGAGGAGCTGGGCGCGGTGGCCCTCGCCCTCACCCACGGAGACGCGGTGGATACCACGCACGATCCCGTCGACGTCTACATCCTCCGGCTCCGACGGCTGGACGAGCGGCTCGTTGTAGACGGTGATGTAGTACATCACGTTCGGGTCCTCGTGGTTCCCGCCGTACATGCGCTCGATACCCGAACGCATGATGTGAGCGATCTCGTATCCGTAGGCGGGGTCGTACGACACCGTCGCCGGGTTCGTCGACGCGAGCAGGTGCGAGTGGCCGTCGGCGTGCTGCAGTCCCTCGCCGGTCAGAGTGGTGCGTCCCGCGGTGGCGCCGATGATGAAACCGCGGGCCATCTGGTCGCCCGCTGCCCACTGGGCATCGCCCGTGCGCTGGAATCCGAACATCGAGTAGAAGAGGTAGATCGGGATGAGCGGTTCGCCGTGGGTCGCGTACGAGGTTCCCGTCGCGGTGAAGGCTGCGAGAGCGCCGGCCTCGTTGATGCCGACGTGCATGATCTGACCCTGCGGGCTCTCCTTGTACGCGAGGAGCAGTTCCCGGTCGACCGAGGTGTAGTGCTGGCCGTTGGGGTTGTAGATCTTCGCGGTCGGGAAGTACGCATCCATACCGAAGGTGCGCGCCTCGTCCGGGATGATCGGCACGATGCGGTGCCCGAAGTCCTTCGCGCGGAGCAGGTCCTTCAGCAGACGTACGAACGCCATCGTCGTGGCGATCTCCTGCGTGCCCGATCCCTTCTTGGGGAGCGCGTACGCGGTGTCGTCCGGCAGCGAGAGGCCCACGTGCGTGGTGCGACGTTCCGGAAGGAACCCGCCGAGTTCCTTGCGACGCTCCAGCATGTACTGGATCGTCTCGTCCTGCTCTCCCGGGTTGTAGTACGGGGGCAGGTAGGGGTTCTCTTCGAGCTGCGCGTCCGTGATCGGGATGTGCATGGCGTCTCGGAACGTCTTGAGGTTCTCGAGCGTCATCTTCTTCATCTGGTGGGTCGCGTTGCGTCCCTCGAACTGCGGACCGAGGCCGTAGCCCTTGACGGTCTTGGCGAGGATGACGGTGGGCTTGCCCTTGTGCTCGGTCGCCGCCTTGAACGCCGCGTACACCTTGCGGTAGTCGTGCCCACCGCGCTTGAGGTTCCAGATCTGGTCGTCGCTGTAGTCCTCGACGAGGGATGCCGCACGCTCGTCGCGACCGAAGAAGTGCTCGCGGATGTACGCGCCGGACTCGGCCTTGTAGGTCTGGTAGTCACCGTCGGGGGTGACGTTCATGAGGTTCAGCAGCGCGCCCTCGGAGTCGCGTGCGAGCAGGTCGTCCCACTCGCGGCCCCAGACGACCTTGATGACGTTCCAGCCCGCACCGCGGAAGAACGACTCGAGCTCCTGGATGATCTTGCCGTTGCCGCGCACCGGGCCGTCGAGACGCTGAAGGTTGCAGTTCACGATGAACGTGAGGTTGTCGAGGCCCTCGTTCGCGGCGACCTGCAGCTGTCCGCGGCTCTCGACCTCGTCCATCTCGCCGTCGCCCAGGAACGCCCAGACGTGCGAACCGGACGTGTCCTTGATGCCGCGGTTCTCGAGGTACTTGTTCGACATCGCCTGATAGATCGCGTTGATCGGCCCGAGGCCCATCGACACGGTAGGGAACTGCCAGTACTCCGGCATGAGGCGCGGGTGCGGGTAGGAGGGCAGACCGTTCGGTGCGTGCGACTTCTCCTGGCGGAAACCGTCGAGCTGGTCCTCGGTCAGGCGTCCCTCGAGGAACGAGCGCGCGTAGGTGCCGGGGGAGGCGTGCCCCTGGATGAAGATCTGGTCCGCGCCGCTCTCGTGGTCGGCGCCACGGAAGAAGTGGTTGAAGCCGACTTCGTAGAGTGCTGCGGAGGACGCGTAGGTGGAGATGTGGCCGCCGACGCCGATGCCGGGGCGCTGCGCGCGGTGCACGGTCACGGCGGCGTTCCACCGGATCCATGCGCGGTAGCGACGCTCGATCTCCTCGTCGCCGGGGAACTCGGGCTCGTTCTCCGAGGCGATCGTGTTGATGTAGTCCGTGGTGGGAACCATCGGGACACCGAGGTGCAGATCCTTCGAGCGCTTCAGCAGGCTCAGCATGATCTCGCGACCTCGGCCGTGGCCCTTCGCCTCGACGAGCTCATCGAGTGACTGCCGCCACTCACCCGTCTCTTCCGGGTCGCTGTCGAGGTCGCTCTGGGAGTACGGATCCTGGTCGTGGACGGTCACGGGGGAGCCTTTCGTCAAGCTGGCGGGTCTCGCCGGGAAACGGGAAGCGACGCGGAGAGGTTTGTCGACTCTGCACAACGCGCGCCGAAATCAGCCTAGCCCTCTTCATAGATCCTGGCGCGCACGCGCTGGCCGATACACTGGAACGACCAGGGCCTTTAGCTCAGCTGGTAGAGCGCCACGTTTACACCGTGGATGTCGTCGGTTCGATCCCGGCAGGGCCCACCGTATTGTGATCCGTCTGACCGATCAGGCCCGTTCGCCTGTCAGCGTCAGTAGCTGGATGCCCCCGGAGCGAGCGTCCGTCATTTTGTGACGAATCCGCCACACCACTCGTCTTAGGAGTGGTGCACGTCCGCAAGCGTGCATCCCTGCGAGTGCCATTGCGCGCACGCGCAGGCGCGGTGGGGCTGGTTGACCTCCCCGGTGCCAGCCCCACCGCGAATCGACGAGAACCCGCACAGCGGCCTCCCGCGCCCGGAATCGTCGCTCATCGGTGATGGAACGCGCGCGCCGCTCGCTGTCGTGATTTAGGGGTCAGGCAGAAATCAGTGTGCCCCTCCGCGTCATGTTCGGGGCCTATCCGCGTCTCTTCATGCATGAGCCCCTTCGCCGTCGAGTTCGGTAAGCGCCCCTTTCCGCTTTGCGCTCGGTCGCAGATGACGAACCAGCGCGGTGCGGAAGCATGAACCCCACGTTCGCCCGCTGGTGGGTGTCTGACGCCGTCGCGTGGCTGGCGATCGCCCTGGGGGCGGTCGGCACGGTGCTCCTCGCAGTCTCGGGGTGGCCGGGAGCACCACGTCACGCTCTGACGCCGGTGATTCTGGCGGCTGCGACCGTCGTCGGGTCTGTGCTGCTCCTGATGCGCGGCGCGGGTGTGCGTGCGGCCGGCGCGCGGGATGCCATGCAGTCGGGCGCGAGCCATCTGACGATGTTCACCAGCGGAGTGTTCGCCCGTCCAGGTCTTCGCGGGCATCGTGCGCTGAAACGAGGGATTCTTCTCGCGTTCGATGATGGGAGCCTGGTCTGGCGAGAAGTGCGGTCGCCGGTTCTCGTTCCGATCGACCGCAGACTGATCGCGGATGTGCGAGTCTCTCGACGGCGCCTGCAGTATCCGGAACTCGAGATCGAGATGAGCGATGGATGGATGTGGCGATTCGTGCTGCTCAAGCCCGAAGGGCCCACGTGGCGCCTCGGTGCGTCGAGTGCGGAAGCCCGAATCATCTCCATGGCGCTCCGGGAGCTCCGCGGCGACGGTGCATCGTGCGAGCAGTCGAGTGATATCCAGACGGACTCGGCCGAGCTGCGGCCCCTCGCGCGCAAAGAAGCGGCAGTCTTGCGCACGCTCCTGTCGCAACCGTTCGACGGGCGCGTGGAGCTCGTCGAGCAAGTGGCTGGACTCCGGGTGGGAGCGCTGGATGAGCAGGGGAGCCTGAGACTGCAGACGTCCGGTGGCAGCATGTCCGCCGCCGCGTACCGGGTTCCCGTCGAAGCGAGCTACACCGACGCTGATGGCGTGGTGGCGCATGTTCTGCTCCATGTGCTGAACGGTCGGCTTCACGAACTCGAGGTCTATCGCGAAGACGGCGGACAGGTACTCACGTCGGCTGCTCAGGCCGGCGATCTGCGTGCCCACGAACCATCAGTGGAGATCTGATGATGCTTCCGCAGCAGATCGACAGGGAAGAAACAGGAGAGCGAGCGGCCGGGATGAACACAGCGATGCCGTCCGTGCCGAACAGGAACCGACTCAGCGAAGCGATCTTCCTACGACTGGGAGAGGACATCGTCGCGGGTGTCCTGGCGGCAGGCGAGCCGCTGCACGACATGGAGATCGCGGATCAGTTCGGTGTGTCACGCACTCCCGTGAGAGAGGCGCTCCTGAGATTGGAACGCGTGGGCCTCGTCGACATTCAGCCTTCCAGACGCACTGTCGTCTCGACCCCGAGCGATGCCGCGCTGCATGATGCACAGCGCTGGGGTGGGCACCTCATGGCCATTGCGATCAGCGAGGCCCAGGTGCGCTTCACCGACCTCGAGCGCGTAGCGTGCGCGGATGTGGCGCACGCCGCCGCGCAGGTTCTGTCGAGTCCTCAGCAGGCGGCAACGGCGCACTTCGCGCTGCTCCACGCCCTTTCGCGTGCCGCGGGCAGTGCGATCCTGGAGCACGAAGTATCCGAGCGAGAGTTCGCCCTTCGCCGCAGTTTCGCCCTCTCAGCTGCCAACGGCGGCGTGCTCGCATCGAAGGAGGAGGAGTTCCTCGCGCTCGCGACGGCGATTCGTCAGGACAACCGTGTGCGCTGCAGAGAGCTCGTCGAACGCATTCACGGTTAGCTCCGCAGGTGTCAGCGATACCCTGGTCTGATTGCCGCACGTGGCGGAATGCAGAAGACAGCGGGGGACCATGGGACTCTTCAGGATGTTCAGGGCAGACGAGCCGACCGGCAGCGCGCCGATTCCGCCCGGAGCGGCGCCCCGGAACCTCTGGGGCAAGGGCTTCGGTCTGGTCGCGACGCGGAGCATCCAGACCCTCGCGGTCCTCGCGCTCGTGTCGGTCGTCATCTTCGCGATCACTCAGCTCACGCTGGTCTTCATTCCGGTGCTCATCGCGCTGATCCTCGCCGCGGCGATCCACCCGGTGGTCGGATGGATGCGACGCAAGGGCGTCCCGTCGATCCTTGCCACCTGGATCGCCCTCATCGGCATACTGCTCGTGCTCGGTGGAGTCGTGTGGATCATCGTTCTCACGGTGCGCGACCAGTGGGACGATCTGGTCGAGTCGGCCACGGACGGCATCACACAGGTCACCGCATGGCTGGGCACACTGCCGTTCGACTTCGACACGATCGACATGGACGAGGTGTGGGACACGGTCTCCGGCTTCCTCACCAGCAGTACCTTCGGTCAGGGCGCCCTCGCCGGTGTCTCCGCGACGGCGAGCTTCTTCACGGGCCTCGTGCTCATGGTCGTCGTGCTGTTTTTCTTCCTGAAGGACGGGCCGCGAATCTGGGAGTTCCTGCTCCGCCCGTTCACCGGCTCGCAGTACGAGCGGGCACAGCGGGTCGGCGTGAAGGGCGTCGACGTACTCGGCAGCTATGTGCGCGGAACCGCCGCGATCGCCGCCGTCGACGCGATCGGTATCGGCGTAGGGCTCGCGATCCTGCAGATCCCGCTCGCGATTCCTCTCGCCGTCATCGTCTTCCTCACTGCCTTCATCCCGCTGGTGGGCGCGACGGCTGCGGGCATCCTCGCGGCCCTGGTCGCGCTCGTGACGCACGGCCCGGTCACCGCGCTGATCGTCGTGGGAATCGTCGTGCTCGTGAACCAGCTCGAGGGGAACTTCCTCCAGCCGGTGGTCATGGCGCGCTCGCTGAAGCTCCACGCACTCGTCGTCCTGCTCGCCCTGACCGCGGGCACGATCCTCGGTGGAATCGTCGGCGCCGTGCTCGCCGTGCCGCTGACCGCCGTCGCCTGGGGCATCATCAGCGTGTGGGACGGACCGTCCGCGCCCGCCAAGGTCTTCCGGAAGAAGCGCCCCGAGACTGTGTGATCGGGACGCCCCACCGGGCGTGACGCACGGGTCCGCCTGAGCCCGTATCGTGGCGCTGGCTACGGCGCGTCAGAGTTCTTCGTGCGTCGCGGGGTCGGCGTCGAAGAGACGACCATCGGACCGGCCGAGGTCGGTGATGGACTGGACCTCGTCGGCGCTCAGCTGGATGGAGCCCGCGTCGAGGTTCGCCTTCTGATGCGCCAGGGAGGACGCCTTCGGAATGGCGACCGTTTCCCGCGCGACGTGCCAGGCGAGGACGGTCTGGGCAGGGGTGATGCCGTGCGCCGCGGCAACCTCGCCGATGACGCCCTCGTCGAGCAGCTCCCGCGCTCGTCCCAGCGGGCTCCAGGCCTCTGTCAGGATTCCGCGTTCCCGGTGGTAGGCGAGCGCGTCGTCCTGCGGGAAGTAAGGGTGCACCTCGATCTGATTGACCACCGGGCGCACACCGGTCTCCTTCTCGATGCGCTCGAGGTGCTCGGGAAGGAAGTTCGAGACGCCGATCTGACTGACGATGCCGCGTTCCTGGGCTTCGACCAGAGCCGCCCACGCCTGCACGTACTGATCGCGACTCGGGTTGGGCCAGTGGATCAGATGCAGGTCGGTCACCTCGACGCCGAACCGGGAGCGGCTCTCCTCGATGCTGGTACGAGCCTTCTCCGTCTCGTGGTGACGGCCGGGGAGCTTGGTGGTGAGGATGATCTCGGACCGTTCGACGCCGGACTGCGCCGCGCCGCGCCCGACCGTCCCCTCGTTCTCGTAGTTGAAGGCGGAGTCGATGAGGCGGTAGCCGGCGTCGATCGCTCCGGCGATCGAGGCGGCCCCCGCGTCTCCGTTGAGGCGGTAGGTCCCGAACCCGAGCGCCGGAAGCGCGAAACCGTTGTGGGCGGTGAACTGCGGCAGAGTGGTCATGAATACCCCTTCCAAGGTCTGTGCTCCAGGCTACGTCGGTCCGCCGACACAAGCGCGAGCGGATCCGAACCCGAGAGGATGCGACATGACGGTGCCGGCCGATGACGGACGTTGTCCCTGCTTGAGCGGTTCGACGTTCCGAGACTGCTGTCAGCCTGTGCTCGCCGGGCGACCCGCCCCCACGGCCGAACGCCTGATGCGTTCCCGCTACACGGCATTCACGATCGGCGACGACGCGTACCTCCGGCGCACCTGGCATCCCTCGACTCGGCCCGCCGATGTCCTGATCGACCCGAGTACGCAGTGGCGTCGGCTGGACATCGTGGCCTCCAGCGGGGGAGGCCCGTTCGATCGCGAGGGCACGGTCGAGTTCCGCGCGGTGTGGCGCGACGGAGACAATCGCGGAGTCCTCCACGAGCGCAGTCGCTTCGTCCGTGAGGGCCGCGACTGGTTGTACGTGGACGGCGAGATCCTGGGCTGACGGCGCGAGACGTCGGTCCACTGGCGTAGGTTGGGGAGCGTGAATGCCAGCCCCGAACACCAGCGCATCCTCCTCGACGTCGCCGATCTCGATCGCCGGATCCAGCAGGCCGAGCGCGCACGCTCGCACCCTCCTCAGGCAGCTCGTATCTCCGAGCTCGTCGGCCTGCGCAATGAGCAGACCCGGGAGCTGACGCTGCTCACCGGGACCCGCGACGACGCGCGCACCGAACTCAGCCGACTCGAATCGGATGTGGCGCTCGTCGAGAAGCGGCGCGCTCGTGATGCCGAGCGGCTCGCCGCGTCCAGCAGCGCGAAGGACGCGCAGGCGCTCGAGCATGAGATCGCCAGTCTCACCCGACGCCTGAGCGACCTCGAAGACGCCGAGCTCGACGTGATGGGCCGACTCGAAGACGCCGACGCGGCCGTCGCCGCTCAGCAGGCGCTCATCGACGCGACCACGGCCGAAGGAGCGGAACTCAGCGCGCAGGGCAAGGCGCACGTCGCAGCGGCCGAGAGCGAGGGCACGCAGCTCGCTCGCGACCGCGCCGCCGTCGTCTCGGTTCTTCCGGAGTCGCTGCTCGCCGAGTATTCACGCCGTGCCGCGCGCGGCACCGGTGCAGCACTTCTGCGGCGGGGGACCTGCGAGGGCTGCCGCATGGTGCTCTCCAGCACCGACCTCAACTCCATTCGCCAGGCCGCTCCCGACGTCGTGGCCTCGTGCCCGGAGTGCGGGTGCCTCCTCGTCCGCACGGACGAATCCGGACTGTGATCCTCGCGCTCCCGGCGAGCTCCGACGACGGCTCGCGTGGTGGCGCACGGCGCTGAACGGCGGATCGCCCTCGTCCGTACCGGGGGGATGTCGGCGATCGCCGTCGAGATCGATCCCGGTGGGGCGGAGCTGTCCCGTACGTCTCTGAGCGCCCGCGAGCTGCCCTCGTGGGTTGCCGAACAGGAGCGAACGACGGCCCCTCGGTGGATCTTCCGGACCACCACCGATCTCTATCCCGCGCTCCTCGGCGCGGATGTGCGCGTCGCCCGCGCGCATGACCTGGTCCTCTGCCACGCGATCCTGCGTGACACCGCTCGACTCGCTGACCCCCTCACGCCGGAGGTCGCGTGGCAGCGCGAAGAGCCGACAGCCGAGGTCCATGCGCTGTTCGACGCGTGGGACGAAGAACCGGATGATCCCGTCGCGACCCTGCTCGCGCAGTATCGCGCGCAGTCCGCGGCGCTCGGTGCCGCTGAAGACTCCCGGCTCGCGATGCTGTGCGCAGCGGAGTCGGCGGGTGGGCTCGTCGCTGCCGAGATGCAGATCGCCGGTCTGCCGTGGGACCGTGCGACCCACGAGCGGATACTCATCGAGACGCTCGGCGCCAGGTCGTCCTCCGGAGGAGCGCCCGCGCGCATGGGAGAGCTCGGAGACCGGGTGCGAGACCTGCTGGACGACCGCACGCTCCACCTGGACAGTCATCCCAAGCTCTTGCGCGCGCTCCATCGCGTGGGTGTTCTCGCGGAGTCCACGAGCCGGTGGGAACTGGCGCAGCACGATCACCCGGTGATCGCACCACTGCTGGAGTACAAGAAGCTCGCGCGGCTTCTCAGTGCGAATGGGTGGGCGTGGCTGGACGAGTGGGTGCATGACCGCCGATTCCGACCCGTCTACATACCGGGCGGCGTGGTGACGGGCCGATGGGCGTCCGCGGGCGGTGGTGCGCTGCAGGTCCCACGCCAGTTGCGCCCCGCGGTGCGCGCCGACGACGGGTGGACGCTGGTCGTCGCGGATGTCGCGCAGTTGGAGCCCCGGATGCTCGCTGCCATGGCGGCGGATGCGCAGATGGCGCAGGCAGCACGCGGAACGGATCTGTATGCGGGAGTCGTGGACTCCGGCGCCGTCGCGACGCGGGAAGAGGCGAAGTACGCGGTCCTCGGAGCGATGTACGGCGCGACGAGCGGCGACAGCGGGCGCCTCCTCCCTCGCCTGCGCAAGGTGTATCCGCGCGCGATGAAGCTCGTGGACGACGCGGCGCAGCGCGGGGAGGACGGCGGCGTCGTGTCGACCTGGCTCGGACGCTCGTCGCCCGTGCCCTCGGACGCCTGGAAGCGCATGCAGGCGATGGCGACAGCGGCTGACGGTTCCCCCGTCGAACTCCAGCGGGCACGGCAGGCGGCACGCGAGCGCGGCCGCTTCACTCGCAATTTCGTGGTTCAGGGGACCGCGGCCGAGTGGTCGCTCATCTGGCTCGCGGAGATCCGCCATCGCCTGTGGAATCTCCCGCGGTCGTCCGAACCGGCCGCACCCTCCGGAGCCTTCCGCGACTCGGCGCACCTGGCGTTCTTCCTGCACGACGAGGTGATCATCCATTCACCTGCCGCGCTGGCCGACCAGGTAGCGGATGCGGTGCGTGAGGCGGCCGATGTGGCGACGAGACGCCTGTTCGGCTCCTTCCCGATCGATGTGCCGCTGGACCTCAGGATCGCGGAGAGCGCGGACAAGTGAGCCACCGCGGAGAAGTAGACTGAACTCGCGAATGGGTCGACTGGACGGTCGCGTTGCGGGCAACCGCACCGAGGAACGTCCGGGCTCCACAGGGCAGGGCGGTGGGTAACACCCACCCGGAGCAATCCGCGAGACAGTGCCACAGAGAGAAGACCGCCGGGCTCGTCCCGGTAAGGGTGAAAGGGTGGTGTAAGAGACCACCGGGGGTCATGGTGACATGATCCGCCAGGTAAACCTCGCCCGGAGCAAGGTCAGACAGAGGATGTTGACGCGGCTCGCCGAGTCCTCGGGTAGACCGCTGGAGCGGCACGGCAACGTGTCGCCGAGAGAGATGACCGTCGAAGGGGCGTGAACCCCGGAACAGAACCCGGCGTACAGGTCGGCCCATTCGCCTCCTGCCGCCGGGTTCGTAGGTTCAGTCTCCTGCGAGCGACGCCGCGCCGATGATTCCCGAGGAGTTGCGGTGGATCGCCGCGACGATGGGCGTGTTCAGGTCGAGCAGCGGGATGAAGTTCTCCGGGTGCTTGGAGACACCGCCGCCGACGACGAAGAGATCCGGGCTGAACAGGAACTCGACGTGACTGTAGAACGTCTGCAGACGGGCGCTCCAGTCCTCCCAGGACAGGCTCTCGCGCTCCATCGCCGAGTAGGCGGTCCAGCGCTCGATCGAGTCGCCGTCGCGCTGCAGATGGCCGAGCTCGGTGTTCGGGATCAGGACGCCGTCGAAGAGGAATGCGGAGCCGATCCCGGTGCCGAGAGTCGTGAGGATCGTGAGACCCTGCGCGCCGCGGGCCGCGCCGTGTCGGACCTCGGCGACTCCAGCGGCATCCGCATCGTTGACGAAGGTGATGTCACGGCCGAGACCGTCCTCGAAGAACTTCTCGGCCTCGAAGCCGATCCACTCGGGTGAGACGTTCGCTGCCGAGAGCGTCTTGCCGTGCTTGACGATCGCCGGGAATGCCACTCCGAGGGGGAGATGGGAGTCGCGGACCTCGAGCGTGTCGAGCACCTGATGCACCGCGGTGAGCACGTCCTGCGGGGATGCTCCCTTGGGCGTGGGGACCCGGATCCGATCCGATTCGAGTGTCCCGTGGGAGAGGTCGACGATGCCTGCTTTGATTCCCGTGCCGCCGATGTCGACGCCGATCGCTTTTGCCATGCTCAATAGCCTAGCGAGCGCGCATGTCGCCAGTAGGATCGTGACAGACGCTTACGAAGGGACGGGCCATGTCGGGCGACGAGAAGAAGTACTGGTACAACCTCGCCAGCGGCGAGGTCGAGTTCGGACTCCAGTCTCCCGCCGTCGATCGCGCCGGCCCCTTCGACACCGAGGCGGAGGCCGCTCGAGCTCCCGAGACACTGCGCGAGCGCGCACGTGCCTGGGCCGAGGACGAGGCTGCCGAAGACGCGTGGAACCGCCCCGCAGACAACGACGGAGAGTAACGGCATGGACAAGCAGAGGGACTTCGTGCTGCGCACGATCGAGGAGCGCGGCGTCAAGTTCGTCCGGCTCTGGTTCACCGACGTCATCGGAACCCTCAAGTCGGTGGCGATCGCGCCGGCCGAGGTCGAGGGCGCTTTCGCCGAGGGGATCGGCTTCGACGGATCCGCGATCGAGGGGCTCACCCGGACGCACGAGTCCGACCTCCTCGCCCAGCCCGACCCGACGACGTTCCAGACCCTGCCGTGGCGCGGTGAGATCGATCCGACTGCCCGCATGTTCTGCGATCTCACGACGCCGGACGGCCAGCCCGCCGTCGCCGACCCCCGTCACGTGCTCAAGCGCACGCTTGCCAAGGCGGCGGACGCGGGGTTCACGTTCTACACGCATCCCGAGATCGAGTTCTACCTGCTCAAGTCGTCGACCTTCGGCCCTGAGGGACCCGTGCCGGTCGATTCGGCCGGCTACTTCGACAACGTCCCCGGCGGCACCGCACACGACTTCCGTCGCCGGTCGGTTCGCATGCTGGAGGATCTCGGTATCTCCGTGGAGTTCAGCCATCACGAGGGCGGACCCGGTCAGAACGAGATCGATTTGCGCTACGCGGACGCGCTCACCACGGCTGACAACGTCATGACGTTCCGTACGGTCATCAAGGAGGTGGCGATCGAGCAGGGCGTGTACGCGACGTTCATGCCGAAGCCCCTGAGCGGACAGCCCGGGAGCGGCATGCACACGCACATGTCGCTGTTCGAGGGCGACCAGAACGCCTTCTACGAAGAAGGCGCCAAGTACCAGCTGTCCCAGACGGGTCGCCACTTCATCGCAGGCCTCCTTCGTCACGCGAACGAGATCGCCGCGGTGACCAACCAGTTCGTGAACTCGTACAAGCGGATCTGGGGCGGCGACGAGGCTCCCAGCTTCGTCACGTGGGGTCACGCCAATCGCTCCGCGCTCGTCCGCGTACCGATGTACAAGCCGAACAAGGGGCAGTCCTCGCGCGTCGAGTACCGTGCTCTCGATTCCGCGTCCAACCCGTATCTGGCCTATGCCCTCATGCTCGCTGCGGGCCTCAAAGGCATCGAAGAAGGCTACGAACTGCCGCCCGAGGCGGAGGACAACGTGTGGTCGCTCAGCGACGCCGAGCGTCGTGCGCTCGGCTACGAGTCTCTCCCGGCAAGCCTCGACCACGCCCTCGAATACATGGAGGGGTCCGAGCTCGTGGCCGAGACGCTGGGGGAGCAGGTCTTCAACTACGTCCTGCTCAACAAGCGCAAGGAGTGGGAGGCCTACCGCGGCCAGGTCACCCCGTTCGAGCTGAAGAGCAATCTCGAACTTCTCTGACGCGGCATGGTCAGATCGGACGATGCCGTCTCGCTGTCGGCCCTCGCGCGGCTCGGCTTCTCCGAGCTCAGCGAGGCCGCGAGCGATCTCGGAGAACTCGCTGAGCTCGTAGACCTCGACAAACGGGGACTCGTCGAGGGGATCACGGCTGCTGATCCGGACGCTGCCGTCGCGGGACTCCTGCGGGTCGCGCGGCGCGACGCCGCCCCGGTCAGAGCGCTGCTCGGGGATGATCGCACTCGACGGATGCTGTGGTGCGTGTTCGGTGCCTCCGAGGGTCTGGCGAGTTTCTTCCACCGGCATCCGGAGCAGCTGGATGTGCTCGCCGACGTGGGTACGCGGGTCCCGAGCGCCGAAGAGCTGAGAGCGCGTCTGCTCGCCGCTGTCGAGGTCGCGGACGGGTTCGCCGCCTCCGGCGACGAGGACGCGTGGGTGGCTCTGCGTGTCGCCTACCGCCGATCGCTGGCCGAGATCGCCGCGATCGATGTCACCTCGCCGCTTCCCGCCGACCGCATCGAAGAGGTGTCGGAGGCGCTGGCCGACGCGGCTGCGGCCGCGCTGGAGGCCTCGCTGGCGGTTGCGCGAACCCGCGTCGCCGGTGACGGTGATCGCAGCCAGGTCGCCGCGACTCGGCTCGCGATCATCGGTATGGGCAAGGCGGGAGCACGAGAGCTCAACTACGTCAGTGATGTCGACGTCATCTTCGTCGGCGGCAGCGCCGATGAGGAGCTTCTTCCGGAGAGTCGCGCGATCGACATCGCGACCAAACTCGCTCGGGAGACGATGCGCGGACTCTCCGGTGCCGAGGTCGAGCCTCCGCTGTGGGAGGTGGATGCGGCCCTGCGTCCCGAGGGAAAGCAGGGAGCGCTCGTCCGCTCCCTCGGATCCCACCTCGCGTATTACGACCGATGGGCGAAGAGCTGGGAGTTCCAGGCCCTCCTCAAGGCCCGTCTTCTGGCGGGTGATCCCGCGCTCGGCGAGGAGTACCTCATCGCAGTGCAGCCGAAGATCTGGTCCAGCGCTGCGCGCGACGACTTCGTGGACAGCGTGCAGCGGATGCGCGAGCGTGTCACCGAGCACATCGACGCGGACGATGCGCCCTACCAGCTCAAGCTCGGCGCCGGGGGCATCCGCGACATCGAATTCACCGTGCAGCTGCTGCAGCTCGTCCACGGCCTGACAGACCCGACCATCCGTACGCGGGGAACGCTGGAGAGCCTCGACGCGCTCGTGGCGGGCGGATACATCGGTCGCGCGGAGGCCGGCACCTTCGGCGACCACTATCGGACACTGCGCCTGCTCGAGCACCGCCTCCAGCTGCGCGAGCTCTCGCGCACGCACCTCATGCCGCGCACGCCGGACGGCCTGCGGGTCCTTGCGCGCGCGTCGGGACTGGCTGAGACCGGCTCGGCGATGTGGACGCTGTGGGAGACGGTGCGCCGCGAAGTGCGGGACATCCACACCCGACTCTTCTACCGCCCGCTGCTGAGCGCCGTGGCCGCACTGCCCGAGGAACAGCGGACGCTCTCCACGGCGCAGGCGCGCGACCGCCTCGCCGCGATCGGATTCCACGATCCGGCCGGTGCCCTGCGCCACATCGGAGCGCTGACGACGGGCATCAGCCGGAAGATCACGATCCAGCGCGCGCTGATGCCCGTCATGGTGAGTTGGTTCGCCGACGGCAGCGATCCCGACTACGGTCTGATCGCCTTCCGCCGCATCAGTGAGCGGCTCGGCGACACCCCGTGGTTCCTGCGGATGCTGCGCGATTCCTCCGGCGCAGCGCAGAGCCTCACGCGGCTGCTGTCGTCCTCGAGGTACGTGGGCGAACTCATGGAGTGGATTCCGGAGTCCGTGGCATGGCTCGACAGCGCCGAGCGTCTGCAGCCGCGGAGTGCCGCTGCACTGGACGAAGAAGCGCGTGCCGTCCAGACGCGTCACCTCACCCTCGCCGATGCGTCGGCGGCCGTGCGTGCGCTGAGGCGCCGTGAGCTGCTGAGAACCGCGATGGGGGGAGTGTTGGGCGTGCTCTCGATCGAGCAGGTCGCGACCTCGCTCACCGACATCACGCAGGCCACCATCCAGGCGGGTCTCCGAGCCGTCCGGCGGGACATCGTGCCCGCCGAGGACGACGCCCTCGACTTCGCGGTGATCGCGATGGGCCGATTCGGCGGCGCAGAGCTGGGCTTCGGATCCGATGCCGACATCCTCTACGTGTACGAGCCGAACGGGGTCGATCCGCAGCGTGCACAGAAACTCGCGCAGCAGCTCGTCGCCGGACTCCGCGATCATCTGGCCGATCATCGGGTTCCCCTCGACCTCGACGCGGACCTGCGGCCCGAGGGGCGCAGCGGGCCGATGGTGCGCACTCTCGACGCGTACACCGAGTACTACCGTCGCTGGTCCCTGTCGTGGGAGGCGCAGGCTCTGCTGCGCGCGCGGGGTGTCGCGGGAAGCCATCGCCTGATCGCCCGGTTCACCGAACTCGCCGACACGATCCGGTATCCCGCGGACATCGACCCGCAGGGACTGCGTGAGATCAAGCGCATCAAGGCGCGCGTCGAGGGCGAGCGCCTCCCGCAGGGTGCTGATCCCCGCCGGCACCTCAAGCTGGGCCCCGGTGGGTTGAGCGATGTCGAATGGCTCGTGCAACTGATCCAGCTCGAGCATGCGGATGCCGTACCCGATCTGCGCACGACGTCGACGATGCGAGCACTGGATGCCGCCGTCGCCGCAGATCTCATCCCCGAGGACGCGGCCGAGCGGCTGCGCGAGGCGTGGCGGCTCGCGAGCCGACTACGGTCCGCGATCACGCTGCTGACCGGCAAGACGAGCGACGTGCTGCCCGCGGATCGACGGCAGCTCGACGCGATCGGCCGTCTGCTCGGTTACCCCGACCGATCCGCGAGCGCTGTCGAAGACGACTACCTCGGGGTCACGCGCCGTGCGCGCCGCGATTTCGAGCACCTGTTCTACGGATAGCGGGTTCGGGATCCCCTCGTGAGATCCTGAGCAGAGAAAGTGGGGACACATGGAAGACAAGACCATCGGCGTGATCTGGAATCCGTCGAAGATCGATGGCGATTCACTCCGGACGGCCGTTTCCGGCGCGTTCGAGGGCGACATCCGCTGGTGGGAGACGAGCAAAGAGGACCCCGGAAAGGGAATGGCCGCGGAGGCTGTGGCCGAGGGATGCGACGTCGTCATCGCGGTGGGTGGAGACGGCACGATCCGAGCCGTCGCGGAGGCTCTTGCGGGGACCGACGCCATGCTCGGCATCGTCCCCCAGGGAACTGGCAACCTTCTCGCACGAAACCTCGACGTTCCCCTGGAGAACATCCCGGCGGCACTGGACCGAATCGCGACCGGCGTCATGCGCGAGATCGATCTCGGCTGGGTCACACTCGACGGCGAGGAACGAGCATTCGCAGTGATGGTCGGATTCGGTGTGGACGCGCAGATGCTCGTCGAGACCGATGACGACCTCAAGGACCGCGCCGGCTGGCTCGCCTATGTCGAGGCGATGGGCCGCGCTCTCGCGGGTTCCGAGATGACCTCCGTCACGCTGACGCTCGACGATCAGGACCCGCAGGAGCTGCGCGCCCACACGATGCTCATCGGCAACTGCGGGATGGTGCAGGGCGGGATCCGTCTGCTCCCCGACGCCGTCCTGGACGACGGCCAGCTAGATCTGCTGCTGGTGAGCTCCGACGGTCCGCTGCAGTGGATCGACACGGTCCGCTCAGTGGTGTGGGACAACGGATTGCGTCGGGCGCTGACCCGCGACGACAAGGCCGTCGACACCGAATCGACGACGCATCTCGCGGCGCAGCGCATTCGCGTCGAACTCGCGGAGTCGCGGATGTTCGAGATCGACGGCGAGGAGATCGGAGAGGTCGACTCGTTCGAGATCCGCATCCAGGCCGGAGCCGTGCGGGTCCTCTGACTTGTTCGCAACACACGACGAAACCCCCGCCACTCGAGGTGACGGGGGTTTCGCTGTCGTGTCGAGGTCAGACCCCGAAGTACAGCTCGTACTCGAAGGGGTGCGGACGCTGCGCGAGGGGCAGGATCTCGTTCTCCTTCTTGTAGCTGATCCAGGTCTCGATGAGCTCGGGCGTGAACACGCCGCCCTCGAGGAGGAACTGGTGGTCGGCCGCGAGGGCGTCCAGCGAGTCCAGCAGCGAGTTCGGAACCTGCGGGATGTTCTTGGCCTCCTCGGGGGGAAGCTCGTAGAGGTCCTTGTCGACCGGCTCGTGCGGCTCGATGCGGTTCTTGATGCCGTCGAGGCCCGCCATAAGCTGTGCGGCGAACGCGAGGTACGGGTTGCCGGAGGCGTCGGGTGCGCGGAACTCGATGCGCTTCGCCTTCGGGTTCGACCCCGTGATCGGGATTCGGATGGCCGCCGAACGGTTACCCGCCGAGTAGACGAGGTTGACCGGCGCCTCGAAGCCCTTGACCAGACGGTGGTAGCTGTTGACCGTCGGGTTGGTGAAGGCGAGCAGCGCGGGCGCGTGAGCCAGGATGCCGCCGATGTACCAGCGCGCGACGTCGCTCAGCTGGCCGTAGCCGGCCTCGTCGTAGAACAGCGGTTTGCCGTCGTTCCACAGCGACTGGTGCGTGTGCATGCCCGAGCCGTTGTCGCCGAACAGCGGCTTCGGCATGAAGGTCGCGACCTTGCCCCACGAGTCCGCGGTGTTCTTGACGATGTACTTGAACTTGAGGATGTCGTCGGCCGCGTGGACCATCGTGTCGAAGCGGTAGTTGATCTCCTGCTGACCACCGGTGCCGACCTCATGGTGTGAACGCTCGAGGATGAAGCCCGACTCGATGAGGTTCAGCGTGATCTCGTCGCGCAGGTCAGCCGTCTTGTCGACGGGGCTGACGGGGAAGTAACCACCCTTGTACGGCGTCTTGTTACCGAGGTTTCCGCCCTCCTCCTCGCGGCCCGTGTTCCACGCGCCCTCTTCGGAGTCGACCTTGTAGAAGCTCGAGTTGGACGTCACGGAGTAGCGGACGTCGTCGAAGATGTAGAACTCCGCCTCGGGGGCGAAGAACGCCGTGTCGGCGATGCCGGTCGACGTGAGGTACTTCTCCGCCTTCTTGGCCACCTGGCGCGGGTCCTTGCCGTAGATCTCGCCGGTGCGCGGGTTGTAGATGTCGAAGATCATCACGAGGGTCTTGGCCTCGCGGAACGGGTCGAGGTACGCCGTCGTGACGTCCGGGATCAGCTGCATGTCGGACTCGTGGATGCTCGCGAAGCCGCGGATCGAGGAGCCATCGAACAGCTGGCCGTCCGTGAAGAAGTCCTCATCGACGGTGGCTGCGGGGATGTTGAAGTGCTGCTGCACACCCGGCAGATCGGTGAAACGGATGTCAAGGAACTTGACGTCGTTCTCCTTGATATAGCTCAGGACTTCGGACGAATCAGTGAACATGTACCACTCCTGGATGACGCGGGTTGGGGCCTGACAGCCTCACTGCAGGCTAGGGGCGTGGGGTTTCTCTCGGGTGTCTTTCGTGTTTCCGGCATGTTACAGGGGCTCGATAAGCTTGCTCTGTGACGACAGCGGACAACTCGTATCCCGGTGAGCGCCTCGGCCTCCCGCAGACCGGCGCCACGAGCATCGCACGCGTCGGACGACGCATCGGAGCACTGGCCATCGACTACGTCGCCGCCACTCTGATCGCGACCGCGTTCTTCGGCTACGACCAGTTCGCGTTGCCCGGTGAGGCCGGCCTCACGCTCTTCGCACCGATGATGGTCTTCGCAGCGCTGCAGATCATCTTCATCCCCACGCTCGGAGGCAGCCCAGGACACCGGATCCTCGGCATGAGGGTCGTGCGCTTCGGGGGAGGCTGGGTGGGGCTGTGGCGACCGATCGTGCGCACGCTCCTGCTGGTGGTCGTGATCCCCGCCGTCGTCTGGGACGCCGACCAGCGCGGACTGCACGACAAGATCGCCGGGACCCTGCTCATCCGCGTCTGAGCGCTCAGGTACGCCCGCGATTGCGGCGGCGCGCCTCTTTCGGCGCGCGACCGCCCAGGAAGGAACGCGACGGATCGATCGCGAATCCCTGCCGAAGTGCCTGCCGACCGATGAGCATACGGAAGCCCATCTCGTCCCGGTTGCTCAGCGTGACCTCGGCGGTCACGTCCCGACCGACGAGTCGGATGACGAGGATCACGACGATGCGCTGCTGGGCGTGACCCGAGGAACTGCGGACCGCGCGACGATCGTGGACCGGGCGCTCGACGGTGACAGCGTCCTCCTGGCTGTCCTGCCAGGGCTTGATGCGGAAGCGTACCCACGACACGCCGTCGCGCTCGAACTCCGCGACATCGAATGCGTGGAGCGACGACGTGCGTGCTCCCGTGTCGATCTTGGCCTTGATCCATGCGATCTCGGCCTCCGGAAGGCTCACCCATTCTCGCCACCCGACAAGAGTGTTTGAATGGGGAGACCTACTCACCCGATACATCCTGGCAGGAAATCCCCGTGAAGCTCGCCGTCCTCTCCCGAGCGCCTCAGGCGTACTCGACCCAACGGTTGCGCGCCGCGGCTGTGCAGCGCGGTCACACCGTCAAAGTTCTGAACACACTGCGCTTCGCCATCGACCTGACAGCCGAGGAACCGGATCTGCAGTATCGCGGGCGTCAGCTGAGCGACTACGACGCGATCCTGCCCCGCATCGGCAATTCGATCACGTACTTCGGAACTGCGGTGGTGCGCCAGTTCGAGCAGATGGACGTCTACACTCCCAACACCGCGAACGGCATCTCGAACGCGCGGGATAAGCTGCGGGCCAATCAGATCCTGTCACGCCACAACATCGCGATGCCGGCGACCGCGTTCGTGCGCAACCGTGCGGATGTCCGGCCGGCCATCGAGCGGGTCGGAGGGGCGCCGGTCGTCATCAAACTGCTCGAGGGCACGCAGGGGATCGGTGTGATCCTGGCGCCACAGGTCAAGGTCGCTGAGGCGATCATCGAGACGCTGCACTCGACGAAGCAGAACGTGCTGATCCAGAAGTTCATCGCCGAGAGCCGGGGTAGGGATATCCGAGCACTGGTCGTCGGTGACCGCGTGGTCGCCGCGATGCGTCGGGTGGCCGCGGGAGACGAGTTCCGCTCCAACGTCCACCGGGGCGGGACCGTCGAGGCGATCCAGCTGGACCCGCTGTACGAGCAGACCGCGGTGCGTTCCGCGCAGATCATGGGTCTGCGCGTCGCCGGTGTCGACATGCTCGAAGGGGAGGACGGACCACTCGTGATGGAGGTCAACTCCTCGCCGGGTCTGCAGGGCATCGAAACGGCGACCAAGCTCGACGTCGCCGGCGCCATCATCGACTACATCGGCAACCAGGTCGCGTTCCCGGAGATCGATGTACGCCAGCGCCTGACGGTCTCCACCGGGTACGGCGTCGCCGAACTCCTCGTGCACGGAGCCGCGGATCTCGTGGGCAAGACCCTGGGGGAGTCGGGGCTGTGGGAGAGGGACATCACCGTGCTGACGCTGCACCGCGGCACCAGCGTGATCCCCAACCCCCGCGAGCACGTCGTGCTCGAGGCCGAGGACCGGCTTCTGTGCTTCGGCAAGCTCGACGAGATGCGCTCGATGATCCCGGAGCGTCGACGGCGCCGCGCGAAGGTCAGGCGTCTGCCGAAGCAGCCGCTGTCCTGACCGTATTCCGAGGCGCCGCGGGACGGCGGCTCCCGATCAGCGCGGTCGCTGAGCGCGGACCTTCGTGGGGTCGACGCCCTTCGGGATGGGCAGCGACGACAGGGACTGCGACACGGAGTCGATGCGCCGGATGACCGCCGCCATGGTCGCCTTGTCGATGGCCTTGGGAAGCTTCTTGATGGTCTTGGCGAGATCGGCGATCTGCACCTCGTCGGCACCGTGGCCGACGTAGTACACGTTGATCGGCACGCCGTGAGCGACGCGCTGCGCCTTCGTGCGCTCTTCGTTCACGAGCCGTGTGAGTCGACCGCGTGCTCCCTCACCGACGACGACGATCCCGCCACGGCCGATCGCTCGGTAGACAGCCTCCTGGGTCTTGGGGTTGATCCCCACGGGCATGTCGGAGGACTGCCAGCGCCGCCCGAGGCTCGTGCTGAGGACGTGACCGGCGGCACCCGGTGTCCCGTCGATCTTGATGTACATCGCCTTGGTGGACAGGCGCGTCATCGTGAAGAGCGCGCCGAGCACACCCGCCATGAGGCCGGTGATGCCCCACAGGATGACAGACCAGATCTGGAACGGCGGGATGAGATAACCGACGATGAGACCGAGGAGCACACCCAGGATCAGGATGGCGATCTGCAGCCACGGCAACCACGGGTATGCCTCGCGTGTGAAGCGGAAGAGGGACTTGATCTGAGAGAAGAAGCCGGGACGCTTCTCAGCTTCGGGAGCACGCTTTGCCATGGGTACAGACTACCGAGTCCGCCGCTCGCCCGGTGCCGACGTTCGCGCCGGGCGCACTTGATCTGCACCGACCGCGAGTGTGGGCGTTCTGCGCACACTCCCCGTGGGGTCATCGGCCGCTCGAACATTCCTGGAGTGGGATTGACCGCATGACCGACTCGTTTCCGCAGGATTCGCCCCGGGCACTGGTTCCCGGGGCGCATCGTCTCGTCCGTGTCCTGGGGGAGCATGAAGGACCCTTCGCCGGCGCACTCGTCACGAGGGGGTCGGACGTGGCCGTTGCAGCCGACGCCGACGAGTACGCCGGGTGGGCTTCCTGGGCGTTCGCCGGTGCTGAGCACGTGGCGGGGCCTCTCGACGTCGCGCGTCGGCACGACGGTCACGATGTGCTGCTCCCGTGGTGCACGGAGCGGGTCTCGGTGTTCCTGGGACGGCGGCGCTCGTCGGGGGATGCGCTGACCTCCGGAGAGGTCGCCACGCTGGGAGCGAGCCTGCTGCGCGGTGTTCGTGAGATCGGCACGCGACCCTCCGCCGGAGAATGGTGGCTGGCTGACGACGGGAGGCCCCTGTTCGTGTTCGCCGGTGGCTCGTCGGTGCGAGACAGCGCGGCGACGCTGATCGAGGCGCTCATCGCCGACGTGACGGACCGGGCACTGCGCCGGGTGTTGGGCGAGATCGAAGCCGGTCTGCGGCAACCCCGTGTCGGCGCGGGAGAAGAGGAGCGGTGGGAACGCGAACTCTTCGAGATCGCGGCGCCGCGCCCGCTGCGCACAGCCCCCGTGCACGAAGCGACGAGAAACCGGAGGTCGCAGCCGGATTGGAGTGACGTGATGGTGCCGCGTCGCGAGGCGGTGCACACGCGAGGACAGCGCGTCTCGGAGCGCACGAGTCGCCTTCGCGCGGTCCGGGATACGGCGTGGGCGATCGTCCACCACGGTCGAGACGCGGCTCGTTCGTGGCGAATGCGGCGCAGCGACAGGGCGGCCGCGCCGCAGACATCAGGCGCTTCCGACAGGAGTGCGCGACGGGTCGTGCCACGATCGCGTCGGCGCTCCCTCATCGTCGCCGGGGCGGCGGCGGCGATCGTCCTGTGCGTGGGTGTTCTCTGGCCACAGGACGGGCCGTCGGAGGCGGACGCGGTGGCTGCGAACACTCGATCCGCGCCGGCTACTCCGGTCCCGACGGCGGACCCGGAGACGGCATCGCCGAGCGCGACACCCTCGGTGGAGGGCACTGAGGACGACGCGGAGGGCCCGGTGTCACTCACCCCACGGCTCCTCGTAGAGATCTCCGCGTGCATGCGCGCCGGGGACGATGTCTGCGAGTCGGCGGTCGCGGCAGGCTCGGCGCGTGTCCTCGACGGCAGGGGACTGACTGACGAGGCGCTTTCGGTGTCGGCGGAACTGCTCGATGACTACGGCGATCTCGCTGTCGTCAGCGTGCAGAGCGACGACGGAGCGCGGCGCATCGTGGTGCTCGTCCGGCAGGAACAGAACTGGCTGGTCCGCGACATCTACGATGCCGCGGACCAGCCAGAGTGACTGCGAGGGCGTTACGCGCCGAGCTGGGCGGCGAAGTCGGCCGCCTCGAGGCGAGCCTTGACGGCACCCAGGAACCGGGCCGCATCCGCACCGTCGATGATCCGGTGATCGTACGAAAGCGCGAGGTAGACGTACGAGCGGATGGCGATCGCCTCAGCTCCGTCGACCTTGACCAGACCGGGGCGCTTGACGACGATTCCGGTACCGAGAATCGCCGACTGAGGCAGGAAAACGACGGGCGTGTCGAACAGCGCACCGCGCGAGCCGGTGTTCGTCAGCGTGAACGTCCCGCCGGCGAGCTCGTCGGGCTTGAGCTTGTTGTCACGCGTGCGTGCCGCGAGATCGGCGATCTCGTGCGCGATTCCCGCGATGCTCTTCGACGCGGCGTCGCGCAGCACGGGCGTCAGCAGCCCACGCTCGGTGTCCACAGCGATCGACAGGTTCTCGCTCGCCGGGTAGACGATCTTGTCACCGTCGACCGTCGAGTTGACGATCGGGAAGGCCTGCAGCGCCTCGGCCGCGGCCAGAGCGAAGAAGGGCAGGAACGACAACTTGTCGCCCGTCTTCTCCAGGAACGCCGCCTTCGTCTTGTCGCGGTACTCGGCGAGCTTCGTGACATCGACCTCGACGACGGTCGTCAGCTGCGCCGTCTGCTGCATCGAGGCGACCGCGCGCTCGGCGAGCACCTTGCGCAGGCGAGACATCGGCTGCGTGGTGCCACGCAGCGGCGAGACCTCGAGCGCGGGGGCCGGAGCTGCTGCCGGCTCGCTGGCGGCGGGTGCCTTCGCACCGGCCTCCGCAGCCTTCAGCACATCCTCCTTGCGGATGCGCCCACCGACACCGGTACCGGTGACGGAGGCCAGATCCACACCCTGCTGCGAGGCGAGGCGACGCACGAGGGGAGTGACGTAGAGGTTGTCGTTCTCTGCTGCCGGTCGTGCCGGTTCTTCCTTCGGAGCCGACGCTGCGGGCGCCGGGTCGGTCGCAGCGCTGGGAGTCTCCTCCGCGGACTTCTGCACCGGCTCCTCGGCGGCGGGCCTCTCGGCAGGCTTCTCCTCGGCGGGCTTCTGCTCAGCAGGCTTCTCGTCGGCAGGCTTGTCGTCGGACGCGGGAGCGTCGTTCGCCGGAGCAGCCCCGGAGCCGACACGAGCCAGAACGGCTCCGACCTCGACCGTCTCGTCCTCGGCAGCGACGATCTCCTGCAGAACGCCCGCGATCGGGGACGGGATCTCGGTGTCGACCTTGTCGGTGGAGATCTCGAGAAGAGCCTCATCCACGGCGACCTCATCGCCGACCTGCTTGAGCCAGCGCGTGACGGTGCCTTCGGTCACGCTTTCGCCCAGCTCCGGCAGCAGGATGTCCTTGCTGTCACCGGAACTCTCGGCGGGTGCAGCGTCGGCCGCGGGTGCCTGCTGCGCGGGTGCGGGCTCTTCGGCAGCCGGCTCGCTCTGCTCGGCGGGTGCCTCCGCAGGTGCGGCCTCTTCGGCCGCGGGCGCGTCATCGGACGCACCGGCACCGCTGCCGTCGCCGATGCGTGCGAGCAGTGCTCCGACCTCGACGGTCTCGTCCTCGGCGACGAGGATCTCCTCGATGACGCCGCTGATGGGGGAGGGAATCTCGGTATCGACCTTGTCGGTCGAGATCTCGAGCAGGCCCTCATCCGCCTGGACGGTGTCTCCCACCTGCTTGAGCCAGCGGGTGACCGTACCCTCGGTGACGCTCTCGCCGAGAGCGGGGAGGACCACGGATGTGCTCATGACAGAGTCTCCTTCAGATTTGTGACGCTTTTAGCTTAGTGATCTCAGCGGCGGTTGGTGCTCAGAGAGCGTGGAGTGGTTTGCCGGAGAGTGCGAGGAAGGCCTCACCGAGGGCTTCGCTCTGGGTCGGGTGGGCGTGGATCAGAGGCGCGATGTCCTCTGGGTGAGCTTCCCACGCCACGGCGAGCTGGCCTTCCGTGATCAGCTCGCCGACGCGATCGCCGAGGAGGTGCACGCCCAGCACGGGGCCGTTTTTGAGTCGCACGACCTTGACGAGCCCACCGGTACCGATGATCTCGCTCTTGCCGTTGCCCGCGAGGTTGTACTCGTAGGCACTGATGGCATCCGTGCCGTGTTCTTCGGCAGCGGCAGCCTCGGTGAGGCCGACGGAGGCGACCTCGGGGGAGCTGTACGTGACCTTCGGGATCTGCACTTCGGGGACCGCGACCGGCGTGAGGCCGGCGATCCGCTCCGCGACGGTGATCCCCTGGAGAAACCCCCGATGCGCGAGTTGGAGACCGGGGACGATGTCACCGACGGC
The DNA here is from genome assembly GCA_051751065.1 of Actinomycetota bacterium. Lineage (GTDB taxonomy): Bacteria > Actinomycetota > Actinomycetes > Actinomycetales > Microbacteriaceae > Microbacterium. Next base: position 527,453 of record JBNJKL010000001.1, on the reverse strand, counting down.
CCAGACGTTCGGCGCCGTTGTCCGCAGGTTCTCGTCGACCTGGACGAAGCCGCGTTCGAGGGTCACGCCCGCCTCCTCGTAGCCGAGATCGGCGGTCACCGGTCCGCGCCCGACGGCGACCAGCAGGTAGTCACCGGTAAACGTCGTGCCGTCCTCGAGCGTCACGGTGACGCTGGAATCGTCCTGCGTCGCGCTCTGGAAGCGCGTACCCAGCGAGGATGTGATGCCGCGGCGACGGTAGGCGCGCTCGAGTCCCTTGCTGAGCGAGACGTCCTCGTTCGGAACCAGGTGCGGCAGCGCCTCGATGATCGTGACCTCGGATCCGAAGGATCGCCACACGCTGGCGAACTCCACACCGATCACGCCACCGCCGAGGATCAGCACGTGGCCGGGGATCTCGTCGAGTTCCAGAGCATGCTCGCTGGTGAGGATCCGCCCGCCGATGTCGAGGCCCGGTAGCGTGCGACTGTAGGAGCCTGTCGCGAGGATGATGTCCTCTCCGACGTACTCATCGTCCCCGACGGCGACGCGGCGTTCCGACGTGAGTCGTCCGGTACCTGCGACCACGGTGATGCCGCGGGCCTTGATGAGGCCCTCGAGGCCCTTGAACTTCTTCGCCACGATGCCCTCGCGGTAGGCGCGGACACGCGTCGGATCGATCTCATCCAGCGTCGCGCTGATACCCACGTGCGCGGCGTCGCGGATGTGGTCGGCGACTTCGCCCGCATGGAGCAGCGCCTTCGTGGGGATGCAGCCACGGTGAAGGCAAGTGCCACCGACCTTGTCCTTCTCGATCACGACGACGCTCTTGCCGAGTTCGGCGGCGCGCAGGGCTGCGGCGTACCCGCCGCTGCCACCACCGAGAACGACGATGTCGAAGGTGTGGGTCGTCATCATGCCTCCTGTGCTGTGGCTTCGGCGAACGCGAGGAGCGAGCGCACCATGGTTCCGGTCGGGCCCTTGTCGGTGAATCCGTAGGGCGCGCCCTTGAGCGTCCCCGAGCCGGCGATGTCCAGGTGGATCCAGGGGATGCGCGGGCTGTCCTCGCCCTCGCCGCTTCGACCGACGAAGCGCTGGAGGAAGAGCCCGGCGAACAGAGAACCTGCGGCCGGATCGCCGACCTTGGCGTTCACGAGGTCGGCGATCGGGGAGTCGAGCTCGTCCTCCATGTGCGGCGGCAGCGGCAGACGCCACGCGAGTTCGCCGGCGGTGGAGGCGGCATCCAGGAAGCGCGTGACGGCATCCTCATCACCCATGACGCCCGTGTGGCGTGTGCCGAGTGCGACGAGGATCGCGCCCGTGAGCGTGGCGACATCGACGATCACGTCCGGCTTCTCGCGGCTCGCCGCGGCCAACCCGTCACCGAGGACCAGACGACCCTCGGCGTCGGTGTTGAGGACCTCAACGGTCGTTCCGTCGAGCATCCGCAGCACATCACCGGGACGTGTCGCCCTGCCCGACGGCATGTTGTCCGCGATGCAGAGCCACCCGGTGATGCGGACCGGGAGACCGAGGGTGGCGATCGCGCGGAGGGCGGCGAGGACGGTTGCCGCACCCGCCATGTCGTACTTCATGCCGACCATGCCGGCCGGGGGCTTGAGGGACAGGCCGCCCGTATCGAACGTGATGCCCTTGCCGACGAGTGCGATGTGCCGCTGGGCACCCTCGGGTGCGTAGTCGAGGTGGACGACCCGTGGCGGACGATCGGACCCCTTGCCGACGCCGAGGACGCCGCCGAATCCCTGTTCGGCGAGCTCGTGCTCGTCGAGGATCGTCACAGCGACTCCGAGATCGGACACGCTCTCCAGGGCGCTCTGCGCCAGATCGGCGGGACTCTGCCACTCCGCGGGTACCGAGACGAGATCCTTGACGAGTGCGAGCGCTTCACCGACGGCGGTCGCGCGTTGCACGTCGGCGGCGTCGAGGTCGGCGGCGTGGACGACCACGGACGATGCTCGGGCGGGGCCGCTCTCGCGGCGATAGCCGGCGAAACGATAGCCGCCCAGGACGGCGCCTTCGGCGGCAGCGCCTGCGAACTCCTCGAGTCCTGCCGCCAGACCGAGCGAGAGAGTCTCGAAACCGGTCAGCGTGCGCACCGCCGCGCCCGCGGCGTCGCGCACCGAAGACTCGGTCGACGCCTTCCCCGTCCCCACGACCGCGAACGGGCCGGGTGTGACCTCGGGGAGGTGCACGCGGGCGACCGCGCACGCGGCACCGGTGAAGCCGATTCCCCGGAGGGCGTCGGCGAGCCCTGGGTAGGCGGCGACCGCGTCGGGAGACGCGGAGATGTCGGGAACGACGAGCACTGCGATATCAGCAGCGCTTCCGGGGAACGAGTCGGTGGTGTGCGAGAGCACGGGAAGCGTCATACCTCTATCCTATGGACGCCACCGACGCGGGGTGCCGCCGCGTGTTCGCTCTGAGCTTGCCTTCGCCGCCCCGGGCGTCCCCGCCTGCTCGTAGCATGGACATATGCCCTTCTCCGCTGACGTCTTCGACCGGGTCGCGAACGCGCCCACGGTGCCGCAGGGCCTGCCGCTGGTGATCCTGCTGACCGGGTTCACCGATGCGGGCAGCGCGGTGTCCGGTCTTATGGAGCACCTGCGCTCGACCACCGCGCCGGAACCCATCGCGATCTTCGACAACGACGTGCTTCTGGATTACCGGGCGCGCCGGCCCGTCGTCGTCTTCGAGCAGGACCACCTCACGGAGTTCCGTCCCGCTCGCCTCGAGCTCTCGCTCGCGCACGACGCCCTCGGTCAGCCCTTCCTTCTTCTCGCGGGCTACGAGCCCGACTTCGCGTGGAACGCGTTCAGCACCGCCGTGCTCGACCTCGCCGAGGAGTTCGGCATATCGGGCATGAGCTGGGCGCACGCGATCGCCATGCCGGTGCCGCACACCCGTCCGATCGGAAGCACAGTCAGCGGCAATCGCAAGGATCTCATCGCCGCGCACTCGGTGTGGCGCCCTCGCACGCAGGTGCCCTCGACTGCAGGGCACCTTCTCGAGTTCCGATTCGCCGAGCGTGGCGACCGGGTCGTCGGCTTCGTCCTGCTGGTGCCGCACTACCTCGCCGAGACCGAGAACCCCGATGCCGTGTTGACCGCGGCCGACCGGTTGATGGCCGCGACAGGGCTCGTTCTCCTCATGGACGAGGTGCAGGAGAGTCGGGACGACTATCTTTCCCGGGTGGACGAGCAGGTGCTGGGCAATGACGAACTCAGCGGCATGCTCCAGACTCTCGAGCACCGCTACGACGCATACATGGCCGGACGCAATCCGGATGACGCCGACAGGTTCGATGAGGGCGGCTTCAGCGAGCGCGACCTTCCCAGCGCCGATGAGCTGGCCGCCGAGCTCGAGCGCTATCTCGCCTCTCGCCCGCCGGGCGACGATGAGAAGCGCAGTCGTCCCTGAATCAAGGCGTCCTCGAATCGGAACGACGCAGCCGTTGATGTCGTGCTGTGTCGGAGAGCGCGCGACGCCTCCAGAGGTGTGCGATAATGGACGTCCGACCCGTTGTCAACAGGTCGCCCCGCATGGGGTGAGAACTTGACAAGGGTCTTACTAGTGTCCGAAATGTCCCGGAGCGGCCGTGCTGCTCCGTGAAAGGCGAAACGTGACTCCTGCCACGACCAAGAACACCCGGACGAAGACCACGCCCGAGACCGCAGCGGCGGACGAGGCCGAGACCGACGCGACGACCGTCGCGACCAAGCCCGCGGCGAAGAAGCCTGCGGCGAAGAAGGCCGCGCCTGCGGCGAAGGCTGCCCCCGCCAAGAAGGCGCCGGCGAAGAAGGCTCCCGTGAAGCGCAAGAGCGCTGCCGCGGTCGAGACGGACGCCACGGACCAGGACCCGAGTGTCGAAGAAGAGGCGACCGACGCCGAGGACGAGGACAAGAAGCCCGTCTTCACCGAGCCGCTGCCGACCGGCGCGATCGTCCTCTCGTCGAGCGACGAGGACGACGTCCCCGTCTACTCCACGCAGATCACGGGCGCCACCGCCGACCCGGTCAAGGATTACCTCAAGCAGATCGGAAAGGTCGCGCTCCTGAACGCGGCCGAAGAGGTCGAGCTCGCGATGCGCATCGAGGCCGGGCTCTTCGCCGAGGAGAAACTGTCGGCGATGTCTCCTGCAGAGAAGACCGGCCAGCTGGGTCTGGATCTGCAGTGGGTCGCCCGCGACGGTCAGCGTGCCAAGAGCCACCTGCTCGGTGCCAACCTCCGTCTCGTCGTCTCGCTCGCCAAGCGCTACACCGGCCGCGGAATGCAGTTCCTCGACCTCATCCAGGAGGGGAACCTGGGTCTGATCCGTGCCGTCGAGAAGTTCGACTACACGAAGGGCTTCAAGTTCTCCACGTACGCGACCTGGTGGATCCGGCAGGCCATCACCCGTGCCATGGCCGACCAGGCTCGCACGATCCGTATCCCGGTGCACATGGTCGAGGTCATCAACAAGCTCGCCCGCGTGCAGCGCCAGATGCTCCAGGATCTGGGTCGCGAACCCACGCCCGAGGAGCTCAGCCGCGAGCTGGACATGACGCCCGAGAAGGTCGTCGAGGTCCAGAAGTACGGTCGCGAGCCGATCTCGCTCCACACCCCGCTCGGCGAAGACGGCGACAGCGAGTTCGGTGACCTCATCGAGGACACCGAAGCAGTGGTTCCCGCGGATGCCGTGGGCTTCACGATGCTGCAGCGTCAGCTCGAGCAGTTGCTCGACTCGCTCTCGGAGCGCGAGGCGGGCGTCATCCGCATGCGCTTCGGTCTGGGCGACGGACAGCCCAAGACGCTCGACCAGATCGGTGACACGTTCGGGGTGACGCGCGAGCGCATCCGTCAGATCGAGTCGAAGACCATGGCCAAGCTGCGGCACCCGAGCCGGTCGCAGTCCCTGCGGGACTACCTCGAATGATGTCGGGGTCGCCGCGGGCACGCTCCGCAGGCATCCGCTACGTCTTCCCCGTCCTCGCAGGCAAACTCGCGCGTTTCGCGACGCGCCTGCGCGGCGGTGGTTCGGCGTTCCCCGGCTATCTCACCAATCGTCTCTCGCCGTCCCTGCTGCCGACGCTCGCGAGCCAGTTCCCGCACGGGGTGGTGTTCATCCTCGGCTCGAACGGTAAGACGACGACGACGCACATGATCAGCGAGGTCCTGCGTGCGCACGGCCTGAAGGTCTTCACGAATCCGACGGGTGCCAACCTGCCGCAGGGCGTCACGAGTGCACTTCTCGCGGATGCGACGCTGACCGGACGCGTGCGGGCGGATGTCGCCGTTCTCGAAGTCGACGAGGGGTACGCGGCAGATCTCGCGGACCAGCTCTCTCCCGCGGTCATCCTGTCGCTGAACGTGCAGGTCGACCAGCTCTATCGCTTCTACGAGACCGAGCGCGTCGCGGACATGATGCTCGACGCCTCGACGCGGGCCACCGGCCACGTCGTGGTGAACCGTGACGATCCGTATCTCAGCAAGGTCGATACCGGTGCCATGCGTGCCGGGGTGTCGTTCTTCGGCGTCTCCGAGGAGCTGATCGCCGCCTCCGCACACGGTCTCGCGAACGCGACCGATACCCGCAGCGGTGTGGCGGGAGCGGTGGCTCATGATGCGTATGCCGAAGTGCGTGCGATGGACGGACGGCAGATCAGTGTCCATGTCGGCGATGTCGACGTCCCCGTCACGCTTCCCGCCCGCGGGCTGCACTATGCCGCAGACGCGGCGGCTGCTCTCGCGGTCGCGGCACGCGTACTCGGGGATCGGTTCTCATCCGCACGGTCGGCCGAGGGCTTCGCGCAGATGGCCCCCGCCTACGGCCGCGGCGAGGTCATCCCGCTCCGCAAGAGTCCGACCGGCGAGCAGGTCGAGTTCGTCATGTTCAAGAACGCTCCGAGCCTCCAGATGAACCTGGACGCGCTCGAGGCCGCTCCGACGCGCGCGCTGATCGCTATCGACGAAGGAACGCCCGATGTGTCGTGGCTCTACGACGTCGACTTCGCGGCGCTCCCGCGCGTGGACGTCGTGACCGGCGAGAAGGCGTTCCAACTCGCACTCAGTCTCGAGCACGCCGGCGTCAGCATCGGTGTGGTGGAACCCGACATGGAGAAGGCCGTCGCACTGATGCGCGCGCTGGAGCCGCAGGAATCGGGGCGTCAGACCTGGTTCGTCAACTACGAGCTCATGATGATCGGGCGCCGTCTGCTCGGTCACGGAGACCAGGAGGTCGCGCGCCGATGACGAACTCGCTGCGTATCGTCCAGCTGTACCCCACGGAGCTCGGCATCACGGGCGACCGCGGAAACGTCCGTGCGCTGCAGGTGCGTCTGGAGCGCGCCGGCGTCGGCGTCGAGGTCGTCGCGGTCGGAATCGGCGATGCGCTCCCGGCGGACATCGACATCCTCATCCTGGGCAATGGCCCGCTCTCGGCTATGCGCGGTGTGATCGACGATCTCCGCGCCCGTACGGATGAGCTGCTTACCTTCATCGACGATGGCGGCTCGCTGCTCGCGGTCGGCGGGTCCGCTGAGCTCCTCAGCGAGGGCGTCTCCCCGCTCGAGGGTGCGGACGTCGACGGACTGGGCCTGTTCCCCTTCCGCGTCACACGTACGAGAGATCGCAAGGTCGGATACATCGTCGTCGAGACACCGTTCGGACGGGTCATCGGCTTCGAGGATCACGCCTCGGAGTGGATCCTCCAGTCGAGCGCGGTGTCCGTGGGCACGGTGACCGCAGGGCGCGGCAGCTTCGAGACCACGGGGGTTCGCGGAGAGATCGTGCGTCGCGGAGCGGCGTATGTCACGAACGTCCAGGGGCCGGTGCTGCCGCTGAATCCCGCATGGAGCGACGATATCCTGAGCAGCGCCACGGCGCGCCGAGGAATCGCCTGGGCCCCGGGAGCGGATCAGCGTGCTCTGAACGAGTACGCGGACGGCGCCCGCGCGGCCATCGAGAGTCTGATCGATGCGAAGGACTTCCGCACCATCGGTCTCTGACCGGTCGTGGCCGAAAGCGAGCGCCGAGTCATGAGCCAGGTGAGCAGTACACGCCCTCGCGCGATGAGGTCGCGCTCGGCCCTGACGGCATCAGCGGCAGCGGCGGTCGCGGCTGGCGGAGAGATCGCGGATCTGCGGCGGGACGCCTGGGGTCACGGCGTTCTCGGCGTCGCGCACGCGGTCGTCGCAGCCGGTGCACGCACCGTCCGAGTCGATCGCCTCGACGAGGTCGACGCGCTGCGTCTGGAGGGCATCTCCGCGACGGTGGTCGAGGATGCCGACATAGACCCGCGTCTGCTCTACGGACTCCCCGATTCGGACGGACGCGTGGAGACGACGCCGGTGCTGCGCCTGGTGGGCCGTGTGCTCTCGACCAAGCCTCTGTATGCCGGTGAGGCCGTCTCCTACGACCACACGCACCGTGCCGACACCGACACCCGCATCGCGCTGGTGACGGGTGGGTACGCCCAGGGGGTCGTGCGGGCGCTCGGCAACTCCGCCTCGGTCGAGATCGGGGGAGTGCTGTGTCCGATCGTCGGGCGCGTCGCCATGGATGTCTGCGTCGTCGACATCGCCGACCTCGACGTGACCGAGGGAGCCGAAGTGACTTTCTTCGGTGGCCGCGGTCCTGCAGCCGGACTGCTGGGCACATGGGCGAGCCTCACGGGCATGACCCCCGGCGAACTGCTCGCGGTGGTCGCGCAGCACGCGCGAAGGGAATGGGAGACATGACTCGACCGGTGCTCACGATCTCGCGCGAACAGTTCCGCGTCAACCTCGAGGCGGTGATGCGCCGCCTCGAGCCTTCCCGCCTGATGATCGTCATGAAGGACGACGCGTATGGCCACGGCGCAGGGTGGGCCGCCGAGGACGCTCTGCGGTCCGGAGTGCACTGGTTCGGCAGCTACGACGTCGCGACGGGTGTCGACCTTCGCCGGCGGCTCGAGGGCGCGCCGCGGATCTTCGCCTGGGCGACCTCCGACGACGACGAGGTCGCGGACGCTCTTCTCCACGATCTCGACCTGGGAGTGGGCAGCGAGGCGTACCTCGAGCGCGTGATCGCTCAGGCCGGCGCGCTCGGACGGCGCGCGCGCGTGCACCTGAAGATCGACACGGGCCTGCATCGCAACGGCATTCGCCCCGAGGACTGGGACCGCGTCGTGGCCCGCACACGCGCGGCGGAGGACGCGGGCACGCTCCACCTCGTGGGAGTGTGGAGCCACCTCTCCGAGGCGAGCGACGAGGCCGACGACGAATCGCACGCCGTCTTCACGGCGGCCTGCGATGCGGTCGCACGTACCGGTGATGCTCCCGAGATCACCCACCTGACCGCGTCGGCAGCCTCCTGGTGGCGACCGGAGCTGCGCGGAACGGTCTCACGGATCGGTGCCTTCTGCTACGGAATCCGCTCGGCTGGCGGTCCCGACCTGGACGGGGTTCTTCCGATAGCAACGCTCAGTGCGTCGGTGATCGCACTGGAGGATGAGCGGGTGGTCATCGACGCCGGGAGTTTCGACGGCATTCCCTCGACACTCGTCGGTGTCGACGTCGGAACGCCGGGCGGTGTGCGTCGCCTGGAGAGGATCATCGAGACGACATCCGACGTCGCGTCCTGGGAAGGCGCTGCGATCGGTGACGAGGTTCGGATCTTCGGACCGGGGTCGTGGGGCGAGACGGATGCCACGAGCCTGGCTGAGCGCATCGGCACGGTCGGGGAGGAGATCCTCACCCGACTCGCGCCGCGTGTGCGCAGGAGCGTCGTTTAGACCGTCTCGACCAGACGAGCGGTTTCGTCGTGCCAGCTGGTGGCGACGCTACGCAGCTTCTCCTCGTACTTGCGTCCGTGGTGGGCGCAGAACAGGAGTTCGGATCCGTTGACTTCCGCGGCGATGTAGGCCTGTGCACCGCACGAGTCGCAGCGGTCGATTGCCGTCAGGCGATACTCGACGGCGGAGGTCTCACGTTCGGTCGTTGCGTTCATGCTCGGTGCCTCCTCAGGTGTCGGGTTCTCTCAGGGGAGCGTGCTCAATACAACCACGCGCACGGGGTAGTCATGCCCGGGTTGCGGCGTGTTTCGCTCTGCGCGTAGCGCCCTGCGAAGCATGCGACACGATTGGGGAGTGTCTGCCGCCGGGGTGAACGAGGCGCGAATAGACTCGTAGATTGTGACAGCCGAGTATTCCGCCCATCATCTCCAGGTCCTCGAAGGACTGGAGGCGGTTCGGAAACGCCCGGGAATGTACATCGGCTCGAACGGTTCGCCGGGCCTCATGCACTGCCTGTGGGAGGTCATCGACAACGCCGTCGACGAGGCCGTCGCGGGCAACGGATCACGCATCGACATCGTCCTGTTCGCGGACGGCAGCGTCGAGGTTCGTGACCGCGGGCGAGGGATTCCGGTCGATGTGGAGCCCCGTACGGGGTTGTCGGGTGTCGAGGTCGTCTTCACCAAACTCCACGCCGGTGGCAAGTTCGGCGGCGGATCGTACGCTGCGTCCGGTGGCCTCCACGGTGTCGGTGCGTCCGTCGTGAACGCGCTCTCCGAGCGGCTGGATGTCGAGGTGGATCGCGGCGGCAAGACCTACGCGATGTCGTTCCACCGGGGAGAGCCGGGGAACTTCGCCGACACAGGGGAGAAGCGCCCCGACGCGCCGTTCACCCCCTTCGAAGACCGCAGCGAACTGCGCATCGCAGGCAAGGCCCCGCGCGGCGTCACGGGCACGCGCGTGCGCTACTGGGCCGACCGCCAGATCTTCACGAAGGATGCGGCGTTCCAGCTCGCAGACCTCGAGAATCGCGCGCGACAGACCGCGTTCCTCGTGCCGGGCCTGGAGATCATGATCCGCGATGAGCGCGGCGATGAGACGATCGAGACGTCGTACCGATACGACGGCGGCATCTCCGAGTTCGCCGAGTACCTCTCCGCCGACGCTCCGGTCACCGACACCTGGCGGGTCCAGGGAGAGGGGACGTTCACCGAGACGGTTCCCGTGCTGCAGGCCAACGGCGCGATGGTGTCGACCGAGGTCGAGCGCGTGTGCGCCGTGGACATCGCGTTGCGGTGGGGCACCGGCTACGAGACGACCGTGCGATCGTTCGTGAACATCATCGCGACACCCAAGGGCGGCACGCATCAGCAGGGTATGGAGCAGGAGCTGCTCAAGGTGCTCCGCGCTCAGGTGGAGCAGAACGCACGCCGCCTCAAGGTCGGAAACGACAAGCTCGAGAAGGACGACGTGCTCGCCGGCCTCACCGCCGTGTTGACCGTCAGCCTCCCCGAGCCGCAGTTCGAGGGTCAGACGAAGGAGATCCTGGGAACGCCCGCAGTCCGCCAGATCGTGGCCAAGGTCGTGCGCACCGCACTCGGGGAGCGTTTCTCGTCCACAAAGCGAGACGACAAGAACCAGGCGAGCCAGTTGCTGGACAAGATCGTCGCCGAGATGAAAGCACGAGTCTCCGCCAGGGCGCACAAGGAGACGCAGCGACGCAAGAACGCGCTGGAGTCCTCGTCGCTGCCCGCCAAGCTCGTCGATTGCAGGACCAACGAGGTCGCTCGATCGGAGCTCTTCATCGTCGAGGGTGATTCGGCACTGGGAACCGCGAAGAACGCCCGGAACAGCGAGTTCCAGGCGCTCCTTCCGATCCGCGGCAAGATCCTCAACGTGCAGAAGGCATCGATCGGCGACATGCTCTCGAACACGGAGTGCGCCTCGATCATCCAGGTGATCGGTGCAGGGTCCGGGCGCTCGTTCGACATCGACGCCGCACGCTACGGCAAGGTGATCCTGATGAGCGACGCGGATGTCGACGGCGCTCACATCCGCACACTGCTCCTCACGCTGTTCTTCCGCTATATGCGTCCGCTGATCGAAGGCGGGCGCGTGTTCGCCGCGGTCCCGCCGTTGCATCGCGTGATCGTCATCAACCCGGGCTCGAAGCCGAACGAGACGATCTACACCTACAGCGAAGCCGAACTGCACGCGCTCCTCACCAAGCTGCGCAAGGCGAATCGCCGGTGGCATGAGCCGATCCAGCGCTACAAGGGTCTGGGCGAGATGGACGCCGAGCAGCTCGCGAACACGACCATGGACAGGTCGGGCCGCCTACTCCGCAGAGTGCGGATGGAAGACGCCGAGGCTGCGGGGCGGATGTTCGAGCTGCTGATGGGCAACGAGGTCGCTCCACGTCGCGAGTTCATCATCGACGCCGCCGACCGACTCTCGCGCGAGGCCATCGACGCCTGACGTGCGGTGCGCGGGTCGCTGCAGGACGACCAGCAGCGAAACCACCGTCAGCGCAGCGGGTGTCCGATCGAGCCGATGACGCCGTCGATCGGCTGACCAGAGGCATCCCTCCTGGCGCCGGGAGCGGGAAGCGCTCGCACCGAGCCGTCGGGTCCCGACGCGTAGGCAGGGCCCACGCCCGCCCAGGCGGCGATCAGACGGTCCTCGCCCTTCAGGAACGAGTGTGCACGCACGCCGCCAGTCGCTCGCCCCTTGGTGGGGTACTCGGAGAAACTCGTCACCTTGGCGCGCCCGGCATCCGTGCCGGGGATCACTCCCTCGGCACCGGAGACGGTCGCGACGACCGCCTCGTCGGTCTCGGCGACGGCGCCGAAGAAGAGCACGCTCGATCCCGCGCCGAGCTTGACTCCCGCCATGCCACTGGCCGGGGCGCCCTGCGGACGGACGTTCGCGGCGGAGAATCGGAGGAGCTGGGCGTCGGTGGTCAGGAACACCACGTCTGACTCATCGGGTGCACTCACCGCACCGACCACGGTGTCCTTGCCCTTGAGACCGATGATCTCCAGTTCCGGTCGCACAGGAAGCGCGGACGGAACGATGCGCTTGACCGTCCCCTGTGCGGTTCCGAGCGCGACGGGAACGTCGGAGTCGAACCGGATGAGTCCGAGGATCCGCTCGGTGCGGGAGGTGATCCCCAGGTAGTCGCGCAGCGGCGTGCCGGCTCCGAGCTGAACGGACGTGGCGGGAACGGAGGGAAGGTCCACGGGCGTGAAGCGCACGACGCGGCCGGCGGAGGTGACGGCACCGATGTCCCCGCGGACCGTCGCGGTCACGGTGCTGAGGATCGCATCGTGCTTGCTGCGCCGCGCTGGGGTGGTGATCTCCTGGCCCTCGGTGAGGTCGATGCGCACGGCTCGCCCTGTGGTCGACAGAGCGACGACGGTGGGCGCATCGGCGATCTGGAGGTCTGCCTCGCCGGCCTTGGCGCGTCGGGGCGCTGCGGGCTTGGCGTTCATGAGCACGGTGCGGCGCGGTGTTCCGTAGGCGTCCGCGGCCGCCTCCAACTCCTTCGCGACCTGGGCACGCAACAGGACGTCGCTGCCGAGCAGTTCGCGGAGCGCCGCGATCTCGGCGAGCAGCGCATCCCGCTCGGTCTCGAGCTCGATGCGTGAGAAGCGCGTCAGGCGGCGAAGGCGCAGCTCGAGGATGTACTCGGCCTGGGGCTCGGACAGATCGAAGACTTCGCGCAGACGCGTGCGCGCCTGTTCGGAGTCGTCGGACGATCGGATGACCTGGATGACCTCGTCGATGTCGAGGATCGCGATGAGCAGACCCTCCACGAGGTGGAGGCGCTCCTCGCGGCGCGCGAGACGGTAGCGGCTCCGGCGAGTGATGACCTCGAGCCGGTGGCCGACGTAGACGCTCAGCAGCTCCTTCAGGCCGAGCGTGCGGGGCTGGCCCTCGACGAGGGCGACGTTGTTGATGCTGAAGGAGTCCTCCAGCGGGGTCAGCCGGTACAGCTGCTCGAGGACGGCGTTCGGATCGAAGCCGGTCTTGACGCCGATCGCGACGCGGAGGCCATGCGTGCGGTCGGTGAGGTCGGTGACGTCGCTGATGCCCTGCAGCTTCTTCGCCTGGACGGCGTCGCGGATCTTCTCGATGAGACGCTCGGGGCCGACCATGTACGGAAGCTCGGATACGACGATGCCTGTGCGGCGTGGCCCCAGGGACTCGATCGAGATCTTTCCCCGGACCTTGAAAGCACCGCGTCCTGCCGCATAGGCGTCGCGCACGCCGTCGAGGCCCATGACGATGCCTCCGGAGGGGAAGTCGGGACCGGGGACGAAGTCCATCAGGTCTTCGACGGTGGCATCGGGGTTCTCGAGGAGGTGGATCGCGGCGGCGACGACCTCGATGAGGTTGTGCGGCGCCATGTTGGTCGCCATGCCGACGGCGATGCCCGACGCGCCGTTGACCAGGAGGTTCGGGAACGCGGCCGCCAGGACGGCGGGCTGCTGGAACTGTCCGTCGTAGTTCGGGATGAAGTCGACGACGTCCTCGTCGAGTCCCTCCGTGAGTGCGAGGGCAGCGGGTGCGAGCCTCGCCTCGGTGTAGCGAGCGGCGGCGGGACCGTCGTCGAGGGAGCCGAAGTTGCCGTGTCCGTCGACGAGCGGAACCCGCAGAGCCCACTCCTGGGAGAGCCGGACGAGGGCATCGTAGATGGCGGAGTCGCCGTGCGGGTGGAGCTTTCCCATCACCTCGCCCACGACGCGGGCGCTCTTGACGTGGCCGCGATCGGGACGCAGGCCCATCTCGGCCATCTGGAACAGGATGCGTCGTTGCACCGGCTTGAGACCATCGCGCGCGTCCGGCAGTGCGCGGGAGTAGATCACCGAGTATGCGTACTCGAGGAACGACCCCTGCATCTCGCTGGACAGGTCGATGTCCTGGATGCGTTCCTCGACGGGTTCCGGAGACTCGGTGCGGGGCATGGGATTCCTGGGAGCGTGCGAGGCGGGCGGGATCGCGGCGGAGCCGCTCGGATACCGGGCGCTGGCTGTGGAAGACTGGCCCGGATGTCCTTCATGCTACCGTCCACCCCCGCCGGGGCGCGGAGCGTCGTCGGGGTGGCGGATGACCTGCTCCGCGCGCTGCGCGGTGAATCAGCGAGCCTGCCCGGGGTGCGATCGACGGTGCTGATCGTCATCGACGGACTCGGGGCGATTCCGCTCCGGGCCCACGCGGGCCACGCTCGACGACTCACGGCGGAGATGAACCGCAAGGACATCGCGTATTCGGTCTTTCCCACGACGACGGCGTCGGGCCTCACGAGCGTGCTCACGGGCGCCCATCCCGGCGAGCACGGGCTGGTCGGCTACCAGGTCCTCGATGCCGCGAGCGATCGCGTGTTCAATCAGCTGACCGACTGGGAGAGTGCGGGCATCGATCCCTTTTCCTGGCAGCCGGTCCCGACGATCTTCGAGAGGGCCGCGGAGGACGGACGCGCCGCGTTCGCGGTGGGAGTGGCCGCGTATGCCTCGAGCGGGTTCACGCGTGCGACGCTACGAGGCGCGACATTCGTCGCCGCGCGCACGCCGTCCGAGCGCGTCGAGGCCGCGTATGAACTGGCGTCGGCCAACGCCGGATCGCTCGTGTACTGCTATCTCCCCGAGGCGGACAAGGCGGGGCATCGACACGGGATCGCGTCGTCGGAGTGGGTCTCGGCTCTCGAAGACATAGACGCCGCGATGGCTGCGACCGTGCCGCCGAACGTGGGCGTTCTGGTCACGGCTGACCATGGGATGCTCGACGTCCCATCACATCGGCATCTCGTTCTCGACGAGGGGGACCCGCGCTGGGACGGCGTGCGCCACGTGGCCGGCGAGCCGCGGATGCTGCATCTTCATCTCGAGCCGGGGCGCGCTCCCGCCGACCTTCAGGACATCTGGCGCGCGCACGACGCGGGGCTCGTGGACGTGCTCACCCGCGGTGAGGCGATCGACGCGGGCCTGTTCGGGCGCGTGGTGACCGACGCCGCGTCCGCCCGCATCGGTGACCTCCTGGTCATCGCGCGCGGGAACGTCGCGATCTACGACGGCCGGGGCGATCTGCGCGCACGCGGCATGGTCGGTCAGCACGGCGCACTCACTCCTGAGGAGCGCCAGGTTCCCTATCTCCGCTTCGGGGCTTTCGGCCGCTGATCCGGGCGCTCCAGCGCCGTGGCGCCGGGATCACTCGTCCGTGCGGGCTCCGAAGACGATCTCGTCCCAGGAGGGGAGTGCGTTACGTCGGCGCCGCCGGCTGGATGCCTCGGGGCTCGCGTCATCGGACGGCTTGTCCGCGGGCGTGTCGTCGTCGTCGTCGAGTGCATCGAACAGGGCGATCGGGTCCTGCGTCTCCTGCTCCGGCTCGTCGATGTCCAGGAGCGGTGCCGACTCCCGCTGTCCACGGCGGCGGCGGAGCGCCTCGAGCAGATCTGCTGTCTCGGCGCTGGTGGCGCTCTCTTCCGGTGCGCGCTTGATAGCGGCGTTCTGCGCGGCACTGGGCGGACGGTCTCCCTGGGGAGTCGACTGCTCATCGCTCTGCGGCTCGGGCGTCGGCAGCAGCCGGGGCCCGAAGGCGCCCGAATCGAAACGACTCTCGTCCTTGTAGGGCGACTCAGCGCGCTCATGCTCGACGGCGCGCAGGCGGGGGATGAGCCCCTCCGGGAGCGAGCCCTGGCGTGAGAGCTGTGTCGCGTCGCTGTTGAGCGGACTCAGAACGCTCCGGCGAGGGTCGAAGCTCCACCGTGCATCGTGGGCGACCTCGTTGGCGGTGAACTCGAGCTTGATGATCCAGCCGCTCTCGTCCTTCCAGCTCGCCCAGCGCTCGGCTGATGCACCGACGTCGGCGAGCTTGTCCCGGACCGCGGTGCCGAAGGTCGGCTGCGCGTCGGGTTCGACCTCGCTGCCGATGAGCACGGGTACGGCGAGTGCCTGGCCGATGACGTGCTCGCGCTCGGCGAGTACGGGCCCTTCGAAGCGCGTGATGTGGTCCAGGTCGACGCCCAGGAGATCGGCCACGTCGACAGCCGACATTCCTGCGCGGATGTGGGCCTGGATGTCCTTCGGGCTCGCAGCCGGACGCGCCGCGGTGCCGGATGCGGTGCGGGCGCGTCGGATCTCTCCGAGCAGGACGTCGTCGATGGCGAGTGAGAACCGCTGCCCGGACTCGGTGGCGAGCACCAGGACGCCGGATTCGGTTCCGACGATCGTGACGTTTTCCATGCGAAAGCCCCTCTGATGGGTGTGTGTTCATGCTCGCACGGTGACGTGTCCGAGGGTGGGAATACAGCGGGCGTGCCGTGAGTTTGATCCGTCGCAGGTCCGGCATTTGCTAAATGCTCGCCGGTCATGCAAACTATGGCCGCCGATTACCCGACGGCGTCCCCCCACCACTCGCACCATGAAAGTGGAGAACTACCGCATGGCAACCGACTACGACGCTCCCCGTAAGAGCGAAGACGACTCCGAGTCGATCGAAGCCCTCAAGGAGCGTGTGCCGGACAAGCTCTCCGGAACGACCGGCGACGAAGACTCGGACAACCCCTCAGGATTCGAACTCCCGGGTGCGGATCTTTCCGATCTCGAACTCGACGTGGTCGTTCTTCCTGCCCAGCAGGATGAATTCACCTGCATGAGCTGCTTCCTCGTGAAGCACCGCTCGCAGCTGGACCACGAGGGCGCATCCGGCCCTATCTGCAAGGAATGCGCGGCCTGACGCCACGCGAACGCTCCACGCGCCCCCAGCCCTTCGGCTCGGGGCGCGTCGTCGTATCCACCGGCGTCCCGGCCCCACACTCCGTGACCGCGGAGGCCACGCTCAGCGAGGCGGCGCGGCCGATCGGGTGCGTGCCGCCGAGATCGCGGCGGAGAGGCGGTCCGGTGTCCGTGACGATATCGTCCAGGTCGGGACCGGGTCGTCGGGGTCGAGATTCGGGACGACGACGATACCGTCCACGCCGCCGCGGATCAGGTGCCATCCGCGCGCGGGGAGCCCGGGGCCGCGTGCGTGGGCGGCTTCCGGCCCCACCAGCGTTTCGGGTTCTCCGAGCCAGCGGGCGTCGATGTGTGCGCGTCCCGCACGCAGGGTCGTGGCGTCGACCTCGATGACCGGTGAGAGCGCGACCAGCGCGAAGACGACGAGAAGCGCTGCGAGCACTCCGAGGACGAGCGCGAGCACGGAGCCGATGGGCACGAAGACCAGCGACACCATGGGGCCGGCGACGGCCGCGGAGACGAGCAGCCAGAGGCTCGGCGCGAGTCGTTCGCGGTAGTGGGGGCGTGGTTCGGGGGCGTTGTTCTGCATTAGCCTCGTGGGGTGACCGATTCCGTTGATCTCCCCATTATCGCGTCCACCGTCCCTTCCTACGCGCACCCGGGCGATGCGGGTGCCGATCTGGTGGCCGCGGAGGCCGTCCGTCTGGGCCCAGGTGAGCGCGCTCTCGTGGCCACGGGAGTGAGGATCGCGCTTCCCGACGGCTACGCCGCGTTCGTCGTGCCTCGCAGTGGACTCGCCGCGAAACACGGGATCACGATCGTGAACTCCCCGGGCACCGTCGACGCGGGCTATCGCGGCGAGATCAAGGTGAGTCTGCTCAACACGGACAGAGAGAGCGCGTACGATGTGGCGGTCGGCGATCGCATCGCCCAACTGATCGTCATGCCTGTGACCCGTGCGCGGTTCCTTCCTGTGGAGGAGCTCGAGGGGAGTGCACGTGGCGAGGGGGGATTCGGCTCCACCGGATACCAGGTGCCGGCGCAGGACGCGGCCCGAACCGTTGACGCAGGGAAGAACTCATGACCGAACAGAACCTTCAGCCGGCCTCGCCGGAGAACCGCGCCGTCACCGGCCCCTTCGATGATTCCGAAGCGAACCCGGTGCGTCCCTACATCGATCTCGGCGGGATCAAGATCCTCCCCCGCGAAGGACTGAACCTCCGTCTCGAGGTCGAGGAGCAGACGAAGCGCATCGTGGCCGTCGGTCTGGACTACGCGGACTCGTCACTGCAGGTGCAGCCGTTCGCTGCGCCCCGCTCCGGGGGCCTCTGGCAGGAGACGCGGGTGCAACTGCGCGACCAGGTCACGCAGCAGGGCGGACGCGTCGAGGAGCGCGAGGGCCCGCTGGGCCCGGAGCTCCTCGCCGAGGTGCCCGCGCCGGCCAACGAGGGATCGGGGCTCCGACTGGCTCGGTTCGTCGGCGTCGACGGCCCGCGGTGGTTCCTTCGTGGCGTGATCGGCGGAGCAGCCGCCTCCGACGTGGACGCGGCAGCCAAGGTGGAGGACCTCTTCCGCTCGATCGTCGTGGTCCGCGGTGGAGCACCGATGCCTCCGCGCGATCTGATCCCCCTCAAGATGCCCGGAAACCCCGGCACGACCTGACATGAGCGACGCTGACGGCGCCGCACGGCGACAGGAAGACGAACCTCGCGCCTCCGAACTGATCGGTGCGGCGCTCGGAGGTGCCGCGCGCAAAGCAGGGCTGGACCCCGCCGACACGGCGAGCACGCACCGCGTGGTCTGGGCGGCCATGGGCGGGTGGCGCGGCATCCTGGAGTCCGTGTTGCCGAGCCTCGCGTTCGTCATCCTCTTCACGATCCGTCCCGAGCCGCTCATCCTCGCGCTCGGCGTCTCCGTCGGCCTCGCGGCGATCTTCACCCTCGTGCGCCTGGTCCAGAAGTCTCCTCCCGCCGCGGCGCTGGGTGGATTGGTCGCCGCCGGTGCGGCAGCGGCTCTGGCGCTGTGGACAGGTCGCGGCGAGGACAACTTCGTCCCCGGTTTCTTCACGAACTCCATCTACGGCGTCGCGCTCCTCGTGTCCGCCCTCATCGGATGGTCACTGATCGGGCTCGCCGCAGGATTCCTGATGGGGGAGGGGACCGCATGGCGGCAGGACCGGCGCAAGCGCCGTGTGTTCTTCTGGCTCGCGATCGCCTGGTCCTCGTTGTTCTTCGCGCGCCTCGCCGTGCAGCTTCCGCTCTATTTCGCCGGCGACGTCACGGCGCTGGGAACGCTCAAGTTGATCATGGGTCTGCCGCTGTTCGCCCCCATGATCGCGGTCACGTGGCTCGCGGTGCGCGCGCTCTATCCGCGTGTGCCAGAGCGTGAAACCCACGCGGAGGCATGATAGATTTATCTTGATATCAAGATAAATTGCAGCCTTTCGCTTCGCAGGGCGACGGCGCACACTGGTTAGGTGCGCCTTGCTAGCCGCCGGGCTCGCGGGCGAGCAAGATGGAGGCGCCTGTCGCTCCCATCAGAACAGAAGGAGACGGAATCGTGTCCACGGTGAACAGCTTCGGTGCCAAGAGCACCCTGACGGTCGGCAGCACCGACTACGAGATCTTCCGGATCGACACCGTTCCCGGTTTCGAGAAGCTCCCGTTCAGCCTCAAGGTCCTCCTGGAGAACCTGCTTCGCACCGAGGACGGTGCGAATGTCACGAAGGCGCAGATCGAGGCCCTCGGGTCCTGGGATGCGTCGGCGGAGCCGAACACGGAGATCCAGTTCACGCCGGCCCGAGTGGTCATGCAGGACTTCACGGGTGTCCCCTGCATCGTCGACCTCGCCACCATGCGTGAGGCCGTGACGACGCTCGGCGGCGACCCGAACCGGATCAACCCCCTGTCGCCTGCCGAGATGGTCATCGACCACTCGGTGATCGCGGACCTCTTCGGCTCGGACAACGCGCTCGAGCGCAACGTCGAGATCGAGTACGAGCGCAACGGCGAGCGTTACCAGTTCCTTCGCTGGGGTCAGACGGCGTTCAACGACTTCAAGGTCGTCCCGCCCGGCACCGGCATCGTGCACCAGGTCAACATCGAGCACCTGGCCAAGGTCATCTACGACCGTTCGGTCGACGGCGTGCTCCGCGCCTACCCGGACACGTGCGTCGGCACCGACTCCCACACCACGATGGTCAACGGACTCGGCGTGTTGGGCTGGGGCGTCGGTGGTATCGAGGCAGAGGCCGCGATGCTCGGACAGCCGGTCTCGATGCTGATCCCGCGTGTCGTCGGATTCAAGCTCACGGGTGAGATCCCCGCCGGCGTGACCGCGACGGACGTCGTCCTCACGATCACCGACATGCTGCGCAAGCACGGCGTCGTCGGCAAGTTCGTCGAGTTCTACGGAGCAGGTGTCGCTTCGGTGCCCCTCGCGAACCGCGCGACCATCGGCAACATGAGCCCCGAGTTCGGTTCCACCGCCGCGATCTTCCCGATCGACGACGTCACGACCGAGTACCTGCGTCTGACCGGCCGCGACGAGCACGCGGTCGAACTCGTCGAGGCCTACGCCAAGGAGCAGCGCCTCTGGCATGACGCGGACATCGAGCCGAACTTCAGCGAGTACATCGAGCTCGACCTCGGGACGGTCGTTCCCTCGATCGCCGGGCCGAAGCGTCCTCAGGATCGGATCCTGCTCTCCAACGCCAAGACGCAGTTCGAGCAGGATGTCGTCGCCTACGCGAACGCCAGCACCTCGGACGACATGGTCGACCTCGAATCGAAGCACTCCTTCCCGGCGTCCGACCCGGGGTCCGTCCCCGGCGACGAGGACGACCACACGCGTCCGGTGCACATCTCGAGCGGTGTGAAGGGCGCCTCCAATCCCGTCAAGGTGAAGTCCTCCGACGGGGAGTCCTATGTCCTCGACCACGGGGCTGTGACGCTCGCGGCGATCACGTCGTGCACCAACACGTCCAACCCGTCCGTCATGATCGCGGCAGGTCTTCTGGCGCGCAAGGCGCGTGAGAAGGGCCTGAAGCAGAAGCCGTGGGTCAAGACGACGCTCGGCCCGGGTTCGAAGGTCGTCACCGACTACTACGAGAAGTCGGGACTCGACAAGGACCTCGAAGGCCTCGGCTTCTACACCGTCGGCTACGGCTGCACGATCTGCATCGGAAACTCCGGCCCTCTCATCGAGGAGGTCTCCGAGGCGATCAACGACAATGATCTCGCCGTGACGGCCGTGCTCTCCGGAAACCGCAACTTCGAGGGCCGCATCAGCCCCGACGTCAAGATGAACTACCTCGCATCGCCGCCCCTCGTGGTCGCCTATGCGCTGGCGGGCTCGATGCACTTCGACTTCGAGAACGACGCGCTCGGCACCGACGCGGATGGCAACGATGTGTTCCTGAACGACATCTGGCCGTCGCCGTCGGAGGTTCAGGAGATCGTCGACTCGTCGATCTCGCGTGAGCAGTTCATCAAGCAGTACGCCACGGTCTTCGACGGTGACGAGCGATGGACGAGCCTCCCGACGCCGACCGGCCCCGTCTTCGAGTGGGACGACCAGTCGACCTACGTGCGCAAGCCCCCGTACTTCGAGGGCATGACCATGGAACTGACCCCGGTCAGTGACATCCAGGGTGCGCGTGTCCTCGCCACGCTGGGCGACTCGGTGACCACCGACCACATCAGCCCGGCCGGAAACATCAAGATCGGTACGCCGGCGGCGAAGTACCTCGAGGAGAACGGTGTCCGCCAGAAGGACTTCAACTCCTACGGCTCGCGTCGCGGAAACCACGAGGTGATGATCCGCGGTACTTTCGCCAACATCCGTCTGAGGAACCAGCTGGTTCGAGCGGTCAACGACGGCGCCGAGGTCGAGGGTGGTTTCACCCGCGACTTCACGCAGCCCGACGCCCCGCAGTCGTTCATCTACGATGCGAGCCAGAACTACCAGGACGCGGGCGTTCCGCTCGTCATCTTCGGTGGCAAGGAGTACGGTTCCGGATCGTCGCGTGACTGGGCGGCCAAGGGAACGAGCCTCCTCGGCGTGAAGGCGGTCATCACCGAGAGCTTCGAGCGTATTCACCGCTCCAACCTCATCGGCATGGGCGTCGTCCCGCTGCAGTTCCCCGCGGGGGAGAGCTGGGAGTCGCTCGGTCTCGACGGCACCGAGGTCGTGTCGATCTCGGGTCTCGAGGAGCTGAATGACGGCGGCATCCCGAAGACCGTTCGCGTGACTGCGGTCCCGAGCGAGCAGTCGGCAGACGGTAAGCAGCCGATCGAGTTCGACGCCGTCGTCCGGATCGACACTCCCGGCGAGGCGGACTACTACCGCAACGGCGGCATCCTGCAGTACGTGCTGCGTTCGCTGGTCTGATCTCTCCAGGAAGGCCCGGGTGTCTCAACATCCGGGCCTTCCTCATGCCCGCTTCACCGGTCTTTCCCGGACGTGCGGGATAGAATCGACCCGTGGGTATCCGGGCACTCGTCCCGGCCCGGACACGGAGGAGGAGGTGCGGATGCCGATTCTGCAGCGCATCAACGGACCACGAGACCTGGACGCACTCACGCCCGAGGAGCTCGTGGAACTTGCGGAGGAGATCCGCGCATTCCTGGTCGAGAACGTCTCCCGGTCGGGCGGTCACCTCGGACCCAACCTGGGTGTTGTGGAACTCACTATCGCCCTGCACCGCGTGTTCTCGTCTCCGGACGATCCGATCATCTTCGACACCGGCCACCAGTCATACGTGCACAAGCTCCTGACGGGCAGGCAGGACTTCGACGGACTCAGGACCCGCGGCGGTCTGGCAGGCTATCCGCAGCGCAGCGAGAGCCCGCACGACGTGGTCGAGTCCTCCCACGCGTCGAGTTCGCTCAGCTGGGCTGACGGCATCTCCCGGGCCCTCACAGCGACCGGACGCAGCGACCGGCATGTCGTGGCCGTCGTCGGAGACGGCGCTCTCACGGGTGGCATGACGTGGGAGGCGCTCAACAACATCACCGACGACAACGATCGCAATCTCGTGATCGTGGTCAACGACAACGGTCGTTCCTACGCGCCCACGATCGGCGGGATGTCGCGCTTCCTCAACCGCGTGCGCACCGCCAACACGTACCGTGAACTCCACCACAAGTCCGATCGGCTCTTTCGCGCTTTCGGACCTGTTGGTCGCGCGGTCTTCCGCGGAGTGCGTGGGGGCACGCATGGTTTCCTTTCGCGCTTCACGAACAACGAAGCCTTGTATTCCAATCTCGACATCAAGTATCTGGGGCCCGTCGACGGGCACGACATGGACGCGCTGCTGGAGACACTGGCGCTGGCGAAGTCCTACGGGGCGCCAGTCATCGTGCACACGATCACCGAGAAGGGCCGCGGATACCAGCCCGCGCGTGACGACGAGGCGGACCAGTTCCATGCCGTGGGGCGCATAGACCCGATCACCGGCGAGGCCGTGTCGTCCGGACGCCCGACGTGGACCGACGTGTTCTCGGAGTCGCTCGTGGCGGCCGGCGAGCGTGATCCGCGCGTCATCGCGATGACGGCGGCGATGCTTCGGCCGACCGGACTCGCCCCGTTCGCGGAGCGCTTCCCCGATCGGGTCTACGACGTCGGCATCGCCGAGCAGCACGCGGTCGCCTCGGCAGCCGGACTCGCCTATGGCGGTCTGCACCCCGTCGTCGCCCTCTACGCCACGTTCATGGGCCGTGCGTTCGACCAGGTCCTGATGGACGTGGCTCTGCACAGGGCGGGCGTCACATTCGTACTGGACCGTGCCGGAGTGACGGGGCCCGACGGTCCGAGCCATCACGGCATGTGGGACCTCGCGATGCTCCAGATCGTGCCGAACATCCGTATCGCCGCGCCACGAGACGGCGCGCGTCTGCGCGAGGCCCTCGACGAGGCCATCGCGGTCGACGACGCGCCCACGGTCATCCGATTCCCCAAGGCTGATGTGATGCCGGACCTCGAGGCGATCGAGCGGCTCGACGACGGCGTGGACGTCCTCTCGCGCGGCGAGAGCGAAGATGTCCTCCTGGTCGCCATCGGCCCGTTCGCGAGTATGGCGGTCGAGGTCGCCGACCGACTTCGCGCCCAGGGTATCGGTGCGACGGTGATCGACCCCCGGTGGGCGGTTCCCGTGCAGACCTCGGTGATCGACCTCGCCGCACGTCATCGCCTGGTCATCACCCTGGAGGACGGCATCCGTGTCGGCGGCATCGGAACCCGCGTGCGCCAGGTGCTCCGCGAAGCGGGAGTGGACACGGCGGTGGACGAACTCGGTCTTCCGGACGAGTTCATCGACCACGCCTCACGCGATCAGATCCTCGAGGACGCCGGACTCACGGCATCCAAGATCGCGCAGGACATCGTCTCGCAGGTGCTGGGCACGCGCGTGCCGTTCGCCCGGGCGGCGGATGAGACCGGCGCGATCGATCTGCCGTTGCACGAGCGCGGCTGAGGACGAGACGCGATCGCCGCTCAGTTGAGGGCGTGCAGCGCCGCCACGGCCTCCGGGCCGCGGTCGGTGTCGCGCAGGGCCTGAGAGAGCAGGTAACCGTCCGTCAGGGCGTCTCCCGTGATCATGACGGTGAGGATCTCGACTCCGCAGGCTTCCTGGACACGCGCGCCGCAGTCCTCGAGCACGCGCATCGCAAGCGTCCCGTTGTCTGGGAGCTCGGCGTCCGGCACGGTGCGCACAACGTCACGCAGCGAGGCGCCGATGATGTTGGCGGCTCGCTCTGTGACGTTGACCACATCGAGCTCGAACACCCGCAGATCACGTCCGGTCGGTACGGGACGCCACTCGAACGACGCCTGGACGAGGTGCTGATGCCCGGCCGCGCCGGTGAGCTGTCGCGCGGGGAGATCGGTGGCTCGGCACCGTACGTCGATGAGCGTGTACCAGTAGAACAGCGGGAACGCGCCGTGAGAGCCCGGGTGAAGAACGACGACCTCACCGACACCGCCGCTGTCGAGAGCGTGGAGCCCGCGGCGCGAGCGTGCGCGCTTGTTGCGGATGATCGGTTTGCCGTTGCGCGTCCGGATGGCCGCCCACCCCTCGTCGACGGTGACGATGAAGAGTTTGAGGAGGGCCGGGACGACGAGGAGGACGGTGAGCACCGCCGTACCCGCTCGTAGGACTCCGTTGCCGGTCAGTGCGCTGATCGCCTCCATGGTGCATCTCCATCCGCCGTGCCGTCTGTGGGGGATGAGCCGGGTAGCCCGGCATCACGGTCCCACTGTGGCGGAGTGCCGAGCACGGGTCCTCATCGGACACGCCGTTATGAGGCGCTGTTCATCGTGACTTCCCCGCCTGTTCGCCAACGCGAGAGTGGGGCCCGATCGATGATCGGACCCCACTCTTCATCGCGCTCAGCTCGTGAGCGGTGTCAGTGCTCGATACCGCGGATCGGCGGCGAGTGGAATGTGCCCTGGAAGACCCGCTCCGAGGCTCCTTCGCGATCCAGGTAGGGGGATGCCCCACCGTCGATGAACGGCCACCCGGCGCCGAGGATCAGGCAGAGATCGATGTCCTCGACCTCCGGCACGACGTTCTCGTCCAGCATGATGCGGATCTCCTGGGCGAGTCCGTCCTGAACCCGCGTGAGGATCGTCGCTTCGTCGACCGGCTTCCTGTCGGTGACGAGGATCTTCTGTGCGGACTTGGTCCATCCCACGACACGACCCGTTTTGTCCTTCTCCACCACGGCATCCAGCTCCGCGAGACGGTGGAAGTTCTCGTTCGCGTAGAACCGCTCCGGGAAGGCGGTCGCCATGGTGTCCTGCACGTGGGCAGCGACCTTCCACCCCACCAGATCGATCAGCTGGAACGGCGACATCGGCAGGCCGAGGGGCGCGAAGGCCTTCTCGACCGTGAGCAGCGGCGTGCCCTCGTAGACGGCCCGTGCGGCTTCTCCCATGACCTTCGCGAGCAGGCGGTTCACGACGAATCCGGGCGCGTCCGCGGTCAGGACCGCACTCTTTCCGAGCGTCTTCGCGACGACGAAGGCGGTCGCGAGAGTCTGCTCGTCGGTCACCGGAGTCTTCACGATCTCGATCAGCGGCATGACCGCGACCGGGTTGAAGAAGTGGAATCCGACCAGGCGTTCGGGATGTGCGAGTTTCGCGCCGATCTCCTCGACCGAGAGCGATGAGGTGTTCGTTGCGAGGATCGCGTCGTCCGAGACGATCTTCTCGATGTCGCCGAACACCTGCTGCTTGACGCCGACCTCTTCGAAGACAGCCTCGATCACGAAGTCGCAGTCGGCGTACGCGGACTTGTCGACGGTTCCCGTCACGAGGGCGCGCAGCCGATTCGCGGCGTCTCCGTCCAGGCGACCCTTCGCCTCGAGCTTGCCGATCTCCTCGTGGATGTAGGCGATCCCCTTGTCCACGCGAGCCTGGTCGATGTCGGTGATGAGGACCGGCACCTGCAGCTTGCGGACGAACAGGAGCGCGAACTGGCTCGCCATGAGCCCGGCGCCGATGATGCCGACCTTGGTGACCTTCTTCGCGAGGTCCTTGTTCGGGGCACCGACCGGGCGCTTCGCGCGCTTCTGGACGAGATCGAAGGCATACATGGAGGCCGCGAACTGGTCGCCGACGACCAGATCCGCGAGGGCCTCGTCCTCGCGGGCGAACCCTTCGGCCCGGGTGCCGCTCTTGGCCTTGTCGAGCAGGTCGAGCGCGGCGTAGGGCGACTTCGGGACCGTTCCGATCTTCGATTCCAGCATCCCGCGCGCCATCTTGATAGCGATGGGCCACTTGGTGAGACGCTCGATCTTGCCGGGCTCGTTCTTGCGATCGATCTTGACCTTGCCGTCGAGCACTGCGTCGGCCCAGGCGAGGGAATCCTCGAGATAGTTCGCCGCGGGGAAGATCGCGTCCATGATCCCCAGGTCGTAGGCCTGCTGGGGCTTGAGCATGCGGTTCTGCTTGAGGGGGTTGGAGATCACGACCTCGAGCGCGTTCTCGATTCCGATGAGGTTCGGCAGGAGGTAGGCGCCGCCCCAGCCAGGGATGATGCCGAGGAAGACCTCGGGGAGCGCCACCGCGGCGGCGGACGAATCCACCGTGCGGTACGTCGAGTTCAGTGCGATCTCGAGCCCGCCCCCGAGCGCCAGACCGTTCACGAACGCGAAGGACGGTACACCCAGATCGCTGAGCTTGCCGAGCACCTTGTGCCCGAGCTGTGCGATCAGCCGAGCGTTGTCCTTCGACCCCACGCGGCTGATGTCGGACAGATCCGCACCGGCGGCGAGGATGTACTGCTTGCCGGTGATGGCGGCGGCGTGGATCTCACCCGCGGACGCTCGCGCCTTGACGGTGTCCAGCGTCTCGCCGAGCGCAGTGAGCGTGGCGGGCCCCAGCGTGTTCGGCCGCGTGTGATCGCGCCCGTTGTCCAGCGTGATGAGAGCGAGGACCTTGCCGGAGGGGAGGCGGATGTCACGCACGCGGGAGTGCGTGATCACCTCGTCGTCCGTCAGCGCCTGGATCGGGGAGAAGTCGATGTCGTCGTAGTTCGTCATGGCGCAGCCCTACTTCTTCTTCTTGCCGTCGTAGAACGGGTTCTCCCAGATGACCGATCCGCCCTGACCGAGACCGACGCACATCGCGGTGAGTCCGTAGCGGACATCCGGTCGCTCGGCGAACTGTGCCGCGAGCTGGATCATGAGTCGCACGCCGGAGGCGGCGAGCGGGTGCCCGACGGCGATCGCGCCGCCCCACTGGTTCACGCGCGGATCATCATCGGCGATGCCGAAGTGGTCGAGCAGGGAGATCACCTGGATGGCGAAGGCCTCGTTGAGCTCGAACAGGCCGATGTCCGAGATCGACAGACCGGCCTTCTTGAGAGCCTTCTCCGTCGAGGGGATCGGTCCGATGCCCATGATCTCGGGCTGGACGCCGGCGAAGGCGAACGACACGAGCCTCATCTTCGGGCGCAGGCCCATCTCCTTCACGGCGCCGCCACCGGCGAGGAGGGACATCGTCGCGCCGTCGGTGAGGGGCGACGAGGTGCCGGCGGTGACTCGTCCGTGCGGGCGGAACGGTGTCTTGAGCCCGGCGAGGTCCTCCATGGTCGTCTGCGGGCGACGTCCTTCGTCCTCTGTGGCCAGACCCCAAGCGCCGTCCGCGTCCTTGATCGCGACGGGGACCAAGTCCGGCTGGATCTTTCCGGCGTCGTACGCGGCCTGCACGCGATGCTGGCTGAGCATGCCGAACCGGTCCGAGCGCTCCTTGGTCAGGTGAGGGAAGCGATCGAAGATGCGCTCGGCGGTCACGCCCATGTTCAGAGCACCGGGGTCGACCATCTTCTCCGCGACGAAGCGGGGGTTGGGGTCCGCGTTGCCACCGATCGGGTGGTGTCCCATGTGCTCGACGCCGCCGGCGATGGCGAAGTCGTACATGCCGATGCCGATCGAGGCGGCCATGGCGGTGACGCTCGTCATGGCTCCGGCGCACATTCGCTCGATGGCGAGACCCGGAACGCTCTGGGGAAGGCCGGCGAGGATCGCGACCGACCGACCGAGCGTGAGGCCCTGGTCTCCGGTCTGCGAGGTCGCGGCGATCGCGACGTCATCGATGCGGTCGGCCGGAACGGAGCTGTTCCGCTCCATCAGTCCGATCGTCGCCTTGACGGCGAGGTCGTCCGCGCGGGTGTTCCAGTACATGCCTTTTTCGCCGGCGCGCCCGAACGGGGTGCGTACGCCATCGACGAAGAAGACGTCCGAGATCTCGGCCACTCTGCCTCCAAGGTTTGGGTTGTCCTCCAGCCTAGGAGGGGCCCTTCCGCCGGGAGAATCGGTTGGGCTGAACCTACGAATCCGTCGTGTCGGGGTTGTCGGGCGATTGCGGCCCTTCTACAAAGGCATCGGCGATCTTCTGTGCGGTGTGCGCAATTTGCCAGTGGCGCGCGCCGAGCAGCGCGAGCGCTTCACCGATCGCCTGACCCGTGAGCTCTGCGGGTGGAGACCACGAGACGCGGCGAAGGTGATCGGGCGTCAACAGGTTCTCGGTCGGCATGCCGAGCTCCTCCGCGACCGCCTCGACCACCGGGCGGGCGGCCTTCAGACGGGCGTCGGCCTCGGGGTTGCGATCGGACCACGCACGTGGCGGGGGGAGAGCGTCGCTGGGCACGCGCTCACGCGGAAGCTCCTCGGCCTCGCGACCGCGGACGATCGCATTCCACCAGCGGTCCAGTTGGGATCGGCTGGCGCGACCCGTGAAGGCGCTGATCCCGGCGAGGGCCTGCTTGCTGGTGGGGTTGGCGAGCACGGCGGCGATCAGCGCACGGTCGGGGACGAGCCGCCCGGGGGAGACGTCCTGCGCTTCGGCGTACGCCTCGCGGGTGTTCCAGAGCTCGCGGGCGACCGCGAGGTTGCGGGCGCCCCGCACCTGGTGCAGCCCGCTCAGGCGGCGCCAGGGATCCTCACGGGGAGGCTTGGGAAGGCGGCCGAGGGTGGCAGCGAACTCCTCAGCGGCGAACTCGACCTTGCCCTGCTCCTCGAGCTCGGCGGCGAGGACATCGCGGACGTCGACGAGATGGAGGACGTCCAGCGCGGCGTAGTCGAGCCACGAATCGGGAAGCGGGCGGGTGGACCAGTCGGCCGCGGAGTGTTCCTTCTTCAGCGTGATGTCGAGTGTGTCAGCCACGACGGCGGCGAGTCCGACGCGCTCGTGACCGAGCAGACGGGCGGCGAGCTCGGTGTCGAAGATCGCAGGGGGCTCCAGTCCCAGTTCGCGCAGGGAGGGGAGATCCTGGCTCGCGGCGTGCAGCACCCATTCGACATCGCCGATCGCGTCCTGGAGCGCCGTGAAGTCGCCGATCGCCGGAGGATCGAAGAGGAAGACACCCGCGCCGCGGCGGTAGACCTGAACCAGATACGCGCGCTGCGAGTACCGGAACCCGGACGCGCGTTCCACGTCCACCGCCACCGGGCCCTCGCCGTCGGCGATCGTCCTGCAATCCGCCTCGAACCTCGCGCGGTCCTCGACCACGGTGTACTCAGTCACGTCCTGTCCTTCGTGCGCCGATCACGGCGATGTCCTCGGAGCCGGGCGGCAGGCCGGCGAGCATGCCGACCAGTTCCGCCCACGCCTCCACATGGGGTCGGAAGGGTTCTGCGGGAGTCCACGACGCGCGGAGTTCGATCTGCGCGCCATCCCCCTCGTCGGCCAGTCCGCCGAACCCCTTCGACAGTGTCTTGGTCGACGTCCCCGACGCGGCACGGTAGTTCGCGTCGCGGGAGTCGAGGGCGTCCACGAGCCAGGACCAGGTCACGTCCGCGAGCAGCGGGTCCGTGCCGATCTCCGGTTCGAGTGGTGCCTGCGCGAAAGCGACGATCCGCCATCCGCCGCCCCACGCGCCGGGCTCCTCCGGATCATGCAGCAAGACGAACCGTGCGGTGCCGTACACCGACTCGCCTTCGCGCTCGGGCCGGACGTCGGCAGCGAGCGCGATCGCGAACGGAGCGAGCCCTTGCGGCGCGGGAATCTCGCGCACCACGATGTCGGAGCGGAAGTTCGTTTCCCGCAGTTCGGCGGCGGCACGCTCGAAGTGCGCTCCGGCGTCGGAATCTACGGTCACGGCAACAGGCTAGAGTCAGGAAGCGATGAAGAGTCTCAGGCACGCCGTCACGCTCCTTGTCCCCACACTTCTCGCCGTCGCTGTCGGCGCGGTGCTGGCGGTGCTGGCCGTGGCACGGAAGGTCGTCACCCCGGCACGCCGTGCGATGGACACGCAGATCCTCGCGATCGACACCGGTGCCCAGACGATCGAGCTCACCAGGACGGCCGATACGGCGCTTCCCGGCCGCTATGGGCTCTTCGCGACCGGGACACACGGCTACGTGAAGCTCGGCGCGGTGCTGAGCGAGGACACGAAGAGTGTGCGACGCAAGCTCCTCACTCAGATCGAATCCGGAGCCCGGATCGATCGAGACGCGGCATTCAGTGGCTGGTACTACACGTCGCCGACTGAACTGCACCTGCGCTGGGAGTCCGTGCTGATCGGCTCGACCGCCGGCCCGTGTCCCGCGTGGTATTTCCCCGCGGCGTCGGACACCTGGGTCATCCAGGTGCACGGGCGGGGGACGACGCGTGCCGAATGTCTCCGAGCCGTCCCCGTCTTCCACGCTCTGGGGATGCCGACGCTCGTGGTCTCGTATCGCAACGACGGAGAAGCCCCGCGCACGCGCAGCGGCACATCCTCCCTCGGGGCGGCGGAATGGCGTGACGTCGACGCGGCGATCGCGCACGCGCGTCGCCAGGGCGCTGCGCGGGTGATCCTGATGGGGTGGTCGATGGGCGGCGCCGTCGTCATGCAGACCGCGGTGTCTTCGGGCAATCGTTCCGTGATCGCCGGGCTCGTCCTCGAGTCGCCGGTCGTGGACTGGCGCACGGTGCTCCGCTTCCAGGCCCGCGAAGCGGGGATGCGGCACCCCATTCCGGCGCTGGCGATGGGCCTGCTGTCCTCGCCGCTCACGGCGCGACTCGGAGGGGCCGATCAGGCGATCCCGTTCGACAGCCTGGACATGGTCTCGCGCGCCGAGGAATTGAGCGTGCCGATCCTCGTACTCCACAGCGACGACGACGGTTTCGTGCCGGCGGACGCCTCGCACGCTCTGGCGGCGGCGCGACCGGATCTGGTGACGATGCCGGAGTTCCGTGTCGCGAGGCACACGAAGATCTGGAACTACGACCAGACCGCGTGGACGCGGGCCATCACCGACTGGGTCAGCAGCCAGGGCTTCGGCTCGGCTCCGGGCGACGCTGAGGAGACCGCGGGCGGCGCGCCCTCGGAGGGCGTCTGAGCGTCAGGAACCGCTCTTGTGCAGCACCTGGTTCTTGGCACGCATCAGCATGCCGGTCATCCCTCCGATGCGCAGCGGCGAGACGAGCTTCGTCAGGCCGATGCTCTGGGGGTAGTCCGCGGGAATGGCGAGCACCTCGTCGGTGGTGAGTCCGGTCAGTCCTTGGGCGAGGATGCTCGCGAATCCGCGGGTGGTCGGAGCCTCCGGGGGAGCGGTCGCATGCATCGAGACGATGCCGTCGTCCACGGCGATGTAGATGTACACCGGCGACTGACACTCCGCGACCCGCTCGCCGAGTTCCGGGCGCTCCGCCAGTTCGGCGGGGATCTCCGGCAGTTCTCCGGCGAACTCCAGCAGGAGCTGGAGGCGCTCGGTCTCGGGGAGCTCGAGGAACTCCTGGCGGATCTCCGCGAGGGCATCAGGAACGTGCGAGGTGCTCATTCCTGTCATTCTCACATGCTCAGCGCGTGCCGGGCTCGGAGCCGGTGACGATGGGGACGCGCACCGCGCTGCCCCACTCCGTCCAGGACCCGTCGTAGTTGCGCACGTCGTCGAAACCGAGCAGGTGCTTGAGGACGAACCACGTGTGGCTGGAGCGCTCCCCGATCCGGCAGTACGCCACCACGGAGTCGCCGTCCTTGATCCCCGCGCCCTCGCGGTAGATCGCGTCGAGCTCGGCGCGAGAGCGGAACCCGCCGTCCTCGGCGACCGCCTTGGCCCACGGCACGCTCTGCGCGGTGGGGATGTGGCCCGCGCGCAGTGTTCCCTCCTCCGGGTACGCCGGAGCGGTCGTGCGCTCACCGCTGTACTCCTCGGGGGAGCGGACGTCGATGAGGGGCTTGCCGATGTGGGCGAGGACATCCTCCTTGTACGCACGCAGCACGGAGTCGTCGCGCTCGACGACGGGATACGTGGTGGGCGTCGGAGTGGAGGTCTCGGTCGTCACCTCGCGTCCCTCGGAGATCCAACGGTCACGACCGCCGTCGAGGAGTCGGACATCCTCGTGCCCGAACAGGGAGAACACCCACAGCGCGTAGGCGGCCCACCAGTTGTTCTTGTCGCCGTAGATGACCACGGTGTCATCGCGCGAGATTCCCTTGCGGCTGAGAAGAGCCGCGAATCCCTCGCCGTCGACGTAGTCGCGCACGACCGGGTCGTTGAGCTCCGTGTGCCAGTCGACCTTCACAGCGCCCGGGATGTGGCCCGTCTCGTAGAGCAGCACGTCCTCGTCGGATTCGACGATGGCGAGCCCCGGGGTGCCGAGGCGCTCGGCGAGCCATTCCGTGGTGACGAGTCGCCCCGGTTCTGCGTACTCGGCGAACTTGGCGGATGACGTGTCGAATTCGATGGTCACGGGGCGCTCCTCGTTGGTGGGCGAGCGAAGGCTCTGTCGGGTGACGGCGTAGTGTGGAGCCGTCCCTTCGACGATAGATCCCCTGAGGGGCCGTCGCACCCGATTCGTAAGACTTCGACACAGGAAACGAATGACCGACACGAAGAGCAGCACCGGCGTCGTCCACCTCAGTGAGCGTCAGCCGACCGTCACCGGTCCCGAGATGCTCGCGAGTCTGGTGCCGCCGCCGCAGTTCGACGGGGCGACGTTCGACAGTTACCGTGCCGACGCGGAGTACCCCTCTCAGGAGGAGGCGAAGGACACGCTGCTGCGCTTCGCCGGACGCGGACCCCAGGTCAAGCGCGGGGGGTTCTTCAGCCGGGCGAAGAAGGAACCGGAACTCAAGCCGGGCGTGTACCTCGACGGGGGCTTCGGCGTGGGTAAGACCCACCTCCTCGCGGCGATCTATCACGCGATGCCCGCGCGGCGGAAGTACTTCGGTTCCTTCATCGAGTACACGGCGCTCGTTGGCGCCCTCGGGTACAAGAACACGGTCGACCTGCTGCGTGGTGCCGATCTGCTCTGCATCGACGAGTTCGAACTCGATGATCCGGGCGACACGATGGTGATGACGCGACTTCTGGGTGAGCTCGTCACGACGGGTACGCGCCTGGCAGCGACATCCAACACACCCCCCAACGCTCTGGGCGAGGGCCGGTTCGCCGCGCAGGACTTCCTCCGCGAGATCCACCAGATGTCCGACAGGTTCCAGACGATGCGGATCGACGGCGTGGACTTCCGCCAGCGCGCGATCGACGGACACGCCGTCGTGCACAGTGCCGAGGAGTACGCGCAAGCGATCTCGGTCGCCTCGGACGAGGGGACGGTGTCGGATGATGCCTTCGACGATGTCATCGGACACCTCGCGCGCGTGCACCCCTCCCGATACATCCGTCTCATCGACGGACTCTCGCTCGTCGGTCTGCGCGACGTGCGCCTCCTGACGGACCAGTCGGAGGCGCTGCGCTTCGTGGCGTTCATCGACCGTGTGTACGACGCGCAGATCCCCGTGGTCGCAACCGGCGCCGGGCTCGACGCGGTGTTCGCGGAGGAGATGCTCGCCGGCGGATACCGCAAGAAGTACCTGCGTGCGATCTCGCGTCTCAATGCGCTGACACACTCCGCACGCTCCTGAGCGCCGCGCTGCGTCTACTCGCGCTCCATGAGTAATTGCCGTGAAGCGTGTAACGCGATGGTTACACGGATGGCGCGGCTGTAACGACCACGAAACATCCCCCGCTCATTCCGGAAACCGGGCCTCGTCACACTGAAGCTCCAGTTACTCGGATGTGAGGTATTCCATGGATGCTCCTGGCAACATCAGCTGGGCGATCACCGCGACCGCCCTCGTTCTTCTCATGACCCCCGGCGTGGCCTTCTTCTACGGCGGCCTGGTCAAGGCGAAGAGCGTCGTCAGCATGATGATGATGAGCTTCGGCTCCATCGGATTGGTGGCGGTGCTCTGGATCCTGTTCGGCTTCTCGATGAGCGCAGTAGACAGCCCCGGCCAGTTCGCGGGCAATCCGTTCGCGGATCTCGGTCTCAACACGCTCGCAAGCGGCCCCGATGCGAACGTCGCCCTGATCGGCGTCGCATACGGAGCCACCTTCGCGATCATCACGATCGCACTGATCTCCGGCGCGATCGCCGACCGCGCGAAGTTCGGCTCCTGGCTGATCTTCGCGGGTGTCTTCGCGACGGTCGGTTACTTCCCCATCGCCGCCTGGGTCTGGGGTGGCGGATGGATCATGAACCTCGGCACCACGCTCTTCGGTGAGGACAGCGGCATCGCGGTCATCGACTACGCCGGTGGTACCGCGGTCCACATCAACGCGGGTGCAGCGGCTCTCGCTCTCGCCCTCGTGCTCGGCAAGCGCATCGGATTCCAGAAGGGCATCCTCAAGCCGCACAACGTGCCGCTCACGCTGCTCGGTGCTGCGCTGCTCTGGTTCGGATGGTTCGGATTCAACGCCGGTGCCGAGTGGCTCTCCGAGGACATGGGCGGTGTGGGCCTCATCGGCATCAACACGCTCGGTGCCACGGCTGCCGCGATCCTCGGTTGGATCGTCGTCGAGAAGATCAAGGACGGCAAGCCCACCTCCGTCGGTGCCGCGTCCGGTGCGGTCGCAGGTCTCGTCGCGATCACCCCGGCATGCGCCAACCTCACTCCCGGATGGGCTCTCCTCCTCGGTGTCCTCGCCGGTGTGGCCTGTGCCCTCGCCGTGGAGCTGAAGTTCCGCCTCGGCTTCGACGACTCGCTCGACGTCGTTGGCATCCACCTCGTCGGTGGTCTCCTCGGAACGATCTACCTCGGATTCTTCGCTTCCGAGCAGGGTCTGTTCGTCGGTGGCGACTGGCGTCTGCTCGCGGTGCAGGTCATCGCGGCGCTCGGTGTGCTGATCTACTCCTTCGTGGTGGCGTACATCATCGGTTTCGTCATCCAGAAGACGATCGGATTCCGCGTCACGAACGAGGACGAGATCGCCGGTGTCGACTCGGTCGTCCACGGCGAGGAGGGCTACGCGCTCACCAACTCCTGAGTCACCGCTAGGGTGACCGTGTGAGTTCCGCCAAAGGCTTCTTCTCCTCGGTCGCTGAGATCATTCTCACTGCGCTGACATCCCGAACGTCCCGGTCTCCTCAGGAGCCGGGACGTTCGGGCGTTTCCGGGACGGGCGCGGATTCGGATCCGGGCCGTCGAGTCGGCACGGAGACCGTCCGTATCGAGCCGGACGCCCTCCCGGGTCTTGTCATCGACTACTCCCCGGACCGCGACGGCGCCCCGGACGCCGGCGAGGTGATCTGGACCTGGGTGCCTTACGAGGAGAACGACGGCCGGGGCAAGGACCGACCTGTCCTCGTCATCGCCCGCGAGTCCCACGACCGGGTCTACGCGGTGCGCATGACGAGTGGCTCCCGCGACCACGATCGGGACTTCATCTCGATCGGCGCGGGGGAGTGGGATTCGCAGGGACGGGAGTCCTGGGTCGACGTCGAGCAGCTCTACAGCGTGCACGACCGAGGGATGCGGAGAGAGGCCGCCGTGCTCGATCGCGGGCGATTCGACCGCGTGGCCGCGGCGCTACAGGACCGCTACGGCTGGCGCGCCACTCCCTGACGGGTCCGGTCGTCCGGGCGTTGTCGTCGGCGATCAGACCCCCGAGCCGGCAGTTGCGGGGAGGCGTGCCTCGCCGAGCTCGGGGAACGATCTGAGCACCATTTCGACCAGGTCGCTCGCGGGGCAGGTCAGCGGGTCGGTGGCGGGCAGGGCGAGATCGAGTTCGATCTCGCGAATGGCCACGGGGATCTCGTCCTCCTGCATGCCCTCGTGATTGACCGTGATCCCGATCACCGTGGTGTCGGCGAATGATTCGATCAGGGCGACCTCGCTGGCCACGGTCGGCATCGCGACCATCGGGAAGTCGCCGAGGACGTGACGTCGAGGGGCGTGTTGCACGATGACGCCCGCGGGGCGACTGCCGCGCAGAATGTGCGCTGACGTGAGATAGGCCGGGTGACTGAGCGCACCCTGACCCTCCACGATGATGACGTCCGGGTCCTCGCCCTCGAACGCGGCCACGACCTGGTTCTCGACCTCTCCGGAACAGAACTGCGGCACGAGCGCATCGAGTGCGACGCCGTATTTCCCACCCTGGATGATCGTGGTCTGTCCGGTCCCGACCATGACGGCGCGGATACCGACAGCATTGAGTGCGTCGACGAGGAGAGTCGCTGTGGTGCGCTTGCCGATCGCGCCATCGGTTCCGAGGATGGCGATCCGCGGGCACGTGACGCCGAATATGCGTCCGTCGAAGAGGTGCAGGTCCTTCTTCTCCCGCGGTCGGCGAATGTCACTGATGGTCACGGACGCGAGCAGGCTCGCGGCCACGAATTCCGCGTCATCGTTGAGGAACTCGTGGAGCCCGTTGATGATGTGCATCCCGCGGGAGATCCCGTCGAGCAGCACGATGCGCTGCGCGGGGGAGAGGAGTCCGTCAGCCGGCGCGACTCCGCAGATGAGGTAGTCGGGGAACTGGCCTGAGTGCGCGATGGCCTCGGTGAGTCCGGCGAGGATGGGGATGCCATTGGGGACGCCGTCGAGCACGGTACCGGCGTCCTGACCTGCATAGCGGCTGTCGATCACGCTGAGGATCTCGTACTTCTCGGAGTGGCGGACCAGCCCGTTCGCCGTCTTGCCATCCTGCTCGGCGAACTGTCCTTCGCAGTACACGATCGCCGTCGAGCCCTCGGGTAGCGCGATCGCGGCGCTCACACTCGAGGGAAGGGTGGACGAAACAGGGGACACAGTGGGGGAAGGCATGACGCTCCTCGGGATCTCACAGAGGAGGCGACGGAGAACGAAGTGCCGAGAACGGCTGACTGGTCGACGAGAAGTCTTCCCTGATGTCGGCGAGATGCCGACGAGCCCACGCTATCAGCAGCGTCTGGGAGACAGCCCGGGTCTCGTGAGCGGTGCTCGCCAGTCTTCTGAGCGAACAGGCCCAGTCACTGCGAGACTACGGTCATGACACGGATCGAGAATTCGAAGGTGACCGTCGTCGGCGCGGGGAGCGTCGGGTCGAGCGTCGCGTATGCAGCGCTCATCCGCGGTTCCGCTCGCCACATCGCGCTCTACGACATCGCGACGGAGAAGGTGGAGGCTGAGGTCCTGGATCTCGCCCACGGAACGCAGTTCACGGGCACCAGCGACATCGTCGGAGGCAGCGATGTGTCCGTCGTCGCCGGTTCCCATGTCGTCGTCATCACCGCCGGAGCGAAGCAACGATCCGGTCAGACTCGGATCGAACTCGCCGAGGTCAACGCGAACATCATCCGCACGATGATGCCCCAGCTGCTCGAGGTCGCTCCCGACGCGGTCTACGTGATCGTGACGAACCCCTGCGACGTGCTGACCGTGCTGGCTCAGGAGGTGTCGGGTCTGCCCGTCGAGCGGATCCTCGCTTCGGGGACGGTTCTGGACACCTCGCGCCTGCGCTGGAAACTCGCTGCGCGGGCGGGTGTGTCCACCACGAGTGTCCACGCTCACATCGTCGGCGAGCACGGCGACACCGAGTTCCCGCTGTGGTCACGCGCGACGATCGGCACCGTTCCGATCCTCGAGTGGGAGCTTCCGGAGCACCCCCGTATGACCGTGGAGGAGTTGGATGCGATCGCTGTCGACGTCCGTGACGCCGCCTACGCCGTGATCCGGGGCAAGGGGGCGACGAACTATGCGATCGGGCTGTCGAGTGCGCGGATCATCGAGGCGATCCTGAACGACGAGCATGCCGTGATGCCGGTGAGTACCGTCCTCAGAGATTTTCACGGCGTCGATGGGGTCGCGCTCTCCGTGCCCTCGATCGTCAGCGCCTCGGGGGCTGTTCCCATCCGGGCCACGACGTTCTCGGACGACGAGCGCGCGCGGCTTCGGCACTCCGCGGACGCGCTGACGACAGTGGTGGCGTCGCTCCGCACGCCGTAGCCCCCGGACACACGAAGTGGGGGGCGATCCGACGATCGCCCCCCACTTCCCGGGATCAGTGGTTGAACGCGTCCTTGACGTTCTCCCCAGCGTTCTTGAGGTCGGCCTTGGTCTGGTCGGCCTTGCCCTCCGCCTCGAGCTTCTCGTTGCCCGTGACCTTGCCCGCGGCCTCCTTGGCCTTGCCGGCGATGTCTTCTGCAGCGTTCTTGATCTTGTCGTCGAGTCCCATGGGGTTCCCCGTTCTCTGTGATGGATCTTCGATGTAGGCGTTCTCCGACACCTACGGCAGAAACTTTACTAGACAAACTAGCGAAGTTACGCAGAGTGTATCCAGAGTTCGCCGGACGCGCACCACCCTGGCCATGTGCGAGATTGGGAGGATGATCAGCTCCCCGTCGCCCTCCGTCGAGAATGTCCCCGCTCGCACGCTGCTGGTGGGCTGCGGCAAACTCGGGATGCGGCTCGGGCAGAGACTTCGTGAGCGCGGGGGAGAGGTCTTCGCGCTGCGCAGGCGCACGGATTCATTGCCCTCCGATTTCACCTCGATTGCGGCTGACCTCGCCCGGCCCCTGGACGAGCCGCTGCCGGAGGCGGATGCGATGGTGGTGACGCTGCCGCCGGGTGAAGGGAGCGGGAGTTACCGTCGCGCGCTCACGCACCTCGCGGACGCGCTTCCCGCCGCCCCGCGACGAACCGTCTTCGTCTCGTCCACTGGCGTCTTCGAAGGATGGGATGGGCGCCAGCCCGTGACCGAAAAGGATGAGCCGACTCCGACCAGCGAGCGCAGTGAGGGACTGAGGGACGGCGAGCTCGCCGCGATCGAACTCTTCTCCGCGGCGATCGTCCGCCCCGTCGGGATCTACGGGCCGGGGCGCGAGTATCTCCTTCGCCAGGCGCGCGCGGGAGTGCCGGTCGATCACTCTCGGCGCACGAACCGGATCCATGAGTCCGACCTCGTCCGCGCGCTCGAGCTCATGGTGACGATCGAGGCGCCTCCCGCGATCCTGCACGCTGTTGATCAGGGCCCGGCCACACTGGGCGAGGTGCTGACGTTCGTGAGTGCGCTTCTCGGCGTTCCCACTCCGCCGGCGGCCGAGACCCAGGGGGCGAGCGGGAACTTCTTCGACGGATCCCTGCTGCTGCGGCTCCTCGGCCATCTCGAATACCCCGACTACCGCGCGGGGTACAGCGAGATGGTCGCGACCGCGCGCACGGAATAGCCGCTCCGTCAGTCGGGTTCGGCGGCGGTGCCGTCGCGCGAGTCATCCGTAGGTTCGGTAATCCCGGCATACTCGTTTGCATGGATTCACGACGAAGCGTCCCTCTTGCCGATATCGACGACGTCGTCCTCAACACCCCGTCGTCGTGGTGGGACATCCCTGTGGGAGGTGGTTTCTCCGGTCGAGCGTGGGCGGCGCGTCTTGCAAAGAGCTTCGACGATGCGAACCCGCTGTCGGTGGAGAATGGTCGCCACCAGATGGTCCGACTGGTGATGGAGACGGACCTCCCCGAGGTGCCCGACTTCGGGCCTGCGGATGCCCACCTGATGCACATCGCCGAGCGGATGACCGTCCTGTTCTGACCTGCGTGGACAGCTCAGCTGACGACGTGAAAATGCCCCGGAAGATCAGAGATTTCCGGGGCATTTCTGGTGGGCGATACCGGACTCGAACCGATGACCTCTTCCGTGTGAAGGAAGCGCGCTACCAACTGCGCCAATCGCCCGCAGGCCCGAGGGCCGGGATCGATACTACCGGATTCCTCGTGACGGTTTGGTCCGCGCACGCGAGGACACGCGCGAGGGCGTCTCGGTTTTGCGTCCCGGCTTGGATCGGCTAAAGTCATTGAAGCGCCGGTTCGCCGGAGTAACGCGGATGTAGCGCAGTGGTAGCGCATCACCTTGCCAAGGTGAGGGTCGCGAGTTCGAATCTCGTCATCCGCTCGAGTGCAGGAGCTTTTTCGGAAGCTTCAGCGCGTGGGTCTGAATCCACACGCGGTGGCGTGGCCGAGAGGCTAGGCACCGGCCTGCAAAGCCGTTTACACGGGTTCGAATCCCGTCGCCACCTCCACTCCCGGCAGCGCCGGCGAACAACTTCACAATGGGCGATTGGCGCAGCGGTAGCGCGCTTCCCTGACACGGAAGAGGTCACTGGTTCGATCCCAGTATCGCCCACCATCAAAACCCCCGGATTTCCGGGGGTTTTTCTTTTGTCCTCGCCCACGGCCCACCGTGAGGAGATTTTCGATCGCGCATCGCTGTCAACGGAACATGACGCCGCGCGGAGCGCAACCCCCTTCAGCATCCGACGTCGCCCGGGCAGGGTGGGGGCATGAGCGATCGAGATGATGTGAAGCAGCCCCTCGACCACCTGCCTCCCCAGGAGGAGCGTGACGAATCTGTGGACCTCGACGAGCCGGACTACCCGGACGTCGGTGGCACGTCGGCCGCACCCTCCGTGACCCCGGATACGGCGGCAGAACCCGACAAGCCGAACCGGCACGGCGTCGACAGGCTTCCCCCGACCGGCCGCTGACGCCCGTCCCTCGGCGGCGCAGGTCTGTCGCACCCGGCTCCGGTCGAACGTGACAGACCGACGTCGCTGTGCACTCTCCAGCCCCCTTCGCACGACAGAAAGGCACATCTCCGATGTCTGACACCCACGATCCCGTCACCCGGGTCGCCGAGCTCATTTCGCAGTTCCGGTTCGCCATGTTCACCACGCGGGATGAGAGCGGCAAGCTCGTCGCGCACCCCCTGACGGTCCAGGAGAGCGAGTTCGACGGCGACCTCTGGTTCCTTGTCTCCCGCACCGCGTCGCCGGCCATGCACCTCACGATCGACGATCGCGTCGGCGTCTCGTTCAGCTCGAGCGATTCCTGGGTGTCGCTCTCGGGCACGGCGACTGTTGTCGAGGACCTCGCGAAGGTCCGTGAACTCTGGAGTCCGATGGTCGAGGCATGGTTCCCGAACGGTCCCGAGGATCCGGATGTCGCGCTCGTGAAGTTCACGGCCGAGTCGGCGGAGTACTGGGACAGCCCGGGAGGGAAGGTTGCCTCCGTGCTGAGCTTCGTGAAGTCGAAGCTCACGGGTGAGCAGTACGAGGCGTCCAACGACAAGGTCGAGCTCCCCAAAGGCTGACCTGGCCGCTTGAAAGGGCCCGCCGGTGCATCAGGCACGGCGGGCCCTTTTCCGTGCCACCGTCAAGCCCGGAGTGCGTGGCTGAACCAGGCGGCGTAGAGGTGCCACGGGTCTCCGAGTGACCGGAGCCCGACGATATGAGTGGACAGATCGCTCGACAGGGTGAACCATTCGCCGCCCTCGCGCGACGCGCTGAACTCGCGGTGTCGCTCCTGCTCGACCACTCGATCGCCGCGTTCGAAGGCCAGCACCTCGTCGTGCCGGACGCGTGCGAGGCGCTGACGCGGATTCGCCGTCGTCCCGATCTTCACGCGACGGTCGAACCGCAGATAGTAGACGACGTGAACACGGGGGAGCGGGAGGTCGGCGTCCGGCACATCACCGTAGCGCCACCCGCACACGGCGCACATCCACGCACCGCGGATGCGGCGACCGGTTACGCCGCCGCACAACGCACAGGGCCCCGGCATCTCGATCGGACTCCCCACGAGGACGACCGTACCCCCGGCCGCGGACATGGTCGTCAGCGGCGGAATCAGTCGGTCTCGCGCGGGGCACGCTTGACGACGTCGTAGGCGTCCAGAGCCGCCTTCCGTGTCTCACCGAGGTCCACGATCGGATTCGGCGGCGAATCAGGAGCCCACTGCATGATGTAGTGACCGCCGCGGTCGAACTTCTTGGCCTGCAGCTCGGGGTTGAAGATGCGGAAGTAGGGAGCCGCATCGGCGCCGGACCCCGCGACCCACTGCCAGTTGAACGGATTGTTGGCGCCGTCCGCATCCACGAGCGTGTCCCAGAACCACTCCTCGCCACGCCTCCAGTCGATGAGCAGATTCTTGACGAGGAACGATGCCGTGACCATGCGCACACGGTTGTGCATGTAGCCCGTGTGCCACAGCTCACGCATCCCCGCATCGACGAGGCCGATACCCGTGTGTCCTCGCTGCCAGGCCTCGAGGTGATCGGGATCCATCCGCGGCCACGGGAAGTGGTCGTACTGCCTGCGAAGGTTCTGGGTGGCGAGGTCCGGGAAATGGTACAGCGTGTGCCAGGCGAACTCCCGCCATCCGACCTCCGAGAGGAAGCCACCCGCACCGTCGACCTCTACGGCCTCGTGCCAGACGGTGAACGGGCTGAGCTCGCCCCAGCGGAGACGCGGGGAGAGCAGCGATGTCGCACCCGCCGATGGCTCGTCACGGGCGCGATCGTAGTGCGGAAGATCTTCCTCGAGGAAGGCTCGCAGGCGGCGACGCGCGGCGGGCTCGCCGGGCTCCCACGTCTCGCGCAGGCCACCTGCCCAGTCGGGGCGCGTCGGGAGCAGCGTCCAGTCATCCAGGGCATCCGAGGCGGGGGTCCGAGCGGGGCCGCTGATCTCGCGAGGCTCGGGGAGGGGAGAGCGCGGAGCGGGGAGTGCCAGGCAGGCGCGCCAGAACGGTGTGAAGACCGAGAAATGCGTGCCTCCTCCCGTCTTCACGGTCCACGGCTCGTGCAGGAGTGAAGCGGCGAACGACGAGACCTCGATGCCGGACTCTCGCAGCGACGT
The DNA here is from genome assembly GCA_051751065.1 of Actinomycetota bacterium. Lineage (GTDB taxonomy): Bacteria > Actinomycetota > Actinomycetes > Actinomycetales > Microbacteriaceae > Microbacterium. The sequence continues at coordinate 484,583 of JBNJKL010000001.1, read as the reverse complement.
CTTGAGGCCCGCGTCGATTTCACGCTCGGGACCCCCGTACCGGCGGTTCCAGAACACCGCGGTCGCCCCCGTGTCCGCGACCAGCTCGCTGACGATGCGCTCGGCCCGCCCGCGCCGGAGGACGAGGGGCGATCCCCGCTCGGCCAGTCGCTCGGCGAGCGAGTCGAGGGAGTGGTGCAGCCACCAGCGTGCTGCCCCACCGAGGGGGCGGACGCCCGGCGACTCCTCATCGAGGATGTACAGCGCGATCACCGGCTCCCCGCGATCGATCGCGGCGCGCAGGGCGGGGTTGTCCGCCAGACGCAGGTCGTCACGGAACCAGACGATGGTGGGAGAAGCCATGCTCCCCATTCTGTCCGGTCGCCCGTCGGAGAGCGCGGGGTTGACAGGACGTACGCGTTCGACTCAGCGTCGGTCGCGCACCGGCGCCGAGGGGCGAGTGGCCCACAGCGCCCACGCGATCAGCACCGGTTGCAGGAACAGTCGCACGAGGCGTCGGGTATCGGTGTCGAGTCCGGGGGTGGAACGCTGAGACCGCCACTGGTGAACATTCCCGGGGAAGACCGCTGCGAAGAACGCGGCGGTCGCCCAACCGAGACGCGATCTCTCTCGGGGGAGTGCGATGAGCCCTGCGGCGAGCGCGACCTCCGCGGCCCCGGAGGCGATGACGATCGCGTCGCGGTCGAGCTTCGTGATCCGCGTGGCCCAGTCGGGCACCACGACGCGGAACCCCTTCGTCGCCACGAAATGACCGACTCCGATGGCTCCGAGGGCGATCGCCAGTATCCAGCGTGCTGCAGTTCGCATCATGCGCTCACGCTACCCGCTGGGCGGGTATCCTGGCCGCGGCCGCCTGATCGCGACGAGGCCGGAGGAGGGGAGCAGATGGACGATGTCGTGCGCCTGAGTTCCCTCGCCCGCGCGGGACGCCTGCGGATCGCGGTGGTGGAATCGCTCACCTCCGGTCGCCTCGCTCACGCGATCGGCGCGGGGGAAGACGCCGGCACCTGGTTCGCCGGCGGGATCGTGGCCTATCTGCGCGACGTGAAAGAGGATCTCCTCGGCGTCTCCCCGGGTATCGACCTGTGCTCACCACAGTGCGCCGAGGAGCTCGCGCGGGGCGGTGTGCGCCTCTTCGCGGCAGATGTGTGCGTGTCGACGACCGGCGTGGGCGGGCCGGACCCTGAGGACGGGCACCCGCCCGGGACGGTGTATCTGGGATGGGCGACAACGGCTGCGTCGGGTCATCGACGTCTGGACCTCTCAGGCGAACCGATCGACGTGCTCGATGCGACGGTCGCGGCGGCACTGCGTGCACTCGTCGCGCGTGCCGAAGACGCCGTGTCGTAGCCGACGGGCGCCTCCTCGCTTTCTCCCGGTGTCAAGCCCCTGTGGGCGCGACGCCCTTCGCGGCGAGCATGCTCCTATGACACCCCCGCGCCCGCGTCCACTCTGGATCGACACCGTCCCCTCCGTCGCCGCCGACGACCACGTACCGGACCGGACGGACGTGGTGGTGGCCGGAGCGGGTCTCGTCGGCGTCACGACCGCTCTGCTGCTCGCGCGCGCCGGTCGCCGGGTCATCCTGCTCGATGCAGCGGAAGTGGGGGCACGGACCACGGGGGCGTCCACCGCGAAGGTCAGCCTGCTGCAGGGGACGACGCTCGCAAATCTCCGATCGCACGCGGGGGACAGCGTGCTGCGCGCCTATGCCGAGGCGAATCGCACAGCCCAGGAGTGGGTGCGCCGCGAAGTCGACGACGTGGGGGAGCTGGACGAGCGGCGTGCCGCCTTCACGTACGCGACAACGGCCTCCGGCGATGAGGATGTCCGTGTCGAAGCGGAGGCGAGCGCGGTCGCCGGGATCGATGTGGATGTGCTCGGCAGGGGAGACATCGGTCTGCCGTTCCGCGTCACGAGCGCTCTGCGTCTGAACGACCAGACGCAGGTGAACCCTCAGCACCTCCTGCACGATCTCGTTACGAAAGCCCGCGCGGCGGGAGTGCGGCTGGCGCATCATCGCCGGCTGACCGGGGTCCACCAGGAGGAAGCGGGACTCAGAGTCGAGACGACGAGGGGACCCATCACCAGCGAACACCTGGTCGTCGCGACCGGATTCCCGGTCATCGACCGCGCGATGATGTTCGCGACGTTGACCCCGACGCGTCAGATCGTCGGCGCGTACTCCCTTCCCGAGGGAGTCCCCGCTCCGGATGGGATGTTCCTCTCGGTCGATCCCGTGTCACGATCCCTGCGCGTCGCGCGCGATGCTCAGGGCCGTGAGCTCCTGATCGCGGGCGGAAACTCGTTCACCCCGGGCAGGGACCGCGACACCCCGGACCGTGTGGGCTCGCTCGACGAATGGATGGCGGAGATCTACCCCGGTTCCACCCGCACGCAGTGGTGGGCGGCGCAGGACTACATCAGGGACGATCATCGCCCGTTCTTCGGCGCGATGCCGCGCACGGGAGGACGTGTACTCGCCGCAACCGGTTTCGCGAAGTGGGGCATGACCAATGCGGTGGCGGCAGCCCTCGCGATCGCCGGCGAGATCACGCGCGAGCCGATCTCGTGGGCGGCGCCGTTCGCACACACCGGAGTCGCCGTCCGTGCGACCGGCGCAGTGGCCGCATCCATTCTCTCGGTCGGACGGGAGATGATCGCCGGCTGGGTCGCGCCGGCGGCATCGCACCGAGAGGACGGGGTGCACGCACACGTGCGCAGACGCGGGGTCGCGCCGATGGCGGAGTCCACGATCGACGGAGTCCGGTGCCGGGTCTCCGCAGTCTGCCCGCACCTCGGGGGAATCCTGCGATGGAACACGGCCGAGCGGTCCTGGGACTGCCCGCTGCACGGATCTCGCTTCGCCCCCGACGGAGAGGTGCTCGAGGGGCCGGCGACGCAGAGCCTTCGGCCCGTCGACTGACAGCTCCTGTCCGACATCGACGCGACCTTCGGACGCCGGCGACCTGATAGCGAGTGTGCCCGGCCCTGGGTCGGGCACACTGGTGTGATGCCAGCGACGTCGGAACCGACTCTCACGGAGATCGCGCGCGAGCTGTATGTGCTCGCCCCGAGCGAGTTCATCCCGGCGCGCGACGCTCGTGCGAAGCAGATGGAGTCCGCGGCCCTCGCGGCGCAGGTGCGGGCATTGCGGAAACCGCTCGTGGCCGCGTGGATCGTGAACCTCTTCGCGCGCGAGTGCGCGCACGAGCTCGGTGAGGCCCTCCGGCTCGCCGACGACCTGCGCGAGGCCCAGGCGGACCTGGACGCACGGGCGCTGTCGGCGCTCGGACGACAGCGGCGGACTCTCACTCGCACACTGGCCGATCGTGCCGCGGGCCTCGCGGTCGAACGCGGGGAGCAGGTCACGGCGAGTACGCGGGACGCGGTCGAGCAGACGCTCACCGCCGCGATGTTCCACGCGGAGTCGGCGGCAGCCGTGGCATCCGGTCGCCTCATCCGCCCGTTGGAAGCGAGCGGCGACGATGCACGCGCAGCGCAGGACGCCGTCGCAGGCGAACTCGATGTCGCAGGAGTGCTCACCGAAAGGCCGGTCGACGAGATCCGCGCCCGACGTGAGCGCCGGGAGATCGAGCGTGCGGTGCGCGAGGCGGAGAAGGCGGCACAGCGCGCGGAGAAGGAACGGGATGAGGCGGACTCCCGACTGCACGGCGCGGACGAGCGGGCGCGAACTCTCAGTAAGCAGGAGAAGGGGCTCGAGACCGAGCTGGCCCGTGTGCGTGATGAGCTCGACACCCTGCGCGCGCAGCGCGCGGAACTCGACGCTGCTCGTACCGCAGCGCTCGAGAGCGCCCGAGTCGCTCGTCAGGCCGCGGACGACGAGCGAGCGCGTCTGGACAGCTGACCGGATCGACCAGGACTCCGCGGCGTCCACGCGCGGTGCGCAGTCATGAGATGATGGAGATGATCACGGGTCCGCCCCTTCTAGGCGTCCGTGTTCGCGCCCCCGCAGGCTTCCACCTTGCGGGGGCACCTTTGTATCCGGGCCGCGTCCATATCTGAGCCGTGTCGGCACCGGCTCGCCGCCAGGCACCCACGCGTGCGCGAGGCGCCGGCAGGACGAGTAGCCTGGAGCCTGACCAAATGGAGTGATCAGTGCCTGAAAACGCCCAGCCGACAGACGGCTTCGCCCTGTTCTCTGACCGATCCGTCGTCGCGATGCGCGTCAACGGCGAGCTCAAGGATCTCGCGACACCCGTGACGACGACCGACGAGGTGGAGCCGGTCACGATCGACAGCCCGGACGGACTCTCGATCCTGCGGCATTCGGCCGCCCACGTGCTCGCGCAGGCGGTGCAGCGCATCTCACCGCAGGCGAACCTCGGCATCGGTCCTCCGATCACCGACGGGTTCTATTACGACTTCGGCGTCGACGAGCCGTTCACTCCGGAGGACGTCAAGGCGATCTCGAAGGAGATGCAGCGGATCGTCCGCGAGGGGCAGCGCTTCGTGCGTCGTGTCGTCACCGACGAGGAGGCACGCGCCGAGCTCGCCGACGAACCGTTCAAGCTCGAACTGATCGGCCTCAAGGGCGGCAAGGAAGCAGCCGAGGGAGCCAGTGTCGAGGTCGGTGAGGGCGAACTGACGATCTACGACAACACCACCCGCGACGGCGAGGTCGTCTGGAAGGACCTCTGCCGCGGCCCCCACCTGCCGAACACACGGATGATCGGCAACGGCTGGGACCTCACCCGGATCGCCGCCGCGTACTGGCGGGGGAGTGAGAAGAACCCCCAGCTGCAGCGGATCTACGGCACTGCCTGGCCCACGAAGGACGAGCTGCGCGCCTACCAGCACCGGCTCGAAGAGGCGGCGAAGCGCGACCACCGTCGCCTCGGCAAGGAGCTGGACCTGTTCTCGTTCCCCGAGGAGATCGGCTCCGGGCTGTCGGTCTGGCACCCCCGCGGAGGAATCATCCGCGGCGAGATGGAACAGCACGCGCGCCGCCGGCACATCGAGGGTGGCTACACCTACGTGTACACCCCGCACATCTCCAAGGAAGACCTCTTCCTCACGTCGAACCACCTCGTCACCTACAAGGAGGGCATGTTCCCGCCCATCGTGATGGACGAGGAGCGGGACGAGAACGGGGAGATCACCAAGCAGGGCCAGGACTACTACCTCAAGCCCATGAACTGCCCGATGCACATCCTCATCTACAAGGAGCGCGCGCGCAGCTATCGTGACCTTCCGCTGCGTTTCGCCGAGAACGGCACGGTCTACCGCAACGAGCTCTCCGGCGCGCTGCACGGCCTCACCCGCGTGCGCGGCTTCACGCAGGACGACTCGCACCTGTTCGTGACGCCCGACCAGCTCGAAGCCGAGGTGTCCAAGGTCCTCGACTTCATCCTGTCGATGCTGCGCGATTTCGGCCTGACGGACTTCGAGCTCGAACTCTCGATGAAGGACGACGAGAAGGCCAAGTGGATCGGCTCGGACGAGTTCTGGGACTCCTCCACCGAGGCGCTGCGACGCGTTGCCGTGTCCTCGGGACTCAAGCTCACCGAGGTACCCGGCGAGGCGGCCTTCTACGGCCCCAAGATCGACCTCAAGACGCGTGACGCGATCGGGCGCACGTGGCAGCTCTCGACGGTCCAGGTGGATCCGAACCTGCCCGAGCGTTTCGACCTCGAGTACATGGACCGCGACGGTACCAAGAAGCGTCCGATCATGATCCACCGGGCGCTGTTCGGCTCGATCGAGCGGTTCTTCGCGATCCTTCTCGAGCACTACGCCGGCGACTTCCCGGTGTGGCTCTCCCCGCTGCAGGTCGTGGGCGTCCCGGTGGCGGACGAGTTCGCGGACTACCTCGGCGAGGTCATCCACACGCTGCGTGATGCCGGCGTCCGTGCAGAGCTGGACACCTCGGACGATCGGATGCAGAAGAAGATCCGGACGCACACGACCGGCAAGGTTCCCCTGCTCCTCATCGCCGGAGAGCAGGACCGTAGCGGCGGAACCGTCTCGTTCCGATACCGCGACGGAACGCAGGAGAACGGTGTGCCGATCGCCGACGCGGTCGCTCGCATCCGCACCGCCATCGACACGCACGCACTCGTGCAGACCGTGGGCGACCTCGCGTGACGAGCGAGCATACGGAGGGAGTCGAGGACGCCGGCCGGCTGGTCGGTGTCCCCGACGAATTCCAGCGCCTGTGGACACCGCATCGGATGGCGTACATCCAGGCAGGACCCGAGCCGCTGCGGGATGAGTGTCCGTTCTGCGCGGCGCCCGAACGCGACGACTCCGAGGCGCTGATCGTCGCACGCGGACGTACCGCCTACGTGCTGCTCAACCTGTTCCCCTACAACTCCGGCCACCTCCTCGTGTGCCCGTATCGACACATCGCGACCTACGACCAGGCGACAGCCGACGAGGTTGCCGAGATCGGTGCGCTGACGCAGACGGGCATGCGCGTGCTGAGTCAGGTGTCCCGCTGCGACGGCTTCAATCTGGGCATGAACCAGGGCGCGGTCGCCGGGGCAGGCGTCGACGGCCATCTCCACCAGCACATCGTTCCGCGCTGGGCTTCGGATGCGAACTTCTTCCCGATCATCGCCAAGACGAAAGCCCTCCCGCAGCTTCTCGGCGAGGTCCGCGAGGCCGTGGCGGCCGCGTGGCCTGTGCAAGACTGAGGGCTCTATCCCCGGGGGGACCTTCATGATCCGTATTCCTGCGCGCCTTGCCGCAGCCGCTGTCGCAGCGTCCGCGGTATTCGTCCTCGGAGGGTGCGCGGGGTCTCCCGACGCCGAGCCGTCACCGTCGGCCGCGGCCTCGACCCCGGCGGCGGTTGAGGAGACGGGCGGAGCCGAGGCTCCCGACGAGGACGTCCTCGCCGAGCGGGACGCGTTCATGGAGGAACAGCAGCTCCCGACGGACGGCACGCCGCTCGTCGCCACGACCGATGCTCAGAAGCAGTTCATCGCCGAGCAGAGCGAATACGTGGAGTCGCAGGGCGGCACGTGGACCGCCGAAGCGGAGAGCATCACTCTCGCTCTCGCCGCCGACGCGTGTGAGACATCGATCCTCAACCGTCACACTGTGGACGCCACCACGTTCCAGACCCACGTGTCGACCTCTCCGCTGTTCGCGAATCTGGTCCCCGCGGACGGCACAGAAGAGGAGCGCGCGTCCGCTGAGCGGAACGTCGCGAGCATCATGGTCTTCGGCACGAGCTTCCTGTGCCCCGATGACGCCGGTCAGTGGGAAGCGGCCTTCACCGAGGCGTACTCGGGCTGAGTCTCAGCGCACCCGGCGCGCGGTGAACTGCATGCGCGGATTCGCGTACGCGTCCTGCGACTCGATGAGCTGCAGTTCGCGCGCTCCCGCGTCGAGAGTGTTCTTCAAGAGGTCGAACACGCTCGAGGCGGTCCGGGTGAGAGCGATCTCCGCGCTGCCCGTCTCCACATAGTGGGCGGTGAAGAGGGCTGCGGTCACATCTCCCGATCCGTTGGCCTTCATCGGGAGGAACGGGGTTTGCACGATCCATGCGCCCTCGTCGTCGACGGCGAGCATCTCGATCGTGCCGTCCTCGCGATCGGGCCGCTCGACGCTCGTGACGAGCACCGTGCGCGGTCCCATAGCCCGAGCGAGATCGACGGACTCCAGCGTCGAGTCGAGAGTCGTCGGCTCGGTGCGCGTGAGATAGCCGAGTTCGAACTGGTTCGGGGTGATGATGTCGGCCGCGGGGACGACGCGTTCGCGAAGAAGCTCGGGGATGGCCGGGGCGACGAAGCACCCGGACTTGGCGTTGCCCATGACCGGATCGCAGGCGTACACGGCTCGGGGATTCGCTGCCTTCACCCGCGCGACGGCATCGATGATGACGTCACCGATTCCCTCGCCACCCTGGTAACCCGAGAGCACGGCGTCGATCTCGCCGAAGACGCCGCGCTCCTCGATGCCCGTGATGACCTCCCGGACATCATCCGGATCGATGAGCGGTCCGCGCCAGGCACCGTATCCCGTGTGATTGGAGAAGGTGACGGTGTAGACGGGGAGGACCTCGACGCCGATGCGCTGCAGGGGGAAGACCGCTGCGGAGTTGCCGACGTGTCCGTAGGCGACGGCGGACTGGATGGAGAGGATCTTCATCCTTCGATCCTCTCACCCCGATCCCGCTCGGGGTGAACGGCGATCATCCGACGGCGGCGGAGATGTCCGTCGCGAGTGTGGCGGCGTCCGCATCCGACAGATCGTGCACCGTGAGGCGCAGGTGATGAGACGGTGCGGACTGCTCGTCGAGGGCGAAGTCGTCACCGGTCCGCACGAGCCAGCCCCTGCGCATGAGTCGGTCCGACACCGTCGCCGCCGGTATCGGGAGTCGCACCCAGAGGCTGAGTCCGTCGCCGGCGGATACGGGAACGCCCTCGGCGGCCAACCGCGTGGCGAATGCGGCGTTGCGCGACGCGTAGTGCGCGCCGGCCTCGCGGATGCGATCGGCGATGGCGTCGTCGGTGAGTTGGGCGATCGTGAGCCGCTGCAGCAGGTGGCTCACCCAGGTGGTCCCGGGACTCAGTCGCAGGGAGAGGCGTTCGGCGGTGTCGGGATCCGTGGCAGCGACGGCCAGGCACATGTCGGGGCCGAGGAACTTCGACACGGAACGAACGAGGGCGAACCGTCGATGACCGCTGCCGATGAGGGACTCGTACGGCTTCTGCGACAGCAGCGAGAAATGGTCGTCCTCGATGATCAGCACGTAGGGGTGGGCTGCGAGTACGGAACGCAGCGCTGCGGCGCGCGCGGGGGACAGGCTCGCGCCTGTCGGGTTCTGCGCGCGCGGGGTGCAGATGACGGCGCGGACGCCGGCATCCAGTGCCGCCTGCAGACCTTCGACGGTCATGCCCTCCTCGTCCACGGGGACCGGAACCGCTCGATAGCCGCCGAGGCGTACGGTGTGGATGCTGGCGAGGAAGCAGGGAGCCTCGAGCGCGACGGCGTCGTCGCGCATCAATGCCTGGGCGAGGAGTCGCTCCACGGCGTCGACTGCGCCGCTGGTGACGGTGATGCGGAATTCCGCACCGGGAAGATCCGCGGCCACCCACTGGCGCGACCACTCCTCGAGCGCTCTGTCGATGACCGGCTCGCCGTACAGGACGGGACGTCCGGCGACCGAGGCCAGTGCCGCCGTCGGGTCGGGGATCAGGGACGGATCGGGGTTCCCGGTCCCGACGTCGCGGAGTACGGTCCCTGCGGCGTATCCCTCCTGGGGGACGCTCTCGTGGCCCGCGATCGCGGTGCCCGCGCGTCCGCGACTGACGACCATGCCCGCCTGGGCGAGCTGGCGGTAGGCCGCGACGGCTGTGTTCCTGTTGACTCCGAGCTGGGCCGCGAGCTCGCGCACGGGCGGCAGGGCGCTGCCCACACGGAGCACGCCGCGGTCGCGCAGTCCCCGAACGCTGTCGGCGATCTCCGCGGCTGTCGTGCCGCTGATCTGGTCGCTCATCGGACCTCCTGTCATCTGAGTCTAGGTCGTCCGGACGGGGTGCTATCTTTTGACATAGATCAAACCTGACTCTGTACCAGATGAGAGGATGCCCATGGCGCTCGCAGAACAGAACACTCACACCCACACCGGCACGGGCCGCGTCAAGCGTGGTCTCGCCGAGATGCTCAAGGGTGGCGTGATCATGGACGTCGTCACTGCGGATCAGGCGAAGATCGCCGAAGACGCCGGAGCAGTCGCCGTCATGGCGCTCGAGAGGGTTCCCGCGGACATCCGCGCGCAGGGAGGCGTGTCGCGTATGAGCGACCCCGACATGATCGACAGCATCATCGCCGCGGTCTCCATCCCCGTGATGGCCAAAGCCCGTATCGGTCACTTCGTGGAGGCCCAGGTGCTCCAGGAGCTCGGAGTCGACTACATCGACGAGTCCGAGGTGCTCTCGCCCGCCGACTACGTCAACCACATCGACAAGTGGGGCTACGACGTCCCGTTCGTGTGCGGCGCGACGAACCTCGGCGAGGCTCTGCGTCGGATCACCGAGGGGGCGGCCATGATCCGCTCCAAGGGCGAGGCCGGAACCGGAGACGTCTCCGAAGCCACGCGGCACATCCGCACCATCACCGCCGAGATCAACGCTCTGCGCGCGAAGAGCAAGGATGAGCTGTACGTCGCGGCGAAGGAGCTCCAGGCGCCCTACGAGCTCGTGGCCGAGGTGGCGGAGACGGGCAAGCTCCCCGTGGTCCTGTTCGTCGCCGGCGGTGTCGCCACCCCCGCGGATGCCGCGATGATGATGCAGCTCGGCGCCGATGGGGTCTTCGTCGGCTCCGGCATCTTCAAGTCGGGGAACCCTGCCGAGCGCGCATCCGCGATCGTCAAGGCGACGACCTTCTTCGATGACGCGTCCGTGGTCGCTTCGGTGTCGCGCGGACTCGGTGAGGCGATGGTCGGCATCAACGTCGCCGACCTCCCCGCACCCCACCGGCTCGCCGAGCGTGGCTGGTAACGCGATCCGGATCGGTGTGCTCGCCCTCCAGGGCGACGTCCGTGAGCACCAGAGCGTGCTCGAAGGGCTCGGCGTGGATGTCGTCCGGGTGCGGTGGGCGACCGAGCTCGCGGAGATCGACGGGCTCGTCCTTCCGGGCGGCGAGTCGAGCGTCATCGACAAGCTGTCGCGGACGTTCGGTCTGCGCGACCCGATCCGTGCGGCGATCGCGGACGGTCTCCCCGTCTACGGCACATGCGCAGGCCTGATCCTGCTCGCGGACACGGTGATCGACGGCATCGAGGGGCAGCAGACGTTCGGCGGTCTCGACATCGACGTGCAGCGCAACGCGTTCGGTCGGCAGGTGGAGTCCTTCGAGGTGGATCTCGACGTGCCTGCCCTGGGGGCCGCCCCCGTGCGCGCCACCTTCATCCGTGCGCCTGTGGTCACGCGCGTCGGGAACGCGGTGTCGACTCTGGCGCACCTCACGACGGGTGAGATCGTCGCAGTGGAACAGGGCAGTCTGCTGGGCACGAGCTTCCACCCGGAGATCACCGGTGATGCACGTTTCCACCGCAGGCTGGTGGAGAAGGCGTCCGCTCGACGAGGGTGAGTCGCCAGCGGGCTGCGATGCGGATGGCTCCGTCCGCACCGCAGGAGAGCGATTCGTTAGAATGGACGCCGCACTGCCTTCACAGCGGTGCGCACAGACGAGCGGAGATATATGTCCGGGCATTCCAAATGGGCAACGACCAAACACAAGAAGGCCGTCATCGACTCACGTCGGGCCAAGTCCTGGGCGAAGCTCATCAAGAACATCGAGGTCGCGGCGAAGCTCGGCGGCCCTGATCTCCAGGGCAACCCCACGCTGTTCGACGCGGTCTTGAAGGCCAAGAAGATGTCCGTCCCGAAGGACAACATCGACCGTGCCGTCAAGCGCGGCGCAGGCATCGGGGGCGAGTCGGTCGAGTACACCTCGATCATCTACGAAGGCTACGGACCCAACGGCGTCGCCCTCATGATCGAGTGTCTGACCGACAACAAGAACCGTGCCGCCGCTGAGGTGCGCACGACGCTCAGCCGCAACGGCGGAAACCTCGCGGACCCTGGCAGCGTCGCCTACAACTTCACGCGCAAGGGCGTCATCGTCGTGTCCGGTGAGGGCACCACGGAGGACGACATCATGCTCGCCGTCCTCGAAGCAGGCGCGGAAGAGGTCGAGCCGCACGGTGAGGGTTTCGGCGTCATCACCGAGGCCTCGGATCTTGTCACCGTACGAAGTGCCCTGCAGGAGGCGGGAATCGACTACGAGTCCGCCGACGTCGAGTTCGTTCCGAACCTCAAGGTCGAGATCGACGCCGACACGGCCCGCAAGGTCTTCCGCCTCATCGACGCCCTCGAGGACAGCGATGACGTGCAGAGCGTCTTCAGCAATTTCGATCTCTCGGCAGAGGTGCAGGCCGAACTCGAGAGCGAGCAGAGCGAGGAGTAGGGCGAGCCGCGCGGACGAGGTCGCGTCTCGCGCATAGCCTGAAGGGGTGACTGCACCTCTGCTCCGAGTTCTCGGAATCGACCCCGGTCTCACGCGGTGCGGCGTCGGGATCGTCGACGTCGATCGTGCACGCCGCGCGACCCTGGTTCACGTCGAGGTCGTACGCACCTCCCCGGACGCCCCGATCGGCGAGCGACTCGCCGGCGTCGCCGCAGGGATCCGTGCCGCGATCGAGCAGCACAACCCGGACGCCGTCGCCGTCGAGCGCGTCTTCGCGCAGCACAACACGCACACCGTGATGGGCACCGCTCAGGCGAGCGGTGTCGCGCTCCTGCTCGCGGCCGAAGCCGGACTCCCCGCCGTCACGCACACGCCCAGCGAGGTCAAGGCCGCTGTCACCGGATACGGTTCCGCCGACAAGCGCCAGGTGCAGTCGATGATCGCTCGGATCCTGCGCCTGGACAGTCCACCGGAACCTGCCGATGCGGCGGATGCTCTCGCGATCGCGCTGTGTCATGCCTGGCGCCGCGGCATGGGCGGGGGAAAGAGCGGCGGTGAACTCACGCCAGCGCAGCGCGCGTGGGCGGACGCGGAGCGTGTCGCTCGAACATACATACGATCGGCCCCCTAGGCTGGACGGATGATCTCCTCGTTGCACGGTGTCGTCCTCCACACGACGCCCGACCAGGTGGTGCTCGACGTCGGGGGAGTGGGCTTCGCGATCGCCGTACCGGGCGACGTCGCACACACCGCCACCGTCGGTGAGAAACTGCGCCTGCACACGAGCCTGATCGTGCGGGAGGACTCGCTGTCGCTGTTCGGCTTCGCCGATCGCGAAGAGCTCGAGATCTTCGGGCTCCTGATCAGCGTGACCGGTGTCGGACCGAAGTCCGCGCTCGGTGTGCTGTCGCATCTCACGGTCGATCAGATCGCCGACGCCGTCTCGGCCGAGGACGACGCTCCGTTCCGCCGCGTGTCCGGCATCGGACCGAAGACTGCGAAACTCATCGTTCTCCAGCTCGCAGGCAAGGTGCACGCGCGCCCGTCGGCACCGGGAGTCGCGTCGGCACCGGCCGATGTGACGACGCAGGTCACCGCCGCTCTCGTCGGGCTCGGTTGGTCGGAGCGGGTCGCACTCGAGGCAGCCGCGCAGACGGTCGCCGATGCGACGGACGCCGAACGCGGTTCGGTCGCCGCCCTCCTCCGCCGCACCCTCGCCCTGCTCGGCCCGGCACAGCCCGGTGGCACCCGATGACCGACGTGCGCGACGCCGGCGAACCGGTCGACGATACGGAGCTCGCGATCGAGGGCGCTCTGCGACCGACCAGTCTCGACGAGTTCGTCGGACAGCAGAAGGTCCGCGGACAGCTGCAGCTCCTTCTCGATGCGGCGCGCATCCAGAGTCGTCCCCCCGACCACATCCTCCTGGCGGGCCCGCCGGGGCTGGGCAAGACCACCCTGGCGATGATCATCGCTCACGAGAGTGCGCGGCCGCTTCGCCTCTCCAGCGGGCCGGCCATCCAACACGCGGGTGACCTCGCCGCGCTGCTGTCGAGCCTGGTGCCGGGCGAGGTGCTCTTCATCGATGAGATCCACCGGATGGCGCGCTCCGCCGAGGAGATGCTGTACCTCGCGATGGAGGATTTCCGCATCGACATCATGGTCGGCAAGGGTGCGGGAGCCACGAGCATCCCCCTGGATCTCGCGCCGTTCACCCTGGTCGGTGCGACGACTCGTTCGGGACTGCTCCCGAACCCGCTGCGGGACAGATTCGGATTCACGGGTCACCTCGAGTTCTACGAAGCCTCCGAGCTCGAGCGCGTGATCGCTCGCTCGGCGTCCGTGCTGGGCGTCGGTCTTCCGACGGATGCGCGTACGGAGATCGCGGGCCGTTCCCGAGGAACACCGCGCATCGCGAACCGACTTCTTCGTCGCGTACGGGACTACGCGCTGGTGCACGGTGAGATGGCGGATGCGACCCTTTCCGACGTCAACGCGGCACTCGAGCTCTACGATGTAGACCGCATCGGTCTCGATCGTCTGGACCGTGCCGTGCTGGAGACCCTCGTCCGGCGGTTCCGCGGCGGACCGGTGGGTCTCAGCACCCTTGCGGTCGCGGTCGGAGAAGAGGCCGAGACAGTCGAGAGCGTCGTGGAACCGTACCTGGTCCGGATCGGCTTCCTGGGGCGCACGCCCCGCGGCCGGATCGCGATGCCGGAGGCGTATTCTCACCTGGGTGTCACCCACCCGGAGGAGACGCTTCGCATCGATGACCTATAATCGCTGAAGACTTCCCCGAATCTCTGCGTCAGTGCGATGGCGCCAACCTGTGAAAGGCGTTCTCCTATGGAACTCATGCTGTTCGGTCTGCTGGCGGTCTTGCTGGTGTTCATGATCTTCAACACCCGCCGCCGCACCAAGCAGCTGAAGGCGGAGCAGGAGGAGAAGGCGACCAAGACCGTTCCCGGCGTCAAGGTCCTCCTTCAGGGTGGGCTCTACGGCACGATCGTCGCGTACGACGCGGACGACCTGGACACCCCCGCCCTCGTCGAGATCGCCCCGGGCACCATCATCGAGGTGCACAGCCAGGCGATTCTGCGCATCGTCGAGCCCAAGGACGCCATCGCGGAAGACGAGCTCCCGGCCGAGGAGGCCGAGCTCGATGCCGCTTCCCTCGCGGTGGAGACTCCTGAGGAGACCAAGGCGCGCCTCGAGCGCGACGAAGACAGCAAGTAGTCGCCGCCGCTTCGCCGGCATCCCAGAAAGCTGAACTTCAGTGGCCTCATCTTCTCCGGTCCGTCATGCATGGCGGGTCCTTCTCGGCCTGCTCCTCGTCACGGGCGCGCTCTTCGGTGTCAACTCCCTCGGTGTCTACGGGTTCCAGGAGAGTTCCTGGAACCCCGAACTCGCGCTCGACCTCCAGGGCGGTACTCAGATCATCCTGGAGGCCGTCACCGAGGACGGCGCGGATCCCACCACCGAGCAGCTCGACCAGGCCGTCTCGATCCTCCGGCAGCGTGTGGACGCGTCGGGTGTCGCCGAGGCGGACATCACGACCGAGGGCGGACGCAACATCGTCGTCCAGCTCCCCGGTGAGATCGATGCGGAGACGCGCGAGCGCATCCAGGCCAGTGCGCAGCTCGAACTCCGCGCCGTGATCGCAGCGACGGACGCGGCGACGTCGTTCGTGGGGGAGGACGGCGAGAGCACTCCGTACCCGAGTCCCGACCCGTCGCTGAACGACGTCCCGACGCCGGAGCCGACCGACTCCAGCGATCTCGCCTGGGTCACGGAGGCGCTGCAGGCCGAGTTCCTCGCTTACGACTGCCGGGACCCCGAGAACGACGCGTCCAATGCGCCGTCCGAGGACCCGCTCATCGCGTGCGACCCGACGGGGACGGTGAAGTACCTCCTGGGCCCGCTCGAACTCGACGGCGGCGCGATCGACGACGCCACCAGCGGCCGCGACCCGCAGTCCGGCGCGTGGACCGTGCAGCTCACGCTCGACGGCGAGGGCACCGAGACCTTCGCTGACATCAGCCAGCGCCTGTACCAGAACCAGCTCGCCGGCCTCTCGCCGCGCGATCAGTTCGCGTTCATCCTGGACGGCGATGTCATCTCCGCACCGCAGATGAACGGCGTGATCGTCAACGGCCAGCCCAGCATCTCCGGCAACTTCAACCAGGAGACGGCGCAGACGCTCGCGGATCAGCTCAAGTACGGTGCGCTCCCGCTGAGCTTCACCGTGGTCAGCTCCGACACCATCTCCGCGACGCTCGGTTCGCAGCAGCTGCAGATCGGCCTCATCGCGGGTCTCATCGGGCTCGCTCTCGTCGCCCTGTACTCGCTCCTGAGCTATCGCGCGCTCGGTACGGTGATCATCGCGTCGATCGCCGTGATGGCCGTGCTCACGTATGTCATCATCTGCATCCTGGCGTGGCGGCTCGGATTCCGGCTCTCGCTCGCGGGTGTCGCCGGTCTCATCGTGTCGATCGGATTCACAGCGGACTCGTTCATCGTCTACTTCGAACGCATCCGAGACGAACTGCGTGACGGCAAGTCGATCACGTCGGCTGTCGAGGACGGCTGGGGTCGCGCCAAGCGCACGATCTACATCTCCAAGTCGATCAACGTGCTCGCTGCCGTCGTGCTTTACATCCTCGCGGACTCCACGGTGAAGGGCTTCGCCTTCACTCTCGGGCTCACGACGCTCATCGACGTGTTCATCTTCGTGGTCTTCACGCATCCGGTCATGCAGATCCTCGCGCGCACACGCTTTTTCGGCGGCGGACACCCGCTGTCCGGGCTCGATCCGCAGTCCCTGGGCGCGGTCTACCACACGCGGTCCGAGTACCGCACGGTCGAGAAGAGCACGGTCGGACGCGGCGCTCGGAACAGCCGCTCGCGCGGCGAAGCCGACAGGCGGCAGACGATCGCCGAACGCAAACGCGCAGAGGCTCTCGCCTCGGCCTCCGAGAGACCGTCCGGCACGGCGAGCGAGAAGGACAGCTGATGGCCTCGATGAACGATTTCGGAAACAACCTCTACACGGGCAAGACGTCCTTCCCCTTCGTGGGACGCCGACGCCTGTGGTTCATCATCGCGATCGCGCTCGTGGTCGGCTCCGCCCTCGTACCGCTCCTGCGCCCGATCCAGTTCTCGATCGAGTTCACCGGTGGGTCGCAGTTCACGGTCCAGGCGCCGTCGAGTACGGACCAGGAGACCGCGACCGAGGCGGTGCGCACTGTCGTCCCCGGAGCGACGACACGCGTCGCGATCGTCAACGGCACCGATGTGCGTGTCCAGACCGACCAGATGAGCCAGAACGAGACGCTCGAGGTCGCGGAAGCGCTGGCGACCGCGTACGAGCTGCCCACCTCGGAGGTGACGTCGTCGTTCATCGGCCCCGCCTGGGGTGAGAGCGTGACGCGACAGTCGCTATGGGGGTTGTCGATCTTCCTCGCGCTGACATTCCTGATCCTCGCGATCTACTTCCGCACGTGGAAGATGTCCGCCGCGGCGATCATCGCCCTGCTCGATGTGCTCGTCATCACGGTCGGCGTCTACGCGCTGGCCGGTTTCGAGATCTCGCCCGCAGCGGTGATCGGCTTCCTCACGATCCTGGCGTATTCGCTCTATGACACGACCGTGGTGTTCGACAAGATCAGGGAGAACACGTCAGAGGACGGTGAACAGACGACCCGATTGTTCGGGGAGTCCGTCAACCTCGCGGTGAACCAGACGCTGGTCCGATCGATCAACACGTCGATCGTCGCCGCGCTGCCCGTCGGTGCGATCCTCTTCATCGGATCGTTCTGGCTGGGTGCCGAGACCCTCACCGACATCTCCCTGTCGATCTTCGTCGGCATCATCGTCGCCACCTACTCGACGCTGTTCGTCGCGGCGCCGCTGTACTCGCTGTTCCGCGAGCGTGAGCCGGAGATCATGGAGCGCGACGCTCGGGTCCGTGAAGCGCGGGAGCGAGCGGTCAGCAACGTCTGACAGCCCCTCGGGGGCGGAGCCGCGCCCCCTCCACGCGCGTAGGATGATCTGACCTGGGAGGTGGATCGGATGGCCGAGGCCACGTCATCGACGCAGGGATCGAGTCTGAGGAGACTCGTCCCGCGCATCTTCTCCCGCGCGCCCCGCGTCAACGATCTCGACAACCTCTTGCGCACCGTGCGGGCGAATCATCCCCGCGGTGACATCGCGGTCATCGAGCGTGCCTACGCGATCGCGAAGGACAAGCACGAGGGCCAGAAGCGTCAGAGCGGTGAGCCGTACATCACCCACCCGCTCGCGGTCGCGCAGATCCTCGCCGAGCTGGGGCTGGGGCCCCGCGCGATCGCGGCTGCTCTTCTCCACGACACGGTGGAGGACACGGGGTACCCGCTCGCGGACCTGACTGCGGAGTTCGGCGACGAGGTCGCGATGCTGGTCGACGGCGTCACCAAGCTCGACAAGGTGAAGTACGGCGAGAGCGCACAGGCCGAAACGGTGCGCAAGATGATCGTCGCGATGTCCAAGGACATCCGCGTTCTCCTCATCAAGCTCGCTGACCGGCTGCACAACGCGCGGACGTGGGGCTTCGTGCCTCCGGAGAAGGCGGCCAAGAAGGCCAAGGAGACGCTCGAGATCTACGCTCCGCTCGCGCATCGACTGGGTATCCAGACGATCAAGTCGGAGCTCGAGGACCTTTCCTTCGCCGTGCTGCACCCGAAGATCTACGCCGAGATCGACAGTCTGATCGCCCAGCGCACCCCTCAGCGCGAGAAATACCTGCAGAACGTCGTGGATGAGATCGACGAGGATCTCCGCGACCTGCGCATCCGTGGCCGCGTCGTGGGTCGCCCCAAGCAGCTCTACTCGGTCTACCAGAAGATGGTCGTCCGCGGGCGCGAGTTCGACGACATCTACGACCTCATCGGGATCCGTGTGCTCGTGAACTCCGTGCGGGACTGCTACGCCGTACTCGGCGCGATCCATGCCCGCTGGACCCCGCTGCCCGGCCGGTTCAAGGATTACATCGCGACGCCGAAGTTCAATCTGTACCAGTCCCTGCACACCACCGTCATCGGCCCGTCCGGGCGCACCGTCGAGATCCAGATCCGCACGCACGAGATGCATCAGCAGGCGGAGTTCGGTGTCGCGGCGCACTGGATGTACAAGGAGCGGATGAACGGCGGCAAGCCGGATCCGCGTGCGTCCGACGCGGACATGGCGTGGCTCGCGCATATCTCCGACTGGCAGGCCGAGACGGCTGATCCGGGTGAGTTCCTGGATTCCCTCCGTTTCGAGATCGGCGCGAAGGAGGTCTACGTCTTCACGCCCAAGGGTCGTGTCATCGGCCTTCCGGCGGGGGCGACGCCCGTGGACTTCGCCTACGCGGTGCACACCGAGATCGGCCATCGCACGATGGGCGCCAAGGTGAACGGTCGGCTCGTCCCGCTGGAGTCCGTCGTCAAGAGCGGCGACGTCGTGGAGGTGTTCACGTCCAAGAACCCGGACGCGGGCCCGAGCCAGGACTGGCTCGGTTTCGTCAAGAGCACCCGAGCTCGGAACAAGATCCGCGGCTGGTTCACCAAGGAGCGCCGCGAGGAGGCGATCGAACAGGGCAAGGAGTCGATAGCGCGCGCGATGCGGCGGCAGAACCTTCCGCTGCAGCGCCTGATGAGCCAGGATTCGTTCTCCGAGGTCGCGCAGCAGCTGCACTACGAGGACGTCTCGGCGCTGTATGCCGCCGTGGGCGAGGGCCACGTCTCCACGCAGTCGGTGCTCGAGAAGGTCACCGCCCTGGTGTCGGCCAATGAGGCCGCGACGGGCGCGATCGATCTTCCCGGCAGCGTACCGACGCGAGAGCCGCGGTCCGGTGACTCCGGCATCCTCGTGCGCGGGGCATCGGACATCCTCGTCAAGCTCGCCAAGTGTTGCACGCCGGTCCCGGGAGACCCGATCGTCGGGTTCGTCACCCGGGGGAGCGGTGTCTCCGTGCACCGCGCGGACTGTGTGAACGTCAAGGCCTTGAGCGCCGAGGAGCAGCGATTCGTCGATGTGGACTGGGCTCCGACATCCAAGAGCGTCTTCCGCGTCCACATCCAGGTCGAGGCCCTCGACCGGTCAGGGCTTCTCTCCGACGTCACCCGCGTGCTCAGCGAGCACCATGTGAACATCCTGTCCGCGACGGTGAACACGAACGATGAGCGTCTCGCCCTCAGCCGTTTCGTGTTCGAGATGGGTGACGCGGTGCATCTGGATCGAGTGCTCAACGCCGTGCGCCGGATCGAGGGCGTCTACGACGTCTACCGCGTCACATCCTCGTAGGTCGTCGTCAGAAGCGTGATCCCCTCGCGCTTGCCCGGAGTCCGCTGCCGCTGCTCGAGCGCAGAGAGAGCGGGAGCGACGAGGTCAGGAGACCGCACCACGAGGTGTCGGGTCCACAGCGCGTAGTCCACGTGCCGGTGCGCACCGAGCGCGAGGTCGACCAGAGTTCGCACCGGTTCGACGACCGCCACTCCGGCGATGGAGAGGACCTCGTTCGGAGCCACCGCGGGCTCGTGGAACCGCACTCGCGCCGGGAGGCTGAGCCGAAGGCGGCGCGTCACGCTGCGTTGGACGTGATGTCGAGCGGGTGGCGAGTCGCCCGCTCCGTGGACCCAGGCCGCCGATGGTCCACACAGCGCGACTCCCGGGCCGACGAACACGCCGAGGCTGGTCGCCCGCGCGGATGCCCCCTCGACCGTGTCGGCGGGCATGTATCCCTCGCCGACCTCGAAGAGCACGCCGTCCAACCGTGCCGCGCTGAGTTCCGACGCGCTGAGTCGCTCGCCGACGGGATAGAACAGCATTCGATGCATGGAGAACAGTGTGGCCCGCGAGCAGAGCTCGCGGGCCACACTGGCGACTGCTGTGGAGAAGGATCAGCTGCCGAGGGCGTTCAGCCAGGCGCGACGAGCCTCGAGCGCCTCGGATGCCTCCTTGATCGCCTTCGTGTTCTTCGCCTTCTCGGCGGCGGCGAGTTCGCTCTCGAGCTTCTCGATCGCGTCGAGCAGCTGGCGGCTCATGTCGCCGGCGCGCGCCTTCGTCTCGGGGTTGTTGCGCTTCCAGTCGACGTCCTCGCGGCCCTTGAGCGCCTGCTCGATGCCGCGCAGGCGGTCATCCAGTGCACGCTCGCGCTCGCGCGGGAAGATGCGTCCGACCTCGTCCCACTCGCGCTGGATGCGGGTGAGCAGCGCTCGTGCGCGCTTGATGTTCGGCTCGTCCGCAACGGCCTTCGCCTGCTCCAGAAGGGCTTCACGAGCTTCGATGCGCGGACCGGACTCGGCTTCCTCGGCGGCGCTCTGCTCGGCCCTCGCCGCGTACAGCGCGTCACCGGCGGTCTTGAAGCGTGCCCACAGGGCGTCGTCGACCTTCCGACCCGCTCGACCTGCGGCCTTCCACTCGTCCAGGAGGCTCCGGTAGGCCGGGATCCCGTCGACGCCGCGGGGCGCGAGAGCCTCTGCGCGCTCGACGAGCCGGGTCTTCTGGTCACGGGCGGACTTGTGCGTCTCGTCCAGCTCGCTGAAGTAGGCGCGGCGCTGCTTGTCGACGACCGATCGTGCGTCGCGGAATCGCTTCCAGAGCTGCTGGGACACGCCCTTCGGCAGACGCGGGCCGTTCTGTTGCTGGGCCTGCCACGCGTCGAACAGCTCGGTGAGGTCGGCGGTGATCTGCTTCCACTGCACGTTGCTGAGGTCGCGTGCGGCGATCTCTTCGGCCTTCTCGACGAGCACGGTGCGCTCCGCGATGGCCTGATCGAGGCGCTCCTTCGCGAGCTTCGCCTCCTCGGCGGTCGCTTCGCTCAGGGACGCCGTGAGGGCATCGAGACGCTCGCGCAGCGAGGCGAGATCACCGACGGCCGCTGCATCCGTGACCTCGACGACGAGTGCGGCAGCCTGCTTCGACAGGTCGGCAGCGGGCGCGGACGCGAGCTTGCGCTGCTCGAGCGTGTTGACCTTGAAGGCGAGATCGTCGTACTTGCGCACGAAGTAGGCGAGCGCTTCTGCAGGGGTGCCGTCCGGGAACTGGCCCACCACGCGCCACGTCTCGCCCTCTCTCACCTCGACGGTGCCGTCTTCAGCCACGCGACCCCACTCCGTGCCGTCGGACGACGGCGCCGCCTGAGCGGCGACGGGCACGGCGGGGACGCGGGGAGGGGTCGGGATGCGCGGGGGCGCGGGAATGGGGGGAGTCGGCTTCGACGGCTCTGTGGCAGACACGGTGTGCTCCTTGCGCGGTCATCCCGCGGGAGAGGGAAAGGACGTCACTTAGCCTAGTACGCGGGGCGCGACGCGAAGAGTGCGTTCATCACAGGCGACGGTCGTCGCCAGCCCTGAAGCCCGGGAGAATTAAGGTGCGGGCGTGTCTGTGGGTGCCGGAAGGTCGGTGACCTCCGGGCTGATCTCGGGAGCCGGGACGGAGGTCTCCGACGGGGTCGGCTCGGGCGCCGGCGGGTTCACCTGCGCGTGGACGACCTGACTGGCGATCACGGCCGCCAGCAGCACACCGCCCAGAACGCCGGCGATGGTGTTGTCGCGCCGACGACGTCGGATCTGACCCTCGTGCCAGTCGGTGCGGGCGGCGTGCAGACGAGCGCGATCGTTCTCGATGCGTGCACGCTGCGAGTTCTTCTGTCCGCGTCCGGCCATGCCCGTTCCTCTCGTCTTCCGCTCCATGAGCGGCCCCTGCGAGCCTACCGTCGGCAACGTCGAGGGTCCGCATTAGCCTGGACTGATGACCTCTGCTCCTCTTCTGTCCGGACAGACACCGCTCGCGGTGCGCATGCGTCCGGTCTCGCTCGACGAGGTCGCGGGGCAGCAGCACCTTCTGCGCGCCGGATCGCCGATCGTCGCGCTCGCTGATCCGGAGGCGACCGCTCCCGGAGCGGTATCGATCATCCTCTGGGGGCCGCCCGGCACAGGAAAGACGACGCTCGCGCAGGCCATCGCGCGCTCGTCCGGTCGGCGGTTCGTCGAACTCTCCGCGGTGACCGCCGGAGTCAAGGACGTCCGAGAGGTCATGCAGGAGGCCATCACCCAGCGTGATCTCTACGCGCAGACCACGATCCTGTTCCTCGACGAGATCCACAGGTTCACCAAAGCGCAGCAGGACGCGCTGCTGCCGGGTGTCGAGAACGGCTGGGTGATCCTGATCGCCGCCACGACCGAGAACCCGTCGTTCTCCGTCATCTCGCCGCTGATGTCGCGGTCCCTCCTCCTCACACTGCAGCCGTTGACCGACGACGACATCGCGATGCTCCTCGACCGGGCGATCGCCGATCCTCGCGGGCTCAACGGTGCGGTGGCGATCGACGACGACGCGCGGGCAGCCCTCGTGCGTCTGGCCTCCGGCGACGCGCGCCGTGCGCTCACCGGACTCGACGCGGCCGCTGCGGTCGCCTCGTCGACGGCAGCGGGTGAGAAGATCCCCGGCATCAGTGCGGACGACGTCGCGCAGGCGGTCGACCGCGCTCTGCTGCGCTACGACCGCCAGGGAGACGAGCACTACGACGTCATCAGCGCGTTCATCAAGTCCATTCGCGGTTCCGATCCCGATGCGGCACTGCACTACCTCGCGCGCATGATCGAGGCGGGGGAGGATCCGCGATTCATCGCCAGGCGCCTGGTGATCTCCGCATCGGAGGATGTCGGCCTCGCCGACCCCCAGGGACTCGTGATCGCGACGGCCGCCGCGGACGCGGTCGCGTTCATCGGCATGCCGGAGGGGCGTATCCCGCTGGCCGAGGCGACCGTGTATCTCGCCACCACCGCAAAGTCGAATGCCGCCTACTCAGGGATCGACGCGGCGATCGCGGATGTCCGGGCCGGCAGTTTCGGCCGTGTGCCACCGCACCTTCGTGACGCTCACTATCCCGGAGCGAAGCGTCTCGGACACGGCAAGGGATACGTCTATCCGCACGACAACGAGTTCGGCATCGTTCCGCAGCAGTATCTGCCCGATGAGCTCCGCGGGCGCCGCTACTACGCACCGAAGGAGCTCGGTGCGGAACGCGACATCTCCGCCCGACTCGAACGGATCCGGCGGATCCTCGGCAAAGACTGAGACGCGATCCTCTACGCGCGGGCCGATCTGTTAGACTTGACCGGCTCGAAACACAGTTTTCGGGCATCCCCTCGCTCCATCACACCTTCACCTGCGCCCCGGCGTGCGCTTCGAAGGGCAAGCGAAGGAGATACGTCCGTGAGTCGTGAAAGACACGTCCACGTCATCGGAAGGAAAACTTCGTGACCACGAAGTCCCAGGACCGCCGCAAGGTCCGCCTGTCCCGCGCCCTCGGCGTCGCCCTCACCCCGAAGGCCGCCCGCTACCTCGAGAAGCGTCCCTACGCTCCGGGCGAGCACGGTCGCACCAAGCGCAAGGCCGACAGCGACTACGCCGTCCGTCTGCGTGAGAAGCAGCGTCTGCGCGAGCAGTACGGCATCCGCGAGAAGCAGATGCGTAACACGTTCAACGAGGCCCGCCGCAAGGACGGCCTGACCGGTGAGAACCTGGTCGAGCTCCTCGAGATGCGCCTCGACGCGCTCGTCGTCCGCTCGGGCTTCGCCCGCACGACCGCGCAGGCACGCCAGCTCGTCGTGCACCGCCACATCCTCGTCGACGGCCAGCTCGTAGACCGCCCGTCCTTCCGCGTGAAGCCGGGTCAGCTCATCCACGTCAAGGCCAAGAGCGAGGGCCTCGAGCCCTTCCAGGTGGCAGCAGCCGGCGGTCACGCCGAGGTGCTCCCCAACGTTCCGGGCTACCTCGAGGTCGAGCTCGACAAGCTCCAGGCGCGTCTCGTGCGTCGCCCGAAGCGCGCTGAGGTCCCCGTGACCTGTGAAGTCCAGCTCGTCGTCGAGTACTACGCGGCTCGCTGAGCATCAGCAGCATCTAAGAGGCGTCGGGTTTCCCGACGCCTCTTGTCGTTTCCGCATACGATGGACGGACCGCGCCTCGCGGTCCAAGGCAAGGATGATGACATGAAGAAAGTGCTGTGGTTCCTGATCGGCGTGATCGGTGGATTCATCGCCGCCCACTTCATGAGCAAGGACCCCCGTGGCCAGGACATCCTCGCCGACGTCGACTCGCGCATCGCCGAGGTCCGCGGCATCATGAGCGACGCGTACCGACACCAAGAGGCGCTCCTCGCGCAGACCCGCGACGAGAACTGACATCCGCGCCGCGGCGCGGCACTTCACGCAAGGACACCCTTCATCCCCATGAGAACTGCGGATATCGCGCAGCGTTACCTCGATTTCTTCGAGAGCAACGACCACGTCATCGTCCCCTCCGCCTCGCTCGTCAGCGACGACCCGACCGTGATGTTCACGATCGCCGGCATGGTGCCGTTCGTCCCGTACCTCACGGGAGTGGTGCCGGCACCGTACGCCCGGGCCGCCGACCTGCAGAAGTGCATCCGCACGAACGACATCGAAGAGGTCGGAAAGACCGCACGTCACGGGACGTTCTTCCAGATGCTCGGCAACTGGTCCTTCGGCGACTACTTCAAAGAGGGAGCCATCCGCTACGCGTGGGAGCTGCTCACCACGTCAGAGGCCGATGGTGGCCTCGGGTTCGCGGAACGCGACATCTGGGTCACGGTCTACGAGACCGACGACGAGGCTGCGGCTCTGTGGCAGAAGATCGCAGGTCTTCCGGCTGAGCGCATCCAGCGCATGGGCAAGGAGGACAACTACTGGCACACCGGACAGCCCGGGCCCGGCGGCCCGTGCTCCGAGATCTACATCGACCGAGGCCCCGCATACGGGCGCGACGGTGGGCCGATCGTCGACGACAACCGGTTCACGGAGATCTGGAACCTCGTGTTCATGCAGGAGCTCCTCAGCGACGTCCGCACGAAGGTGGACTTCGACATCGCCGGCCCCCTTCCGCGCAAGAACATCGACACCGGGATGGGCCTCGAGCGCGTCGCGATGTTCAAGCAGGGCGCCGAGAACATGTACGAGACCGACCAGGTCCGTCCCGTGCTGGACCGGGCGATGGAGCTCTCCGGCCGTCGCTACGGTGTGAACCACGAGGACGACGTCCGTTTCCGCGTGATCGCGGATCACGTCCGTTCCTCTCTCATGCTGCTGTCCGACGGCGTGCGGCCCTCGAACGAGGGGCGCGGCTACATACTGCGGCGCCTGATGCGTCGCACGGTGCGCTCGATGCGCCTCCTGGGCGTGGATGCTCCCACGTTCCCCGAGCTCTTCACCGCCTCGCGCGACGCCATGAAGACGGCCTACCCGGTGCTTGAGACCGAATGGGACCGACTCTCCGGGGCCGCCGTCGCCGAGGAGGAGACGTTCCTGCGCACGCTCGCTCAGGGGTCCACGATCCTCGATCTCGCTCTGGCCGACACGAAGAAGACCGGACGGAGCACCCTCGCGGGCCCCGAGGCCTTCCTGCTCCACGACACGTACGGTTTCCCGATCGATCTCACGCTCGAGATCGCAGAGGAAGCGGGACTCCAGGTCGACCGCGACTCCTTCGACGAGCTCATGCGCGAACAGCGTACGCGTGCGAAGACCGATGCCAAGAGCCGCAAGCGTCAGCTCGCAGATCTCTCGGTGTACCGTGCGTTGCGCGCGGCCGGAGAGACGGCTTTCGCGGGCTACACCGAGCTCGAGACGGAATCATCGATCCTCGGCATCCTCGTCGACGGCCAGCCGGTGCAGAGCGCCGCGCAGGGCCAGGTGGCGGAGGTCGTCCTCGCCGAGACGACGCTGTACGCCGAATCCGGTGGGCAGGTCGCCGACAAGGGAACCATCGTCGGGTCCGGGTTCTCGCTCGAGGTTCTGGACGTCCAGCGGCCCGTCGCGGGGCTGATCAGCCACACAGTCGAGGTCACGACCGGCACCGTCGCGGTCGATGATCGCGCGACGACGGTCGTGGACGCCGCCAATCGGCGCGCTGCGCGTCAGGCGCACTCCGCGACGCACCTCGTGCATGCCGCGCTGCGCGACACGCTGGGGTCGTCTGCGACACAGGCCGGTTCGCTCAACCGCGCGGGCTACCTGCGATTCGACTTCTCGTGGTCCCAGGCGCTGTCCTCGGACACGCGGACCGAGATCGAGGAGATCACCAACCGGGCGGTCCAGGACTCGCTGGAGGTCTCGACACGCATCCTGACGCTCGACGAGGCGAAGGACGCCGGAGCGATGGCACTGTTCGGCGAGAAGTACGGCGACGTCGTGCGGATGGTCGACATCGGCGGCCCCTGGTCGCGTGAACTCTGCGCCGGCACCCACGTGAGCACGAGTGCCGAGATCGGCCTCGTCAGCCTCGTGGGTGAATCGTCCGTGGGTGCGTCCAACCGACGCATCGAAGCGCTCGTCGGTCAGGACGCCTTCCGCGAGCTCGCGGCCGAGCGCACGATCGTGTCCCAGCTCACGTCGGCGCTGAAGACGCCGCGTGACCAGCTCCCGGAGCGGATCGCCGAGCTCGCAGCGAACCTGAAGGCCGCGGAGAAGCGCATCGCGCAGTTCGAGAACCGGGAGCGAGAGGGCCGCGTGCCCGCGATCGCGGAAGCGGCGCAGCGCGTCGGCGACTACCACGTCGCCGCGCTCTCGCTGGGGGAGACGGCGAGTGCGGACGACGTGCGAGGCCTCGCTCTCAGCGTGCGCGAGCGCCTCGGGTCCGTCCCGGCGGTCGTGGCTCTCGGAGCGATCGTGAACGCACGCCCGGTCGTCGTCATCGCCACCAACGAGGCGGCTCGCGCCGCCGGCGCCAAGGCGGGCTCACTCGCGAAGCTGGCCGCCGGTGTCCTCGGCGGCGGCGGCGGCGGGCGAGACGACGTGGCCCAGGGAGGCGGAACCGATTCGGAGGCTCTGTCGGCCGCGCTCGACGCCGTCTCGTCGGAGCTGCGCGGCGCGTGACGGGGTTCCGACGTGGGGTACGCCTCGGCATAGATGTCGGAAAGGCGCGCGTGGGCGTGTCCCGGTGCGACCCGGACGGCATGCTCGCCTTCCCCGTCGAGACGGTCCCTCGGTCGGCGACGTCCGTCACCCGCATCGGGGAGCTGTGCGCCGAGTACAGCCCGCTGGAGATCGTGGTCGGGCTGCCGGTGAACATGAAGGGTTCGGACACCGCGTCGACCACCGACGCACGGACCTTCGCGGCGGCGATCCTGCAGCACACCGGCGTGCCGGTCCGGCTCATCGATGAGCGGCTGAGCACGGTCACGGCACACGCCGCGCTGCGGTCCTCCGGGAGAACTCAGCGGAATTCTCGTAGCATTGTGGATCAGGTCGCCGCCGTGGTCCTCCTGCAGCAGGCGATCGACATGGAGAAGAGCACCGGTACCCCGGCCGGAGTCGCTGTCTCCATCGATGAGGAGACTCTCTGACATGCCCGAACGTGATGGTTCCCCGCAGGACTCCTCGAGTGCTCCGCTCGGCGATCTCTTCGACAACCTTCCGGATCCGACGTCGCCGCTTCCCGTGGTCGAGTCGGACA
This sequence comes from Actinomycetota bacterium, assembly GCA_051751065.1. Classification (GTDB taxonomy): domain Bacteria; phylum Actinomycetota; class Actinomycetes; order Actinomycetales; family Microbacteriaceae; genus Microbacterium. The sequence continues at coordinate 456,647 of JBNJKL010000001.1, read as the reverse complement.
CGCCGACGCCCGGTTCCCGCCGTGCCGCCCGTGAGGCGGCCGCGGCAGCATCACGCAGCCCCCGGGGCAGCGACGCCGCACCGGCATCGGCCGCATCCACGAACGGGCGCGAAGAGACACCTGAGCCAACCGTGACGGCCGATCGCGGCGACGACGCCGCACGCACCGCTTCGCGCGCCGTGGACGAGCAGCCGAGACCGGAGTCCGACGTCTCCGTGCCTGCGACCGCCGCTCCGGTGGTCGCAGCATCGGCCGAGCGTAGCGCGGCGTCATCCGCCTCGGAGAGCTCGCCCGCAGCCGAGGAACCCGCGCGCCCGATCAGCGGCGGAACCCTCGACGAATTGTTCGACACCTCCGTCGCGGAGGCGGACACTCCGCGAACTCCGAAGAAGAAGCGCCGCAAAGGCTGCCTCGTCGCCCTGATCATCGTCCTCGCGATCTTCGGTGGCATCGCCGCAGGGGGAGTCTGGGCCTGGAACACCTGGGGCGACCGGATCAGCGATGCCCTCGGCTGGGGAGAGCCGGCGGACTGGGAACCGGGCCTCGCGACCGGCGAGGCCTTCGTCACGATCAACGAGGGTGACACCGGGCTCCCCGTGTCCGAGGCTCTCTTCGAAGCGGGCGTCACGAAGACCGATGAGGTCTTCTACGACATGCTCGTGGACGAAGCGATCGCCGTGACGTTCTATCCGGGTGTCTACCGCCTGCAGGAGAAGATGACCGCCGCGGCGGCTCTCGACGCACTGAACAATCCCGAGAACAAGCTCGAGAACACGGCGGGCGTGACCGAGGGCGGCACGGTCGCCTCGTCCCTTCCGTCGATCGCCGAGGGCATGGGTATGCCCCTGGACGACTTCGAGGCCGCGATCGCTGACCCGTCCGTGTACGGCGTCGATGCCGACAGCCTCGAAGGTTGGCTCTTCCCCGCGGTGTACACGTTCGATCCCGAGGTCACCGCCGAGGACGTCATCCGCGCGATGGTCGAGCGCACCCGTGAATCACTGGACGCGGCCGAGGTGCCCGAGGAAGACGCGCAGCGCATTCTCACGATCGCCTCGATCATCCAGCGCGAGGGGCGCGTCGCCGACTTCGACAAAGTGTCTCGCGTGATCCAGAACCGGCTGGACGACGGAATGATGCTCCAGATGGACTCGACCGCGCAGTACGGATACGGTGAGCTCCACGAGGGCGTGGTGAGCACGTCCGACGAGGCGCAGTACGACGAGAACCCCTGGAACACGTACGTGATCGAGGGGCTTCCCGCCGGGCCCATCGCGAATCCCGGTGACGCCGCGATCGACGCGGCCATGCACCCGGCGGATGGCCCGTGGTTCTATTTCGTCACGGTGAACCCGCAGACCGGCGAGACCGTCTTCTCGACCACGTACGAAGAGCACCAGGAGGGCGTCCGGCAGTGGGGCGAGTGGTGCGAAGCCAACCCCGACCAGGGATGCTGATCGGATGAGGGGCCACCGTCTCGCTGTCTGGGGCGACCCCATCTCGCACAGTCGGTCGCCGCAGGTGCATGCGGCGGCGTACGCGCGCCTGGGGCTCGACTGGGAGTACGGGCGACGCCAGGTCTCGGCCGAAGGTTTCGCGTCGGCGATCGCGAGTCTGGACGACACCTGGCGCGGCCTGTCCGTCACGATGCCGCTCAAGGAAGAGGCTTTCCGTGCGGCAGGGTTTCGTGATGGTCACGCCGAGCTGACCGGAGCGGTGAACACGCTGCTGCTGGGTGAGGACGTGCGCGGGTACAACACGGACGTCGGAGGCATCGTCGATGCGCTGCGGGAGCACGGCGTCGAGCAGCTGGGGACTGTGCGCATACTCGGGGCGGGCGCGACGGCGGCGTCCGCACTGGTCGCCGCGGGGGAACTCGGGCTGCAGCGCGCACAGGTTCTCGCACGACGCCCCGGCAGCACGGCCCGACTCGCGGCGATCGGGGACCGCCTCGGCATCGCCGTCGAAGCGTCCGGTTTCGACGCGGATCTCGGCGCCGTCGATGCGACGCTGTCGACCCTGCCCAGCGGCGCGGCACTGCCCGAGGACGTCGTGGCGCGCCTCGCCGCCGACGGAGGTCTCCTGTTCGATGCTGCGTACTCCCCGTGGCCGTCCGCACTCGCGAGCCGGTGGGGTGACGAGCCGATCGTCTCAGGTTTGTCGATGCTGCTTCATCAGGCCGTGCGCCAGGTGCGCATCTTCCTGCACGGCGACGCGTCGCGGGCGTTGACCGACGAACCCGAGGTGGTCGCCGTCATGCGGTCCGCGCTCATGGGAGACTAGAGCAATGCTCCGCGTGCTCACGGCCGGCGAATCGCACGGTCTCGAACTCATTGCCGTCATGGAGGGTCTTCCCTCCGGCGTCCCGGTGTCCTCGGACGCCATTCAGGCCGACCTCGCTCGGCGCAAGCTCGGCTACGGTCGCGGCTCGCGCATGAAGTTCGAGCAGGACGAATTGACGCTTTCCGCCGGTGTCCGACACGGGAAGTCGCTCGGCAGCCCGATCGCGCTCCGCATCGGCAATACGGAGTGGCCGAAGTGGATCGAGGTGATGAGCCCCGAGCCGATCGAACTCACCGAGAAGTCGCGCGGACGAGGAGCTGCTCTCACGCGGCCGCGGCCCGGCCACGCGGATCTCGTCGGCATGCAGAAGTACGACTTCGATGAGGCCCGTCCGATCCTTGAGCGCGCGAGCGCACGCGAGACCGCCGCGCGCGTGGCGCTCGGAGCGGTCGCACGGTCCTTCCTGGGGGAGTTGGGCATCCGACTCGTGAGCCACACGCTCTCGATCGGCCCGGTGCAGGTTCCCTCCGGCGAGCCTCTTCCGGGTCCCGACGACGTGGACGCGCTCGACGCCGACCCGCTGCGCTGCTTCGACGCCGAGACGTCCGCGCGCATGGTCGCCGAGGTCGACGACGCCCGCAAGGACGGTGACACTCTCGGCGGGATCGTCGAGGTCCTGGCCTACGGCCTGCCGCCCGGCCTCGGCTCCCACGTGCAGTGGGACCGCAAGCTCGACGCCCGGCTCGCACAGGCGCTCATGAGTATCCAGGCCATCAAGGGTGTGGAGATCGGTGACGGTTTCGAGACGACCCGCCGCCGCGGTTCCGCCGCGCATGACGAGCTCTTCACGACGGCCGACGGCATCACCCGCGGCTCCGACCGCGCGGGCGGTACCGAGGGGGGCATGTCCACCGGCACCGTGCTGCGGGTCCGAGCAGGTATGAAGCCGATCGCGACCGTGCCGCACGCGCTGCGGACCGTGGACGTCTCCACCGGAGAGACGGCCACCGCGCACCACCAGCGTTCCGACGTGTGTGCGGTTCCCGCCTCGGGTGTCGTTGCGGAGGCGATGGTGGCGATCGAGGTCGCGAACGCCGTGCTGGAGAAGTTCGGTGGCGACAGCGTCGGCGAGACTCGTCGCAACATGGAAACCTATCTCTCCGCCATCCCGCAGGAGTTGCGGACGACCGCTGCCTCGGAGGGCGCGCTGCTGGATGATGACCGGGACTGACCCGATCACTCTGGTGCTCGTCGGCCCCATGGGGGCAGGCAAGACCAGCGTGGGCAAACGCATCGCCCGGGAGCTGGCTGTCCCGTTCGTGGACACGGACAAGCGGATCGTCAGTGCACACGGCCCGATCCCCGACATCTTCGAGCGTCACGGAGAGCCCCACTTCCGCGACCTGGAGCGCACGGCGGTCGCCGATGCGCTCCTCGACGCGGACACCGACGGGGGAGTGATCTCGCTCGGCGGAGGCGCTGTGACCGACGCGCGAACGCGAGAACGGCTGAGAGCGTACGCGGTCGTGTTCCTCACGGTGAGTCGCGAGGCAGTGGCCGAACGTATTCGCGGCGACAACAGGCCGCTCTTGCGCGGCGAGGACGATCCTGTGGAACGGTGGGCGCGCATCTTCGAGGAGCGCCGCTCCTGGTACGACGAGGTGTCCGACGTCGTGTTCGACACGTCGCGGCGCCCGATGCACCGGATCGCGGAAGAGATCGTCGCATGGAGGAGAGAACAGCAATGACCACCACCACCACCAGCGTCACGGGCGAGGGCGCATACGACGTCGTCGTCGGACGCGACATCCTCGACGAGGTGTCGGCCGCGCTCGAGCCGACTGTGCGCAAGGTGCTCGTCGTGCACGCGCCGACCCTTGCTGCGCGCGCCGCGGATCTGCGGGAGCGTCTGCTCGCCGACACGGCGAACGGGCCCCGAGAGGTGCTGCTCGCCGAGATCCCTGATGCCGAGCAGGGCAAGCGCGTCGAGGTCGCTGCCTTCTGCTGGCAGATCATGGGCCAGTCGGACTTCACGCGCTCCGACGCGGTCATCGGATTCGGTGGCGGATCCGTCACGGATCTCGCAGGCTTCGTGGCGGCGACCTGGCTCCGAGGAGTCCAGCTCGTGCAGGTGCCCACGACCGTGCTGGGACTCGTCGACGCCGCCGTCGGGGGGAAGACGGGGATCAACACCGCCGAGGGCAAGAACCTCGTCGGCGCGTTCTGGTCGCCTCGCCGTGTCATCGGTGATCTCGACGAGCTGACGAGCCTGAGCGCGCATGAGGCGACGGCGGGCTTCGCCGAGGTGGTCAAAGCGGGCTTCATCTGGGCGCCCGAGATCCTCGACATCATCGAGGCGGACCCGGAGCGCGCGGTCGACACCACGACCCCGGAGTTCCGCCGTGCGGTCGAACTCGCGATCGAGATGAAGGCCCAGGTCGTCTCCGAGGACTTCCGTGAGGCCGGACAGCGCGAGATCCTCAACTACGGCCACACCCTCGGCCACGCGATCGAGCACGCCGAGCGTTACCGCTGGCGTCATGGCGCGGCCATCTCCGTGGGAATGCTGTTCGCTGCCGAGCTCTCGCGCCTCGCCGGGCGTCTCTCGGACGAGGCCGCTGCGCGTCACCGCAGCATCCTGGAGTCCCTCGGTCTTCCGACCACGTACCGGGCCGGTGCCTGGCCGCAGCTGCTCGCGACGATGCAGCGGGACAAGAAGAGCCGAGGTGGCATGCTGCGATTCATCGTGCTGGATGACATCGCGAAGCCGACGGTTCTGCGGGCGCCGGATGAGTCTCTGCTGTTCGCCGCTTATCAGGAGGTCGGGGCATGACGCCGCGGCTTCTTCTCGTCAACGGTCCCAACCTCAATCTCCTCGGTAGCCGCGAGCCCGAGATCTACGGCACCGCGACTCTCGCGGACGTGGAGAGTCTCACTCGCGATGCCGCGGCAGCACAGGGGTGGGAGGTGCGCGCCGTGCAGAGCAATCACGAGGGTGTACTGATCGATGCCATCCACGCCGCGCGCGAAGACTGCGTGGCGATCGTGATCAACCCCGGCGGGCTCACGCACACGTCCGTCGTGCTGCGCGACGCGCTGGCCGGCGTCGCGCTGCCGGTCGCCGAGGTGCACATCTCCGACGTCTTCGCGCGCGAAGAATTCCGGCACCACTCGTACGTGCGCGACGTCGCCGTCGTGCACGTGATGGGCGAGGGGATCGAGGGGTATGCACACGCCGTGAAGTCGTTGGCCGACGTCATCGCATAGAATCGGTTGTCGGCTGCGTCGAGAACGACCGCGCCGCCACTCTCACTCTCCCAGGAACGGAATCCGAAGCGCATGGCATCGACCGCAGACATCAAGAACGGCGTCGTCCTCAAGATCGACGGACAGCTCTGGAGCGTCATCGAATTCCAGCACGTCAAGCCCGGTAAGGGCGGTGCGTTCGTGCGTACCAAGCTCAAGAACGTCGTGTCGGGCAAGACCGTCGACCGTACCTACAACGCCGGCGCCAAGGTCGAGATCGAGAACGTCGACCGTCGTGACTTCACCTACCTGTACACCGACGGCGACGGCTTCGTGTTCATGGACACCGCCGACTACGACCAGATCACGGTCGGCGCGGCCACGGTGGGCGACGCCAAGAACTTCCTGCTCGAGAATCAGCAGGTCACGATCGCGCTGAACAACGGCAACCCGCTCTACGTCGATCTGCCGCCCTCCGTGATCCTCGAAGTGACCTACACCGAGCCCGGCCTCCAGGGCGATCGCTCGTCGGCGGGGACCAAGGCCGCGACGCTCGAGACCGGCTACGAGATCCAGGTTCCTCTGTTCCTCGAGACGGGCACGAAGGTCAAGGTCGACACTCGCACAGGCGACTACCTCGGTCGCGAGAAGTAGGGCGTGAGCGCTCGTACCAAGGCGCGCAAGCGCGCCCTCGACATCCTGTTCTCCGCCGACGTGCGCGGAGACGCCCTCGCGGTCACCCTCGCTGCAGAGGCCACACGAGCCGCGAGCGAGCCCTCTCGCGAGGCATCCTGGCTGTATGCGCGTGAGATCGTCGACGGGATCATCGACCACGGCGACGAGATCGACGACGAGATCGTGACCCACAGCCGCGATTGGCGCCTCGAGCGCATGCCCGCGGTCGATCGGGCTCTCCTGCGGATCGGGGTGTGGGAGATCCTGCACAACGACCAGGTGCCCACCGCCGTGGCGATCGACGAGGCCGTCGAGCTCGCGAAGGAGTTCTCCACGGACGACTCCGGCGCCTTCGTCCACGGCGTCCTCGCACGCGTCGCACGCGCAAGCTGACACCGCCGCATCCGCGATGTCGGATGCCCCGGGGAGGATCATGCGCATGCCCGCATCCGCATCGAGTCCACAGGATTCACCGGAGTGGCGGGTTCTGCTCGGCGCACGAAGCGGCCCGGAGCCCGCGACCAGGCTGGCGCTGGGGATCGAACTGCGGCGAGCCGACGATGGGCTGCATCACTGGTCTGCCCGGCGGATGCGCGCCGCGACGGCACGGCAACTCGTGCGGGATCCGGGGGAGCTGATGCTCTGCGTCCGGCCCCTCGTGCGCAGCTCGGCGACGGACTCCTGGATCCAGGGCGACGCGACCTGGGATGCCGTGCGTCGTCGGGGCACCCGCTACAGCGCCGCGCACTCACGCTGGTTCGCGGACTTCCTGAGCATTGCGAGGGACTCCCTGCTCTCGGGTACCTTTGCCGAGTGGCTGCCGCTCGATCTGATCGAGTCTCGTCTGGTGTGGACGCATCTGCGCGATGCGACCGCGCTGGGCATTCCTCTGGTGCCGACTCAGAAGGACACGTCGGTCGTGCTCGTCGAGGAGAGCAGCGTGGCGGTGCGCGCCTCGCGCACCGAACAGGGCACGCTGAGGATCGCCGCCGAAGTCAGTCTCGATCGCACCCTCTCGCCCACGGCGACGACCCGGCCGATCGGTCACTCCGGGGTCTATCGGTACGACGTCACGGGCACGGCGGTGCGGATCGAGCTCGGCCAGGTCGCCCTCCCCGGCGCCGTCCATGCGCTGCTCTCGGCATCCGCGGGAGTGACCGTGCCCGCGGAGGACGAGAAGAGCTTCTTCGCCGAGGCGTACCCCCTTCTCGCCCGAGGAGCGCGCGTGATCGCCGGCCACGATGTCATCCTTCCCGAGCTCTCCGCTCCGACGCCCGCCCTCTCGGTGAAGTTCCGCCCCGGCGATGTGATCGACTTCCGCTTCGAGTGGGAGTACGCGGGTGTCGGACGCGTACCGCTCGCTCCCTCGGCGCACGCCATTCGCGACGAGATCGCGGAAGCCGCGGAGCGGGACCGTCTCGAGGCGGAGTGGCGGGCGATCTCACGTACGGAGTTCCTGCCGCACGGAACGTTGTCGGATGTCGAGGCCGCTGACTTTGTCGCGCGCATCGTGCCGGCGCTGGAGGGCATCGGCGTCGCCGTCCTGCTCTCCGGCACGCCGCGCCGCTACCACGAGCTCACCGGCGACCCGGAGATCACCGTGAGCACGGTCGAGTCGACCGACCCCGACTGGTTCGACCTCGGAGTGCTCGTCACGATCGACGGGCGGGTGATTCCCTTCACCCCGCTGTTCACAGCCCTCGCCCTGCGCCGCAGGAAGCTGCTCCTGGTGGACGGCAGCTACCTGTCGCTCGCGCATCCGGCGCTGCAGCGGTTGCGTGATCTCCTCGACGAGGCGGTCGATCTCGTCGAGTGGGAGACGGGGCCGCGCATCAGCCGCTATCAGACGGCCCTCTGGGAGGAGTTCGAGGATCTGGCCGATCAGGCACTCCCCGCCGTCGCCTGGCGCGAGACGGTCCAGGGGCTTCGGGATGCGGACAGCGTGCCGTCGATCCCCCTGCCGTCGGGCCTCGAGGCGACCCTGCGTCCCTACCAGCAGACAGGCGTGGACTGGCTCGCGTTCCTGTGGCGTCACAGGCTCGGGGGTATCCTCGCGGACGATATGGGGCTCGGTAAGACGCTCCAGCTGCTGACGCTCATGCTGCATGCGACCGAGGCGGGGGAGCAGCGTCCGTTCCTCGTCGTCGCACCGACATCCGTCCTCGCGACATGGCGGCAGGAATCCGAACGATTCACCCCCTCGCTGCGCGTGCATCTCGCCGACACCACGCGTCATCGCCGCGACGAGACCGTGGCCGCACTGGCTTCCCGGGTCGATGTCGTCGTCACCTCGTACACACTCCTCCGCCTGGACGAGAGCGAGTACTCCACGGTGGACTGGGGCGCGGTGATCCTCGATGAGGCGCAGGCCGTAAAGAACGCCGCGACGAAGCAGCATCGTGCCGTCGCGGCCCTCCGCCGAACTTCGACTTTTGCGGTGACGGGCACACCGATGGAGAACAGCCTCACCGATCTCTGGGCGCTCCTCGCGCTCACCGCGCCCGGTCTGTTCCCCTCTGCGCGGCGTTTCCGAGAGGAGTACGTACAGCCGATCGAGGAGGGCAAGGTCCCGGAGAACGCCGAGGGAGGGGAGCATCGAGCACAGCGTCTGGCACGACTGCGACGCCGTATCCGACCCCTGATGCTGCGGCGGACGAAAGAGGTGGTGGCCCCCGATCTCCCCGAGAAGCAGGAGCAGCAGCTCGTGGTGGAGCTCAGTCCCGCGCATCGGGGCGTGTACGACACGGTGCTGCAGCGCGAGCGGCAGAAGGTGTTGGGTCTGCTGCATGACCTCGACCGGAATCGCTTCATCGTCTTCCGCTCGCTGACGATGATGCGCATGCTGAGTCTGTCTCCGGCCCTGATCGACGGCGGGGACGCGAAGCTCGGTTCACGCAAGCTCGACCTGCTGCTCGAGCGCGTCGACGAGCTGCGGGCCGAAGGGCATCGGGCCCTCGTCTTCAGCCAGTTCACGTCATACCTTCGGATGGCAGCGGATCGTCTTGACCGTGCCGGCATCGCCTACGCCTTCCTGGACGGCTCGACCCGCCGGAGACAGGACGTGGTCGACGGCTTCCGAGACGGGGACGCGCCCGTGTTCCTCATCAGCCTGAAGGCGGGCGGTGTGGGCCTCACCCTCACGGAGGCCGACTACGTGTTCCTCCTCGACCCCTGGTGGAACCCGGCTGCCGAGGCTCAGGCGATCGATCGGACCCATCGCATCGGTCAGAATCGCCACGTGACCGTGTACCGGCTGATCGCCGCCGACACGATCGAGGAGAAGGTCCTCGCGCTCCAGGAACGCAAGGCCCGTCTGTTCTCCGCGGTGATGGATGACGAGGAGCTGTTCGCCCGATCGCTCACCGCCGACGACATCCGCGCGCTGTTCGAGACCTGATTTCTCCGGCCCCGTCGCATGGGGCGTTCAGGGGGCCGCGGGTAGAATCGTCGGGTCCACCTCAGGAGGAGAAGTATGCGGATCACGGGACTCGGCCACGCCGGGATGTTCATCGAGACGGTCGGCGGGAACATCATCTGCGACCCGGTTCTCGGACCGTCGTTCTTCGGATCGTGGTTCCCCTTCCCGGACAACCGTGCTCTGGACTGGGAGCGGTTCGGCCGCGAGGCGGACTTCCTGTACATCTCGCACCGGCACCGGGACCACTTCGACCCGCAGTTGCTCGAGAAGTACATCCGCAAGGACATCGAGGTGCTGCTTCCCGAGTACCCGATCGACGACCTCGAGCGCGACATCCGAGCCCTCGGGTACACGAACATCACCTATGCCCCGGCGGGCGAGATCATCCAGCGCGGTGAGCTCAAGCTCATGATCACGCCGCTGCGCGCGCCGAGCGACGGCCCCATCGGCGACTCGTCGCTCAGCGTCGACGACGGCACCGGCTCCGTTCTCAACCAGAACGATTCGCACCCGCTCGACCTCGAAGCCCTGTTGGGTTTCGGTAAGCCGGACGCGTACTTCACCCAGGTCTCCGGGGCCATCTGGTGGCCGATGGTCTACGACCTGCCGATGGATGCGAAGCAGAGGTTCGCCGCTCTCAAGCGCGAGGCGCAGAACAAACGCGCCATGTACTACATCGAGAAGGTGGATGCTCCGCACGTCTTCCCGATGGCAGGTCCTCCCATGTTCCTCCGGGATGAGCTGTTCGACTACAACGGACTCGGTGCGAACGGCGAATCGATCTTCACGGACCAGAAGCAGTTCCTCGAACACCTCGAGGAGCTCGCCCCGAAGTACGACGGTCAGCTCTTCATCCCAGGGACCGTCGTGACGGTCGACGGCGGTGCCGTCACCAGCGAGCAGACGCTGTACACGGAGGCGGAGATCGCCCATATCTTCGACGAGAAGTGGGACTACCTCGAGGAGCAGCGCGCGAGTCGTCAGCAGGAGATCCGCGACGAGGAAGCCACCCGAGCGGCGATCCTGCCACCCGACGAGATGCTCGCGGCGATCAAGGCGTGGTGGGAGCCCCTCCTGAAGAAGTCCCGCACGATCCGCCTCGGCGTCGGGGGCAGTGTGCGGTTCCGCATCGGAGAGCTCGACATGGTGGTCGATTTCCCTCGCGCGAAGGTCCGCGAGTACGCGGGGGAGGAGTGCATCTACTGGTACACGATCCCCGCCGACCTCGTCTCGACGAACATCCGCGACCACGAGATCGACTGGTCGAACTCGATCTTCCTCTCCATGCAGTTCCAGGTCGGGCGCAGCGGCAAGTTCAACGAGTTCCTCACCACCTTCCTCAAGTGCCTGTCGGTCGATCGCATCGAGTACGTCGAGAACTGGTACCAGGAGCAGACCGACCAGACCGAGGACGCCGAGATCGGCGACTGGGTCGTTCAGCGTCGGTGCCCGCACCTGAGAGCAGATCTCACCCGCACCGGCACCATCGAGGACGGCGTACTGACGTGCAGCATGCACGACTGGAAGTGGGACCTGAAGACCGGGCGCTGCCTCTCCACGAGCGGGCATCCCATTCGTGCGACGAAGGCCGACGAGGTCGCGGACGGGGCCCTGCAGGCCGCGTCCTGACCTTCGTGCGCGGCGCATCTCGGGCGCCGGGGTAGACTGACCGAGCACTGCACCTTTTAACACCGTCCTGTGAGGCGGAGAAAGGAGCGGCGAATGAGCACGCGTACCGTGCTGCAGGAAGCCGACATCTCGCGGGCTCTGACCCGCATCGCGCACGAGATCCTCGAATCCAATCGTGGAGCTGACGATCTCGTCCTGCTGGGAATCCCCACTCGTGGCGTCACCCTCGCCGATCGACTCGCTGCGCTGATCAGTTCGATAGCCGAGACCGATGTCGCCGTCGGCGCCCTCGATGTCACGCTGTTCCGAGACGACCTCGCGAAGCACCCGACCCGGTCCCCGCAACCGACGGAGATCCCCGCGGGGGGAATCGACGGCAAGACCGTCGTGCTCGTCGATGACGTCCTCTTCTCCGGCCGGAGCATCCGTGCCGCCCTCGACGCCATTCAGTCGATCGGCCGCCCCGCGGTCGTGCGCCTCGCGATCCTCGTCGATCGTGGCCACCGCGAACTGCCCATCCGACCTGACTTCGTCGGCAAGAACATCCCGTCGTCGCGGCAGGAGCGTGTGAATGTACGCCTCGTCGAGAACGACGGCGCCGAGGCGGTGACGATCGAAGCATGAGACACCTGCTGGACACCAAGACCCTCTCCCGTGCGGATGCTCTGCGTATTCTCGACGTCGCCGAGGACATGGCCGACACGCAGTCGCGCGAGATCAAGAAGCTCCCGACCCTGCGCGGCAAGACCGTGGTCAACCTCTTCTTCGAGGACTCGACCCGCACCCGCATCTCGTTCGAGGCCGCAGCCAAGCGGCTCTCCGCGGACGTGATCAACTTCGCCGCGAAGGGTTCGAGCGTCTCGAAGGGCGAGAGCCTGAAGGACACCGCACAGACGCTGGAGGCGATGGGCGCCGATGCCGTCGTCATCCGGCATGCCGCCTCCGGCGCCCCGCGCACCCTGGCGACGAGCGGCTGGATCTCCGCGGGCGTCATGAACGCGGGCGACGGAACCCACGAGCACCCGACGCAGGCTCTCCTGGACGCCTTCACGATCCGCAAACGTCGCCACGGGACGGACAGCCGTGGTCGCGATCTCGCCGGCGTGCGCGTCGTCATCGTCGGCGATGTGCTGCACTCCCGCGTGGCGCGCTCCAACGTCTGGCTGCTGACGACGCTCGGCGCTCACGTCACGCTCGTGGCGCCGCCCACACTTGTACCGCAGAACGTCTCGCAGTGGCCCGTGACGGTCCGCTACGACCTCGACGAGGCCCTCGCCGAGGGGCCGGACGCAGTCATGATGCTGCGGATCCAGCTCGAGCGGATGGGAGCTGCGTATTTCCCCAGTGAGCGGGAGTATTCCCGACGCTGGGGGCTCGACGCCGTGCGGGTGGACCGACTTCCTGCCGGTAGCATTGTGATGCACCCCGGGCCCATGAACCGGGGTCTGGAGATCGCGTCGAGCGCCGCGGATTCTGCGCGCTCGACGGTGCTCGAGCAGGTCACGAACGGAGTGTCCGTGCGCATGGCGGTGCTCTACCTTCTGCTGGCGGGCGAACGCAACGACGAACGAGGGGAAGTGAAGTGACGGACACCCTCGTGATCACCGGGGCGCGCCTGCTCGGTGCGGAGAGCGCCGACATCGTGGTGGAGGACGGGCGGATCGCCGAGATCGGCACCGGACTCAGCCGCGCCGGAGCGCGGACGATCGACGCGGACGGGCTCATCGCTCTGCCGGGGCTCGTCGATCTGCACACCCATCTGCGCGAGCCAGGCTACGAGGCGTCGGAGACGATCCTCACGGGTACGCGCGCGGCGGCAGCCGGCGGATTCACCGCGGTCTTCGCGATGCCGAACACGTCTCCGGTCGCCGATTCGGCCGGTGTCGTCGAGCAGGAACTCGCGCTCGGCGAGGCCGCCGGATACGCCACCGTTCAGCCGATCGGCGCAGTGACGGTCGGACAGAAGGGCGAACGGCTTGCCGAACTCGGCGCGATGGCGACATCGCGCGCCCGCGTCCGCGTGTTCAGCGACGACGGTTTCTGCGTGTTCGATCCGCTCATCATGCGCAGGGCGCTCGAGTATGTGAAGTCGTTCGGTGGTGTGATCGCCCAGCACGCGCAGGATCCGCGTCTCACCGAGGGCGCCCAGATGAACGAGGGCATCGTGTCCGCCGAGCTGGGGCTCACCGGGTGGCCGGCCGTCGCCGAGGAGTCCATCATCGCGAGGGACGTGCTCCTCGCGGAGCACGTCGGCTCGCGCCTGCACGTCTGCCATCTCTCCACGGCAGGCTCGGTCGACATCATCCGCTGGGCGAAGAAGCGCGGGATCGCCGTGACCGCGGAGGTCACCCCGCATCACCTGCTGCTGACCGACGAGCTCGTCCGCGGATACGACGCGCGCTTCAAGGTCAACCCGCCGCTGCGCCGTGAAGAGGATGTCCTGGCCGTCCGCGAGGGCCTCGCAGACGGCACGATCGACATCGTCGCCACCGATCATGCCCCGCATCCGAGTGAGAACAAGGCCTGCGAATGGCAGGCCGCCGCCAACGGAATGGTGGGTCTGGAGAGCGCACTCCGGGTCGTTCACCGCTCGATGGTCGAGACCGGGCTGATCGGCTGGGAGGACGTCGCACGTGTCATGAGTGCGGCGCCCGCACGCATCGGCATGCTCGACGGTCACGGTACGCCGCTCGCGGCGGGGCAGCCCGCGCAGATCACTCTGTACGACCCATCGGTCGCGGGGACCTTCACCACGGCTGATCTTCGCGGTCGGAGCGAGAACTCGCCGTATCTCGGGCAGGACCTTCCCGGACGTGTCGAATGGACGATCCACCGGGGTCAGCCGACCGTGGCGTCCGGTGTCGTGGTCGAGGAGCTCACCGCATGACGCGCGAGACCGCGGTCCTGATCACCGTCGCCGTCGCTGTCGGCATCCTCGTGGTGATGTTCCTCGCATGGCGTCGACGGATCCGCCGCGACTCCGGCATCAGCGCACCGCTGGGCGTTCCCGAACACGCGGAGGTCGTGTCGCGACATGCGATCCTCTACGTCTCCACCACGGCGCACGATCAGCCGTTGGAGCGGCTCGCGCTCTTCCCACTGGCCTACCGGGCCAGGGGCGAGCTCGCCCTCACAGATCGTGGCGTCGCCCTGTGCCTCGACGGAGCACCCACCGTCTTCCTCGCCGCGACGCGCGTGGTGGCGGCCGATCGTGCGACCGTCACGATCGATCGGGTCGTCGAGCCCGGCGGCCTCGTCCGGATCGTCTGGCGTCCCGACGACGACACCACCGTCGATTCCTATCTCCGGCTCACGACCGGCGATCCTCAGCACCTCATCGCAGACCTGCAGCGCGTGTGCGCCGCACCCGAGACGGGAGCACTCTCATGACCTCACTTCCCGCCCCCGCCGTCCTCGTCCTCGAGGATGGCACCCGCCACACCGGACGCGCTTACGGCGCCGAGGGGACGACTCTCGGCGAGGTCGTCTTCTCCACCGGGATGAGCGGCTACCAGGAGACGCTCACCGATCCCTCGTACGCCGGTCAGATCGTGCTGCAGACCGCCCCGCACATCGGCAACACCGGGATGAACGACGAAGACGACGAGTCGCGGCGCATCTGGGTCGCCGGGTACATCGTGCGCGACCCCTCTCGCGTCGTGTCCAACTGGCGCGCGAATGCATCCCTCGACGAGATCCTCGTCCGTGACGGCATCGTGGGCATCAGCGGCATCGACACGCGCGCGGTGACTCGTCACATCCGGTCGGCCGGTTCCATGCGCGGCGGGATCTTCTCCGGTGCCGATGCGGAGCTCACGCCGGAGGAGCAGCTGCGTCGCGTGACCGCGACTCCTGAGATGACGGGGCAGAATCTGTCCGCGGCGGTCTCCGTGACCGAGGTCGTCGTGACACCGGCGACAGGGGAGCGGATCGGAAACCTCGCGGTCCTCGATCTGGGCGTCAAGCAGGCGACCCTCGAGAACCTCGCCGCGCGAGGCTTCGACGTCCACGTGCTGCCGCAGTCGGCCTCGATCGACGACATCCGCGCGGTGGACCCCGTCGCCGTCTTCTACTCCAACGGGCCCGGCGACCCCGCCGCGTCCGGTGATCACGTCGAGCTCCTGCGGGCCGTTCTGGATGACCGACTCCCGTTCTTCGGGATCTGCTTCGGAAACCAGCTGCTCGGCCGCGCTCTCGGGCTCGGCACCTACAAGCTCCCGTTCGGACACCGCGGAATCAACCAGCCGGTACTGGACAAGTCCACCGGCAAGGTCGAGATCACCGCGCACAACCACGGTTTCGCCGTCGACGCACCGCTGGACGCTCCGTTCGACAGCCCGAATGGCTACGGCAAGGTCGAGGTGAGCCACATCGGACTCAACGACAACGTCGTGGAGGGCCTGCGGGCGCTCGACATCCCGGCTTTCTCGGTGCAGTACCACCCGGAGGCGACCGCGGGCCCCCGCGACGCCAACTACCTCTTCGATCGCTTCCGCGACCTCGTGGTCGCAACCCTGAAGGACACCCATGCCTAAGCGCGACGACATCAGCTCCGTCCTCGTCATCGGTTCCGGCCCGATCGTCATCGGCCAGGCCTGCGAGTTCGACTATTCAGGCACCCAGGCGTGCCGAGTCCTTCGCGAGGAGGGCGTGCGCGTGATCCTCGTGAACTCCAACCCCGCGACGATCATGACCGACCCCGATTTCGCCGATGCGACTTACGTCGAGCCGATCACGTGGCAGGTCATCGAGGCGATCATCGCGAAGGAGAAGCCCGACGCGATCCTCCCGACGCTGGGTGGGCAGACGGCGCTGAACGCCGCGATCGACCTGCACAAGCACGGGATCCTGGAGAAGTACGACGTCGAGCTGATCGGTGCGAACTTCGAGGCGATCAACAAGGGTGAGGATCGTCAGATCTTCAAGCAGCTCGTGCTCGATGCCGGAGCGGATGTGGCCGACAGCCGGATCGCGCACACGATGGACGAGGTCCTCGCAGCGGCGGACGAGCTCGGCTACCCGCTGGTCGTGCGCCCATCGTTCACGATGGGTGGCCTCGGATCCGGCTTCGCGTTCGACGAGGCCGACCTCCGCCGCATGGCTGGGGCGGGTCTGCACGACTCTCCGACCAACGAGGTGCTCCTGGAGGAGTCGATCCTCGGCTGGAAGGAGTACGAGCTCGAGTTGATGCGCGACACGGCCGACAACACCGTCGTCGTCTGCTCCATCGAGAACGTGGACCCCGTCGGCGTGCACACGGGCGACTCGATCACGGTCGCCCCGGCGCTCACCCTCACCGATCGCGAGTATCAGAACATGCGCGACATCGGCATCGACATCATCCGGGCGGTCGGTGTCGACACGGGCGGGTGCAACATCCAGTTCGCGGTGAACCCGGCGAACGGGCGGATCATCGTCATCGAGATGAACCCGCGCGTCTCCCGGTCCAGCGCCCTCGCGTCGAAGGCGACCGGTTTCCCGATCGCGAAGCTCGCCGCGAAACTCGCTCTCGGCTACCGCCTGGATGAGATTCCCAACGACATCACGGGAGTGACGCCGGCGAGCTTCGAGCCCACGCTGGACTACGTCGTGGTGAAGGTCCCGCGCTTCGCGTTCGAGAAGTTCCCGGCCGCCGACACCACGCTGACCACCACGATGAAGTCCGTCGGTGAGGCGATGGCGATCGGACGCAACTACGCCACTGCCCTGCAGAAGGCGCTGCGGTCGCTGGAGAAGCGCGGCTCGAGCTTCCACTGGGGCGACGAGCCCCGCTCACTCGAGGAGCTGCTGGAGGTTTCGCGCACTCCCACGGACGGCCGCATCGTCGTCTTGCAGCAGGCGCTCCGCAAGGGCGCCACGATCGAGCAGGCGTTCGAGGCGACGGCGATCGACCCGTGGTTCCTGGATCAGATCGTCCTCATCAACGAGGTCGCCGAGATCGTGCGCGCCGCACCCGAGCTGGATGCGGCGACCATCCGCTACGCCAAGGAGCACGGCTTCTCGGACGCGCAGCTCGCCCAGCTCCGCGGACTCGGCGAGGACGACGTGCGCACCGCGCGGCACGGCTTCGGAGTGCGGCCGGTCTACAAGACCGTCGACACGTGTGCGGGAGAGTTCCCGGCGCTGACGCCCTACCACTACTCGAGCTACGACAGTGAGACCGAGGTCGCGCCCTCTGAGCGCACGAAGGTCGTCATCATCGGGTCGGGTCCGAACCGCATCGGGCAGGGTGTCGAGTTCGACTACTCGTGCGTGCACGCGTCCTTCGCCCTCTCGGACGCGGGCTACGAGACCGTCATGGTCAACTGCAACCCCGAGACCGTGTCCACCGACTACGACACCTCCGATCGCCTCTACTTCGAGCCGCTGACTCTCGAGGACGTGCTCGAGGTGCTCGACGCCGAGGCCGCGAGCGGAACGATCCTCGGTGTCGTCTGCCAGCTCGGTGGTCAGACACCGCTCGGACTCGCGAAGGGTATCGAGGCAGCCGGCTACGCGATCCTCGGCACGAGTCCGGACGCGATCGACCTCGCCGAGGAGCGGGCACTGTTCAGCGGCATCCTGGACGCCGCCGGGCTGCTGGCGCCACGCCACGGTACGGCCACGGATGTCGAGGGCGCCGTCGCCGTCGCCGAGGACATCGGATACCCGGTGCTCGTCCGGCCCAGCTTCGTCCTCGGTGGCCGCGGTATGGAGATCGTGTACGACACCGCGAGTCTGAGGGACTACTTCGTGCGCACGGCCGGCGAGGTGATCGTGGGTCCGGGCATGCCGCTGCTGGTGGACCGCTTCCTCGACGACGCGATCGAGATCGATGTGGACGCCCTGTACGACGGCACCGAGCTGTACATCGGCGGGATCATGGAGCACCTCGAAGAGGCCGGCATCCACTCCGGTGACTCCAGCTGCACTCTTCCTCCCATCTCGCTCGGACGCTCGGACATCGATCGCGTGCGGATCGCGACCGAGGCGATCGCTCGGGGCGTCGGGGTCCGCGGACTCCTCAACGTCCAGTTCGCGATCAGTGCCGGAGTGCTCTACGTGATCGAGGCGAATCCCCGTGCGAGCCGGACCGTCCCCTTCGTCTCGAAGGCCCTCGGTATCCCTCTGGCGAAGGCCGCGAGCCGCGTCATGGTCGGTGCCACGATCGACGAGCTCCGGCGCGAGGGCATGCTGCCCGAGCGGGACGGCTCACGGGTGCCGCTGGGTGCCCCGGTGGCGGTGAAGGAGGCCGTCCTGCCGTTCAAGCGCTTCCGTACCCGCGACGGCAAGATCGTCGACTCCGTGCTCGGCCCCGAGATGCGTTCGACCGGAGAGGTCATGGGTATCGACAAGGACTTCCCGACCGCCTTCGCCAAGAGCCAGGCCGCTGCGTACGGCGGCATGCCGACCTCGGGGACCGTGTTCATCTCGGTCGCCGATTCGGACAAGCGCGCGGTCATCCTGCCGGCGCACCGCCTGAAGCAGCTCGGCTTCACGATCGTCGCCACCGAGGGCACGGCGGAGATCCTCTCCCGCAACGGAATCTCGGTCACGGTCGTCGCGAAGTACAGCGAGACGCAGGAGAGCGGCGTCCGCAACATCGTCGACCTCATCAACGACGGCGAGATCGACATCGTCGTGAACACGCCGTCCGGTGGCACCGCGCGCGCCGACGGATACGAGATCCGCGCGGCGGCCGTCGCGGCGGACAAGGCGCTGTTCACCACGATGGCCGTGCTGGGTGCGGCGGTGAGCGGAATGGACGCCGCCGACGAGGGGTTCGACGTGCGGAGCCTGCAGGAGTACGCACTGGATCGACAGGCGGCGATGTGAGCCAGAGCTTCGGCGAACGTACCAGGGCGGTCATCGCCGCCCGCGGACCGCTGTGCGTCGGTATCGACCCGCATGCCGCCCTGCTGTCCGTGTGGGGGCTGTCCGACGACGCAGCCGGCGCGCGCGAGTTCGGTCTGCGCGTCGTCGAGGCGGCCGCCGCCCACATCGGCATCGTCAAACCCCAGGTCTCGTTCTTCGAGCGCTTCGGTTCCGTGGGCTACGCGGCCCTCGAGGACGTGCTGGCCGCGGCACGTGACGCCGGTCTGCTCGTGATCGCGGACGTCAAGCGAGGCGACATCGGCACGACGATGGACGCGTACGCGCAGGCGTGGCTGCTCCCGGGCTCGCCGCTCGAGGTCGATGCGATCACCGTGAGCCCGTTCCTCGGTGTCGGCGCGTGCGAGGGTGCCTTCGCGCTTGCGGAGAGGCACGACAAGGGCACCTTCGTGCTCGCGGCGACCAGCAACCCGGAGGCTTCAGCGGTCCAGCACTCCCGCGGCGACCGGGAGACCTCCCTCTCGGCGGACCTCATCGCCGAGGTGAGCGCACGAGCCGGCGCCAGGGTGCCCGCCGGGCAGTGGGGGAGTATCGGGTTCGTCATCGGTGCGACCATCGATTGGGACGCCGCGGGGATCGCTCCGTTCGATCCGCCCGCTCCGATCCTCGGTCCCGGATTCGGACAGCAGGGGGCGGGCCCCACCGACCTCGTGCCGCGGTTCGGCGACATGGCACCGTGCGTGATCGCGAGCGAGAGCCGTAGTCTGCTCTCCGCAGGCCCGGAGGGCCTCGCCGACGCGATCCGCACCCGAAGCGACGAGTACCGCGAGGTGCGCGGTGGCTGAGCGTCGACCCGTCCCCGAGGTCGACCGCGCTGCGGCCGCGCAGCGCGCCGTCGAGCGCCGTCGTGCGAGAGCCGCACTCAAGCGCGACCTCACGACCCGGGTCGTGAGTCCCCAGGAGGTCCTCGGTCGCGCCGTCGCCGATGCCGAGTCCGTCGCCGGCTCGCTGCGTGTCACGGACTTCCTCCTCGCCCTGCCCGCCATCGGTGCAGGCAAACGCGATCGCATCCTGGCGGACCTGCAGATCTCGCCGGTGAAGCGCCTCGGCGGACTCGGTGTACGTCAGCGTCGCGTGCTGAGGGAATGGCTCGATTCGCGTTTCCCGGTCGCGACGCCGAGGGCCGGGCGCAGCAGGCTTCTCGTCCTCGCCGGCCCGACCGCGGTCGGTAAGGGCACCGTGGCCGCGCACATCCGTGAGACGCATCCCGAGATCCATCTGTCGGTCTCGGCCACAACTCGTCCGCCCCGCCCCGGCGAAGTTCACGGCGTGCACTACTTCTTCGTCGATGATGCCGAGTTCGATCGCCTCATCGACGACGGCGAGCTCCTCGAGTACGCCGTCGTCCACAATCGCAGTCGCTACGGCACTCCGCGCGCACCGATCGATGAGGCTCTGGCCGCAGGCAAGACCGTTCTCCTGGAGATCGATCTGCAGGGTGCGAGGCAGGTGCGCCGGGCGGATCCGTCCGCCACGCTCATCTTCCTCCTCCCACCCTCCTGGGATGAACTGGTGCATCGACTCGTGGGTCGGGGCACCGAGGACGAGGAGGAGAGGACACGCCGACTGCGCACCGCGAAGGTCGAATTGGCGGCGCAGAGCGAGTTCGATTACCTCATTGTGAACGAGGATGTCCCCTCGGCCGCTCGCGAGGTCGTAGAATTGTCTGAGGCGTCGGCGCGCTGAGCGATTCGCGCGCACGCCGATACGACTTCGCGACGATCCCGTCGCCAGATCAGGAGGTCCCACCGTGGCCGGTAGCAACCAGGGCATCATCGATCCGCCCATCGACAATCTTCTCGAGCGTGTCGAGTCCAAGTACGAACTCGTGATCTACGCGTCCAAGCGCGCCCGTCAGATCAACGACTACTACTCCGACCTCCACGAGGGCAACCTCTTCGACAACGTGGGCCCGCTCGTGGACTCCTCGGTCGAGGACAAGCCGCTCACCATCGCGCTCCACGAGATCAACGAGGACAAGCTCCGCCTTCGCCACGCCGAGTAGAAGGCGCCGTTCTCGATGAGCGCACTGCGCCTTTTCACGTCTGAATCCGTCACCGAGGGGCACCCGGACAAGATCTGCGACCAGATCTCCGACAGCATCCTCGACGGACTGATCGCGAAGGACCCCGGCTCCAGGGTCGCTGTGGAGACCCTCGTCACGACGGGTCTCGTGCATGTCGCCGGAGAGATCCGCACCGACGCGTACGTCGACATCCCCACCATCGTGCGGGATGTCGTCAACGGCATCGGATACACCTCCAGCGACACCGGCTTCGACGGTGCCTCGTGTGGCGTGAGCGTGTCGGTGGGAGAGCAGTCCACCGACATCGCCCACGGCGTGGATCAGGCGCAGGAGCATCGCGACGGCAGTTCCGTGGAAGCACGGGACGGGCTGGGCGCGGGCGATCAGGGGATCATGTTCGGCTTCGCGACCTCGGAGACGCCCGAACTCATGCCCATGGCGGGATGGACGGCCCACCGCATCGCGGAACGACTGGCCGAGGTCCGTCGCTCGGGGGTGCTGCCGTTCCTCCGTCCGGACGGCAAGACGCAGGTGACGCTCGGCTACGACGGATTCACGCCCAAGACAGTGGACGCGGTGGTCCTCTCCACGCAGCATCACCCTGATGTCTCGCAGGATGAGCTCAAGGCTCTCGTGCGCGAGCACGTGATCGATCCGGTGCTCGCGTCGACCGGGCTCGACCTGCCCGACGACCTCAAGTACTACATCAACCCCGCGGGTCCGTTCGTTACGGGCGGCCCCAAGGGAGACGCCGGCCTCACCGGGCGCAAGATCATCATCGACACGTACGGTGGTGCCGCGCGGCACGGAGGCGGCGCCTTCAGTGGCAAGGACCCGTCGAAGGTGGATCGCTCCGCGGCGTACGCGACCCGCTGGGTCGCGAAGAACGCTGTGGCTGCCGGTCTCGCCGAGCGGATCGAGGTGCAGGTGGCCTACGCGATCGGCGTCGCTCGCCCCGTTGGGCTCTACGTCGAGACGTTCGGCACCGCGAAGGTCGCCGATGACGTGATCACGCGTGCCATCTCGTCGGTCTTCGACCTCCGTCCTCAGGCGATCATCGAGGAACTCGATCTGCTGCGACCGATCTACGCACGCACGGCGACGTACGGACACTTCGGGCGGGAGCTTCCTGAATTCACCTGGGAGCGCACCGACCGGATCGACGAGCTGCGCCGCGCCGCCGGACTCTGATGCCGGTGCCGAGCCGGCGCATCGCGCGCGTGCTCCTGGACTCGCCGCTGCCGCAGTTGGACAGGCTTTTCGACTACGCCCTCCCCGACGAACTCGGGGATGTGCCGTGCGGCGTCCGAGTTCGTGTTCCGCTGCGCACGGCCGGTCGTGTCGTGGACGGATACGTCGTCGAGGTCGCCGCTGAGGATGATGCAGATCGTCCCCTCTCCGAGGTCGAGTCCGTGGTGTCGCAGGTCACGGTATTGCCGGAGCGCCTCCACCGTCTCGCCCGGCGCGTCGCGGACCGGGCGGCGGGCTCGGCGTCCGACATCCTCCGCCTCGTGATCCCCAAGCGGCAGGTGCGCGTCGAGAAGGCGTGGACCCCGGTTGCGGACGCCCCGCTGGTGGACGAAGAAGTCGAGGAGCGCTGCGCGCAGATCCTCGACGCCTACGACGGCCTGCACGAGGTGCTCGCCGAGCGGGAGAGAGGCGCGCTCGAGGCGATCCCCGTTCTGGACGGCACCGACCCGGCATGGACCCAGGTGCTCGCGGCCGCAGCCGTCACGACGCTCGCCTCCGGGCGATCGGCGATCCTCGCCGTTCCGGATCATCGCGACCTGGATCTGCTGCTCGCAGCGCTGGAGAATCTCGCGCCCGACGGGTCGATCGTCCGGCATGACTCCCGTCAGTCCAATCCGGATCGCTATCGCGCTTTTCTGCGCACTCTCTCTCCCGCCCCGTGCATCGTGGTGGGCAATCGCTCGGCTGTGTACGCCCCGGTCGAGGCGGGCCTCGTCCTCATCTGGGATGACGGCGATCCTCTCCTGGGCGAGCCGCTCGCGCCCTACGTCCATGCTCGGGACGCAGCGCTCATCCGCCAGGAGCAGGAGGGGTCCGCCCTGATCGTGGCGGGCCACACGCGGACCACCGAGGCCGAGCGGCTCGTCGCTCACGGGTGGCTGAGGGACATCCGGGCGCGTCGGCGCCGAGTGCCACGGGTCGTCCTCAGCACTCCGCAGGAACTCGAGCAGCGCGGCCAGCGCCTCCCGTCCAGCGCCTTCCTCGCGGCCCGGACGGCGGTCGCCGAGGGGCCGGTGCTCGTGCAGGTCTCCCGTCCGGGTTTCGCTCCGTCGCTCGTGTGCGCGCAGTGCCGTGCTCCGGCGCGGTGCGCGCACTGCGGCGGCCCGCTGGGAGCGCGCCATCGCGGCGCGGTGCCCGTGTGCGGCTGGTGCGGGCGAGCCAACAGCGCATGGTCCTGCACGGTGTGCGCGTCGCCGAAACTGCGCCTGGCGTCCTCGGGGAGTGAGCGCACGGCCGACGAGCTGGGGCGTGCCTTCCCCGGAGTCCGGATCATCGTCGCCGACGGCACGCACCCGGTCGAATCGGTGGACGCGCGCCCCGCACTCGTCGTCGCGACCCGGGGCGCTGAGCCTCAGGCAGAGGGCGGATACCGGGCAGTGGTCCTCCTGGACGGCGTCCGTATGCTTCAGGCTCCGGATCTGCGCGTGGGGGAATCGTGTCTGCGCTGGTGGTCGAACGCGGCGTCGCTCGCTGCTCCCGGCGCGCCGGTTCACCTCGTCGGCGTGGACGGTCCGGTGGCGCGCGCCCTCGCGACGTGGAATCAGGCCGGGTACGCACGCAGCGAGCTCGAGTCTCGCGCTCCTCTGCACATGCCCCCGGTCGCCAGGGTCGCCCTCGTCGAGGGGACCTCCGCGTCGGTGGCGCGCGCCGTGGAGGCGCTCATGCCGCTCGGCCTACCCTCGGAGGCGGTGCTCGGCCCGGTGCCGATCGACGGCGACGACGACTCACCCCCACGGGTGCGCGCGCTGGTGCGATTCGAATACGCGATCGGCATGCGGGTCGCGGCGGCGTTGCGCGCCGCGGTCGTCGCGGAAGCGGTGGCACGGCGACGAGGCCGAGGTCGCACAGCCCGCAGCACGCTCTCGGTCCGCCTCGATATCCTCGATCCTGAACTCTGACCCCCTCCGGAGAACCTTCATGCGCCTTGTCTTCGCCGGCACCCCGGCGGCCGCCGTCCCCACACTCCGTGCGCTCGCGCGCACCCATGAGATCGTCGCGGTCGTGACGCGACCCGACGCGCCGCTCGGACGCAAACGCGTCCTGACCCCGTCGCCGGTGTCCGACGCGGCGGTCGAGTTGGGTCTGCCTGTCCTGAAGACAGCGCGTCTCGACGAAGACGTCACCGGACGCATCGCGGCGCTCCGTCCCGAGCTCGGCGTCATCGTCGCGTACGGAGGGCTCGTGCGCGATGCGCTGCTGGCCGTCCCGGATCGCGGGTGGATCAATCTCCACTTCTCACTCCTCCCGCGCTGGCGGGGTGCCGCACCGGTACAGCGCGCGCTGATCGCCGGGGATTCGGAACTGGGCGCGAGCGTGTTCCAGCTCGTGCGTGAGCTGGATGCGGGTGATCTCTTCGCATCGCGCGCGATCGCGGTGCCGGACGATGCCACAGCGGACACCGTGCTCGATCTGATGGCCGTCGATGGTGCGGAGCTCACAGCCCAGGTCGTCGACGGCCTTGCGACCGGGGCCATCGAGGCGCTGCCGCAAGCGGGGGACGTGACCCTGGCGCCCAAGCTCGTCCTCGAGGACGGGAGGCTGGACTGGACCAGGCCTGCGGCGGAGATCTACGCCCGGTACCGCGGCGTGACCCCGGAGCCGGGCGCTCATACGACCGTGGGCGGGACGGTGGTGAAGATCCTCGAGGCCGCGACCGCGCCCGACGCCGACCCGCTCGACGCCGGCGAGATCCTCGCGCGCAAGCACGATCTGCTGATCGGTACCGGGACCGACCCGCTCACCGTCCGCCGAGTCCAGCCCGCGGGTAAGGGAGCGATGAGCGCCGTCGACTGGTGGCGAGGGCAGCGTGCGGACGGACACGTGAGGGCCGGCTCATGAGCGGCGCCGAACGCGGAAGGACGGCTCATCGTTCGACCGGGCGAGGCCCGACCAGGACGGTGCAACCCGCTCGGCGGGTCGCTTTCCACGTGCTCCGCGCGGTGAGCGACTCCGACGCCTATGCGAATCTCCTGCTGCCCTCCGAGATCGCGGCCGCCGGATTGAGCGAGCAGGATGCGGGTCTCGCGACCGAGCTCACCTACGGGACGTTGCGCCGACGGGGGACCTACGACGCGATCATCGCGTCGGCAGCCGACCGGCCGGCTGCCGACATCGATTCCGCGGTGCTCGACGCACTGCGGTTGGCGACGCACCAGCTGCTGGCGACACGCGTCGCCTCGCATGCCGCGGTCAACGAGTCGGTCAACCTCGTCGCCGATGTCCAGGGCCGTGGCGCCGCGAGCTTCGCCAACGCCGTGCTGAGACGCATCGCGCGCGAGACGCCGGGGGAGTGGCAGCGCCGGATCGAGGAAGGCGCCCGGTCGGACGACGAACGCCTCGCCCTGAAGACCGCGCACCCGGTGTGGATCATCCGTGCCCTGCGCCGCGCGCTGGCTGCCGAGGGGCGCGCCGACGAGCTCGAGGAGCTGCTGCACGCCGATAACCTCGCGCCGGAGGTCACCCTGGTCGCGCTGCCCGGCCTCGCCGAGCCGCGCAGCCCGCGGCGACCGTACGCCCCGACGGCCTTCGGCTCCCCGGGCGGCGATCCGCACACCATCATGGCCGCCGCGGGAGGCAGGGTGCGCGTGCAGGACGAGGGATCGCAACTGGTCGCGCTCGCCCTCGCTGCCGCAGCCCCCATCCGAGTGGGAGAGCGCTGGCTCGACCTGTGCGCGGGCCCCGGTGGCAAGACGGCCCTCCTCGCGGCGATCGCCCACGACAAGGGTGTTCTCCTCGAGGCGAACGAGCTTGTCCCCGCCCGAGCAGGTCTCGTGCGCACCGCGTTGCGTCCGATTCCGGCGGATGTCGTGGTGCACGAGGAGGACGGCCGCACGCTCGCGCGGTCTCAGCCCGGCGCTTTCGACCGCATCCTGGTCGATGCCCCGTGCACGGGTCTCGGCGCTCTGCGACGACGGCCCGAGGCGCGGTGGCGGAAGTCCCCGGCGGACATCGCCGAACTCGTTCCCCTCCAGGTGGAACTGCTCTCGGCGGCGCTGGACGCTCTGGCACCCGGGGGAATCGTGGCGTACGTCACGTGTTCACCACACCTCGCGGAGACGAGCGGCGTCGTCCAGGAGGTCCTGCGGACACGGAGTGACATCACCGAGCTCGATGCTCAGGCCGTCGTCACGGAGATCTCGGACGCGCCCATCGATCTGGCGCCCGACGGATCCGGGCGCGTGCAGTTGTGGCCGCACCGTCACGGCACGGATGCGATGTTCCTGGCGCTCCTGCAGCGCGTACCAGAAGGAGACCAGACATGAGCACACCGAGCGCCCCCCGCATCAATCCGAGCATCCTCGCGGCCGATTTCGTCAACATGCAGTCCGACCTGGCGAAGATCGCGACAGCGGACTTCGCGCATGTCGATGTCATGGACAACCACTTCGTCCCGAATCTGACGTTCGGTCCGCAGATGGTCGAGCGGATCCAGGCCACGAGCCCGGTTCCGCTCGACGTGCACCTGATGATCGACGATCCGGAGCGCTGGGCACCCGGATACGCCGAACTCGGCGCTGCGAGCGTCACCTTCCATCTCGAGGCCGCCGCGGATCCTGTTCGTCTCGCGCGTCGACTGCGCGACATCGGCGCGCGCGCCGGGGTCGCCGTCAAGCCGGGAACCCCGGTCGGCGGGTTGTACAGCGTCCTGGACGAGTTCGATCAGATCCTCGTGATGACCGTCGAACCGGGCTTCGGAGGACAGGGCTTCATGCCCGAGACCATGCCGAAACTGCGCTCGCTCGCCGAGGAGGCGAAACGACGAGGGTCGACCGTCTGGCTGCAGGTGGACGGGGGCATATCCGACGACACGATCGCACAGGCCGCCGCAGCGGGTGCCGACACGTTCGTGGCGGGCTCCGCGGTCTACGGTGCTGTCGACATCGAGGCGGCGATCAGCGGGCTCAGGGACCGCGCGCGAGCCGCTAGCCTGGAACAGTGAAGACTTTCGACGAGCTGTTCGCCGAGCTCAGCGTCAAGGCCGAGACCCGCCCCGAGGGATCGGGCACCGTGGCGGAGCTCGACGCCGGCGTGCACACGATCGGGAAGAAGATCGTCGAGGAGGCCGCCGAGGTCTGGATGGCGGCCGAGTACGAGTCCGATGAGAACACGGCGGAGGAGATCTCCCAGCTGCTCTATCACCTTCAGGTGCTCATGGTGGCCAAGGGGCTGACGCTCGAGGACGTGTACCGACATCTCTGAGATGCCGCCGCACACCTTCGACAACGACGAAAGAAACCCCATGCTCCGCATCGCTGTTCCCAACAAGGGCTCCCTCTCGGAGACCGCCGCCGACATGCTCGCCGAGGCCGGGTATGCCGGTCGTCGTGATGCCAAGACCCTGCACGTGATCGACGCCGAGAACGACGTCGAGTTCTTCTTCCTGCGCCCGCGGGACATCGCGGTCTACGTCGCCTCTGGAGCCCTGGATGTGGGCATCACCGGTCGCGATCTCCTGCGCGACGTTCCCGAGCAGGAGGCGCGCGAACTCGAAGCGCTCGGGTTCGCCCGCTCGACCTTCCGTTTCGCCGGCCCTCCCGGAAAGTACGCAACTCTGGAGGAACTCTCCGGCGTGCGCGTCGCCTCGGCGTACCCCGGACTCGTCGACGCGTTCCTGCGCGAGCACGGGGTCGAAGCCGAGCTGGTGTCGCTCGACGGCGCAGTGGAATCCGCCGTCCGTCTCGGCGTCGCGGACGTCATCGCTGACGTGGTGGAGACCGGCACGACGCTGCGGCAGGCGGGCCTGGAGATCTTCGGACCCGTCATCATCGAGTCCGAGGCCGTCCTCATCAGCCGACCGGGCGATGCCCCCGGCACCGACAAGCTGCTGCGTCGCCTGCGCGGCGTGATGGTGGCCCGCCGCTTCGTGCTGCTCGACTACGACCTGCCGGCCGAGCTGGTCGACCAGGCCGTCGCCATCGCCCCGGGTCGCGAATCCCCGACGATCTCTCCGCTTCGTGACCCCGAGTGGGTCGCTGTACGCGTCATGATCCCTCGACGCGGCGTCAACCAGGCGATGGATGCGCTGTATGCGCTGGGGGCTCGGGCCATCCTCGTCACCGCGATCCACGCCGCGAGACTCTGATGACGCTCGCCAGTCGTGTCATCCCCTGCCTGGACGTGGCCGACGGCCGCGTCGTGAAGGGCGTCAACTTCGAGAACCTCCGCGACATGGGGGACCCGGTCGAACTCGCGCGGCACTATGCCGCGCAGGGAGCGGACGAGATCACGTTCCTCGACGTCACCGCTACGGTCGATGCGCGATCGACGACGTACGACGTCGTCCGCCGCACGGCCGAGCAGGTCTTCGTCCCTCTCACCGTCGGCGGTGGCGTGCGCAGCGTCGAGGATGTGGCCCGCTTGCTTTCCGTCGGCGCGGACAAGATCGGCGTGAACTCGGCGGCGATCGCGCGGCCCGATCTCGTCGGCGAGATCGCCGACCGGTTCGGCGCCCAGGTCCTCGTCCTGTCGCTCGACGTCAAGCGAGGTGCAACGACACGCTCCGGGTTCGTCGTGACCACGCACGGTGGTCGGACCGAGACGACGCTGGACGCGCTCGACTGGGCGCGCGAGGCCGCCGAGCGCGGCGCGGGAGAACTGCTGGTCAATTCGATCGATGCGGATGGCACTCGCGACGGGTTCGATCTCGAGCTCGTCCGCGCGATGCGGGAGGTCGCGTCCGTCCCGGTCATCGCTTCCGGTGGTGCCGGCAAGGTCGGCGACTTCGCGCCGGCGATCCACGCGGGAGCGGATGCCGTACTCGCGGCCAGCGTGTTCCACACCGGTGCGCTGACGGTCGGGGATGTCAAAGATGCACTGCGCGCCGAGGGAGTGATCGTCCGGTGACCGATCTGGAGACGCGCATCGCACAGGTCGTGTGGAACGCCGATGGCCTCGCTCCGGTGATCGTCCAGCAGTTCGACACGGGCGAGGTGCTCATGCTCGCCTGGGTGGACGCGGAGGCTCTCCGTCGCACGCTCACGAGCGGTCGGGCGACGTACTGGTCGCGCTCCCGCCAGGAGTACTGGCGCAAGGGCGACACATCGGGCAACACGCAGTCCGTTCGCGAGGTGCGCCTGGACTGCGACGGCGACGCGATCCTGCTCCGCGTGGATCAGACAGGGCCCGCGTGCCACACCGGTACCCGCACCTGCTTCGACACGACGGACCTCGAGGCCGAGGTCGGGGGAGTGGTCGCGTGAGTGTGCGCAGCCGCGGACGAGTCCTGTCCGTCCTCGGACTCATAGCCGGCGGTGGCGTGGGCATCATCTCCTCCACGCAGACGTGGCTCACTGTCATCCGCACAGACGCGGGAGAGCCGATCCTCGTTCCCGGTGCGGACGCGCTGCCCTTGCTGGCTCCGCTGAGCCTCGCGGTCCTCGCGCTCGGTGCTGCCCTCGCGATCGTCGGTCCTGTGCTGCGCCATGTGCTCGCCGTGCTCGCGCTCGGAGCCGGGGCATTCCTCGCCTGGACGACCCTGGAGCTGCTCCTGCAGCGACCGCTTTCGGCCGTGACTCCCCTGGTGGTGGAGACGACTGGCTTGGCGGGCACTGATGTGGTGACCGCGGTCGTCGACCGGATCGATGCGTCGGCGTGGCCCGTCCTCGCTCTCGTCGGCTGGGTCCTCGTGATCGCCACATCGGTGTTCGTCCTCGTCACCGCACGCGGATGGAAGAAGGGCGGGCGCCGGTTCCGCACGGATACGGCCGCCGCGAGCAGAGGGGACGGCCCGGTCGACGCGATCGACTCCTGGGACGACCTGTCCCGTGGCACCGACCCCACGCGGTGACACCGATAGACTGAGATGACCCGCACGAGCACTTTTCGGAGGAGAACATGAGCAATCCCATCGCAGACCCCGGCCACGGACACTCGCCTGCTGCCTGGACGGCTGTGATCGTCATGCTCGTGGGCTTCACCACCGGAACCATCGCGTTCTGCCTGGCGATGCCGCTCTTCGTCTGGATCTCCGTCGGCATCATCCTCGTCGGTGCAGCTCTCGGCCCGATCCTCGCCAAGGCGGGCTACGGCGCGAAGGGCGACAAGTACGCCGCGAAGGCGCACTAATGGTCCTCGCCGACCTGACGGCCGGCGCAGTAGCCGACGCGGAGCGTCGTTCGCTGACCCGTCCGCTCGCGGACGTCGAACGGGCGGCTCTCGCTCGCCCGGCGGCACGCGATGCCCTCGCAGCTCTCGCTCCGGCCGAGCGCGTCAAGATCATCGCGGAGGTCAAGAGGGCGAGCCCCTCACGCGGCGCTCTCGCCGACATCCCCGACCCCGCCCATCAGGCCTCCCTGTACGAGACCGGGGGAGCGTCCGCGATCAGCGTTCTGACCGAAGAGCGGCGCTTCGGAGGCAGCCTGGCCGATCTCGAGGCCGTCACGGCGCGCGTCGGTGTCCCCGTGCTCCGCAAGGACTTCATCGCCACGCCGTACCAGGTCCTCGAAGCCCGCGCGGCAGGAGCGGATCTCGCACTGTTGATCGTGGCAGGTCTCGATCCGGCCGTGCTGCGCGAGTTGTATCACCTCATCCTCGACCTGGGGATGACGCCCCTCGTCGAGACGCATTCCGCGGACGAACTCGAGCAGGCCATCGACCTGGGTGCGTCCCTGATCGGCGTGAACGCGCGAGACCTCACGACCCTCCAGTTGGATCGAGACCTGTTCGGTCGTCTGGTCGAGCGCATCCCGGCGGACGCGGTGAAGATCGCGGAATCCGCGGTCCTGACGCCCGCCGACGTCGCGCACTATCGAGGAGCCGGCGCCGATGTCGTCCTCATCGGCGAAGCCCTCGTCACGGGGGACCCCGTCGCCACCCTGCACAGCTTTCTGGAGGTCTGATGACCCTGCGTGATCAGCACGGACCGTACTTCGGCCAGTTCGGCGGGCGGTATATGCCCGAATCGCTCATCGCGGCGATCGATGAGCTGACCGTCGCCTACGAGGCAGCGATCGCCGACCCCGCCTTCCGCGCGGAACTCGCTCGCCTGCTCAGCACCTACGCGGGGCGTCCATCCGCGCTGACCGAGGTGCACCGCTTCGCCGAGCACGCGGGCGGCGCACGGATCTTCCTCAAGCGTGAGGACCTGAACCACACCGGCAGCCACAAGATCAACAACGTGCTGGGTCAGGCTCTCCTGACGCAGCGCCTGGGCAAGACACGGGTGATCGCCGAGACCGGTGCCGGACAGCACGGCGTTGCCACGGCGACGGCCGCAGCCCTCTTCGGCCTGGACTGCACGATCTACATGGGCGAGGTCGACACCGAGCGGCAGGCGCTGAACGTCGCGCGAATGCGGCTGCTCGGTGCCGAGGTCGTGCCCGTCACGACCGGGTCGCGAACCCTCAAGGACGCGATCAACGACGCGTATCGCGACTGGGTCGCCTCCGTCGAGACGACCAACTACATCTTCGGGACGGCCGCAGGCCCGCACCCGTTCCCCGCCATGGTGCGCGACTTCCAGAAGATCATCGGTGAAGAGGCGCGTGAGCAGCTGCTGGCGGAGGTCGGTCGCCTCCCGGACGCGGTCGTCGCCTGCGTCGGCGGCGGCTCGAACGCGATCGGCATGTTCGACGCTTTCCTCGACGACGCTGATGTTCGTCTCTACGGCGTCGAAGCGGCCGGTGACGGTGTCGACACCCCGAAGCACGCCGCGTCCATCGAGCGAGGTCGACCGGGTGTCCTGCACGGCGCGAAGACATACGTCCTCCAGGACGAGGACGGCCAGACCGTCGAATCGCACTCGATCTCCGCGGGCCTTGACTATCCGGGAGTCGGACCCGAGCACGCGTGGCTCGCCGATCTGGGACGCGCCACCTACATTCCGGCGACCGACGATGAGGCCATGCAGGCGCTCCGGCTGTTGAGCCGCACCGAGGGGATCATCCCGGCGATCGAGTCCGCGCACGCGCTCGCAGGCGCGCTGCGCCTCGGACGTGAGATGGGTCCCGATGCGATCATCGCGATCTGCCTCTCGGGGCGGGGCGACAAGGACATGGATACCGCTGCGCGCTACTTCGATCTCTACGACAGAGAGGCCGAGCAGCTCATCGCGGATCAGGAGACGGCCGAGAAGGACGCCGCCGAAGGAGAGCCGCAGGTATGAGTCGCGTCGAACAGGCCATCCAGAAGGCGCATGACGCCGGCCGAGGGGCCTTCATCGGGTATCTGCCGGTGGGATTCCCCGATCTGCAGACGAGCATCGATGCCGCGATCACCCTGGCGCAGAACGGTGTCGACATCATCGAGCTCGGTCCGCCGTACAGCGATCCGGTGATGGATGGCGCGATCATCCAGGAGGCCACCCAGGTCGCTCTGGCGGCCGGTTTCCGGATGCGCGATCTCTTCACAGCGGTCGCGGCGATCAGCGCTGCGACCGACGTCCCCGTCGTCGTGATGACGTACTGGAACCCGGTCATGCAGTACGGAGTCGATCGCTACGCGGATGATCTGCTCGCCGCCGGTGGGGCGGGGCTCATCACTCCCGACATCACACCGGAATCCGCGCAGGAGTGGATCGACGCGAGCATCCGCACGGGGCTCGATCGGATCTTCCTCGCGGCTCCCACCTCGACGGATGAGCGTCTGGCTCTCGTCGTGTCCTCCTCGACCGGCTTCGTGTACACGGTCTCGACCATGGGGATCACGGGGGAGCGTGCGGCGCTGGATCAGGCGGCACGGACACTCGTCGACCGGCTGCGGAAGCACGGTGACGTCCGAGCGTGTGTCGGGATCGGCATCTCGAACGCAGAGCAGGTCGCGGGCGTGATCGAGTACGCCGACGGCGCGATCGTCGGCACGGCTCTGGTCCGCGCTCTGCGCGACGGGGGAGTGCCCGCTCTCGCGGAGGTCACACGGGCACTCGCGGACGGTACGGCGCGCACGGCGTCGGTGTCACCGACGCCCGAGCGCG
The DNA here is from genome assembly GCA_051751065.1 of Actinomycetota bacterium. Lineage (GTDB taxonomy): Bacteria > Actinomycetota > Actinomycetes > Actinomycetales > Microbacteriaceae > Microbacterium. The sequence continues at coordinate 423,338 of JBNJKL010000001.1, read as the reverse complement.
CCAACTAGACTCGCACTCATGTCCCTCGCGCCCAACAGCTCCAGCACGAGCGTGGTCACCAGCATCCCGAGTCCGTCGATCAGCAGCTTCGACATCGGTCCGTTCCAGATCCACTTCTACGCACTGTGCATCATCGCCGGCATCATCGCCGCGGTCCTGCTGACGAATCGTCGGCTCACGGCGCGCGGCGCGGAACCGTGGGTCGTGATCGACATCTCGATCCTGACGGTCCCGATCGCGATCATCGGTGCACGCATCTTCCACGTGCTCACCCACCCGAACTTCTACTTCGGTGAAGGACGCAACACCTGGAACCCCTTCGAGCCGGGGTCGGTCTGGGCGATCTGGGAGGGCGGCATCGCCATCTTCGGTGCCCTCATCGGCGGCGCCATCGGCGCCTGGCTTGGGTGCAAGTGGACGGGCATCCGATTCTGGACGTTCGCGGATGCGCTCGCCCCCGGACTTCTCCTCGCTCAGGCGATGGGACGATTCGGCAACTGGTTCAACCAGGAGCTGTTCGGTCTCCCGACCGACCTGCCCTGGGGTCTCGAGATCGACTCGACCAACTCTGCCTTCCCCCCGGGACTGGCGGAGGGAACGCTCTTCCACCCCACGTTCCTCTACGAGGTCGTGTGGAACCTGCTCGGCGTCCTCTTCCTCCTGTGGATCGGCAAGCGGCTGCGTCTGCAGTGGGGCAAGCTCTTCGCCGTCTACCTCATCTGGTACAGCGCGGGCCGCATCGTCTGGGAATCGATCCGTATCGATCCCAGCGAGGTCATCCTGGGCCTGCGCAGCAACGTGTGGGCAGCGATCATCGGCGTCGTCGTCGGCATCGTCATCCTCATCGTGCAGACGCGTCGTCACACCGGACGCGAGGCCTCGCCCTACATGCCGGGCCGATCGCGGAAGGATGTCGACGCTGATGTACAATCGCAGGACAATCCTTCTGACTTCGTGGACGTGAGTGAGCCTCCGGCAGAAGTCGCCGCCGGAGCCACCGCCACAAGCACCGCTCCCACGGGCGAGGACGGCACCCGATAGCCTCCTCCCGTGTGAGGTTCCCCCCTTTGCACTGAACGCGCGGGCCACTGTCGTCCCCCTGTGTCATCTCAACATTCTGAGGACGGTTACGCATGGCATCACGCGACCTTCGAAGCACACCGGCAATCCAGCCCGTCGGGCAGCAGTACCCCGCTGCGCAGGGGATGTACAACCCTGCGTTCGAGAAGGATGCCTGTGGTCTCGCGATGGTGGCGACGCTGCGTGGGACCGCCGGGCACGACATCATCTCGCTCGCTCTCGAGGCGCTGCGCAACCTGGAGCACCGCGGTGCGATCGGGTCGGACGCGGGAACCGGTGACGGCGCGGGAATCCTCACCCAGATGCCGGACGAGTTCCTGCGTGCGGTGACGACGTTCGAACTTCCGAGTCCCGGCGAGTACGCGGTCGGTCTCGCCTTCCTGCCGCGTGACGCGGGGGAGCGCCGCAACCAGAAGGCGGGCGTCGAGCGCATCGCTCGTGAGGAGGGCCTCACGGTCCTCGGCTGGCGCTCGGTCCCCACGGCGAACGAGCACCTCGGCAAGCTGGCCGATGAGGCCCGTCCCGCCTTCGAGCAGCTCTTCATCTCGCGCCCGGCCATCGGTGAGACCGAGGCGCTCTCGGGAATCGCGCTGGATCGCGTCGCCTACCGCCTGCGCAAGCGGGCCGGACACGAAGTCGGCGCATACTTCGTGACGCTCTCGAGCCGCACGCTCGGCTACAAGGGCATGGTCACCACGCTTCAGCTCGAGCCGTTCTACCCCGACCTGCAGGACGAGCGTTTCGCGTCCGAGCTGGCCGTCGTGCACTCGCGGTACTCGACCAACACCTTCCCGTCGTGGCCGCTGGCACAGCCGCTGCGCATGCTCGCGCACAACGGTGAGATCAACACCGTCGGCGGCAACCGCAACTGGATGCGGGCGCGCCAGTCGCAGCTCGAATCCGAACTGCTGGGTGATGTCCGCCCGCTGTTGCCGATCTGCACCGAGGGCGCCAGCGACTCCGCCTCGTTCGACGAGGTGCTCGAGCTCCTCACGCTCACGGGTCGGAGCCTGCCGCACGCCATCATGATGATGGTTCCCGAGGCGTACGAGAAGCAGTCCGACATCACACCCGAACTCCGCTCGTTCTACGACTACCACTCGAACCAGATGGAGCCGTGGGACGGTCCCGCAGCCCTGATCTTCACCGACGGCACACTCGTGGGTGCGACGCTCGACCGCAACGGCCTGCGCCCCGGACGGTGGACCGAGACGACCGACGGCCTGATCGTGATCGGCTCGGAGACCGGTGTGCTCGATGTGGAGCCGTCGCGCATCAAGCGCCGCGGACGCCTTCAGCCGGGCAAGATGTTCCTCGTCGACACGGCTGCCGGTCGGATCGTCGAGGACGAGGAGATCAAGCGGGATCTGGCGACGCTGAATCCCTGGCAGGAATGGCTCGACGAGGGTACCGTGCGCCTCGCGGACCTCCCGGAGCGCGAGCACATCGTGCACCCGCCGGCATCGATCACCCGCCGTCAGCGCACATTCGGCTACACCGAGGAAGAAGTGCGGATCCTGCTGACCCCGATGGGGCAGAACGGCGCAGAGCCCCTCGGGGCGATGGGCAGCGACACGCCGATCGCGGTGCTCAGCGAGCGCCCGCGGCTTCTGTTCGACTACTTCACGCAGCAGTTCGCCCAGGTGACGAATCCGCCGCTGGACTCGATCCGCGAAGAGGTCGTTACGAGTCTGGGGCTGGGGCTCGGTCCTGAGCGGAACCTCCTGTCGTGGGGCCCTGAGCACACTCGGACGGTCACGCTCGATTTCCCGGTCATCGACAACGACGAGCTCGCGAAGATCCGCCACATCGACCGGGCGCTTCCCGACCGCTCGAGCGTGACGATCCGTGGCCTGTACCACTTCGACGCCAGCGCGGATTCGATGCAGAAGCGCCTCGCGGAGATGTGTGATGAGGTCGACGAGGCGATCGCGCATGGGGTGGAGTTCATCATCCTGTCGGACCGTGACTCCAACAAGGACCTCGCCCCGATTCCGTCCCTGCTCATGGTCTCCGCGATCCACCACCACCTGATCCGGCGCGAGAACCGGATGAAGGTCGGTCTCATCGTCGAGGCGGGCGATGTGCGCGAGGTCCACCACGTGGCCACGCTGATCGGGTACGGCGCGTCCGCCGTGAACCCGTATCTGGCGATGGAGACCGTCGAGCACCTCGTGCGCACGGGCTATATTTCCGGTGTCACCACCGAGAAGGCCGTCCGCAACCTCATCTATGCGCTCGGCAAGGGCGTGCTGAAGATCATGTCCAAGATGGGCATCTCGACGGTGTCCTCCTACGCCGGAGCGCAGGTGTTCGAGGCCGTCGGCCTCAGCCAGGAGTTCATCGACGCGTACTTCACCGGCACAGAGACCAAACTGGGTGGCATCGGGATCGAGGAGATCTACGCCGAGAATCAGTCGCGCCACGACTACGCCTACCCGGAGGACGCCGCCGCGCGTGCGCACGAGCGCCTCTGGACCGGCGGCGAGTACCAGTGGCGTCGCGACGGCCCCCCGCATCTCTTCAACCCGGAGACGGTGTTCCGGTTGCAGCACGCCACGCGCACGCGCCGGTACGACATCTTCCGGGAGTACACCAAGCTCGTCGACGACCAGGCGAGCGAGCTCAAGACCCTGCGCGGTCTCTTCCAGCTCCGCTCGGGAGAGCGACCCCCGGTGCCGCTCGACGAGGTCGAGCCCGTCTCGGACATCGTCAAGCGCTTCTCGACGGGTGCCATGAGCTACGGCTCGATCTCCCGTGAGGCACACGAGACCCTCGCGATCGCGATGAACCGCATCGGCGGCAAGTCGAACACCGGAGAAGGCGGTGAGGATCTGGACCGCCTGAAGGACCCGGAGCGCCGCAGCTCGATCAAGCAGGTCGCCTCCGGGCGGTTCGGTGTCACGAGCCTCTACCTGAGCGAGGCGGACGACATCCAGATCAAGCTCGCCCAGGGCGCGAAGCCCGGCGAGGGCGGTCAGCTCCCACCGACCAAGGTGTACCCGTGGGTGGCTCGCACCCGCCACGCGACCGCCGGCGTGGGGCTCATCTCGCCGCCGCCCCATCACGACATCTACTCGATCGAAGACCTCAAGCAGCTCATCTTCGACCTCAAGCGCGCGAACCCCGAGGCGCGCATCCACACCAAGCTCGTGAGTCAGTCGGGGATCGGCGCCGTCGCTGCGGGGGTCGCGAAGGCCCTCAGCGACGTCATCCTCGTCTCCGGTCATGACGGCGGCACGGGCGCCAGCCCGATGAACTCGCTCAAGCACGCGGGCACCCCCTGGGAGCTCGGTCTCGCCGAGACGCAGCAGACGCTCATGCTCAACGGCATGCGCGATCGTGTGGTCGTGCAGGTGGACGGCCAGCTCAAGACGGGCCGCGACGTGATCATCGGTGCGCTGCTGGGAGCCGAGGAGTTCGGGTTCGCCACGGCTCCGCTGGTCGTCAGCGGATGCATCATGATGCGCGTCTGCCACCTCGACACGTGTCCGGTCGGCGTCGCGACGCAGAATCCTGCGTTGCGCGAGCGCTTCACGGGCAAGCCGGAGTTCGTGGTCAACTTCATGGAGTTCATCGCGGAAGAGGTACGTGAGCTCCTCGCCGAGCTCGGCTACCGCTCGCTGGACGAGATCATCGGCCGCGCCGATCTGATCGAGGTCGACGCCGCGGTCGAGCACTGGAAGGCCGGTGGCCTGGACCTCGCCCCCGTCCTCGAGGGGCCGATCTTCCCTGCCGGTGAGCCGCGGCGCAGCGCCCGCCCACAGGATCACGAGCTCGAGAAGCACTTCGACATGCAGCTGATCGAGATGGCGCAGGACGCGCTTCGCGATCGTGCCCCCGTGCTCATCGAGCTTCCGATCCGCAACACCGAGCGCGCGGTCGGCACGATGCTCGGCCACGAGGTGACGTCTCGCTTCGGTTCCGAGGGGCTCGCTCGGGAGACGATCGATGTGTCCCTGCGCGGCACGGCCGGCCAGTCCCTGGGGGCTTTCCTGCCCAATGGGATCACGCTGCGCCTCGAGGGCGACGCGAACGACTACGTCGGCAAGGGACTCTCGGGAGGTGACATCACGATCCGTCCTCCGCGGGGGAGCGACATCGCCCCGCACGAGAACGTCATCGCGGGCAACGTGATCGGCTACGGCGCGACGTCCGGCACGATGTTCATCTCCGGTGTGGTGGGCGAGCGTTTCCTCGTGCGCAACTCCGGCGCGACCGCGGTCGTCGAAGGCGTCGGCGACCACGCGCTGGAGTACATGACCGGAGGGCTCGCGGTGATCCTCGGCGAGACCGGACGCAACCTCGGTGCCGGCATGTCCGGCGGAGTCGCGTACGTGCACGGTCTCCGATCGGACAAGGTCAACTCGCAGTCGCTCGACTCCGGTGAGCTCCGCCTGGAGCCGCTGGATCGTGCCGACATCGAGGTCGTCCGGAGCCTCCTCGCCGAACACGTCGAGCGAACCGCATCACCGCTCGCAACCCAGATGCTCGACCGTTTCGATGATGCCGTGAGCGAATTCGTGAAGGTTCTTCCTCGCGACTTCGCCGCGGTGCAGAACATGCGCCAGGAGGCAGAGGCGGAGGGGCTCGACCCCGACGGCGACGTCGTCTGGAACCGGATCCTGGAGGTGACAGGTGGCTGACCCCAAGGGCTTTCTGAAGGTCACGGAGCGCGAGCTCCCCAAACGACGCCCGGTCCCCGTGCGGATCATGGACTGGAAAGAGGTCTATGAGCCGGGCGACCAGGCTGTGCTGCGCCGCCAGGCGGGACGCTGCATGGACTGCGGAGTGCCGTTCTGTCACTCGGGGTGCCCGCTGGGCAACCTGATCCCGGAGTGGAACGACCTGACGTGGCGCGGTGAGGGCCGCTCGGCCGCCGAGCGTCTGCACGCCACGAACAATTTCCCCGAGTTCACGGGGCGGCTCTGCCCCGCGCCCTGCGAGAGCTCGTGCGTGCTGAGCATCAACCAGCCCGCGGTGACGATCAAGCAGATCGAGGTCTCGATCAGCGACGAGGCGTTCGCCAAGGGATGGGTCGAGGCCCAGCCGCCCGAGCGACTGACGGGCAAGACCGTCGCCGTCGTCGGTTCCGGTCCTGCCGGTCTCGCGGCGGCCCAGCAGCTCACGCGCGCCGGTCACACGGTCGCCGTGTTCGAGCGCGATGACCGCATCGGTGGACTCCTGCGCTACGGCATCCCGGACTTCAAGATGGAGAAGAGCCACGTCGAGGCTCGGCTCCGTCAGATGCAGGAAGAGGGCACGCGCTTCCGCGCGGGCGTCGAGATCGGCAAGGACATCTCCTGGTCGGATCTTCGCGCACGGTACGACGCGGTGGTGATCGCGACCGGTTCCACGGTTCCGCGCGACCTCCCGATCCCCGGTAGGGACCTCGACGGCGTGCATTTCGCCATGGAGTACCTGGTCGAATCGAACCACGCTGTCGCCGGCGACGCCGTGCCCCACCAGATCACCGCCGAGGGCAAGCACGTGATCGTCATCGGTGGCGGCGACACCGGAGCGGACTGCATCGGCACAGCGCACCGCCACGGTGCCCTGAGTGTCACGAACCTCGCGATCGGCACGCAGCCCAGTCTGGAACGCCCCGAGCACCAGCCCTGGCCGATGATGCCGACGATCTTCGAGGTCCAGTCGGCACACGAGGAGGGCGGCGAGCGGATGTTCCTGGCATCCACAGTCGAGTTCCTCTCGAACGACGCCGGCGAGGTGCGTGCGCTCCGCGTCGCGGAGACCGAGTTCATCGACGGACGCCGTGTCCCGAAGTCGGGCACGGAACGCGAGATCCCCGCCGACCTCGTCCTCATCGCGATGGGTTTCACCGGCCCCGAGCAGGACGGCTTCACCGACGACACCCGCCCGCAGGTCACAGACCGGGGCGCGTTCCAGCGCGACGACGAGTACGCGAGCACGATCCCCGGCGTGTTCGTCGCGGGGGACGCCGGCCGTGGCCAGTCGCTGATCGTCTGGGCGATCGCTGAAGGCCGTGCGGCCGCAGCGAGCGTCGACCGCTACCTCATGGGCTCCACCGTGCTCCCGGCACCGGTGCGACCGACCGATGTCGCAATCGGTCTGCAGCCCGCGTAGGCTGACGACGGCACCGTCGCCAGTTCCTTTCCCCCAACCCTGGAGTATCAGTTGAGACGTGCGAAGATCGTCGCCACCCTCGGCCCCGCCACCTCGTCCTACGAGACGGTTCGTGCCCTGATCGATGCGGGCATCGACGTAGCCCGGTTGAACCTCAGCCACGGTGACTACAGCGTGCACGACAACAATTACGCGAATGTGCGCCGAGCCGCGGATGACGCGGGACGCGCGGTCGCGATCCTCGTCGACCTGCAGGGGCCCAAGATCCGTCTGGGCAAGTTCGAGGACGGTCCCTACGACCTCGCTGTGGGTGACATCTTCAAGATCACGACCGAGGACATCCTCGGCAACCGCGAGATCTGCGGCACCACGTTCAAGGGGCTCCCGAACGACGTGAAGCCGGGCGACTTCCTGTTGATCGACGACGGCAAGGTCCGCGTCGAGGTCACCGACACAGACGGAACGGTCGTCACGACCCGCGTGATCGTCGCCGGGGCGGTGTCCAACAACAAGGGCATCAACCTGCCGGGCGTCGCCGTCAACGTCCCCGCGCTGAGCGACAAGGACGAGGCCGATCTCCGCTGGGGACTCCGTGCCGGCGCTGACCTCATCGCGCTCTCCTTCGTGCGCAACGCCGAGGACGTCGACCGCGTGCACGAGATCATGGCCGAAGAGGGCGTCAAGGTCCCCGTGATCGCCAAGATCGAGAAGCCCCAGGCAGTCGACAACCTCGAAGAGATCGTCCACGCGTTCGACGGCATCATGGTCGCCCGTGGCGACCTCGGCGTCGAGTTGCCGCTCGAGGCCGTGCCGATCGTTCAGAAGCGCGCTGTGGAGCTCGCCCGACGCAACGCGAAGCCGGTCATCGTCGCGACGCAGATGCTCGAGTCCATGATCACGAGCCCGGTGCCGACGCGCGCCGAGACCTCCGATGTCGCCAACGCCGTGCTCGACGGTGCAGACGCCGTGATGCTGTCCGGTGAGACGAGCGTGGGGGAGTACCCCGTCATCGTCGTCGAGACCATGGCACGCATCATCGAGTCCACCGAGGAACACGGCCTGGAGCGCATCGCTCCGATCAACACGAAGCCTCGCACGCAGGGTGGCGCCATCACTCTGGCGGCGCTCGAGGTCGCGGAGTTCGTCGAGGCCAAGTATCTGTGCGTGTTCAGCCAGTCGGGTGACTCTGCCCGTCGCCTCTCGCGGTTGCGTTCGCGGATCCCCATGCTCGCGTTCACGCCGGAGCCGGGCATCCGTCGCCGCATGGCGCTGACCTGGGGTATCAGCTCGACCCTGGTGGACATGGTCCAGCACACCGACCTCATGTACATCCAGGTCGACGAGCACCTGCTCAGCAACGGACTCGCCAAGGAAGGGGACAAGGTCGTCGTGATCTCCGGTTCCCCTCCCGGAATCGTCGGATCGACCAATGACATCCGTGTCCACAAGGTCGGGGACGCCGTGGGCGGCGCAGCGCCGATCTACAAGGCCGGTATCTGACACACAGCTGACCGACTGCGCGTCGAGCACGCTGCCTTCGCAGCTCTCGGCGCGCAGTCGTCGTTTCCGGTGCAGTAAAGTCGTTGTCGGGCCGGCGTGGCGGAATGGTAGACGCGGAGCACTCAAAATGCTTTGTCCGAAAGGACGTGTGGGTTCGAGTCCCACCGCCGGCACATTTCTTGATGGGCCGCGATGCCCTGGAGATCTGCGGGCGGGAGTGGTCCGAACCGCTCCCGCGGATTTACTCAGCGGTCGTCGTGGAGAAACCAGTGCTCTCGTCAGCGCGACGTCGGTTTCCGCGGATGCGGAGGAGGTTTACCGAGTTCGACACGACGAGAATCCCGACACCGACGACCGAGAGCCACAGTGTCGAGCCCACCGCGCCGGTGAGGATCATGACGATCACGACGATGCAGTACGCCGTGCAGAGACAGAGCGCCCACCACAGCCGGGTCGTGGAGCGCTGTGAAGCCATGACTCCACCCTGTCACGCCGTTCGGCGCGATGCGAGAGTACCCGCGAGACAGCGCGTGCGCTGCCGGCCTAGCTCCCTTCTGGTGAGTTGGTGAATACAGTGGAGGTGCACACTGGGTACGGGGGAGGAGCACACATGAAAGACGCAACGAGGCCCTCGACCACCACGTGGTTTGCCACGGTGACGCGACCCGCCCGCCGCTTGCTCACGACACTTGTTGTCCTGATCATCTTCGCCTTCGGCATCGGTCTTGGCACCGTGTACAGCGATCACCGGTTCTGGTTCCACGGCCCGGCAATCGTGGTCCTCCTGGGTTGGTATGTCGTGATGATGCGCGTCTATCGCAGGTCCAGGCGCACCACGCGCTGACCCGAGCGCGTGGACGCGGAAGAGCCGTCCTCGTCCACGCCCCGAACTACTCGCCGGTGCGAAGGCGGTCAGCTCTCGCGGTACAGTAGATCGAATTCGATACACGAGAGGTGGGCATGAGCGTCATAGAGCAGATCGCGGACAGCAGGAAGCGCCGTGGGATCACCGCAGCGCAGGTCGCTGAGCGCACGGGTCTGCAGACCTCGAACCTCTACGCGATCGAGCACGGCCGTCGGAGCCCCACCGTCGAGACGCTCGAGCGCGCGGCAGCGGGACTCGGTCTCCGCCTCGTCGCGGTGGATGTGGGCGATCGCGCGCTCGTCACCGACATCGCCGACGCCATCGCGCGCTATGAGTCCGATGGGGCTGAAGAGCCGGCGTACCGCGTGTTCATGCAGCTGAACGACCATCTCGTCGCCTCGTCAGCCAGCACTCAAGTCCTCCTCACGTATACGCCACCACGGCACATCTCTCCGGAATGGGATGCGGCCATTGCCGCACTCGTGGAGTGGCGGCTGCGTCAGAAGGACGCCCCGATTCCGGACTGGGTCGAGGAGAACTCCGGCCTCGGCATCGGACACTGGGCGCCCTGGCCGAGCGTTCGCTATGTCGATGCTGATCCCGCACTCATCCCCGGGCCGTTCTTACGCCGCGGGATCTGGATCGAAGCCGGAGAACTGGAATCGGCATGACCGCGTCGACGTACTCCGTCGCGCATGGCGATCCGCCCGGGCTCGGTAGCGGGGCGCGGACTGCAAGCTAAGCGTGCTGGTCGGGCACGTCCTCGCTGGGCTGCACGGTCCACGCAGGCGGCTCATCCGCTCCGGACTCCTCGTCCCGCGCGGCATCCGCGCTCGTCGGCTGCACGGCGCCGGCGGAGTGATGGGAGGGCGCGTACACCGCATACAGTCGAAGCGGCTCATCGCCCGTGTTGAGGATGTCGTGCCACGTGCCGGCGGGAACCTGCACCGTCCAGCCGTCGCTGATGTCCTGCTGGATGTCGAGGCGATCCTCTGCCGGCCCCATGACAGCTCGCCCGTTCCCGGCTTCGACGCGAAGGAACTGATCGGTCGACGGATGCGCTTCCAGACCGATCGATTCCCCGACCGGAATCGTCATGAGGGTGACCTGCAGGTAGCGCCCCGTCCAGGCGACGGTCCGGTAGGTCTCGTTGTGATGCGTGGCGGCTTCGATGTCGAACGTGTGTGGCTGGGGACCGATGTCATTCACGGGCGTGTTCCTATCTGTGTACGGTGTCCGACGGCGCGGGCCGTCGCGGAGCGGTTGTCCTTCGCTCAGTAGACACCCCGTGATGCCAGCCAGACCAGGCCCTTGCGCTCGGGCTGCAGCGTTCGTGCCTGCACGAATGTCCACGTCGCAGCCTTGCTGCGGCTCGTGAGGCCACCTCTCCTCTAGACTGGGGTGGTGACCGAGGAAGAACTGGCTGAGAAGCCCACGGCATCTGCCCCCCGACGCGTCGTCGTCGCCGAAGACGAGTCGTTGATCCGTCTCGACATCGTCGAGATCCTCCGCGACAACGGATTCGATGTCGTCGGAGAGGCCGGCGACGGCGAGACCGCCGTCCAGCTCGCGACGGAGCTTCGTCCCGACCTCGTCATCATGGACGTCAAGATGCCGCAGCTCGATGGCATCAGCGCCGCCGAGAAGCTTCACAAGGCCAACATCGCCCCGGTCGTTCTCCTCACGGCGTTCAGCCAGAAGGAACTCGTCGAGCGGGCGAGCGAGGCAGGCGCTCTGGCGTACGTCGTGAAGCCGTTCACGCCGAACGACCTTCTCCCGGCGATCGAGATCGCGTTGGCCCGTCACGAGCAGATCATCACGCTCGAGGCCGAGGTCGCCGACATGGTCGAGCGTTTCGAGACCCGCAAGCTCGTCGACCGGGCTAAGGGCCTGCTCAACGAGAAGATGGGTCTCAGTGAGCCGGAGGCGTTCCGCTGGATCCAGAAGGCCTCGATGGATCGTCGTCTCACGATGCAGGACGTCGCCAAGGCGATCATCGAGCAGCTGACGCCCAAGAAGTAGTTCCGCTCAGGACGCGGGTGCGTCCTTGATCATGTTCGTGATGCGGATGGTCGAGCACCGTCGACCCTGATCATCGGTGATGACGATCTCGTGCACCGTGATGCTGCGGCCCAGGTGAACGGGTGTGCAGACTCCGGTCACGACCCCGGACGTCGCCGATCGCGTGTGCGTGGCGTTGATGTCGACGCCGACCGCGAGCCGACCCGGTCCGGCATGAAGATTCGCGGACATGGACCCGAGGGACTCGCCGAGCACGACGTATGCGCCGCCGTGCATGAGTCCGACCGGCTGGGTGTTCCCCTCGACGGGCATCGTCGCGACACTGCGTTCGACCGTGAACTCGGTGAATTCGAGTCCCATCTTCTCCGCGAGAGCGCCCATTCCGCGGTTCTCGGCCCATTCGATTCCGGTGCTCACAGCGGTGTCGCTCACGAATCCTCCTCGGGTGTCTGCCGTCCTCGTTAGGCTGGCAGGGTGACGGACTCCGCAAAGCCTACTCTCATGGTCATCGACGGCCACTCGCTCGCCTACCGTGCCTTCTTCGCCCTCCCGGTGGAGAACTTCACGACCAGGGACAATCAGCACACGAACGCGATCTATGGCTTCCTGTCCATGCTCGTCAACCTGATCAAGGCCGAGCAGCCCACGCACATGGCGATCGCCTTCGACACCTCACGGCAGTCGTTCCGAACGCGCGAGTACTCCGAATACAAGGCGACCCGCTCCGAGAGTCCCCAGGAGTTCCGTGGGCAGATCCCCCTGCTGCAGGAGTGCCTCGCCGCCATGTCGATACCGGTGCTCACGAAAGAGGACTTCGAGGCGGACGACATCCTGGCCACGCTCGCGACACAGGGGGCGGAGCAGGGCTATGACGTCCTCCTCGTCTCGGGCGATCGGGACACGATCCAGCTCGTCACCGACGAGGTGACGCTGCTCTACCCCTCGGTCCAGGGCGTCTCGCAGCTCAAGCGCTACGACCCGACCACGGTCGAGGAGCGCTACGGCGTTCGCCCCGAGCAGTACCCCGACATCGCCGCCCTCGTCGGCGAGACGAGTGACAACCTTCCCGGTGTGCCGAAGGTGGGCGAGAAGACCGCGGTCAAGTGGCTCACCCAGTTCGGGAGCCTCGATGAGCTGCTCACGCGCGCTGAGGAGATCAAGGGCGTCGTCGGCGGCAACCTGCGCGAACACATGGACGATGTGCGGCGCAACCGCAAGCTCAATCACCTGCTGCGCGATGTGGAGCTCCCGGTCGGACCGGCCGACCTTCAGGTCACTCCGATCGATGCGCAGGCGGTTCGCGACATCTTCGCGCGCCTCGAGTTCCGCACGCTTCTGCCGCGCGTGTTCGAGGCCGTCGGAGCAGGAGTCGAGGCCGAAGATCCGGCAGAGGCAGTCGTCATGCCCGTACCCGAAGAGGTCACGGTGCAGGCGCTCGCGGACTGGGCGGGCTCGCAGGAGGGCCCCGTCGGCGTCACTCTCGTGCTCGACGGCGGCGCCGTGACTCGGATCGGCGTCGCGACGCCGTCGGGTCTCCGCGAAGCGGATTGGGACGACCAGTCCACCGACGCCGTGCGCACGTGGCTCGAGTCCGACCAGCCCATCGTGATGCACGAGGCGAAAGCGCAGGTCAAGGCGCTGTCTCGTGCGGGTATCCGACTCACGGGCCTCGGATTCGACACGAGTCTGGCCGGCTGGCTGCTCCGCCCGAGCTTCCCCGACAAGACCCTGGCGGACCTCGCCGATCGCTATCTCGGCGAGAAGCTCCCGGAAGCCGATCCCACCCAGCTCGTCCCCGAGACCGACGGTGCCACACCGTCCCAGCTCGCCTGGTTCACCCTCCGGGTGTCCGACGCGCTCCGCGAGGAACTGCCCGAGTCCGTCGCGGAGGTTCTCACCGACATCGAGCTCCCGACTCTTCTCACTCTCGCCGACATGGAACTCGCCGGTGTCGCGGTCTCGCACGAGGTGCTGTCCGGATTCTCCGGGGAGTTGGCCGTGCGAGCCGATGCCCTCGCCACGCAGGCCTTCGCGCTCATCGGACGGGAGTTCAACCTCGGTTCCCCCAAGCAGCTCCAGGAGGTTCTGTTCGAGGACCTCCAGTTGCCGAAGACACGCAAGACGAAGACCGGGTACTCGACCGACGCCGCGGTTCTCGCGGATCTGCAGGAGAGCCACCCGCACCCGTTCCTGTCTCTGCTCCTGCAGCATCGCGAAGCCACCAAGCTTCGCCAGATCATCGAGTCGCTCGATACGGCGATCCGCGACGACCACCGCGTGCACACCACTTACGTCCAGACCGGAAGCCAGACGGGTCGACTCTCCAGTACCGACCCGAACCTCCAGAACATCCCGGTGCGCACGGAGGAGTCCCGCAAGATCCGCAGTGCGTTCGAGGTCGGCGAGGGCTACGAGACGCTCCTGACGGCCGACTACTCGCAGATCGAGATGCGGATCATGGCGCACCTGTCCGGCGATGCAGGACTCGTCGAAGCCTTCAACAGCGGCGAAGACCTTCATCGTTTCGTCGGTGCGCGCGTGTTCGGAGTCACTCCGGAAGAGGTGACCCCGGCGATGCGCACCAAGGTCAAGGCGATGTCCTATGGCCTCGTCTACGGCCTCTCGGCTTTCGGTCTCTCCAAGCAGCTGCGGATCGAGCAGTCCGAGGCTAAGCAGCTGATGGTCGAGTACTTCGCGCGTTTCGGCGCCGTGCGCGACTACCTGCGGGCATCCGTGATGAAGGCCAAGGAAGACGGCTACACCGAGACCATTTTCGGCCGGCGACGCCCGTTCCCCGATCTCGCGAGCCCCAACCGGGTCCTTCGCGAGAACGCGGAGCGCGCAGCGCTGAACGCTCCGATCCAGGGCAGCGCGGCCGACATCATGAAGATCGCGCTCTATCGCATCCACCAGGATCTCCGTGAGGCCGAGCTTCGCTCCCGTGTCCTCCTTCAGATCCACGATGAGCTTGTCGTCGAGGTCGCACCGGGGGAGTGGGACGCGACGGAGAAGATCGTGCGCGCGCAGATGGGTGCGGCCGCGGAGCTCACTGTTCCCCTCGACGTGCAGGTCGGACGCGGCCGGGACTGGAATGAGGCCGCGCACTAGGCTGAAGGGATGACTCAGGACCCCCGCACTCCGTCTCCGATCGACCAGATCGCAGAGGAGTGGGTAGATACACTCGCTGTTCTGGAGCCGACCCTCGGCACGTACATCGGACGCAACGACGCCAACGATCGGTACGCCGATCTGAGCCCCGAAGGGCACGACGGCTACATCGCCGCTGTGCGCCGGACTCTCAGCGCGCTCGAAGCCGCTGAACCGGTGGACGCGGTCGATCACGTCACCCAGCATGATCTCGGTAGCGAGCTGCGCCTCGACCTCGAGCTGCACGAGGCCCAGTGGCATCTGCGTGACATCAACGTCATCGCCTCTGCGGCTCAGGACATCCGGCAGGTCTTCGATCTCATGCCGACCGACACCGCGGATGACTGGTCGGTGGTGGCTGCGCGACTGAGCGCGATCCCGGGTGCTCTCCGCGGCTACACCGAGACGCTGCGAGAGGGAATCCGTCGCGGAGTCGTCCCCGCGCGTCGCCAGGTGCGCGAGGTAGCCACTCAGATCGCCCGCTACAGCGCCGACGACGGTTTCTTCGCGGAGTTCGTCGCGGACGCGGAGTCGTCCGAGGGAGACCTGCCTGCGTCCCTGGCTCGGGAGCTCGCCGACAACTCCGCGGCTGCACGCGTGGCGTACGACGAGCTCCGCACGTTCCTCGCCACCGAACTCGACCCGGCCGCCGGTGAGACGGACGCCGTGGGTCGCGAGCTCTACGCGCTCAACTCGCGCCGCTTCCTCGGAGCCACGATCGACCTCGACGAGACGTACGAATGGGGTCGCGAGGAGCTTCAGCGCATGGTCGCCGAGCAGACCGCTATCGCGAACGAGATCCTCGCGGGTGCGTCCGTCGAAGAAGCGGTCGCGCACCTCGAGGCGGATCCGTCGCGCAAGCTCCACGGAACGGCCGCTCTGCAGCAGTGGATGCAGGAGACGAGTGACCGAGCGGTCGCCGAGCTCGGCGCCACGCACTTCGACATCCCGGAGAAGATCCGCACGCTGGAGTGCATGATCGCGCCCACACAGGAGGGCGGGATCTACTACACGGGGCCGACCGACGACTTCTCGCGTGCGGGTCGCATGTGGTGGTCTGTTCCCGAAGGCGTCACCGAGTTCGACACCTGGCGTGAGCTCACGACGGTCTATCACGAGGGTGTTCCCGGTCACCACCTGCAGATCGCCCAGGCCGTGTACAACCGCGATCAGCTCAACTCGTGGCGTCGACTTCTCGCGGGTACCTCGGGGCATGCCGAGGGGTGGGCGCTGTACGCCGAACGGCTCATGCAGCAGCTCGGCTACCTCGACGATCCGGCCGACCGTCTCGGGATGCTCGACGGCCAGCGGATGCGAGCCGCCCGGGTCGTGCTCGACATCGGTGTCCACCTCGGTAAGCCCCGACTCGACGGCACCGGCACGTGGGACGCCGAGTACGCGCTGGACTTCATGCGTCAGAACGTCAACATGTCCGATGAGTTCGTGCAGTTCGAGGTCAATCGTTACCTCGGATGGCCGGGGCAGGCGCCGTCCTATAAGGTCGGGCAGCGCATCTGGGAAGAGGTCCGCGAGACGTACCAGCGCGAGCGCGGCGCGGACTTCCAGGTGAAGGAGTTCCACAAGCGGGCACTGGACCTCGGTGGTGTGGGCCTGGATACTCTGCGCACGGCGCTCCTGCGGAAGTAGCTCGCCATGACCATCGAGTTCGGACTGGACACGTTCGGCGACATCACTCGCGGGGCCGACGGCGAGCTGGTCGGAGGAGCGCAGACGATTCGCAACGTCGTCGCGCAGGCCGAACTCGCCGACAGCGTCGGAGTCGACTTCTTCGGTGTGGGGGAGCACCATCGCCGCGAGTTCGCCGTGACCTCGCCCGAGATCGTGCTCGCGGCGATCGCCGGCCGCACATCGCGGATTCGTCTGGGCACCGCCGTCACGGTCCTCTCCTCGGATGACCCTGTCCGCGTCTACGAACGGTTCGCCACGCTTGACGCCGTGTCCGACGGTCGCGCCGAAGTGGTGCTGGGTCGAGGCTCCTTCATCGAGTCCTTCCCGCTCTTCGGATACGACCTCGCGGACTACGAGCGCCTCTTCGAGGAGAAGCTGGAGCTGTTCGTCGCACTCCGTGAGGAGAAGCCGGTCACCTGGTCCGGCACGCTGCGCGCGGCGCTGGACGGCGCCGACGTGTTTCCGAAGACGGAGAACGGACTACGGACCTGGGTCGGCGTCGGCGGGAGCCCGGAGTCGGTCGTCCGCGTCGCGCGCCACGGCCTGGGACTCATGCTCGCGATCATCGGAGGACCGGCCGCGCGGTTCCGGCCGTTCGTCGACCTCTATCACCGGTCGATCGCCACGTTCGGCACCCCGTCCCACCCGATCGCCGTGCACTCTCCCGGACACATCGCAGACACCGACGAGCTGGCCTGGAACGAGGCGTACAGCGGTTTCGAGGCGATGAACAACACCATCGGACGGGAGCGTGGGTGGCCCGCGTACAGCCGCGCGCGCTTCCAGAACGATGTCGGTCCTGCCGGCGCCATCTATTCGGGTTCCCCCGAGCGAGTCGCTCAGAAGATCGTCGACACCGTCCGAACGCTCGGTATCCAGCGTTTCGACCTCAAGTATTCGACGGGCACGCTCTCCCACGAGGCGATGATGCGGAGCATCGAGCTGTACGGCACCGCGGTCATCCCTCGGGTCAGGGAACTCCTCGACACCGCGGAGTGACTCGGCGCCACCCGTCTCCCGCAGGAATAGGCTGTGGTGGTGACAGAGGTACGATTCGTGGCCATCGGCGACTCCTTCACGGAGGGCGTCGGTGACGAGCTTCCCGATGGTCGCGTGCGCGGCTGGGCCGACATCGCAGCCCAGGGGTGGGCGGACGCCGCAGGGCACCCGATCCAGTACGCGAACCTCGCCATCCGCGGCAGATTGGCCTGGCCCATCGTCGATGAGCAGCTCGATGCAGCCCTCGCGCTGCAGCCCACGCACCTGTCGTTCAACGGCGGAGGCAACGACATGCTGCGTCCCCGGACCGACATCGAGCACATCGCGGATGCCTTCAGCCGCGTGCTCAGACGGTGCGATGAGCACGGTGTCACGGTCATCGTCCTCTCTGGCGCCAACCCGTCCGGGCAGCTTCCGATGGGGCGCCTCGTGCAGCGCCGCGGCGACCAGCTCTCGGCGGCGGTGCTTCGGCGGATCGAGGACCGTCCGGATGTCGTCCGCGCGCTGAACTGGCCGGATCGCGAGCTTTCCTCCAGCGCGTACTGGTCGATGGACCGCCTGCACATGAACGCCGCCGGGCATCACCGGGTGGCGGCACGCGTCGTCCACGCGCTCGGCTTCGAGCCTCCCGAGGAATGGTGGGCACCCCGTGAACGGGGCGGTGCCGGACCGAGCGGGTACGCGTATTACCGCGAGTTCGTCGGCCCCTGGGTCAGGCGGCGAGTGACCCGCACGTCGTCGGGCGACGGTCGCACCGCGAAGTACCCTGCCTGGGTCGAGAGGACACCGCAGTGACGCGCGCACCACGGGCGGCTGCCTCGGCTGACGACCCGACGCCGACGGGCGAGAACATGATCGAGCCCCGGTCATGACCGACTTCGAGATGGCACCGATCCCCGCTGGGCGGATCGTTTTGAGCGATGCGCGCCGGAAGTCGCAGAGGACCGTCGACCTGGAGCCGTTCGAACTCGGCACCTACGCCGTCACCCAGCAGCAGCTCGCCGAGGTGATCGGAATCTCCGCGGACCACCCCGAGCGACCGGCGAGCGATCTGAGTTGGCTCCGCGCGATCCGCTTCTGCAATGCCGCGTCCGAGTGGGAGGGGCTCGACTCCGCCTACACGTTCGACGGCGAGGAGGTCACGTGGCATGTCGACAGCGACGGATATCGCCTTCCGACCGAAGCCGAGTGGGAGTATGCGTGTCGCGCCGGATCGACCGGCCCCCACTACGGACCATTGGCGGAAGTGGCCTGGACAGCCGGCGATGGCGTCACCTCACCGCAGAACGTCGGCGGCAAGATGCCCAATCTCCACGGCCTGTTCGACACGCTCGGCAACGTGTGGGAGTGGTGCTGGGACCTTCTCGATCCTGCCCGCTACGACGACTATCGGGTCTTCCGTGGCGGCGGGTACGCGGACGACGCCTGGAGCGTGCGTGCCGGCGTGCGGCGTGGGGGAGCGCCGCGAATGCACCACGACGACGTCGGCTTCCGGCTCGCGCGGGGCGGTTTCGACGGCACGGCTGCGGCTCAGGGATGGTCGGCCGCAGCGGACCGAGAACGCGGCGACCCGTCGGGGCCGCTGCCCTCGGGATGGACTCCGCGAGGTGCCTGATATGACGAATGCCTTCCTTTTAGACGACGCGCCGGACGGACGGCGCGGGGGAGTGGTGCAGAACCGGCCAGGCGCCGCGCGATCGATCGACTGGACCCTGCGCGACGCATCCTGGGCCGACCTGGATTGGCTGGTCGAGTTGCGCGCCGTGGTCCTCGAGGATGATCTGACGCGACTCGGTCGCTTCGACCCTGTGCGTGTCCGTCAACGGCTGCGTGGGTCCTTCGATCCCGAGTGCACCCGGATCATCCTGGTCGACGGCAGCGCGGTCGGATCCGTGGCGATCCGCCCGGACGATGGGGTGTGGTGGCTCGAACACCTCTACATCGATCCCGCCGTTCAGGGACGGGGGATCGGTACCGACATCCTCCGTGCAGTGGTCGATGTGGACCGCTCGCGCACCCTTCGCCTGAACGTCCTGCAGGGCAGTCCCGCTCGGCGCCTCTACGAACGCCTCGGTTTCCGCGTCGACGATGAGGATGACGTCGACGTCTTGATGACGCGCCATCCGTGAGGATCGCCCGTCTGGGAGCCTGTCAGAGCGTCGTGGTGAGGACACCACCGTCCGCGCGGATCGCCGCTCCGTTCGTGGCTGAGGAGAGCGGGCTCGCGAGGAACGTGACCAGATTGGCGATCTCCGACGGTTCGATGAACCTCTGGAGCAGCGAGGTGGGTCGCACGAGGCCCGCCTTCATCTCCGCTTCCGTGATCGACTGTGCGGCGGCGATCTGCTCGACCACCGCCGCGACACCATCGGAATAGGTCGGCCCGCCGACGACGGTGTTCACAGTGACACCGGAGCCCCGCGTCAGCTTCGCCAGTCCGTTGGCGACCGCGAGAGACGCCGATTTCGTCGCCCCGTAGTGAATCATGTCGGCGGGAACGTCGACGGCCGACTCCGTGCCGACGAACACGATCCTGCCCCAGTTGCGCGCCAGCATCGGGCCGAGGAGATGGCGCGAGAGGCGCATACCCGCCATGACGTTCATCTCGAAGTGACGAAGCCAGTCCGCGTCGCTGATCTGCGCGAAGTCCGCCACGTCGAACGTGCCGACATTGTTGACGAGGATGTCGACATCACCGATGCGGTCGAGGAGCGTCTCTATCGCGCCAGCGTCGGAGAGGTCGGCGACGAGCCCCTCGACGATGCCGCCGGGCGTCGCTTCCCGTAGCTCGGTGACCGCCTGTGAGACGCGCGCCTCATCCCGGCCGTTGACGGTGACGGACGCGCCTTCCGCGAGACACGCAGCCGCGACCGCAAAGCCGATGCCCTGCGTGGAACCACTGATGAAGACCCTCTTGTCGGTGAGCTGCAGATCCATGTGTACCTCCGTGTCGCCACGCGCGGCGAGATTAGTTTCCTGAACAAGTGAACCGTACGCGGCTTTACTTTCCTGAGCAAGTCATGGGTAGGATGGACTCATGGACGACGAGCGCGAACCCGCCTCCTGGGAACCCGAGGAGCTGCAGACGTGGTCTGCGGTCGCGACCCTTCTCGAGTGGCTGCCCGCCGCACTCGACGGCCAGATGCAGCGGGACTCCGGACTCAGTCACTTCGAGTTCGGGATACTCTTCGCGCTCGACCAGGCGGGGGAGCGCACCCTCGCGATGAGTGAGCTCGCGGGGTACGCGAACAGTTCGCTGTCGAGACTCTCGCGAGCCGTCGGCCGGCTGGAGCGCAACGGGTGGGTCCGGCGTCATCCGAATCCGGAGGATGGCCGCATCACGCTCGCCACTCTCACCGACAAAGGCGGGGAAGTGGTGCGCGAGGCACTGCCAGGACATGTCGAGCTCGTTCGTCGAGTTGTCTTCGGCGCACTCGGTGACGCAGAGGCGAGGCAACTCGGAGAGACGTCACGGCGCATCATCGAGGCGATCGGCAGTCCGAACACCTGGCGGCCGCCGACATGACACTCGGCATGAGCGCTGACGCCACAGCTTCGAGTACGAGATGATTCGGGCCACCGGTGCGGCGTAGCCGCTGTCGGGGACAATCTCCGACGCTCAGAACTCGGGGAGGGTGAAGAGACTGCCGAGCGGGCGTTCTGACATTCAAGCTGACATAATGTGCATTATCGGCGACTATGGAAGAGTGGTGCCGTCTAGCGCTACGCGGCCAGCACGAGCGACCGTCACGCTCTGACGTATGCCGCGAGATGCTCGCCCGTCAGGGTCGAGCGATCGGCTACCAGCTCAGCGGGCGTGCCCTGGAACACGATGCGCCCGCCGTCGTGTCCGGCTCCTGGGCCGAGGTCGATGATCCAGTCGGCGTGCGCCATGACAGCCTGATGATGCTCGATGACGATGACCGTCTTACCTGAATCGACGAGAGCGTCCAGCAGACCGAGCAGTTGGGTGACGTCGGCCAGATGCAGACCGGTGGTCGGCTCGTCCAGCACGAAGATCTCGCCCTTCTCGCCCATCTGGATCGCCAGCTTGATGCGCTGACGCTCTCCGCCGGACAGTGTCGACAGCGGCTGTCCCAGCGTGAGATAGCCGAGCCCGACGTCCTCGAGGTGCCCCAAGATCGCCGCCGCGGCAGGAATCTTCGACTCGCCGGCGGAGAAGAACTCGCGCGCCTCGGATACGGGCAGGTCGAGCACCTGCGTGATGTCACGACCACCGAGCGTGTATTCGAGAACTCCGGCCTGGAAACGCTTGCCGCCGCAGTCCTCGCAGGGAGTCTCGATCGTGTCCATGAATCCGAGTTCCGTCACGATCACACCCGCGCCCTTGCACGACGGACATGCTCCCTCGGAGTTCGCGCTGAACAGCGCCGGCTTGACACCGTTCGCCTTCGCGAACGCCTTGCGGATCGGCTCCAGAAGGCCCGTGTACGTTGCCGGGTTGCTGCGGCGTGAGCCTCGGATGGCTCCCTGATCGATGGCCACCACGCCCTCGGCCTTCGACACGGATCCGTGGATGAGAGAGCTCTTCCCGGATCCCGCGACCCCCGTCACGACCGTGAGGACCCCGGTGGGGATTTCGACGTCGATGTCGTGCAGGTTGTTGACCGTCGCTCCCCTGACCTCGATGGCTCCGGTCGCCGGACGCACCTCCGACTTGAGCGCAGCACGATCGTCGAGGTGCCGACCGGTGAGGGTGTCACTGGCCTTCAGCCCATCGACGGTGCCCTCGAAGCAGATCGTGCCACCCTGACTCCCCGCTGTGGGCCCGAGATCGACCACATGATCGGCGATGACGATGGTCTCGGGTTTGTGCTCGACGACGAGCACGGTGTTTCCCTTGTCGCGCAGCCGCAGCAGCAGGGTGTTCATGCGCTGGATGTCGTGCGGATGAAGGCCGATCGTCGGTTCGTCGAACACGTACGTGACGTCCGTCAGGGACGAGCCGAGGTGGCGCAGCATCTTGATGCGCTGCGCCTCTCCCCCGGACAGCGTGCCGGACGGACGGTCGAGGCTCAGGTACCCGAGCCCCAACGTCACGAAGGCGTCGAGGTTCGCGCTGAGCGCCGTCAGCAGCGGGCCCGCGCTCGGTCGGTCGAGCGCACGCACCCAGTCGGCCAGATCCGTGACCTGCATCCGGCAGGCGTCCGCGATGCTCACTCCGTTTATCATCGACGACCTTGCGGCCTCGGTCAGACGGGACCCTTCGCAATCCGGACACGTGGTGAAGCTCGCGATGCGTTGGACGAACGCACGGATGTGCGGCTGAAGCGCGTCGATGTCCTTAGAGAGCATCGACTTGGTGATCTTCGGGATCAGGCCCTCGTAGGTGACGTTGATGCCCTGCACCTTGACCTTCATCGGCTCCTTGTAGAGCAGGTCGGCGCGCTCCTTCTCGGTGAACTCCCCCACCGGCTTGTCGGGGTCATAGAGACCGGATTCGGCGAAGGCGCGCACCATCCAGCCGTCCGCGGTGTAACCCGGCACCATGATGGCGCCCTCGTTCAAGGATCGTGTGTCGTCGATCACCTGGGAGAGGTCGATGTCGGACACCGCGCCGCGCCCCTCGCATCTCGGACACATGCCCCCGAGGTACACGACATCCTTCACGATCGTCTTGTCCCCGGTCGCCGAGGTCATGACACCGCTCGCCTTCTGAGTCGGGATGTTGAAGGAGAACGCCGTGGGCCCGCCGATGTACGGGTCCCCCAGTTTGCTGAACAGGATGCGAAGCATCGCGTTCGCATCCGTCACCGTGCCGACCGTGGAACGCGGGTTCGCCCCGAGGCGCTCCTGATCCACGATGATCGCCGTGGTGAGTCCCTCGAGCACATCGACATCAGGCCGCGGGACCGAGGGCATGAAGCCCTGCACGAACGCGCTGTAGGTCTCGTCGATCATCCGGCGCGATTCCGCCGCGATCGTATCGAACACGAGCGAACTCTTGCCCGATCCGGAGACCCCGGTGAAGACCGTCAGACGTCGCTTCGGTATCTCGACGCTCACGTCCTTGAGATTGTTCTCCCTCGCACCCTGTACGCGGATGATGTCGTGGCTGTCGGCGGAATGGTCAGTGCGCGGTGCGGCGTCGGACGACACGGACATCGGACTCCTTCGTGATGCTCAGACGTGATCAGGAGACACGCCTGGATGCGGCGCGTGGTGCACCCACCGGACTCGTGTTCCCCGGATCCGATGGTGCCACGGACACCGGACGTTCACCAGATCCAGTGTCGTGATCGCCCCCACCACTGGTGGTGCGTGCGGGCTGAGAACGACACACCACTCCCCCGCAGCCGGATGCCGCGCTACGCTGTGCGCATATCCTTCACAGGATCTTCTCAGAAAGGCTCCCCATGTCTGACACGCTCACCGAATCACGATCGTTCTTCAAGTCAATCCGTATCTCCCTCGCGGTCTCCGGCGCACTCGCGCTCATCGCCGGCATCGTCCTGCTGGTGTGGCCCCTCAAGAGCGCGGTCATCGTCACCGGCATCTTCGCCGCCTACCTCATCGTTGCCGGAGTCGTCTACATCGGCCTCGGAATCTTCTCCGGCAAGAAGGGCGGCTGGGCACGCGTCGGCCACATCCTCCTCGGCCTGCTCTACATCGTCGCCGGCGTGATCGCCTTCGCGAACCTGCAGACCGCAGCCGTCGCACTCGCGCTCATCACCGTCATCTTCATCGGCCTCAGCTGGATCATCGACGGCGTGGTGTCTCTGACGCTCCTCGGCCAGGACGGCTCGAAGGTGTGGACGTTGCTCTACGCACTGCTCAGCATCATCGCGGGCGTCGTGCTGGTGGCGAGCGGCCTGATGGGTGCGCTGTTCCTCTGGCTCTTCATGGGTATCTCGCTCGTCATCCTCGGACTCCTGCAGATCGTCCGTGCGATCACGCTCGGCAAGGATGCGAAGAACCTCAGCGCCGCGGCGGAATAAGCAGTCTCGGTAAGCAGAAAAGGCCTCACTCCGCACAGGGAGTGAGGCCTTTCTGCGCCTCTCGGCGCGGGCGCGGCGTACGTACGCCCTATTCGGCGCCGAAATCGCTCGTGTCGCCGACGAGGCGAGTGTTGTCTGAGGGCACGTCGTCGACCGCCGCGCGGGCAACCTCGGCCGCGAACTCGGACACGTTGTACAGCTTGCCCGCCGACTCGCGTCGACCCGCGATCGCACCGGGATTGGCACGCTCCAGAAGAGTGGCCGTGATGGTGCCCTCGATCATGTCCCCCGAGACGACCGTGAACCCGATTCCACGTTCCGTGAGCATGGGGATGAGTTCGCGTAGCGCATCCTCTCCGGCTCGCTTGGAGAGGGCGACCGGCTCGTATTCCGGCATGGTCGGGGTCGTGCGGATGAAGTGCGCCTGGTGGCTGGTGACGAAGACCACGCGTGATCCTTCTCCCAACAGCGGCAGCGCCGCGTGCAGGACGCTCAGCTGCGCGTCGCGATTCAGCGCGAGCGCATAGTCCTCGGCCATTCCAGCTTCCATGCCGCCGGACGCGTTGAGAACGAGGACATCGAGCCGCCCGTACTCGGCACGCACCGCGTCGAACATCCCGGCGACGGATTCGGGATCGGTCAGGTCGGCCCCGACGACCAACGCGCGGCGACCGAGCTCGCGCAGCTGGACGGCGAGCTTCTCGGCACGCGGCGCCTTGTTGCGGAAATTGACGACCACATCGGCGCCCGCCTCGGCGAGGTAGCGGACGGTGTCGGCACCGATGCCGCGGGATGACCCCGTGACGAGAGCGACCTTTCCGTCGAGCGAACCGGCGGGGAGAACTTCAGTCACGGTGACTCCTTGTCTGACTTCGAGGCCGTGGGACACAGCCGATTCAGCCTACCAAGGCGGCTTCGAGACCCTGTCGCGTCACAGCTGCGTGATAGGTTGACGAGCAAAGGAGGGTGCATGGACGACTTCTCGCTTGTCATGCAAGCCATCGAAGAATGGGCATGGATCGGCTGGCTGATCCTCATCGCCGTCTTCCTCGTCATCGAGATGCTGAGCCTGGACTTCACGTTCCTCATGCTGGGTCTCGGAAGCACTGCCGGGCTGCTCACCGACCTCGTCGGGCTTCCCGTGTGGCTCCAGGTGATCGTTGCGGCCGCAGCCGCGGCGCTGTTCATCCTCTTCCTCCGACCTCCGCTGCTCAAACGACTCCGACGAGGTGAGGATCCGACGAAGTCCAACGTCGACGCGCTGGTGGACCTGCGCGGCATCGCACTGAACGACGTCACCCAGATCACCGGCCAGGTCAAGCTCAGCAACGGCGACACCTGGACCGCCCGCACCACCGCGACGGTGGCCATCCCTCAGGGAAGCCCCGTCGCCGTCTCCGAGATCAACGGAGCCACAGCCATCGTCCGCCCCGTCAACGACTAGGAGCACCCTGTGAACGACTCATCGTTCATCCCCACCGCGATCGGCTGGATCCTCGCGATCGCAGTCATCATCTTCGTGGTGGTGACGGTCGCGCGCGCGATCCGCATCATCCCCCAGGCCACCGCAGGCGTCGTGGAGCGGCTCGGTCGCTATCACAAGACCCTCATGCCAGGTCTGAACATCCTGGTTCCGTTCATCGACCGTCTGCGTCCGTTGATCGACATGCGCGAGCAGGTCGTCTCGTTCCCGCCTCAGCCGGTCATCACCGAGGACAACCTCGTGGTCTCCATCGACACGGTCGTCTACTTCCAGGTGACGGACGCCCGCGCCGCGACGTATGAGATCGCCAACTACCTCGGCGCCGTCGAGCAGTTGACGACCACCACTCTGCGTAACGTCGTCGGTGGACTCAACCTCGAGGAAGCCCTCACCAGCCGCGACAACATCAACGGTCAGCTCCGTGTCGTCCTCGATGAGGCGACCGGTAAGTGGGGAATCCGCGTCGGTCGTGTGGAGCTCAAGGCGATCGATCCGCCCCTCTCCATCCAGGACTCCATGGAGAAGCAGATGCGCGCCGAGCGTGACCGCCGTGCGGCGATCCTCACGGCTGAGGGAACCAAGCAGTCCGCCATTCTCGAGGCCGAGGGTGCTCGTCAGGCGGAGATCCTCCGCGCCGAGGGAGACAAGCAGGCGGCCGTGCTGCGTGCCCAGGGTGAGGCCGAGGCGATCCAGAGCGTCTTCTCCGCCATCCACCTGGGTGAGCCGGACGACAAGCTCCTCGCCTACCAGTACCTCCAGATGCTTCCCAAGATCAGTGAGAGCCCGTCGAGCAAACTGTGGATCATCCCGAGCGAGCTCACCGAGGCGCTCAAGGGAATCGGATCCGCCTTCACTCCGCGCGGCGACGGGTCTCCCGCTCCGGCACCGTTCACTCCGCCGGGCGTGTGACGCACCCTTACTTCGCCCAGACACGGCATCCCCGAGTCCTCGCCCACCGTGGTCTCACCACCACGGAAGGCGGGGACTCGCCCGTCTGGGAGAACACGGCTGGCGCTTTCGCCGCAGCGCATGCGGCGGGGGCACAGTACATCGAGACGGATTGCCGCGTGACCGCGGACGGCGCCGTCGTCCTGTTCCACGATGCGACTCTTGCTCGCCTCCTGGGCGATCCGCGGCCTGTCTCGGCGGTGCGGTCGACGGAGCTCGCCGAGCTTCTCGCTCCCTATGGGGGCCTTCTCACAGTGGCTGAGGCTCTCAGCGGCTTTCCGGAGGTGCGGTTCAACATCGATCTCAAGGTCGATGAGGCGGTCGAACCGCTGGCGCCCGTGCTCGCGGCGCACGCGCACAGAGTACTCGTCACGAGTTTCTCCGATGCACGGCGCGAGCGTGCCGTGGCAGCTGTTCTTCGCACGGGAGCGCCGCTGCGGCCGGCGACGTCTGGCGGGCAGAGGACCATCGCCGCGGTCCGCGCGACCACGCTGCTCCGCCTCTCCCCCGCCCGTGCACTCGTCGGTATCGACGCACTCCAGATCCCCGAACGCTTCCGCGGTGCGCCGATCTTCACGCCTGCTCTCGTGCGCGCGGCGCAACGCCGCGGCGTCGAGGTTCACGTCTGGACGATCAACGATCCCGATCGCATGATGCGCCTCGTTTCACGAGGCGCAGACGGCATCGTCACAGATCGTGCAGACGTCGCTCTCGACGTTCTCGACATGCCCTAAGCACCTTCCGCTGGGATTCGACTGTGAATCGTGCCACGGGCTCTGCCACGTGGATGAAGCGCACAGGTCAAAGCGTTATACCTGAGGAAGACGAGAGGACCACAAAATGGCAGATCGCAGCCTGCGCGGCATCCGACTCGGCGCCCAGAGCCTACAGAGCGAAGAGGGCGTCGTTTTCATGGAGCGCCGTGAGACCACGTACGTGTGTGAGGCATGTGGACATGACACGAACCTCATGTTCGCCGCCGACGCGGAACCGCCCCAGACCTGGGAGTGCCGCTCGTGCGGCGCGGATGCTCTGCTCCGCGTCGACGGAACGACGGTGACGGTTGACACCAGCGGCGAGAAGGTCGCACGTACCCACTGGGACATGCTTCTGGAGCGTCGCACGCGCGCCGAGCTCGAGGAACTCCTCGAGGATCGCCTCGCGTATATCCGAGCGCGGCGAGGTGCGGGCGAAGACCCCACCCGCGAGAAGATCGGCGCCTGACAGCGCGAACATCGCAACCGCTCCGTGATGGCTCCGGCCACCACGGAGCGGTTTCTTTGTGCTCAGTCCTCGTCCACGCGGTCGTCAGACGCTCCGGAGCGTGGCCGACCATGCCGGAGACGACCGACGAGACCGGCGAGCACGAGTGCGAGCAGCCCGCCCCAGAAGAGCAGCTGAGTGACCGCAGGGCCGACGAGCGCGCCGGCTGTCAGACCGCTGCGCAGCTCCACATCCTCGAGCATGGCTCCGGCCGCGTCAGCCTGCAGCGCCGAGACAGTCGACCCGTCGGGCCGGATGATCTGGCTGGTGCCCACGGTCGAGATGTTGACCACGCTGCGACCGTTCTCGATCGCGCGCATTCGCGCGAAGGCGAGCTGCTGGAGATTCTCGTCCGTGCCACGGAAATCGGCGTTGTTCGTCTGCAGGACGAGGACCTCCGCACCCCCGTGGACGCCCTCGGTGATGATGTCGTCGTAGATCACGTCGAAGCAGATCGCGAGACCGATCGTGACGCCGTCCACATCCATGATCGGAGCGTTCGTACCCGGTGAATACTCCCGCTGCAGCAGCCCGATCAGATCTGGGGCGAGCGCCTCGAAGAACGGCCGATCCGGAACGTACTCCCCGAAGGGTACGGGGTGCCGCTTGTCATGGATCTGGTCGGCTCCGCCCTCGGAGGTCCAGAGCATCGACGTGTTGAAGTACTCGTCGCCGCGGGCCGTCGCCGCATTGGCGAGAAGCGGTGCGTCCGCGCGTGTGGTCAGAAGAGTCATGCGCCGCGCGAGCTGCGCATTCTCGAACGGATCGGTGTCCAGCGCACCCTCGGGCCACACGAGCAGATCGATGTCTTCGCCGATGAGCGGCTCCGTGGCTTCCGTCTGAGCCTCGATCACCGAGAACGGTGTCCTGTCATCGAAGTACCCGGTCGGCCCGTTCCCCTGCACCGCGCCGATGCTCAGGGACCCGGACGGTGTCGTCGGGAACAGCGGCGTCGCGAACAGGAGGACGATCAGCGCGGCGGGAAGGACCAGGCGCACGGGGCGCGTCCACGCCCGGAGGCGGATCACCTCGAGCAGTGCGGCGACGGTGAACACCATGAGGAAGCTGAGGCCGGAGACACCGATCCACGAGCTCACGGATGCGAGCAAGCTCTCGGACTGGGTCATCCCGAGACGGGCCCAGGGGAAGCCGCTGTAGGGCCAGGAGCCGAGGAATACCTCGCGCGTGACCCACAGCGCCCCGACGATGATCGGAAGGACCACGAGTCGGCCAGCCGTGCCCGGAACGGCTCGGGGCACCCACCGGTAAGCCAGCGAGATCAGGATGATGGCGACAGCCGTGAGCACGCCCTCGACCACGGCCAGGGCTGCCCAGGGAACCGGGCCGAGATACCGTGCTGTCCAGGACACCAGCAGAGCGAAGAACACGAGCCCGTACACGAGACCGACCAGCAGCGCCCCTCCGACCCGACGACCTTTCAGCGCGATGAGGAGCAGGGCGACAGCGGGAAAGGCCAGCCCCCAGGCTCCGACCTCCGGGTAGGCGAGATCCATGAGTACCGCGGCTGCTGCCGCCGACAGAGCGGCGAGCCAGAGCGGAAGCGTGGGCAGGAGCTGACGCGGAGGGTCAGCGGAGGGAGCGGGCATCCTTCCCATTCTCACATCGAGGAGTACGCGACGATGCCGCGGCGGACCCCGTCCAGCGCCGCTCGTGCGGTGCGGGCGAGCTCGGCATCCTCGGCGACGATCGAGAGCTGGTCGAGAAGATCGATCGTCTGCTTCGCCCAGCGGACGAAGTCACCGGCCGCCATGTCGGCGTCGACGAGCACGCGATCCAGCATTCCGCCGCGTGCCCAGGAGTGCATGGGTCCTGCGAGACTCGCTGCCAGCGGCTCGCTGCCGGCGAGGTGGTGATCCTTCTCGAGGTCGTCCAATCGCGCCCACAGATCGGTCGTGCGCTCGTAGGCCGCGCGGAACGCGCCACGAGGCAGGCCCCGCTCCCCCGCTCCTGCTTCATCCCGACGCGGTTCGTAGACCAGGCAGCACGCCATGGCGGCGAGTGACGGAGCGTCCAGCCCTTTCCAGAGGTCCTGACGGAGGGCTTCCGCAACGAGGAGATCGCGCTCACCGTAGATGCGTCGCATCGTGCGCCCCGCAGCGGTCAGCTCGGCGTCGTCTCCGTCGCCCGTGACGTACTCGAGAGCGGCGAGCACCTCGAGCACGCGATCGAACACACGAGCGACGGTTCCCGTACGGTTTTCGATCTGGCGACGCGTGCGGTCCGTGGTGCGCTTCAGCTTCCAATACCGCTCCGCCCACCGTGCGTGCGATTCGCGCTCGGGGCACCGCTGGCAGGGGTGGCGCTGCATGCGAGTACGGAGGTCGTTGATCTGCTTCACCCGCTTGTCGCGGACGGCGCGTGGGGCGTGGGAGTCCTGCCGCTGCTTCTTCTCCAGATCGCTGAGCTCACGTCGGATCGCGGCGAATTCGGCGAAGTCGCCTCGATCGCACTCCATCGCTGCCAGATAGCCCGCGAGAGACTCCTCGGCCTCGCGGACCTGACGGGCGAGCCCGACGACCGCGCGATCGGCCTGGAACTGCGCGAAGGAGGACTCCAGGATCTCTCTCGCCCGCCTGCGCCCGAAGCGATCGATCAGGTTCACGGCCATGTTGTACGTCGGCCGGAAACTCGAGTTGAGCGGGTACGTGCGGCGCGACGCGAGCGCCGCGACGGACTGCGGGTCCATGCCCTCGGTCCACTGGACCACGGCGTGCCCCTCGACGTCGATACCGCGACGTCCCGCGCGCCCGGTCAGCTGGGTGTACTCCCCCGACGTGATGGCGACGCGCGCCTCCCCGTTGAACTTCTCCATCT
Organism: Actinomycetota bacterium; assembly: GCA_051751065.1. Classification (GTDB taxonomy): domain Bacteria; phylum Actinomycetota; class Actinomycetes; order Actinomycetales; family Microbacteriaceae; genus Microbacterium. Next base: position 392,443 of record JBNJKL010000001.1, on the reverse strand, counting down.
TCTCGAGCACGACCGTCCGCGCCGGCATGTTGATGCCGAGGGCGAGGGTCTCCGTCGCGAAGACCACCTTGACGAGCTTGCGCTTGTAGAGCTCCTCTACGACCTCTTTGAACGCCGGAAGAAGCCCGGCGTGGTGTGCAGCCACGCCCCGCTCGAGGTTGTCCAGCCAGTCCCAGTAGCCGAGGACTCCCAGATCCTCGTCCTGCAGCGTCCGCGTGCGATCTTCGACGATCTCCCTGATCTCGGCGCGCTCCTCGGAGCTGGTCAGCCTGACCCCGGCGCGGCGCACCTGCTGCACGGCGGCGTCGCAGCCCACGCGACTGAAGATGAAGAAGATCGCGGGAAGCAGATTCGACCGTTCCAGCAGTCGCACGACGTCCGGCCGGTCCATGCGTTCGATCCGACGCGCGTTCGCATTACGCACGGGGCGCCGGCCCCCACGCTGCGGCCGCGGTGAGTGTCCGGCGTGCCGCGCGCTCCGATACGACTGCGCGCGGCTGTTGTTCTCGTGAGTCGCGCTCCCTGACGACCGGAGCCGCATGAGCTCTTGATTGACCTGTGCCGTCGCCACACCGGCTCGGTCGTCGAAGAGTGGGAGCAGATCGTCTCGCACCAGAACGTGCTGCTCGAGAGGCACAGGACGGATCTCCGAGACGATGACCTCGGTGTCGCCTCGCACGGTGTCGAGCCAGTCGCCGAACTCCTCGGCGTTGGACACGGTCGCGCTCAGCGCGATCATCTTCACCTGGGACGAGAGGTGGATGATGACCTCTTCCCACACGGCCCCGCGGAAGCGGTCGGCGAGATAGTGCACCTCGTCCATGATCACGTAGCGCAGATCGCGGAGAGCGGGCGAGTCCGCGTAGAGCATGTTGCGGAGCACCTCGGTGGTCATGACGACGATGCGCGCATTGCCGTTGATGTTGGTGTCGCCGGTCAGGAGCCCCACGTCATCCGCGCCGTACACGTCAACGAGTTCGCGGAACTTCTGATTCGAGAGCGCCTTCATCGGTGTGGTGTAGAACGCCTTGTCCCGTGGAGTCTGCATCGCGAGGTGGATGGCGAACTCCCCCACGATCGTCTTGCCCGCGCCGGTGGGAGCGGCGACGAGGACGCTTCGCCCACGTTCGAGCGCATGGCAGCCGGCGACCTGGAACGGATCAAGGTCGAAGCGCTGTTGCGAGGCGAAGTACGCGGTGTGCGGATGCGCCGCGGCGTCCTGCGCGGCGGCGAAACGCTCAGCCGGCGACCCGGTCACACGGCACCGGGGAGACCGTCGGCGAGATCGCGCTTACGACGGCGTCGGTCGAACAGGAGGGAGAGCAGGGCAGCCGCGAAGTAGAGGACCACCATGATCCCGGCGAGGAGAAGCATGGAGAAGATGTCAGCCCCCGGGGTCGCGACGGCGGCGAACAGTGTCGCGATGAGAACGGCGGCGCGCCAGCCCTTGAGGATCGCCCGGCCGCTCATGACACCGGCGAAGTTCAGCGCGACGAGAAACACCGGCAGGACGAAGGCGACCCCCACGACGAGAACGAGCTTGAAGATGAAGTCGTAGTACTGACGGGCGTCGAAGAAGTTGACGCCGCCCTCGGGAACGAATGAGGACATGACCTCGATCACGTGCGGCGCGACCAGGAGCGCGACGTACCCACCAGCGAAGAAGAGCGGGATCGCCGCCGCCATGAAACTGATCGTGTACCGCACCTCTTTACGGGTGAGACCCGGCATGATGAATGCCCAGATCTGCCACAGCCACACGGGCGCGGAGAGGATGAAACCGATGGAGAGGGCGATGCGCATCCGCAGATCGAACGCGGAGGAGACAGTGGAGAAGACGAGCTGGGCGAAGGGCGTCTCTGTTCCCCGCTCGGCATCGAGAACGCGGATGGGTTCGGTCAAGAACCAGATGACCGGGTCCGTGATGATGAATCCCACCACCATCCCGACGACGAGTCCGATGACCGCGATCAGGAGTCGACGGCGCAACTCGATCAGATGCGCCCCGAGGGACATGCTGCGATCGCGACGCGGCTTCCGCTGCGCAGCGGAATCGAGTGCGGTCACGGGTTACGAAGATCGAGGTGGAGAGTCCGAACTGGTCGACCGCTCCGTCTTCACGACGCCGTCGACAGGATCGGTGACGGTCGTCTCGACGACCTGACCGTCCTTGTCCTCTTCCTTCATCGCCTTCATCTCGCCGCGGAATACGCGGGCGGACTGACCCATGCTCTTTGCGAGCGCCGGAAGCTTTGCCGCTCCGAAAAGCAGCAGGATCACGGCGAGGATCAGCAGTAGATGCGGCCACTGCAGTGCGTTGCCCATGCGAGTCTCCCTCGTCGGTTGGTCTTGCCAGTCTACGCGACGGTGTCGTCGGGTGGCTGGTGATACAGGGCGAGTCCTGCCGCGGCCCACTCGCGCGTCGCGACACGCGCGATCTCGGGCTCTGTGACCTCCAGGCGCCCGCCGAGTCGGGCGGCGATCCGCTTGATGCCCCGCGGGTCCGCGAGGTGCAGATGGGCCGTGACCATTCCTCCTGCCACCTCGACGTTGTCCGCGGACAGGAAGTCGCCCAGCAGGGGTGCGAGTCGCTCCGGAAGCCGTACGGTCACTTCGCCGTCTTCGGGCACCTGCGCGAAGGGTTCGGGCACGTGGTCGTCGGCATGCGTGCTGGGGATGTCGGTGAGACGCGGGTCGCTCACGCGGTCCAGGTGGAAGGTGCGCATCGCGCGGCGCATGTGGCACCACCCCTGCAGGTACCACTGCGCATTGGTGATGAGTACGCGCACGGGATCCACGGTCCTCGTGGTGGGATCGGCATCCGGAGCCTGGTACGTGAACGAGACGGCGACACCGGCACGGACGGCGCGGGACACGACCTCGCGCACCTCGTCGACGGCCCCGGGCGCGACCACTACTTCCGCGGGTGCGTCGGCTGCTCCCCTGGCCAGCTTCGCGAGCAGCCCCGAGATGACCCCCGAATCGGAGATCGCCGGGACGGAGGCGACCATCTGGAGTCCTGCGAGGAGCGCCGCGGCCTCGCGGGCCGTGAAGCGCGGAACCCGACGGAGTGCGACGTCGTTCGTGATCTCGATGACGTCGTCCTGGTCCAGCAGATCCCAGTTGATGTCGAACATCTCCTGAGGCTGCTGCCAGTAGCCGGAATCGCCGGGAAGCCCGATCACGGTCAGCTTCTCGACCATCGCCCGCATCTCCTTGGGCGTCACCCCGAACTCCGCCGCCGCGTCGGCAAGGGACACGGGGCCGCGCTCCAGCAGGTACGGAACCAGAGTGAGATAGAGGCGCACGCGGTCGGCCGCGAGCAGAGGCTTGGACGGGGCGGTCATCGGACACTCTCCCCGTGTGCATCGACGATCGCACGGAGGCGTGTGATGACGGCCTCGCGGAGCGGTTCCGGTTCGACCACCCGCACCTCGGGTCCGTAAGAGGCGAGTTCGTCGGCGAGGATGTGGAGGTCGACGAACGGCACGCGGATCCCCTGCGTCGCCGGCGTGGCTCGACGGCCGAGCCGCAGGGCGGCTTCGGTGCCGGGAGTGATCTCGAGCAACGCGGAATTGGCGGCTGCGACACGCTGCAGACCATCCAGCGCGCGCTCACCCGCACCCTCACGCAACGCAGGCTCGAATGCCCGGCCGGTGACGATCACGTCGCCCACGATGCGACTCAGCAGGAACATCCGCTCCTCCGAGATCTCGGTGTCGATGCCGTAGACGTGCCACCGTGCCTCGTAGTCGACGAGCGCGAGCGGACGCACATGCCGGCGCCGCGGGGCGTCCTCTCCGGGCTTGAGGTAGTCGAAGACCACCTCACGGCTCTTCTCGATGCCGTCCTGCAGCGGAGCGAAGCTCGCGTCGCGAGCCGTGATGCGAGGAGCGAATCCGATGATCGGTTCGTCGCCGTCGATCCCCAGCGCACGGATCTTGCGCACACCCGCCTGCGCGTCGCTGGACACGGATTCCGCGCTCCACACGCTCCCGGCGAGACGAAGGACCGCGAGCTCGGCAGCGGTGAATTCGATGTCTGCGGGAAGGTCGTACTCCGCCTGCGGAATGCGATACCGCGCTTCGCGAAGATCGTTGGCGTCCGCAGCATCGCCGATCGTCTCGATCGGTACACCGAGCGCACGCAGGTCATCCTTGTCGCGCTCGAACATCTTCTCCAGAGCGTCCGCGCGGGCTCCCGCGGTGGCACGCTGACGATAGCCCGAGACGTTGTCGAGGATCTGCTGCTTCGTGAGCCCGATCTCCGTGGACATGAGGGCCACGACGAGGTTCGTCAGGCGCTCCTCCGCGGGTATGCGGGCCGCCATCACTGACTCGGGACCTGATCGATGCCCAGGATGTCGACCACGAAGACCAGTGTGGAGTTCGCCGGGATGCTCGCCTGCGGCTGGTCACCGTATCCGAGCTCGGGCGGTACGACGATGAGGACCTGGGAGCCGACGGTCTGCCCCTCGAGCGCCTCGGCGAAACCGGGAATGACGCTCGCGAGGTTGAACTGCGCGGGATCGGCATCCCAGGAGGTGTCGAAGACCGTACGTTCCGCCCAGGTGACCCCGGTGTAGTGGACACGGAACGGGGTCTCGGCCGTGACCTCTTCGCCCTCCCCCTCGATGAGGACCTGGGTGACGAGCTCCGTCGGGGGTGCGCTGTCCGGGACGATGATCCCGGGTCGGCCGTCGGGTGCGCGGACGACGGTGGGCAGCCCGCGCGCATCGTGGAACTGCAGTTCACCGGTTGCGCGTGGCAGGTAGGTGTCGAGCACGTCGATGACCGCCACGACCGACTCATCGGCCTCGAGCTGGAAGCCCTGGCTGGCCTGCTCGCCGAAATCTTCGGGGGTGAAGGCCGCGAGCATCCGGGTTCCGGGGGTCGCGCACTCGAGCACCGTGGCGATGGCCGGGATCTGCTGTTCCCACGAGGCGATGTTGGAGAGCCGGCTGCGATCGCCGTTGAACTCGGTCGTCACGATCTCGTCGCCCGTCGATCCCCGGTAGAGCGCGACGTCGATGACGGCGATCTGGTTCGCAGCGGTGAGGGCAGTGCCCTCCCCCGACTCCAGGTCGGTGAATCCGGTGCTGTCGACGTGGAGGGGGCTGAAGACCTCGACCTCGGGTGCTTCTCCGAATTCCCCCGTCACCGTGACGAGATCATCGATCCCGCTGGATGACGCATCGCGTTCGCACGCGGCGCCCTCGAAGGTCGGAGCGGCGGTGCCTGCCGCGCACCCGGTCAGGGCGACGGCGACGAGACTGAGAGCGGCCAGAGAGGCGGACGTTTTACGCACGCCCGCCAGTCTATTCGTTCCCCTGGTCCGATTCGCGCGAGGCCGCAGCCAGGCGCGCCCCGTCCGCGGCCTTCTCCGCCTCGCGGACCCGCTTGCGGAGATTCTTGTCGGTGATCTCGCGGTCCCCCACTGCTCCGGGCGTCCACAGCTCCACGTCCTCGTCCCCATAGCTGGTCTTGGACGCGCGACGCTTGACACTCGGGGCGACGGCACCCGGAGCGAGCCGTCGTGCCGTCAGGAGGAAACCGGTGTGCGCGACCATGCGGTGATCCGGGCGAACGGCGAGCCCCTCCACGTGCCAGCCCCGGACCATGGTCTCGGACGCCTCCGGGTCGGTGAAGAGGCCCGTTGCGCGGATGTACTCCGCCACGCGGGAGAGCTGTGTCGCGGTGGCGATGTAGCAGAGCACGACGCCGCCCGGCGTCAAAGCGTCTGCGACGACGTCCATGCACTCCCACGGAGCGAGCATGTCCAGGACCACCCTGTCCACGCTGCCCGCGGGCAGTTCTTCGGGCAATGCCTCGACCAGATCACCGACGACGACCCGCCACGTGTCCGGCGCGCCGCCGAAGAACGTCTCCACGTTTCCCCGCGCGACCCCGGCGAAGTCGTCGCGGCGTTCGAATGAGACGAGGGTCCCCGCCGGTCCGACGGCGCGCAGGAGCGACAGCGACAGTGCGCCGGAGCCGACACCCGCCTCCACGACGGTCGCCCCCGGGAAGATGTCCGCCTGCATGACGATCTGCGCGGCGTCTTTCGGATAGACGATCGCCGCCCCGCGGGGCATGGACATCGCGAAGTCGCGCAGGAGCGGGCGCAGCGCAAGGTACGGGTGACCGGAGCTGTTCTCCACGACCGAGCCGTCCGGGAGGCCGATGAGGTCGCGGTGGCGCAGGACGCCGTGATGCGTGTGGAGCTCGCCGTCCGCGCGGAGAGTCACCGTGTGGAGTCGGTTCTTCGGTCCGGTGAGCTGGACACGGTCCCCCTCGCGGAACGGTCCGCTGGGCCGGGTGGCGTCACCGGTCATCGGATCGCCCCGGCGCGCGACGTCGAAGTGGTGAACAGGTCCACGAGGTCGTCCACCGTGCGTCCCTCGAGCGTGGGCCACAGCGCGTGCGCCCCGAGTCCATCCAGAGCGACCATGTGCGGCACACCGAGGGTGACCGCGCCGGATGCGACACCCGCGCCGAGTCCGGTCGGGGAATCCTCGATCACGAGCGCATCGGCGATGTCGATGCCCAGTAGCTCCGCACCACGCAGGTACGGACGAGGGTGTGGTTTCGGGTGTTCCACCTCGTCACCCGCGACGACGATGTCGAACGCCGGGAAATCGATCAGGTCGACCACGCCGTCCGCCATGCGCCGGAGGGACATCGTGACCAGGCCGGTGCGGATACCCGCGTCTCGGAGGGCGCGCAGGAGCTCTCGAGCCCCCGGACGGAAAGGGACTCCGCGGGTGCGAAGGGTCTTGCTCACCTCGTCGGTGAGCAGCTGGACGATCGCCTCGGGAGCGAGGTCGACACCCGCGTCTCGCAGGATCGTCGCGCTGTCCATGAGGCCCTTGCCGACCAGCTGCATCGCCTGCTCATGACCCCAGGTGCCCCCATAGGATTCGACCAGTGTCGTCTCCACCGCCATCCAGTACGGTTCGGTGTCGACGAGTGTTCCATCCATGTCCCAGAGGACCGCGCCCGGTAGTTGACTCACCGAACCATGCTACCCGCCGACCACCCCGCACCATCGCGACCCGGACTAGCCTGGGGTGACCGATATCGCCGGACACCGAAGGGAGAAGCGATGGACGCACTGGGTTCGCGCATCATCGTCGCCGCCTTCGACGGCTGGAACGACGCGGGAGAGGCAGCCAGCGGTGCGATCGCGGCGCTCCGCGATCAGGGCGAGTACGAGCTCGTTCACACCGTCGACCCCGAACTCTATTTCGACTACCAGTACACGCGCCCCTCCTCGCAGATGGACGCCCAGGGGCAGCGTCAGCTCACCTGGCCGGAAGCCGCTCTCTGGCGCCCGACCACCACGATCGACGGCACGGAGTTCTGGCTCCTGACGGGCGTCGAGCCCGCCCGCACCTGGCAGTCCTTCGCCGCGGAATTCATCGACATCGCCCTTCGTGACGACGTCACGGGGTTCCTCACGCTCGGTGCGATGCTGTCGGACGTCCCGCACACCCGACCGATCTCGATCTTCGGCTCGAGCCCGAACGAGGAGGTCCGCGAGAAGCTCGGGCTGGAGCGGTCTCTGTACGAGGGGCCCGTGGGGATCCTCAGCGTACTGGAGCACTCCGCCGAGCGAGCGGGCATACCGACAGCGGGTCTGTGGGCGAGCGTCCCGCACTACGTCGCGTCGGCGGCTCCCTCACCCAAGGCCACGTTGGCGCTCCTCGATCGCCTGGAGGAGCTCACCGGTGTCGAGGTGCCCCGCACGCATCTGCGCACCGAGGCCGCTGCGTGGGAGGCGTCCATCGATGCGGCCGCTGCGGATGACGACGACATGAGCGAGTACATCCGGCAGTTGGAGCGCACCCGCGACACCTGGGATTCCCCGGATGCCTCCGGCGACGCGATCGCGCAGGCCTTCGAACGCTACCTTCGCCGGCGGGGCGACGGACCCGGCGACCACAAACGCTAGATCCCGGCACCTTGCGAGTCCGGCGTCAGGCGTCGATGACCCCCATGCTCAGCAGGACGATCACCGTCACGCCGAGCAGGATGCGGTAGATCACGAAGGGCAGGAAGCTCCGCTTGGAGATCCAGCTCATGAAGAAGGCGATCACGCCGAGAGCGACGACGAAGGCGATACCGGTGGCGGCGAGAGTCTCCCCCGCGGAGAAGACCGTCGGTTCTCCCCAGCTCTTGAACACCTGGTAGAAACCGCTGCCGAAGACGGCGGGGATCGCGAGAAGGAAAGCGTAGCGCGCCGCGGCCGCGCGCTCGTATCCGAGGAAGAGCCCCATGGTGATCGTGCCGCCCGACCGCGAGACACCGGGTACGAGAGCGAGCGCCTGGGCGACCCCGAAGGCGACACCGTGCGGCACCGTCAACTGGTCGAGCTCGCGCTTCTTCGCACCGACGTAGTCCGCGATCCCCAGGAGCACGCCGAAGGCGATCAGCATGATCGCGACGACCCAGAGGGATCGGAACACACTCTCGATCTGGTCCTGGAAGAGCAGCCCTAGCACGACTATGGGGATGCTGCCGATGATGATCAGCCAGCCCATCCGCACGTCCGGATCCGCGCGGGGAACCCGGCCCGCGAGCGACTGGAACCATTTCGTCACGATGCGCACGATGTCCTTCCAGAAGAACACCACCACCGCCGCCTCCGTGCCGATCTGCGTGATCGCGGTGAACGCCGCCCCGGGGTCCGTGGCCGACGGCAGGAACGTCCCGAGGATGCGCAGGTGCGCGCTGGATGAGATCGGGAGGAATTCGGTGAGTCCCTGGACGACGCCGAGGATGAGCGCTTCGAGCAGATTCATGCGGTGACTTTCAGCAGGGAGACGGGTGACGGCGCTCAGTACGTGCGCAAGAGGTCGGTCAGCACCTGCTGTCCGAAGACAAGCGATTCTACGGGTACTCGCTCATCGACTCCGTGGAACATCCCTGTGAAGTCGAGGTCGGCGGGTAGACGCAGGGGCGCGAATCCGTATCCGGTGATGTCGAGGGTCGCGAGCGCCTTGTTGTCTGTGCCAGCGCCGAGCAGATACGGGATGACCGGGACGCCGGGATCGTGGCGTCCGAGGCTCGCGACCATCGCGTCGACCAGATCCCCCTCGAAGGCCGTCTCCATCCCGATGTCGCGCACGACGATCTCGATGCTGATGTCGTCTCCGATGAGCGACTGGAGCTCGGCGAGCACGTCGTCCTCCGTGCCGGGAAGCACCCGCACGTCGATCAGAGCCTCCGCGCGCTCGGGGATCACATTGTGCTTGTAGCCGGCCGTCAGCATGGTGGGGTTCGCGGTCGTCCGGAAGGTCGACCGCAGGAAAGCCTCGGCGGGGCCCGCCGCGGACGCCAGAGCGTCGGGATCGTCGACCGAGCGGCCGGTCAGGCTACTCAGCCCCTCAAGCAGTGCCCGTGTCGTCGCTGTCAGTCGGATCGGCCATCGCGTCCGTCCGATCGTCGCCACCGCCTCCGCCAGCCGGGTGACGGCGTTCTCGTCGTGGAGTCGACTCCCGTGTCCGGCACGCCCCTTCGCGACGAGACGGATCCAGATGAGCGCCTTCTCCCCCACCTGCAGCAGATAGGCGCGGCGGTCGTCCACGGTGATCGAATACCCGCCGACCTCACTGATCGCCTCTGTCGCGCCAGCGAACCACTCCGGCCTGTCGCGGACGACGAGGGCCGATCCCTCGACGCCACCGTTCTCCTCGTCGGCGAAGAACGCGAGCACGAGGTCTCGTTCGGGTTGTTCGCCTGAGCGGAGCATGTCCGCGACCGAGGTGAGGATCATCGCATCCATGTTCTTCATGTCGACGGCCCCGCGTCCCCACAGCAGACCGTCCTGGACCACTCCCGCGAACGGGTCGACACTCCAGTCCTCGGCCATCGCCGGGACCACATCGAGGTGACCGTGCACGACGAGGGCGGGCTTGCTCGAGTCACGACCCGGCACCCGCGCCATGACGTTCGTGCGACGGGAGATGGGCTCGTAGTACTCCGTGCGCAACCCCAGATCCTCGAGGTAGGCACCCACGTACTCGGCAGCCTCGCGCTCTCCCTTCGCGTTGCCCCCGCCGAAGTTCGAGGTGTCGAACCGGATCAGATCGCTGGCGATGCGGACGACCTCGGGGTGCGACGATGAATCCATCACCCCAGGCTATTGCACCGGACCGGCGCGCCCGAGGGGCGGCCCGGTTCGAACCACCATCCAGAACGTGCTAATCTCGATCTTCGGTTGGAGACAACCACTCATCACCTGCGCGGGTGGCGGAATAGGTAGACGCGCTAGCTTGAGGTGCTAGTGCCCGTATTAGGGCGTGGGGGTTCAAGTCCCCCCTCGCGCACAGTAGAGAAAGAGCCCCTGACCGGGATGTTGTTCCGGTCAGGGGCTCTTTCGTTCGCTCGAACTCAGAGCGCGCCGACACCGAACAGCAGACCGAGCGCGTACGTGATCGCCGCAGCACCGAAACCGATCGCGAGCTGTCGAAGCGCTCGGCGCAGCGGCGGACCGCCCGAGAGGATCCCCACCATCGCGCCGGTCGTCAGCAGAGCGATTCCGACGAGGACGAGCGCGACGACGACAGCGACCGTGCCCTCGAGCCCGAAGATCCACGGGAGGACCGGAATGATCGCTCCGGAGGCGAACAGCAGGAAGCTCGAGATCGCCGCCGTCCAGTCGCTGCCGACGATGTCGTGGTCGCTGCCGGCACCGGGAACGCGCACGGGGTCCGTGGTCGAGCGACGCACTCCCGCCTGCGCAGCCGTGACGATGCGGTGCGCACGCTCGAGAGCCTCCTCCCCGTCCATCCCTCGCGCTCGGTAGACGAGAGCGAGCTCGTTCTCATCGATGTCCAGGTCGGCCGCCGCCGCGTGCGCATCGTCGTTCGCCTCCGTCGCGGCGAGCAGCTCTCGTTGGGACCGCACGGACACGAACTCGCCCGCCCCCATCGAGAGAGCACCGGCGAGGAGGCCCGCGATACCGCTGAAGAGCACGAAGGCGCTGCTCACACCGGTGGCGCCGATGCCGAGGACGAGCGCGAGATTGCTCACGAGTCCGTCGTTCGCGCCGAACACCGCCGCGCGGAACGACCCGGAGAGCCGACGTCGCCCCCGAGCGGCCAAGCCCCGTACGACCTCGTAGTGGACCTTCTCGTCCGCCCGCATAGCGGGCGTGGCGTAGTGTTCCGCGTCGTACGGCGAGCGAGCCTCAGCGCTCTGCGCGAGCGCGAGCACGAAGATCGATCCGAAACGGCGCGCCATCCATCCGAGGAGTCGCGAGCGGACACCCGGGGAGGGAAGACGCGTCGGCTCACCACCGAGCAGATCGAGCCAGTGCTCCTCGTGACGGCGTTCCGCGTCGGCGAGCGACAACAGGATGTCCCGCTCCTCCCCCGATCGCCGTGCGGCGAGATTCTGATAGACAGCAGCCTCGGCACGTTCCTCGACGAGATAACGTGCCCATCGTCGACGGTCGGCAGCCGTGGGGTCGGCAGCGGGCGCGCTCATGGAACCTCCGGATCAGTGGGACACCCCACGCTATCGAGCAGCGTGCCGCGGGCACGCGCGAACCCGAGGATTGCCAGCATTTCGGCGCTCCGAAGCGCGTCAGGACCGCACGCGCCTGCGGAGGAGATCGATGCGGGACTGCAGTTGCGTCACAGTCGCCTGGGCGACCGCAGGACCGCCGCAGATCCTTCTCAGCTCGGCGTGCACCGCGCCGTGGGGATCACCCGTCTGGCGCGCGTAGACGCCGACGAGGCTGTTCAACAACTGACGCTGTTCTCGCAGCGTGCGGTGCAGGGGTGGCGGAAGGGTCGTCGTCTGCTCCGGCGGAGCGGTCGCCTCGCGCGTCTCGCGGAGCCGGGACTGGCGGGCCTGGCGCTGCATGAGCAGTTCGTGGACATGTTCCGGCTCGAGCAGACCGGGGATTCCGATGAACTCCTCTTCTTCGGCCGAGCCGGGCTCGGCGAGTTCACCGAACTCCTTGCCCTCGAACACGACGCGGTCGAAGTGCGCGAGCGACGAGATCGCCTGGTAGGTGAACTCCTGAGTGAGCGCGTCGGAGGTCTCCTCCTCGCGATTCGCGGCCTCGAGCAGCGAGTCGTCCAGCCCGTCCTCGTCCTTGGTCTGCCTGTCGAGAGCGTGATCACGCTGCCGCTCCATCTCGCTTGCCAGTCCCATCAGGACCGGGACGCGGGGAAGGAAAACGCTGGCTGCCTCGCCCCGACGTCGGGCGCGCACGAAGCGTCCGATCGCCTGGGCGAAGAACAGCGGAGTGGACGATGAGGTCGCATAGACGCCGACCGCGAGACGCGGTACGTCCACGCCCTCCGACACCATGCGGACCGCGACCATCCACCGGCTGGTGTTCTGGCTGAACTGCTCGATACGACGAGACGCCTCCGCCTCGTCCGAGAGGACGACCGTCGGGCGCTCCCCCGTCAGTTCGCGCAGCAGCACGGCATAGGCGCGGGCGGTGGTCTGGTCGGTCGCGATCACGAGCCCACCGGCGTCCGGGACGTGATGGCGGATCTCGGAGAGGCGTCGGTCCGCAGCGGACAGCACCGCGGGCATCCACTCCCCTGCCGGATCGAGTGCCGTCCGCCAGGCCTGGGAGTTGACGTCTTTCGTGTTGTCCTGACCGAGATGCGCTTCGAGCTCGTCGCCGGCGCTCGTTCGCCAGCGCATCTTGCCGGAGTACATGTGGAACAGCACGGGCCGTACGACGCCGTCAGCCAGTGCCCGGCCGTATCCGTAGCGGTAGTCGGTGCTCGACACCCTCGCACCCGATTCGTCCGGCAGGTACTCCACGAACGGAATGGGTGCCGTGTCGCTCCGGAAGGGCGTGCCGGACAGCAGGAGCCGGCGCTTGGCGGGCGAGTACGCGTCGCGGATCGCATCGCCCCAGCTGAGCGCGTCTCCACCGTGGTGGACCTCGTCGAGGATGACGAGCGTCTTCGCCGACTCGGTCAGATTCCTGTGCACGGACGACTTCGCCGCGACCTGCGCGTAGGTCACCACGACGCCGTGGTACTGGCGGGAGGGCGCCCAGTGGCTGTTGCGGAACGCCGGGTCGAGGCGGATGTGCACCCGCGCTGCCGCGTCCGCCCACTGCGTCTTCAGGTGCTCGGTGGGAGCGACCACGATGATCCGATCGACCTCGCCCATCCGCAGGAGTTCGACGGCGAGTGTGAGGGCGAACGTGGTCTTGCCTGCTCCCGGGGTGGCAGCCACGAGGTAGTCCCGCTGGTCGGCCTGGAAATAGGCGTCCAGCGCCTCCTGTTGCCAGGCGCGCAGCTTGTCCGCCGTCCCCCAGGGGGCGCGCTGCGGGAAGGACGGAGAGAGCATCGCCTCAACGATAATCGGTCCCGGGGACATCGGTCGCCCCACCTGCCGGCCATGCGCGGCCGGTAGGATCGTTCATTGCGCGACCGCGCCACCCTGGCGGTCGCGGCTGTGAAGGAGAGTTCGATGGACGACCACGAATCGTCGAGGACACCGCAGGTGTCCACGCAAGCAACACACCCCTGGCGCCGCTTCGTCGCCGTGGGCGATTCCTTCACGGAGGGCATCGGAGACCCGGACCCCGCATCCCCCGACGGTCACCGTGGGTGGGCGGATCGCGTTGCCGAGGTGCTCGCCGCACAGGTGGACGAATTCTCCTACGCGAACCTCGCCGTGCGCGGGAAGTTGATCGCGCAGATCGTCGCCGACCAGATCGAGCCCGCCGTCTCCCTGCGCCCCGACCTCGTCTCGATCTGCGCGGGCGGCAACGACGTCATCCGACCCGGCACCGACCCGGATGCGATCGCCGTCCAGCTCGAGGATGCGGTCGCCCGGCTGTCATCGACCGGAGCATCGGTGCTGCTCTTCACCGGCATCGACACGGGCTTCACCCCTGTTTTCCGCGCCTTCCGAGGCAAGGTCGCGATCTACAACGAGAACGTGCGCACGATCGCGGAACGCTACGACTGCATCGTGGCGGATCAGTGGGGCCTCAAGGTCGTGCAGGATCCGAGGTTCTTCGACGATGACCGGCTGCACTACAACGCCCTGGGTCACCACGAGGTGGCCAGGATGGCGCTACGCGCGCTGAAGGTCACGAATGACCTGCAGTCCATGCAGCCCGATCCGATACCTCTTCGCACCTGGCGTGAAGCACGTCAGGAGGATTTCTCCTGGGCGCGCGAGCATCTGGTGCCCTGGGTCCTGCGTCGCCTGCGTCACCAGTCCTCGGGTGATGCCGTCGTCGCCAAGCGACCGGATCCGGCGCCGATCATCTTCCCTGGGAGGGAGTGACACCTCAGCGGGTCAGCGCCCAGAGTGCGACCGCTGCGGCGTGGAAAGCCGCCCCGAGGTTGAGTCGCGCCCCATAGCGCACAGGGCACATATTGCACAGTGGACGGAATCTAGTGTCGAAGCATGACCAACCCCACTTTCTCGACCAACGCCCCGTTCACCGTGCTTGGCTACGCCGTCCGGACGAACAGTCGCGCCTCTCAGACGACGATCCCCGAGCTCTGGGCACGTGTGTACGGCGAAGGGCTGCTCGAATCCGTCCCCGGCCGACGCAACGGCGAGGTGTACGCCGTGTACACCCACTTGGAGAACGCTGGCGTCAGCCGTGATGGCTGGTTCACGTTCCTCATCGGTGTCGAAATCGACCCCTCGACTCCTGTCCCGGACGGAATGACGTTGGTGTCCGTGCCGCAGTCGGCGCGCGCCACGTTCGCAGTGCCCGACGCTGACCCGACCCGCGTGATCGAGGCGTGGAACGAGGCTTGGGACTTCGACGACACGCGCAAGACGTTTCTGTGTGAGTACGAGCAGTACGGCACCGAAGGGGTCTTCGTTGCCCTCGGCGTCGACAGAGAAGGCTGATATGGGTTCCGCGACTCCGGCGATGCCGGATGACGTTGCTGCCGCATTCGACGCCTTCCCTGCAGAGGTCGCAGAACGCCTCTTTGCCGTGCGTGCGATTGCATACAGCGTCGCTGACGGAATCTCCGAGGCCGGTGGCCTGCGAGAGTACACCGCGTGGGGAGAGCCAACCCTTCGCCCCGTCAACAACAAGGTCGGAAGCTCCATCCGCCTGGGAGTGCAACGCGACGGGGCGCCCGCAATGTTCGTGCACTGTGGGACGCCGCTGGTCTCGGAGTTTCGCGCTGCCGCCAGCCACCTCTCTTACGATGGCAAGCGGGCAGTGCACCTTGCCTTTGACGTTCCCTTTCCCGAAGCCGAGCTGGAGCATCTCATCGAGCTAGCTTTCGCCCTCCACCTGCGACGGTAGTCCCTGCCGCCGTGGCACACTGGGCCCAGCACCTGAGGTGCCCTGCCTGCCGGGAGAAGCTCGAAGGGGAAGTAGCGGAGGGATTCATGGACCGGCGCGAGGTGTTCTCCTATGAGGAACGCTTTGATCTTGTGCTTTCATACGTCTACGAGCACTTGGATCAGCCGCTGGACTTGATTCGCCTTGCCGAAGTCGCTGGTATGTCGGCAAGACACTGGCACCGCATCTTCTCTGCGGCCTTCGGGGAGTCCCTTCCGGCCCTCGTCAAGCGTGTCCGCCTGCAGAGGGCGGTCGCCCTCCTTGCCGACAATGTGCCTATCGCCGAGGTGGCCGCGCAATGCGGCTACCCGAACGTGTCATCGTTCACTCGGACCTTCCGGTCCGCGGTAGGTGTGACTCCGGGCGAGTATCGAGCGCACGGCACGCACGTTGATTTGCGGATCGCGCGGATCGCCAACGACCCAAAGCGGTACCGTGTCCGCGAGGTCGAGCTTGCGAGTACGCGGTGCGTCGCTGTCCGCCATCGCGGTTCCTTCTTCACGATCGACCGCGCGTTCCATGACCTGAGAATCTGGCTGCTTGCTCATGACATGAATCTCGATGCTCGTGACATGTACGGCGTGTACTTCTCCGATCCATCCCGCACGGATGAAGACAAGTTGGAGTCGCTTGCCTGTGTGACTGTGCCCGAATCGTTCGCTCCTGATCTGCTGCCACTTTCTCCAGACGCGTCGAAGCCGCTGTGGTATTCGCTGCGTCCGGGACCCTACGCGGTTCTCACCCACCAAGGGGCGTACGCCGACATGCCGGAGAGCTATGCATGGTTGTTCGGGTGTTGGCTTCCTGCCTCGGGGCGCACCCTGACAGATGACCCAGTACTCGAGCGCTACCTAAGCCCTGCGCATGGAGGAACGCCGACCAGTGTGCGTACCGATCTGCTCCTCCCGCTGCGCACGGCGTAGGGGCACGTGTCTAGGTACGCGTTCATCTCACGTTTATTCGGAGCGTGTCGGGGACCGCTAACGTGAGAGTCCGCAACTGGGCCTGGTGCGTCGGCTACGGGCTACCTGGTCGCGTAGAACGCCACGGCCGACGCTGCCGCGACGTTCAAGGAATCGACGCCGCCCATCATCGGGATAGTCACGCGCCGATCAAGGATGCGATCAGTGGGTGCCGTGATGCCGTGCCCCTCGGTGCCGAACACCAGCGCGAGCTTTTCGTGGTTCTCTGCGACGAGCGCGTCCAGGGTGATCGTGCCCTCCCCCAGCGTCATCCCAGCGACGATGTAGCCGGCTTCTTGCAGCTGGTGGACGCCTGCTGGCCACTCTGGGATTCGGGTCCACGGCACCTGGAACACCGTTCCCATGGAGACGCGCACGGAACGCCGGTACAACGGATCTGCACAGTCCGGCGATACAAGTACGGCGTCGAAGCCGAGCGCGGCCGCGTTTCTAAACGCACTACCGACGTTCGCATGATCGGTCAGCCCCTCGAGGATGGCAATGCGTGAACGGGTCCTCTGAGGAGTGTCTGGAGCGTGGGTTTTGGGACCGGACACGTTGGTGTGGTCGACGATGTCCTCGAGCACGAGAACCACTGACGCATCACGGACGACATCCGCCACCGTCGGCAGGGCCGGCCTGTGCATGGATGCGAGCGCGCCGCGGTGCACCGCATACCCGGTCACTGACTCCGCGACATCGTCGGGCACGACATAGACGGGCGTGGGAGTCGCGCCCAGGATCGCCGCGATGCCCTCGACCCACCGCTCCTGAGTGAGGACCGACCGCGGCGTGTGGCCCGCGGCCGTCGCGCGGGCGATGACCTTGGCGGACTCCGCGATGTACAGTCCCCCCTCCGGCTCCTGCACACGACGCAGCGCCACGTCGGTGAGGTTTCGGTAGTCGTCCAGTCGCGGATCGTCTGCAGATGTCACGCGCTGGATGTCCATGTCCCCACTCTGCCATCGAACGCCCGGCGACCCGACGCGTCGTAGACTCGCTGAGGGAGGTCCTGTGAGCATGTCGTCGTCTGCTGTCGAGCTGTCCGCGGGTATCGCGCGGGCGGCGGATCTGCTGCAGGAACGGAAGATCGCTCTCCTCACCGGAGCCGGCATCTCCACGGACTCCGGCATACCCGCGTATCGCGGGGAGGGAGTGCGCCCTCGGGCAGACCCCATGACGATCCAGATGTACCTCGCCGACGACGCGGCGCGGCGCCGCTATTGGATCGGTGGGCACCTCGGCTGGCGTGCGTTCGCGGCCGCGGAGCCGAACGCCGGTCACCTCGCGCTCGCCGAGATGGAGTCAGCGGGCACGGTCACCGGCGTCATCACACAGAACGTGGACGGCCTCCACCTCCGCGCGGGCAGCTCGCACGTCATCGAGGTACACGGCACGATGCGCCGAGTCCTGTGCCTGCAGTGCTCGCAGGTGTTCGACCGGCGCGACATCGCGATCCAGATCGAACAGCTCAATCCGTGGATCGCGATCCCTGAGAATGTCCCGCTCGGTCCGGACGGCGACGTCCTCCCCGAGAGCACCGAGAATTTCATCGTCCCGACGTGCACCGTCTGCGGAGGCATGCTCAAGCCCGACGTGGTCTTCTTCGGCGAGTACGTCCCCGGCGATCGCTTCCGTGCAGCCGAGTCGCTGCTGCGTGCGAGCACAGCGCTGATCGTGGCCGGATCCTCCCTGGTGGTCAACTCCGGGGTCCGCCTGATCGAGCGTGCGCGCCGTCGCGGCATCCCCCTCATCATCGTCAACCACGAACCGACCCGCGCGGACCCGTGGGCGCACGTGACCCTCGCGGGCGGCACGAGCGACGTTCTCCCCGCCATCCAGGAGCTGCTGCTGTGACCCTGCTGACCCTCGTACGCCACGGACAGACGGACTGGAACCGCGCGCGCCGCATCCAGGGGTCCACCGACATTCCTCTCAATGAGACGGGCGAGGCGGATGCCCTCGCAGCGGCGGAGCTCCTCTCCGGTGGGAGCCACCACGCGATCTACGCGAGTCCCCTGATCCGGGCGCAGCAGACTGCCCGCATCATCGCGGCGCAGCTCGAGCTCGAAGGGCCGGAACTCACACGCGACATGCGCGAACGAGAGTTCGGCGAGGGCGAGGGCATCCTCGTCGAGGAGTACATCCGGCGCTACGGCGACTGGCACTCCGAGGTCCCCGGCGCCGAGTCGCTGGACCAGGTGCGTGTGCGCTCACTGCGCGCTCTGGATCGGATAGCCCGCGATTCCCGTCGCCGTTCGGCTCCGGCCGCCGAGTCGGTGATCGTCGTGACCCACGGCGGGGTGATCCGCTCGCTGCTGATGCACGTCTCCGGTGGAACCCTCCCTCGCGAGGGAGAGGTGCTGCGAAACGGCTCCGTGCACCGCTTCGAGGCATCCCCCGGCGTGTTGCGTCTGCTCGACTACGCGGCGCTCTGACGAAGCCGTTGAGCGCCGCGTAGTCGGAGAGCGTCGCTAGACGCGGGCCGCACGCGCCACGCGCGCCGCGCGCAGGTGCTGCACGATGCTGATGAGCACCACGACCGTGAGCAGCAGGTAGAGCACGATCGGGACCGGCGAGGACACGAGGACCGCCGGGTCGCCCTCGGACACCGCGAGCGCACGCCGCAGCTGGACCTCCGCGACCGGACCGAGGATGGCCGCGATCAGCACGGGCGCTATCGGAAGGTCGTAGCGGCGCATGACGAATCCGACCAGACCGATGATCAGGGCGACCCACAGATCGAACGGTCGTGACGCGATCGCATACACGCCGAGCATCGCGAGCACCAGGATCCCCGCGTACAGGTAGTGGCGCGGGACGAGCAGGAGCTTCGCCCAGATCGCGGCGAAGGGCAGATTGATCAGGAGCAGGATCACGAGGCCGATGAAGAAGCTCGCGAGAAGCGGCCAGACGAGATCGGCGCTGCGTTCGAACAGGAGAGGACCCGGCTGCATCCCGTACTGCTGGAACGCGGCGATCATCATCGCGGCCGTGGCGGAGGTCGGGAGACCGAGTGCGAGGAGCGCGCCCATCGCGGTTCCCGCTGTCGCGTTGCCCGCTGCCTCGGGAGCGGCGACCCCCTGGATAGCCCCTGTCGATCCGAAGTCAGGATCCTTGCGCCGACGCGCGAGTCTCTTTTCGGTCCCGTAGGCGAGGAATGTCGGCACCTCCGACCCGCCGACCGGGATGACGCCGAACGGCACACCAAAGGAGGTCCCGCGCAGGAACGCCGGCGCGGCCTTCCGCCAATCCGCACGGGACAGGAACGGGGACCCACTCGAGCTGATCATGCGGGTCGGAGCGGAACCGGTACGGATGTACGCGCCGACGTGGAGAACCTCACCCACGGCGAGAAGCCCGACCGTGATGACGATGATCGACACTCCGTCGAACAGCAGCGGCGAGCCGCCGGTGAACCGTTCGGCGCCACTCGTCCCGTCGATGCCGATCATGGCGAGGGCGAATCCGAGGCCCAATCCGACGAGACCCCGCACGATCGAGTCCGCCACCACCGAGGAGATGGCGACGAATGCGACGACGGCGAGAGCGAAGTATTCCGCGGGACCGAAGACACGGGCCAGGTCAGCGATGAACGGCGAGAAGAACACCACGAGCGTGCACGCGATGATGCCGCCGATGAACGCTCCGGTGGCGGCTGTGCCGAGCGCCTTCGCCGCCTGACCGGATTTCGCCATCCGATGCCCCTCGAACGTCGTCGCGATCGCCGACGAATTTCCCGGTGTGTTGAGGAGGATGCCGGCGGTGGAGTCACCGAACAGCCCGCCGAAGTAGATGCTCGCGAACATGATGAACGCGCCGGTCGGGTCGAGACTGAAGGTGACGGGCAGGAGCAGAGCGACCGCCATCGCGGATCCCAGTCCGGGGAGTACGCCCACGGCTGTGCCGAGAATCGCCCCGATGACGAGGAAGAGGAGGTTCGCGGGGGTGAACGCGATCGCGAACCCCTCGGCGAGGTTGGTCAGCTGATCCATGCGAACACTCCTTCGAGGATGCCTGCGGGGAGGGCGAGGCCGAGCCCGGCGCCGAACGCGAGCTGCGTGAATGCGGCGACCAGTGCCGCGACCGCGATGTCGAACAGTGGTCTCTTGCTTCCGAACGCCCAGGCGATCGTCCAGAAGAGCGCTGCGGCCATGATCAACCAGCCCAGGATCGGCAGCAGGAGGATGAACACGACGAGCGCGCCGACCGTGATGCCGAGGGTGCGCCAGTCGATGCGCGGCTGGTTGGACACTTCGGGGACGAGCTCCTCCGGAGATACGACACGGATCTCGGCCGTGATGTCCAGGGATCCGAGGCCCGCGAGCATCTCGTCGGAGATCTCCGTGGGGTCATCGGCGACGTGCGAGCGACGAGGCGTCATGAGCACCTGGATCGCGAGGGCGATGCCGACGAGGTAGAGGAAGACGGCGACGATGGTCGGGAAGAACTGCGGGCCCGGCACCGCCGTTCCCTCCGGGACCGTCATCGTCACGGTCCCGATGGTCAGCAGGACCGCGACGACGATGACGCCCGCTGCGACGAACAGCTCGCTTCGCCCGGTGTACCAGCGGGGCACGCTCTGAGCGCGCAGCGTGGATGTGTTCGGTGCTCCAGTCGTGCTCATAGTCCCAGCTCCTCGACGATCTGCTCGGTGGTCTCCATCTCGTCGCGCAGGAACGCGGCGAACTCCTCACCGGAGCGGAAACTGTCCTGCCACCTGTTGCGCTCGAGGGCGTCCTGCCATTCCTCGGTCTCGCGCATCTCGGAGAGCATCGCGACGAGCTCGTCACGAGCGTCGTCGGAGATTCCCGGCGGGGCGACGTAGCCGCGCCAGTTCACCATCGCGACATCCAGTCCCTGCTCCCGGAAGGTCGGCACGTCCAGCCCCGGCACGGGGTCCGGCGCGGACAGAGCGAGGGCCCGGAGGTTCCCGGATTCGATCTGATCCCGGAAATCGTTGTACCCCGACAGGCCCGCGACCGTGGTGTTCGACAGCAGTGAGGTGACGACCTCGCCGCCACCCGGGTACGCGATGTAGTTGACCTCCGACCCTTCGATACCTGTCGCCTGAGCGATCAGGCCCGAGAGCACATGGTCGATGCCACCGAGCGATCCGCCGGCGATCGCGGTGCCGCCGGGGTCGGCGGTAAAGGCCTCGAGGAAGTCATCGAGCGTTTCATGAGGTGAGTCACCGGGCACGACCAGGACGTTGTAGTCGTCGGCGAGGCTCGCGATCGGGGTGACGTCCGCGAGGGTCACGGCGCTGCCGTTCACGATGATCCCGCCGACCATGACGCCGCCGGTCACGAGGAGCAGATCCTCGCGTCCCTGCATCTCGGCGACCTGCGCGAGACCGATCGTTCCTGCGGCTCCGGGGATGTTCACGACCTGCACGTTTCCGCTGATACCGTTCGCGCGCATGGACTGTTGTCCCTCGCGTCCGAAGGCGTCCCAGCCTCCGCCGGGCGCTGCGGGCGCGACGACCGTGATCTTGGTCCGGGGCCCACCTCCGCCACCGGTCTGGCTGGAGTGCACGGCAGCCACGAGGAAGGCGGCTGCTGCCACGATCGAGATGACGATGGTCGTTATGCGTCTTCGCATGAGTGCGCCTCCGGGCGTACGTCCTTGTGTGCCTGGTCACCGAACGGAGATCTCGTCCGATGCGACCAGGATGACAGTCCGGCGAAGTGCGCGGACCAAATCCCTCGTTTATGCTCATTGATGCTCACAAGGCGAGGAGGCCGGATGATCACATCGCGGACAGGACCGCTTCGTCGCGCCGGCATCGTCGCTCTCCAGTGCCTCATCGTCCTCGCGAGCATCGCGGTCACCAGCACGGTCGCGTTCGGCGTGCAGGAGCGCAGTATTCGGTCCGCGACCGAGGAGCGCGTGCTCGACGTCGCGCGGAGCCTCGCCGCCCTCCCCCAGGTGCACGACGCGATCGGCGAGCGGACCGAGGACGCGACCGCGACGCTCCAGCCGCTCGCTGACACCGTGCTGTCCGCCTCGGGCGTCGACTATGTCGTCATCACCGATTCCGAGGGCATCCGATTGACCCACCCCGTGCCCGAAGCCCGTGGACTGCCGGTGTCCACGAGCCCGGACGCGGTGCTGGACGGTGAGACCTTCCTGGGCACGGAGACGGGCACTCTCGGGCCGACCCTGCGAGCGAAGGTTCCCGTCGTCTCCGGTGGGGTGGTCGTCGGAGCGGTATCGGTCGGGATCCTCGAGAGCGAGATCGCCGCGAGCTACCAGGCGGGGATCGTGGGGATGCTGCCCTGGGTCGTCGGCGCCGCCCTCGTCGGGTGCGTCGCGGCAGCCCTGGTGACGGGCATGCTTAACAGGCGCATGCGCGTCCTGGCCGCCGAAGCGCGGGAAGCTCAGACCCAGCGCCGAATCGCCGGTGCTCTGCGCGAGCAGACCCACGAGTTCCATACCCGGCTGCACATCGTCCGCGGGCTGGTCGCGCTCGGCGAGTCCGACGATGCCGTGCGATACATCGATGGCGTGGTCCCGGTAACCGGAGGCGCGCCGGATGTGCGACTGCGTGCGCTTACCGCCGGCCTGTCAACCGAACTGCGCGCGCACGGCGCTGAGCTGATCTCGTCGGGCGCGCCCCCGGAGAGCGGCGTGCCGGACGAGTTGCTCACCGCCGTCGCGAACCTCTGCCGCAATGCCGCCGAAGCGGGCGCCCGCGAGGTCCACGTGCGGTGGTCGGATGAGCAGGAGCGGGTGCAGATGACCGTGGAAGATGACGGCCCGGGGATCCCCGTCCGAGATCGACGGCGATTGTTCGAACGCGGCATGACGACGAAGCCGGATCCCGAGGGAGCGGGTCGGGGAATCGGACTCGATCTCGTGTTGCGCAGCGTGCAGGCGCTCGGCGGAACGCTCGAGGTCGGCGAGTCTCGTCTGGGCGGAGCGCGATTCACCGCCGTGGTCCCGACTACCAGGACGGGTGGGTGACATGGGTCTGTCCCCAATCCGTGTCCTCATCGTCGATGATGACCCGCACGCGCGCCGCCTGCATGCGACGTACCTCAGCTCGATCGATGGCTTCCTGCTCGTCGACGCGGTCGGCAGCGGTGAAGCGGCGATCGGTGTCGCGGGCGGCGCGGACATCGATCTCGTCCTCCTTGACATCAACCTCCCGGGCTTCAGTGGTGTGGAGGTTCTTCACCGCCTTCGCGAGATGCGCGGCGGAGCCGTGGATGTCTGGGTGATCAGCGCTGCGCGCGATCGGCAGACCGTTCGCCAGGCGGTGGCGGCCCGGATCGTGGGTTTCCTCGTCAAGCCGTTCACCAGGGATGCCTTCGTCGAGCGCCTGTCCGCGTATCGGGACAATCGGCAGGCGGCGGATCGGCTACCTCCGGAATCCGAGGTCCCGCTCGGCCAGGGCGAGATCGATGACCTCGTGTCGATGCTGGGCCGAGGAGACCGAACGGCGTCGCCGCACCGCGCACTGCAGGACGCCGCGCCCTTCCCGGAATCGCTCCCCAAGGGCATCGCCGCATCGACACTCACTGCCGTGCGCGAAGCTCTGGATCCCTGGCGCCCCATGACCGCGTCGGAGATCGCTCGAGCAACCGGAGCATCCCGCGCGACAGTGCGTCGCTATCTGGACCATCTCGTCCACTCGGCGGATGTCGATGTCTCCCACCGTTTCGGGAAGCGCGGGCGTCCCGAGGTCCTCTATCGTCTCGCCGCGCTTCCGGACTGACGACGGGTCCCGCTAACGTGCGCGCGAGACCAGCGTGCGCGCGTGCCGGAGGATCGGTTCATCGATCATGCGCCCTCGGAATCGGAACACTCCGCCGTTGGTCTCCGCCGCGTCCAGCAGCTCGTGAGCCCACGCGACGGTGGCGCGGTCCGGGGCGTAGGCGCGTCTGATCGTCTCGACCTGCGCGGGGTGGATGCATGCGGTGGCGTGGAACCCCGACGCGGCCGCGTCCGTCGCCTCGCGCTGGAGGCCGCGCTGATCGTCGATGTCGACGTGGACGGCATCGATTGCGGCCTTGCCGCGTGCTCCGGCCGCGAGCAGCACCCGTGACCGGGCGAACCGCGCGACATCTCGGTACCTGCCGTTGCGTTTGCGGCTCGAGGTGCCTCCCAGTGAAGCGACGAGATCCTCCGCACCCCACATCAGCGCACTCACGCGCGGATGGTCGGCGATGACTCCTGCATGCTCGATCCCCGCCGCCGTCTCGCACAGCGCGATCAGGGTGAACCGTTCGTCGAACACATCGAGAGAGGCGGCGTTCTCGGTCTTGGCGACCATGACCGAGCGGAAGTCCGTCTGTGAGAGCGTCGCCAGGTCGGAGCGGAACGCCTGGCTGTCCGGGGCGTTCACGCGCACGATCACGCGCTCGGGAGGAAGGTCCGCATCGATGAGGTGACCCCGCGCCACGGTCTTGTCGTCGGGCGCGACGGCGTCCTCCAGATCGAGGATCACGGCGTCAGCGCGCTCCAGAGCCTTCGCGAAGCGTTCGGGCCGATCCGCCGGGCAGAACAGCAGGGCGGGCCCGAGGTCGAAGGGCGTCATCTCGTTCCCTTCTCGTCGCTCGGTCGACAGTGCACGAGGACGGTGCGGGTCGCTTCGGCGACGACGATCCCCTCCTGGTTGCGTCCGGTATGCGCGATCACGCAGATCCCCTCTCCCGGTCGGGTGGTCGACAGCCGCTTCTCGATCACGACACTCTCGGTGTACAGCGTGTCCCCCGCGAAGAGCGGGTGAGCGAAGCTCACGTCGCCGATCCCGAGCTGAGCGACCAGGGTCCCCTGCGTGAGCTGCGCGACCGATGCACCCACCATCGTGGACAGCGTCCACATCGAGTTGACGAGCGGACGACGGAACGGTTGCTGCCCGCTCGCGTAGGCATGGTCCAGATGCAGCGCCTGGGTATTCATGGTGAGGGTGGTGAACAGCACGTTGTCTGCCTCCGTCACCGTGCGCCCCGGCCGATGGAGATAGCGCGTCCCCTCGACGAACTCCTCGAAGTACAGGCCCCGCTGGATGATGTCCGCTGCGCTCACGATGCCACGCTACCCCGTGAGTCCCAGCGCCCGAGCGATCACGAGCAGCTGCACCTCGCTGGTGCCCTCCCCGATCTCGAGGATCTTCGAATCGCGGTAGTGACGTGCCACGGGGAACTCGTTCATGAAGCCGTTGCCCCCGAAGATCTGGGTGGCGTCGCGGGCATTGTCCATGGCCGCATCGCTCGCGACCAGCTTCGCGATCGCCGCCTGTTCGGCGAACGGGCGGCCGTCATCGCGGAGCCGTGCCGCGTGATGCCACGCGAGTCTGGCTGTGTGCACCCTCGCACGCATCCTCGCCAGGGTGAACTGCGCGTTCTGGCGGGTACTCAGGGCACTGCCGAAGACCGTACGACTCCTGGCGTACTCGACGGCGGCTTCCAGGCATCCCTCGGCCGCGCCGGTCGCGAGCGCGGCGATGGCAATACGCCCCTCGTCGAGGATGCTGAGGAAATTGCGAAAGCCCATCCCCTCCTCGCCGAGCAGGTTCCCGTGCGGAACGCGCACATCATCGAAGGTCAACGGGTGGGTGTCGGACGCGTTCCAGCCGACCTTGTCGTACGCGGGCCCGACCGTGAAGCCGGGAGTACCGTTCGGGACGATGATCGTGGAGATCTCTTTGCGGCCGTCCCGCTCTGCCGTGACGGCCGTGACGGTCACGAATCGAGTGATCGGGGTGCCGGAGTTCGTGATGAACTGCTTCGTGCCGTTGATGATCCACTCGTCGCCCTCTCGACGAGCCGTGGTGCGCGTGGCACCCGCATCGCTACCCGCCTCCGGCTCGGTGAGACCGAAGCCTGCCAGAGCCTCGCCGGAGAGCAGTGCCGGCAGATACTCAGCTCGCTGCTCATCCGTGCCGAAACGGAAGACGGGCATCGCGCCGAGGCTCACTCCGGCCTCGAGTGTGATCGCGATCGACTGGTCGACCCGCGCGAGCGCTTCGATGGCGATGCCGAGAGCGAGATAGTCACCGCCCTGCCCTCCGACCTCCTCGGGAAACGGCAGCCCGAACAGGCCGAGCTCACCCATCTGCGCGACGACCTCCATCGACAGCGTGTGGGTTCGATCGGCCTCGTACGCCTGCGGGGCGACCACGGATTCGGCGAAGTCCCGCACCATCGCGGCGAGTTCCTTCTGCTCGGCGTTCAGATCGTCACTGGTCATCTTCGTCCTCCGTCACTCGGGCGACCGATTGATCGCGCCGTACCTGATCGCCGACACCGACCAGGAGGTGCACCGTGCCGTCGTGCGGCGCGAGCACCGGATGCTCCATCTTCATGGCCTCGATTGCGAGGATCGGCTGACCGACCTGGACCCGGGCGCCGTCGCTCGCGTGCACGGCCACCACGTTGCCCGGCATCGGCGCGCGCAGCTCCGGGGACGCGGTGACCGATCCGTCGCGCTCGGCGAGACGGAGCATGAGACGCGCGCGACGCGTGAGCGGACGCAGACGAACCGCATGACCCGCCTCGGCCACCCAGAAGCTCCCGTCGTCGGCGCGCACGACAGGCGCTCGACTGCTCGTCGAGGGATCCCCGGTGAGGACATCGCCCGAATCGCTGAGGAACGCGAACACGCGGGGCGGGTGGCCAGCGCTCGATGCGCCCATCCGCCAGCCGGAGCGATCGCTCCATGCGCCCTCCGCCCCCTTCTTCTCCGACAACCGCCGAGCCTGCGCAGCGACCGCCCCGAGTGTCTCGGTTGCCGGCGGCCGTGCCGGAAGTGGGAGCAGCGTCTCGATGAGGCCCGTGTCCAGCTCGGCGGCGCGCACACGCTCGCTCCGACACAGGAGGCGCAGAAAGGTGATGTTCGTCTCCACCCCCAGGACAACGGTCCGCGACAGCGCGTCATCCAGGCGGTCGAGCGCCGTCGGCCGGTCGGGGGCATGCACGATGATCTTGGCGATCATCGGATCATAGAAGCCGGTCACCTCGCTCCCTGTCTCGACCGCGGCGTCCACGCGCACACCTCGGGGCGGCTCGAAGAGAAGCACGCGCCCCGTCGACGGCAGGAAGCCTCGCTCGGGTGCCTCCGCGTAGACCCGTGCCTCGACGGCGTGACCTGTCGTGGGAGGAGCGGTCGGCACCGGGCCCCCTGCGGCGACCTGGAGCTGGAGCGCGACGAGATCGAGGCCCGTCACCTCCTCCGTCACCGGATGCTCCACCTGGAGTCGGGTGTTCATCTCGATGAAGAAGAACTCGCCGGTGGGATCCAGGAGGAACTCCACCGTGCCGGCGCCGCGGTACGCCACGCTCTCGGCCGCGCGGACAGCGGCGTCGTGGAGGCGTGCGCGCAGCGTCTCATCGATGCCAGGGGCGGGTGCCTCCTCGATGACCTTCTGATGCCGTCGTTGCAGAGTGCAGTCGCGCTCGCCGAGCGCGACGACGGTTCCCAGGGAATCTCCGAACACCTGGACCTCGACGTGCCGGGGGCTGAGCACGAGTCGCTCGATCACGAGGCTGTCGTCGTCGAAGGCCGCCGTGGCGACCCGCCTGGCGGACGCGAGGGCCGACGGGAGGTCCGCGTCCGTCGTGACGACCTCCATCCCCTTCCCGCCGCCACCCGCGCTGGGCTTGACCAGCAGCGGGTATCCGACATCGACCGCGCGCTCGCGGATCTCCGCGTCCCGCAGCCCCGACGCGTCGAAGCCCGGGACCACCGGTACCCCGACCGCGGCCACATGGTCTCGCGCCCTGGCCTTGTCCCCCATGATCTCCAGTGCCGGGATGTCAGGGCCGATGAAGACGATCCCGTGCTCGGCACACGCGCGGGCGAGGGCCGAGCTCTCGGACAGGAACCCGTACCCGGGGTGGATCGCATCCGCCCCGGTGCGAAGCGCCGCGTCGATCACCGCGTCCACCCGGAGATACGACTCCGCGGCGGGCGCAGGGCCGAGACGGATCGCGCGGTCGGCCTCTCGCACGTGGGGCGCGTCGACGTCGGCGTCGCTGTACACGGCCACGCCGACGACACCGAGAGAGCGCAGCGTGCGCAGGACGCGCCGGGCGATCTCGCCGCGATTGGCGACGAGGACCGTGGCGAACGGGGGCTGAGTCGTCATGGGATCACATCCGGAAGAGGCCGAAGCGCGGGGACGGAAGCGGGGTGCGTGAGATGACGTCGAGTGCGAGGCCCAGGATGTGACGTGTGTCGGCGGGATCGATAATGCCGTCGTCCCACAGCCGCGCGGTGGCGTAGTACGGCTCGCCCTGCTCCTCGTACTGCGCACGAATGGGCTCCTCGAACGCGGAGCGATCCTCGGCGGTCCACGATTCGCCTCGGGCGGCCAGTTGATCCTCCTTGACCGTCGCCAGGACGGACGCGGCCTGCGAACCGCCCATCACCGATATGCGGCTGGCCGGCCAGGTCCAGAGGAACCGCGGGGAGTAGGCGCGTCCGCACATCGAGTAATTCCCCGCTCCGAACGAACCGCCGATGATGACGGTCAGCTTCGGCACGCGCGTCGTCGCGACCGCGGTGACCATCTTCGCTCCGTCCTTCGCAATACCCCCGGACTCGGCCTGGGATCCGACCATGAAGCCTGTGATGTTCTGGAGGAACAGCAGCGGTATTCCGCGCTGGTCGCATAGCTCGATGAAGTGGGCGCCCTTCAATGCGGACTCGCTGAAGAGGACCCCGTTGTTCGCGATGATCCCGATCCTGTGTCCGTGGATGCGCGCGAAACCGGTCACGAGTGTCGTGCCGTACTCAGCCTTGAACTCGCGGAAGGAGTCCCCGTCGACGATCCGATCGATCACCTCGTGCACGTCGTACGCGGCGTTCACATCGACCGGAACGACGTCGTACAGTCCGGATTCCTTGCGGGGTGGCTGCGTCTCGGCGACGTCCCACACCGGAGCTGCCGGCGCGGGCAGGGTCTCGATGATGTCACGGAGTATCTCCAGCGCGTGCTCGTCGTCCTCGGCCAGATGATCGACGACGCCCGACCGGCGTGCATGCATCTCCCCTCCCCCGAGCTCCTCGGCGGAGACCACCTCGCCGATCGCCGCCTTCACGAGGGGTGGGCCGCCCAGGAAGATCGTGCCCTGACCGCGCACGATGACCGTCTCGTCGCTCATGGCCGGGACGTACGCGCCCCCGGCGGTGCACGATCCGAGCACCGCCGCGAGCTGGGGTATCCCCTCGGCGGACATGCGCGCCTGCTGGAAGAAGATCCGGCCGAAGTGGTCGCGGTCGGGGAACACCTCATCCTGCTTCGGCAGGAACGCGCCACCGGAATCGACGAGGTAAACGCACGGCAACCTGTTCTCGAGCGCGATCTCCTGCGCGCGCAGGTGCTTCTTGACCGTCAGGGGAAGGTACGTGCCGCCCTTCACTGTGGCGTCGTTGCAGACGACCATCACGTGGCGACCGTGGACGAGTCCGATCCCGGCGACGACTCCCGCCGCCGGAGCTTCGCCGCCGTACAGGCCCTCCGCAGCGAGAGGCGCCACCTCCAGGAACGGACTGCCCTCGTCCAGCAATCGGGTGATCCGATCCCGGGGTAGCAGTTTGCCGCGAGCGAGATGCCGTTCGCGCGAGGCCTCGGGACCGCCGCGAGCGACCTCGGCGAGTCGTTCACGCAGGGCGGAGGCGAGTTCGGCCTGAGTCTCCGGCATCGTGATGTCCTCCTCGACACACGAGGCGCTGGCGCGCCGCACACACATTCGGTTACTGTTCACTAACCCGTTCATTCAGGTTAGCGAGGATTAACTGAGATGACAACCCCTGTGACCGCGCGGGACCGCGCGAAGGCCGAGCGTTCGGATGCCATCCTGCGCGAGGCAGCGCGCCTCTTCGCGGAGCGGGGTTTCCCGGGAGTGAGCCTGGAGGACATCGGCGCCTCGGTCGGTGTGTCGGGGCCTGCCGTCTACCGGCATTTCGCTGGAAAGCAGGCGCTCCTGGGAGCTGTGCTGGTAAAGGTCAGCGAGGACCTCGTGTCCGGCGGCCGTCGAGTGTCTGCCACGACGGACGAGGCGTTGGCGCGCATGCTGGGCCTCATCCGCTTCCACGTGGGCTTCGCGCTGGGCAACGCGGAGGTCATCCAGGTGCAGGACCGCGACCTGGCCCACCTCGCGGACTCCGACCGTGACGCCGTCCGACGGTTGCAGCGCGCGTACATCGACCTGTGGATCGCTGCACTGGAGCCGCTGTGCCCTGCGCCGCGTGATGAGCTGCGGCTGCGCGTGCAGGCCTGCTTCGGCCTCATCAACTCGACACCGCACAGCACGCGCTCCGCGTCGCGTTCGCAGACGGCGACGGCGAAGGTCCTCACCGCGATGGCACTGGCCGCGCTCACAGCGCCATCCGCCTAGCTTCGCGACTGCCCTCGACGGAGGCGAGCTATATCGGGGACGACCCGGGCCTTCCGGTGGGTCAGTACGTCCCCACCGTCGGGGCGCTTCCCGAGCCTCGATCGCTGATCAGCGCTCAGCGCATCAGCATCGCCCGACCCGGTTCCTCCAGGACGTCAGCCACGTCTTTCAGGAACCGTGCTCCCTCCGCGCCGTCCACGACGCGATGGTCGAAGGACAGGCTCAGCGTCATGACCTGACGCAGCGCCACCTCGCCCTGGAACTCCCACGGCCGCCGGCGCACCGCGCCGACGGCGAGGATCCCCGCCTGTCCGGGGAGCAGGATCGGCGTGCCGGCATCGATGCCGAAGACCCCGATGTTGGAGATCGAGAACGTTCCTCCCTGCAGCGCCTCGGGTGCGGTCTTGCCTGCTCGGGCCGTCTCGGCGAGCGTGCGCAGCGCATCAGCGAGCTCGGCGAGCGTCATGCGTTCCGCATCGCGGATGTTCGGGACGACGAGGCCACGATCGGTCGCCGCCGCGATACCCAGATCCACGTAGTGCTGATGCACGATCTCACCGTGCTCCTCGTCCCACCGGGCGTTGAGCCCGGGAGTGCGACCGAGAGCGAGACAGACGGCCTTCGCGACGACGGCGAGCGGACCGATCCGATGTGCGGTCAGCGAGGAGTCGGATCGGAGGGCGGCGAGAAGATCCATGGTGGCCGTGACATCGACGGTGTGGAACGTCGTCACGTGGGGCGCGGTGAACGCGCTCTCCACCATCGCCGCGGCGGTGTGCTTGCGCACGCCGCGGACGGGGACGCGCGTCTCGCGAGTCCCCTCCCAACCCTCGTCGTGATCGACCGTTCGGCCCGTGTCCGACCGATCGGCAGCGCTCGGAGTCGCCGCGTCCGCAGCACCGATCCGCTCTGCGTAGGCGTCGACGTCCGCACGCGTGATCAGGCGGTCCCCGAGCTCGGCGGCGATCAGACCGAGGTCGACGCCGAGGCGCTTGGCGTGGGCTCGCACCGGCGGCGTCGATCGCGGACGCTCCCCCACCGACACCTCGACCGGTTCCGTCGGCAGTACGTCGTGCGGTGCTGCCTCGAGGACGGCCGTGTCGGCGGGCGCTGCCGTGTCCGCGCGTCGAGCTCGCCGAGCGGGACGGGACGCCGAGACGGCTGCACCGTAGCCGACCAGGTTCGGCTGTGTCTTCTCGCCTGCGTCTGCGGTCCCGGAGCCCTCATCGTCGTCCGCGCCCTCGACCGCGAAAGCGATCAGCGGAGCGCCGACGGGCACGGTGTCGCCCGCTCCCGCGTGGAGGGAGGACACCACACCCGCATACGGGGACGGCAGCTCGACGACGGCCTTCGCGGTCTCGACTTCGGCGAGGGTCTGATTCAGGGTTACCTCGTCCCCCTCCGACACGAGCCATTGCACGACCTCTGCCTCGGCGAGACCTTCACCGAGATCGGGGAGATGGAACTCGACGATCATGACGCCACCTCGCTCAGGCTGTTCGGTCGATCCAGAACTCGGTCGACGGCGTCGAGGATCCGATCGAGGTCCGGAAGGTGGAACTTCTCCAGCTTCGCCGGCGGATACGGGATGTCGTGCCCCGTGACGCGGAGGGGCGCGGACTCGAGGTACTCGAAGCATCGCTCGGTCACGCTCGCGATGAGCTCAGCGCCCACTCCCGCCTCACGGGATGCCTCGTGCGCGACCACCACGCGTCCGGTGCGCCGCACGGACGCGGCCACGGTGTCGTAGTCCACCGGCGACAGGGAGCGCAGATCCACGATCTCGAGGGAGATCCCCTCATCCGCTGCTGCGGACGCGGCGTCCAATGCGGTGGACACCATCGCCCCGTAGGTGAGGATCGTGACGTCGCTGCCCTCCCGGATGATCTGCGCGAGTCCCATCGGAGGTGCGTCAGCAAGAGGGGCCTCCAGGTCGACCTCCCCCTTGGAGTGGTAGAGCCGCTTGGGTTCGAAGAAGATCACGGGATCATCCGAGGCGATCGCCTGGCGGAGGCATCGGTAGGCGTCCTCCGGTTGGGAGACCGCGATCACACGCAGCCCGGCGGTGTGGACGAAGTACGCCTCCGGCGACTCGGAGTGATGTTCGGCGGCGCCGATCCCGCCCGCCCACGGGATGCGGATGGTGAGCGGCATCTTCACGCGCCCCTGGGTGCGGTAATGCATCTTCGCGACCTGGGAGACGATCTGGTCGAACGCGGGGTAGACGAACCCGTCGAACTGGATCTCGACCACCGGCCGGTAGCCACGGAACGCCAGCCCCACCGCGGTCCCGACGATGCCGGACTCCGCGAGCGGCGTGTCGATCACGCGCTTCGCGCCGAACTCGTCCAACAGACCGTCGGTGATCCGGAACACTCCCCCGAGCTTTCCGATGTCCTCGCCGAGGAGAACCACGCGGTCATCGTCCTTCATCGCCTGCCGGAGACCCGCACCGAGTGCCT
Source organism: Actinomycetota bacterium (assembly GCA_051751065.1). Classification (GTDB taxonomy): domain Bacteria; phylum Actinomycetota; class Actinomycetes; order Actinomycetales; family Microbacteriaceae; genus Microbacterium. The sequence goes on along the minus strand of JBNJKL010000001.1, from coordinate 359,353 downwards.
TGCCGAGCGTGAGTTCGGTCATGTCACGCCTCCTCGCCGAGCATCGCCAGGTACGCGGCGTACTCGGCACGCTGGCGATCGATGCCGGCATGCGGCTCCGCGTACACCCCGTCCATGACGGAAAGCGCCGGGCGCGTCACCATCGACAGACAGGCGGCACGCATCTCCGCAGCGAAGCGCGCGGCGTCCTCGTCGATCCGTTCGGCCTGGGAATCGTCGAGCACACCGAGGCTGCGCAGATGGGTATCGAGTCGATCGAGGGGGTCGCGGCGGCGCCACTCCTCGACTTCCGCACGGTCCCGGTAGCGGGTGGGATCGTCCGCGGTCGTGTGCGGTCCCATCCGGTACGTCACGGCCTCGATGTAGACGGGGCCCTTCCCGGCGCGCGCGTGTTCCAGAGCCCAGCGCATGGCGGCGAAACAGGCGAGCACGTCGTTGCCGTCCACGCGCAGGCTCGGGATGCCGAAACCCGGTGCGCGCCCCGCGAGCGGGTATGCGGACTGAAGCCCCACCGGCTCGGAGATCGCCCAGTGGTTGTTCTGACACACGAACACGACCGGTACCCGATACGACGACGCGAAGATCATCGCCTCGTTGACATCACCCTGGCTGGTGGCGCCGTCGCCGAAGTACGTCACCGCCACTTCATCCGCGCCGTCGTGCTGGATCCCCATCGCGTAGCCGACCGCGTGGAGGGTCTGCGCACCGATGATGATCTGCAGCGGCGCCACGCGGAGTTCCGAAGGATCGAAAGCGGCGCCTTCCTCTCCGCGCCACATCCGCACGAAGTCGCCCGGCACCGCGCCGCGCGCGTACATCACGCCCGTCTCCCGGTAGCTGGGGAAGACGAAGTCCCGTTCCGCCAACGCTCGGGCTGTGCCGATCTGCGCGGCTTCCTGCCCCTGGCACGGTGCCCACAGCCCCAACTGCCCCTGGCGCTGGAGGGCGACGCCCTCCGCATCGATCCGACGCAGGATGACCATGTCCCGGTAGAGCGAGAGCATCTGCTCCGATGTCACGTCCGTGAGGTGGCGATCGAGATCAGGATGCGGGATGCGGGTGCCGTCCGGGGTGAGAATGCGCTCGACCAGACTCAGATCCTGCTCGGTATCGGTGATCGGCGTGCTGTGCGGTGACATCGTCGTCCTCCTGTCGTGGCGTCCCTTGTGGGGAGTCTCACGCGGCCACCGACGTCATCGTCGGCTGTCTTGAGCGTACGTCCGGTACTCACGTCGCTCAAGCAATGCCGACTCGCTTGAGCATGTTGCTCAGTTTGGTCGAAATTCGCCCTGCTATCGTTTGGCACTATGTCCACACTCGACCGCATGGACCTGGAGCTTCTCGCCGCTCTCGCGGACGATCCACGCGCCACGATCGTCGCGCTCGCCGAGGCCCTGGGCGTCTCCCGCAACACGATCCAGGCGCGAATGAACCGCCTCGAACAGACCGGCGTCTTCCTCTCCTACGAGAGATCCTTCTCGCCCGAGGTGATCGGGTTCCCGTTGCAGGCCTTCGTGAGCATCGGGGTCACGCAGTCCGAACTCCCCCGCATCATCGCCGAGCTCTCACGGGTGCCCGAGGTGCTCCACGCGCACGGGCTGAGTGGGCCGATCGATCTGCTCGCGCGCGTGGCGTGTCGAGACGCGAGGCACCTCTTCGACACCGACGCGCGCATCCTCTCGATCGACGGTGTGGTGCGAACCGAGACTTCCCTCGCCATGGGCGAGGTCATCCCGTTCCGCGTGGCCGGCCTCATCGGTCTCGCGCGACGGGAACCCTGAGGAAACGACGGACGGCTCCGGCGGCCTCGGCCGGTGTCTCGTAGTGGATCAGATGCCCGACGTCGGCGATCTCGACGAGCTCGGCATCGGCGAAGAGCGTCGCGAGGTGTCGCTCGGCTTCGATCGGGGTGATGTCGTCACGCTGCGCAGCGATCAGGATCGTCGGCACGGTGATCTGCGACGCGAACTGCCGGACGTCGTGCGACACGCTCGCGATGAAGGCGTCGCGGAGCACATCGCGATCGGCGAAGCGTGAGAAGTACGTGTCGTGCTGCTCGTGGATGAACCGGCGCAGAACCGGATCCGCCGTCTTCGCCATCGCCACGCTCATGATCCGTACGATCGCCCGGTTGCGCAGCAGCGCCGTGCCCCAGCGCTCGGGCAGGCGCGCCCCCAGCGCGTAGTAGAGGACCGCGAGGCGGGTCAGCAGCCCCTTGGGCCCTTCCAGCGCGGGCGCGCCGATCGGGTTGATCAGGATGAGACGCGGGGTCGCGAGGTCCGCCGCAACGGCCGCGGAGGCGACGATCGAGCCGAACGAGTGCCCGAGGATCACCGCCCCCGGAGCGACCGCGGCAGAGAAGTGGACGAGCCACTCGGCGTATGTGTCCAGATCGTGCCGACGTTCGGGGATCGGCGGTGTCTCACCGAATCCCGGCAGGTCCGGCGCGATCACGCGCACCTCGGGAAGGTAGGCGAGGACCGGCTCGAGTCCGTGATGCTCGCCCCGGAATCCGTGCACAGCGATCACGGTCGTGGTGGCCAGGGGATCACCGTAGACCCAGTACGCCGTCGTACCGCCGAGGACCTCGACCTCGTGCCGCACCACCGGGAGCCGACGGATGCGATCGGCGTACGGATTGGTCATGCGTTCGATTCTAGGCGCGCAGCCGAGAGCTCCCGATCCGGAGCGCCTGACCCGCGATGTCGCTGCCTCGCCGTAGCGTTGGCTCATGCCCGCAGATCCGATGCAACCCCGCTGGTTGACTCGCATCGGCGTCTTCGATCTGGAGACCACGGGTGTGGATGTGCACCACGACCACATCGTCACCGCACACGTGGGGGTCCTCGATGCGGACGGCCAGGAGCTCGCGGCGCGCACGTGGTTGGCGGACCCCGGGGTGCCCATCCCGGATGAGGCGGCAGCGATCCATGGTGTGACGACGGAATACGCACGCCGAGAGGGGCGTCCGAGTGCCGAGGTCGTTCGGGAGATCACCGCGGCGATCGACGCACTCCTGCAGCAGGGCGTTCCCATCGTGGCTTACAACGCGGCCTTCGACTTCTCTGTGCTCACCCACGAGAACGCCCGGCACGATCTACCTCCGCTCACGAACCCGGCACCGCTGATCGACCCGCTCGTGATGGACAAGGCCTTCGACCGCTATCGCCGGGGCAAGCGGACGCTCGAGGTTGTGGCCGCCCACTACTCGGTACCCCTCGATGCCGCGCACCAGGCGTCCGCCGACGCCGTCGCGGCCGGACGCGTGGCCCAGGCCATCGCCCGGCGATTCCCGCTCCCACCGACTCCCGAGGAGCTCCACACTCACCAGATCGGGTGGGCCCGTGCGCAGGCGGAGAGCCTCACTGAGTACTTCATCAGCATCGGTCGGCTCGACCCCGATGACTCCCTCGACGGAACGTGGCCCGTCCGCTGAGTGCACAGCGCGTCATCCCCGCGTCGCTCTCGTGCCCCGGAGACGACGAAAGCCCCGCCGAAGCGGGGCTTTCGTACCATGCGGGTGGCTCAGCCGTTGCTGCCGCCGAAACCCTTGAAGCGCTGGTTGAACTTCTCGACGCGACCGGCGGAGTCCATGATGCGCTGCTTGCCCGTGTAGAACGGGTGCGAGGCAGAGGAGATCTCGACATCGATGACGGGGTACTCCACGCCGTCCAGCTCGATCTTCTTGTCGCTCGACACCGTCGAACGGGTGAGGAAGGTCTCTCCCGAGCCGAGGTCGCGGAACACGACTGCCTGGTAGTCGGGGTGAATGTCAGTCTTCATGCGGAATCCTTGCGGAGATGTGTGTACGGAGGAGAAGTCCATGGCGCACGACGGCACCAAGGATCGAGTCTAGCAGACGGGCGTCAGGATACTGCGCGAGCGGCGTAGCGCCCGTCCTCGGAGGTGAGCGTGATGGGCATACCGAACGCGTCGGTCAGTGCCTCCGCCGTCAGCGTCTCCCGGATGGGGCCGGCGGCGACCACACGCCCCTCGCGAAGGAGCATCACGTGGGTGAACCCGATCGGGATCTCCTCGACGTGGTGGGTAACCATGACCATCGCCGGCGTCGTCGGCGACGACGCGTACCCGCTGAGCAGGGACAGCAGTTCCTCACGGGCGCCGAGATCGAGGCTCGCGGTCGGCTCGTCGAGTAGCAGAAGCTCGGGATCGGTCATGACCGCACGCGCGATCTGCACACGCTTCTGCTCGCCGTCGCTGAGCGTTCCGAACGTACGGTCGGCGAGGTGATCGAGCTTCCACTCCCCTAGCACCCGTAGCGCGCGGCGCTCGTCGATGTCCTCATAGCTCTCGTTCCATCGGCCGATGACGGAGAATGCCGCGGTCAACACGGTGTTCAGCACCGTCTCGTCGGCAGGCACCTGCTTCGCCATTGCAGACGACGCGAAACCGATGCGCGGACGCAGTTCGAACACGTCTGTGCGCCCCAGGGTCTCGCCGAGGATCGTGACAGACCCCGACGTGGGGTGCATCAGCGTGTCGGCCAGCTGCAGAAGCGTGGTCTTGCCCGCCCCGTTCGGTCCGAGGATGACCCACCGCTGATCATCAGCGACCTGCCAGGTCACATGATCGACGATGTTGCGCCCGTCACGGCGCACGACGATATCGGTGAGATCCAGAGCGCTCGGCATGCAACCAGCCTATCGGCTCAACGCAGGAGCTCCGCGTAGAACGCACGCGTGGTGTCGGCGATCGCACCCCAGCTGAACTCGGCCTGCGCGCGCCGCCGACCTGCCTCCCCGTAGACCCGTGCCTTCTCGGGATCCGTGACGACCTCCGTGAGTACCCGCGCCAGATCCGCCACGTAGCGGTCCGGGTCGACCGGTGTTCCCGTGCCGTCCTGCACCTGCTCGATCGGCACGAGTCGGCCCGTGACCCCGTCGTCCACGACCTCGGGGATCCCTCCCGTGGCGGTGCCCACCACCGCGGCGCCGCACGCCATGGCCTCCAGGTTCACGATTCCCAACGGCTCGTACACCGACGGGCACACGAACGTCGTCGCCGCGGTGAGGATCGCCGACAACTCCGCCCTGGGCAGCATTCTTTCGATCCACACGACGCCCTCGCGGGTCTGCTGCAGCAGTCTCACGCCCTGCTGGACCTCGGCCATGATCTCGGGGGTGTCCGGCGCTCCGGCGCACAGCACCACCTGCACCTCCGGTGGTAGCTCCCCGACGGCGCGGAGCAGATACGGCAGCCCCTTCTGCCGTGTGATCCGTCCCACGAACACGACCGACGGACGGCTCGGGTCGATGCCCATACTGCGGACGAACGCCTCGTCGTCGACGGGATGCCACTTGTCCACATCGATGCCGTTGTGGATCACGCGGACGCGGGCGGGGTCGACCTGCGGATAGGCGCGGAGGATGTCCGCGCGCATCCCCGCGCTCACGGCGACGATTCCTGCAGCGTTCTCGTACGCGAGGCGTTCGATGCCGCTGGAGACGGTGTAGCCACCTCCGAGCTGCTCGGCCTTCCAGGGGCGGAGCGGCTCGAGGCTGTGGGCCGTCACGACGTGGGGAATCCCGTGGAGCTGAGAGGCCAGGTGTCCTGCGAAGTTCGCGTACCAGGTGTGACTGTGCACGATGTCGGCACCGGCGATGTCGGGAACGATGGTCAGATCCGTTCCGAGGGTCTGCACCGCGGCGTTCGCGCCCGCGAGCTCCTGGGGCGCCTGGTACGAGTGCGTCCCCTCCTCGTCGCGGGCCGCACCGAACGCGCGGACCTGCACGTCGATGCTCTCGCGCAGCGCCACGACCAGTTCGGCGACGTGCACGCCGGCACCACCGTAGATCTCCGGCGGATACTCTTTGGTCACCATGTCAACACGCATGACTGAACGCTAGTACAGCGACCGCTCGGCCATCTATGGTTGTGCCATGGCGGTACCACAGAAGGTTTTCGGGATCATCCTCGCCGGCGGCGAGGGCAAGCGTCTTATGCCCCTCACGGCGGACAGAGCGAAACCGGCGGTGCCCTTCGGTGGGCAGTACCGACTGATCGATTTCGCGATCTCCAACCTGATCAACTCCGGGCTCCGGCAGGTCGTCGTCCTCACGCAGTACAAGTCCCACAGTCTCGACCGCCACATCTCCCAGACCTGGCGGATGTCGGCTCTGCTCGACTCCTACGTGACATCGGTGCCCGCTCAGCAGCGACTCGGCAAGCGCTGGTTCTCCGGATCCGCGGACGCGATCCTCCAGAGCCTCAACCTCGTCAACGACGAGAAGCCGGACATCGTGGTCGTGATCGGCGCCGACCACGTCTACCGGATGGACTTCCGTCAGATGCTCGAAGCGCACGTCGCCTCGGGCGCCAAGGCGACCGTCGCGGGCATCCGCCAGCCGCTCGCGATGGCCAACCAGTTCGGGATCATCGACACTGCAGACGATGGCTCTGGGCGCATCAAGGCGTTTCTGGAGAAGCCCACGGATGCCGAGGGCCTTCCGGACTCTCCGCACGAGGTGCTCGCGTCGATGGGCAACTACATCTTCGACGCGGACGCACTCATCGAAGCCGTGCACGCCGACGGTGAGCTCCCGACGTCCGGGCACGACATGGGCGGCGACATCATCCCCTACTTCGTCGATCGCGGCGAGGCCGGCTTCTACGACATGAAGCACAACGACGTCCCGGGGTCCTCCCCCCGTGACCGCGCGTACTGGCGCGATGTGGGAACCATCGACTCGTTCTTCGACGCCCACATGGATCTGATCTCGACCCTTCCGATCTTCAACCTGTACAACACCGCTTGGCCCATCCGGTCCCAGAGCGTCAACGCGCCGCCCGCGAAGTTCGTGCGCGACGCCGTCGGCCGGATCGGCAACGCGATCGACTCGATCGTCTCGCTGGGGTCCGTGCTCTCGGGCACGCACCTGGAGCGCAGCGTCGTCGGTCCGTGGACGCTCGCCGGCGGCGGGTCCACGATCACCGATTCGGTGCTCTTCGATCATGTGCAGGTGGGCCAGGGCGCGCGCATCCATCGCGCCGTGCTCGACAAGCAGGTGCGGCTCGATGACGGGGCGACGGTCGGCGTCGATCGCGCGCGCGACATCGAACGAGGCTTCACCGTCACCGACTCCGGGATCACGGTCGTCGGAAAGGGTGTGCACGTCGAACGGTGACCGGGCGCTACGCTCGATCGCGTGACTTCTGCGCGCTTCCTCGTCGTCCTCGATGCCGATTCCACGCTCATCCGCGATGAGGTGATCGAGTTGCTCGCAGACGAGGCCGGTCGCCGTTCCGAGGTCGAGGCGGCGACCGAGGCCGCGATGCGCGGTGAGGTCGATTTCGCCGAGAGCCTGCGCACACGGGTCGCCGCACTGCAGGGAGTGAGCGTCGCCGCGTTCCCCCGTGTCCTCGAACGCATCCGACCGACGCCGGGCGTCCGGGATCTGACGGCCGCCGTGCACGAGCGCGGAGGTGTCGTGGGAGTCGTCTCCGGTGGATTCCAGGAGATCCTCGACCAGCTCGCGCCGTCACTCGGTGTCGACCGCTGGCGGGCGAATCGACTCGAGGCCCATGACGGAGTGCTCACCGGTGAGGTCGACGGACCGATCGTCGACGCGACCGCGAAGGCCGAGTCGCTGTCTCTCTGGGCGGCCGAGCTCGGGGTGCCCGCGCATGCGACGATCGCGATCGGAGACGGGGCGAACGATCTCGCGATGATGGCCGTCGCCGGTCTCGGGCTGGCGTTCAACGCGAAACCCGCCGTCCGTGAGTCCGCGAACCTCGTCGTGGGCCTCCAGGATCTCGGCGAGGTCATCCCGCTCCTCCCCTGAAGACAGGGGTCGACGCTGTCCGAGGGTGCGAGTAGCTTCGCGTTATGGACATCATTCTCATCCCGGGACTCTGGCTCGACGCCGCCAGCTGGGACCCGGTGCTCCCCACTCTCGTCGCGGCCGGCCATCGGCCGCACGCGCTCACATTGCCCGGCGTGGGAGAACCCGAGTCGGAGTCCGCGGACATCAGGATCGCCGACTGGGTGGCAGACGTGGTTCGGTTGATCGATACGACCAGCGGCGACATTGCACTGGTCGGCCACAGTGGCGGAGGGAACGTCGCCTGGGGCGCGGCCGACGCCCGGCCCGACCGCGTGAACAGAGTAATCCTCGTCGACACCGTGCCGCCTCCGTCCGGCGCGGCGATATCCGAGTTCGACATCGTCGACGGCGTCGTGCCCTTTCCCGGCTGGGATTTCTTTCCAACGGAAGACACAGCGGATCTGACACCCGAAATTCGCGCGACGAGCGCCGCACGCGCACTCAGCGTCCCGGCACGAGTGCCGACGGATCCGATCCAGTTGACGGACGCTGCTCGCTACACGGTCCCGGTGACGATGCTGTCCGGGTCGCTCGACGCCGAGCAGATCATCGGCCACCTGTCCGACTGGGGATCCTACGGCGCCGAGATCGCTGCGATCGAGTCCTTCGACGTCGTGCGCATCGACTCGGGCCATTGGCCACAGTTCTCCGCGCCGGAGCGGCTGGGCGCTCTCATCCGAGACGCGCTCACCCCGTGAGTCAGTGCCCCATGCCCAGGCCGCCGTCGACCGGGATGACGGCTCCCGAGATATAGGCGGCGTCATCGCCGGCGATCCAGGTGACCACACCGGCGACCTCATCGGGCGTCGCGAAGCGACCCGCAGGGATGCTCGCCTTGTACTGCTTCTGCGTGTCCTCGGGGAGCTCGGCGGTCATGTCCGTCTCGATGAACCCCGGAGCGACGACATTCGCGGTGATCCCGCGTCCGCCGAGCTCCCGCGTCAGGGACCGGGCGAAACCGACGAGCGCGCTCTTGGAGGCCGCGTAGTTCACCTGGCCCGCCGAGCCGTACAGCCCGACCACACTGGAAATCAGGATGACGCGGCCGAAGCGCGCGCGCAACATGGCCTTCGACGCCCGCTTGACGACGCGGAACGTGCCACCGAGATTCGTGGAGATCACGCTGTCGAAGTCGTCCTCGCTCATGCGCATCAGAAGCGTGTCCTTCGTGATGCCTGCGTTCGCGACGAGGATCTCGACCGGCCCCAGCTTCTGTTCGACCTCGGTGAAGGCGGCGTCGACGGCGGCCGCGTCGGTCACGTCCGCGCGCACCGTGAGCGTTCCCTCGGGCCCTTCCCCACTGCGAGCCGTGACCGCGACGGAGTACCCGTCGCGCACGAATCGTTCGGCGATGGCCCGGCCGATGCCCCGGTTTCCTCCAGTGACGAGGACGACACGTTCAGCATTCATGATTCACTCCAGATCGGTCGACGAGCGGATCCAGCCTATCCATCGCCGGACGGCGTTTGACACGGTGGCTCCGGCCCTGGGACCCTGACAGGCGAAGGAGGACTCATGACCGACAACAACACGCCCGGTGGTTACGGCGATCGTCCCGCTCCACCGGCACCGCCCGCGGCTCCGTCCGCGCAGGCACCGTCCTCCCCCGGGTACCCGTCGCCTCCCGCGTACCCCGGTGCCGCAGCGAGCGGCGGCTACCCGGCACCGAGCCCAGGGGTCGCACCGTACGCGCAGGCACCCGGATACCCGCAGGCGCCGTCCTACGGCAGCTATCAGGGATACCCGCAGCCGCAGCCGACCAACGGACTCGCGCTCACCTCGATGATCACGGGCATCGTCGGGTGGATCCTCATCCCGATCCTGGCGTCGATCGTCGCCATCGTGACCGGCCACATGGGCCTGAACCAGTTGCGTCAGAAGCCTGCCGGCGGTCGCGGAATGGCCATCGCCGGTCTGATCCTCGGGTACAGCGCGATCGCGCTCTGGGGCGTCGGCATCTTCTTCTTCCTGGCGATCTTCGGAATCGCCGCATCCACGGGATACTGACCGCCGAAGGGCCTCCTGGCGGCGTAGGCTGGGAGGACTGTGAAGCACGACCGGAACACCGTCGCCGTGACCTCCCTGCCGCAGGCGCCGCAGGCCGAGGCCGGTCGTCGTGTGCGGCGATATGCGATCACGATGACGATCCGCATCGTGTGCTTCGCCCTGATGGCGCTGATCACCCCGTACGGCTGGTACACGTGGGTCTTCGGCGCCGCGGCCGCGTTCCTCCCGTACGTCGCAGTGGTGTTCGCCAACGCGGGCAGTGACAGCACAGAGGCCACGGCGGAGTCTCCGCTCGTGGAGCTGGAAGCGCCGGTCCCTGCGGCCCCGGAAGTGAAGCCGACCGACCCCACGATCTTCACGATCCACGAGACCCGCGGGAGCGACGACGAGTGACAGAGGACGACCAGTGCTCGCGAGCCGGATGCCGTCTGGCCGCGACGCATCAGATCGTATGGCGCAACCCGCGCATCCACGCGCCCGATCGCGAGAAGATCTGGCTCGCGTGCGATGAACACCTCGACTTTCTCGAGGGCTATCTCCGCGCGCGCGACTTCCCGGTGACCGTGCGCGTAGGGGCCCCGGAATGAACCGGAGAATTCTCCGCTGGTCGATCTACGTTCTCGTGGCGATCGGATTCGCGATCGCGTGCGCGTTCCTGTCGAACTGGCAGTTCGAACGCAACGAGGGCCGCGCGGAACAGATCGCGCTCGTCGAAGCGAACTACGACGCCCCGGCTGTACCTCTCGCCGACATCATCGGTGCGGACGGCGACCTCGATGCCGCGGACGAATGGCGGCCCATCGTCCTACGCGGCGAGTATCTCGCCGATGAGCAGGTGCTCGTGCGGAACCGGCCGCACGGCGGGACGAGCGCATTCGAAGTTCTCGTGCCGTTCCGCGACGCCGACGGGCGCGTCTTCGTCGTGAACCGCGGCTGGGTGCCCCCGGGCTCCGGCGCACTGCCCGACGCCGTACCGGGACCTCCGACGGGACAGGTCGAGGTCACCGTCCGTCTTCGCCCGGGAGAACCGCTTCCGCAGTCCGGCCGTGGCGCCCCCGAGGGGCAGGTCCCCACGATCCATCTGCCCTCGATCGCCGACCGTCTGACGGACGAGATCACCGTCACCTCCGCCTACGGACTTCTGGTCGACGAGGCCCCGGCGCCCGAGCAGCCCCTGGGTGGGTTCGACTCCCCCACCGACGACCCAGGACCACACCTCTCGTACGCGATCCAGTGGATCCTCTTCGCTCTGATGGGGTTCATCTTCATCGTCTACATCATCCGCACGGAGGTCGAGAAGCACCGCGAAGAGGTCGAGGGGCGTCCCACCCCTCGCAAGGAGCCACGTCGCCGCGATCGTGACGCCGACACCGAGGACGAACTCCTCGACAGCGTGCAGAGTCGCTGAAACGGGTCAGGCTAGTTCGATGAGGTCCTGGTACTCGCGGTTCCAGATGTCTTCAACGCCGTCGGGCAGGATGAGGACACGCTCGGGGTTGAGTGACATGACCGCACCCGGATCGTGCGACACGAGGACGACAGCGCCCTCGTAGTGCGCAAGGGCACCGAGGATCTCCTCGCGCGAGGCGGGGTCCAGGTTGTTCGTAGGCTCGTCGAGCAGGAGCAGGTTCGCTGATGACACGACCAGCGTCGCGAGCGACAGCCGCGTCTTCTCGCCTCCGGAGAGTACGCCCGCGGGCTTGAGCACGTCGTCACCCGTGAAGAGGAACGAGCCGAGCACCTTGCGCGCTTCGGTGGCCGTGATGTCCGGCGCCGCCGACATCATGTTCTCGAGGACGGAGCGGGAGACGTCGAGGTTCTCGTGCTCCTGCGCGTAGTAACCGACGCGGAGGCCGTGACCCGGCTCGAGCTGCCCGGTGTCGGGCTGGTCGACGCCGGCGAGCATGCGCAGCAGCGTGGTCTTGCCCGCACCGTTGAGGCCGAGGATGACGACCTTGGACCCTCGATCGATCGCGAGATCGACGTCTGTGAAGATCTCGAGAGAACCGTAAGACTTGGACAGACCGGTCGCCATGAGCGGCGTCTTGCCGCACGGAGCGGGCTTCGGGAAACGGAGTTTCGCGACACGATCCTGCTGGCGGACATCGTCGAGTCCTGCGAGGAGCTTGTCCGCGCGCGCGACCATCTGGTGCGCGGCTGCGGCTTTGGATGCCTTGGCGCCGAAACGGGCGGCCTGCTGGTGCAGAGCGGTCGCCTTCTTCTCGGCGTTGGCGCGTTCCTTCTTGCGGCGCTCCTCGTCGGCGACCCGCTGACGGAGGTAGTTCTTCCAGTTCATGTTGTAGATGTCGATGGCCTGGCGGTTGGCATCCAGGTAGAAGACCCGGTTCACCGTCTCGCCGACGAGCTCGACATCGTGACTGATCACGATCAGTCCGCCTCGGTAGTTCTTCAGGAATTCGCGCAGCCAGACGACGCTGTCCGCGTCGAGGTGGTTGGTCGGCTCGTCGAGGATCATGGTCTGCGCATCGGAGAAGAGGATGCGGGCCAGCTCGATCCGTCGGCGCTGACCGCCCGAGAGGGTCGAGAGCGGCTGGTCGAGGATGCGGTCCGGGAGCGAGAGGTTGTGCGCGATGGATGCTGCCTCGGCCTCCGCCGCGTAGCCGCCGAGGCCTTCGAAGCGCTCGGTCAACTGCCCGTAGCGGCGCATGGCCTTGTCTGCCACGGCGGGGTCGGAATCGCCCATCAGCAGCGATGCCTCCGTCATGCCGAGCGAAAGCTGTCCGAGGCCGCGGGCATCGAGGATACGCGTCCGTGCGAGATCCTCCGGATTGCCGGTACGCGGGTCCTGGGGCAGATAGCCCAGCTCGCCCGAACGATCCACACGCCCGCCGGAGGGGAGCTCATCCCCGGCGAGGACCTTCGTGAGTGTGGTCTTGCCGGCTCCGTTGCGGCCGACCAGTCCGATCTTGTCGCCGTCGGCGACGCGGAACGACACGTCTGACATCAGCAGACGGGCGCCCACGCGGATCTCGAGGTCGTGCACGGCAAGCACAGCGATGGTTCCGTTTCGTCAGGGGTGGGAGAGATGGCGGAAGGGCCAGCCTCCCAGTATAGATCGCTCCGATCGTCCCGGCTGTGCGGACGCAGTGCGAGGCCCGCTGCGGATCGCCGAAGACACCTCCGCGGTATGAGTCGACCGATACTGCAGAGTGATGTGCGCGAGGTGCCGCTCTCCATAGCGTCGAGACGTGGACGTCATCAACGAACTCATCCTGCAGGCGGTCTCCTCACCGTGGCTCTATCTCGTCATGTTCGCGACGGCCGTGATCGACGGGTTCTTCCCACCGATCCCGAGCGAGACCGTGCTGGTGGCGGCAGCCGCGGTCGGGGTCTCGACGGGGAGTGCGAGCCTCGTGACACTCGGCTTGGTCGCGGCTGTCGGAGCGACGCTCGGCGACAACATCGCGTATGCCATAGGACGGAGTGTCGGAACACGCAGATTCCGCTGGATGCGTCGCCCCCGCGTGGCATCCGTGTTCGTCCGCGCGCAACGGACTCTCACCACTCACGCAGCGCCCCTGATCCTGGGAGCACGGTACATTCCCGTCGGCCGTGTGGCGGTCAACATGTCTGCGGGGGCTCTCGGCTACGCGTGGCGTCGGTTCCTTCCGCTGAGCATCGTCGCCGGACTCAGTTGGGCCGCGTACAGCACAGTACTCGGCATCCTCGCCGGACAGTGGCTCAAGGACCCGCCGCTGCTGAGCGCTCTCCTCGGCACGATCCTCGCGCTCGGACTGGGGCTGGTCATCGAGCGAATCGCCACGGCGCGAAGGCGCCGGAAGAACAGTCGCGTCCCCGAGCCCGCTCCGGATCCTGGCGTCCATGCATGTGCGGGAGTGGAAGGATGACAGAGCTCTTCGCGGCGTTGCGTACCCGAATGTGCGGCGCTCTAGGGCATCGCATGTCCGCTCGTCCTTCCGTCCGGAGCGACGCTCAGCTCAGCCACTCGTCCGAGTCGCAGGCCCGGTATCGCGCCGAGCAGCGCGAGGACGATGCAGAATACGAACACCCCGGCGAACCCGGCATCTCCCCCACCGAGCGTTGCGAAGGCGAGGCCAGCAATCGCTATCGCGACAGCGGATCCACGTCCAGCCGATGATGATCACCGACGGCCATGCGCCGAAGTGCACGAGGTGGCGAGCGAACACGACAGCGCGACGACGAGCAGGCCCAGGCGTACAGCGCGCCACGCGGCCCCCGGGCATCGGACCATGCGCCGCCCGCGACCATACCGATCACGCTCGTCGCGACGGTATCGGTCACGGCCCGTCGAGCGCGGCGATGCGCGCCACGGCCTCCGTGAGGATCTCCGTGCTCGTGCCGAAATTGATCCGTACGTGCCCTGCGCCCTCGGCGCCGAACGCCGGCCCGTAATGCAGGGCGACCTTCGCCTCGCGGAGGATCCGCTTGGCAGGGTTGTCGCCCCAGCCGAGATCGGACAGATCGACCCACGCCAGATACCCCGCGTCCGGAATCCGGTACCGAGATCCGGGAAGACGATCACTCAGGAGGTCCGCGAGCAGTCGCCGGTTCTCATCCAGAGTCAGCAGAAGGCCGTCGAGCCACGGGTCACTCTCCTGCGAGAACGCCGCGACGGCAGCCAGGAGTCCGAACTGGCCCGTGCGCCACTCCACCTCGACGGGCAGCCGTCGCACGAGACGGGACGTCGCATCGTCCGCGGTGACCATCAGGGCGCACTTGAGTCCGGCGAGGTTGAACGCCTTGCTCGCGCTCAGCACCGAATATCCGACACTTCTCGCCTGATCGCTCACCGTGAGGAAGGGTGTGAAGCCCGCGTCGGGGTGAGCCAATGGTGCGTGGATCTCGTCGGCGATGACCGCCGCGCCGTGATCGGACGCGAGCCGTGCGAGTTCTTCCAGTGTCTCGCGGGCATGCACGGTTCCCGTGGGATTGTGCGGACTGCAGAGCAGGATCGCTCGCGCACCATCGATGAGCGCGCGCTCCACCCCATCGAGGTCGATCAACCAACCGTCGCCGGTGTCCGTGAGCGGCACGCGATCGACGACGGCGCCGGCTTCCTCGACGAGGTCGTAGAACGGTGGGTAGACGGGCGGCATCACGATCACCCGCTCCCCCGGCGATGTCACACGGCGCAGGATCTCGACGATCCCCATGCTGACATCCGCCGTGGAACGCACCCGGGTGGGGTCCACGCTCCAGCCGAACCGCCGCTGGGCGAAACCTACGAAAGCCTCAGCCAGCGGTGTCCGCGATGCGACGTATCCTGTGTCGCCGGTCGCGACGGCGTGATGAAGCGCACGCGTGATCGCCGGTGCAAGCGGGAAGTCGGTCTCTGCGACGAAAAGAGGCAACACCTCGGCGGGATACTCCCGCCACTTCTCGCTGGACCGTTCGCGGAGCTCATCGATCGTGAGCGCGCGTACCGGCGTCACCGCATCCACGGTGGGTCAGATCGCGAAACCGAGTGCGCGCATCATGTCGCGCCCGTCATCGGTGATCCGCTCAGGACCCCACGGCGGCATCCAGACCCAGTTGATGCGGAATCGGTCCACGACCGAGTCCAGAGACTGCGCGGTCTGCTCCTCGAGGACGTCCGTCAACGGACATCCCGCACTCGTGAGCGTCATGTGGATCACGAGAGCATCGTTCTCGTCATCCCAGGCGAGATCGTAGATGAGGCCGAGGTCGACGACATTGATCCCGAGCTCGGGGTCCATGACGTCCTTGAGCGCTTCGGTGACCTCGTCGAACTTCTCGGTCGTCAGCGTCGTGGTCATGCGATCAGCCTACGCTTCGATCGGCGCCGCGGGGTCGAGGAAACGGTCGTATCCCTCGTCCTCGAGACGATCCGCGAGCTCGGGGCCGCCCTCTTCGACGATCTTTCCCGCGACCATCACGTGCACGTGGTCGGGACGGATGTAGCGGAGGATGCGGGTGTAGTGCGTGATGAGCAGGACACCCAGGCCGGTCTCCTCCTTGGCGCGGTTCACGCCCTCCGAGACGATCTTGAGAGCATCGACATCGAGACCGGAGTCGGTCTCGTCGAGCACGGCGAACTTGGGCTTCAGCACCTCGAGCTGCAGGATCTCGTGACGCTTCTTCTCGCCGCCGGAGAAGCCTTCGTTGACGTTGCGCTGCGCGAACTTCGGGTCCATACGCAGGTTCGTCATCGCGGACTTGACGTCCTTGGTCCAGCCGCGGATCGAGGGTGCTTCACCGTCGAGAGCCGTCTTCGCCGTACGCAGGAAGTTCGTCACGGTGACGCCGGGGATCTCGACGGGGTACTGCATCGCGAGGAACAGACCGGCGCGGGCGCGCTCATCGACACTCATCGCGAGGACGTCAGCGCCGTCGAAGGTGATGGAGCCGCTGGTCACGGTGTACTTCGGGTGACCGGCGATCGTGTAGGCGAGCGTCGACTTGCCCGAGCCGTTGGGGCCCATGATCGCGTGGGTCTCGCCCTCGCGCATCGTCAGGGTGACGCCGTTGAGGATGGGGGTCGTCCCCGCCTCGGTGTCGACCGTCACGTGGAGGTCATGGATCTCGAGAACAGACATTCAAACTTCTTTCGTCACAGTCGGGTCGATGAGCACGTCGTCGCCGTCGATCGAGACGACGAAAACGGGGACGGGCTCATACGCAGGGAGATTCTGGGGCTTGCCGGTGCGGAGCGAGAACGCGGAGCCGTGGGCCCAGCACTCCAGCATCTCGCCTTCGACGAAGCCCTCGGCGAGAGAGATCTCGCCGTGGGTGCAGGTGTCGCCGATCGCGTGGACTTCGCCGGCGGAGTCGAGGACGATGGCCATCGGCACACCGTCGATCTCGACTCGGAGAGGAAGATCCTGCTCGAGCTCGCCGAGACCGCAGGCACGCTGAGCGGTCACGCGGTCACCTCGGCGAGTTCGAGTTCGGCCTCGATCGCGTCGAGCAGCTCCGCCTCCAGCGACGGGATGCCGAGACGCTGGACGATGTCGCTCAGGAAGCCGAGGACGACGAGGCGTCGCGCCTCCTCCTCGCTGATCCCCCGGGCCTGGAGGTAGAAGAGCTGCTCATCGTCGAAGCGGCCGGTCGCACTCGCGTGCCCCGCGCCGACGATGTCGCCAGTCTCGATCTCGAGGTTGGGGATGGAGTCCGCGCGCGCGCCCTCGGTGAGGACGAGGTTGCGGTTGGCCTCATACGAGTCCGTTCCCGCAGCGTCGGCGCCGATGAGCACATCGCCGATCCAGACGCTGTGAGCGCTCGCGCCCTGGAGCGCACCCTTGTAGAGCACGTCACCCGTGGTGTGCGCGCCCTTGTGGTGCATGTAGACCTGGCTCTCGAGGTGCTGACCGGCATCCGCGTAGGAGAGGCCGTACAGACGCCCCTCGGATCCCGCACCCGAGAGTTCGACGTTCGGGTTGACCCGGACCACGCCGCCGCCGAAGCTGACGACGATATGGGTGAGCGTGGCATCCGCGTCGACGCGAGCCTGGTGGGCCGATGCGTGAACCGCGTCGTCCTCCCACTGCTGGACGCTGATGACCGTGAGCTTCGAGCCCGCGCGAGCGATGATCTCGACGTTCTGGGCGTACTGTGCCGAACCCGCGTGGCGAAGGACCACGGTCGCGACGCTGTGCTCGAGCGCCTCGATGACGATGTGATCGTCGGCTCGGCGGTCCGCCCCCTGACCCGTGAGCGAGACGACGATCGGCTCGGCGACCTCTTCTTCGCGCGGGATGCGGATGTGGCGTGCCTGCGTCGCGCCCTGCCAGGCCACAGCCGCGACGACGTCCTCGGGGAGGAAGAACTCGCCCCGAGGAGCAGTGCCTTCTGCGAGACCGTCGGTGACGTACTGGCTGCCGGACTGGACCGTGACCTCGACACCGTCGTTCGTGGCGGCAGTCTCGAAGAGGGCCGTCATGCGAGCGACCGGTGTGTGCTTCCAGTTGACCTCTCGGCCGGTGGGAACACCGAAGTCGGCGATCTCGAAGGAGCGCGGACGCTCCGACCTGGTCTGGACCGGTGTGAATCCGGCGTCCGCGACCTGGGCGGCCGGGTCCACGTGCGCGTTCGTGTGCTGCGCCTCAGCGGGCGCTGTCGTCGGGGCCGTCATCTAGCCGACACTGCCTTCCATGCCCATCTCGATGAGCTTGTTCAGTTCCATTGCGTATTCCATCGGCAGCTCGCGCGCGATCGGCTCGATGAAGCCGCGCACGATCATGGCCATCGCTTCGTCCTCGGGCATACCCCGCGACTGGAGGTAGAAGAGCTGCTCTTCGCTGACCTTGGAGACCGTGGCCTCGTGGCCGAGCTGGACGTCGTCGACACGGATGTCGATGGCCGGGTAGGTGTCGGATCTGGACTTCGTGTCGACCAGGAGCGCGTCGCAGCGCACCGTGTTCGCCGAGTGGTGGGCGTTCGCGTCGACACGGACCTCGCCGCGGTAACCCGCTCGTCCGCCGCCCCTGGCAATCGACTTCGAGACGATCGAGGACTGCGTGTACGGGGCCATGTGGATCATCTTCGCGCCGGCGTCCTGGTGCTGGCCAGGGCCGGCGAAGGCGACCGACAGGGTCTCGCCCTTCGCGTGCTCGCCCATCAGGTAGATCGACGGGTACTTCATCGTCACCTTGGAGCCGATGTTGCCGTCGACCCACTCCATCGTCGCGCCCTCATGGGCGACCGCACGCTTGGTGACGAGGTTGTAGACGTTGTTGGACCAGTTCTGGATCGTCGTGTAGCGAACGCGGGCGTTCTTCTTCACGATGATCTCGACGACGGCCGAGTGCAGGGAGTCGCTCTTGTAGATCGGCGCCGTGCAGCCCTCGATGTAGTGGACGTAGCTACCCTCGTCGGCGATGATCAGGGTCCGCTCGAACTGGCCCATGTTCTCCGTGTTGATGCGGAAATACGCCTGGAGCGGGATCTCGACGTGGACACCCTTGGGCACATAGACGAACGAGCCACCGGACCAGACGGCGGTGTTCAGCGCGGCGAACTTGTTGTCACCCGACGGGATGACGCTGCCGAAGTACTCGTCGAAGAACTCGGGGTGCTCACGCAGAGCCGTGTCGGTGTCCATGAAGATGACACCCTGCTCTTCGAGGTCCTCGCGGATCTGGTGGTAGACGACCTCGGACTCGTACTGCGCCGCGACACCCGAGACGAGACGCTGCCGCTCGGCCTCGGGGATCCCGAGGCGCTCGTAGGTCTCGCGGATCTCGGCAGGGAGATCCTCCCAGGACTGCGCCTGCTTCTCCGTGGAGCGGACGAAGTACTTGATGTTGTCGAAGTCGATGGCGCTGAGGTCTGCACCCCAGGTGGGCATCGGCTTGCGTTCGAAGAGCTGGAGCGCCTTGAGGCGCGTCTTCAGCATGGATTCTGGTTCGCTCTTGAGCGCGGAGATGTCGCGGACGACGGCTTCCGACAGTCCACGCCGCGCGCTGGAACCCGCGGCATCGGCGTCGTGCCATCCGAACTCGTACACCCCCAGACTGTCGAGCTCCGGGCGGTCGATCAGCACATCCGACATCACACTCTCCTCATTTGGGCCTCAACGGTGTCATCCGCCCCGACACGCCTTACCCCCGCCGAGTCAGCGGTGGTGGGTGCCGCTGGTGGGCCCTCATCGTGCGCGCGGTCATCGCGCCTAAACTGTTCATGATGCCGTTCGCGCTGTGCGCATGCATCTGAACACTCTCGATTCTACAGGTTCCCCCTGACATCCGGGCCGCCGCGCCCCCGTGTCAGAGGTGCCGGAGGACATATGCCCGGTAGCTCCACTCTCTCCCGACCCACCAGGCACGACGGCGATGCCGACATCGTCGTCCGACGCCCCCTCAGCGTCCTGGCCTGGCTGTCCTTCCTCGCAGAGGTCATCATCATCGGCACCGGCGGCGCGGTGCGTCTCACCGGGTCGGGCCTGGGATGCTCCGAGTGGCCGCTGTGCACGCCGGAATCACTCGTTCCGCTGCCCGAACAGGGCATCCACGGGATCATCGAGTTCGGCAACCGGACCATGACCGGCGTCGTGGGTCTCCTCGCACTCGGCGTCGTGCTGCTCACCGTGCATGCGATCGGCGGACGCCGACTGGTCACGCGTGCGCTGTGGTTCGCAGCGGCAGGCATCGTTGCAGCCGTGGCGGCGTACGCCGCGACCGCTCCCTTCGCTCTTCCGGCGTTCGGCTTCGCGTCCGGCGCGCTTCTCCTCGCGGTGGTCGTCGCCGCCGTGGACTCCGTCCGCCGCAGCGCGCGACGCCGAGACCTCTCGGTGCTCGCGTGGATCGTGCTCGTCGGCGTCATGGCACAGGCGGTCGTCGGCGGCCTCGCCGTCCTCACGGAGCTCAGCCCGCTCGTCGTCGGCTTCCACTACACGGCATCGCTACTGCTCGTCTGCGTCACCGCAGCGTTCCTCGCACGCGCGAACACGCCGGCGGGTCCTCGTGAGCGCGCCGTGCCCGGCTGGTTCGCCGCCCTCACACACGCGACGGGCGTGGTGCTCGCCGCGACCATCTTCTTCGGCGTGCTCACCACCGGATCCGGTCCGCACTCCGGCGATGCGGCGGTCATCCGAGAGGGATTCGACGCGACTGTCCTCGCGCATGTCCATTCCTGGCCCGGCTACGTCCTCGCTGCGCTGGTCCTCGCGCTGACCGTCCTCGCGTGGATCCTCCGACTCGAGCCCCGGGGATGGCTCGTGGTACTCACCGTCGCTATCGGAGTGCAGGTCGCGGTCGGCGTCTGGCAGGCGCGCGAGGGGCTTCCCGAGCTTCTCGTCGGCATCCACATGGTGCTCGCTGCACTGTCCGCGGCTGCGTACACCGTGACGGTCCTGCGCCTGAGGCGCCCCGACCGATCCTCGGTATCCGTGTGAGCACACGCGCGGGCCACGCCTAGCGCGCATCGAGGGCGCGCATCGGCGGAGTGGCCATCGTGACGGATGATGCACCGACCACGCCGATGGTCGGCGTCGATGTCGACGGCTCGGCCGACGACGATGATGTCTAGAAGGGCAGCAGCGGATCGACGGCGATCGCCACGAACAGCAGCGTCAGGTAGGTGATCGATGCGTGGAACACTCGCATCGGACGCGGCTCCGTACCCCGGACGGCGCGGGTGTACAGGCGGTGGGCCTCATAGATGAACCATCCGCCGAAGACGGCTGCCGAGACGAGGTAGACAAGGCCCATGTCCGCGATCGGCACGAGGAGCAACGAGCATGCGACAGTCGCCCACGCGTAGAGGATCACCTGAAGACCCACCTGCGATGCCGAACGGGTGACACCGAGCATCGGCACGTCGACGTCGTCGTAGTCGTCCTTGTACTTCATCGACAGCGGCCAGTAGTGCGGCGGCGTCCACAGGAAGACGAGAGCGAAGAGCACGAGCGGCGGCCAGTCGAGGGATCCGGTGACGGCCGTCCAGCCGATCAGAACCGGGAAGCATCCGGCGATGCCGCCCCAGATGATGTTCTGTTCCGTGCGGCGCTTGAGGATGATCGTGTAGATCACGACGTAGAAGAAGATCGCACCGGCCGAGAGCGTGGCCGCCAGCCAGTTCGTGGCGAACCACAGCCACACGGTGGACACGATCGCGAGAGTCCAGGCGAAGACCAGTGCGCCACGCGGCGAGACCTCGCCGGTGACGAGGGGGCGGTTCTCGGTGCGGTGCATGTGCGCGTCGATGTCGCGATCGAGATACATGTTGAACGCGGCAGCGGACCCGGCGCTCAGGGAGCCGCCGACGACGGTCGCGAGCACGAGAAGCGGGTGCGGAATGCCGCCCTGGGCGAGGAGCATGACCGGCACGGTGGTGACGAGCAGGAGCTCCAGTACGCGGGGTTTGGTGAGGGCGATGTACCCCCGGATCTTGCGGCCGTACGACGGTTTCGTCACGGTCGCCTGCGACATCGTCGAGATCTCGATCGCCTCCTCCGCGCGCACGCCACTGACCCCTCCAGTCTAGGGCACCTCCGCCCGCTGACTCGCGCCGCAAGACGAGCCGCGACCGGTGAGGCACCCCGCTATGCTGAAAATCACTCGCGCGCCCGGCGCTGTGCACACCGTTCCGTGACGACGCGGAGCGCGCCAGGGAATACGGGCGCCCTTGAAACTGTCAGAAAGGGCATGACCGTGTCGGAATTGCAGTGGGATGAGATCGATCGACGTGCGGTGGACACCGCCCGACTCCTGGCGGCTGATGCCGTCGAGAAGGTGGGTAACGGTCACCCCGGCACGGCGATGAGCCTCGCCCCGGCGGCCTACCTCCTCTACCAGCGGGTGCTTCGCCACGATCCGACGGACGACAAGTGGCTCGGCCGGGATCGGTTCATCCTCTCCGTCGGTCACTCGTCTCTGACGCAGTACGTGCAGCTCTATCTCGGTGGCTTCGGACTCGAGATCGACGACCTGAAGGCGCTGCGGACCTGGGGATCCAAGACCCCCGGTCACCCCGAGTACGGCCACACGAAGGGCGTGGAGATCACGACCGGCCCCCTCGGACAGGGACTCGCGTCCGCCGTCGGATTCGCGTACGCGGCTCGCTACGAGCGTGGTCTCTTCGACCCCGAGGCCGCCCCCGGAACCAGCCCGTTCGACCACTTCATCTACGCGATCGCCGGAGACGGTGACCTCCAGGAAGGCGTGACCAGCGAGGCGAGCTCCCTCGCGGGTCACCAGCAGCTCGGAAACCTCATCGCGATCTACGACTCCAACCAGATCTCGATCGAGGACGACACCAACGTCGCGTTCACCGAAGACGTCGCGGCGCGGTACGAGGCGTACGGCTGGCACGTTCAGACCGTCGATTGGAAGAAGACGGGCGACTACGTCGAGGACGTGCCTGCGCTGTACGCGGCGATCGAGGACGCGAAGACCGAGACCGACAAGCCCTCGCTCATCATCCTCAAGACGATCATCGGCTGGCCGGCCCCCGGCAAGCAGAACAGCGGCAAGATCCACGGCTCCGCCCTCGGCGCCGACGAGCTGGCCGCCACCAAGAAGGTCCTCGGCGCCGACCCGAACGAGTCGTTCGTCGTCGCCGACGAGGTCATCGCGCACACCCGTGGTCTCGCCGACCGTGCGGCGGAGGCGCGTGCCGAGTGGCAGAAGTCGTTCGACGCGTGGGCCGACGCGCACCCCGAGCGCAAGGCGTTGCTGGATCGCATCGAGGCGCACGAGCTGCCCTCCGACATCACCGCCACCCTCCCGTCCTTCGAAGCGGGCAAGGAGGTGTCCACCCGCGCCGCGTCCGGCCAGGTCATCAATGCCCTCGCCGCCGAGCTCCCCGAGCTGTGGGGCGGTTCGGCCGACCTCGCCGAGTCGAACCTCACGACGATCAAGAACTCCCCGTCCTTCATCCCCGCCGAGTGGTCGACCGGCGAGTGGAGCGGAAACCCGTACGGCCGCGTGCTGCACTTCGGCATCCGCGAGCACGCCATGGGCGCGATCGTCAACGGAATCGTGCTGCACGGTCCGACGCGCGCCTTCGGGGGCACGTTCCTCATCTTCAGCGACTACATGCGCCCCGCCGTGCGTCTCGCGGCGCTCATGAACGTGCCCAGCATCTTCGTCTGGACGCACGACTCGGTCGCCCTCGGTGAGGACGGACCGACCCACCAGCCGATCGAGCAGCTCGCGACCCTGCGGGCGATCCCGAACCTCGCCGTGGTGCGCCCGGCGGATGCGAACGAGACCGCAGAGGTCTGGCTCGAGATCCTCCGTCGCCACGACGGGCCGTCCGGAATCGCTCTCACCCGCCAGAACATCCCGGTGTTCGAGCGGGGGAACGGTGCTGCCGAGGGTGATGTCTTCGCCTCCGCCTCGCACGCGTCGAAGGGCGCCTACGTGCTCGCCGAGGCGCCCAACGGAAGCCCCGACGTGATCCTCATCGCGACCGGCTCCGAGGTGCAGCTCGCCGTCGCGGCGCGCGAGACCCTCGCAGCCGATGGCATCAACGCCCGCGTCGTGTCCGCCCCCTCCCTCGAGTGGTTCGCCGAGCAGGACGAGGCCTACCGCGAGTCGGTGCTCCCCGCAGCTCTCACCGCGCGCGTGTCCGTCGAAGCCGGTTCCCCGCTCACGTGGCGCGGGATCGTCGGTGACCGCGGCCGCTCGGTCGGAATCGATCACTTCGGCGCCTCCGCCGACTACAAGACCCTGTTCCAGAAGTTCGGCATCACCGCCGAGGCCGTCGTCGAGGCGGCACGCGAGACCCTCAAGGAGAACGCATGACCACCCCCACCGAAGACCTCGCAGCCGCCGGCGTCAGCATCTGGCTGGACGACCTCTCGCGCACCCGTATCGACTCCGGCAACCTCGCGGAGCTGATCCAGTCGCGCAATATCAGCGGTGTGACCACCAACCCGACGATCTTCGCGGGGGCGATCACCAACCCCGACGACACGTCGTACGACGCGCAGGTATCGGAACTCGCCGCCGCGGGTGTTTCTGCCGAGGACGCCGTCTTCGCCGCCACCACACAGGACGTCGGCGCCGCGCTCGACATCTTCCGGCCCGTCTGGGAGGCGAGCGGCCATGTCGACGGCCGCGTCTCGATCGAGGTCTCCCCCGACCTCGCCCACGACACCGCAGCGACCGTCGAGTCCGCCAAGAAGCTGTGGAACGAGATCGACCGACCGAACCTGCTGGTCAAGATCCCCGCGACCAAGGCAGGTCTCCCGGCCATCACGGAGGCGATCGCGGCGGGCATCAGCGTCAACGTCACCCTGATCTTCAGCCTCGAGCGCTACGGAGATGTGATCGACGCGTACCTCACGGGCCTCGAGCGCGCCCGTGAAGCCGGCATCGATCTCTCGACCATTCACTCCGTGGCTTCGTTCTTCGTGTCGCGCGTGGATGCGGAGACGGACAAGCGTCTCGACGCGATCGGGACAGAGGCGGCTCTCGCGCTCAAGGGGAAGGCCGGACTCGCGAACGCGCGACTCGCCTTCGAGCTGTTCGAGAAGAGCTTCGCGGAGAGCCGTGCGCAGGAACTCATCGCCCTCGGCGCCAACCTCCAGCGCCCGCTGTGGGCATCCACCGGTGTCAAGGATCCGGCCCTGCCGGACACCCTCTACGTGACCGAGCTGGTCACGCAGGGCGTCGTGAACACGATGCCGGAGAAGACCCTCGAGGCCACCTTCGACCACGCCGTGATCGAAGGCGACACCATCACCGGTGGATATGACCAGGCGCACGCCGTGTTCTCCGAACTCGCCGAGGTCGGCATCGATCTCGAGGACATCACCCTGCTGCTCGAGGAAGAGGGGGTCAAGAAGTTCATCGACTCCTGGCACGATCTCCTCGACCAGGTCGCGAAGACTCTGGAGGAGCAGCGATGACCTTCTCGATCCACGCCACCGGAGCTCCGCGCGTGGCGATCGACGAGGTCGTCCCGCGTCTCGTCGGTGATCTGATCGCCTCCCGCCTCACGGGTGGTGACTCGACTCTGTGGGGTCCCGAGGCCGAAGCCGAGGCCTCGATCCGACTCGGATGGGTGGAGGCTGTGACGGTCTCGCGCCCGCTCGTCGCCGAGATCACCGCTCTTCGTGATGACCTCGCCGCCCGCGGTGTGACGCGGGTCGTCCTCGCAGGCATGGGCGGCTCGTCGCTCGCGCCGGAGGTCATCGCCCAGACCGCGGGCGCCCCGCTGACGATCCTCGACTCCACCGCTCCCGGGCAGGTCCTCGCGGCCCTCGACGGTGGCCTGCGCGAGACGGTGCTCGTCGTCTCGTCGAAGTCCGGATCCACGGTCGAGACCGACTCGCAGCGACGCACGTTCGAGACCGCTTTCCGCGACCTCGGCATCGACCCCGTCGAGCGCATCGTCGTCGTCACCGACCCGGGCTCTCCTTTGGACGCCTCGGCGCGCGAGGCGGGCTACCGTGTCTTCAACGCGGACCCGAACGTCGGCGGCCGCTACTCCGCACTCACCGCGTTCGGTCTCGTCCCGTCCGGACTCGCGGGAGTCGACATCGCCGAACTGTTGGACGAGGCCGAGGCTTCGCTCCTCGAGGTCGCGGTGGACTCCGCAGACAACCCGGCGCTGCGCCTCGCCGCGGCGATCGCGGGGACGTCCCCGCGTCGCGACAAGCTCGGACTCATCACCGACGGCACCCACATCAAAGGCCTGCCGGACTGGATCGAGCAGCTCATCGCGGAGTCGACCGGAAAAGAGAGCACCGGTGTCCTGCCGGTCGTGCTCCTCCCCGTCTCCCCCGAGCTCGAATCCGCGCCGGACGACCTGCAGATCGTGCGCCTCGTCGACGACGCGAACGAGTTCCACCTGCACGAACGCCACCCCGGCGAGGTCCTGGTCAGCGGCTCGCTCGGTGCGCAGCTGATCGTCTGGGAGTACGCGACAGCCATCGCGGGGATTCTTCTGGGCATCAATCCGTTCGATCAGCCCGACGTGGAGTCCGCGAAGATCGCGGCGCGCGGCCTGCTGGATGCGCGACCGGAGCCGTCCGCACCGGCGTTCACCGCGAACGGCGTCGAGGTGCGTGTCTCCGACCCCGCTCTCGCGGCGTCGGGCACCGTCGAGGGCGTGCTCGACGCGCTCTGGGCGATGCTTGCCGCGGACGGGTACGTGTCGATCCAGGCCTACGTCAACCGTCTGGAGGTCCCGCAGCTGCAGGGCCTGCGCGAGCTCGTCGCTGCGGACTCGGGCCGTCCCACGACGTTCGGGTGGGGTCCGCGATTCCTGCACTCGACGGGCCAGTACCACAAGGGTGGACCGGCTCAGGGCGTGTTCCTGCAGATCCTCGAGCGCACGGATGTCGATCTGGAGATCCCCGAGCGTCCGTTCACGTTCGGCCAGCTCATCGAGGCTCAGGCCGCCGGTGATGCGGCCGTCCTCGCCGAGCACGGCCGTCCGGTCGTGACCTTGACGATCACCGAGTCGTCGACCGACGTCCTCACCCTCTTCGAAGCCGCACAGTAGGAGAACCCCCCTCTGATGACTGTTCCCGTCTCGCGCGGACGCAACCCGCTGCGCGATCGCGATGACCGCCGCCTGAACCGGATCGCCGGGCCCAGTGCCCTTGTGATCTTCGGTGTGACCGGCGATCTGTCGCGCAAGAAGCTCATGCCCGCCGTCTACGACCTGGCGAACCGGGGACTGTTGCCACCAGGATTCGCGCTGGTCGGTTTCGCGCGCCGCGACTGGGAGGACCAGGACTTCGCTCAGGTCGTGTACGACGCGGTCAAGGAACACGCGCGCACGCCGTTCCGCGACGAGACCTGGCAGCAGCTCCTCCAGGGGATCCGTTTCGTCTCCGGCGAGTTCGACGATCCCGATGCCTTCCGTCGCCTGCGCGAGACGGTCGACAAGCTGGATGTCGAACGCGGAACGATGGGCAATCACGCCTACTACCTCTCCATCCCTCCGAAGGCGTTCCCGCTGGTCGCGAAGCAGCTGAAGGACTCCGGTCTGGTCGGCGAGGAACGCGGAGACGAGAAGTGGCGCCGGGTCGTCATCGAGAAGCCCTTCGGGCACGATCTCGATTCCGCACGCGCGCTGAACGAGGCGTTGGAAGTCGCCTTCCCGGCGGATGCGATCTTCCGCATCGACCACTACCTCGGCAAGGAGACGGTCCAGAACATCCTGGCGCTGCGCTTCGCGAACGAACTGTACGAACCGATCTGGAACCGCAACTACGTCGACCACGTCCAGATCACGATGGCCGAGGACATCGGCGTCGGAGGACGCGCCGGGTACTACGACGGAATCGGCGCAGCCCGTGACGTCATACAGAATCACCTGCTCCAGCTGCTCGCGCTCACCGCCATGGAGGAGCCGATCAGTCTGTCGGCGGAGCACCTTCGGGCGGAGAAGGAGAAGGTCCTGGCTGCGGTGCGCCTGCCCGATGATCTGTCCCAGGCCACGGCCCGTGGACAGTACGCCGGCGGGTGGCAGGGAGGCGAGCAGGTCAACGGGTTCCTCGGCGAGGACGGCATGGAGCCGGACTCCACGACCGAGACGTACGCCGCCATCAAGCTGGAGATCGCGACACGGCGCTGGGCGGACGTGCCCTTCTACCTGCGCACCGGGAAGCGCCTCGGCCGCCGTGTGACCGAGATCGCTGTCGTGTTCAATCGCGCTCCGCAGCACCTCTTCGAAGGCGGGAACGCCTCGGAGCTCGGACAGAATGCGCTCGTCATCCGCGTGCAGCCCGACGAGGGCGTCACGATCCGCTTCGGATCGAAGGTGCCGGGGACCGGCGCCAACGTCCGTGATGTGACGATGGACTTCGGCTATGGACACGCCTTCACCGAGGCGAGCCCCGAGGCCTACGAGCGACTAATCCTCGACGTTCTTCTCGGCGATCCGCCGCTGTTCCCCCGTCACGAGGAGGTCGAGCTCTCCTGGAAGATCCTCGACCCCGTGGAAGAGTTCTGGGCCGCGCAGAACGGCCCCCTCGAACAGTACGCTCCGGGATCCTGGGGGCCTGCGTCCGCGGACGCGCTCCTCGCCCGTGACGGACGAGTCTGGAGACGCCCGTGATCATCGACCTTCCCGACACGACCGTCAGTCAGGTCGCGAAGCACCTCGTGCGGATGCGCGAGGAGGGCGGCGCGGTCGCTCTCGGCCGCGTGCTCACCCTCGTGATCTCCGCCCGCAACGGCGTCGCGGAGGCTGCGATCGATGCGGCCAACGACGCGTCGCGTGAGCACCCGATGCGCGTGATCGTCGTCACGACCGGCGACGGTGACGCACGCCTGGACGCACAGATTCGCGTGGGCGGCGACGCCGGCGCGAGCGAGGTCGTCGTGCTGCATGCCTTCGGCGACGCGGGCAGCAACGAAGAGAGCCTCATCACCGGCCTCCTCCTGCCGGACGCGCCCGTCGTGGCCTGGTGGCCCGAGGATGCGCCGGCCGACCCCGCCTCCTCACCCCTGGGCCGGATCGCGCAGCGACGGATCACGGACGCTGCCGCCTCCACCGATGTTCGTGACCGGCTCGCGCTTCGCGGCCGCACACACGTTCCCGGCGACACGGACCTGGCCTGGACGCGCCTGACGCACTGGCGGGAACAGCTGGCTGCTGTGCTCGATCAGCCGCCGTACGAGACCGTCACGGCGGTCGAGGTCCGCGGAGCTTCCGCGTCACCGTCCACTGCGCTGCTCGCCGGATGGCTGCAGCTCGCGCTCGACGTGCCGGTGCGATGGTCCTACGAGGACCCGGACAACTGGCACGAGGGGATCAAGTCCGTTCGCCTGACCCGCGAAAGCGGAGACATCCTCCTGGAGCGTCCCTCCCCCGGTGTCGCTGTGCTCACTCAGCCCGGTCAGCCGAACCACGATCTCCACCTCCCGCGCCGTACTCTGCGTGAGTGCCTCGCGGAGGAGCTGCGACGACTGGACCCGGATGTCCTGTACGGTCGAGTGATCACCGATGGCTGGGAGCAGCTGGGGCCGCCCGAGACAGGAGAGTGACCGCGATGGAGGCAGCAACCGCAGAGAAGCGCGTGGTGGTGGAGTCGACCCCCGCCGTCCTCGCAGATCGGGTCGCTGATCGCTTCCTGACCCGCGTTCGCGCTCGAACCCGGAACGGTCGTATCGCCCACATCGCCCTCACCGGCGGTTCGATGGGCGGAGCTGTACTCGCCGCGGTCGCCGCGCACCCTCGCACGTCGAAGATCGACTGGTCGCTTGTCCACTTCTGGTGGGGAGACGAGCGATTCCTTGAACGCGACGACTCCGATCGGAACTCCCGTCAGTCGCGCGACGCGTTGCTGGATCAGCTTCCCATCCCGGCCGAGAACATCCACGAGGTCGCATCCCCCTCGGACGGACTCACGCTCGACGAGGCGGCGTCCGCATACGCGGAAGAACTCGCTCGCTTCGCGACCGACGAGCACGCGTGGCCGTCGTTCGCGGTCTGTTTCCTCGGCGTCGGCCCGGACGGGCACATCGCGTCCCTCTTCCCCGACCGTCCGGAGGTCACGGTGACGGATGCCGCTGCCCTCCCGGTGCGCGACTCCCCCAAGCCCCCGCCCGAGCGCGTGACTCTCACGCGACCGGTGATCAACTCGTCCAAGCGTGTCTGGCTCGTGCTCACGGGTGCGGACAAGGCGTCCGCGCTGGGACTGGCGCTGGCAGGGGCGAGCTATTCCAGTGTCCCCGCGGCGGGTGCGAAGGGACGCAAGCGCACGATCTTCTTCGTGGACGAGGCAGCCGCCTCGGAGGTCTCCGAAGACCTCATCGATCAGAGCTACTGATCCCCGCGGCGGGGCCCGCGAGACGGGATCTGCCTAGAGCGGTTGCGGCGGGAACGGGCGGTCATCGCCCGGCTTCTCGTCGTGCAGACGTCTTTCCTGCTCGGACGCGAGTTCTCCGTCATGTCGTGCGCGCGTCGTCTCGCTCGACACCCCTGAGGGTACGACCGGCCCCGCCCCGTCGCTGCCGCGAGTCAAGCCCGTGTCCTGACTGTCGCTGAGCACTTGCGGATGGAATCGCGCGAGGGTGACCACACCCCACATGGCGATTCCTCCGGAGATCACGAAGGCGATGATGACCCACAGCGGGGCGGCTGACGCCTCGCCGAGAACGACGATGCCGATCAGCACTGCGACGAGAGGATCGATCACGGTGAGCCCGGCGATCACGAGGTCCGGAGGCCCGGAACTGTAGGCCGTCTGCACGCAGTACGCCCCGGCGGCGGTCGCTGCGAGGAGCGCGATGACGCAGACCAGGGTGATCCAGTCGAACTCGCCGGCCTGGACGCGCTTGATGACGACCTTCGCGAGCGTGGCGACGAAGCCGTAGAGGATACCGGCGCCGGTGATGTAGAACAGCGCACGCATCCGGTGTCGCAGGATCAGCCAGCAGACGCCGAGCAGGATGATCACGACGAGCAGAATCGCCAGGATGACGAAGAGCTGTCGGTCAGTGACCTCCTTCTCCGTCGCGTACATGGCCGCGAAGAACACGAAGATGAAGATGCCGCCGACGCAGGCGGCGATGGAGATCAGAGACTGGCGTGTCGGCGTATGCCCTGAGATCCGAGCGTTGAGCAACGTCGTGATGACCAGGGCGATCGCGCCGAGCGGCTGGACCACGATCAGCGGAGCGACCGACAGCGCGCCGAGCTGGCAGATGATCGCGAAGACGAGCATCAGTGTGCCGACGAGCCAGGACGGACGCGTCAACAGCCCGCGGAGCTGGTGCCTGGTCAGACCGCTCGTGCCGTTCTCGCCCGTCAGGCGTTCGACCTTCTCCACGCCGCGGTGCTGATACTGCGCACCGAGCGACATGAAAACCGCGCCGGCGAGGGCGAGGGGGATCCCCATAAGAAGGCCAGGGTTCTGGAACGCGCCGACGAGCTGATCGCCGACATCCGCTCCACTCATCCACACGTCCGCACTCACAGTAAGACCTTACCCGGCGCAGTCCCGGCGTTAGGGTTGTGGCGTGGCCGTTCTTCCGATTCGCATCATTGGTGACCCCGTCCTCCACGCTCCCGCACTGCGCGTGGAGCAGATCGACGACGACGTCCGAACGCTCGTCGCGGACATGTTCGAGACGATGGATGCGGCTCCCGGCGTCGGGCTCGCGGCACCCCAGGTAGGCGTGCCGCTGCGGATCTACACCTATGCGTACGTGGATGACCACGAGCAGCCCTGGCGTGGTGTGATCATCAACCCCGAGCTCTGGATCACGCCCCTCGAACCGGGCGACCCCGATCCGGATCTCGAATCCGAGGGATGCCTGTCCTTCCCGGGCGAACGATTCCCGCTGCGGCGCTCGGAGCGCGCACTCGTGACCGGCGTCGACCTCGACGGCTCGGCCGTTCGCATCGAGGTCGACGGATGGCGTGCGCGGATCATGCAGCACGAGTTCGATCACCTCGACGGGATCCTGTACGTGGATCGCCTGGGCGACGGCGACTGGAAGACGGTGCAGAAGATCACGCGGAAGCGTGGCTGGGGCAGGCCAGGAGCCAGCTGGACACCCGGGGTCGACGACCTCGAGGCGTGACTTCACTCTCCGGTACCGTGTCGAGGTGCGGCTGGGACGGGCGACTGGATACGGTTCTGAAGGTGAGTACTCCCACACTCGCTCACACAGTATCTCCGGAGGGAAGCGGAGCCCCCACACGCGAGGTCGGCGTCGTGCCGGAATACCGCGTACGGTGGAGGTATGTGGACACTCCTGATCATCCTCCTCATCGTGTGGGCTGCCCTGTCGATTCTCGGCTTCGTCGTGAAGGGGCTGCTCTGGCTCGCCCTCATCGGAATCGTGCTGTTCCTCGCCACCGTCGCGTACGGAATGATCAAGCAGCGACTCAGCCGCAAGGGCTGACGTCCGCGCATCCTCGGCGCCCCGGAGCGAGCGAACCTCCGGCTCTCGAGGACCATCCGGCCCCCGGAGACCACGAAACCCCCTTGACGAATCAAGGGGGTTTTTCGGGGATGGCTCCCCGGCTTGGACTCGAACCAAGAACCTGCCGGTTAACAGCCGGCTGCTCTGCCAATTGAGCTACCGAGGAATGTGCTCCGCTGCGCGGGCAACTCGACTAGCTTAGCAAACTCCCGCGACTGTCAACGACACCGGGAGGGGGTCAATGTGTGGAATCGGCCTCGGCGTTCGGCACCCACAGGAGCTCCTTGCCCACGCCACGCGCGACCACATGACCGCTGCGCAGCATGAGCGTCTCAGCATTGAGTTCGCGGATGAAATCCGCATCGTTCGTGACGAGGAGCGCTCCCATCCCCTGCTCCTTGCGGCGGCGGGTGATCGCATCGAAGACCACCGGCCGCACCTCCAGGTCGAGGTTGGCGAGCGGCTCGTCCGCCATCAGGACCTTGGGCTCGAGAACGAACGCGCGCGCGATCGCGACGCGCTGACGCATGCCGGCGCTGAGCTCGTACGGGAACTTCGACGCGGTCCCCAGCGGCAGGTGGAGCTCATCGAGCAGCGTGGCGACGCGGATCGACAGCGCCTTGGCGTTCACACGGCGCTCACGGATGAGAATCGGCTCCGCGATCACCTCGTTCACCGTGAGGCGGGGTGGAAGATCGGCTCCCGCCCCCTGGGGAATGTAGCCGGTGCGGTAGGTCAGCTCGCGATGACGTCGTCCTGGCCGACGCACGTTGACCCCGCACACCTCGGCGCTCCCGCCCGCGATTCGCACCGACGGGTCGGTGGAACCGGCAAGGGCTGCGACGAGCGTGGACTTGCCGGATCCGGTAGGACCGGCGACGCAGATGAGGCCCCCCGGTGCCAACGCGAACGTAACCCCATCCACCGCCCGCGTGGGCGCACCATGACCGAGGCGGTCGATCACGAGATCGGAACACTCGATCACGGCAGAAGAGACGGGCTTACGAGACATACGACCATCCTCCCTCGGACCCGGTGTACCAGTCGACTACGACTCGGTGTAACGCGCACGCTCAGCATCGAGGTCGCGCAGTCTCATCCGCAGCGCTCGTCCGCCGTCGGACTCGGCGGGAACGCGCTGCACGGCGCCGAGAAGCTCCTGTTTCTGACGATCGAGGTCACGCCGCACGAGCCGCAGAGCGAGGCCGGTCGCAGACATCACCGCCCCCTCCTCGTCTTTCGCGGGGAAGGGCGTCATGAGCAGTTCA
Source organism: Actinomycetota bacterium (assembly GCA_051751065.1). Classification (GTDB taxonomy): domain Bacteria; phylum Actinomycetota; class Actinomycetes; order Actinomycetales; family Microbacteriaceae; genus Microbacterium. Next base: position 325,930 of record JBNJKL010000001.1, on the reverse strand, counting down.
CCCGCGAACGAGCGGTACGGCTCCCGCACGGAGTTCACCGCAGCCATCGCCCAGCCCGCACGGGTGCGGTCCGGAGAGGCGGCAACGGCCTCCCGTACCGCTTCGAGCGCGGGGTGGCGGAACGGCGCGGCCAACGCGCGTTCGAGGAGCGTGGCGTCGACCTGGTGTCCGTACTGCAGGGCGCCCATGAGGGCATCGCGCTCGATCGAGACGTCGGGTTGATGCGGAAGGCCGGCGAGGGTGACCGCGGTCACGGCTGTCGTCTCGTCCGTCGTCGGAGCGGGTGCGTCTCGTCGTGCGGCGCTCTGTGCGCCCCGGGCGGCACGCTCGACCTCGGCGTGGACATCCGTGGGGTCCATACCGAGACGACGCGCGAGCACGCGCTCGTATCCGGGCCGCAGCAGGCGATCCCGGATCTCCGCGACGATCGGGGCAGCGGCGCGCAGAGCGCCCACCTGTCCCTCCACGGTGCTCAGGTCGAAGCCTGCGAGCTTCCGGTCGATCGCGAACTCGAACATCGGCACCTTCGCGTCCATGAGTGAGCGCACGGCCGCGTCACCCCGCTGCAGACGGAGGTCGCAGGGGTCGAGCCCATCCGGCGCGACCGCGACGAAGGTCTGCGCATTGAAGCGGTCGTCCTCGGTGAACGCGCGCAGCGCCGCCTTCTGGCCCGCCTCGTCGCCGTCGAACGTGAACACGACCTCACCGGCGCCGGAATCGTCACCCATGACCCGGCGAAGGACCTTGATGTGATCGGTGCCGAACGCGGTGCCACACGTGGCGATCGCCGTCGTGAGACCCGCGAGGTGGCATGCCATGACGTCCGTGTACCCCTCGACCACGACGACCCGACGGGGATCGCCGCGCGAGATATCGCGCTTGGCGAGGTCGAGGCCGTAGAGGACCTGCGCCTTCTTGTAGATCGGCGTCTCCGGTGTGTTGAGGTACTTGGGTCCCTGGTCGTCATCGAACAGCTTGCGTGCGCCGAAACCGATCGTCTGACCGGTGACATCGCGGATGGGCCAGACGAGCCTCCCCCGGAAGCGGTCGTACACCCCGCGCTGCCCGGTCGAGACGAGCCCAGCGGTCGAGAGCTCGTCGCGACTGAACCCCTGCGTGGTGAGCGCCTTGAGCATGTGGTCCCAGCCGCGCGGTGCGTAGCCGACTCCGAAGTGCGCAGCCGCTCCGGCATCGAAGCCCCGCTCGCCGAGGAACCGGCGAGCCGTCTCCGCCTCGGCGGAAAGCAGTTGAGCGCGGAAGTACTCGGCTGCGGCTGCATTGGCTGCGTACAGGCGGCTGCGTCCACTGGTCTCGGGCGCTGCTCCCCCGTCTTCGTAGTGCAGGGTGTATCCGAGCTTGCCCGCCAGACGTTCCACGGCCTCGGTGAAGCTCACATGGTCCATCGCCCGGAGGAACGAGTAGACGTCACCGGACTCGCCGCACCCGAAGCAGTGGTAATACCCGACCTGCGGGCGCACGTGGAAGCTGGGGCTCTTCTCATCGTGGAACGGACACAGCCCTTTCAGCGAGCCGACGCCCGCAGACTTCAACGCCACCCGCTCCCCCACGATGTCCGCGATGTTCGTGCGCGACTTGACCTCGTCGACGTCCGCCTGTCGGATGAGCGGCATCAGCCCGCACCTTCCACGAGCGCACGCGCGGGGATGGTCGCGCGGCGTGCCGTGGCCCGCCCGTGGCGCGGAGTCCAGATGCCGACTTCGGCCGGATCGACGTCTCCGACCAGCCTGCCGTGCCAGTCCAGCGCCGTCTGATCCGTCAGGCTCGCGATCTGGTCGACCACGACGCGTGCGCGTTCGGCGTCGGAGGTCGCGTCGTGGAAGTCCGCGGCGAAGGCGGGTTCGAGCACATCCGCGCCGGCGGTCCAGAGGGCATCCGTGGACCAGAGCGCGTCGGCCAGACGCTTGAGCACCCGTCGCTGCTCCTTGTAGACCCCCCGGCGCGCATCGATCGTGACGATCGCCTGCCCCATGATCCCCTTGAGCACCGCGATCTCCGCCTCGACCACGCGCGGAACCATGACGTGCGCGCTGTAACGGGCCAGCGAGGACCCAGGGTACGCGTCCCGTGTCGCTCCGACGGCGGCGCGTGCGAAGCGCCCGATGAGGTCGCTCGTGAGGTTCTTGAGCCGAGCGAGATCGCGTCGCGATCGGTCGAACGAGCGGAGCCACATCGGCTGACACGTGAGCCGGTACAGCGCGTCCGCGAGCTCGTCACGGGTGAAGTCGTAGCCGACCCACTGCTGGATCCGCCCCACGAGAGCGTCGTGCTCGGCAGGATCCGAGAGCCGCTCGACGTCGAGATAGCCGTTGACGAGGGCGTCCTCGAAGTCGTGCACGGAGTACGCGATGTCATCGGACAGATCCATGATCTCGGCTTCGATGCAGCGCAGGCGCCCCGGTGCTCCCGCACGCATCCAGCGGAAGACCGCTTCGTCCTCGGGGTAGACACCGAACTTGAGTCGGCCCCCCGGGTCGGGAACCGGGCTGTCGACCGTCCAGGGATACTTGCAGGTCGCATCGAGGCTGGCTCGCGTGAGGTTGAGGCCGACGGAGCGGTCCTGATCGTCGAGAGCCTTGGCCTCCAGGCGCGTGAGGATACGCAGCGACTGGGCATTGCCCTCGAACCCGCCGATGTCCTCCGACCACTCGTTCAGCGCACGCTCACCGTTGTGTCCGAACGGCGGATGTCCGAGGTCATGGCTGAGGCATGCGGTGTCCACCACGTCGGCCGAGACTCCGAGCGCGACCGCGAGCTCGCGACCGACCTGCGCGACCTCCAGAGAGTGCGTGAGTCGGTTGCGGGCGAAGTCGGCCGTGCTGGCCGGGCTGAGGACCTGCGTCTTGGCCGCGAGCCGCCGCAGAGCGGCGGAGTGCAGCACGCGGGCGCGGTCGCGGGAGAAGTCATCGCGCTCGGAGCGATGGGTCTCTGCGAAGAAGCGCTCGGTGTCGTGGGCGTCGTACCCGGCGACGCGGGGCGCGCCGCCCTCAGCCACCACTGTTCTCGATCTCCGCTCCGCGCAGCATGACCGATGTCTCGTCGGCGACGTCTCGGGACTCGAGCCAGCGTTCGGGGAGGGCCGGACGCTTCGGTCGACCTGCGCGTCCGCGCTGTCCCTCTGCGTCCGCCCCGGGGTAGGGAGCGGAGTGGTCGAGCTGTCCGAGCAGGTCGTCGATGTGCGCGAGGCTCTCCGCCTTCGCGAGACCGGTGCGGATCTCACCGCCGACCGGGTAGCCCTTGAAGTACCAGGCGACGTGCTTGCGGATGTCGCGGCATCCGTGGTCCTCGTCCTCGAAGAAGTCGACGAGGAGTTCCGCGTGCCGCCGGAAAGCGTCGGCGACGAAACCGAGCGTCGCGTCGACCTCGGGCGCCTCTGCCCCGAACGCGCGGGCCAACTCGCCGAAGAGCCACGGCCGCCCGAGGCACCCTCGACCGACGACGACACCATCGCAGTCCGTCTCGGTCATCATCCGGATCGCGTCGTCCGCCGCCCAGATGTCTCCGTTGCCGAGGACGGGGATGCTGGTGACCGCCTGCTTGAGCTCACCGATGGCGTTCCAGTCCGCGTGTCCGGAGTAGAACTCGCTGGCTGTGCGGGCGTGCAGCGCGACCGCGGCGGCTCCGGCGTCCTCGGCGGCGCGACCCGCGTCGAGGAAGGTGAGATGGTCTGGATCGATGCCCTTGCGCATCTTGACCGTGAGTGGCACGTCGCCCGCTGCCTTGACCGCTTTATCGACGATCGCGGCGAACAGAGACGTCTTCCACGGCAGCGCGGCCCCACCGCCCTTGCGTGTGACCTTGGGAACCGGGCATCCGAAGTTGAGATCGATGTGGTCGGCGTGATCCTCGGCGACGATGATCCGCACCGCCTCGGCGATCGTGTCCGGATCCACGCCGTAGAGCTGGATCGAGCGCGGCGTCTCGCTCTCGTGGTGGCGGATCAGTCGCATCGTGGTGTCGTTGCGCTCGACGAGCGCGCGCGATGTGATCATCTCACTGACGTAGAGGCCCGCACCGTACTCACGACACAGACGTCGGAAGGCCGTGTTGGTGATACCGGCCATGGGTGCGAGGACCACCGGCACGTCGAGGGCGATCGGGCCGATGCGCAGAGCGCGCGCGGGTGCAGTGGCGAGAGTCATCCTTACCATTCTCCCAGAACCAGGGCCACCTGTCCGCATCCCGAATAGGCTGTGGACATGGCCGACACCTCACTGCGACAGATCCCCTTCACCGATGCGCAGGGAGAGGTGAAGACGCTGGACGACTACGACGCCGATGTGCTCCTCGTGGTGAACGTGGCGTCCAAGTGCGGACTCACCCCGCAGTACGAACAGCTAGAGGCTCTGCAGCGCGCCTACGGTGAGCGCGGCTTCAGCGTCGTCGGCTTCCCGTGCAACCAGTTCATGGGTCAGGAGCCGGGATCGGTGGAGAAGATCCTCGAGTTCTGCTCGACCACGTACGGTGTGAGCTTCCCGGTGAACGACAAGGTGAAGGTCAACGGGCGTAACGCCGACGACCTCTACAAGGCCCTGAAGCAGAGCACTGACGACCACGGCAAGTCGGGTCGCGTGGAGTGGAACTTCGAGAAGTTCCTCATCCTCCCCGATGGCGAGGTGCGCAGGTTCCGACCGAAGCAGAAGCCGGATTCTCCCGAGATCGTCGAGGCGATCGAGCAGGCGCTCCCCCGCTGATACTCCTGCATATAGCGGGCAGGACTCTCTTCGCATTCGAATATTTGTTCTAAACTGAGGGCATGGCCATTCTCACTCGCGACATCGTGGATGCTCACCTCGAGCGTCGCGCGGAGTTGCTCGACGAGTGGGTCGCCGTGTCCGCCGAGATCGCTCGCCTCGAGGCGCGTCGGGCCGCGCTGCTGGCAGAGCGACTCGATCTCATGATCGGCGACGCCCGCTCCGCCGGGCAGGCCGCGGACATGCCGTTCCGCTCGATGCTCGCCGAGTACGCCGCGGCGGGGCACCTCCCGCAGCGCACGGTCGAGGCGCGCATGACCGAGGCCTGGACCCTGGTGCGCCTGTATCCCGAAACCCATCGCGCTCTCGCCGACGGAAGCCTGAGTGCGCGGCACGCCTCGGTGATCATCGGTGAGGCGCCGTCCGTCTCGGGTCAGCCCGATGCCGACGAGATCAGGGCGGCCTACGAACAGCAGGTGGTGCCCTTCGCGTCCGCCGACACCGCAGCACGGACGCGCGTGCACGCGCGGTCCGTCGCTGCATCCCTGTGCCCGCTATCGCTCACAGAGCGTCATCGTCAGGCTCGACACGACCGCTCCGTCACGGTCGTGTCGGATGGCGACGGAATGGCCGTGCTGACAGCCATACTCCCGGAAGTCCTGGCCCACGCCATCCACGACCGGCTGACGAGCCTCGCCAGGAAAGTGACGGCGGATCGTCGTGCACGCGCGGGTGCCGCACCCAGTTCCGACACGGGAACCGGCATCGGCTCACCCACCGAGGCGGGCATTGACACGCCCGCCGACGCGCCAGCCGACACCAGCAACGGCTCCCCCACCGGCACCCACTCACCCACCGATACCGACACTGACACCGACACGCGGACCATCGACCAGGTACGCGCGGATGTCCTGGCCGACCTTCTCCTCGCCGCCGACCCGACGACGATCACCGAGTCTTCCGAGGAGGCGATTCGAGCGACGATCCACGTGACCGTCTCCGCCGCGACGCTCGCCGGAGAAGACGACCATCCCGCAGAACTCGAGGGGCGCGGACCCCTCCTCGCCGAGACGGCCCGTCTGCTCGCGGGGCATGCCCCGTCGTGGGATCGCCTGTTCCTCGATCCGGCCGGGATGGCCGTCGCGACCGACAACTACGTGCCGACCGCGTCGATGAAGCGATTCCTCCGCGCCCGCGATCAGCGCTGCCGCTTCCCCGGATGCCGCGCCCCGGCGCACCGCTGCCAGATCGACCACAATCAGGACTTCGCCCGCGGTGGTTCCACGGAGATCACGAATCTCGCGCTGTTCTGCGCAAGCCATCATCCGCTGAAACATCCCGATCTCACCGATGACGACCGATGGAAAGCAGAGCAGTCGACGGGCGGAGTCATCACGTGGACCAGCCCACTCGGGCGCACCTACTCGGATACACCGCCGCTGCGCGTCATGTTCGTCTGATCAGCACAGCACAGCACAGCACGGATCGGGCCGTCCGTATTGAGGACGTCGGCACAGCGGGTGTCAGCGCTACTCCTGCTCAGCGCCCTCCTGGCCGCGCTGAGACCAGAGATCGCGGATGACGTCCTCGAAGGCGGCGGGCGGCTGGGCACCGCTGATGCCGTACTGACCGTCGATGACGAAGAAGGGGACGCCCTGGATGCCATACGCGCGGGCCTGCGCCTGGTCCTGGCGGACCGCGGGGAGATACTGCTCGGATTCCAGCGCCGCACGCGCCTCCTCGGGGTCGATGCCCACCTCGCTCGCGAGCTCGACGAGATCGTCGATCCGACCGACATGCTTACCCTCGGTGAAGTAGGCGGACATGAGTCGTTCCTCGGCCTCATGTTGCACGCCCTTGGCTTTCGCGAGGTGCAAGAGCTCGTGCGCCTTCACGGTGTTGGTGTGCTGGAGGATGTCGAAACGGTAGTCCAGTCCCGCATCCTTGGCCACCCCCGTCACCTGCTGGAGCATCTGCTCGACCTGCTCGCGGGGCATGCCCTTGTGCCCGGAGAGGAAGTCCACCTCGTCACCGTCGAAGTCGACGGGCGTGTCGGGTGACAGTTCGAACGAGTGGAACGTCACCGACACTTGCGGTGCGTCGTCGTCTGCGGACACCGCTGCCAACCCCTTCTCGAGATTGCGCTTGCCGATGTAGCACCACGGGCACGCGATGTCGGACCAGATATCGATGGAAATGGATTCGCTCACACCGGGATCCAACCCGGCTGCCGTGCGACATATTCCGTTGATAGCATCCTCTGATGCTCGCGTTCGACGATCCGCTGCCCCTCACGCCCCGTCGCGTGCTCGTCGCCGGAGTCACCGGATCGGGGAAGACGACGCTCTCACGCCGGATCGCGGCGCTCTGGGACCTGCGACACGTCGAGATCGACGGGCTCTTCCACGGCCCCGACTGGATCCCGCGCTCCGAGTTCATCGACGACGTGCGTGCGTTCGTCCGCGAAGACCGGTGGGTCACCGAGTGGCAGTACACGAGCAAGGGCACTGATGAGATCCTCGCCCCGCGAGCAGAACTCGCGCTGTGGCTCGACTACCCGTACCGCGTGGTGCGGACCCGGCTGCTCCGGCGCACTCTCAGCAGAAGCGTCCTGCGCACGAAGATGTGGAACGACAACGTCGAGAAGCCGCTCTGGCGCATGATGTCCCAGGACCCGGAGGAGAACATTCTCCGCTGGCAGACGAAGACCCTCCACAAGTGGGACGAACGGATGCCGCAGGTCGTCGAGGACTTCCCGCACCTGACGATCGTCAGGCTACGCCACCCCCGAGAGGCGGCACACTGGCTGGCCGCACAGAGCCGCTGAGTCAGGCGTCGTCCGGCGAGTCCACCGCACCGCCGAAACGGCGATCGCGCGACAGATAGATCTCGATGGCTCGCCAGAGCTCCGCCCGCGAGAAGTCCGGCCAGAGGGTATCCAGGAACACCATCTCCGCGTACGCGGACTGCCAGAGCAGGAAGTTCGATGTGCGCTGCTCCCCCGAGCTGCGCACGAACAGATCCACGTCCGGCATGTCGGGGACGTACAGGTGCCGTCGGATCATCTTCTCGGTGATCGCGGACGGCTTCATCCGACCGGCGGCGACATCGGTGGCGAGGGAGCGCATCGCATCCACCAGCTCGACCCGTCCGCCGTAGTTCACGCACATCGTCAGGGTGAGGGTGTCGTTGCCCTTCGTGAGTTCCTCGGCGTACTGGAGTTCCTTGATGACCGAACCCCAGAGCCGCGGCTTGCGCCCCGCCCACCGCACGCGCACGCCCCACTCGTTCAGCTGATCACGCCGGCGATGGAGCACATCGCGGTTGTAGCCCATGAGGAAACGCACCTCGTCAGGAGAGCGAGCCCAGTTCTCGGTCGAGAACGCGTAGACGGAGACGTGCTTGACGCCCGCTTGGATCGCCCCGGCGACGACGTCCAGAAGAACCTCTTCCCCCGCCTTGTGGCCCTCCACCCGGCTGAGGCCGCGGCGATTCGCCCATCGGCCGTTGCCGTCCATCACGATCGCGATGTGCTCGGGGACCGACCGGAACTCCGGTGGGTAGAGCCCCGTCCAGTCGAGCGGTCGATATGCGACCGCGTCCCGGTGCGTGTACGGCTTCGGGCTCACCGAATCCCCTCCACATGTGCGAGCGAGCGGATGCCGCGCTCGAGGTGCCACTGGGCATACGCACCGACCAGTCCCGACGCGGATGCGGTGTCTCCGGGGCTCGCCGCATCGACGGCCTCCCAGTCTCCGGACAGCAGCGATCGCAGCAGGCCCAGAGTTGCCGCGGCGATCCGGGGGCTCCCCGCCGGTGCGCAGTTCACGCAGACGATGCCGCCCAACTGCCCGACGAAGGAGGAGTGCGGACCGGGGGCACTGCAGCGGGCGCAGTCCGCGAGCGACGGCGCCCACCCGGACAGCGCCATGACGCGAAGCAGATAGGAGTCCAGGATGCTGCGCGGCGCGTGTTCCCCGCGCGAGAGCGCCCGAAGTCCGCCGACGAGGAGAAGATACTGGTCAGACGTCGCCTCGGAGTCGTTGAGCCGGTCGGCGGTCTCCACCATGACGCTGGCCGATGTGAATCGATCATAGTGAGCAGCGATCGTCGCCCCGTAGGACCCGAGTGACTCGGCCTGTTGGACGATGTCGAGTGAACGCCCCTGATAGAGCTGAACATCGGCGACCATGAACGGCTCGAGCCGGGAGCCGAACTTCGACGACGTACGCCGCACCCCCTTGGCGACCGCACGGATCTTGCCGTGACGCCGGGAGAGCATCGTGACGATGCGGTCAGCCTCACCCAGTTTGTGGGTGCGGAGGATCACCGCTTCGTCTCGATAGGTGGGCACTGTTCGATTATCCTCCGCTCACGGGAGAATGGACGGGTGACCGAACCGCTCTTCTCCATTCCGCTCTGGGCGGATCTGCTCGGCGTCGGGCTCGGCGGCATCCAGGGTGCGCTCTTCGCCTCCGGATTCCAGGGCCAGCGACGTCTCGATCTGCTCGGTGTCATGATCATCGGCATTCTGATCGGGATGGGAGGCGGCCTCATCCGCGACCTGCTCCTCGGCCAGCCGCCCGCGACGCTCCAGAACAACTGGTATCTCGTGACCGCCGCGGGAGCGGCGATCATCGGCATGCTGATCGCCGGTCTCCTCACGCGCGCGAACGGGATCATCGTGGGCCTGGACGCCGTGGTGATCGGCATGTTCGGGGCGTTCGGAACCAGCAAGGCTCTCGGCATCGGAGTCCCTCCGGTGCCGGCCGTGTTCATCGGGGTCTGCGCCGCGGTCGGCGGCAGCGTCCTCCGCGACGTCATCATGGGACTCCCCGTCGCGATCATGCACGTGGGCTCGCTGTACGCGGTCGCTGCCGGTCTCGGCTGCACCGTGATCGTGGTCCTGCACGCGTTCGACGTCGACCTCGTCGTCGCCGGTGTGGTCGGCATCGCGGTCACCGCGGTGATCCGAGTCCTCGCGGTCGTGTTCGATCTGTCGCTTCCCGAGCAGCGCCGACTCTACCGGCGCAAGGTCGCCGCCGAGACGGGGACGATCCCGACCGTCCGGCCGTGACCCCTCTCCGCCGCTCGCCGAGCGACGGAGAGGAAGTCGGTCAGACGGCCGCGAGCTCCTGAGCGCGCGTGCGGATGGAGCGGTTGACGCCGGACACGATCGCCTTGAGAGACGCGGTCGAGATGTCACCGTCGATGCCGACGCCCCACAGACGCTGGTCGCCGACCTGCAACTCGACGTACGCCGCGGCCTGCGCGTCGCCACCGGAGCTGAGCGCGTGCTCGACGTAGTCGTAGACGGTGATCTCGAAACCCTGCTCACGCAGTACCTCGACGAACGCGGCGACGGGGCCATTGCCCTGACCGGACACCGCGTGCTGCTCGTCGCCGTCCCGCAGGACGACATCGAGCACGACCTCGCCCGACATGTCGCTCCTCGTCTGCGTCGCGAGCAACTCGAAACGACCCCAACGGTCTTCCGACACCTCAGCGGGCAGGTACTCGTCGGTGAAGATGGACCAGATGGCGTCGCTGGTCATCTCCCCGCCCTCGGCGTCCGTCTTCGCCTGCACCACGCCGGAGAACTCGATCTGCAGTTTCCGGGGCAGGTCGATCGCGTGGTCCGCCTTGAGCAGGTACGCGACACCGCCCTTGCCCGACTGCGAATTGACACGGATGACCGCCTCGTACGAGCGCCCGAGGTCCTTCGGGTCGATGGGCAGGTAGGGCACGGCCCACTCGATCTCGTCGACCGTCACCCCGGTGTCCGCGGCGCGACGCTCCATCGCCTCGAAGCCCTTCTTGATGGCGTCCTGGTGGGAACCGCTGAAGGCGGTGAACACGAGGTCCCCGGCCCAGGGGCTCCGCTCGGGGACAGGGAGCTGGTTGCAGTACTCGACCGTCCTCTTGACCTGATCGATGTCGCTGAAGTCGATCTCCGGGTCCACGCCCTGCGTGAACAGGTTGATCCCCAGCGCCACCAGGTCGACGTTGCCGGTGCGCTCGCCGTTGCCGAACAGGCATCCCTCGATGCGGTCGGCACCCGCCATGTAGCCGAGTTCGGCGGCCGCGATGGCCGTTCCTCGGTCGTTGTGGGGGTGCAACGACAGGATGACGTTCTCACGATGCGCGAGGTGACGGCTCATCCATTCGATCGAGTCGGCGTAGACGTTGGGGGTGGCCATCTCGACCGTCGCGGGCAGGTTGATGATGACCTTGCGCTCGGGGCTGGGCTCGAACACCTCGATCACCTGATTGCAGATGTCGACGGCGAACTCCAGCTCGGTGCCGGTGTAGCTCTCCGGGGAGTACTCGTAGAAGACCTGCGTCTCGGGGATGCGCTTCTCGAACTGACGGCACAGGCGCGCGCCCTCGAGCGCGATGTCGATGATGCCCTGCTTGTCGGTGCGGAACACGACCTCACGCTGCAGAGTGCTCGTGGAGTTGTACAGGTGGACGATCGCCTGTTTGGCCCCGGCGATCGACTCGTACGTGCGCTCGATGAGGTGCTCGCGCGCCTGCGTCAGCACCTGGATCGTCACGTCGTCGGGGATGAGGTTCTCCTCGATCAGCTGACGCACGAAGTCGAAATCGGTCTGACTCGCGGAGGGGAATCCGACCTCGATCTCCTTGTATCCCATGCGAACGAGGAGGTCGAACATCACTCGCTTGCGCTCGGGGGACATCGGGTCGATCAGTGCCTGGTTGCCGTCTCGCAGATCCACCGCGCACCAGCGCGGGGCCTCGGTGATTCGCGCGTCCGGCCAGGTGCGGTCAGGGAGGTGGACGGCGATCTGCTCGTGGAAAGGCCGGTACTTGTGGATCGGCATCGCTGACGGGCGCTGGAACTTCTGCATGATGTGCTTCTTCTCTTCGTCTGGAAAAACGGGCCAACACAAGCGCCGCGACGAGGAAGGCCCTACTGTCAGGACTCGTCGCGGCAGCTAAGGAGAAGCAGACCGCCGAAAGGCATGTCGAAATCGTAGCAGGAGAAGTCACCCCGCCGTGTCCTGGATGAGACGATCCCCACCGCGAGGACACTGGAGGGTATGTGTACTTCTCACCTCCGCGCGGTCGCGCTGCCCGTCGCAGCGGGCGCGCTCGTGCTGCTCACCACCGGTCTCGTCGGATGCGGATCGAGCATCGGGTCTCCCCCACCGGCCAGCTCCGATGCCCCGGTCGGTCAGAGTCTCGGCTCCCTCGCGCCGGCTCCCCCCGAGGGCGCCGTCGTCGGTCAGGGAACGGTCCTCGACCGCGACGGGGACGTGCACCTCTGTCTCGGCCCGATCGCGGAATCGTATCCGCCGCAGTGCGCGGGGATCCCCCTCGACGAATGGACGTGGGAAGGCCTCGACGGCTACGAGACGAGTGACACCACGCGGTGGGGCGCCTATGCGGTCAGCGGCACGTACGACGGAGAGCGATTCGTGTCCGACGGAGACCCGATCCCGTTGGCGCTGTACTCCCCGATCGCCGGGGAGGACCCGACCGGGGGTACGAGCGGCGACACGTCCGACTCAGAACTCCAGGAGATCCAGGACGACATCGCCTCCCGCGAGATCGACGGCGTGCTCGGCATGTATCCCGAGGACGGCTATCTGTGGGTCGACGTCGTCTGGGACGACGGGACCCTCCAGCGTGCGGCGGACGACGACTTCGGCGATGAGCTCGTCCTCATCCGTTCCGCTCTACAGCCGATGTAGCTCAGGGCTCAGAATCCCAGACGACCGAGCTGCTTCGGATCACGCTGCCATTCCTTGGCCACCTTGACGTGCAACCCGAGATACACGCGCGTGCCCAGGAGTTCCTCGATGCCCACGCGTGCGCGTCGTCCGACATCGGCGAGGCGGGAGCCACGATGACCGATGATGATCGCCTTCTGGCTGTCCCGCTCTACGACGATGCTCGCGTGCACATCCGTGAGGTCGCTGTTCTCGCGCGGCGCGATGTCGTCGATGACGACGGCGATCGAGTGCGGCAACTCATCGCGCACTCCGTCCAGCGCGGCCTCTCGGATCATCTCGGCGATGCGGTCGTCGGTGGACTCGTCCGTGGTGAGCCCCTCGGGATACAGCGCGGGCCCCGTCGGCATCAGGCCGAGCACCTCAGCGGTCAGCACGTCGAGCTGTTCGTTGGTCAGAGCGGACAGTGGGATCACCGCTGACCAGTCCTCGCGCAGGGCGTCGACCTCGAGGAGCCGTTCCATGATCTCGTCGTGGGACGCGGCGTCCGTCTTGGTCACGATCGCGATCTTCTTCGCACGCGGGTAGCCGTCGAGAGACGCTGCGATGCGACGATCGCCCGGGCCCACCTTCTCTGTCGCGGGTACGCAGAAACCGATGACGTCGACGTCGCCGAGCACCTGTTCGACGAGGTCGTTCAAGCGCTCTCCGAGCAGCGTTCGCGGTTTGTGGATGCCCGGCGTGTCCACGATCACCAGCTGACCCTCCGGGCGGTTGAGGATGCCGCGGATCGCTCGTCTGGTCGTCTGGGGCTTCTCGCTCGTGATGGCGATCTTCTCCCCCACCAACGCATTCGTCAGCGTGGACTTGCCCACATTCGGGCGACCGACGAAGGTGGCGAACCCACTGCGTGTCGACTCACTCATTGTCGTCTCCCTCTGTCATGTCCGGTGCTCGCTCGACGAAGACGGTCGCGATGCCACGACCCCGTCCGCGAGACGCGCCGCCGGTGAGCGCGAGCCCATCGATGGTCGTCGTCGCTCCCGGCTGCGGAACCTGTCCGAGCGCCTTGCCGAGCAGGCCGCCGATGGAATCGACGTCCTCGTCCTCGAGCTCGATCCCGAAGAGATCGCCGACGTCGTCGAGCGACAGTCGTGCGCTCACACGGTAGCGTCCCTGGCCGAGATCGACGACCTCGGTGGCGACCTGGTCGTACTCGTCCGCGATCTCACCGACGAGCTCCTCGATGAGGTCCTCGAGCGTGACGAGCCCGGAGATGCCGCCGTGCTCGTCGATCACGAGACACACGTGCACGGCGTCCCGCTTCATCTGTTGCAACAGCGTCTCCGCGCGCATGGACTCGGGGACGAAGGTGGCCGGGCGCGCGATCGGTCGGATCGATGCCCCGCGCCACGCGGTCTCGTCGCGATAGGCGAACTGCACGAGGTCCTTGAGGTAGAGGACGCCGACCACATCGTCCGCCTCGTCGTCGACCACAGGCATACGGGACACACCGCGGTGCAGGAAGAGGGCCATGGCGTCGCTCGTGGTCGTCTCGGCGTCGACCGTCACCATCTCGGTACGCGGCACCATGACCGCGCGGACGAACCGATCCGTGAAATCGAACACGGAGTGGATGAGATCGCGATCGTCGGCCTCGATGAGGTCGTTGGACGCCGCCTCATCCACCATGCTGAGCAGCTGTTCCTCGGAGGTGAACGAGCTGCGGCCCGTTCCCGGGGTCACACGGTTGCCGAGAACGACCAGCCCCTGTGCGAGCGGCCCAAGGATGACGCGGAGGCTGCGGATGATCGACGCGCACCCGCGGATCATGACATCGGCGTGCTGACGACCGAAGGAGCGGGGGCTCGCCCCGACGAGCACGAACGTGATGCCGGTCATGAGGACGGCGGCCGCGAGCATCCCCCACCAGATGCTCTCGAAGATGGTGGTGAAAGCGACGGTGACGAGCACGGCCGCGGTCGTCTCCGCGAGGACACGGATGAAGGAGATCGCATTCACATGGGCATCGAGATCGGTGGCGATCCGAGAGAGAGCCTTGGCCTTCCGGCCCTCGAGCGCCATCTCGGTGATGTCGTGACGCGATGTGACCCCGAACGCGGCATCGATCGCTGCCATGAGGCCAGCGAAGGCCACCAGGAAGACGGCGGCGATGAGGAGGAGGGCAGTGATCATCGGCTGCGCTCAGCGCGGGCGAACCCCTGGATGAGGTCGCGCTGCAGCCCGAACATCTCACGCTCGTCCGCGGGCTCCGCGTGATCGAACCCGAGCAGGTGCAGGAGCCCGTGCGTGGTGAGCAGGATGAGTTCGTCCATCAGCTCGTGCCCCGCGGCCTGGGCCTGTGTCTCCGCCACCTGCGGGCACAGGACGATGTCGCCCAGCAGCCCGGGCGCTGTGGGCCGGTCCTCGGTGCCGGGGCGGAGCTCATCCATCGGGAAGCTCAGAACGTCGGTCGGCCCCGGCTCGTCCATCCACTGCACGTGCAGTGCTTCCATGGCGCCCTCGTCCACGAGGACGATAGCGACCTCGGCGTCGGGGCTCACATGCAGCTGCGCGAGGTTGAAGTCCGTCAGCCTCTGCAGGACGGTCTCGTCGATGGTGACGGCGGATTCGTTGTTGATCTCGATCATGAGATTCCTCGCTTGGGCATGCGGTCCCGGGGGCCCGGGCGCTGAGACGAGCGACGCTCGGCACGGTTGGCGAACTGCGCGGCCTGCTCGCGCTCGACGCGCTGCGACGTGCGCTGCTCGTCGTACTCGCTGTATGCGTCGACGATGCGCCCCACGAGGGAGTGGCGCACCACGTCCGCACTGGTGAGACGGGAGAAATAAATGTCCTCGATCCCGTCGAGCACGCGGGTCACCAGTCGCAGGCCGGACGCGCCCTGCGGGAGATCGACCTGCGTGATGTCGCCCGTGACCACCATCCGTGTTCCGAAGCCCAGGCGGGTGAGGAACATCTTCATCTGCTCGGGTGTGGTGTTCTGCGCTTCGTCGAGCACGACGAACGAATCGTTCAGTGTGCGCCCACGCATATAGGCGAGAGGGGCGACCTCGATCGTGCCCGTCGCCATCAGGCGGGGCACGATGTCGGGATCCATCATCTCGTTCAGCGCGTCGTAGAGCGGTCGGAGGTACGGATCGATCTTGTCCGTGAGCGTGCCGGGGAGGAATCCGAGACGCTCCCCCGCCTCCACCGCGGGCCGGGTGAGGATGATGCGCGTGACCTCTTTGCGCTGAAGCGCCTGGACCGCCTTGGCCATCGCCAGGTAGGTCTTGCCCGTTCCCGCAGGACCGATCCCGAACACGATCGTGTTCTCCTCGATCGCGTCGACGTACTCCTTCTGTCCGAGTGTCTTCGGGCGGATGACGCGCCCGCGCGTGGAGAGGATCGCCTCCCCGAGCACCTCGCTCGGTCGTGGGCCGCCCTCCTGGCGGAGCATCCGGGCGGAGCTCTCGACATCGCTGGGGGCGAGGTCATGGCCGGCGCGGGTCATCGCGAGCAGCTCGTCGACGAGGCTCTTGGCCGCGGCCACGGGCGCGGCCTCACCGGTGAGGGTGATCTCGTTGCCGCGCACGTGCACGCGCACATCACGATGTTCCTTCTCGAGCATGCGCAGCAGCCTGTCCTGAGGGCCGAGCAACTGCACCAGGGCGACGCCGTCGGCGTAGATCCGCTCGACCGTCTCGTTCTCCGGGGAATCAGCCACCGACGCTCGCCTCCGTCAGCCCGCCTGCGAGCACATGGCCGTGGACGTGAGGAACGGTCTGACCGGCGTTCGCGCCCGTGTTGAACACGAGACGGAAATCGCCGTCGGAGTGCTGCGCGGCGAGGAGACCGGCGAAGGCGACGAGATCGGCGAGCAGCTCGGGGTCGCCCGCAGCGAGTTCACGGACATCGCGGTAGTCGGCCGTCTTGGGGATCACGAGGAGGTGCACGGGGGCCTGCGGAGCGATGTCGCGCAGCGCGAACAGTCGGTCCGTCTCGGCGAGGATCTCCCCCGGCACATCGCCGTTCAGGATGCGCGTGAAGATCGAGGGTTCAGTCATGTGTTCCAGTCTATCCAGCGGGGTGGGCCGCGGACGGAGCGGGCTCACGCCGTCGCGCGATCGACCTCACCAGCGTCCGAGCCGTGACGACAACACGGCGATCGCTGCGGGGCCTGCGGTGGAGGTACGCAGCACGGTGTCGCCGAGACGCACCGGCTCCGCCCCCGCCGCGCGCAGGCGATCCAGCTCGTCCTCGGAGATGCCACCCTCGGGCCCGACAACGAGAACGAGATCGCGTCCGTCGTCCTCGATCGTGCTGAGCCGCACAGCGGCTCCCGGATCGAGCACGAGAATCCGTCGCGACGAGAAGTCTTCGATCAGCTGCCGCGTGGAGATCACGGGAGCGACCTCGGGAACCCACCGACGGTGAGCCTGCTTCGCGGCCTCTCGCACGATCGTCGCCCATCGCTCGCGCCCCTTCGCCGCCTTGGGTCCTTCCCAGCGGGAGACGCTGCGCGCGGCTTGCCACGGCACGATCTCGTCGATGCCGAGCTCGCAGGATGCCTGGACGGCGAGCTCGTCGCGGTCGCCTTTCGCGAGAGCCTGCACGAGCACCAGTCGCCGTTCCGGAGCAGGCTCCACATCACGGGCGGCGATCACGATGTCGACCCGTGACGACGAGGCCTCCGCCACGGTTCCGGAGAGCCAGACGCCGCGACCGTCACCCACGGTGACGGTCTCTCCGACGCGGATCCGCCGGACGACGGCGGCGTGCTTCGCCTCGGCACCCGTGAGAGCGACGGTGTCGCCCACGCGGGTGTCCGAGGCGGACTCGACCAGGAAGTGGAGGGCCATGGTCGCGACGCTCAGTGCGTGCGGAAGCGGTCGCGCAGCTTCGAGAACAGGCCCTGCTGGAACTGTGCCAGCTGGGGCGCGGGAGCCTTGGTCTTCTTCGCGAAGTCCTCGATGAGCGCACGCTGAGCCGAATCCAGTCGGGTCGGGGTCACGACCTGCACACCGACACGCAGATCTCCGCGCTGCGTACCCCGCAAGGGGGTGATGCCCCGCCCCTTGATCGTGAGCACATCCCCGGACTGGACTCCCGGTCGCACCTCGAGGTCCACGGCGCCGTCGAGGCCGTCGATGGATGTCTCGGTTCCGAGGATGGCGTCCGTCATGGAGACTTCGAGGGTCGCGAGCAGGTCGTCCCCGTCACGGCTGAAGGATGCGTGCGGAGCGACGGTCACCTCGACGTAGAGGTCGCCGTTCGGGCCGCCGGCGCGGCCGACCTCGCCCGAGCCCGGCAGCTGCAGGCGCAGACCGGTCTCGACGCCGGCCGGGATGTCGAGCGAGACCGTGCGGCGGGAGCGCACGCGCCCCTGGCCGGCGCAGGTCTGGCACGGGTACGGGATGGTCGTGCCGTAGCCTTCGCACGACCCGCACGGCTGAGAGGTGACGACGTTGCCGAGGAGGCTGCGCACCTGGCGCTGCACGTGTCCGGATCCTCCGCAGATGTCGCAGGTGACCGGGCTGGTCCCCTCCTGGCAGCACGAGCCCTGACAGGTCTCGCACAGCACCGCGGTGTCCACCTCGATGTCGCGGTGCGCGCCGAACACGACGTCACCGAGCTCCAGGTTGACGCGCACGAGGGCGTCCTGACCGCGCTCGCGACGGGATCGCGGTCGTGCGCCACGGCCGCCCTGTGCGCCGAAGAACGTCTCGAAGATGTCGCCGAAGCCTCCGAACCCACCGAAGTTCGCGCCCTCATCCCCGCCCATGTCGTAGCGGCGACGCGATTCCTCGTCGCTCAGGACGTCGTACGCGTGCGTGACCGACTTGAACTTCTCGGCCGCGTCCTCACCCGGATTCACATCCGGGTGGAGCTGCCGCGCCAGTCGTCGGTAGGCCTTCTTGATCTCGTCGACGGATGCGTCTCGTGACACTCCGAGGACTTCATAGTGGTCCGCCACAATCACCTTTCTGCGTGCGTGTGCGTGTTGTCGACGGCCGCGGTCAGCGGCTCGCCTCGTCTTCGTCGAGCAGCCGGGAGAGGAAGCTCGCCACGGCTCGCGCTGCGGCGAGGTTGCTCGGGTAGTCCATACGGGTCGGTCCCATCACGCCCACGCGGGCCATGCCGCCGGGAGCGATGTAGTTGCTGGCCACGATCGAGGCCTCCGGAAGGCCGAAGGGCTCGTTCTCGGTCCCGATGCTCGCCGCGAGTCCCTGCTCGTCGGTGACCATCTCGCTCATGAGTCGGAGCAGCGTCACTTGCTCCTCGATCGCCTCGAGGAGGGGATGGATGCTGCCTCGGAAGTCCTGCTCACGGCGTGCCAGAGTGGCCGCGCCGGCCATCACGAGCCGCTCCTGACGGAACTCGTTCAGCTCCTCTGAGATCACGCCGCCGAGCGCTCGCAGCGCGACATCCGTGCGTGCCGTGTCGGGAGCCGTGACGAGAGTCTGGATGCGATCGGCGGCGTCGCTCACCGCACGTCCCGTGATGAGCGAGGAGAGCCGGGCGCGCAGGACCGCGACGTCCGCCTCGTCGAGATCCATGGGAAGCGGAGCGATGCGCTGCGAGACGCCGCCGGCATCGGTCACGAGCACCACGAGAAGACGGTTGGGCGCAAGGGCGACGAGCTCGATGTGGGTCAGATGAGCGCGGGCGAACGACGGGTACTGCGCGAGCGCGACCTGACCGGTCAGCTGCGTGAGCACCCGAACGGTGCGCGCCATGACGTCATCGAGGTCGGCCGGATCCGTCAGGAACGTCTCGATCGCGGTGCGCTGGGCAGAGGAGAGAGGACGCAGCTGCGCGAGGTGATTGACGAAGACGCGGTACCCCTTGTCCGTGGGAACCCGACCCGATGATGTGTGCGGCGCGGCGATGAGTTCCTCGTCTTCGAGGAGTGCCATGTCGTTGCGGATCGTCGCTGCGGAGACACCGAACGAATAGCGATCGACGATCGACTTGCTGCCGACGGGCTCATGCGTCTCGACGTAGTCCTGCACGATGGCGCGAAGCACCTGGAGTCCGCGTTCACTGACCATGATTCCTCCTCCCGCTTGGCACTCGAATACTCGGAGTGCCAATTCTACCGGTGGTCGAGGGCATCCGCCCCCTCATCCCCCGGCTGGTGCCCGAAACGGGGTGCAGAGCCTGCCAGCGACGCGAGATGCGCGTAGCTGAGCGGCGCCATTGGGCGTGGTCGCATCCATGCCGCATAGATCAGACACCCGACCGAGGCGATAGTCCACAGTGTTCGGGTGAACCTGCAGAAGCCTCGCCGTCGCTCGCCGGTCCCCACCGGCCGCGAGATAGGTATCGACGGTAGCGAGCAGATCATCGCTGACACCATCGAGTCGGCGAGCCAGCATGGCCCTGCCCAGCCCCGGTCGAGCGCTCTGATACTCCAGGAGCATGTCCTCCAGTGTGTTCAGCCCGCGTGGAGCGTCCACGGCGTGAGCGAGGTCCACGAGTTCTTCGGCAATGCCGACGGCCTCGGGAATCCCGTCCACCGGTGACTGGACCCACCCCGCGACAAGGTGATCTCCGAACTCTGCCCGCAGCGCTTCACGCAGCGCGCCTGCGGTGTCTTCCCCGTCGAGTAGCGGCACGAGAGCCGTACCTCCGGCTCCCCCGAGCACCGCGAAGACCTCGGCTGAGGCTAGGGAGTCGATCACAGAGCGCAGCCGCTGCGTGGCTCGGCGCGCCAGAACATCGCCCGGCGCATCGCCGCTGCCCGCCGCGAGCCGCACGACCAGCACTCCATAATGCGGGGCGAGGACACGGCCCGAGCGATGTGCCTCTCCGACAGCGTCACCGCCCTGCGTGAGAGCAGCAAAGAGCGAGAACCGCGCATCTCGCTCGCCCGCGTGGGAGATGCTCCACGTGTGCTCGATGTCCTCTGAGAGGGCGACGGTGATCCGCTCCAGCAATTCGAACAGCCGCTGGGCGCATTCTGCCACCGTGGCCGACTCATCGGGAGCAGCGAGGGCACGCAACTCACTCCAGATGACGGCGATACCGCGGTGATACGCCAGCACGACAGAGGCGAATGACGAGCCTTCCTCGAAGCGACGAACCGCGGAAGCTCGCAGCAGCTCGTCGTGTTCGCCATCGTCCCGGCGAGGATCGCCAGTCATCGACGCGGCGGCCGCACGCAGACTGAGCTCCACCGCCCAGCGCAGGTCCGCGGTCTTCACTGCGTTCCCGTCTCGGTGTCCAGCCGGATTGGTTGCGGCGACTGCGGCGATGATCCGGTCGACCAGCGTGCGGTCGCGCAGCAGGATGTCCTGCACAGGCCGGTGACCAATACGCAGCTCAATTGTCAT
Source organism: Actinomycetota bacterium (assembly GCA_051751065.1). GTDB lineage: Bacteria > Actinomycetota > Actinomycetes > Actinomycetales > Microbacteriaceae > Microbacterium. Next base: position 305,179 of record JBNJKL010000001.1, on the reverse strand, counting down.
GCGTCACAAATTACCCGGTCTGAACTCCGTGTCCCCACCACTGTCTCCGCGCTTGGATGTGACCGAGCATGATCTATGACCCCATCCATCATCAGAAAGGTCGACGATGACCGCACTGTCCGTCCCCCCTGTCCTCGGAGGTGACGACGTTCGTCCGCTCGAAAAGATCGGATACTTCGCGGCGAACTTCGGCAACATCATCCTGAGCGCCGTGATCAGCTCGTTCCTTCTGATCTACCTCACCGACCATGTGGGGATCAGCGCGGCAGCAGTCGGAACGCTGCTCCTCGTCGCTCGGCTCGTCGACGGAGCCACCGATCCGATCATGGGCTACGTCGTCGACCATCTCCCGCCCACGGGCTGGGGCCGATTCCGCACCTACCTGCTCATCGGCGGCAGTGTCGGCGCTCTCGCCTTCACCGCACTGTTCCTCGCACCCGGGATCATCGGTGCCTCACTCGTGGCGGCGTGGATCACCTACCTGATCTGGGGGCTGGCCTTCGACTTCATGGACATCCCTCTGAATGCGCTGCTCCCGGCGATGAGCGCCTCTCCGCGATCGCGTGGACGGCTCGCAGCCATCAAGGGAACCACCTATCTGATCGGCTCGCTCGTCGTGATCGGGGTCTCTCTTCCTCTCGTTACCCTGCTCGGTGGAGGTGAGCTGGGCTGGCAGACATACATCGTGATCGTCGCGGTCGTCTCGTTCGCACTGACTGCGACCGGTGCGTTCCTCGTTCGTGAGCGCGTCGCTTCATCGACTGCTGCTCCCTATCGCCTCTCCGACGTGAAGAGACTGTTCCTATCGAGCCGCGCCGTGCCCATCCTGCTCGTGTCGAAGCTCGCGACGAGCGCGGCCAACGCGGCACTGATGGCGGGTATACCGTTCTTCTTCACCTACAAAGTGGGAAGCATCGAGTTGGTCAGCGCCGTAGCGCTCGTCATGGTCGTCCCCATGATGGTGGGCAGTATCTGCGGGCCACTCATCGGGCAGAGAATCGGATTCAAACCGGTCTACCTGTGGAGTCTGGTCGTCGCGGTGATCGGGACCGGGTCGATCCTGGCTCTCCCCGGGCTTCACGGCACCGCCTACCTCGCGTGCTTCGCGCTCGCCGGACTCGGGTTCGGCGGCGCCGTCACGCTGAACTACGCCATGCTCGCTGAGCTCACGGACTTCGTTGAGCTTCGAGGCGGCTTCCGCACGGAGGGGACCCTTGCATCGATCGGGTCCTTCGCGTCTAAAGCCGGCGCGGGAATCGGAGGCGCGCTGGTGGCCTACGTCCTCGCTCTCACGGGATACGTCGCCGGCGCAGAGCAGACCACGAGCGCGCTCACCGGCATCGCGCTCGCGCAGGGCGGAGTTCCCGCAGGGCTCGTGCTGGTGGGAGGACTCGTATTCCTCGCCTACCCCATCACGCGGCGTGTCGCCACAGAGACGCGCGCCGCGTTGGACGAGCGCGCCCGCGAACAGCCCGCGACAGACGATCGAGAGGACACACGATGACGGCCACATGGCCCAGACGCACTCCCGCGCGCCGATGGACGGCATCGTGGATCTGGTCCGAACGGTCCGGCCTCATTCCGCCCAGCGAGTCGAATCCGGTCGGCGCCCACAACCCCGCCCAGTTCGATCAGCGCGTACTGTTTCGTCGCGAATTCGACCTCGACGAACAGCCCGCGACGGCACTTCTCGCCGCCACCGCCGACTCCCGCTACATCGCCCATCTCAATGGCCAGCGCGTCGGTTCCGGACCGGGCAGGCATGATGCGGACACCCTGACCTACGACGAGTGGGACGTCGCGGGCCACCTGCGGCCAGGGCGGAACATCATCGCAGTGATGGGCCGGTTCTACGGGGCTGCCGTGCCTTGGTGGGCGCCGTCGCGCCCATCGCACACGATGGGTGGTGGTGCACTCGCCGTTGAGCTCGAGATCGACGGAGAGATCGTCGTCGCGACCGACGAGACCTGGATGGTGCAGGACTGCGAAGCCTGGATCCCCGCCCGCCCGCAGGGCGTGCTCGCGTCACAGCCCGCTGAGCTTCACGACGCTCGACTGTTCGATCCGGGATGGACCGGCGCGAAAGTGGACCCCGCCGAGTGGCGGACGGCCCACGTGATTCCGGAGCAGGCGGCCGTCGGACCTCGTGGACGCACCGCTCCCGGCGGAGAGCCATACGGAGCCCTGCTGCGGAGCGGTCGCCCTCTTCTCGTCGGCAAGCACCGTGAACTGCCCGTCGAGGCGCTGCTCGAGAGCCTTGCCCCGTCTCCCGCCGAGTCGACTGCCGAGCTCGTCGCGATGCTGTCCGCGGATATCATCGCCGGCCATGTGACGATCATCGACGCTGGTCTGGTGACGAGTGGACGGCTCCGTCTGACGTTCGCCGGCGAATCCGGTGACATCGTCCGCGGCGGGCTGTTGGAGGCGGTCGGCCCGGCCGCCTTCGAAAGCGGCGCCCCGGTTCAGGTCGTCCTCGATGACGGCGAAACCGTCTTCGAACCGTTCGACACGGTCGGCGGGCGCTACCTCGTGTTCAGCGCGCACTCCGACTCCGGTCGACTCCCCCGACTTGTTCGAGCCGAAGTCACCGAGGTGCACAGGCCCCGCCACGGGGCGCATTTCGCCTGCAGCGACCCTGAGCTCACTCGGATCGTCGAGGTCTCGTTGCGCACGGTCGACCTCAGCGCAGTCGACGCCTATCTGGACTGCCCCACTCGCGAGCAGCGCGCGTGGACGGGAGATTCGGTGATCCATCAGAGCGTGGACCTCGTGATGAACGCGGACTGGTCGCTCGCCGTGTGGAATCCAGTCCTACTCGCGCGGCCGCGGGCCGACGGAATCCTCCCGATGGCCGCCGCGGGCGACTTCGCTGCCCTGCCGATTCCCACCATTCCCGATTGGTCGTTGCACTGGATCACGAGCGTCCACAACCTGATGAGATACACCGCGGACCGTGAAGTTATCGCACCACTTCTGCCGGTGGTGGAGTCTGCGTTGCGCTGGTTCTTGCCCTACGTACGAGACGGTCGGCTCGTCGATGTGCCCGGCTGGGTCCTCATCGACTGGTCACCTGTGCAGGTAGAAGGATCCAGCGCCGCACTCACCGCTCTCTGGGCGCGCGGTCTTCGCCAGTTCGCCGAGATCGCGCTCTGGATGGGAGACAGAGGACGCGCCGACTGGGCTGACGAGACCTGGTCCGATGTGGTGCGGGGATTCGGAGGATTCTGGGATGCAGCACGCGGCGCCTACCGCGACAACATTCTCGCGACCGGCGTGCTGGGTACCGGGGTGAGCGAGCACGTAGCGGCGGCCGCGGTCCTCGCGGAACTGGTGCCGGCGCACCGTATCGACGAGGTCCGTGCGCTCCTGCGCACCAGGGACGCGATCTTCACGAGGAGCCCGCTCGCCGACCACGGAGCCGACGCCCTCGGGCCGAGCGAGGGCACCCCGGTGTGGCGCCGAGACGCGCCGGACTGGGACACCGAGACACAAGTGGTCGGTGCGCAACCATTCTTCCGTGCGATCGTCCACGATGCAGTGCGCCAGCTCGGCGGCGACCTCCTGCCGCTCTATCAGGACTGGCATCGTCTCCTCGAGCAGGAAGCGACCGCCCTGCGCGAATGCTGGGAGGGGGGCTCCTACTGCCACGGTTGGTCGGCGACCGTCGCGAGGGACGTGGTGGTGCATACGCTCGGAGTCTCACCGGCACAACCCGGATACGACGTCGTCAGAGTAGCCCCGCACCTGGAGGATCTGGAGTGGGCCGAGGCCCGCATCCCCACACCTCACGGAGACATCGAGGTGCGCGTCGACAGAGACATCCTGACGCTGCGCTCGCCCGTCCCCTCGATCGTGGAATGGGGCGGGGAACACGTCGCTCTGCCCTCGGGCGTGCATACCCGGCAGCGGACGACATGATCACGACGAGCGTTGCTGGACAGGAATACCATGACAGTTGTGAACCCTGAACTTCAGATCACCATCTCGACCGGCACGATCGAGGGCACGGCCGACGAGGGCGTCCAACGCTTCCTCGGTATCCCGTACGCGGCTCCTCCGTTCGGTGAGGACCGCTTCCGCGCGCCACGAGCGCCCGAGACATGGTCGGGTGTGCGCCCGGCGGTCGCATTCGGCCCCACCGCGCCGCAGAGTCCGTATCCCGGCGCGATCGGCGATCTCCTCGGATCCGTCCGGATCGACGGCGACGACATCCTGACGGTCAACGTGTGGGCGCCGGAGGCGGCGGACGACGCACCCGTCGTGCTGTGGATCCACGGCGGGGCGCTGGAGCGCGGCACCGCAGCCCTCGCAGGCTACGACGGGACGAGCTTCGCTCAGGCGGGAATCGTCTTCGCATCGATCAACTACCGACTCGGCGTCGAGGGCTTCTCCGTGCTCGATGGCGCGCCGAGGAATCTCGGCCTCCAGGACGCAGCGGCAGCCCTGGACTGGGTGCATCGGGAGATCGCGGCGTTCGGGGGAGATCCCGATCGGATCACCGTCATGGGCGAATCCGCGGGCGGCAGCCTCGTAGCAGGGCTGCTCGCCCGCGAGGACTCACGATCCCGCATCGCCGGCGCCATCATCCAGTCCGCTCCGCTCCAGGCGCAGCCCCCACGCAAAGCGGGCAGGGTGACGACACAGCTCGCTCGGCGCCTCGGGATCCCTGCCGAAAGAGACGCCTTCGCCGCGCTCTCCGCGGAGCGCCTCCTCGACGCTCGCGCAGCCCATGCCGCCGGGTCGTCACCGCTCGGCGGCGCCCCCGGGTTCCAGCTGGCGATCGATGAGGAAAGCCTCCCCCGCTCCCCTCACGTGGTCCTTCCCGAGACCGACACTCCGATCCTCATCGGCACGAACACGGACGAGTACCGCCTGTGGTTCACGCCGGAGGCTCTCGCCGACGTGAGCAGGATCAAACTCCTCGCCGCGCGCCTCGCCCTGCGAATCCCGTCCCGCGCTGAGCGTGCCATCCGCGCCGACTGGCCCGGCGCCTCCACCGGAGAGGTCTTCGGCCAGCTCGCGACCGACCTGATCCTGCGCGCTCCCGCGACCAGGATCGCCACGACGCGCACGGCACCCACGTACGTCTACGAGTTCGCCTGGCAGAGCCGTGTGCGCGATCTGCGCGCGGCGCACGCGATCGAGCTCGGGTTCGTGTTCGATCGCCTCCGCGAGGACGACGCGCTGCGCTTGGCGGGACCGGATGCACCTCAGGCGCTTGCGGCGGAGATGCACGCCGCCTGGGTGCGGTTCATCCGCAACGGTGACCCCGGCTGGCCGGCCTTCGACACGCAGCGTCTGACGCGTGTCTTCGACACCGTCACCACGACCGCTCCGCAGCGGAGGACGACCGGGCTCGACCTACTGCCCTAGATCCCCGGGGTGGCGTGTGCTCAGTCCGTGAGCGCACGCACGACGGCGTCGGCGAGCAGTCGGCCGCGGAGCGTCAACTGAACCCGACCGCGCAGTGCCGCCGCCGGATCGACCAGACCGTCGGCGATCAGTCCGGCGACGTGGGCGCGGTTCCGCGCCGGGAGGGCGTCAATCGCGATGCCCTCCGCCAGACGACTCTCCAGAAGCACGCGCTCGAGCAGGCGCGCCTCGGGATCGGGCCGCTCCGTCCCCGCCGCGGGCGATCCCGCCGCAGCCAGCCGCTGGGTGTAGGCCGCGGGGTGCTTGACGTTCCACCAGCGCAGACCCGCCACGTGGCTGTGGGCTCCGGGTCCGAATCCCCACCAGTCACTCCCCCGCCAGTAGGCGATGTTGTGTCGAGAGCGGTGGGCGGGGGTGCGTGCCCAGTTGCTCACCTCATACCAGCTGAATCCCGCGGCGCCCAGGCGCTCATCAGCGAGCTCATACATATCGGCCTGCAGGTCGTCGTCCGGAGTGACGACCTCGCCGCGACGGATCTGCCGCGCGAGCTTGGTTCCGTCCTCGACGATCAATGCGTAGGCGGAGATGTGCTCGGACTCCAGTTCGAGAGCCGCGTCGAGTGAGGCCTCCCAGTCGGCGAGGCTCTCTCCCGGAGCACCGTAGATCAGATCGACGCTCACCGCGAGGCCCGCGGCGCGCGCCGCGTCGACCGCGGTGCGCACGTTCTCCGGACGATGAGTGCGGTCGAGGGCTGCGAGCACGTGCGGCACGGACGACTGCATGCCGATCGACAGACGCGTGACCCCCGCCGCCGCGAGCGTTTCGACGACTGCCGGTGTCACGGTGTCGGGGTTCGCCTCGACGGTCACCTCCGCGCCGTCCACGATGCCGAACGCGTCCACGGCGGTGTCGAGCATGCGCGCCAGGTCACCCGCCGGAAGGAGCGTCGGCGTCCCGCCGCCGAAGAACACCGTGTCCATGGGACGGAGCGCCCCCGCGTCCTCGAGCACACCGCGTGCCAGCGCGATCTCCGCGCTGAGCGTCGCCGCGTAGTCCTCCTGCTTCGCACCGCGCAGTTCACCCGAGGTGTAGGTGTTGAAGTCGCAGTAGCCGCAGCGCACCCGGCAGAACGGGATGTGCAGATACGCCGAGAAAGGCGTGGCCTGATCGATCGGCAGATCGGCGGGCAGCCGTCCGTCAGCGGGTGCAGGATCTCCGAGAGGAAGTGGTCCCGCCATCAGACGGGCGTCGCGTACAGCGGCGAGATCGCCCGCAGATAGCGTGCGAAGAGTTCCCGGCGACGCCGCTTCACCAGCGCGGGGATGGTCTTGTAGAGCAGTCCGTTGGGGGCGTCGAACGCCCGCACGGTGAACCACACCTCGTCGTTGTCCTCACGCCACTCCAGGTCGAAGGACTCCTCACCACTGACGACCGAACCGCCGACGGTTCCCAGCACGAAGCCGACACGCCTGGCCTCTTCGGAGACGGAGATCACGCGCAGTTCACCGTCCGCGCGCATGCCGCCCACGCGGCCGCGCAGATGGATGGTCATCCCTGGGCCGACGAAGGGCGTTCCCTCGGCGTCGAAGCGCTGCTCCACCTCGCGCTTGCTCGGCGCGATGGGAGTGCCTTCGGCGTCGAAACTGACCCCGGAGTATGCCGGCCCCGGAGCGGGGCGGACGTCCTGGATGTCCAGTCCGGCCGCGCGTTGCGCGGTCCAGGAGAGGAGCGCCTCGCTCGCACGCTGGAAGCGGTCTACACCACTCCCGATGCGCCAAGAATTCTCCGCCGGGATGCTGCGCTCCGGCGGGTAGTGCATCAGGTCGGGGGCATGGGTAGCCCCCACGGCCGCATAGTCGACCGTGTCGTCTCGGAATGTCCCGCGCCGCATGTTTCCAGCCTACTTCCGCTTCGCTGGACGCACACCCCACGCGCCGCGCGGGGGCGGATCCAGAAGGGTGGCTACTTCTTGTCCTTGCCGTCGACATCGCCCGAGAGCGCGGCGATGAACGCATCCTGCGGGACCTCGACGCGTCCGACCATCTTCATGCGCTTCTTGCCCTCCTTCTGCTTCTCGAGGAGCTTGCGCTTACGGCTGATGTCACCGCCGTAGCACTTGGCGAGCACGTCCTTGCGGAGGGCCCTGATCGTCTCGCGGGCGATGATGCGCGCGCCGATTGCTGCCTGGATCGGAACTTCGAAGTTCTGGCGCGGGATGAGCTTTCGCAGGCGCTCCGTCATCAGCGTTCCGTAGGCGTACGCCTTCTCGCGATGCACGATAGCGCTGAACGCATCGACCTTGTCACCCTGCAGGAGGACGTCGACCTTCACGAGATCGGATTCCTGCTGCCCGGACGGCTCGTAGTCGAGGCTCGCGTAGCCCTGCGTCTTGGACTTGAGCTGATCGAAGAAGTCGAAGACGATCTCGCCGAGCGGGATGTTGTACCGCAGTTCGACGCGATCCTCCGAGAAGTACTCCATCCCCAGCAGCGCACCGCGCCGCGACTGGCAGAGTTCCATGACGGTACCGACGAAGTCCTTGGGCAGCAGGATCGCGGCCTTGACCATGGGCTCGGTCACCGACGCGACGCGACCGTCCGGGTACTCGCTGGGGTTCGTGACGAGCACGAGATCACCCGTGTCCGTGGTGACCTCGTAGATCACACTCGGTGCGGTGGTGATGAGGTCGAGGTCGAACTCCCGAGCGAGGCGCTCGGTGATGATCTCGAGGTGCAGGAGTCCGAGGAAGCCGCAGCGGAAGCCGAAACCGAGCGCGACAGACGTCTCGGGTTCGTAGACGAGCGATGCGTCCGACAGCTTCAGCTTGTCCAGTGCCTCACGAAGGTCGGAGTAGTCGCTGCCGTCGATCGGGTACAGCCCCGAGTAGACCATCGGCTTCGGGTCCGTGTATCCGGGCAGCGCCTCGGTCGCGGGCCGGCGCGCGGTCGTGATCGTATCGCCCACCTTCGACTGGCGTACGTCCTTGACGCCCGTGATGAGATACCCGACCTCGCCGACGCTCAGGCCCTTCGAGGGAACGGGCTCGGGGCTCGACACGCCGATCTCGAGAAGCTCGTGCGTCGCGGTGGTCGACATCATCTGGATCTTCTCACGGGGCGAGAGGGAACCGTCGATCATGCGGACATACGTGACGACGCCGCGATACGCGTCGTACACGGAATCGAAGATCATCGCGCGGGCGGACGCGTCCGGATCACCCTGCGGCGGCGGGATCTGCTCGACGATGCGATCCAGGAGCTCCTCCACACCCACGCCGGTCTTGCCCGACACGCGGAGGACGTCCTCCGGGCGGCCTCCGATGAGAGACGCGAGCTCTTTCGCGAACTTCTCCGGGTCGGCTGCCGGAAGGTCGATCTTGTTCAGCACGGGGATGATGTGCAGGTCGTTCTCGAGCGCCAGATAGAGGTTGGCGAGCGTCTGCGCCTCGATCCCCTGCGCCGCATCGACGAGCAGGATCGCGCCCTCGCAGGCGGCGAGTGAGCGTGAGACCTCGTAGGTGAAGTCGACGTGGCCGGGCGTGTCGATCATGTTGAGCGCGAACGTCTGCCCCTCGAGCTCCCAGGGCATGCGAACGGCCTGGCTCTTGATCGTGATGCCGCGCTCGCGCTCGATGTCCATGCGGTCGAGATACTGCGCGCGCATGTCCCGGTCGGACACCACTCCGGTGATCTGGAGCATGCGGTCGGCGAGCGTCGACTTGCCGTGGTCGATGTGGGCGATGATGCAGAAGTTCCGGATCTGCGGGGCCGGCGTCGCGGCAGGGGGCAGCGGAGTATGGGCGCGAGGTGACATGTCCGCTCGATTCTACCGGGCGGGAGCAGCGGCGCCCGCGGGCGGCGAATCAGGCGCGCGGTCGACCCCGTTCGCAGCCGTGTTCCTGGCACCTCTGCAGTATCTCGATATTGCGTGATCCTGCGATATCGGTGATATTCTCCCGAGGTTGCCTTGGGGCACTCAGTGACACCGAGTCCCGTCGGCGATACGACTCCGTAACAGGCCGAACCACTGGCGCACCGTGCGGAACACGGATGGTGCGTCTCGCCATCCCGACCCAGCGTTGCGTCGGCAGATCCCGAGCGCGTCTGCAAGAGAGAAAGATTCCCCACCTTGATCAAGTATCTGTTGCGCCGAACCCTCGGCTGGCTGCTCATGATCGTGGTCGCGACGAACCTCACGTATTTCCTGGCGTGGGCTTATCTCGATCCGCGAAGCAACTACGTCGCCCGGCGCCCTCCACTCTCCGATGAGCAGATCGTCCAGCAGCTCGAGCCGCGCAACCTGAGTGACACCGTGCCGCTCCTCGAGCGGTGGTGGAACTGGTTCAGCAGCATCCTCTTCCGGTGGGACTGGGGGGTGAGCCCCGTCGGACAGTCGGTGAACGAGCAGGTCGCGTATCGCATGTGGGTGAGCGCCGAGCTCGTCCTCGGTGCGACGATCATCACGACGCTCCTCGGCATCGCGATCGGCGTCTACACCGCGTCCCGGCAGTACAAGCTCGCCGACCGGATCGGCCAGGCGACGTCGATCATCACGATGAACATCAACATCGTCGTCGCGGCGCTGGGAATCGTGCTCCTCGCGATCAGCTTCAACGAGTGGCTCGGAGTCCGGGTCTTCTACGTCACGGGTTCCTCCAGTCGAGGGGTCGAAGGGTTCTTCCCCGTCCTCATCGACGTGCTGCAACATCTGACGCTCCCCACGATCGCCCTCGTCCTGATCGGGTACGCGCAGATCCACTTCCTGCAGCGCTCTCTGCTGCTCGACAACATCAGCGCCGACTACGTCCGCACCGCCAGGGCCAAGGGACTCACCAAGCAGCAGGCCATCCGCAAGCACGCGCTGCGCACATCGCTGATCCCGGTGGCCACCCAGACCGCCTTCACGATCCCGACCGTGTTCACCGGTGCGGTGCTCACGGAGACGATCTTCGCGTGGAACGGAATGGGGCGGTACTTCATCGAGACGATCAGCACCAACGACATCCACGGCACCGTGGCGATCGCCGCCTTCGGAGCACTTCTCACGGCCATCGGTGCTCTGCTCGCGGACATCGCCGTCGTCGTCCTCGATCCCAGAGTGAGGGTGAGCTGATCATGACCATCGACGCCACAGAAACCGCTCCCCTCCAGGCGGGACAGCGCAAGCGCATGTCGAAGTGGAGCCTCTACTCGCGCCGCTTCGCGCGCAACAAGCCGGCCGTCGGCGGACTGGTGATCTTCGCGCTCCTGGTCCTGTTCGCCGTGATCGCTCCGCTGATCGCGCCGTACGACCACATCGAGCTCGATTTCCTCTACCTCGGCGAGCCGCCGAACGCCGCGCATTGGTTCGGCACCACCGGATCGGGTAACGACACGTTCGCGCAGGTCGCGGTCGGTACGCAGCGCTCGCTCATGATCGCCGTCACCGTATCGGTCGGCACGACCGTGCTCTCCGCCCTCATCGGCACGATGGCGGCGTACTTCGGCGGCTGGACCGAGCGCATCACTCTGGTCGTGATCCACTTCATGATGGTGATCCCGTCCTTCCTCATCCTCGCGATGATCTCGAACGACTCGGGCGGCGACTGGCGCGTGATCGCGCTGATCATGATCTTCGTCGTCGGTTGGTACTACCCCGCTCGCGTGATCTGGACCATGGCGCTCTCCCTGCGGGAACGCGAGTACATCCAGGCGGCCCGCTACATGGGTGTCCGCGGCATGAGGATCGTCGTGCGCCACCTGCTCCCCAACATCGGCTCGCTGCTGGTCATCAACTTCACGCTCGGCATCGTCACCGCGGTCATGGTCGAAACCGGACTCTCGTTCCTCGGATTCGGCGTCAAGATCCCCGACGTGTCGCTCGGCTCGCTGATCGGCTCGGGCGCCAACACGATCACGAGCGCCCCGTGGCTGTTCTACTTCCCGGCGGCGGCCCTCACGCTGCTCACCGTCTCGATGGCGCTCGTCGCCGACGGTCTGCGTGATGCCCTCGACCCGACTTCGGCTGCAGGAGGCCGCGCATGAGCACCATCCTCTCCGTCCGCGACCTGCGGGTCAGTTTCGCCTCCGAGGCGGGCCGTGTGGATGCCGTCCGCGGCGTCTCCTTCGATCTCGAAGAGGGGAAGACTCTCGGCATCGTCGGCGAATCGGGCTCGGGAAAGTCCGTGACGTCGCTGGCGATCATGGGCCTCCTCGATGAGAACGCCCGTGTCGAGGGCTCGATCGTCTTCAACGGCGAGGAGCTCCTCGGCAAGACCGACAAGCAGCTGTCCGCGATCCGTGGCAACGGCATGTCGATGATCTTCCAGGATCCCCTCACCTCGCTCACCCCCGTCTTCACGGTCGGCGATCAGCTCATCGAGACGCTCACCGTGCACCGGAACCTCAGCAAGCGCGAGGCCTGGGAGCGATCCGTCGCTCTGTTGGAGCTCGTCGGCATCCCGGACCCCGAGAAGCGCATGAAGTCCTTCCCGCATGAGTTCTCCGGGGGTATGCGTCAGCGTGTCGTGATCGCGATCGCGATGGCCAACAGCCCCAAGCTGATCATCGCGGACGAGCCCACGACGGCTCTCGACGTGACGATCCAGGCTCAGATCCTCGACCTGATCGAGAAGGCCCAGGCGGAGACGGGTGCCGCGACCATCATGATCACCCACGACATGGGTGTGGTCGCCCGCACCGCTGACGATGTCCTGGTCATGTACGCCGGGAAGCCCGTCGAACACGCCCCGGTTCGCGAACTGTTCCACAACACGCGGATGCCGTACTCGATCGGCCTGCTCGGGGCGATTCCTCGCGTAGACAAGGCCGAGAAGGAACCCCTGATCCCGATCAAGGGCAACCCCCCACTGCTGATCAACCTGCCCGACGCCTGCCCCTTCGCCGATCGCTGCCCGATCGTCATGGATGCCTGCCGTCAGAGCGAGCCCGCACTGCTCCCGGTGGACTCCTTCGCCGGTCTCGAGCACTCGGCCGCCTGCATCAGGGCGAACGAGATCGATGAGAACGGCCAGATCGGCGGACTTCCGGTCTACCCCGTCCGGGAAGTCCCGGAGAGCGCGCTGGCGCAGACCCCGCGCGAGCAGCGTGCGGTCACTCTCGAGGTACGCAACATGGTCAAGACGTTCCCCCTCATGAAGGGATCCCTCTTCAAGCGGAAGGTCGGAGAGGTGCACGCCGTCAAGGGCATCAGCTTCGACGTCCGCGAGGGCGAGACCATGGCAATCGTCGGCGAGTCCGGCAGCGGCAAGACGACCACACTGCTGCAGATCATGGATCTCGTGAAGCAGGAGGACGGCGACATCGTCATCGGTGGCACCAGCGTGAACGACATCAAGGGTGCCCGGATGGAGAGGGAGCTCCGTCGCGACCTGCAGATCGTCTTCCAGGACCCGATGGGCGCACTCGACCCCCGTATGACGGTGGCCGACATCATCGCGGAGCCCCTCACGGCGATCGGCACCTCGAAGGACGAGGTGACCCGTCGTGTGGACGAACTCATGGACCTCGTCGGTCTCAACCCGGCGCACAGCGATCGGTTCCCCGGAGCATTCTCCGGAGGCCAGCGTCAGCGCATCGGTATCGCGCGCTCGCTGTCCACCAATCCGAAGATCGTGGTGCTCGACGAGCCGGTGTCGGCGCTGGACGTGTCGATCCAGGCCGGTGTGATCAACCTGCTCGATGACCTCAAGATCAAACTCGGACTGTCCTACCTGTTCGTCGCCCACGACCTCTCGGTCGTCCGCCACATCGCCGACCGCGTGGCGGTGATGTACCTCGGCGAGTTCGTCGAGCACGGCGACGTGGACGAGGTCTTCGAGAACCCGCAGCACCCGTACACGAAGGCCCTGCTCTCGGCGATTCCGGTGCCGGATCCGGACATCGAGCGCACCCGGGAACGCATCGTCTTCGAGCCCGGTGTGCTCGGAACGAGCAACATCTCCTGACCTCGCCCTCGGGATCGAAGCCGATATGTTACCGACGAGTAACGAACGGTCACCGTCCGATAACAGTTAGCCGGGATTCACTTTCGGCACACGAAATTTGCACACAGCCCGAACTATCGTTCCCCTTATGAACGCCGCAAGGCGAAAGGAGCACCATGAAGCAGCACAAGCTGATGGGGGTCGTCGCGATCAGCGCCACCCTCGCACTCGCCCTGGGCGGGTGCGCTGCCGGAACCGGAGACAACGGTGACGGCAACGCGGAAGAGGCCACCGGCGTAGACGCCGCTGACTACAACCCGCAGCCCCGCGAGAACCTCCAGGAGGGTGGCACGGTCAACTTCCCGATCAACGAGATCCCCGCGCAGCTCAACCCGTTCAACAGCGACGCAAGTGCCGACACCGCACGCGTCGCCGCGTGGTACATGCCGCAGATCCTCCTGCAGGAGCCGGACGGTACGCCCTACAAGCACGACGCGTACCTGGACGAGTGGAGCTTCGACACCGTCGACGGCAACACCCAGATCACCTTCACCTTCACGGAGGAGGCGCACTGGAACGACGGTACCGACATGGACTGGACCGCCATCGACGCCACCTGGAAGGCGAACCGGTCCTACGACGAGGGCTTCAACCCCAACGCGACCGACGGCTACAAGGCCATCGCATCCGTCGAGGAGGGCGACACGAACAAGACCGCGATCGTCACCTTCGACGGCGAGTTCGCGTACCCGGAGATGCCGTTCCTGACGGGAATCATTCACCCCGACGTCAACACGCCGGAGATCTTCAACGAGCAGTTCATCGACGAGCCCAACGCCGACTGGGGCGCGGGACCCTACACGGTCTCGGACTTCGACCCGAACGCCGACTTCATCGCATTCGAGCCGAACCCCGAGTGGTGGGGCGATGCTCCGCTTCTCGACGAGGTGACCTTCACCGGTCTCGACGCCGCCGCATCGATCAACGCGTTCAAGAACGGTGAGATCGACGTCGTCGGCACGGCCACCAAGGATCGTTTGGAGCAGGTCGCCGACATGGAGGACGTGGTCACGTACCGCGCCCAGCAGACGGCCAACACCCTCCTGCAGGTGGACGCGGACAAGCCGCAGTTCGAGGACGTCAACGTCCGCAAGGCGTTCTTCATGGGGGTCGATGTCGAGCAGCAGAAGCAGATCGCCTGGAACGGGCTGAACTACACCGAGGAGCCGGCCGGTTCCTTCACGCTCTTCTCGTTCCAGCCCGGATACAGCAACGCCCTCGAAGAGGCCGGCTGGGAGTTCGACGTCGACGGAGCCAAGGCTCTCCTCGACGAGGCCGGCTGGGTCGAAGGTGAAGACGGTGTCCGCGAGAAGGACGGCGAGCGACTCTCGGTCGTGTACCCGATCTTCAGCGACGACCCGAACCAGGAAGCCCTCGCCAAGGCCCTCCAGGCTCAGCAGGCGGCGATCGGCATCGAGGTCGAGATCGACGTGCGTACCCCCCAGGACTTCTCCGGGGACTACACGTCGAAGAACTGGGACATCGTCTCGCTGCGCTTCACGTCCTCCGACCCGTTCGGTGCCGCCTGGTTCTGCCAGCTGTACTGCACGGACAGCGGCCTGAACCTGTCGGCCACCGGCACCGAGGAGATCGACGCGCGCATCCACGAGGAGCTCGAGACCCTGCCGACTGCCGAGGAGCAGACGGCGAAGGCGATGGAGCTCGAGGCGGAGATCTTCGCCGAGACGTGGGGCATCATGCCGCTCTACAACGGCCCGTCCATCGTGACGGCCAAGGCAGGACTCGCCAACCTCACCCCGGAGCCGTACGTCGGACAGGACCTGTTCGGTGTGCAGCCCGTGGAGAACGTGGGCTGGGAGAACTGATCCCTTCTCGCACTCCGTGACTGCGGGGCCGGTGGATATCCACCGGCCCCGCAGTTCGTTTCCCGGCATGCTCTGTCTCCGACATCGGCGCTCCTCTCGTACTGTGGAGGGGTGGATCTCCAGGTCGTGCTCGTTCATGGCATACGCACGTCCCGCACCATGTGGAAGTCGCAGCTCGCCTATCTCCGGGAGCGCGGTGCACAGGCCACCGCGATCGACCTCCCCGGGCACGGCGTCCGCCGAGACGAGCCGTTCACTCTCGAGTCCGCCTTCGACACGATCGATGCTGCCGTCCGGGACGCGGCGACCCGCGGACCCGTCCTGCTCGTCGGCCACTCCCTCGGCGGACTGCTGACGATCGCGTATGCCGGCGCCGAGAATCCGCCTCCTCTCGCCGGACTCGTCGCGGCGTCGGCGACATCACTCCCCCGAGGGGCCGGTCTCTCCGCCTACCGTCTGCTCGCCCGCGCGTTCAATGCCCTCCCCGACCGGGGGCAGTGGATCACCGGGCAGGTCCTTGCCGCGACGCTGCCGCCGGACACGCGTCATGACTTCGCCGCGGGCGGATACGCCTTCCACACCCAGGACACCGCGCTGCGGAGCCTGGCGTCGCTGGATCTGACCACCGCGGTGCAGCGGATCCGGATCCCCCTCTGGTTCGTGAACGGTCAGTATGACCAGCTCCGCACCCACGAGACGCTCTTTCGCCGCCTCGCCCCGGATGCCGAGTTCCTCATCGTGCCCCGCACGACCCACCTCGTCACGGCGATGCGCCCCGCCGTCTTCAACGCCCTGCTCGGCGTGGCCGCGGCGACCGTGGAGCGGAACGCGCGCGAGGGGTCATAGCCGCCCCGATCACGGACAGCACCCCGGCGACGGCGAACAGGAGCCAGAACCCACCGACCAGTGCCACGAGTCCGGCACCGATCAGGGGACCCATCAGCTGACCCAGGTGGGCTGAGACGTTGACGATTCCGAGATCCCGCGCGTTGTCCGCGTCATCCGGCAGCAGATCAGTGCACAGCGCGAGACTGACGGCCATGTACGCGCCGTATCCGGCTCCCATGAACGCCGCCGCCACCGCGGTACCGACGAACGAGGGGAACAGCAGGATCACCGCGGCGGAGAATGCCTGCACGAGCGCGGCAGCGACCACGAAGGGGCCGCGCCGGCCGAGTCGGTCCGAGAGCGAGCCGGCGGCGATCGAGCTCACGACGACGAAGAACGTGTAGATGAGGATGAGCAGCAGCAGATCGTCCTCGGCCGTGACCGCCGGGACGCCGATTCCGTAGAGCAGGAAGAACAGCAGCAGCGCGGTGCCGAGCGCATTGCCGATGTTGACGATCAGGCGGCCCGCGAGCATCTGGACGAACGTCGCATCGCGCACGGCGCGTCGGCGGGGGCGGCCTCCGGAACCATCTGCCGTTGCCGTCATTCCGCCGGGCGGGTCCGGAAGGAGCACGGCGCTGCCGAGCCCCAGGGTCAGCACGAGGACCGCCAGCACCACGTAGCTTTCGAAGATCCCGAGCCCGAGAAGCACGATCGCCCCGACACCGAGGACGATTCCGACGGCCTGTGCGGAGCTCACCACCGCGGAGGCCGCGCCGCGCTGCGTGACCACCAACTGATCGGCGATCATCGCCGTGAGGGCTGCGGACGTGGTCGCGAGGCCGATCCACACGCCGACCCACGCCGCGCCGATCGTCCACGGCGTCTGTGCCGCACCGGTGAGGATGAGTGTCGTGGCGGTGATCAGCGTCCCCACCACGACCCAGGGCCGTCGCCGACCGAAGCGTGACCGTGTCCGGTCGGAGAGGGCGCCCGCGAGTGGGCCGGCGATGACACCGGCCAGGCCGCCGACCGACAGGACGACACCGGACGACACGACCCCCGCGATCCACTCCCCCTCGGTGTCCTGCGTGTCCAGCTGCAGGGGCAGGAGGAGCTGCACGGGGGTCAGCTGGACGGTCCAGACGGCGAGCCACGCGAGACTGAACAGGGTGAGCCATCTCGCCCCGACGCGCCCCGGGGGCAGCTGTGTCCGTGTCACCGCCATCCGCCCCTCCTTGCCGGCCCTGCGCTCTACATGCCCGTACCTGCGCTCAGCATGCCGTATCGGCCCGCCGGACGACAGCCCCACGCGCGGTGGAAGTGCGCAGACCTGATAGAGTTGGTTCTTGGCTTGCGTGTGGGTCCTGCCCTCACGACCGTCGATCGGTAGCCCTCTTCTACCCTCGGCATTCCATCACTCCTTCGAAAGAAAGCGTCCACACGTGGCAAACATCAAGTCGCAGATCAAGCGCAACAAGACCAACGAGAAGGCCAACGAGCGCAACAAGGCCGTCAAGAGCGAGCTGCGCACCGTCGTGCGCCAGGCTCGCGAGGCCATCGCTCAGGGCGACAAGGTCGCCGCCGAGTCGGCACTCAAGAAGGCCTCCGCCAAGCTCGACAAGGCCGTCAGCAAGGGCGTCGTGCACGAGAACCAGGCAGCGAACCGCAAGTCGGCCATCGCGAAGCAGGTCGCCGCTCTCTGAGCAGTGTCATGAGGAAGGCCCGTCCCGTTCGCGGGGCGGGCCTTCCTCGTTCCTGGGGCTCCCGCGTCACTCACCGAACGGACGGCGGGTGGCGATCACCGTGACCATGCGCTCGAGAGCGAAGATCGGGTCGCGCGCGGCTCCCTTGACCTCGGCATCGGCACGCGCGGTCGCCTGGATCGCGAGCCCGAGTGAACGCTCGTTCCACCCCGCGAGGTCGCGACGCGCACGATCGACCTGCCAATCCTTCATGCCCAGACGCGAGGCGAGCGTCCTGCTGGGCTCCCGGTTGCCCGCGACGCGAGCCATGGTCCGTAGCTTCATGGCGAAGGCGGCGACCATGGGCACGGGGTCGGCGCCGGAGGAGAGCGCGTGACGCAGTGCGATCAGTGCCTCACCGTAGCGACCGGCGATCGCCGTATCGGCGACGACGAATGCCGACACCTCGACCCTGCCCCCGTAGTACTTGGTGACGATGTCTTCGGTGATGTCGCCCTCCACATCACCGATCAGCTGCTGGCAGGCCGCTGCGAGTTCGGTCAGGTCGTCGGCGAACGCTGACACCAGGGCGCGCAGGCCCGCAGGGGCGATGCGTTTCTTCGCTGCGCGGAACTCTCCCGCGGCGAAGTCGACCCGATCCCCGTCGCGCTTGACGGCGGGGCACGCGATCTCGATGCCGCCTCCGGTTCCGGCGCGGAGGGCGTCCAAGAGCTTCTTCCCGCGCACGCTCGCGCCGGTGTGGCGGAGGATCAGGGTGGCGCCGTCCTGCGGCATGTCGAGATAGGCGACCGCCTCCTGGAGGAAGGCGTCGGAACAGCGTTCGACGCCCGAGACACGCACGAGGCGCGGTTCTCCGAACAGCGACGGCGAGGTCAGACCGAGCAGAGTTCCGGGAGCGTAGTCGTCGGCGCGCACATCGCTGACCTCGAGCGCCGGATCCTCCGCACGCAGGTAATCGCGGATCCCCGAGATCGCGCGCTCAGCGCAGACCTCCTCGGGCCCGGACACCAGCACCACGGGCGCCGGCCTCGGGTCTCGCCAGGACACCTGCGGCACGGCCGTCTTCTTGGCTCCGCTGCGGGCAGGGGAACGAGATGCGACCATTCCGCCAGCCTACTCGGCGTCGTCGACATCGACGTCCCGCGGACGGCGCGCGTGCTGCGTCCAGACCGTCATGTCGCCGTCCTCCATGATCACTGCGATGGCGCCCTGTTCGTCGGTGCGGAAGGCTGTCGCGCCGGCGGTCTCCACGAGCGCGAGCGTCTCCGCGCGCGGATGCCCATAGTCGTTGTCGGCGCCCGCGGAGAAGAGCGCCACCATCGGCTTCACGTCGGCGTAGAGCGCGCTGTCCTGATCACCGCTCCCGTGGTGGGCGACCTTGACCACCGGGTACGGCAGCGAGAGTCCCCCGCTCGCCGACAGCGCGCGCTGCGCAGAGGCTGAGAGATCTCCGAGGAACAGAGTGCGCGGAACACCTCCTCCGGTGATCTCCCACACGACGCTGGTGTCATTCCCGGCTTCGAATGCGCCCGACCCATCACGCGGCCACACCACCCGCCAGCTCGCGTCGCCCAGCGTGCCGCTCTGGCCTGCGGCGGCCGCGCTCACGGTGGATCCGCCGTGCTGCAGGTCCTGGAGCACCCGCTGGTCGGTGGCGTCGTGGAGTGGTCCGTGCAGCGTGGTGCCGACGCGTCCCACGACCGCGTCGACACCGCCGACATGGTCGAGGTCGAAGTGGGTGAGCACGAGCAGGTCGATCCGCTCCACCCCGAACATGGTCAGACACCCCGCGAGCGCCTGCGGATCGGGACCGGTGTCGATGAGCGCGACGACGCCCGCCGAACGCACGAGGATCGCGTCTCCCTGGCCGACATCGCACATCACCACTGACCAGTCACCGGGGGCGATCGCGCGAGCGAGCGGGCCGTCCAGCAGGACATGGGATCCGCCGATGGCGACGCCCAGGATGAGAACTCCCCCGGCGACGAGACGCCATGGCCGTGCGGCACGCGCACCCCCGCGGCCGCGACCCAGGACGACGGCGACGGCAGCTCCCGCGCCCGCCAGAAGTATCGCCGTCGGAATGCCCGACGGCGCCGCCATCTCGGCACCAGGGAGGGACGAACTCACATCCGCCGTCACGGCGATCCACGCGGACGGGAGCCAGGCCGTCGCGGCGAAGAGATCGGCGAGAAGCGACAGAGGCGCGGCCAGGCAGGCCAGGAGGCCGATCACCGTGGCGACGGGAGCGGCCGGAGCCGCCACGATGTTGGCGAGCACGCTCACCAGGGAGTGCTGCTCCGCGAAGAGCGCGATGATCGGCGTACAGACGATCTGCGCGGCGAGCGGTACGGCCAGTGCGAGGGCGATCGGCAGTGGCATCCACCGCTCGAATCCGCGAGCGAGGACGGGCGCGAGCAGGAGGAGAGCACCGGTCGCCGCCGCCGACAGCGCGAAACCCGGACTCATCGACAGCCACGGATCGCCGATCAGGATGATCGACACCGCCAGCGCGAGGACGCTCACACCGGCCCCAGGACGTCCGCACAGCAGCGTCAGCATCCCGATACCGGACATGGTCGCCGCCCGCACCACGCTGGGCTCGGGAGTCACGAGCACCACGAAGGCGCACAGTGCCACGAGGCCGCCGATCACCCGCAGTGTCCTTCCCGCTCCGCACAGCGCGAACACCCAGAACACCCCTCCGACCACGATCGCGCAATTCGCTCCGCTGACCGCGGTGAGATGGCTCAGTCCGCTCGCGAGCATCGCCGCGTCGAGCTCGTCGGACACCGCACTGGTGTCCCCCACCGCAAGGCCCGGCAGCAGTCCGGCGCCGGGCTCCGGCAGTCTCGTGGCACGGTCGACGAAGTCCGCCCTGACATCGGCGGCGATCGCGAACACACCGCCGGGCGGAGCAACGATCTCGACGGGACCCTCACCGAAGATGATGAGCGAAGCTCGCTCGCCGGCGTCCGCAGCCTTCGCGACGCCGACGACTCGCACGACGGCGCCGAGCGCGAGGTCCTCCGGTGCTCGACTGCTGTCGGCCGCTCCATCCGTGGAGGGCACCGCGACGCCCACGCGGACCGAGATATCCCCCTGGTGCGCTCCGGTCGGCGAGGGCGGGAGGCTCCCCTGCGCATCGAACCAGAACCGGCCGTCTCGCCCCTGGTTCGGTGAGGACATCACCTCCGCATACATCTCGACGACGTGGCCGTTCTGCTCGAGCGCGGCTTCTCTCGATGGCTGTGCGAAGGCCACGGTCACCGCACTCGCCGCGCTGAGGAGCAGGGCGGCGAGGACGACCCCGGCGAGACCGCCGAGCCGGTGCACCCCGCGCCCTCGGGAGGGTAATGCCCGCACGAAAGCTGCGAGAAGAGCGAGCCCGACGCACACAGCGACCGCGGCGTGCGGCAGATGCACGCACACGAGCGCGGTCGCCCAGATCCCCCCGGCGATGGGCACGAGACGCATGTCCCTCGACGTCATACCCGCACGCTGTCCCGCAATCCCGCGAGGACCTTGTCGCCGATTCCTGGCACCGCCAGCAGGTCGTCCACCGACACGAAGCGCCCCTGATCCTCACGCCACGCGATGATCCGCTCGGCGATCGCGGGTCCGACGCCGGGAAGCGTGTCCAGCGCTGCCGCGTCGGCGGTGTTCAGGTCGATCAGGCCGTCGGAACCGGGACCACCCTCGGTATCGCCCGCCGCGGCCGACGCCTCCCCCGCCTTCGGCACGACGATCTGCTCGCCATCGGTGAGCGGCCGCGCGAGATTCACCCCACCGAGATCGGCCGTCTTGCGCGACCCGCCGGCTGCGGCGAGGGCGTCGGCGACGCGAGCTCCCGGCCGGAGGACATACAGCCCGGGCGCGTCGACCTCGCCGAGGACGTGCACATACATCTCCCCCGATGAGGACACCGTCGCCTCCGGCACGGCGAAGGTGTCGGTCGTCGACGTGGCCTGTCCACGGACGATCCCCAGCCCCACGGCCGCTGACAGCGCCAACACACCCACCAGAACCGCAGCACCGACGCTCAGACGCAGACGCCGCGGCACCGGAGGACGAGGAGGAGAGTCGGAGGACGAAGTGACGGACACCCCGCCACCCTAGGAAGGGCCCGTCCGCGTTCTCCGCGCCTCCTCCGTCGCCCGTGAGCGGTCGCCGACTCACCCCTCGCCTGTGCAGGCGGGGTCGACGGACGTCCCGAGAGGCGTCAGCCCTTGACGGCGAAGCTGACGATCTTCGGGGCTCGAACGATCACACGCACGATCTCCTTGTCACCGAGCGCACGGATCACGCGCTCGTCCGCACGGGCCAGAGCCTCCAGATCCGCCTCGCCGATGCGCGCAGGAACCTCGATCTGCGCCCGCACCTTGCCGTTGATCTGTACGACCGCGGTGACCGAGTCCTCGACCAGCAGCTCCGGATCGGCGCCGCGCCACGGCACGAGACCGACGGAGGGCTCATGACCGAGCGCCTCCCACATCTCCTCCGCGGTGTGCGGAGCGACGAGATCGAGCATGACGGCGATCGTCTCGGCCGCCTCACGAACCGCGGGGTCCGCGGGACCGGCTGCGCTGTCGATCGTCTTGCGGGTGATGTTGACGAGCTCCATGAGCCGAGCGACGAGAACGTTGAACTTCGTCTGCTCGACCAGTGAGGGAGCATCGGCGCGGAGGCGGTGCGTGGCGCGGCGCAGCGCCGCGTCCCCACCCTTGAACACGACGTCGACCGGACTCGCGACCTCGTTCGCGACGCGCATCGCGCGCGCCAGGAACTTCTGCGCGCCGGTCGTGGACACATCCGCCCAGTCCTTGTCGTCCTCCACGGGGCCTGCGAAGGCCAATCCGACCCGCAGGGCGTCCGCACCGTGCGCGTCCAGCTCCTCCTGGAAGAGGACGAGGTTGCCCTTGCTCTTGGACATCTTCTTGCCGTCGAGGATGACCATGCCCTGGTTGATCAGACTGGTGAACGGCTCGGTGAAGTCGATCAGTCCCATGTCGAAGAGGACCTTGGTGATGAACCGGGCGTAGAGCAGGTGCAGGATCGCGTGCTCGACACCGCCGATGTAGGAATCGACCGGCGCCCAGCGGGCTGCTTCGGACGGCTCGAAGGCGACCTCGCCGTTGCCCGGCGACAGGAAGCGCAGGAAGTACCAGGAGCTGTCGACGAACGTGTCCATCGTGTCGGGGTCGCGCAGCACCGGCTCGCCCGTCGCCGGGTCGGTCGTGCGCACCCAGGACTCGGCGGCGCCCAGCGGCGACGTGCCCTTCGGTGAGAGGTCGAGACCGTCGACACCGGGAAGCGTCACGGGCAGCTGATCCTCGGGGACGGGGGTGATCGATCCGTCTTCCGCGTGCAGCATCGGGATCGGCGTGCCCCAGTAGCGCTGGCGGGAGATCAGCCAGTCACGCAGGCGGTAGTTCTTCGCCGCACGCCCCGTGCCCCGCGTCTCGAGCTGCTGGATCGCGCGAGCGATCGCGTTGCGCTTGGAGAGGCCGTTCAGCTCTCCGGAATTGATCATGCGGCCATCGCCCGTCAGAGCGATTCCGGTGGTCGCCGGGTGCTGCTCGTCGAGCGCCGCACCGGTGTCGATCGGCACGCCGTCCTCATCGACCTCGATCACGGGCATCGCACCGGTGATCGGAGCGGTCGTGTCGACGACCACCTTGACCGGCAGATCGAACGCCCGCGCGAAATCGAGGTCGCGCTGGTCGTGCGCCGGCACCGCCATGACGGCACCGTGACCGTAGTCGGCCAGGACGTAGTCGGCCGCCCAGATGGGGAGCCTCTCGCCGTTCACCGGGTTGATCGCGAACCGCTCCAGGAAGACGCCCGTCTTCGGCCGGTCGGTGGCCTGACGATCGATGTCCGTCGTCTTCTGCACCTGCGTCAGGTACGTCGTGAAGCGCTCCTTGACCTCGGGGGCTGCGCCCTCGACAAGCTCGGCGGCGAGCTCGGAGTCCGGCGCCACGACGAAGAACGTCGCTCCGTGCAGCGTGTCAGGACGTGTGGAGAAGACGGTGACCGCATCTTCTCGGCCCTCGATCCGGAAGTCGACGTCGGCACCGATCGACCGGCCGATCCAGTTGCGCTGCATCTGGAGGACCTTGTGCGGCCAGAAGCCCTCCAACTGGTTCAGGTCGTCCAGCAGGCGGTCCGCGTAGTCGGTGATGCGGAAGTACCACTGCGTGAGGTTCTTCTTGACGACCTCGGTGCCGCAGCGCTCGCACCGACCGTCGACGACCTGCTCGTTGGCCAGGACCGTCTGATCGTGCGGGCACCAGTTGACGGGGCTCTTCTTGCGGTAGGCGAGGCCCCGCTCGTGCAGCTTCAGGAACAACCACTGGTTCCAGTGGTAGTAATCGGGATCGGACGTGTGCAGCACACGGGACCAGTCGAACGAGACGCCGTAGGCCTTGAACCCCTCGCGCTGCTGAGCGATGTTCTGGTACGTCCACTCGCACGGGTCCGCGCCCCGGCGGATCGCCGCGTTCTCGGCCGGAAGCCCGAAGGAGTCCCAGCCGATCGGGTTGAGCACGTTGTGCCCGCGGTGGCGCCAGAAGCGCGCCACGATGTCGGAGTAGAGGTAGTTCTCCGCGTGCCCCATGTGCAGGTCCCCCGAGGGGTACGGGAACATCGCCAGCACGTACTTGCGCGGGCGTGTGTCCTCCGCGCCACCGGCGAGGAACGTATCGTTCTCGGCCCAGTACTTCTGCCACTTGGCCTGGATGGCGTGCGTCGACGGCGCCTCGTCGGCGGCATCAGCGAAGGGGGTCATGTTTTCAGACAACGAACAGCCAATCTGGTGGTGCAGGAGGGCACGAATCGGGAATTCCCAGGCTATCGGATCAGCGGAGGTCCCAGGCTGACGGGAGCACCGCGCCGAGGGCGGCGAGCGGGGCCCGCGCTTTCGTCGCCACCTCGGCCACCTCCGCTGATGCGACGGAGCCCCACGTGATCCCGCCTCCGGCCCCCACGGAAGCAGTTCCGGGCTCCAAGACCAGACTGCGGATCACCATGGCGAGATCGACCCGCCCGTCGATGCCGACGAAGCCGAAGCAGCCGCTGTAGACCCCGCGTGGTGCTCTCTCCATCGACTCCAGGATCGTCATGGCCGAGAGCTTCGGCGCTCCCGTCATGCTGCCCGCGGGAAACGTCGAGTCCCAGAGATCTCCGACGGTCGTTCCCGGGGTGGGGATGCCGCTGACCGCGCTCACCAGTTGATGGACCGCGGGGTAGGACTCGACCTCCCAGAGGGAGTCGACGCGGATCGAACCCGGCACGCACACGCGGGAGAGATCATTGCGCATCAGATCCACGATCATGACGTTCTCGGCGCGCTCCTTGACACTCTCGCGCAGTTCGGCGGCCAGTGCCTCGTCCGTCACGAGATCCGGATCGCGGGGGCGCGTGCCCTTGATCGGTCGGGTCCGCACCCGCCCGCTCTCGACGTGCAGGAACTGCTCGGGGCTCGCGCTGAGGAGCGTGCGGTCACCGATACGCACGAATCCGCCGTGATGAGCGGGGGTCGCCGTGCGCAACCGTGAGTACACGTCGACCGCACGGTGCTCCCCAGCCACGGTGAATCGCGTCGTGAGGCAGAGCTGGTAGGCACGTCCGGCGCGGATATGAGACCGGCAGTCCTCGATCATCTCGACGTACTCCTGCGGGGAGTGCCGTGCGCTCGCCGAGGCGCTGCTCGGCGCGGGGATGTCCCGCGCCGAGAGACCGGTCCCGTGTCCCAGCGTCCCGACGAGCGCTGCGAGCGCGTGCGGAGCGGACGGATGATCCAGCACCCACATCCGGCGCACGGCGTGGTCGAACGCGATCGCGCCCGTCGCCGCCAGCCACGCGGAGCCCTGCGCGGACGCTGCAACGGGGGCTCCCGCGCGCGCTGCGCCGCTCTCGTAGTCCAGCCAGCCGACCCATCCACCCAGAAACGGTGGCGTCGACGGCTCCGGTGAGACATGACCGTCCCCGGTATCCAGCCGGACCTCGGCCGGCTCCGTCGCATCTGCCGGCTGTCCCGTTCCGATCAGGCTCCACCCGCGTTCGGCGCCCGGTCCCGCATCGAGCCAGAAGATGTCGGACTCTCGGCGTTCGAGATCCCGGAACAGGACCTCGGGGTCGACCCACCCCTCGAGCGGCGAGGAGTTCAGGCGCAACGGCGTAGGCACGCTCTCAGCGTATCCGTCAGCTGCTCCCGTATCCTCGGGTGGGTGGATGACCTTCTGCTCTGGCTACTCGATGCCGTGCAGTCTGTCGATCCGGTCACGCGAACCCTGATCGCCGGCGTCGCCGTGATGCTGGAGACGAGCATCCTGATCGGTCTCATCGTGCCCGGCGACACCATCGTGATCATCGCCTCCATGGGCGTGGACGGGATCCTCGAGGGGCTCGCGATGGGTGCCGCGGTGGTCATCGGCGCACTCATCGGAGAGAGCATCGGTTTCTGGTTGGGACGCTGGCTGGGGCCGCGCATCCGCGCGTCCTGGATGGGCAGGCGGATCGGTGAGCGCCAGTGGCAGCGAGCGGAGAACTATCTGCAGCGACGCGGCGGCATCGCCATATTCCTGTCCCGCTTCCTCCCCGTGCTGCACTCACTCGTGCCCCTCACGGTCGGGATGAGCCGCTACTCCTACCGACGCTTCCTCGCCTGGACAGCCCCCGCCTGCATCATCTGGGCCGCGGCCTACGTCAGCATCACATCGCTCGCGGCCGGGAGCTTCCGTCAGCTCGTCGACCAGGTCCACTTCGCCGGGTACATCTTCGTCGGCGTGATCGTCCTCTTCCTCGCCGTGGTCGTGATCGTGAAGAAGATCATCGGTCGCAGCGAGAGCCGTCACATGCGCGCGCAGGGCGAAGATGCCCCGTCGAGCATGAAAGACTGAGGGCGATGCCCGAGAAGAGTCCCCGACCGGCCAGGATCCACTGGTTCGCTCGACTGGAGCACCGCATTCACGTGTGGCGCGAGAGTCGTGCGCGCCGTCGCGGTCGCCGCCCCACGATCCTGCCTTTCGCGGGATACGGCGGCACCGGATGGGTACGGGTGGTCGGGCGAGTGCTGATCGTCCCGCCGGCGCGCAAAACGGCCTCCGGTGAGTACGCCAGCATCCGGGGGTGGCGCAGTTTCGTAGGGATCCCTGTGAGCTTCGCCAGTGTGCAGATCACCATCGGCGGACGGACGCACGATGTCATCACCGATCGCGGAGGCGTGATCGACACGGTCGTCGATGCCTCTCTCGACAGCGGATGGCAGACGTTCGAGATGTCGATCGACGGCCAGGACCCTGTCGAGGCGACGGTCTTCGTCGTGGGAGACGACGTCGATTTCGGAGTCGTGTCCGATGTCGACGACACGGTCATGGTGACCGCACTGCCGCGACCGTTCGTCGCCGCCTGGAACTCCTTCGTCGTGGACGAACACGCTCGTCTCCCTGTGCCGGGGATGGCGGTGCTCTTGGAGCAGCTCACCAGACAGCACCCCGGTGCGCCGATCATCTACCTCTCCACGGGTGCCTGGAACGTCGCGCCGACGCTGACGCGCTTCCTCAGTCGGCATCTGTTCCCGGCGGGCGCCATGCTCCTCACCGACTGGGGTCCCACGCACGACCGCTGGTTCCGCAGCGGTCGGGAGCACAAACTGAGCAACCTTCGTCGCCTGGCTGCGGAGTTCCCCCATATGCGATGGCTGCTCATCGGTGACGACGGCCAGCATGACGAGGCCATCTACACCGAATTCCAGAAGGATCACCCCGGCTCCGTCGCGGGGGTCGCGATCCGTCGCCTCTCCACGGCCGAGGCGGTTCTGGCCGGTGGCCGCGCGACGTCCGACGACCACTCCGACGACGACGTCCCCTGGGTGGCGGCATCCGACGGCGCGGGTCTGCGCGAACGACTCGGCGGCGCGGGAATCCTCGACTGAGATGACGATCGCGGTCGAATCGCAGACGCTCGACCGCGCGGACTGGTCCGCTCGGCAGCAGGCGCACCAGGCACGCGCCGACGATCTCACCGCCGCGCACCGGGACCGCGCAGCCCGTGGGGAGAAACACCCCGTGTGGGACTTCCTGTTCACGTACTACTCGTACAAGCCGGCGCAGCTGCGTCGCTGGCATCCGGGTGCGGGTGTCGCGCTGGCCGATGCGCCCGAGCGCCTGACCTTGCGCTGGTACTCCCCCGGCCCTTCCCCGGCGTCGGCGGTGCCCGATCCCGACGCGTTCGCCGCCGAGAAGGCCACGCTCGCGACGTTGATCGAGCGGATTCTGCGCCGCACGGCGGCCCAGCCCGCGCAGTTCGGCTGTTTCGGACTGCACGAGTGGGCGATGGTCTATCGAGACGCGGACCACCGCCATACCGCTCCGCTTCGTCTCGGGCAGGACGGCACCGACGCCGTGGTGGAGACACACGAGCTGCGGTGCACGCACTTCGACGCGTATCGTTTCTTCACCCCCGACGCCGCACCGCGCAACCGGCTCGCCCTGTCGCGCGACGATCAGCCGGTCCGTGAACAACCCGGCTGCCTGCACGCGGGAATGGACGTCTACAAGTGGGCCGTGAAGCTCGGTCCGCTGGTGCCCGGCGACCTCTTGCTCGATGCGTTCGAACTCGCCCGAGACATCCGACTCCTCGATATGGAGGCCGCGCCCTACGATCTCAGCGACTGGGGCGTCGTGCCGGTCGCGATCGAGACGCCGGAGGGAAAGGCCGAGTACGTGCGTCGACAGCGGATCTTCGCCGAGCGCGGGAACGCGCTGCGCGAAGCGGTGCTGTCCGCATGGCTCGGATCCTGATGCGCGGCTAAGGCACCGGAGCGCAGGACTCGCACGGTTCCCAGCCGAGGCCGCTCGCAGCGATCTGCAGACGCAGCGCCATCACCCGCTCTGCCGCGTCCTGCAGGCGCTCGGATGGGATCTCGCCGCTCTCCACCGCGTCGGCGATCCCGGCGACCATCTGCTCGGCCGTTCTCGGCGTGGACAGAGCGACAGCCAGCACCATGTCGTTGCCTGCGGCGATCGCGAGCACCGCGTTGCGCACGGGATCCTCGTAGGCGCTGATGCCCGAGGACTGGAGCATGCCCAGATCGTCCGTGATCATGACGCCGTCGAACCCCAGGTCGTCGCGGGCGATCTCGTGCCACCGCGCGGACAGGGACGCGGGCTCGTCGTCCACGGCGGTGTACGCGAGGTGGCCGAACATCAGGAGCGAGGCGCCCGCGTCGATTCCCGCGGCGAACGGGCGCGCGTGGGTTTCCTGCCATCGTGCGAGCGACATGTCCGTCGAGGGGATGCTGTCGTGCGAGTCCCCCGGCGCTGCACCGTGACCGGGAAAGTGCTTCAACGTCGACGCGACGAAGGGTTCCTCCGCGCTGACGGCGGCAGCGACGCGATCGGCGGCTTCCGACGGATCCGTGCCGAGCGCCCGCCCGAAGATGAACGAGTCCCGATCGGAGGTGACGTCGGCGACGATCCCGAAGTTCACGTTCGCGCCGCGCTGAGCGACGAGGGCACCGCGCGCGCCGAACGCGGAGGCCGCGGCATCCGACGGGCGGTCCTTCAGAACGGTCGAGGCGGGAAAGTCGTCGCTCTCCAGGCGCGACACCAGCCCACCCTCCTGATCGATCGCGATGAGGGGCGGTACCGCGGGATCGATGGTCAGAGCCTCCGTGAGAGCGCGCAGATCGGACTCGTCAGCGGGCACATTCGCACCCATGAGGAGGAACCCGCCCAGGCCGGTGGACATGTAGTCCTCCAGCGTGGAGGCGCGATCCTGCGGAATGTGTCCCATCACCACAGAAGCGGCTCTCTCCTCGGTCGTCATGTCGGCGACGAGAGCCGCTGCGGCTGCGCCGACCGCGGACGGCGGCGCGGTCGCCACCGCCGCGGAACGCTCACGCGCATCGGCGTGAACAGGGGCGGGCACAGCCCCGAGAGAGATCACTCCGACCACGACGAGCGCCGCGACGGTGGCGCGGCCGACCCGCGCGGGTCCTGCGATCGTCGCTCGTGACGTTCGCAGGATCCGTCGGTGGTCGGCCGCGCGCACGACGTCAGCGCGCCAGCGCCTCGTCGATGTCGACCGCCGTCTCCGGCGTGCCGCCGCCGAAGCGGATCGTCCGTCCGATGGTGGCGGGCTGGTACAGCGCGGCTGCGGCGACCGCGGCGACGTCGGCACGGGAGACCGCACCGGTGCCGTCCTCGTCGATCTGGATACGACCGGTGCCCTCGATGTCCTTCAACGCACCGGGGCCGAGGATCGTCGCGTCGAGTCCTGTGCCGCGCAGGTGCTCGTCGGCGGCCCACTTCGCGTCGGCGTACGCGAAGAACGAGTCCTCTTCGGAGACACCGTGATCGGCGCGCGAACCGATCCACGACACCATCACATACCGGCGCACGCCCGCGGCCTCCGCCGCGTCCATCGAGCGGATCGCCGCGTCGCGGTCGATCGCGTAGGTGCGCTCCGCGCTTCCGCCGCCGGCGCCCGCTGCCCAGACGACAGCGTCGACACCCGAGATCAGCTCCGTGAGCGCAGCCGTGTCCAGCTCGGCGACATCGGCGACGTGCGCCTGCGCTCCGGTCTTCTCGACGTCTTCGACGTGATCGGGGTTGCGGATGACGGAGACGACCTCGTCGCCGCGGGACACGAGCAGAGGCGCGAGCAGGAGAGCGACGCGGCCGTGCCCGCCGATGAGGAGGATACGAGACATGGGGTGTTCCTTTCGATCAGTCGAGCAGAGTGCTGGCGATCAGGGAAGCCTGCAGGCGGTGTGGAACCGAGGGACCCGGGAGGGCGCAGCGTCCTTCCAGGCTAACGCGCGTCGAACACGGGGCGGCCGGTGTCCGATAATGGAGGACGGACCGGAGGGGGTGCGGGCGTGAGCCGAAACGGCACGCTGTCTCAGAGCGCGCGCGGACGCATCCGCGCCTTCAGCGCTCTCACCGGGGTGATCGGCGTCGCTCTCATCGGCGGACTGGCATTCCTGTCGCTCACGCAGCCCGGTGCCTCGCTCGGTGGTCCTCCTGTGGCGACCGACGGTGACTTCTACTACCCGTGGGAGAATCCTGATCCGCTCATCTCGGAACAGGACGGCGACACCTGGAGCGGTGACGGCCAGGCCGTCATCCGTCTGCGCGGCCTGAACCCTGGCGACCCGCTGAGACTGGAATACGATCTCGACGGTCCTGTTCGCGGCGTCTATCTCACGGCGCCGGGAGGCGGTGTCCCCGACGGAGCCACGACGCAACCCGACTTCACGACGTACGACGGACCTCTCCACGTCATCCCCGGGCAGTCCGACGTCGATGTCTGGGTACGGGCCCGTGAGGCAGGTGCCTGGAGCCTGACGATCGAGGACGCGGCACTCACGGAGCGTACCGGCACGGTGAGCGGGATCGGGCCGGAGACGTTCCTCTACACGGGCGATGCCACCACGGCGCGGATCACCGCACGGGGTGACTACGGCACGTCGATAGACATCGTCACGGCGCGCGGCGAGGAGAGTCTGTTCTCGAGCTACGACGGCGAGGAGTCATCCGTCGCGTGGGCGGACAGTCCGACGGTGATCTTCACGGTGGACAACTACGGCGACTCCGCATGGACGATCGACTTCCACGAGACGGACGACGATGAGTGACGCCCGATCGGGAGACGCGCGCATCCGCTCGTTCTCGCGGATCGTATGGACGGTGGGCTCCATCGTCATCACCATCGTCGCCGTACTGGTCTTCCCACGGGTCTATCTGGGTCCGGCCGGCGACCTGTACGTCGAAGGCGGGGGCATCGGCTACGAGCGCACGCTGCCCTGGCTCGAGGACGATCCGGTCGAACTCGAGATAGTGGACGGGCGCATCCGCGGTGACCGCGACGGCGGCGTGCTACCGCTCGCTTCCTCCTCCGATCCCCTCGTCCTCCGAGGCCTGGGGACGGACGACATCGGCGTGGGCGTGCGCCAGTCGGTCGACGCCGGCGACACGGCCGACACGGACCTTCCCGCGAGCGTCGGCTGGCTGTACTCCGCCGACGACGAAGTGTTCCTGCTCCCCGGACGCGCCGACGGGCTGGTGTGGTTCAGCAGCGAGGACCCGGCGTGGGAGGTGACCGTAGACCCGGTTCAGACGCAGCCGATCACCGACAGCGTGTCCGGAACGGGGGACGCCGTGCTCGCCTACCGTGGCGACGCGCTCAGCGCCCGCTTCGTCCACGAGGGCGCCGGCATATTCCGCGTGACCATCGCCGCACCCGGGGAGACGACGCTCGCTGTGAACGAGGTCGATGACGTCTCCGAACGGGCATCCTGGCGGGAGCCGGGCGTCGTGCTGTTCCTCATCGAGGCTGCAGGCGGCGATGGTGAGTGGACTGTCACGACCGATGAATAGGCTGAACCACAGGGCACGACCGAGAAAAGGACACGTATGACCTTCGCGAAGACACTCGATGAGGCGTTCAAAGCGCGGCTGCCCATGCTCTACCTCGAGACGGGCGAGGAGGTGCGTGCGATCGAGGCGATCTCGCACGCCGCGTCCTCACAGCGCAACCCGCGCCCGGTGTGGACGTGGACCTCGGCCATCGGGTTGATCGGCCCCGACGGCAAGAGCGTCGCGAACACGGCGAGTCCGCTGCGCGCGCTGACTCATGCCGCCGGTGTCCAGGAGGCGGCGGTGTTCGTCTTCTGCGACCTGCACGCCTACTTCGGAAGCGATCATCGTCAGGGCGAGCCCGCGGTCGTTCGCACCGTCCGCGAGACGGCTCTGGAGTTCCGGCACGGCGATGCGTCCCGATCGATCATCCTCCTCTCCCCCGTCCGCATCATTCCGCCCGAGCTCGACGAACTGACGCACCTGCTGCAGTTCCCTCTCCCCGATGCGGACGAGATCCGCGGCCTGCTCGAGACGATGATCCAGAGCAATTCCTCGGGTCCGAGGCGGATCCGCGTCGACGTCGACGAGGCCGTTCGCGAGCAGCTCGTCCACGCCGCGCTGGGGTTGTCGATGGCGGAGGCGGAGAACGCCTTCGCCAGAGCGATGGTGAACGATGGTTCCCTCAGCGCGGACGATGTCCGCATCGTCCTCGAGGAGAAGAGTCAGATCGTCCGCAAGTCCGGACTCCTCGATTTCGTCGACGCCGACATCGATCTCGATGATGTCGGCGGTCTCAACAATCTGAAGCGTTGGCTGTCCCGGCGCGACGGCTCCTGGTTGCCCGCCGCGCGAGCGTACGGACTCCCCGCTCCCAAAGGCGTGCTCATCACCGGGGTCCCCGGGTGCGGCAAGTCCCTCACCGCGAAAGCCACCGCGGCGTCCTGGGGTCTGCCCCTGCTGCGTCTGGACATCGGCCGGATCTTCTCGGGCCTCGTCGGGTCGAGCGAGCAGAATCTCCGCACCGCGATCGCCACCGCCGAGGCCGTCGCCCCGTGCGTGCTCTGGGTCGACGAGATCGAGAAGGGATTCTCGAACACGACCGGATCGGGCGACTCCGGCACGTCCGCGCGGGTGTTCGGCACGTTCCTGACCTGGATGCAGGAGAAGAAACACCCCGTGTTCGTCGTCGCGACGGCCAACAACATCGACGCTCTCCCCCCGGAGTTCCTGCGCAAGGGGCGCTTCGACGAGATCTTCTTCGTGGACCTGCCCACCGCGGTGGAGCGCGAGGTGATCTGGAAGCTGCAGATCACCTCGCGCTCGAGCTCTCCGAACGGTCTCGACGCGGTGAGATCGGATGACGACGCGATCCGTTCCCTCGTCGCGGCGAGCGAGAACCACTCGGGCGCGGAGATCGAGCAGGCCGTCATCTCCGCTCTCTACGAGGGGTACAGCGAGCAGGGTGCGGTGACGCTGTCCACTCTCACCGATGTCGTGGACTCCATGATCCCGCTCGCCGTCACGCAGGCCGAGGAGGTTCGCCGCATCCGCGACTGGGCCGCAGAACGCGCGGTGCGAGCCACCGGCACCGAAGACCTGGATCCGGCAGAGTCGGGTGCCGCCGAGAGTGGCGGAGCTCTCTCCGCTCGCCGCGGCGGCCGGACCGTGGACTACTAGGGAGTACGGATGGGAAAGCAGCTGGTCATCAAGCTCCACCCGAACGGCACCGTCGACGCCGAGACGTTCGGCATGACGGGAGACGAGTGCCTGTCGTACATCACCGCGCTCGAGGATCTCCTCGACGCGACGACCGTCCAGTCCTCCTATACGGCGGACCACGCGGCCGTGTCTGCGGACACGACGACCGCGGCCTTCCAGCGCGAGCGGGATTCGTGAACATCGTCGCAGAGGCTCGAGGCATCGACGCCCACACCCTGCTCGGCCGAGGAGAGCCCGCGCGAAGCGGCGACACGCTGCGGTGGTCCCGGTTCCTCGCCGGCACGAGCGCGGAGGGGCCTGGTCGACGCGCGGCTCTGTGGGTCCAGGGCTGCACCGTGCACTGTCCCGGATGCTTCAACCCGCAGATGTGGGCCACCCGAGGGGGAATCCTGTCGACTCCGCAGGAGGTCGCGGATCTCTGGCTCGCGCAGGCCCGCGACGCGGGGTCCACCGGTCTCACCCTGCTGGGAGGCGAGCCCTTCGACCAGGCCGGTCCGCTCAGCATCGTGGCTCGGACGTTCCGCCGGGCTGGGCTGTCCGTCATGGCCTTCTCCGGCTATGACGCCGCACTGCTCGCGCGTTCCGCGGCCACACGACCTGACATCGCTGCACTCCTTCGCGAGACGGATCTGCTGTGCGACGGCCCCTACCTGCGCGACCTTCCCGACACGCGACGCCCGTGGATCGGATCCACCAACCAGAGCATCCGCGCGCTCACCGACAGGTACGCCGCGGAGGTCCGCGCGCTCGCCGCCCATGGCGGGCAGGACTCCGTCGAGATCCGAATCGGAATCGACGGCACGATCGGGGTCAACGGCTGGGCCGACGACTCATCCCTCGCCGCTCTGCTCGACGACCTCGGCGTCCGCACCGACGCCCCTCTCCGACAGGAGGACGCCGCATGAGCGTCTCATTGATCCTCGTCCCCACCGCACTCGCCATCGCCGCCGCGGTGGGAGGCACCGGCATCGCCGGCATCGCCGCTCTGGGCAGGAATGACTCCGCCGACGAGAACGTCGACCACGGGCCCGACTCGTCCACCGCGTCGTCCACACGGGCTGTCGAGGTGCAGACCCGGATGAAGGACCCCACTCTGCTCGCCTCAGCGCTCACCGATCTGGGGGCGATCCGCGTCGAGGCCCTCTCCGGCAGTGTCACCGCCGACCTCGAGGGGCTGTCGCTGAGGATGCAGCGCTCCGACGAGGGGATCTGGGCGGCGCACCTGTCCGCCGCCGATGGCCGCGAGGTGCATGAAGACGAAGCGACAGCGCTCATCGCCCGGGTCGACGCGGCGTACGCACGGCGTGTGCAGCAGGAGGTGGCTCAGCGTATCCGCGACCGGGCGGACGCCGCCGGATTCACCCTCGTCTCCGAGAATCGCGAGTCCGATGACTCGGTCACGATGGTGTTGAACGTGCAGGAGTACGCCTCGTGAGCACAGCGCGCTCCGTTGCCGTACCGACGATCGGGTGGATGCTGCTGCAGAGCAGTTGGATGCTCACGACCGCCGTACCGGGCCCGGTCCTCGCGTGGCTGGGCTTCCTGATCATCGGAGCCGTCGGACGGATGCCACGATGGATCGTCGCGGGCGTCGTGCTCGGTGCCGCCGCTCTCCTGGCCCGACTGCCGTTCTGGGGACAGTTCGACCAGATCGCCGTCATGGTCGTCTATGTCGCCGGGATGCTGCTCGCGCTCGCGGCGAACCCGCAGTGGCTTGCGGCCCAGTGGTCGCGCGCTACCGCGACCGGCGGCACCGCTCAGCGAGCAGCCGTGTCGACCGGCGGCTCCACCACCGCCCCGCGCGCGAGCAGGGCTCAGCGTCGTCGCGCATCCAGGGATGCCGCGCGCGCTTCCCGCCGTTCCGCTCAGGAGAAGGCGGACCGCGCTCGCACGGAACGGGAGTCCGAGCGTCGGGCTGCGGCCGACAAGCGTCGTGCCGCATCGGACGATGCTTCTCGAGACACCGAGGAGGCGTCGCGTCTGGCTGCGGCGGCCGGAGGATCGACACGCGAGTTCTTCGCACAGGAACCCGCGAGCGACCCTGTGGATGTGAACTCGGCGTCGGTCAACGAGATCGCGGACCTGCCCGGCATGACCCGCTCCACGGCACGCGCAGCGGTCAAACTCCGCGATCGCCAGGGTGGGTTCCGAACTCTCGATGCGTTCGCGATGGCGGCGGGGCTACAGCCGCACGAGGTCGTCCGGCTGCGGCACGCGGCCGTCTGCTCGCCTCCTCCGCGCGGCCGACGCTCATTCGGCCGTCGCGTGGACTACTGATCTCTCCCCGACTTCTGCGAGCTGCCGTCGCACTCCCGTCGCGGCGGTGCGTCCCGCCCGGTTCGCGCCGATCGTGCTCGCCGACGGCCCGTATCCCACGAGCTGGATGCGCGGATCGGCCACCGCGGTGGTCCCTCGGCCGCGCTGGTCGAGTTGTATGCCTCCGGCCGCGGAGCGCAGATGAAGCGGTGCGAGATGCGCGATGGCCGGGCGGAATCCGGTCGCCCAGAGGATGACATCGACTCTTTCGAAAGTGCCGTCGCTCCAGCGCACACCGTCCGGCTCGATCCTTGAGAACATCGGCCGCCGATCCGCGTAGGCTCCCAACCGCTCGGCCTCTCGCTCCTGCGGTCGCAGCATCAGCCCTGTGACGCTGACGACGCTCTGCGGAGCGAGTCCCCTTGCGACCCGCTCCTCGACCAGCGCGACCGCCGCCTGGC
The DNA here is from genome assembly GCA_051751065.1 of Actinomycetota bacterium. GTDB lineage: Bacteria > Actinomycetota > Actinomycetes > Actinomycetales > Microbacteriaceae > Microbacterium. The sequence goes on along the minus strand of JBNJKL010000001.1, from coordinate 268,657 downwards.
CCGCCTCCGGCGTGAAGTCGTCGGAGCGCCAGATCGGCTCGAGACGTGTCGCCCAGAGCGTGTCCGTGAGGGGGGCCAACGCTCCGAGGAACTGCACCGCGGACGCTCCCCCTCCGACGACGAGCACCCGGAGACCTCGAAAATGCTCGGGACCCGGATAGTCGACCGTGTGCAGCTGCTCGCCGACGAAGGTCTCCATTCCCGGGTAGTGCGGGATGAACGGCTGGGTCCATGTGCCCGTCGCGTTCACGAGAGTGCGTGTGCGCCACGACCTCTCCCCCGCCGTGACGACGAGAACACCGTCATCGTCCGTGACGTGGTCCACCGCGACCGGCCGGATGACGGGCAGCCCGTGCTCGTCTTCGTAGGCGGCGAACGTCGTGGGGATCACCTCGTTCGCCTGTCGCGCGTCCCGGGGCGGCGGCGCTGATCCGGGGAGTTCGGCGATCCCGTGGACGTCCTTCATCGACAGAGCGTCCCAGCGGTGCTGCCACGCTCCCCCTGGCGCATCGTTCGCGTCCAGGACCACGTGGTCGATTCCGAGACGCCGCAGATGGAACGAGGTCGAGAGACCCGCTTGGCCTGCGCCGATGACCACACTGGAGAGGATGTCCACGACGAGGAGAACACTCTCGTACCGCGTGGTGTTCCCGCGGCGAGACCGCGCCGCGACGCCCCCGGGGCGATTGGTGTTTCGCGAGCGGGCTGTAGTATTCTTTTCAAGTTGCCCCGGCTTCTACGGGGCAGCGTCTGGGCCTGTGGCGCAGCTGGTAGCGCACCTGCATGGCATGCAGGGGGTCAGGGGTTCGAGTCCCCTCAGGTCCACAACGAAACCCGCGAGAGATCGCGGGTTTTCTTGTTTTCTGGGGCTGGTTAGAAGGCTTCAAGACTTGCACGACGAGATGCTCGTGTAAGTCTTGAGACATGGTCATCCACCACTAACCACCGCTCGTCACCATCAGCAAGCGCACCTCGCGCATAGAGGTGTCATGACGACAACAGACAACAACCTCATCGCCCACGAGTTCCGCGCCGCCAAGAACCTTCCGGACCTCCTCACGGTCAAGGAGCTCGCTGCCTACCTGCAGGTGTCAGTCCACACCATTTACTACTGGCGCGGACAAGGCGATGGCCCCGAAGCCGTGTTTCTCGGCAAGCACCTGCGGTTCCCGAAACGCGCCGTCCTCGAATGGTCGCTCGGGACAGCTGCCTGATGGGCCATCCGAAGCCCGCGCCGCTGACGTGGGGCGACATCACCTTCCGGACGATTGCTGTCGACAAGGTCCAAGCTCGTGCGTGGTTTATCGACTCGGCCGGTCGCGGCAGCTATCGACGCACGACGGGTCCGACGAAAGCCGCCGCCAAGCGGAAGCTTCTCGAAGTACTACGCCAGGCTGTGCTGCAGGCCGATACGTCGGCGTCCACCGGACGAACCAGAACCGAGGGCATCAGCTTTCGAGACCTCTGCGCGGCATATCTCGAACGGTTCGATGAGGTTGAGGCGAACGAGAGCACGAAGCACGAGCAGGCCCGCCTCATCCGCAATGTCATCATGCCGAGCACGCTGGGCGACGCTCCCCTGGGGTCACTATGTGTTCGTGACATCGATGAGTTCTATCAGCCGCTTGCAGACCAGACGCGTGCACAGGCTCGCAACGTGGTTGTCGAGTTGCGGAAAATCTGCGACCTTGGCCTGGCACTCGGGTACTTGCAGACCAACCCTGCACGAGACTTCAAGCGACTGCGCAAGCGGCCGAAGCTGGCCAAGTATGCGCCCGAGCCGGCTCTGCTCAACGACCTACATATGGTGGCCGTCGCCTATCGCACCCGTCCGGACCGGAACGGCCCCGAGCCATCCATGCTCCTCGAGGACGTCATCAACGTCATCCTCGGCACGTCCGCGCGCATCGGGGAGGCCGTAGGCCTGCGATGGGCGAACATCGACCTCTACGCTGATGTCCCGACGGTGAGCATCCTCGGAACAGTCATCGAGAAGTCAGCAACCGGAAAGTTCTACCAGCACTATCCGAAGACCGAGTCTGGCGAGCGAGCCATCCCGATTCCTGACTTCCTTGTCGCCACCCTTCGTCGCCGCCTGTCCGAGAACATCACCGGCAACCCGTTCGTCTTCCACACGGCGACGGGCCGCGTCACAGGCCCCCAAGACGTCCACCGCGCGCTACGCAACGTTCGGAAGTGGTCTGAGACCCAAGAGAACCTCCCCACCATCTCGGATGAGATGGTGCCACGGGCTCTGCGCAAGAGCGTCGCGAGCACCATCGCGGCCAAGGAGGGTCTGACCGCAGCCGCCAACACTCTCGGCCACAAGGAGAGTCGAGTGACGGAGGACCACTACGTCAAGAAGGTGAAACTCGCGCCCGATATGCGGCATGTGCTCAATGACCTGGCTCCATGGGCTGATTGGAACAAGCACGGGGACACGGCCTAGCGGCTTGTTCGGTGCGCGCCTGTGAAGGAAGTATGGACGGCGGTGCTGGAGCACTTCGCGACCCGCGCGCTCTTGCCCAGCTAGACCTTCATGAGCTTTGCGAATGCCGCGGGCATCTCCTTGCAGCCTTCCTCAATGGCCGCCCACCAACGCGACGGTTCTTGCCGGAAGGACGTGCCGTACTTGTTCTTCGTGTTCACTGCTCGTGTGATGAATATTCCTTTGCGCGCACGAGAAGCCATGACGAGTAGAACGCGTCTGTCTTCTAGATAGTCGGCATCCGTCTTGGAGTAGTAGCTAGGGATGTGTCCCTCCTCCATACCCATCACGATGACCCAGTCAAACTGCTGCCCCTTACCGACGTGAGCGTTCAAGACGTGCACTCCGGGTGATATCGCCGACACAACGGTGTGGTCGCGAAGTCGCGCAACCAGCTGGCGCACGCTGAGCCCTGTATCTTCGTGTTCCCGCAGCTGGTCGCATCCCTCATCAACTTCTTTGGCAGTGTCAATATCCTGCTGAGCGAGCGACGAGCACACGCGGAACCGCAGGTCCTCTATCTGCTCGGCGAACGAGAGTCCCTCATCCACGTGCCGCGCATGGAGCTTAAGCAGACGAGCAATACGTGGGGTATCCAGAGAGATGTCCCAGAAGTGAGGCGTGGACTTTGCCCGCTCGTACGCTCGCTCGACCGCTCCTCGGCGATAGACTGCACGGCAGATGACACCGATGGTGTCGTCTGGGTACTTCCTCGCGAGATAGTCGGTGAGGCTGACAATGCCGTCAGCTTCAGCAACATCCGTCGCGTAGCGGGCCGCGTAGGCATGACCTCCATGCGCCCAGGATTCTGGTTCTGCCGCGCTGAGAGCCGCGGACCCAAGAGGCACGGCAATCGCGTTTACGACCTCCAAGACAGCAGGCGAGGACCTGAACGAGACGTCCAACTCTATGGTCTGGTCAGCTCGCGTCAGCAAGTCGTCAAACACTGCTGATGGCTCTGCCCCCGCCCAGCTGAAGATTCCTTGGTACGGATCTCCGACGAACGTCGAACTACGCGCGCACAGCCGCTGTACGAGCTCGTACTGCTGCGTTGAGAGGTCCTGAAACTCGTCGACCAGTACTGCGTGGAAGTGCGACTGGAACACCTTAGCGGCGCGGTCGTTGCGCAGAATGAGCTGGGCGTACCGGGGCATGTCGCTGTAGTCGAGCCAGTTTTCCTCTGCGCGACGCGCCTCAAATCTCAACGCGTCTTGCTCGTCATCCTCTTCCAGACGAGCAATAATCTCGTCGTCCGAAAGGGCCTGGTGCTTTAACCGACCCAGAACGTTGAGGGCGTGTCGTTGCCGCCCGGTGTCCTTTGTGATGTCGTTCAGCGTCTTGCGCGCCCACGCCGGCTTTGGGAACTGGTAGCCAGGCTCCAGGCCTACGAGCCGGTAGTGCGCATCAAGGATGCGTGCGCTGAGTTCGTGGAAGTTAGCAACTGTGACGGAAGACCTCAACGTCCGTTCCCCGAGCTGGCTGGTCAATCTGTGGCGAAGGTTGTCTCGTGCGCGGTTCGTGAAGGTCACCGCGAGCAATCGTCGACCTGAGGATACTGCGCCGTTACGGAGCAGCCACTCCGCGCGCATCGCGAGAACTTCGGTCTTGCCGCATCCTGGCGGAGCAACGACGAGCAACGTCTCAGCTTCACTCTCGACCGCCCCGAGCTGCGCACCCTGTGGTTGGGGTCTCACATCGTGTCCCGGACATAGTTCAAGAGCTCTGAGAGGGCCGGGCTCTCATCGACGATGTCAGGAGTCAACAGAGGCGCAACAGCGCGCGCGGCTGGCACCTTCCTGGCATCGCCTTTGACGAGGAAGTCGCCGAGAATCTCCTCGGTGATGTCGGCGAAGGACTCGACATGTGCGAACTGTGTGATGCCGCTTCTTCGCGCAAGCTTGTTCTCCTCCAGCGCCGTGGTCACCGCCTCGACACCGAGCGCTCGAACGTACTCGTGTTCTAGGTCTTTCCGTGCGATAAAGAATCCGTTCTCTGCAAGCCGCTTGGGCTTCAGCTTCAGCTTCTCTGCCCACGAGTCTTCACGGTCTTCGTCACACAGCCCACAAAGCGGAAGCCCGAACCCCTTCGTGCCTACAATCCGCATCACGTGTGCGAGTTTGTCCGCGCCGTCCAGGGCGAACACAGTGACGCCCAGCCGGTCGAGGCTCACATCAACCGCCTTGGCTGCCGCTTCAACGATGATGCGGTCCGCGAGCCCCTCGACGAAGAGAATGCGGCGCGCGGTCAGCCCCTCGAGGAGCTCCGGTGACCACCACTGTGCCTGCTCCTTCTGGACGTCAGTGAAGTCCGAGGCGGCAATCTGCTTGGCACGTCGCTCGGGGTCCACGACCACGACATGTTTGGGCTCGAATCGCTGCACGATGTATGGAGAATGCGTCACGACGAGGCGTTGACGAGGCGACTCCACAAACAGCGACGCCACGGTGCGCTGGCTCGAAGCGTGTAGGTGAATCTCTGGCTCGTCCACGGCGACGATGTTTGCGTTCGACTGAGCGAGGTCGAAGAAGGTCAATGCCATGAGCTGACGCATGCCGTCGCTTTGTTCGGTGAGAACTTTAAGGCGCTCTCCCTCTCGGAGAAACAGAGAGACATCGCGCAGAGGTTCATCTCGCGGGTCGGCGGTCGTGCGGATGACGAGAGATTCCTCGTCGTAGCTCCTCGGAACCGCCCTCGAAAGATGTGAAGCAATCTCTTTGCGCAACTCACCGAGGGCCGAGTTCTCCTCCAAAGACTCGTTGAACTGCTCCAGGAGGTCCCCCAGGTTCTCCGCGTCCTCCTCGATGTCGACCGCGCTCAGCATCGCCCGAAACGGGCTATGACGGCCGTCGATGAAATCTGCGTTCCCCGACCGGTTTGCCGGCAGATACTTCCACCCGATAGAGCCCAGCTGTTCGCGCGTCGGGCCCCGCCGAGAGTTTGTCGTCGGGAAGAATCGCTCGATGGTTACGCTCTCCTCGTCATCCGCAGCGACAGAAACTTCGAGTTGGACGAGAACGTAGTCCGGCTCATCATCTTCGATGCACATCGCGAACGCGAAGTACCCCTCCTCCTCTGGGGTGAAGTCCTCGAGCCGCGCGCTGACCACGAGAGCGTCCACGTCGTCACTAATCTCGCTCGGACCGAGTGACTGGTACAACGACTGAACACTAGCCCCTAGCAGCAGGTTGAGTAGCCGGAGGATTGATGTTTTTCCGACGTCGTTAGCCCCGACAATGACCAGATGGTCGCGGACCTCAATGTCGAGGTCCGCGAGAATTGCATGACCCGATATTGACATTCTTGTAAGCCGCACGGCTTCCCCTCCCCGGCGCGGAACCACTTCCTGCCTGGCTTAGTTCTACCAGGTTGCTGAGAACCTAGTTCGCAGTAGTGGTGCACTCCGCTCCGTCCTCCCGTCGGGCCTGCAACTGGCGGCGGGGGAATATCTGTAAGCAGACGCGCCTCACGCGTGAACGGACCGCCAACTGTGCTTGCATGGGCGCATGGAGACAGCGTCGAGACTCGGACCGATTGCCAGATATCTGGCGGACCTCGCCGCACACGAACGACAGACGTTTCCCAAACCCGAACGTCAGGCAGATAACAGTAGGCTCGGGCAGCTCTGGAAGATGTTCCGACGCTCGCGTTTCGCCTCAGAGCCACTGGATGCGGTCATCGCAGTAGCGCCCGATGAGGAGTTGCTGGCATCGAGCGAGGCTGCCGCTCACCTACTGATGTTTGAGGCCTTTATCGAGCTCCGTCGAGAGTCCACACGCCATCCGTATCATCCCGAAGCCGAGCCGTCGCTAGAAGCTCTTGCCATCGAAGCCGTTGGGCGAGCCTCGGACGGGCTCGTGCCAGCTCAAAGACCTTTTCGTACCGCTGGAGCCAGGTGGGCCGACCACGACCTCGTCGCCGTCCACCTTGAGCCGCAACTGTTCGCCAGCAGGCTTCGAGTGCAATTTGCGGCGTGCAGGTCAGTAGCCAACGACCCGCGGTTTGCCATCGCACGCAGCCGTGACGGCCTCTTGACCGTCGAGCACGAAGCGAGCGGACTTCGCGCGAACTTCAGCAAGAGCGCGGACGGGTGGGGCCGTGTCCTGTCCGACCCGGAAAAGGTGCAGTCTCCTGTCCGGCGCACTCCGCCCGCGTGCGACACGAGCGGCAGTGAGTACACCGGGCTGGGAATCGGACGCCAGCTATATCGCGTCGGCAGTGCTCTCATGGGCGACGTTCGATGGCCCTACGAGTTGCCCACAGACAAAGCACTAGGCCTGCGCCGAGTACTTCACGCGCACGAACCGTGGAGATGGCAGGCTGATTGCACGGTGTGCGACCAGGCGGGCATTCAATGGCGTGTTGCAGGAGTCACGGATTTCCCGCCACACACCCCGGGCGCTCCTCTGGAGTCACGATGGTCTGTCCGCGATGTAGCCGCGAACGGAACCATCTCGTAGCGCGGCTCGATGACCGGATTGGCCCACACCGTCAGGTAGCAAACACGAGACCAGAGGACTTCGGGGACGAGGGTAACTCGGCGCACGCAGCCCCACAGTTGGACCGGGCGCACGTGAAGTTCCTTCGCTGCTTCCCTCCGAGATAGCCCGTTACCCATCATCGTGGTGGCGGCCGCGTCCCGACATGCACGCTGAACCAACTTGGCTGCCCTGGCCCACAGCGCCGCGCCGCGAGGAGCGATGGCCATCTCGAATGCATCGGCGTTCATACAGGTGTCCTCTGCCTTTCGCTGCTCCGACGACGCGGCACTGTTGAGTTCGTGCTGCGCTTCGACACCTCTATGCGCTACATAGCGAACTGAGAGTATCGCCGCGCCAGGCGGCCTGCCCGAAACAAGATTCGTTGGACGCGACGGCGGCGTCTACTGACGCCGTACCTAGAGGGGAAGTCGTCGCAAATCGAGCGCTCGTATGTTTGTGATGCCATGAGGGGCGACGCTCGCGCCGACTACGACGCCGTGCCTCTAGGCAAGAGCCATCCTTCGACGTGCGCCTCCAGCGCGATGTCTACTATGTCTTCGAGGTCTTCAACCTCTCCGCCATCATCACGCCACTGCTGGAGGTGTGCCACCAACCACGCTCGCGCGGCCACTTTCTCTGGACTTGTCACCGGGTTGCCGCGCAAAGCTCGCAGGGCACGTTCTGTCAGCTTGAACGCACCGTCGCTGCGCGCGTGGTGAACGGTCACGGCATCGCCGACTTTCGAGCCGGCACGCATCTCCTTCACTTCATACTCGCGAGCATCGGAAGCACCCGGGTGGGCGTCCGCGGGTCGTCCCCTGTTCACGATTCGCAGTTCGTGGATTGGGTCCTCGAACGTGCGGTCGCCTGCGACTGATTCTCGAAGCGTCAGCCAGCGGACGATGAGAGCCATAAGGGCATCGTACAGAGCCCACAGCCCAGAGTCCGTCGACGTCGAAGTTGGGACGTAGAAGGGCTCACCCGACCGGAGGAAGAGTTTGCCGACTATGCGTTCAAGTAAGCGACTGGCAGCGCTCTATGACCGCTACCGTAAGCCGAATGCGGTGCGAACTGCCGTAGCAATGGGGCCGCTGCAATCGCTCACGCCGCACGAACTCGCGCTCTACCCTCCCCGATGACAATCTACCCTCGACCATAGAAGCGCATACGGTCCCAACGCCGTTCGCATTGACGCACTACTAATGAGCTGGGTGTGGGGAAACGCTGTCATCCTCGACGAGGAACCCGCACTGCGTCTGCACAGTGGCCCGAGGCAAGCTGCCTATCGGGAGGTGTCGCCGCGTCGTCGCTCCGCCTTACGTTCTTCCATCCAGGACTGAACTCCATGTTCTGGGTAACGCACATGGTCCCTAACTCGGATGTAGCTAGGGCCGTACCCACAAGAGCGCCACCGCTGCAGTGTGCGCGTGGAAAGCTGGAGAAAGTCCGCCAGCTCTGCCGTAGTCATGAACGGGGCGTCGAGGAGACGGTCAACCGTAGCGTTGATGGTCGGGGTCATGATTTCCTTTCGGTTCGTATCGTTCACGACCTCTATGCGCGGCGCCGCTTTCTGACCCGCGACACGCGCGCCGACACAGTTCAGGACTCAGCTTCCTCCATCATCGCAATCCACTCCTCAAGCTTGCTGACCCGGTAGCGCACCGATTTGCCCACACGGAGAAATACTGGGCCGTACCCCCGCCCCCGCCAGTCCTCAAGCGTTCGAGTGGGAACCCGAAGTATCGCAGCAACCTCAGCCGTCGTGAGCAGCTGCGTAGGCTGACTCAATCCACTGCCACCGTCTCCCATACCGTTCGCGCTAGCCATGCAACCGTGTTCCTTCCCTCGACCGGCACCGCATGCTGAGCGACGAGAGCAGACGCTCACTGAGCAAGCCCCCGCCAGGCAGCACAAGTCTGGAGGAGATATCCGCGTTACTCAACCCAATTTTCCGAGGACGAGCCGCTCAGCCAAGAGTTTGATAGCGCGATGGTTCGAGGAGACGGAAAGTTGAATCCATAATCGTCGGGTTATGGTTCAAGTCCCCAGCGGCTGCCCCAGCGACTTCGTTCTTTGAGTGCTCCGTGCGCTTGGCTCAGCCTACTTTCGGTAGGGCGCTCGGACTTCACGTATTGCGAAACCACGACGGTTCGCATCTGAGTTTCGCGCGGCCGCACAGTCTTCGCTGTGGTCGTCCGAACGCGGCTAAAGACTCCCCCATCATCCGCGGTCAGGGCCGACGCGGGCGACGCCTGGAACGCCAAGAGCTGTAACGGAACGCTGCGGACGTTCCGCACTGTGACTCGATGGTCGCTGTTCGCCTGCTTCGGCTTGATGAAACTGCCCAAACTCTCGAGCGTGCGAGCACCAATAAGGTTCTCGATGCCGAAGCGTCCTGCCCTGCCCACATGTGGAATCCCGACGTCAATGTCGTCGACCTGGGGAGATTCGAAGACGAGCAGCAGACTCACCGGGACATCCGTGAGCGGGACAAGGTCGGGAACAAAGGCTGCGCGATTTGGGGCCGTGGCCGCGCCCAGCTACGTAGTCGTCGACTCTTATGTGAGAGGTCCTTCCTCGACGGCTCGCGAGGCTGACGGTGCTTCTATATAGATGCCAGCCTCCACGGCGTGGTTCGAGAACCTCCACGTCGTCGATGAGCTCAGGCGACCAGATGCGAATGCCCGCAACGCCGTCGCCCACGAGCGTCATCTGTCGCCCTCGGCCTCTACCCTCGCGCACGACCTTGAGACGCCCGAGCACCCCTCTTGTCGTCCGGCTTGGCACAAGCATCGACATATTGGACATTGCGACTTCTTGACCGAAGACTTCCGTCTCCCGGCGGTCAGTTTCCTGGCACGACGCATCTTCAGGCTCCGACAGACATTCGGGACGGCGGGTTCGCTTCCCCCGCTGCGTATGGAGTCAAGTTGGACCGCGCCTCGTTGTCAGGACCCCATCGGTCCCTCGGCCGCCTCGGCCACGTCAATTCCCCAGATTGCCTCTGCTTTATCCGCGGTGTCCTCGAGGAGAGTCCACGTGCGCCTGTAGGACTCATGCGCTTCACGCAACGTTGCGACTAGCAGCTTCTGGTCTTCAATCGACGGTAGCGGCGGGATTCGGAGAGACAGAATCTCCTCCGGAGATGACAGCCGTGTCCTGTTGCTCGTGCCCGTGACCAATCCTTCGATAATTGCCCTCATCTGCGGCGTTCTCAGGACCAGCGCGACGTACTCCGGGAGAACTCGAGTGTCGTCGCGAACGTCATAAGGAAACATTTCCTTGCTCATCACCATTCCGTCGACGTCCGCACCTGCGACAGCCACCGCACCGTGAACGAGGTCGATGCCGGAGACTACGAGTTGGTTTTCTCGCACTTCCCACAAGTCGCGGGGAGAGTACTTCGTGCGCTCGGTCCCCTTTGGCCGAAGCATCGCGGTGTTTCGTTCGATAGAAGCGAACGCGTACTCGCCGGTACGGCTAGGCGCAGGGGTCTCTTGGGTTGCCGGAGCAATCAGCTCTCCCAGCGCGACCCGAGAAGCACCATATCGCTCCTCAAGCTCCCCCTCGAGGTCTGTACGTCGCGCATGGAAGTAGTCGAGCCGTTCGCCATTTGCCCCGCAGCCGTGGGTGTGCCAGTCAATGCCGTGGCCTCCCAAGGACGCCACAGCGTCTTCCACCGCTTCAGAGCGGTAGTTTGCGCCCGTATACCCGGTCTTCACGACATCACGGAACTGCTCGTAGGCTTCGAGAATGTCCCCCAAGTCACTCCCAACCCATTCGCCCTTTCGGTCGAACCCGACCCGGTCTGCGTGGCCGAAGAAGACAGGCTCTTGCTGCGCCAGTGAGGTGTTGGGCTTCTTCACGAGGTAGAGAATGGATGTCTTCGCGTCAGTGTGAGCGAGATACTCGAACGCCGACCTCCCCAAGCTGACGACAGCCTTAACGAAGAAGTGAGTGCGGATGAAAGAACGCGCAAACCCGTAAGCAGGAGTGTTCAGAACGGCTTCGTCGACGACAAGCACCACCCTTCCTCCCCGCCATTCAATCGGCTCGCTCATACGATTCGGGGACTCTGCGGTCAAGTACTGTTCGATTGCGCCGATGAACAGCGCTCCGCCCTTCATCTGGACGCCATCCGCCCGCCAAGTTACCTTGCCGGCGTTGATGGCGGTCGTGAGAGCTACAATCTTCGCGTCGGCCGTGGCCTGGCGCCGGCGGAGCGACGTCAGGGCCTTCTTGGTCGGCGAACCAGATTCCAGCAGTTCTGTCATCTCCACATCGAGGGCGGCTCGACGCGCACTGACGTCATTGAGCTGTTTCTGCTCGACGGCGAACACCGGGACGATACCAAGGTTCTTCAGGAACTCTCCGGGCTTCGAACCCTTCTTCGCCCGCTTCATCCATTCGGTAGCCGCATACGTGTAGTTCACGTCCCCCAAAGGCGGATTGGTGAGCACCACGTCAATGTTGCCTTGCACTCCTCCCTCCCACTGAGGGAGCACGCCTCGGTCAGCGACGACAAGCCCGTTTCCAGCGCTGATGTTTGATTTACCGTCACCATGGATATACATGTTCATCTTGGCGATGGTCGCCACCCAGTCGTCCAGGTCCACTCCGTGGAGCTGGTTCTGACGGATGGAGTCGGCCGACGCACTCGCATCCTCGTCTACCCGCCTCAGCATCTCTTCCATAGCCGAAATGAGGAACCGACCGGTTCCCACCGCCGGGTCTAGCACCTGGTCTCGAGGGTGAACCTCCGCCAGCGCCGTCCCGAATTTGACTACCTCCTCGGGGGTGAAGAACTGCCCTACCCTTGTGTCCTTCTCCGCCCGGCCAGCGAACGTTTCGAAGACAACTCCAAGGATGTCGACCCGACTACCAATGAACTCGTACTCGTCGAGCACGGGGAACACCAGCTCTCGCACCAAGTCGTCAGTCACATTTCTATGCAATCGAACCGGCGTGCCATCAGCATTCGCCAGTAGCCCGACCTTGTCCAACGAGTCGTCCTCGCTGCGGATGAGGTCGAGCAGGTAACCGATGACGTTGCCCTCGTTGTCCTTCCGCTGCTTCGCGTCGAAGCCCTTGACGAACTGAGCGAATCCGGGGCTAGTCATGCGGTTGGTAGCAGCAGCTCGCTTCTCTTCATACAGCCTCATGAAGGTCAAGTAGATGAGCGTGCGATTCGCCTCGTTGCCCGTGATGCCTTTGTCTCGGAGCTTGTTCTCGACTCCGAGGAGCTTCTTCTTGAGTTGCTGCTCAAGAAGGGCATGTTCGCGGCGAGTCTCCTCCGAGAGCTCTTCGAGAAGGGATTGCTCCTCTTCGAAAAGTTCTCTCGCGATGACCTCGCGAGCCTGCGTGTCGTCACTGGCTTCGCTCCATACGCGCTCCTCGAGGAGATTCAACCAACGGCTTGCGGGGTACAACTGCGGGTCGCGACCGGCGAACTGGTCAATAACGAGTTCGAGCCCCGCGAAGTCGAGTACGAAGGAGCGACCCGCGACCGCGCGGGCTGCGCGCTCGCGGTTGTCGCCCAGGAAGGACTTACGAAGTCGCGCACCAATCGACGGTGCGGAGAACAGCAGGAGGTACGCCCCGTACTCCGCCTTCTCAGCCAAGGCATCCATGTGGGCGAGCGTGGATACGAACTCGCCCTCGGCCGCGGCACCGACTCTCTTGGTCACCTCGACGAGAATGAGGATGGACTTGTCACTGGCACGTACCTCAATGTCCGCCCGCCCTCCCGCCGCATGGAAAGATGCGCTCCCGTTGTGGACAACCTCAAACCCACGCGGCTCAAGGGCGCCCTTGAGCTCCTTCGCAATGGTTTGTTCTACTTCTTTTGATGCGTCGAGAAGGTCCCAGCGGCTTGGCATTCAGTGCTCCTAAAGACGGGTACGAGAGCAGTCTCTCATACTTCAAGCGCGTCTCAATACGACGCTCACGACTTCTATGCGCCACGGGCACGGCGAGGTTCACCCGTCGGCTCAGACGCGCGGGAGTTCGTGCCTGCTCCGCGTCGACCGCCACATGGCAGCCGCACTGTCCTCTTGCTCGTCGCAGTCTGGTTTCAGCGTCTCTCTGTCGATGTCGACCCTAACCGCCATCGACAGATGACGGGGAGTCGAGTGGGGCACGCGACGGACTGCCCATCACCCCCTGAGCTCGCTGGCCCCTCTTACTCCGAGCAAGTCTTGCGCAAGTCTTCAATCAGGACTGCCCATGAACAGCCACAAGCGGCAACAGAGCATCCCTCAGCAAACAGCGCCAAGCACGAACAACCCCGACGCTGCATGGCATGCAGGGGGTCAGGGGTTCGAGTCCCCTCAGGTCCACAACAAAAGGTCGAAGATCCGCGGAAAAACGCGAATCTTCGACCTTTTCTCGTTCGGACACCAGCGATGCGCGTCGTCCATCGTCAGGCGGCGCGACACTCTCTGGGTTGGGAGCGCTCCCGCCCGTGTACCGCCCGAGCAACGGTCGAGCAGGCGCGGCGTTCGCGGGCTAGCATCAGAACTCTGGTCGGTGCGCCTCGGAGGTAGCTCGACGGTGAGGAATCAGATGAGAAGCCAAGTCCTGGCGCTGCTGCGCCGGCTGACCAAGAGGGTATGGGCGCGGGCTGCGCTCGTGACCGTGATCTCGATCGTGTTCGTCCTCGCCGCGGGGTGGGTCGGCAGGCTGATTCCTTTCCGTGTCGTCTTCGACCTCGGACAGGACTCCGTCGGATCGATCCTGCAGATCATCGCCAGCTCGATGCTGGCCGTGACGACGTTCTCGCTCACCGCGATGGTCACCGCGTATTCCTCCGCCACGACCACGGCCACACCGCGCGCGACCCAACTGCTCGTGGAAGACCCGACCTCGCAGAACGCGCTGTCGACCTTCGTCGGCGGATTCACGTTCTCGCTCGTGGGGATCATCGCCCTCTCCACGGGGTACTACGGTGACCAGGGCCGCACGATCCTCTTCCTCGGCACACTGGTGATGGTGACGATCATCGTCGTGACTCTCCTGCGCTGGATCGCGCATCTCTCGAACTTCGGGCGCATGGCCGACATCATCGATCGGGTCGAAACCGCCGCGTCCCAGGTGCTGGGCACATATGCCGCCGCTCCCACGCTGGGCGCACGGTCCGCAGAATCCGTTCCCAGCGATGGCGAGGCGATTCCCTCGCAGCAGTCCGGCTACGTCACATCCGTCGATGTCGCGGCTCTCGATCGGGTCGCCGAACGGATCGGCAGCGAGATCCAGGTCCTCGCCCTGCCGGGCCGATTCACGGATACGATCGCCGCTCTCGCACGCGTCAGCGGGCGCACCGCTGTCGACGAGGCGACCCGAGGCGCCATCGTGCGCGCCTTTCGCATCGAACCCCACCGCACATATGAACAGGACCCCCGGCTGGGCGTCATCGCCCTCTCGGAGATCGGCAGCCGTGCACTCTCCCCTGCCACCAACGATCCCGGCACGGCGATCGAGATACTCGGAGCGCTGCAGCGTGTGCTGTCCACGGCACTTCAGACGCAGCCGGACCAGTCGGTCCAGTACCCGCACGTCCGCATTCGCCCGGTCGCACTAGAGGATCTCGTGATCGATGCGTTCCGTCCGATCGCCCGGGACGGCGCCGGGATCGTGGAGGTCCAGCTCCGACTGCAGAAGTGCCTCGCCTCGCTGGCCGCCGTGGCACCCGAGCACTCCGCCCTCTTCGAATCCGCGGCTGATCGCGCTCACCAGCGGGCTCGTGGTGCTCTCACAGACGACGACTCGGAGCAGCTGGATCGCGTGCACCGGCGACTCTGGCACTGAGCGACGACGTCAGTTCAGTCGGCCTGCGCGGAGATCTCGGCGATCACTCGCGGATGAGCGAGGATGCGGAAGTGACCGCCGGTGTCGATCTTCACGTTGCGGGCTCCGGCGAGCTCACTCCCCTCCGGGATGTGCGGGTCGAAGCGGGCGTACAACGAGACGATCCGCGCGTTCACATCTCCGTGTCGCGCGAGCTCCAGGATCGAGGCATCCCGCGGACGAAAAGCGCGCAGCGTGCGCCCCGGCATCAGACGGGCATAGCGCGAACCGCCGAACGGGGTCGCGATAGCGAACATGCGTCGCACACGGTGCCCCTCGGGACCCACCATCACGAGCTTGCCGGCGAGACCCCCCTTGCTGTGCGCGACGAGGATCACGTCGTCGAGACCGCGAGCACGCAGGTATCCGGCGACCCGCTCGGCCATCTCGGGGACCGGAGCGCTGTTGCGGCCCCACTCCTCGAGGACGTGAACCGGATGTCCGCGCGCGTGCAGCTCCTCGACGAGCGGCTGCAGGAACTTCCACGTCTCGTACACACCCGGGAGCACGACGATCGCCGACCCGGAACCGGAGGCGAACGACTCGGGGTTCGTGCGACTCCAGAACGAACGGACCTGCCAGACCGCCGCGTAGACGTAGTCCGCGAACCACCACCCCGCGGCACGGAGGATACCGGTCATCGAATGCCGCCCGGCGATCGAATGCCATCCGGCGGGGGTGCCGAGACCACAGCCCTCGCCCGTGGGAGAGGACGGAAGTCAACCCCCGTCCGTTCTCGCCGGGATGCGTCCATGATCGTGGTGATGAACGGCACTGTCCGCGGGCGCCGTCGCACGGAACACAGGAGCATCATGACCACCTCATCCCCCGAGACCCCCCGGATCACGGCCTACCCCGACGGTCCGCTGATCGTCCGCGGCGACGTCGAGATCGTGGACAGGGATGGGACGCGGATCGATCCCAGGCGCCGCACGATGGCGCTCTGCCGGTGCGGCGTCAGCGCGATCAAGCCGTTCTGCGATGGTACGCACAAGCTCGTCGGATTCCGCACGACGCACGAGGTCCCTTCGGAGTGAACCGCCCTGGCGCAACGGCGCTCACGCCACCGTCGCGTCGCGCAGCGCCGAGGAACCCGTCGTCCACGCACGATACATGTGCTCCCCCACGCGACCGTCGATCGCGAGGCTCGCGGCCGCACCGAACATGATGTCGGCCAGCAATTCGGGCGAGGCCTCGGCGAGCGAGCCCGCCATGTCCCGACCGGCGATCTGCTCGTGCACAGCGTCCGCCTCGACGTGCTCGTCGAAGTACGCGGCCACCGTGTCGTCGAAACCGACACGACGCAGGCCGTCGGCGTACAGGCGATTCGGGATCGACGAGGTCATCTCGAACGCGGCCAGATGACCGACGATCGCTCCGAGCAACCGGCGGTGGAGACCGAACATCGACATCATGTTGAGGGACGCCAGAGTGATCGCCGGCACCTGGTCGACGTAGGTTCCGTACGCATCGTCGAGGCCCGCGGCGAGCATGGAATCCGCGAACATCTGCGCATGCACACGCTCCGGGCGGCCTCCGCCGTACTCGTCCGCCTGGATCTCGACGAGCGCGGCCTTCGCGGCACCCGTCAGGCGAGGAATGGCCCAGCTGTGCGGGTCTGCCTCTCGCAGTGTGTAGATCGAGCGGAGGATGAGGAACTCCCGAGCCTGATCCAGGGTCGCCTTCTTCGCCATGTAACGCGAGACACTCGGCCCGGAATCCTCCGCGGTGAGGTCGAAGAGGGCGCGTGCGACCTGACTCGCCTCGGGGGTGGGAGCCTCGGGAACGATGACCTGCGCACGCAGGGATGCTTCGAACCCGATCTCGAGGATGCGGCGAAGACGCAGCAGGTCGACATCCCACTCGCGGGAGGCGTCGATACCGGGAATCGACCCGTAGTGGATGCCGTAGAGGGCGAAGAGGGTCAGCTGCACATCGTCGTGCGTCGCGATGTCCTCCGCCGACTCGACCATGCGTGAGGCGAGACCGAGGACGTGATCCCGAGCGGGGAGCTCGTCAGCATCTCCGGACAGATAGGCGAGCACGAGACTGCTCAGTGGGCCGCGTGGCTCGAACGGGATCGACGTGTCTGCGGCGACGGGACTCATGATGGACATGCGTGGCACTCCTCGGTGGTGATGCGGCCTACTGCCGCATCTGGATCCTTCCATTCGGGGCGGCGCGAGCCGAGGGGGTTGCACGCCGCCTCACCAGCGGGTAGGCGTGCCGCGAGTCAGCGGGAGAATCGTTCTCCGGCGTGCCCCTCCGCGAGGTAGGCGAGGCGGCGCAGCGTCTCGGCGTTCCGCCAGCGCAGCAGCGGATCGATCAGGAACCGCGGCAGGATCGTCGCCGGTCCGCGACTCGGATGCTCCGTGATCCGCACGATGCATCCCCCGTCCCGCGCACGCACCTCGAGGCGCACGGTGGCCTCCCCGATCGGCCATCCCCTGGCGCGCATGACAGCGAGCCTCGGGGGATCCCAGTCGACCGAGCTCGTCGTATCGTCGATCAGGAACGGCCATACTCCGAAGGAGTGATGCAAGCGTCCTTCCGGCTGCGGCCAGTCCGCCTCGACCCGGCGCATCCGTGATGCCCCGACCACCCACGACGGGTAGAGCCACCCATTCGCGAGTACCTCGAAGACCGCTTCCGGTCGGCACGTCATCACACGGACGTTCTGCGCCATGTCCTCGTCCTCTCCCGACCGCTCGTGGTGCACGTGCGGCCGGTCCGAGCGTAGGCGCACCGCACGGAAAGGTTCAGGGGGTTGTCCTCGCGCTCCCGGAAGAGTAGCCGCCGCGGAGCGCGCTGTCAGCGCTCGCGGCGGATGCGCCTCGCTTCGGCCTCTTCCGCCGTGTCTCGGCGCACCACACTCGCGATGCGGCTGGCATCTCTAAGAGGAAGCTGTACCTGGGACTCCGCAGGAATCCCCGCCTCGAGTTGCCTGACCCGCTCGAACTCCACGTCGAACTGGACTCCGACCAGCAGAGCCATGTTCGCGATCCACAGCCACAGCAGGAAGATGATGCCGCCGGCGAGCGAACCATAGACACGGTCGTAGTCCGCGACATGCGACACGTAGAGCGCGAACAGCGCCGACGCGATGGCGAGGACGACGATCGCCACAGCCGCGCCCAGACTCATCCAACGGAACTTCGGCTGCTTCACGTTCGGCGCGAAGTAGTACAGGAAGGCGAGGATGAAGATCACGAGGAAGGCCAGCACGGGCCAGCGGACCACCCGCCATACGATGATCGCCGTGTCACCCAGACCAACGGTGTCACCGATCGCCGTGGCGACGGGCCCCGAGACCACGACGAGCACCACCGACGCGACCACGAGAACGAGCGCGACCAGGGTGACCAGAAGCTGCTGCGGCTTGAGCTTCCACAGCATGCGCCCCTCGGTCACGCCGTAGATCCGGTTCATGCCGCGACCGAGCGCCGACACATAGCGCGCAGCGCTCCAGACGGTGATCAGCAGGCCCGTGACGAGCGCGACGCCCGCCACCGACGACGAGGCGAGTTGCTGGATCGGCTCGCGAAGCATCTCGGCCGTCTCCGGCGATGTCAGTCCGGAGGCGACGTCGACGATCGACTGCACCGCGTCCTCCTTGCGACCGAAGATGCTCACCAGCGAGACTCCCGCGAGGATCGCCGGAACGAGCGCGAGCAGCGTATAGAACGACAGGCCCGCTGCGAGGTCGTGGCACTGATCCTGGAGGAAACCGCGAGTGACCTTGCGGGCGATGAAGGCCCAGGAACGACGGCCTATCTCGGTCGGTGAGCTCGGCTTCGCGTCCTCCTGATCGCTCACTCGTCTTTCCCGTCCGTGTCCTCGTGATCGCGGATGACGTCCCGGAGTTCCTGGTCGAGATCGGCAGCCTCCTCGATCGCGGAGGTCATGCCGGCGAGGAAGCGGGACACGACCGCGCGCTCGTTCTCAGAGAACTCGTCGACCAGCGCGAGCATGCGGCGATGCATCTGCCCGAGCGTCTGGCGCACTTCGTCGTCGCTGCTGACCGTCGGGACGATCACCCCCGCACGCCGGTCGGTGGGGTGCTTCTCGCGGCGGACATGTCCGCCCTTCTCCAGCCGGTCGATCAGCGTGGTCGTGGAGGCCGTGGAGATGTCCAGAACCCGCGCGAGGTCGATCGGACGCACGATGTTGCCCGCACGGGACTCGCGCAGCAGATACCGCAGAGCCATCAGATCGGTTTCGTTCATACGCATGGAGGCGCGGGTGCGTGCGCGCATCGCGGTTTCCGCCGCCCGGTACCGACGCAGAAGGTTGAGTACGTCGACCGTGCTCGCCGTTTCGCTCTCCGGATACCAGTACCCCGATGCGGTGAAGTCCTCAGAACTCGCCATCACGCCCCTCGCTCTCATCATCGCCGTGCTCGACGTCGCGCTGGAGTAGCTCCACCACGCCACCCTCGACCCCTGCAGGCACGATCGTCAGCAGGCCGCCGGTGATCGCGTCGTTCTCCGCTGCAGCGATCTGCTCCACCCGCCACCGCGGCACGTGGGGGAAGTTCCGATGAATCCTGTCGATCATGTCGGAGTACATCACGTACCCCGCGGCTTCGACCGTGAACGGCTCGACCATGGATTCCTCTCGCAGACAGCGACGTACCATCTTCGCATCCACCTGGACACTTCGTTTCCCGGTGTTTTGCTAGTTCTGCTCGTTACTCGATGCCTTGTAGAATGGGGCCGGCCGAGAGGGGTGATACGGAACTGATGCGCGAAGATACGAAGGTGTCGGTCACGGACCTCATCACGACGGTCGAGGACTTGCGGCGCGCAGACGCCCAGCTCTCCCGGAGGATGTCGGCGGCCCAGGCCCCGAACCACACCGACCGAGCCGCTCTACGCATCATCATTCGGGACGCCGAGGCGAACGAACCGACGACCCCCCGAGAGCTCGCATCTCAGCTGAGCGTCAGCACGGCCGCGGTGAGCAACGTGATCAGGCGCCTGAGTGAGCGAGGACAGATCGTGGTCGCCGCGCATCCGACCGACGCCCGCTCCAAGATCCTCCTCCCCTCGGAATCCGCCCAGGCCTCGACCGACGATCTCACCGACCGCCTCGCGGTGATCGCCGAGACTCTCGACACCAGCGAGGCGCGGTCGATCAGCCGCTTCCTCCGCCTGGTCACCCGCGAGATCGACCGCCTCCCCTGACGGATACTCGAACGTCGGATCCAGTTCTCTTTTGGTCAACTTATTACTAGTTAATCTAGTAAAGTAAATGACAAGAAGCCGCTCTCAAGGGGAGATCACGTGGGAAGCATGTTCTACGGCAGTGCCAGCGATCCGATCACTCTGGACGATGCACTCCTGGCGCACGTGCGCACCGTCGTGGTCACGAAGCTGCGTCGCAGCGAGACGTTCACTCTGTCATGGCAGCCGGACGCCGACGGGCCGCGCGAGACGATCTGGGTCCACGCCGCGATCCCCCTGCGGTTCGTCCTCGGCGCCGAGCAGACCTTGAACCGCCCGCTCCTTGTGGAGATGATGGACGCGGCCAACTCCGTGGGGGGCCTTGACCTCACCCGGGTCGACGCAGACCGCGCTGTGAACGCCGGCGAACGCAGTCTGGCCGTGACGGCATGACCTCCCCCTTCGCCCCGCCGATCCGTCGTCGCACCTCCGCGGAGATCACGCACCTGAAGCCAGCCACCACGAGCCCATCGGATGGCCCGCTCGAGGATCTGATCCGCGCAAAGGTCGCCACCGAGGCGGTCAGCGCGCGCGGGGCTGCCGCCCGGGCGCTGACCTATGCACCGGACCCCGGCTTCGTCATGGCCACCGTGTCCGGGTTCGCCGCCGTGCTCGCGACGGTGCTGGGCTTCGCGACGATCGCCGGGGGCTGACGAGCCTCTCCTCCCGCTACTCTCGGCTGGCCCCGTCGGCCTCAGGAATACCGGGGCCGGGCCCGGGGCGGACCGCAGCGTCGTCCAGGATGTCGACGCGCGTGACGCCGTCGTGCTCGGACACCTCGATGCGGGGGGCCGCATCGTCCTCCGTCGCGTCCGGAGCGGACGTCAGCTGATCGCGCCGCTTCTCCTCGTCGGTCATGGCATCGGCGGTGTGCGCGTCGCCATCGCTCGGGGTGGGCGTCGTGGGGGTCGACTCCGTCATCGTGACTCCTTCTTCTCGGTGCCCTCAAGACTGCCAGCGCGCCGCCCGATCGCGCTCCCCATTGACAAGCACGCCCCCCCGGGCGACGCATCAGCGGAAATAGACCGCCAGCGGGTAGGGACCGTCGCGGCGCACCTCGATCGGCGTGTGGAAGACGGATTCCAGCACGGCGCCATCCATCAGCTCGTCCGGGGTGCCCGCGTGCGCCACCCGCCCGTCCGTGAGCGCGACGATGCGATCGGCGTAGGCGGCGGCGAAGTTGATGTCGTGGATCACGATCACGATCGTCTTGCCGAGCTCGTCCGCAGCCCGTCGCAACTGCGCCATCATCCCGACCGCATGCTGCATGTCGAGGTTGTTGAGCGGCTCATCCAACAGGATCAGGTCCGTGTCCTGGGCGAGCACCATCGCGACGTACGCGCGCTGGCGTTGTCCGCCGGAGAGCTGGTCGAGATAGCGCGCACGCAGGTCGGTCAACCCCAGGAAATCGATCGCCTGATCGATGTAGCGCCGATCGTCGGCGGTGATGCGGCCCGCACTGTGGGGGAAGCGCCCGAAGCCCACGAGCTCCTCGACGGTCAGTCGGGTGACGAAGTGGTTCTCCTGCCGAAGTATCGAGACGACCCGAGCGAGTTCACGACTCGGCGTGGCCGAGACATCATGTCCCCCGACGAGCACCCGACCCGTGGTCGGCTCGGTCAGGCGGCCGATGATCGTGAGAAGCGTCGACTTCCCCGCGCCGTTGGGCCCCACGAGAGCCGTGATGCCACCGGCCGGGATCTCGAGGTCGATCGGACCGAGCACGGTGAGCGCGCCGTAGGTCTTGGAGACATCGGTGAGGCGGATCACAGAGCGCCCTTTTGCAGCAGATAGATGATGAAGAACAGGCCGCCGGTGAACTCGATGATGACCGTGAGCATTCCGGCTGCATAGAACACGTGTTTCAGCACGAAGTAGCCGACCAGGAGCGTCGCCATACCCAGGAGCACCGCGAACGGCAGCACGATGCGATGCTGGGCGGATCCGGCGAGCTGATACGCGAGGGTCGCGACGATGAAACCGAAGAACGTCATGGGTCCGACCATCGTCGTGGAGATCGAGATCAGGACGGCGACGAGAATCAGCAGCACGATCGTCTGCCGTTTGTAGGAGATCCCGAGACTCGTCGCCGTCTCGCGACCCAGAGCGAGGACATCGAGTCGATAGCGGCCCCTCCAGACCGCGATCAGGACGGCGGCGATGATGAGCGCCGCCCAGGGCAGATACTCCGGGTTGGAGTTGGACATGTTGCCGAACAGCGAGGCGGAGAGAAGATCGAAATCACTCGGTGTGAGCAGACGCTGCATGACCGTGGAGAGGGAGCCGAAGCCGACGCCGAGCACGATGCCGATCAGGAGCATGATGTGCAGGTCCCCGCGTTTTCCCGCGAAGAGCCATCCGTACAGGACGGTCGCGAAACCGACCATGAGGACGCTCTGGAGGGCGACCTTGAGCAGCCCGTCGGTCGCAGCCAGCGCGGCACCCCCGAAGAAGAACACGAGGGCGGTCTGCATCACCACATACAGCGCGTCGAACCCCATGATCGACGGCGTGAGGATACGGTTTCCCGTCGCCGTGTGGAACAGGACGGTCGCGACCGCCTGACAGCAGCCGACGACCGCTATCGTCGCGACTGTCACCCATCGCAGTTCCACCGCGATCCAGAATCCGCGCCGGGACGGATCCATCGGGATGTCGTAAGTCAGGACGGCGGCCGCGGCGATGACCACGACGAGTCCGAGAACCGCGAAGCGCACCCAGACCGGTATCCGACGGCGGGGAACGGCCGTCGGCGTCGTGCTCGCAACCACCTCAGACACGGGCACGCATCCTCAGCAGGAGACCGATGAACACCGCGGCGCCCAGCACCCCGAGGATCATCGATACGGGGACCTCGAAGGGCATCCGGATGACTCGTCCCACCATGTCACAGACGACGATGATCGCCACTCCTCCCAGACATACCCAGGGCAGATTGGCGCGGAGATTGTCGCCTCGCCACATCGACACGAGGTTCGGGACGATCAGACCCAGGAAGGGCAGGAAGCCGACCACGACCGTGGTGACACCCGTCGCGATCGCCACGAGCGCGGTCCCGATCAGCATCACCCGGTCATAATCGACTCCGATCGTCGTCGCGACATCCTTTCCCAGCCCTGCAGCCGTGAGCCGGTCCGCGTAGAGCGCGACGAGGATCACGACGACCCCGACGATCCAGAGCACCTCGTACCGCCCGCGGACCACGGAGGTGAAGCTCCCCATGAACCACGTGCCGATCATCTGGAGCGTATTGGTGCTCACGGCGAGATACGTCGTGAACGCCGACACCACGGCGCCGAGCATGATCCCGATCAGCGGGACGATGAGACTCGATCGGAGCTGGATACGACGGAGGATCCCGAGGAACACCAGTGTCCCGAGGAACGCGGCGACACTCGCGAACGTCATCCGCACGGGCAGGGATGATTCGGGCAAGAGAACGACGGCTGCGAGCAGTCCGAGCGCCGCCCATTCGGTCGTCCCCGTCGTCGTCGGTTCGACGAAGCGATTCTGGGTCAGCAGTTGCATGACCAGACCGGAGACCGCCATCGCGCACCCCGCGAGGACGAGCGCGATCGTCCTCGGCACGCGGGAGATCCAGAACATCTCGGCGCCGAAATCGTCGGCTCCGAGGTCGTACACGCCGACGAAGAGCGAGAGCACGATGAGAGCCGCGACGGCAAGGGACGCCGCGGGCAGGGCGAGGCGGCTTGCGAGACGCGGGCCGGGCCGAAGGCCGGCTGTGGCTCCGGTTGTCACTGGGGTAGTCATGGTGATGAGGCGGGGCCGGTGGGTGTCCACCGGCCCCGCCTGCCGATCACTCGGCCGCGGCGAAGGCCTCGGCGATGTCGGTGTAGAGCTGCGTGTACGCCTGGATGCTCTCGTCCAGGTAGAAGCCCGGCGCGAGGTAGACGACCTGTCCCTTCTCCACGGCGGGAACGTTCTGCAGCGCCTCGGAGCCCTCGATGAGCTCTTCCGCGGCGACATAGCCGTCCTCGCCGAACATCGCGTCGCGATCCAGGACGATCAGCCACTCGGGATTCGCAGCGGCGATGGCTTCGACGCTGATGTCATCCCCGTGCGAGGCGTCCTCCGCCTCCTGTTCGATTCCGGGCACGAGATCGAGCGCGGGGAAGACCGATCCCACTCCGCGTCCTTCTCCTGGCGCGGCGAAGGAGATCTCGCCTCCCGAGGTGATCAACCCGACCACGGAGTCCGTGCCGTTGTAGGCGTCCTTCGCCGCGGCGACCGCGGAATCGAGATCGTCCGCGATCTGCTGTGCGTCGTCCTCACGGCCGAAGACCTGACCGAGGATGCCGACCTGACGCGTGAGCTCCGCGAGGTGCTCCTCGCCCTCGCGTGGGCTGGTCTCGATCGTCGCAGGCTGAATGTCGACGAGCTGGTCGTAGATCTCGGCGAACCGGTAGCCGCCGATGATGAGGTCGGGATCAGCCTCGATCACCGCTTCGATGTCGGGCTCGCGGTGCAGTCCCACATCGAGCACGTCGTCACCGTCGCTGAGCGAGGGCCACAGGTCGTACATCAGTGGCTTCGGAGCAGCCACGAGCTCCACACCCCAGTCGCTCAGAGTCTGGAACGTCGTGTTGTCGAGGGCCACGATCCGCTCTGCCTGTGCCGGAACCTCCACCTCGCCGTGGTTGTCCGTGACGGTGATCGTGCCGGACTCCTCCGCGGCATCCGGCTCCGCTGCGGCGGAAGCGCACCCGGCGAGGGCGAGGGATGCGACGAGGGCGAAGGAAGTCGCCAGGACGGGGCGTGACGTTCTCATGCGTGTATCTCCTGAAGGGACGGGGCGCACGGGCATCAGGGCGCGATCGAGCCGGGAAGATGCCCGACATCGCCGTCGGATCGAGCGGCTTTGACCGCCTCAGTCAGGTTAGCCTAACCTTTGCAAAACTGTCGATTCGAGAACGCGAAACACCGATATCCCGGCGATGTGGCAGGCTGACACGGTGATGAGCACCTCCCGCACGCCCGAGTCCGACCGCCAGCGCAACGCCCTCGCTCCGAGTCTTCTCGGGGCCGCCGCGCTCTTCCTCTCCCCCGTTCTCTTCCTCACCGAGTGGTTCGTCATCGTCCTGTTCGTCGTGTCGATCCTCGCCCTGATCGTCACGTGGTTCGCCATCCAGGCGCGTCACTGGTGGTGGATACCCGTGTTTCTCGCGATCGCCGTGATCTGGAACCCGGTCTACCCGTTCTCGCTGTCCGGGTTGTGGGTGAGCGTCGCCCCATTCGTCGCCGGCGTCGCGTTCATCGCCGCGGGCGCGCTGATCACGACCGCGCGACGCGAACCGCGGCCCTGAGGGATCGCTCGTTGTCGTCGCTGACGGCTCAGTCGGCGCTCATGACCGATTGGACGGACCCGTCGGAGGCGAGGTTCACCAGAAGGACGTCATCGGTCGTCTCGGCATCCAGGGCGTACTCGAGGACGGCGAACGGATCCGATCCCCCGTGCTCGTCGGCGAGGATCGTCATGCTCATGAGGCTCAGAGACCGGATGATGTCGACCGCGGCGTCTCCGCTCACATCGACCAGGACGTCCAGAAGCTCATCCCCGTAGGCTTCCTGCTGCTGCAGGATGTACTCGGTGACCTCGCTCGCACGGTCATCGACTTCGGCGAGCATGGCCCGTCGCGCCGTGTCGTCGACGTTCTCGAGTCCGGAGATCAGCGCCGCGGCGATATCGAGCGCGTCGGGTGACACATCGTCCTGATCGGGAGCGGTCAGATCCACCGTGACCGACTGGTCGCCGAAGTCCACCCTCTCGGACCAGAAGATCGATCCGTCCGGCCCCGAGGACAGGAGCCCGAAATAATCGTGTTCGATCGCCATACCGCTATAAAACCAGTCTCATCTCGTGGGCGATAGCCCTGGTGTCATCCGACGAGGGAACCGACGAAGACATGCGGGGTGAATCCCGTCAGGTCGTCGATCCCTTCGCCCTGGCCCAGGAGCTTGACCGGGATTCCGGTGCGCTCCTGCACTGCGAGGACGAATCCGCCCTTGGCGGAGCCGTCGAGTTTCGTGAGAACGAGTCCGGTGACCCCCGCGTGCTCGAGGAAAGCCTCGGCCTGCATCACACCGTTCTGGCCCGTCGTGGCGTCCAAGACCAGAAGAACCTCGCTGATCGGCGCCTGCTTCTCGATCACCCGGCGGATCTTGCTGAGCTCGTCCATGAGACCGCCCTTGGTGTGCAGGCGTCCGGCGGTGTCGATGATCACGATCTGGGTTCCGTGCGCGACCGCGTACTCGATGGTCTGGTACGCCACCGAGGCGGGATCCTGACCCTCCTGCTGGGGTCTCACGATGGCAGCCCCGCCGCGCTGCGCCCAGGTGGCGAGCTGATCCACGGCGGCGGCACGGAACGTGTCCGCCGCGCCGACGACCACGCTGCGCTCGAAACCGCGGAGGAACTTGGTGAACTTGCCGATCGTCGTGGTCTTGCCGACGCCGTTCACTCCCACAACGAGCACGACCGCCGGTCGCTCCGTGAGCTTCAGCGTCGTGTCGAACTTCGCGAAGTGCTCCTCGAGCGTCTCACGCAGCATGCGGTGCAGGTCGCGGGGGTCCGTCGTGCGGTACCTGTCGACCTTCGCACGCAGCTCGTCGATGACGCGCTCGGTGATATCGGGGCCGAAGTCGGCCGTCAGCAGCGCCGTCTCGAGGTCTTCCCAGGTGGTCTCATCGATCGTGGGCTTGACGAACATGCCGCGCAGTGCGCGACCGAGGGACCAGGACTTCTCCGCCATCACCCCAGCCTACGACCCACCGCCTGTGCACCCGGCCACCTGCGGCGGGTATCGGGTCAGCTCGCGGCGCGATCCCCCACACGCTGCCCCACGACAGCCGAGACACCGTCCTGCCGCATGGAGACACCGTAGAGTGCGTCGGCGATCTCCATGGTGCGTTTCTGGTGCGTGATGACGAGCAGCTGCGAGCTCTGACGCAACTGCTCGAACACGCTCAGCAGCCGCCCCAGGTTCGCGTCGTCCAGCGCGGCTTCGACCTCGTCGAGGATGTAGAACGGGCTGGGCCGCGCCTTGAAGATGGCGACCAGGAGCGCGACCGCCGCGAGGGAGCGCTCCCCACCCGAGAGCAGGGACAGCCTCTCGATCTTCTTGCCGACCGGGCGCACCGCCACCTCGATCCCGGTGTTGAGCATGTCGTCGGGGTTCGTGAGGGAGATGCTCCCCGCACCCCCGGGGAACAGCAGCGGGAAGACCTCGCCGAACGCCTGCTTCGTGTCCTCGAACGCCGAGGCGAAGATCGTCTGCATGCGCTCGTCGAGCTCGGAGATGATCGTCAGCAGGTCCTGCCTGGTCTGGGTGAGGTCAGCCAACTGCTCGGTGAGGAACGCGTGCCGCTGCTCGAGCGCCGCGAACTCCTCGAGCGCGAGGGGATTCACACGCCCGAGCTGCGCGAGCTTGCGCTCGGCCTCCTTGAGCCTGCGCTCCTGGATACGCCTGTCGTACGGGATACCCGAGGAAGCGCCGTCCACGGCTTCCGCAGGGACTTCCGAGTCCTCAGCGTCGCCGTCGTGCTCCGCGCCCGACGCATCGTTCGGCGTGAGCGGATCGCTAGGGACCAGCTGGTCCGGACCATATTCTGCAACGAGAATATCTTCGTCCAGTGCGAGTTCCGAATTCACCCGCTCCAGCAGACTCGACAAGTGCAGCTTCTTCTCGTGGATCTGCAACTCGAGCCCGTGCACGCTCTCGGTGAGGCCAGCGAGCCGCTCCCGCAGCCCCGACTCCTGCACGCGCAGTGCCGTCAACTCCTCGTTCTGCGCGGCCCGGGCGGTCTCGGCTTCCGCGAGGGCGACACGCGCCTCGCTCACCGACCGATCCAGCGAGTCCAGCACGCGCGGGAGCTCCTCCGTAACGCTCGCGGCGGACTCGCGCTGCGCGCGTCGGATGACCGCGCGGCGAGCAGCCTCGGCGGCCGCCTCGCGCTCGTGCTCGCGCTGCCGCTCCAGACTCCCGACGCGGGCCTGCGCGGCACGGACGCGCTCACGGAGTGTCTCGATCTCCAGGCGGGCGCGCACCTCGGTCTCGCGTGCCGACTCCAGGGCCTCCAACAGGCCGTCCCGCGCCGAGGCGTCCAGCACCGGGCGAGGCTCCGCCACCGCGTCATCGAGCTCGCGCTTCGCACGTTCGGCCGCGGACTCCGCGTCGGCCACCGCGGCCTGCGCCTGGGCCAAGCCGGTCTCGAGGCGTTCACACTCGGCGACCGCCGACTCATGGCGAACGGTGACACGGTTCACCTGCTCCGCGTGACTTGCCAGGGCCGCGTCGTGCTCACGGAGCGTTCGCAGCGAATCCCTGGCCACGCGCCGTGCGGACTCGAGCCGCTCCGATGCGTCAGTCCGGGCCTCTCGCAGGGAGTCCACGATGACCCGCACCTCGGCGAGGCGATCCGTGGCGGCATCCCGCTCTGCGGTCAGCTCCAAACGTGATCGCTCGCCACCGGATCCCGTGCGCAGCGTCTGCGCGGTGATGACATCGCCTGCCCTGGTTACGATCGTGGTCCAGGAGTCGCCCGTCGCTGCGAGCATCGCGTGCGCCGCGCGCGCCGAAGCCAGGTCATCGGCGATCAGGACGTACGACAGGATCCCCTGCACGCCCGCAGGCGCCGTGACGACGTCCACCGCAGGGGTGACGCCGTCCATGACGGGGTGATCCACAGCAGGGCGCTCGATCTCGGCGATGACCACGTCGACCACCCCGATGCCCCGCTCGGCCACGTCGTCCGCCAGTGCGAACGCGTCCGCGACGGACTCCACCAGTACGCCCTCCGCTCGGGGGCCGAGTACCGCGGCGATAGCCGGCTCGAAGCCCGCGCGCACCTGCACGGCATCGCCGACGAGGCCGCGCACACCCGACGCTCCGGATGCGACGATCTCCGCGGCTCCCCCGGAGATCGATAGCGCGCTCCCCAGCGCCGAGGCCTTCGCCGTCAGTGATTCCGACTCCCGCTCCGCGGCATGCAAACGCTCACGGATGCCTTCGAGTTCGGCCTCGGCTGCGGTGGCGTCGCGCTGTGCGCTCTCGTAGGCCGCGGAATGCTCGGCGGCCGTCCCCTCGGGAGCGTCCGCGACGTCGATGGCCTCGAGGGCCTCGCTCGCCTCCCGACGGCGGGCGTGGGCGGCCTCGAGGGCATTCTCCTGCCTGAGTACCGCGCCACGGACAGCGGCAAGCGCGGATGCTGCGGCGTCGGCGCTCCCGCGGAGCGCGGTCACCTGCATGTCGTACTGCGAGACCAGCGCGCTCTGCTCGGCGATGTCGACGTCCAGCGTGTCCAACTCGGCGCGCGCCTGGACAACCTCACGACTCGCGGAGGACGCTGCATCCTGCGCATCGCCGAGACCCGCGCTGATCCGGGTGATCTCGTCCTTTGCATCGTCGATGGTGGTCTGCGTCACCGTGACGGCGGCGACCGCGGCGTCGTCCTCCTCCGTGCCGAGCAGCGCGAGGCGCTGGTTGGCGAGTGTGAAGAGTCCACGCATCCGCTCCTGCACCTGTTCCAGAGCGAAGGCGACGCGGCGAGCCTCGTCGACCGCAGCGGAGTTCTGATGCTGCTCCAGACGCGCGATGTCGCGGCGGACGATATCCGCCTGATCGGACAGGACGAGGCGTTCGGTGTGTCGCTCGTGCTCGGTGCGGGTGTGGTCCGCGAGTGCGGTGCGCAGCGCCACCACATCATCCGCGTAGATCCTGGCCTTCGCGTCACGCAGGACGGCGGCGATCGTCTGCGCCTCCCTGGCGATCTCCGCCTGACGCCCGAGGGGCTTGAGCTGGCGACGGATCTCTCCGGCCAAATCGCTCAGGCGGGTGAGGTTGGCCTCCATCGCATCGAGTTTGCGCAGCGTCTTCTCCTTGCGGCGACGGTGCTTGAGGATCCCGGCGGCCTCCTCGATGAAGCCACGACGGTCCTCCGGAGACGCCTGCAGCACGGTGTCCAGGCGCCCCTGTCCGACGATCACGTGCATCTCGCGGCCGAGGCCGGAGTCGCTGAGGAGCTCCTGGACGTCGAGCAGTCGGCAGCCCTCCCCGTTGATGGCGTACTCGCTGGAGCCGTTGCGGAAGAGCGTGCGACTGATCGTGACCTCGGCGAACTCGATCGGAAGCGCGCCATCGCTGTTGTCGATCGTGAGCTGGACCTCCGCGCGGCCGAGGGGACCGCGCGTCGAGGTACCGGCGAAGATGACGTCCTCCATCTTCCCGCCGCGGAGAGTCTTCGCGCCCTGCTCGCCCATCACCCAGGCGAGACCGTCGACGACGTTGGACTTGCCCGACCCGTTGGGTCCGACGATGCAGGTCACGCCGGGTTCGAACACGAAGGTCGTCGGCTGCGCGAAGGACTTGAAGCCCTTGAGCGTCAAGCTCTTCAGGTGCATGGGAGCGCCGCTCGTCCGGGGAGAATCACGGCCACACGCTACCGGAATTCCGCGGTCGACGAGGGATCCCGCGCGGCGAAGAACCGATACAGCGCGTGCGGTGCCCGAGGGGTGACGGATCGATTTCTGTGAATTGTCTTGACGTCAGAGCTGAGCGTTCGCTAGCGTGTCATTCCTGATCGCTCACGAGAGGAGGTTTCCGATGATGATCACGAAGACTTACGCACTGGCCACTGGCCTGTTCGCGCGTCCTCTGTCTGCGCACGATGTGCTCTCGGTGACCACCCGGGGCGATCGTTCCAGCGCGCTCTCGTAGAACCGCAGTCTGAGTTCCTCGGCCACCCGTGGCCGACCTCCGCCCGCTTTCTCCCGCGCTCCCGTCACCGGTCTCGACCGTCTCGCGTCCCTCGACCGCTGTGGCCGTCTCATCCTCATGCAGCCTTCGGGCAGCATTTTCGCGCGCGTCGCCCCGCTTCGGGGTCCGGCGTCACGCTCCCTTCCCTCTCTTTCGAAACGAGTACATCGTGAACACTTTCGCGCCACCGCGAAACCCCACCCATCCGCCCGATACACAGGACCGCGAGGTCCTCGAAGTCACGCTTCCCGCCGATCGTGACGAGCTCCGCCTCACGGACCGGCTGTCTCTGCGCGTCGGACTCTGGCTCCTCGTCCGCGCACAGCGCCCACGGCGCCGTCCGGTCCGACGAGCGAGCGAGCAGGTGCCTCGGCACGTCCTCCACGCTCGGGATCGTCGTCACGTCACGGAACACGAGGCGATGACCATGCTGATCTTCGACCTGCAGCGTCACCTGCGCTGAGACGGAGGAGACATGATCATTCCCCTCACCGCCGACGCCACCCTGCATCCGCTCGTGCTTCCCGCGCGGGCGGATGCAGGGGACGCTGACGAATTCCGCGAGTTCGCCGCCGTGCGCAATGAGGTCTACCGGCAGGTGACCGGGCGCAGCGACGAGGACCGCACCCCCGCCGAACTCCTTCCTTCGCTCCGTTCGGACGTCGATGAGACGCGACTCCAGTGGAGCGTGCGCCAGGGCGGGGCCATCGTGGGCCGCGCCATGCTGGATCTCCCGCAGGAGTCGGGGTCCCGTGTGGCGTTTGCGGTCATCGAACTCCTGCCTCGCGTGTGGGGCCAGGGCATCGGAAGTGCGGCGCTCCCCCACCTGGAGGCGATCGCAACGGGGGCCGGGCGAACGATCCTGCAGTCCTGGGCGGAGCAACCGGCCAGTGATGGTTCGCGACTTCCGGCACCGACCGGCTTCGGCAGCGTGCCGCACGACCACATCGCCCGCTTCGCGCTGCGCCACGGGTTCACGCTCGAACAGGTCGACCGTGTCAGCATCCTCCAGCTCGACGACGACGCGCGCACCCGGATCACTCGTCTCCGGGACGACGCGGCGCGGGCGGCCACCGACTATCGCGTGGTGCGATGGGTTCTGCCGACGCCGCCCGAGCGTGTCGCCGGATACGCGTGGATGAAGTCCCGCATGTCGACCGATGCTCCCATGGCCGGCCTCGTCATCGACGAGGAGACCTGGGACTCCGACCGCATCGCACGGCACGATCGACGCCATCTGGACGCCGGACGCACCATGCAGGTGACCGCAGCGGAGCACATCCGGACCGGCGAGCTGTGCGCATACAACGAGCTCGTCATCGGGACGGATCCCGCGGCGGCGACGGAACAGAACGACACCCTCGTGCTCTCGGAGCATCGCGGCCATCGCCTCGGAATGCTCGTCAAGTGCGCCGGCCTCCTCGCCTGGCCGGAGGTCGCACCCCTGTCATCGCGAGTGATCACGTGGAACGCCGAGGAGAACCGGCCGATGCTCTCGATCAATGAGGCCATCGGCTTCACACCGACCGCCTACGAGGGCGCCTGGAAGAAGGAACTGTCATGACGATCGTGAGCGAGGATCTGCTGATCACTCCCCTGCCCGTGCCCGCCACGCTGGATGCCCCCGACGCGGCGGACTTCCACACGATGGTGGCGATGAATAACGACCTGTGCGCCGAGGAGACCGGTCTCGACGACCTCTCCCGTACAGCGGAGGAAACGCTTCCGGCCTGGCTGGACCAGACCGACCGCGTCAAGCTCGGGTTCGTCGCGCGGCGTGGGGAGGAAGTGCTCGGAGCGGCGGTGTTCTTCACGTCGGCGGCCTCGGACGCCGTGTCCGCGGAGATCGACGTCATGGTCCCCCGAGCGAACACAGGACGGGGCGCCGAGGAGGCGCTGCTCGCGCGATGCGAGCGGGAGGCACGCGACCGAGGCAGGCGGACTCTGCAGACCTGGGCTCTTCATCGTGCCGGGGCATCGGGGCGGATGATCCGGCCGGCGACGGGCTGGGGCGAGGTCGCCGCGACCCGGCTGACCGATCTTCTGTCGGCGCACGGGTTCACGATGGAGCAGGTCGAGCGCAACAGCGCTCTCGACCTGGACCGATCGTCCGAGCTCCTGCAGCGATCGCTCGACGACGCACTCCGCATCGCGGGTGACGACTACCGAGTCGTCTGCTGGACCCTGCCCACTCCCGCACACCTTCGCGAGGGCTACGCCGACGTCATCTCGCGCATGGCCACGGACGTCCCCAGCGGCGATCTGGAGATCGATGAGGAAGTCTGGGACGCGGACCGGATCGTCCGTCGCGACGCGCACTTCACGGAGGGAGGCCAGGTGCTGTCCGTCGCCGCGGTCGAGCACATCCCCAGCGGACGCCTCGTCGCGTTCAACGAACTCGTCATCGGCGCCGACCGCACAGGAATCACCCATCAGTACGGCACGCTCGTGACGAAGGAGCATCGCGGTCGACGGCTCGGAACGATCGTCAAGTGCGCGAACCTGTTGCGGTGGCGCGAGATCGCCCCCGACTCGCCGCGGGTGTCCACCTTCAACGCCGAGGAGAATCGCCCGATGCTCGACATCAACGAGGCCATCGGATTCGTCCCCGTCTCTTACGCATCCGCGTGGCAGAAGATCCTCATGTGAGGACCACGGGCCGTCATTCGCAGGGATGACGGCCCGTGATCCATCTCCCTCTCTCGCACGACGACACGACCGCGAGGAGTGAGGAGGGTGGGGGTATGAACATTCCCGTCCTCACCGCCCACAGCCTGCACAAGACCTACGGGCCCACCCGCGCACTGTCCGGCGTCGACCTCACGATCCATCGCGGAGAGTCGGTCGCCGTGATGGGCGCGTCGGGGTCCGGTAAGACGACCCTGCTGCACGTTCTCGCGGGAATCATCGTGCCGGACAGCGGGCTCGTGACATTCACCCCCGCCACCGGCGAAGCGACGCGCGTCACCGAGCTGGGTGAGTCCGGGCGCTCGCGCTTGCGGCGCGAGCGCTTCGGCTTCGTCTTCCAGCAGGGTCTCCTGATCCCCGAACTCACCGCGGTGGAGAACGTCGCTCTCGCCCTGATGATCACCGGTCGCACGCGCGCGCAGTCGACCGAACACGCCGCGTCCTGGCTCGCAGCCCTCGGCCTCGCCGGTCTCGAAGATCGTCGCATCGGCGAGCTCTCCGGCGGCCAGGCACAGCGCGTGGCGATCGCTCGGGCGCAGGTCACCGGCGCGGAGGTGGTCTTCGCCGATGAGCCGACCGGCGCCCTGGACTCCGGAACCTCCACCGAGGTCATGGATGCGCTGCTCTGGGCGACCGCCCAGCAGGGGCGCACCCTCGTGGTCGTGACCCACGATCCGGACGTCGCCGCACGCTGCTCCCGGATCGTCCGCGTCCGCGACGGTCAGTTGGTCTCCACCGGGGTCGCCGCATGAACGGCCGTGTCCTCCGACTGCTTCTGCGTCCCACGCCCGGGCAGAGCGCGGTTCTCGCGCTGCCCGTGGTCGCGTTCGGCGTCGTCACCGCGCTCGTGCTCACGGT
Organism: Actinomycetota bacterium; assembly: GCA_051751065.1. GTDB lineage: Bacteria > Actinomycetota > Actinomycetes > Actinomycetales > Microbacteriaceae > Microbacterium. The sequence continues at coordinate 234,303 of JBNJKL010000001.1, read as the reverse complement.
GCTCGGTGGTGCACAGTCCTTCTGGGCCTGGAACGACGCGGAAGCGCCGATTTATCACATTCTCGCCGCGATCGCCCTCTCGCTGCTTCTCGTACCCCTCCTGACGCTGGGCGGCGCCGCGGCCCGGCTCTCCGCTCGGCGCAGGGACGAACGCCTCTCCACACTGCGGCTGCTCGGCGTCTCCCCCGCGGGGGTCGTCGTCGCCACCGTCATCGAATCCGCCATGGTGGCGGCGATCGGCGCTGTCGCCGGGATCCTCGGCTATCTGGCTCTCGTCCCGGCGGTCGGGCTCATCCCTTTCCGCGGGGATGCCCTCGGAGCGGACGCCATCCTGCTCTCGCCGCTCACGATCCTCGCGGTCATCGCCGGCGTCATCGCCCTCGCAGCGGGCAGCGCGGCGATCGGTCTGCGTCGAGTCGTGATCTCACCGCTGGGGGTGCGCACACGTTCGGACGTCCCCAAGATGCACTGGCTGCGGGTCGTTCTGACCGTCCTCGTTCTCGGCGGGGCCTACGGCCTCATCTCGATGTTCCCCTCGGTCGCGGACCTGTTCCTCACGATCGTGGTCCTCGCCGCTCTGTTCGCCGGATCCCTCGCAGTGCTCAACCTCCTCGGCCCGTGGGTGCTGTCCCTGCAGGCCCGCCGCCAGGTGCGCCGCGCGGATCGGCCAGAACGACTCCTCGCGGCACGGACGGTGCTGGACTCGCCGAAGGCGGCGTGGCGACAGGTGAGCGGAATCGCGATGGCCAGCTTCATGGCCGTGTTCGCCGGCACTGGAGTCTCGCTCATGGATGTCATGAGCAGCGACGACGCGCCGGCCCAGGACATGCTGTTGCTGACGGACATGCGTACCGGCCTGATCATCACCCTCGTCGCATCGTTCCTCATGGTCGCCGCGTCCGTGGGAGTGAACCAGGCGTCCGCGATTCTCGACCAGCGGGAGTTGCACCGCAGCCTCCATCACCTCGGTATGCCACTCGAGACGGTGGATCGCGCTCGACGACGCGCGATCATGTCCCCGCTCCTCATGACCGCTCTCGGTTCGGCGCTGTGCGCAGGTGTCCTGGTATTCCCCCTCCTGGGGATCGCGCTCATCACGGCGCCCGTCTCCCTCCTGACGATCGCGCTCGTGGTCGCCGGCGGCATCGGGATCGTCTGGACGAGCACCCGCGTCACGCGTCCACTGCTCGCGCGAACCTTCCTGCCGGTCTGACGGCACTGAACGGTCGATCCACGGCCGGAGCGCGGTGGGGATTTCTCCCCACCGCGCTCCGGCCGAACTGCTTGTAGATTGGCACTCACGGAGGGGAAGACGACATGGCACAGGACGTTCTGCTCGACAGACAACGACTCGCGGATGCACGCGACACGCTCACAGCGGCGAAGGCGACATTCGACCAAGCGGTTCAGGTGAACGATCGTTTGGAAGAGGCGATCGACAATCCGCACGGGATGTCGAAGCTGCGCGATCGCATCGGGTGGTTCGAGGCCAACTGGTCCAGCAACCGTGAGGAACTCACCGAGATGGTCACCAACGTCAGAGACGGGCTCTCCTCGATCCTCGATGGCTGGGACCAATGGGAAGAGGACGCGAGCGCCTCCCTAGAGAACCAGAACTGAACCGGGAGCTGCTGTGACCTTTTACTCGCCCTACACGGGAAACGCACTGGAACAGTTCGCCGGAGTGCCCGCGACGATCCTCAGCACCGCGGAGCAGTACACCACCCTCGGGGAAGCGATGACGACGACGGCGGACACGCTGCGAGACATCGCCGACTCACAGATCAGCCTGGGGACCGACCGTCTCAAGGAGGATGCCGAGAAGCTCGAGGGAGACCTTCGCAAGGCCGCGACGAGGTACTCCCAGACCGGAACCGCCTTGACGCCCTACGGGGACGCGCTGAGCGAGGCACGACTGTGGTTTCTGCAGAACGCCGAAAGCGTCCGCCAGGCCGAGCAGGCTTTCCTCGACGCGGACAGCGCCTACTCCACCGTGTTGCACACTCCCTCGTACGGCACGGAGGACCAGGAAGAGAGCGCTGAACAACTCGGCGATGCGCAGCGTGACCGCGAGGCCGCGGAGGAAGACCGCAATCAGCAGTGGCAGGCGTTCGACTCGGTCTTCGAGGTCTGGGCCACCGCGTTCGAGACGGCCGCCGACGGCGTGGCCGAGGCCATCGACGCGGCAGACAACAACGACGGGCGCTGGGACTGGATAGCCGACGCTCTCACCGTGATCGGATGGGCGATCGTCGTGCTCGCCGTCGCCGCACTGTTCGTCGTCTCCAGTCCGTGGTCGGCCATCCTCCTCGGTGCGACGATCGCGCTTTCCGCCGCGCATCTCGCGGGGACCGTCTACCTGTACATGAACGGCGAGGCGTCTCTGTCGGATGTGCTGTGGAGCGTGTTCGGACTCGCGACCGCGGGTGTCGGTGCTCTCGCCGGCCGCTCGATCCGCCTCGCGACAGCCGCCAACGGCGGTGGAGATCTCCTGCAGGCTTCCAGCCAGGCATCGCGACTGCCTGTCTTCGCCCAGGGCGTCCGGACGACGTCCATGCCCACCCTGGGAGGCCCCCTCAACCCCTTCTCCGTGCTCATGCGCGGAAGGGAATGGGCTGCTCTGAACAGCTGGGGATCGCAACTGGCGAACTGGACCGCGACCGGCGCACGCAGCAGCACCATCGCCGCGGACTGGAGCCAGGTCGTCGTGAACAGCGTTCCGGGCGTCAGCCGCGCCGGAGCGACAGCCGTGGCGAGCTGGGCGAGCGGAACGGCGGGAGGGCTCTTCACCCTGTCCCCGTTCTACACTCCGCTCGGACGCCCCTGACGCCCTAGACTGACCTCTCGTGCCGTTCTCCACGCTTCAGCCCTTCTCGCTCAATCGTCGACGGTTGTCGCAGCCGCTCGGCCTGCTTCGCCTGATCACACTGATCTGCTGCCTGGCAGCAGCACTTCAGCTGCTCCTGCCGGCCGTCACGCGACTCGCGCTCAACGGTGGCCGCGTCTTCTACGGCGACGAGCAGATGTCGCTCTGGGGAGCCGTGCTCCCCTGGCCCGTCTTCCATGTCCCGGCCTGGCTGACGATACTCACGGTCGCCGTCGGCAGCATCGCCGGTGGCCTCTATCTGTTCCTCGGCGGACGCCGGGTGTCCTTCGACACGGCCTACATCGTCACGATGGGTCTGCTTCTGTTCGGGGTTTTCCCCTGGGCCATCGCCGCACTCGGAATGGACGCCTCGGGGATCATCTCGACGCCCGGAGAAGACGGCTATCCGATCGGCTGGCATTGGATCTCGGTGCCGCTCGTCGTTCTCCTTCCCCTCGGTGCGCTTCTCGGGCGCACGCGCACTCCCCCGGCGGAGGACGACTGATGTCTCTTCGGGACGAGCTCGCCGGCGCGACCGATCCGGTCGCCGTCCCCATCGGATACACGCTCCTCGCCCCGCCTGACTGGGGACGCTTCACGGCAGACGACGCAGGGCGGGATCAGCTGACGGACCGGATGCGCACCCGCTTCCAAGAGGTGGGGAGACCGGACCTCTATGCGGAGATGCGCTCCCTCGTGCGACGGCAGTGGCAGGCGCTCCAGTCACGCGGAGCCATCGAGATCTACATGCCCGTGGTGGCCCCCGCCGAGGGCGGCACGCCGATGACCATCGTCACCGTCCCCTGGCTCACACAGGGCCGTGCGTTCGAGGCTGATGTGCGCGGACGTGCGCAGGGCGACACCCCCGTCGAGTCGCTGTCCGATGGCGCGGGTGGCACCGTGTACCGCTGGGTCAACGAACGTCGCGGAAACGGTGACCTTGCCGGAGTCATCGCGCGGGAGATCACATACGTCCATCCCTTTCCCGGGCCCTCCCCCAGTCGCGGAATCATGATCATGGCATCGATCATGCACCCGGGAGTCGCAGAGGGCGGAGAGGCGCTGAACGCCTTCAGCGCGCTGGCGGATGCCATCGCGTCGACGTTCGTCTGGCGGTTCGCATGACCGAGACCGTTCCCCATGCCTGGGTTCCGATTCCGTTCGGCGTCGCCGCCGACGATGCCGACGACATCGTCGAGACAGTGCTCAGCACCGTGACGACGGACTACCCCGGGGTCACGATCGATGACACCGTGCGCGATCTGGCGCGGCGTGCGATCACTCGGGCCCCCGTGCACGACGGGGTCTCCGCGCGCCTCTGGCATGCGCTCGGCACGGGCGCCACCGGAGTCATCGCCGACCTCGCGGTCGGACCGCCCACCACGGATCTCGACGCCCGTTTCAGTGCCGGATTCGCGCACGCGCAGCTGCAGCGCCGAATCCCGCTGGACGGTGGAGTGGCGACCATCTCCTTCGTCGCACCGGATTCCGAATCAGCACCCGCCGTGCTGCTGCGTGCCCAACGTCTCGAGGCGGGAAGCCTCCTCACCGTGGATGTCCTCGATGCGGACCTCCGACTCGTCGGTCTCGTCGTCGACGACGTGCTCCGAATGGTGGGGGCTGAGCCTGCCGAGGCAGGTCCCGACATCTAGAGAACTGCAGCCACGATCAGCGCCGGCGCTGACACCGAGGGCAGAAGTGGCTCGACCGATTCATGAACGCCGCACGGCGGATGAGCGTTCCGCATCGCGGACACGGCTGCTCGCCCCTCCCGTACGCGTTCAGCGAGTGTGCGAAATAACCGGCCTGGCCGTTCACGTTCACGTACTGCGCGTCGAAGCTCGTGCCGCCCTCAGCGAGAGCCTTCTCCAGCACCGACCGCACCTCGGCGACGAGGCGCAGAAGTGCCGCGCGAGACAGCGCCCGCCCCTCCGTCTCCGGATGGATTCGCGCCGCCCAGAGCGATTCGTCCGCGTAGATGTTGCCGATCCCGCTGATCAGTTGCTGATCCAACAGAATCCGCTTGATCCCACTCGCACGCCGACGCACCTGGTTGAGGAAAGCCCCCTCGTCGAACCCGGGATCGAGAGCGTCCCGTGCGATGTGACGCACCTGCGAGGGAACCACGGGCGTAGGCGAACCGAAGCCGCCGGGAAAACCGTCCGCGACCGGCACGAGATCGTCCACCGCGAGCGATCCGAAGGTGCGCTGGTCGGCGAACACGACCGCGAGCTCGCCGTGCTGGGGGTGTTCGACGGTGATCCGCACCCTCTCATGGCGCTCGGGCGGCGCGTCGATCTCTCGGAGGAGCATCTGCCCGCTCATACCGAGGTGTGCGATCACCGCCCGCTCGTCGCCGAGGAGAGGCAGCCAGAGGAACTTCCCGCGTCGCGCCGCCGCCGTGATCGTGTGGCCTTCGAGGGACCCGACGAAGTGCGCAGCCCCCGCCGCGTGGCGAGTGAGTGCGCGCTCGTCGAGCACGGAGACGCTTCGGATACTCGCACCGACGACGGCCGGAGCGAGGCCAGCGCGGACGACCTCGACCTCGGGGAGCTCAGGCACGATCGCTGAGCGTGCGCCACGCGCTGAGCGCTGCGGCCATCTCCGCGGTCTTCTTGCTGGTGCCCTCGCCGGTGCAGGACACATCCCCGACGATCACGGTCGCGATGAATCGCCGGTCATGATCAGGCCCGCTGGCGAGAACCGAGTAGATCGGGGGTGCGGAACCGGCGCGCGCCGCGAGCTCCTGCAGGCTGGTCTTGGGATCCATCGCTGCGCCGTATCTCTCCGGATCGGCGAGCAGCGGCTTCGTGAGGCGCAGAACCAGATCGGTCGCGGAATCGGGGCCCGCCGACAGGTAGGTGGCTCCGATGACCGCCTCCATGGTGTCGGCGAGGATCGAGTCCTTGTCGCGACCGCCCGTCTGCTCCTCGCCACGGCCGAGCAGGAGGTGGTCTCCGAGACCTATTCCACGCGCGACCTCTGCAAGAGCCGTCGTCGAGACGACGCTCGCGCGCCGCTTGGCGAGCTGGCCCTCGTCGAGGTCAGGATGGGTCGTGAAGAGCATGACGGTCACCGCCTGCCCGAGCACCGAGTCCCCGAGGAACTCGAGACGCTCGTTGTGCGGGATGCCGCCATGCTCGTACGCGTACGAGCGATGCGTCAGAGCCAGCTCCAGCAGGCTGGGTTCGATACCGACACCCAGTGTTGCCGAGAGAGGTCTCATCCCCCCGGGGACCTCAGTCACGATCTTCCGATCGCCACTCAGACGTCGGCGACCTTGCGGCCCTTGTACTCGAGGAACAGCTCGGTGCCCTGCGAGTCGGTGACGACCTTCGCCTGGTGGGGACGGCTGTAGACGGTCTTGCCGTTCTCAACGGTCTTGACGAGCGCGATGGGCGCTGCCTTCCACTGCGCGCGGCGCGAGCGGGTGTTGGAACGGGAAACTTTGCGCTTCGGGGGGTTACCGGCCATGGCTAACTCTCTTCTGTGTTCTCGGCCGCACGAAGGTCATCCGTGCTGCCCTGGTCTGTGATCTTGTGGAGCGCACTCCATCGTGGATCGATGGGAGCGGCAGTCTCCTCACCGGCGTCCGATGCCTTCCGTTCGCCCGTCTGCGGGTCGAGACCCGGGCAATCCGGCCGGCATACCGGCTGAAATGGAAGCGACAATACGATCGCATCCCTGACCAGAGTTTCAAGATCCACGTGGTCGTCTTGAACCTCGAAGTCAGTTTCTTCCTCACCAGGATACGCGAAAAGCTCCTGGAACTCGACTTCGACCGTTTCCCGGATGTCGGTGAGGCACCGGCCGCACACTCCGACGTACTCGGTCTCTGCATCTCCGGTGACGAGGATGCCCTCATGGACGGACTCGAGACGCACATCGACATCGAGCTCGGTGCCCGCGTCGACGGTCACGATACCCTCACCCCACCGATCGCGCAGAGCGACGGTGAAACCGTGCTCGCGCATCTCGCCGGGGCGTCGGACGATGTCTCGGACAGGAACGACGAAGGGGCCGTTGAATCGGGTCTTCACCCCTCCCATGCTACCCGCCGAGACTGCACGTGCGCCCGGTGCGGTTGCTCGGGCGGACTCAGATCCCGCGCGCGCCGGTGTCGAGGAAGGCTGCAACGGCGGGCGGGACGAAGGGTGACACGTCCCCACCGAGCCCTGCCACCTGTCGGACGAGTGAACTCGACACGAGCGCATGCGCCGGGTCGGGCAGGAGGAAAACCGTTTCGATGTCGGCGAGATGGCGGTTCACTATCGCCATCGGCGATTCGTAGGCGACGTCGACCTGCGAGCGGATGCCCTTTACGAGGACGCCGGCGTTCACGTCGCGCGCGTAGTCCACGAGCAGTCCCATGCTCCAGGTTCCGACGATCACCGTGCTCTCGATACCGTCGTCGGCGATCGAGCGCTCGAGGAGGGAGAGACGCTGCGCGATCGGGAGCATCGCCTCTTTGTCCGGGTTGTGCACGATGAGCACATGGAGCTCGTCATAGAGTTTCGCAGCGCGACGGATCACATCGAGGTGTCCGAGGGTGGGCGGATCGAAAGATCCCGGGACGACGGCGATCCTGCTGCTCATGCGACCAGCCTAGGGCACAGCACCGGCTAGTTCTTCGCGAGCGCGGCTCGGTCCTCGTCACTCACGCGCCGCAGGATCGCCTCGCGAAGGCCCTCGTAAGACGTGAGCTCCGGGTCCGCCGTGAGGATGTCCTCGGCCAGCTCCCTCGCCCGTGCGATGAGCCCGGAGTCCTTGACCACCCGCAGGAGCTTGAGAGACGAGCGCGCACCGGACTGCGAGGCGCCGAGCACGTCGCCCTCGCCGCGCAGTTCAAGGTCGACCTCTGCCAGCGCGAATCCGTCGAGCGTGCTCGCAACCGCCTCCACCCTGTCGCGTGCGAGGGTCCCCTCTTCGGCTTCGGTCACGAGAAGGCACAGGCCGGGGACGCCTCCGCGCCCGACACGCCCGCGCAACTGGTGCAACTGGGACACCCCGAAGCGATCGGCATCGAGCACGATCATCGTCGACGCGTTGGGGACGTCGACGCCGACCTCGATGACGGTCGTGGCCAGAAGAAGATCGATCTCTCCGCCCGCGAAGGCCCGCATCACGGTGTCCTTCTCGTCCGCCGGCATACGGCCGTGGAGGACGGCGCGACGAAGAGTGCCGAGTTTCGGATGGGTGGCGAGCGCCTCATCGAGTTGCATGACTCCCCACCGGGGACCGGCGGTGGGACCGTCGCCGTCGGCGGGCGGGGTCTGATCCGCCTCGGCGGTGTCGGTCGACGTATCGATCGCCGCGCAGACGGCGAAGACCTGCCGCCCCTGCGCGATCTCCTCCGCGGCACGTTCCCAGACACGCGCGAACCATCCGGGATGCTCGGCGAGCGGCGCGACGAACGACTCGATCCCCGCTCGCCCCGCCGGCATGCTGCGGATCACCGATGTGTCTAGATCGCCGAAGACCGTCATGGCCACGGTGCGTGGGATAGGTGTCGCCGTGAGCACGAGTGCATGGGGTGCCGATCCCTTCGCTCGCAAGGCCTCACGCTGCTCGACTCCGAAGCGATGCTGCTCATCGACGACGACCAGCCCCAGATCGGCGAAGGTCGTCTTCTCGCCGAGCAGCGCATGCGTTCCGATCACGATGAGAGACTGCCCGGACGCCACCCGCAGCGCAGCCTTTCGACGCTCGGCGGCGGAGAGCTGCCCGGTGAGCAGCGTGGGCATCACGAGGGGGGCGAGGTCGGGACCGAGCATGCGGGTGATGGATCGCAGATGCTGCCCCGCCAGAACCTCCGTCGGTGCGATCAGGGCCGCCTGTCCCCCGGACTCGGCGACCTGCAGCATGGCACGCAGCGCCACGAGCGTCTTACCCGATCCGACCTCTCCCTGCACGAGACGGTTCATCGGCCAGGCGCCGGTCAAGTCCTGGGCGATCCTGGCGCCCACGGACTCCTGATCCGGGGTGAGTGTGTAGGGCAGAGTGCTATCGAAGCGTGCCAGCAGCCCGCCATCGGCGGCCGGGCGCGACGTCGCCGACAGGCTCCGTACCCGCGCGCGCTGCTGCAGCAGAGCTGTCTGGAGCGTGAGCGCCTCGTGCATCCGCAGGGTGCGAACGGCGGGATCGATGTCATTGCGGGTGCGCGGTCGGTGGATGTACTCCACGGCGGTCCGCGCGTCGAGGAGGCCCTCGCTCGTGCGCAGCGCCTCGGGAAGAGGATCGGGCACCGCGCCGAGATGATCGAGGGTGAGTTCGACCAGCTTCTGCACCTGCCAGCTGGCCATGGTCGATGTCGCCGGGTAGATCGGGATCGGCACGTTCACCTGTGCATCGGCCGTCTGCCGTGCTTCCAGCTCGTCGTCGAAGAGTTCGTACTGCGGATGGGCGAACTGCGTCGCCTCGCGGTACATGCCGACCTTGCCCGAGAACACCCCCCGTCGACCCGTGCGGAGTTCGTTCTGGCGCCACTCGAGCTGGTGCCGGCTCTTACCGAAGAAGGTCAGCGACATCTGCCCGATGCCGTCTCCGATCACCACATCGAGCATCGCGCCGCGACGGGCTCGCATCTCGCGAATCGTGGTGGACAGCACCTCGGCGACGATCGTCACGGTCTCGCCAACCGGAAGATCGAGGATCGGGGTGAGCTCACCGCGGTCGGCGTAGCGACGCGGATAGTGAGCGACCAGGTCACCGACCGTCGTCATACCGAACGCCCGCTCGAGCCCCTTCGCGGCTTTGTCGCCGATGGCGCTCCCCAGCGGCGAATCGAGCGTGAAGGACATGCTCAGATTCTACGGGGAGCCACCGACGCGCATCGCGGACCGATCGGGACGGTGTCCTAGGCTGAAGAGGTGACGAGGATCATCGCGGGGGCCGCACGAGGCGCGCGGCTGGAGGTCCCGGGGAGCGGAACCCGCCCGACGAGCGACCGCGTCCGCGAGTCCCTCTTCGGCGCGCTGGAGTCCTCGGGGATCCTCGACGATGCCCGTGTCCTCGACCTCTACGCGGGCTCAGGCGCCCTGGGCCTCGAGGCTCTCAGCCGCGGCGCGTCCACAGCGGACCTCGTCGAGCGCTCGCGCCCGGGAGCCGCCATCATTCGCCGCAACGCCGCGGTCGTCGCGAAGTCCGCCGGAACCGCTCCTGCGCGCGTGCACGAGATGGCTGTCCGTGCTTTTCTCACCAGAACGAACGGACCCTACGACCTCGTCTTCTCCGACCCTCCCTACGATCTGGCGGACGACGCGATGGACGACGACCTCGCCGCGCTCACGCCGCTACTCGCACCGGACGCGCTCGTGGTCATCGAGCGCGGGAAGCGCTCGACCGTCCCGGCCTTCGAAGCGGTCGGTCTCGCGCTCCTGCGCGATCGGACCTACGGCGACACCCGGATCTGGTGGGCGGAACCCGCCCGTCAGCCGGACGCGGAATCCCAGTCGCGATAGGGATCCCACCCCGACGACGACACGGGGAGCTCATCGCACAGCACCCCGTGCTCGCCGCCCGGTCGTACCTCGCCGATCGCCCGGAACCCCGGGGCGAGCCGATCGGGCGGGAACGTCGCGAGAAGCGCGTGATCTTCCCCTCCGGCCAGAGCCCCCTGCGGGTCATCGCCGAGCGCGGAAGCGTCCAGGGCGAGCGTGACGCGCGACGCCGCGGCCATGCGCGCGGCGTCCAGAGCGAGACCGTCCGACACGTCCATCATGGCCGTCGCGCCCGCGACCGCCGCCATCGCCCCCAGCCCGATCGGCGGCGAGGGACGCAGTTGCGCCGCGATCGCTGCGCGCTCCCCCGGGCCCAGCAGCGAGGTGTCGACGGGGATCGGGCGGTCACCGTCCCGGAACCGATGGAAAAGCACATCGAGGCCGTGCGCCGCGAGACCCAGCTCGCCCGCGATCGCAACCACGTCGCCCACTCGCGCGCCGTCGCGCCGCACCGCGGAGCGCCCATCCAGATCCCCGAGGGCGGTCACCGCGACCGTGAGGACGTCGGACGTCGTCAGATCTCCTCCGATGACGGCACATCCGGGTGCGAGAGCGGCGCAGGCATCGCGCAGGCCGTCGGCCAGGCGCTCGACGAAGGAGAGCCTCATGTCCCGCGGGATCGCCAGCGCGACGAGCAACCCGGTCGGTCTGGCGCCCATCGCCGCAACATCGGCGAGATTGACGGCCGCGGATTTCCAGCCCAGATCGAACCCACTCGACCACGCCAGCCGGAAGTCCGGTCCGTGCACGAGGGTGTCCGTCGTCGCCACGACGGAGCCGGACGAGACCGCGAGCACCGCTGCATCGTCGCCAGGGCCGATGATCGACTGCTCCGCGGAGGGAGTGCGCGAGAGGATCGCTCGCAGGATCTCCCCTTCGGAGAGGTCGCCGAGGAGAGGGTCGTCGGTTCGATCGGGCATGCTGTCAAAGGTAGCCTGGATGCATGCCTCGCCCCCGCCGCCTGCTCCGCGCGGGAACCCTGTTGCTCACCGCGCTGGCCCTCGCCGCGTGCTCGCCCGCGGTGCACCTGGAGCCGGCCGACGAGGCGAACGATCCGCTCTGCGCCGAAGTCACGGTCCGCCTCGCGAACGCGACGAGCGTCGCGGATCAGGAACGGCGGTGGACCGACGCGCAGGCGACCGCGGCGTGGGGCGACCCGGTGTCGATCATCCTCTCCTGCGGCCTGGCGGCCCCCGCCCCCACCAGCGAACTGCAGTGCGTCACGCTCGAGGGCGTCGACTGGCTCGTCGATACTTCCGAGACACCCATGCTTCGCGTGACGACCTACGGCCGAGACCCCGCGGCGCAGATCTACATGGACACGTCTGTGGTGAGCTCGAACGACGTGCTCAGCAGCCAGGCCATCGCATCCGCCGTCTCCACGCTTCCGCAGGACGGCCGATGCACGGCACCGGACGAGCTCCCGGAAGACAGGGAAGAGCTCCCCGACTGAGCCCCGCGCAACCGCACAGGCGTCAGCGGCGCAGTCCCGCTTCAACGAGCTCGGTGATGAGGTCCCCGTAGGTCAGACCCGAGGCGATCCAGCACTTGGGGAACATCGAGATCGGCGTGAACCCGGGCATCGTGTTGAGTTCGTTCACGATGAGCTCGCCATCGGGCGTCAGGAACATGTCCACTCGCGCCAGACCGCGACCGTCCACAGCCTCGAAGGCGCGGATACCGACGTCCTGGATCGCCGCTGTCTCATCGTCCGCCAGCTCCGCCGGGCACACGACATCGACACCGTCGCCACCGAGGTACTTCCCCTCGAAGTCGTAGAAGCCTCGGGAGGTCAGGATGATCTCTCCCGGCACCGACGCACGGGGGCCGTCGGCGCCCTCGAGGATCGCCACCTCGATCTCCCGTCCGGACACTCCGGTCTCGATGAGCACCTTGTCATCCTCCGCGAACGCCACCGCGAGAGCGTCGTCGAGCTCCGCGGCCTCGGACACCTTGGACACCCCGACGCTGGATCCCGCGCGCGCCGGCTTCACGAAGAGCGGAAGGCCGAGTCCGACCGCCGCCGCGCGCACCGCCGCGGGGGCTGCATCCCACTCACGACGCCGGACCGTCACCCAGGGGGCGACCGTGATCCCGGAGGCCTGCAGCGCCACCTTCATGAAGTGCTTGTCCATGCACAGGGCGGAGTCGAGCACGCCGCCGCCCGCGTACGGCACCTCGAGGGTGTCGAAGAAGCCCTGGATCGTCCCGTCCTCGCCGTGCGTGCCGTGCAGGATCGGCAGGACGACGTCGACCTCGCCGAAGCCGGTGGTGGAACCGTCGGGGCGCGTGACACGAAGGGTGCGGTCACCGCCGGGCTCAGGCCACAGCACGCGGGTGCCGTTGTCGACGACCTCGGGAAGGTGCTGGGCGTCGAGCGCGAACTTGTCGGGCTCGTCCTCTTCCAGCACGAAAGCGCCCTCGCGGGTGATGCCCACGGGGAGAACCCGGTAGCGCTCGCGATCAATCGCGCGCAGCACTCCGCCCGCCGTCGCGGAACTGATGGAATGCTCGCTGGAACGCCCGCCGAAGAGCACCACCACCGTCTGCTTGTCCATGATCGGTCCTCTCCCCTTGGGGGGTGTCGTCTTCGGTCGTCAGGTGGGGTGCCATGTCCCGGGGATCCATCGTCCCGTCCAGCACCATCTTCACCTGCTCGACGATGGGCATGTACACATCCGACTCGCGGGCGAGCTGGAGCACGGGGGCGACGGATGCCAGACCCTCCGCGGTCTGCTGCATCTGCTTCACCACATCCTGGTAGCTGTACCCCTGTCCGAGCAGCCGACCCGCGGTGTTGTTGCGACTGAGCGGCGACTGGCACGTGGCGATGAGGTCGCCGAGCCCGGCGAGTCCCTGCAGCGTCTGCGGCTGAGCACCGTTCGCGACGGCGAAATCCGTCATCTCCACCAGGCCGCGGGTGATGATCGAGGCTTTCGTGTTCTCGCCGTACCCGACCCCGTCGACGATGCCGATGGCCACCGCGATCAGGTTCTTCAGCACGCCGCCGAACTCGGTGCCGATGACATCCGTGTTCACGAACGTCCGGAAATAGGAGTTTCGCGCAGCGCGCGCCACGGTGTCCGCGGTCTCCTGGCTGCGCGAGGCGATCACCGCGGCGGTCGGCTGTTCGCGCGCGATCTCGAGCGCGAGGTTCGGCCCTGACGCGACAGCGATCAGCGCCGGGTCGCACCGCAGCTCCTGCTCGATCACCTGGCTCATCCGCAGACCCGTGCGACGCTCGACCCCCTTCATCAGGCTGACGATGGGGATCTGCCCGTCGCCCAGGAGCGGACGCAGCGCCTTGAGGTTCTCACGCAGGGACTGGCTGGGTACCGAGAGGTAGACCTGCTCCGCTCCGTCGAGAGCCGTCGCGAGCTCGTGCGTCGCGGTCATGGTGCGCGGGAGGTTGATCCCGGCGAGGTACTGGGAGTTCCTCTTCGCTTGGGAGATCTCCTGTGCGAGCTCGGGCCGCCGCGCCCACATGGTCACCTGGGCTCCGCCGTCGGCGAGGACCTTGCCGAAGGTCGTTCCCCAACTGCCAGCGCCGATCACGGTGATCCGCGGGCCGGGCGGCGTCGCGTTCCTACGAGTCAAGGCGCCCGGTCTCCTTCTGGCCGTGATCGGTGGGATTCCAGCGGTCCGCCGGAGCCTTCTCGCCACGCAACTCCTCGAGGAGCGCGGTGACGGCGTTCATGAGGCGGTTCGTCGCTTCGGTCAGGACGGCCGGCTCCATTCCGCGCCCACGCAGATCCGACAGGTCGATCGGGTCGCCGATGACGACGCGGACCGGTCGGCGCGGTGGCCAGATCCGAAGACCTTTCTGGTAACGACCCATGATCGCCTGTGTACCCCACTGCGCCATCGGGATCAACGGGATGTCCCCCGCGAGAGCGAGGCGGACAGCCCCGGACTTGCCACGCATCGGCCAGAGATCGGGGTCACGGGTGAGGGTGCCCTCCGGATAGACGATCACACCTCGGCCGTGCTCGACGAGTTCGCGGGACTGCAGCATGGTCTGCTTGGCGGTCGATGCGGACGATGCCCGCGCAACCGGGACCATACCCGTGGCCCGCAGGATCGCCCCGAGGACGGGGACGCGGAACAGGCTCTCCTTCGCCATGAATCGCGGCGCCCGGCCGAGTCGCCAGACGGCGACGGCGACGATCAGCGGGTCGAACTCCGAGTAGTGATTCGGCGCGAGGACGAAGGATCCGTCGCGGGGCAGCTTCTCGCGCCCCGCGACCCTTATCTTCGCCAGATAGCCGACCGCGGGCACGATGAGTGCCGCGAGCGGCCAGAAAAGACTCGGGCGGTGCTTCTCGGGCGAGCGGGAACCCATCGGGATCACCCGATGACGTCGAAGTCGGCGCCGAGTGCATCCAGCTTGGCGAGGAACTTCTCGTATCCGCGGCTCAGGATATCGACGCCGGAGACCACGGACTCGCCCTGGGCGGTGAGCGCTGCGATGACATGGCTGTAGCCGCCGCGAAGGTCCGGCACGACGATGTTCGCGCCGTGCAGCGGGGTGGGGCCGGTGATGACGGCTGCCTGCTCGAGCTCACGACGCGGAACGCGACGGGGTCCGTCCTGCAGCCCGTGCGGGTGCACGACGATGTCGGCTCCCATCTTGACGAGCGCGTCCGTGAAACCGAAGCGATTCTCGTACACCGTCTCGTGCACGATCGAGCGCCCCTCGGCCTGCGTGAGCGCGACGATCAGTGGTTGCTGCCAGTCGGTCATGAAGCCGGGGTGCACATCCGTCTCGACGATCACCGGCTTGAGAACGTCACCGCGGTAGAAGCGGATACCGTCCTCGGCGATGTCGAAGGCACCGCCGGCCTTGCGGAACACGTTGAGGAAGGTCAGCATCTCCTGCTGTTCGGCACCGCCGACGAAGATGTCGCCATCCGTCGCGAGCGCCGCAGACGCCCAGGAGGCCGCCTCGTTGCGGTCGAAGATCGACCGGTGGTCGTAGCCGCTGAGAGTCTCGACGCCTTCGATGAGGATCACCCGGTTGGGTTCGTACGAGATGATCGCGCCCATCTTCTGCAGCACCGCGATGAGATCCATGATCTCCGGCTCGATCGCCGCGTTGCGGAGCTCTGTGACGCCCTCGGCGCGTACGGCGGTGAGGAGGACCTGCTCGGTCGCTCCGACACTCGGGTACGGCAGGTGGATGTTCGCACCGTGCAGCCGGCCGTTGGGGGCCGAGAGGCGGATGCCGCTGGGGAGCTTCTCGACGATCGCACCGAACTTGCGCAGCGCATCGAGGTGGAAGTCGATCGGACGGTCGCCGATCCGGCAGCCACCGAGATCGGGGATGAACGCCTGACCGAGGCGGTGCAGCAGCGGTCCGCAGAACAGGATCGGGATGCGCGACGCGCCGGCGTGGGCGTCGATCTCCTCCATGTGCGCGGATTCGACGTCGCTCGGGTCGAACCGCAGAGCTCCGGGCTCGCCCGCATCCGTGACGCGCACGCCGTGGACCTCGAGGAGGGATCGCACCACCGCGACATCACTGATGTCCGGGACGTCACGCAGGACGCTGGCCGTCTCTCCGAGGAGGGATGCGACCATCGCCTTGGTCGCGAGGTTCTTCGCGCCCTTCACATCCACGCGGCCGCGCAGCGGCCGTCCGCCCCGGATCCTCAGGACGTCTCCCGTGGGGACTCCGTTCGCAACCGTTTCGCGCACAGGTGTCGTCATTCGAGCCCTCACTTCAATTCACGGATCGCGGCGCCAGCCGCCGGGGCAGGATGCCCCAGGCTCATCGCACGGGTAGCGTGCGTGGCCGCCACGACTCGCGGCGGGCCTCGAACTGCGCGATCTTGTCTTCGTTGCGCAGCGTGAGCCCGATGTCATCGAGCCCTTCGAGGAGCCGCCATCTAGTGTAATCGTCGATACCGATGACGGCCTGGACATCGGCGATGGTCGCGGTACGCGCCGCGAGATCCACGGTGATCGAGCTTCCGGGGTTCGCATCGATCGCCGACCAGATCCGCTCGAGGTCCTCCTCCGAGATCGTGGCGGCGAGGAGTCCCTGCTTGCCCGAGTTCCCGCGGAAGATGTCTGCGAATCGGGGGCTGAGGACAACCTTGAACCCGAAGTCCCGCAGAGCCCACACCGCGTGCTCGCGGCTGGATCCGGTGCCGAAATCGGAACCGGCCACCAGCACGGACGCGCCCTGGAACGGCGCCTGGTTGAGGACGAACTCCGGATCCTGACGCCAGGCCGCGAAGAGCGCGTCCTCGAAACCCGTCTTCGTCACACGCTTGAGGTAGACGGCGGGGATGATCTGATCGGTGTCGACGTTGGACCGCTTCAGCGGAACGGCGATGCCTGTGTGCGTCTCGAACTTGTCCATGTCAGGCCTCCACCAGCTGGTTCGCGGGCTCGAGATCGAGCGGACTGGACAGCGTGCCGCGCACCGCCGTGGCCGCAGCGACCAGGGGCGACACGAGGTGCGTGCGCCCTCCCTTGCCCTGTCGTCCCTCGAAATTCCTGTTCGATGTCGATGCGCAGCGCTCACCGGGCGCGAGCTGATCGGGATTCATCCCGAGACACATCGAGCATCCGGCGAATCGCCACTCCGCACCGAAATCGATGAAGACCTGGTCCAGTCCCTCGGCCTCGGCTTCGAGCCGCACACGAGCCGACCCGGGAACGACCATCACGCGGACGCCCTCGGCCTTGGTCCGCCCCCGGATCACCGAGGCGAAGGCCCGGAGGTCCTCGATACGACTGTTGGTGCAGGACCCCATGAACACCGCGTCGACGGCGACGTCCTTCAGGGGCATCCCCGGAGTGAGATCCATGTACTCCAGCGCACGCTCGGCCGCGGCCCGTTCGTTCGGATCCTCGATGGTCGAGGGATCGGGCACGCTCGAGGAGAGCGAGCTCCCCTGGCCGGGGTTGGTCCCCCAGGTGACGAACGGCTCGAGCTCGTTCGCGTCGATGAAGACCTCGGCGTCGAAGGCCGCTCCCTCATCGGTGGGCAGCGTCTTCCAGTAGGCGACCGCGTCCTCCCAGTCCTGCCCCTGTGGTGCATGAGGGCGCCCCTCGAGGTAGGCGAAGGTCGTCTCGTCCGGGGCCACCATGCCTGCTCGTGCACCGGCCTCGATCGACATGTTGCAGATCGTCATGCGCCCGTCCATCGACAGGGATCGGATCGCGCTGCCGCGGTACTCGAGCACGTAGCCCTGTCCTCCGCCGGTGCCGATCTTCGCGATCACGGCGAGGATGATGTCCTTCGCCGTGACGCCGGTCTTCAGCTCGCCTTCGACCGTGATCGCCATCGTCTTGAACGGCTTCAGCGGGAGGGTCTGCGTCGCCATGACGTGCTCGACCTCGCTCGTGCCGATACCGAAGGCCATCGCGCCGAAGGCACCGTGCGTGGAGGTGTGCGAGTCTCCGCACACCACGGTGATGCCGGGCATCGTGAGCCCCAGCTGTGGCCCGACGACATGCACGATCCCCTGCTCCGCGTCACCCAGCGAGTGCAGCCGCACGCCGAACTCCTCCGCGTTGCGACGAAGCGTCTCGATCTGCGTACGACTGGTGAGGTCGGCGATCGGCTTGTCGATGTCGAGGGTCGGGGTGTTGTGGTCCTCGGTGGCGATCGTGAGATCGACCCGGCGCAGCGGTCGGCCCTCCGAGCGCAGACCGTCGAAAGCCTGCGGGCTGGTGACCTCGTGCACGAGGTGCAGATCGATGTAGAGGAGATCGGGCTGTCCGTCCTCACCCTTCACGACGAGGTGGTCGTCCCAGACCTTTTCGGCCAGCGTGCGGGGACGATCAGGGACAGGTGCTGATTCGAACGTGCTCATTGCGATTCTCCTGGAGATGGCGGAACGGCCCACAGTGGACTCCGCGACGAGGAGGGCTCAGAAGGAGGACTCGTCGCGGCCGCTAAGAAGGAGGTGAACGACCCGCATGCCGTCAGATTACCACCGCTGAGCGGCCGGGACGCGCCGCCGGCGCATGCGCGCGAGGAGCGACGCGTAACAGTGCGTCGCAATCGACGCGCGCCGGGCGCGATGCGTGGCACCCTGACGGGACTCCCCCACACCGGAGCGGAGAGATTCGAACCGAGAGGACGCACATGACGGCGACCACGACGCGCTTCGCCACCAGGGCGGTGCACGCCGCGCGCGGGATCGACGCGGCCGCCGCTCGAGCGAACCCGATCTACCTCACCGCCGGCTTCGAGTTCGAGGACTTCGATCACGCCGAAGCCCACTTCGGCTCCGGCTCCGGTTTCGGATACACGCGGACCGGGAATCCCACCGTGCGCGCGGTGGAACACCAGCTCGCCGCCCTCGAATCCGGCGCCGACGCTCTCCTGCTCGCGAGTGGTCAGGCAGCCGTCGCGACAGCCCTGCTGACGGTCGCGGGTGCGGGCGACCATGTCGTGTCCTCCACCCACATCTACGAGGGAAGTCGCGGGCTCCTCGTGGAGAATCTGGCACGACTGGGCATCGAGACCACTTTCGTCGACGACATCGGCGACCCGGAAGCCTGGCGGGCAGCGCTCCGACCGAACACGCGCGCTCTCTTCGCGGAGTCCCTCTCGAACGCGGCGAACCTCGTCCTCGACGTGCGCGCGATCAGCCGCGTCGCCGATGAGGCGAACCTGCCGCTGATCGTCGACAGCACCCTGACCACCCCATTCCTCCTGCGTCCGCTCGAGCACGGCGCCGCCATGGTCGTCCACTCCGCGTCGAAGTTCCTCGCGGGGCAGGGATCCGTTCTCGGGGGCGTGCTCGTGGACGACGGGAGGTTCGATGCGGCCGCATCGGGGCACAACTTCCCCCACCTCGTGCTCCCCGGTCAGAACGGTGAGCCGAGCGTGGCCACGCGACACGGGGGCAATGCCCGCATCGCCTACGCGCGCGAGTCCGTCGCTCCGCGGTTCGGACCGTCCCCGTCGCCGCTGAACGCCTTCCTGATCGGCCAGGGAATCGAGACCCTCGGCCTGCGCGTGGAGCGTCAGTCTCAGAACGCTCTCGCGGTGGCCCGGTGGCTCTCCGAACACGATGCGGTGTCGAGCGTGGATCACGCGGGCCTGCCGACGCACCCCGACCACGACCTCGCCGTCGCGACCCTCGACCGTGGATTCGGCTCGGTCTTCACCGTGACCCTGGCCGGTGGACTCGACGCCGCGCGCCACGTCGTGGAGAACGTCGATGTCTTCACGCACATGACCCACATCGGTGATGTCCGCTCGCTGGTCCTGCACCCGACATCCACGAGCCACGCACGACGCACGGAGTCCGAGCGACTCGCGCTCGGAGTCTCGCCGGGAACGCTCCGACTGTCCATCGGCATCGAGGACGTCGACGACCTGATCGAGGACCTGGCGCGCGTCCTCGCGGGGACGCAGGAGGCCTCGCCGCGGGAGCGCGACTCCGCGCGGGTGGTCGCATGAGCCGGCCGCAGCACTTCGGGTGGTTCCTCGCCCGCGGATTCGGTCCACAGGGATGGGGCTACCCCTCCCTCGACTGGGATTACGACTGGACGCGTCCGGGGATCTACCAGGATGCCGCGCGCGCGCTGGAGCAGGCCGGCTTCGATCTCGTCATCATCGAGGACGCACCCTCGCTCGGCTCCGCGGAGACGATAGACCTGCGTGTACGCCACGCATTCGGAGGCCCCAAGCACGATCCTCTCCTCCTCGCCCCCTACCTCTTCCAGGCGACCGAGCACCTCGGCGTGGTACCGACGGTCAACCCCGCGTCGGTCGGCCCCTACACCGCAGCGAGACAGCTCGCCACCCTTCAGCACCTCAGCGGGCACCGCCTGGGTCTCAACGTCGTCACGGACACCGGGAGCGCCCGCCATTTCTCCGACGCGCCGCAGCTGGGACATGACCAGGCCTACGACCGCGCTGAGGAATGGCTCGCCGGTGTGCGATCGCTCTGGCGCAGTTGGGATGACGGCGCCCTCGTCGCGGATCGAGATACCGATGTGTATGCCGACGGAACCCGCATGCGGGCGGTCGCGCATCGCGGTGAGTACTACGCGTTCGACGGACCGCTCAACGCGCTGCCCTTCCACGGGGGCGAGCCGGCCATCGTCTCCCCCGGTGGCTCCGGCCGTGGTCTGGCCTTCGCCGGCGCGAACTCCGATGTGCAGCTCGCACTCGCCCCGCTGCACGAGGACTCCATCCGTGCGTACCGGGCGAAGATCCACGCGGCGGCAGTCAAGCGCGGCCGCCGCCCCGAGGACATCACGATCCTCTTCGCGATCCAACCGGTGATCGTCTCCTCCGCCGAGGAAGCCGACCGCATCGTGGCGGCGTCCGCGCATCCGGACGACACGGCCCTGGTCCAGATCGCTCGGAAGCAGTCGAGCGACCTCGAGACCGACCTCACCGGACTCGATCTCGACCGTCCCCTCGACCCTTCGATCTTCGGCCCGCACGTGTCCCACGGGAGTATCGCGCGTCTGCTCGGCGACCGCGGACCGGACGCACCGCTGCGGGCGCATCTGACCGCGCTCGCTCGCGCCGGCCGTATCGCCGACCGCTCGGGGTTCGTGGGCACGGCGAACGAGTTCGCCGATCTCATCGAGGAACTGGGCACCTGGGGCAACAACGGGGTCCTTCTCTGGGGCGATTTCCACCCGGTGACGTTGCACCGCACGCTGGACGAGCTGGTGCCGATCCTCCGCCGCCGAGGCATCCTCCGCCGCGAGTACAGCGATGGCGGTCTGCAGGCCAACCTGCGCGCCTTCTGACTCAAGCTGACCGCGAGACGCTCGCGGTCACGGCGTCGGCGTCGGCGTCACCTCAGCGCGCCGGCGGTCCCGCGCTGCGGCGATGAGGCTGGCGACGGTCGCTGTGGCCATCGCTCCGACGATGATCGTGAGCGAGAGCCAGATCGGCACGTCCGGAGCCCACTCGATGTGCTCACCGCCGTTGATGAACGGCAGCTCGTTCACGTGCATCGCATGCAGGATCAGCTTCACGCCGATGAAACCGAGGATCACGGCGATGCCGTAGTGAAGGTATCGCAGCCGGTCCAACAGATCTCCCAGGAGGAAGTACAGCTGACGAAGCCCCATGAGCGCGAAGATGTTCGCCGTGAAGACGAGGAAGCTGTCCTGCGTGATGCTGAAGATCGCCGGGATGGAGTCGATCGCGAACATCAGATCGGTCACGCCGATCGCGATGAACACCATGATCATGGGCGTCCACATGCGCGTGCCGCTCACCGTGGTGCGCAGGTGCCCGTTGTCGTAGTCGTCGGTGATGTCGATGTGCCTGCGGAGGATGCGCAGGACGAAATTCTCCCGCTTGGCGTCACCCTCGTGATCCCCGTCCGGCTTCGCCTGCCGGATCGCTGTCCAGATGAGGAAGGCTCCGAAGAGGTAGAAGACCGGCGAGAAGTTCTCGATGATCGCGACGCCGGCGAGGATGAACAGCCCCCGCAGTACGAGCGCGATGATGATGCCGACCATGAGGACCTGCTGCTGCAGTCGCCGCGGCACCGAGAACTGAGCCATGAGCAGGACGAAGACGAAGAGGTTATCGATCGAGAGGCTGTACTCGAGCGCCCACCCGGTGAGGAACTCGCCGGCGAACTGGCCGCCCGCGACGAGGTAGAGCAGACCTGCGAAGAGCAGGGCCAGACCGACGTAGAAGGCCACCCACAGGCTCGACTCCCTGGTGGAGGGGATGTGCGGGCGGAGTCTGATGATCAGTAGGTCGCCGACGAGGATGACCACGAGCACCACGAGCGCGGTGATCTCGAACCAGAGGGGGATGTCCACGGACGCACGGCACCTTTCGACGATCGGGGGAGGCTGACCGAGTGTACTCCCGTGGATCGATTCCTTCTGAGACGATGAGGCATCTCGAGACACTTGCCTCATGAGAGACATCGAACGGAACACGCACCACGGGACACGGGAGACCGATGCCGGAGCAGAGCAGTGATCAGCGGTGGGCGGCGGACGCCGCTGCCGGCGACGATGCTGCGTTTCGCCAGCTGTACCGCGCGCATGTGCGCCCGGTCTACTGGATAGCCCACGGCATCCTCGGCTCGCGATCCGACGCCGAGGACGTCACGCAGGAGACGTTCGTCGTCGCCTGGCGCAAGCTTTCCTCACTCGATCTCGTGGGCGAGTCGATCCTGCCGTGGCTGGCGACGATCTGCCGTTTCCAGGCGGCGAATCGGCTCCGACAACAGCGCCGCGACCGCGCACACCGTTCGGACGCGCCGGACGAGACGATCGCCGACACGGTCGATGTCGAGGCCCAGATCATCACGTCGGATCTGGTGGCGCGCATCGCGCGGGAGATCGGCACACTCAGCACGTTGGATCAGGAGATCTTCCGCCTGTGCGCCGCCGAGGGATACGCCTATGCGGCCGCCGCCGAAGAGCTCGGTGTGAGTCACGCCGTCGTCCGCAACCGTCTCTCACGAGTGCGCACGCACGTGCGCGACGCAGTGAAGGAAGTGAGAGACGCATGACTCGACCACCGGCGGACGACGCCCTGCCCCCGATCGACGACGCCACCGTCGACCGCATCGAGACCGCGGTGTTCGCAGAGATCGCGCCCGCCGCTCCCGTGACATCGGCCACTGCTCCGCGACCCCGGCGACGGTGGCTCGTCGGCCTCGGCGTCGCGGCCGCCTTCGCTGTCGGCGTTCTCGTCACCCCGCCGATCCTCGGCGTCGTCGGCGGCAGCACCGCGCTGAACGAGGCCGGCAGTGCCGTCCCGGACATGCCCGCGGTCGGGCAGCCGGGCGGAACGGACTGGAGCAGCGTGGATCAGCAGTCGGCCGAGGACTCGGTCGCCGAGTCGGCGGCTGGAGGCGATACCGCACAGCAGTCCCCCGACGGAACGGTCGCCGATTCCGGCGATCGCGAACTGATCGCGAATGCCCAGGCGACGCTGGAGGTCGCCGATGTCCAGCGCGCTTCGGACGCGATCGCGGCGATCGCCGATGAGCGCGGCGGGTATGTCGAGAGCACGAACCTCGACCGCACGAGCGAGAGCACCGATGCCTCGATGCCGGTCCCTCCGGGCGTCGGCTACAGCTGGATCAGCATCCGCGTTCCTGCGGCTGATCTCGCGGAGGTGATGTCCGCCCTGGGCGACACAGGAGAGGTCGTGAACTCGTCGATCTCCCAACAGGATGTGACGGCCACGGCGATCGACCTCCGGGCCCGCGTGGATGCCACCCGAGCCTCGGTGGAACGCCTGACCGCCCTCATGGCGGAGTCCGGTTCCGTCTCGGAGCTGATCGAGGCCGAGGTCGCGCTCACCGATCGTCAAGCACAACTGGAGGCCTACGAGCAGGAGCTCGCGGGCCTCGAGGACCAGGTGTCGATGTCCACAGTCCAGGTCCAGCTGGTGCCCGAGCGCGCGCCGACCTCGGCGGAACCCGCGGGATTCGGCGACGGCCTCCTCGCGGGGTGGAACGGACTGATCGTCTCACTCAACGCGCTCGTGATCGCCGTCGGTTTCCTGCTCCCCTGGCTCGTCGTGGGGGCTGTGCTGTTCCTGCTCGTCCGGCTTCTGCTACGACGTCGCCGAGCTCGCCGCACGGAGCCGGACAGCTGACCCGAGAGCGCTCACCACTCACAGGTTCCTGAGATGCACGAAACCCCCGGTTCTCTGTACAAGACAGGGAACCGGGGGTTTCGTGGTGCTGTGTGACCCCAGCGGGATTCGAACCCGCGTTACCGCCGTGAGAGGGCGGCGTACTAGGCCGCTATACGATGGGGCCGTAAGGCAACCGTTCAAGTATGCCATGTCGATTCGTGCTGCGCAAAATCGCCCTCACCATCCCCGAGATCGGCTTGCCGAGCGCGGCCCGACGGAGTTGACTCGACCCATGCGCGTCACCAAATTCGAACACGCCACCCTCCGTCTCGACGAGGCCGGCGACACTCTGATCATCGATCCAGGCTCGTTCACGACGCCCCTGGACGACCTGACTTCGCTGGTAGCGGTGGTCCTCACCCATGAGCACCCCGACCACTGGAATCCCGATCACCTCGACCGGATTCTCCGCGCGGCACCGGGCACGCCGATCTACGCCCCGTCGGGGGTAGCCCGCGCCGCTGACGGCTACGACATCATCGTCGTGGAGCCCGGAAGCGAGGTCACAGTGGGCGCGTTCACGCTCCGCTTCTTCGGCGGCGTCCATGAGGTCATCCACTCCTCGCTTCCGGACATCGAGAACCTCGGCGTCCTCGTCAACGACGCCCTGTACTACCCCGGCGACTCCTACGCGGTCCCCCAGGGCATCGACGTGGACACCCTCGCGGCACCCCTGGGGGCACCGTGGCTGCGCATCGGCGACGCGATCGACTTCGTGCTCGCCGTCGCACCGCGACGTGCGTTCGGAACCCACGACATGACGCTCTCCGTGATCGGCAAGAACATGCACCGTGCGCGACTGCGCGATGCGACCGAGAAGAACGGCGGGGAGTTCTTCGACCTCGAACCGGGCGACAGCCTGGACATCTGACCGTGGCGGACTCCCCCGCTGCGGAACGCTCGCTCCATGCGGACGATGTCCGCGATCTCGTGCGCGAGCATCTGCCCGACCTCGCCGCGCGTCCTCTTCGCCTCGCGGCGCAGGGGTGGGACAACGCGACGTGGCGGCTCGGCGACGATCTGGCGGTCCGTCTCCCCCGCCGCGCCGTGGCCGCTCCCCTGATCCGCCACGAGCAGTTCGCGCTCCCAATCCTGGGTCCGCGTCTCGCGGCCCTGGGGGTGCGTACGCCGGTGCCGCTCCATCACGGACGACCGACGCGCAGCTTCCCCTGGGCATGGTCCGTCGTGCCGTGGATCGACGGCGAGCCCGCTCTCGGCGTCGATCGCTCCGAGAACCGATCATGGGCCGGAGAGATCGGTCGCGCTCTCGTCGCCCTCCATCACACCGCGCCACCCGATGCGCCCCTCAACCCCGTCCGCGGCGTCCCCCTCGCCCATCGCGACGCGAGCGTGAGAGCGCGGCTCGGCAACTCGCGACTCGGAGACGCCGAGCTGCGCTCACGACTCCGCGACATCTGGGATGCGGGACTCGCGGCGCCCACGAACACGGAGCACGTCTGGATCCATGGTGATGTGCACCCGGGAAACATCCTGCTGTCCGAGGAACGGTTGCACGCGCTGATCGACTTCGGAGATGTGACCGGCGGCGATCCCGCGTACGACCTCGCGATCGCCTGGCTCGCCTTCGACGCTCCCGGACGCCGCGCGTTCCACGCTGCGACGTCCGGGCGCTATGACGACGCGACGCGCGACCGTGCGCGGGCGTGGGCAGCCGCCGTCGCTCTGATCTTCCTCGATCAGAGCGACGATCGACCCGAGTTCCGTGCACTGGGCGCCGCGACGGCTCAGGAACTCACCTCAACCGAGGTCTGACTGCACCGCTCGCACCCGCAGATCACGTGCCAGGTGGTCTCGTTGTTCCAGCACGAGACGGCGCAGTGCCGCCGGTGCGGAGGCATGGCTGGCGATCCACTCATCCGCGAGTGCCAGCGACGCGGAGGAGGGGAACAGTCCGATGACGAGACGTCTCGCGATCTCGATGCTGCGCGTCCGCCAGGCATCGTCGATCCGCGCGAAGTACTCGGCATCGAATCTCTCGATGAGGTCGCGGCGGCCACCCGCGCGGAAGCCGTGGATCGTCGCATCGAGATGATCGTTGCTGAGGGCACGATCCTCCCATGCTGCGCGCCATGCCTCGGCCCGGGTCGCCGCGTCAGGGATCGACGCCCTCGCCTGGACGAAAGCGGTCCGGCCGCTCGATGTCCCATCTCTGCGGTTCTCATCGTCGGCCTCGTCGAGCGTCGCGTGGCCGGTCGTCACCAGCGACTGCAGACAGCTCCATCGCAACTCGGGATCGACGGGAAGGCCGGCAGGTCCCGTACCCTCCAGAATCCGACGCACGTCGTCGCGGCGGGAATCGTCGAACGCTGCGGCCGCGACGAACGCGCGTGCCCAGGCCAACTGCGCGTCGCTCGCCGCCGGCGCTGACCACAGAGCGTCCCGTGTCACCGTGAGCCACTCGCTCTGCGCATCAGCCCGCTCACCGTCGCTGACGTAGCGACGGACGGCGACAGCCGCGTTCCCGAGCACCCCCGTGAGGAGCCCGATGTTCTGCTCGCGCGGCGCATGCGCGTGCACGACGCGGAGATATCGACGCGCGGCGAGCTCGCCGTCCCTGGCCGCGTTCCAGAGCGACGACCAGACCAGGCCACGAGCGAGCGCGTCGTCGAGGGAACTCAGCGACCGCTCGACCGTGACGAGCGAACGATCGTCGAGTCGCGCCTTCGCATACGTGAGATCGTCATCGTTGAGCAGCACCAGGTCAGCGGCCTCCGCGATGACCGCCGTGCGGGCATCGACGATGTCCACCTCGATGCTCTCCCGCCGCGTCAGCCGTTCACCGCGCAGATCGTAGAGTCCGATGCGGAGCCGGTGGGGCCGGGGAGGACTCTGCACCACGGTCAGGCTCTCGTCACGAGCCCGCTCCAGCCAGAGAGTCGACACCCCGGATGTCTCCAGCCATGCGCGAGACCATGCTCGCAGGTCACGCCCGGACACGCTCTCGAGCTCAAGGAGCAGGTCGTCCAGTGTGGTGTTCCCGAACGCGTGAGCGGCGAAATACCGCCGAGCGCCCTCGAAGAACTCGTCCTCGCCGACGAAGGCGACCAACTGCTTGAGAACCGACGCGCCCTTGGCGTACGTGATGCCGTCGAAATTCAGTTTCGCGGCCTCGAGATCCGGGATGTCCGCGACGATCGGGTGGGTCGTGGGCAGCTGATCCTGCGTGTACGCCCAGGCCTTGCGCCTGTTCGCGAAGCTCACCCACGCGTCGGTGAATCGCGTGGCGGCGACGGAGGCATGCGCGCCCATGTACTCCGCGAAGGACTCCTTCAACCAGAGATCGTCCCACCAGCGCATCGTCACCAGGTCCCCGAACCACATGTGCGCCATCTCGTGCAGCACGGTGTTCGCTCGCCCGGCACGCTGCGCGTCCGTCGCAGCGCCACGGAAGATGTACGCCTCGGTGAATGTCACCAGACCCGGGTTCTCCATCGCACCGAGGTTGTACTCGGGGACGAGGATCTGGTCGTACTTCCCCCACGGGTACGGGTAGGCGAAGGAGTCCTCGAAGAAGTCGAGTCCCTGCCGGGTCACCTCGAGCATCTCGTCGGCCTCGAGGTGTTCGGCGAGGGAGGCCCGACACAGGAGCCCGAGCGGGATCACCCGATCACCTCGGCGCCACTCCGCTTCCACGCGGTGATAGGGCCCTGCGGCGATCGCGGTGATGTAACTCGAGAGCGGCAGCGTCGGAGCGAACTCGACCGTCTGCGTCTCGGCGGTGTCCGTTCGTCCGACCGAGTGGGTGTTCGAGAGGACCTGCCAGTCCCGCGGGGCGTGCACGACGAAGGTGAACGATGCCTTCATGTCCGGCTGCTCGAAACACGCCATCACCCGACGCGAGTCAGCTGGTTCGTACTGCGTGTACAGATACGTCTCACCGTCGACCGGGTCGACGAATCGGTGCAGACCCTCGCCGGAGCGACTGTAGGAGCCGACCGCCTCGACGACCACCGTGTTCGCGGGCGCGAGCCCGCTGAGCGAGATCCGTGCGCCATCGAAGTCGACCGTGCGGGGAGTCCCGTTGACCGCAACCGTGCGCACATCGTCACCGAGGAAGTCGAGCCAGGTGCTCTCTCCGGTCGCATCGAACTCGAGAGTGGTCACTGTGCCGAAACCGGCGTGCGACGGGTCCTGCGCTCGCGTGAGGTCCAGTTCGACACGAACGGACCGCAGTGTGATCGAGGCGGATCGTGCCGCCGTCTCGTCGCGGGTGAGATTGGCGGTGGTGTGCATTGGTCTATCGTTTCACGCGCACCGCCGCCTCCCACGCAGCCGATACCCTGAACGCCACAGCGCCGTCACCCGGAAGGATCCTCCGTGAGCACCACCCTCTCGTCCGTGCGCAACGCGCTCGAGATCCTGCACCTGGTTCGCCGCCACGGCCCCCTTCGCCTCTCGGAGATCGCCACCATGCTCGACCTCAGCACGTCCACCGCCCACCGGCTCACGGCGACCCTGCGCGATGGGCGGTTCCTTCGTCAGCAGCCGCAGGGCAGAAGATACGAACTGGGTCCGGCGATGCTGTTCACCTCCGGGCAGTCCGCGATAGAGCACTGTGTGACGGTCAGTGCCGGGATCATGGCGGAGCTGCGCACCCGCACGGGCGAGACGGTCCACCTGTCGATCCTCCGCGGTACGGAGTGCGTGTTCGCCGCAGCGCTCGAATCCACCCGACTCGTCCGCGTCACCAGCAGGGTCGGAGAGCACCCGCCCGCGCACGCGTCCGCTGCCGGAAAGGTGCTCCTCAGCGAGCTGGATCCGGAGCTCGTGGTGGAGTTGTACCCCGAGGACGTGCTGCACTCACCGACGGGGAGGGGCATCACGGACATCGTGGAACTCGATGCGGAGCTGCGCCGCGTCCGCGAGCGCGGCTATGCCCGGAACCTGGGTGAGTCCGAGGACGACATGTACGCGATCGCGGTGCCCGTGCGCCGCCCGAGCGGCGAAGTCGTGAGCAGCCTGTCGGTCGCAGCTCCGCTGTCCCGGATCGTCCCCGACGCGCGCGCGGCCGCACTCACCGCGCGCGAGGAAGAACTCCTCGCGGAGCTCCGGCGCGCAGCGCACGGGATCGAAACCCGCCTGGCCTTCTGACCCGCGCGTCCTTTCCCGCTATATGGAAAAGGATGCACATCAATTCCCTTCATGAGTACGTTCTCCCTGATTCCGCCGCGCACAGACCGCGACGCGGCCCCACGAGAGGAACGAGCCATGACCGATGACCGACGACAGCCGCCGCTGAAGCAGATCAGCGTCCAGCGCGGGGATGCCCTCCCCCTCGCCCCAGGACAGACCTCACGGGCACTGCGATATTCGGGCGTCTCCGTCGAGAACACGCAGGTGGAGGGGCTGTGGTTCGGCCGCGTCCACACCGGCGTCGGCGAGCACTCCGATCCCCACCATCACGGAGAGGCCGAGACCGGCGGGTTCGTGCTCGAGGGCCGCGGCTACATCCGCTTCGGCGAGCGCTACAGCGAGATCATCTACTTCGAGCAGGGCGATTTCGTGTACGTACCGCCGTTCGTCCCGCACATCGAGGGGAACGCGAGCCGCTCGCGCGAACTCGTGTGGCTGACCACGCGCACGCCGGACAACATCGTGGTGAACCTCGATGGGCAGGATGTGGCGGACCTCGAGCTGGACTACGCGGATTGACGCCACCCACACGAGGGGAGGGGCGGAGAATACTCGCCGCCCCTCCCCTCGTGTGCGATGTCAGTCCCGGGCGTCGTCGGAGATGTACGCGACGGCCTGGATCTCGATCACCGCTTCGGGCTGCCAGAGCGCCGTGACGCCGATTCCCGCCATCGCCGGATACTCGGTCCCGGCCATCTCCCGCCACTTGACGCCGATGGCTCGACCGTTGCGCTGATAGTCCTCGACATCGGTGAGATAGATCGTGACGTCCACGAGATCGGCGGGCGTCCCACCCGCTGCCCGGAGCGTCGTCAGCACATTCCCGAACGCGCGCTCGAACTGCTCCACCACTCCCCCCGGCACGATCCGCCCCTGCGCATCGAGCGCTGTCTGCCCACCGAGGTAGACGAACGATCCGGCGACGACACCGTGCGCGAAGCCGATCGGCGGCGCGAGCTCGGGGGGATTGACGATCTTCCGTGACATCTCGTTCTCCTTGCGTCGTGCCGCGAACGGCATGCGGAGATCAGCATCGGTGCCGACCTGTATATTGCAGTTCACTTACTGCCGTGCCGATTCTGACATATAGTCGCCTCGATGGCGAGAGCCGACGACAGAGGAGCGACGATGCGTCTGAGCACGGTGCAGGACGGAAGATCCACGACGGCCGCGGTCGAGAACGGCGACACCTGGATCACGCTGCCCGCACCCGATGTGGCAGCGCTCCTGCGCACCCCCGACTGGCGGGACATCGTGCGCGCGTCCGTGGGCTCGCCCACGGCGAGGGTTCTGGAGCGATCCACCTCGCGCGTGCTCGCACCCGTGCTCCACCCTCGCAAGATCATCTGCTGCGGGCTCAACTACCGTGACCACATCATCGAGACAGGGCGCGAGGTACCCCGGTACCCGACCCTCTTCGCGAAGTTCGCCGACACCCTCACGGCACCGACCGCCCCGATCGAGATCATCGGCTCGGACCGCGTCGACTGGGAGGCCGAGTTGGCGGTCATCGTCGGGGCTCCTGTTCGTCGTGCCACACGAGCCCAGGCGGAGGAGGCGATCTTCGGATACACCGTCGCCAACGACATCTCGCTGCGCGACTGGCAGTCTCGAACCCTGCAGTGGTTCCAGGGCAAGGCCTGGGACGCGACGACGCCCCTCGGCCCCGTCATCGTCAGCGCCGACGAGATCTCCCCGAGGGACGGACTCGAGATCCGCGCTCTGATCGACGGCGATGTGGTGCAGCAGAGCAACACACGTGACCTCGTGTTCGATGCCGCGGACCTCGTCTCCTACATCTCCCGGTTCACGCGCCTCCTCCCCGGCGATGTGATCCTCACCGGCACGCCGGGCGGGGTCGGGATGGGACGCCAACCACAGCGCTGGCTCGCCGATGGCGAAGTGCTGACGACGTCGATCGAGGGCATCGGCGAGCTACGCAACCAGATCCGCATCCACTCCGACAACGAGAACCCGGAGGAGACGATCCGATGACCGAGCACCGCGCGTCCTCCGGCGCCCACTCCCACCGTTTCAGGGCAGCGATCGACCTCACCGAGGTCGAGCCTCGCCACCTCGACGTCGCGTTCTCCGCGACTGCGCAGTTCGTTCCGTGGCCGAAGGCGTACGGCGGTGACATGGTCGCTCAGGCGGCGGCCGCCGCGATCAGGACGGTCGACGGCGACCGCTCGCTGCACTCACTGCACAGTTCCTTCCTGCGACCCGTCGACACGGGTGCAGACGTCCGATACGAGGTCGAGAGGATCCGCGACGGACGCGGCTACTCCACCCGTCACGTGCGTGCCTACCAGCACGATAAGACCGTCTTCCTCTCCACCGCCTCGTTCCAGGTTCCGGAACCCGGTCGAGAGTATTCCCCACCCATGCCGGAGGTCATTCCTCCCGAGGACGTCCCCAGCGCCGCTGACCACCTCGACGGGGTGGGCGGCCCCGCAGCGGAGTACTGGTCGGAGGGGCGCAGCTTCGATCACCGGCACGTCCCCGGTCCCCTCTACCTGTCCGCGTCCGGCGAGCGAGTTGCCCACCAGGCGGTGTGGGTGCGCGCCTTCGATCGACTCCCTGACTCTCCCGATCTGCATCGGGTCGCGATCGCGTACGTCTGCGACTACACGATCCTCGAGCCCTCGCTACGGGCGCTGGGAATGCACTGGTCAGCCCCCGACCTGACGACCGCGAGCCTCGATCACGCCATGTGGTTCCACCGGCCGGCTCGCGCCGACGAGTGGCTCCTCTACGCGCAGGAATCCGCCGGCGTGCAGTCGGGCAGGGGCCTGAACCTCGGCCGCTTCTTCACTCGATCGGGTGAGTTGGTCGCCACCGTCGCGCAGGAGGGTCTGCTGCGCCAGACCTGACCCGCTCCCGCCCTCCTTCCGATGATGAAAGGAACACCGACATGTCCCTGACACGCTCCGCGCACGTCGATACCTTCGCGCGCGATCATCTTCCCGCCGAAGAACTCTGGCCGACGCTCGAGTTCACCCTGCCCGAGCTGCAGTACCCCGAGCGCCTCAACGCTGCCGCGGTGCTTCTCGACGAGACCATCGCCCGGTTCGGAGCGGATCGTGTCGCACTGCGCGGGACGGCGCCGTCGGGGGAAGCGGAAGAGGTGTGGACCTACGGGGAGCTCCGAGAGCGCGTGAACCGGGTCGCACGGCTGCTCACCGAAGACCACGGGCTCCAGCCCGGGAACCGTGTCCTGCTGCGCACACCGAACAACCCGTGGACCGCGATCGTGTGGCTCGCGGTCGTCAAAGCCGGAGGAATCGCTGTCACGACGATGGTCGCGTGGCGCGAGGGTGAGCTCTCAAAGGTCGCCGCACGGACCCTGCCGAGCATCGCGATCGTCGACCACCGGTACACCGCCGATCTGGTCGCGGCGGTCGTCGGTGCTTCCGTGAGAATCATCGTCCTGGGAGGTCCTGCGGACGCGCTGATCGAGCCCTCGGCGCACAAGCCCGCGCACTTCACCGCGGTCGACACGTCCGCGGACGATGTCGCACTGTTCGGACCGACCTCAGGGACCACGGGGCAGCCGAAGATCACGATGCACTTCCATCGGGATGTCCTGGCGATCGCCGACACGTTCGGGCGCCATGTCCTGGGCATACGCGCCGAGGATGTGATCGCAGGCTCCCCGCCCCTCGCCTTCACCTTCGGCCTCGGTGGTCTCGTGATCTTCCCGCTTCGCTTCGGAGCGGCGACCGTCCTGCTCGAGAAGGCGAGTCCCGCTGCCCTGGCCGATGCGATCGACCAGCACCGCGTGAGCGTCCTGTTCACAGCCCCCACGGGCTATCGGACCCTGCTGAAGGAGGGACGCGCCGAGTCCCTCCGGAAGCTGCGACTCGGAGTGTCGGCGGGTGAGCACCTCCCCACGGAGACGTTCGACGCCGTGGCCGAGGCCAGCGGCATCCGCCTGGTCAACGGCATCGGCGCCACCGAGCTCCTGCACGTGTTCATCTCCGCAGCGGGCGACGACATCGTTCCCGGCGCGACAGGGCGTCCCGTCCCCGGATTCCGGGCCGTCATCCTGGACGACGCCGGCACCGAGCTCCCCGCGGGAGAGCCCGGACGCCTCGCGGTGATCGGACCCACCGGTTGTCGGTATCTGGACGACCCACGCCAGACGACCTACGTCGAGGGCGGCTGGAACGTCACCGGGGACACGTACTCGCGCGATGAGGCCGGGTACTTCTTCTTCCACGGACGATCCGACGACATGATCGTCGCCTCCGGCTACAACATCGGAGCGCCCGAGGTCGAGTCCGCCATAGACAGCCATGCGGGGGTGCTCGAATCAGCCGTCGTCGCGCGCCCCGATCCCGAAAAGGGAGCGATCGTGAACGCCTTCGTCGTGCTCCGCTCCGGTGTGGCCGGTGACGACACGATCCGCGAGTCCATCCAGCAGGCCGTGCGCGCACGGCTGGCCCCGTACAAGATCCCCCGGCGCATCGACTTCCTCGATGAGTTGCCGCGGAACCCCTCCGGCAAGATCCTGCGCGCGCCTCTCCGGCAGCGCGCAGCAGACGAGGCAGCGCACGCTGCTCTCTCGCAGAAAGGACAGTGACCATGGGCAGGAAGATCGCCGTCATCGGAGGCGGCCCCGCGGGGCTGTACTTCTCCGTCCTCGCGAAGCGGCTCGACCCCACGCACGACATCACCCTGTGGGAGCGCAACGCCCCCGACGACACCTTCGGGTTCGGTGTGGTCTTCAGCGACGAGACGCTCGGCGGAATCGAGAACGCCGACCCCGTCTTCTATGCGGAGACCGAGAAGCGTTTCGCCCGCTGGAGCGACATCGATGTCCATTTCGGTGGCGAGGTCCACTCGGTCGGAGGCCAGGGGTTCGCCGCGTCCAGCCGCAAGGAGCTGCTCCTCCTGCTGCAGGAGCGCGCCCGAGAGCTGGGAGTCACGCTGAACTACCGCACGGAAGCGCCGGACGTCGCGGAACTGTCCCGGGACTACGACCTCGTCCTCGGTGCGGACGGCATCAACTCGCGCATCCGCCCCCGCTACGCGGAGACCTTTCGCCCGACACTCGATGTGCGCCACTCCAAGTACATCTGGCTCGGCCTGGATCGCGCCCTCGAAGCCTTCACCTTCCATGTGAAGCACACCCCGTGGGGCATCATCCAGGTACACGCCTACCCGTACTCGGCCACAGAGAGCACTTTCCTGGTCGAACTGCACGAGGACGTCTGGCGGCGCGCGGGGTTCGACAGGAGCGAAAACGAGTCCTTCCCTCCCGGAGTGAGCGACGAACGATCCATCGCGATGCTGGCCGAGATCTTCGCGGAGGAACTCGACGGTGCGACACTGCTGACCAACAACTCGAAGTGGATCACCTTCACCACCGTCCGCAACGAGCGCTGGCACCATGACAACGTCGTGCTGCTGGGCGACGCCGCACACACGGCGCATTTCTCGATCGGATCGGGAACCAAGCTCGCACTCGAGGACGCCCTCGCGCTCGCCGCGAATCTGCACGAGCACCCCGACATCCCCTCCGCGCTCACGTCCTACGAGGCAGAGCGTCGACCGGTCGTGGAGTCCCTGCAGCGCGCTGCGCAGGCGTCTCTGGAGTGGTTCGAGAACATCGGCCAGTACGCCGACCAGGACCCTCTGACCTTCGCGTTCAATCTGCTCACCAGGTCGCGGCGGATCACCTTCGACGGTCTCGCCCTACGGGATCCCGAGTTCGCTCGTACCGTCCAGGCGGACTTCGCTCGTCGCAACGACGAGGATGAGAACACACCCGCGCTGTTCCAGCCGTTCCAGCTCGGCCAGCTCACGCTGAAGAACCGCATCGTCGTGTCGGCGATGGATCAGTACTCCGCGGCGGACGGGGTGGTCGGCGACTTCCACCTCGTGCATCTCGGTGGTCGGGCGATCGGCGGCGCGGGCCTGGTGATGACCGAGATGATCGCGCCCTCCGCTGACGGCCGCATCACCCCCGGCGACGCCGGCCTCTACACCGACGAGCAGGAGCGCGCGTGGCGGCGGATCGTCGACTTCGTCCATTCGACGACGACGGCGAAGATCGGCGCACAACTCGGCCACTCCGGGAGGAAGGGCTCGACCAAGGTGATGTGGGAGGGCATCGATGACCCGCTCGATGTCGGCGGCTGGCAGCCGATCGGACCATCCCCGCTCCCCTACGGCCCGAAAAGCCCGCTGCCTCGTGAGGCTGACCGGGACGACCTCGACCGGATCCGCACGGAGTACGTCGCCGCCGCTCGCCGTGCGGCGTCCGCGGGGTTCGATGCACTGGAGATACACGCGGCGCACGGGTACCTCCTGTCCTCGTTCCTGTCGCCGATCTCGAATCAGCGAACCGATGAGTACGGCGGATCCCTGCAGAACCGGTTGCGCTTCCCGCTGGAGGTCTTCGATGCCGTCCGCGAGGTCTGGCCCTCGGAGCGACCGCTCCTCGTCCGGCTGTCCGCACACGATTGGGCGCCCGGCGGGAACACGGACGAGGACGCGGTCGAGATCGCTGCGGCGTTCATCGCGCACGGTTCGAACGGCATCGATGTCTCCTCCGGCCAGGTCACCCAGTCCGAGAATCCCGCGTTCGGGCGCTCGTACCAGACGCCGTTCGCCGACAAGATCCGCCATCGTGTCGCTCGATCCGCCGACGTCGCCGTGATCGCGGTCGGTGCGATCTCCTCGGCCGATGACGTGAACTCCCTGCTGCTCGCCGGCCGAGCCGACCTCATCGCCATCGGACGCTCACACCTGTGGAACCCGCACTGGACGCTCCATGCCGCAGCCGATGCCGGCTACCGCGGCCCAGCCGCCGGGTGGATCGCACAATACCGGGCAGGGTCCAGGAAACCTCCGACGGCACGGACCGATGCGGTCCGACCGCGGCTCCAGCTGCTCACCGAGCCCGACATCGCCGATCCCATCCATGTGCGCTGGATCGACGGCGCCGCGGTCTCCGTCGCGGCCCAGACACCGGTCAGCGTGCACTGACCTCCGAAGACCGAACCACATCCACCGCATCGCGCACGACGACGAGGAGGCACCACACATGACCGACGTATCCGCAGGCAAATCGACGACTGCTCGACCCAGAAGCGGGGCCATCGTGCTCGCGATCTGTCTCGTCACGATCGTGTTCGACGGCTACGACCTCGTGGTCTACGGATCGACCGTCCCGTCCCTCCTCGCCTACGACGAGTGGGGGCTGGAGCCGGCGACGGCCGGCCTGATCGGAAGCGCGGCGCTGGTCGGGATGCTCCTGGGCACTCTCACAGTCGGTGTGATCACGGACCGGGTCGGACGACGACGCATCCTCCTCGGCGCCATCGCGTGGTTCTCGATCGGCA
Organism: Actinomycetota bacterium; assembly: GCA_051751065.1. Taxonomy (GTDB): domain Bacteria; phylum Actinomycetota; class Actinomycetes; order Actinomycetales; family Microbacteriaceae; genus Microbacterium. Next base: position 197,814 of record JBNJKL010000001.1, on the reverse strand, counting down.
TGCTCCTCACCTCCCTCGCGCCGAATCTTCTGGTGTTCGGAGTACTGCGATTCGTCACCGGCATCGGCCTCGGTGCGGTCGTCCCGACCTGCATCGCGCTCACGGTGGAGTTCGCCCGCAAGGATCGTCGACAGGTGGCGAACGCCGTGATGTTCAGCGGGTATTCGATCGGAGGAATCGCCGCGGCGCTCCTCGCGATCGCCCTCCTCCCGGTTGCGGACTTCCGCGTCCTCTATGCGATCGGTGCGCTTCCGCTCGTCGTTCTCCTGCCGTTCGCCTGGAAGTACCTGCCGGAATCCGTCTCCTACCTGGCGCGCCATGGCCGCATGTCCGAAGCGAAGGCGATCGCGGACCAGTACGGACTCATCTACGACGACATCGTGGAACCGGCGATCGACGACTCCGACCGCGCGGTGGCCGGCCGGTCCGCGGTGCGCCAACTGTTCTCGAAACGGTGGATCCGCGCGACGCTGCTGTTCGCCGCCATGAACTTCAGCGGCCTGCTGCTCGTCTACGGCCTCAACACGTGGCTGCCGCAGATCATGCGCTCGGCCGGCTACCCGCTGGGAGACTCTCTGGCGTTCCTGCTGGTACTGAACGCGGGCGCCATCGTCGGTGTCATCGGAACCTCGATGCTCGCGGACCGGATCGGCATTCAGAAGGTCGTCGTCGCCTGCTTCGCCCTCGCCGCCGTGTCGATCCTCCTGCTCTCGCTCGGGCTGACGCAGGGGGTCATGTTCTTCCTCGTCGCCGTCGCGGGGCTCGGAAGCGTCGGGACGCAGATCCTCGTCGGCGGGTTCTGCGCCGTGCACTACCCCGCGCATCTCGTGCCGACGGCTCTGTCCTGGGGCCTCGGCATCGGTCGGCTGGGGGCGATCAGCGGCCCTCTCGTCGGCGGCTACATCGCCGCCTCCGGCATGGGCTTCGAGGTGAACTTCTTCGTGTTCGCGGCCATCGCTTTGGTCGGCATCGTCATCGCGCTGTGTGTACCGCACGCGCGGGTGCTCCGCGCACGGGCCCGCGCCACAGCAGCGAAGGAGCACCGGTAGTCTGCAGGGATGGGTGACGCCTCCGGATCTCGAGCATCGATTCACGACAGCCACGAGACGCGGCTCACCCAGACGATCATCACGGTGCTGGCGGTCTTCGCTCGCCCCGAGGGAAACTGGATGTCGATCGCCGCCCTGGTGGCACTCCTGTCCGACCTCCGCGTCGATCCGCAGACGGTCCGTTCGGCGATCTCCCGCATGAAGCGCCGCGGAACCCTCGTCAGTGAGAAGCGTCAGGGAATCGCGGGGTACTCGATCTCCGCCTCGACTCTCGAGGTCCTCGCGGAGGGCGACGTCCGCATCTTCGAACGTACGAGGGCCGTCCTCGCGGACGGATGGGTACTCGCGGTCTTCTCGGTACCCGAGAGGGAAAGAGCGCGGCGGCACGAACTCCGAGCGAGTCTGACGCGCCTCGGTTTCGGAACGGTCGCCCCCGGTGTGTGGATCGCGCCGGGGACCATGGCCGCGGAGGCCCGACATGCCCTCGATCGCCAGGAGCTGTCGGCGTACGTAGATCTCTTCGTCGGCGAGTATGCAACCTCACGCGATCTGAGCGTGGAGATCGGAAAGTGGTGGGACCTGGACGAGCTCGCGCGACTTTACGCCGACTTCCTCCGCACTCACCGAGACACCCACCGCGCTGCGATGTCGAAGACGCTCACAGCGCAGGAGGCGTTCGAACGCTACGTTCCCATGCTCACGCAGTGGCGGCGCCTCCCCTACCGAGACCCCGGGCTTCCGCTGGAGCTGCTGTCTCCGCAGTGGAAAGGCGAATCGGCACGCACGCTGTTCGACGAGATGAATGCCGCGCTCCAGCCGCTCGCCAGACGTCACGTTCGCGCAGTCACGCGAGACTTCGACGAGCTCTGAGGTCTCCTCATCCGCGAGCTGAGCGGCTCGTGCGATCGCCAGGCGTCAGTCACCGGGAAGATCATCTTCGAGCTGCTTCCCCAGCGCAGGCGCCACATGCTCCACCCACAGCCGGTTCAGGTGCGAGTCATCGACGTAGAGCGGCACATCGCCCGCGAAGAGCGGACACTCGTCGTCCACGCACACGAACGGTTCCGTGTCGACGTAGATCGCACCGGCTGTCGCCACCTCATGGTGGGTGATGTCGTTGCTGCGTCTCTCCAGGCTCTCGCCGCTGGCGACACACCCCTCCTGCGTTGCGCCGGGCGCTTCGACGCAGTCCTGTGGGTTCGCATCCGGACGCGCGGGGACGTCGCCCAGCGCGATGACACGTTCGCCGATGCCCTGATACACCGCGACGGTGTCCGCGACGCCCGTGCGCCACTGTTCCTCGACACTCTGGCCCTCGCTGTCGCTCATGTGGAGCATGCCTCGCGCACCGAGTATGACGGCATCAGGATCGAGTGCGGTGACCTCGTCGTGTGTGAATTCGCGGAACTCCGCGCAGTCTTCGGCGCTGCGCTCGTCGCTGCCCTGCGTGACGTCGTATGCACCGCACGCGAGTTTCACGAACACCGCGAAGCGGAAGCCATGCTGCACACCGATGAGATCCAGCGCCGGCGCCCACATGGCCGCGTGCGAATCGCCCACCAGGGCGATCGTCGTGGTCGCCTCCGTGTCACCGTAGAAGCAGACATCGGCAGACCGCTCGCCGGCACCGGCATAACAATCGGTCGAGACCAGGTCGGTCCACTTGTCCTCTTTGAGTGACTCGCTGTTGTAGTCCGGCGGAATCGGCGCACCGCCTTCGGCGAGGTCGACCGCCTCGGCGAGGTCAGCCTGCACCGCCTCGGGGTCCTCGGTGGGCGAAAGATCCTGATAGCCGTGCTCGTCGAAGTACTCCGCCGCCTGCTGCTGTTCGGTGGTCTGACGGTGCGTCCCCCACGTCGATGCCGCCAGAGCGGTCGCGAGAATCACGACGACGCTGAGAGGCCACAGCCACAGCGTGCGCCTGTCGGCCGAGAACACGGGCACCTTCTTGCGCTGGAACGGACGCTCGACGAAGTGGAAGGTGAGCGATGCCAGCGCGACCGAGATCGCGACGGTCAGACCCGCCCTCTGCAGAAACGGTGCCTCCTGCGACAGGGTCTGCTGCACCGCGAGCGCCACCGGCCAGTGCCACAGGTAGAGCGAGAAGGAGATGTCTCCGATGTAGCGCAGCGGGCCCCAGGAGAGCGCGCGCCCCGTGAACGTATCCGGTCCCGCCGCGAGGAGCAGAGCGGTGCCCGTCACCGGCACGAGCGCGAGCGCACCGGGAAAAGGGGTGCTCTCGTCGAACGTCAGCGCTGAGTACAGGATGAGAACGAGGCCGCCGAAACCCGCGAGATGCCGCCAGCGTGAACGCAACGGCCCGGTCATCACACACGCGAGAATCGCGCCGACCATCAATTCGTATGCCCGCGCCGGAGTGTTGAAGTACGCGGCAGCCGAATCCTGCGCGGTGTAGAGCATCGCCCAGCCGAGCGAGACGACGAGCAGACCGGCGGCGACGAGCGAGACTGTGCGCCTGCGCATGCGCGGTGCGAGCGCGAGCACCAGCAGCGGCCAGAGCAGATAGAACTGCTCCTCGACGGCGAGGGACCAGTAATGCTGGAAGAAACTGGGGGCCGTCGTGGAGAAGTAGTCGGTGTCGGACGCCGCGAACCCCCAGTTGGAGACGAAGAGCGCCGACCAGATCGAGTCCTGGGCGTTCTGCGCCAGTCGGGTGACGGGGAGTGCGATCGCGCTGTAGAGCAGGATGCAGAGGGTGACGAACGTCGCAGCAGGCAGGATCCGGCGCGCGCGGCGCACATAGAACTGCGAGATCGACACGGTGCCCGTCTTGTCGACCTCACGCAGAAGCAGCTGTGTGATCAGGAACCCGGAGATGACGAAGAAGACATCGACGCCGACGAACCCGCCCTCGAACCCGGCGAGATGCACATGGGCGAGGACGACGAGCCCGACCGCGAGGGCACGCATCCCCTGGATGTCTGGACGCCAGCCCGAGCCGGCGGTTGCGTGTCGCCCGGCATCGGCGCTGCGCGCGTCCGCCGAACCCACCTGGGGAGTCGACGCTGCACCTTCCACCAGCCGAACCATATCTCCATGGTAGTTATCGTTTTGTGATCTAACTGAGTACCGACCCCTCACCTCGCCGCACTCGCTGCGAGCACGGAGAATTCGGAGATCGGTCGGACATGACAAAGGCCCGGACCCTCCGCATCTCTGCGGAGTTCCGGGCCTTCGTGAAGTGCTGGGGTACTTGACGTTTGCTCGAACCATTACACGGCTGGCTTCAACCCCGGTCAGCCAAAGAAACTAGCAGTTGTAAGTGATCGCACGAATGGTTCGAGCAATCCCGTTAGGTATCGAGCGCAGGCGCTGCCCAAGTGCTTTAGCGCAGCTCAGCTCAGCTCAGCTCGCGGAGATTGTGCGCAGAGCTGGGGCGGGCGAGAGTGCCCGTTCCCTGGCAGACAAATACAAGGTCTCCTCATCAGCAATGACACGGTTGCTCCGCGAGAACAACGTGGTGGTACGGAATCGCAGGGTGGCAGAAACCGAAGCGCGGGCGCTTGCTACGGAATACGAGGCCGGGGCCACGATGCGCGAGCTCGAGGTAGCACATGAGCTGTCTCACGGTGCAGTTCTGAGAGCGCTCCATCGCGCTGGCGTAAAAACGAGGGCAAAGGTTGCTCGCAGGAAGACCCAGTAGGCGCTATTTGATGTCGCTTCGTCCCTTCAGCTTTTAGGCGGCTCTTCAGAACTTGACGGTGGCCAATCAGGTGGCCTTCATCAGGGCCACCTGGCGCTCGCACTCCCGGACCACGAACTCTGGCACCGAGTCATATTCGCGCGGGTCGAGCTGCATGACGTACTCGTTCTCGATGTGAAACGTCTCGTTCACGAACTTCTTGAACGTGTCATCCTCTTGGGGCTCATCGATCTCGAGCATCATGCGGAAGATCTGCACCTTCTCGTAGCCGACGGCAGAGGCCGAGAACTTTTCTTTGAGGATGTCTAGATTGCGTAGTCCTTTGACCGCGACGTCGTAGTCGAACCCCAGCACCACTTCGCTGATCTTCAATGAACCCTCCGCCAACTCCTCGGCGGTAAGCGGCTCGCGGTCACCGCCCCCGATCGGGCGGTCCGGCACGACGCGAAGATGGAACAAGTTCGAGAGCACGTCCGTGCTGGCATCGTTGATACCCAGTATCTCGAATTTGCGACGCAGATAGATGAGCTTGATGATGTCATCGCTCGCCGCGGCAATATTAGCGTCGCAGACCTCGCCGAAAGTCTTGAGGTCGTCTTTGGCAATCGGCTTCTCGGTGATCGTCCCACGCTTGCTGGTGAGGAAGTGAGCGACGGGCTTCGCCGTGGCGAATAGCCGTCTGGTCGAGAGCCGAACGATGTCGATGGCCGGCTCCAGATCGTGCGTCAGCATCAAGGTCGTTTGGTCGCGGATGCTGTTCTTGCCACGGAAGAGCTCATGCAGGATCGCGAACTTCTTCGTGTCGTCGAAGCTCGATACGGGGTCATCCAGGACCACGAGGTCGGGCTGCTCGCGCCGTACCTGATACATGAAGAGCACAAGAGCGAAGGCGTTGCGCTCGCCATAACTCAAATGGCTATTGGCCGCCCCGAGATGGCCCGGTAGGTCCTGGTGCTGGATAAGCATGCGGTACGAATGGTCGCTGGGCTCAATTGAGACCTGATAGCGGTACCCTGCAGATCCCAGGAAGGAGTTGATCTGGCTCTGATTCGCTTCGATCAGGCGCTTTACTCGGCCGCGTTGTTGCCCGATTCGCTCCTTGACCACTGAGATTCGCGAAGCCACTTCATCCAGCTTGGAATTTATGAGTTCAACGACAGATCGAGTCGTCTCGGAGTTGAGAGACCGCAGCAGGCCAAGGTTGATCTTCAGTCCGGAGAGATACTCGTCGACCTTCTCCTCGTCGCGGAGCGTATGGAAGGCAAGTCCCCGAAGCGTCTTGAGGCGATTGAGGAAGACATCCACTTCGCCGCGAAGGGTCGCGAGGAACTGGAGCTGCTCGGGCTTGGGCTCCGTGATTAGGGTCAGCATCTCGCTCAGCTGCGCCAGGTAGGACGGGTCGAAGTAATGGCCGGCCGTCTCGATTGCAGCCCGGAGCTGGCTCATGTTCTTGACCGTAGCCGTCTCGTACTCTTTCGAGACAAGCTCGGCCGTGCTCTTGTTGACGCTATCGACGGAACAGAACGGGCAGTTGTCCGACAGCTCGAGGAAGCTCTTCCCCTTCGCCTGCCAAGCCACCCAGCTGGCAGGATCGTCGCTCTGCAAGAAGCCCTTGTAACCCTTCAGCGGCTCAGGTATATTTTGCAACTTCCCGCCGACGGCCATCGCCTTGTAGCCCTTCGTGCTCTTCGAGAGAACACCCGTCTTCGTAACTCCGAAGACGTCGCAAAGATGAGTGAACGCATGAACGGCACTGTCAAACTCCTCCTGCTCCACGAAGGTCGTTTGCAGCGCCGCGAACAGCTCTTCAATCTCGTCATTGCCGGCCTGGTACTCCGCCGTGTTGATGAAGATTTCGAAGCTATTCTTCAGAACCTCGTCCTGCTGGAAGACGAACTGTGAAACATACCTGTCGTCGAACGTCAGGACACTCCTGATGTCGTCGGCGCCTTCGACGGACGGTTGAGGGTGCCCCGTCCCATCGCGGTATTTGAAGGGCGTCAGAGCTTTGAGCGCGTCGTCGCCGTCAGTGCGAAGAGTAAGAGCTCGAGCGATGGTGCTCTTGCCGATGCCGTTGGGCCCGTACTTGATGTTCAGGGCCGACTTGGCGAGCGTGATCTCAGCGCTGTCAAGGTTGTTGCAGTTCGCGATTCGGACGTGGAGAGACTCGCTCGGAACTGCAGCATCTACTTGTTGAGTTGGTTGGGGCATCGACATGATGCTTCTGATTATGACGCGTATGTGTGAGACGTCAAGAGCCGCCAATCACACCATCGGTACGTCCACCAGAGTGCTGCGGGCGCTTGGGACTGCTGCACGGATAGGTGACAGTTCCTAGTCACGCCGCCAGCGCGACGGTCGTGTTCATGATGGTCTCGAACTCGATGGGCGTCAAACGGCCCAAGCGCCGCTGGCGACGTCGACGGTGATATGTCCGTTCGATCCAGGTGACCATCGCGATCCGCAACTGCTCGCGGGTCGTCCAAGATCGACGGTCGAGGACGTTCTTCTGCAGCAACGCGAAGAACATTCCATCGCAGCGTTGTCCCCGCTCGACCCGACTCGTCCCATGCTCCCGACCAAGCGGTGACGTGCAAGCGCGCGCAGGAACTTCCGGCTACGAAATTGGGCTTGGGATCCTCTGTCGCTGTGGACCACGCAGCCGGCGACGCCGCCGCGCATGGCGACGGCGTTCTCGAGGGCTTGAACGGTCAGCCGGGACTTCATGCTGGAGTCGATTGAGTACCCCACGATCAGACCGCTGAATGCGTCTTTGATCGCGCAGAGATAGAGCTTGCCTTCGACGGTTTTGTGCTCGGTGATGTCGGTCAGCCAGAGCTCGTTCGGCGCGTCAGCGTGGACAGGTGGGCCGGGCCGGCGGTGCTTGCCGCGCTTGGGTTTCCCGAACGCACTGAACCAGGCATTGGCCGATGCGATCTGCCACGCGGTCCGATCCGACATCGCCTCCCCGGCGTCGCGGGTCTCGTCAGCGAGGAGCCGGTGCCCGAACTCGGGGTCATCCCGGTGGGCGTCGAACAGCGCGTTCGCGCGATACGCCCCCACCACCTCGCTCGCGGTGACGGGGTCAGCCAGCCACCGGTGGTAGGGCTGGCGGGAGAGCGTGAGCACCCGACACGTCAGCGTCACAGGAATCCCTGCCTCGGCGAGCTCTGTCACGAGCGGGTAGAACCTTTTCCCGGCAGGTTCGCCTGCGACAGATACGCCGCCGCGCGGCGGAGCACCTCGTTCTCCTGCTCGAGCAGCCGGTTCCGCTTCTTCAGCTCACGGATCTCCGCGGCCTCGGTGCGCGACTGGCCGGGCTTGGTGCCTTCATCGATGTCGGCGCGACGCAGCCATCTCTGCAACGTCATCGGGTGAACCCCGAAGTCTTTCGCGATCTGCTCGATCGTCACGCCAGGTTCGCGGCTCCTCGCGACGCGCACGACGTCATCACGGAACTCGGTGGGATAGGGCTTTGGCACAGCAACATCCTTCCAGGCCGCCCTCCCGGGCAAGCCAGATCAGATGTCACCTATCCGTGCAGCAGTCCCTTCTCGCCGTGCAGTTCCGCGAGGCCTTCAGCGGCTGTCGCAGCGATGAAGTCGCTCTCCACCGGTCGCCACCGCGCTCGCTCGAACGTTGCTGGCGCTTTCGCAGCACGGTGAACCTCATACCAATAGGCCGGTCCCTCCCGGTGCATGCCGTTTTGCCAACTCTCAATAGCTGGGTCGATCACAGAAATCCGAACGGCGCGCTCGCTGTTAAGCCAGCGAGTCAAGGCCGCGTTGATGTGATCGTCGCGGAACGAGTAGCCGACTACGGTGAGCCACTCGGTGTTAGAGAGCATTCGGTCGAGCTCAACGAGCATAGCGAGGAAAGGCCCATCGGACCGGAGCTTTGATCCCTGCCCAAACACCATCGCAGGCACTCCGTGTGCCGGTCGCCCCTCGGGCGCTTCGCCAACCTTACTCAGGCGGTCGCCTCGGACGCGCGAGTGTTCTCGATCCGCGCGTCCAAGCACATAGTCGAGCGAACCGTGCAGTTTGAGCAACTTGACGTCGGCGCTTGGGGTGGCCCACGCCCAGTCGTATCCACCTCGCCAGGAATCGAGTCCGGTGTCGACACTCAGACCGGCCGCAGCACAGGCGCTCTCTACAGTGAGGTCATAGTTCAGCGTTGCAATCCCATTCAGAGAGTCAGCATGAATTATCGGGTCGAGATATCCAACACGACTCTCATCGGCGCCAAGAATGCGAACCAAGGCGTTCAACATCGCTGTCTCAAGACGCTCGAACATCTCGTTGTTCTTCGTCTCGGTGATCGCTCGAACGCCCGTTTCGAACTCGCTCGCAAGTGAGTGTGCCGAAGAGTCGAGCACAGCCCTCTGAAAGTTCTTGGCCCAGAATCCCGGGAACGGCACTCGACCGCTCGGAACGTCGAGGTTGCGATTCCAGCTCTCCACAAAAGCGGACAGGTCAATCGCGTCACGATCTTTGAGAGCTTTCACAGCGGCGAAGACGCGCTCGACATCGATCCCGTCGAACGCGCTCCCTCCACGCCCGGTTTCGTGCTGCACCATTGCCCCAACGACGACGTGCAGCAGTTGACCCACGGATCGGTGTCGTCCCGATTCGCCAATGTGATCGGCCACAGCGCGAGTCAGCCCAAAGCTGCCTGGCAGCCCCGCGTCCATAGACGCACCCGCGCCAAGCAGAAAACTCTTCATGCTGTGTTTCTAGCATGCCGCCGCGGGACGACCGGGGATCTGCCGGGGATCGCTAAAACCAGCGTGCTTGCAAAAGGCCCGGATCCTCCGCATCTCTGCGGAATTCCGGGCCTTCATGAAGTGCTGGGGTACCTGGACTCGAACCAAGAACAACTGAACCAGAATCAGCCGTGTTGCCAATTACACCATACCCCAAGGGCATCAGCCGAAGCCGTGCGCCGAGGATTGAGTCTAGCCGACCGGAGAGGTCAGTCCAAACTCACCGCCACTACGGGCGCGCCGCGAGAGCGAGGAGGCGCCGGAGCGTCTCATCCTTCCCGAGCAGTTCCATCGATTCGAACAGCGGCGGCGAGACCCGGCGCCCGGTGATCGCGACGCGGGGCGGACCGTAGGCCACGCGCGGCTTGAGTCCCAGATCATCCACGAGAGCGGCAGACAGGGCCTCCTGGATCGCCGTCGTCACGAAGGCGTCTGCCGGGACTGCGGCGAGGGCCTCGACGCTCGCGTCGAGGACGGCAGTCGCGTTCTCCGGAAGCCCCGTGAGCGCATCGTCCTCCCACAGCACCGTGTCGGTGAAGAGGAATCCGAGAAGGCCGGGCACATCGCCGAGCACCTGGACGCGCTCCTGCACGAGCGGGGCTGCGGCGGTGATGAGCTGCTGTTCGTGGTCTGAGATGTCCTCCCCCACGACACCCGCGCTCTGCAGATAGGGAGTGATGCGGGAGACGAAGTCCGCCGGTTCCAGCATCCGGATGTGGTCGCCGTTGATGGATTCGGCCTTCTTCTGGTCGAAGCGCGCAGGGTTCGGGTTGACGTTCTCGATCTCGAAGGCGGCGGTGAACTCGTCGAGCGAGAAGATGTCGCGGTCCGGTCCGATCGACCACCCGAGGAGCGCGAGATAGTTCAGCAGGCCTTCGGGGATCATGCCCTTCTCGCGCTGGAGGAAAAGGTCGGCGCGCGGATCGCGCTTGGAGAGTTTCTTGGTCCCGTCTCCGAGCACCAGCGGCATGTGCCCGAATCGAGGAATGAAGGTGGTCACGCCGGCGTCGATGAGCGCCCGGTAGAGGGAGAGCTGACGCGCGGTAGACGGCATCAGATCTTCGCCGCGCAGGACGTGCGTGATCCCCATCAGTGCGTCGTCGACCGGATTGACGAAGGTGTACAGCGGCACCCCGTTGGGGCGCACGATGACGAAGTCGGGGAAAGAGCCCGCCGGAAACGTGACCTCGCCGCGGATGAGGTCGACGTAGGTGAGGTCCTCGTCCGGAACGCGCAGACGCAGCGCGGGCTGACGGCCCTCGGCCCGGAAAGCGGCGCGCTGCTCGTCGGTGAGGTGACGGTCATGGTTGTCGTACCCGAGCTGCTTCGCGCGTCCGGCCGCCTCGTTGCGGGCGTCGATCTCCTCGGCCGTGGAGAAGCTCTCGTACACGAGTCCCGCGGCGAGCATCTTGTCGAGCACTCCCCGGTAGATGTCGTGACGCTCGGACTGCCGGTACGGCGCGTGCGGTCCTCCGACCTCCACGCCCTCATCCCAGTCGATGTGCAGCCAGGTCAGTGCGTCGAGCAGCTGCTGATAGCTCTCCTCGCTGTCACGCGCGGCATCGGTGTCCTCGATACGGAAGACGAGCTTCCCGCCGTGGTGACGCGCGTACGCCCAGTTGAACAGCGCCGTGCGGACCAGGCCGACGTGCGGCAGGCCGGTGGGCGACGGGCAGAAGCGGACGCGCACATCGGAACCGGAGGCGGTCGTGGTGCGGGAATCAGGTGAGGAAGCCATAGCCCCTCAATCCTACGGCCGCGCGGGGCCGCCATCGAGCGAGCGCGGGGTCGCTACGCGCCGCGTCAGTGGGACCGTCCCACCGCGACTGCCGCCGTGTGCGCGAGTCGCAGCACATCCCCCACGATGTACTGAGCGCTGACGGCATCGAAGGCCGCACGGAAACGGCCGCGATCACCAGGATCGAGCGCCGTGCGCAGGTCCTCCGCCGTGCCGAGGCAGAGGGAGGCGTAGGAGGCCGCATAGGCGGATCCCACTCCGTCCCAGGACTTCACCGGGGCACCATGCGTCCGAGCGGTGACAGCAGGACGATCGCCACCACGATCACCATCGCGGCGATACCGAGCCCCGCGTACTGGAACACGCTCAGGACGAATCCGGCGAGAACAGCCCCGGCCGCGGCGGACAGACTCATCAGGGAGTCGCTCCTGCCCTGGCGCCGAGTCCTGAGCTCCGGTGAACTCGCCTCGGTGAGCAGCGCTGCACCCGCGACCGTCGCCGCGCTCCACCCGAGCCCGAGGAAGATCAGTGCCAGAAGCACGCCGATCTCGGAATCGCTGGCGAACACCGCGAATACCAGGGCGGCCGCGAGCATCGCCTGCCCCAGCAGCACGACCCGCAGGCGCCCCCAGCGGTCAGCGAGGATCCCGAAGACCGGCGACAGCGCGTACATGCCGGCCACGTGAGCGGCGATGGTCACCCCGACGAGGAGCGAGATGTCCTCGGTCGAGGCGTGACCGCCGTGGGCACTGTGAGCCATGTGCGCGAGGTGAACCGGCGTCATGGCCATGACGGAGGCCATGACCACGTGCGACCCGGCGATGGCGAAGATCGCGTAGCGAGCGGTGAGGGGGCGGTCGGCCACCGCGATGACCTCGGCGCCCGCTGCCGCGGCGCTGCGGGCGAGCTGCTGCGCGGTGAGGAGCGGATCAGGGCGGAGAGCGACGATGTAGAGCAGGAACGCTGCGGTCTGCGCCACGAGTGAGAAGAGATAGGAACCGGTCTGCGGTGGCATACCGATCGCCTGGCCGACGATCTCACCCGGACCGAGAAGGAGCGGTCCGGAGACGCCGCCGACGGTCGTCGCCCAGACGACGATCGACAGATCCCGACCTCGGTGCACCGGTGCCGCCAGATCGGTCGCGGCGAAGCGTGACTGCAGATTTCCCGCATTCCCCGCACCGATGAGGAGGATCCCGACGAGGAGCAGAGGGAAGACACGCAGGGCCGCGGCGAGGATCACGATCGCGATACCGACCAGCGCGAAGAGGTTGCCGAGAGTGAGCGCCCGTCGCCTGCCCACGCGGGCGGCGAGACGTGCGAGGGGGATCGCGCAGAGAGCCGCACCCAGAGTCACGGATGCGGTCGCGAGCCCGGACAGTGCGTCATCCCCGGAGATGTCCGCGGCGAGGAGCGCACCGAGCGAGACTGTCGCTCCGAACGCGATACCTCCGAGAACCTGGCCCAGCGAGAGCACGAGGACCGTGCGTCGCTGAACTCCCTGCAGCCTGTCCGCAGTCAGCGACTCGGTCGTCATGGCACGGGAAGCGCGTCGCGCACGGAGTTGCGCAGGATTCCGAGACCCGTGATCTCGACCTCGACGGCGTCACCGGCGCCGAACGGGCCGACTCCGGCCGGCGTACCCGTGAGGATGACATCGCCGGGAAGGAGGGTGAACACCGCCGACGCGTACTCGATGATGTCCGCGACCGAGTGGATCATGTCGGTCAGTGGCGCGTGCTGGCGCACCTCGCCGTTGACGCGCGTCTCGATCTCCGCCGAGTCGAGATCGAACTCGGTCTCGATGATGGGACCGAGCGGGCAGAACGTGTCGAACCCCTTGGCTCGGGTCCACTGCCCGTCCGTGCGCTGCAGATCACGGGCGGTGACGTCATTGCCGACCGTGTAGCCGAAGACGTAGTCGAGCGCGTCGGCGGCCTTCACGTTCTTCGCGATCCGACCGATCACGACGGCGAGCTCACCCTCGTGCTCCGTGCGCTCCGACTGCGAGGGACGCACGATCGTGTCTCCGGGACCGATGACAGCCGTGTTCGGCTTGAGGAACAGCAGCGGCTCCTCCGGTGCGACGTCGCCCATCTCGGCGGCGTGATCGTGGTAGTTCTTGCCCACGCACACGACCTTCGACCGCGGGATCACCGGCGCGAGGAGTGCGACATCCGCGACCGGCACGCGCTCTCCCGTCGGCTCGTAGCCGGCGAACATGGGATCCCCGGCGAGCACGACGAGTTCCGCCTCGTCGAGGATTCCGTAGGTGATGGCGTCATTGTGGCTGAACCGAGCGATCTTCACCCGTCCAGCCTAGCGATCACGAGCGACCTCAGGCGTCGAGTCGGACCAGCCAGCCGTGCTTGTCCGCACGGCGACCGTACTGGATGTCGGTGAGTTCCTCGCGCAGCGACAGTGCGAGATCTCCCGTGGGCTGAGCGTCCTCGAAGTCTGCGCCCACCAGGGCGCCGATCGGTGTGACGACAGCAGCGGTACCGCAGGCGAACACCTCGACGATGTCGCCCGATGCGACGCCCTCGCGCCACTCGGTGAGCGACACCGCACGGCGTTCCACGGTGTGACCGCGATCCTCCGCGAGCTGCAGCAGCGAATCGCGGGTGATGCCCTCCAGGATGCTCTCGGACTGCGGGGTGACCACGCGGCCGTCCTTGAAGACGAACACGACGTTCATTCCGCCGAGCTCCTCGACGTTGCGATCCTGGTCGAGGAAGACCACCTGGTCGCAGCCCTTCTCGGTGGCCTCCGCCTGCGGGAGCAGGCTGGAGGCGTAGTTGCCGCCGGTTTTCGCCGCTCCCGTGCCGCCCTTGCCTGCGCGCGCGTAGGTCTCGGAGAGCCAGATGCGTACGGGCTTCACACCGCCGGAGAAGTAGGAGCCGGCGGGGCTGGCGATCACGTAGTACGCGACCTTCTGTGCCGGTCGAACACCGAGGAAGGCCTCCTTGGCGAACATGAACGGACGCAGATACAGGCTCTGGTCGGCCCCGGACGGCACCCAGGCTCCGTCGACCGCGATCAGCTCGCGCAGGGACTGGATGAAGTACTCGGTGGGCAGCTCGGGCAGCGCGATGCGCCGCGCGCTCGCGCGCAGACGGGCCGCGTTGCGGTCCGGACGGAACGTGTGCACCGAACCGTCGGCATGGCGATACGCCTTGATGCCCTCGAAGATCTCCTGGCCGTAGTGCAGCACGGCGGCAGCGGGGTCCAGCGGGATGGGCCCGTAGGGCTGGACGCGCGGGCGGTGCCAGCCGCCCTTCGCCGACCAGCAGATGTCGACCGTGTGGTCGGTGAAGACCGAACCGAAGCCCGGGTTCTTCAGGATCTCCTCGCGGTCGGCCGAAGACTTCGCGGCGAGGTTCTTGGTCACGGAGAACTCGAGCGGGGCGAGTTCGGCGTCGGTGAGAGTCATGTCACATCCTGCGTTCGGTGCGGGAGCGGTATCGCTGGGTTCAGACTACGCCTGAAGCCGTGCGATGATCGCGTCCCCTGTCTGACTGGTGGTGCGGGCGCCCGTGCGCCCGGCGATGTCCTGCTCGACCGCGCGGGTGACGCGACCGGCTTCCTCGCGGAGACCGAGGTGGTCCAGCAGCAGAGCGATCGAGAGGATCGCCGCCGTGGGGTCCGCCTTCTGCTGCCCTGCGATGTCCGGCGCCGATCCGTGGACGGGCTCGAACATCGATGGGAATGCGCCCTCGGGGTTGATGTTGCCGGAGGCCGCGAGCCCGATGCCGCCGGTCACGGCGCCGGCCAGGTCCGTGAGGATGTCGCCGAAGAGATTGTCCGTGACGATGACGTCGAAGCGCGAAGGGTCCGTGACCAGGAAGATCGTCGCCGCGTCGACGTGGAGGTAGTCGACGGCCACATCGGGGTGCTCGGCGGCGACCTCGTTCACGACTCGCTGCCACATGCCCCCGGCGTGCACGAGGACGTTCGTCTTGTGCACGAGAGTCAGCTTCTGACGGCGGCGCTCGGCGAGTGCGAACGCGTAGCGGACGACACGTTCCACGCCGTACGCGGTGTTGACGGACGTCTCGTTGGCCACCTCATGGGGCGTGCCCCGGCGGATCGCTCCACCGTTTCCGACGTACGGCCCCTCCGTGCCCTCGCGGACGACGACGAAGTCGATCTCCCCCGGGTCGGAGAGCGGGCCGGACGCGCCGGCGTACAACCGGGACGGACGGAGGTTCACGTAGTGATCGAGAGCGAAGCGCAGCTTCAGGAGCAGTCCGCGCTCGATGTTCGCGTCCTTCAGGCGGGTGTCGCCCGGCACGCCGCCGACAGCACCGAGGAGGATCGCCTCGTGCTCGGAGATGGCCGTCAGGTCGCTGTCCGTCAGGGTGTCCCCGGTGTCGAGGTAGCGCCCCGCACCGAGCGAGAAGTGCGTCTTGTCGAACGTGACGCCGCTGGACGCGGTGACCGCGTCGAGAACCCGCTCGGCTTCGGTGATGACCTCGGGGCCGATCCCGTCACCGGGGATGACGGCCAGCTTCACGACACGCGACATGACACTCCTTGCATCGGGACTGCCCGCGGCGGATCGAACACGACTGGCGGGCGCGTCCCCCAGCGTAGCGGCGAACGCGCAGGCGCGCGGGCGCGTGACGGAGCACGGAGCCTCGGCCCTGCGCCCCGTCACGACTCAGTGGAGCTCGCGGGCGGGTCGCAGCGTCAGGGCCGCGATCACGCCGGCAGCCGCCACGAGGACCGCGCCGATCAGCGAGGTCACCGTGACACCCGATCCGAATGCGTCGGACGCCGCAGCCCAGAGAGCCGCACCGACGGAATCGGGCAGACCCTGCGCCGCGGTGTACGCACCCGCCAGCGTCTCGGACGCGGCGTGGGCGGCATCCGCGGGCACCTCCGCCGGCACGACCAGGGCCGTGCGGTAGAACGCCGTGATGATGCCACCGAGCACCGCGGTGCCGAGCACGGCACCGAGTTCGTAGGCCGTCTCGGAGACGGCGCTCGCAGCACCGGCCTTGGCAGCCGGAGCGCTGGAGAGGATCAACTCGTTCGAGATGGTCTCTGCAGCACCGATCCCGATGCCGAGGAAGATGAAGGCGATGATGAGCGGAACCACCCCGTGATCGCTCGTCGTGAAAGCGACGATCAGGTACCCGGCGACGGAGAACACGAGGGCGCCCGCCACCAGCCGCTGCGGAGGGATACGACGCGAGATCGGCACGACGGCGAGACCCGCCACGATCATCCCGAGCATGCCAGGCACCAGGGCGAGGCCCGCGACCATCGGCGACAAACCGAGCACGAGCTGGAGATGCTGCGACACGAAGTACAGGAAGCCGACGAGGGCGACCACGCTGAGGAGATTGACCATGATCGCGCCGGAGAACGATCCGCGCCGGAACAGTGCCATGTCCAGCATCGGGTTCGGGGACCGCAGCTGGCGCCGCACGAACAGCGCGCCCATCGCCACGCCGAGGACGGTGAGGCCGGCGACCTTGAGCGTCGGGCCGTCGACGGCGAGCGACTTGATCGCATAGACGATGGGGACCATCGTGGCCATCGAGAGGACGATGCTGAGCGGATCGATGCGCCCGGGGCGGGGATCCTTGCTCTCCGGCACGAGGATCGGCGCGGCGATCAGGAGCGGGATGAGGACCGGGACCGCGATGAGGAACACCGATCCCCAGCTGAAGTGCTCGAGCAGGAACCCGCCGACGATGGGGCCGAGCGCGGCACCGGCGGAGAACGCCGAGGCCCAGACCGCGATGGCGAGCCTGCGCTGATCGCGGTTCTGGAAGATGGAGCGCAGGAGCGACAGCGTCGAGGGCATGAGCATGGCACCGAAGAAGCCCAGCAGTGCGCGCGCGGCGATGAGCATCGCGGCGGTCGTCGCGAACGCGGCGAGCACCGAGACGGCGGCGAAGCCCGTCGCGCCGATCAGCAGCATCCGCCGACGCCCGAAGCGGTCGCCGAGCGTCCCCATCGTGACGAGGAGCCCTGCGAGCACGAGCGGATACACGTCGATGATCCACAGCTGCTCCGCGCCGGTCGGCGCGAGCGCGAGGGAGATCTCCGGCAGCGCGAAGCTGAGAACCGTGTTGTCCACGGACACCAGCAGCACCGGCAGCATGAGGACGGTGAGCGCGAGCCATCCCCGCGCGCCGACGCGGGGAGCGTCGGTGTCTGCGACCGGGATCGACGCCGTGCGAGTCATGAGTACCTCTCAGAGTCCGGGAGGACGAATCGTAACTAAACCGTCCGGCTGGTATAGTAACAGATATCGGCCGTCTTCTTCCACCCGAAAGGGAAGCCCTATGCCCCGCCCTCCCCTCGCCCGCGAGCGCGTCCTCGACGCATTCGAGGACATCCTCGTCCGTGACGGCGAACGCGCCGCGACACTGGAGGCGACGGCCAGAGCGGCCGCTGTGTCCAAGGGCGGACTGCTCTACCACTTCGGCTCCAAGGACGAGCTGGCCGAGGGCCTCATCGAACGCCTGAACCGACTCGTGGATGAGGACGTCGCGGCCATGGACGCCGCCGAGGAAGGTCCGGTGTCGTTCTTCATCCGGACCTCCGTGATGGAGAACGATCCACTCGACCGTGCGATCATCGCGGTCTCACGGCTGTCTCAGGGCGGATACGCCGCGGCGCCCGCCGCGTTGCAGTCGATGCGGACCCTCTGGGCAGACACACTCCGCCCACACGTCCGCGACGAGGCGAGCCTCGATCTGGTCATGCTCGTGAGCGATGGCCTCTACTTCAACAACACGCTCGACCTGCCGGGCGCGCCGACCGTCGTCCCCGGCGGACAGCAGCTCGCGGCGCTGATCTCGCTCGTCCAGCGCGCGACGACTCCGGAGTGACGCCGTTCAGAGCTCGGTGATCTCGATCTGACGGAAGAGATCCGCGTCGATCGTCGTCCGCACGTCGTCGAGCAACTCCTCGGACATGGGCGAGTCGAGCGTGAGAACGCTGAGCGCCTGTCCCCCGGCCTCCTGACGCGCGATCTGCATGCCCGCGATGTTGATGCCGGCGTCGCCGAACTTCTGCCCGTAGACGGCCACGATTCCCGGGCGGTCGGTGTACAGCATCACGACATGGTTCGTCTCGATCGGCAGCTCGAGGGCGTACCCGTTGATGCCGATGAGCTTCTCGATCTGCTTCGTTCCGGTGAGGGTTCCGGACACCGACAGCTGGGATCCGTCCGACAGAGCGCCGCGCACGGTGATCACGTTGCGGTACTCATCGCTGACATCGTCCTGGAGGAGACGCACGGCGATACCGCGCTGCTCGGCGAGAAGCGGCGCATTCACGTAGGACACGGTCTCGCTCACGATGTTCGTGAACACTCCCTTGAGGGCCGCGAGCTTGAGAACGCTGACGTCGTAGTCGTTCAGCTCGCCGTGGACCTCGACGTCGAGGCTCGTGAGCGGCGACTGCGCGAGGGCTGCGAAGATCTGACCGAGCTTCTCCACGAGCGGAATTCCGGGACGCACGTACGGGTCGATGACTCCGCCGGCGACGTTGACGGCGTCCGGTACGAGCTCTCCGCCCAGCGCGAGGCGGACCGAGCGCGCGACCGAGACACCGGCCTTCTCCTGAGCCTCCTCGGTGCTCGCGCCGAGGTGCGGGGTGACGACGACGTTCGGCAGGTCGAGAAGCGGGCGCGCCGAGCCGCCCTCGGCCGGCGGCTCGGTCGTGAAGACATCGAGTCCGGCACCGGCGATCTCACCGGCGACGAGGGCCGCGTGCAGTGCTTCCTCGTCGATGAGGCCACCGCGCGCGACGTTCACGACGAAGGCCGTCGGCTTCATCGCGGCGAACTGCTCGGTACTGAGCATCCCCGTGGTCTCGGGGGTCTTGGGCATGTGGATGGTGAGGAAGTCCGACTCGGCGATGAGCTCGTCCAGCGACAGCAACTGCACGCCGAGCTGCTGCGCTCGGGCGCTCGTGACATAGGGGTCGTAGGCGACCACACGCATGTCGAACGCGGCCAGGCGCGCGGCGACCAGGGCTCCGATGCGGCCGAGACCGATGATGCCGACGGTCTTCTCGAAGAGCTCGGCTCCGGTGAACGAGCTGCGCTTCCAGGCACCGGCCGACAGCGACGCGTGCGCAGCGGGGATCCGGCGGGCAAGGCTGAGGATGTGTCCGACCGTGAGTTCCGCGGCGGACACGATGTTCGACGTGGGCGCGTTCACGACCATGACGCCGGCCGTCGTTGCCGCCTTGATGTCGACGTTGTCCAGGCCGACCCCCGCGCGGGCGACGACCTTCAGCTTCGGGGCGTGAGCCAGTGCCTCCTCATCGATCCGCGTCGCAGAGCGGATGAGCACCGCATTCGCGTCGGCGAGAGCAGCGAAGAGCGCCTCCCGATCGGTGCCGTCGACATGGCGGACCTCGAAGTCGGGACCGAGTGCATCGATCGTGGCGGGCGACAGAACTTCGGCGATGAGCACGACAGGCTTCGGCACAGCGGATCCTTCGGGATTGCGACACACGGATGGGATCGATGCGCCGCACACCGTGGGGGCGCGATCGGTTCCACCCTACCGGAGCCCCGCCGCCGGCCCGTGCCGTGTGACATCAGGCGACACCACTCCGGCCCGGCGGCTCAGGGGACGAACGACGACAGGTTCAGCGTCGCGTAGGCGACGATGTTCATCCAGAACACCGCGACCACTCCCAGCCCCGTGACGAGTACGAGGGAGAATTCGCCCAGCTTCCGTCCCCGGCCCAGTGCATATGCCACGGCGAGGACCAGCGCCGGGAAGACGACGGCGAACAGCAGCACGAACCATCCGTAGGTGTTCAGCCCGAGGGCACTGGTCGCATATGTGATGAGGAACGCCACCGCGTTCCAGACGGCGTACGCGTAGAAGAGTCCGGTGATCCCGAGGACCACGGCGCGCAGCCATCGCAGCCGTGGCTGCGGGCGCTCCGCGGGAGAAGTCTCGGGGGCCCGATCGTCGACCGTCTCGTCGTTCATCACGATCCCCACACTCCCAGCATCACGAACGGCCACGGAACCAGAAGCACGACTCCCCCGACGAGAGCCGCCACACGGACCCAGGCACGCGATCGTCTGGTGAGGACCCAGGCGCAGGCGAACCACAGCGCTGGTGCGAGAACCGCGGTCCACAGGGACGCCTGGTACATCACGTCCGTGACGAGGAAAGGAGCCTGCCCCTGCAGACGGAGACCGCCGATCACCCAGCCGATGGCGTAGAGCAGATAGATGCCGCCGATCACTCCGAGCGTCACGAGCATGGGTGTGCTCACCGGCGCGGGCGCATCGGCCGGGGTGATCGACCCGTCGGACTCGACACGGCCGACCGTCCGGCTTCCCTTCCCGACGGCGTTCCACCCTCCGGGAAGGGCGGGGTCGGCAGTGGACGCGGCGGACGTGGGAGTGGAATCCCGCTTCAGCGCCGGGTCATCGCCCTCCCAGGAGAGTGCGTCGTCGGGATCTGAGCTCATGTCCTCAGCGTAGCGACGTGTGACACGTGCCCACTAGGCTCATGCCCAGCATCCATCGGGAGGGCAGCACAGTGGCTGAACGCAAGAAGAAGATCGTCTCCTCATCCGCGACAGTGACGAACGACGGACCTGTGTGGACACCCACCCCCGAGGCGAAGAAGCGGGCGACCACCCAACGGTGGATCGCGGCGGGGCTGTGGACCCTGGCGATCGCCGGCGAAGCATTCGCGATCTTCTGGCTTCTCCGCCAGGCCCCCTTCACGACGGGCCACCTGATCGGACTCATCGGCGCCTTCCTCGTCATCGGCGCCCTCGCCCTGATCGGTGCGCAGCTCTGGAAGAAGGCCAATCGGCTGGACCCCGCGTCGAAGAAGGATCCGGTCCGCTTCTGGGTGCAGAACCAGCTCGGTCTCATCATCGCGATCATCGCCTTCCTGCCGCTGATCATCCTCGTGTTCACGAACAAGAACATGGATGGGAAGCAGAAGGCCATCGCGGGCTCCATCGGCGTCGTGATCGCCGTGCTCGTGAGCGTCTTCGCGGTGGACTGGAGTCCGGTCTCGCAGGAGCAGTACGCCGACGAGACGAACATCATCGAACAGCTCACCGGCGAGGATCGCGTCTATTGGACTCCCGCGGGAAGCGTGTTCCACGTGTGCGAGGCGGTCCCCGACGTGAATCGCGAATCGGAAGCGAATGAGATCCGCGTCGGTACCGTCGCTCAGGCGCACGCCGAGGGCAAGGATCGACTGACGCTCAAATGGGAGTCGGAGGCGATCAACCACTGCGGCTACACGCAGGAGCAGGTCGACGCCGCCGCAGCAGCCGTTGAGAACCCTGCCGACGCTCCCACCGAAGAGGCACCCGCGGACGAGGAATCCGACGCACCGGCAGAATGAGGCGCTGGTCGATGTGAGGACGCGGGTCAGGCGGGGTCGTCGGTCAGCGCGTCGATCAGGCGGCGCTCCGCCGAGGAGAGGTGCGCTGCCAGCAGATCCGCGGCGCGATCTCCGTCGCCCGCGCCGACCGCCTCGAGAATCGACGCATGCTGGTGCGCGATGACCTCGGCGGCGAGCAGGCGTCGGCCCTGCACCTGCGCCATGCACAGTCGGACCTCGTCGACCAGACTGCGGTAGATCCGCGACAACCGGTCGCTGCCGATCGCGTCGATGAGCGCCGTGTGGAAGCGCATGTCCGGATCGACCGTGGCCGTGTCCGGGCCCGGGGGCATCGCGAGCAGTTCCGCGTTCGCTGCGGCGGCCATCTCCGGCACCGTACGATCCGCTGCCAGCTCGCGCAGGGCGGCGCTCTCCAGTCGCGCACGCGTCCGGTAGACATCGCGGGCCATATCCGCTGAGATCGCGACGACCCGGGCACTCCGGTGCGCCATACGCTCGAGCATCCCCGACCCCACGAGGTGCTCGATGGCCGCCTTCGCACTGGGGCGGGCGACGGCGAACATCGCGGAGACCTTCGCCTCCGTCAGTGCTGTTCCCGCGCTGAGCTCACCCGACAGGATCTGCTCCCGCAGCTGCCGAGTGACGGCGTCCACGACGCCGACGACACCGAGTTCCGAAACCGCCGTCGCTGTCATGCCATCAGCCTAGAGCAGGTTAGAGTGTCCCAGTAAACTTGTCTGACAATCTGCCGTCGGCGCTGATGCAAGGAGACTCCCATGACCGTCCTCTCCCCTCCGCTCGATGTCGACCTGCTCGGACCCGACACGACCATGACGTCGCGGTCGATCGATCGCTTCGCGCGAGCCCACGACGCCTCGCACTATCTGCTCGTCCCGGACGCCGTCCTCACACCGCGCGATGCTACGGGAGTCGCCCGTGCCTTCGAGGCCGTGCGCGCCGCCGGCCGCACGCTCACCTTCCGCTCCGGCGGCACCAGCCTGTCGGGCCAGGGCATCAGCGGAGACATCCTCGTCGACACCCGCAGCCACTTCCGCTCGATCGCCGTCGAGGACGACGGCGCGATCGTCCGAGTCGGCCCTGGTGCGACGGTGCGTCAGGTCAACACGCGACTCGGTCGCTATCGCCGCAAGCTCGGGCCCGACCCCGCCAGTGAGATCGCGTGCACGATCGGCGGCGTGATCGCCAACAACTCCAGCGGCATGGCGTGCGGGATCACCGAGAACTCCTATCAGACCATCGAGTCGATGATCCTCGTCCTCCCGAGCGGGACCGTCCTTGACACGGGAGCTCCGGATGCACTCGACCGTCTGCGGGACTCCGAGCCGGAGCTCGCTCGTGGCCTGCTCGCTCTCCGCGCACGTCTGATGGAGTCCGCGGACGCCGTCGCGCGGGTGCGCCAGCAGTTCTCGATGAAGAACACCATGGGCTACGGAATCAATGCGCTGCTCGACTTCGATGACCCCGTGCGGATCCTGGAGCACCTCGTGATCGGTTCGGAGGGGACGCTCGCGTTCGTGGCGGAGGCGCGGTTCCGCACCATACCGATCCGTCCGTCGATCGCCACTGGCCTGCTCGTGTTCGAGACACTTCGGGCGGCGATGGCGGCACTTCCGGGGCTCACCGCGCAGGGCCTCGCGACCATCGAACTGATGGATGCGGCCTCTCTCCGCGTCGCGCAGGGACTCGCGGATGTGCCCGCGGCGATCGCCGAGATCGATGTGGTCGATCACGCCGCGCTCCTCGTCGAGGTGCACGCCTCCGGTGCCGAGGAGCTCGCCGTCGCCGGCGAGGCGGCCCTCGCCCGCTTCCGCGAGCTCTCGCTCGCGGTGGCCCCCTCCCTCACGACGGATGCCGTCCAGCGCGCTTCACTGTGGCAGGTGCGCAAGGGCCTCTACACCGCTGTCGCCGGAGCACGCCCGTCGGGCACGACCGCCCTCCTCGAGGACATCGTGGTTCCCGTGGACCGTCTGCTCACCACGTGCGAGCGCCTCATCGAGCTGTTCGACACGCACGGCTACGAGGGCTCGGTCATCTTCGGCCACGCCAAGGACGGGAACATCCACTTCCTCCTCAACGAGCGATTCGACGACCCGCAGAGCGTCGCTCGATACGAGCTGTTCACGGCCGACCTCGTGGATCTCGTCCTCGCGCAGAACGGCTCCCTCAAGGCGGAACACGGCACGGGGCGGATCATGGCACCGTTCGTTCGCCGCCAGTACGGCGATGAACTGACGGACATCATGTGGGAGATAAAGCGACTCATCGACCCGGCCGGTCTGCTGAACCCGGGTGTCGTCCTCTCCGATGACCCGCGGTCGTATCTGCACGACCTCAAGCGCGCGCCGCAGGTCGAGAGCGAGGTGGACCGCTGCGTGGAATGCGGGTACTGCGAGCCCGCATGCCCGAGCAAGGACATCACCCTCACCCCGCGACAGCGCATCGTGCTGCGTCGGGACATGGCGTGGGCCGAAGAGCAGGGCGATACCGCTCTGCTCGAGGAGTTGCGCGAGGACTATGACTATGAGGGGGTCCAGACCTGCGCGGTCGACGGGATGTGCGCCGTCGCCTGCCCGGTGGACATCAACACCGGGGACCTCGTCCGGCGGCTGAGAGCCGAGCAGGCGGGGAAGGTCGAGGACGCGCTCTGGGGAACCGCCGCGAAGGGCTGGGGAGCAGTGACGAAGGCGGGAGGCCTGGCCCTCACCGTGGCCGACGCCCTGCCCGCTCCCCTGGTGACGGCCGCCACGAAGGTCGGTCGCTCACTTCTCGGCTCCGACACCGTCCCGCTCTACGACGGCGGACTCCCCCGCGGTGGCAGCGCGCCCCCGCGCCCCCGCACGCCGGCCGAGGCCGAGGCGGTGTTCTTCGGCGCCTGCATCGGCACGATGTTCGGTCCTGAGAGCGGCGGACACGGCTCTCGTGAGGCCGTGAGCACGCTTCTCGACAGAGCCGGGATCGTCGTCGCGATTCCGGACGACGCGGGAGGGCTGTGCTGCGGCACCCCCTGGAAGTCGAAGGGGCACCTGAGCGGATATCGGACCATGACCGACCGAGTGATCGCTTCCCTCTGGGAGGCGAGTCGCGGCGGCGAGCTGCCGGTCGTGTGCGATGCGGCGTCGTGCACCGAGGGGCTTCACGTCATGCTCGCGCAGGCGGTCGCGGATCACCCCGAGTACTCCTCTCTTCGCATCGAGGACGCCACCACCTTCGTCGCTCGGGAGGTGCTCCCCCGACTGACGGTGCGGGAGCGACTCGCATCCATCGCTGTGCACCCCACCTGCTCGACGACGGCGCTGGGCGCCACCGGAGCGCTCACCGAGCTCGCCGGCGCTGTGGCCGACGAGGTCTACGTCCCCGAGGAGTGGGGCTGCTGCGCTTTCGCCGGCGACCGGGGGATGCTGCACCCCGAACTCACCGCGAGTGCGACCGAACGCGAGGCCGCGGAACTCTCCCGCGCGGACGCCGAGCGGGGCGGCTTCACGGCGTTCGTCTCCGCCAACCGCACGTGCGAGATGGGGATGAGTCGGGCGACCGGTCAGCCCTATCGCCACGTGGTCGAGGTGCTGGAGGAGCTCACGCGCCCCTGACCCCCGCCCACACAACCCGAGTGGTCACTTTTTGCGCACTTTTGGCCGAAAAGTGCGCAAAAAGTGACCACTCGCGGGTCAGGGCCAGGGGGCGGCGTGGCGGAGGGCGTTCACTGCGGCGGCGACAACGGCGGGGTCGGTCGCGTCGTGTCCCCGTCGTCCGCCGCCCGGCCCACTGTCGGCTTCCTCACCCACCGTGTGGCGGGCGGAGAGGTGGACCGCGTCCACGCCGAGTCGGATGAGCGGTGCCACGTCTTCGACGCGGACGCCTCCGCCCGCGACGATCTCCAGCCGCCCCGCCGCCCGGGCCGCGAGGTGCGCCAGCGCGTCGGTACCGTCGATCGTGCGCGCCGCACCACCGGATGTGAGAACACGGGCGACGCCGGCGGCGATCAGATCATCGACGACGGACGTCGGATCGGGCAGGGTGTCGATCGCGCGGTGGAACACGAGCCCGGCGTCGCCAGCCGCTTCCGACCACCGATGCAGCGCCTCGTGATCGATCGCACCGTCCGCCGTGAGCGCACCCACGACCACCGATCCCGCACCGAGCCCCACGACGGCCCTGATATCAGCGGCGACGAGCGCTATCTCCTCGGAGTCGTAGACGAAGCCGCCTCCGCGCGGGCGCACGAGAACGGCGACGCGGTCGCCGCGCCCTGCGACCTCGAGAGCGGCATCCACGGTCGCTATCGACGGTGTGAGTCCTCCGACCCCGAGTGCCTGGCACAGCTCGATGCGCTCTGCACCGTTGTCGAACGCGATTCGGGCCCCCGCGGGGTCCTGGACGGCGATCTCGATCAGACTCATGAATCCTCCACGCGCAGCACCGCGACCGGCTCCGAACGCAGGCCCTCTGGTATTCGAACGAACACGCTATCACCGGCCCGTTGCACGACCTCGGCGGTGCTGCCATCGGACCAGTGCCGTGAGTTCCCTGTCGCGAGGTCTGCCGGCAGTTCGAGTTCCCCTGACCGCGGGTCGAGCGCGTGCACGAAGACAGAGTCACCGCCTCGGGTGTATCGTCTCGGCGCCCCCGACGACTCGAGCGCGCGTACCCAGGGCCTCGTGCCGTAGATCGATTCGCCGTTGCGCTCCATCCAGGAACCGAGCTCCCGCATCGCCACCCGCTGGAGCTCCGGGATCGTCCCGTCGGCGGACGGGCCGACGTTGAGCAGGAGGTTGCCGTTCTTCGCGACGACATCGACGAGAAGTCGGATCAGCTCCGCCCCGGAAAGCGAGTGCCGCGCGTCCTCAGCCCGGTTGTATCCGAAGGAGAAGCCGAGGCCCCTCGTCGATTCCCACGGTTCCTCGATGATGTCCGGGATGTCGGTGTACTCGCGGGTGAGGAAGCCGTGATACGGCACACCCCAACGGTCGTTCAC
Source organism: Actinomycetota bacterium (assembly GCA_051751065.1). GTDB lineage: Bacteria > Actinomycetota > Actinomycetes > Actinomycetales > Microbacteriaceae > Microbacterium. The sequence goes on along the minus strand of JBNJKL010000001.1, from coordinate 171,238 downwards.
GACGCCGTCCGGGATCGCTGCGAAGTAGCGGTCCAACAGGGCGGCGACCGCATAGTCATCCGTTCCTTTCCCGCCATCGGGCCACTCGATGTCGTTCCACAGCAGCTCGGGAGAGAATCGCTCGACGAGTTCGTCGAGTTGACGGGCCGCGTACCGCGCGAACGCCTCGTCGTTGCGGCGGAAGCGGAAGAGATCGGTATCGGACTCGATCGGGGGGAAGTCGCTCGCGTGCCAGTCGAGAGCACCGGAGTAATAGACACCGAACTTCGCGCCTGCGCGACGCGTGGCGTCGTGGAACTCGGAGATCAGGTCGCGCTTCGGACCGCGGGCGACGGCGTTGAAACCGGTCGTCGCTGTGCCCCACAGGCAGAACCCCTCGTGGTGTTTCGTCGTCGGCACGATGTACTTCGCACCCGCCCGGACGAGCTCACCGACGAACGCGTCGGCGTCGAATGCAGACGCATCCCACTGCTCGGCGAGATCCTCGTAGGAGGTGCCGGGTCCGTAGATCTCCTGGTGCCTTTTCCACGTCGGGCTCCCGGCGATGCGCACGGTGTTGCCATACCACTCGGCGTACTGGTGCCAGGCATAGGCGTCCTCCGCGAGCACACCGTCCGGTCCGTGCGCGATCGCCCACGCCGGGACCGAATACAGCCCCCAGTGCACGAAGAAGCCGAGCTTGGCGTCCCGGTACCAGTCGGGCACCCGCTGGGACGGATACTGTGGCGCAGCGTCGCCGAGGTCAGGGCCCGTACGCTTCTCGAAGTTCATCATGACGCTGTCTCTCCGTTCTCGCCTCGCCGACCGACCACCGCGGTCAGATCGGGACTCCCGGTGGTGTCGAAAGGATAGACGCCGGGGACCAATCGGGAATGCCCGAGGCGCAGGAGATCCTGATCCACGCCGCCCGGCGTCAGGGCGAGGGTCCACCCGGCTGCGAGCTCGTAGAGCTCGGGCTCGAGGTATCCGATCTTCACCACGACGAGATCCGCGGTCTGCGGGTCGAGGCCCAGCATGCGGAAGTCGTCCAGATGGTGGAAGGGCTTCCTGCGCTCGGTCACGATCGCGTGCAATCCGCCGACATCGATGACCACCTGGGTCCCGGCCGTCTCGTCACCCGTGGTGACGGAGAAGACAGTGCCAGCGATCTCCACGGGACCGCTCGGACCGTGATCGATGCGAGCACCGGCCGAGATCGTGATTCTCGCTCCGACCCCCGCCGCAGCCGCTGCCGCGACGGCATCCGGATCGAAGATCGAGGCGACGAGGGTCGTCCTCGAGCCGTCCGTGAGTTCGGGGTGATCGAGGAGTTGTCCGAGCGTCCACGTGACGTCGCCCGCTCCCCCGGCCGTCGGATTGTCCCCCGAATCCGAGATGACGTAGGGGCGCGGCGCTCCGGGAGCGAGTGCAGCCGAGAGGGCACCCTCGAGCGACGCCGTCTCGGCGACGAAGACGAAGTCCTCGCGAGCATCCCAGTACATCCGAGCGACGCGCTCCGCCTCGGCGGCGATGAGGTCGCGATCGTCGCCGAGCACCACGACGTACGCCCGGCAGCGCGGCTCATCCGCCCAGGCGTAGCCGACCCACACCGACGCGTCGACGACACCCTTCTTCTTCTCGATCTCCGGCAGCTGCGCGTAGATCCCCTGCGCCGGTTCCAGCCTCGTGCTCGTCTTCTCGCCGGGGAGGAGCACGGGCACCGGAACCCACGCCGTGAACGGCCGACGCCGCAGCGGGTCGGTCCCGTGCTCGCCGCGCAGACGCGCGAGCAGGTTCCAGACGGCGCGCTCCTTGGTGTTGAGCCAGTCCTCGTGCGGAGCCATCCGGTAGCACGTGAGCAGATCGACCGCGTCGCGCAGCACCTCGGACACGTTGCCGTGCAGGTCCATGGACGTCGAGACCAGCGTGTCCGGACCGAGAGCCTCGCGCACGGCCTGCGCGAGGTCGCCCTCCGCGTCCGTCATGCCCGTCACACTCATCGCACCGTGGAGGTCGAAGAAGAATCCGTCGAAGGGTCCGTGCTCACGTATGCCCTCGACGATCTCCTCCTTCATGCGCTGGTAGGTGTCGTACGCCACAGCACCGCCGGGCAGAGAACGCCCGTGTGTGAGTGGCACCCAGTCGGCGGCGTCAGCGAGTTCGCGGCCCTCGCCGAGGAACGGGTAGTAGGCGCGGAGATCGTCACCCGTTCGGACGGTGAAGGCCTCGTCACCCGAGATGTGCGGCGAGAACGTACTGGATTCGATGGATATCCCGCCGATGCCGATGCGGGGGCGCGGCAGCCCTCCGTCGGCGACGGGGGGAAGCGTCCCCATCCAGATCTGATGGGCGTCGAGGCGCTCGGTCATGCGAACGCTCCTTCCGTGGTCGATGTGCGAGGTGTGATCCGGCCGGTTTCCGGCAGCAGCGCCCGACGAGCCGCGGCGACCGCGCCGAGCGCGACGGCGTCAGCGCCGAGCGCGGCCTTCACGATGCGCAACGGCACGCCGGAGACGGGTGCGTGCGTTGCGAGGACATCGGAAATGGACGGTTCCAGAAGATCCCATGCGTGCGAGACTCCGCCCCCGATCACCGCGGTGTTCAGCTCGAGCAGCGACGCAGCGCTCACGCTCGCCAGAGCAACCGCACGACCTGCGGCGGCGAAGACCGCGATCGCGTCCGGGTCGCTCCGCCGGGCACGGGCGGCGATGGAGGCGGCGTCGAGGCCGTGTTCTCCGGTTCGTTCGGCGTACCGAAGACCGATGGAGGTCCCAGAAGCCAGTGTCTCGAGATGTCCGATCTGACCGCACGTGCACATCAGATCGCTGTATCCGGGGGTGTGGCCGATCTCCCCCGCAGCGCCTCGCGCTCCGTGTCGCAGCTCACCGTCGAGGATCACCGCACCGCCGACTCCGGTGCCCAGCATGATGCCGAGCACGTCGGCTCCCGACCCCTCACCCCGACTCGCCTCTCCGAGCAGGAACGCGTTGACGTCGTTCTCCACTCTGACCGGCGCACCCATGCGGTCCTCGAGGTGGTCACCGAGCGCGAAACCCGCCCAGTCGACGAACATCGCCGAGGCTGCCACAACAGTGCCGCTGCGGTGGTCGATCACCCCGGCAGCACCGACTCCCGCCGCGACGAGCGGAATCTCCGCGTCGGCGGCGAGAGCGAGAGCGAGCGTGGCTGCGGCCTGCGCCATCGCCGCACCGCCCTCCCGGGCGGGGGCCGGCACGACGCCACGGGCCAGGACGTCGCCCGTGTCATCCACCAGCAGAGCGGAGATCTTCGTTCCACCGATGTCGATGCCGACGACACCGTGGCGCCCGGGAGCGCGCAGAACAGGGTCTTCTCGATACGCCATCCGAAGATCAACGCCCGCCGAGCCCGGCCATGGCGATGCCCTTGACGAGGTGCTTCTGGAGGATGATCACGAGGAGCGTGGTCGGAACCATCGAGATGATCGCTGCGGCCATCTGCAGATCCCAGCGCGTGCCGGTGAGTCCCGCGAAGCTCGCGAGACCGACGGGCAGCGTGCCGTTCGCGTTGTAGTCCACAGTCACGATCAGCGGCCACAGATAGCTGTTCCAGAACGTCAGGAACGTGAAGACAGACAGCACGGCGACCGCCGACTTCGACAGAGGAAGGATGATCTGCAGGAACGTGCGGATCGGCCCTGCCCCGTCCACGCGCGCCGCCTCCTCGAGCTCGTACGGTATGCCGCGGAAGAACTGCCGCATGAGGAATGTGCCGAAGGCCCCGAAGGCGAACGGCAGCACCAGCGCCTGGAGCGTGTCCACCCAGCCGAACCACTGCATCACCTGGAACATCGGGATGACGAGCACTTCGGCCGGAACCATCAACGTGGCGAGGAACAGGATGAAGACCGCGTCGCGCCCCTTCCAACGCAGGCGACCGAACGCATACCCGGCGGTGGTGGAGACGATCAAGACCACGAGTGTGCCGAGGATCGCGACGATGAACGAGTTCGTGATGTAGGTCACGAACGGACCATAGGCGAACACTTCGGCGAAGTTGCTCCAGCGCACCTCGGAGGCGATGAGCGAGGGCGGCATGGCGAACATCTCGGAGTTGGGCTTCAACGCGGAGAAGAACGCGTACACGAGCGGGGAGACGAACAGGAGTGCCGCCACGTAGATCAGGACGTGAGCGAACACCAGACGGATCCGCGCCCCGGGCGTTCGCGCCACGGGGCCCCGCTTCGTACTCTCTCGTGGGACGTGCGTATCGCTCTCCTGGGATCGCAAGAGCTGGGTATCAGTGCTCATAGTGCACCCACTTCTTCTGGGCGGCGAACTGGAATCCGGTGATCGCGATGATGATCGCGAACAGGATCCATGCGCCGGCAGCGGCGAGACCCAGGTCACCGAAGGTGAAGCCCTGTTCCCAGATGTACATCACGAGGGGTTTGGTGGCGTTCCCCGGCCCCCCGCCGGTCAGGAGCTGCGGTTGCACGAACACCTGCAGGGAGGTGATCATCGTCATGATCGTCGCGAAGAAGATCGACGGCGAGATCATGGGGATGATCACACCCCATACGAGACGCAGCCCGCGCGCGCCGTCGATGCTCGCAGCCTCCAGCACGCTCTCCGGAAGTTGCTCGAGGGCCGCGGAGAAGATGAGCATGTTGTAGCCGAGACCCTGCCAGACGCTCATCGCGACGACCATGACCATCGCCCACGAGGGGTCGGCGAGGAAGTTCGGCAGAGTGAGGCCGAACCACGTCTCCGACAGTCCGTTGACGAGCCCCTGCGGCTGGAGAAGCATCTTCCACACCAGCACGTTCGCGACCATCGGGGTCACGACCGGGATGAAGAAGAGCACCCGCAGCGCTCCGCGTCCACGGATTCGAGGCGCCAGACCGAGCGCCAGAGCCAGCGACAGCGCGATGCTGAGCGGCACGTAGAGCACGGTGTAGACCGCCGAGTTCCGCAGCGCGGGCCAGAAGTCCGGGCTGTTGGTGAACAACTTGATGTAGTTGTCCACGCCATTGAACGTCCGCTCGCCGAACGTCGGCCAATCGAAGAAGCTCATCACGATGGAGAGTCCGACGGGCACGATCGTGAAAAGGGCGAGCCCCACCAGGGCTGGGCTTGCAAACCCCAGCGCCTGGCGGGACTCGACCTTGGCGAGAGAACCTCGACGTTTCGTCGTACTGGTCATCTCTGCTCTCTCTTGCTCACTGCATCACTGCGATGGAAGGTGTCAGTTGCCGAACTGCGACTGAGCGTTCGTCAACAGCTCCTGCATGCTCATCTGGCCGTTGTAGACGCTGACCAGGTTGGGCTGGATGTAGCTGTCGAGCATCTGCCAGTTCTTCGTCATGTAGAGCGGCACGGTGTCGGCGAACGCGGCTTCGAACACGGTCTGGACCTGCTCGCGGTACTCCTCGTCGATCGACTCGAAGTACAGCGGCTGCGACGAGATGCGTGCGGGGTAGGAACGCCCGGATGAGGCGATGTAGTCCTGCGCGTCCTCACCCAGCAGCGAGCCGAGAACCTTCAGCGCGGCCTCCGGGTTGTCGCACTCCTTCGAGATGCCGTAGCCCGAGCCGAGAATCGGTCCCGGGTTGCCGTCGACGCCTTCCGGAAGCGGAGCCATGCCGGCCTCGAAGCCGGACTCGTTGTTCAAGTAACTGACGGCATTCCAGGTGCCGTCGACCGCCATGGCGGCGTTCTCACCGGTGTACTGGTTCTCGCCCCATCCGGTGTCGGATGCGGATGCGACGGGAGCCGCGACCTTCTTCTCGGTCACCAGCTCGGCGTACCAGGTCGCCGCGTCGACGAATGCGTCATCATCGATGTGGAGTGTGCCGTCTTCCGAGGCCGGCTGCGTCGCCGAGTACGCGATGGGCATCGACATCCACTGGTAGCCGCCCATCCCCATGCCGAAGCCGTATTTGCCATCCGCCGTAGCGTCGGCAGCGACGGCGTCGAAGTCGTCGAACGTCCACCCGATCTCCGGAGTGTCCGCGCCGCCGGCAGTGAGCAGATCCTGGTTGTAGTAGACGAGCATGGTGGCGACGTCGAACGGTGCCCCGTAGAGCTTGCCCTCGAAACTGAGGATGCCGTCGGCACCCGGATTGAACTCGGCGAAGTCCAGCCCTGCCGCTTCGAGGTCTTCCGCACTGAGCTCGCGGAACCCTTCGGTGTACCCACCCAGTTGTGCGCCGCTCATGCCGGTGATGCACGCCATGTTGCCGCTCGCCATGTTCGTGGTCAGCTTCGTGAAGAAGTCGTTCCACGGCGATGTCTGCAGGGTGATCTCGATATCGGGGTTCTGCTCCTGAGCGAAAGCGATCTGCGCCTCGAGTGCTTCGGTGTCTGCCTCGCTTCCGGACCACATGTCGACGACGATGGCGTCTCCCCCGCCGGATCCGGACCCGCCCCCCGTGCTCGCACAGCCCGACAACACCACGGCAGCGCCGGCAACAGCTGCGACAGCGCCTACACGCATCTTCTTCATTGAATGCCTCTTTCAGAAATGAACGGAAGGTTATTTCGACAATCGAAGGAACCTAGTAGTATTTCGTATGAAGTTACCGTGACACAGTTCATGCGACTGCGCAACCCGGACATCGGATGTTTATAGACCGGTGATACTTCGTAACGCGGGCGAAACCTCGCCCATCGCCAGTAGCCTGTGTGTGCCGACCACGAGAGAGTGACATGCCGAACTCTGCAGACCGCGCCCCCGACGACTCGCAGTCGAGGAGGATCCTCGATCTCGTCGCGCGCGGGGAGGCGAAGAGCCGGACCGAACTCGCCTCCCAGTTGGGCGTGGCCGCCTCAACGATCGGCTTGCGCGTCCAGTCCCTCCTCGACTCCGGGGTGCTTCACGAGGCAGGTGACGGCACATCGAGCGGTGGACGCCGCCCCCGTGTCCTGAAGGTCGCCGACGCCGGAAGCGTGCTCTCCCTCGACCTCGGCGGGGGGCACGCGCGAATCGGCCACCACAGCCTGAGCGGCGCGCTCCTTCGTACCGAGACGATTCCGATCGATCTCACGGAGGGGCCAGAGGCGACGCTCGCTCGTGCTGCCTCGGTCTTCGATTCACTCATCGACGAAGATGCACTGCGCGCGATCGGTGTGAGCCTGCCCGGCCCGGTCGACATACTCACCGGAACAGTGGACCAACCATCCCGGATGCCGGGCTGGCCCGGCTTCCGGGTCGGGGACCATCTGGCGAAACGCTACGGTGTCTCCGTGTCCGTCGACAACGACGCCAATCTCGCCGCGCTCGGCGAGCACCGCGCGCAGTTCGGGTTGTCGCAGCACAGCATCACGGTCAAGGCGGGAACCGCGATCGGCAGCGGCGTGATCGTGGACGGGCACGTACATCGCGGTGCCACGGCGGCGGCCGGCGACATCACCCACACGCGCATCGACGGCAGTGGCGACATCCCCTGCTCCTGCGGCAACACGGGATGCCTCGAGACCGTCGCGAGCGGCGCGAGCCTCGTGCGACAGATGCGCGAACGCGGCTACGACGTGGGTTCGACCAGCGATGTGCTCGCACTCGCCCGCGACGCGGAGCCGGTGGCCACGACGCTCGTGCGGACCGCCGGCACGCACCTCGGCCAAGCGCTGTCGGGGGTGGTGAACTTCTTCAACCCGCACGCCGTGTTCCTCACCGGCAGCATGAGCTCCTCGGAGCCGTTCATCGCAGCCGTGCGCAGCCGCGTGTACGAGGCCTGCCATCCGCTCGTGACGCAGAAGCTGCGGATCGAGTCAGCGCGTACCGGAGCGGATGCGATCCTCTACGGCGCTGCACGGCTGGCGCTGGACGACCTCGCCCTGCCGGTGGCGGCCCACTAGGGACCGCCACCGCGTGTGGTCATCCGTCGTGGAGTGTGAGCTCCACGACGGGGACCAGGACCTCGGGACGACGCACGGGCAGGTGCACCGTGAGGGTCCCCTCGGCCTCCCCGGCCGGGGTCATCAGGTCTGCCTGCTGCGCGGGGTCCGTCGCCGACGTCTTCAGCCAGGAACCGTCATCGAGCAGACGCGCATAGGACACCTTGCCCTCCAGCCCGGGGAGGTGCACGAACCCGAGCGGCCACGAGAACAGGTGCAGGTACAGCTTGTCGCCGCGGCGCGTGTACACGCCCTCGCGGGGAGGCGCGAACTCCGCGTGCCCCGCTCCGATGATGCTCGTGCCGTGCAACTGCATCCACGCACCGATCTCCGCCAGCGTGCGTGCGTCGCGCGGGGCGATGGCGCCTCGCCCGTCCGGCCCGACGTTGAGCAGCATATTGCCGTCCATCGACACGGAATCCGCGAGCATCTGCACCAGTAGTGTCGCGGACTTCTGGTCCGTGTTGTCACGGTGGTATCCCCACGACCCGTTGAGCGTCTGGCACGCTTCCCAGGTCAGTGGCTCACCGTCGCGCATGATCGGTGCCGTCGGCTGGTACTGCTCCGGTGTGACGAAATCGGCCGGGATCCCCAGGCGGTCATTGACCAGCATGGTCGGCTGCAGCTCGCGGCAGAGCGCCAGGAGCGCGTCGGCATCCCAGTCGCCTGGGCCCTTGCCCGCCCACCCGTTCTTCTCCTCGGGGTAGGTGAAGTCGAAGAACAGGTAGTCGATCTCTCCGTACGAGGTCAGGAGCTCCCGGACCTGACCGTGGAGGTATTCGCGGTAGCGGGCCATGTCGCGCCCCTCATTGAGGGCGTGCGCGTTCTCGTCGTCACGGCGCGGGTGATTCCAGTCGACCGTGAAGTCCGGATGATGCCAGTCGATCAGCGAGTGATAGAGACCGACCTTGAGACCCTCGGCACGCAGCGCGTCGACGTACTCGCGAACGAGATCCCTTCCGGTCGCCGTGACCGAGGTGAAGTCGGTGAGCGACGAGTCCCACAGCGCGAAGCCGTCGTGATGCTTCGTCGTCAGGACCACATAGCTCATTCCCGTCGCCTTGGCGGTCCTGGCGATCGCGCGCGCGTCGAAGCGATCCGGGTCGAAGTGCTCGAAGTAGGGCCGATACTCCTCGTCGGTGAGGCGCTCGTAGTTCTGCACCCATTCGTGGCGGGCCGCACCGCTGTACAGCCCGAAGTGCACGAACAGCCCGAATCTTGCGTGGTCGAACCAGTCCTGTCTCATCATTTCCTCTCCCTGTGAATGCCTCCATCCTGGCATAGACATCCGATGTCTGACTCAGGACGGCGGACGGAAACGACGAACGGGCGCCCCCGAAGGGACGCCCGTTCGTGAAGGAAAGGTCAGCGCGCGGCGCTGCCGTCGACGTAGTCCTCATCCTGCTGCTTCCAGGCGAAGAGCGAACGCAGCTCCTTGCCGGTCACCTCGATCGGGTGCTGCTCCTCCTTGGCACGCAGCGCGAGGAACTCCTCGCCGCCGTTGTCCTGATCGTCGATGAAGCGCTTCGCGAACGCGCCGGACTGGATGTCGGCGAGCACACCCTTCATGCTCTCCTTGACGCGGTCGTCGACCACGCGGGGGCCGGAGACATAGTCACCGAACTCGGCGGTGTCGGAGATCGACCAGCGCTGCTTGGCAATTCCGCCCTCCCACATGAGGTCGACGATGAGCTTGAGCTCGTGCAGCACCTCGAAGTACGCGATCTGCGGCTGGTAGCCCGCCTCGACCAGCGTCTCGAAGCCGGCCTGGACGAGGTGGCTCATGCCACCGCACAGAACAGCCTGCTCACCGAACAGGTCGGTCTCGGTCTCCTCGGTGAAGGTCGTCTTGATGACGCCCGCGCGGGTGCCACCGATCGCCTTGGCGTACGACAGCGCGAGGTCCCAGGCGTGGCCGGTCGCGTCGCTCTCGACCGCGATGATGTCGGGGATGCCTCGACCCGCGACGAACTCGCGGCGCACGGTGTGGCCGGGAGCCTTCGGGGCGACGAGGATGACGTCGACGCCCTCGGGTGCGTCGATGTAGCCGAAGCGGATGTTGAACCCGTGGGCGAAGGCGAGAGCCTTGCCGGGGGTGAGCTTGTCCTTGATGGACTCGTTGTAGATCGTCCGCTGGTGCTGGTCCGGCGCGAGGATCATGATGACGTCAGCCCACTCGGCGGCGTCCGCGACGGTCTTGACGGCGAAGCCCGCCTCCTCGGCCTTGGCGATCGACTTCGATCCCTCCTTGAGGGCGATGGCGACCTCGACGCCGGAGTCGCGCAGGTTCTGTGCGTGGGCGTGGCCCTGCGAGCCGTAGCCCACGATCGCGACCTTCTTGCCCTGGATGAGCGTCAGATCGGCGTCGGCGTCGTAGAAGATCTCAGTACTCACGGTTGTTTCTCTCCTTGATTGTGGTCGTGCTGTCGTGTCCCCACGCCGCGGACGATCGCGGGGAAGCTCTGTGGTGTGTCAGCCGCGCAGGACGCGTTCGGTGATGCTCTTGCCGCCGCGTCCGATCGCGAGCAGCCCGGACTGGGACAGCTCCTTGATCCCGAAGGGTTCCAGCGCCCGCAAGAGCGCATCGACCTTGCCCTTGTCGCCCGTGACCTCGATCACGAGCGCTTCCGGGGCGTAGTCGACGACCGACGCGCGGAAGAGGTTGACGACCTCGAGCACGTTGGATCGCGTGGCGTTGTCGGTACGGACCTTGACGAGCACGTGCTCGCGCTGGACCGAGGTGGCGAAGTCGAGCTCGACGATCTTGATGACGTTGATGAGCTTGTTGAGCTGCTTGGTCACCTGCTCGAGAGGGAGCTGATCGACATCGACGACGACCGTGATGCGCGAGACTCCCGGCACCTCGGTCACACCGACCGCGAGTGAATTGATGTTGAACCCGCGACGGGCGAAGAGCCCGGCGACACGGGTCAACAGACCTGGCTTGTCCTCGACGAGAAGACTCAGCACGTGTGTGGACATGGCTCAGGCCTCCTGATCGAACGACGGCGCGTGTTCCCGCGCGTACTGGACATAGCTGTTGCTGACACCCTGCGGCACCATCGGCCACACCATGGCGTCCGCCGAGACGACGAAGTCGATCACGACGGGGCGATCGTTGGTCTCGAGCGCGGTCTGGATGGCGGCGTCCACGTCCTCCGCCTTCTCGACGCGGATCGCGAGGCACCCGTAGGCTTCCGCCAGCTTCACGAAGTCCGGGATGCGGATCGTGTCGTGTCCGGTGTTGAGATCGGTGTTGGAGTAGCGCCCGTCGTAGAAGAGCGTCTGCCACTGGCGGACCATGCCCAACGACGAGTTGTTGATGATCGCGACCTTGATCGGGATCTTGTTGATCGCACAGGTGGCGAGCTCCTGATTGGTCATCTGGAAGCACCCGTCGCCGTCGATCGCCCAGACGACGCGATCGGGCTCGGCGACCTTCGCGCCCATGGCCGCGGGAACGGAATAGCCCATCGTGCCGGCGCCTCCGGAGTTCAGCCAGGCGTTCGGGCGCTCGTACTTGATGAACTGCGCAGCCCACATCTGGTGCTGACCCACGCCCGCGGCGTAGATGCCCTCCGGGCCGGTCAGCTCACCGATCCGCTGGATCACGTACTGAGGCGCGAGCAGACCGTCACTCGGCGGAGCGTAGCCGAGCGGGAACTCCGCCCGGAGTCCGTCGAGGTACGACCACCATTCCTCGATGTCGGGCTTGACGCCTCCGGTCACACTGCGGAACGCGGTGTCGAGGTCGGTCAGCACATCCCGCACGTCACCCACGATCGGGACGTCCGCCATCCGGATCTTCGAGATCTCCGCAGGGTCGATGTCGACGTGGACGACCTTGGCGTTGGGCGCGAAGAGCGCGGCCTTGCCAGTCACGCGGTCGTCGAATCGTGCCCCGAGCGAGATGAGGAGATCCGCTTCCTGCAGGGCGAGGACGGCGGGCACCGTTCCGTGCATGCCGGGCATGCCGAGGTGCTGCGGGTGGGAGTCCGGGAACGCTCCACGCGCCATGAGCGTCGTGACGACGGGCGCCCCGGTCGACTCCGCGAGCTCGACGAGTTCTTTCGAGGCACGGCCACGGATCACTCCGCCGCCGACGTACAGGACGGGCTTCTTCGCGGCCGCGAAGAGAGCGGCCGCGGCCTGGATCTGCTTGCCGTGGGCTTTGGTGACCGGCCGGTAGCCGGGCAGATCGATCTTGGGCGGCCAGATGAACGGAACGGTGTCCTGCTGAGCGTCCTTCGTGATGTCGACCACGACGGGACCCGGCCGACCTGTCGACGCGATCTCGAAGGCGGAGGCGATCGCTCCGGGGATCTCCGAGGCATCCTTCACGAGGAACGAGTGCTTCGTGATGGGCATCGTGATACCCACGATGTCCGCTTCCTGGAAGGCGTCGGTCCCCATGAGAGTGGAGAAGACCTGGCCGGTGATCGCGACGATCGGCACAGAGTCCATGTACGCGTCGGCGATCGCGGTGACGAGGTTCGTCGCACCGGGGCCCGACGTCGCGATCGCGACGCCGACCCGACCGGATGCGGAGGCATAGCCCTCAGCCGCGTGACCGGCCCCCTGCTCATGGCGAACGAGGATGTGGCGCAACTGGTTGTCGCCCATCAGCGTGTCGTAGAGCGGGAGGACCGCACCGCCGGGGAGTCCGAAGACATCGTCGACGCCGAGCAACTCGAGCGACCGAACGACGGCCTCGGCTCCGGTCATGTCCGGCGCGGACGCCGGGCGTGCGGGTGGCCGGGGCACGGCCGAGACGGAATCAGCAGTCATGACAATCAATCCTTGGGTGATCCTGATGTGCGCATCGGAGCCGTGGCGGAGCGCCGATGCAGGTTATCCGGTGGTCGCGCCCTCTGCAGCAGAGCGCACGAGTCGGGAGTACTTGGCAAGAACGCCACGGGTATAGCGCGGAGGAAGGGGCTCCCAGCCAGAGCGGCGGGAGCTCAGCTCTGCCTCGTCGACGAGTAGGTCGAGAGAGCGAGCCGCGATATCGACCCGTATCAGATCACCATCGCGCACGAAGGCGATGGGACCTGCGTCCACCGCTTCGGGTGCTATGTGGCCGATGCACAGGCCGGTTGTGCCGCCTGAGAATCGTCCGTCTGTCAAGAGTAGTACATCTTTTCCGAGCCCAGCGCCCTTGATGGCCGCCGTGATGGCGAGCATCTCGCGCATGCCGGGGCCGCCCTTCGGGCCCTCGTAGCGGATGACGATGACGTCGCCCGCCTGGACCTCGCCGGCCGCGAGGGCATCCATCGCTCCGCGCTCACGCTCGAACACGCGCGCCGGCCCCTCGAAGACGTCGGCGTCGAATCCCGCGGACTTCACCACAGCGCCCTCCGGGGCGAGCGAGCCGTGCAGGATCGTGATGCCACCCGACGCGTGGATCGGGTTGTCGAACGTGTGGATCACGTCGCCGTCGACGGGGTCCGGGTTCAGATCGCGGAGGTTCTCGGCCACCGTCTTCCCGGTCACGGTCAGGGCGTCGCCGTGCAGCAGGCCCTCATCCAGCATCGCCTTCATGATGACGGGGATTCCGCCGTGGCGATCGACGTCGTTCATGACGTACTTGCCGAAGGGCTTCATGTCCGCCACGTGGGGCGTCTTGCTGCCGATGCGGTTGAAGTCGTGCAGGTCGAGGTCGATCTGAGCCTCACGAGCGATCGCGAGGAGGTGAAGGACGACGTTGGTGGATCCGCCGAGTGCCATCGCAATGGCGATCGCGTTCTCGAACGACTCCTTCGTGAGGATGTCCTTGGTGGTGATGCCCTGGCGCAGCAGGTTGACGACGGCCTCTCCCGAACGGTGGGCGAAGTAGTCGCGGCGACGGTCGGCCGACGGCGGGGCCGCCGAGCCCGGGAGGCTCAGTCCCAGCGCCTCGGCGACGGACGCCATGGTGTTCGCGGTGTACATGCCACCGCAGGCTCCCTCACCCGGGGCGAACGCGCATTCGATGCGCTTGAGGTCCTCTTCGCTCATCCGGCCGGCTCGGCAGGCGCCGACGCCCTCGAACGAGTCGATGATCGTGATGTCCTTCTCGGTGCCGTCCGAGAGCTTGACCCAGCCGGGCGCGATCGAACCGGCGTAGAGGAAGACGCTCGAGAGCCCGAGGCGCGCACTCGCCATCAGCATGCCGGGGATCGATTTGTCGCACCCCGCGAGAAGGACGGTGCCATCCAAGCGCTCGGCCATGATGACCGTCTCGACGGAATCCGCGATGACCTCACGCGACACGAGCGAGAAGTGCATTCCCTCGTGGCCCATCGAGATCCCGTCGGACACGGAGATCGTGCCGAACTGCAGGGGATATCCGCCGCCGGAGTGCACTCCCTCCTTGGCACCCTGCGCCAGACGATCCAGGCTCAGGTTGCACGGGGTGATCTCGTTCCAACTGGACGCGATCCCGACCTGCGGTTTCTCCCAGTCCGCGTCCCCCATGCCGACGGCACGGAGCATGCCACGGGAGGTGGTCGCCTCGATGCCGTCGGTGACGACACGACTGCGGGGCTTGATGTCGATGGGCGCGCTTGCTGAAGGATCGTGCGGGGACATGGTGGCAGTCTATTCCCGTCGCGCGCCTCGCTCGTCCGCCAGGGCCTCCAGAAGGTCGGCCATCTGTTGTGGAGTGTCCACACGCAGGGTCGCGACCGACTCCCCCGGGCCCACGCGGACCCCGAGATCCCCCTCGACGAGCACACGCATCGCGTCTTCGTCGGTCACGTCATCGCCGGCGAACAGGATGCCGGTCGCCTCGAAGTGCTCGCGGAGAACGCCGACAGCGACGTCCTTCCCCTCAACACGGGAAGAGAACTCGAGGATGTGGTGCCCCTGGCGACGGCGCCAGTGCGGCAGCCGCTCGGCGACGAGCGCATCGACGGCGGCGAAGACCTCGGCCTCGACCTCCGGTGTGGCGCGGCGGGTGTGCACTCCCATCCCGAACGTCTTCGGCTCGAGCTCTGCACCCTCGAAACGGTCGATGATGGGAGCCGCTGCGGCCCACAGTTCCTCGCGAACGCTCGCGTCGTCCGCCTCCGTGGTCGCCGTCTGCTCCCCCGTGCCGGGATACCAATACTGGGCGCCGTGCGAGCCGGCCAGCACGACGAGGGAATCGTCCTCGTGCTCGGCGATGACGCGCAGGTCGTGGAGGCTGCGTCCGGAGACATACGCGACCGCCGTGTCCGGGAGCGCGACGAGGCGGGCGAGCTGCGCCTTCACCTCGGGCAGTGCGCGCGCGGACATCGGGTCCTCGACGAGCGGCGACGCGGTTCCGTCGAAGTCGAGAGCCACGACGAGTCGCTCTGTCGTGGCAAGCGCAGTCAGATCGGGGTCGGCGTCGCCGGGGGTCCAGGCACGGGTCACAGTGATCTCCATTCGGGGTGGGTGGCAGAAAGCGCGGGGCTCAGCGACCGGAGAGGCGTCGGGTCTCCTCCAGGGCGTCGAGGAAGGACGACGACCACGCCTGGACGTCGTGCTCGAGCACGCGCTTGCGCAACGATCGCATCCGCCGTCCCTGCTCGGTCGGCGTCATCTCGACGGCTGTCATGATCGCGTCCTTGAGTCCCTCGATGTCGTGCGGATTCACTCGCACGGCCTGGCGGAGCTCATCCGCAGCGCCGGTGAACTCGCTGAGCACGAGGACGCCACGGTTGTCGGTCCGTGTGGCGACGTACTCCTTGGCGACGAGGTTCATGCCGTCTCGGAGCGCGGTGACGAGCATGACGTCCGCGGCGAGATACAGCGCGACCATCTCTTCACGGGGGTACCCCTGGTGCAGATAGCGGATCGCGGAGTGGTTCATGGTGTCGGTGTCGCCGTTGATGCGCCCGACGGCCAGCTCGATCTCGTCCCGCAGGTGCACATACGCGTCGACGCGCTCGCGGGAAGGGCTCGCGACCTGCACCAGGGTCACGTCCTCCACGGAGAGCCGCCCCTGGGCGAGGAGTTCACCGTACGCCTTGATGCGGTGACGGATCCCCTTCGTGTAGTCGAGCCTGTCGACGCCCAGCAGGATGCGCTTCGGATTGCCGAGGCTCTCACGGATCTCGACTGCGCGCGCCTGGATGTCGGGGCGTGCGGCGAGTTCCAGGTAGGGGCCGGTGTCGATCGAGATCGGGAATGCGCGTGCCTGCACGGGGCGGACCCGGTCGTCCTCTTCGGGGACGGAGACCAACGGGCCCTTGATGTCGTACTTGAGTCGACGGCGGACCGCCTGCAGGAAATAGGTCGCATCCTGCGCCCTCTGGAAGCCGATGACGTCGGCGCCCAGCAGACCCCGCAGCACCTGGTCGCGCCACGGCAGCTGGGCATAGAGCCCGTGCGCGGGGAACGGGATGTGGTGGAAGTAACCGATCGTGACATCGGGGCGGAGCACGCGGACCATCTCGGGCACGAGCTGCAGCTGGTAGTCGTGTACCCAGACCGTGCCACCCTCCGAGACGACCGACGCCGCTGCTTCCGCGAAGCGCCGGTTCACGGTGACGTACGCCTCCCACCACTCGCGGTGGTACTGCGGGGGTGCGATGACGTCGTGGTAGAGCGGCCAGATCGTGTCGTTGGCGAAACCCTCGTAGTACTCCGCGACCTCGTCCTCGCTCAGCGCGATCGGGATCAGGTTGATGCCGTTCGCTGTGAAGGGCTCGAGCTCGAGTCCGGCCTGACCTGCCCACCCCACCCAGGCTCCGTCTTCGGAGTGCATCATGGGCTCCAACGCAGCCACGAGTCCGCCCGGCGATGTGCGCCAGCTCTCCTCGCCGTCGGCGTCGATCACACGGTCGACCGGAAGTCGATTCGCGACGACGACGAAATCTGCACTTGTCACGGGGACTCCTCTGGTGGATGTGACTCCAGGCTATCGAGTCGGAATGACAGCCGTGTGACGCGCGACGTCCGCCGGTACCGTCACGCGCGGGCGTCGCGTGCTGAGGAATACGTTGACGATTCCTGCCACGACCACGATCGCAGCCGCGATCACCGGTCCGAGCAGTGCGGCCTCGGTGCCGAGGTCCTCCCCCACGGCGCCGACGACGGCCGAGCTCAGTGCCTGGCCGACGATGACCGCGGCGCCCAGCATGGTCATCACGGTCGCCGACCGGCCGAGGGGGCTTCGCGCGGCTCCGAAGCTGTACTGCGTGACCAGTGTGGGGCCGATCCCGATGCCCATGATCGCCAGCGCCAGCGTCATGCCCGCCGTGTCCGTGACGACGAGGAGCAGAAGGCTGCCGAGGAGAAGGATCGACGAGAAGACCAGCCAGCGCGCTCGCAGAGAGAAGCGTGGGGGAAGCAGTGCCACGCCCAGCGCGAGAACGGCGGAGCCGATCCCCATGACGCCGTAGAGCAGTCCGGCCTGCTCGGGGGCTCCTCTGTCGGCCATGAAGGAGGTCAGCGATGTGAGCATGGCCCCGAAGAACAGCCCCACTCCGAGGATCCCGACGACCACCACGAGCACAGCCGGTCGGAAGAGCTCGGTGACGGGAGACGGCGCGTGACCGTGTTCGTCGCGGTCTGCGGAGATGTGTCGGCCCGTGGGGTGCAGCGCGAACGCGGTCACGAACACCAGGGTCACCACGGCCGCACCGACGAGGGGCGCCCAGGGTGCGATCGCCGAGGCCAGGAGGCCGACGAGGAACGGGCCGAAGACGAAGACGGTCTCGTCGGCGGCGGACTCATACGCCATGGTCGAGGACAGGGTCTTCACTCGGCGCCGTTCGTCCAGACGGTCGCGGATCAGCGTCACGAGCCGCGACCGGGACATCGGCGACACCTGAGGTGCGGTCGCACCGATCCCGGCTGCTGCCAGCAGCACGAGCGCATCCGGTGAGGCCGAGTACACCACGACCGCGAACACGATGAGCATCGTGCCGTTCGCGAGGGCCAGCACGAGCAGCACCGTCCGCTGTCCGAATCGGTCGGCGGCAGCGCCGAGCAGCGGGCCGAAGCACGCGGTGCCGATGCCCACGGCTGCCGATGTGAGGCCGCCGAGGGAGAGGGAACCGCGCGCCGACACGACGACGGTGAGGACGCCGACGACCATCATGGCGAAGGGCAGTCTCGCGACGAACGCGACGAGGAAATACGGAAGACCGACCAGGCGAAGCAGGTTCGGTGTGGACGGGGTGTGTGTCTGGGTCATGGCTCTCGCGCGTCGAACGGACGCGGGGATCGGGTGCCGCCGCTGTCCGTCGGAATTCCGACGGCCGGTAGATACACAGCTTGTGCGCGACGCGATGAGGCGTCGGCTTCCATTCTACCCGGCGCCCGCTGAGGGTATCCGGTGACATGCGTCTCGCCCCGAATCCCGCTGGCCCGCGATTCGGGGACAGCGGGTAGCGTGGTGACATGCGCTATCTCTTCGGAACCGGACTCTTCGGAGCCATCACGGCTGGCCGCACACTGCTGCGTGGCTCGCGCGATGAGCCCTTCACCTGGCGGGCTGCACTGGCCTGGCTGAGCTGGGGCATCACGGCGGCTCTGACGATCGGCGCGATCGTCGACGCTCGGCGCGAGAAGAAGGGCCTGCCCGTCGCGTCCGACTCCCCCTTCCGTGCGAAGCAGGAGAAGAAGGCGAAGAAGGCGTCGCGCTGACCGTCCCGCGCGAGGGTCAGCGCGTGAGGATCAGCGCCTCTCCCTGACCACCCCCGCCACACAGCCCGACCGCGGCTGTCCCGCCGCCACGACGCGCGAGTTCGTGAGCGACATGAACGACGAGACGGTTCCCGGACGCTCCGATCGGGTGGCCGATCGCGATCCCACCCCCGTGCACGTTGACGATCTCCGCAGCCAGGCCCAGCTCGAGCTGCGACCGGGCGACGACGGCTCCGAAGGCCTCGTTGATCTCGACGATGTCCAGGTCACCGGGCGCGATCCCCTGCTTCGCGCAGGCGCGCTCGATCGCCCGTGCGGGCTGCGCATGAAGCGAATTGTCCGGTCCCGCCGTCTGCCCACTGGCTCCGACGACCGCGAGGACCGGCCACCCGCTACGCTCGGCCTCCTCGCGGGTCGTCACGACCACGGCCGATGCACCATCGGAGATCTGCGACGAGTTCCCGGCAGTGATGGAGCCCCCGTCGGCGAAGGCCGCGCGTAGTCGAGCAAGAGATTCGACAGTCGTGTCCGGGCGCACGCCTTCGTCGGACGACAGCGTGACAGGTTCGCCGCGCCGCTGCGGCACCTCCACGGACACGATCTCCGCATCGAAGACCCCCGCCGCCTGGGCGGCCGCCGCGCGCTGGTGCGACAGGGCTGCGACGGAATCCTGCGCCTCCCTCGTCAACTCGTAGCGCTCGTTGTGGCGCTCCGTGGAGGCCCCCATGCTCTCCCGGTCGAAAGCGTCGGTGAGGCCGTCGTACGCCAGATGATCGAGCACCTCGACGGATCCGTAGGTCCACCCGTCGCGACTGCCCATCAGCAGGTGCGGAGCGCGCGTCATCGACTCCATTCCTGCGGCGACCACCGTGCTGGCATCGCCCGTCCGGATCATGCGCGCGGCATCGATGATCGCCGTGAGACCGGACAGGCACACCTTGTTCACCGAGTGCGCCGGCACGTCCCACCCGATGCCCGCACCGATCGCCGCCTGGCGTGCGGCATTCTGACCGGATCCCGCTGCCAGCACCTGGCCCACGATCACGGCGTCGACGGCCTCGGGATCGATCGAGGCCTGCGCCAGCGCGCCGCGAATGGCGATCGCACCGAGTTCAGGAGCGGCGAACGCGGCCAACTGCCCCTTCAGGCGCCCTTGGGGTGTGCGGGCGGCGGCGACGAGGACGATCTCGGTCATGGCTTCTCCTCCAGATCTTCACGGACGGTCAGGGGTGGCTCGGTCGCCTCGATGACCTGTTGCACCGTGACTCCGGGCGCGGTCTCCACGAGCACCAGGCCGTCCGGGGTCACATCGATGATGGCGAGGTCCGTGATGATGCGATCGACCACGCGTCTACCGGTCAACGGCAGCGAGCACTCGTTCACGATCTTCGCACTGCCGTCCTTCGCGACGTGCTCCATCAGGATGATGACCCGTTCGGCGCCGTGCACGAGATCCATCGCGCCGCCCGGCCCCTTCACCATCTTCCCGGGGATCATCCAGTTGGCGAGATCTCCCGAGGCGGAGACCTGCATCGCCCCCAGGATGGCCGCGTCGATCTTGCCCGCTCGGATCATCGCGAAACTGGTCGCGGAATCGAAGAACGCGGCTCCGGGAAGCACGGTCACCGTCTCCTTGCCCGCATTGATGAGGTCCGGGTCGACATCACGTTCTCTCGGATACGGCCCGACACCGAGAATCCCGTTCTCCGACTGCAGGACGAGGGACACTCCGTCTGGAACATGATTGGGTACGAGCGTCGGCAATCCGATGCCCAGGTTGACGTACGATCCATCGGTCAGCTCGGCCGCGGCGAGCGCCGCCATCTCCGTGCGTGTGCGTGCCATGTCAGACTCCCTCGGTCGCGACGGTGCGTCTCTCGACGCGCTTCTCGATGTCCTCGCCGACCTCGACGACGCGGTGCACGTAGACACCCGGCAGGTGGACGCGATCGGGATCGATCTCCCCTGGTTCGACCAGCTTCTCCACCTGAGCGATGCAGATCCGGCCGGCCATCGCCGCGAGCGGGTTGAAGTTGCGTGCGGCCTTCGTGAAGACCAGGTTGCCGTGCCGATCTCCGGCGGCGGCGTGCACGAGTGCGAAATCCGTCGTGATCGCCTCCTCGAGGACGAAGTCACGCGCGCCGTCGCGGGTGTCGAATGAGCGGACGTCCTTCACGGGCGACGCGAGTGCCACGGATCCGTCCGCGTGGTGCCGTCGGGGAAGGCCCCCTTCAGCCACCTGGGTTCCGACACCGGTCTGCGTGTAGAACGCGGCGATCCCCGCCCCTCCGGCGCGCAGCTTCTCGGCCAGGGTTCCCTGAGGCGTGAGCTCGAGCTCGAGCTCACCGGTCAGGAACTGTCGCTCGAACTCGCGGTTCTCGCCGACGTAGGACGACGTCATCTTGCGAATCCGTTTCGCAGCGAGCAGGACGCCGAGGCCCCAGTCGTCGACACCGCAGTTGTTGCTGACGATGCTGAGGTCGCGCGTGCCCTGAGCGAGGAGGGCCTCGATCAGCGCGATCGGGTTTCCGGAGAGACCGAACCCACCGACGGCGAGCGTGGCGCCGTCCGGGATGTCGGCCACGGCGTCTGCCGCCGAACTCCACTGCTTGTCGATCATCCGTCACTCCTTCGGTCGGGTGTTCTCTCCGAGCGTGCACCCTCCGTTGACGGTGAGGTAACCGCACCACTTGCGATGTGGACGCATTGCCCTCTAGCGTCCACTATGTGGACACTCATCGCTCAGTGCCTGGTGCGCAGGCCGTTGCGCGCGCGGCACGACTTCTCCGCCTGGTCACGGCGAGCGGCGGATCCGGTGCGGCGCTTCACGAGCTGGCGCGCGACGCGGATCTGTCCCGGTCGACGGCGCATCGACTTCTCTCGGCGCTCCGCGCGGAGGGCCTCGTCGATCGCGACGAGGACGGTGGACGATGGACGGCCGGTCCCGAGCTCTACCTCATGGGCTCGGTGGCGGCCTCCCGATACGACGTCGCCGCGATCGGCAAAGACATCGTACGGTCGCTGGCGGTCACGACCGAGGAGAGCGCCTTCCTCTCTGTTCGCCGCGGAGACGAGACCGTGTGCCTCCTGCGCGAGGAGGGGGCCTTCCCCATCCGGTCATTCGTCCTCAGTGAGGGCGTGCGCTTCCCCCTCGGCGTGGCGAGCGCCGGGCTGGCGATACTCGCTTTCCTTCCCGACCACGATGTGGACGCGTACCTCGATCGCTCCCCGGACCTCGCTTCCCGGTGGGGGCGCTCGCACGAGGCGGATGCGTTGCGCGCCCGCCTGGCCGACACGAGAGCCCGGGGATACGCGATCAACCCCGGACTCATCGTCGAGGGGAGCTGGGGCATCGGGTCCGCCGTCTTCGACAGATCCGGCCGTCCGGAGTGGGCGCTGAGCCTCACCGGTGTGCAGTTCCGTTTCGACGCGGACCGGCTTCCGCATCTGGGACGCACACTCCTCGCCCACGCACACCAGCTGTCCGCGCGACTCTCCTCCACGCGCCACTGAGAGCCGCCGCACACGCTCTGCCCCGCCGCTCACAGTGCACTCTTAGGATCGAAGTGCAATATTGCACTCTATGGATGAGAGTGCAGAATCACTGCGCGCGCTGCGCAAACGGGAGACGGCACGGCAGCTGACCGACGCCGCGCGCCGCCTCACCGCAGAACACGGATTCACCGGCTACACGATCGAACAGCTCTGCGCCGAGGTCGGTGTCTCCCGACGCACGTTCTTCAACTACTTCGACACGAAGGAGAGCGCGATCCTCGGGCTCGACGGGGAGGATCCTCGCCTGGAGGCCCTCGCCGACTCCTTCGTCGCGCAGGGACAGGATCAGGGCCGCGATCTCGTCGAAGACTTCATCGAGCTGCAGTTCGCGCGGTGGGACCTGGTCGACCCACTCTCCGAGGCACCGGTCCTGTTCGCGATCTTCGACCGGGAGCCACGGCTCGTGAAGGGCATGTTCGACCGGATGGCCGAGAACGAACGGCGTGACATCCGACTGATCGCAGCGCGGGAGGGGTTCGACGACGATGACCTCCGCGCGGAGGTCATCGTGCACACCGTCGGCGCGCTGTTCCGACTCGCTGCGGACCAGATCCTGAACCACCACTCCCTCGACCCGATCCGTACGCACGTGAACAGACGACTCTCCATCGCCCGAGATGTGCTCGCCCCACCGAGAAAGCCGACCGCATGACCGCGACCACCGCCTCCTCCGAGGCCCCGTTCCTGCTGACCAAGCGCCGAATCTGGCTCATCTTCGGCGCGCTCATCGCCGGCATGTTCCTGGCAAGCCTCGATCAGACGATCGTCTCCACCGCCATGCCGACCATCGTCGGCGAACTCGGCGGAGTCGAACACCAGGTGTGGGTCACCACCGCCTATCTCCTCGCGACGACCATCGTGATGCCGATCTACGGCAAGTTCGGAGACGTCCTCGGGCGACGAAACCTGTTCCTCATCGCCATCGTGCTGTTCACCCTCGCGTCCATCGGATGCGCCTTCGCGACGGACTTCTGGATGTTCGTCGTCTTCCGCGCACTCCAGGGCTTGGGTGGCGGCGGACTGATGATCCTGTCGCAGGCGATCATCGCCGATATCGTGCCCGCCAGTGAGCGCGGCAAGTACATGGGGCCGCTCGGAGCGGTGTTCGGCCTCTCGGCGGTCGCGGGCCCCCTGCTGGGCGGCTTCTTCGTGGATCACCTCACCTGGCAGTGGGCTTTCTACATCAACATCCCGATCGGTATCGCCGCGTTCCTCATCGCGCTCTTCGCGCTGAAGCTGCCCACGAAGAAGGCGCAGAAGCGCATCGACATCCTGGGCGTGGTGTTCCTCTCGATCGCCACGACCTGCCTGATCTTCTTCACGGACTTCGGCGGGGACTCCGCCTTCGGCTGGGATTCCCTGGCCACCTGGCTGTGGGGCGCGGGTCTGATCGTGGCGGCCGCCGCGTTCGTTCTCACCGAAGCGCGCGCGGAGGACCCGATCATCCCCCTGAGCCTGTTCCGCAACCCGATCTTCGTCAACGCGACGGCCATCGGCCTGGTTCTCGGTGTGGGGATGTTCGCAGCGATCGGATTCATCCCGACCTTCCTGCAGATGTCCTCCGGCACGTCCGCGGCGACCTCCGGGCTCCTCATGATCCCGATGATGGTCGGCCTCATGGGAACCTCGATCGGCTCCGGCCTCGCGATCGCGAAGACGGGAAAGTACAAGATCTATCCGATCGTCGGAACGATCCTCACGGGCATCGCGATGCTGGCTCTGACGACGCTCGCGGCCACCACCCCCATCTGGCTGATCTGCGTCTACCTGTTCGTCTTCGGCGCAGGACTCGGACTGATCATGCAGGTGGTCGTCCTGGTCGTGCAGAACGCGGTCCCCGCGCAGGAGATCGGAACCGCGACGAGCACGAACAACTACTTCCGCGAGGTCGGCGCATCTCTCGGCGTAGCGGTGTTCGGGACCCTGTTCACCACCCGCCTGACCGAGAATCTCCTCGGCGTCTTCGGCGACGCCGGGGCGACTCCGGACGAGGCAGCCGGGGCCGCAGCGACGATCGATCCTGCGACCCTGAATTCCCTCCCCGACGAGGTCAGGGACGGTATCGTCGCCGCCTATGCCGATGCTCTCGCGCCGGTCTTCTGGTACCTGATCCCCTTCATCCTGGTCGCGCTGGTCCTGTCGCTCTTCCTCAAGCAGATCCCCCTGTCCGATCAGTCCGGGCTCGTGGCGCGCGGAGAGGCGATCGGCGGGGAGGAAGCCGAGCGGCTGGAGACCGAACGCCTGAGCGGAACCGCCGCGACCACGCCCGCCGCCGACGAGGGCTCCAGGGGCGACACGTCGACACGGTGACGGCCGTGTCCACCATGCTCTGAAGAGCACTACCGGACGACGAAGAGCCGGTGCGGAGGAGGCATGGTCATCCGCACCGGCTCTTCTTATCGGAGCTCAGTCCTCCGTGGGTAGCGCCGAACGTCGGCGAGACGCTGCGGCGATCGACAGCGCCAGACCGAGGCAGAGCACCGCTGCGCCGCCCCACAGCAGTGCGACGGGAGCGTCACCGCCGGTGGACGCGAGCGTGTTCGATCCGTCGGTGAGCGGCAGCTCCATCGGCGGCTCGACGGGATTCGGCGTCGGCTCCGTCGGGGGCGTCGGCTCCGTCGGGGGCGTCGGCTCCGTCGGAGCCGGCACGGGTGGCGCGGGCTCCGACGGGGTCGGCGGGGTCACCCCGGGGATCTCAGGCTCGGGCACCGTCGGCACATCTGCGGCTGTGTTCGTGAGCGTCACGACGGCCGACGCGCCGGAACCGATCGTGAGCTGCGCTCGACCGTCCCCGAGCACCTCGACGCCCTCTCCGCTGAACGCCGCCTCTTCCCACTCGATGCCCTCGACGACCGGAGGAGTCAGCTCCTCGAGAGTGACGACGGTGCCCACCGGCAGACGCAGGCCCTTCTGCGGCTCGCCCGCGGTGATCTCCAGCGTCTGCTCCACGACCGGATCTCCGTACGAGTAGACGACGGAGTACTCGAGGTCCTCCGGTACGTCACCGGAACCCTCACCCGCGACCGCCTTGACGATCTCGAAGTCGCCCGACGACTGGCCGTTGCCGTTGCCGCCGCCGACCTCTTCCCAATCCTCGGTCTCCTGCAGAGTCAGTCCGTTCACGGTGGCGACGTTGGCGTACAGAGCGCCATCCATCGGCGTCGTGGGGACCGTGAAGTATCGGACGAAGTAGTAGCGATCGGGGTCGATCGGACCAGGGATCTCCATGTGGAAGCTCGTCCCTGCGTCGTTCCACCCACCGGCCCAGTTCGTCACGTCTCGCGGGTCCTCATCGGCGGAGTCGGTGGTCCACACGCGGAACCCGTCGTCCACGTTCCGGTGCTCGCTCACGTCGCCGTCCGCGGGCGTGAGCACATCGTCGATCGTGATCGTGTCCGCTTCTGCGAAGTCCGCGCCGTTGAGCACCAGCTGCCAGTGAATGCGGCCGTTATCGGTCTGCCACGCCCACTTCTCGGACTCCTCGGGAAGCACGGGGGCTGTACCCACACCGATCCCGCCACCGGGGATTTCCACCGGCGTCGTCTCGCCGTCGATCAGGAACGAGACGGTGGGCTCATCGGTCTCCTGGTCCGCGACGACGCTCATCCAGAGCGATCCTGACACGTTGTCGCGTCCGTCCACGTAGTCGGTCAGCGTGCACGTGACTACCGGCGCCGCATCCGAACTGACCACACACTCAGCCACGGTCTGCGTCGGATCGTCCTCCGCGGGAACCGAGAATGACGAGGAGAAACGCGAGAACTCCTCCGGCAGAGTGAAACCGAAGGTCTCACCGGCCGCCGCACCGTCCGGCACCGCCCAATCGGCGTCGATACGCAGTCGCTCCTGCACTGTGACGGATCCTGTGCCGTCGACGGTGGCGACGACGATGGACCCGCCGTCGACCGCGCCCGGATAGTCGAACTCCGCGGCGGAGGCCGCGCTGGCAGCTCCGATCGTGCCGAGCGAGACGAGCCCGGACATCACCAGCGCAGTGGTCACGAGGGCTGGTCTTCTGGAACGCGCGCTGGCGCGTCCGTTCTTCATCTGCATAGCAGTACTCCCCAAATCGAGCTTCTCCGGTCGTGAGGCACGCCCGATCGGGGCTGGTACCTCATGGCAAGAATGCGCGAGCATTCAGACCTAGAGAGTCGGCACGCGAGGGTTCGTTACGTGGAATACCGGTATTGAAGATCGCGATCAGGCGAGGAGCTCGTAGACCTCATCGACGAGCTGGAGTCCGCCCGTGGAATTCGCCGAGTGCATGAGCGCCTCGACCCAGCGGTGATTCACCTCGATGGGAGTGGGATCGTCGAGCACGAAGCGCAGCGGGATCGACGGGTGGATCCAGATCGTCGTGCGGCCGGACGGCTGGTCCGCGGGGTGTCGCCAGGAGATCGTGAAACTCTCCTGGCGGCGCAGCTTGGTCGCGATCACGACCTTGAGATGCGTCAACGTCCGATCGTCGATCACGATGGGATTCGTCGCACTGTCGTAAACGAGCTTTCCCATGTCGGAAATATATCGCACTCGGTCGCTTTTCCCGTCGCCCCTACCGCGCCGAGGACTCAGCGTCAACCCGCTCGCCCGCGCGGCTGGGCCGTCATACGGTGGCTCCACCGACGAAAGGACAGGATCATGTCGAATCCCGCAGTTCCCTTCCCCCCGCCGCTTCCGCGGAAAGACGACAGCAACGAGGAGATCGTCACCACAGAGGTCGACGGCGAGACCGCACTCGATCCCGATGCCAACGACGAACTGATCGACAGCGCCGAGGCTGACCGACTCGCAGCCGAGCGCGGCACTCCCCAGGACTGAACCGTCTCGTGCACGAACGCCCCGGAGACCTCGCTGTCTTCGGGGCGTTGCTCTGTGCGGGCGGAGCCCCCGACTCCGCCCGTTCTGTCATCGACCGCGCTCTTCGCTGATCATGTTCCCTCCGTCGATCGTGAGGAGTTGACCGGTGATGTACGACGCCCCCTCAGCGGCGAGGAACGCGATCGCGTGCGCCACCTCGTCCGCGGTGCCGGACCGTCCGACGGGTGTCGCCGCGCCCATCGCCCGCTCGCGGTCAGATGCGGAGAGTGTGTCGATCCACCCCGGGAGCGACGGCGTTCACAGTGATGCCCGCCGCTGCCGTGTCGATTGCCGTCGCACGCGTCAAACCGACGATGCCCGCCTTCGCCGCGTGGTACGCGACGTCGCCGGGATAGGCGCCGACGGGGCCGGACACCGACGACACATTGACGATGCGTCCGTAGCCGGCGGCCCGCATGAATCCCGTGACGGCGCGGATCATCAGGAACGTCGTGGTCAGGTTTCGAGCGATCGATGCATGCCAGCCGTCGATGGAGAGTCCGTCGACGGAGCCCGACGAGTACGACCCCGACACGGACGTCATCCCGGCGTTGTTGACGAGGATGTCGATGGCACCGTAGGACTGAGATGCACGCGCGACGACCGCGTCGACGCCGGCCTGCTCCGTGAGATCGGCGACCACCCCCTGCGCGTCGATACCCGCGTCGCGCAGCTCGTCGACCCGCTCGAAGATGCGACCCGAGGTCGATGTGATCACCACGCGGCATCCGGCGGCGCCGAGCAGTCGGGCCGCCGCGAACTTGATTCCCTGTGCGCTCCCGGCACCGGTGACGATGGCGACTCGCACTCTCTGCGCGGTCATGGTGGTCCTTTCTCGAGGTACATGACACAAGCGTTCACATGTCGGTCTCGCCTGATCATCAACACCGACATGTGAAGTCAAGACCGTGTGGTCGGCACAGAGTCAAGCGGGGCCCTCGACAGTACGGGGGCGGATCGGTAGATCCGTCCCCGTACACCGACGACACGGTGTAGAAAGTGATTACCGATTCGAGGAAGACAAGCGGAGGAGGACACGCATGCGTCCGTTCGTGGACAAGACGATGCCCGAAGCCTGGGAGGCCGCGCTGGCCCTCTCGACCGCAGTCCGTGATGGCGCAGCGCAGCGAGGGATCTCGCCGCAGGAGTCCGAACTCATCAAGGTGCGCGCATCGCAGATCAATGCGTGCGCCTTCTGTCTGGATCTGCACTCGCGCGATGCGCGAAAGGCCGGTGTGCTCCCGCAGAAACTGGACACGCTTCCGGCCTGGCGGGAGAGCAGCCTCTTCGACGAGAGAGAGCGGGCGATACTCGCGGTGACCGAAGCGGCCACGGAGCTCCCGCTGTCGGAGGAGTCCTCCGCCGATCTCGCCGGCGCCCTCTCGGTTCTCGGCGAGTCGACGTTCGCGGCGGCCGAATGGGTGGCGATCACGATCAACGCGTTCAACCGGATCTCCATACTCAGCGAGCATCCCGTTCGTCCCCGCGATCTCGAGGGAAAGATCATTCGGTGAACTCTCGACTGCGGTGATGAGAATGGCCCGGTCTCCGAGAGACCGGGCCTGAAAAATGAAAACGCCCCGAGGACTGGCGAGAGTCTCCGAGGCGAATCCGTGCACCCCCTCGGACTTGAACCGAGAACCCACTGATTAAGAGTCAGTTGCTCTGCCGATTGAGCTAGAGGTGCGTGGCCGGGAACCCCGACCGAGGGACAACGCTACCACCACTGATCGCGTCATGTGAAATCGAGGTGACACCGAGTTCACGGCCACGCCCAGTATCCTGAACACGTGACCGTCTCCCCCACCGACACAGCCCTCGCCGACGATCTCGCGCTCGCGCTGCGCCTCGCCGACGCCGCGGACGCACAGTCCCTTCCGCGGTTCGACTCGGCCGATCTGGAGATCTCCACGAAGGCCGACAGCTCGCACGTGACGGATGCGGATCTCGCGACCGAGCGTGCCATCCGCGCGGTGCTGGCAACCGAGCGAGCCGGCGACGGGATCTTCGGCGAAGAGTTCGGCGCACAGGGGGATTCCTCCCGCCAGTGGATCATCGACCCGATCGACGGCACCGCGAACTTCCTGCGCGGCATACCGATCTGGGGGACGATGATCGCACTCGCGATCGACGGCATCCCGCAGATCGGCGTGGTGAGCATGCCCGCCCTCGCCCGACGGTGGTGGGCGTCGCCGGGTGCCGGAGCGTGGACCGCGACGCCCGAGGGACCAAGGGCACTCGGGGTCTCCAGCGTGAGCACACTCGACGACGCGAGCGTGAGTTTCCAGAGCATCGCCCAGTGGGCGGATGCGGGTCGCCTTCCCGCGCTGCTCGCGCTCTCGGAGAGCACGTGGCGGGATCGGGCGTACGGCGACGTCTACGCCTACATGCTTCTCGCTGAGGGCCGCCTGGAGATGGTGGCCGAGTTCGACGTCAAGGAATACGACGTCGCCGCAGCCGTTCCCATCGTGCGGGAAGCGGGTGGTCGGATGACGTCCTTCGACGGTGTCGAGACGATCTCGGACCGCTCGACACTCGCCACCAACGGGGTTCTGCACCCCGCATTCCTCGAACTTCTCCATCGCCCCTCCGGCGCCTGAACGAAGATCTCCCGATGCCCTCTCGATTCCCCCTCGCGATCGCCGTCTCTCTCGGCCTCGTGCTCACGCTCTCCGCGTGCGCCTCCCCTGCCGAGCCCGCGGAGAATCCGACGCCGACCGCGAGCGCCGAGGAGCCGGAAGGCACCCCTGAACCCGCAGCCTCCGAGACACCGCCTGAGGAAGCCGAAGCGCCCACCTGCGAGACGATCGTGTCGCAAGGGACCATCGACGGACTCACCGAGGCCGGATGGACGGTCGAGGAGGAGGAGTTCCGAATCGGAGCCGACCCCATCGACGGGGGGATCCAGTGTTTCTGGGCCGACTACACGGTGGCGTCCGATCATGGCCAGCTCTACGCGTGGGCGCCGATGGACGACGCCGAGGCGACGGAGGCACAGGAGTATCTCCTCGCTCAGGGATGGCTCCGTGAGAGCGGTCCGGACGGCATCTACCTCACGGAGGACCCTGCTTTCGCGCTGGACCTGGATGAGGACGGTTACGGGATGACCTACCTGTTCGGGGACGGATGGGTGATCCTCGCCGACACGCGCCAGGGATTGATACTGATCAACCGTCCGTGATCGGACCGGTCAGTGCCCGTCGGGAGCGCGCAGAGTCCCGTCGACGGGGTCATTGGACCGGCGCGTCGCCGAGCCACTCGCCCGCATGACGTAGGCGAGCGCCGCGGAGAACGCGAGGACCCCTCCGACGAAGACGAGTGCCTGATAGTCGGGGAGCTGATGCGCGATGCCCACCATCCACATGCCGCCGAGGAAGAGCACCAGGAATATCGCATAGCTGAAGATCATCGAATCGCCTCTCGTCGGGTGGTGCCAACATTAGGCCCTCGGTGCTCTGCAGCTCAGGGGGTTGCGTTTTCCGGTGTCAGCGGGGCGGGTTCGAGTACCCGGGATGCTGCGGCGGCGCCTGATGCTGCCGCGATCCGCCCGGCATCTGCGCGCGCTCGGCATCCGCACGAAGGATCCCGTTCTTCACCGCCGTGCGCATGATCAGGTACCCGATCCACAGCATCAGGGCAAGCGTGCCGAAGTAGAGCACGATGCCGAAGATGATCATTCCGATGCCGAGTCCAGCTGCGGCTCCCGTGTAGTCATTCATGCGCAGACCATACCGCAGCACGATGTCCCGGTGCCACGACGAAGCCCCCGGGCTCCGATGGTGACAGCGGAACCCGGGGGCTTGGTCTAGCGACAGCGGCACGGTGGAGCTGGGGGGAATCGAACCCCCGTCCAACGCTGAGTCTCCACGCCTTCTCCGGGCGCAGTCTGTGTAGACGTTCTACTCGGCTCCGACCTTTGTCACAGACACCTAAGTCGACGAGCCCAGCCTGGGAAGAGTCCCGTGTGACGTCCAGACGCCATCACACAGCAAGATTCCTCAATGACGCCAGGATCCGTACCGGAATCACATACGGTCTGACGGACTATCGGGCTCGCTTATGCAGCGAGGGCGAAGTCGTTGCGCTTGGTTTCGGCAACTATTGTTTTGCAGAGAGCGTTTACGAGATAACTCTGCATCCTCGGCCCGCTTCTCGTGGATTCACAGGCGCTGTCGAAACCGATCAGCCCCGTGGTCCTTCTTGCGAAGGGACCGCTGTCACTCTGTGGAATTACCAACTCAGCCACCGAAGTGCCCGAGCATCACAGGATACAACGGATGAGCACCGATCTCCATTCCCATGAACATGACCCAGGTGAGGCTCCGGCGTAGAGTCGCAGCATGAGTGAAGTCACCGTCACCGTCCGCGGGGAGCACCGCACACGCGTCGCCCCGGAACGCGCGACCATCCCTATCACCGTGCGTGTCGACGGCCCTGAGCGTTCCGAGGTGGTCGAACGCGTCACACGACTCGCGGAGCCTGTTCGATCGGGCATCGTGGCACGCCGGGGCTCCGGCTCGATCATCGAGTGGAGCAGCACACGCCTGTCAGTGCGTGCCGAGCGTCCGTGGAATACCGAAGGCAGAACGGTTGCTCCCGTCTACCACGCGAGCATCGCTTTCACCGCCACGTTCGGGGACGCCTCAGAGCTGTCGATCTGGGTTTCCGAGGTGTCCGCCTGGGATGGGATCGAGCTCGGCGGCGTCGCTTGGCATCTGACTCCGGAAACCAGGGCGCGCACGGAGCGTGAGGTCGCGACGCAGGCGGTCGCCGTCGCGGTCGCGCGTGCCGAGGCCTACGCGGCCGCTCTCGGCCTGGAAACCGTGTCTCCGCGCGAGATCGCGGACGTCGGACTGATCTCCGCCGGCGACGCGCAGGTGCCGCAGATGACGGCAATGCGAGGCAGCGCGCTCGCCTCCGACGTCGCACCGTCCATGGAGTACGAGCCCGCCGACATCGTCGTGTCCGCGGTCGTGGAAGCGCGCTTCCACGCGTACTGACGACCCCCTCCCCTGAACACGGGAAGGAGGTCGTCGTTCGTCCTGCTCAGCGTGTGACGGCGAACGGCGCGAGTTCTGCGGCGAGCCGTTCGGACACGTGCGCGTGGATCTCGGTGCCGTGCTCGCCGTGCTCGGTCGACAGCAGGATCCCCGTCTCGTGCACGGCTGCGACGAGATCGCCTCGATCGTAGGGAACGAGGGCGAGAACCTCCACCGCCGGCATCGGCAAAGCCGCCTCGATGGCCGCACGCAGATCGTCGATGCCCTCCCCCGAACGCGACGACACGAAGTGCGCATTCGGCTCGAGTCCGCGCAACACGAGGCGA
Source organism: Actinomycetota bacterium (assembly GCA_051751065.1). Taxonomy (GTDB): domain Bacteria; phylum Actinomycetota; class Actinomycetes; order Actinomycetales; family Microbacteriaceae; genus Microbacterium. Next base: position 139,045 of record JBNJKL010000001.1, on the reverse strand, counting down.
TCGTCGTCCGTGAGCAGGTCCGCCTTGTTGACCACCACGAGTTCGGGCAGCTCTCGCGCTCCGACGTCACCCATGACATCGCGGACGGTCTGAAGCTGTCCCGCAGGATCCGGATGCGATCCGTCGACGACGTGCAGCACGAGATCCGCGTCCGCGACCTCCTCCAGCGTCGAGCGGAAAGCCTCGACCAGCTGATGGGGGAGGTTGCGGACGAAACCGACGGTGTCCGTGAAGGTGTACACGCGACCGTCGGAGGTCTCCGAGCGCCGCACCGTGGCATCGAGCGTCGCGAACAGCGCGTTCTCGACGAGCACGCCGGCGCTCGTGAGTGCGTTCAGCAGACTCGACTTCCCGGCGTTGGTGTATCCGGTGATCGCGACCGAGGGGATCGTGTTGCGCTTGCGCTCCGCGCGCTTGGCTTCACGGGCCGGGCCGAAATCGCGGATCTGTCGTCGGAGCTGCGCCATCCGGGTACGGATGCGACGGCGGTCGAGTTCGATCTTCGTCTCGCCGGGACCACGCGAGCCCATGCCCGCGCCGCCTGCACCGACCTGGCCACCCGCCTGGCGGCTCATGGAGTCACCCCATCCGCGCAGACGCGGCAGGAGGTATTCGAGCTGCGCGAGTTCGACCTGCGCCTTGCCTTCGCGGCTCTTGGCGTGCTGGCTGAAGATGTCGAGGATCACGGTTGTACGGTCGATCACCTTGACCTTCACGACGTCCTCGAGCGCGCGGCGCTGGCTCGATGCGAGCTCGGTGTCGGCGATGACCGTGTCGGCACCGACCGCGGCGACGACGTCCTTGAGCTCCTGCGCCTTGCCCCGACCGAGATACGTCGCCGGGTCCGGATGCGGACGCCGCTGAAGCAGCGCGTCGAGCACGACGGCACCTGCGGTCTCCGCGAGCGCCGCGAGTTCACGCAGCGAGTTCTCCGCGTCCTCCTGGGCGCCCTGGGGATGGACACCGACGAGCACGACGTTCTCCAGGCGAAGCTGGCGATACTCGACTTCGGTGACGTCCTCGAGCTCGGTCGAGAGCCCGACGATTCGGCGCAGCGCGTGCCTGTCCTCGAGGTCCCACTGCGCGCCATCGCGATCCGTGGGTGCCGCCGTCGAGGCGTCCTGCAGGGCCTGCGCCCCGCCGAACACCTGAACCTCCGAACGCTTCTCGGCGCGCGCGAGCACGCGGTTGAGGGCCTCTGCGGCCTGTTCTTCGCTTGTGTGTTGTGTCATCCGTCCCTGAACTCTGCCATCTGTGTTGGCGTCTTAACCTTAACCCGCACCTCTCCGGTACGCTCACCTCATGGGGTCTGACCACTACTTCACCGCGGCCCCGGCAAGTGCGGAAAGTCTGCGATCCATTCGTCTGACCCTCGCCGGTCGTGACCTCGAAGTCACGACTGCAGCGGGTGTCTTCAGCCCTGACCGCCTGGATGCCGGCACCGCTGTCCTGCTTGCCAACATGCCTCCGGTACCGCCCGGCGGGCAGCTTCTGGATCTCGGCTGCGGGTGGGGGCCGATCAGTCTCGCGATGGCGATGGCTTCCCCTCACGCGACGATCTGGGCTGTCGATGTGAACGAGCGTGCGTTGGATCTCGTGCGTCGCAACGCCAAGAATCTCGGCCTCACCAATGTCAACGCCGCACTGCCCGAGGATGTTCCCGCCGACCTCACGTTCCGGACCATCCGCTCCAATCCGCCGATCCGAGTCGGAAAAGACGCTCTGCACGGCCTGCTGGAGCGGTGGATCCCGCGACTGGACGAGCGCAGCGATGCCTGGCTCGTCGTGCAGCGCAATCTCGGAGCCGATTCGCTCCAACGCTGGATCGCGGCCACCTTCCAGCCCGGGTACAGCGTCTACCGCACCGCGACCGGCAAGGGGTACCGGGTGCTGAAGGTGCGCCGACACGGCAGCCCGCCCACCGAGCCGATCGCCCTGGACTGATCCGCCGGGGCTTACGCACCGAAGTGCGCGTCAGACGAGGTCGACGTCCCCGCGGAACACGAGCTGCGCAGGTCCGGAGAGCGCGACGTGCTCCCCGTCTTCCGCAGCGAACATCCGCACCCCGAGCGTCCCGCCGGGCACCTCGACCCGCCAATGATCAGGAGCCTTCTCGCCTGCCCAGTGGCGCACCGCCAGAGCGGTCGCCGCGACGCCCGTGCCGCAGCTGAGGGTCTCGCCCACTCCCCGCTCGAAAACGCGCATGCTGACGTGACCGATGCCGTCACGCACCAGGGGCTCACCGGGAACCACGAACTCGACGTTGGCTCCCGCCGACGGCCGCGGCTCGAGCTCGGGCGCCGTGTGCAGCTCGAGCGTGGCGAGCTCCTGCTCCGACGCCAGTGCGACGACCACGTGGGGGTTGCCGACGTCGATTCCCAGACCCGGTCGGGCGACGGGAAGACCGTGGACGCGGGCGAGCGGGTCTTCGCCCGACAACCGCCAGCGTCCGAGGTCGACCTGATAGCCGGTCGCGCTGCGTGTGACGTCGCGGACGCCGGCTCTCGTGCCGATGGGAAGCGTGCTTCCCGGTTCGATCACGGCCAGCCCGGAACGCATCAGGTAGTGCGCGAAGACCCGGATCCCGTTCCCGCACATCTCCGCGGCGGACCCATCGGCATTGCGGTAATCCATGAACCATTCGGCGGCGGGTTCCTCGGCGAGCGAGGCGGCTCCGTCCGGCAGCGCGGCCGAGCGCACCACGCGGAGGACTCCGTCGGCACCGATCCCGAAGTGCCGATCGCACAGCGCCGCCACCTGCTCGTCGCTGAGAGCGAACTCCCCCTCCGGATCGGCGATGATGACGAAGTCGTTGCCCGTGCCGTGTCCTTTGGTGAATGCGACCATGATCCCAGTCTAGAGAGCGCGCGGCACGTCGGGGATGAGCCGCTTTCCGAGGGTCGAGACCTCGAAACTCTCGTATCCCAGTGATTCGTAGAATTCCGTGACGGCCGTGTTCTCGGCGCGGATCATCAACTGGATCTTCGGGCACCCGCGTTCCTCGAGCAGACGCTCCGCCTCTGTCACGAGCGCACGCCCGATCCCCTCTCCCCGCCGCTGCGGGGAGGTGGCCAGATAGTAGATCCAGCCACGATGTCCGTCGTACCCGGCCATCACCGTGCCGAGGATCGGTGCGCGGGAGCCGGAGTCGCGAGCGCCCTCGTCCCCTGTGGCCTCCGCTGCCGTAGCGACCGCGACCAGGAACAGCTCCGGGTGCACGCTGAGCTTGCGCTCGATGTCGAGGTAGGGGTCGTTCCACGGTCGCGTCAGCTCAGCAGCCTGCCAGAGCGCCACGACCTCATCCGCATCGCTTCGTTCGAACGGTCTGAGCGTCCAGCTCACCGGGGCGCCTCGTCCTGGTCACGTGCGGTCGAATCCCGGAGCACCCGGTACCGGCCGCAGAGGAAACTCCCGTTGCGCGCCGTGTCGATGAGTTCCAGGTCGAGCATTCGCGGCAGCAATGGCGCACCGGCACCCAGCATGACCGGGGCGTACTGCACCCAGATCTCGTCGAGCAGACCCGCATCGGCGAACTGCCCGGCGAGATCGCCGCCGCCGACGATCCAGATGTCCTTCTCCCCCGCGGCCTCGACCATCTGAGCGTGCACGTCCCGCACGTCCGCCTGGGTCAGTGTCACGGGAACACTCTCGGGCACGGCGAGCTCGCGATGAGTGAACACCCAACTCGGTTGCTCGTACGCCCACCCTTCCGGATCGTTGCGCATCACCCACTCGAACGTGGATGCGCCCATCGCGAGCGCACCGATGGTGGCGGCGAACTCGCCGTACGCCATCGGTCCGCTCTCATCGAACTCCTGCTTCAGCAGCCAGTCGAGGGAGTGGTCGGGCGTGGCGATGAAACCGTCGAGACTCGTCGCGGTGAAGTAGTGCGTGGTCATGCGCTCATGGTGCCATGATCATCCGACATCGAGAACGCGAGGGAAGCTATTCACTCGGCACCGACGACGAGGGCCGCCGTATCGTCCGCGGACACCCACTCGATACCGGGATAGCGCTTGAACCACGACACCTGACGTCGAGCGTAGCGACGAGTGAGCGCCTGGGTCTGCGCGATCGCATCCCCCTCGGCGAGGCTCCCCTCGAGCTGACTCAGCGCCTGCGCGTACCCGATGGCGCGGCGGGCGGTGACACCGTCGCGCAGTCCGAGCTGCTCCAGACGCGCGACCTCGTCAAGCAGGCCCTCATCCCACATGCGGACGACACGCTCGTCCAGGCGGGACACGAGCTCCGCCCGGTCCGCGTGCAGACCCAGGATGCGTGTTTCCGCGTTCCACAACAGAGGGGCGTCTGGCAGCGCAGCGCCGTGCGTCTGAGCGCCCTGGGCGATGATCTCCAGTGCGCGGACGATGCGTCGACCGTTGTGCGGATCGACCCGCTCTGCCGTCGCGGGGTCTGCCGCGCGCAGTCGCTCGAACAGCGCTCCGGTGCCGTGTTCGTCGAGCTCCGTCTCCAGCTGTGCACGCAGGCCCTCATCGCGCGGCGGAAAGCGGAAGTCGAAGATCACACTGGACACGTAGAGACCCGACCCGCCGACCAGGATCGCATCACCCCCGCGGGCATGGATCTCCTCCACCGCCGCGCGTGCCCGCGGTTGATACCAGGCGACCGCGGCATCATGTGTCACGTCGCAGACATCCAGGAGGTGATGCGGAACACCGCACCGAGCCTCGAGCGGGAGCTTGGCAGTACCGATGTCCATGCCCCGGTACAGCTGCATCGCGTCGGCGTTGACTATCTCTGCGGGGTTGCCCGATTCTCGCAGTTTCCGAGCGAGGCCCACAGCCATATCGCTCTTGCCGGTGCCCGTGGCTCCGACGATCGCCCAGAGTCGCCGCGACGTGCGTGCCTGCACCTGATCCGTCACACGCCGACACGCAGCGTGGGAAGACCCAGGGCCACCGGCCGCGGTCCGCCAGCGGTGTCCGTGGCCGCCGGGACTCCACAGGACTCCGCCTGCGACCGATCCCACGCGTCCCCACCCCTCGTCCGCCGAATCCGCAGCGGGGACCCCGTCGGATCGTCGGCGAGAAGATGGAACGGCGCACCGTGGGTGATCGTGACCGTGACCACGTCTCCGGGGCGCGGGAGGGGAGATCCCTGGGGCACTTCGAAGTGCACCAGACGGTTGTCCTCGGCCCGACCGGTCAGACGGTGCGTCTCCGCATCCTTCTTACCTTCGCCCATGGACACGAGCACATCGACTTCGCGGCCGACCTGCTTCTGGTTCTCCTCGAGCGAGATCCGCTCCTGCAGGGCGATCAGACGGTTGTAGCGTTCCTGCACCACCGCCTTGGGGACCTGGTCCTCCATCGTCGCCGCGGGGGTTCCCTCGCGGATCGAGTACTGGAAGGTGAAGGCGCCGGAGAAGCGGGACTGCTCGACGACGCGCATGGTCTCGGCGAAGTCCTCATCCGTCTCGCCCGGAAAACCGACGATGATGTCGGTCGAGATCGCCGCATTCGGGATGCGATCGCGCACGCGATCGAGGATGCCGAGGAAACGATCACTGCGGTAGGAGCGTCGCATCGCACGCAGGATGCGATCGCTGCCGGACTGCAACGGCATGTGCAGCTGCGGCATCACGGCGGGGGTCTCAGCCATGGCCTCGATCACGTCGTCCGTGAAGGCGGCCGGGTGAGGGCTGGTGAAGCGGATGCGCTCGAGGCCGGGGATCTCGCCTGCGGCGCGCAGCAGCTTGCTGAACGCCTGACGATCACCGAACTCCACTCCGTAGGAGTTGACGTTCTGTCCCAGCAGCGTGACTTCGATCGCACCGTCTTCGACGAGAAGGCGGATCTCATTCAGGATGTCCCCGGGGCGACGGTCCTTCTCTTTGCCGCGCAGGCTCGGGACGATGCAGAAGGTGCACGTGTTGTTGCAGCCGACCGAGATGGAGACCCATCCGCTGTGTGCGGAGTCGCGCTTCGTCGGCAGTGTGGACGGGAACACCTCGAGTGATTCGAGGATCTCGAGTTCGGCGTCGCCGTTGTGCTTGGCGCGCTCGAGGAGCCCCGGAAGGGAACCCATGTTGTGCGTGCCGAATACGACGTCGACCCACGGCGCCTTGTCGAGGACCGCATCCTTGTCCATCTGCGCGAGGCACCCGCCGACGGCGATCTGCATGCCTTCTCTGCGTCGTTTGACGGAGGCGAGGTGCCCGAGCGTGCCGTAGAGCTTGCCTGCCGCGTTGTCGCGGACCGCACACGTGTTGATGATCACCACGTCGGCTTCCGCGCCGTCCGCTGCTCTGACGTATCCGGCGCTCTCCAGCGATCCGGACAACCGCTCGGAATCGTGCACGTTCATCTGGCACCCGAAGGTGCGCACTTCGTACGAGCGCTGTCGTCCGTCGGCGTCCGTCGCAGCGGACGAGGGCGTGATGATCGTCGGCTCACTCAGCGGAATAGTCATGATCTTGCCATTCTACGAGCGGTACACGCTGAGAGCTCCCTGCGCCGGATCGCCGGGTGTCACTCCGAGTCGACGAAGCGCACTCCACCGGTGGTACCCGTGCCGCCGGCCTCGGCCAATGCCGTCTTCGCGGCGGTCATCGCCACGTTTCCGCCGTAGCCGCGCCGAGCCAGCTGTCCGACGAGACGACGAAGGGCCGTGTCGTGATCGAGTCGTGTCAACGCCCGCGCCTTCGTGCGTGCGAAGTCCAGAGCGCGCTCTGCGTCGTCGTTCGGAAGCTCTTCCAGTGCCGCGTCGATCACGTCTCGGGGAATGCCTCGCTGAGCGAGCGCGCGAGAGAGCGCGACGCGCCCCATCCCTTTGCGTTCCGTGCCGGACGCCACGAGGTGACCCGCGAGCGTGCGGTCATCGAGATAGCCTCGACGGCTGAACTCCTCGATGATGAGATCGACCTGTGATCCCGTGATCGTGTGCGAGCGCAGCACCGTGCGCGCCTCTGACACCGACAGCGACCGAGCACGGAGCTTCCGAACCAGAGCCGCCTCAGCAGACTCCAGCAGCTTCCGAGTCTCTTCTGAATCGTCCTCAGCGGAGAATGCGTCTGCGACGGGTGGCTCGTCTCGGAGAGGTGTACCTTCGGCGCTCTCCGGCGTGTGTGGAATCAGCGCTCGCAATCGGGGAGATCGACGTTGTTCCGCCGGCTTCGAGGCACCGCCGTGAGCGGGGTGTCGATCGCTCGGCGTTCCCTCAGATGGCTCGGTGTCGTGGTAGGTCCACGTCCCCCACGCATCGTCGCCGGAGGAGTCGCCGGACGATGGCTCCGGATCGTCGGGGATGCCCCTCTCGCCCGCAGTCCCGGGCCTCAGTTTCCCCTTCGATGGCGCCCGACCACCGAAAAGGGGGATGACGGGGGCGAGCCCGGGCTTCTCAGCCCCGGTCTCGCCCCCTTTGTCGCCCGTCACGCTCAAGCCGGACGCCGCTGCGCGAGCTCGTCCTCAGCGGTGGCGTCCGCGGCCGGCGCACCGATTCCGAGCTTCTGCTTGATCTGCGCCTCGATCGACAGCGCGATGTCAGGATTCTTGAGCAGGAAGTTCCGAGCGTTCTCTTTACCCTGCCCGAGCTGATCACCGTCGTAGGTGTACCAGGCTCCGGACTTCTTGACGATGCCGTGCTCGACGCCGAAGTCGATCAGGCTTCCTTCGCGCGAGATTCCGACGCCGTAGAGGATGTCGAACTCAGCCTGCTTGAACGGTGGTGCCATCTTGTTCTTGACGACCTTGACGCGCGTGCGGTTACCCACCGCATCCGTGCCGTCCTTGAGTGTCTCGATACGACGGATGTCGAGGCGGACAGACGCGTAGAACTTGAGAGCCTTACCACCGGCGGTGGTCTCCGGTGACCCGAAGAAGACACCGATCTTTTCGCGCAGCTGGTTGATGAAGATCATCGTGGTGTTCGTCTGGTTGAGGCCACCGGTGAGCTTACGCAGCGCCTGCGACATGAGTCGGGCCTGCAGCCCCACGTGGGAGTCACCCATCTCACCCTCGATCTCGGCGCGGGGCACGAGCGCCGCGACGGAGTCGATGACGATCAGATCGATGGCACCCGAACGCACGAGCATGTCGGCGATTTCCAGTGCCTGCTCACCGGTGTCGGGCTGCGACACCAGAAGAGCGTCGATGTCGACACCGAGCTTCGCGGCGTAGTCGGGGTCGAGGGCGTGCTCAGCATCGACGAAGGCGGCGATGCCGCCCGCACGCTGTGCGTTGGCGATCGCGTGGAGGGTGAGAGTGGTCTTACCCGAGGACTCCGGACCGTAGATCTCGACGATGCGTCCGCGCGGCAGACCGCCGACGCCGAGAGCGCTGTCGAGAGCGATGGATCCGGTGGAGATGACCTCGACGGGGGCGCGCTCGTCGCTTCCCAGTCGCATCACCGAGCCCTTGCCGAACTGACGGTCGATCTGGGCGAGGGCGGTCTCGAGGGACTTCTCGCGGTCGGCGGGTGATGGCATGGAATGCTCCTTCTGCTCGCGTGGTGCCGCCTGTAGGCTGTCGCGGTCGTCCCGGTTGGGATCACACTCTCCGACAAGGCGTATGGCTCGATGGCCATGTCTTCACGCTACGACGAACCCCCGACATTGCATCGGATACTCAGCGAAAACGTGGACAGACAAGTCATCGAAACCGTCTGTGCAGAACGATACGCGCCATTCGAACAGATCTTCGACGACACGCCGAGACGGGCGCGGGGATCAGCGCTTACGCGGCTCGAGGCGCCCGGCGCCGTGACGACGGTTCTCGGGAACCTCCATCTCGGCACACAGGGCCAACCAGATATCCCTGGGCGGCACACCGTCGGCGAGGGCTGTTTGCGGCGTACGTCCTCCGATGGCATCCAGAACAAGGTCGGCTACGAGGAACGTCCCTCGTGCACCGAACTCGTCGTCGACGGCACGGAGGAACTCACTGCGACGCACAGGACGACGTCGACTCAGTGAAGGGAGAGCTCGGGCTCGATGGCCGCCACGAGATCGTCGGGAACGACGTCGGGGAACACCTGAATACCCTCGAGAACCGAGATGCGGTCACCGACCTCGCGCATGATCGTCGAGATGGGAACATCGAGCGCTTCGGCCACGGAGGCGAGAATCTCACTCGACGCCTCTTTCTGACCCCGCTCGACCTCGCTGAGGTATCCCAGCGCCACGGACGCTTTGCTCGCGACCTGGCGGAGAGTACGCCCCTTGCGCAGGCGGAAGTCCCTCAGCACATCGCCGATTTCCTGACGTACGAGAATCATCGGAACCCCCTCTCCTTGCCTTTTCTCGAAGCGAACTCCGAAAGGACAGCCAGTCTAACCCGATTGGATATCCCAGAATCTACCGTTACATACTGTGCGATGGATGTGAGCACATCGGATGTAACCGCGCCCACGGGGCGGCTATTCCCGCGGTGCGCCGCTCACTGCGTGACATGTCTCCGCGAGAGCCGCGCGCACCGTGGCTGCGCGTATCGCTGCACGGTCGCCCGTGAAGACGTGATGGGAGGTTCGCCTCCCGAACGGAGTCACGATTCCGATGTGCACAGTCCCGACCGGCTGACCGTCCGGCGACTCCGGTCCGGCGATGCCCGTGGTGGAAATTCCGACCGACGCCGGGACACCCTGTACGCCGACGGCGACACGCACCCCCTCGGCCATCTCGGCAGCGACCTGCGGGTGCACGGCGCCGTGCTCGGCGAGGAGTGTCGCGTCCACGCCGAGGAGCGTGTGCTTCACAGGCGTCGCGTACGCGACCACACCACCGAGGAAGACGGCGGACGCGCCGGGAACCGAGACTATCGAGGAGGCGAGGGCTCCCCCGGTCAACGATTCCGCGACGGCGAGAGTCCATCCTCGCTGAGCGAGGAGGGCGACCAGCGACTCTGCGTCGGTCACTCCGCGCGCCGCGCCCTGCGCGACCCTCTGACTTCAGCAGCGATGTAGTCGATGCCGCTCGCGATCGTGAGGACCACCGCGATGGTCATCGCCACGACGTTCACGGGAACGATCCAGTCGCCGACGACACCCGCGAGGGGAAGGAGAGCGAGCGAGAGAGCCACCGCCTGCGCGACCGTCTTCAGCTTGCCCATCCAGGCCGCGGCGACCACGTGGGAACTGGCCACGATCAGCCGATGCACGGTGATCCCGACCTCTCGGACCAAAACGACGATCGTGATCCACCACGGTAGCTCGGCGAGGATCGACAGCCCGATGAACGCGACTCCCGTGAGCGCCTTGTCCGCTATGGGATCGAGCAGCTTGCCGAGATCCGTGACGATCTCATGGCGACGCGCGAGGTAGCCGTCCAGGCCGTCCGTCGCGATCGCCACGATGAAGAGGATGGCGGCCCACCAGCGCAGGGGCCCGTCGGCTCCGCCGACGAGCAGCATCCACAGCACCACCGGAGCGCAGAAGATGCGGACGATCGTGATCGCATTCGGAAGCTGGCGGGGAACGGTCATCATGGTCTCAGTCTCGTCCTGTCAGGCCCCAGGCGTCTTCGTCGCCCTCGGACTCGACGATGGGCAGTCCGTCGAACTGCGCGTCGACAGGGTCGGCAGCGGGCGGTCGCGGCGCGGCCGGCGCGGGCGGTGTGCTCGGAGCATCGTCTCCGCGGAGACGCGCCATGACACCGGGCAGCTGTTCGGCGGTCACGAGCACGTCGCGGGCCTTCGACCCTTCGGACGGGCCCACGATCTCGCGGGATTCCAGCAGGTCCATCAGACGGCCCGCCTTCGCGAAACCGACTCGCAACTTGCGCTGAAGCATGGAGGTAGACCCGAACTGCGTCGACACCACGAGCTCCGCAGCAGCCAGCAGGACCTCGAGGTCGTCGCCGATATCGGCGTCAATGTCCTTCTTCTTGCCTTCGACGGCCTCTTGCACGTCTGGGCGGTACTCGGGCCTGGCCTGCGCTGTGACGTGCTTGACGACCGCGTCGATCTCAGTCTCCTGGACCCACGCACCCTGGAGGCGGAACGGCTTCGAGGAACCCATCGGCGAGAAGAGAGCGTCTCCCTGTCCGATCAGCTTGTCGGCGCCGGGAGAATCCAGGATGACGCGGCTGTCCGTGACGCTCGTGACCGCGAAGGCCAGCCGCGACGGCACGTTGGCCTTGATCAGGCCGGTGACCACGTCGACGCTCGGGCGCTGGGTCGCCAGCACGAGGTGGATTCCGGACGCACGGGCGAGCTGTGTGATCCGGACGATCGAGTCCTCGACGTCGCGCGGGGCGACCATCATGAGGTCCGCGAGCTCGTCGACGACGACGAGCAGATAGGGATAGGGCTTGAGTACTCGTTCGCTCCCCGCCGGGAGAACCACCTCACCCGCGCGGACCGCACGGTTGAAGTCGTCGATGTGACGGTAGCCGAACGACGCGAGGTCGTCGTAGCGCATGTCCATCTCTTTCACGACCCACTGCAGCGCCTCTGCGGCCTTCTTGGGGTTCGTGATGATGGGCGTGATGAGGTGCGGGACACCGGCGTAGCTCGTGAGCTCGACACGCTTGGGGTCGATGAGCACCATTCGTACGTCGGACGGCTTCGCGCGCATGAGCAGGCTCGTGATCATGGAGTTGACGAAGCTCGACTTACCCGATCCGGTCGAACCCGCGACGAGCAGGTGGGGCATCTTCGCGAGGTTCGCCACGACGAAGTTGCCACCGACATCCTTGCCGACGCCGATCGTCAGCGGATGCGTGCTCTTGTGCGCGGCTTGAGACCGCAGCACGTCCCCGAGTGCCACCGTCTCGCGATCGGTGTTCGGGATCTCGATGCCGATCGCGCTCTTGCCGGGGATGGGCGAGAGGATCCGCACATCGTTGGATGCCACCGCATAGGCGATGTTGTTGGAGAGTTGCGTGATCTTCTCGACCTTGACGCCGTGTCCGACCTCGACCTCGTACTGCGTGACCGTCGGGCCACGCGAGAAACCGGTGACTTTCGCATCGACCTTGAACTGCGAGAGCACGCTGCTGATCTGCTCGACGACGCGATCGTTGGCTTCGGAACGCGCGACCGACGGCGGCCCCTCGCTGAGCACGCGCGGCGAGGGAAGGATGTAGGGCGTGACAGGAGCCTGAGGGCCGCGGTCGCCGACGGTCTCGGTACCGAACCCGTCGAAACCGGGCAGGTCCGGCTGCTCCCCCGTGTTCGCAGAGTCATCGTCCAGCAGAGCCGTCGACTGCTGCTCGGACAGCTTCTCGGTGAGCGCCGTGACATCGGCGAGCACCTCGGTGGCCGCATCGTGCGGATCGGCGACGATGACCGCCTGATCGTACGCGGACGCGGTGCCGGGGGGCGTCAGCAGCTCGGTGAGGTCCTGCGAGCCGATCCCGCCGTCCGGGTCCTCTTCTCGACCGGTCTTGTTCCGACGCCACCAGGGCAGTGCATCCGCGTCGCCATCCGCGTCAGCCTGGACGACCGCTGACGATTCCTTCGCGGGCTTCTCGACACGCTCGGCGTCGAACATCCACGCGTAAAGGTCCCCTAGACGCTGCCCGATGCGATTCGGAGGCGTCTTGGAGAGAATGAGGATGCTCAAAGCAGTGAGCAACGTCAGGACGATGTACGCACCGACCGGCGTCAGGTAGGACAGCGGTTGGCCGACCATCCATCCGAAGAGACCGCCCGCATCGCCGAGGGCCGCGATCTGCGGCTGAGGCTGAGGCTGCCCACCCGCGACATGGCAGAACGCGGAGAGCGAGATCAGAAGCAGGCCTACGCCAAAGCCGATGCGTCCATTGTCATGCACCGAGGCCGGGTGACGGAAAAGCCACCCTGCGAGGATCAGGAGAAGCACCGGCAATACGAATGCGACGCGGCCGACGAGAAGCCCGACAGAGTAGGCGCTGATATTCGCTGCGACCTCGTTGCCGATGAAGAACCACTCGTTGATGACTCCCGCGATCGCGAGGAGCACGATGAGGAAGGGGAAGCCATCGCGACGATCTTCCTTCGCAAGGGTCTCAGGACCGAAGGCGCGGAAAAGACCGCCGACGCCATGAGCCAGCCCCACCCACGCCCGGACCGCGGCAGGGGGCCTGTCGGCCTCGTCGACGTACTTCTTGGGCGCAGGCTGAGTCTTCACAGCCGCCTGCCGCTTGGGGCGCGGCGTAGCGTCCCGTGACGCGCGCGTGGACTTCGTGGTGCTCCTGGCCATGCACTCACGTTACGACGAGCATCTGACGAACCCGCGCAGTGACGCGGTCAACACCGGCTTTCACGACGAAAACAGGCACTATGTCGACGCGGAGCGGCACGAATCCCACCCCGCACGGCGGTTGTCCGATAGTCAGCCGACGCGACGCACCATGGTGTCGCGGAGGAGGCCTCGCTGGGTGACCGCGAACCCCTCGGAGCGGTACAGCGTCCGCGCGAAGTTGTCCCGCTCCACGCTGAGGCTCAGGCGCGCATAGCCCTGTTCTCTCGCACGCGCGACGACGGCGTGCAGGAGCGCGCGACCGACTCCGTGCGCACGCCAGATGGGCCGCACCCCGATGATCAGCTCGGGAACGGATGTTCCCACGTAGCCGAACCCGGGATCACTGCGCGGCAGAAGCCGGTACCAGGACGCACCGATCGGCTGATCGAGCTCGTCGACGGCGATGACGCCGGAGTCCGAGGAGCGCATCCACCCGGTGACGTAGCGGCGATGCTCCTCGGACGCAAGGACATCATGACGCGGCCGGAAACCGCTCGCTCGCCAGTTCGCCGCCTCCACGACCATGTCGCAGAGGAAGCTTCCGTCCGCCTGCGATGCGGCCCGGATCCGGTACGTGTCCGACATGCACCGAGCATAGACACCCGGTGTTACACGGGCGTGTCCGGGAGCCGTGAGTCGGAGCGGCTCAGGCCTCGATGACGAGCGGGACGATCATCGGACGGCGACGCAGCTTCTGGTTCACCCACCGGCCGATCGTGCGCCGGACGATCTGGGACAGCGAGCGGCTGTCCCGGACACCGTTCTGAGCAGCCTCTCGCAGGGCGGCGACGATCTTCGGCTTCACGTCGTCGAAGACCGAGTCGTCCTCCGCGACACCGCGCGCGTGGATCTCCGGGCCGGAGACAATCCGCCCGGTTGCGGCGTCCACGACCACGATGACCGAGATGAAGCCCTCTTCGCCCAGGATGCGGCGATCCTTGAGATCAGCGTCGGTGATCTCGCCCACGGTCGAACCGTCGACGTAGACGAAACCGATGTCGATTTGGCCCGCGACCCGCGCGTGACCATCGTGCAGATCGATCACGGTGCCGTTCGCAACGATGAACGTCCGTTCCTCGGGAACGCCGGAATCCTGCGCGATCTTGGCGTTCGCGAACAGGTGACGCGACTCACCGTGGATGGGGACCACGTTGCGCGGCTGGACGATGTTGTAGCAGTAGAGCAGCTCACCCGCCGCGGCGTGGCCGGAGACATGGACCCGGGCGTTCGCCTTGTGCACGACGTTGGCGCCCAAGCGCGTCAGACCGTCGATCACGCGGTACACCGCGTTCTCGTTGCCCGGGATGAGGCTCGAGGCGAGGATCACGGTGTCGCCCTCCCCCGGCTCGATCGCGTGGTCGAGGTTCGCCATCCGGCTGAGTACCGCCATCGGCTCGCCCTGCGAACCGGTGGACATGTAGACGATCTTGTCCTCGGGAAGGTCACGCGCCTTCTTGTAGTCGATGAGGACGTTCTCCGGCACCTTGAGGTAGCCGAGGTCCTCGGCGATCGTCATGTTGCGGACCATGCTGCGACCGAGCATCGCGACGCGTCGCCCGTGTGCGTGCGCCGCGTCGAGCACCTGCTGCACACGGTGGATGTGGCTGGAGAAGCTGGCCACGATCACGCGTCGCGGGGCCTTCGCGATCACCTGGTCGAGCACCGGGCCGATCGAACGCTCCAGTGGTGTGAAGCCGGGGACGTCGGCGTTCGTGGAGTCGACCATGAAAAGGTCAACGCCCTCTTCGCCGAGCCGCGCGAACGCACGGAGGTCGGTGAGGCGGCCGTCCAGGGGCAGCTGGTCCATCTTGAAGTCGCCGGTGGCGAGGACGAGTCCCGCAGGTGTGCGTACGGCGATCGCGAGCGCGTCCGGGATGGAGTGGTTCACCGCCACGAACTCGAGGTCGAACGGACCGACCTGCTCGCGCTCGCCCTCCTTCACCGTGAGCGTGAAGGGCTTGATGCGGTGCTCCTTCAGCTTCGCCTCGATGAGAGCGAGCGTGAGGCCGGAGCCGATGATCGGGATGTCGCTCTTCAGGCGCAGGAGGTACGGGACCGCGCCGATGTGATCCTCATGACCGTGCGTGAGCACGATGCCGACGATGTCATCCAGACGATCGCGGAGCGGTTCGAAATCCGGAAGGATCAGATCGACGCCGGGCTGGTGCTCCTCGGGGAACAGAACGCCGCAGTCGATGATCAGGATCTTGCCGTCGTACTCGAAGGTCGTCATGTTGCGACCGATCTCGCCGAGGCCACCGAGCGGCGTGACGCGCAGGGTGCCTTCGGCGAGAGGAGCGGGCTCAGCGAGTGGGATGGACATGGTGTCTCCTCAGTCGGACACCATTGTGTCCGTGTTGTTCGTGAGACGCGCCTCAGCGCGTCGTGCCGTGCACCTTCGGCAGAGCACCGCCCGCGGCCGCGTTGCGGTCCGGGCGGAAGTTGGAGAAGTCGGCACCGGGCACACCGGACACGAGCGCCAGCTCGTCCTCGATGATCGATGCTTCCCACTCCTCCGGCCCCACGAGGGGAAGCCGGACACGCGGACTCGAGATGCGGCCGAGTCCGTGCAGGATGTATTTGGCGGCGACTGTTCCGGGCACGTGCGTCATGACGGCGCGGACGAGCGGCTCGAGCCGCTGGTGCTCTGCCGTGGCTGCGGCCAGGTCGCCGCGATTCACCGCATCGACGAGGGTGCGATACGGCGCGGACGTGATGTTGGCCGTCACGCCGATGAGGCCGGCAGCACCGATCGCGAGGTGCGGCAGCACGTTCGCATCGTCACCGGAGAAATAGAGCAGGTCGGTCTGGTTCAGGACGCGGCTCACCTCGGAGAAGTCGCCCTTTGCGTCCTTCACCGCGAGGATGTTGGGGTGCTTGGCGACCCTCAGAATCGTCTCGTATTTGATCGGCACCCCGGTGCGGCCGGGGATGTCGTAGAGGATGACGGGAAGATCCGTGGCATCCGCCACCAGACGGAAGTGCGTGAGGATTCCCGCCTGCGTCGGCTTGTTGTAATAGGGCGTGACGATCATGATGCCGTCAGCGCCGGCCTTCTCGCTCGCCTTGTAGAGCTCGATCGCGTGCGCGGTCTCGTTCGAGCCACCGCCCGTGATGATCTTGGCGCGTCCGGCGGCGACGTCCTTGCCGACCTCGACCAGACGCAGCTTCTCGGCGTCGGTCAGGGTGGAGGTCTCACCGGTCGTCCCCGTCACGACGATGCCGTCGGCACCGTCGGAGATGACGCGATCCATGTGCTTCTCGACGGCGGGCCAATCGACTTCGCCGTCGGCCGTCATCGGAGTGACGAGCGCGACGAGAACCTGTCCGAAAGGGTTGCCCGTGTGCGTCATTCTCTCAGCGTATCGGTTTCGCGCGATCGCTCACGCAGTCGTGGTCGGGATCGAGGGCGCGCTCACATGCGGCCCCGACGCCCGGCGCGTGCGAGGAGAGACGAGGGAACCACGCGGGACAGCGCGACGAGAGTCCGGTAGCGCCAGGACGGTACGGATACGGACTTCGACAGCGACGCATCCCTCAGCGCCGTCTTCACGACCGCTCGCGCGTCCAACCACATCCAGCGAGAGATCCCCTCCTCCCCCGGCGGAAGTCCCATGCGCTCGTGGAAGTCCGTATGGGTGAAGCCCGGGCACAGCGCGGTGACCGAGACACGATCCTTCGCGTACTCGGCATTCGCCCACTGGCTGAAGCTGACCAGCCACCGCTTGCTCGCCGCGTATGTCGATCGGGGGATGAAAGCCGCGACGGACGCGACGTTGATGATGCGCCCACCACGTCCGCGCATCGTCTGCAGCGCCGCGTGGATGAGGCGCAGGGGGGCCTCGACGTGGATCCGCAGGTGCTGGACCTCGTCCTCGACATCGTTCGAGTCGAAGCGCAGCGGCAACCCGAAGCCCGCGTTGTTGATGAGCAGATCGACGGGATCGGACGCGTCGCCGAGGCGTGCGGCGACAAGCGCCACGTCGCCTTCGGCCGTCAGATCGGCTGGGAGTACTTCGACGGCCACGCCGTGTGTCATGCGCAGTTCGCTCGCGAGTGACTCGAGCTTCTCCGCCGACCGAGCGACCAGGATCAGGTCCGCGCTCCGACGGGCGAGCTGCCTGGCGAACTCCTCGCCGAGTCCCGCGCTCGCTCCGGTGATCAGTGCGGTGGGCATCAGCGCTCGTATCCCAGGAAGCGATAGCGGGTACCGGAGGTCGAGGTCTTCCACTCACCCTCGTCGACCAGACGCCAGCCTGTCTTCGACGGCGCGAACGCGTCCCCGTCGACGGAGAGGTCGAGTTCGGTGACCTCGAGTCGATCCGCATCGCCGATCACCTGCGTGAAGATCTCGGCACCACCGATGATCCACACGCGCTCCAGTCCACGGACCGCCTCGTGGACGTTCGCCGCGCGACGAGCACCGTCGGCGGACCAGTCCTGCTGACGTGTGATGACGACGTTCTCGCGGCCGGGAAGAGGTCGGAAGCGCTCCGGGAGGGAGTCCCAGGTCTTCCTCCCCATCACGACCGGCGCGCCCATCGTCACGTCTTTGAAATGGGACAGATCCTCGGGGACATGCCAGGGCATGCCACCCTCGGCGCCGATGACACCGCCCGCCGCCTCGGCCCAGATGAGCCCGACCCAGGTCATACCGCCACCGCCGCCCTGATCGCCGGGTGGTGCTGGTAATCGTTCACGACGAAGTCGTCGTACTCGTAGTCGAACAGGGATGCGGGTGTGCGCGCGAAGCTCAGGGTCGGATACGCGAAGGCATCCCGAGTGAGCTGTTCTGAGACCTGTTCGAGGTGGTTGTCGTAGATGTGGCAGTCACCACCGGTCCACACGAAGTCCCCCGGCTCCAACCCCACCTGCTCCGCGATCATCATCGTCAGCAGGGCGTAGGAGGCGATGTTGAACGGAACACCGAGGAAGAGATCGGCACTGCGCTGGTAGAGCTGACACGAGAGCTTGCCGTCTGCCACATAGAACTGGAACAGCGCGTGGCACGGGGCCAGCGCCATGTCGGGGATGTCGGCGGGATTCCACGCGGACACGATCAGGCGACGCGAGTCCGGCGACGCCGTGATCTGCTGGAGGACCTCTGCGAGCTGGTCGATGTGTCCGCCGTCTGGTGTCGGCCAGGATCGCCACTGGACTCCGTAGACGGGGCCCAGATCACCCTCGGCATCCGCCCACTCGTCCCAGATCGTCACGCCGTTCTCCCGGAGCCAGGAGACATTGGAGTCGCCGCGGAGGAACCACAGGAGTTCGTAGGCGATCGACTTGAAGTGGACGCGCTTGGTCGTGATGAGCGGGAAGCCCTGCGAGAGATCGAAACGAATCTGGCGTCCGAAGACGCTGGTGGTGCCCGTCCCGGTGCGATCCGACTTGCGGGTGCCGTTCTCGAGCACATCTCGGAGCAGATCTTCGTACGGCGTCGGGACGGCTGCGCTCATGACTGCCACGATACCTTTCCGAGCGGCTTGTCGGGGCGAGCGGGACCCTCGCGTCATGCTCCGTCACATCGGCCCCGAACCCGGCGACGCGCCGTATTCTCGATCCATGACCCTTCCCGTCGCGCTGGCACTCGTCGCCGCCCTGGTGATCCTCACCGCGGTCGCCGGCATCGTCATGCGTCGCCGGGAGGGACACCGCCGCGACGCTGGCGCGGTCACCGTGACCACCACGGACCTCGACCCCGCCGAGCGCGGTTCGCGCGCCACGCTCGTGCAGTTCAGCACCGAGGTCTGCGCGCGGTGCCCGCAGGTCCGACGGATGCTCCGAGCGATCGCGGATGAGCACGACGATCTCTCCCATGTGGAACTGGATCTCACCCACCGCCCCGAGCTCTCGGCACGCTACCGGGTGCTGCAGACGCCGACGACCTTCCTCGTCGACGACACCGGAACGGTGCGTGCGCGGTTCAACGGTGTTCCCCAGAGACATGCCCTCACCGAAGCGCTCGCTGGCGTCTGACCCGCCCCGAGAGACCCAGGAGCCCCCCATGACCTCTCCCACAGGTATCGACCCACGCGGTCCTCGCTTCACTGCCTCGATCACCTCGATCCTGCTGGCCGTCGCGCTCGTGCTGTCCCTCATCGGGATCTCGACGGCTCCGGGTGAATCCGCGTCTGCGTGGCTCATCAGCTCCACGACTTTCGCCGAACGCGCGGTCGATCCCGGCTTCATCGCGCTGCTCGTCATCGCGGGCTTGTTCCTCTGGGGCGTTCTCTCCCCCGTCACCTCTCCGTGGGCTGTGCTCTTCCGTCGTCTCGTGCGTCCGCGTCTGTCTCCTCCCACCGATCTCGAGGATCCCCGACCCCCGCGATTCGCCCAGGGAGTGGGACTGCTCGTCGTCAGCATCGGCCTGATCCTGCATCTCGTCGGCGTTCCTCTGGCACTACCGATCGCTGCGGCGGCGGCATTCGTCGCGGCATTCCTCAACGCCGCGATCGGGTTCTGCCTCGGCTGCCAGATCTACCTGGTCCTCCAGCGGATCGGCGTCACCGGACGGGCTGCGCGCCCTGTCTGAGCACTGCTGTTCCGCCCTCGGTGCTGGCTCGCTAGGCTGACGGGACACGCCGCCCGATCCTGGAGGAACCATGACCGTCACAAGCGAAGCTGCCACCACCTGGACCGGATCCCTCATGGAGGGCTCGGGCACCGTCGCATTCTCGTCTTCCCAGCTCGGCACCTTCCCGATCTCCTGGAAGGCGCGGAGTGAGGGATCCGATACCGTCACGACGCCGGAAGAGCTCATCGCCGCAGCGCACGCCTCGTGCTTCAGCATGGCGCTCTCGCACGCCCTCGCCGAGAACGGCACTCCCCCGGAGCGGGTCAACACCAGCGCGTCCGTGACCTTCAAACCGGGCACCGGGATCACCGGCAGCCACCTGAATGTCAACGCCGTCGTCCCCGGCCTGACGCCTGCCGCGTTCCAGGAGTTGGCGAACGGCGCGAAGACCGGCTGCCCGGTCTCACAGGCGCTGGCCGGGATCGAGATCACGCTGGAGGCGACGCTCGCCTGAGCGCACGCGGCCGGCTCGGACTCAGGGAGTCGTGCGCCCGGCCTTCTCGACACGGATCGCCTCACGAATACTGGCGCGTGCATCGCGGCGACGCCCCGCCGCATCCTGAACGACTCCGAGTCGGTAGTGCTCGCGCCAGGAATCGGGCTGCGCCGCCACGGCGTCGGAATAGCGCGTGACGAGCGGTTCGGCGTCCGCACGAGCGATGCGTCCGGCGCTGGTGAGCTCGGTCTCGGCGACCGGCATCCCGCCCTCCTCGTCCAGCTGCCGCCCCAGACGATCGGCACCGAATCCGAACTGGATCTCGCGGACGAGTGCCCACGCTCCGATCAGCGGCATCGCGATCAGTGCCACGCCCATCACGATGGCGATCGGCTCGCCGGTCACGAGGAGGGCGACGGCGCGCTGTCCGACGAGGCCGATGTAGAGCAGGAGGCAGAGCCCCATGACCACGACGCCGATACGTGACGTCATGCGCTGGGCTGGAGGCCGAGGTCGATCACGTTCTCAAGACCGACGATCACGCCCTGCGCGGAGAGCGCGAACGGCACGGCGAGGCGGATTCCGGGTGCGTAGGCGAGTGCCGGCTCGACGGTGTCGTGCGTGAAGGTGAGGGATTCACCAGGGCCGGAGAAGATGACGTCCTGCCGCGCGATGACACCCGGTCGTCGCAGCGAGTGCACGGGGACCGTCCCCACCTGCTGCCCGCGTGCCCGCTGATCCGCGTGCGGTGCGCTCACCGGCCCCTGATCCGCGCGCGCCGCGGCGATCATCTCGGCCGTGCGCACGGCGGTGCCACTGGGCGAATCCACCTTGGTGTCGCGATGAGCTTCGACGATCTCGGCGGACGCGAAGAACGGGGCAGCTACTGCGGCAAGCGCAGAACCGACCACCGACCCCAGGGAGAAGTTCGGGATGAACACGGCGCCGGTACCCGCAGCATCCACGAGGGGGCGGACCAGAGCGATCCTCTCGGCAGACCAGCCGGACGTACCGATGAGGACGTTGATCCCCCGCTCGGCAGCGGCTCGGACGACCTCGACGGTGACCTGCGGCGTCGATGCATCGATGATCAGGTCCGCGCCGTCCAGAGCATCGAGCCCGCTCGCAGACGTGATGACGCTGCTCACTTCGTAGCCGTCGAGGTCGTCGATCACCGAGTGGATGATCGTTCCGAGCTTGCCGGTGCCGCCGACGAGTGCTACCTGGGTGGTCATGGTCTCAGTCTACGGAGCGTGGCCCGCGGACCCGGGCGGCGACTCGGCGCGGCGGCGGTAGCGTTGATGCCATGGTCGAGTTCCGTCAGGCGTCCCCCGAAGACACCGAGTCTCATGCGATCCTCACCGAGTATTTCGCGCTGCGTGCGGCCGAGTTCCCGGGCGGGACCTACTCGCCCGTCTTCCCGAGCGAGGATGCATTCCTCCCGCCGCAGGGCGTCTTCCTCCTTGCCGGTCCGGAAGGCGGCGTCGTGGGATGCGGTGGGATCAGACGGCTGGCGGACGGACCCTCGGGAATCCGGTACGAGATCAAGCATCTCTTCCTCCGCCCGGAGACCCGCGGCCGAGGATGGGGCCGCGCGATCATGGAAGAGCTCGAGCGTCACGCCCGGCAGTGGAGTGCGACTGAGCTCGTGCTCGACACCCACCACTCGCTCACGGCTGCCGGCGCGCTGTACGCGCGCAACGGATACGAGCAGATCCCGGCCTACAACGACAATCCCAACGCGACGCGCTGGTATCGGAAAACTCTCTAGCTCGAGGCGACGGGTCGCGAGTCGAACGTGTATGCGATCTCTCCACCCTCAGTGCTCTGCCCCGAGATGAACCACTCTTCGCCCTCGGGCGCAGGGTTCGCGGCGGAGTACGCCGCCAGAACCTCCTCCTCGGCTGTCAGGCTGGCCTGTCGTTCGACCCACTCGTTCAGGTCCCGTGCGAAATCGCTCATCCCTCCACGGTGACCTACGGATGGCGACGGGTCAAACCCTGATCGGGTCGACGCTCGACGGCGACAGACTTGCGTTTCCGCTCAGACGGGAAGGGCGTCGGGCACACCGGTCCTGAGCTCGACCGGCAGATGACTCAGGTCGTTGTGCGTGAGCAGCGTCCACGGACGTCCCTGCTTCTGGGCGATGACCGACAGACCGCAATGGGCCTGGTTCAGGGTCATCCATCGCCACGCCGGCGCGCCGAGGACTTCGCGGACGAACCACGAGATCACGAAGTTGTGCGTGATCAGGACCTCATGCACCTCGCCCGTCTTGCGGACCAGGTACTCCCCGACCGCATCGTCCATCTGGGCGCGACCCGCCTCGATCTCCGCGTCCGTGATGGCCCCGAAGAAGGGCTCGAAGACGCCCGGCGTCTCCTCGGTCATCCCGGTCGGCACACAGTCGAAGAGCAGTGAGGACGGCTGCGGCACCACGGCGGGAAGACGACCCGCGATCGCGCGCGCCGTCTCGGCCGCCCGAAGGAGCGGCGAGTGCCAGACAGCGTCGAGCGGGAGCCCGGAGAGCCTGTCGGCGATCAACTCCGCCTGCCGCTGTCCCCGCGGGGAGAGCGGACCGTCCGTGAGGCCGTGTTCGGCGTCCTGATGTTCACCGTGTCTGACCAGATAAATGTAGTGCGTCACAACCTGCTCGCTTCGTCGCGGCTTCCGCCGGGGCGTCCTCCCACCCTACGTCACGACCCGATCAGAGTGTCGGAGGGCTCATTCTCCGGCGCGTGTCAGCTCGGAGACCTGCGCACGGGAGAGAGTGACTCCCGCCCCCTGGACGAGCTCATCGACATGCTGCACCGCGAAGGCGTTGACGATGGGGGCCGCGATCGTGCGCTGGGCGAGCAGCCAGGCGATGGACACTGCGGCCACGGGGGCCTCGACCTCGGTCGCCACCTGATCGAGCGCGCGAAGGATGCGTATTCCCCGACGATTCAGGTGCCCGCGCAGCTGCTCCCCGCGGACACCTTGAGAGGTGAGGGCCTTGTTGCGGTGCCGCCCGGAGAGGAAGCCGTGCTCCAGAGCGTGCGAGGGCGTCACCGCGAGGCTCTGAGCGCCCGCGACGAGCCGCAGGTCGCCTTCGAACGGCTGGCGGCGCAGGAGGTTGTACGGCTCGTCGAGCACTTCGATCCGCGGATACCCCGCCGACGCGAGGATGCGGGACTCGACCAGACGCTCGGGGGCGAAACCGAAAGCTCCGACGGAGCCGATCTTGCCGGCGTCGCGCATCCATTCGACGGTCGCGAGCACGTCTTCGAGATTGCTCGTCCGGTCGAACGTGGCGTCGAGGTAGAGCACGTCGATGTGATCGACGGCGAGTCGCGTGAGCGAGCCCTCGACCGCACGGACGAGATTGACCGAACCGAGACCGGGGTTGTCCGCATGAGCACCCACTCGGACGGAGAGCACGGTGCGGTCGCGCTGGCCACGTGACTGCAGCCACTGCCCGATGATGTGCTCGCTGCGCCCGCCGGAGAATCCGTCGGCCGTGTGAATGGCGTTGCCGCCGAATTCGATGTACCGGTCGAGGATCGCGTGGCTGGTCTCGAGATCGACGTTCCAGCCGAACTCCGCCGCGCCGAGCAGAAGCGGAAAAGTCTCGTGTCCGGTCTCGCCCAGCGGGACACGGATGCTCTCCCCCACCCCGGGCCCGACCACGGGGATCGGAGCGGACGGATGCGCAGGAACCGCCTGGTCAGCGCGCTCGAGAGAGGAATCGGTGCCTACGCCGAATATCCGCATTCCTACCACCCCCACGACGACCTGGAAGGCCACCGGTTCTCGTGCACCCCCCGGTGCGTACTTCGAGAGTAAAGGAGTTCATCTCGCGTGCCCGCCAATCCGGGGAACGGCGGACAAACTTCCCATAACATTTCGATCACACACGACACGCCGAAGGCCCGGAACCCGCTCCGACGGGAGAGGTTCCGGGCCTTCGGACGGACGCTTACGCCTCGGTGGACTCGACCTCGGTCGACTCGGCCGGAGCCGCCGCCGCGTCGTCGAGGACCGGCTCCAGGGAGAGCTTGCCGCGGTCATCGATCTTCGTGATCTTCACGAGGATCTTCTGTCCGACGGAGAGCACGTCGTCAACGTTCTCCACACGCTTGCCACCGGCGAGCTTGCGCACCTCGGTGACGTGCAGGAGGCCGTCCTTGCCCGGGAGCAGCGAGATGAACGCACCGAAGGTGGCGATCTTCACGACGGTACCGAGGAACTGCTCCCCGATCTCCGGGTTGGTCGGGTTGGCGATGGCGTTGACCTGGGCACGTGCGGCCTCGGCCGACGGACCGTCGGTGGCGCCGATGTAGACGGTGCCGTCCTCCTCGATGGAGATCTGCGCGCCGGTCTCATCCTGGATCGCGTTGATCGTCTTGCCCTTCGGGCCGATCAGCTCGCCGATCTTGTCCACCGGGATCTGCACGCTGATGACGCGCGGCGCGGTCGGCGCCATCTCGTCGGGCGCGTCGATCGCGGCGTTGAGGACGTTGAGGATCGTCAGACGAGCCTCACGAGCCTGGGTCAGCGCTCCGGCGAGGACCGACGTCGGGATGCCGTCGAGCTTCGTGTCGAGCTGGATGGCGGTGATGAAGTCACCGGTACCCGCGACCTTGAAGTCCATGTCGCCCAGCGCGTCCTCGGCACCGAGGATGTCGGTGAGCGCCGCGTAGCGGGTCTCACCGTCGACCTCGTCGGACACGAGACCCATGGCGATACCGGCGACGGGTGCGCGCAGCGGCACACCGGCGTTCAGCAGCGACAGGGTCGATGCACACACGGAACCCATCGACGTCGAGCCGTTGGAGCTGAGAGCCTCAGACACCTGACGGATCGCGTACGGGAACTCCTCGCGGCTCGGCAGCACCGGCACGAGCGCGCGCTCGGCGAGGAAGCCGTGCCCGATCTCGCGACGCTTGGGGCTACCCACGCGACCGGTCTCACCGGTCGAGTACGGCGGGAAGTTGTAGTGGTGCATGTAGCGCTTGCTCGTCACGGGAGACAGCGAGTCGATCTGCTGCTCCATCTTGAGCATGTTCAGCGTGGTGATACCCATGATCTGGGTCTCGCCGCGCTGGAAGATCGCCGAGCCGTGGACACGAGGAATGACCTGCACCTCGGCGTCGAGCGGACGGATGTCCGCCAGGCCACGGCCATCGATGCGCACGTTCTCGGTGAGGATGCGTCCGCGGACGATCTTCTTCGTGACCGACTTGTAGGCGCCGGAGAACTCCGAGTTCGCGCCTTCAGCGAGCGTGCCCGCCTCGACGGCGGCGGCGACATCGGCCTTGACGCGGTCCTTGATGGCGTCGTCCTTGCTCTGACGCTCCTGCTTGTCCGCGATCTGGTAGACGTCGGTGAGCTCGGCGTATGCACGCTCCGCCACGAAGTCGTACGTCTCCTGCGCGTAGGGCGGGAAGACCGGGTACACGCCCGGCTCCTTCGACGAGGTAGCCGCGAGCTCTGCCTGAGCCTTGACGAGCTGTGCGATGAAGGGCTTCGATGCCTCGAGGCCCTGGGCGACGATGTCCTCGTCGGGCTTCGTCGCGCCGGCCTTGATCAGGTTCCAGCTTCCCTCGGTGGCCTCGGCCTCGACCATCATGATCGCGACGTCTTCGGTGCCGTCGGCCTTGGTGACGACACGACCGGCGACGATCAGGTCGAAGACGGCCTCGCTCACCTGCGCGGCGGTCGGGAACGCGACCCACTGGTCGGCGTGCTCACCCTGTCCGGGGATGAACGCCAGGCGGACACCGGCGACAGGACCCGAGAACGGGAGGCCGGAGATCTGCGTCGACGCGGAAGCCGCGTTGATCGCCAGGGCGTCGTAGAACTCACCCGGAGCGATCGAGAGGACGGTGATGACGACCTGGACCTCGTTGCGCAGGCCGTCGACGAACGACGGGCGCAGCGGGCGGTCGATCAGACGGCAGACGAGGATCGCCTCGGTCGAGGGACGACCCTCACGACGGAAGAACGAACCGGGGATCTTGCCTGCTGCGTAGGAACGCTCTTCGACGTCGACCGTCAGCGGGAAGAAGTCGAACCCTTCGCGCGGGTGCTTGCCCGCGCTGGTGGCCGACAGAAGCATGGTCTCGTTGTCGAGGTAAGCCGCAACCGAACCCTGCGCCTGCTGTGCGAGGCGGCCGGTTTCGAAGCGGATGGTGCGGGTGCCGAAGCGGCCGTTGTCGAGAACGGCCTCGGTGGCAGTGATTTCAGGACCTTCCAAGAGGTCTCTCCTTCTTTGTTTAGACTCGCGAGTCCGTGTGACGCGCGAGCGTATTCATGAAGGAACGGAACGACGAGTTTCGGCGCGCGGGCACTCCCGCGAATCTCACCTGCGCTGGCCACCAGTGGAAAGCCACTCGACACGATCGCGCCGAGGAACCCACCACAGGAGACCAGCTTCTCAGCCGACCCGCTCCGTGAAACGGTATGAAGTTGTGTCGGTGCGTGGATGCACCCTCTCCGACACTACCAGCGTGGACCCGGAATCCCGCGGTTCGCGCTCCCCGCGTCGCGGGACGGTGCGGGTGTCGTCACTGGCGCGAGGGCTGCATGCTGCGCGAACGCCCCACGAAGACATAGTCGTCGTGCTTGGCGACACGACCGTCGCCGGCCGTGCGACCACGCATCCGCCGCCATGCCCAGGGCAGCGCGTGCGAGCGCCACCACTCCCCCGTCCCCGTCGGCTCCGCATCGTGGAGCACCTCGTCCAGCGCCCCCAGCGCGTCCGCGTGGGGAACGCCGAGAGCGTCACCGGCACGGTAGGCGAGGAAGCGGTGCCCGCGACTGCTGAGGTGGACGAGATCCTCCCCCCAGTTCGGTCGGTCGGCGAGAGTCGGGTGCAGATCGGTGTCGATGAGTATCGCCCCCGTGCGCTCCGCGATCTCGGCCAGCCTGCCCGCGAACGCGGCGAACCGCCTCGTGTAGATGCTCGCTGCTCGCTGGTCCGGCAGGAAAGGCGTGATGAGCAGAACATCGGCGCCGTCATCGCGAAGAGTTCTGATGACCGCTTCGACGCGCGCCGCGAGCGCCGCAATGTCGACGTGCGGCTTCACCAGGTCATTGGCCCCGATCAGGATCGACACGAGGTCGGGCCGGAGTTCGCGGGCTCGCTCCAGTTGCGGGCCACACACATCACTCACGCGTTGTGAACGGACGGCGAGGTTGGCGTAGTGGAGCCCGCCGCGCGCCGCCAGAAGGAGCGCCAGTCGGTCCGCCCACCCTCGCAGGGAGCCGTCGGGAGCCGGGTCGCACAGGCCCTCGGTGAGGGAGTCCCCCAGCGCCACATAGCGCTGCCATCGTTTCGGTGTCGAGCGTGGAGCAGGCTCGGGTCGCCGCAACCGCGTGGCGCGCGCACCGTCGTCGATGCGTCGCAACTCACGCGCCTCGTCGAAGTGCCCCAGCAGCTGATCGCACACCGCCTCCCAGGATCGCCCCGCGACAGCCTCACGACCAGCGATTCCGAAGGCGCGACGCTTGCGTGCGTCTCCGACGAGATCGGCAACGCGCATCCGCAGGTCAGTGAGATCTCCCGGTCGATAGAGCCAGCCGTCGATCCCCATCCGCACGAGATCCAACGGACCGCCCTTGCCGGTCGCGACGACCGGCACGCCGCTGGCGTGCGCCTCCTGCAGCGTCTGGCCGAACGTCTCGCTCTCGCCGGGGTGGACGAAGACGTCGAGCGACGCCATCGCGACCGCGAGTGCGTCCCCATCCAGGTGACCGAGGAACTGCGCCGCGGGCAGCGACGCCTCGAGCCGGGCGCGAGCCGGGCCTTCACCGATGATCACCAGTCGCACACCGGGGAGGTCCTGGAGGGCCCGCAGATCCTCGACCTGCTTCTCAGCCGCGAGCCGCCCCACATATCCGACGACGACCTCGTCGTTCAGGCCCAGCCATTCCGGGTCGCGCCGCTCGGGGTGGAATCTCTCGGCGTCCACCCCTCGCCCCCACCGCCGGACCCGGTCGACTCCGAGATCCGCGAGTTGCCGGGCGGAGTCGACGGAGGGCGCGAGGGTCACCGTGGCCCTGCGGTGAAGCCGTGCGATGTGCGTCTGCGCGATGCCTGTGGTCGCCGCGACGCGGTAGCGCTCGGTGTACGCGACGACATCGGTCTGGTAGGCGGCCACGGAGCCGACGCCGAGTCGGTCGGCAGCGACGACCGCGCGCCATCCGAGCGCGAACGGCGACGCGAGGTGGACGACGTCCGGACGGAACCTGGCCAGCTCCGCCGTGACGCGGCGAGCGCTGGAGGCTCCGACGCGCACGTTCGGGTAGCCGGGGAGCGCGAGGCTCGGCACCGGAACGACGCGCGCTCCGTGCAGTGCTGTCGGCATGCTGTCGGCGGCGGGGGCGAGGACGAACGCCTCATGGCCGGTGCGTTCCAGGTGGCGCAGTATCTGCATCACCGACCCGGTCACACCGTTCATGTGCGGGAGGAAGGACTCTGTCACGATCGCGACTCTCACGCCTTCAGGATGAGGGTCCGATGCGCCTCCGACGCGCGGATACGGCGCAGGATTCCCAGTGTTCACCGGATGCACGATCGCCGGTAACCCGCTATCCCCGCGTTGGTTCCCGTTCACCCGCGAACGGCACGATTGGCCGCATGCTGCCGGATGCCGTCATGGATGCACTGACCGGTGGATGGGCTCTCGCGCTGATGAGCGCGATGGTGCTCGGCGATGCGTTCACTGTGGTGATCCCCGGTGAGGTCGCCGTCAGCGCGCTCGGGGCACTGGCGATCTCGACGGGCGCGCCAGCGCTCTGGGCCGTCATCTCCTGCGCGGCCGTCGCTGCGACGGTCGGCGACCTCGCCTGCTACGCGATCGGCCGCGCGCTCGGCGACGACCGATGGCGGTGGACGCGCACACCTCGTGTGCGCCGCGCGCAGGACTGGGCACGGGGGCGGTTGGAGGCGGGAACGGCGACCGTCCTGTTCACGGCACGATTCGTCCCCTTCGCCCGGCTCGCGGTCAACCTGGCGGCGGGAGCGATGGCGATTCCCCTCCGACGCTATGCGCCGCTCGTGCTCCTGGCAGCGACCGGCTGGGCGCTCTATCAGGCCGCGGTCGGCGCCGCCGTGGCATCGATCGTCCCTGGCGGACCGCTCGTGGCGATCCCGGTCTCCGTCGGTGTCGCGATCGCACTCGGTGTGGGCATCGATTTCCTATCCCGCCGCATCGCCGCCCGCCAGGCCCCTCCTCCCCCTGGCCCCGAGCGCGAGTAGGCTGACCCCATGAGCACCGAAGACACCGCTGACTCGTCGGCCTCCGACGAGATGAAGCGCAAGTTCAAGGAAGCGCTCGAGAAGAAGAACGCTCGCACCCGTGAGGGCGAAGCGCACATGGATGGCGATTCCGCCGTCCATGCCGCGAACGCTCCGATGACGCGGCGAGAGTTCCGACGCAAGAGCGGTTGATCATCAGAAGGGCCGGTCCGCAGGGACCGGCCCTTCCTTCATGCCCTGGACGTTCCGGACGGAACAGGTGAGTCACTCGCCGGAGAGCCCTCCCAGCAGGTGACCGAAGGATCGTCCCTGGCCGAGGTACGTGTCGGGATCGAACGGATCGCCCGCCGCCGTCGCGTCGCGGCGCACGATCGCGTCCGCCAGTTCACGAGCACCCTTCGCGACACGGGAGGCGAGCGGGGCGACGTCGTCTCCCCCACCGCCCCAGTCGCTCGACGCTGCGAACACACCGGTGGACATCGCGTCCGCGTGCAGATAGGCGAACAGGGGCCGGATCGCATAGTCGATCGCGAGCGAGTGCCGGGGCGTGCCCGCGTTGGCACCGATCAGGACCGGCTTTCCCGTGAGCGAGTCCGGAGCCAGGACATCGATGAACGACTTGAACAGTCCCGAGTAGCTCGTGGAGAAGATCGGCGTGACGGCGATCAGAGCGTCGGACGACACGACCGTGTTGATCGCGGTGTCCAGCGCCGGGGGCGCGAAACCGGTGAGGAGGTTGTTGGTGATGTCGTGCGCGTGGTCGCGCAGTTCGATCACGTCGACCGTGGCCTCGATCTCCTGTTCTGCCAGGAGCCGCACGGTCTCGGCCGCCAGGCGGTCGGCGAGCATGCGCGTCGAGGACGGGTTGGAGAGTCCGGCCGAGACGACCGCGATGCGCCGGGCGCCCATCAGGCACCGCTCCGGGTCGCTGCGGTCCCGAACGCGGAGCCCGCGGGCACCGGGGTGTCCTGGTACGGGGATGCTCCGGTGAGGTTGTCGCCTCGGTTCGCGTTGGGGCGCGGCTGACGCGCCTCACCCTCGCCGTACTTGGCGCGTACGAGGTTCGCGTGCGTCGGGGCATCCGGGACGTTCGCGGGACGGTTCTTCGCCAACTCGCGGCGGAGGACCGGCACGACCTCGCCACCGAGGATGTCCAGCTGCTCCAGGACGGTCTTCAGCGGGAGTCCTGCGTGATCGATGAGGAACAGCTGACGCTGGTAGTCCCCGTAGTACTCGCGCATCGCAGCGTAGCGATCGATGACCTGCTGCGGCGAGCCCACCGTGAGCGGAGTCATCTCGGTGAAGTCCTCCATGCTCGGGCCATGTCCGTAGACGGGGGCGTTGTCGAAGTATGGACGGAACTCGTTCACGGCGTCCTGGGAGTTCTGCCTCATGAAGACCTGCCCGCCGAGTCCCACGATCGCCTGCTCGGGCGTTCCGTGTCCGTAGTGGGCGTAGCGCTGCCGATAGAGCTCGATCAGTCGCTGGTAGTGCTCCTTCGGCCAGAAGATGTTGTTGGCGAAGAAGCCGTCGCCGTAGTACGCGGCCTGCTCGGCGATCTCCGGGGTGCGGATGGAACCGTGCCAGACGAACGGGGGCACGTCATCCAGCGGACGGGGCGTCGACGTGAAGCCCTGCAGCGGAGTGCGGAACTTGCCCTCCCAGTCCACGACGTCTTCGCGCCACAGCCGGTGCAGCAGGTTGTAGTGCTCGATCGCGAGCGGAAGGCCCTGGCGGATGTCCTTGCCGAACCAGGGGTAGACGGGGCCGGTGTTGCCTCGGCCGAGCATGATGTCGGTGCGCCCGTCGGACACGTGCTGGAGCATCGCGAAGTCCTCGGCGATCTTCACCGGGTCGTTCGTCGTGATGAGCGTGGTCGAGGTCGACAGGACGATGCGCTCGGTCTGTCCGGCGATCGCGGCGAGCGTGGTCGACGGCGACGAGGACCAGAACGGTGGGTTGTGGTGCTCGCCGAGCGCATACACATCGAGGCCGACCTCTTCGACGTGCTTCGCGATCGTGATCGCGTCCTTGATCTTCTGCGCCTCGCTCGGCGTCTCACCCGTGACCGGGTTCTGCGTGATGTCGCTGACGCTGAAGATGCCGAACTGCATTCCCGAGGTGTCGGTCTGCTCGCTCATGGTGTGCTCCGTGTTCTCGCGATGGTCGTGGTGACGATCACGTTCTATTCATCTGAATGTATCTGTGTCAACACGCACACTGCAACATTATTCCCGGCGGTAGCCTCATGTGATGAGCAGTGCGTCGCCTCCGCCGAGGACCGGTCCGATCACCGGTTCGATCCCCCGTCCGAAGCGGCGCGTTCCGTTCTGGGACAACGCGCGGTGGGCCTGCATCGTGCTCGTCGTCCTCGGTCACGCGATTCAGCGCCTGACCTACGACTCGGACATCGCCTTCGCCCTGTATCTGTCGTTCTACGCGTTCCACATGCCGGCGTTCGCCATCATCGCGGGCTACTTCTCCAAATCCTCTCCGCCCACTCGTCGCCAGATGGCCCGCGTGATCACCGACATCCTCGTCCCCTACGTGATCTTCGAGCTGCTGTGGTCGGTGACCAAGCTCCTCGTCGAAGGCCAGGCAGACCCCAACCTGACCCAGCCCTCCTGGACGCTCTGGTTCCTCCTCGCGCTGGGCATCTTCCGCCTGGTGCTGCCCTATCTCGCACTCCTGCGCTGGCCACTGCTGTGGGCGCTGCTCATCTCGATCGGCGCGGGCTATCTCCCGAATGTGGACAGCACGTTCTCCCTCTCTCGCACACTCGGATTCCTGCCGTTCTTCGTGCTGGGCTGGTGGCTGCGCGAGCACGACATCGTCGAGCGATTCCGACTGATCGACTTCCGCCCGTGGTGGTTGCGGGCGGTTGCCGTTGCCCTCTTCGCCGTCGACGGATGGATCGCGTGGAAGTGGCTCGACATCTGGGAGCGTGTGGACCTGGACCGGTGGTTCTTCTATGTCGACTCCTACTCCGACCTGGGTGGCGTCGAGTGGTGGTCGGGCGGCATCCGTCTGCTCATGATCACCATCGGGCTTCTGCTGAGCGCGGCCTTTTTCATCCTGATCCCCCGCAGAGAACAGTGGTGGACCCACTTCGGTCAGTACACGATGTACGTGTACCTCCTCCACTCCTTCGTCCTCTACCCGCTGCGCGAGTCTGGAGTGTTGCGCAACCTCGACCCGACCTGGCTCTGGCTTCCCCTGGTGACGCTGCTCTCGGTCGCCATCGCCCTGGGACTCGCCACGAAACCGGTCAGGCGCCTCTTCCGACCGCTGATCGAGCCGCGACCTGCATGGCTCTTCCGAGACCCGGAGATGGCGGGAGGCGACGGACACCGCAACGATCCGACCGGATCTCGCCGCCCACGCGAGGGGTAATCCGGCGCAACACTCCTGGTCGGTGCCGGCCGGTCGGCCTAGCCTCGGACCATGGTTGATCTGACGCTCCCGATCCTCGATCTCTCCCAGCTCGACGCCGGTCCGGACGCTGCGGCGCGGTTCCGCGACGATCTGCGCGCAGCGACCCACGATGTCGGCTTCTTCTACCTGACCGGCACGGGTGTCACACCCGCGCTGGAAGCCAGGCTCCACCGAGCGGCGAAGGACTTCTTCGCGCTCCCCGAGGACGACAAGCTCGCGATCGAGAACGTCACCAGTCCACACTTCCGGGGATACACCCGCGTGGGTGGCGAGCGCACGCAGGGCGAAGTCGACTGGCGCGAACAGATCGACATCGGGCCCGAGCGCGCACCCGTCGAGGGCGGCCCCGCGTTCAATCGCTTGATCGGCCCGAACCTGTGGCCCACCGCCCAGCCGGAACTGCGCGAGGTCATCGCGGAGTGGCACGCGCACCTCAGCGGCGTCGCACGCAAGCTCCTCCGGGCCTGGGCATCTGCGCTCGGAGCGCCCGAGTCCTACTTCGAGGAGAACTTCGGGGAGCCGTCCACGCTCATCAAGATCGTCCGATATCCCGGTACGGACCGGCCGGAGCCTCAGCAGGGAGTCGGAGCGCACAAGGACTCCGGGGTCCTCACGCTCCTCTGGGTCGAGCCGGGAAAGGGCGGCCTGCAGGTCGA
Organism: Actinomycetota bacterium; assembly: GCA_051751065.1. GTDB lineage: Bacteria > Actinomycetota > Actinomycetes > Actinomycetales > Microbacteriaceae > Microbacterium. Next base: position 105,518 of record JBNJKL010000001.1, on the reverse strand, counting down.
GCGCGACGGACAGTGGGTCGACGCGCCGCCGGTACCCGGAGCGTTCGTGGTCAACATCGGCGAGTTGCTCGAGTACGCGACGGGTGGCTACCTCAAGGCGACCAACCACCGCGTGATCTCGCCGAAGGCGCCCGACGAGCGCATCTCGGTCCCGTTCTTCTTCAACCCGGCGCTCGATGCGAAGCTGCCGATCATCGAGCTTCCGGCCGAGCTCGCCGCCCAGGCGCGCGGCGTGACGGAGGACCCGTCCAACCCGATCCACAGCCTGTACGGCGAGAACGCTCTCAAGTCCCGCCTGCGCGCCCACCCTGATGTGGCGGAGATCCACCACCCTGCCCTCGTGGCCGCACGCACCTGATCGCGAGAGCCACGTCAGGCTAGAGGGCCTGCTGGCCGCCGAGGGCGACGATCTCGCGCAGCGCCTGCAGATGCCAGGCGAACGCGTCCTGCCCCACCCTCGTCGACCGCACCCACGTGCGCGGACGAGACCCGACGTAGCCCTTCCGAGCGATCACGTAGCCGGCCTGGTGCAGGTGTGAGATCGCTTTGCTCAGGGCGGAGTCACCGGTCTGGAGGATGTCGGCGAGAGTTCCGAAGTCCAGTTCGATCCCCTCGCCGAGACTCGCCATGACCGAGAAGCGGATGGGCGACGCGAAGTTGTCATCCAGCCGGGTACGTGGATGCGGCGCGCGCGGCGCCGACTCCTCCGTCATCGGTCGTACCCGCGCACGAAGGAGACAGCGACGAAGAGCATCGCCACGGCGGAGCCGCAGAGTACCGTCACGCTCGGAGCAACCGAACCGATCCACGCGTCCAGGCTCACGAGCGTGACGACGGTCGCGCCGGCCACAGCAAGGGCGACGAAGACGGGCCACCTCCACACCGCCGCCAGTGCCGCCACACCCAGGTCCGACCGCCCGGCCAGCATCCACGCCACGAGGAGGAGATAGACCATCACCAACAGCATCTGAGAGATCGGGTCCTCCGGAAGGCCGATGAGGGCGATGACGATTCCGAGGAAGACTCCGAGAGCGATGGTCCCGGTGCGCGAAGCCCTCGACAGGGGTGCGCGCGCCGGCGGATTCGATGGCGCCTGTCGACGTCCGATCTTCATCTGCACCAGAGCCGCCCCGCCGAAACCGAGCAGAACCAGCAGGCCGGGGAGCACGAGGAGGTGCGGGGGCATCGGGCCCTCACCGAAAGCGGCGATGCCGAAGACGATGAGCGTGACGATCAGCAGGACCCCGGAGGCGAGGTACGGCACCCAGGTCCGGCGGCCAAGGGGCCAACGGAAACCCGCACGCTCGGCGAGCCCCGCGGCGACCTGACCCCATACCAGGAACATCACCAACGCCATCTGGAACCGCGGCGTGGACCCCTCGCGCAGCATGGCCGCGCCGAGCGTCAGGAACACGGCCGTGACCACCGCGTTCGCGAGCTGCGTCCATCCCCACGCGGTCCGGTCGATCCGCTCGTCCCGCCTGCGCTCGATGTGGCCGACCTCCTGCAGGTACAGCTCCGCCACCGCCGGATCCGGGCGGGTGAGGGCTTCTTCACCGGCCATCGGCTTCTGTTCCATCCGAGTCCCCCTCCGCTTTCCATGAGGAAAGCACTCTCTTTCCTACGGGAAAGTGAGCACGGAATCAACCCCGGGACACGACGAAGGCCGCCCCACACCAGGGGCGGCCTTCGGAAGAAGTGCGATTGAACGCTGGACGCTCTGCCTCAGCGACGCAGTCCGAGACGCTCGATCAACGTGCGGTAACGCGCGATGTCGATGTCCTGGAGGTAGCCGAGGAGACGACGGCGCTGACCGACGAGCAGGAACAGGCCACGACGCGAGTGGTGGTCGTGCTTGTGCTCCTTGAGGTGCTCGGTGAGGTCCTTGATGCGCTGCGTCATCATTGCGACCTGCACCTCGGGGGATCCGGTGTCACCGGGGTGCGTCGCGTACTCTTCGATGATCGCCTTCTTGACGTCTGATTCCAGTGCCATAGATTCGATCCCCTTTCACTCGTTGCGCGGCGCCCGACGCCTGATGCGTGGGCTCTCTTTCTCCGCGGCCGATCAAACGGCAACCGCACAAGTCTACCAGCGATCCTCCCGCAGGAAAGACCCCGTTCCTCGCCGGGTAGCCTCATCTGGTGCCCAGCCATTTCGTGGACCTCCGCCCCTTCCGCGCCAGCAGTGCGTTCACGCGGATGTGGATCGGATCGACTCTCGCAGGGCTCGGCGGGCAGCTCACCATCGTCACGGTGATGCTCCACGTGTTCGAGCTGACGCGGAGCACGTTCGCCGTCTCGATGGTCGCGGTCGCCGGACTCGTCCCGATGATCCTCGCCGGCCTCTACGGAGGAATGCTCGCCGACGCTTTCGACCGCCGCAGGGTCGCGCTCCTCGCCGCCACCATCACCTTCGCCTCGACCGTGGTCCTGGCAGCTCTCACGTGGACGGAGCTGGAGACGATCTGGTGGCTCTACGCCCTCAGCATGATCAACTCCGCGGCGAACTCCGTGGGGATGGCGACACGGAGCGCGATCGTCCCACGGCTCATCCCCCGCGAACTGCTCGCCCCGGCGTCCGCGCTCAACGGCCTCACGATGGGACTGATGGTCATGGTCGGGCCGGCTCTGGCTGGCGTGCTCGTCGCGACGACGGGCTTCGGGTGGACCTACACGATCGACGTGTTCCTCATGCTCGCGATGTTCCTGGGCCTGTGGACTCTTCCGACACTCCGCCCCGAAGGGGAGACGGTACGGCCCGGGCTCTCGTCACTCGTCGACGGGTGGCGTTTCCTCCGGCGCGCGCCGAACATCCGCATGCAGTACCTGCTGGACATCATCGCCATGACCTTCGGACAACCGCTCGTTCTGTTCCCGGCTCTCGGAACCGTACTGCTGGGTGGCGGCGCCGTCACGACGGGGCTCCTCACCGCTGCGGTCGCCGCCGGTGCATTCCTGTCGAGCCTGTTCTCCGGCCGTGTCGTGCACTATCGCTGGCACGGCCGCGGCATCGAGAGGTCGATCCAGGTGTACGGGGCGTCGATCGTCGCGTTCGGAGCCGTTCTCCTCGCAGGCACGTGGATACCCGAGGCGAACGAGGTGTCCGCCCATATCCCGCTCATCATCGTGGCGTGCGTCGCCCTCGCCCTGTCCGGTGCCGCCGACAACGTCAGCTCGATCTATCGGAACACGATGATGCAGGCCTCGGTCCCGGACACGATGCGCGGACGGTTGCAGGGCCTGTTCATCGTCGTGGTCGCGGGCGGGCCTCGCGTCGGCGCACTCTACGCGGGAACACTCTCCACGCTGACGACCCTGTGGTTCCCGCCCCTCATCGGCGGGGTGCTCGTGATCGCACTCGTCGCCATCATCGCGCGGGCCCACCCGCGCTTCCGCACCTATGACGCACTGAACCCCGAGCCCTGAGGCCCGGGGTTCCGTCGTGCTGTCGATCACGCAGGCTGGTGCGATCCCTGCAGGTCGAGGGCGATCGTGACGTCCTTGCCGACGAGGACGCCGCCGGTCTCGAGCGCCGAGTTCCACGTGAGGCCGAAGTCCTCACGGTTGATCGTCGTGGTCGCCGACGCGCCCGCCTTGTAGTTGCCCCACGGGTCGGTGCCGAAGCCACCGAAGTCGAGGGTGAAGGTCACCGGCTTCGTGATGCCGCGGATCGTGAGATCGCCGTCGACGAGCAGCTCGTCGCTCTCGACACGTGCGCCGGTGGAGTGGAACTCCATGGTCGGGTAGTTCTCCGAGTCGAAGAAGTCACCGGAGCGCAGGTGCGCGTCGCGCCCCTCGTCCTTGGTGTCGATCGAGGTGACATCGACGCTCGCTTCGACCTTCGCTTCGAGCGGGTTCTCCGGAGCGGTGAGCGTGGCGCTCTTCACACCGAATGTGCCGCGCACCTTCGAGATCATCATGTGACGCACGCTGAACGTGACCTCACTGTGCGAGGGGTCCAGGACCCAGGTGCCGGGGCGGTAGCCGGGAATGTCGATCGTCATTGTCATTGTCTCCTCGAGTAGTCGGGCCGCGGCGTGCGGCATACCCCAGACTAACTCGCATTCATTCGCATATATTCCCGAGCACGGAAAAACCCCCGACCGCACGGCCGGGGGTTTCGCGTCCGATCAGCCGACGGCGACCAGATCGATGATGAAGATGAGCGTCTTGCCGGAGAGGAAATGTCCGCCACCGACAGGGCCGTACGCGAGGTGCGGCGGGATGACGAGCTCGCGGCGCCCCCCGACCTTCATACCCGGGATGCCGTCCTGCCACCCCTGGATCAGTCCGCGAAGGGGGAACTGGATGGTCTCCCCGCGGCCCCAGGAGGAGTCGAACTCCTCGCCGGACTCGAACTCGACACCGGCGTAGTGCACGGTGACGGTGTCGCCGGGCTTCGCCTCGGCGCCGTCACCGACGATGATGTCGCGGGTCACCAGCTCTGCGGGGGCGGGACCGGTGGGGGCATCGAACTCAGGCTTTGTGCGATCAGTCATGATTCCATCCAACCCGAGCACCCGGGCGGGGTCAACGCGAAGGTCCCTGCTGAGAGCGAACACCGAGCGGCGTCAGTCACGCTCGTCGACGTCCCTCGCGAGCCGCTGCGAGACCCACACCGGGATGAAGGAGAAGAGGATGACCACCGTCGCGACGACATTGACCACGTTCGCCTCGTTCGGACGCGCCATCTGGTTCATGATCCACAGCGGAAGCGTGTCCACTCCCGGCGGCGCGGTGAAGATCGTCACGTAGACCTCGTCGAAGCTCAGCGCGAACGCGAGGATCGCGCCCGCGATGAACGAGCTGCGGAACTGCGGGAACGTGACCAGTCTGAACGTCTGCCAGGGTGTGGCACCGAGATCCCGCGAGGCCTCCTCCACGCTCGGGTTGAGCCGGTGCAAACGAGCGAGCACGTTGTTGAACACCATCACGATGCAGAAGGTGCCGTGAGCGATGATCATCCCCATGTATCCGACCTGGATCCCGATCGGCTCGAGGATCTGGTTGTAGGTGTTGCTCAGGGCCACGCCCGTGACGACTCCGGGCAGCGCGATCGGGAGGACGACGAGCAGGTTGACCGCGCGTTTTCCGAAGAACGAGTACCTCTGCAGCGCGAATGCGACGAGCGTTCCCAGCACGAGGGCGATCAGCGTGGCACCCGTTGCCACGACGACCGAGTTCCACAGCGCATCGCGCACCGGCTGACTGGTGAAGGCTCTGCCCCACCATTCGAGCGAGAAACCCTGGACGGGCCAGCTGGCGATCCTGGCCGAGTTGAACGAGTTGAGGACCACGAGCATCAGCGGCACGTACATGAAGGCCAACACGACCGCGACGATCAGGCCCAGAACGACCTTCGCGGGTCGGGAGAGTCTCAGCATCTCGACTCACATCCTCTCGAGGGCGCCGGTGCGCTGCACGCCCACCAGATAGATGACGACGAACACGATCGGCACGAGTGAGAAGGCGGCGGCGATCGGAGGGTTGAGGTTGATGTTGGACGCGATGATGCTTCCGATCATCTGTGTGGAACCGCCGACGAATTTCGCGACGAGATAGTCCCCGAGACTCAGCGAGAACGTGAACACGGAACCCGCGATGATCGCCGGACGAATGAGCGGCAGCACGACCGTGCGGATGGTCCGCCACGCTCCCGCGCCGAGATCGGCCGCCGCATCGAAGAGATTCGGCGGGAGCTGGCGGATCGCGGTGTAGACGGGGACGGCCATGTACGGCAACCAGAGGTACGTGAGGGTGAGCACGACAGTGAAGATGCCGAAGCCGGGGCCCCTGCCTCCGAAGGGAGCCACGACCCAGTTGAAGAACCCCTCCTCGGTGAACGTGATGCGCATCGCCAGCACCTTGACCAGGTACCCCGCCCAGAGCGGCAGAGTGATCGCCGCGGCCAGGACTCCCCTCAGCCAGGGTGAGGCGACCTTGGCCATGAAGATCCCGAGGGGGATCGAGATCAGGATGCTCAACACCGTGACCGCGAGTGCGACACCCAGCGTGCGCAGCGCCGTGGAGGAGTACGCCGGATTGACGATGATCTGCTCGAAGTTGCGGAGCGTGAATCCGGGCGTCACTTTGGAGGTGAACGGGTCGGTGACCCAGAACGCGGTGACCAGAAGCATCACCAGCGAGAAGATGTAGATGCCGATGAGCCAGGCCATCGGCAGCGCGAGGAGACCAGCGAGGGGGGCGCGCCGTTTCATTCGGAGTCCTGTCGTCGTCGTGTCCCCCGGGGCGAAGCCGCAGCTCCGCCCCGGGGAATGATCAGCCCTTGACCGTGAGCCAGGCGTCCGTCCACTGCTGGAAGTTCGTGCAGGTGACATCCGTGCGCCCATCGATGCACTGCTCGATCGGGGTCGTCCAGAACCAGACCTGCTCGAAGTACTCCTCGTCGGTGGCATTGAAGTAGTCGCAGTGTTCCTGCGCCTCGTCACTGGTCTCGCAGAAGGCGGCATTGGCGGGGGCCATACCGAAGTTCATCGCGATCGCGCCGTTGACATCGGGAGCACTGGTGTAGTCCATCCAGGCGTAAGCGCAGTTGGGGTTGGCCGACTCCGCGGAGAGCATCCACGCGTCGGACCAGCCCGTCGATCCCTCTTCCGGCAGGACGCTCTTGAACTTCTCATCCTCGGTGAGCTTGCGCAGCACCTCCCAGGACGTGCCGAGGTTCGTGGTACCCCCGACGAACGAGGTGATCTGAGCCGCGGGGTCCGCCCAGTACTCCGACACGATCGAGTTCTGCTGCTGCAGCAGTTCGATCGCCGCGTTCAGCTGGTCCTGATCCAGCGCGTACGGGTTGGCGATGCCGAGGTCGGGCTCGTGCGCCATCAGGTAGACCGCGGCGTCCGCGATGTAGATCGGTGCGTCGTACGCGATGATCTCGCCGGCGTACGGGCTGTCCGCCTCCCAGGCGACGTCCCAACTGGTCGGCTCCTCCTCCACGACGTCGCTGTTGTACTGCAGGATGTTCGCACCGCGTCCGATAGGCACGCCATAGGACTTGCCGTTGATCGTGTCGTAGATCTGCCCCTTCATGCCCTCGACGATGTCGTCGCCGAAGTTCGGGATCAGATCGAGGTTGAGCGGAGCGACATCACCACCGGCGATGAGTCGGAGACTCGCGTCGCCCGATGCCGAGACCAGGTCGTAGTCCCCGGTGCGCATGAGCTGCACCATCTCATCGCTCGTGCCCGCGACGCGACGGTTCACGACGCACCCGGTCTCGTCGGTGAAGGCATCGCTCCAGTCCGGTTCGACGAACCCACTCCAGGCGACGATGTTGACCTCGCCTTCGAAGTCGCCCATCTCCTCGTGCATGGGCAGGTCGGGCACGGTGATCTCGAGGCCCCCCGCTTCCGCTCCGCCGGTCGTCTCGGTGCCGGGGGAACAGGCGGTGAGGGCGAGCACGGCGACCGCGGTCATCGCGGTGCCGGCCATCAGCTTGGTACGCATGGAGTGCTCCTTTGATCGGTGATTCAGGTGGTGGTGCAGGGATGGTGCGGAGGGGATAGCGGCAGAGTGGGATCAGGGCAGTCGGGCTGCGTGCTCGGGAGTCCACGCCACGCGGACACGATCCCCGCGTCCGACCGCTTCCTGCCCCGCAGGACGGTGCGCGTTCGGCTGCTCTGCGGTCATCAGCACGCCGGCGTCGGTCTCGACGAGGTAGCGGGTCGCGGGTCCGGTGTAGACGACCTCGGTGACCACGCCCGCGAGCGAGACCTCGGATTCGCCGATCGCTGCGTCCTCGGCCGTCAGGCGAACGCGCTCGGGGCGGATGCTGGCGGTGTGACGATCGCCGGTGAGCGATTCGGACACGACGGGGTCGATGAGGTTGGAGAGTCCGAGAAAGCGGGCGACGAACTCGGTCTGCGGCTGTTCGTACACCTCACGTGCCGTTCCGACCTGTTCGATCGCGCCGTCGTTGAATACCGCCACCCGATCGCTGAGTGTCAGCGCCTCCTCCTGGTCGTGGGTGACGAAGATGAAGGTGATGCCGACCTCGCGCTGGATCTGCTTGAGTTCGATCTGCATCTGCTCACGCAACTGCTTGTCCAGGGCGCCGAGCGGCTCATCCAGGAGGAGCACCTGCGGGCGAAGGATGAGTGCACGGGCGAGTGCGATGCGCTGGCGCTGCCCGCCGGAGAGCTGGTGGGGCAGGCGAGTGGCGACATGATCCAGGCGGACCTGCGCCAGCGACTCACGCACGCGATCGTCTCGCGACGCCCGACTCTCGCCGCGCACCTTCAGGCCGTAGCCGACGTTCTCGGCGATCGTGAGGTGAGGAAAGAGCGCGTAGTCCTGGAACACCGTGTTGACCGGCCGCGCGTGCGGGGGGACGCGGGTCACGTCGGCGCCGGAGAGTCGGATGGTCCCGCTCGTGGCGTCCTCGAAGCCGGCGATCATGCGCAGCACGGTGGTCTTGCCGGAGCCCGAAGGACCGAGCATCGAGAGGAACTCCCCCGACGCGACATCCAGGTTCAGGTCGCGTACCGCGGTGAAGTCACCGAACGACTTGGTCACACCGATGAGTGAGACGGCGCCCTGAGCGCGGTCGACCTCGTCGACTGCGGGGGCTGTCAGTGCGGATGCTGTCATGTCGCTCTCCTCGGGTCACGTCGGGGAAGTCGTGAGGTGTGGCTAAACCTATAAACCCATAGGTAATAGTTCAAGCAACGTTTTGATCACGGCGAGCCGAACCCGACCGGCCGAGATGACAGAATCGCGGAATGGGATCAGCGGCGACGCAGCGAACGGCACGTGACGCCGCCGCGCCCGCGCATGGCCGGCAACCCAATCGGCTGCACGGTGCGCTCTTCCAGCCGATCGGCGACGAGGGGCGCGCCGAGCTCGTGGAACGTCGACTCGTCGATGCGATCACGCGCGGACACCTGCGCGCCGGGGAACGTCTCCCCGCGGAGACCGAACTCGCCCGCAGCCTCGGGGTGGCACCGGTCACCGTGCGCGAAGCTCTCCTCGCACTAAGAAGCCGCGGCCTGGTGACGACGAAGCGCGGACGCAACGGGGGAAGTTTCGTCGCGGATCATGCCGACCCGCTCACCTTCACGCTCGACTCCGTCCGCGCATCCTCACGCTTGGCATTGCGCGACCTCGGCGCCCACTACGCGGCGATCACCGCAGCGTGCGTGCGTCTCGCCGCGCGCCGGGCCGACCCCTCCGAGACCGCTCGTGTGCGTCTACGCATGGAGCGCGGCGCCGACCTCGATTTCGATCAGCGGGGCAGGCTGCTGGACGACGTGCAGATCGAACTCGCCGCCCTCAGCCAGTCCGCACGCCTCACGCGCGAACAGATGCGCCTCCAGGCGGAGGTCTCGCCGTATCTGCGCCTGGTGGCACAGCCCGACCGCGGCGAGCGGCAGAGCGCCCACCTGACCGCGATGATCGACGCCGTCGAGGCCGGAGACGAAACCCGAGCGGCACTCGCGACGGAAGTGCTGGTCACCGACGTCGTCGAGGCCCTCATCGCCCTGCAATCCCACTCAGACTGACCCGACTTGCACCATCGACGTACACAGGAGGACGCGATGAGCACGGACACACGCACCGCAGTACACGACGCGGCAGCGATCGTCGAGGGATACTTCGGCACCCCGATCCGCACCCTGCTCAGCTGGGTCGAGCCGCTCGCGGCGCGGATCGACTACGAGCAGCGCATCGGCCCGCTGACGCGCGCGCGGTTGGACTGCATGGTGGAGCCCTATGCGCTCGAGGCCCTCGATCTCCCCGACGTCCCCGTGTACGGCGCCGGCTTCATCGCCGCGATCGATCTCCTCGCGGATGCGCACAGTCACCTCGCGTGGTGGCAGGGCACGGAGCGGAGACAGCTCGTCCTCGCATCACAGTCGGTCAACAAGGAGCACATCGACTACAGCGAGCTGGAGTGGTACCGGGTCCCCCTGTCCAGCGGGGAGCCTCATGTCGCCGGCCCCTACGTCGACTATCTCTGCAGTGACGAGTACACGATCACCATCGCCGTCCCGGTGACCATCGACGGTGCGTTCGTGGGCGTCGCGGGCCTGGACCTCCTCGTCGGGGAGGTCGAACGGCAGCTCACTCCGCGCTTCGCGGCACTCGGGCACCAGGTCACCCTCACCAACGGCGTGGGTCGAGTGGTCGTCTCGACCGATCCGCGGTGCGCCACCGGGGATTCCGTCCGCGGGAGCCGACTGGCCGAGCTCCCCCGCGCGACCTGCCACGGTGTCGCGCTCGATGTCATCGTCGAGGATGTCTGAGTCGATCTCAGACCACTCTTGACACCCCGCTCGGACGGGTGCACCCTGGTTATCAGATCACCTCAACGCCCGGGAGACTCGCAGGCATCGCCGCAGCACCGGGCGTTGAGTGTGTACGGATAGTTCCAGCGCGATAGCTCAATACGAGAGCAGCGCCGCGCGCGTGGCGCGAGTCCGCACGAGCAATGCACGCTCGTCGGCGGCTGCGAGCGCGTCCCGGCCCGTGATCGCCCGCTGTCGGACAGCCGCGAGCGCGGTCGCATCCTTGATGAACGAGCGCATGAGGGCGCGGCGGTCACCGCGCAGGCTCGCCGCCCAGGCGAGGCCGACCTTGCGTCCGGCCGGTGTCGCGAGCATCGTGACCTCTTCGGGGGTGAACCAGCCCGCCCCGGCGTATTCGCTCAGCCGTTCCTTGGTGACCCGCGCCTCTTCACGGCGCAGAGCCACGATCGCGAAGATGAAGCCGATGAAGAGCGGAACCTGCAGCGTGAGGTAGAGGGCGAAGAAGTCCGCGAAGATCGCCGACCCGTTCCAGAACCCGTGCAGGAGGACGGCACCCAGGAACCCGACGGCACCGGCGCCGAGCGCAGCCCCTGCGGGCGCATGCCGGCGCGCGGCCAGCCCGATCGCGAAACCGATCAATGCGGTGAACATCGCGTGCGCGAACGGCGACATGAGACCACGCAGGACGAAGGTCGCAGTGAGATCCGCTCCCCCGCCCTCGATCAGGCTGATCGCGAAGTACTGGATGTTCTCGGTGAAGGCGAAGCCGGCCCCGACCAGAGCCCCGTAGACGACGCCGTCCACCGGACCGTCGAACGAACGACGCGCGGACACGTAGATGAGGAAGACGCCCAGTCCCTTCCACAGCTCCTCGACGATCGGCGCCTGGATGACCGAGGCCACCACATCGCTGCGCTGTCCGAACAACAGCGTGAAGGCGATGTCGACGAGCAGCGTCAGTGCCACCGCGGCGACGGCACCCCACGCGAGCGCGAAGAACACGAGGCGTTTCGGCTCCGGGTCCCACTTGTCGATGAGCCGGACGCCGAGGAGGACGATCGCGAGGGGGATCAGAGCGAGGATCAGTCCGATGGTCGACGCCACCGCCCCCAGAGCCCACACGAAGTACCCGATCAGCGCGAGAAGCCCGAAACCGAGCAGCCCGAAGAGCCAGATCGACACCGATCTCCCCTTCGTCGCGGGTACCGGCAGTGTGGGGATGGCGGTCGCCGGTGACGGCGCGACCGGTGCGGGAGGGGCATAGTTCGCCGGCTGCGCGAGAGCGGACGCGTAGAGGGGGCGTGGCGCGGCGGACGCGGCCGTGTACTGGGGCGTCTGCGGGATCGGCGCTCCGGTCGGCACCTGCGGCGTCGGTTCCTGCGGGGGCGGAGAGTACGACGGCGGCTGGGAGGGTCCTCCAAAGGTCATAGCGAAAGCCTAGAGGCATGCCTCCCCCGTCGCCCCGCGACATCCGGGTAGCGTAGTCGTCATGCGGTTTGCCCATCTACGCCGTCCGGACTCCCCTGTGCCCGCTCTGGCGGTCGTGGAGGGCGCCGACGCGATCCTCGTCTCCGACCTCGTGGACCCGGCTCCGCCGACGCTCCAGCAGCTGATCGACGGCGGTGATGAGCTCCTGGCCTCCCTCCGCACGGCGCTCTCGGAGAATCGCGCACCGCGACACGCACTCGACGGATTCGACTTCGCATCCGCGGTCCTCGCCCCGCCGGCCGTCCTGGCGATCGGGCTGAATTACGCGGCGCACTCCAGCGAACTGGGGCTGAAGACCGACTCGGCCCCCACGGTGTTCACCCTGTGGCCGAACTCTCTGACCGGTCATGAGGCGACGACGGCGTGGCCCCGGACGCTCAGCGAGTCCGTGGACTACGAAGCGGAACTCGGTGTGTTGATCGGACGCCCGGCCAAGGATGTCGAGCACGACGATGCGCTGAGCCACGTGTGGGGATACACCGTGGTGAACGACATCACGGCACGTGACATCCAGTTCTCCGAGGCGCAGTGGTCCCGGTGCAAATCCTTCGACGGATTCACCCCCACCGGCCCTTTCGTCATCACCGCCGACGAGATCTCGGACCCGCAGGATCTGCACATCTGGACCGTCGTGGACGGGCACACGGTGCAGGATGCCACGACCGGTCAGATGGTGCGCTCCGTCGCAACCCTGATCACACATCTGTCCCAGTCGCTCACGCTGCTTCCCGGCACTCTCATCTCGACGGGTAGCCCTGGTGGCGCGGGATACTCCCGCGATCCGCAGATCTTCCTGCGCGACCGCTCGACCGTCACCGTAGGGATCGACGGGATCGGCGAGCTCACGACGCACTGCCGCATCCTCGACTGACGCCATTCAGCCTGCGCAGCCGCAGCTCCGCCCGATCCGCAGGCCCACTTCGACCTCCACGGTCCGGTGCCCCATCGACCCGTCGCCCGGGTCCGTCAGCAGCAGGTGCGCCGCGATCCGGCCCATGAGCTCCATGGGCTGACGTACCGTCGTGAGCGTCGGATTCGACATCCGAGCCGCCTGGATCCCGTCGAAGCCCACAACACGGACATCGTGCGGAGCGTGGACGCCCTCATCCCGCAGGACATCCATGAGTGCGATCGCGATCTGGTCCGTCGCGCACACGAGCGCATCGGGGAGGGTCCCGCTCCGTGCCCGCTCGAGGATCTGGGTGAACTGCGGTGCGGTCTCGAGGTCGATCTCATCCAGCAGCATCGCCGTCACGGACGGGCCGCACTCGTCGACCGCATGGAAGAAGGCGTTCATGCGGGCCTGAGGGTCATACTCGACCCTGGCCCCGACCCAGCCGAGCGAGCGCACGCCGTGCTCCGTCACCAGATGGTCGACGAGCATCCGCTCTCCGCCCTCGTTGTCGGCGAGCACGCGGTGCCCCTCGCCGGCTCGACTGCTGAGCATGACGACAGGCAGCGTGGTGGTCACGGATTCCAACGATGCCATCGCGGACTTGCCGGGCAGGATTGCCAGCCCATCCACCTGACCGGCGGTATCGGCGATCTCCGACAGCCCCGATCCCCCGGTGCTGAGCAGCACCGCGACGCCGTTGCGCTTGCACTCCAAGACGAATCCGCGCTGGATCTCATCGACGTAGAGCGGAAACGCCTGGGGTTCGCTACGCCGGGTGTCCTCCGCGGCATCCCACGCGATCAGACCGTCCTCGAGGTCCAAGGACGCGAGATCCACCAGACTCTCGTGCGCGGACGGATCCTGCGGCATGGCCCCCTCCGGTACGGCGTCCAGCAGGAGATCGAACAGGTGCAGGCCGAGGACACCTGTGCGCCCTCGAGCGAGGTTCCTGGCCGAGCCGCTGGGCACGTATCCGAGTTCCCTCGCGACACGGAGCACGGCGTCTCGTGTCTCTCGTCGGACCTTCTCGGGTCGCCGGAAGGCGAACGACACGGTCGCGATCGACACTCCCGCGCGCTCTGCGACGTCGTAGACGGTGGGACGGCTGGTCGCCATGGGCACCTCGCTTCCTGGGCGATTCTACTGACGGGTCGGGAGACCGGCGGACGCGATCAGGCGATCACGACACCGGCTCCGCGAGGATACAGGGGCGACGCGGTGTCCCCAGGGACATCCGTCCGAGACGCCCGTACGGCCTCCATCGAGCGCGGGATCTCCACGGGGAGCGTCCCGCGCGGCGGGGTCGCCCCCGTCAGCGCCGCGAGCACCGCCTCGTCCGAACTTCCGAACTCGACAGCGATCGCGGAAGCGAATGCGGTGAAAGGCGTGAGGATCGCCGGACGATCGAGGTTCACGATCACGACGAGTGGGGCGTGGCCGGCGATGCGCTTCAACCGGGTCACGAGTCCCGGCGGGAACTCGAGTGATCCCTGGTGGAACCACTTCTCCAGGAACAGGTCGTCGCGAGGCTCGAAGGGAGCCCCCAGTCGGACGACGGCGATGTCCGCCTCGTCCGGGGCGTCGACGCGCTCGCCGACCCGCGCGAGCGCCGCATCACCGATGTTCTCGGCGTAGACCCTCCGCGCACCCGACTCGAACAGCGGGAGCGTTGCGTCACGGTTCTCGAGCACGGTGACGGATTCCGCCTGCGCCGTCGCACCCGCCGCACGGAATTCGGCATTGCCGACGATTCGCTCGGCCTCGTCCTCGTCGACGAAGGGGTCATCGAACAGACCGAGCCGGAACTTCACCAGGAGGAGCCGCCGAGCGGACGCATCGATCCGGCTTTCGGGAACCGTGCCGTTCTCAACGAGTTCAGCGAGCAGTTCCACACATTCCTCCCCGCCGAACTGATCGACGCCCGCATCCAGGAGGCGCGCCATCCGCTCCAAGGGATCGAGTTCCTCCACTCCCCATGCTCGCGCCGGAAGCACCTGATCTCCGACGTGATTGTCGTTGACCAGTTCCCAGTCGGTGACGACCACACCGTCATAGCCCAGTTCCTCGCGAAGCAGATCGGTGATGATCTGCCGGTTGTAGGCGAAACCGACCGGAGCGATGGGTTCCCCGTTGCGCACCACTCCGACAGGCATTCCGTAGTACGGCATCATGGCCGCGGTGCCTCGCCGGATCGCCTCACGGAAGGGCTCCAGGTGATAGTCGAAGAGACCACCGGGGTAGACCTGCTCTCGCCCGTACGGGAAATGCGCGTCTTCACCGTCGAGCTGGGGCCCGCCTCCCGGGAAGTGCTTCGTCGTGCACGCCACGCTGTCCGGACCCAGGACATCGGTCTGGAATCCCTGGAGATATGCAGCGGTGATCTCGGAGACGCGCTGCGCGTCATAGCCGAAGGTCTGCGCCTGTCTCCCCCAGCGCGCTTCGGTGGGGAGATCGATCTGCGGGTGAAGCGCCGACCGGATACCGACGGCACGGTACTCCCGTCGCGCGATGTCCGCGAAGTCGCGGATCACATCGAGGTCGTCGAGGGCGGCGAGGCCCATCGGCTCCGGCCACTGCGAGAACGGCCCAGCGGAGAACGCGACCCCGGTGTTCTCGACGAAGGCATGACGAGGATCCGTGCTGATGGTCACCGGGATGCCGTGCGGGGTCTGCGCGGCGAGACTCTGGAGGTGGTTGTTCCAGCGGGCGCCCTCCCGCGCGGATCGGATCGCATGGACGTTGAAGTGGTTCATGTGCTTGCCGAGCACGACCTCCGAGGTCGGGGACTTGGAGATCGCGCCCGGTGTCTCCAGGAGCTCGCCGTCCGGTCCGATCTCGATCACCGTCTGGAACATCAGGCCGATCTTCTCCGTCAGCGACAGGCGCCCGAGCAGATCATCCGCGCGCTCCTCAGCGCTCAGACGCGGGTCCTCGTACGGGTCCATCACGCCGTTGCCGTTGAGATCACGGTAGGTCGTCGTGCCGTCGGAAGCGGTGCGGAGAGTGGTCTGCATGGGAGTCCTTCTGCTTTCGGGAGGGGGATCGAGGTGTCGGCGGTCACTTCAGGCCGGTCGTCGCGACGCCTCGGATGAACCAGCGCTGGAGGAAGACGAACAGGATGATGATCGGGGTGATCACGAGCACGGACCCTGCGAGCAGGAGACCGTAGTTCGTCGCATTCTGGCCCGTCGAGTACAGCGAGAGAGCAACGGGCAGCGTGTACATCTCCTCGGTCTGGGCCGCCACGAGCGGCCACAGGAAGTTGTTCCACGACGAGAGGAAGGTGAGGATCCCGAGGGTCGCCAGCGGGGGCCCACACAGGGGCATCACGACGCGCGCGAAGATCTTCCACTCGCCCGCGCCATCCAGACGCGCGGCCTCAAGGAGCGCATCCGGAATGCCCAGCATGAACTGCCGCATCAGGAACACACCGATCGGTGCGGTGATGAACGGAAGGATGAGCGCCGGATACGTGTTGACGAGACCGAGCGACGACACCATCACGAACAGCGGGACGAAGGTCACCACGCCGGGGACCATCAGGGTCACCATGACCAGGCCGAAGAGAACCTTCTTCCCGGGGAAGTCCATCTTGGCGAGGGCGTAGCCGACCATCGAGCAGAACACCATGTTCCCGAGGACCGTGACGACCGCCACGATCAGGCTGTTGGCGAAGAAGTGTCCGAAGTCCAGGGGACCGAACCACTGCGCGAAGTTGTCACCGGTGGCGTTCTCCGGCCACCAGGTCGGCGGACGCTGGAGGATCTCTCCCTGCGTCTTCACCGAGCCGAGGATCATCCAGACGAACGGGATGAGCCAGAGCGCGAGACCGAGGCTGAGCACGATGTAGTTCACCGCTCGTGCTCCGATCCGCCGTCGACGGCGACGGCGCGGAGCGACACGCTCTGATGGAGCGTTCTGAGTGAGAGTCGTCATGGATCAGTCCTTCGAACGGAGCAGTCGGAACTGGAGCAGGCTGATCAGCGCGATGGCGAGGAACAGCACGTAGCTCGCGGCTGACGCGAGGCCGTACTCGCCGAATCCGAACTGCTGGAAGGTGTAATAGGCGACCGACAGGGTCGAATCGAGCGGACCCCCCTTCGTCATCACGAACGCCTCCTCGAAGAACTGCAGGTAGCCGACGGAGATGAGGATGGCGCCGAGCAGCAACGTGGGTCGCAGCAGTGGCAAGGTCACCGAGACGAGTCGACGCCAGGACGATGCGCCATCCATGGTCGCCGCCTCCGTGACGTCCTCCGGAATCGCCTGCAGCCCCGCGAGGAAGATGACCATGAGAGTGCCGACGTTGCGCCACACGGCCATCATGATGAGCGACGGAAGCGCGAAGGACGGATCGTTGAGCCAGTTCGGCCCCTGGATTCCGACGGTCGCGAGCGCGGAGTTGAGCAGCCCATCCGGGAGGAGGATGTAGCGCCACACGACGGCGACGGCCACGATGCTCGTCACGACCGGCGCGTAGAAGCCGACACGGAAGAACGAGACGAGCCGTCCTTTGCCGCTGTTCAGAGCGAGGGCGAGCGCCAGCGCGATCGCCATGGTCAGCGGGATGCCGACGATGACGAACGTGCCCGTGACGCCGAGCGATGTCAGGAATCGCGTGTCCTGGAACAGCGTGACGAACTGATCCAGCCACACGACGTTGACCGAGAACGGCGAGTTGATGTCCCGTGCCGTGAAGTCCGTGAAAGACATCGCGAAAGAACCCACGATGGGCAGCAGCATGAACACCGCGAACACGGCCACGAACGGGAGGCAGAAGCCCCAGGCGATCAGCGCCTGGCGCTTGCGCTGGCGGGCGTGGAGGCTGCCCGGTCGCGCCGTCCCGCGCCCGGGACTCTGGCGAGCCCCGGGCGCGACGAGCGTCGATGTGGACATCAGGCGGTCACTCCAGGCCGATGGCGTCGGCCTCGGACTGGAGGGTCGCCAGCGCCGCGGCCACATCGCCGTCGCCACGGCGCAGCATCTCCAGTGCCTGGTCCCCCTTGGCCGCGACCTGCACCCAGCTGGTCGTGACCGGGGGCGCCTTCGCGGTCTCGAGCTGCGTGCCGAAGGTCACGAGGCTCTCATCATCGGCGATTGCGGGCTCATCCCACGCGGACTGCGCCGCGGGCAGGTCTCCGGTGGCTTCGAAGAACGCGGCCTGCGTCTCCGGATCGCTGAGCCACTGCACGAGCTTCCATGACGACTCCGCGTTGTCACTGCCCTCGAACACCACGAGATTCGCGCCGCCGCTGAACGACACGGACTCCTCGGCTGCCGGCAGCACGGCGGTGGCGTACTTGCTGTCGAAGTCCTCACCCCCGACCACCTCCAGCTGTCCCCGCAGGAACGGTCCCTCGACGACCATCGGAGTGGAGCCGGACACGAACTCCGATTCCGTCGCTCCCGAAGACACATCGGCGTTCGGGTCCGCGAGTCCCTCGCTGAAGAAGCTCTTGTAGTACTCGAGTCCCTCGGCCATCTCGGGAGTGTCCAGTGTCCACGCATCGCCGTCCGTGAGTTCAGCACCGGCGGACCAGGGCATCCACATCGCGCCCTGGAACGAGTCGTTGCCGCCCGGAATCCGGATGCCCCACTCGGCTCCGGCGTCGTCCTGCATGTCGGCAGCCATCTGCTGCAACTCGTCCCACGTCTGGGGGGCTGCGTCCCAGCTCGCCTGCTTCGCGAGGTCGGTGCGGTAGTACAGCACCCGAGTATCGACGTACCACGGCACTCCGGCAGCGCGCTCACCGATCTCGGTGGTGCTCAGAGCCCCGGGGAAGAAGTCGTCCGTGGGGATCTCTTCGGGCACGGTCGCGAAGGCATCGCCGAAATCAGCCATCCACGTCGATCCCATCATCGCCACGTCGGGGGTGTTGCCCCCGGCGATCGCCGTCTGGATCTTGTTGTGCGCCGAGTCCCAGGGGATGGCGGTGATCTCGACGGTGACGTCGGGGTTCGCCTGCTCGAACGCCTCGACGAACCCGGGAAGGGCTTCGCCCTCCGCGCCCATCGCCCACACCGTCACGGTGCCCGTCGCCGGCGCGTCATCGATCGATGTGACGTCAGACGGGCCTGATTCGGCATCCTCCGCACGTCCGCATCCCGTCAGTACCAACGACATCGCGGCCACGACCGCAACGCCGCCGAGCACAGTCTTCTTCTTCACGTGTTCCTCCTTGAATCGCGGGATCGCGAGCGCGATCTATGCGCATAACCATTGCGCTATGACGAGTCTAAGCGCATAGATCACCACCTGCAACCCACGCCGAGCACAGAAGAAGGCCCCCGGACTGCCGGAGGCCTTCTTCTGTGGATCACGCCTCGGGGCGGTCCTCCGGCGAGATGATCGGGATCGCTGCGGTGACGGCCTCAAGACCGGACAGACGCGCCGGCGACAGCTGCTTGATGACCTCTTCGCGCGACATCAGCCCCGCTTCGACGACCAGGTCTGCGACATTGCGCTTCGTCAGCAGGGCGGCCTTCGCGAGCGCCGCCGCCGCGGCATAGCCGATGAACGGCGTGAGGGCGGTGATCACGCCGACGGACGCACCGACCATCGCTCCGAGGCGATCGCGGTTCGCGGTGATCCCGTCGACGCAGTTCACCCGCAGCGTCCACATGGCCTGCCTCATCCAGGTGATCGACTGGAAGATCGAGTGGGCGATCACCGGCTCGAACGCGTTCAGCTGCAACTGCCCGCCCTCGACCGCCATCGTCACCGTCATGTCGGCGCCGACGACCGCGAAGGCCACCTGGTTGACCACCTCGGGGATCACCGGGTTCACCTTGCCCGGCATGATGCTGGATCCCGCCTGACGAGCGGGCAGATTGATCTCGCCGAGACCTGCCTGGGGCCCCGAGGACAGCAACCGCAGGTCGTTGCAGATCTTGGAGAGCTTGATCGCGTTGCGCTTGAGCGAGGACGAGAACGACATGAATGCCCCGGTGTCGCTCGTGGACTCGACGAGGTCGGTGGCGGTCTCGAGGTCGAGAGCCGTGATCTCCCGCAGGTGTCGCAGCACCGCGCTGCCGTACGCGTGGTGCGTGGTGATCCCGGTACCGATCGCCGTCGCCCCCATGTTGATCTCGAACATGAGGGAGGCGTTCTCGGTCAGACGGCTGTGGTCCTCCCCCAGCGTGGTCGCGAAGCCGTGGAACTCCTGCCCGAGCGTCATCGGGACGGCGTCCTGCAGCTGGGTGCGCCCGACCTTGAGGACATCGTGGAACTCCACGGCCTTGCCGAGGAACGAACGACGCAGCAGGTCCAGTTCGTCCAGCAGTGAGCGCAGCGTCAGCGACAGCCCGACCTTGATCGCGGTCGGATAGACGTCGTTGGTGGACTGACTCCGATTCGTGTGGTCGATCGGCGACAGGTAGGCGTAATCGCCCTTCTCACGGCCCGCCATCTCGAGCGCGACGTTGGTGATGACCTCGTTCGCATTCATGTTCGTCGACGTCCCCGCGCCGCCCTGGATCACGCCCACGGTGAACTGGTCGTGGAACTCCCCGTCGATCACCCGCTGAGCGGCCCGGTCGATCAGATCGGCGCGCACGTCGTCGAGCACTCCGATCTCCCTGTTCGCGCGGGCGCTCGCCTGCTTCACCATCGCAAGAGCGCGCACCAGATCCGGATAGACCGAGATCGGACGCTTGGTGATGGGGAAGTTCGCATCGGCACGAGCCGTGTGGATGCCCCAGTAGGCATCCGCCGGGATCTCCATGCTTCCCAGCGAGTCGGTCTCGGTCCTTGTGAGAGCAGGCACAACGTCGGCCATGTCACATCCTTGTGGGTAGTGGCGAATAGTGGAGGGGGATGCCGCCCAGTCTACGCCGCGGACCTCGCTTCCACCGCTCGTTAGCGACCGCCCCGCAGGTCAGCGGCCGGGCTTGCGGGAGAAGGCCTCCAGACGCTCCACGTCCGACAGCGCAGCCATGCGCTCCAACCACTCCTCGGAGAAGAAATCTCCCGTCGCAGCGTCGGTCACCGGCACGACGGTGTGGGTGATCGTCTCGGGGTACACGTGCACCAGCTGAAAGGACTGCGCGGCATCCATGCCGTTGACCGCAGCGGCCGGGCGCTGGACATTCATCGTGTAGCACGTGGCGGACGCGACGCTCACCGGGATTCCCGCGAAGTCTCCATGAGAGGAGTAGTGCAGATGCCCGGCGAGGATGCCGCGCACATCGCTCCCCCGGATCACGTCGGCGAGAGCCTCCTGGTTGCGCAGTTCCAGGATGTCGAAGAGCGGGAGGTGACTGGGCAGCGGCGGGTGGTGCATCGCCAGCAGCGTGCCGTGCGGCGCACGCTCGTCGAGCTGGGCGGCCAACCAGTCCAGCTGGGCCTGATCGAGATCACCGTGGTGCCATCCCGGGACACTCGTGTCCACCGCGATCAGTCGCAGCCCGTCGAGATCCCAGACGCCCGTCACAGGATCTTCCGTGGGTGGTGCGTCGAGCAGCTCCGCGCGCAGCGCCGGGCGCTCATCGTGGTTGCCGGCGACCCAGATGATCGGCGTGGACAGTTCGGCGGCGACAGGCTCGACAGCCGCTCGCAGTCGCCGGTAGGCGTCCGGTTCCCCGAGGTCCGTCAGGTCGCCGGTGATGACGATCGCCGACGGATTCGGGTGGACGGTGCGGATCGATGCCAGCGTCCGCGCGAAGGAGCCCTCGACGTCGAACCGACCTCCGAGGGAAGCGCCCTGCGCGAGGAAGTGCGTGTCACTGACATGGATGATCGTGTGCGACGCGGGATCGTGTCCGCCGAAGACAAAGGGCGCTGGCATGCCTCCACCCTAGGCACAGTCTTCCCACCGCGTCTCGCACCTGCCGTCTCCACCTCGACTACCGTGGAACGGTGACTTCCGACAGCATCGCAGCCCCCGCAGCAGCCCGCCGCACGCACGTCCGTACGCATCACGGGGACACGGTCGACGACCCGTACGAGTGGCTTCGGGAGAAGGACAGCGCGGAGGTCATCGCTCACCTCGAGGCGGAGAACGCCTACACACACGAGCGCACCGCGCACCTCGCGGGTCTGCGCGATCGGCTGTTCGAGGAGATCAAGGGACGCGTCCAGGAAACGGACCTCTCGGTTCCGACCCGTCGCGGCGACTGGTGGTACTACAGCCGCTCCGAGGAGGGGTCGCAGTACGGCATCCACTGCCGTGCCACAGCAGTCGAGGGCGAATGGACTCCCCCGACGCTCGCGCCGGGAGTTCCCGTGCCCGGGGAGCAGATCCTCCTCGACAGCAACGTGGAGGCAGCGGACCACGAGTTCTACTCGATCGGGTCCTTCGACGTGTCCGACGACGGACACCGTCTCCTCTGGGGCACCGACGTCGAGGGGGACGAGCGCTACACCGTGCACGTGCGTGATCTCCGCTCCGGTGAGAACCTGCCGGACGAGATTCCCGGAACGTCGGGGTCTTTCTTCACTCCGGACGGCGAGGGGATCATCTACACGACCGTGGATGACTCCTGGCGCCCGGACACCCTCTGGCTCCACCGTCTCGGCACCCCGCAGAGCGACGACGTCCGACTGTTCCACGAGCCCGACGAGAGGTTCTGGCTCGGCGCGGGCATCACCCGCAGCCGCCGGTACCTCGTGATCGGCGTGGGATCGAGCATCACCAGCGAGGAGTACCTCGTGGATGTCTCCGACCTGACCTCCGCGCCGCGGATCGTGTGGCCGCGCAGGGAGGGAGTCGAGTACACCGTCGACCACACGGTTGTCGCAGGTGAAGACATGCTGCTGATCCTGCACAACGACGGCGCCCTGGACTTCGAACTCGTGGAGGTGGCCGCTACCGACCCTCAGGGTGAGCGGCGTGTGCTCCTGCCGCACACTCCCGGGCGTCGCCTGCTGGACGTCGACTGCTTCCGCGATGTCACCACCGTCGAATACCGCCGCGAGGGCCTCAGCCGCGTCGCCTTCCTGGACACCGAGAACGGCGCACTGGACGAGTTGACCTTCGCGGAGCCGCTCTACTCAGCGGGTCTCGGCGGCAACCCCGAGTGGCACTCCCCCTACCTGCGTCTCGGATACGCGTCGTTCGTGACGCCCAGCACCGTCTACGACCTCGATCTGGCGAGCCGAGAGCTGATCCTCCGCAAGCAGCAGCCCGTGCTCGGCGGCTACGACCCGTCGGAGTACGGTCAGGAGCGCGCATGGGCGACGACCGAGGACGGCACGCGCGTTCCGATCTCCCTCGTGTGGAAGCGGTCTTTCGGGGCCCCGGGCGACGCTCCCCGGCCGGTGCACCTGTACGGCTACGGATCGTACGAACACTCGATCGACCCCGGTTTCTCCGTGGCGCGCCTGTCCGGACTCGACCGCGGCATCGTCTTCGCCGTCGCCCACGTGCGCGGTGGCGGAGAGATGGGAAGGCACTGGTACGAGGACGGCAAGCTGCAGCACAAGCGCAACACCTTCACCGACTTCGTCTCGTGCGCGCAGCACCTCGTGGATGCAGGCGTCACCACACCGGACCGGCTCGTCGCCGAGGGAGGGAGCGCCGGCGGACTACTCATGGGCGCCGTCGGGAACCTCGCCCCCGAGCTCTTCCATGGAATCCTCGCGTCGGTGCCCTTCGTGGACGCGCTGACGTCGATCCTGGATCCCTCACTGCCGCTCACGGTCATCGAGTGGGACGAGTGGGGCGATCCGCTGCACGACGCGGACGTCTACGCCTACATGAAGTCGTACTCCCCGTACGAGAACGTCCGCGCCGGGGTGGAGTACCCGAGGATCCTTGCGGTCACGTCGCTCAACGACACCCGTGTCCTGTACGTCGAGCCCGCGAAGTGGGTCGCCCGACTGCGTGAGGCCGGCGCCTCGGACGTGCTCCTGAAGTGCGAGATGACCGCCGGGCACGGTGGCGTGAGCGGTCGCTACAACGCCTGGCGCGAGCGCGCGTTCGAGCTCGCATGGCTCCTGGACACGCTGGGACTCGCGGACTAGACGCCGCCGGAGGTCAGCCGAAGAGCGCCGCGGCCTCGTCGTAGCGGTAGCGGGGAACGGTGTTGAGCTCACCGAGCGCCTCATCGAACGGTACGCGGACGATGTCGGTGCCACGCATCGCCACCATCTGTCCCCATCCGTGTTCGACGATCGCATCCGCGGTGTGCAAGCCCAGGCGTGTGGCGAGCACACGGTCGAAACCTGACGGCGAACCGCCTCGCTGGATGTGTCCGAGCACCGTGGAGCGGGTCTCGATGCCCGTGATCCGCTCGATCTCCGGTGCCAACACCTCGCTGATGCCGCCCAGCCGGGGACGGTTGAAGGCATCCAGGCCCTTGTCGCTGTACGCCTCGTCCATGCCGGTCAGCGTGAAGCCCTCGGAGACGACGACGAGAGGCGCGCGTCCACGGTCGTGCGCGCTGGAGACGAGACCGCAGATCTCATCGATCGACATCGGTACCTCGGGGATGCAGATCACGTGCGCTCCCGCAGCGACGCCGGCGTGCAGCGCGATCCACCCGACGTGGCGACCCATGACTTCGGCGACCATGCAGCGCTGGTGCGAGTCGCCCGTGGTGCGAAGGCGATCCATCGCATCGGTCGCGATGTTGACCGCGGTATCGAAACCGAAGGAGTAATCAGTGGCGCGGAGATCGTTGTCGATGGTCTTCGGGACACCGAGTACTCGGATCCCGTCGTTGGCGAGGCGATTGGCCGCGGCGAGGGTGCCCTCGCCGCCGATCGCGACGATGCCGTCGATGTTGTGCGCGGCGAGGGTGGCCGCGATGTTCTCGGCTCCGCCGCGATCCCCTTCGTACGGATTGGTGCGACTCGTGCCGAGGATGGTCCCGCCGACCTTCGACAGCCCCTTCACCTCGTGGCGCGTCAGGGGGAAGAAGTCCGCCTCGACCACGCCGCGCCAGCCGTCGCGGATCCCGACGAACTCGAGATCGTACGCCGTAGTGCCTTTGAGCACGATGCCGCGGATGACCGCGTTGAGTCCGGGGCAGTCGCCGCCGCTCGTGAGGATGCCGATCTTCATGCTGCTGCCTTCACACGTTCGTCGAGGGGATTCAGGCGATGCTGCCTGTGTTCGACCCTAGTGCCGATGACCCGCACGATGCCATTCGAGCGCGACGAAAAGCGAGGTTCTTGCGCCGTCGCAGAACGATTACAGCGGATCTTGCCTGCAGCGGATGACGAGGCGCAGAAATGCCCCTCAAGAACCGCTGTTCTTGAGGGGCATTCTCGTCGTCGTGCGGTCAGTCCTCGCCGAGCGCGCCTCGGAGGAGGTGCATGAGCGCTGCGAGCTGAACCGGCTCGGCGGCCACGTCGTCCGTGGCCTCGCCGTCGAGCGCGCGCGCCGCGAGACCCTGCTTCTGATCGATGAGTTCGGCGATCTTGGTGTCGATCGTGTGGGCGGCGATGATCCGCCACGCCGTGACCGGCTCGTCCTGACCGATGCGATGGACTCGGTCGATCGCCTGGGTCTGCTCCGCCGCCGTCCAGCTGAGCTCCGCCAAGACCACGTTCGAGGCGGCCTGGAGGTTCAGACCGACTCCCGCCGCGGTGAGCGAGCAGACGGCGAAGCCGACACTCTCATCCTCGTTGAAGTCGTCGATCGCCTGCTGGCGGGCGGGCGTCGACTGATCGCCGCGAATCGACACCGAACGCACACCGGATGCCGCGAAGTGCGCCTCGGCCTGGTTCATCACGTCGATGTGCTTCGCGAAGAAGACGACCTTGCCGACCGAGCGCTGCAGCTGCACCGCGTAGTCGGCGGCGAGGCCCGCCTTGGCCTGACCGATCTTGCGCACCATCGTGAAGACGTTGTCTCCGCCGGTACCGGCCGCCCTGGACTCCTCGAGCTCGTTCTGAGCCACGAGTCGGACGATGTCCTCGTCGATCTCGCCGGGGAGGAGACCACGGTCGCCGCGGGCGTCGATGATCCGGCGGTAGCGAGCGGCGAGACGCCCCCCGAGTTCGCGTTCCGCCTGTCGGATTCCGCGCCCGAACTCGTCGTCCAGCTGCACGGGGAGGTCAGCGATGAGCTTGTCGGGGAGATCCGCGGCGACATCCTTCTTCTTGCGTCGCACGATCCCCATGGAGATCACGGCGTCACGCGCCTCGGCGTAGAACGACTTGTCCGCCGGCGTGAGGCCCGTCGCATCGAGCTTCTCCATCAGGACGGGACCGGGCTTGTCGCCCGTGGTCCAGCCGAGGAAACGCCAGATCGCATCGAAGTCCTCGACATCGTTGATCAGCGGGGTTCCCGTCAGCGCGAGCATCAGGGGGTTCCCACCGGGCGTCCGCTCCCGCACCCGTGCGGCGAGCGACAGGACGTTCTGAGAACGCTGCGAGGAGAGATTCTTGATGAAATGCGCCTCATCGACCACCATGCCGCGCAGCCCGATCGATGCGAGCCAGGACAGATGCCGATCGAGGATCTCGTAGTTGACGATGAAGACGTCGGCGAAGGCGTCGATGTCCGTGCCATCGCCCTGGATCACAGTCGCGCGGCGCTGGGGCGTCCAGCGCTCGACCTCGCGCGCCCAGTTCATCTTCACGACGTTGGGGACGACGACGAGCAGCGGGTAGGCGCCGGCGACGGACGCCGCGAGCACCGACTGCGCGGTCTTGCCGAGGCCAGGCTCATCCGCGAGGAGGAAGCTGCGATGCCCCTCCTTCACCGCTTCAAGGAAGCGCGACTGGTGGGCCATGACCTCCAGCCCCTTGGGCGAGAGGTGATCGTACTCGGGAGTCGGAGGCAGCTCCATGGACGCTGCCGCCCCACCGGCTCCCGTCTCGAACGCCTTGTACAACGGCCCCATCAGTTCCCAGCCGTCGAGTCGACGGCGGGGCGTCGATGCGGGACGAGGAGTGAGATCCGGGGCGAGGAAAGGATTGGCGAGCTGACGCGACTCGACGGACGGCGGGAGCACCTGCCGCTCCGCGATCGCGGCCGGCACGACGGATGTCTGCGCGACGGGGGCGTCGGTGATGATCAGCTCGTCCGGCGCGAGCTCGGCGCCCGATTCCAGCAGCCAGTCGCGGCGCATCCGCTTCGCCACCGGAGTGGTCGCCTGGTCCGCCTCGAGCAGCTGGATCAGGGACGTGTCCCGCGCTGCCGTCTTGGCGAGGATGGTCGCGACACCGTCGAGACGCTTGAGAAGCTCCGCGCGAGCGGAGTCCGCGATCTCAGGATCCGCCTTGACCCGCGCGCGCTCCTCGCGCACGAGGAAGGCGATCACCTGGAACTTGACCCGATTGGTCGGCCCGAGCTTGCCTCGCTGTGCCTTCGCCTCCACCTCGCGGACCTTGCGCGCGAGGATCGGGATGAGGGGTGCCTCGTCGTCTCGACGGGACGTCTTCTTGCGCCGCGTGGCGGCGGTTGCCGTGGTCGGCATGCTCCTCCTGAGCGTGATGCCGAAACGCCTCAGCGGGCGTCCGGGTGTTTCTCGGCGTCCGCGTGTGGCGCCAGCCAGGACCGTGCGGACAGAATGCTGTTCCCCGCTCAACGCGAGCGATGCGTGACGCGCACGGGGAACCCGAGGAACACTTTACGCCATCCGCGGCGTCAGCCCCAGAGCGACGACACCATGTCGTCGGCATAGCCGTCGACATCGATGTTCAACCACATCGTGGTCACCCAGACATTGCCCCGGAAGATCTCGAGCTCGCCGCGCGCCCCGTCGCCCTCGCCGACGACGGTCTCGGCGCTGCATCGCGTCTGAGCGGGATCGTCCGCCACGGGTTCGCAGGCCAGCCCGCGCCCCGTGTAGGCGGTCTCGAGCATGTCGCGCTGCTCGTCCGTGACGATCGAGATGTTCGTCGCGATCCCCACCTCCGACGCCACGCCCCATGTGCACCGCAACGTCGGCACCGTGTCCATCAGTTCGAGCGCGTCCACGAGCTCGGTCGAGAGCATCGTCAGACCGGGATCGTTCAAGGGCATGCCCTCGTCCTCGAACTGGGCGCGGACGTCAGCAGAGTACGCCGCTTCGCAGCTCTCGGGTAGCTCGATGTCGACCACCGGCTCCGGGGTCGGCGTGGGTGTCGGAGTCGGCGACTCGCTGGGCGCGGGCGCGCTCGTGCTGGACTGCGTCGGCTCCGGCGTCTCCACCGGTTCCGGACGGCAGCCCGTGAGAGCGGCGAGGAGCGCGACACTCGCGACAGCGGTCAGGGCAACACGCGCAGAGTTCATGCCTCGATGCTATTCGGCGGACGCCGGGTGGCCCCCAGGCTCGCGGGCGAGCACCGCTCTGGCGTCGGAGACATCGGCGGCGATCTGGGCGATCAGGGTCTCCGTACCCGCGAAGGCGACCATGCCGCGCAGGCGTGCCGTGAACTCGACCGTCACGTCGTGTCCGTACAGATCGAGCCCGTCCCGATCGAGTACGTGCGCCTCGACCTGTCTCTCGACCACATCGTCGAAGGTCGGGTTGGTCCCCACGGACACGGCAGCCGGATAGCGCATGCCGGTGTCGTGATCGACGAGCCACCCGGCGTAGACACCGTCCGCAGGGACGAGGGCATCGACGACGGCGGAGAGGTTGGCGGTGGGGAAACCCAGCTCACGTCCGCGCTTGAGGCCGTGCACCACGTGCCCGCGAACATCGACCGCTCGCCCGAGGACCTCGGCCGCGGCCCGGACATCCCCGTCCGCGAGGAGATCACGGATCCAGGTCGAGGACACCCGGCGCTCGGAGCCCGGAAGGTACACGTCGTCGACCACGTCGACCACGAACCCGAGTTCCGGTCCGAGCTGCGCGAGGAGCGCGGGATTGCCCGTGCCGCCCCGGCCGAATCGGAAGTCCTCGCCCACGAGCACCGTGCTCGCGCCGAGCGCATCGACGAGGATTCCGCGCACGAAGTCCTCTGCGGAGCGCGCGGCCAGCTCCTCGTCGAAGGCGAGCACGAGTGTCGCATCCAGGCCGAGTTCGCCCAGGAGCTCCAGTTTGCGGTCGAGGGAGACGACGTTCTGCGGGCATCGATCGGGGCGCAGGACCGCGAGCGGATTGCGATCGAACGTCACTGCCACGGCGCGAGCTCCCGTGCGCTCGGCATCCTTCTTGAGTCGGTCGATCACCGCTCGGTGCCCCGCGTGCACGCCGTCGAACTTGCCGATCGCGACGGCCGTGGCGCCGAAGTCCGAGGGGATCTCCGCCGGATCACGGAAGACGATCATGCCGACGCCGCCCGCGGCCGGTGCGTGCGGAGCCACCACAGCCCGAAGACGGGGAGTACGAGAGGGATGAACAGGTAGCCGATGCCGAACAGGGACCACACCGTCTCATGCTGGAAGAGTTCGGGAAGCACGACGCTGAGCGTTCCGACGATCAGGACGCCGGCGAGCTCGAAGATGATCGCCACGCACGCCACGGTGTACCAGCCGCGGCGCCCCGCGAGGACGAGACCGAGCGTCGCGAGGATGTAGACCACGGCGGCGACCGCGGACAGGCTGTACGCCAGCGGCGCTTCGTCGAAACGGCGAACGATCTGCACGAAGCTGCGCCCCGTCGATGCGAGCGCCATGACGGCGTAGACGATGACGAGGACGCGACCGATGCCGGTCATCCTGGCGCGCGAGACGGTGTTGCTCATAGCGCCTTCCATTCTAGGCGCGCGGTACGGGCTCGAAGTGCGATCGGTCCGCGCTCACGCGATCTGGATCGTCCAGATCACGTGCATACGCCAGAGCATCACCGCGAGGGCGAGAGCGACCACACCCAGGATCACCGTGCTCCAGCGGCTGCGCTCGATCAGCGCCCAGATCACCCCGCCGACGGGCATCAGCACCGCCGACACCAGATAGGTCCAGAACTCCAGCAGATCGCCCGTCGGGGGGTTGCCCGCGAATGGGGCGACGATAGCCGCGATCACCTGTGCGATCAGGAGCGCCTCCACCACGGCGAGGCTCCCGACGCTGACATCGCTCGGCCTGCGGCCGACGAGACCTGCGACGACGCAGAAGACTCCCGCCGCCACGGCCACCACGATCTGCAGGATCGTGAACCACAGGGTCATCGCGCGTGCTCCGGCATGTTCATGGCGCTCTTGAGGTCCGGACCGCGCTTCTCGACGACACCGATGAGCACACCATCGGGGTCGATCGCCGCGGCCAGCGCGCCCGTGACGTCCGAGGCCCGCCCGGTCAGTCTCTTGCCGTGACGCAGGTCTCGCGCCTGGTCCTCGGACGCGTCGAACACGGGCAGCAGACGTGTCGCCGCGTGAGCAGGAGTGAATGGGGTGGCCTCTGCGAGCCCATCGAGGTCCACGGCGTCCTGGACGAGGAACGGTCCGATCCGCGTTCTCCGCAGGGATGTCAGGTGTCCTCCCACCCCGAGTCCCTCCCCCAGGTCACGCGCGAGAGCGCGGATGTAGGTTCCCGAGGAGCAGTCGACGATCACGTCGAGGTCCCGCACGGATCCCTCGCTGCGCTCCCCCGTGACCTCGAACCGCGAGACGGTCACCTCGCGGGCGGCGAGCGTGACTTCCTCACCGGCTCGCACCCGCTCATAGGCGCGACGCCCGTCGACCTTGATCGCGGACACGGAACTCGGCACCTGCGAGATCTCGCCGGTCAGCGCGGAGATCCCCTCGAGGATGCGCTCCCGCGACACCGCGCCCCAGTCCCCGTCCGCCGACTGCGTGAGCAGCTCGCCGTCGGCGTCGTCCGTGCTGGTCGTCTGGCCGAGACGGATCGTGGCCTCGTACGTCTTGTCCGCACCGACGATGTAGGTGAGCAGACGTGTCGCGCCCTCGATCCCGATCACGAGCAATCCGGTCGCCATCGGGTCCAGTGTCCCCGCGTGTCCGACCTTGCGAGTGCCGAACGCGCGTCGCACGCGAGCGACCACGTCGTGACTCGTCATCCCAGCGGGTTTGTCGACGAGAAGGATGCCGGGCGAGACCATCCCCCCAGCCTACGACGCCACCGCACCTCGTTTAGGCTGACCGGGTGGCTCCGCACCAGACTCCCGCTCCCGCGTGGACCGAGACGCTCATCGAGTGGTACCGCGGCCACGCCCGGGACCTCCCGTGGCGACGCGCGCAGTTCCAGCAGGACTACGGCGCCTGGGGCACGCTCGTGAGCGAATTCATGCTGCAGCAGACGCCGGTCACGCGCGTGATCCCCCGCCTCGAGGCCTGGCTGGATCGCTGGCCGACCCCGTCGTCCCTTGCTGCGGCGGCACCGGCCGACGTGCTGCGCCAGTGGGCGAACCTCGGCTATCCGCGCCGAGCCCTGTGGTTGCACCGCGCCGCGATCGAGATCACCGAGCGTCACGGAGGAGTCGTTCCCTCCGAGGTCCCGGAGCTGCTGGCGTTGAGCGGTATCGGCGACTATACGGCGCGTGCTGTCGCCGTGTTCGCGTACGGAGAGCATCATCCCGTCGTCGACACGAACACGCGTCGTGTGATCGCTCGCGCGGCACACGCCCAGGCCCACCCGTCCGCGCCCGCACGCAGGGACCTGCAGGACATGTCCGTGCTGCTTCCCGAGCAGCACCAGGAGTCTGCGGTCTTCAATGCCGCCATGATGGAGCTCGGGGCGACCGTCTGCACGGCCCGACGGCCACGGTGCGAAGACTGTCCGATCCGATCGTCGTGTGCGTGGGTCTCCGCCGGAGCCCCCGACACCGAGGACACGCGCCGGAGGCAGGCCACGTTCGAAGGGTCGGATCGTCAGGCTCGCGGTGCCATCCTCCGAGCGCTGCGCGAAGCCGCACCGTCGCCGATCCCCGTCGAGCTCGTCCTGGCCGAGTGGCCCGATGCGCTCCAGCGCAGCCGCGCGCTCGACTCCCTCATCGTCGACGGCCTCGCCGAAGCCACGGACGGCGCTCTCTCACTCCCCGGTTGAGTCCCACCACCACGGAGTCAGCCGTGCATCCCGGTGCGGTGGGCGAGGACGGTCAATTCCACACGACTGCGGACATCGAGCTTGGACAGCACCCTGCCGACGTGCACTTCGATGGTTCGGACCGACAGATGCAGCTCCTCCGCGATCTCCCTGTTTGACGCTCCGCCGACGACGAGCATGGCGATCTCGACCTCGCGATCCGTCAGGATCGCCTGCCACATCAGCCGGCAGACGGACATCGGATCGCGCATTGTCTCACCGGCGTCGAGGTCGTCGCGACCTGCCGCCTGAGGCAGCGCGTCGATCCGATCAGCGACCGCAGCGGCCCACGCGTCCGCTCCCGCATCGGTGTACATCGTGCCGGCGGCGCGGAGATGGCGATGCGCCGCGGCGTACTCGCCCCGTCGAGCGCACAGGACCCCGAGCGTCTGTTCGGCCCGCCCGCGGAAGAAGGGCGATCTCAGAGTTCGTGACTCACTCGTGAGGTGCTCGTAGTCCTTCGCCCACGATCCTCCGGTTCCCCTGCGGGCTCGATCGAGCAGTGTCTTCAGCCGCGCGAACTCGGGCGGACCTGCCTGAAGGGGAACGTCAAAACCTGACTCATCGAGCCCGGGGACCGCGAACCAGGTCGCGGGTGCACCCCGATCGACCCACAGCCGGACGTACGCAGCGCTGGCCTCGGTGTTCCCGCGCATGTGCTCGGCGATCGCTCTGTCGACGAGATGGTCCACCCTGGCACCCCGCGTGGTCGCCGCGGACAGCGCGCGGGCCAGCGGGCCGATGTGCCCGAGTACGGCAAGATCGAGCCGTCGAGCGAGAACGACGCCGAGCCCCGCGAACGGCAGGGCGAAGGGTAGATCGACCGCCGCCTGCATGGCACGGCTGCGCGCTCGGGCGACATCGCCGCGCCAGAAGAGCAGCAGTACCTCCACCACTGCTCGGTACGACTGCGCGAGAGGGCTGCGCTCGAATCCGGAGGCGAGCGGGTCGGAATCGGTCGCCCCGTACATGTCGTCGGTCGCGAGTATCCGCAGCCCCTCGTCGATGTCACCCGCGACAGCCAGACGCAGGGCATCGACCATACGGCCGGAGAGTGGACCGGACGCGCGGACGACGTCGCGACCCGATTCGGTGGCGAAGAGGGCGCAGAACGCTTCAGCGGCCGCGTGGATGCTGCCTCCTGCGCCGGCGCGCGCATCGGCCTCCCTGGACGCGTCGAGCCAACCCAGCATGGCGGAGCGCGACGCGCGCTCCGCCGCCAGCGCTGCGGCGATTCCCGCTGCCCGCCCCCATGCACCCCACGCCGCCTCATCACCGTCGCGGGGCCGATGCGCACCGGGATCAGCCGCAGGGACGATGCCCCGCGTGTGCGACTCGGCGATGATCAGCGACGCCAACGCGTGCGTGCGGTGGAACAACCCGGCGGTGTCGTACATGCCGCCCAGGATGTCGACGGCGTCGGACATGTACCCCGCCGCCACCGCGGCGGATCCCGCCTGCAGCAGCGCCTCATACCGTTGTGGCCCGCCCGCGTGCGCCGCGGCCTCGAGGACGATCGGCAGCGCCCGCCCTGGGTGTCCGCCTTCGGAGAGCGTGCGCGCCGTGGCGAGCAGAGACCTCACGACCTCCGGACGGCGCTGCCCCGAGGAGCGCGCTCGGTGCCATGCCGCACGGGTCGCCTCACCGCGGGCCGTGTAGATGTCGCTCCAGCGCTCGTGTGCGGCTGCGACGGAAGCGGCGGACGCCTTCCCTACCACCCACGCGTGTACTCGTCGACCGGAGAACCGGAAAGTCCCGGCGTCGCAGACGACATGCTCGGACAGCATCCCCAGACTCGAGCTGACCAGGGGTCGCCCGGCGAACTCCTCCAGCGTCTCGAGACGGTCGTCCAGGCACAGCGCGGCTCCCAGGAGCAACCGGTGGTCCTCGACCGAGAGAAGCGCATCGCTGTAGAGGTCCGCGACCGAGGACACGACAGGCAACGGAGTCGGCAGCGCCCGGTGGCCGAGCCGCTGAGCAGGGTGCAACGCCTGGGCGAGTTCTCGGATCGTCCGCGCACGTCCGTCTGCAGCTCGGTACAGCTCGGCGGCGACATGCGGAGCCGTGGGGAGGCGATGCGCGAGAAGATCTCGCACCGCATCCTCGAGTCGTTCGAGGTCAGCGAAGGCGGCCTCGCGCGACGTCGGTATTCCGCCGCGCGCACGCGTGATCGTCCCCATGATCTAGCTCCCCCCGAGCCATTCCCACGGTGCCCGCGGGTCCCGTCAGAGTAACAAGCGTCGAGCGTCCGCGCGCGAGCCGCACCGATCAGGCGTCGGGGTCGGTGTCCTCAGCGCGCACGTAGGGGTCGGCGTCGCCGGCCGGGGACGCCGACGAGGCAAGCTTCGCGACATCGGCATCGCGCTGCTGCGCCTCACGGAGCAGCGCGCTGATGTGGTCGGCGTTCTCGGGGAGCGCGTCGGGAATGAACTCCAGCGTCGGCACGAGACGCGTGCTGAGCTGCCTGCCCACTTCCGTGCGCAACATCCCGGTCGCCGAGGTGAGCGCGGCACCACTGGCGATGCGCTCTTCCTCCGTTCCGAGAACCGTATAGAACGCCGAGGCGTGCTGCAGGTCTCCGGAGACCCGGACATCCGTGATCGTGACGAACCCGAGCCGCGGATCGCGCAGGCCCTTCTCGAGACGCTCAGCGAGGATCACTCGGATCCGGTCCGCGAGTCGCGCCTGTCGTTCTCCAGCCATTTCCTTCTCCTAGCTCGTACCACCGCGGAGGAGGTGGGTGCGTGACGCACCCACCTCCGAAAGCGAACCCGATCAGCCGCGAGGCTTCTCGACCATCTCGATGGTCTCGATCTCGTCGCCGATCTGGATGTCGTTGTGCTTGCCCAGGCCGATACCCGCCTCGTAGTCCGTGCGGACTTCGGTGACATCGTCCTTGAAGCGACGCAGCGACTCGATGGCGAGGCCATCGGCGATGACGACACCGTCGCGGATGACACGAGCCTTGGCGTTGCGTGTGATCGTTCCCGACCGCACGATGACACCGGCGATGTTGCCGACCTTCGAGGACCGGAAGATCTCGCGGATCTCCGCGACACCCGACTGGACCTCTTCGAACTCCGGCTTGAGCATTCCCTTGAGGGAGTTCTCGATCTCGTCGATCGCGTTGTAGATCACCGAGTAGAACCGGATGTCGACACCTTCACGCTGTGCGCGCTCGCGCGCCTTCGTGTCGGGGCGGACGTTGAAGCCCACGATGATCGCGTTGTCGATCGTCGCGAGGTTCACATCGGACTCCGTGATCGCACCGACACCGCGGTGGATGATGCGCAGCTGGACCGAGTCGTCGACCTCGATCTTGAGCAACGACTCCTCCAGCGCCTCGACGGCACCGGACACGTCACCCTTGATGATGAGGTTGAGCGACTCGACCTTGCCCTCCTGGAGAGCGCGGGTGAAGTCCTCGAGCGAAATGCGCTTGCGGGCCTTGGCCAGCTGTGCGTTGCGCTCGACGGCTTCGCGCTTCTCGGCGATCTGACGAGCCATCCGGTCTTCCTCGGTCACGATGAAGACGTCGCCGGCTCGCGGCACCGAGTTCAGACCCTGCACCTGCACGGGGCGGGACGGGGCGGCCTCGGCGACGGAATCGCCGTTCTCATCGAGCATCGCTCGCACACGGCCATAGGCCGTACCCGCGACGATGGCATCGCCGACACGCAGCGTTCCGGACTGGATGAGCACCGTGGCGATCGAACCGCGGCCCTTGTCGAGCTTCGCCTCGATCGCGACACCGCGTGCCGCCTTGTTCGGGTTGGCCGTCAGGTCGAGACCCGCATCCGCCGTGAGCAGCACCGCATCCAGGAGTTCCTGGATTCCGGTGTTGGCGCGGGCCGACACGTCCACGAACATGACATCGCCGCCGTACTCCTCGGCAACGAGACCGTACTCGGTGAGCTGCTGACGCACCTTGGCCGGGTTGGAATCGGGCTTGTCGACCTTGTTCACCGCGACCACGATCGGCACGTTCGCCGCCTGGGCGTGGTTCAACGCCTCGACCGTCTGCGGCATGATGCCGTCGTCGGCGGCGACCACGAGGATCGCGAGGTCGGTGACCTGCGCACCACGGGCACGCATGGCGGTGAACGCCTCGTGACCCGGGGTGTCGATGAAGGTGATCGCGCGCTCGATGTTCTCGTGCTCGGTCCACACCTGGTAGGCACCGATGTGCTGCGTGATGCCGCCGGCTTCACCGTCGATGACGTTGGTCTGGCGGATCGCGTCGAGGAGGCGCGTCTTACCGTGGTCGACGTGACCCATGACCGTGACGACGGGGGGACGGATCTCGAG
Organism: Actinomycetota bacterium; assembly: GCA_051751065.1. GTDB lineage: Bacteria > Actinomycetota > Actinomycetes > Actinomycetales > Microbacteriaceae > Microbacterium. Next base: position 69,694 of record JBNJKL010000001.1, on the reverse strand, counting down.
GTCGTCGTCGTCCTCTTCCTCGAGCTCCTGCTCGAGGTTGAGACCGAAGCCTTCGAGGAGCTCCTTGTCCTCGTCCTCGGGCGAGACCATCTGGATCTTGTAGCCCAGCTCCTCACCGAGGACCTCGAACGTCGCCTCGTCCAACGACTCGGTGGCCGTGGCCATCTCGCCGAGGTTGAAGAGGATCGTCACGAGCGTTCCCGGCTGAACCGTGTAGCCCGTCAGCGTCTCGATCTTGTCGGCGAAGTCGGAGATGGACGCGCCGCGGCGCATGCGGATCGTCTCACCGTTGCCGCGCGTGACGTTGACGCCACCGACGACCGGTGCCGACCGCATTTCGAATTCCTGCCGCTTCGCCCGCCGCGACTTGCGCTGCTTGCTCTTGCCGCCGCCCTTACCGAAGGCGCCAGCGGTACCACCGCCGGGACCACGGCCGCGGCCACCGCCGCCACCGGGACGACCGGCGAAACCGCCACCGGGACGAGCGCCGGGTCCACCGGGACCGCCACCGCCACCTGGGCGACCGGGGCCGCCGGAGCGCTGCTGGAACGGTGCACCGCCGGGACGACCACCCTGACCGCCGCGAGGCGCTCCAGGGCGAGGCGATCCGGGACGGGGCGCGCCCGGGCGCGGAGCGCCGGGTCGCGGAGCCTGCGGACGCGGGATGTTTCCCGGCGTCGGGCGCTGGCCCATGCCCTGCGCCGAGGCGAAGGGATTGTTGCCCGGACGGGGACCGGCGGGACGCTGGCCCATGCCCTGAGCGGACGAGAAGGGGTTGTTGCCCGGACGCGGGGCGCCGGGACGCGGGCCACCGCCCTCAGCGGGCTTGGGCGCGCCGGGCGTCGGCGCATCGGAGGACGGTGCGGACTCGGTCGGAGCCTCGGCGGCCGCCGGCGCGGCGGGAGCCGGCGCTTCGGGTGCCGGGGTGGGCTCCGCGGCCGGGGGCTCGGGAGCAGGCCGCGGGCCCGGCTTCGGGCCGGGGGTCGGCGCCTTGGACGCCGACTTGGCGGCAGGCTTCGCAGCCTCCGGCTTCGAAGCGGGCTTGGCGGATCCGTCGGCCTCGATCGCCGCGCGCAGCTTGCGCGCCACCGGGGGTTCGATGGTCGATGAAGGGCTCTTGACGAACTCGCCGAGTTCCTTCAGTTTTGCAAGTGCGAACTTGCTGTCGACGCCGAGTTCAGCGGCGATCTCGTGTACACGTGGTTTGGCAGCCACAATTCTCCTGTCTGGGTCGGTCTGCCCAGACAGGGCAGACCACTAGTCGCGGACGGGACTCATTTCGAGCCGTTCACTTTGTTTCCATAGCCGTTCAGCCGTTTCTCGATGGTCTGCGTGTCCAGAGTCGTGGACACACGGAGTGCTCGTGCGAAAGCACGTCGCCGCAGAGCGGTTTCCATGCATTCCCGTGTCGGATGCAGCCACGCTCCCCGCCCCGGCCGCACAGCTCTCTCATCGAAGATGAGGGCGCCGTTCTCGGCAACCACTCTGAGGAGAGCGGCTCGGGACGCTCGCGCGCGGCAACCGACACACGTTCGTACAGGTCCCATCCTACACCTCCGTCGTCCCGTGCTTCGCGGCACCGCCGTCAGCGGCGAGGCCCGGCCGCGACCGGGCGCAGCGATCAATCCAGGATGCTGTCCGGCTGGATGTCGATCTTGGCGCCCGTGAGCTTGGCCGCGAGACGAGCGTTCTGTCCCTCTTTGCCGATCGCGAGCGACAGCTGGTAGTCGGGCACGAGTGCACGAACGGCGCGCGTGGTCGCATCCAGCACGAACGACGAGGTCACCTTCGCCGGCGACAGCGCGTTGGCGACGAAGGCCGCGAGCTCCGGGTCGTGGTCGACGATGTCGATCTTCTCTCCCGCGAGCTCTTCCGTCACCGCGCGGACGCGACGTCCGAGTTCACCGATGCACGCGCCCTTGGCGTTGATCGAGGGATCGTTCGCGACGACCGCGATCTTCGAGCGATGACCCGCCTCGCGAGCGAGCGCGACGATCTCGACGAGGCCGGCGGCGATCTCGGGCACTTCGAGTGCGAACAGCTTGCGCACGAGCCCGGGGTGGGTGCGCGACACGGTGATCTGCGGCCCCTTGAGCCCCTTCGACACGCTCGTGACGTACACCCGGAGACGCGACCCGTGGGTGTACTCCTCGCCGGGCACCTGCTCTTCGGGCGGCAGGATCGCCTCGACCGTGCCCAGGTCGACGTGGATCATGCGCGGGTTCGGCCCCTGCTGGATCACACCCGCGACGATGTCGCCCTCTTTGTCCTTGAAGTCCCCGAGCACGACGTCGTCGGCGATGTCGCGCAGACGCTGGCTGATGACCTGCTTGGCCGCGAACGCCGCGATACGACCGAAGTCGTCCGGGGTCACTTCCTCTTCGCCGATCACGGCGCCCTCGTCGTCGGTCACGGGTGCCATGACGGCGACGTGGCCGGTCTTCCGGTCGAGCGAGACGCGCGCGCCGGAGCCCGCGCCCTCCTCGTCAGCGACGTGCTTGAGGTAGGCGGTCAGGACGGCCTGTTCGATGATGGCGACGAGTTCGTCGAAGGGAATCGCCTTCTCCTTCTCGATCCCGCGAAGCAAACTCAGCTCGATGTCCATGACGGCTCCCTATTCAGCTCTCACCGGCGCATCCTGCGCGCTCGGTATCCCTACAACGGTACCCGATCGGAGCGGGCTTCCGTCTCGTCAGATCGACTCACCCGTGCCGTGCTGTCGCCCCCGGTCAACCTGGCGGTCGCCCACCGGACACCTGCCGGTCACCGTCCACCGCCATCGTTGCGCTGGCACCACGCCGCGCCAGCGTCGCATTCCGGTGCACCCCCATCCCCCATCACGCCGAAGGACGATTCGTTGCGCTCTCGCTCGCCCCACCCGCGTCATCGCCATCACCGCTCCACCCGCTGCATCGCGAGCATCCTCACCGTCGGGCTGTCGGCCGGCCTGTTCGCTGCCACCGCCGCCCCCGCCGTCGCCGCGCCGACGAGGCCTGAGACCGTCGCCGACGATGCCGGTCTCGCGTCGCGCTTCACGCTCGCGGTGTTGCCGGACACTCAGTTCTATTCGCGATACTCGGCGGATCAGTTCATGCCCCGCTATGGGACGGACCCCTTCGCCACTCAGACGCAGTGGATCGCGGACAACGCGGACGCGCTGAACATACCGTTCACCACCCACGTCGGCGACGTCGTGGATCGCGCGGGGGTCGAAGCCGAGTGGCAGGCCGCTGCCAGCGCGATGCGCAATCTGGAGGACGCTGGCCGATCGTACTCGATCACCACCGGCAACCATGACGTGCTCAATAGCCGGGCCGACGTGTTCGACACCGACTACGACCTCGGCGCCGAGCCGTTCCTCAAGTGGTTCGGGACGGAGCGCGCCGAGGCGGACCCGTCCTACCAGGGCAGCGATCCCACCGGGCTCAGCCGCTACCACGTGTTCGAGGCCGAGGGGCAGCAGTTCATGTCGCTCACCCTCCCCTGGCGGGCATCCGACGAGACGCTCGCCTGGGCGAACTCGGTCATGGACGAGCACCCGACGCTGCCGGTGATCCTCACCAGCCACGAGGTGCTGAACATCGATGCGGATGGCGAGAGCCCCCGCGAGACGGCATACGGGCTGCGGCTCTGGGACGACCTGATCGCCGGGAACGACCAGATCTTCCTGACCTTCAACGGTCACTTCCACGGCGCAACCCGGCTGACGAAGATCAACGACTTCGGCAACGAGGTGCACGAGGTCCTCATCGACTACCAGATGGCCTACGAGGGCGGCAACGGATACCTCGGGCTCCTGGAGTTCGACCTGACGAACGGGGCGATCAACGCCCAGGCGGCATCCCCGTGGGTCGTGTCGAAGCCGCAGGAGACGCTGACGGTCTACGACCAGCCGTTCCTCGAGGGCGTCCACCAGCAGTACAGCATCGACATCGACTTCGCCGAGCGGTTCAGCGGGTTCGATCCCGAGTTCGGCACGGGCATCACGCCGGACGAGCCGTCCCTCACCGAGAGGGCGCGCGACATCCTCCTCGACGGCTTCACGGGCCCCGACCCGATCACCACGGAGCATCCGGGAGACGAGCGGGACTTCATCGAGGCCGCCGGAACCGTGGCGCACTGGCGGTTCAACGGGCTCGACGGCGTGGTGGATGCCGACACGGCCGTACCGGACGTCGCGGGCGACAACGACCTCCGCCGGGTGGACCCGGCGGACACGAACGCGGTCGGAGCGGACTGGGGCGACGTCACGATCGACGATTCGGACGTACACGGTTTCTCCTCCGACGCCGCCGCGGTGTGCTTCGACGAGTCGTCCGGCTCGCGCTTCAGCTATCTGACGACGGCCCCCGATGCGGCGGTCAACGACGTGGACCTCAGCGACGGCTACACGATCGAGACGTTCGTCACGATGGACGCCGACTGGACCGCAGAGCAGAACGGCTGGTCCAAGGCAGTCGTGCGGACCGGCAACAGGTCCGAGACCACGATGCCTCCGAGCCAGTGGGACTACACGGCATCCCCGACCGCACTCGGCATCTCCAACCTCCGCGAGTTCCAGTACTCGAGCCTGTCCGAGGACGCCCGCAAGGGCGACCGCGTCAACTGGTCCGGCGAGATCATGACCGACAGCTGGTCGCACGTCGCCATCGTGAACGACCCGGAATCCCGGACCACGACGATGTACGTCGATGGAGCACCCGTGCTGCGCAACGCGGTCGACACCGTGGGCATGACCTGGAACGAAGGAATGCCGTGGATCCTCGGAGCCGACTGGGTCGATGACGCCGCGCGCAACGGCTGGCACGGGTGCATCGGAGAGACGCGCATCATCGACCGGCCGACCACCGCCGACGAATGGCTCACCCAGCGCGCGGATCTCACCGGGCTCGAGCTGACCTCCGCACCCGCCGGCGAACTGCCCGCGGACACCGAGTCGGTCGCGTTCCGCGGCACCGGGCTTCCGGGTGCCGATGTGCGCCTGTCCACGGCGGGTGCCCCGGACGCGACGTCGCCCACCACGACGATCGATGACGAGGGAACCTGGGCGCTCACGCTCGACGGTCTCGCCACGGGCGACTACGACGTCGAGATCGTCCAGGCGCTCGGCTCACGGGCGGCTGACCCCGTGACGACGTCGTTCGCGATCGCCGCAGCGCCGACGGCGCCCGGCGACCCCGACGACAGTGACGGGGGCGGCGAGCCGGGAGATGACGCGGATCCGGGCGCCGGCGACGGCACCGCGCCGGGTGCGGACGCCGATTCCGGGACGCTGCCCGCGACGGGCCTGGACCAGGCTCTCTGGACGATGCTCATCGCCCTCGGCACCCTCCTCTTCGGCGGAGGCGCGCTCCTCGCCGTGCGAGCTCGACGACAGCGGATCTGACCGCTCGCGACGACGCTCCGGTCCCCTGCACAGGGTGACCGGAGCGTCGTCGTGCGTGGAGTCAGTGGGCGGACTCGAGCGCATTGATCGCGCCGATCACCCGGTACAGGTCACCGACGGCGCGCTGCCGCAGGCGGAGTGCGAGCCGCGGGAGTTCGAGACGATCACGGTCGGTTCTCTCGATCGGGAGCGGATCCGTCCGCTCGATGCGACCCGAGGTGAGTATCCGAGTGAACCGATCGTTCAGTGCGTCGATCTCGGCATCCGTCGGCGCGTGCCGCAGGCGCAGAACGAGATCCTCACCGACCCAGCGCAACGAATCGTAGTTGCGCCAGAATCCGGTGATCTCGGTCACTGCCTCCTCGACGGAGTCCGTGATCAGCACACGATCCATGTCGTCTTCGGCGATGACTCCCGCCGGAACGAGGTGGTTGTCCACGAACGTCTTCATGCCGCGCCAGAACGAACCGCCGCGCTCGTCGAGCAGGACGATCGGCACGGGCTCCGCCTTGCCGGTCTGCTGCAGCGTCAGCAGTTCGAACATCTCGTCCATGGTGCCGAATCCGCCGGGGAGGCAGATGAACCCCAGCGATTCCTTCATCAGCATGAGCTTGCGCGTGAAGAAGTACTTCATCTCGACGCGGCGTGAGTCCTTGGAGACCGCGGCGTCCGGCTTCTCCTCGAACGGCAGTCGGATGGAGACCCCGAGCGCACGGTCGGGACCTGCCCCGTCGGCGGCAGCCTGCATGATGCCCGGTCCCGCTCCCGTCACGACCATCCAGCCGCGCTCGGCGAGCACGGCTGCAACGTCGCGAGCCTGCCGGTACAGGGGGTCGTTCTGGAGAGTACGGGCGGACCCGAAGACCGTCACCTTGGGTGCACCCGCATACGGCTCGAAGAACCGGAACGCGTCACGCATCTCGCTGATCGCCGCGGAAGCGATCTTGAGGTCGAGCCGCGACGTCTGCTCCTGACCGAGCAGCACACTCGTGGTCACCAGACGACGCACCAGCGACCGGTTCGCGGTCACACCCGCCGTGACGAGCAGTCGATCGACCTCGGCCTGCAGCTCCTCCGGCAGCGCGTCGCTCATGGCCGCCTCAGCTCGCCAACCGTGCCAGAGCGTCCTCGACGGCGAGGGTCTCACGCTCCCCTGAGCGACGGTCCCACAACTCGACCTGCCCGTCCGCGGCCCCCCGGCCGACGATGACGATCCACGGCACGCCCACGAGCTCGGCGTCGCCGAACTTGACGCCCGGGGACACCTTCGGTCGATCGTCGAACAGCACATCGCGCCCGGCGGCGTCGAGCCTGGTCGAGATGTCCTCCGCGAGCTCGAAGGCGAGGGGATCACGGCCCGTGGCCACGACGTGGACGTCGAAGGGGGCGACCGACTCCGGCCAGATGAGGCCCTTGTCGTCGTTGTTGAGCTCCGCGATGATCGCGAGGATGCGGGTCACGCCGATGCCGTACGAGCCCATCGTCACGGTCACCAGCTTGCCGTTCTCGTCCAGGACCTTGAGGCCGAGAGACTCGGCGTACTTGCGGCCGAGCTGGAAGACGTGGCCGATCTCCATGCCGCGGGCGAGGTGCACGGGACCCGAACCGTCGGGCGCCGGATCTCCCTCGCGGACGTTCGCTATCTCGACGATGCCGTCGGCGACGAAATCGCGGCCGGCGACGACATCGTGGGCATGTTTCTGGTCGACGTTCGCCCCGGTGATCCACCGCGTGCCGTCGGAGACCCGGGGGTCGACGAGGTAGCGGATGCCGGTCGTGGACTCCTCGCCGAGCACCGCGCCGTCCGGGGACCAGGGCCCGATGTACCCACGGACGAGCAGCGGGTGCTTCGCGAACTCCGCATCGCCCGCCGTCGTGACCTCGGCGGGCGCGAAGGCCACCTCGGCACGCTTCTCGTCGACCTCACGGTCGCCGGGGATCCCGACCACCACGAGTTCCTGCGTTCCATCGAGGTGCGTGAGGACGAGAACGACGTTCTTGAGCGTGTCGGCTGCCGTGTACTCGCCGTCCAGCACCGCGTTGCTGTGCGCGACGAGGGTGTCGATGGTCGGCGTGTTCGGGGAGTCGAAGATCGTCGCGGTGGGTGCATCGTCCCAGGAGACCGGTGCGGGAGGTGCGGTCGTGAAGGCCTCGACGTTCGCGGCGTAGCCACCGTCGGAGCGAACGAAGGTGTCTTCGCCGACGGGTGTCGGGTGGAGGAACTCCTCGCTGCGGGAGCCGCCCATCGCACCGGCGTCGGCCTGGACGATCACGTACTCGAGCCCGAGACGCTGGAAGATGCGCCCGTACGCGTCGCGCTGGTCCTGGTAGCTCGCCTCGAGGCCCGCGTCGGATGCATCGAACGAGTAGGCGTCCTTCATCGTGAACTCACGTCCGCGCAGCAGGCCGGCCCGCGGGCGCGCCTCGTCGCGGTACTTGTCCTGGATCTGGAAGAGCGTGAGGGGAAGGTCCTTGTACGACGAATACAGGTCCTTCACCAGCAGCGTGAACGCCTCTTCGTGCGTCGGAGCGAGGAGGTAGTCGCCGCCCTTGCGGTCCTGGAGCCGGAACAGCAGGTCGCCGTACTCGTCCCATCGCCCGGTCGCCTGGTAGGGCTCGCGGGGCATGAGCGCCGGGAAGTGGACCTCCTGTGCGCCGGCCTCGGCCATCTCCTCGCGGATGACGGTCTCGATCTTCGACTTGACCCGGAGGCCCAGTGGCAGCCACGCGAACACCCCCGCGGCCTGGCGGCGGATGTAACCGGCACGCACGAGCAGGCGATGGCCGGCGACCTCCGCCTCGGCGGGGTCTTCACGGAGCGTACGGAGGAAGAATTTCGAGAGACGAGTGACCACGGCCCAAGTCTAGTGACGACGTGGGCGTCAGTTCAGCGCCCGCGTGCCGGCGGGGATGACCCCATCGGCGTAGAGGCTCGACGCGACATCCTGAAGCGCCGTGAGAGCGACCCGCTGCGTCAGCGGCCCGTAGGAGATGCGCGCGACGCCGAGCGCCTCGTATTCCGCGGCGGTCAGCGCGCCGGGGAGTCCGATCACGCTCACCTTGCGCTCACCGATCCCTTCCACAAGCTGCCGAGTGACGGCGGCGTCCAGGATCCCGGGGACGAAGACGGTGGTGGCTCCGGCATCGAGGAAGGCACGGCCTCGCTCGATGGCATCGGCGATGCTCTCCTCGAGCGGCCGATCACCGGCGCGCACGAACGCGTCGGTGCGCGCGTTGAGCACGAACGGCACACCCTCCGCCTCGCCGGCCTTCACGATCGACTCGACGACGGCGACCGAATCGGCGAGGGGCTTGAGGCGATCCTCGACATTCGCGCCGACGACACCGGCACCGATCGCTCGGCGAGTGGTCTCTCCTGCATCGTCGTAGCCGTCGTCGAGATCGGCGGTCACCGGGAGGTCCACAGCCGCGGCGATGCGGCCGACCATCTCGATCATGAGGTCGCGCGGGATCGTGCCGTCCTCGAAGCCGTAGGTCGCGGCGATCGAGTGCCCGGCGGTCGCGAGCGCGGTCGTCTCGGGGAGCGCGGCGATGGCCTGCGCGGAGACGACGTCCCAGACGTTGACCAGGCGCAGGATCTGCGGCGCCTCGTGGAGCTGGACGAGGGTATGGGCCTTTTCGGTGAGAGTCATGCCTCCACGCTATCCGGGAAGAGGGCCTGTGGGGACACCTAGTCTGATTGCATGCCTCAGCGTCGATCGCACATCGCCCCGTCCGCCGCGCAGAGCGAGCTGGCCACCGCGCTCGCTTCCCTGCGTGAGGAGATCGGGGCCCCGATGACCTTCTCACCGGATGCCCTCGCGGAGGCGGAGGCATCGGTCGCGGCGCCGACCTCCCTCGATCTGCGCGAGATCCCGTTCGCCACACTCGATCCCGAAGGCTCGCGGGACCTGGACCAGGCGTTCCACCTGGAGCGCGACGGGTCCGGGTACACGGTGCGCTACGCGATCGCGGATGTCCCCGGATTCGTCACTCCCGGAGGGGCGGTCGATCTCGCCGCGAGAGAGCGCGGCCAGACGCTGTACGCGGCGGACGGCTCCCTCCCCCTGCATCCACGTGTGCTCAGTGAGGACCGTGCCTCGCTGCTGCCAGGGATGGACAGACCTGCACTCGTCTGGACCTTCGCTCTCGACGATGCGGGTGATGTCACCCGTTTCCGCCTCGAGCGCGCGCTGATCCGTTCTCGCGCTCAACTGGAGTACGTCTCGACGCAGCGCGCCCTGGATGCCGGGCACGACTCTCCCGCCGCACTGCTGCCCGAGATCGGTCGTCTGCGCGCAGCAGCCGAGAGCGCCCGGGGCGGGGCGAGCCTGAATCTGCCCGACGAGGAGGTCGTCCGCGACGACGACGGTACGTATCGGATCGAGCGAGGGCACCCGCTTCCGATCGAGGACTGGAATGCGCACCTGTCGCTCATGACGGGCATGGCCGCTGCCGACCTGATGATCGACGCGAGGGTCGGGATCCTGCGGACCATGCCGGAGCCGGATGAGGCAGCGTTCGACGCGTTCCGTCACCAGACCGAGGCACTGGCCCGCCCGTGGACCGCCGGCAGCTACGGGGAGTACCTCCGTACCCTCTCGCGCGAAGATCCCCTGTCGCTCTCGGTGCTCGAGGCTGCGGCCTCGCTGTTCCGCGGCGCCGGGTACGTCACGTTCGACGGCCAGGTCCCCGACGACACGGTGCAGGCCGCGATCGCCGCGCCCTACGCCCACGCGACCGCTCCCCTGCGCCGTCTCGTCGATCGGTGGGCTCTGTCGATCTGCCTGGCGGTCTCCGAGGACCGCGAGCCGCCCGTCTGGGCACGGGACAGTCTGGCGGAGCTCCCTGCGCTCATGCAGTCGTCGGGTCAGCGTGCGTCCCGAGTGAACTCGGCCACGATCGACCGGGTCGAGGCGGCCCTGCTCGCACCGCTGGTCGGTTCCAGGATCGACGCCGTCGTGATCGAGACTCGCGGCGAGCGCGTCAGCGTCCAGATCGCAGAGCCCCCGGTGACCGCGACCGCCCCCGCGCCGCCCGATGCGCGCGCCGGCGCGCGCGTCTCCCTGCTGCTCGTGCGCTCGGACATCGCGACGGGCGAGGTCGAGTTCGCCCTCTGACGCCGAGCAGCGCTCAGTCCGCGACGGGAGTAGCGACGGTCGTCATCACCAGCGTCTGCGGATCGGAGAGGTCGAGGGACACGTCGATCGCTCGGAAGGCCGCCAGATCCTCGACGTGCGTGCCGCCGCACGGGATCACGGCTTCGCCCTCGGGCAGCGCGCATCGCCAGCGCCGACGATCGACGATCGTGTCTCCGTCCGTCTCGACGGTGCTCGCCCCGCCCGCTGCGACCCAAGCCGCGAGCTGCGCGGTGATCGCCTCTTCGCGGACAGCGAGCTGCTCTGCGAACGTCTCCGTATCGAAACCCGCGCGGCGCAGGCTCTTGCCGAGTCGGTACTCGTCGACGCTCCCGTCGGGTCCGATACGGCTCGACTGGTTCGCGCGGCCCTCGAAGTCCGGTGCCCCGAGCGCATCCGTGCCCGGATCCTTGCGCCAGAGATCCGCGAGCACGCGATCCAGAGCCAGCGACGCGAGGTGACAGGCGGTGTGTCCCCGGCTGAGCGCGGAGCGACGCGCACTGTCGACGTCGAGACGCACCCGGGCATCGGCGACCAGCCCTGCGGGGGCGGTGGTCGCCTGCAGACGGTGCCCGGCCAGCCAGGTCCATCCCTCGGTGCCCCGTTTGACGGGGATGGCCGCGCCGATCGCCAGATCTCCTTCGTCACTGATCGCGGCCATGACCGCCTCGACGACCTCGAGAGAGTCCTCGCCGAGACGCAGCCATCCGCTGTCACCCGGCTGGTCCGGCCACGTGTGGTCCACAGGGTGAAATGGCGTCGAATCCACGATGACGATCACGCCGTCGGCGCTGTCCGCGACGACCAGGACGGTCGCATCTCCGGTCACCGCGCCCGAGGGGAAGGACACGGTCGTCGGGGCGAGCGGTGAGTGCGATGGAGAGTGGTCAGGCATACGCGTCACTCTGCCATGGTGTCGCGCGCGGCCGGTTCAGCCGTGCGGGGGGATCGTGAAGCTCTCGAGAAGTCCGTCACGCACCACGAAGATGCCGTCCGACTCGCCGGTGAAGACCCGGCTGACCCAGCCGAACCGGATGCGCGTCGTGTCGCCCTCGGTCGCGGACGAGAGCACTGTCATCCGTGCACCGGCGCCGATCGCGTCCGTGTCCGCCCAGCTGCGGATGCCGTCTGCGCCGGACTTGACCGTGCCCCAGTCGCTCACGAATCCGTCGGGAACGAAGGCGGCGACGAACGCGTCGGTGTCGGCGGCGTTGACCGCATCGACGAATCGCTGGGCGGGGGCGGGAAGTGTGACCTCGGACATGAGGATCCTCTCGGTTCTCAGGCCGTGATGACCTGTGCGGTGCCGAGCGGCGCGTCCGCGCCCATCTCGTCCGCGATACGGTTCGCCTCTTCGATGAGGGTGGCGACGATGTCCGCCTCGGGGACGGTCTTGATGACCTCTCCCTTGACGAAGATCTGTCCCTTGCCGTTGCCGGACGCGACCCCGAGGTCGGCTTCGCGGGCCTCGCCCGGTCCGTTCACGACGCAGCCCATGACGGCCACACGCAGCGGGACGCTCATACCCTTGAGCCCTTCGGTGACGTTCTCGGCGAGCGAGTAGACGTCCACCTGGGCTCGGCCGCACGACGGGCAGGAGACGATCTCGAGCGTGCGCTCGCGCAGATTCAGGGACTGCAGGATCTGATGCCCGACCTTGACCTCTTCGGCGGGCGGCGCCGAGAGCGAGACGCGGATCGTGTCCCCGATGCCCTCGCTCAGGAGAATGCCGAACGCGGTCGCGGACTTGATCGTGCCCTGGAAGGCGGGACCCGCCTCGGTGACGCCGAGGTGAAGCGGCCAGTCCCCCATCGCGGCGAGCTGTCGATAGGCCTTGACCATGATCACCGGATCGTTGTGCTTGACCGAGATCTTGAAGTCGTGGAAGTCGTGCTCCTCGAAGAGCGATGCCTCCCAGCGCGCACTCTCGGCGAGGGCTTCCGGGGTCGCACGTCCGTACTTCTGCAGCAGACGAGGGTCGAGCGAGCCCGCGTTCACTCCGATGCGCAGCGAGACGCCCGCGTCCTTCGCAGCCCGAGCGATCGCGCCGACCTGGTCGTCGAACTTGCGGATGTTGCCCGGATTTACCCGGACAGCGGCACACCCGGCGTCGATCGCCTGGAAGACGTACTTCGGCTGGAAGTGGATGTCCGCGATCACGGGGATCTGGCTCTTCTTCGCGATGATGTGCAACACATCCGCGTCATCCTGGGTCGGCACGGCGACGCGGACGATCTCGCAGCCCGACGCCGTGAGCTCGGCGATCTGCTGCAGAGTCCCGTTGATGTCGGTCGTCTTCGTGGTCGTCATCGACTGGACGCTGACGGGTGCATCACCGCCCACGAGCACCTTTCCGACACGGATCTGGCGGGACTTGCGTCGCGGGGCGAGGATTTCGGGGATCTTCGGCATCCCAAGGTTCACGGCAGGCACACCCCCAGCCTACGCCGCTGTCACCCCGCCTGGCTGGATACGCACCGTGTGATAGTTTCACCCCATGCTCGCGAACCCCACCTGGTGGCCCGCCTCCTAGGCGGTGTGTTCGCGTTCCCACGAATCCAGACCGCCTCCGGGGCGGTCTTTTCGTTGAGCCGCACCGGATGCCGATCCTCAGGAGACATCGATGACCGATACCGCATCCGCTGTGGCTGCGCTCATGGCGGACCCGGACGCCTCCTTCGTCCTCATCGCGCGCGACGGCGCGGAGAGCGTGGAACTGCTCACCGGGGAGGTCATCGACGTCGATCTGCTCGCCGACATCCCCCTCGACCACGAGGGACGCCCACGTGAGGTCTTCGCAATGGTGCCGTATCGCCAGGTGCGCGAACGCGGCTTCGAGGCGCAGGACGACGGCACGCCCCTGCGCTGCATGATCGTCGACGAGCACCGCGCGTTCCCGATCGCGGAGATGACGGCGGCTCTCCCCTCAGCGGTCGTACCGCTGACGGACGCCGGCTTCGACATCGGCGACGCCGAGTACGCGGAGATCGTCGACCGCGTGATCGCCGAGGAGATCGGTCGCGGGGAGGGCGCGAACTTCGTGATCCGTCGCGACTACACCGCCCGCATCGAGGCGGACGAGCGCACCGCGGCACTCACCTGGTTCCGAGCGCTGCTGACCCACGAGCGCGGCGCGTACTGGACCTTCGCGGTCGTCACTCCCGGTAACATCGCGGTCGGCGCGAGCCCCGAGGCCCATGTGGTCGCACGCGAGGGCGTGGTGACCATGAATCCGATCTCCGGGACGTTCCGACACCCGGCCGGTGGCGCGACCAAGGATTCGCTGGTGGAGTTCCTCACCTCGACGAAGGAGACCGAGGAGCTCTTCATGGTCGTCGACGAGGAGCTCAAGATGATGAGCGCCGTCTGCTCGGATGGCGGACGCATCACAGGTCCGCACCTCAAGCGCATGTCCCGACTCACCCACACGGAGTACATGCTGCGGGGACGCAGTCGCCTGGACCCGCGGGACATCCTCCGGGAGACGATGTTCGCTCCGACCGTGACCGGCTCCCCCATGCAGAACGCGTGCGCGGTCATCCGCCGACACGAGGTGCGTCCACGCGGGTATTACTCCGGGGTCGCGGCGCTCTTCACCCCGAACGACCACGGCGGACACGACGTCGACGCGCCCATCCTCATCCGCACCGTATACCTCGCAGACGGGGAGCTGCGCGTTCCGGTGGGAGCGACGCTCGTGCGCCATTCGGATCCGGAGGGTGAGGTGAGCGAGACCCACGGCAAGGCGGCGGGAGTGCTCGGCGCGATCGGAGCGATCGACCGCGATCTCGCCGCCGAAGCACGCACCGACACGGATGCACCGGATACCGATGACGATCTGGCTGCAGACCCGGAAATCCGTGCCCTGCTGAACTCACGCAATGCCCGCCTCGCCGAATTCTGGCTGAATCCGCAGGACGACGGCACCGCCGGACGTTTCGCCGGGCGCACCGCGCTCGTCGTCGACGCCGAGGATCGCTTCACCACGATGCTCGCTCACCAGTTGCGCCACCTGGGCCTCGATGTGCGGATCGCGCACTGGACCGAGGTCGATGACACGCTCCTGGATTCCGCGGACCTCGTGGTCGCAGGCCCCGGCCCCGGCGACCCCCGGGATGCCAGCTCGCCGCGAATTCTCCGCATGCGCGACGTCGTGGCCGGACGTATCGACTCGGGCCGTCCGCTCCTGGCGGTCTGTCTGAGTCATCAGATCCTGGCCGACCGGTTCGGGCTCGATCTCGTTCCCCTGGATGCGCCGCACCAGGGGCTGCAGAAGACCGTGCCGGTGTTCGGCGAGAGGGCGTCGATCGGTTTCTACAACACCTTCACCGCGCGCCTCCTGCCCGGAGCGACCACGGTGGACGGCACCGAGGTGTCCGCTGAACCTGCCAGCGGCGATGTGTACGCCCTGCGTGGCGCAGGTTTCGCATCAATCCAGGGGCATCTTGAATCGATCCTGTCGCGCGACGGGATCACCACGCTCGAGCGCCTGGTCGCCCACGCGCTCCGCTAGGCGTCTCGCCGCAGTCTGGCGTCCAGGAGTCGGCGCTCCGCCTCGTTGTCTGTCAGGGTGATCGCTCTCTGCTCTGCGACGCGGGCGTCCTCGGGGCGCCCTGACCGTCGGAGCATATCTCCTCGCACGGCGTGGAAGAGGTGGAATCCGCTGAGCCTGCTTTCGAGCGCATCGACCTCCCTGAGCGCGACCGCCGCCCCCGCGACCTCGGCGAGCGCGACGGCACGATTGAGGCGCACGACCGGAGACGGGTCTTCGGTGAGCAGGAGGTCGTAGAGCACCAGAATCTGGAGCCAATCGGTCTCGTGGGCGCTCGGCGCATCCGCGTGGCACGCCGCGATCGCCGCCTGCAGCTGCCACCGCCCTGGCCTGCGCAGCGCCGCTGCCCTCTCCAGTGCGAGGTGCGCCTGGGCGATGAGACGCGAATCCCACCGGCGGCGGTCCTGTCGGGGCAACGGGACGAGCTCTCCCTCGACGGACCGTCCGCCTTCGCGAGCGGCGTGGAACAGCAGGAGTGCGAGCAGCCCCTGCGGTTCGGCGTCCCCGGGGAGGACCTCGGCCACCACCCTGGCGAGCCAGATCGCGTCATCCGCGAGGTTTCGATCGGCGTCGGCTCCCGCTCCCGGACGGAGGTGAGCGGTGTCGTACAGGACGGAGATCACGGTCAGGACGAGGTCCACCCGCGCGTTCCGCTCGGGCCCCTCCGGGATGCGCAGCGGCACACCGGACGCCACGATCTTCCGTTTGGCGCGCACGATGCGCTGAGCGACCGTCGCCACTGGCTCGAACGTCGCGCGCGCGATCTGCGCGGTCGTCACCCCGAGAACCGCACGGAGGGTGAGCGCGAACTGGGCCTCCGGCGCGAGCGCGGGGTGGCAACAGCCGAACAGGAGGGGTACACGCTCATCCGGCCCCGAGTCGTCGCGATGCTCCTCGGACACCATGAGGCCGACCTTCTCGCGCAGCCGTCGGTCCCGGCGGAGCCGATCAAGCGCATTGCGGCGTGCGGCTGTCGTCAACCACGCCCCCGGGCGCGGAGGCACCCCGCTGACGCGCCACTCGCGCAGAGCCTCCTCGATCGCCTCGGCGACCGCCTCCTCGGCGATGTCGAGGCTGCCGAAGGAACGGCTCAGCGCGGTGACCACGAGGGCGGCCTCCGCACGCACCACGCGGCCGAGGACCGCGTCGGATGTCGAGCCGCCGGGTGACTCCTCGAGCGAGGTGCCTTCCGCCGTCACTGGCCGAACAGCTCCTCATCGTCGAACATCGGTCGAATCTCCACCGAGTTGCCAGGAAGCTCGAGTGAAGGCCAGGTGCGAGCGAGCGCGATGGCCGCGTCGATATCGGGGACGTCGATGATCGAGAAACCTCCGATCACCTCTTTGGCCTCCGAGAACGGCCCGTCGACCACCACGGGACCATCGTGACCGGTGCGCACGGTGGTCGCGGTCTCGGGGCCGTGCAGCGCCGCCCCTCCGTCCACGATCTGGGCAGAATTCTCCTCGAACCAGGCGTAGATGCGTTGCAGATCGGCTTCCGAGCGCTCCTCGGGGACGATCGCGTCGAGTCCGGGGTTCGAGGTGAACATGAGGACGTATTTCATGGGTCTTCCTTCCGTGCGTGGAGAACGGCCATGTGAACCGTTGCATGGTGACAGCGAACGGGCAAGGCCGTTTTCGACACCTACTGGAGAAGATCCAGCGGATTGATGAGGTCGGCGAGGATGAGCAGCGCTCCCATTCCGATCAGCACGACCGCGACGACGACCGTCAGCGGGACGAGCCTGGTCGCATCGACGGGCGCCGGAGCAGGGCGACCGAGCATCTTCGCCCAGAGTCGCCGCACGCCGTCCCACAGAGCGACGACGATGTGCCCGCCGTCCAGGGGCAGCAACGGGATCAGGTTGAAGACGAACAGGGCGATGTTGAGAGAGCCCAGGAGGTTCAGGAGCACGACGAACCGGTTGAGGACCGGAGCATCGGTCGCGGCGACCTCGCCTGCCAGACGCCCCACGCCCACGACGCTCAACGGACCGTCCGGGTCGCGTTCCGACCCCGTGATGAGGGAGGAAGCGACGTTCCACAGTCGCTCGGGCAGAGTGACGACCACACCCGCGACGCGCACCACGTTGTCCATCGCGAGCTGCGGACCGACGAAGAGAGGCTGCGGCACGAAGCCCATCTGCGAGTTCATCCCCACGAAGCCCACCTCGCGCACGACCTGTTCGCCGTTCTCGTCGAGGATCGGCATGCCGCTGGCGTCGGTGAGTTCGCGCTCGGCGGCGATGGGGGTGATCGCGAGCGGGATCTGCGCACCGTCGCGCTCCACGACAACGTCGAGAGCGACGCCCGGCGAGTCCTGGACGATCGTCGTCGCGTCTTCGAACGTGGAGACCGCACGACCGTCGATCGAGATCAGCACGTCGCCCGGGAGGATGCCCGCCTCGGCCGCGGGCGAAGGCTGATCCTCGGGCCCGCACTCCGTCTGAGCGGACCCCGCCGGCACCACGCACTCGGTGACGCCCGCGATCGTGGTCGTCCCCTGCTGCAAGCCGATCCCGGACGCGAGGACCGCGAAGACGATCATCGCGAGAACCAGGTTCATGACCGGCCCGCCGAGCATGACGACCACGCGCTTCCACACCGGGAGGCGATAGAACACCCGCTGCTCGTCGTCCGCCGCGATGGTCTCGTCGTTCGCCGATCGCGCGTCCTGCACGAGCGTGCGAAACATCCCACGTGCGGGTCCGGTGTCCCGGGAGGAGGGGTACATGCCGGACATCGAGATGAATCCGCCCAGTGGCAACGCCTTGATCCCGTACTCGGTCTCGCCGATGCGCCGGGACCACAGCCGCGGCCCGAACCCGATCATGTACTGCCCGACGCGCACGCCGAAGAGCTTCGCGGGGACGAGGTGGCCGATCTCGTGCAAACCGATCGAGAGGCCGAGGCCGACGAGCATGAAGATGATGCCGACGACGTAGAGCAGGATTTCCACCTGCTCACGGTACAGGGCGGGCCTAGGAATCCGCCGGGCCGATGCGGGCGCGCCGGTGGGCAGCGACACACCGGCGCGCGAGGTCCGCATGAGAGCATGGATGCGCCATGTCGAGTGAAAAACAACCGAGCCTGCCCCCTGTGCTCCGCCCAGACGCCCCACCCCGGCGTGAGCTGGCCGAGCTCGCCGAACGCTTCGCCACCGCGGTGCACGGCGACGTCTCCGGGATCTCCGTATCCGGGATCACCCTCGCGACCGCAGACCTGCGCCCCGGCGAGGCCTTCGTCGCCATCCGAGGGGTGAACCGCCACGGCGCGGAGTTCGCATCGACTGCCGCCGAGAAGGGCGCGGTCGCCGTCATCACCGACGCGGCGGGCGCAGACATCGCCTCGCGCGCTGGACTGCCGGTGCTCGTGGTCGACGACCCCCGAGCGACCCTCGGAGCCCTCAGCGCATGGACCTACGGCACCGGTGCCGGCGATCCGCTGCCGCTTCTGCTCGGCACCACCGGGACCAACGGCAAGACGAGTGTGTCGCATCTGCTCGAGGGGATCCTCGAGCAGATGGACGTCGTGACGGGCCTGTCATCGACGGCGGAGCGGCACATCGCCGGTCACGTGATCGTGTCGCGACTCACGACGCCCGAGGCGTCCGAGATGCACGCACTCCTCGCGCTCATGCGCGAGCGTGAGGTCGAGGCCGTTGCGGTCGAGGTCAGTGCACAGGCGCTCTCCCGTCACCGCGTCGACGGACTGGTGTTCGACGTCGCCGGCTTCACCAACCTCAGCCATGACCACCTCGACGACTACGCGGACATGGAGGAGTACTTCGCCGCCAAGCTTGCGCTGTTCCGTCCGGATCGCGCCCGGCGCGCAGTCGTGTGCCTGGACTCTCCCGCGGGCGCCGACGTCGTCTCACGTGCCGAGATCCCGGTGGTCACCGTCGCCACCCCCTCGATCGCGGCGGACCCCGAGGCCGCCGCACGCGCGGACTGGGTCGTCACGATCGACGACGAGGTCCAGCGCGGCACCACCTTCACCCTGCGTGGACCCGCCGGCCAGGTGCTGACGACCACCGTCCCCGTCATCGGGCCCCACATGGCGGCCAACGCCGCCCTCGCGATCGTCATGATCCTCGAGTCGGGATACTCGTGGGAGCGACTGCGCGACGCACTCACACGTGACGGATTCATCCACGCTTCCCTCCCCGGACGAACCCAGCTGGTCTCGGGAGAGCGGGGGCCCGCGGTGTTCGTCGACTTCGGCCACTCCCCCGATGCGTTCGAGAAGACCCTCGCCGCCATCCGCCGCGTCACGCCAGGCAAGGTTCTGATGCTGTTCGGAGCCGACGGTGACCGTGACGCGACCAAGCGCCACGACATGGGACGCACCGCCGTCGAGGGCAGCGACATCCTCATCGTCACCGACCACCACCCACGCTTCGAGGACCCGGACTCGATCCGTGCGACCCTCATCGAGGGTGCGCGCCGGGCTCGCCCCGACGCCGAGATCCACGAGTACTCCCCGCCCGAGCGTGCGATCGTCGCAGCGGTCGGCCTGGTCGGTGATGGAGATGCGATTCTGTGGGCCGGCCCCGGGCATCAGGATTACCGCGACATCCGAGGAGCTCGCACCCCGTACTCGGCCCGCGAGTTGGCCCGGCGAGCGCTGCGCGCGGCGGGCTGGCCCGTTCCCGAACCGACCTGGCCCGTTCCCTACGCGGACGAGGACTGAGCGATCATCCGATCGGCTGTCTCCCTGGCCCAGAGCTCGGCGGCGGCCAGGGACTCGACCGTGAGCGCCTCCGGAGGCTCGTGCGCTTCGACGACCGCGGCGATCGTGTCCACGATGTCGAGGAATCCGATGCGTCCCTCGTGGAACGCGTCCACGGCCTGCTCGTTCGCCGCGTTGTAGACGGCCGGGAACGTCGCTCCCGCCCGCCCCACGCGCTTCGCGAGCGCGACGGAGGGAAACGCCTCGTCGTCCAGCGGTTCGAACGTCCACGAGGACGCTTGCGTCCAGTCCAGCGGCCGCCCGACCCCGCCGATGCGGTGCGGCCAGTCCAGCCCCAGCGAGATCGGAAGGCGCATGTCCGGTGGTGAGGCCTGGGCGATCGTCGAGCCGTCGACGAACTCGACCATGGAGTGCACGATCGACTGCGGGTGCACGACCACCTGGATGTCGTCGTACTCCACGCCGAACAGCAGATGCGCCTCGATGACCTCGAGCCCCTTGTTCACCAGGGTCGCCGAGTTCGTCGTGACCATGCGTCCCATGTCCCACGTCGGGTGGGCGAGCGCCTGCGCGGGCGTGACGTCGGCGAGGCTCTCTCGACCACGCCCCCGGAACGGTCCGCCGGACGCGGTCACTACGAGACGCCGCACCTCGCCCGAGGTCCCCGATCGGAGCGCCTGAGCGATCGCCGAGTGCTCGGAGTCGACGGGGACGATCTGCCCTTCCGCGGCTGCGCGCAGCACGAGTTCGCCGCCGACGATCAACGATTCCTTGTTCGCGAGCGCCAACGTCCGCCCCGCCTCCAGGGTGGCGAGAGTCGCGCCCAGACCGATCGAGCCCGTGATGGCGTTGAGGACGACATCGGCATCGACGTCTCTGACGAGTTGCTCGGCGTCGGCGGCGCCGAGGGCGGTGTGCTCCACGTGGAACTGCTCGGCCTGTTCGGCGAGCATCTCCGCGTTGCTCCCCGCGGCGATCCCGACGAGGTCGAATCTGCGCGGGTTGGCGCGGATGACCTCCAGCGCCTGGGTGCCGATGGAGCCGGTGGAGCCGAGGACGATGACGCGACGCATGGTCTCAGCCTAGGCGCTCGCCCCACCGGGCCGGGAGGCGCGGCGAACGCGTACCCCGGATGGAGCCGAGCCTACGACTGGACGGGAGTCGTCGCGAGGATGTCCACGACGAACACGAGAGTCTCGTCCTGGAGCTC
This sequence comes from Actinomycetota bacterium, assembly GCA_051751065.1. GTDB lineage: Bacteria > Actinomycetota > Actinomycetes > Actinomycetales > Microbacteriaceae > Microbacterium. The sequence goes on along the minus strand of JBNJKL010000001.1, from coordinate 48,717 downwards.
ATGTCCTTCGGACTCACCGTAGCCGTCCTCGGGGGTCATCACCACGATCACCTGAGAGCCGACCTGCTGACCCTCGAGGGCGAGGCGGAAACCGTTCACGACTCCGGACGTCTGGAACTGAGCGGGTGTGCCGCGGCTCCAGCTGGAGTCGAACTCCTCGCCGTCGCTCCACTTGACTCCGCGGTACTGGACAGCGACGAGGTCACCTTCGCCGACCTCAGGACCATCGCCCTGGATCAGAACCGCGACCTCGGTCTCGCTCGGAGCCTCGGTGTCGGGAATGGTCACCGTCGGGGACCCGTCCTCGGCGAGTTCCACGGTCGGCATGCCCTCGACGGGCTCGACCGGCTCACCGTTCGCGACGGTGGGCAGCTCTTCGACGGACTCGGCGTAGACGACGACGTTGCCCGATCCCTCACCGAGGACCGAGCTGGGCAGTGCGAGGGCCACGGAGGAGCCCAGCGGGAGGCACTCGAGTGCCGCGACGAACAGCGACGACTGGGTCGTCTCCATCAGCACCGGCAGTGCGCCGTCCTCGCCACGCTCAGAGGAGTCGAGCTGCTCTCCGGATGCGGCGTCGATCAGTTGGTACCGCACGGAGAGCAGGTCTCCGACCGCGACGTCTTCGCCGTCTCCCTCGGAGATGACCGTGCGCTCGACGTCTGCGAACTCGGCGTCCTCGGGGACGGTGACGGTGGCGCCGGCGCCCTCGCCGTCGACCGTGATCGCATCCGAGGTGTCACCCGGCTGGGCGTCCAGCATGCAGGTGGACGTCGCGTCCGGAGTGCTCTCGCTCTCCGGGGTCTCGTCTGTGCTGCTGCCGCAGCCGGCGAGGACGAGCGTCGCAGCGGCGACAGTGGCGAGCAGAGCGGTCGAACGGATACGCACAGAGAGACCTCGAAATCGTCGGCGGAAGCTCCCATCCTGTCCCATTCGCCTTTGCCGCCGCTGAGAAAGCCGCGGTCCTTGGAGGAAACACACATTTCATTCCGGTAACGGCATGGATGCCGCGATAGCCTGCTCGGATGACCTCTGAGCCGATCGGCGATCCCGAGACGGCGTCCGAACCCTCGGAAACGGCACCACGACACGCCGGTTTCACCTACACGCTCGGTCGCGCCGTCATCACCCCCCTCGCTCGTTTCATCTACCGGCCCCGCATCGAGGGACGCGAGAACGTCCCCGCGGAGGGACCGGTGATCTTCGCGAGCAATCACCTCTCCTTCATCGACTCCATCGCGATTCCGGTCGCCGCTCCCCGGCCCGTGCATTTCCTCGCGAAGTCCAGCTACTTCGAGGGAACCGGGTTGAGCGGCGCGCTCAGTCGGACGTTCTTCGAGTCGATCGGGGCGATCCCCGTGCGCCGCGGCGCGGGCCAGGCGGCGTTGGACGCCCTCGAGCAGCAGCGGAAGCTGCTGGATGAGGGCCTCACGGTCGCTCTCTACCCCGAGGGCACGAGATCCACGGACGGACGGCTGTACAAGGGGCGAACGGGTGTGGCATTCCTCGCGCTCCAGTCCGGCGCTCCGGTGGTTCCCGTCGGCCTCATCGGCACGGACAAGGTCATGCCGGTCGGTTCGAAGGTCCCGTCGCTGCGAGAGAGGATCACCGTACGATTCGGCGCTCCGATCGATGTGTCGCGCCACGGTGCAGCCACGAGCGGGCGGGCTCGACGACTGGCGACCGACGAGATCATGGCCGCGATCCACGCACTGTCAGGGCAGGAACTCGCGAACGCCTACAACGAATCCCCGCCTCAGGGGACGATCGAGAAGATCAGGCAGGCGCTCCCCCACGAGCGACGCTGACCGATGCGACGTGTCGCACCGGGAAGTTCACGGAGTTGGCGATGAAACACCACTCGTTCGCCTGCGTGTGCGCGGCCTCAGCCGCCTCGATCATCGATGCGTCCGCCACGACGACCTGCGGGTGCAGTGTGACCTCGACGAACGCTCCTCCTCCCGCGCCGTCCTCGCGCATCACAGCGGTCGCCTCGTCCCGATAAGCGGTCACGACCACGCCGGCGGTGACGCACGCGTGCAGGTAGGAGAGCAGGTGACACTCGCTCAGCGCCGCGAGCAGAAGGTCCTCGGGGTTCCAGCGCCCGCCATCACCCCGGAACGGCCTGTCTGCGGAGGCGAGCACGTCGGGCTTGCCCGCCACCTGCAGCGAGACGTCGCGTGCGTACTCGCGGTATCCGCTCGTTCCGCTCCCGCGGTTCCCCGTCCACGTGGCGGTGAGCGCGTATCGGTGTTCTCCCAGGGGCGGCCGGGACGGCGTTGCAGTCATTCCCACATCCTGACACGGCGCCCCGGGCGCGGTCTCGGCACGACGCGGCCGCACGGTTAGGCTGTACGGGTGCTGGAGACACTCACTGTTGCGGATGCCGTCGAACTCGCCGTCGTCGAGCGGAGCGGATTCATCGAATCCCGTCATGCAGGGGCCGCTGTGGTCCTCTCCCCCGAGGGCGAGATCGTGGGCAGGTACGGCAACACGGATGCCCTGATCCTGCCCCGGTCCAGCCTCAAGCCGCTGCAGGCGATCGCCAGCGTGACCGCGGGGGCGGCGCTCGAGGGCGAACAGCTCGCGATCGCGACCGCGAGTCACACGGGCACGGATCGTCACGCCGCCACCGTGCGGGATATCCTCACCGAGGGCGGGCTCACCGAAGATGACCTCGCGTGCCCTCCTGCATGGCCGGGCGACACCGCCGCACGCGATGACATGGTGCGCGAGCACGGCGCACCGGCTCGGATCCGCATGAATTGCTCCGGCAAGCACGCGGCCATGCTCCGCGCCTGCCTCGCGACAGGATGGCCGACACAGGGGTATCTCGACCCGTCCCACCCGCTCCAGGCTCACACGCGCGACGTCGTCGAGCGCCTGAGCGGCGAGAAGATCGCCCACACGTCGATCGACGGCTGCGGCGCGCCCGTGCACGCGCTGACCCTCACGGGTCTGGCTCGCGCGATCCACCGCATCGGCACCGCGTCGGACCGTTCGCCCTTCGCTCTGCACCGCATCGCGGGCAGCCTCGTGAGAGCGGTGCGGGAGAATCCCTGGACGATCGAGGGGCCGGGGCGTCCGGACACCCTGGCGATCGAGAAGCTCGGCGTGTTCACCAAGGGCGGCGCCGAGGGGATCATGGTCATGGTCGCCCCCGATGGCACGACGGTCGCGCTGAAGGTGCTCGACGGTTCGGCGCGCGCATCGACGCTCGTCGCGGCCGTGCTGCTCTCGCGCGCAGGGGCGCTGCCCGACGCTGACGTCGCGGCTCTGACTTCCGCACTTCCTCTCGCCGTGCTCGGCGGAGGGAACGACGTCGGGATGATCCGTCCCGGCGCCGGTATCTGATGCCCTGACCCTGGGCTGCGATCCCCTCGACGATGAGGGGGAAATGAGGAACGACGATGAGGATCAGCGTCCCCACCGAAGTCAAGAACAACGAGTACCGCGTGGCCCTGACACCCGCCGGTGTCCATGATCTGGTGCTCGCTGGCCATGAGGTCGTGGTGCAGGCGGGCGCCGGAGAGGGGTCCTCGATCCCGGACGCGGAGTATCGGAGCGCGGGTGCGGTCCTGGTAGAGGAAGCCGCGGAGGTGTGGGACAGCGCCGAGCTCGTGCTGAAGGTCAAAGAGCCCATCGCATCGGAGTACGCGCACTTCCGTGATGACCTGACGCTGTTCACGTACCTTCATCTCGCCGCGGATCGGCCTTTGACCGAACGCCTGCTCGGGGACGCCGTGACCGCCATCGCCTATGAGACCGTGCAGCTCTCGTCCGGTTCGCTGCCTCTGCTCGCGCCGATGAGCGAGGTCGCCGGTCGTCTGGCTCCTCTCGTGGGTTCGCACACCATGCTGCGTTCCGAAGGCGGCCGCGGTGTGCTCATGCCCGGTGTTCCGGGGACGCTGCCGGCGACGGTGACGGTGATCGGCGGCGGTGTGGCGGGAGCCAACGCGGCGGTGATCGCCGCCGGCATGGGCGCCGATGTCACGATCTTCGACACGAACATCCCGCGTCTGCGCATGCTCGACGACCACTTCTCCGGGCGGGTCAAGACCGCTGCGTCGAACCCGCTGGATCTGCGTCGGGCGGTACTCGCGTCCGATCTCGTCATCGGTTCCGTGCTCATTCCCGGTGCGCGCGCACCGAAACTCGTCACGAACGAGATGGTGGCGCAGATGAAGCCGGGGAGCGTCCTCGTCGACATCGCGGTCGATCAGGGCGGATGCTTCGAGGACACACGTCCGACGACGCACGCCGACCCGACCTTCCGAGTGCACGACACGGTGTTCTACTGCGTGGCCAACATGCCCGGCGCCGTCCCTCACACATCGACCTCCGCTCTCACGAACGCGACCCTCCCCTCTGTGCGTGCGATCGCGGATCGAGGGTGGCGAGCGGCGCTTCGCGCGGACGACGCACTCGCGGCAGGCCTGAACACCGCGCGGGGCGCCGTGTTCAACGCCGGGGTCGCGGCGGCTCACGGGCTCCCGCTCGAGCCGATGTCCGCCGTGATCTGAGCAGAGGCTCCCTGCGCCGTGCGTCGACGCGGATCGAGAGCCGGGACGTGGATGCGACGCAACGGCTGCGCCTCGTGCAGCAGCCATCCCCGCCCCGCATGGGGCCTCGCGTACGGCGGGACTTCGCGGATGCCCGCCACCGCGCGCAGTTCTGTCGCGCACTCCGCCTGTACGACGATACGAGCGCTCGCGCGCATCTTCTGCCAGACCGTCCAGTGGCGTTGCCATCCGGCCCCATCCCCGACGACAACGACCGGCGCACCGGTCGGCAGGTCGGCCGCGGCGTCCTCGACGGACAGTACTCGCACAGTCGGGTGATCCGCGCGCACCGCAGCTGCAACGCTCGAGGGATGAGCCACCAGCAGGGCACAGAGGTCGTGGTCGGGGCGCCAGTGATACCCGTCCGCTGACATCGGCTGCTGTGCGAGATCCCGCGGCATCACCGAACGACGCTCATCGACCCACGCGAACTGCATGTCACGCGAGCCGATCCACGCAAGCCCAGCCTGCCGGTCCGCCCTGAATCCCTCAGCGTCACCGCCCGCCGCCGCGTGCTCGGCCCGTGATCCCAGACGCAGCAGTGCCCGTTGCGGAAGCGCCTCGATCACCCGCTGCGCTCCCCCTGTCAGGCGACTGGCCGTGACGACAACGGTGCGACGTGGTCCGCCACTCGCGCGCACCACGCGCTCGAACAGGTCGAGGAATTCGCGAGCATGGTCGTGCGGGTAGCTCGCGAGGAGCAGATCGAGATCGTCGCACAGCACCAGCGACGCCGGTCGTCCCTCGATGAGCCCGGTGAGCGCGTCCCAGGCCTGTTCGGCGTCCGGACCGATGACGACGGTGTCGCGGTTCTGCACTGCGAGGAGTCTGATCGCCGCGCTCTTGCCCGAGCCGCGTCCGCCGATCACGGCCAGACCGCGGTCCGCGCCCGCGATGATGGTCACGGTCGGTTGACGCTGTCTGTCCGGTTCGTCGGCGCGTCCGACCACCAGGACGCCGGGCACGCCCGTCCCCCGCGAGAGTTCGGCCAGTCTGAGTCGCGCGGGGAGCGCCGGAAGCCACGGGCTCGCGGGCGAGATCGCGGACTCCCACCGTTGCGCGGCAGCGGTGATGTCCTGCAGCCCGCTGAGAGCGACCCGCACGGCGAACGGCGCGTCGTCCTGCGGCCGTCGCACGAAGGCGAAGCCGCGGGAGGCGCCTCCGCCCGGAATCAGTGCGGCATCGTCGGTACCGATCACGGCGCGGCTGTCGACCGTATCGCTCACTCGCAGACTCATGCGCAAAGGGCAGTTCGCCGCCAGCGCGTCCTTGATCGCGCCGCTCGCTCGCTGCGTGCCGAGGACGAGGTGCATACCGAGTGCTCTCCCCCGGGCGGCGATATCAGTGAAGACGGCGCCCAGATCGGGCTGCGCCGCAAGGAGCGCGGCGAACTCGTCCACGACGATCACCAAGCGCGGCAGGGCACCCTTCGCCGCGGAGATGTCACCGACCCCGTGCTCGACGAGGATGCCTTCCCGACGGCGCAGTTCGGCGGAGAGGCTCTCGACACCGCGCCGCGCCTCCGCATCGCCGAGGTCTGTGACGACCGCGACGACGTGCGGGAGGACCTTCAGCGCCTCGAAGGCTGTCCCACCTTTGAAATCCGCGAGGACGAACTGCACGTCATCCGGCGCGTGGGCAGCTGCCATAGCTGTGATCCAGGTCACGAGGAGTTCGCTCTTCCCTGTTCCCGTGCGCCCGGTGACGATCGCATGGGGTCCGTCCGCAACGAGGTCGATCGCGACCTGTTCCGATGCCGAGCGACCGATCGCCGCCACGAGCCCGGGTCCTGCCGCGGGCACGCGCAGCTCGGACGCCGTCACCTCGTCTGGGAGCACGGGTCCCTCGGCCTGCTGCTCAGGCGCGGCCGCGGCGACCGCGGCCGCCTGCTCTCGCGAGAAGCACTCGACGACGAGGTCCCGAGTCTCGGTGGCTGTCCGCACCTGTGCGCGGCGGGGTTCCGTACAGTCGAGAACCGTGGTGATCCCTTCCGGCGGGGGATCTCCGGCTCCGCACAGGAGGATCCGTCCGTCGGCATTCGTCGGATTCTCGCCGGCTCGGTCGACCGCGAAGGTCCACGCCCCGCCCCCGAACCTGCGGGCATGCGGGAATCCATCGAGCCCTTCGCGCGCGATCCCCTCGCCCACGAGCGAGAGTCGCCGCGGGGAATACCGCAGGCACAGCTGGACGAGAATCGCGCGGGCAACCGCAGCCGCGATGTTCTCCGGTCCGCGGATGCAGATACCACCGCCGAGCGCGACCGTGATCGGAGCGTCGTCGAGCGAGGCCGCTCGACGACGGAAGAGCTGAGCGCGCTCGCCCTCGCCGCCGGTGACGCGGAGCCGGCTCGACACGACGCCGGAACCCAACACGATGCGCGTGCTGTGGTCCACAGGCTCTGTGGATCGCAGCGGCGGATCTTTCAGACACGCAGCGACGTCGGGCGACGCGCGCCGAAGGGCTGAGCGTTCGTCATCGTGTCGCTGTGCGAGGACGGCCGTGGCGCGTGTCCAGGCGTCCTCTTCGTCTGCGGTCGCGCGGCGGCGGTCGCGACGCCCCACACGGATGCTGTCCAGCAGCGATGCGAAGAGCATCAATGGCCCGAGGGCGGCGAAGCACAGGGCGAAGAGCGAGTCCGTGATCACCCACAGCACCACTCCGCCGGCCACGGGGACCAGTGCCGCGAGAATCGGAACGGAGGGACGCCGCGGCGGAGTGACGGCTGCAGGAAGAGGGAGAGGTTCGAGATCCACTCCTCCAGGAAAGCGGATCGAGAGATCAGGCAGATCTCCGGAACCACCACCTGTGAGATCAGTCGGAGGGATCCTCGGTTGTGGAGGGAGACTCGTCCTCATCGCCCGGCGCGCCCACGCCGACCTGCAGGACGATCAACGTGACGTTGTCGCGGCCGCCGTTCTCGAGCGCAGCGCTGAGCATGGCGTTCACGGCATCGCCTGCATCAGCGTGCTCACGCAGGAAGTGCTGAATGCCGTAGTCGGTCAGTTCCTTGGTGAGACCGTCGGAGCAGATGACGAATCGGTCCCCGTCCTCGACGTCGAGCAGGACGTAGTCCGGCGGTACTGCCTCGCTCGCGCCGACGGCTCGCGTGATCACGTTGCTGTACGGGTGGCCTTCGGCCTCTTCGGGACTCAGCTTGCCTGCGGCGATCAGTTCCTGGACCACGGAGTGGTCCGTCGTGATCTGGACGAGACGGTCCCCGCGAAGGAGGTAGACACGCGAGTCGCCGATGTTGAGCACGATCCACCGGGACTCCGTGGCGTCGAGGTAGACCCCCGTGAGAGTCGTCCCCGTTCCCTCATCGGTCGTCTCGGGATGCGTCGCGATGTCCTGCACCGCTCCGACGAGGGCTTCCTCGATGCCGGTCTGAGCGACCACACCGCCGTCGACGAGCGTCTGCAGTCGCGCTATCGTGCTCTGGCTGGCGATCTCTCCTCCGGCGTGCCCTCCCATCCCGTCGGCGACGACGAAAAGCGGGTAGTCGGCGAGGAACGCGTCCTGATTGTTGTCTCGCTTGCGACCCTGATCGGTCGCTCCAGCCCAGGTGAGTCGCACCTCATTGCCGTCGGCGATGAGGACGCGACGCGTCTGGGAAGTGGTGTCAGGCACAGGTGGCCTCCGGGTTGCGGGCGGCGATTCGGAACGCCGCAGGCTTGTCAGACATCGTACTGGAACTCGGGCATGCGACTCTCATACCTGGGCGCCGGGATCCTGCGGGAGGGGGAAGAGAACGTCGATGGCAGCGAGGTCCTCCGCGGACGGAGTCCACGCTGTCGCCGCGGCCGCGTTGGCAGCCACCTGCTCGGGTGAGGTCGCCCCCGCGATCACGCTGGAGACGCCGGGCTGAGCGAGAAGCCAGCCGAACGTCGCTTCGACCATCGAGATGTCACGCTCCGCGCAGAACGCCGCGTAGGCCTCCAGCGCATCCCAGGGCGCGTTCTCCCACACATGCTTCCGGGCGAACATGATCCGACTCGTGGACGGGCCTCCGTCCCGCGTGAACTTGCCGGTGAGGAGACCGTTGTGAAGGGGGAAGAACGGGAAGAACCCGAGTCCGTAGCGCTGGACCGCGGGAAGCACCTCACGCTCTGCGGAGCGCGCGAGCAGCGAGTAGTGGTTCTGGGCGGAGATGAATCGACCGCTCGAACGGCCACGGGCGACGTACTCGGCCTCGGCGATCTGCCACCCGGTGAAGTTGGAGTGCCCGTAGTAGCGGATCTTGCCCTCGTTGACGAGCTCGTCGAGAGCGTCGAGCGTCTCCTCTATCGGCGTCTCCGGGTCAGGGAGATGCAGCTGGTACAGATCGATCCACTCGGTCTGCAGCCTCCGTAGAGACTCCTCGACGGCGCGACGAACGTACCGGCGCGATGCCAGACCCGCGGGGAATCGATACCCCATATCGCGATCGTGGCCGAACTTCGTCGCCAGGACGACCTGGTCCCGACGCCCCTGGAGCGCTTCGCCCATGAGGCGCTCGCTGGTTCCCGGGTCCGCACCGTAGATGTCCGCCGTGTCGAGGAAGGTGACGCCGTGGTCGATCGCCGCATCGATGACCGCTCGAGTACCTTCCGCGGTCTCGGTGGCCGTGCCCGTGCGTCCGAAGTTGTTGCAGCCGAGCCCGGTCGCCGACACGAGGAGACCGGACGCGCCGACACGGCGCTGCGAAGAAGCCATACCTCCACGCTACCGCGTGTCAGATGGCCGGAATACCGCGCTCCGTATGCAGGAAGAGCCCCCGGCACACGGCCGGGGGCTCTTCCTCAGGGCCTCGATCAGGCCGGGGGCTGCGTCGGATTCGTCGGCGGAGCGGCCGGAGGTGCCGGCGGCGCTGCGGGCGGAGCCGGGGGCGTCGCCGGAGGAGCGGCGGGCGCCGGCGGCGTCACCGGCGGAACCGGCGGGTTCGTCGGTGCGGACGTCGGCGCGGCCGGCGGCACCGGAGGTGCGCCGGGAGCGGTCGGGGCGGCGGGCGGCGTGTAGCCCTGCGGGGGTGCGTACCCCTGCGGTGCCGCGCCGTATCCCTGGGGAGCAGCACTTCCGGGGGCCACGTTCGTCGTCTGTGCCGGGATACCGTTCCACGTCGTGCGGTCGCCGAGGAAGCCGTTGCCCGCCCACGGTGCCGGAGCGATCTGCGTGTTCCAGCGCGACTTGTCGAACGCGTTGATGCCGAGCCAGACGATGGCCAGGAAGATGTAGAGAATGACCCAGGCCGCTTCCTTCTGCAGCTTCAGTCCGACTCGCCAGGCGGCGAGCACGCTGACTGCGAAGGCGGCGACACCGATCAGCCAGCCGATGACGGGCACCCAGCCGAGGAGGATGGTCGCGCCGATGGCGATGAGCACCACCCAGGGGTTCAAGTCACCGAGCTTGACGAAGATCATCGAGTTGTACACAGGGACCCATGCACGCCATTTGCCCTCGACGCCGGCCTTTTCGAACACCTTCATGTAGAACAGCGAGGTGAGAATGTACCCCGCCGCCAGGAATACAAGAATTACGAGGGCGTAGACGGCGAAGAACGCCATAGACAGCCCGCTGTAGTCGGAATACATGAGACTCTCATTCCCTTGTCTCGGGGATACGACTCTCGCCCCCCGGAGGGCGACGCATGAGCATCGCCTTCGCCATGCTAGCGGCGCGATTACTTCAGCGGCAACGCCCCACGCGGGGAGAAGTCCCCATGGTGCCGCTCGATCACGAAGGAACGACGAGATCGAGCACACGGTCGTCCCGCGTCGGACGCAGTGACAGGCCCCGACCATCCGCCCACGCGTGCAACGCACGCAGGGACGATATCCGAGGGCGATCCTCCGCGAGCGCACGGACCAGGAGTCCCTTCGACTTCTTGTTGAAGTGGTTGAGTGCCCGCGTGTGGCCTCCCTCGTCCGCGACGACACGAACGTAGGCGGATCGCACCTGCTCGGGCACCGGACCGAGCGCGACGTATGCCTCACTGCGCAGATCCAGCACGAGATCCGGTCCGGACTCCGCGAAAGCCTCCGTCACTGCCGTGGACCAGAGGCGACGAAGCGGAGGAACTCCGGGAAGCGACGTGCCCGCGGACAGGCGGTACGTCGGGATCGGGTCCAGCGCCGAGACCGGACCGAAAGGGGCGGAATGGATCAGCACGTGTGCGCCCAGCCAGCGTCGAGTGGGCCCGGGCAGCGACGCGGCGTCGAGCGCGTCGAAGAGAACCCCCGTATACCGGTCGACCGCGGGCATGGTCGGTGCAGACCTCAGCGCCCCGTTGTGCCCGATGTCCTCGATCTGACGCGCGCTGAGCTTGAGAACGCGCTGTGCCTGATCGACATCGCCGGACAGGCGCACAAGCGCCTCCACAACCAACTCTCGCTGATCGAGGAGGCCGGGGAACGCCAGCGACCGGAGGTCCAGCGGCAGGCCGGTGCCCCCGACGCGTTTGGTCTCAGAGGGCGGGAGCAGGATCTTCATGTTCTCCGGGGACGACAGGACGCGCCCGCCGTCGTTCGAGGCGCAGTGCCTCGAACGAGCGACGAGCGCGTCCGAAAGGGTGTCAGGCGACGAGAGCGGCGTTGCCGGCGACGATGGTGAGAGCGTTGCCGTCCATCGAAACGAAGCCGTCCTGCGCGTTGGCGAGGACCTTGGTGCCGTCATTCTTCGTGATGCGCACCTGGCCCTCGGCGAGAATCGCGAGCATGGGCTCGTGACCGGTCATGAAACCGATCTCACCCTCGACCGTCTTGGCGACGACGAGACTCGCTTCTCCCGACCAGACCTCCGCATCCGCGGAGACGAGGCTGACCTGCAATGCCATGGTCAGCCGTTCTCCTTCTGGATCTGAGCCCACTTCTCTTCCACGTCGGTGATCGGACCGACGTTGAAGAAGGCCTGCTCAGCGACGTGATCGAAGTCACCGCGGGAGATCGCGTCGAACGACTCGATGGTGTCCTTGAGCGGCACCGTCGATCCCTCGACACCCGTGAACTTCTTGGCCATGTAGGTGTTCTGCGAGAGGAACTGCTGGATACGGCGCGCACGAGACACGACGATCTTGTCCTCTTCGGAGAGCTCGTCGACACCGAGGATCGCGATGATCTCCTGGAGTTCCTTGTTCTTCTGCAGGATCTGCTTGACCGTCGTCGCCACGCGGTAGTGGTCGTCGCCCAAGTAACGCGGGTCCATAATGCGCGACGTGGAGGTCAGCGGATCGATAGCCGGGTACAGACCCTTCGATGCGATCTCACGCGACAGCTCGGTCGTTGCGTCGAGGTGCGCGAACGTCGTGGCCGGGGCCGGGTCGGTGTAGTCGTCGGCGGGGACGTAGATCGCCTGCAGCGAGGTGATCGAGTGACCACGGGTCGAGGTGATGCGCTCCTGGAGCACACCCATCTCGTCGGCGAGGTTCGGCTGGTATCCCACAGCGGACGGCATACGGCCAAGCAGCGTGGAGACCTCGGAACCCGCCTGCGTGAAGCGGAAGATGTTGTCGATGAAGAGCAGAACGTCCTGCTTCTGCACGTCACGGAAGTACTCCGCCATCGTCAGTGCCGACAGCGCGACACGAAGACGCGTCCCCGGCGGCTCGTCCATCTGGCCGAACACGAGCGCGGTCTTGTCGAAGACGCCCGCCTCCTCCATCTCGTGGATGAGGTCGTTGCCCTCACGCGTACGCTCGCCGACACCGGCGAACACGGACACGCCACCGTGGTCCTGAGCGACGCGCTGGATCATCTCCTGGATGAGGACGGTCTTTCCGACACCCGCACCACCGAAGAGACCGATCTTTCCACCCAGCACGTACGGGGTGAGGAGGTCGATCGACTTGATGCCCGTCTCGAACATCTGAGTCTTGGACTCGAGCTGGTCGAAGTTCGGAGCCGACCGGTGAATGGGCCAGCGCTCCGTGATCTCGATCGTCTCGCCGGGCTCTGCGTTGAGAACCTCGCCGATGACGTTGAAGACCTTGCCCTTGGTGACGTCGCCGACGGGGACCGAGATGGCCTCGCCGGTGTCGCGCACCTCCTGCCCGCGGACGATTCCGTCCGTGGGCTTGAGCGCGATGGCGCGGATCAGGTCGTCACCGAGGTGCTGTGCGACCTCGAGGGTGATCTCGGTCGAGTCCTCGCCGATGACGATCGTGGTCTTCAGCGCGTTGTAGATCTCGGGGATCGAGTCGTGCGGGAACTCGATGTCGACAACCGGACCGTTGACGCGTGCGACGCGCCCGACGACCGTGGTCGCGGGCTGGTCAGCCGTAGCGGTAGGGGTCATTTCTTCGTCTCTTTCCTGAGGGTCATTTGCTCGATGAGAGGGCGTCGGCGCCGCCGACGATCTCCGCGATCTGCTGCGTGATCTCTGCCTGGCGCGCGTTGTTGCGCAGGCGGGTGTAGTCGGTGATGAGCTTGTCGGCGTTGTCGCTGGCCGACTTCATCGCCTTCTGCGTCGCCGCCTGCTTCGCAGCGGACGACTGGAGGAGTGCGTTGAAGACGCGGCTCTGGATGTACACCGGCAGGATCGCATCGAGAACGGTCTCGGCGTCCGGCTCGAACTCGTAGAGCGGGTACGTGCTGCTGGACGCATCGTTCTCGTCGGATTCGACGATCTCGAGGGGCAGCAGGCGCACCGTCTCCGGGCTCTGGGTCATCATGCTGACGAAGCGGTTGTACACGAGGTGCAGCTCGTCGACGCCGCCGTCTTCGCCACCGCGGGAGAACGCGTCGAGGAGAGTCTTGGAGATCTCCTCTGCCGTGCGGAACTGCGGCGTGTCGGTGTCCCCGGTCCACTCCGCCTCGGTGGCGATCCGACGGAACTGGAAGTACCCGACGGCCTTGCGTCCGACGAGGTAGAACACCGGCTCCTTGCCCTCGCTGCGCAGCAGCTCCGCGAGCTCGAGAGCCTCACGGAGGATCTGCGAGTTGAACGCGCCGGCCAGGCCGCGGTCAGAGGAGAAGACGACGACGGCGGACCGACGGATCGTCTCCGGCTCGCGGGTGAGTGGGTGGTCGACGTTGGAGTACGTCGCGACGGCGGACACCGCCTGCGTCACGGCGCGCGCGAAGGGAGATGACGCGCGAACACGCGCCATCGCCTTCTGAATACGCGAAGCCGCGATGAGCTCCATCGCCTTCGTGATCTTCTTGGTCGTCTGAGCAGAGTTGATCTTCTGCTTGTAGACCCTGAGTTGAGCGCCCATACTTCAGTCTCCCGCGCGATTACGCGCGACGGCCCTTGACGATCTTCTCCTGGTTGACATCCTCTGCGTCCGCGGCCTCGTGCTCCTCGTTCCCGAGAGCGCCGATGCCCTGGCCCTTGCCTCCCTGGAACTCGAGGATGAACTCGTCGGTGCGCTTCTCCAGCTCGGCGACAGTGTCGTCGTCGAGGAGGTTCGTCTCACGCAGGGTGTCGAGCACTGAGGTGTTGCGACGCAGGTAGTCCAGGAGTTCGCGCTCGAAACGCAGCACGTCCGAGACCTCGATCGAGTCGAGCTTGCCCTTGGTGCCGGCCCAGATCGAGACGACCTGGTCCTCCACGGGGTAGGGCGAGTACTGCGGCTGCTTCAGCAGCTCGGTCAGTCGCGCGCCACGGGCGAGCTGACGACGCGATGCCGCGTCGAGGTCGCTCGCGAACATCGCGAAGGCCTCGAGCGAGCGATACTGCGCCAGCTCCAGCTTGAGCGTTCCGGAGACCTTCTTGATCGACTTCACCTGCGCGTCGCCACCGACTCGAGAGACGGAGATGCCGACGTCGACCGCAGGACGCTGGTTGGCGTTGAAGAGGTCGGACTGGAGGAAGATCTGACCGTCCGTGATGGAGATCACGTTGGTGGGGATGTAGGCGGAGACGTCGTTCGCCTTGGTCTCGATGATCGGGAGGCCCGTCATCGAGCCTGCACCGAGCTCGTCGGACAGCTTCGCACACCGCTCCAGCAGGCGGGAGTGGAGGTAGAAGACGTCACCCGGGTACGCCTCGCGGCCCGGCGGGCGACGCAGGAGGAGGGACACGGCGCGGTATGCCTCGGCCTGCTTGGACAGGTCGTCGAAGATGATGAGGACGTGCTTGCCGCCGTACATCCAGTGCTGGCCGATCGCCGAACCCGTGTAGGGGGCGATGTACTTGAAGCCGGCCGGGTCCGACGCGGGCGCCGCCACGATCGTCGTGTACTCCATGGCGCCGGCCTCTTCGAGCGCGCCCTTCACGGAGGCGATCGTCGAGCCCTTCTGGCCGATGGCGACGTAGATGCAACGCACCTGCTTGTCGACGTCACCGGACTCCCAGTTGGCGCGCTGGTTGATGATCGTGTCGATCGCGATCGCGGTCTTACCGGTCTGGCGGTCACCGATGATCAGCTGACGCTGGCCACGGCCGACGGGGATCATGGCGTCGATCGCCTTGATGCCGGTCTGCATCGGCTCGTGCACGCTCTTACGCTGCATGACACCGGGAGCCTGGAGCTCGAGAGCACGGCGGCCCTCGCTCGCGATCTCGCCGAGACCGTCGATCGGGTTGCCGAGCGGGTCGACGACGCGACCGAGGTACCCGTCACCGACGGCGACGGAGAGGACCTCACCCGTGCGGGTGACCTCCTGCCCTGCCTCGATGCCGGAGAACTCGCCGAGGACGACGGTACCGATCTGGTGCTCGTCGAGGTTCAGTGCGAGGCCCTGGATGCCGTTACCGAAGGTCACGAGCTCATTGGCCATGACACCGGGAAGGCCCTCGACGTGGGCGATTCCGTCGGCGGCGTCGATGACGGTGCCGACCTCGGTCGCTGCGGCCCCAGTGGGCTCGTATGCAGCGGCGAAGTCCTTCAGCGCGTCACGGATGACGTCGGGGCTGATCGATAGTTCTGCCATTGTCTTCCCTTTGTATTGAGAGAGTCTGCGCGGTTGCCCGCGCGAAAGTCGTGTTAGCCCGCGAGCTTCTGTCGAAGATCGGCAAGCCGCGCGGAGATGCTGCCGTCGATGACGTCGTCGGCGATCTGCACACGCAGACCACCCACGACGGTGGGGTCGAGCACCACGTTCAGCGACACCTTCCCGTCGTAACGACGGGAGAGGGAGTCGACGAGGCGGGCG
Organism: Actinomycetota bacterium; assembly: GCA_051751065.1. Taxonomy (GTDB): domain Bacteria; phylum Actinomycetota; class Actinomycetes; order Actinomycetales; family Microbacteriaceae; genus Microbacterium. Next base: position 33,086 of record JBNJKL010000001.1, on the reverse strand, counting down.
CGCTGGTCGTCGGTGAGCGGAGTGGCGGTGTGGACGGTCGCGAGCATCTGTCCGCGCTGGGCGGCGATGATCCGTGTGGCGCGACTCAGCAGCTGGCGGACACGACGCTCACGCGTGTTGCTCACCATCGAGGCGACGATGAGGGTCACCGGTGCGCTGGCAGTGCCTCCGAAGAGCTTCTCGACGAGAGCACCCTTGGAGGCGGAGTCGCCGAGCCGACTCCCGAGCGCGAGCTCGAGGTCCGGGTTGGCGGAGATCACACGGGTGAAGCCGAACAGCTCCGCCTCGATGTCCGCCTTCGAGTCCGCGATCGCGGCGGCGCGGATCGCGAGCTCCTCGATGCCGTCGACGAGATCGGCGGCGCGAGACCAGCGCTGGCTCACCACGACCGTCAGCGCGTCACGCGTGACCGTCGAGTAACCGGCGAAGACCGCCGACACCACGTTCGCGCGGGACTCGACCGAGGCCGAAGGGTCCGAGAGCGCGCCGCTCAGCTGGGAGGACTCCCCCACCAGACGCGCGGCTGCGAACAGCTCCCGCGCGGTCTCGAGGGTGATGCCCGTGCTCCCGGCAAGCGCCTCCGTGGAAGCCGCGAGTGCCTGAGTGGTCGCGCTGCCCATTACTGAGCCGCCTTCTCGGATGCCTCGAGGTCCGCCAGGAAGCGGTCCACGACTGCCGTCGCACGTGCATCGTCGGAGAGGGTCTCGCCGACGACGCCACCGGCGAGGTCGAGCGCGAGGCTTCCGACCTCGGAGCGGAGGGCGACGAACGCCGTCTGGCGCTCGGCGTCGATCTGCGTGTGCGCGGCGGCCGTGAGGCGCGCAGCCTCGGAAGCCGCGGTCTCCTTGGCTTCGGCGACGATCTTCTTGCCGTCCTCACGGGCGGCCTCGCGGATCTCACCGGCTTCGGTGCGCGCTTCGGCGAGCTGGCGGGTGTACTCCTCCAGCGCTGCCTCTGCCTGCTTCTGGGCCTCGTCCGCCTTGGCGATGTTGCCCTCGATCGCAGCCGACCGCGCATCGAGCACGGTCGCCAGCCGAGGCAGAGCCACACGCCAGACGACGATGAGGATGATGATGAAACACACGCCCGACCAGATGATGTCGTAACTAGCTGGGAGCAGCGGGTTACCTACATCGCCGTCGGCCGCGACAGTGACAAGAGCGTTGAGCATCTTGCCTCCTTATTCTCGAGTCGCGAGCGGCTGGGGGTCAGATCGCGGCGAAGATGAACGGCGTCGCGATGCCGATGAGCGCGAGGATCTCGATGAAGGCGACACCGATGAACATCGTGGTCTGCAGCCGTCCGGCCAGCTCAGGCTGACGTGCGGTGGATTCGATGGTCTTGCCGATCATGATTCCCAGGCCGATGGCCGGGCCGATCGCTGCGAGACCGTAGCCGACGGTCGCGATGTTTCCCGTGATTTCCGCGAGAACTGTCGTAGCGTCCACTGGTTATTCCTTTCGTAGGGCGAGCATCCGAATGGATGCTCGTCAGTGCTCTTCCGCGACTGCGAGCTGGATGTAGACCGCAGTCAGGATTGTGAAGACGTATGCCTGGAGAATGTAAACGAAGATCTCGAAGAGGGTGAAGGCGAAGCTCAGCGCGAACGTCCCGACGGCGAACGGGGAGAACCAGTTCAAGCTCAGCAGGAAGAAGTGCGTCGCGGAGAAGAACAGGACGAGCATCATGTGCCCGACGATCATGTTCAGTAGCAACCGCAGGAAGAGCGACACCGGTCGGGCGATGAAGGTCGAGATCAGCTCGACGACCGCGATGATCGGGAGCAGATAGACCGGCACGCCGCTCGGGACGAGGGAGTTCTTCAGGAACCGGAGACCGCCGTGCTTGCGGATTCCGGCGTAGATGAACAGGACGTACGCGACCAGCGCCAGCATGAGCGGCACCGCGGCCACCGAGGTTCCCGGGATGTTGATTCCCGGGATGACGCCGGTGAGGTTCATGAACAGGATCCCGAGGAACAGCGTCGTCAGGATCGGAAGGAACCGCTTGCCGTCCTTCTCGCCGAGGACCTGGTAGGCGATCTGCTCGCGCACGAAGCCGAACAGGAACTCGATCACGCTCTGACCGCGGCCGGGAACGACCGACAGGCGGCGCGTGCCGACCAGGAGGATGATGACCAGGACCGCCGTGGCGATCATCTGGGCCAGGTTGATCCGAGTGAACTCGAATGCCGTCCCCTCGAAGAAGATCGCGGGAGGGAAGAAGTCACCGATCGACGGCGGATGGAACTGGTTGTCGTCGGCGGCCGACATGACCGCACCCACGTGAGTCAACGGATTGGCTCCTGCTTCTCGCGTTGGCAGTTTCCAGCGCGTCGAGAGGTGAGAAAGAGTTCCTTGCAGGGACTGGCTTTCATCGCCAGACGACTTCCACAAGAGGACTCCACCACTCTAGCAAACACTGAGGAGTCTCCTGTACGCGGCGGCCGCTCACGGCTCCGGATTCTCCTGCGGGAGATCGAGATCGGAGACCGAGGGCACCCGAATGCGACTCAGGACGACCAGATCGACGACGAGCGACGCCACGGCGGTGACGACGAGGGAGATGTAGAAGACCAGCGGCACGACCCACTCCAGCTGCCCCAGCACGAGGAGCAGGGCGATCACGAGGATGAATTTGATCACCCACCCGCCCATGACGATCCCGAAGAACACCTGCAGGAAGGCGGGCCGCCCGAACCAGCGGTTCGCGACCAGGATGCTCACCGCGGTGAGCGCGGGGAAGATCACGCCGACGAGCGCACCGATGACTCCGCTCCAGAGCCCAGGCCCTTCGGCGGCGAAGAAGCCGACGACGGCTGCCAGCACGACGGCCGCCCCGCCGACGCTCGCGCCCCCTATCAGCGCGGCACGCAGCACGGGCGTGCTCGAGACGGTTGCGCGATTCATCAGGCTTTCTCCATTCGATCGGTGTGGCTGCGCCGTGACGGGAGGAGAGTGACGGTCAGGCAGGCGGCGACGCCGACCACGCCGAAGGCGACTCCTCCCCAGTATTGGCCGGCCCAGTCCTCCCGTGTACCGATGTACATCAGCAGCACGGCGAACGAGATCACGGCGGTCCAGGCGTAGAAGATGAGGACGGCGTCCCGGTCGCGGTGACCGAGATCGAGCATGCGGTGGTGGAGGTGCTTGCGATCCGGTGAGAACGGCGACTTGCCGGCGCGCATGCGTCGGAAGACCGCGAGACCGAAGTCCAGCAACGGCAGCATGACCACCACGAGGGGAAGGAGGATCGGGATGAACGCACCCAGCAGCTGCGACCGTCCGAGAGCCTCGGGATCCAGAGCGGAGGCGGGCATCTGGCCGGTGAGGGCGACCGCTGAGGTCGCCATCAACAGACCCATCACGAGCGCGCCCGAATCGCCCATGAACAGCTTGGCCGGACTCCAGTTCAGCGGCAGGAAGCCGATGCACGCACCCACCAGGACGGCTGCGAGGAACGTGGACAGATTGAAGTAGCTGCTCGCTCCGGTGTCCCGCGTGAAGATGTAGGAGTAGACGAAGAAGACGCCGTTGGCGATCAGACAGACGCCGGCGACCAGACCGTCGAGTCCGTCGATGAAGTTGACGGCGTTCATCACGACGACGATCGCGAACATCGTCAACACGATGCTCAGCCAGCTCGAGCCGATGATGAGTTCCCCGAGCGGCAGGGAGAGGATCTGCAGGCCGCCGACGACGGTGATGATGCCCGCGGCCAGGAACTGCGCGCCGAGCTTGATCATCCAGTCCAGGTCCCAGAGGTCGTCGATGACGCCGATCACCGTGATCAGGAGCGCTGCCCCCAGCACCGCCCACATCGTCTGAGGAGGAATCCACATGATGTCGAAGAAGGGGTTCGCCGCGGACAGTCCGATCGCGGCCGCGATGCCGAGGAAGATGGCGACCCCGCCGAGCCGCGGTGTCGGCGTCGTGTGGACGTCGCGCTCACGAATACCGGGATAGAGCTTGAAGCGCAGGCTCAGCTGCCACACTCCCCAGGACAGCGCGAGGGTGATCGCCGCGGTGACGATGACGGTGAAGAGGTACTGCTTCACTCGGGGCCGTCCGTCGCGTGGGAATGACCCGAATGGTCGTCATCGGAGTCCGCCGGCTCCAGCAGGTCGCCCAGGACGGCTTCGAGCTGTCGGCGCGTGACCGCGCCCTCCCGGAGGATACGCACCATCGGCTCCTGCTCCGCGGTACCCCGCCGCACCAGGGAGGTCGCGTCGACGATCGTGGACGCGACGCCGCTCTCGCTGAAGCCGTCGTCCAGATACACGGCCACGCTCTCCCCCAGCATGCGTTCCGCATCGTCGGCGGAGATCGCGGCGGACTTGCCGGTGAGGTTGGCACTCGACACCGCGAGCGGCCCGGTCTCCTCGAGCAGCTCGAGAGCGACACGGCGGTCGGGCATCCGCACTGCGACGGTGCCCAGCGTGTCGCCCAGATCCCACGCGAGAGAGGGCTGAGCGGGGAGCACGATCGTCAGTCCCCCCGGCCAGAACTCGTCCACGAGCTGCCGGACGGCCTCCGGGACGTCCTCCACGAGCGCCGCGAGCGTGGCAGGCCCCGCCACGAGCACGGGCGGCGGCTGGTCGCGCCCGCGCCCCTTGGCGGCGAGCAGACGCTGCACGGCAGCGGGCGAGAACGCATCGGCTGCCACCCCGTAGACCGTGTCCGTGGGGATGACGATGAGCTCGCCGCGGCCGATCGCCTGACGGGCGCGGCGCATGCCGGCGAGCAACTGTGCCTCATCACGGCAGTCGAACACAGAGGACATGACAATCCGATTCTACGCGGCTGGAGGGGGTAGCCACGGACGCGGCCGCTACGGCCGCACCGCAGTGGTCGCGCGATCGCGCTGGGTGAGGTCGCGATGCGTCGCGGTCGCGCGCCATCCGTCGACATCGAGGAGGGCACGGATGGCATCGCCCTGCAGCTCGCCGTGCTCGAGGACGAGCGATCCACCGGGGCGCAGGAGGAGGAGAGCGCGTCTGCTGATCACACGCACGATGTCCAGCCCGTCGGGGCCGCCGTAGAGCGCGGTGGCGGGGTCGAAGAGTCGGACCTCCGGATCGCGGGGAATCGCGGCATCCGGGACGTACGGAGGGTTGGAGATGACCACCGTCGCCGTCCCGATGAGTTCGTCGAAGGCGGTCGCGAGGTCCTGGTTGACGAGCGTGAGGTTCTGGGCGGCGGCCGTGTTCCGGGCGGCCCACGCGTGCGCCTCCGGCGAGAGCTCCGCGGCGAACACGCGCGAATGGGGCACTTCGGTGGCCATCGCGAGGGCGATCGCACCGCTCCCCGTGCCCAGGTCCACACCGATCGGCTCGGCGTCCGCGGCCGTGAGGAGCGCGTCGATCGCGAACTGCACGACCGTCTCGGTCTCCGGGCGCGGCACGAAGACACCGGGACCGACGGCGAGTTCGAGGTGGCGGAACGGCGCGGTCCCCGTGAGGTGCTGCAGGGGCTCCCGGCTCTCGCGCCGGCGCACCAGGTCATCGAGCCGCGCGAGCTCCTCCGCGGAGATCTCCGCCCCTCGGACCACGCCCGCCTGCACCTCGCCGCGGCGGAGACCCAGGACATGCCCGATCAGCAGTTCCCCGTCCACCATCGGGTCCGGCACCCCCGCGACGGCGAGACGCTCGGCGATCTCTCGAAGGACGACGGAGAGAGGGGAAACGGGCATGGCATCCAGCGTAGAGCTCCCCCGGTCACATTCGCCCCACGCACATCCCGCTCGCCTAGGCTGGATGAGCACCGTCACGCGAAGGAAAGGGCCCGACATGACAGGCATTCACCCCGACATCACCACCGCCTTCGGGAACACCCCGCTCGTGCGGCTGAACCGCGTGACCGAGGGGCTCGGAGCGACGGTCCTGGCCAAACTCGAGTACTACAACCCCGCGTCGAGCGTGAAGGACCGCATCGGCATCGCGATGATCAACGCGGCAGAGGCGTCCGGTGAGCTCAAGCCCGGCGGCACGATCGTGGAGTCCACGAGCGGCAACACGGGCATCGCGCTCGCGATGGTGGGCGCTGCCCGCGGATACCGCGTGATCCTCACCATGCCCGCGTCGATGTCGAAGGAGCGCCGCGTGGTGCTCAAGGCGTTCGGCGCCGAGATCGTGCTGACCGACCCGACCAAGGGCATGAGCGGAGCGATCGAAGAGACCAAGAAGATCGTCGACGACACCCCGGGTGCCATCTGGATCCGTCAGTTCGAGAACGCCGCCAACCCGCAGATCCACCGCGAGACGACCGCCCCCGAGATCCTGCGCGACACGGACGGCGACATCGACATCTTCATCGCCGGCGTCGGCACCGGAGGAACGGTCACGGGTACAGGCCAGGCACTCAAGGCTGCGAAGCCGGACGTGCAGGTCATCGCCGTCGAGCCCAAGGACTCCCCCGTGCTCAGTGAGGGCCACCCCGGGCCTCACAAGATCCAGGGCATCGGCCCCAACTTCGTACCCCCGATCCTCGACCGGGACGTCATCGACGAGGTCATCACCGCCGAGTTCGACGAGTCGATCCAGGTCGCGCGACGCCTCATGGCCGAAGAGGGACTCCTGGTGGGGATGTCCTGCGGAGCCGCTGTCTCGGCGGCCCTCAAGGTCGCCGCGCGCCCCGAGAACGCCGGAAAGACGATCGTCGTGGTGCTCCCCGACACGGGTGAGCGGTACCTCTCGACGGCTCTCTTCGAAGACCTCCGCGAGAGTTGAGCGTGAGCGTCGGCTCGCGGATGCGCGAGGACATCGCGGCTGCACGCCTCCGTGATCCGGCTGCCCGAAGCGGCCTGGAGGTCGCTCTGCTCTACCCGGGTCTGCATGCGATCTGGGCGCACCGGGTCAACCACGCGCTGTGGCAGCGTGGCCTCCGGTTCCCCGCTCGCTTCGGATCCCAGCTCGCCCGGATCATCACCGGCGTGGAGATCCACCCCGGTGCGCGCATCGGTCGTCGGTTCTTCATCGACCACGGTATGGGCGTGGTGATCGGTGAGACGGCGGAGATCGGTGACGACGTGATGCTGTACCACGGCGTCACGCTCGGAGGCCGTACGAGGGACTCCGGGAAGCGACACCCGACCCTGGGCGACGGCGTCGCCGTCGGGGCAGGAGCGAAGATCCTCGGTCCGGTCACGGTCGGAGCGCACACGATCGTGGGCGCGAACGCCGTCGTCACGAAGGACGCGCCCGCGGACAGCGTGCTCGTCGGTGTGCCCGCGAAGCCGCGCACGCGCACACCCGGAGAGGACACGCGCGCGCTGCTGGCAGCCCCCGACTACTCGATCTGACCGAACAGCGCACGACGTCCGGGCTGTCGTGCGATCAGCTAGGTGGTCTTGCGCTCCTGCACGCGCTTCTTGAGGAAGATGAGCGGGAGGAGGAGCGTCCCGAGGGCGGTCACGATCCAGACGATCACGGCACCGAGGATCCAGCCCACCGCATCGACGATCCGCAGACCACCGATGGGAAGCAGGACCACGACGACGAGCGCGATCAGCGTCGAGAAGATGCCGATTCCCCCCAGCAGCACGGGAGCATACCGGTTGGCGAGTCTGGCGACCCAGGGCGAGAGGATGCTCTGGAGCACGGCGAAGATCACGATGCAGATGACGAAGCCCCACCACTGATCCCACTGGATCTGGAACCCGTCCAGCAGGGCATCGGCCACGATCAGGCCGAGACCTGCGGAGGCCAGGAAGATCAGGGCGCGGAACAGGAATGTGATCACACGCTGATCGTAGCGCGCACCGCGCGTCAGCGCCGCCGTGTCTCGAACCGGGTGATCAGGGTATATCGGAGCCGACGGCTGCGAGTCGCTCTTCTTCATCCGCACGGATCGCGGAATCGATGATGGGCTCGAGCGCACCGTCCATCACCTGATCGAGGTTGTACGCCTTGAACCCGGTGCGGTGATCCGCGATGCGGTTCTCGGGGAAGTTGTACGTGCGGATGCGCTCCGAGCGATCCATACCGCGGATCTGCGACCTGCGCGCGTCCGACGCCGCGGCCGCGAGCTCCTCCTGCTGCCTCGCGAGCAGACGCGCACGCAGCACGCGCATCGCCGCCTCACGGTTCTGCAACTGGGACTTCTCGTTCTGCATCGACACGACGATGCCGGTCGGCAGATGCGTGATGCGCACGGCGGAGTCCGTCGTGTTCACGGACTGGCCACCCGGCCCTGAAGAACGGAACACATCGATCTTGAGGTCGTTCTGATTGACGGCGATCTCGTCTGGTTCGTCGACCTCGGGGAAGACGAGGACTCCGGTCGTCGAGGTGTGGATGCGCCCCTGGGACTCCGTGGCAGGAACACGCTGCACCCGATGAACACCGCCCTCATACTTCAGATGAGCCCAGACGCCCTGCGCCGGATCGGTCGATGAGCCCTTGATCGCGACCTGGACGTCCTTGTACCCGCCCAGATCCGACTCGTTGCGCTCGAGGAGCTCCGTCTTCCATCCTTTGGAGGCCGCGTACTGCACGTACATGCGCAGGAGATCCGCGGCGAAGAGCGCGCTCTCGGCGCCTCCCTCCCCCGCTTTGATCTCCATGATGACGTCGCGTGCGTCGTCGGGGTCACGGGGAATCAGGAGCCGCCTGAGGCGCTCCTGGGCCTGTTCCACTCCGGCCTCGAGCGAGGGGACCTCCTCGGCGAAAGCCGCGTCCTCTTTGGCGAGCTCGCGTGCCGCCTCGAGGTCCTCCGTCGCCGCGACCCACGCGTCGTGGGCCGTGACGATCCGACTCAGCTCGGCGTAGCGCCGGTTGACGCGCTTGGCACGACCGGCATCGGCGTGCACCGCCGGGTCGGAGAGTTCCTCCTGGACCTGGCGGTGCTCGTCGATGAGGATTCGGACGGACTCGAACACGATCGACCGGTCAGCGGATGTTGTTCTCGTGACCGTGGCTGTGGCCTGCGGCCGGAGGCGTCGGCATCGACTTCTGCATCTGGACGAGGAACTCGACGTTCGACTGGGTCTCCTTGAGCTTGCCCAGCACGACCTCCAGAGCCTGCTGCGTGTCCAGACCTGCGAGGGCACGGCGGAGCTTCCAGGTGATCTTGACCTCGTCCTGCGACAGGAGCATCTCTTCGCGACGCGTGCTGGACGCGTTGACGTCCACCGCCGGGAAGATGCGCTTGTCCGCGAGCTGGCGCGACAGGCGCAGTTCGCTGTTGCCGGTGCCCTTGAACTCCTCGAAGATCACCTCGTCCATCTTCGAACCGGTCTCCACGAGCGCCGTGGCGAGGATCGTGAGCGATCCGCCGTTCTCGATGTTGCGTGCGGCGCCGAAGAAACGCTTGGGCGGGTACAGGGCCGATGCGTCGACGCCACCCGAGAGCACACGCCCAGAGGCGGGAGCCGCGAGGTTGTACGCACGACCGAGACGCGTGATGGAGTCCAGGAGGACGACGACGTCGCGTCCGAGCTCGACGAGGCGCTTGGCGCGTTCGATCGCCAGTTCGGCGACCGTGGTGTGGTCTTCTGCCGGGCGGTCGAACGTCGAGGCGACGACCTCTCCCTTGACCGTACGCTGCATGTCGGTGACCTCTTCAGGGCGCTCGTCGACGAGCACGACCATGAGGTGGACCTCGGGGTTGTTCTGCGCGATCGCGTTGGCGATCTGCTGCAGGACGATCGTCTTCCCGGCCTTGGGCGGAGCGACGATCAGACCGCGCTGGCCCTTTCCGATCGGAGCCACGAGATCGATCATGCGCTGCGTGAGCTTCTCCGGCGCCGTCTCCAGACGCAGACGCTCCTGCGGGTAGAGCGGCGTCAGGTCGCCGAACTCCACACGCGTGGCGGCGTCCTCGATCGACAGACCGTTGATGGAGTCGACCTTCACCAGTGCGTTGTACTTCTGGCGGCCCTGCTGCTCGCCCTCGCGGGGCTGCTTGATGGCGCCGACGACCGCATCGCCCTTGCGCAGGTTGTACTTCTTGACCTGGCCGAGCGAGACGTAGACGTCGCTGGCGCCGGCGAGGTAGCCGGTGGTGCGCACGAAGGCGTAGTTGTCGAGCACATCGAGGATTCCGGCGATCGGGATCAGGACATCGTCCTCACCGATCTCGGTCTCGAACTCGTCGGTCGTCGCCCCGCCACGGCGCTTGTTGCGCTGGCGATTGCGGCCGTTGCCCGCAGCGTCGTCGTCCGCGTCCTGCGCGGGACCCCCGCTGTTGGAGTTGTTGTTCTGAGCGTTCGAGTTGCTGTTCGAGTTCGACGAGGCACTGCCGCCGCGGCCGCGATTACGGTTGCGGTTGCGGCCACGACCGCGGCCGGTGGACTCTTCGCCATCGTTGTTGTCGCCGCCGGCGTCCGCGGAGCCGTTGTCGGAGCTTCCCTGCGAAGTGTCGGAGGACTTGTCCGCCTGCTTCTCGTTCGAGCTGTCGTCCGTCGCACCGTCGTTGCTCGACTGAGCCGCGGGCTTCTTCGCGCCCCGCTTGCCGCGAGCGGAGGTTTTCGGCGCCGCCTCAGCGGCATCCGCATCGCTGGACGCGGTGTCCTTGGCGGGCGCGTCGTTCGATGCTGCGTCCTGGGCCTGCGCGTCCTTCGATGGCGCTCGCTTGGAGGCTGCACCCTTCGACGGCGCGTCCTTCACCGGCGCCTCGGCGGTCGTGGCGTCCTTCGTTGGAGCATCGGCCGCGGGGGCCGGTGCCGATGCGTCGGAAGCGGCGTCCTCGGTCTTCTTGGCCCGGCTGCGGCGCGGGGCCTTCGCCTTGGGCTCGGCGGCCGGGGCGTCAGCCGACGGAGTGTCGGAAGCGGTGCTCTCTGCGGCTGGCTTCTCGGCCTTCGCTGCCGCGGATGCCGTGGTCGCCCGGCGCGGTGCGCGCTTGCGGGCGGGAGCCTTCTCGGCGGTGGCATCGGCTGCCTGGGGGCTGGTGGCCGGCGCGTCGGTGACGGGTGCGGCCTGGTCGTTCTGGGTCTCGGAGAAATTCTCCACGAGTACTCCCTTATATGTCGTGGGAAATGAGCATGTCTCGCTCGCAACGGGTGCTGCGCGCGGTCGCACGGTCCAACGCTCGGCGTTCGACATCCAGGAACGTGAAAATCCTGGGGGTTACATGCGGGACTTCGCAGAAATGCGATGGGGCCAGATTCACGAAATTACGTGGAGCCCTCCGCTCGATCCCTAACTGTACCACCACGCACATCGACGGCGAGCATGAGCCCCTCCCACGGGGTGTCGCTCACGCGGGCGGCGAGATCGACCGCATCCTGCCTGCGTCCCGGCCCGTCGGCGAGCACGAGGACGCTGGGTCCGGCGCCCGACACGACGGCTGCGAAGCCCTCATGCCGCAGCGCGAGGATGAGCCTGTGCGTTTCGGGCATGGCCTCGGCGCGGTAGTGCTGATGCAGCCGGTCCGCGGTCGCGTCCAGCAGGAGCTCGGGGCTCTGCGTGAGGGCGGCGATCAGGAGTGCGGATCGCGACACGTTGAACACCGCGTCCTCGCGGGGAACCTGCGGGGGCTGGAGGGAGCGGGCCAGCGACGTGGACATCGTGAACCCGGGCACGAGCACCAGCGGCGAGACGCCGCGATGCACGAGCAGCTTCTTGTGCTGCGGTCCGCGCTCGCCCGTCCAGGCGATGGTCAGACCGCCGAAGAGCGCGGGAGCGACATTGTCCGGATGCCCCTCGAGCTCGGTCGCGAGGCGGAGCAGATCGTCGTCGTCAAGCTCGACGTCCCCCGCCAGCAGGCCCTTGGCGGCCAGGACGCCGGCGGCCACCGCGGCACCGGAGGATCCGAGACCCCGCCCGTGCGGCACGCCGTTCGATGCGTGCATGCGCAGCCCGGGCAGCGGGCGGTCGGCGTCCGCGAAGACGTGAGCGATCGACCGGACCACGAGGTTCGAGGCATCGCGCGGGATCTCGGCGGCGCCGGAACCCTCCACGACGATCTCGAGCTCGCCCGCGGGCCGGGCCTCGACCGTGAGCTCGTCGTAGATGCTCAGGGCAAGGCCGAGCGTGTCGAACCCGGGCCCCAGGTTCGCACTGGTCGCCGGGACGCGGACCACGACTGTGCGGTCGCGCCCGCTCATGAGATCCCCTTCGATGTGCGCAGGCTCGACGGTGCGGCGATCGGGAGGTGCGCCACGATCACTCGCCCTCGACGCGGAGGACCGAGACCACGCGCTCGACGACGTCACTCGCGTCGAGGCGGGAGACCGTGTCGCTCAGCGCCTGCTCGGGAGCGCGGTGCGTGCCGATGATGAGGCGGGCGGTCTCGCCGTCCTCCCCCTCGACGGTCTGGACGACCGTGGCGACGGAGACGGCGCCCTCGCTGAGGATGCCCGCGATCGTGGCGAGCACACCGGGCTGATCGTCGACCTCAAGTGTGATCTGATACCGCGTCGTCACGTGACCGATGGGGACGATAGGGAGGTTGGCTCGGGTGGACTCCCCCACACCGACACCGCCGGCGATGTGGCGACGGGCTGCGGAGACGACGTCACCCAGCACCGCGGATGCCGTCTGCACACCGCCCGCACCGGCCCCGTAGAACATCAGGCTTCCCGCTGCCTCGGCCTCGACGAACACCGCGTTGTTCGCACCGTGCACCGCGGCCAGCGGGTGCGTGCGCGCCACGAGCGCCGGGTAGACGCGTACCGAGATCGACTCGGCGCCATCGACGGTGAGCCGCTCGCAGACCGCGAGGAGCTTGATCGCGAAGCCCGCAGCGCGAGCCTCCTCGATCATGGACGGTGTGATCTCCGTGATGCCCTCGCGGTGGACCGCGTCCAGCGGGACGGTCGTGTGGAAGGCGAGGCTCGCGAGGATCGCGGCCTTCTGCGCCGCGTCGTAGCCCCCGACGTCGGCCGTCGGGTCGGACTCCGCGTACCCGAGACGCTGGGCGTCGGAGAGGACCTCGGCGAAGTCCGCGCCCTCGGTGTCCATCCGATCCAGGATGTAGTTCGTGGTGCCGTTCACGATTCCCATGATCCGGACGACGCGATCGCCCGCGAGAGAGTCACGCAGCGGACGGATGATCGGGATCGCGCCCGCGGCGGCGGCCTCGTAGTACACCGACGCACCGACCTGGTCGGCGGCCTCGAACAGTTCGGGTCCGTGCGTTGCAAGGAGCGCCTTGTTGGCCGTCACCACGTCCGCCCCGGAGTTCAGCGCGAGGAGCAGCTGGGTGCGCGCCGGCTCGATACCGCCCATGAGCTCGATCACGATGTCCGCACCGACGATGAGTGCTTCCGCATCGGTCGTGAAGAGCTCGGACGGCAGCTCGACGTCACGCTGCGCATCGAGGTTCCGCACAGCGATACCCGCCAGTTCGAGGGACGCACCGGCACGATCGGCCAGTTCGTCTCCGTGGCGCAGCAGCAGATCAGCCACCTGCGATCCCACGGCGCCGGCGCCGAGCAGCGCCACTCGAAGTCGTCGGTATTCGCTCATCGTGCTCCTTCAATGGGGTGTTCCGTGCCAGGGCGGGCGATCCCGGTGTCTCGGGCGAGCAGGTCGTCGATCGTCTCACCGCGCACGATCACGCGGGACGTACCCTGCGAGACGGCGACGACGGCGGGACGCGGGACGTGGTTGTAGTTGCTGGCGAGGGAGGCGCAATACGCGCCGGTCGCGGGTACCGCCAGCAGGTCCCCGGGTGTCAGATCCTCGGGCAGGTATTCGTGATCGACGACGATGTCGCCGGATTCGCAGTGCATCCCGACGACGCGCACCAGCACGGGCTCCCCGGAGCCTGCGCGCGAGGCCAGTCGGGCCGAGAACTGCGCCCCGTACAGCGCGGGGCGGGCGTTGTCGCTCATGCCGCCGTCCACGCTCACATAGCGCCGGACCACACCGGAGTCGAGGGCGACATCCTTGGTCGTGCCGATCTCGTAGAGCGTGACACCGGCGGTACCGACGATGGCACGACCGGGCTCGAACGCGAGCTCGGGGATCTCGATCCCCCGCTCGGCGCAGCCGGCCGCCACGGTCGCGACGATCTCCTCGGCGAGCTCGGCGATGGGAGTGGGGTCGTCGGCGGCGGTGTAGGCGATCCCGAATCCTCCACCGAGGTTCAACAGGGGGACGTCGCCGCCGTCGAGCAGACGCTCGTGGAGTTCCAGCACGCGTGCCGCGGACTCGCGGAATCCTGCGACGCCGAAGATCTGGGACCCGATATGGCAGTGGAGCCCGACGAAGCGCAGCCCGGAGTGCTCGCGGATGCGCACGACGGCGCGTTCGGCCTCGGCCACGGGCAGACCGAACTTCTGATCCTCGTGAGAGGTCGCGAGGAAGTCGTGGGTCTCCGCGTGCACACCGCTGTTGACCCGCACGAGCACCGCCTGCACCGCATCTGTGCGCCGGGTGATCTCCGCGAGGCGCTCGATCTCGATCGCGCTGTCGACGATGATCGTGCCGACGCCCACCTCGACGGCGCGCTCCAGCTCGGACACCGACTTGTTGTTGCCGTGGAAGCCGAGGTGGGCGGGAGCGATTCCGGCCGCGAGCGCGACCTCGAGCTCACCCCGGGAGCAGACATCGACGCGCAGCCCCTCTTCGCTCACCCATCGAGCGACCGCCGTGCTGAGGAACGCTTTGCCCGCGTAGTAGATACGCACGCCGGTGCCGTGCCGTGATGCCGCCGACTCGAACGCGGTACGCAGTTCACGAGCCCGGGAGCGCACCTCGTCCTCGTCGAGGATGAGGACGGGCGTGCCGTGACGGGCGACGAGCTCGTCCGCGCTCAGTCCCCCGAGGATGAGCGAGCCCTGCGAATCGCGCTGCGCGGATGCCGGCCACACGCCCGCGGCGAGCGCGTTCGCGTCGTCGGGGAGAGCGAGCCATTCCGGGGCGGACGCGCTGGCACGGGAGGACACAGAACACCAATCGTGAAGTCAGTCGGAAGCTCGCGCGGAGGCACGCACGGTGAGGTTGCCCCCGATTCTAGGGCACCTCCCATTCCGGATCGGTCATGGTGACGATCTGTTCCGATGTCCCCGCGGTCGTTAGGGTGGGGGCAATGGACGCCGCACCCTCCCCCGAACGCACCGAGCCGGGATTCCTCGCTCGTACCAGCTCCGCGATCATCGGCTGGGCGCTCGTGCGCAAGCCCGTGCGCGCCTTCCTCCTCTACTCCGAGCGTCGCGGCCCGAGCCTTGCCGACAGCATCACCTACCGCGCGCTCTTCAGTGTGTTCGCGGGCCTGCTGCTCGCCTTCTCGATCGCGGCGATCTGGCTGGCGGGGAACGATGAGGCGTGGGATGCGGTGATCGCGGCGGTGAACTCCGCGATCCCCGGTCTTGTCGGAGAGGGCGGCATCGTCGAGGACCCCAGCGCCATCGAAGCACCGGCGGGCCTCTCGATCGCGACCGTCATCTCGCTCGTCGCACTTCTGGGGGCTGCACTCGGCGCGATCGGCTCGCTGCGCATCGCCGTGCGCACGATCGCGGACACCGTGCTCGATGACGTCCTGTTCATCTGGGTGATCCTCCGCAACCTCGCGCTCGCGATCGGGATCGCGGTCGCCTTCGTCGCCGCGGCGGCGATCACGTTCGCGGGAAGCCTCAGCGTGGGCTGGATCGCAGAGCTGATCGGCCTCTCGGCGGACTCGGCGGCCGTCACCTGGAGCGTTCGGATCCTCGCGCTGCTCGTCGTCTACGCTCTCGACGTCGCTCTGATCATCGGTGTGTTCCGGTTGCTGTCGGGTGTCCGCGCCACGGGGCGTCCGCTGTGGTCGGGAGCGCTCGTCGGTGGCATCGGCCTCCTCGTGCTGCAGGAGCTCTCCGGTCTCTTCGTGGGCGGCGCCTCCTCCAATCCCCTGCTCGCCTCGTTCGCGTCGCTCCTGGCCCTGTTGATCTGGATGAACCTCTCCACGCAGGTGATCCTCATCGCGACCGCCTACATCGTCACGGGGGTCGAGGAGGAGAACGATCGCGTCCGCGCGCGTTTCGGTGCGACGACCTTCGCGCAGCGTCGGGTCCAGCGCGCCGAGAAGGATGTCACCGTGGCAACAGCGGCTCTGCGCGAAGCTCAGGAGGCGGAGGCGGCGGAACGCGACTCTGCTGCGGCCACGACGAACGCCTGACGTCTTACGCCGCCGGGCGGCGGGTCCCGGCTGTGGCTACGGGCAGACGCCGTTCTCCTGCAGCGCCTCGTCCGTGACGATCGCACCGTCGACGTCGAAGTCCGCGACCGCGGCGTATCCGACGACCTCGAGCCCGGTGAGGGTGACACCGGCCGGAAGCTGATCCGCGATGCACAGTCGCTGTGGTTCCGTGAGTCGGTCGCCGATGGGACCGAACTGGTCGGCGATTCCGTCGGCCTCGACCGTGACGCCGCCGATCTGCGCGTTGACCGGCGTGAGGATGAGTTCGCCGCCGTCTGCCGAGGGCGTCACCGTGAGCGCGATCGGGATGCTGATCCCGAAGACGGGGACGGAACCGGAGACGGTCACGTCCGGCTCCTCGAGCTCGACGGTGTCGATCGGAAGCTCTGACCCGTCCAGCAGTGCCGCGAACTGGTCCTCGGCGATACGGACGGTGCCGGAGGCCGCGTCGAGGTCTCCTCCGCGCAGCGGAACACCCTGCGCGCTGACGTTGACGGCCCCGGTGATCCCTCCGACCGTCACCTGCTCGGTGGAGAGATGGAGCGAGTCGAGTCGTCCGCCGATGAGTTGCGGGAGCAGCACGCCGTCGGCGACGACATCCAACTGCTGGTCCGCCGGGAGGTCCATCTGTTCGATGACGATGCCGCGCACGATGCCCGGCAGCACGCTCCGGGCGATGAACTCGGCGGCGACCACGAGTGCCGCGAGCAGGATGAGCACGATCACCAGGACCCAGTGCCAGCGCGGCCGCCGCTTCTTCGGAGCCTGACCGCGGACGTCATCCGGAATGACGAGCGTCGGGTGCTCCACCGAAGTGTTCGGGTACGGCAGAGTCGGGTTGTCGTCGCTCATGACACCATCCTGTCGGCCTGCCGAGGCGGGCCGCTACATCCGCTCGGGGGCGGAGACGCCGAGGAGGTCGAGCCCGTTGCGCAGCACCTGGCCCGTGGCGTCGTTGAGCCAGAGGCGCGTGCGGTGCACGGTCTCGATGGGGTCATCGCCCTGAGGGATGACGCGGAGCGTGTCGTACCAGCGGTGATACAGGCCCGCGAGCTCTTCGAGGTAGCGCGCGACACGGTGCGGCTCGCGCACGTCCGCGGCGAACGCGACGATGCGCGGGAACTCCTGGAGAGCGCCGAGGAGCGCCGCCTCGACCTCGTGCGACAGCAGCTCCGGGGCGAACTCGGACCGATCCACGCCCGAGTCGGCCGCGTTGCGCGCGACGTTGTGCGTCCGGGCATGCGCGTACTGCACGTAGAACACGGGGTTGTCGTTGCCGCGCTTCTGCAGGAGTTCGGGATCCAGATCCAGCGGCGAATCGGCCGGCGAGCGCCCGAGGGAGTACCGCAGCGCGTCCGCGCCGAGCCAGTCGAGCAGATCGTCCATCTCGATGATGTTGCCGGCGCGCTTGGAGAGTCGCGCGCCGTTGATCGACACCATCTGACCGATCAGCACCTGGATGTTCTTCTCCGGATCCTCACCCGCGGCCCCGGCGATCGCCTTGAGACGGTGCACGTACCCGTGATGATCCGCACCCAGCAGGTAGATCTTGTTCTCGAATCCGCGATCGCCCTTGCTCAGGTAGTAGGCGGCGTCGGCGGCGAAGTAGGTGTACTCACCGTTCGAGCGGCGGATGACGCGGTCCTTGTCGTCGCCGAAGTCGGTGGTGCGCACCCACACGGCACCCTCGTGGTCGAACACGTGCCCCTGTTCACGGAGTCGGTCCACGGCGCGGTCGATGAGGCTCGTGCCGTCGGCGTCCTTCGCGTGCAGTGTCCGCTCCGAGAACCAGGTGTCGAAAGGAACGTTGAACCGCTCGAGCGAGTTCTTGATCTCGGCGAGCTGATACTCGTACGCGAGGTCCATCGTGACGGCGAGCTGCTCGGCGTCGGGGAGCTCCAGCAGGTCGGGGCGCGCCTGCTGGACACGGGAGGCCAGCGTCGCGATGTAGCTGCCGGGATAGCCGTCCTCCGGCGTGGGCTCTCCCTTGGCGGCCGCGAGCACGGAGCGGGCGAACCGGTCCATCTGCGCACCCGCGTCGTTGATGTAGTACTCACGGACGGCGTGCGCGCCGCTCGCGAGCAGCAGCCGGACCACGGAGTCGCCGAGCGCCGCCCAGCGGGTGTGGGCGATGTGCACGGGACCCGTGGGGTTCGCCGAGACGAACTCGACGTTGACGCTCACCCCGCGCTGGGAGTCGTTCGTGCCGTATGCGTCGCCGGCGTCGACGATCACCTTCGCCAGCGCACCGGCGGCCGCGGCGTCGAGGCGGATGTTGAGGAAGCCGGGGCCGGCGACCTCGGCGCTCGCGATCCCGTCCACGGCGGACAGGCCCTCGGCCATCCGCTGCGCGAGCTCACGCGGGTTCGTCCCCAGTTGCTTGGCGAGCCGCATGGCGAGGTTCGAGGCCCAGTCGCCGTGGTCACGGTTGCGCGGTCGCTCGAAGACGACGTCGGCGGGGTCGAGCACGAGCGGCTCGTCGGGTCGCAGCGACGCCGCGATCGGCGTGACGACATCGATGAGGGCTGCGGCGAGGGTGTCGGGAGTCATAGACCGTCCAGTTTACGGCGGAAGTGCGGTGGAATTTGCGCTCGCCCGTTCGTCGTTTACCCTCGTGCCATGAGCGCTCTCGCTGCGACCCGACGCACCCGACTGCTCGGCATCACCGCCGTGGCCGTCGCGGTGCTCGCCGCGGTCGTCCTGGGCATGTGGCGCCCGTGGTCTCCGTTGCCCGCCGCGACTCCCGTCGGAGCCGGCGAAGACTCCGCCGCCGTCGACCCCGCACCTCTCGTGCTGCCCGAGAATCCGCGAGTGCTCGTGTTCGGCGACTCGTGGACCTACGGCTCGGCGGCGATCACCCCGACCTTCGGGTATGCCTACGTGCTCGCCGGGATGATCGAGGGCGAGACGGTCGTCGACGGCGTGCGCGGGAGCGGCTATCTCAAGGCAGGGCTCGACGGCCCGCCGTTCGGCGAGCGGATCTCCGCGCTGGATCCCACACTCTCCCCCGATCTCGTCATCATCCAGGGGTCGATCAACGACCGTCGCTCCGGCACCACCGGGTACCGCGACGCGGTCGAGGCCGCCTGGGACAGCATGGCCGCGCTGTATCCCGATGCGTCTGTCGTCATCCTCGGTCCGGCTCCGCACGAGCTTCCCGTCGGCAAAGAGACGGCACGGATCGACCGCGATCTCGCCGAGCTCGCCGCGAACCGCGGATGGTGGTACATCTCCCCCATCGAGCGCGAGTGGATCACCGATGCGAACTACGGCGACGTGATCGACGTCGGTATCGGACGGCAGCACCCATCGACGAACGGGCACCGCTACCTCGCCGAGAAGCTGACGGAAGCGCTGCAGGAACTCATCGGTGCCGCCCTCACGGAGGCCAGTGAGTCGGAGCCCACTCCCGAGCGGTGATATTGTCGATCGGTACGCCTCCGTAGCTCAGTGGATAGAGCGCCGGTTTCCGGT
Source organism: Actinomycetota bacterium (assembly GCA_051751065.1). Lineage (GTDB taxonomy): Bacteria > Actinomycetota > Actinomycetes > Actinomycetales > Microbacteriaceae > Microbacterium. The sequence goes on along the minus strand of JBNJKL010000001.1, from coordinate 13,551 downwards.
ACCGTAGGTCGCAGGTTCGACTCCTGTCGGGGGCACAAGACACTGTTTCGCGAGAAGACCCCGCTCATAGGGCGGGGTCTTCTCGCGTGTTCGTGGTCGCTCCGCCCCTGACTCAGCTACGGCGCCGGGAGCGCAGCGATCGCTCGCGGATCCAGACCACTCCGAGCACGATCAGGCTCGCCGCGGCAGGCCCGATCAGGGCGACGCCACCGCCCTGTCCCTCCGACCTGTCGACCACGATCACGCCACCATCGGCGAGCAGCGCGTTGATGGTGGTCGTGACGAGGTTGTTCGCCACGTGGAATGCCATCGCGGCCTCGAGTCCCCGGGTGATCAGGCCCATGATCACGGTGCAGATCGAGAAGAAGAGGTAGTACCCGAACAGCCAGGGGTCACCGGTCCCGTGCACGAGCGCGAACATCAGGCTCGACACGACGAGTCCGGAGATCACGGCCGGTCGCACCGAACGGAACCAGGATCCCGCGGCCGGCATGACCGCCCCGCGGAGCATGACCTCTTCGCCGGCCGCCTGGATCGGGGTCGACAGGATCATGACGACGAGGAGCGCCAGCGTCGTACTGCTGAGACCGAAGCCTGCCCACCCGACGGCGTCGGGCGCGATGACCAGCACCAGTCCCATCGCGACGCCCACGATCACGAGCGACGCCAGGAAGTAGATGACGACGCGTCGAGCATCGAACCAGCGCGCGCTGAACACGCTCCGCCAGGGAACCTTCGCGAAACGAACGACGAGCACGAGCGCGAGAAGCGCCGTCAGTCCGGTGCTCACGTTGGCTGCCAGCAGCTTCAAGGGCGTGAGGGTCGGCGCGAAGGGATCGCCCTCGACGAGTCCGGCGAGCAGATAGAGCCCGAGCTGGGAGACGATGAGCGCCAACGGCACCGCCGCGATCAGGACGATCGACTTCCACCACGCCATCCGGATGTGCACTCCGAAGGGGCGGCTGATATCGAGCCCGGGATGCGCAGCTCCGCGCTCTGCCCCTCTCCCGCCCGGGATGTCTGCGGATGCCTGGTCGTCATGGTCGCTCATACGTGTACTCACGGTGTCCTCTGTTCACGGGCCTGCCACACGCAGGTGTGCGCGGCGTGTTGCCCGGTTTCCAGTGCACTCGACCGCGGGGAAGCCGGGTAGTGCCGCCCTGTCACGCCGAGATGTGACGCGGTGTCACTACCGGTCGCGCGTGCCTCCCTCGCAGGGCGGAGGTGCTGCTCTCCCCCGCGCGAGGGATGTGCGCACGGACGGAGTCCGATGGGATGGAGGTATGACGAACCGCGCTCCCTCCACCCTGGCCGTGCTCGCGGCAGCCGCCCTGTGCCTGACCGGCTGCACGACGACCGACACCTCCCCTGACCCGGCTGCGAGTTCTGCCGTGTCGACCGTCGAGATCCCGTCGTCCGAGCTCGGCGCTGCCACGACGTGGGTGCTGGACATCATCCGGGGAGACGCCGAGGTCGACGAGGCCGAGATCGAGGAGCGATTCGCTCCCGAGACGATCGCGCAGATCGGAACGCCGGCCGAACTCGTCGCCTCGTTCGAATCCCTGCAGACTCTCGCTCCCTACACTGTCCTGGCGTACGAAGAGACCGGGGCGGTGGCCGGTACCCGCCTCGAGGCCGGCGGGGAGGGCGTCGAGGGAACCGTGTTCCTCCTCAGTGTGAGCCTCGACGACGACGGGCTGCTCACGGGCGCGAGCATCCAGCCGGCGCCGGAGATCCCCGAGCCTGCCGCGGATTGGGATGAACTCACCGATCGCACCGACGAGATCGGCGCGCCGGTCACGGTGACCGTCTTCGATGTGTCCGACGGAGCCGTCGACGAGCCGATCTTCTCAGCCGGAGACCTCGAGGGCGCGCAGCCCTCCGGGTCCATGTTCAAGCTTTTCGTGCTCCTCGCGGTGGTCGACGCGGTCGACGAGGGCACGCTCGCCTGGGACGACACGCTCACCCTGACCGACGCCACACGCAGCCTCCCCAGCGGAGAGCTGCAGGAGGAGCCCGACGGCACCGAGGTGAGCGTCGAGGAGGCCGCGCTCGGAATGATCTCGATCAGTGACAACACGGCGACCGATCTGCTGATCGAGGCGATCGGGATCGAAGCCGTCGAGGCGCAGATCACCGAGCACGCGACGGACGGCGCGGACGCGACGACGCCGATGCTCTCCACCCGCGCGTTCTTCCAGCTCGGGTGGGGCGATGAGGAGCTTCGATCGGAGTGGGCGGCCGCGGACGATGACGGACGCGAGACCGTCCGCGAGCGCGTCGACGCCGGTCCGCTGACGACCACGGCGACGGACGTCGTGGTCCCCATCTGGCAGGACGGCGTGGACTGGTTCTTCTCCTCCGCCGATCTGGCCCGTGTATCCGTCGCCCTCGACGATGCCTCCGATACCGCGGCCGGCGAACCCGTCGCGGAGATCCTCACCACGAACCCCGGACTCGAGACCGCAGACGATTGGGATTCCGTGGGGTTCAAGGGTGGATCTTCGGTCGGCGTGATCGGCGGAACCTGGCTCCTGCAGGACGACGACGACGCGTATGTCGTCGTCGTCCAGTCGGCCACCCAGTCCGAGGACGAGTATCTCGCTCAGCGCAGCACGATGTACCTCGGCTCGAACGCCGCCGTTCTGCTCGCCGAGGACTGAGCACCCTCTCGGGTTCGTGGCATCACGCGCGACGCGATGCCACGAACCCGATGAGTGTGTCCAGAACGACGAAGCCCAGGAGCGTCCACCCGACCAGGGGCAGCCAGATCCCGATGAGCACAGCCGTACCGGCTGCCGCCATGATCCCCCACCACGGTGCATCGAGACCCACGCGAGAAGGCGGCCTGCCGGTCAGACGGCCCGCACCCTTCGCCGGGCGACGCCTCACCCACATCGCGTAGCCGAGCACGACCAGTGCGGCGATCCCGAGAGCCAGGGCAAACAGGACGATCTGGTTGACCACACCGAACAGGACGCCCATGTGGAGGCCGATCCCCCAGCTCGCCAGCTTGGCGGGCAGCGGGAAGTCCCGGAAGTCGACCCTGTCGACGACCTGCATGCTCGTCCCGTCGATCGCTATCGAATCGCCCTCGGTGGGGAAGCTCGTCTTGATCTCCCGCACAGTCCAGGCGGTGCCCGGTGCAGCCGGTGGCGTGATCTCCACGAAACCGGTGTCGATGTTGGCGCGCCGAGAGATCGCGAGCACCGCATCGAATGTCGCCGGATTCGCTGCTCCCGTCGATGGGGCGAGAGGCCCGTGGTGGTGGGCGTGCGGATCGGCCGTCACACCCTCCTCGTCGAGGCTCGTCGTCACCGACGGTGTCCCCCAGTCGAGCGCCGCGCGCAGCGCGGAGACGTTCCCGCCCGCGTACTGAGACCAGGTGATTCCCGTCGCCGAGAGGAACAGCGCGCCCAGGAGGACCCAGATGCCGATCGATGCATGCCAGCCGAAGAGCGCGCGGTGCCCCCGGTGCGATCGATTCGGCCGCAGGAGGTCCCCCCGTGCCCGCGCTCTGCGCGCGCGTGCGATCCAGAGCGCGAGCCCGGCGAGCGCCACGATCCCGAGCCAGGACGCGGCGAGCTCGCTGTACAGCCGTCCGACATCACCGAGATGAAGGCTTCTGTGCAGCGTGCTGACCCATGTCCGTAGCGGTGTGGAACCGCTCGTGCCGTACACCACGAGATCGCCGCGGATCTCCCCCGTGGCCGGGTCGACGAACACGGCACGCGACTCACTGGGGCCAAGACCTTCCTCGGCGTACATGATCCGCGTAGTCTCCCCCTGCTCCGGCGCGGGACGCACCGCGGACAGGGTCGCACCCGGGCCCGCATGGGCGTCCGCCGCCTCGATCTGCGCGGCGAGCGACAGCGCCTCTCCCCCGGCCGGCGCGTGCAGCTGATGCGCGTAGACGACCTGCTCCAGCTGGGGTGTGAGGGCGTAGAGCGCGCCGCTGAGTGCCGCCACGAGCAGGAAAGGGCCCACGAGGATGCCGGCATAGAAGTGCAGACGCAGCAGGAGCGCGCCCACCCATCCGCCGCGCGGCATCGCGGGCGGGCGGGCGGGCGGCGCCTCGGGTTCAGCGGGTAGAACCGTGTGGCTCATGCGGCGGCCTCTCCGGTCAGCAGTGTGTCGCCGATGAATCCGTCCTCCGCGCACCCAGGCGGAATGGCGAAGACCGCGGAGCCGATCGGCACGGTCCATTCGTTCAGCAGGTCGAGCTCATCCAGACGCCGCTGCATGGGGGTGAACTGACGGTCGATATCGGCCTGGAACGACACGAAGATGAGTCCGGACTCGGAGACCTCATTCCCCGCGGGACTCTCGTCGTAGTTGTAGCCGCGACGGAAGATCCGTTCCTCGCCGTCGCCCCGTGCCCGCCGGATGTGCGCGAACTGCCCGATGACCGGGAATCCGAGGGACGTCGTCGCCTCGAAATCCGGCTCGTCGAACTCCTCCGTGCCGGTGAGGGGCGCCCCGTTCGCGAGAGTCCTCCCCACGGACGCATCTCGCCCGCTGCGGTCCAGGCGATCCCATTTGTCCAGATCCATGCGGATGCGGCGGATGACCATACCCGTCCCTCCGGCCATCCAGCCGTCGTCCGACCAGACGACTCGGTCGAAGTCCTTCGTCCCCGGCTCCGGATTGGTCGTCCCGTCGACCTGCCCGAAGAGGTTCCGCATGGTCGTGCCGGGCCGCTCGGTGCCGTACGCCCGACGGAAGCCCTGCTGGCTCCACCGCACGGACGCGAAGCCCCGCGCGTCCTTCAGAAGCATCCTCGTGGCGTGCGCGACGGTGAGCGGATCATCGCCGGCCACCTGGATGAGGAGATCCCCGTCGGAGAACTCGGGCCGGAGTCGGTCGACCCCGAACGAGGGCAGCGGGGCGAGCCAGGCGGGGCCCGTTCCTGACGCACGCGCCACGAAACCGGGGCCGAATCCGAAGGTCACGGTCAAGCGAGCGGGCGACAGCGCGAGTTCCGGCTCCGAATCTGCCAGCGCCGGCACGCCCTGGGTCAGGCGAGCGGCGTCGTCGGTGAGGATCCGCATCAGCCGGGTCAGCGCCCCGCGATCGATGCCGTCACGCAGGTCCAAGCCGAGGAAGACACCGTGCGCCTGCGCGGCGGTGTCCACCCCCGCCTGGTGCGCACCGAAGAAGGGCACCTTCTCTGCGCCGTTCATCGGGGTCGATGCGGCGAGCGCGGCATCCGTGTCAGGACGTGTCAGTGCGAGGTCGACGCCCATGGCCGCCGCCGCGCCGATCCCGGCGACAGCTCCTCCGAGGAGGAACTGTCGCCGGGTCGACCCGGTGCGGCCGGAGCGTGCGCCCTCGGAGGGCGCCGGCATCAGTGGTCCATGCCGTCGTGCTCGTCGTCGCCCTCGTAGTTCTCGTTCGCGCCCGAGTAGTCCTTGACCGGAGCGGTGAACTCGAACGTGGATTCGTCGGAGAACGTCAGGGTGAACGAGGCTTCCTCGCCGGCCATCAGCGGCTCCGTGAGGTCCATGAGCATGATGTGATCGGCACCCGGTTCGAGAGTGAGTTCTCCGTCGGCGGGAAGCACGAAGCCGCCCTCGATCTCGCGCATGACCATCTCGCCGGACTCGTTCTCCACGGTCTCGTGCAGTTCGAGCATGCTGGACGCTGTCGATGCGACCGAGACGATGGTCACGTCGTGGTCTGAGGTGTTGACGAGGGTGCCGAACGCGGATGACATGCCGTCGTCCGCGGATTTCACCCACGCGTCCTCGACCGTGACGATGTCTCCCGCGGGCGCGGATCCGGCGTCCGGCGGAGCATCAGCCTGCGCTGCACACCCCGTCAGGGCGAGCAGGGAGACCGCGGCGATGGCCGCGTAGCGGGGACGGTGGTTCTGAATGGTGTTCATGGTGGTGCCTTTCACAGTTCGTCTGTCGCACTCTCGCCGGACTCCGGCGGCGCGACCGTCGCGCGGGGGCGACGAAGGAATCGGTACAGGGCGAAGGCGGCGACGGCGAGAACCGCGCCCCCTGCGCCGACGAGCAGCGGACGCAGTACGCCGCCCCCGTCGTCTGCGGTCTGTTCGTCCGCCTCTTCGGTACCTTCCGGAGTCTCGTCTGGCGCCTCCTCCGGAACAGCGGTCGCCTCAACGGGAGCGGCATCGCCGACCGTGAAGGGGACAACTCCTGAGATCGGGTGTCCGTCCTCCGATACGACCTGCCACCGCACCTGATAGCCCGCCTCCGGCATCGCGGGGTCGAGCTCGGCGATCACGGTGTCCCCGCGGAGCTCCACCTCCCCGGTCGCCCAGTCCCGTCCGGATTCGTCGACGACGAGGACCACAGCCCCGGACATCGATTCATCGAGGATCAGAAGCTGTCCGGAGAACGTCAGGGTGATGTCCTCCGGTGGTGCGTCGAGCTGCTCGCCGTCGGAGGGAGTGCTGGATATCAATTGGTCGTGGGCGGATGCCGGTGCTGCCGTCGCGAGAATCGCGACCACAGCCACCACCATCCCTGCCGCACATCTGCGGAAAGGAGACATGAAGGGTGGACCTCTCGTCGGGCGCCGATCGTCGGCGCCGTCCGTGCGTGAAGAAACGTCTCGGGTACGCGGGAGCGCACGCGAGCGGAAGATCACCGTCCGGCAGCGAATCGCCGGAGGTGTGGATCAGACCGCGGAGAGGACAGGCGGTGCGCGTCCGCGCAGGGTCGCAAGGAGATACACCTGCGGACGCGTCGCATCCACCGGGGTGACGGAGATCCGGCACGGGGTGGCGACACGCGGGAGGACGAGAGCGGCGTCCAGTCGACGCCGCATCCACCGGACGGCCTGGATGGCGAGATCGCGCAGGGTGAGCAGCATCCGCTCACCGCGGTGCAGGGCCACGACCGTGATCAGGGCGGCGATCGCGTGTCCGACCCACATGGTGCCGTCGGCGGCCACAGCCCCGCTGAGACCGACGCTCTCGGGGAGCACGAGCGCTCCACCGTGGACGTGTGCGGGCGCGGCGGTCCCGGAGGGCGTCACGGTGCCGAGGACGAAGAGCACGTGGAAGAGGAACTGGCTCGCCGCCACGGACGCGCTGAGCCTCGTGATGGAGAGGGAGCGGCCGGCGAGCAGCACGCACACCATGAGCGACAGGATCCAGGGCACCAGGATTCCCAGCGGGCCCGGCATCTGCCCACCCGCCGTGACGTGCCCGGCGAGTGCGACGAAGATCGCCGCAGACGACGCCGCGAAACCGCGCAGAAGCGCGGGTTTCCTGGAGCGATGCACACCACCATTCTGGCACGCCGACGCCGCCGCTCTAGGCTGTCGGCATGGAATCACACGGCAGCGACAGCGACGTCGACTGGGACACAGCACGACGGACCAATCTCGCCAATTGGGACGACCGCGTTCCCCTCCACGAGGCGGCGTACGGACTGGACGCGTTCGACGATCCCGATCACCTCTCGGACGTGGTGCGTGATGACCTCGGTGCGCTCGCTCCCTTCCTCGCGTCCGGAACGGTGGACGGGCTGGACGTCTGTCACCTCCAGTGCCACATCGGCACGGACACGCTCTCACTCGCGCGCTCCGGGGCTCGCGTCACCGGCGTCGACTTCTCCGCACCAGCGTTGCGTGCGGCAGCCGACCTCGCCGAACGAGTGGGGCTGCCCGCGACGTGGGTGCAGACCGACGTGTTGGACGCTCGCGCGGCCGTCACGGGACACTTCGACCTGGTCTACACGAGCATCGGCACCATCACCTGGCTCCCCGACCTGGATCGCTGGGCCGCGCAGGTCGCCGCGCTCCTGAAGCCCGGCGGGACGTTCTTCATCCGCGATGGTCACCCCGCGCTGTTCTCGGTGGACGAGCACGCGGACTCGCTGGTGCTGCGCTACCCGTACTTCGGCAACGGCCGACCGGTGTCGTGGGATGACGAATCGACCTACGTCGGCGAGGGCACCGTGACGCACACGAGAACGTACGAGTGGCCCCACCCGATCTCCGAGATCCTGACCGCGTTGATCCGTGCCGGCCTTCAGCTGTTGCACGTGGAGGAGGGCCGGACACTCCCGTGGCGGTTCAGTGAGCGCATGGTGGAGGTGCCGCGAGGGTTCGCGTGGCCCGAGCCGGAGCGCGATCTCATTCCCTGCACGTACACGATCGTCGCCCGGCTCCCCTGACGCGAGGCAGTCTCCGGAATACCCTCCGAGGGTATACAGTTGTCATCATGGATACCCCCCCTGGGTATTCAGATGACAAGGAGACACCATGAATGTCAGCGAGTACGAGGTCACCGGAATGACATGCGGTCACTGCGAGGGTTCCGTCCGCGGAGAGGTCGCCAAGGTGCCCGGCGTCGACAGCATCCAGGTGAGCGCACGCACCGGCACGCTCATCGTGACCGCGAGCCAGGCCATCGACGATGCGTCGATCCTCGCCGCCGTCGACGAGGCCGGCTATCAGGCCGTCCCCGCCAGCTGACCACGCCCCGGATGCCGGCGCGTGCCGGCTCACACCACACGACTGAGCGCACGGCACGACAGAGGAGAACACCATGACGGGAACACGACCAGTGGCCGAGGTCGCGAGCGTGGACCTGCAGATCGGCGGCATGACCTGCGCCTCGTGCGCCATGCGGATCGAGAAGAAGCTGAACCGCATCGACGGTGTCAGCGCCACGGTCAACTACGCCACGGAAAAGGCGAAGGTGCACACACCGGTCGGGTTCGACGCCGCCCTGCTCGTCGCCGAGGTCGAGAAGACCGGCTACACCGCCGCGCTCCCCGCCCCGGATAAGGGAGCGGGGGATGATGACACGCGGTCGGATCCCGAGCTGGACGGCCTGCGCCATCGCCTGATCGCCTCGGTCGTGCTGACGGTTCCGGTGATCGCCATGGCGATGATCCCTGCGCTCCAGTTCACCTACTGGCAGTGGCTCTCGCTCGCCCTCGCCGCCCCGGTCATCCTCTGGGGCGCCTGGCCCTTCCACCGCGCCGCCTGGATCAACCTCCGTCACGGCACGGCGACCATGGACACGCTCATCTCGATGGGCACTCTCGCCGCGCTGGCGTGGTCCCTCTATGCACTGTTCTTCGGCTCCGCCGGGATGCCGGGCATGACCCACCCGTTCGAGTTCACGGTGGCACCCAGCGACGGCGCCGCGAACATCTATCTCGAGGTGGGTGCCGGAGTGACGATGTTCATCCTCGCCGGCCGGTACTTCGAGAAACGCTCCCAGCGACAGGCCGGAGCAGCGTTGCGCGCGCTGATGGATCTCGGAGCCAAAGATGTCGCGGTCGTTCGACACGGCGTGGAGACGCGAATCCCGACGGCAGAGCTGATCGCCGGCGATGAGTTCGTCGTCCGCCCTGGAGAAAAGTTCGCCACGGACGGCATCATCAGCTCCGGAACGTCCGCGGTGGACGCGTCGATGCTCACCGGCGAGTCCATTCCCGTCGACGTCGCCGAAGGCGATGCGGTCGTCGGTGGGACGGTGAACACCGCAGGGCGTCTCGTCGTGCGAGCGACGAGGATCGGCGCCGACACGCAACTCGCACAGATGGCGCGGCTCGTCGAGGACGCGCAATCAGGCAAGGCTCAGGTGCAGCGACTGGCCGACCGGATCTCCGGCATCTTCGTCCCGATCGTCATCGTCATCGCTCTCGCGACTCTCTGCACCTGGCTGATCGCAGGATTCCCGGCTTCGGCGGGGTTCACCGCGGCCGTCGCCGTCCTCATCATCGCGTGCCCGTGTGCGCTCGGGCTGGCCACTCCGACCGCCCTGCTCGTGGGCACCGGACGCGGAGCACAGATGGGCATCCTCATCAAGGGGCCGGAGATCCTCGAATCCACGCGTCGCGTCGACACCGTCGTCGTGGACAAGACGGGAACCGTGACGACCGGCAGGATGACTCTCGTCGACGTGCACGCGGCAGCGGGCGTCGACCGTGGAGAACTGCTGCGCGTGGCCGGAGCTCTCGAGGAGGCGTCCGAGCATCCGATCGCGCAGGCCATCGCACGAGGCGCGACTCAGGAAGTCGGCGATCTCCCCGAGGTCGAGGATTTCGTGAACGTCGCGGGCGTCGGCGTGCGAGGAATCGTCGACGGGCGCGCCGTGATCGCCGGACGGGAGACCCTGCTCGCCGACTGGTCGCAGCGCCTCTCCCCCGCCCTCGCCGCGGCCAAGGCCGCCGCGGAGAGCGAGGGGAGGACCGCGATCGCCGTCGGCTGGGACGGTGAAGCGCGCGGCGTCCTCGTGGTCGCCGATACGGTGAAGCCGACGAGCGCCGAAGCCATCACTCAATTGAAGCGATTGGGTCTGACTCCCGTGCTCCTCACCGGCGACAACCGGGCCGTCGCCGAGCGGATCGGCGCGGAGGTGGGGATCACCGAGATCATCTCCGAGGTGATGCCCGCGGACAAGCTCGATGTCATCACCCGCCTCCAGGGCGAGGGCAAGGTCGTCGCGATGATCGGCGACGGGGTGAATGATGCAGCAGCTCTCGCACAGGCCGATCTGGGGCTGGCGATGGGCACGGGAACGGACGTCGCGATCGAGGCCAGCGACATCACCCTGGTGCGCGGGGATCTGCGCAGCGCGGCCGACGCGATCAGGCTTTCCCGCCGCACACTCTCGACGATCAAGGGCAACCTGTTCTGGGCGTTCGCGTACAACGTCGCGGCGATCCCGCTCGCCGCTCTCGGCCTGCTCAACCCGATGCTCGCCGGAGCAGCGATGGCGTTCTCGAGCGTCTTCGTGGTCGGCAACAGCCTGCGCCTGCGCTCCTTCCGGAGCCAGGCCCGATGACCCACTCACACCTCCCGGAGGACCGGACGATGTCTCACGACCACAGCCGCCACGGCGAACACGACCAACACGGAGAGCACAGCGGGCACGCAGACCACAGTGGGCACGCAGGGCACGCAGACCACAGCGGGCATGCAGGGCACGCAGACCACGTCGGTCAGTTCCGTCGCCTCTTCTGGATCATGCTGGCTCTCGCGGTTCCCACCGTGATCCTGTCCGGGATGTTCGCGATGATCCTGGGCTACGACCTGCCGGACGTCCCCGGCCTCGTCTGGGTCTCCCCCGTGCTCGGCACCGTGATGTACATCTGGGGCGGGCGTCCGTTCCTTGTGGGGGCGGTGGGCGAGATCCGCTCTCGGAAGCCGGGCATGATGCTCCTCATCGGTCTCGCGATCACCGTCGCGTTCGTGGCATCGTGGGGCGCGAGCCTCGGGCTTCTCCACCACGAACTCGACTTCTGGTGGGAACTCGCGCTGCTGATCGTGATCATGCTGCTCGGGCACTGGATCGAGATGCGGTCGCTCGCCCAGACCACCTCGGCGTTGGACTCACTCGCCGCACTCCTGCCCGATGAAGCCGAACGGATCGAGGACGGACAGATCACGATCGTCTCCCCCTCCGACCTGACCGTCGGGGACGTCGTCATCGTCCGACCCGGCGCCAGCGTTCCCGTGGACGGCCGCATCATCGACGGGCGAGCGTCGATGGATGAGTCCATGGTCACAGGAGAATCCCGCTCCGTCGTGCGCGCGGTCGGTGATCCCGTCACGGCGGGGACAGTGGCGACGGACTCCGGACTGCGGGTCGAGGTCACTGCCACCGGCGACGACACGGCACTCGCGGGGATCCAACGTCTTGTGAGCGATGCCCAGAACTCGTCGTCTCGCGCGCAGCGTCTCGCGGACACAGCGGCCGGGTGGCTCTTCTGGTTCGCGCTCGGGGCCGCTGCGATCACCGCGCTCGTCTGGTCCCTCCTCGGACTTCCGGACGACGCGGTCATCCGGACCATCACGGTGCTGGTGATCGCGTGTCCGCACGCTCTCGGACTCGCCATCCCGTTGGTCGTGTCGATCGCCACCGAGCGCGCCGCGCGGGGCGGCGTGCTCGTCAAGGACCGACTCGCCCTGGAGAGCATGCGCACCGTCGACACCGTCCTGTTCGACAAGACCGGGACCCTGACGGAGGGAGAGCCGGTCGTGTCGGAGATCACCGTGGTCGACGGCGCCGATGCCGACCGCGTGCTCGCGCTCGCCGCTGCCGCCGAGGCAGACAGCGAGCATCCCCTCGCGCGGGCGATCACCCGAGCCGCGGCGGATCGGAACGTCCGCGTGCCCGCCGCGGGCGAGTTCACCTCCTCCCCTGCGGTCGGTGTCACAGCCGTCGTGGATGGCACGACCGTGCGCGTCGGTGGCCCCCTTCTCCTCGAGGAGGAGGATGTGACCGAGCTGCCGGAGGTCGATGCCTGGCGTGCTGATGGCGCGATCATCCTGCATGTCCTCGAGGACGGCCGTGCTGTCGGCGCCGTGAAGCTCGCCGACGCGGTCCGAGTGGAGTCCCGCGATGCGGTCGACGCGCTCCACGCCGTGGGCATCGAGGTGGTCATGATCACGGGGGACGCCGAAGCAGTCGCGCGGACCGTCGCCGCGGAACTCGGTATCGACCGCGTCTTCGCCGGCGTACGCCCCGAGGACAAGGCCGCCACGGTGCAGGAGTTGCAACGGGAAGGACGCCGCGTCGCGATGGTCGGCGACGGAGTGAACGATGCCCCCGCCCTCGCGCAGGCGGATGTGGGTCTGGCGATCGGCGCCGGCACGGATGTGGCGATCGCGTCCGCCGGCGTGATCCTCGCGAGCGACGACCCCCGGTCCGTCCTGTCCGTGATCGAGCTGTCGCGCGCCTCGTACCGGAAGATGCGGCAGAACCTGTGGTGGGCTGCCGGCTACAACCTCCTCTCGGTGCCGCTCGCGGCCGGCATCCTCGCTCCGATCGGATTCATCCTCCCGATGTCGGTGGGCGCGCTGCTCATGTCGCTGTCCACGATCGTTGTGGCGCTCAACGCGCAGGTGCTCCGCCGACTCGATCTGCGCCCCGAAGCGGCAACTCGAGCGGTACTGAACCGGTGACCTCGTCTCGTGGTCGTGCGCGTGTCGGCGACGGACTGTAGGTTCGGCGCATGGGCTGGGACGTGACGGAGGGGCACCGTGGCGTCTGACGAGCCGCAGGGCTCGAATTCCGAGTCGACGCCGGAGATGACTCCCGACGATCGGTACATCGTCGTCAAGGGACGGCGCTGGCGCGCGACGGATCCGTCGATTCCTCCGAAGCTCCGTCAGGAATTGGTGGATGAGTTGATGGCCGCGCGACGCGCGGTGAAATCCCATGAGGAGTCCGCGCGGGCACGGGTGAGTGATGCGAAGACGGCCCTCGGCGAGCGGGGCTACCCGTGGTGGGAGGAGCCCGACACGAGCGAGCTGGATGCGCGGATCACGGCGACGATCCGTGCCCTGCTGCGCAAGCGCTCCGGGTCGTCGATCTGCCCCAGCGACGTCGCCCGGGTCGTGGGCGGCGAGGGCGAGCGCTGGCGGAGATGCATGCCGGACGTCAGACGTGTCGCTGCCGAGCTCGCCGACCGCGACGAGGTCGTCATCACCCAGAAGGGTGAGCCGGTGCGGATGGACGAGGCACGGGGGCCCGTTCGCATCATTCCCGGCGCGAGCTTTTAGCCGACGCCTCTCAGAACGGCGCGTCGGAGTCGTCCGAGCCGCCCGATA